>NZ_NXEI01000001.1:0-3880714 GCF_002441635.1 Dietzia sp. WMMA184 | reverse complement strand
TGGAATTCCGAATGAAATCCGCAATCTAGTTCTGACGTTGGAGGGCACGGTACAGCCTGGACAACCCAACTCCGAGATCACCGGCGATCGCCAACGCAGCGGTCGTGCCTGGCTTGACCCGTGCCTCCGCGTCGGTCTTCCGGATCCACTTGTTCAGGGTCATCGGGTGGATACCTAAGTCGGCGGCGATCTGCTCGAGCGTCACACAGTCTTCGCGATTCTGAGCGACGCGGACGACGACGTCCGAGGAACTCCTGGGGGTTAGGGGTTGGGCTCAGCAACATCCTTCCAGGCTCGCCCCTCAGGGCAATCCAGATCAGATGACACCTATCCGTGCACCAGGCCCGATTCTTACGCTGTCGGGGCCTCGGCGCCCCTTCCCCGGCTGAGCCTTTGTGTGAGACCAGCGCATCCCGCGTTGTACGAATTAGCTATCCGGGTCCTCCTCGCCGCCGCCGTCCAGCAGACCGAACTTCTTCGCAGCTTCAGCGACTTCGGCCAGGCCCGCCACGAGGGTCTCGAATAGGTCGGGGTTGGCGAGCGCGGCTGTGCCCATCTCCTCGGTCGAGGTCATGTGCTCGAACAGGGCCGAGCGCACCTTGCCTTGGAACTTCGCAGACTTGCCCATCTGGTCGCCGGTGTTTTCCGTCGCCATGTCGGAGACCTCGTCGTCTCCGGACAGTGCGCCCCACATGGCGGAGACGAACCCTTGCTTCTCACGGTCGCTGGCGGCGACCCCCGCGGCGGCGAACCGGGCGTTGACCTCTTCGATGACGCGCTCGAACGTCTCCTTGACCGGGGCGGGCATGCTGCCGGTCTGGGGGAGGAACTCGGGAGTTGTCAGTGGGGCGTCGCTTCCCTCGGTCAGGGACAGATCGTCTTCGATCCGGGCGGGCACGAGACCGACGCCTGATAGTTCGACACCGCCCACGTAGTCCTCGTCCTCGGGGCGGTCGGTGATCTTGAGGTTGCGCCCCAGGATCATCGCGAACGCCGCTCGCTTGGCGATCTCGATGTCGGCGTAGTCGACGATCTGGGTGAGGAACTCCCAGGCGTTCTTGTACTTGATCAGGTTGGTCCGGAAGTCCAAGATCTCCTGCTTACGATCGGTGTCCCCGGCCAGTTTCGCCTGCCGGTACTCACCGTTCCAGGCATGCACGATGGGCGTGATGAGTTTGCGCAGCGTCTCACCGTTCTCGCCGGCCGCGTAGGCGTCAGCCACCTCCACCATCTTCTCCAAGCTGTGTAGACCGCCCGCTGTCCAGTACGTCGGCCAAGTCGTGGAGGGTGTTGGGATCGACCTCGCCGTGAACCTTCGCGTCCGAGTAATAGACCTTGAAGTCCGCTTGGATGTCCTCGGGAGTATTGATGAAGTCCAGGATCATCGGGGTCGGCTTACCCGGGTAGATCCGGTTGAGCCGCGACAAGGTCTGGACTGTGGTGATCCCTGAGAGCTTCTTGTCCACGTACATCGCGCACAAACGGGGCTCGTCGAAGCCGGTCTGGAATTTATCGGCGACGATGAGGACGCGGTACTGGTCCTCGGTCTTGAAAGCGTTCTCGGTGTCGCCGCGTTGATTCATCCCGGCCTCGGTCAGACCGAGGGAGTCCGGTCGGTCGTCGAGGTCCACCGAGCCGGAGAACGCCACCAGGGTCCGCATGTCCGCGTACCCCTTCTTCGCGATGTACTCGTTCATCGACAGCGACCACTTCACCGCAGCCTGGCGAGAGGAGGTGACGACCATAGCCTTGGCGTGACCGTCGAGGTGGTGCATGACGTTGCGTCGGAAGTGCTCGACGACGACCTCGACCTTCTGGGCAATCGAGGTGCGGTGCAGCCGGACGAACCGGACCAGATCGGAGACCGCCTCGCCGCGGTTGACGTGCTCCTCGCGGCCCAGCTCGTCGCGGACGCTCGCGAGCATGTCGTAGGTGGTGTAGTTGCCCAGTACGTCGAGGATGAAGCCCTCGCCGATGGCCTGGGCCATTGTGTAGGTGTCGAACGCCAGATAGGTGACATCGTCGCCGTCCCCGCGCTTGGAGCCGAACAGGCGCAGCGTCTTGGCCTTCGGGGTGGCCGTGAGCGCGACGTACGTCAGGTTCAGCGCCTGGGACACGGCGGACTCTTTCGCGGTGAGCAGGTCGTCCCCGGTCAGTGGCTCACCGTCCTCGGACTCGGCCACCGCATCGGTCAGCAGGCGTCGCAGCGCCAGGGCAGCGGATCCGGTCTGGGACGAGTGCGCTTCATCAGCGATCACGCACCACTTGCGGCCTTCCAGGTCGCTGCGGTCCCCGATGATCTTGAGCACTTCGGGGAAGGTCTGGAGGGTGCAGGAGATGATGTGCCCGCCATCGCGGAGCGCTTGGAGGAGCTGCGGCGACTTCGCGCCGCCGGCCTCCCCGACGGGGACGATCAGACCCTCGGATGCTTGGAGCAGCGCGATGTCGTCGCGGATGTTCTGGTCGAGCACTGTGCGGTCGGAGATCATGATCACCGAGTCGAACAGCTTGGTGCCCGCGGCGTCGTGCCTGCGGATGAGGTTGTGCGACATCCATGCCATCGTCTTGGTCTTGCCCGAACCGGCAGAGTGCCAGATCAGATACCGGCCACCCACGCCGTGAGTGAGGATGTCGGAGACCACGGACTCGGTGGCGCGGAGCTGGTGAAAGCGCGGGAAGATCAGCCGACCGCCGCTGCCGATTGCCTTGCCCTTCTTGTCCCGCTTGGACGGCTCCCACAGGGCGTAGTCGTTGAGCAGACGCAGGAACAGGTCGCGGTCGAAGACTTGCCGCCACAGGTAGTCCGTGGCCGAGCCGGTCTCCGACGGCGGGTTGCCAGGCTGGCCGTCCTCGGTGCCCTGGTTGAACGGGAGGAAGAAGGTGCGGTCGCCTTTGAGTTCGGTGGTCATGTAGACCTCCGAGTTCGACACCGCGAAATGCACCAGGCAGCGGCCCGGAGCCAGTAGTGCCCTGGACTTTCCTCGTCCCGGCTTTCGGTCGCGGCGGTACTGCTTCTTGGCCTCGTCGACGGCCTGGGTGTTGTCGGTCTTGAGTTCCATCGTCACCACCGGCACACCGTTCACGCACAGCACCAGGTCGATGGTCTCGTTGGTCTCGGCGTCGAAACGGACCTGCCGGATCACCCGTAGCCGATTGGTCTTCGCCGCCTCCACCGCTGTGGTGAGGATCGGGTTCGCGGGCGGGTACGCAGCCATCGCCCCGAAGGTGGAGGTCATGTGCCCGGCCCGGGTGTGCTTGAACCCCTCCCGAAGCGCCCCGAGGAGCCCGCCGCGGATCTTGCCGTGCGCGGTGTCGTACTTGACCTTGCCGCCCAGCACACGCTCGGACAGATGCTTGAGCAATAGGGTCTGGGCCAAGTTGCGCTCCACGTCCGACCCATTGTCCGGTACTGCTTTGGCGAACTCCTTGGGGTGCCGGTACTCCAGCCATGCGAGCGCGTCCGGACCGTGCAGGGCCAGCTCCGGGTCCCAGCCGGTATCGGCGGGGTCGTAGAGCCAGCCGCGCTCGGCCAGGGACTGGCAGATGTTGTCCTCGAACTCGCGCTCCATCAACACAGCAGTGCTCATGAAACGGGAACCTCCTTACGGCCGGTGACTACCTCGGCAATGAGAGCAGACCGGCGCTCGGTCAGCAGTGTTTTCAATTCCTGGGCGCCCGCGATCATCGAGTCTAGTAGGCTCAGCCGCTCCGCCAATCGCTGCGCAATAGTGATTTGGTCTTCCATTGGAATCGCCGCGATGGGGAGAGATCGGACTTTCTCTGAAGACAATCCGGGGATGGTCGCCCCCACTGCTAATAGTTCGATGAGACCGGCAGCCTTATGCGCGCGAATGGTGTAATCGATGAATGGACCGAACCAGCCGGGTCGGGGACGCACACGAATAACGTGATTCTGAAACCCCCAGGAGGGTAGATCTGCCGTGAGGCAAGTGCTTCGGCCGTAGCCCGCACCGCCCTCTACAACAAGCACATCCCCCGCCCTTAGCGAGAGGTTATTCAACTCCTCAAGTGACATCCACATCATCTGATCATCAAGCACCAGCACCCCCTTGTGTTGGATACTGGCAGCGCGCACATAGTTCGTAAGAGACTCAGACTCGCTCTTCTGCTTTCCTTGGAACGTCTTTCCGAGTGAGACCTCTGCTGCGAGTTCTAACCGCGTATGGTTAATGTCTGAGTAAACTTGGGTCTCGCTCAGGATTAAATCAAGTTCTCGCTCCTCCAGCTTGCCCACCAGTTCATCAAGCTTCGCTGCCATCGCGTCGATCTCCGCCGTCTCGCGGTCCAGGTAGTTGGCGATGGCGCGTTGGGCGGGGAGGGGCGGGAGGGGGAGCCGCATAGTGCTGAATTTGCCGAAGCTGATGGACTGCCCGTCCCTGAGCTGATCGGTCATTGACGACAAGCCGCTGATAAACGGATCGGACTTAAGGAAGTATCTGTAATACTCGGGGTCTGCACCGACTACAGGCCTCAGAACCGTGTAGGCGTTAGTTACTTTGCCAGACACGCGGCTGTGCTCGATCCCGCCTTGAAAGCTCCGAAGATGAATGATGAAGTCGTTTGGGAGGACGCGCTTCGCCACGTCGCGATCGGATTTGTTGATGACAACGCGGTTGCCAGTTAGCTCCATATATTCGCGCTGCGTTAGGACCCCGTAGTGCTGCGAGGGGGTTAGTCGGTCGTCTGTTGGGCCACTCTTCTCAGAACGTTCATGGAACACTGCCCACGCCGGAGCCACATTCCATGGAACAGCCCCGAGCCATCGAGTGCGGCTCGCAGCGGAATAGGCGCTCATTCCCGCACCGCCGCGAACTTGGCCTCCAGGCTCGCCATGACGCGCGCGATGTCGGCATCTATGTCCTCCAGGGGACGGACCGGCACCGGCTTGTAGAACAGGCGCGTGAAGGGGATCTCGTAGCCGACCTTGGACGCGGCCTCGTCCCACGTCACGTCGGGAGCGAAGGGCAGCACCTCGCGGCGCATGTGCTCGTCCACGTCCTCGGACAGGGGGATGCGCTCGGTCATGGAGAAACCGTCCACGAGCACTGGCTTTCCGGTGCGAGACACGGCGGGCGGGGCGTCGGGATCGTCGTGGGCGACGGCGTTCATGATCGCGTCGATCAGTCCGGTGGGCATCTTGACCCCGGCGGATTTGGAGCGGGTCTTGAGCAGTGTCGGCAGGCTGTTCCACACCACCCCGTCCAGCTTCTCAATGATGCCGCGGTGATCGTCCGTCGCGGCGGGGTGGGATAGCACCTGCTCGATGGCCTCGGCGGTCACCTTGGTGCAGTAGTGGTGCTGTTTGACCACAGGCACGTCGCGGTACCCGAGGTCGTCGGCGGTGACGATCTTGCAGTGCTCGCCGTCCTCGAAGGCGGTGTAGAGATCCAGAACAGCCGCGCGGTTGCTCTCACTCATCTCGCGGGTCTTGTCGCCCATCCCCTTGCGCATCGGGGACCAGAACGGTGCGGCGTTGATGAGCTGGATCTTGCCCTTGCGGTGCTCTTCCTTGTTGTTGTCGAGGATCCACACGTAGGTGGAGATGCCGGTGCCGTAGAACATCTTCTCCGGCAGAGCGATGATCGCGTCCACGAGATCGCTCGTCAGCAACCAAGCGCGGATTCGGTCCGGCCCGGACTCAGCCTTGCCGGTGAACAGGGGAGAGCCATTGGAGACCACAGCGGCGCGTCCACCGGCCCCGTTCGCGCCTCTGGGTGCCATCTTCGAGGCCACGTGGCTCAGGAACAGCATCTGGCCATCGGAAGTGGCCGGGAGACCGTGAGAGAACCGCGAACCGGGCACCGCTGCTTGGCGCATGACCTCGACCTTGGAGACAGACCAGTCGCTACCGAACGGCGGGTTGGACAGGACGTAGTCGAAGGTGTCGCCCTCGTAGCGGTCCTCGCGCAGGGTGTCGCCCTGCTTGATCGACTCCGGTCGTCCGCCCTGGATCAATAGGTCGGCCTTGCCGATGGCGTAGGCCAGGTCCATCATTTCCTGCCCGTACATCGACACGTCGATGTTGGGGTTCATCTCCTTGAGAGCACGCTCTGCGACCAGAAGCATGCCGCCGGTGCCCGCGGTGGGGTCGTAGACAGACCGTGCCGGTGCCTTACCGGTTAGGCCCTCATCGTCGGAGGCGAACAACACATCCACCATTAGGCGGATCGCATCGCGTGGGGTGTAGAACGCACCCGCGGCTTTGCCTTTGGTCGTGAAGGCCCGGTACATGATGTCCTCGAACAGATCGCCCATGCTCACATCGGGTATGCGGTCGGGGTGCAGTTCCAGCGCGGCGAAGTGACGGATGACCTGCCACAGCCTGTTGTTCTTGCTCAGGGTGGCGATCTTCTCCCGGAACTTGAACGACTCCCAGATGTCGGCGATGTGCTCGGAGAACCCGTCGAGGTACTCCAGCAGCGACTCCTGGACATGGTCATCGGTCTTGCCGATGGTCTCCATGGTGAAGCGCGAGGTGTTGTAGTAGCCGAGACCGAACTTGGCGTGCACGGCCATGTTCAGCATCTCGCCGTTGTACTTGCCCGACTCGGCCAGCTCGACGACTTCGTCCTTGGTGTCGTCGAGGAGGCACTCCAGGCGGCGGAGGATGAGGAACGGCAGGATGTACTCGCCGTAGTCCTCGGGATCGACGACGTTGCGGAGGAACTTGTCCGCGGTGTCCCACACCGCGGACTGGCTGATTTTGGCTACCTGCGCGCTCACTCGCGGCCCTCTACTTCGGTTCGTTTATCGGTTATCGGACATACATACCGCCTCAGTCTTTCAGGTCCCTTATCTCTGACCATATGGACGGTACGGATGAGGCGTCCTGGCCGGCGTCATCGGTTGGCTGCTCCGCCCCTTGCTCTGCACTGTTCGACAAATGGCAAGCTGTACAGCTCGGAGGAAGGGCGGGTCATCCCAGCATCGGGTCACCTGTGATAGAGGCGCAGCAGCGATGAGCTGGTGGCGCGTTACCCTCAGGTGCACGGCTGAACCACCGCGAGATCGACGACCAAGCGCAAACCGTGGGAAGAGACCGAACTGCGCGCGACATCTTTTTTGAATGATTTGATGGATAGTCTCAGCCCGAAGCTGCGCTATAGCCGCTGTTCAGAGTGCCCCCAGTCGGACTCGAACCGACACTGAAACGGTTTTAAGCCGTCTGCCTCTGCCAATTGGGCTATGGGGGCTTTCCGACCCGCCGGCGCGGAACCGGTTGGGGCGCAGGATGCCTGGCCGGTCTAGCCGGCCAGGCAGGTCAGCACCGACATCGCGATGCCGTCCAGGATGTCCTTCTCACTCACCGTGAGCTCGGACAACCCCGCGCGCTCTGCCATCACATCACACACCGCCTGGACCACGATCGAGCCCCCGCCGATCACATCCGCACGGCCCGGATGCATCGGCCCCAGGCTGCGTCGCTCGGTCACCGACGAGGCCACCAGGCGGTCGCACACCTCGCGCATGCGATCCAGCGGGATGACGCTGCCGTGGATCTTCTGCGGGTCGTACTCCCCCAGCCCCTGCGCCAACGCCGAGAGCGTGGTGAAGGTGCCGGCCACGCCCACCCAGCGCGCGGCGCGGCCCACCGGCACGTCGCCGGCCTCTGCCAGCGCATCGGCGATCACGGCCCGTGCCTCAGCGATCTCGGCCGTGGTGGGCGGATCCGAATGCAGCACTCGCTCGGTGATCCGCACACAGCCCACATCGAGGCTGCGGGCCCCGAGCAACTGCACGTCGCCGCGGACGAGCTCGCCCACGACGATCTCCGTGGAGCCGCCGCCGAGGTCGGTCACTACAAACGGCCCGTCCGCCGGCGACAGGTCCGACACCCCGCCGGCGAAGGTCAGCTCGGCCTCGGTCTGTCCGGAGATGACCTCGGCCTGCGCGCCCGGGAAGTGCTTGCCGAGCACCTCGGCGGTCATACCGAAGAACTCATCCTTATTGCGGGCATCGCGGGTGGCGGAAGTGGCGACCATCCGCACCGACTGCACACCGAGCTCCGCCATCGTGGCGGTGTAGTCCATCAGCGCGGTGCGGCAGCGGGAGAGCGCACCATCCGAGAGTCGCCCGGTGGCGTCGACGCCCTCGCCGAGCCGGATGATCCGCATCTCGCGCGTGACGTCGGTGAGTCCGGCCTCGCCGGGGACGCCCTCGGCGACCAGCAGGCGGATGGAGTTGGTGCCGCAGTCGACCGCGCCGACGCGCACGGCGCCGGGCCGGGCCGGGCCGGTGCTACTCGATCCGGTGGTGGTCACTGCTCGTCCATCGCGAGGTAGTCGGGCACGCCCAGCTCCTCGGGCGTGGGCCAGTCGGCGGGCAGGGCGTTGCCGCGCAACCCGGCCTCGCAGGCCAACGCCACGGACTCGTCGCCCAGCCAGACCACGCCCGGCCCCTCCGCGAGCGCGTACGCCATGAGCACGTGCAGGCACTTGACGCGCTCGGGCATGCCGCCACCGCTGAAATCCGTGCCCAGGTCCTCGATCTCGTTGCGCTTGGCGAGGAACCGCTCGTGCGCCTGCACGTAGTTGGCTGCCAGCTCGGGCTCCTGGGCCAACCTCGTCGTCATCCCCCTCATGATCCCCGCGGACTCCTGCCGACTCGCCTCGGCGGTGAGCCGCGGATCGGTGAGGTAGTACAGCGTGGGGAACGGGGTGCCGTCCTCCAGCCGCGGCGCGGTCTTGACCACCCCGGGCTGGCCGTCGGGGCTGCGGTAGGACACCTCCAGCACGCCCCGCGGCGGCCGACCCAGCTGAGCCTGGATCGCGTCGAGGTCTTCGCTGGACACGCTCTGCTCGGCGCTCACGCTGGGGGGTCCTCCTGTGATTGATCTTGGACGCCGCCCGGGATGGGGGCGGCGGGGTCGTCGGCGCCGGGCACGCCGGGCACGACCGGCACCGGCGGGGTGTCGGGGCCACCGGGGATGGACGTGCCCTCGAGCACCGCCGAATCCTCCGGCATGATCGGGTCCGCGGGCTCGGCGATGGAGTTCCACACGCGCGTCTGCCACGGCTGCGCCGCCAGCTCGGCCGCCTTCTGCTCGGCCACGGCCTGCTCGATCGGGTCGACCATCGACACGCGGTACGGGGTCTCCCCCGGCTTCACGGCGCCAAAGCGGATGCGGGCCTGCTGCTCGATGTACGCCGGGTCCGACAGCATCTGCTCCTCGGCCTCGAGCTCGGCGATCGTCGCCTCCAGCGCGGCCCGCTCCTGCGCCACGGTCTTCTCGTCGCGCAGGAACTGATAGTGATTGCGCAGCGGGAACGACACGGTGACCAGCAGGATGATGGCGACGACGGCGAGGAGTCCGATCCGCCGCGGGGTGTAGTTCCGCGGGCCCAGCAGGGTGTCGGACAGGTCCGTGCGCGTGGTGAGGCGGTGGGCCTCCGGATGCGCGGTGGTGCCGACCCGGCCGGAGCGAGCGGAGGCCGGGACGGGCCGGTCCCGTTCGCGGCTCGGCGTCCGCCGGCGCGTCGGCTCCCGGCGGGTGGGGTCGGCGGGCTGATCGGCCCCGCTCTGCCCGTCGACCCCGTCGCGGCCGGTAGCACCCGGGCCGCGGCCGGTGCTGCTCCCCCGGTCTGCGGCGGTCCCCCGGCCCGTCCCGTTCGCACGGCGACGGATGGCGCCCGACGCCTCCCCGGGCCGCCGGGACGCCGCACGATCGCGTGCGTCTCCCCGGCGGTCCGAGGGGCGGGGCGGGCGAGCCATGCGCCTTCCTTTCCGACTACGTGCCCGTCAGCGGTGAACTGCCGACGGGCGGTGTTGGTGCCGTCAGGCGTTGAAGCGCGGGAACGCCTCGGCGCCGGCGTACCGGGCGGCGTCGCCGAGCATCTCCTCGATGCGCAGCAGCTGGTTGTACTTGGCCACGCGCTCGGAGCGGGCCGGGGCGCCGGTCTTGATCTGGCCACAGTTGCAGGCCACGGCGAGGTCGGCGATGGTCGTGTCCTCGGTCTCGCCGGAGCGGTGCGACATCATCGAGGCGTAGCGGTTGCGGTGGGCCAGGTCCACGGCGTCCAGCGTCTCGGTGAGGGTGCCGATCTGGTTGACCTTGACCAGCAGGGCGTTGGCCAGGCCCTTCTCGATGCCCTCGGCCAGGCGCTGCGGGTTGGTGACGAAGAGGTCGTCGCCGACCAGCTGCACCTTGTCGCCGATCATGTCGGTCAGCGTCTTCCAGCCGTCCCAGTCGTCCTCGTCGAGCGGGTCCTCGATGGAGACCAGCGCGTACTTGTTGACGAGCTCGGCGTAGACGTCGGCCATCTCGGCGGCGGAGAGCTGCTTGCCCTCGAAGTGGTACTTGCCGTCCTTGTAGAACTCGGTGGCGGCGACGTCCAGAGCGAGGGCCACGTCGGTGCCGAGCGAGTAGCCGGCCTTCTCGATGGCCTCGGCGATGAGGTCGAGAGCGGCGGTGGTGGACTCGACGGAGGGGGCGAACCCGCCCTCGTCGCCCAGGCCGGTCGACAGGCCTCGATCCTTGATGACGGTCTTGAGGTGGTGGTACACCTCGGTGCCCATGCGCAGGGCCTCACGGAACGTGGGCGCGCCGATGGGGGCGATCATGAACTCCTGAACGTCGACGCCCGAGTCGGCGTGGGCGCCACCGTTGAGGATGTTCATCATCGGCACGGGCAGCACGTGGGCGTTGGCGCCACCGATGAAGCGGTAGAGCTCGAGGCCCGAGGACTCGGCGGCGGCGCGGGCCACGGCCAGCGAGACGCCGAGGACGGCGTTGGCGCCGACGGTGGACTTGTTGGGGGTGCCGTCGGCGTCGAGGAGGGCCTCGTCCACGACGCGCTGGTCCTCGGCGGGGATGCCGATGACGGCGGGGGC
Source organism: Dietzia sp. WMMA184 (assembly GCF_002441635.1). Classification (NCBI taxonomy): domain Bacteria; kingdom Bacillati; phylum Actinomycetota; class Actinomycetes; order Mycobacteriales; family Dietziaceae; genus Dietzia; species Dietzia sp. WMMA184. The sequence continues at coordinate 3,869,863 of NZ_NXEI01000001.1, read as the reverse complement.
GAGGACGTCCAGCACGGCCTCCACGGCCTTGGTGACGCCCTTGCCCAGGTAGCGATCGTCCTCATCGCGAAGCTCCACGGCCTCGTGGGCGCCGGTGGACGCACCGGACGGCACGGCGGCGCGGCCGAACGAGCCGTCGTCCAGAAGCACCTCCACCTCGACGGTGGGGTTGCCTCGCGAATCGAGGATCTCCCGGGCTCCGACCTGCTCGATAAGCGCCATCTGTGCTCCTTGGGGGAAGTTCGTGGGTTCGTGTGCGTGGCCGGCGCCGCTAGGCGGGCGCAGTCCGCTGGCCATTGTTCCACGTCGGTCCAGAGGGCGGGACGAGGCTGGGCCGGGGACGCTCACCCCGCCCCCGCCTGGCCGGCCTTCGCCCCCTCCGGGGTTGCGCGTCCCCTATGTACGCCGCCGGCCCGGGTACGCACCCGGTCTGGTCCATTCCGGGCGCATACCTCTCCCCAGCCGCCCTCGCTCAGCTCCACACGTGAGCAGGATCGACGTGCTGGCCCACGTCCATCGCGTCGTGGAGAACCCCGCCCACCACGAGCATGTCCGGGTCGAAACGGCAGACCAGACAGACTTTTCACCCGCGCTCACCGTGAGGCGGAATGTCGCCGTCACCCAGGTGACCGACCGTCGGCCACTGCTCGTGCGCGGATGTACGCGGTGGCGTCGTCCAGGTCCGAGTCGCCGACATCCACGTAGCGGCCCGCCGCCACGTCAGCCCAGCCCAGCTCGACTGCTGCACGAAGTGTCGCGAGCCTGACTGCGTCCTCACCATCCCGGCTCTGCATACTCATCACCCCTGTCGAGAAACTATGCCAATCCTGCGGGTCCGGCACGGCCTGCGTGAATACGAACCAGCCCGCAACCAGAACTCTGGCCGCCGCGGGCCCGTGTCGTCGTCGCCATCGTCATGGACTTCGTCCCGAACGCGCCGCACGCCGGCTCCCCACGCTCGCCCCCGGCGGCTCGGCGGCCCGGCGTCTCGGCAGCTCGGCGGGTTGCCCGCCAGCGGGCGCCGACGGTGACGTACCCGGCCCCTAGAGTGAGCCCGACCCCGCCAGGACCATCCAGGAGGACTCAGTGGACTCACCCGCCCTCATCACCGCCCGCAACCGGGGCGGCAACTGATGGCGACCCGGTCCCCACGCAAGACCTCCGCCAGGCGCAAGACAAGCGTCAGCTGCAGCAGCAGCCACCCGTTCCACTCGCCATAGGCAAGGAGACACCGACCGTCTGATCTGCGGAGACTATCGCGTATCCGGCGTCGGCCACGGCTTGGGATACGGCCTGGGTAGTCGCGGTTCCGGTCGTTGTCATACTTCCTGCCTGCAAGTTGACTTCGACGCCGATCACGCCGGGCAATGCACCAACAGCGGCTTTCACGGACGAAACGCAATGCCCGCAGGTCATCCCCTGAACTTGGTATGTGGTGGCCGTCATCGTCTTAATCCTTTCGCCGAACGCCGTGGGGCGATCCCACACCAGAATCATATACCCCCGGTGGGTACATGATTCGAGTCGTCAGGTTTCTTCACGAGATCTTGACCTTGGCACCGAGGGAGCGAGGTGGGCGCCCCAGGACACGTTGCCCGAGGCTGGTCGATCGGGCTCGGAGAACCGCGGTTTTCGGACTGGCCCCTGAAAGCACCCTCTGCCGGTGCCCTACAGCGCCCATCATTTCCTGGTCTCCACGCCTCATGGCGGTTCTGGTTGTGATGTCCGTCGGGGGACCGCTGCAGCATTTGCCGGTTGGTTAACCGAGAGCCACACTGCCGGCTCGACACTGACCGTGGTCCTGGGCGCACTTTGGCTCGCGCTACGACCCCGCGGGATTCGGCCCCGCGAGCAAATCGATCGAAGACTGGGCGTGAGCCCTGCGCCCTCGGCGTCAACGGCGACGGCCACCGCGAGGTGCTGGGCATACAAGTCGCCACCAGTGAGACCACGGCCTCATGGAACACCTTCTTCGCCGACCTGGCCGCCCGCGGCCTGGGCGGGGTGCGGCTAAATACGCAGACCTTCCACTAAACGGGCCCTTCACTATGAAGGGCCACTAAACGATGCCGAGCTGTAGTTTCTGCGAACTCACCCTTCCCCAAATTTCCCCCATCTTCGAGGGCACGAGGGTTCTCCACCATGGTCTCGATCGTTCCAGCCTGTCCTGAGTGTCAGCTCGCCAGCGGAAATTCTTGATCAGACCTCCACCTGATCTCCACACAAATACGCGGGCGTACCGGCCAATGTGGAACTCGACCGGAAGACAGGGGCGCGGTATGGAGTGGGCGAGTGTAACCGTGGTGGCCATTGGCCTGGGCGTGTTCTGGGCCAGCGTGCTCTGCCTCATTGTCGCCCTGACAGGGACCGCTCCCCAGGCGTGAGACACCCAGGGACCAATCGATGGGTGAGCCGGGTTCAACCACCTACCCCACATACCCCATAGGGGTATAATTGGAGGTGTTCCAGTGAGCACCAGCAACGAATATGAAGAGGAGAAGATGTCTATCCAGCCTCGCAGTAACCTTCCGTTGGAAGCGATCGCTGAATCCTGCACGTGCTGCTCCACACCCAGACCCTCGGTGCCGATGCCGATCCACGGTCTCCAGACCGACCGCCACGCCCCGCACCCGGCGCCACCACCCCCCAGACACCGGCGGGCCACACGCTCGGGACTGAGAAGTAGCGAAGGACGATCGCGATGATGTGGAACAACGGGATGGGTTCGGGAATGGGCTGGATGTGGATCTTCTGGCTCTTGGTCATTCTGGGCACGGTGGTGGTCACCGTCGTCCTGGCGAAAGCGTTCACCGGCGGCCGGGGCCAGACCGGAGGGCATGAGCATGTCAAAACCGGGGAACGCCCGCGCCAGCCGCGAGAGATCCTGGACGAACGCTACGCCCGTGGAGAGCTAACCACCGAGGAGTACCGGGAGCGACTACACACTCTGGGCGAGGGACGGCAGTGAGCGAGCTGACCCGACGGCAGCTCCTCGCACTGGGTTTGGCAGGGGCCGGCACCGCCGCCGTGGGCGGGGCCGGCCTGTGGTGGACCGTCAGTGAGGGCAACACCACGAACAGTGGTGGCTTCTCCGACGGTGGTGACGACCTTCTCGAGCCGGACGTGGTGGCCAGTCGGGACGGTGTGCTCGATCTGGAGTTGGTCGCCGCCCCCGCCCGGGTCAAGATCGGCGGGCGAAACGCAAACGTGCAGGCGTTCAACGGCACACTCCCAGGCCCCACCCTGCGCGTTCGGGGCGGAGACACGATCCGAGTGGCGATTGCCAACGAACTCGACACCCCGACCAACCTGCACGTACACGGGTTGCACGTCTCCCCCGAGGGCAATGGCGACAACCCCTTCGTCAGCATCTCCCCCGGCGAGTCCTTCGACTACGAAATCGTCCTGCCAAACGACCACCCGCCCGGGACTTTCTGGTACCACCCCCACCACCACGGCCATGTCGCTGACCAACTGGCGGCCGGACTCTACGGAGCGATCGTTGTTGAGGACCCCGAGCCGGTCCCGGTGTCCCGTGAGCGCACCTTGGTCGTCTCCGACATCACCCTCGACGGCACTGGCAACCCGGCTGCCGCGTCCCCGCCCGAGAAGATGATGGGCCGTCAAGGCGAGATAGTGATGGTCAACGGCCAGGTTCGGCCCCGGGCCACCGCTTCGCCGGGAGAGCGAGAGCAGTGGCGGATCGTCAACGCCTGCCCGTCCCGCTACCTGCGCCTGACCCTGGATGGTCAGTCTCTGCGCCTGCTCGGCCGTGACACCGGCCGCCTACCCGAACCTGTCGACCTCACCGAGGTGACGCTGGCTCCCGGAAACAGAGTCGAACTCCTGGTGGACGCTCGCCAGGGCACCTCCACTCTGCTCAGCATCCCGGTGGACCGCGGCGCCATGCCTGGCATGATGGGCGGACCCATGGCCGGTGCGTTCCCGGCGGACGACGAGCCGATCGGTCTGCTCACGCTGGACGTGACTGGGCCCCCGGCGGACGAACCCGATCCCGTGCCCGCAGGACCGGCCCTGCGGGACCTGCGCACCGCACCGGTAACTGCCCGTCGAACCCTGGAATTCGCCATGGGCATGGGCATGGGCCGTGGGATGCGCGGAGCCGAATCGATGATGTCGTTCACCATCAACGGCCGACAGTTCGACGCCGACCGAAACGACATCACGGTCCGCGCCAGAACTGTGGAGGAATGGACCCTGACCAACACCAGCCCCATGGACCACCCAATGCACCTGCACGTGTGGCCCATGCAAGTCCTCGACGACGGCGAGTCACCCACCTGGCAGGACGTGGTCAACATTCCGGCCTTCGGCCGCGTCACCATCCGCGTGGCCTTCGACGACATCGTCGGCCGCACCGTCTACCACTGTCACATCCTCGACCACGAGGACCTCGGCATGATGGGCACGATCCTGGCCCGCTGAACTCGGCGCACCCGACCGCAAGCACACCGCCAACCCCGCCCGACGAGAAGAAAGTACGGTACCGCATGGATCGCAGCGCCCAGTCCTCGAACTCACTGACCCTCACTGGATCCGTTGCGCTCGGGACGGGGGTGATGATCGGGGCGGGCATTTTCGCCCTGGTAGGGCAGGTCGCCGAGCTGGCCGGGGGGTGGATGCCGTGGGCCTTCCTTGCCGGGGCAGTGGTGGTGGCCTTCAGCTCCTACTCCTACATCCGCTACTCAGCCACCAACCCTTCCTCGGGCGGAATCGCGATGCAACTCAAAGCCGCGTATGGACCCGGGGTCGTGGCTGGCTCGGTTTCGCTGTTCATGTACGTGTCGATGATCCTCGCCGAGTCCCTTCTCGGCCGAACCTTCGGTACCTACATGCTGCGACCGTTCGGGATGCAGGACTCCGACGTGTGGGTCCCGGTGCTGGCCGTCCTCGCCATCGCCGGCGCCGCACTGGTGAACCTGGTGGGCAACCAACTAGTGGAGCGCTCTGCCACGGTCACCGCAGCGCTCAAGATCGTCGGCATCGCGGTGCTGGCGATCGCGGGAATCCTCGCCGCGGGACTCTCCTCCCTGCCCCGGCTCATTACCGCCGCTGGACGCACGCCACCAGACCAGGGATGGGTGGGCTTTCTCGCCGGTGTCACCCTATGCATCCTGGCGTACAAGGGGTTCACCACGATCACCAACCACGGCGGGGATCTGAAGAACCCCAAGCGCAATATCGGCCGCTCAATCATTATTTCCATCGCCCTGTGCACGGCGCTCTATCTATTGATCACCGTCGCAGTCACTGCGAGCCTGACCGTGCCAGAGATCATCGAGGCCCGCGACTACGCACTGGCCGAAGCAGCCCAGCCGATGTTCGGCGACTGGGGCATGAGAATAACCGTGCTTATCGCGGTGGTCGCCACACTGTCTGGACTGATCGCGAGCCTATTCTCAGTCTCGAAGCTCTACGACATGCTCCGAGAAATGGGCCAAGCCCCGGGCCTGCCCGGCCGGCCAGGACATCAGTCGCTCTACATCACCGCCGGGCTGGCGATCGTGATGGCCGCCTTCTTCGACCTCTCCCAGATCGCCTCCCTTGGCGCTATCTTGTATTTGGCCATGGACATTGCCATCCACTTCGGGATCATCCGCCGTCTCAAAAACGACGTCGCCGCCAACTCCTGGATCCCGTTGCTCGCGATCATCCTTGACCTCGCGGTACTGGTGCCCTTCCTGCTCACCAAGAGCCAATCGGACCCGTTCACCCTCGTCATCACCGCGCTAGTGGCCCTAGCCATCGTCCTCGCCCAGTGGCTCGCCGTGCGACACCACCAACACCAGTGAGAACACAGAGCACACCAGAGACTCCAACCAACCCAGCGCGATTCAGGCCGCACGACGCGCGTCCGCTGAGCGCGTTGAGGCGCGCATCTCCCCACACTTGTGGCACACGCCGTACCGGCTTCACCGAACCTTCACGTGAAGGACAGTTCGTCCTTCACAAACACTTGGCAGATTGGGGGTGTACCGATCAATGGTCCCGTGCACTCGGGGCTGGATCGAGCACCCAGGAGGAAACGATGCAGGCGAGATGGAGTATCAACATCACCCCTATCGAAAGGGGCGCTCGCATCGTGTTGGGTCTTCTCGGTGTCGTTGGCGGAGGAATTCTGCTCAGCCAGGCGGACTCCACGGGCGCGGTGATCGTGGAGCTGTTGTTGATCGTGGCTGGTCTGGACCTGATCGTCACTGGTGGGACCGGGCACTGTCCACTGTACAAAAAATTGGGCCGCCTCCCGCTTCGGAAAGGACACCCCTCATGAGCGAGCAATCACCCCAGGAGCGACGGCGCCAGCCACTAGACGCGCCCCCTGATCAGCCCCCCGTTGCGGGGTCGGCTTCCCCCTACAGCGATGGGCCTCTGGAAGAGCAGTACCCGCCCGAGCCCTCGAAGCCCGGACGCTCCGGTCATCGTTGGATGATGCTCGCGTGTTGTGTCCCGATGCTCGTTCTTGTCGGGGTCCTGCTGGTGACCGGGGTCGCAGGCACCGGAGTGATCGTGTTTGGCGCGCTGTGCGTGGCGATGATGGGCCTGATGATGTTCGCAATGCCCGGTGGCCACGGCCATTAACCCGCCACTACACGCTCCTGGGATCCAATCGGCTCAGCATTGAACCGACCAGGAGCGAGCACGACGCGATTTCCAAGGCTGGAGGACACCGAGATGGCTGCAGCGGCCACTAGCACGATGAGTTACACCGTCAGGGGACTGACCTGCGGTGAGTGCATCGCGCGAATGATCGAGCATCTATGGGGGCTACCCGAAGTCGAGGGGGTGTCAGTCGACCTCATCAAAGACGGGCAGTCCGTCATCACGATCAGATCTTCTCGCGAAAACAGCCTGGCGCAGACCCTCACCGCGGTCGAACAGGTGGGTTTTGAGCTGACCGGCCGAATGGAGCTGACCGGGCATTGGCCGGGCCTACACGGTGCGTTGCATCCCGACGAAATGACCCGACGAACCAGGCTGCAAAAGCTCGGTCTCGTGGAAGGTGACAGACGATGAACAGTAGCGGTGTCATGATCTAGCTGGCTGCGCTCACCTTGACCGGATTCATACTTTGGTACTTCTTCGGCACCAGGAAAGTTCGCCGGGCCGAACTCGAGGGGGGCGTGCAGGTCGTCAAAGTCACGGTCAAGGGCGGATACAGCCCGGACCTGATTGAGGTCTCCCCCGGGGTGCCGGTGCGGCTGCTGTTCGACAGGCAAGAAAGCGGTGAGTGCTCGTCACGGGTACTGTTCCCCGACTTCAAAATTAACCAGACTCTGCCCGCGTTCGAGACCACGTCGGTGGAGTTCGTCCCCGATCACCCCGGCGAGTACAGCTTTGCGTGCGGGATGAACATGCTTCACGGCAAGCTCGTGGTCGTGGGTGACCCGCCTTCGCCGGAGACTTGTGGGTCCTCGGCCGCCACCCATTTGGCCGCGACCGCGCCGAACGCAACCGAGACGAGAGGATCCGACGCCACCGCCACCGCAGCCTGGGCCCGGGTGCAGGACGGTGTTCAGGTGGTCACGATGCAGGTACGGGGTGGATTCGAGCCGCACGTGGTGCGAGTGCGGCCGGGGATCCCAGTGCGGGTACAGGTGGACCGACAGGAGGACTCGTCCTGTTCCGCTCGCCTGGTCATCGCCGATCTTGACGTGAACCGCGCGTTGGCCGCGTTCGGACAGACCACGATCGACCTGCCTGCCCTGTCTCCCGGTGCTCACGAGCTTACCTGCGGAATGGGCATGCTCCACGGCCAGATCCTAGTCAGCGATAAGGCCGACGACCGGGACTCGGCGACCCCGGTACAGGCGGGGTCGGTGGCTGACCCGTTCGACGGGCATGCCTCGGGCCCGGCTAAAGACCACGGGGATGTCGAAGGGCGGGAGCGCGCCGCCGAGATCTCCGACCTGTGGCGTCGAGTGGCGCTCGGGGCGATCCTCACGACCCCGGTCGTGTTCGCGGTGATGCTCACCGAGTTCTTCTCGGTGTCCTGGATGCCACAGGTGCTGCTGGAGCCCTGGGCGCAGTTCGCGTTGATCACGCCGGTGATGTTCTACGCGGGCTGGCCCATCCACCGCACGGGGTGGATGGCTCTGTCGCACCGCACAGCAGACATGAACTCCCTGATCACCCTGGGCACGTTGGCGGCTTACGGGTACTCACTCGTGGTGACGCTCGTTCCGTCGCAGCTGCCGGTCGATGTCCGGGAGGTCTATTACGAAGCGGTCGGGGTGATCCTCACCCTGATCCTGCTGGGGCGTCTGCTGGAGACGAAGGCGAAGGCCGGTACCGGAGAAGCGATTCGTACTCTGATCGGACTTCAGCCCAAGACCGCGCGCGTGATCCGTGGCGGCGAGGAGCTCGAGATTTCTATCCAGGACGTCGTGGCCGGGGATGTGGTCGTAGTCCGGCCGGGGGAGAAACTCCCGGTGGACGGCCAGGTACTCGAGGGCGGCTCGGCGGTGGATGAGTCCATGGTGACGGGCGAGCCGATCCCGGTGACCAAGACGGCTGGGGACCTGGTCATCGGGGCGACGATCAACCAGACCGGCTCCTTCCGCTACACCGCCACCAGGGTCGGCGCGGACACCATGCTCTCCCAGATCATCACCCTGGACCGCCAGGCCCAGGGGTCTAAGGCGCCCATCCAACGCCTGGTGGACCTGGTCTCTAGCTACTTCGTACCGGCCGTGATCGTGGTCGCGATCTGGACGTTCGCGGCTTGGAGCGTGCTCGGTCCAGCCCCCATGTTCATTTTCGCGTTGGTTGCGGCAGTGTCGGTGCTCATCATCGCGTGTCCCTGCGCATTGGGGCTGGCGACGCCGTTGTCCATCACTGTCGGCACAGGCAAGGCCGCTTCGGCTGGCATCTTGATCCGCTCGGCAGAGGCACTCGAGACTGCGCAGAAGCTCGATATCGTGGTGTTGGACAAGACCGGCACGATCACCAAGGGCCAACCGGCGTTGACCGACGTGCTGCCCGCCGACGGCTTCGAACCTTTGGAGGTCCTCGCACTGGTAGCTGCGGTGGAGCGCTTCTCCGAGCACCCACTGGCCGCGGCGATCGTCGCAGGTGCCCGAGACCAGCAGGTGACCGTGGCCGAGGCCTTCGAGTTCGACTCCATCACTGGCCAAGGCGTAAGGGCGTTGGTCGGGGGCCGGACAGTCCTGGTTGGCAACCGACGCCTGTTGACCACCGAGGGCGTCGATGCCGAGGTGTTGAGTGCTGACGTCGAGCAACTGGCCGGGGACGGTAAGACCCCTATGCTAGTTGCCGTGGACGCTCGACCCGCTGGCGTCGTCGCGGTTGCCGACACTCTCAAGGAGGGCTCGATCGCGGCCATCGCCGCCATGCGGGCCCGCGGCATCGAGGTAGTGATGATGACCGGGGACAATCGGGCCACCGCCGCGGCCATCGCCCACCAAGTCGGCATCACTCGAGTGGTCGCCGAGGTCATGCCCGAGCACAAGGCCGCTGAAGTTAAGCGACTGCAAGCAGAGGGCAAGGTTGTGGGCATGGTCGGCGACGGCATCAACGATGCCCCAGCCTTAGCCCAAGCCGACGTCGGTTCAGCGATCGGCACCGGCACCGACGTGGCCATCGAGTCCTCAGACATCACTTTAATATCCGGGGCGTTGTCAGGCCTGGTCATCGCCGTGGACCTGTCCCGAGCCACGATGCGCAACATCAAGCAGAATCTGGTCTTCGCTTTCCTCTACAACGGTCTCGGTATCCCGATCGCTGCGGGCGTACTGTATCCGTTCTTCGGGCTCAGACTCAGCCCGATGATTGCCGCTGCGGCGATGGCATTGTCCTCCCTGTCGGTCGTGGTCAACGCCAACCGACTCCGGGGCTTCACTGCCGAACGGGCCGCTGATGACACCGCGGTGTCGCTCGCCTCCGAACCTGTGGTGGAAGTCGGCGACGACCGCCACGATCCTGGATCAGAGCCAACTCCCCATGCCACTGACCCGGTATGCGGCATGAGCGTGGACCCGGCCTTTGCCACTGCCAGCGCCACCCACGAGGGCCACACCTACTACTTCTGTTCCGGCCACTGCGCGAGAGTATTCGACACCCGACCCACAGACTTCGCCGCCACCACCGAGCGAGGAAGCGCCCCGCCGCAATGACCTCCACCAGAGATGCTCTCCTCCAGACGCGAGCACTAACTCGCACTGACCCGATCAGATCCTCAATTTCGACCATATTTCGCCCTGCCGGTTGCTCCCGGTGGGGATGAGCAATCACACCAGAACTGACCTTGCGGTCAGGAGGAGGGGTTCATGACTCACGGACACGGAGGCCACAGTTACACGGACGGTGCGCGCGGCCCTGGGTGGGGACTGGCCATCTCGGCGTGGCTGACGGGAATTTACTTCTTCATTGAAATTAGCATCGGGTTATGGACCGGTTCGGTCGCGGTGATCTCAGATGCCTTCCACACTTTCTCGGCCGTCGGTGGCGTACTGGTGGCCATCATTGCTGCACGGCTCGCCCGCCGGCCAGCAGATGAAGACCGCAGCTTCGGCTGGTATCGCGCGGAAATTGTCGGCGCATTGGTCAACGGCGGTTTCCTGCTGGTGATGGCGCTGGTAGTGATCGTGATGGGCGGGATGCGGCTAACTGCCCCGATCGACCTGTCCACTACGCCGATGTTGTGGGCAGCCGCGGGCGGTTTGCTCACTGAAGTCATCTCGTTGGGTCTGATATGGAAACAAAGTCGCACTGATCTGAACGTCCGCGGCTGACCTGCCGCGTTGATTTCGGACAGCGGAGTTGATGGTTTCTCTACGCTGCCGTTGCCGGCTGGAGGCCAGCGTAGTGCACCTCGTTCGGGCGCTTGTAGCCGAGCGCTGAATGGCGTCGTCGGGTGTTGTAGAACCCCTCGATGTAGCTGATGACGTCGCGCCTGGCCTGCCGCTTCGTGGCGTAGACGGTGCGGTGGACGCGTTCGTTCTTGAGCGCGGAGAAGAACGACTCTGCCATCGCGTTGTCCCAGCACACGCCCGTTCTGCCCATCGAGGAACGCATCCCCAGGTCCGTGACCAGCTTGCGGTAGTCGCCTGAGGTATAGACGCTGCCGCGGTCGGAATGGAAGATCGCCCGCGGCTCGATCACCGTCGTCGCGGCAGCGTTCTTCAGCGCCGTCTCAACGAGCTCGGTGCGCATGTGATCGGCGATCGACCAGCCCACGACCTTCTTGGAGTAGCAGTCGATCACCGTCGCCAGGTAGACGAACCCCTGCCACGTGTGGATGTACGTAATATCTCCGACGAACTTGACGCCGGCGCGATCGGCGGTGAAGTCGCGTTCCACCAGGTCAGGCATATCGGCTGCAGCAGCGTCGTCAGCTTCAGTGGTGACCCGAAATGGCCTCGGCTGGCAGGCCACCAGGCCTTCGGAGCGCATGATCTGACGCACCAACTCCGGTGAGCACTCGGTGCCCTCGTCGACCAGGTCGGCGTGGATCCGCCGATACCCGTACGTGCCGTCGGTGGCGGCGAAGAAGTGCCTCACCCTGGCCGTCAGCGCCTGTCTGCGGGCCGCGGTGGCCGAGGTCGGGCGCGAGAGCCAGTTGTAGAACCCAGAGGTCGACACGGCCAGCCAGGCGCACATCTTGTAGAGCGGGTTGGTCTCGGACGGGTCGTTCCTGCAGGAGTCGATGTACTCGTATCGGCTCACGGTCGCTGCTCCCGCGCGAAGTAAGCCGCCTTAGACTCAAACCGTCAACGCAACACCAAGCAATTCATGGTGGAGGTGGACGATGGCCAAGATCGGCCGACCCGGACTGCCGCCGGAGGAACGGCAGCGGGTCTGGGATATGTGGAAATCGGGATCGTCGATCAGTGAGATCGCACGATCGGTCGACTCGCCGCCGGGTTCGGTGTTTTCGATCCTGCGGCCCAAGGGCGGGATCTATCAGCCGCCGCAGAAGCGCCGGGCGGGGACATTGAGTCTGTCCGATCGGGAGGAGATCTCCCGCGGTCTGGCGGCGGGCGACTCGTACCGCCAGATCGGTCGCCAGCTGGGACGTCCAGCCTCGACGATCAGCCGAGAAGTCGGACAGAACAAGGGCAGGAAGAGCTACCGCGCCATTGACGCCGACGACCGCGCCTGGCGACGGGCCAGACGCCCTCAAAAGCCCAAGCTGGCCACCAACCCTGTACTGCGCGGCTACGTCGCTGCACGCCTGAAAGAGGAATGGTCTCCGGAACAGATCGCTGGACGGTTGAAGAAGCAGTACCCAGCCGGATCGCGGATGTTGATCTCGCACGAGGCGATCTATCGGTCGCTGTACATCCAATCCTGGAACGTGCTGGACAAGTCGCTACAGAAGCAACTACGCACCGGTAGGCCGATCCGTCGTGCCGTCAGCAACACCACCACCGGCCAGTGGCGCTCGCAGATCAAAGACGCCGTGTCGATTCATGCCCGTCCAGACGAGGCCGCGGACCGCGCTGTACCAGGGCACTGGGAAGGCGACCTGATCATCGGATCACAGCAGTCCCAGATCGCCACCGTCGTGGAACGCTCCAGCCGCTACACCTGCTTAGTCCAGGTCGACTCACGCCATGCGTCCTCTGTTACTGAAGGACTGTGCCGGGAGCTGTCGGCGCTCCCGGAGACGATGTCTCGCTCCCTGACGTGGGACCGCGGCATGGAGCTGGCCGGACACAAAGACGTCGCCGCCGGCACTGGGATCAGCGTGTACTTCGCCGACCCACACTCGCCCTGGCAGCGCGGCACCAACGAGAACACCAATCGCTGGCTTCGTCAGTATTTTCCGAAGAAGACAAGCATGAACGGCTACTCCCAGGCTGACTTGCACCGAATCGCGGAGAGATTGAACAACCGGCCCCGGAAAACCCTCGACTACGACACTCCCGCCGAACGCTACGCCGCCCTGTTGCATTGACGATTTGAATCTAAGGCTGCTTTTTTCAGGAACGCCGTCTCAGCGCGAAGCTCGGAGTTCTCCCGCTCCAGCTCCTTGAGTCGCGCCCGCTCATCGAGCGTCACCTCGGTCTCCGTGCCGCCGTGGGTCTCGCGGTACTTGTTCAACCAGTTCCGCAATGTCTCGGGGCCCACGCCGTAGGCCACCGCGACGTCCTTGATCGTCTTCGAGGTCGTGATGACCTCCTGGCACAGCTCATCCTTGAACTCCTGGCTGAACCGCCTGCGTGATGCACTCACTGCTGGGTCTCATTTCGGTAGGTCCCTCACTTTAGGAGGGTCCACCGTCCGAGATCACCGCAGCAGGCCAGGCGCACTGTGGCACATTCTTCAGACCTTTGTGGGCAGCCTCCTGATCATCGTCACCGCACTCGTGATCCGCTTTACCGGTTTCTTGCTGATCGACCCACTCTTGGGCATTGCTTTCGGTGTGGTATTGCTGTGGGCGAGCTGGGGCATCTTGCGGGACGCTGCCCATCTACTGATGGCGGGCACACCGACCGACCTCAGCCTTCCCGAGATCACGGCAGCACTGGAGGACACCGAGGGGGTCCAAGGGGTGCACCACGTTCACGCGTCAGCACTGACCAGCGGACGCTATATCTTCTCCGGACACCTTCGAGTGGTCGAGGGCGCCGATCCACAAACCGTCCTGCAAACAGCCTCCACTGTGCTCGAAAACAAGTTCGGGTTCTTCTTCACCACCTTGCAAGTGGAGACCGGCCACCTTGATGAGGCTGGCGCCGAAGCGATCGACATCACGCGGCCCGCGCCGAAAAATAGAACATGAAGGCGCTACTGCTGCTGGCTTTGATCACCGTGTCTGAAGCGACTATCGGCGTATTTGTCAAGCTTAGCGACGGGTTGATTCCCGTCCAGACGCTGACGTTTTACGCGATGGCCTTCGCGGCGGTGTTTCTGTTCATTGCGCGGGCACTGGCGAGCCGGGAATGGCCCCGGTTCCCGCGCGGGAACGTAAAGGACACGGTCATCATCGGCGCGCTGATCGCGGCCCAGGGCGGAGTGTTCAACTACGCCATGACGTTGGTGCCCATCGCCAATGCGGTGATATTCTGGAGTATTGCCCCGTTCTTCGTGTTCATTTTTTCTGCACTGTTTCTTGGCGAGAAGGCGCACAAGCGCTACATCGGGATTTTCGTCATTGCGTTGGCCGGTATCGCCGTGGCTAACCCGCTCAGCGGCGGTCACACCCTGGGCAATCTTGTGGCGTTGGCAACCGGGGCGATCTATGCGGCGATGATCACCTACATGCGTTATGAGGGCAAGACCGAGACGGGTAACGACATAGCCTGGTCGCTCCTGGCCGCGGCACTGGTGCTGTCGCCCTCGCTGCTGCTCGTCGGGCCCGGCAAGGTCTCAGCCACAATCTCCTATCCCGGGCTAGGTATCTCCGTGCCGGTGATGCTTTGGGTGGGGGGTTTGGGCGTGATTTCCACAGGATTCGCCTATTTCGGCATCTCCATCGTTTTGAAAGTTCTCAACGCCAATGTTTACTCGCTGGTCGATATCATTGTCTCCCCTGTGGTAGCCACGACATTGGGGTATCTGGTCTTCGCCGAAGTTCCGGCGCGGAGCACGATTTACGGGGCTGTACTGCTGCTCGGCGCCGGATTCTGGTTGACACGGGAGATGTCGCGGGGGGCAGAAAATCGAGCCGCGCACCCCTGTCAAATTGCCTCCCACCACACTTGAGAGTCCAGGGGTTCGTGCACGAGGTGAACCACGACGTCGTCTTCGACGTTTAGCTGGCTGTCCTCAGTGGGGTGCGGCCCGGTGCGGCAATCCGGTGGAACACCATGGCTGCCGCGAGCGTGATCCCAGCTAGCCAGCCAAGGGCCAGTAACGCCCCGGCGGTCTCGTCGAAACTGGGGGTGAACGCTGCGTCGGTCAAGACGCGAACAGCTCCATGGGAGGGCATCCAAGTCGCCCAGTCGGGTGGGGCGGCGTCGAACATGATGTTCTGGGCCAACCCGACATCAAGGAAAGGCAGCATGAACATCAAGTACAGGCCGCCCAGGCGCCCGACTATAGGTCCGATCAGCACTCCGAGCATGGCGTAGGTCAGGGCAACCGCCAGGGTCGCGAGCGCGAACGCCACCCACGAACGCGGTTGGAAGCTGAAGCTGGTCACGCCCAGGGAGACTGCGCTGACCAACACTGCGGCCAAGAGGATCACCCCGAGACGAGCCGCGAGCACCTCTGCGGTGCGGTAGCCGGCCACAACGAGTCGCCGGTCGGCCTCGAGTGATCCGAGCACGACGAACAGGCCAGCCAGGCCGGCCAGGAAGGCCACGGTGATCGGCACCATGATCGCTCCGTGCACATCGATCATCGAGACAATGGCGATCGTGTCCTGGCCGCGCTCGGTGAGTGCAACGGGGGTGGGCTGATCAGGGGTGATGGCGATCGACAGAGAGATGAAAAAGAAGGGAAGACCGACAAGCAGAACCCACAGTGCGACGTTGCGTCGATACTCGCGCCAGGCGAACCGCGACGCCACCCGTGTGCGCCCCCAGGTCGACTCGGGTGCACGACGACTGGTGCGGCGGTGGCCGGTAGTCAACACGAGGACACCGAACGCGAGCACCAGCCCGCCAAGGGTCCAGACCGCTGCGGCGCCAAGGTCACTGAGCGGGCCCGCGTGGCCAGTGCTGGCATCGAGCATCACCAACGTCGGAAAGTGTGAAGGGAACACGCGGGTAATCCATGAGTCGGACGGACCCATCGCCGGTCCGAGGAATACATCGAACATCCACACGAAGACGATCACCAAAGAGCCGTTGACTTCGGAGCGCACTAGCGCACCCACCGCTGTGCCGAGTCCCAGGTATATGAGGGCAAACATGACGGTGGCTGTCACTGTGCGGCCCACGTCAACGATGTCGGTACGAAGCGCCAGCGCCAGAAGTGAACCGGCAACCGCCACGCCCGCCAACGCCAGAGACGACGCCAGCCTGGCCAGCACGACCCTCGTCGGGGAGGAATCCGTGGCAGCCAGTCGTCGATCTGCCTGACGGGACCCGCTGACGTGGAAGAACCCCGCCACGCCAGCCAGAAATGCTGAGGCCCAGCCGGCGGTCACCGCCTCCAACTGTCCGAGGCTGGCTTGCCCACCCAGGATCCGGGCGAACTCGGCAATCGTGTCCGCTGTCAAGGTCACAAACACCAGGGGCACGACGCCCAGTAGCACCAAATTTATTGGACGGCGGGCATACTCGACCAGATACCGCCACGTCAACGACACAGTGAATGGGGTCGTCATCGTAAGATCGTCCTGCCGTCGACCAGGTCGTAGATGCGGTCGAAGCGCTCGGCGTCAGTGATGAAATGGCTGATGATCAACAGACTGCGCCCGGACTCGCGCCGGTCTCGGGTCAACTGCCAGAACCGCTGGTAGGTGTCCCAGTCGAACCCGGCGTAGGGCTCATCCAGTAGCAGCAGGTCAGGGTCCGGAAGCAGCGCCAAGCCGAGGTTGAGCTTGGCCCGAGTCCCCCCGGACAGCGCCTCAACGCGAGCGTGCCTCCACGCGACAAAGCCCAACGTGGTGTAGATGTCGTCTTTGGACCGCTCGATCTCGTCGTCGTCCATGCGGTAGGCCCGACCGAACAGGTCGAAGTGCTCGTCGCAGGTCAGCCTCTCGTACAGGATCGGCTCCTGCGGACAGAATCCGATGGGCCCAGTGTGGCTAATGGTGCCGCTATCTCGGGGTAAAGCACCCACTAAAATTTTCATCAGAGTTGATTTCCCCGACCCATTTTCGCCCACTAGACCCACGATCTCGCCAGGTCGAAGCTCGATGTCCGCGCCGCGCAGCACGCGTCGGGTGCGCCGTCGTGGCCACCACCCGGTTCGGTAGGACTTAGCCACACCGTGAGCGGCCAACACCACCGTCTCCCCAATAGGGCTTTCAGGCAGGCCGGTAATTGGATCCTGGTCCGTCACATCTGCTCCTCATTCAAATACTGGTAATGATCTCGCAAAAAGATGAAGTTTGGAGTCACCTCCGATGAAGGTTCAATAAACATTCTGAAAGGGCACTCCGGGATTATGGCGGTGGCATTCTTCACATTCATACTTTGAGGGAGGCTCTGCCCAACTCCGGCCGTAACACCGCATACAGTCACATTGGATGCGAGCTAGAAAATCGCGGGCCACCCACCGCGGCGAGGAGGCTACCGATGTCCGACAGAACAGAAGAGGCGATGACCTTCCAGGCAGTGCATACATGGATCGCGTCCTCTCCCGCCGCCGGTGCAGCCACCGCTGCCGAAGTAGAGGTCACCGACGCGATGAGGTGCTCTGAGCTACACCACACCCTGGTGAGGTTGCCCCTCGGTCGCGGTACGGGTGGCACAAATCGGCAGAATTCCCACTGGGCAGGCAAGGACCACCCGCTCGCCGGCCTGCCCGCCAGCGGGCTCGTCGATCCGCTCGTCAACCTATTGCTTCGCTCGCAGCTCCTTGCGTGGGCCAAACCCAGCGGGCTCTTCGCGACCCTTCCCCTTGAAAGCGTCACCTCTCCCCTCCCGCGCCGATTGAGTTCTTGTAGCTCAAGACCCCCGGACCGGATGGCCAGCCCGAGCGACAAATCGGCAGACAGTCAACCGCGGGGGCGTCGATGACCTCCCCGCGAGCCGAAGGCGGATCCCCTGCGTTAACCGGCAAACCGTCCCCGCTTCGGATGTTATGGATCACCGCCGCCCTGGCTGCCTGCTTCCTCGGTATCAAATGGGGACTGCGCGATGCGCCGCTGCTGTGGTTTGCGGCCCTGCGGGCGCTACTTGGCGGTGGCGCCCTGGCTCTCGTCGCCCTCTTTCAGCGACGACAGATTCCGTCCTCTTTCACAGCGTGGGCAAAGATCACGGCCCTCGGGTTGGTCAACGTCACGTTTGCCTTCGCCGCAATGTTCGCTGGCGTCGCCGGGCTGTCCACCGGGGTCGCGGCAGTACTGGCCAACGCCCAACCATTGCTGATCTTGCTGCCCGCTTGGTGGCTGTTCGGGGAACGAATCACGGCACGGACCGGGCTGGCCCTGGGAACAGGGTTCGCCGGACTGCTTATCGTCTCGATACCCGGAGGCGGCGGATCAGGAGCGCTACTCTCGCTACTCGCGGCCGCAGCAGTAACCGCGGGCACGCTGATGGTGCGGTCAAGCCCCTGGTAGTGGTGTAACTGGTTTGTGATCCTTCGTTGGTGGTCAGGCGGGTAGTTGCATCAGGTCATCGGTGCTCACCTCCGTCGGCGAGCTGGTATCGGTACCGGTGGTCAGGGTGAGTCGGCAGCGGCCCAGAACTTCGAGGCCGAGGTAGCGGCGGCCTTCGGCCCATTCGTCGGTCTGTTCGGCCAGGACGGCGCCGATGAGGCGGACGATGGCGTCGCGGTTGGGGAAGATCCCGACGACGTCGGTGCGGCGGCGAATCTCGCGGTTGAGTCGTTCAGTGGGGTTGTTGGACCAGATCTGGCGCCACACGTCGTCGGGGAACCCGGTGAAAGCGAGCAGGTCCTCCCGGGCGTCCCCGAGGTGGTCGGCGACCTCAGGCAGCCGCCCGTCGGTGTACTCCAAGAGCCGGTCGAACTGCTCATGCACCGCGGTGGCGGTGGGCTGGTCGTACACGCTGTGCAGCATCGCTTTCACGGCCGGCCACATGCTCTTGGGGCACACGGCCATGAGGTTGGCGGCGTAGTGGGTGCGGCAGCGCTGCCAGGCGGCGCCCGGCAGGTTCGCCGCGATCGCCTCGACCAGACCGGCGTGGGCATCGGAGGTCACCAGTCGAACCCCGCCCAGGCCGCGGGCGACCAGGTCGGCGAAGAAGGTGTTCCACGAGGCCTTGGTCTCACTGGTCGCGACCTGCATACCCAGCACCTCGCGGTGGCCGTCGCCATTGACCCCGGTGGCCAGCAAGACCGAAGCTTTCACGACCTGCTTGTTCTCGCGGACCTTGATGGTCAGCGCATCGGCGGTGACGAAGGTGAACGGTCCGGCCTCGTCCAGCCGGCGGTGCCGGAACGCGGCGACTTGCTCGTCCAGGTCGGCAGCCATGCGGGAGACCTGCGACTTGGACAGTGAGTCGATGCCCAGGGTTTTGACCAGCTTGTCCATCCGGCGGGTGGAGACTCCAGCCAGGTAGCAGTCCGCCACGACGGTAATCAGGGCGGATTCGGCCCGCTTGCGGCGCTCGAGCAGCCACTCGGGGAAGTAGCTGCCCGAGCGCAGCTTGGGGATGGCGACGTCGACGGTGCCGACGCGGGTGTCCAGCGGTCGGTGGCGGTAGCCATTTCGGTAGTTGGTGCGCTCAGCTGAGCGGGCATTCCACTCGGCACCGCAGACAGCATCAGCATCGGCGGACAGCAGCGCGTTGATCATGGTCTGCAGGAGCTCGCGCATCAGATCAGGTGACGCGTCGGCGAGGGCTTGGCCAAGCAGGCCTGCAGGGTCGACAATATGGGGTGCGGTCATCGTGATGACTCCTCGAGAATTCTTTAGACGGTTGACTCGAAGGATCACACGGTGGCCGCTCTACGTCCGTGCCGACACGAAGTCGAGCACGATCTCGGCCACCGAGTTACACCACTCTATGGGGCACTACTGATGGTGCGCGGTTTGGCAGACCTCGACGTCGTGGTGCTCAGCGCTGCCCACTTTTTGATCGGGGGGCTAGGGCGTGTCTCCCATAGTTGAGTGTTGACTCGCGAGACCGTGGCCGGATGGGACAGACGAAGTCACGTTTTCGCCAGTTCACCGATGAGCAGTGGGCACGGATCGAGCCCCTGCTGCCCTCGAACGAAGGACGGCAGGGGCATCCGTTCCGCGACAATCGCAAGGTCGTCGAGGGCATCATCTACCGCGACCGAGCAGGAATTCCCTGGCGGGACCTGCCGCGGGAGGAGTTCGGGGCCTGGCAGACGGTCTGGAAGCGTCACGCCCGCTACGCCCGAGACGGCACGTGGGACCGAGTCTTGCAGGCCATCCTTGCCGAGGCCGATGCGGCCGGAAAGATCGACTGGAACGTCTCGGTAGATGCCACCATCTGCCGAGCCCACCAGCACGGCACAAACACAACGCGCCCTGATCAGGACACAGGGGGCACGATCGAATCACAAGAACCGCCCCTTCCTGGACTGTGAACCTGCAGGCCACGGCATTGGCCGCTCCCGCGGCGGGCTGACCACCAAGATTCACAGCGCCGTCGACGGTCGCGGCCGGCCGCTGGCGAGTGTGGTCACCGGCGGCCAACGACACGACGGCGCGATGCTCGAACAGGTCTTGGCCGACATCCACGTCCCGCGCCCTGGCCGGGGCAGGCCTCGCACCCGTCCCGACGCGGTGATCGCCGACAAGGCGTACTCGTCCGGCACGATCCGCCGCCAGCTCCGCGCCCGTGGAATCACCGCGGCCATCCCCGAGAAGAGCGACACCATCGCCTCCCGCAAACGCCGAGGCTCCCGCGGTGGCCGGCCTCCGAAACTCAACGCCGACCTCTACAAAGACCGCAACGTCGTCGAGCGATCCTTCGCGCTGGCCAAGCAGTGGCGAGCTCTGGCCACCCGATACGACAAACTCGCGATCACCTACCGCGCCGCCGTCACGCTCTGCGCAATCCTGACCTGGCTACGCCAATTAGGAGACACGCCCTAGTGACCTCCGATGCCCACGACGGGCTCACCAGCGGACCAACCCGACAGAGGCGGCGCTTTGGGCTGATGCGATGATTTCGGACAGCGGAGTTGATGGTTTCTCTTACGCTCCAGGGCTGGCCGTCGGTAACAGTAGTGGAGGCTCCGAAGTTCCGGATTAACCGGTCCAGAGTGTGTCGCCCGATGTGCCGCGGGCCTCAGTGCTCAGCTCATGTTGTTCCAGGGTTACCGCTCAGCGTTGTGCTCTGTGCGGCAACCCGGAGTCTCCCTTGTCGCGTGCCACGGCGGTGGGTCCTCTGCCGGGATCGGATTCCTCGGCATAGCCGCGCCAGCGTTCACGGGTGGATTCGTCGAGTTCCTCCCAGTCCGGAGCCGGCGGCTGGAACAGCCCGGGCAACACCCTCATCCGCTCTTCATAGAGGACACGCCCCGCCTTGTCCTGTGGATTTGCGTCTCTGCTCACCATGGACAAGGAGCCACCAACCGCCTGATCTGCGGAGACTATCGCGTACCCAGCGTCGGCCACGGCTTGAGATACAGCCTGGATGGTCACGGTTCCAGTTGTTGTCATACTTCCTGCCTGCAAGTTGACTTCGACGCCGGTCACGCCGGGCAATGCACCAACAGCGGCTTTCACGGACGAAACGCAATGCTCACAGGTCATCTGGGCTGTGTCAAGGAATGTGGACAGTTCCTCGGTGATTTCTGAACTGTCAGGCCGCCCGGGATAGGTCTTGGGCGGCGTGGTGATCGTTCCAGGCTCGGGCCGGGGTGCGGTACCCGATGCTGGAGTGTGGTCTGCGACGGTTGTAGAACACCTCGATGTACTCAGCGACGGCGAACCGTGCCCGAGCACGGGTGGCGAACACCTGCTGGTGGTACATCTCGTTTTTCAAAGTGGCGAAGAACGTCTCCGCGGAGGCGTTGTCCCAGCACACCCCGGTCCGGCCCATCGACTGGGTGAACCCGTTGTTGGCGCAGTAGGTGACGCATTCATCTGAGGTGTATTGCGACCCGTGGTCCGAATGGAAAATCGCACCGGAGGCGGCCCCGCCCTGGGTACGTGCCATCTCGAGAGAATCGACGACCAGGCTGGCTCGCATGTGCTCGGCTGTCTGCCACCCGATCACCTTGCGGGTGGCCAGGTCGATCTGGTCTAGTCGAGGAATGTGGACAGTTCTTCGATGAGTAGCCAGCGACGCGCGGAGGTGTGCGCTTTCTTTCGACGACAACCTCGCCCCCAGTCGAGCCCAACCGGTTCCAGAGATTTCGCATCAGTCGGACCCACACGCGGGTGTTCCTGCTCTGCGGAGCCGGCCCCGGTCACGGCTGACCGCCGAGCTGGAACGAGATTATCGATCGCGGTAATCCGTTAAGGTGACTCCCATCGCTCAGCGACCGGCCTCGATGTTCGACCGCGAGAAAGGGGAGAGACCGTCATGTCCTCAGGGATCGTGTCCGTGGCTCTGGTGGCGCTGTCTGTCGTTGCTCTCTTCTATGCACTCCACCGCGTGGCCAGCATTACCTCCGACCCGTTGACAGTCCTGCCGGCCCAATCCGGGTGGGCACCGCAGGAGCACGCCCTGTCGCGGTTCCACGCACGCTGGTACCTCGCCTCGATCGTGTTTCTGGCCTTCGACGTCGAGATGCTCTTTATGTACCCGTGGGCCGTGGTGGTGATCGAGAAGGGGCTCTCTGCGGTGGTGGAGATGTTCCTGTTCCTTGGTGCCCTGCTAGTCGCCGTGGCCTGGGCACGGCGAGAAGGCGCATTCCGATGGGCTTGAGCCCGTTTCTCGCCCGCCTCGCCGTCCAGGCCACCCGGGTGCTCGTCGTCGAGGCCCCGGGCCAGTGGGCGACTCGGATGGAGCTTGAGCAACAGCTACTCCGTCGCGGGTGGCGGATAGCCAGTAGTCCGGCTCAGGGGGACGTGCTCGTCGTGTGTGGTGCGCCGGGCCCTGAGCTGTCGGATCTGGCGAACCGCCTCTGGGAGCAGATGCCCGGCCCTCGGGTGCGCATCGGCATCGCCTCGCCCGGAGCGGTGGTTCCCGCCCTCGACAATGCCACTGCGCTCCTGCTCGACACTTCCCATCACCGGACCGACGCCCGCGAACGGGCGCAGGAGCCCTCGATGTCCGATCACGCGAACAATGCTGATGGCGAAGGGCACGAAGGGCACGTGGGCCACGAAGGACACGAGGAACACCAGGGCCACGGTGGACACTCGGACCACGAAGAGCACGCGGATCGCCAGGCGCACGAGGGCCACGAAGACCATGGCGGGCATGGTGGCCACGAGGGCCACGCAGACCACGGCGGGCACGAGGGCCATGAAGGCCACGGGGATATGGACATGGCTCCCGCCGGGATTCCCTTGGCCGAAGGCGGGGAGGACCGCGACGGCCTGGAGATGGATGTTCTCCATCTGCCGCTCGGTCCGGTATTGCCGTTCTGGCCGGCCGGGCTCGTGCTGCACTGCTCGCTACAGGGGGACGTTGTCGTCGACGCCACCGCCTCGGTGATCGACGCGACGGAGCACAGGGCCGGAGCACCCGGTCGGCCCACGGACCACGCGTCTGCCACGGTGACCCAATGTGATCAGGTCATGGCACTGCTGGCACTGGCCGGTGCCGAAGACCTGGCGGACTGCGCCCGCCGTGCCCGGGACGGGATTCTGACGGGCGATCCCGGTGCCGCCCGTGACGCCGTCGAGCGTCTGCACCGGAAGGTTCGCAGGTCGCGGCTGCTGCGCTGGTCATTGCGGGGCGTGCTGCCGCTCGGCCCGGCCGATCTGGAGCGCCACGGCTTGCCGGGGCACTGCCTCGGGGATGCCCACGACCGGTTGCTGGCCCAACTGGAACGGATCCGCGTCGAGGTCGGCGGCGCAACGCCGGACCGGGCGGATGGCGGCTCAGCGCAGGAATCTGCGGACAAACTAACTGTGCCGTGGGCGGTGGTGCCGGACCTGGTGACCGGTTTGGAGCTGGGCACTGTGCGCTTGGCGGTGGCGAGCCTTGATCTGGGCTCGCATCCTGCCGTCCGGGAGGTGGGGCATGTCTGAGACCGTGGTGACGACCGTGTCCGGTGGGTGGGCCGTGCTGGCCGGGGTGATCCTGTGTGGGCTGGCGTTGTTCGCGGTGGCGCTGGACGGGGTGCTCTCGTCGCCGGCGCGGGGCGGCGGTCGTGGCGGGCCCACTCCCCTGGCCCGTGCGGCCCGTCTGTTGCGGCAGCGTCGCCGCACGACGGTCGCCGCGGACACCCTGCTGTGGCGGATCGGCGGCGCGGGCATGCTGGTCGGGGCGTTCCTGATGATCGCCGTGATCCCGCTGGGCCGCTGGACACTGGCGGACCTCGACGTGGGAGTCGTGTGGTTCAACGCCGTCGACGTCATGGTGTGGGCCCTGGTCTGGCTGGCGGGGTGGGGCGCCAACTCCATCCACGGTCTGGTGGGCGGTTACCGCTTCCTCGCGCACGGGCTGGCCTATGAGCTGCCGCTGATGTTCGCATTGGTGGCCCCGGCGATCGCCGCCGGCAGTCTGGCGGTGGGCGACGTCGCGGCCGCGCAGGACGGCGTGTGGTTTGTGGTGTGGATGCCGGTGGCGTTCCTGGTCTTCCTGATCGGCGTGACCGGCTTCTCTTTATGGGGTCCATTCGCCCCGGCCCTGTCCGCGGACATCGTCGGCGGGGTGACGGCCGAACTCTCGGGGGTCGATCGGCTGGTCCTGCAGGCCGGGCGCTACCTGTTCCTCACCGCCGGGGCGGCTTTCTCGGTGCCGCTCTTCCTCGGCGGTGGTGCCGGGCCCGTCCTGCCCGACTGGGCGTGGGTGCTGGTCAAGACAGCGCTGGTGCTGACGGTTCTGGTGTGGGCGCGGCGCAAACTTCCGCTGCTGCGACCGGATCGGTTCATGGAGATCGGCTGGACTGTCTTGCTCCCGGCCGTCGTGGCCCAGGATCTGCTTGTGTCCCTCGTCGTGGTCTGGAAGGGCTGAGCCGTGCTGGTCGGGATCGTGTTCTGGGTACTCGCTGTGGTGGCGGTGACCGCGGGGACGGCCGTGTTCGTGGTGGACTCGATGGCCCGGGCCACCTACGCGCTGGCGGCATCGTTCATCGCCGTGGGGGTGATGATTTTGCTGCTGGGTCAGAGCTACCTGGGCATCATCACGATTCTGATGATGGTCATGGAGATGGCGGTGATGGCGGTCTACATGGTGATGTTCATGGGCATGAACCCGGCGCTGATGCCGATGGACATGACCCACGGGAAGAAGACCGCGATCGGCACCTCGGTCGGGGTCTTTGTGCTGCTGGCCGCCGGGGCGCTGCTGATCCCGTGGCCCGAGCGACGTGGCGCCCCACCCGAGGACCTCACCAACGCGCTGGGCCTGGAGATCATGGGCGAAAAGATGTTGGTGATGGCCGTGGTGGGCGCGGTCATGGTGGCCACCATCGTGGCCGGGGTCGTCCTGGCCGCCGGGCGCACCCGCTACGACCGGCTCGGCGACGATCTGCGGCGCCGCCCGGCCGACGACCCCCAGCCGGGAGGTGTGGGTCGATGACCCTGGAGGCCGTTCTGGTGGTGGCCGCCGCCCTGTTCGCCGTCGGGCTCTACGGGGCCCTGTCCCAGCAGGTGGTGGTGATGGTGATGATGGGCCTGGAGTTGATGATCAACGGGGTGCTCCTGGCCGCCGCGGGGTTCTGGTGGTTCCTGGCCCCGGGCCCCTCCGGGCAGGTGCTGCTGCTGGTGGTGCTGGCGGCCATGACCGTGGAGATGGCCATGGGCTTTGCCGTGGCGACGCTGTTGCACCGCAAGCGGCAGACCGACATGACCGACATGGCCGAGGATCTCTCCGGATGACCGCCGACCAGACCTTGCTGCTGACCCTGGTGGTGCTCCCGGCTGCCGTGGGTGCGGTGCTCGCGCTGACCCGGGCGGAGCGGGTTGCGGCCCCGATCGCGGTATCGACCGCTGCCGTGACCGCGCTGCTGGCGGCTGTCGTCGCCGTTGCGCGGCCTGCGGTGGCGTTCCCGTTCATCGCCGGCGTCGACGTGGCATTGGAGGTCGACGCCCTGGCGGCGCTGACCCTGCCGATGGTCGCAGTGGTGACCCTTTTGGTGCTGGTTTTTGCGGCCGGCAACATCCGGGCGGCCCGGCCCCGCTTCCACGGGCTGATGCTGCTCTTCGCCGCCGCGGCCCTGATCACGGCCTCGGCCGCCAGCCTGCCGGCGCTGCTGTTTGCCTGGGAGTTGATGGGCGCGACCTCGTACGCGTTGATCGGGTTCTGGTGGCGGGACACCGACCGCGTCTCGGCCGGGCTCACGGCCTTCCTCACCACCCGTACCGCCGACCTGGGTCTCTACCTGGCCGCCGGCGCTGCCTTGGCCGGCGGCGCCGGTATGGGCCTGTCCGAGTTGCCGGCGGCGGAGAGCCCGTGGCGGCACGTGGTGGCGGCCGGGATCCTGGTGGCGGCACTGGGCAAGGCCGCGCAGCTGCCGTTCTCGTTCTGGCTCTCCGGCGCGATGAAGGGCCCCAGTCCGGTCAGCGCACTGCTGCACTCGGCGGCGATGGTGGCAATGGGCGGTTACCTGCTGCTGCGCGTGGAGCCGCTGCTCGCCTCCACCGGGTGGGCGGGCCCGGCCGCCGCGTGGATCGGGCTACTGACCGCGGTGGCGATGGGGATCGTGGCGTTGGCCCAACGGGATCTCAAACAGTTGCTGGCGGCGTCCACTGTGGCGCAGATGGGATTTGTGGTGCTGGCCGCCGGAGTGGGCGCGGTGAGCGGAGGTGCCGCCCAACTGGTGGCCCATGCCTCCACCAAGGCACTGCTGTTCCTCGCTGCCGGGGCGTGGCTCACCGCGTTGGGCACCGAGAAGCTCACGGAACTGCGCGGGGCGGGCCGCCGATGGCCGGTGGTGGGCGTGACCGCGACCGTGGGAGCCCTGGCCCTGGCCGGGATCGCGCCGCTGTCCCTGTGGGCGACCAAAGACGCGGTGCTGGCTGGGGCCCTGGAGACCTCGGCCTGGCTCTACGCCACAGGACTGGTGGCGGCGGCCCTGTCGGCGGCCTACTCCGGCAAGGTCCTATGGACGATCTGGCACCGCGGGGCCCAGGCCCGGGTCGAGGAGCCCACCGCCGGGCGGGAGGTCGGCGCAACGCAAGAGCTCGGCACCGGGCAGGTGGGGGCGCTCGAGCAGGCCCCGCTGGTCGTGCTGGCCGCGGGGGCGGCCGCGGTGTCGGTGTTGGCGCTGCCCCCGCTCAGCGGCGCCCTCGCCCAGGCGATGGGCGGGCACGGCGAGGTGACGGCGCTCGAGCTCGTGGTCTCGGCCGCCATCGCCCTGGCCGTGGTGCTGCTGATGCGACGTCTACGCGCCCCGGAACTCGGGTGGGCCGAGCGGTGGCTGGGGCTGGAGGCTGCTGCGCACGTTGTCGTCGTCGTTCCCGTCATGCGGTTGGCGCACCTCCTGGCCCGGTTCGACGACGCGGTCCTGGACCGCGCCGTGACCTCCGTGGCCGGGGCCGTCCCGATGCTGGCACGGTCCGTGGCGCGGTTCGACGACGAGGTCCTCGACGCCGGAGTCGGAGCAGCCGCACGGGCCGCCCATACGGCCGGGCAGGGCGCGGCCCGCCTCGATGACGCCGTGGTCGACGGCGCCGTCGAGGGCCTGGCCGGTTGGGTTCGCCGACTCGGGCACCTGGCCCGCACCCCGCAGACCGGGGCCGTCCACCAGTACCTCCTGCAGGCCGTCGCGGTGCTCACCGTGGCCGTGGTGGCCTGGACCGTCTACGCAGTGATGGGATGAGCATGCTCAGTCTGATCGTCTTTCTCCCCTTGGCCGCCGCCGCCGTCCTGGCCGCGGTGCCGGCGATCGGGCCGGCGGCCGCGCGATGGGCGTGGATCGCGGTGAGCGTGCTGGAAGTGCTGCTGGTTGCCGTGGTGTGGGCCGGCTACAAGGACCCGGGACCGAACGGGCTGGCGTTCGAGGAGCAGGTGCCGTGGATCCCGGGGGTGGGCAGCAGTTACCACGTGGGCATCGACGGGCTGTCCCTGCCGCTGGTGGCGATGACGGTCGTGGTGTTCTTGGCGTGCGCTGTGTACTGCCTGCGGGATTCGGACCGGCCGCGCGTGCAGGCGGCGCTATTTTTGTTCCTGCAGAGCATGAGCCTCGGCGTGTTCGTTTCGGCCGACCTGATCCTGTTCTTCGTCTTTTTTGACCTGTCGATCGTGGGAATGTACTTCATCATCGCCGGGTGGGGCCACGGCAATGCGGCCCGGTCGGCGCTGAAGTTCTTCCTCTACACGTTCCTGGGGTCGCTGGCCCTGCTGCTGGGTTTCATCGGGCTGTATGTGTTCTCGGCGCCCCACACCTTTGACATCCCCGAGCTGGTCGCCGCACCCCCGCTGGCCGGTGAGCCGCTCGCCGGGGGGCTGGTGCTGGCGGCGATCCTGGTGGGCTTGGCCGTCAAGACCCCCACCGTGCCGTTCCACACCTGGCTTCCCCCGGCCCACACCGACGCCCCGGCCGCCGGCTCGGCCGTCCTGGCGGGGGTGTTGCTGAAGATGGGCGCGTACGGCTTCGTGCGGATCGCCATGCCGATGCTGCCCGAGGTCTGGCGGGCGTGGGCCTGGGTGATCGTGGCCGTGGGAATCGTCTCCGTGCTCTACGGCGCACTGGTGGCGCTTGCCCAGACCGACCTCAAGCGGATGATCGCCTACACCTCCGTCAACCACATGGGCTACATCGTCCTGGCCCTGGGTGCGGCCGGGCTGCTGGTGGAGGGTGCCGAGCAGGCCCGGTCCGTGGCGGTCACCGGCGCGATGGTGCAGATGGTCAGCCACGGACTGATCACCGCCGCCCTGTTCTTGCTGGCCGGGGTCATGCAGAGCCGGGCCGGGACCTACGACCTGGGTTCCTATGGCGGGCTGGCCGGCCCCGCCCCGCGGTACGCGGCGCTGTTCGCGATCGGCGCCTTTGCCTCCCTGGGCCTGCCCGGGTTCTCCGGGTTCATAGCCGAGTTCCAGATCTTCGCCGGCAGCGTGGCCGTGGCCCCGGTGACCGCAGTGGCGCTAGTGGGCATCGTGATCACCGCCGCCCTGTTCCTGCGGGCCCTGCAGCGGGTCTTCACCGGGCCCGCCGCCGGGCGCTCCCCCGGGTTCGCGGACCTGCGGGCGCACGAGCTGTGGTCGGCCGGCCCTCTGCTGGCGCTGTCCGTGCTGATCGGAGTGCTGCCGCTGGTGCTGCTCGGGGTGATCGAGCCGAGCTCGGCCGCCCTCGTGGAACTGGTGGGACGGTAACCCGTGGACGCCTCCATGCAGATGAGCCCCGGGCTGCTGCTGCCCGAGATCATCGTCTTTACCGGCGGATTGGCGGTGCTACTGGGCGGATCGTTCCTCCCCCGGCAGCGCCAGTGGATCGCCCGCGCCGCGGCCGCCCTGGCGCTACTGGGCGCCGCGACCGCCGCCGCGGTGGCTATGGCCGGGCCTGCGCAAAGCGCCTTTGCGGGTACCTTTGCCGTGGACACCGCCACCGGCGCCGCACGGGTGATAGCCACCCTGGCCACCCTGCTGATCCTGGGGGTGGCCTCCGGGGAGCTCAAGGACTCCCCGCGCGAATCCGACACCTACGCCCTGCTGCTCTTCGCCACCGCCGGGGTGATGGTCCTGGCCGGGATCACCGACCTGTTGGTGCTGATCGTGGGATTCCTGCTGGCCAGCATCCCGCTGTACGGGATCATCGGACTCACCGGCGGCCGCTTGGGCGCCGAGGCGGCGGTCAAGACCTACCTCATGGGGGCGCTGTCCGGGATCCTGCTGATGCTGGGCGTCACCGTGCTCTATGCCCTGGCCGGAGGCACCGACTACGCCCTGCTCCGGGAGGCGTTGCCCACCGCACCGGACGCCGCCGTGGGGACAGGCATCCTGGGGGTGCTGGCCGGGCTGCTGTTCAAGGCCGGCGGGGTGCCGATGCACTTCTGGGTGCCCGACGCCGCCCAGGGCTCCGGGGTCACCGCCGCCACGTTCCTGACCACCGTGCCCAAGGTGGGCGCGCTGGTGGCCGTGTACCGGTTGGTGGCCACGGTCTCCGCCGAAGAGCACTCCTGGTTGCTCGTCGCCGCCCTACTGGCCACCGCCTCGATGTTCCTGGGCAACCTGGCCGCCTACTGGCAGACCGATCCCCGCCGGCTACTGGGCTGGTCGACCGTGGCGCAGGTGGGGTTCCTGCTGGTGCCCGTGGCCGCAGCCGGGCGCAGCGACCTGGCCCTGCCCTCGCTGTTGTTCTACCTGGCCGCCTACGCCGTGACCAACGTCGCCGCCTTTGCCGTGACCGCTGCCCTGCCCGAGCACCGGACGCTCGCCGAATACCGCGGGCTGGCCCGCTCCCGCCCAGGGTTGGGACTGACCGTGCTGGTGGCGCTGCTGGGGCTGGTGGGCACCCCGCCCCTGGCGATCTTCGTGGGCAAACTGACCACCGCCACCGCCGCCTGGGACGGCGGTCACGGGTGGCTGGCTCTGGTGGTGGTGGTCAACAGCGTGATCAGCCTCTTCTACTACCTGCGCTGGTTCGCCCCCGTCTTCGCCCGACCCGACTCCCAAGCCGCCGAGTTCCCCGGACGCGGCGGGATGGCCGCCTGGCCGGCCGTCACGGCCGCGGTCGCCGCGACCGCGAGCCTGGCGCTGGGCGTCCTGGCCGGTGTCCTGTGGGCTGCCCTCGACGGCCCCGGGATCCTGTAGGGCTGGGAGCGGCAGCCTTCCCCAGCCGGAAGGGGCGTCGAGTAGGTGCGGGAGGGAGCCGGGGGCCGTACAGGAGAGCCCGCTTATAGGAGAGAACCCCCTAGATCGTCGGTTGTCGCCGTAGGACCTAAGTCGCACACCCAGTCGAGCAACGACTACAGCGGCGCCGCGGGTTCAGCCAATGGCGCTGAGGAGGTCGCTGCAGGCCTTTTCGCAACGACGGCAGGCGTCAGCACACAGCTTGCAGTGCTCGTGCATGTCGGCGTGAGCCTCGCAGTCTTCGGCGCAAGTAGCGCACGCGGCACGGCAGGCCTTGAGCAACTCGGTGACCACGGTCAGGTTGCTGCCCGTTCGGCGACTCAGGACGGAAGCGGTGGCGACGCAGACATCGGCGCAGTCGAGATTGGTACGGATGCAGTTCCGCAGGTCGGCAGCCGATACCGCTGCCGCCACTGGGGCGCTCAGTCCTCGTAGACGAAGGACACGGACCATTCGCCGTTGAGGATCGACGGCTCACCGGCTTTGTCATAGAAGATCGGGACCGACCGGATGGCTAGGCCCTCGATGGGGCCATGCTCCGGGGTGCTCACCGGAATGAGTAGCTCGCCGGCACCGCCAGCCTCGACGATGTACTCGTTGGTACCGCCCTGACGCACCTCGTAGACGTTCATCGTCGACTCGCGCAGCTCGGTGGACAATCGGACGGTCAGTGTGTGCTCGCTGCGCACCACGAATTCGGGCACCGGGTTGGTGAAGGAGTTGCCGTCCAGGTCGGTCGCGGTGAAGGGCAGAGCCTTGACGGTGCTGCGGTCGGTGGCCACGGTGATCTCCGACAGCACACCGAACCGGGCTTCCGACCCCTTCCACGCCCCCAGGATGGCGGCGATCATGATGATCATCCACGCCAGGATCGCCCAGGTGGCCGGGCGGACACGGCGGCCGGTCAGTTCGGATTCATTGCGGGAGCTCACAGTTTCGTTCTGCCGATCTCTTCGTAGTCGGACTCAGGGAGCCACCGGCTTCCCCGAGGTGCCGCGAACGGTTCCACCTAGCCCAGTGTGGTTACCCGGCTCGCCTCGCACGGTGCCAAAAAGCGTCTCCTGCCCGAGTCGGACCGGGGCGATAGCCGGCCCCGTTTCTTTCATTTCGCGGAGTTGGATGCTGCGCTTTCTAAAGCAGATATCGAGGCTGCGAAGTGCTCCTCAACCGTTCAGTTCAGGCCAGCATAGGAGTGCAGACCGGAGACCACGATGTTGATAAAGAACAGATTGAAGATGAGCACCGCAAACCCGGCGAGGTTGATCCAAGCGGCCTTCTTGGGGCCCCAGCCACTGGTGGCGCGGGCGTGCAGATAGCCGGCGTAAAGGACCCAAGAGACGAAGGAGGCAGTCTCTTTGGGGTCCCAGCCCCAGAAGCGACCCCACGCGCCCTCGGCCCAGACAGCGCCCAGCAGGATGCCCACGCTGTAGATCGGGAATGCGATCACAGCGGTGCGATAGGCCAGTCGGTCGAGAGTGTCGGCATGCGGTAGTGGGCGGGAAAGCCCAGAGCTCCAGCCCGTTTCCTGACCCTGCGGTTGCCACACCCGGATCAGGTACATGATCGAGGCGACGCCGGATATCAGCAGTATGGCCGATCCCAGCGAGATGATCGAGACGTGGATGGGCAGCCAGTACGACTGCAGTGCCGGCACGACGGGAGAGGCTTCGGAATACAGGTTGGTGCCGCCGAAAAACAGCAGGATCAGAACCGGTACCAGTACGAATGGCCAGGCCACCTGTAGGGCCGGCTTGCGCAGGAAAATTAGCCCGGCGCCCACTCCCAGCAGCGTGGTGGCCAGAATGAACTCGTACATGTTGCCCCACGGGAAGCGACCTGTGGCCACCCCGCGCAGGATCAGCGCAGCCGCTTGGAAGAGGAAGGCGATGATGATGAATAGCTGTGCGATCCGTGCCCAGCGGACACTGCCTGCGGACTCACGGTCCTCGTCTCCGGTGTCGGTGAGAGAGGTTGATTCTGTGAGCCCGGGCCCACCGGCACCCACTAGGTTCCGGCTTGATTTAGTCACCTTGGCTACCCGGAATCCGGCGTAGTAGATCAACGATGCGACAAGCGCCAGCACGTATAGACCGAACGCGGACCTATACGCCAGGTCGCTGTAGGTGGAGAGCGTCTCGTTGACAGGCAGTCCCTGCGCGAGAATTACAGTGTTCACCGGATGTTGTCCTTCCACGAAGCGTCGGGGTCGGCGCCTCGACTAGATGCAGTGTCGCTAGGTTCGGGCAAGACGGGTGTAGCAGTAGCAATGGTGGCCAGCCGGTCCCGGAGGTCGTCGAATTCCCGGCCCCAGCCCGATCTGTCCGTCTTAGCGAGGCCACCCAGGTCGACGCGGGTCGCCTGGGCCCCGTCGACAATGACCCGTGCCCAGATCCTTCGGCGACGGACCATCAACGACAGGACGAGTCCACCCACCATGACGGCAGCGAACACGCCCACCCAGATCTGAGTAGGGTCCTCCGAGACCTGGATGTTGATGAACTCGTCGGCTCCATCGAAGCGAACCTCGGTGCCATCGGGCAGGGTCGTGGATTCGCCGGGCATGAGGTTGACGCGGGCCCTACGCTCCAACGCGCCCGACTCCATTAGGTCGGGGTCCAGCGAGAAGATCGACTGTGCGCCGCCATTGTCCAGGCCGGCGTTGCCCTGGTAGACGTCGATCGCCACCGCCGGGTCGTCCATCCGCGGGAAACGGGAGCTGAGTATGTTGCCGTCGAACGAGGCGGTCGGTGCGAACAGCCCCTGGATGGCGATCTGCTGCTCAAGGCGATCGTCGATGTCCGGGTACATGCCGGCTGGCGGATCAAAGCGCATGATGCCGGAGGAGAGAAAAGTCAACAGGTCCGTCGGTTGCCACTGCACTGTGTCTGTACGGGTCTCGCCGTTGGGGAACGTGACCGTGAACGTGGGCGCGAAGCCGTGACCTTGGAGGTAAACACGAGTACCGCCGATGCGCAGCGGGTGGTTGACCTGCAACGTGTAGGGATCCCATGTGTCTGGATCGGTGGTAGTGACCTCCTCACTGAAGCGAATGTTGGAGGTGAACATCTCCGCCTGGCCATTGGGTAGATAGTCGGTACGGAAGTCTTCGACCTTGATACAGAACGGCGCCAAGTCAGTGCCGTCTACCAGCAGACCTGCCCGGAACGAGTCGTACGCACTAGGCGTGGTGTTGCAGAAGGCCGGCGCTTCCTCGTTGGCGATGATCACCCGCATGCCCTCCGCGTACACGAACTTGCCGGCCGCGAACGCGATCAGCAGGAACAGCAAGCCGAAGTGGAATACGATGTTGCCCACCTCGCGCGCATACCCGCGCTCCGCGGACAACTCGATGCTGCCCGACACGCGACCGTCCCCGTTGTTGCGACGGACCCGCCAGCCCTTGAGGCTCTTTTGGACCTGGTCCGCGGCCTGCTCCGGCGTGGCCGTGGTCCGGTACGCCGCATGATGCGGCAGGCGCGCAAGGTTACGCGGGGCGAGCGGCGGCCGGGCCTTGAGTTGTTTGACCAGATCAATCGACCGCGGTGTCAGGCAGCCCACCAGCGATATAAACAGCAACACGTACACGGCTGTGAACCACCAGCTGGAGAACACGTCGAACAGCTGGAGCTTGTCGAAGAACTCCCCCAGCCAGCCGTTGTCCGCGATGTACTGATTGACGTTTCCCTGGTTGAGGCTGCGCTGCGGCAGGAGTGCCCCCGGTATCGCCGCCACTGCCAGCAGAAATAGCAGAATCAATGCCGTGCGCATCGCGGTGAGAGTGCGCCATGAGTTCCGCAGGAACGCGGTGACCGGAGCCATCCTAGGCACTGATATGAGTCCCCTCTGCCGTTCCCGGTGCGACGAACCGGAACGAGGGGCAGCTTCGGTGGGGCGTCACCGGCTTCATAGCATCATCAGCACCGCTGTAGCACGCATAGTCACATCTGGAGATTGTCCTTCGCCGACCCCATTGATTCGGTGGGGGTTTGATGAAGGTCTGATCAAGATCAAGCATGCGATAGGCGCCAGTGGCAGACCTACGACGATGATTGAGGCCTTATGTTCACATCCGATTCTCGAGACGCCGGACCTGAAGGTGAGTCACCGACCACGCGCGCGACCACAGGGCTGCGGGCGATGGTCATCGAAGATGAGCGTGAGCTCGCCGATCTCATCGGTACCTATCTGACCCGCGAGGGCTTCGACATCACGATCGTTCACGACGGGCAGGATGCAGTCGACCTGATCCGGCAGATTGATCCCGACGTCGTCGTGCTAGACCTCGGCCTTCCGCGACTGGACGGCGTCGAAGTGTGCCGCCAGTTGCGCACCTTTTCCGATGCGTATGTCGTCATGCTCACCGCCCGCACCGAGGAGGTCGACACCCTCATCGGACTGTCCGTGGGAGCCGACGACTACATGACCAAACCGTTCAGCCCACGAGAGCTCATGGCCCGCATCCAAGTCATGCTGCGCCGTCCTCGATCGTCTACAGCCTTACGCTCCCCGTCCGCGGCCTCCGAACGCAGAGAGCTGCGAAGGATTGGGGCACTGGCGATCGACGTCGAAGGCCGCGCGGTCACCGTCGACACCACCCCGGTTCAGTTGACCAGGACCGAGTTCGACCTCTTGGCGGCACTGACGCGAGACCCCGGCTTGGTGCTGTCCCGGACGCAGTTGATCAGTGCCATCTGGGGGCCTGACTGGGTCGGCGACACGCACCTGATTGATGTCCACATCGCGCACCTCAGACGCAAGCTCGGAGACACTGCGTCCCGGGGCGCGTACATCCGCACCGTCCGCGGTGTCGGCTACCGCACCGGAGATGGTCAGTGAGCCGGATCGATCTGGGTGACAACGTGACGCGCCTCAAGCGGTGGTTCACCACTGCCACCTTCGGTACCCGGCTACTGGCGGCGCTCGCTTTTGTGATGATCGGTTTCGCAGTCAGTGCCTGGGTCGTCGCCGCAATACTTGCCCCCGGGATCTTCCACGAGCATCTGGAGATGGCCGGACTGTCACAGAACTCCTCCGAAGCAGCCCATATGGAGGAGGCATTCAACTCGTCAATGATGCTGTCTTGGTCGATCGCACTGGCGGTATCGGTGATCTTGTCGCTGGCTGTCAGCGGCTACATCGCCCGCCGCGTTCAACGATCGATCACCCCGGTCACCCGATCAGTCCAGCAGATCTCCGGTGGACAATACGACTCACGAGTGCACGAGCCGAGAATAGGTCGTGAATTCGACGATCTTGTCGTCAGCTTCAACGAACTGGCACGACGACTAGATGCCACCGAAACCACACGCCGACGGATGCTTTCAGATCTCGCACACGAGTTGCGGACTCCCCTGGCCACGCTCGAATCCCACCTTGAGGCGATCGAAGACGGTGTCCGTGCACTCGACGACGACACGCTGCGCATTCTGCGTACCGCGACTGGTCGGCTAGGCCGGCTCGCTCACGATGTCAGCGCAGTGTCCCGAGCCGAAGAACACCTCACGCGTCTCATCCCCATCGGTACCGACACTCGCAGCATTATCGCGGCCGCGATCGACGCCCTGCGCCCCGAGTACTCGCACAAAAATGTGCTGCTCCAAGCACGTATTGATCAGGCAATACCGATCACTGTCGACAGTGATCGAATCAACCAGGTCCTGACCAACCTTTTGCACAACGCGCTCCGCCACACCGATTCAGGTGGGATGGTCACCGTCACCAGTCGCCTACACGAGGGGAACGTGGAGATCACTATCGCCGACACTGGAGAAGGCATCGCAGCGCAGCACCTCGACCACATTTTTGACCGCTTCTACCGCGTCGACACCGCACGCGACCGGGCACACGGAGGAAGCGGCATCGGACTCACCATCACCCGTGCACTCGTCGAAGCCCACGAAGGCCATATCCGCGTTCACAGTGACGGGCTCGGCCGCGGCGCCCGATTCACGATCTCCTTACCGCAGACCCCGGCTCATTCCAAGGGCTGACTCAGTTGGTCGCGATACCGTTTTGCCGGAGCCACTCGATGGGGTCGGCGCGCTCCCGTCCCTCGTTCAACCACACCTCGAAGTGCAAGTGTGAACCGGTGGAAAAGCCACGACTTCCCATGAGGGCAATCGTCTGTCCAGCCTGTATACGCTGGCCCGTGGACACGAGAACCTCTTCCATGTGTCCATAAACGGTCATCGTGCCCTCATCCGACAGCAGTCGGACCCAATTGCCGAACCCTTGCGCCGGGCCGGCATCGATGACGGTCCCGTCAGTGGCCGCCACGATCGGGGTTCCGATCGCGTTTGCGATATCGATGCCGCCGTGGAGCGAGCCCCAGCGTTGGCCGAACTCAGACGTGAGGGTCCCGACTGTCGGCATCGCTGCTGTTGGACGGCGCGCGGTCTCCTCGGCAACTTGTCGGCGAGCGTCGATTTCGGTGCCTGCCGCCAATGACGACACCATGGCGGCAGCGCTCTCCAGCGGGAGCTCGCCTTGCACCGCAACGGGCCCAGGCAGTTCAGCCGGGGGAAGGGCTATGTCTCCAGACTGGCCAGCAGGACTGATCGACTCCTCGTGCGCGATGAGGTGAATGTGCTCACCACCAGCTTCTGCGTGCTGGTCCACTAGAAAACTTATCGAGGACACGATGGCCCCGGCGGCGACCGTGACGACGACGACCTGATCATGTAACTCGGGCCGGGCGGAGGGTTGGCGATGCGTACCGCCACCTCGAGGGCGACCAGAACTCGCCCAGATGTCGACAGTTAAAGGGTGTGCCTTGCGGCGTGCACGTCTTCGCTCCACTGTCGCCGTGTCTCCCCTGCCGCTATACCGTGATGGTTTCGTGATGTGACTTTTGCTCGAACTTAGACGAGCAGAGTCCGCCGTCGCAAGAAGTGGGGGCCTCGTCACCCGTGTCGAAGAACGACCGGGAGCGGCCCCCACCAGCGTGCATCGTGCCTAGAGTCTCCCTCTGACCACAGCCTCTGGCAGCGTTCATCAAGCTGCCTGTTGCGAGTGTCAGGGACTACGTGGGCGACATGGGAAGGCCTTCGGAAGCTGGACGTCCTGACAGGCTTCACCCAGGTTCACCCCAACTGGCCGCGCACCAAATCAGCACCGCGTCAGCGACCGTCACGTCCGGGATCTTGATCAGACCTTCATCAAACCCCGACCGAATCAAGAGGTCAGCACAGCACAATCTCCAGATGTGACAGTGCGTGCGGCATTGGGGGACAAGTGGGGCGGGTCGCCAGCCGCCTCCCACCACGAAGAAGTGGACGAGCAGCTCGAGAAAGGGAAAGTGTCGCGATCACAAGATTTACAGATTTCCGGACGATTGTTGTTGCTCGCACGAGCGGTGGCCTTGTTGACGGTCAGCGCCCTCGGACTTCTCTTCACTTCGGCAGGGGTGCTGGTCCAGGACGGCACCAGTCTGGACGTCCACAGCTCGGCCGCCATCGCCCTTCATGTCCTCACCGGCGTGCTGGCTCTGGTTCTAGGGTGGCGCGCGTGGGCTACGCGGCGAGGTCGCTGGGCTGCAGTCGTCGCCCTCGTCCTGTTCGGGGCCACGTTCGCCCAAGCGAGCTTAGGGGGCAGTTCGACCTTGGCATTCCACATCGGCGTAGCACTGGTGCTCACGGTCCTGTGTACGTGGCTGGCCGCCTGGACTTTCGGTAGATCACTATACGAGGAGATCGAATGAGACTGCGCAGGACACTCACCGCCTCCGGCTCCACCGCCGCCCTGCTCCTAGCTGTGGGCTGCGCCGGGAACGACACGGGCGCGCCAGAACAGGCAGAGCAGCTCCAGACGGGCGAGAGAGCCGAGAAACAGGTCACGATGGCCGAGGTCCAGCAGAACGATTCGACCGACTCGTGTTGGACCGTGATCGAGAACATCGTCTACGACCTCACCGCGTGGGTCGACCAACACCCGGGCGGGCCGGACCGGATCGAGCAGCTGTGCGGCACAGACGGGACAGAGAGTTTCACCGACCAGCACAGTGGAGCGTCCCAGCCACAATCGCGGCTCGCCGAGTTCCAGATCGGCCAGCTCGCCGGGTGACCCGGCAGATATGCTTCCGATCCGCTCTGTGCGTCCCGGTCGGAGGCATGTGCCGGGCCCCGCTCCGGGGCCGCGCGCGTGGACTCAGCGAGGCCGTGAACGGGTTC
This sequence comes from Dietzia sp. WMMA184, assembly GCF_002441635.1. NCBI lineage: Bacteria > Bacillati > Actinomycetota > Actinomycetes > Mycobacteriales > Dietziaceae > Dietzia > Dietzia sp. WMMA184. The sequence goes on along the minus strand of NZ_NXEI01000001.1, from coordinate 3,831,297 downwards.
GATTCGCTCCCCCCGCGACCTCTGCGGAAGACGAGAGCGCACCTCGCAAGCGTGACATGACAACACGACAGAAGAACCGTGGGCCGCAATCGGTGGTACTGCCAGCAGTCGACCTCAGGATGGGCGGGGTTACCCGAAATCAACCGCAGTCAACGCCTTCCCGGCGGTGGCTAAATAGTCACCCCGTCGGCCGTGCGCTTGGTCGAATGGTGTCGTCATTGGGCGCAGGAATACTGCTGTACACCAGTTTCCCGCCTCTATCCTTGTGGTTTCTCGCCCCGGCCGGTCTTGCCATTTTGGTCCTGTCGATCCGAGGGATCAGCGTGCGCGGCGCATTCGGATTGGGATACCTGGCTGGTCTCGGGTTCTTCGTACCTTTACTGCCCTGGGTGGGGGTTTATGTCGGCGCTGTCCCCTGGCTAGCATTAGCGGCGCTACAGGCCGTGGCAGTCGCTGTCTTCGCTGGGGCCACCGCACTGGTGGCGCGGCTGCCCGGGGCTGCACTGTGGATCGCGTGCTGCTGGGTGGCCACCGAAGCCGTTCGAGCGCGCCTGCCCTTCGGTGGGTTTCCCTGGGGCCGGCTGGCGTTCGGTCAGACTGATGGACCATTGCTGGCGATCGCTCAGATCGCTGGGGCGCCAGGGGTGAGCCTGTCCGTTGCACTGGTGGGCAGTGCAACTGCTGCAGTGGTCGTCGGACTTGCTCGGCGCTCCGCCTGGCGCTCGGTGTTGCTACTCGGGGCGGTGCTTGTGACCGCCTCTGCACTCGGCCCGATACCCGTCTCTACCGCACCAATCACCACCCCCTCTAAAACGGTTGCCCTAGTCCAGGGCAACGTGCCCCGACTCGGTCTGGATTTCAACGCGCAACGGCGCGCTGTACTGGACAATCATGTGGCTCGTACCGACGCTCTCGCCGCCGAGGTCGCAGCGGGGGTGAAGCCCGCACCGGATCTGGTGATCTGGCCGGAGAACGCATCAGACATCGACCCGTTTCGCAATGCCGACGCTGCAGAACAGATCGATGCGGCCACAGAGGCGATCGGCGCTCCGATCCTTGTGGGGGCGGTGGTGTCCACTGGCTCCGGTACCACCCGAAATACAGCGCTGGTGTGGGAGCAAGGAACAGGACCTGGCGATGCGCACGACAAAAGACGCCTGGTTCCATTTGGTGAATATCTGCCAATGCGATCGATCGTGAGCAAGCTCTCGCCTTATGCCGCGCAGGCGGGCAACTTCGTGCCCGGTAACGGCGATGGTGTGGTGACCATCGATGAGACACCGCTCGCTGTGGCCACCTGTTATGAGGTCGCGTTCGATGATCTGGTGGCCGAGTCGGTTCGGTCGGGGGCGCAGTTGATCGCGGTACCAACGAACAATGCAACCTTCGGCGATACCGACATGACCTATCAGCAGCTGGCGATGTCGCGGCTGCGCGCTGTCGAACACAACCGCACGGTGGTGGTAGCGGCCACCAGCGGTGTCAGCGCGATTATCGCGGCGAATGGCGATGTCCTCGAGCAGACCGAAATGTTCACTGCCGATGCCCTCGTCGCACAGGTCCCGCTCAATACCGAGTTCACACTTGCCACCCGATTACGTTCAATTCCTGAACTCATCATCACGGTCACCGCAGTATTCGCGATGCTGGTGGGGTGGATTGCTAGCCGCCGTCGGCGGGGCTGAGATCCCCGGCCATGAGTGCGCGCCGATATCGGGAGCGGACCCGTCGTCGGCCGGGCCGGCTGCAGGCGCTCAACGTGAGCATGTCGGGCAGGGCGCCGAGGGCGAGAAATTGATGAGCTCCCGCGAGGTAAGGGCGAGAGCCAGCTCGAGGATTGGACTCAGTAATCGAGCCTATTTCTCGGACGTAGACGCCGTCGGCGTTCAGCCTCAAATCTGGTGCCGTAGCGATCACGAACGGTCATCGTTACGAGGCGGTCATGGGCCACTGCCTCCGTGGCCGCATCCACCTCAGCAATATGACCGGATACGACATCAGGATCGATATCCCTGTCACCAGGTCCCACAGCACCGTCGCCTAGGCTGCCTTGCTCGTCGTTGCCCTGGCTACGTTGGCGGCGCCGCTCCCGGATTTCACTCCACAGAAAGTAGCCAAGCCCAATTGGCGCTAGAACTCCGAATGCAAGCCATTGAAGCCCATAGGACAGGTACGAACCCGCCTCGACTTCCGGTATCGGAGTTGGCTCGAGTGATCCTGGTTGACCTCCGGGGAGCTGGAGATGATAGCCAGCAAGATCGAGATCCAGAACCCGACCGATCGTCGAGGTTTCAATGGAGCGCACCATGTGACGATCGTGCAGAACTATCGGTTCGGCCGGGGTGTCGGTGGGCATTCTGAGCCTGGCGGTGATGGTCACTGGATCGGCTACCGCGGCCGGGTAGGTCGGCACCGTGTTGTTCTCGCCAACGCGAACCCATCCACGATTAATAAGCAGATCATCGCCGCCCTCGGTCCGAAATGCGGTGAGAACTTGGTAAACCTGTTCCCCGTCGACAGCTTGCTGCCGCAAGAGCACTTCGTCTTCGGGCAGATAGCGACCGGTTACTGTGACCCGATGCCACTCGGATTCGTCCAACGGCGCGTCCCGCGCCGTCAATTCCGTCAACGGCACTGGATCGGCTTCGACGCTGTGAAGAAGTTGGGAATTGCGCGTCTTCAAATCCTCGTTCTTGCCTAACTGCCATGGCGCCAACAGTGTGAAGCACGTATAGACGAACAGTGCGACGGCGATGAAGGAAATCAACCACCCCGGCGTCATCACGCGAAAGACCCTCTGCACGCCGTTCACGGTAGGCGGTGATGGCAAGACGGTCGGCATCGGGGCCCTCCTGTCGGCACCAGCTCCGGCGATCATTAATCGTGCCCGCCTCCCGCCACTGTCGGCAGGGATGGTTCCGATCCGGCGAGATCAGCGTGTTGCGTGCCGAATTGTGGCATCCGGGCCTGGATCGGAAGTGTCGAGCAGCAGGTCGTTGTCTACGTCCTCAGATGACGACGCCGTTCGCGGCCAACCATGACACCGAGTCGATCCACTGGCCGGCGGGATTCTGTACGCCGAAGTGCACATGCGGACCAGTCGAGTAGCCACGGTTACCGACTTCACCGATCACCTGGCCGGCGGTGACCTGCTGGCCTTCGGTGACGTAGTTGGCATTGTTGTGGCCATACTCCAAGAGATAGCCGTCATCGGTCTTGATGCGAATCCATAACCCATAACCGGAAGCGGGGCCGGAGGCCACGACCGTGCCGGACTTGGCTGCATACAAGGGTGTGCCGATCGGCGCAGCGATGTCGGTGCCATTGTGGTTAGCGCCCCACCGCGAGCCGAAGCCAGAGGTGATCGTTCCATCAGTCGGCCTGTGAGCTTGGCTGGCGACCGAAAACGCCGAAGACGACGACTGAGCAGTATCGAATCCGAGCGCCTGGCTCAGCCCGGGGGCCTGACTTGCATACTGGCGGACCGCGTCAGCTCCGATGCCATAGCGGGCGGCAGCCTCTTCGACCATCTGTCCGACGTGCTCGGGATCAGACGATTGGGCAGCGGCCACAGGGGCGACACTAAGCGCCGCGCCACCGGCGATTGCGGCGCCAGCCAGCGTGGTGGCGGCGATCCGGCCCACTCCCCTGGATCGGTTGGCGCGATGACGCCCACCAGCAGAGATGCGGTGGCCCACACCAAGCGAGTCCATGAGATCGGCGAACGGAACGCTCTTGGAGGAGCTCGACATGATTGATTCCTTCAACTTAAGCGATGGTCGCAGCTTCATACCGACGACCACTGGAGACTCCCGAAAAGGTAACAGTTGCATATCGTCCTGTCACGGAGAGTTTCCTGAGAATCCAGAAATCAGCAGTTCATACGCCATTTGTTATTCATCTACGGCATCGCCCGACCGTTACCCCGACGTGATTTTTGGTTCGAACGCGGGCCGGCCGGAGCCACCCCGCAATCGTCCCGGGTGACTAAACCGCGATCAACGCAAGCAGGATCAAGGTCCTTACTCCTGCCCCCTCCTCGTACCCGCCGCACGTGTGATGTCGATCGCTGCTGCCGCAGACTCATCGGGACAGTCGGTCTCCACCTGCACAGTAGAAAAGAAGAAGCCGTACCGATCCTGAAGCAAGTTGGAGGCGGATTGGAGAACGATCTGCGGATCGGCGCTTGCGGAGGTGCGCAGGTGGCCGGAGAACACGAAACGTCCACTGGTTAGTGCCCAAGCATGGGCATGATGGACGTCTTCCACCCCATCTATCGCTGCCAGGTCTTCAGTCACGTCAGACAGGTAGACCTCGTCGGGTGTGCCCTCCATGAGCAGATGGGTGGCGTCGCGCAGGATGCTCCAGCTTGCCCATACAAGCACGAAGCCGAACGCCAAACCGAGCAGCGGATCGATCAGCAAGAACCCGGTGAACTTGATCACTAGTGCGGTGACGATGATGAGCAGGCTGCCGACGAAGGTCTGGATGATGTGCCACAACGCGCCACGAACGTTCATGTCGCTGCGGCTTTGTTTCCAGATCAGGCTCAGGGCAACGATTTCGGTAAGCAAGCCTCCCGCGGCTGCCCACAGCATGGGCGTCGTGGGCAGGTCAACCGGAGCATTCATGCGCATGGCAGCCATCACGATCACCACCATCGCCATGATTAGCAGGAAACCGCCATTGACCAGCGCGCCTACGATCTCGGCGCGGTACCAGCCAAAGCTGCGATTTTCGTCTGCGGGGCGGCGGGCGAGTCGAGCAGCGAAGATGGCGACTAGGACACCACCGACCGCCGAGAAGGTGTGAAAAGCGTCCGAGATCACCGCAACCGAGCCGGTCCACAGCCCGATCGCCAACTCGATGACGAAGTAGATTCCCGTCAGCCAAGCCGAGATAGCCATGCCCCACCCACGAGCCTGCACCTGCCCGTGTCCACCATGCCCATGCGCCATGGGGGTCTCCTTTTTTGCACTCGGAATCCGGTTCTCGTGTCAGCTGCACACTGTGCATCGGTCTCGCGGTGCCCACAGCTTCTCTTGGGAATCTTGATCAGACCTTCATCGAACCCCGACCGAACCAATGGGGTAGGGGCGGCACAATCGTCCGGTGTGACTGTGCATGCAAGAGTGGTGCTGATGCTGTGATGACGACGAATGTGTTCGGCAAGGGTGCGCAGCCCGGTAGCTGGGGCAGACGGGCAAGATGCCAACTGGCCGCAGTGGTGGTGAGTTCGCTTGTACTTACTGGCTGCGCTAGCGGCACTGATGCCGTCGCTTCAGGTGAGACGTTCGATTTTGTCAGCCCGGGCGGCCAGATTGAGATCTTCTATGATCCGCCGGCGGACCGCCAGAAGATCGCGCCGATGTCTGGCCCGGAAGTAGTAGATCCGGAGGCCACTGTGGCGGTCGCAGACTTTCCTGGCGAGGTGGTGCTGATCAACCTGTGGGGTCAGTGGTGTGCTCCCTGCCGGACGGAAACCGACGACCTGCAGCGACTACAGGACAAGTACCAGGCGCAAGGGTTCACCAATCTCGGCGTCAACTTGCGCGACCCCCGAATCGGGCGTGTCAGATGGTCTGTGTGAGTTGAGCCGGAGGAGGAATCATGAACGCTATGGCTGTTGACGACCACGACGCTACGGATGTATCAGATGCTGCTGGGCTTCGCCGGGAGGTGTTCTCGGATGCGCTGATTGATCACGTACTCGCCGAGACCCGTTCGCGAGGGTTGGAGTTGACTGGCAAGGACGGCTTTTTGAACGAGATGCTCAAGGCCGTCCTTGAGCGGGGCATGGGCGCCGAGCTGACCGAGCATCTGGGCCGCGATGCCCACGCCCGTGGCGGGGACGGAAACCACCGCAACGGCACTTCGCGCAAGACCGTGGCCACCGAGGTCGGCCCGGTGGAGCTGGATCAGCCCCGCGATCGGCAGGGCTCGTTCGCCTCCCAGCTCGTCCCGAAGGGCGCCCGCCGGCTCGGCGGGCTGGAGGACCAGATCATCTCGCTGTACGCCGGCGGGATGACCGTCCGGGAGATCGAGCACCACCTCGCGCGGACCCTGGGGGTGGAGCTGTCGCACGAGTCCATCGCCAACGTCACCGACGCGGTCATGGACGAAGTCGCCGCCTGGCAGCACCGCCCGTTGGAGGCGTTCTACCCGGTGGTGTTCCTGGACGCGATCCACATCAAGATCCGCGATGGAGCCCACGTGAAGACCCGCGCTGCCCACATCGCGGTCGGGGTCGATCTTGAGGGCGTCAAGCACGTGCTCGGCATCTGGGTGCAGGCCAAGGAAGGCGCGGCGTTCTGGGCCAGCGTGTGCGCCGAACTGGCCAATCGCGGCGTCAAAGACGTCCTGATCGTGGCCTGCGACGGGCTGACCGGACTGTCCGAGGCGATTGCCGCGACCTGGCCTTTCGCCGAGGTGCAGACCTGCGTGGTGCACCTGATCCGGGCCTCGATGCGGTTCGTGTCCTACAGCGACCGCAAGAACGTGGCCAAGGCACTCAAGCCGATCTACACCGCCGCCAACGCCGAGGCCGCCAGAGCCGCACTGGAGGCCTTCGCCGAATCGCCGCTGGGCGCCAAGTACCCCACCGCCGTCAGGTCGTGGGAGGCCGCCTGGGAGCGGTTCATCCCGTTCCTGGCCTTCGGCCCAGCCACACGCAAGCTGATCTACACCACGAACTCGATCGAGTCGCTGAACTACCAGCTGCGCAAGATCACCAAGAACCGCGGGCACTTCCCCAGCGATGCCGCCGCGATCAAGCTGCTATGGCTAGCCATACGCAACATCGAGGACCGACGAGACCGAGAACGCGCCAAGGACGCTCAACGCCGAGCAGACGGCCACGCAGGCCCCCGGAAATCGATCCCCAGACTCGTCGAAGGCGCCACCATCCACGGTTGGCGAGCCGCACTGGCCGAACTCGCACTGGCCTACCCGGAACGCTTCGACCCCCACATGTGACAGACATCACTAACCAAAACTCACACAATTATCTTGACAAGCTCCCCGAATCGGCAAAAGCCTGTCGACTTCATCAAGGACAACGGGGTCACCTATCCCTCAATTTGGGACCCATCGCAGGCCGCGGTGGCAGCGCTACATGGTTTCCCCACCTCGGTGGTGCCAGCGACACTGATTCTCGACAAACAGCACCGAGTCGCTGCGGTATATCTAGCAGAGGTCACCGACACCCAGTTGGAGCCGGTCATCGAGAGACTGCTGGCCGAGCCTGCTGAAAGCGACGCTGCATGAACACGGTGCTGATCGCGCAATCCATTGGCCAGACGTTCCAACAAACAGCTGCTTCCGGGCCTCTACTTCTCGCGTTGGGAGCATGTGTCCTTGCGGGACTCGTCTCGTTCGCCTCGCCGTGCGTAGTCCCGCTCGTGCCCGGGTATCTGGCATATATGGCCAGCATCGTGGGTGCAGAGCGCCCGGCGGTGACCGTGCAGGCCGCCGAGCAACGCCGCGCCGAAGCCAGCACGCTCACTCTTGAACAGCAGCGTCAGCGGGTGTCATCGCGACGACGAGTCGTCCTCGCCGCGGTGCTATTCGTTGCTGGATTCACGGTGGTCTTCGTGCTGCTGTCGGCGATGGTGCTGGGCACCGTGCAATACCTCGCCCCCCAGCAAGAATTGCTGCAGCGGCTCGGCGGTGTGGTGACCATCTTGATGGGTCTGGTGTTCATCGGGGCCATACCCGCCCTCCAGAGGGACACTCGAATGCAGCCGAAAGCGCTTTCCACCTGGGCGGGCGCGCCGCTACTTGGCGCCGTCTTCGCCCTGGGATGGACGCCGTGTCTCGGACCGACGCTGGCAGCGGCGTTGTCGGTGGCCGCCGGAACCGGACTCGACGCCGCACGCGGAGTACTGCTCATCGTGGCGTACTGCCTGGGGCTCGGACTGCCATTTATCGTGGTGGCCTTCGGTTCGACGAGAGCCATCCGCACGGTGGGCTGGCTGCAACGACACACGCGAACGATTCAGATCGTCGGCGGCATCATGCTCATTGTCGTCGGAATCTTGCTGCTCAGCGGCATATGGACGCAGTTCGTGTACTGGCTCCGCGACTTCGCCGTCTCAGACACCACTTTGCCGATCTGACAGTGCTCCGATGGTCTCTCCTAACTCGAGTCGAGTCTGTCTGTCCGAAAAGAACCTTGATCGGATCTTGACGAAACGATGACCCAGATCTCGCATTTCGCCCCGCAGAATCGAGTTTCTAATACAGGCAAGGAGTTGAGTCTGATGGGGTGGTTTTACGGTATGAACTGGATCGACATCGTCCTGTTGATCGCGTTCGTACTCGGTTTCTGGGCGATGGTTCTGGCCTTGACGACCAGTCTTTTCGGAGGGCATCGGCACCTACGCGGGTCTCACTCTCCTGCTACTGGGGTCGTCTCTTCCGGTATCTCTTTCGGATCTCACGTAGGGACCGCGACTTCGCGAAACGCCGATCATGATGAACGCTGACGCCACGGGGCGGGCAGGTGCGCTAAGACGTGCGCCGCGCGTGCTGGTCTCCCGCCGGTCTTTCTTGGCCGGATCGCTTCTCGCCGGCGCCGGCGCTCTGACTGCATGTTCTGGTTCCGGAGCAGCCACGGGCAGTCCCGTGGGAGCCTCGTCAGATCTCGTGAGGCGGCTTGAGCAGGAGCGACGCTCCCCCGGCCAAACGGTGGTATCTGCGCAGTTGACCCCCCGTCCGGTCGACGTTGATCTGGGTGGCCGAGTCGTCTCAACGTGGGGATACGACCAACAATTGCCAGGCCCACTGGTGCGGGCCCAAGCTGGAGAGCGGCTGCAGATCACCGTGGACAACCAGCTGCCCCAGGAGACCAGCGTGCACTGGCACGGGATCGCCATGAGCAACGACATGGACGGGGTTCCCGGGTTGACGCAGGACCCGATCGCACCAGGCACCACGTTCACCTACGACTTCACCGCCCCAGACCCGGGCACGTACTTCTACCACTCACATTCGGGTCTGCAACTCGATCGGGGCTTGTACGGAGTGGTGATCATCGATGATCCGGGCGAGCCCGGCGACTACGACCATGAATGGCTCGTGGTCCTTGACGACTGGGTCGACGGGACCGGTCGGACCTCCGACGATGTCGCCCGTGATCTGGGCATCGGTGCCGACACCGCAGATGCCGGGATGCAGGGGATGGACCACGACATGATGGACATGCACGGGGGTGAGGGGTCGATGATGTCCCCCATCCTCGGCAGCGCCGGGGATGTCACCTACCCGCACTTTCTGATCAATGGTCGACTCCCTGTCGACCCCTACGTTTGGAGAGCGGCGGGGGGCCAACGCGTGCGCATCCGGTTCGTCAATGCCGGCGCCGACACCGCGTTCCGGGTAGCGCTTGGCGGGCACCGGATGACCGTCACTCACACTGACGGCTTTCCCGTGCTTCCCGAGGACACCGATTCCCTTCTGATCGGCATGGGTGAACGGTTCGATGTTGTGGTCACGCTCGGCGACGGCGTGTTCCCGTTGTTCGCTCAGCCCGAAGGCAAGGATGGCCACGCGCAGGCCCTTGTACGTACAGCAGCGGGCGATCTCCCGACAAATTCCCGACCAGTCGAAGTGGACCGGCGTCCGCTATTGGGTACCGACTTATCCCCCAGCGAGGCAGTGCGTCTGTCTAACCGAAGTCATGATCGGTACCACAGTGTTGACCTGGGCGGGACGATGTCGCCGTACCGGTGGACCCTCAACAGCCAAGTCCACCCGGATTCGGTGCCGCTGGAGGTCAACAGTGGGGAGCGGGTGCGGATGCGGATGCGGAACATGTCCGACATGTTCCATCCGATGCACCTGCACGGACATACGTTCGCGCTCGCGGACAGCGGGCTTCGCAAGGATACCGTCACGATTCGGCCGATGCGCACTATTGAGATCGAGTTCGACACCGATAATCCTGGCCAGTGGGCGTTGCACTGCCACAACGCCTATCACCAAGAGGCCGGGATGATGACCACTCTGTCTTACCTCGCCTGACCGGCAAGGTAATCCACTCGCGGGCCCGAAAGTCCGCAGAAGAAAGGGAACCCAGATGAATCGAAAGAAGCTTGTGATGACCGCCGCTGCCGCCGCGGTCCTGCTGGGGCTGTCCGCCTGCACCAGCGACGAGACCGACACGGCCAGCGAGACCACGACCGCCGTCGAGACCACTGCGACCAGCGGGAGTTCGACCACCGAGCAGGCAGAGGAATCAGCTCAGCATTCCGAGGCTGACGTGATGTTCGCCCAGATGATGATCCCCCACCATGAGCAAGCCATCGAGATGAGCGACATCATCTTGTCCAAGGATGATGTCCCCGCCGACGTCACCTCGCTGGCCGAGGAGATCAAGGCGGCCCAGGGGCCCGAGATCGCGCAGCTGACCGACTGGCTTGAGCAGTGGGGCGAGCCGACGCAGCCCGAAGGCATGGACATGGACATGGGCGGTGACCATGACATGGCGCAGATGGAGGGCATGCTCTCCGATGAGGACGTGCAGCAGTTGTCCGACGCTCCCGGCCCTGAGGCTGCCGAGTTGTTCCTTAACCAGATGATCGCCCACCACGAAGGTGCCGTGGCCATGGCCGAAGACCAGGTGGAGAACGGCACGTACCCGCCGGCTGTCGATCTGGCGCAAACCATCATCGACACCCAGCAGCAGGAAATCGACACCATGCGGCAGTTGCTTGACCCCATGTAGAAAACGAAGCCTTGTATACCCGGCGGGGTCGATGGCAGTCCGACCCCGCCGGAGACCGTCTGGGCATCAACACATTTTCTTGTCCCTGCCAGAAACGAGATACGCATTCATGCTTTCGCACCGAAAGCGGGCCTGGGCCTCAATAGCCATCCTTGCATCGGCTCTCATCGCGACCGCGTGTTCGAGCCCGCAGCAGACGCCAGCACCCGAATCCGGGGACGCCTCATCGACGGTCGGCACCGCATTAACACCCGCGCTTGACCATGTGCACGGACTCCACCTCGATGCTGAGGGCAGGGTGCTGGCCGGCACGCATACGGGGCTTTTCGTCCTCAACCCCGATGGCGCGACCACCCGCGTCGGCGACGCCGACGACGACTTCATGGGGCTCACAGGCGCGCCCGGGACGGATAACCTCTACGCCTCGGGCCATCCTGGCCCGTCAAGCTCCGCCCCCAATCCTCTCGGACTCATCGAGAGTGTCGACGGCGGCCAGTCGTGGGCGACGAAATCCCTCTCCGGCGAAGTCGACTTTCACGCCCTGACCACTGACGGAAACACCCTTGTCGGACTCGACACCGCCAACGGAATTCGAACGTCCACCGACTCGGGCGTCAGTTGGACCGACGGCATCGAGATAGCCGCGAGAGCATTGGCGATTACCGACGAGGGCATCTGGGCCACAACCGCAGGAGGCCTACAACTCAGCACCGACATCGGGCGCACATTCGCATCAGTACCAGCTGCTCCCGAACTCCTGCTGATATCTGCAGCCGAAGACGGCACCCTCTGGGGGATCGATACCGACGGCACCGCCTGGCGCAAGAACGTCAACGACGATGAGTGGCAGCAGGGACCAGTTGTCGGTGATGTCGAAGCCATCATCGCCGCGGACCAGGACACTGCCTACGCTGCTGATGGACGGTCATTTCATACATTAACGATTCCCTGAAACGTCGTCGGCGGCGCAAACCAAGGCCGACCGAAGACGGAATGGAAACTACCGGTCAGAACGCATACGAACTCGAGGGAGAAGTGGTGAGGAAAGAAGCGATGCTCGCAGGCGGAGCCGCACCAGAGCGCACACCGGCGAAACGGCTTGCCTCGGTCGCGGTGGCCTTGGTGGCCGCAGTAGGACTGAGCGCGTGCACGATCGGGGACACCGAGGACGCCTCGACGGCCGCTGCACCGAAAGAAGCCCCCGCCGCTGCGGCCGTCATTCACACCTCGTTCGAAGATGGGACAGTGGCCGCGACGCCGCGGGAACCGATCGTCTTGGATGTGACAGACGGTGCGTTCGACGATGTCACGGTCACAAACGAAGAAGGCCGCGAGGTCGAAGGCGAGTTCAACGCGGAACGCTCCCAGTGGCGCACCACCGAGACTCTGGGCTACAACCGGGATTACTCGATCGAGGCGAGCGCTACTAACGACGACGGTGAGACGATTACAGACTCGTCCTCGTTCAGCACCGTGGTCCCGAACTCGACCACCAGCGCGAGCCTGGTGACCGGTCAGGGCCACACGGTAGGTATCGCGCAGCCGGTCGCGGTGCGTTTCGAGTCCGCCGTCGGCGACCGTAAGGCCGTCCAGGACGCCATCGAGGTCACCACGACCCCCGCCGTCGAAGGAGCCTTCTACTGGGTGTCGCCCTCGGAGGTTCGCTGGCGCCCCGCCGAATTCTGGGCACCGGGCACCGAGGTCGACGTCGACGTCAACATCTACGGCACCGATATGGGCGAAGGCCTTTACGGAGCCCAGGACGCAAACAGCAACTTCACGATCGGCGACGAGGTCATCACCACGATCGACGACAACACCAAGACAATGACGACCCGAATCAATGGCGAGGTCGTCAGCAGTAGCCCGGTCTCACTAGGAAAGGCATCGACACCCACCCCGAACGGCACCTACTACATCGGCGACCGATACGAATCGCTCATCATGGATTCATCGACGTTTGGTGTGCCGGTCGACTCGGCCGACGGCTACCGGCTTTCAGTCAACTGGGCCACCCAGATGTCCTACAGCGGGATCTACGTCCATGCCGCCCCATGGTCCGTTGAACAACAGGGCTTCACCAACGTCAGTAACGGCTGTATCAATGTCACCGACGCCTACGCCAAGTCGTTCCAGAACAACAGCAACCGTGGCGACGTGGTCGAAGTCATCAATACCGTCGGACCAACACTTCCTGGGACCGACGGACTGGGCGACTGGAACATCCCGTGGGAGACCTGGCGTGCCGGAAATGCCGATCAGGCCTGAGGGGTCCAGTCACTATTCTGACCTCGACCAAAGGCCAGGCCAAAATCGTCCGGCGAGCGCGGGAATAGCCAAAATGCACACTCTTCCGTGGTCATTGATCGACGTTTGAATTTCCTGACATTCGACGTTCATGGACGAGGGAGTCTCGCCGGATTCGTTTTTGGCGGCCCCACCGGCACAAACGAACAATGGCAGCCAGCAGGTGCGCAAGATGGTGCGCGACATCTGGTGCAACCAGCCGGTGGACGCGAATACGCCCGGAGCTAATACGCAGACCTTCCACTAAACGGGCCCTTCACTATGAAGGGCCACTAAACGATGCCGAGCTGTAGTTTCTGCGAACTCACCCTTCCCCAAATTTCCCCCATCTTCGAGGGCACGAGGGTTCTCCACCATGGTCTCGATCGTTCCAGCCTGTCCTGAGTGTCAGCTCGCCAGCGGAAATTCTTGATCAGACCTCCACCTGATCTCCACACAAATACGCGGGCGTACCGGCCAATGTGGAACTCGACCGGAAGGCAGGGGCGCGGTATGGAGTGGGCGAGTGTAACCGTGGTGGCCATTGGCCTGGGCGTGTTCTGGGCCAGCGTGCTCTGCCTCATTGTCGCCCTGACAGGGACCGCTCCCCAGGCGTGAGACACCCAGGGACCAATCGATGGGTGAGCCGGGTTCAACCACCTACCCCACATACCCCATAGGGGTATAATTGGAGGTGTTCCAGTGAGCACCAGCAACGAATATGAAGAGGAGAAGATGTCTATCCAGCCTCGCAGTAACCTTCCGTTGGAAGCGATCGCTGAATCCTGCACGTGCTGCTCCACACCCAGACCCTCGGTGCCGATGCCGATCCACGGTCTCCAGACCGACCGCCACGCCCCGCACCCGGCGCCACCACCCCCCAGACACCGGCGGGCCACACGCTCGGGACTGAGAAGTAGCGAAGGACGATCGCGATGATGTGGAACAACGGGATGGGTTCGGGAATGGGCTGGATGTGGATCTTCTGGCTCTTGGTCATTCTGGGCACGGTGGTGGTCACCGTCGTCCTGGCGAAAGCGTTCACCGGCGGCCGGGGCCAGACCGGAGGGCATGAGCATGTCAAAACCGGGGAACGCCCGCGCCAGCCGCGAGAGATCCTGGACGAACGCTACGCCCGTGGAGAGCTAACCACCGAGGAGTACCGGGAGCGACTACACACTCTGGGCGAGGGACGGCAGTGAGCGAGCTGACCCGACGGCAGCTCCTCGCACTGGGTTTGGCAGGGGCCGGCACCGCCGCCGTGGGCGGGGCCGGCCTGTGGTGGACCGTCAGTGAGGGCAACACCACGAACAGTGGTGGCTTCTCCGACGGTGGTGACGACCTTCTCGAGCCGGACGTGGTGGCCAGTCGGGACGGTGTGCTCGATCTGGAGTTGGTCGCCGCCCCCGCCCGGGTCAAGATCGGCGGGCGAAACGCAAACGTGCAGGCGTTCAACGGCACACTCCCAGGCCCCACCCTGCGCGTTCGGGGCGGAGACACGATCCGAGTGGCGATTGCCAACGAACTCGACACCCCGACCAACCTGCACGTACACGGGTTGCACGTCTCCCCCGAGGGCAATGGCGACAACCCCTTCGTCAGCATCTCCCCCGGCGAGTCCTTCGACTACGAAATCGTCCTGCCAAACGACCACCCGCCCGGGACTTTCTGGTACCACCCCCACCACCACGGCCATGTCGCTGACCAACTGGCGGCCGGACTCTACGGAGCGATCGTTGTTGAGGACCCCGAGCCGGTCCCGGTGTCCCGTGAGCGCACCTTGGTCGTCTCCGACATCACCCTCGACGGCACTGGCAACCCGGCTGCCGCGTCCCCGCCCGAGAAGATGATGGGCCGTCAAGGCGAGATAGTGATGGTCAACGGCCAGGTTCGGCCCCGGGCCACCGCTTCGCCGGGAGAGCGAGAGCAGTGGCGGATCGTCAACGCCTGCCCGTCCCGCTACCTGCGCCTGACCCTGGATGGTCAGTCTCTGCGCCTGCTCGGCCGTGACACCGGCCGCCTACCCGAACCTGTCGACCTCACCGAGGTGACGCTGGCTCCCGGAAACAGAGTCGAACTCCTGGTGGACGCTCGCCAGGGCACCTCCACTCTGCTCAGCATCCCGGTGGACCGCGGCGCCATGCCTGGCATGATGGGCGGACCCATGGCCGGTGCGTTCCCGGCGGACGACGAGCCGATCGGTCTGCTCACGCTGGACGTGACTGGGCCCCCGGCGGACGAACCCGATCCCGTGCCCGCAGGACCGGCCCTGCGGGACCTGCGCACCGCACCGGTAACTGCCCGTCGAACCCTGGAATTCGCCATGGGCATGGGCATGGGCCGTGGGATGCGCGGAGCCGAATCGATGATGTCGTTCACCATCAACGGCCGACAGTTCGACGCCGACCGAAACGACATCACGGTCCGCGCCAGAACTGTGGAGGAATGGACCCTGACCAACACCAGCCCCATGGACCACCCAATGCACCTGCACGTGTGGCCCATGCAAGTCCTCGACGACGGCGAGTCACCCACCTGGCAGGACGTGGTCAACATTCCGGCCTTCGGCCGCGTCACCATCCGCGTGGCCTTCGACGACATCGTCGGCCGCACCGTCTACCACTGTCACATCCTCGACCACGAGGACCTCGGCATGATGGGCACGATCCTGGCCCGCTGAACTCGGCGCACCCGACCGCAAGCACACCGCCAACCCCGCCCGACGAGAAGAAAGTACGGTACCGCATGGATCGCAGCGCCCAGTCCTCGAACTCACTGACCCTCACTGGATCCGTTGCGCTCGGGACGGGGGTGATGATCGGGGCGGGCATTTTCGCCCTGGTAGGGCAGGTCGCCGAGCTGGCCGGGGGGTGGATGCCGTGGGCCTTCCTTGCCGGGGCAGTGGTGGTGGCCTTCAGCTCCTACTCCTACATCCGCTACTCAGCCACCAACCCTTCCTCGGGCGGAATCGCGATGCAACTCAAAGCCGCGTATGGACCCGGGGTCGTGGCTGGCTCGGTTTCGCTGTTCATGTACGTGTCGATGATCCTCGCCGAGTCCCTTCTCGGCCGAACCTTCGGTACCTACATGCTGCGACCGTTCGGGATGCAGGACTCCGACGTGTGGGTCCCGGTGCTGGCCGTCCTCGCCATCGCCGGCGCCGCACTGGTGAACCTGGTGGGCAACCAACTAGTGGAGCGCTCTGCCACGGTCACCGCAGCGCTCAAGATCGTCGGCATCGCGGTGCTGGCGATCGCGGGAATCCTCGCCGCGGGACTCTCCTCCCTGCCCCGGCTCATTACCGCCGCTGGACGCACGCCACCAGACCAGGGATGGGTGGGCTTTCTCGCCGGTGTCACCCTATGCATCCTGGCGTACAAGGGGTTCACCACGATCACCAACCACGGCGGGGATCTGAAGAACCCCAAGCGCAATATCGGCCGCTCAATCATTATTTCCATCGCCCTGTGCACGGCGCTCTATCTATTGATCACCGTCGCAGTCACTGCGAGCCTGACCGTGCCAGAGATCATCGAGGCCCGCGACTACGCACTGGCCGAAGCAGCCCAGCCGATGTTCGGCGACTGGGGCATGAGAATAACCGTGCTTATCGCGGTGGTCGCCACACTGTCTGGACTGATCGCGAGCCTATTCTCAGTCTCGAAGCTCTACGACATGCTCCGAGAAATGGGCCAAGCCCCGGGCCTGCCCGGCCGGCCAGGACATCAGTCGCTCTACATCACCGCCGGGCTGGCGATCGTGATGGCCGCCTTCTTCGACCTCTCCCAGATCGCCTCCCTTGGCGCTATCTTGTATTTGGCCATGGACATTGCCATCCACTTCGGGATCATCCGCCGTCTCAAAAACGACGTCGCCGCCAACTCCTGGATCCCGTTGCTCGCGATCATCCTTGACCTCGCGGTACTGGTGCCCTTCCTGCTCACCAAGAGCCAATCGGACCCGTTCACCCTCGTCATCACCGCGCTAGTGGCCCTAGCCATCGTCCTCGCCCAGTGGCTCGCCGTGCGACACCACCAACACCAGTGAGAACACAGAGCACACCAGAGACTCCAACCAACCCAGCGCGATTCAGGCCGCACGACGCGCGTCCGCTGAGCGCGTTGAGGCGCGCATCTCCCCACACTTGTGGCACACGCCGTACCGGCTTCGCCGAACCTTCACGTGAAGGACAGTTCGTCCTTCACAAACACTTGGCAGATTGGGGGTGTACCGATCAATGGTCCCGTGCACTCGGGGCTGGATCGAGCACCCAGGAGGAAACGATGCAGGCGAGATGGAGTATCAACATCACCCCTATCGAAAGGGGCGCTCGCATCGTGTTGGGTCTTCTCGGTGTCGTTGGCGGAGGAATTCTGCTCAGCCAGGCGGACTCCACGGGCGCGGTGATCGTGGAGCTGTTGTTGATCGTGGCTGGTCTGGACCTGATCGTCACTGGTGGGACCGGGCACTGTCCACTGTACAAAAAATTGGGCCGCCTCCCGCTTCGGAAAGGACACCCCTCATGAGCGAGCAATCACCCCAGGAGCGACGGCGCCAGCCACTAGACGCGCCCCCTGATCAGCCCCCCGTTGCGGGGTCGGCTTCCCCCTACAGCGATGGGCCTCTGGAAGAGCAGTACCCGCCCGAGCCCTCGAAGCCCGGACGCTCCGGTCATCGTTGGATGATGCTCGCGTGTTGTGTCCCGATGCTCGTTCTTGTCGGGGTCCTGCTGGTGACCGGGGTCGCAGGCACCGGAGTGATCGTGTTTGGCGCGCTGTGCGTGGCGATGATGGGCCTGATGATGTTCGCAATGCCCGGTGGCCACGGCCATTAACCCGCCACTACACGCTCCTGGGATCCATCAGCCCGATGATTGCCGCTGCGGCGATGGCATTGTCCTCCCTGTCGGTCGTGGTCAACGCCAACCGACTCCGGGGCTTCACTGCCGAACGGGCCGCTGATGACACCGCGGTGTCGCTCGCCTCCGAACCTGTGGTGGAAGTCGGCGACGACCGCCACGATCCTGGATCAGAGCCAACTCCCCATGCCACTGACCCGGTATGCGGCATGAGCGTGGACCCGGCCTTTGCCACTGCCAGCGCCACCCACGAGGGCCACACCTACTACTTCTGTTCCGGCCACTGCGCGAGAGTATTCGACACCCGACCCACAGACTTCGCCGCCACCACCGAGCGAGGAAGCGCCCCGCCGCAATGACCTCCACCAGAGATGCTCTCCTCCAGACGCGAGCACTAACTCGCACTGACCCGATCAGATCCTCAATTTCGACCATATTTCGCCCTGCCGGTTGCTCCCGGTGGGGATGAGCAATCACACCAGAACTGACCTTGCGGTCAGGAGGAGGGGTTCATGACTCACGGACACGGAGGCCACAGTTACACGGACGGTGCGCGCGGCCCTGGGTGGGGACTGGCCATCTCGGCGTGGCTGACGGGAATTTACTTCTTCATTGAAATTAGCATCGGGTTATGGACCGGTTCGGTCGCGGTGATCTCAGATGCCTTCCACACTTTCTCGGCCGTCGGTGGCGTACTGGTGGCCATCATTGCTGCACGGCTCGCTCGCCGGCCAGCAGATGAAGACCGCAGCTTCGGCTGGTATCGCGCGGAAATTGTCGGCGCATTGGTCAACGGCGGTTTCCTGCTGGTGATGGCGCTGGTAGTGATCGTGATGGGCGGGATGCGGCTAACTGCCCCGATCGACCTGTCCACTACGCCGATGTTGTGGGCAGCCGCGGGCGGTTTGCTCACTGAAGTCATCTCGTTGGGTCTGATATGGAAACAAAGTCGCACTGATCTGAACGTCCGCGGCGCACTGTGGCACATTCTTCAGACCTTTGTGGGCAGCCTCCTGATCATCGTCACCGCACTCGTGATCCGCTTTACCGGTTTCTTGCTGATCGACCCACTCTTGGGCATTGCTTTCGGTGTGGTATTGCTGTGGGCGAGCTGGGGCATCTTGCGGGATGCTGCCCATCTACTGATGGCGGGCACACCGACCGACCTCAGCCTTCCCGAGATCACGGCAGCACTGGAGGACACCGAGGGGGTCCAAGGGGTGCACCACGTTCACGCGTCAGCACTGACCAGCGGACGCTATATCTTCTCCGGACACCTTCGAGTGGTCGAGGGCGCCGATCCACAAACCGTCCTGCAAACAGCCTCCACTGTGCTCGAAAACAAGTTCGGGTTCTTCTTCACCACCTTGCAAGTGGAGACCGGCCACCTTGATGAGGCTGGCGCCGAAGCGATCGACATCACGCGGCCCGCGCCGAAAAATAGAACATGAAGGCGCTACTGCTGCTGGCTTTGATCACCGTGTCTGAAGCGACTATCGGCGTATTTGTCAAGCTTAGCGACGGGTTGATTCCCGTCCAGACGCTGACGTTTTACGCGATGGCCTTCGCGGCGGTGTTTCTGTTCATTGCGCGGGCACTGGCGAGCCGGGAATGGCCCCGGTTCCCGCGCGGGAACGTAAAGGACACGGTCATCATCGGCGCGCTGATCGCGGCCCAGGGCGGAGTGTTCAACTACGCCATGACGTTGGTGCCCATCGCCAATGCGGTGATATTCTGGAGTATTGCCCCGTTCTTCGTGTTCATTTTTTCTGCACTGTTTCTTGGCGAGAAGGCGCACAAGCGCTACATCGGGATTTTCGTCATTGCGTTGGCCGGTATCGCCGTGGCTAACCCGCTCAGCGGCGGTCACACCCTGGGCAATCTTGTGGCGTTGGCAACCGGGGCGATCTATGCGGCGATGATCACCTACATGCGTTATGAGGGCAAGACCGAGACGGGTAACGACATAGCCTGGTCGCTCCTGGCCGCGGCACTGGTGCTGTCGCCCTCGCTGCTGCTCGTCGGGCCCGGCAAGGTCTCAGCCACAATCTCCTATCCCGGGCTAGGTATCTCCGTGCCGGTGATGCTTTGGGTGGGGGGTTTGGGCGTGATTTCCACAGGATTCGCCTATTTCGGCATCTCCATCGTTTTGAAAGTTCTCAACGCCAATGTTTACTCGCTGGTCGATATCATTGTCTCCCCTGTGGTAGCCACGACATTGGGGTATCTGGTCTTCGCCGAAGTTCCGGCGCGGAGCACGATTTACGGGGCTGTACTGCTGCTCGGCGCCGGATTCTGGTTGACACGGGAGATGTCGCGGGGGGCAGAAAATCGAGCCGCGCACCCCTGTCAAATTGCCTCCCACCACACTTGAGAGTCCAGGGGTTCGTGCACGAGGTGAACCACGACGTCGTCTTCGACGTTTAGCTGGCTGTCCTCAGTGGGGTGCGGCCCGGTGCGGCAATCCGGTGGAACACCATGGCTGCCGCGAGCGTGATCCCAGCTAGCCAGCCAAGGGCCAGTAACGCCCCGGCGGTCTCGTCGAAACTGGGGGTGAACGCTGCGTCGGTCAAGACGCGAACAGCTCCATGGGAGGGCATCCAAGTCGCCCAGTCGGGTGGGGCGGCGTCGAACATGATGTTCTGGGCCAACCCGACATCAAGGAAAGGCAGCATGAACATCAAGTACAGGCCGCCCAGGCGCCCGACTATAGGTCCGATCAGCACTCCGAGCATGGCGTAGGTCAGGGCAACCGCCAGGGTCGCGAGCGCGAACGCCACCCACGAACGCGGTTGGAAGCTGAAGCTGGTCACGCCCAGGGAGACTGCGCTGACCAACACTGCGGCCAAGAGGATCACCCCGAGACGAGCCGCGAGCACCTCTGCGGTGCGGTAGCCGGCCACAACGAGTCGCCGGTCGGCCTCGAGTGATCCGAGCACGACGAACAGGCCAGCCAGGCCGGCCAGGAAGGCCACGGTGATCGGCACCATGATCGCTCCGTGCACATCGATCATCGAGACAATGGCGATCGTGTCCTGGCCGCGCTCGGTGAGTGCAACGGGGGTGGGCTGATCAGGGGTGATGGCGATCGACAGAGAGATGAAAAAGAAGGGAAGACCGACAAGCAGAACCCACAGTGCGACGTTGCGTCGATACTCGCGCCAGGCGAACCGCGACGCCACCCGTGTGCGCCCCCAGGTCGACTCGGGTGCACGACGACTGGTGCGGCGGTGGCCGGTAGTCAACACGAGGACACCGAACGCGAGCACCAGCCCGCCAAGGGTCCAGACCGCTGCGGCGCCAAGGTCACTGAGCGGGCCCGCGTGGCCAGTGCTGGCATCGAGCATCACCAACGTCGGAAAGTGAGAAGGGAACACGCGGGTAATCCATGAGTCGGACGGACCCATCGCCGGTCCGAGGAATACATCGAACATCCACACGAAGACGATCACCAAAGAGCCGTTGACTTCGGAGCGCACTAGCGCACCCACCGCTGTGCCGAGTCCCAGGTATATGAGGGCAAACATGACGGTGGCTGTCACTGTGCGGCCCACGTCAACGATGTCGGTACGAAGCGCCAGCGCCAGAAGTGAACCGGCAACCGCCACGCCCGCCAACGCCAGAGACGACGCCAGCCTGGCCAGCACGACCCTCGTCGGGGAGGAATCCGTGGCAGCCAGTCGTCGATCTGCCTGACGGGACCCGCTGACGTGGAAGAACCCCGCCACGCCAGCCAGAAATGCTGAGGCCCAGCCGGCGGTCACCGCCTCCAACTGTCCGAGGCTGGCTTGCCCACCCAGGATCCGGGCGAACTCGGCAATCGTGTCCGCTGTCAAGGTCACAAACACCAGGGGCACGACGCCCAGTAGCACCAAATTTATTGGACGGCGGGCATACTCGACCAGATACCGCCACGTCAACGACACAGTGAATGGGGTCGTCATCGTAAGATCGTCCTGCCGTCGACCAGGTCGTAGATGCGGTCGAAGCGCTCGGCGTCAGTGATGAAATGGCTGATGATCAACAGACTGCGCCCGGACTCGCGCCGGTCTCGGGTCAACTGCCAGAACCGCTGGTAGGTGTCCCAGTCGAACCCGGCGTAGGGCTCATCCAGTAGCAGCAGGTCAGGGTCCGGAAGCAGCGCCAAGCCGAGGTTGAGCTTGGCCCGAGTCCCCCCGGACAGCGCCTCAACGCGAGCGTGCCTCCACGCGACAAAGCCCAACGTGGTGTAGATGTCGTCTTTGGACCGCTCGATCTCGTCGTCGTCCATGCGGTAGGCCCGACCGAACAGGTCGAAGTGCTCGTCGCAGGTCAGCCTCTCGTACAGGATCGGCTCCTGCGGACAGAATCCGATGGGCCCAGTGTGGCTAATGGTGCCGCTATCTCGGGGTAAAGCACCCACTAAAATTTTCATCAGAGTTGATTTCCCCGACCCATTTTCGCCCACTAGACCCACGATCTCGCCAGGTCGAAGCTCGATGTCCGCGCCGCGCAGCACGCGTCGGGTGCGCCGTCGTGGCCACCACCCGGTTCGGTAGGACTTAGCCACACCGTGAGCGGCCAACACCACCGTCTCCCCAATAGGGCTTTCAGGCAGGCCGGTAATTGGATCCTGGTCCGTCACATCTGCTCCTCATTCAAATACTGGTAATGATCTCGCAAAAAGATGAAGTTTGGAGTCACCTCCGATGAAGGTTCAATAAACATTCTGAAAGAGCACTCCGGGATTATGGCGGTGGCATTCTTCACATTCATACTTTGAGGGAGGCTCTGCCCAACTCCGGCCGTAACACCGCATACAGTCACATTGGATGCGAGCTAGAAAATCGCGGGCCACCCACCGCGGCGAGGAGGCTACCGATGTCCGACAGAACAGAAGAGGCGATGACCTTCCAGGCAGTGCATACATGGATCGCGTCCTCTCCCGCCGCCGGTGCAGCCACCGCTGCCGAAGTAGGGGTCACCGACGCGATGAGGTGCTCTGAGCTACACCACACCCTGGTGAGGTTGCCCCTCGGTCGCGGTACGGGTGGCACAAATCGGCAGAATTCCCACTGGGCAGGCAAGGACCACCCGCTCGCCGGCCTGCCCGCCAGCGGGCTCGTCGATCCGCTCGTCAACCTATTGCTTCGCTCGCAGCTCCTTGCGTGGGCCAAACCCAGCGGGCTCTTCGCGACCCTTCCCCTTGAAAGCGTCACCTCTCCCCTCCCGCGCCGATTGAGTTCTTGTAGCTCAAGACCCCCGGACCGGATGGCCAGCCCGAGCGACAAATCGGCAGACAGTCAACCGCGGGGGCGTCGATGACCTCCCCGCGAGCCGAAGGCGGATCCCCTGCGTTAACCGGCAAACCGTCCCCGCTTCGGATGTTATGGATCACCGCCGCCCTGGCTGCCTGCTTCCTCGGTATCAAATGGGGACTGCGCGATGCGCCGCTGCTGTGGTTTGCGGCCCTGCGAACGGCACCTACTACATCGGCGACCGATACGAATCGCTCATCATGGATTCATCGACGTTTGGTGTGCCGGTCGACTCGGCCGACGGCTACCGGCTTTCAGTCAACTGGGCCACCCAGATGTCCTACAGCGGGATCTACGTCCATGCCGCCCCATGGTCCGTTGAACAACAGGGCTTCACCAACGTCAGTAACGGCTGTATCAATGTCACCGACGCCTACGCCAAGTCGTTCCAGCACAGCAGCAACCGGGGCGACGTGGTCAAGGTCATCAATACCGTCGGACCGACGCTTCCCGGGACCGACGGGCTGGGCGACTGGAACATCCCGTGGGAAACCTGGCGTGCTGGAAATGCCGACCTAGCCTAAGAGGCCCTCGGCCAGGGTTCCGAACAATTGGTTGCGGATACAGACATGGCCGGGTGTTGGCCTGCGTTAATACGCGTCGCCCGTCTCTATGACGAACTGCTCGACTGCGGCAGCAAGGGCCTGGTTCGCGCTGCACCGCCAGCACGGTGAGCTCGTCTCCGCGCTTCCAAAGACCTTGCCGCCACGGCTCTTGCGCCCGCCTACTGGTCAATCCATACGGCGTCCGGGCGATCAGAGTGCAGGCGGAGTGAGCCGCGGACACAAGCGAACATCACCCTTGACCAATACCCCTACGGGGTATAGGTTCATTGGTGTTCGGATTGATCCGAGCCATCGGATGTCTCAACGAACTACACCCGTCAACGGAAGGAGCCGTCATGGCTACCAGCACCAAGGAGTACACCGTCCAGGGCATGACCTGCGGACACTGTGAGTCGTCGGTCAAGGAGGAAGTCGGCGAAATCGCGGGCGTCTCCATGGTGGAGGCCTCGAGCAAGACCGGAACGGTGTCGGTCTCCGGCGAGGGCTTCACCGACGAGCAGGTCGTCGCCGCCGTCAAGGAAGCCGGCTACACCGTCACCTCTTGACGCGAAGCGATCTCGCCAGCCCCAGCAGCTGGCGAGATCCCTGGCCCCGAGCACACCACCCGTTCACCGTGAAGGATTGATCCTCGATGACCCAGACTCAACCCTCCCAGATGCACCCCGCGGTGGATCTGATCGACATAGATCTGGGCGTCACGGGCATGACCTGCACTTCGTGCTCGGGGCGGGTCGAGCGCAAGCTCAACAAGCTCGACGGGGTGGACGCCACGGTCAACTTCGCCACCGAGTCCGCGTCCATCTCCTTCGACCCGAGCAAGGTCGACACGGACGCGCTCATCGAGACCGTGCGCGGTGCGGGATACGACGCGTTCACGATGAAGAATGACGACGACCAGGCTGTGGACGCAACTTCCGCAGGTGGCGGCGCCGGTCCCCGAGACCAGATCGAGGAGGCCAGGGAACGCGAGACCGCAGACCTCAAACACCGTCTGATTGTCTCGGCTGCACTCACGGTCCCGGTGGTCTTGCTGAGCATGATCCCGGCACTGCAGTTCACCAATTGGCAGTGGGCCGTGCTGACCATGGCCACCCCCATCTTCTTCTGGGGAGGCGCACCCTTCCACAAGGCCACCCTCGCCAACCTGCGGCACGGCTCGTTCACCATGGACACCCTGGTCTCCATGGGCACGGCGGCCGCCTACCTCTGGTCACTGTGGGCACTGTTCCTCGGCAACGCCGGCATGCCCGGCATGACCATGGAAGTGCATCTGCTGCCCACAAACTCCACGATGGACGAGATCTATCTGGAGACCGCCGCCGTGGTGATCTCCTTCCTGCTGCTGGGCCGCTGGTTTGAAACCAAGGCCAAGGGGCAGTCCTCCGCCGCACTCAAGGCGCTCCTCGACATGGGAGCCAAGGACGCCGCCGTCCTCCGCGACGGCGTCGAGGTCCGCATCCCCGTGGGTCAGTTGAAGGTCGGCGACATCGTCGTGGTGCGCCCGGGCGAAAAGATCGCCACCGACGGTCGCGTCACCGA
Organism: Dietzia sp. WMMA184; assembly: GCF_002441635.1. Lineage (NCBI taxonomy): Bacteria > Bacillati > Actinomycetota > Actinomycetes > Mycobacteriales > Dietziaceae > Dietzia > Dietzia sp. WMMA184. The sequence continues at coordinate 3,806,025 of NZ_NXEI01000001.1, read as the reverse complement.
GGGTTCGTCCGCGATCGACGAGTCCATGCTCACCGGCGAATCCGTCCCGGTTGAGGTCACGTCCGGCTCCACGGTGACCGGCGCAACCATGAACACCTCGGGAAGACTGCTGATCGAGGTCACCCGCACCGGCGAGAACACCACACTGTCCCAGATGGCCAAGCTGGTCACCGAGGCGCAGTCCAAGAAGGCCCCGGTCCAACGACTGGTCGACCGCATCTCGCAGGTCTTCGTGCCCATCGTGATCGTCATCGCGATCATCACCCTGCTCGTGCACTTGTTTGTGGTGGGAGCGGGACTGGCCACCGCGTTCACCGCCGCCGTGGCCGTGCTCATCATCGCCTGCCCGTGCGCACTGGGCCTGGCCACTCCCACCGCACTCCTGGTCGGTACCGGCCGCGGCGCCCAGATGGGACTGCTCATCAAGGGGCCCGAGGTCCTAGAGTCCACCCGGCGCGTCGACACCATCGTCATGGACAAGACCGGCACCGTCACCTCCGGAGTGATGTCCGTCAGCCAGGTCACCACTGCCGCCGGATTCGACCGGACGGATCTGCTGGTCAAGGCCGCTGCGGTGGAGGCCGCGTCCGAGCACCCGATCGCCCAGGCCATCGCCCGCGAGGGTGCAAAGAGTCTGGCGGGCGAGGGCCCCGTGGCCGACAGGGAGGCCGGATCCGCCATTCTGCCGGAGGTCACCGGGTTCACCAATACTGCAGGCCGTGGCGTCACGGGCACCGTCGACGGTGCCGTGGTGACCATTGGTCGCCCTGAGGGCTCCCTGCCGGCGGACCTGCGGACCGCGTTCGACGATGCCCAGAAGCAGGGCGGCACCCCTGTGGTCGCCCAGATCGACGGCACCGTCGCGGGCGTGATCACCGTCCGCGACACCGTCAAGCCCACCTCCGCCGAGGCGGTAGCCGGACTCAAAGCTCTCGGATTGACCCCGTGGCTGCTCACCGGCGACAACGCCGGAGCCGCACGTGTCGTGGCCAGCGAGGTCGGCATTGATCCGGCCAACGTGATCGCCGAGGTCATGCCCCACGACAAGGTCGCCCAGATCGAGAAACTGCAGGCCAAGGGCAAGAACGTCGCCATGGTCGGCGACGGCGTCAACGACGCGGCAGCTCTCGCCCGGGCCGAGCTCGGACTGGCGATGGGCGCCGGCACGGACGTGGCGATCGAAGCCTCCGACATCACTCTGATGAACGACGACCTGCGATCCGCCGTGGACGCGATCAGGCTGTCACGCCGGACCCTGGGCACCATCAAGGGCAACCTATTCTGGGCGTTCGCCTACAACCTCGCACTGATCCCCGTCGCTGCGATCGGACTGCTCAACCCCATACTCGCAGGCGTCGCAATGGCGTTCTCGAGTGTGTTCGTGGTGACCAACTCCCTACGCCTGCGCGGGTTCACCTCAAGCCACGCGACCCCCAACCACGACCAGACCAGGAGCCAGTCATGACGGATACCCCGGACCTCGCCATCGACCCTGCAGCCGAGCACGATGCCGAAGCCGCTGGCTGCGAGACCCACAGTCACCACGGCTACATGAAGGAAAAGGACCGCTACAAGGCCCGGCTCAAGCGGATCGAGGGCCAGGTGCGGGGCATCCACCGCATGATCGATGAGGAGCAGTACTGCATCGACATCCTCACCCAGGTCAGCGCCATCAATTCCGCACTGCGCAACGTCGCCCTCGGCCTGCTCGACGACCACATGCGCCACTGCGTCGCCGACGCAGTGAACGAGTCCGACGAGGCCGCAGAGATCAAATTCAAGGAAGTGGCCGACGCCATCGCCCGCTTCTCCCGCTAAGCGGGGGCGGGTAGGTGCATGGGAGGCCCCGGCAAGGTCGCGAGCAGGATGCTTCGCGGATGTAGCCGAGCCCCGAAATTCGGTGAACACGCCTCACCAACATACCCCGTTGGGGTATAGTTTGCGGGTGGGAAAGCCAATGAACTCGCACGGCAGAAACCAGGAGAGAACATGACATCTGATCGAATTCAGGATCCGGTCGACGCCGCCGGTTAGCTCGACGAACTCGCGGGCCCTATCCCGGGCTGGCAACCCGGTTGTTCCAATCGTGCCAGGCCATCACCGCAGGTCGTCACCGAAAAAGCCTTCGGGTTCGAGCAATGTGGCTACGAAGTCGGGCCAAAGGCAGCTCACCCTGGCCCACGCCCTTGGGCGCCCGAAAGACCAGCAGCGGCGGAGGGTGCTTCCATCGTTCCGAGCGCCCTAGAAGGGAGCCGCCATCATCGTGGCGCCAGCCCGAACCACTCCCCTGACGAACATCTTGAGCAAACCTTCACACAATCTCCACCACAATCCGCTGGCTCACCCACGATCCTGACTGTCGGCCGGACCCCAGAACGCCAGGACGTGCGTCATCACCGACGGGAACGGCGATCCTGGGATGGGCGGTGTCACGAACGTGGTCGGCCGAGCACAGATGTCAGCACGATTCGATACCCTGCGGCGGTATCGGCTCGTGGCCCGGAGCAACTGCTACTTGGCCCCACGGGAAGAGATGTCCATGACCCCTAGAACACATCATGCGCTAGGGCTCACCGCTGTCAGGGAATCATGTTCTTGCTGTTTCACTCCCTCGAAACTCCTGCATATCGAAGCTGCCGGACGCATGCCGCTCGAAGATCACGCCAACCAGGTGGCAATGGACAAGACGGAAGGGACCAAATGAATCAGTCGCACGATCATCATGACCGCGCCCACAGTCACGGATCCGGCGGAGCCGCGGCCGGGCACCTCAACGAGCGAGACACGGCGGTAGCTGAGCACCATCACCCGGACGGGCCCCAGGAGACGACGGGCCACGCCCATGCGGGGCAGCATCACGCTGGCCATGAAGACCATGGCGGTCATGCGGGGCACGGAGACCATGTCGGGCAGTTCCGACGGCTGTTCTGGATCATGCTCGTTTTGGCGGTGCCGGTGGTCGGCTTCAATGACATGTTCGCCGACCTCATCGGTTACCAGCTGCCCGACGCCGGATGGGTGTGGTGGGTCTCCCCCGCCCTGGGCACAGTGATTTATCTCTGGGGTGGTCGGCCGTTCCTTACTGGCGCGGTGTCTGAGGTTCGCGCTCGGCAGCCCGGCATGATGCTGCTCATCGGCTTGGCGATCACCGTGGCGTTCATCGCCTCCTGGGGCGCTACCTTGCGCATCCTGGATCATGAGCTGAACTTCTGGTGGGAACTGGCGCTGCTGGTGGTCATCATGCTGCTGGGCCACTGGATTGAGATGCGCTCTCTGGCGCACACCACCTCTGCACTCGACTCCCTGGCGGCACTGCTACCCGATGAGGCCGAGAAGCTCGACGGCGACGACGTGGTCACAGTCGCACCAGCCGACCTGGCGGTCGGTGACGTCGTGATCGTCCGCCCCGGTGCTTCTGTGCCCGCCGACGGCAAGATTATCGACGGCTCGGCCAGCATGGACGAATCCATGGTCACCGGCGAGTCCAAGGCGGTCCGCCGTGAGATCGGCGAGCAAGTGGTCGCCGGCACGGTGGCCACCGACTCCGGCTTGCGCGTCGAGGTCTCCGCAATCGGTGACGACACAGCTCTGGCCGGAATTCAGAAGCTGGTGGCCGACGCGCAGGCATCCTCCTCGCGTGCCCAGCGCATCGCCGACACCGCGGCCGGCTGGTTGTTCTGGTTCGCCCTCGCATCGGCGGCGATCACCGCGGTCATCTGGAGTGTTCTGGGGTTGCCGGATGCGGCGGTGGTTCGCACGATCACCGTGCTGGTGATCGCCTGCCCGCACGCGCTGGGATTGGCGATCCCGCTGGTGGTCTCGATCGCCACCGAACGCGCCGCCCGCGGCGGCGTACTGATCAAGGACCGCCTCGCGCTCGAATCGATGCGCACCGTCGACGCCGTCCTGTTCGACAAGACCGGCACCCTGACCAAGGGCGAACCCACCGTCACCGGAATCGAACCGATCGAGGGACACACCCAAGACGAGGTACTCGCCCTCGCCGCGGCGGCCGAGAGCGACAGCGAGCACCCGCTCGCCAGAGCAGTGGTCGGGGCCGCAAGGGCCCGCGAACTGACCGTGGCGAAGGCGACCGACTTCTCCTCCTCGCCAGCTGTGGGCGTGAAGGCCACTGTGGAGGGCACCGTGGTCGAGGTCGGCGGCCCCTATCTCCTCGACCAGCACGATCGCGACGAACTCCCCGTCGCCGATCAGTGGCGTACCGAGGGCGCGATCATCCTGCACGTCCTCGCCGATAGCCGGGTGATCGGCGCGCTGCGGTTGGCCGATGAGATCCGGCCCGAGTCCCGTGACGCCGTCGACGCGCTCCATGCTGCCGGTGCGCAGGTCGTCATGATCACCGGCGATGCTCAGGCCGTCGCTGACACCGTCGCCGCCGAGCTTGGCATCGACCGGGTCTTCGCCGGGGTCCGGCCCGAAGACAAGGCCGCCAAGGTCGCCCAACTCCAGCACGAGGGCCGCAAGGTCGCCATGGTCGGCGACGGGGTCAACGACGCGCCCGCACTGGCCCAAGCCGATGTGGGCATCGCCATCGGCGCCGGGACCGACGTGGCGATCGGCTCCGCCGGCGTCATCCTGGCCTCATCGGATCCCCGCTCTGTGCTCTCGGTCATCGAACTCTCCCGGGCGAGCTACCGCAAGATGAAGCAGAACCTGTGGTGGGCCGCCGGCTACAACCTCGCCGCCGTGCCCCTGGCCGCAGGTGTCCTGGCCCCGGTCGGATTCGTGCTGCCCATGAGCGTCGGCGCCATCCTCATGTCGCTATCGACAGTCGTTGTCGCTCTCAACGCCCAGCTGCTACGCCGCCTCGACCTGAGTCCAGAATCCGTCACAAGAGCGATGGAGCGATGATAAACACGATGACCATCAGACACCACTCGCGGCGACGAGTCGCGTCCGCGTTCCTTGCTGCCGCCGCGTTAACTTTCGCCGGCTGCTCGACCGGGCCGTCCGAGAACGCTTCGACAGAACCACCCAACCCGTCGTTGGAGTCCTACGGCCTCGCCGGTCTCGACGCGCCCCAGATCATCAACAAACTCGACACCATGCCGGTGGCCGATAGGCCGGATGATCTGATCGCCTCGGTGCAGCCGACCGAACTGGTCTTGACCAGTAGCGATGAGGGCCTGGCAACGATGCCGATGCCAGATGACCAGTTCTATCTGTCAGTGGCGCCCTACAACACCAGCACCCACCCCTGCCAGTTCCACAGCCTGACCACCTGCCGCGGTGAGATGGCCACCGAGGAGGTGCACGTCACCGTCACCGATACCGCCACCGGAGACATCCTCATCGACGAACCACGCACCACCTACGACAACGGCTTCCTCGGATTCTGGCTACCGCGAGACATCACTGCCACGCTCACCATCGACTACGACGACAAGTCGGCCACTGTTCCGATCGCCACCGGAGACCAGGACCTCACCTGCCTGACCACCATGAGACTCACCTGACAACCCCCCTCCCCGCATCAACAACCCCCCGCCGGGTCGCGGCCCCCGGCCGGCAGGGAAGGCGGTGCGTCCCGCATGGACCACAGCACCGCCAGTCAGAGGTAGCGGCAGATCGTCTCGGCTTGGCAGGTCGCAGGGTCCACTGTGCGGCTGGCGGACTGGAGCTGGGCGACTGCCTGACGCAGCTGCAAGAGATCGGCTATCTGCTGGTCGATCTCGTCCAGTCGAGTCACCAGGAGCGTGTCGACGTGAGCGCAAGGTGCCTGTCCGTCATCGCGAATCCGGAGGATCTCACCGATGCGGGCAAGCGATAGTCCCGCGCTCTGGCCCCGCCGGATGAAATCGAGCCGGGAGATCACGTGCTCAGGGTAGTCACGGTAACCGTTGAGGGTTCGTTGTGGAGGCGGGAGAAGGCCCACGGATTCGTAGTAGCGAAGGGTTTTCGGAGTGGTGCCCGCCGTGGCAGCCAGTTCGCCGATCCTCATTGGAATTACCGCTCCTTCGAGACCGTCTGGGTTGACCTTCCAGTGCACTGGAGGGTCCATCCTAATGAGCGAAGAAAGAGAGGGGCCATCTGATGGAACTGGGTTTCGAATTCGATTTGGCGGTGGTGGGCTCCGGCGGGGCAGCCATGGCGGCCGCTATCACCGCTCGACAGGCCGGCAGGACGGTGCTGGTGATCGAGCGCGGCACCATGGGCGGCACCTGCGTGAACATCGGGTGCGTCCCGTCCAAGACGCTGCTGGCCGCTGCCGGCACCCGCCAGGCCGCACTGACCAATCCCTTCCCCGGGGTCCCCACCCTTGCCCGGGGCGTTGATCTGGGAGCGCTGGTCAAGCAGAAGGACCAGCTGGTCACTCGACTGCGAGAGACCAAGTACGCCGACGTCGCGAACGCCCATGGCTTCGAAATCCGCCGTGGGGAGGCTTCCTTCCTCGATCCCGACACTCTGGTGATCGATGGGGATCCGGTGGCGGCCGGTTCGGTGGTACTGGCCACCGGAGCAGAACCGGCACTACCGAAGGAGGTAACCGGGCTGGACGAGGTGGAGCATCTGACCTCGACCACCGCCATGGAATTAACTGAACTGCCCGACTCCATGATCGTCATCGGCGGTGGCTACGTCGGTATCGAACAGGCCCAACTCTTCGCCCATCTGGGCACCCGGGTGACCATCATCGGCAGGATCACCCCTGCTGCCGAGCCGGAACTGGTCGCCATCCTTCGCCAGGCCCTGGCCCAGGACGGGATCACGGTGGTCGAGGAGCACGCCACCTCTGTCGACCGGCAGCACGCACAGGTCACAGTCCGCACCGCTTCGGGCCGCAGCCACTGCGCAGAGCGTCTACTGGTGGCCACCGGGCGTCGCCCGTCCACAGACCGCCTCAACCTGCCAGCCGCAGGCATCACCACCGACCCGGACGGATTCATCCTCGTCGACGAGCATCAGCGCACCACCAACCGGCGCGTCTTCGCCGCCGGTGACGCCACCTCGGCACCCCAGTTCGTCTACGTCGCTGCTGCCACCGGAAAAGCCGCCGCCGCCAATGCCCTTCGCACCGATCCGCAGGGCCCAGGCGAGGTCGTCGACTACACCGGACTGCCAGCGGTGATTTTCTCCCGCCCCCACCTGGCCACCGCCGGGCTCACCGAGGCCGCAGCCCGGGCCGCCGGGCACCGCTGCCAAACCCGGGTGATGAGCTTCGAAGACCTGCCGCGCGCCTTAGTCGACCAGGACACCCGCGGGGCGATCAAAATGGTCGCCGAAACAGAAACCGGAAGAATCCTCGGACTCAGCGCCATCGGAGACCACGCCGGAGAAATCATGCTCGCGGCGACCTACGCCATCACAGCCCGGATGACCACCCGCCAGATTGCCGACATCTGGGCCCCGTATTTGACCACTTCTGAAGTCCTGCGCCTGGTCGCAGGCACCTTCCACACCGAACTACCCACCTCCTGCTGCGCCTGAACACCGCCTCCACGTGGGGGCTTGGTCATTCGCGATCGAGGTATCCTGCCGCCTGGGCTTCGAGTCGAGGAGGATGACGTCATGCCGAAGGACGTCAATCCCGTTACTGAACCACCCCACCAAAGCGAACAAGGTGCCCTGGCGCGAACTGCTCTGGTCGTCTCGGTCACGCTGCTGGTCGCGGCGGACCTCGGAGCTAAGACTTGGGCGGGCGGAGCACTGGCCGACGGCCATACGGTGGACCTAGGACTAATGCAGCTGCGCCTGGGCTTCAACTCCGGGGTGGCGTTCAGCCTCGGCGATGGCCTCCCCGCCGGCGTCGTTCTCGCCATCACTGGACTCATCATCGGTGCGCTGGCGATCTTCACCTGGCGGGCCACCCGCACCGCAACGCGCACAGTACGACTGGCGCTGGCCCTGATCCTGGGCGGAGCTGTGGCCAACTTCATCGATCGCGCCACCGACGGGCTGGTGACTGACTACCTACACACCGGTTGGTTCCCTACCTTCAACCTCGCCGATGTCTTCATCACCGGTGGCGCCGTGGTGCTGATCGTGGCCACCCTCACCGGTCGCGACAAGGCCGAGGCCTTGGAGATGCCAGCAGCTTCGGCCCGGCAAGCCAGGGGACCTCATGACCACTGAGGTGGCCGTAGCAGCGTTGGCTCTATATTTGTTCGGCCTGGTGGCCGCTGTCGGGGTGCGCTCCTAGCGCCACCATCAGAGCACCGGTTCCACCGCTTGCGCGGCCTGAGCGGTGCGCGCCCGGATCAGTCGGGAGGTGGGGTGAGATCTGGTGGCGGGTCAGCGACGATCACGACGCGCGATGTCAGGACCTGCGCGCCTTCCGCGACAGAGAGTCCGAGTTGCACCGATATTCTGCGGCAGATGCCTGGCAGCGGCTGACCCGGCAGGTCTATCCCCTGCCCGCAGAGCGCGAGCCCGCTTGGTCGGCAGCCAGTCGATGACGTCGCGCTCGCCTCTAGTTCGGTCGTACCTGTCCGACTAGGTGACGACGCGGCCGTACCCGGCCGATGCGGCCCGGCTCTGTCTCTTCCACCGCACGCCACGACCGGTGGGCCGGACCGAAGCGCCACATTATAGACTCTTGGCTAGCCGTTGCAGTCCGAACTGCGCCGTAACTTTTCCACGCCGGTGCGGCGCTCCGTTTGGAGATAGGGGTTGTCTCGGTTCAAGTGCGTGGAGCTAGATGGATGCGAGTGAGCTATGCGTAGGACCCCCTTCGTCGCGGTGATCGCCGCGGTCGCCCTGGGCCTGGCCGGGTGCACCTCGGAGAACACCGAGACCGAGACGGAGACGACCGCAGCCGCGACCGCTGGCGCGGCGCCCATTGTGGTGGAGGATGCGTGGGTCAAGGCCACTGACGTCAATGGGGGTACTGACCACGGCGAGGTCACTGGTGACCCCGGTTCCGGTGATTCGAACGCGCACGGCGACGGCGGCGCGATGGCACCGGTGTTTGGAATCGTGCGAAATCAATCCGATGCGGATGTCCGCCTGGTCGAGGTGACCTCCGCGGTTTCCGGTGAGGCCGAGTTGCACGAGACCGTCTCGGGGGCGGCGGGTGGCTCGATGATGCGGGCGCGAGAGGGCGGCTTTGTCATCCCGGCGGGCGGAGAGCTTGTGTTCGAGCCTGGCGGGAATCACATCATGCTGATGGGAGTGCACGAAGCGATCCGCACGGGCCAGGAAGTCACCGTGACCCTCACATTGGAGAACGGCGATACGAGCGAGATCGTCGCCTCGGCACGGTCGTTCGAGGGGGGCAATGAGCAGTACCAGGGCGGGGAGTGACGGGACATGGGCGACCAAAACCATCGCTCGGCGTTGAATCGCAGATCCTTCCTGGTCGGCGGGGCCGCCGTCGCCGGAGGTGCGGCGGGGTGGGGAGTTGGTGAGCGTACCGCCACTGCTCGGACCCCTGATCGCGACGCGGTGGCCAACTCCCGGGCCGTCGGCGCGGCCACCGAGCCCTTCTATGGTGACCGTCAGTCCGGCGTCACCACGGCGCCGCAGGCGCATGCGGCGTATGTGGCATTCGATCTGCGAGAGGGTGTTCGCGGCACCGACCTCATCGGCGTACTGCGAGCCTGGACCCAGGACGCGGCCCGGCTCACGCAGGGGCGCGGCGGTCTCGCCGACCTGCAACACGAGTTGGCTGAAGGACCGTCCCGGTTGACGGTCACCATCGGTTTCGGCACGGAGCTGCTCGGCAAGGTCGGGCTTGGCCGCCGCACCCCGGAGTGGTTGCAGCCGCTGCCGGACTTCCCACAGATCGACCGGCTCGAGGACCGGTGGTCCGGCGGCGATCTGCTGTTGCAGGTCTGTGCCGACGACCCGCTCACCGTCGCACACTCGGCCCGAATTCTGTCCTCAGGTGTTCGCGACGCGGTCACTCAGCGGTGGGCGCAGCGAGGGTTCCGCCGTGCCGTGGGCACCGACCCGTCCGGGCAGACACAACGCAACCTCTTCGGTCAGATTGACGGCACCGCCAATCCCTCACCGGCCGATGCCGACTACGACCAGTTGCTCTATTCCGATGGCGCCGACCGGCGATGGATGCGGGGCGGCACCTCCCTGGTGCTGCGCCGTATCCGGATGACGATGGACACCTGGGAGGAGATCGAACGGAGCTCCCGTGAGCTCTCGATCGGACGGAAACTCGACTCGGGCGCGCCACTGACCGGTACTACAGAACACGACCCCGCTGATTTCGAGGCAATGGACCGCACCGGGTTGACCGTCATCCCCACCGAGTCACACATCGCCCGGGCCCGGCCACGGGTCCGGGCCGAGACGATCCTGCGACGACCGTACAACTATGACGATGTCCCGGAGTCCGGCCAGATCAGCAACTCCGGTCTGTTGTTCGCTTCCTACCAGGCCGACCCGGTACGCCAGTTCGTGCCGATCCAGCAGCGACTGGCAGAGCAGGACATGCTCAACACCTGGACGGTTCCGATCGGCTCCGCCGTGTTCGCGATCCCACCGGGGTGCCACGAGGGCGGCTACGTCGGAGAGAGCGCATTGGAGGGATAGCCGCACGCAACCACCGGGGGTCATGGTCACCGCCTCACCGCCGAAGCAACGGCTGCCCGATTATCATCCAGTGATCACGTCGGGGCACGCATGAGTTAGAAAGCGGACAATCTGTTGAGTAAGAATCTGAAGCTCTCGCTAGCGCTGATCACGGCTGCGCTGGTCGTCCTGGTGGTGGCCTTACTGGCTGCCGGGAACGATTCCGGCTCCGAGCAGGCACGTCCTGATGACAGTCCGGGCACCGGAGTGTTGGTGCGTGAGGACAGTCCCCGACTGTCTGAGGGCGGTGACGCCGTCTTCGTTGAGTTCCTCGATTTCGAATGCGAAGCCTGCATCGCGCTCTATCCGACAATTGAGGACCTCCGCGAGCAGTACGGAGACCGGGTGACGTTCGTGGTGCGCCACATGCCCCTGCACGACAACTCTATGGCGGCGGCCCTGGCCGCCGAGGCCGCCGCCGAGCAAGGCCGGTTCGAGGCCATGTACCGCAAGTTGTTTGACACTCCCGAGCAGTGGGGCCACCAACAAACCCCGCAAATGGACACATTTTTCGGCTATGCCGAGGAACTGGGGTTAGATATGGAGCGCTTCGAGAGCGCATACAACGACCCGGCCACCCTCGAGCGCATCGAGCAGAGCAAGCAGGACGGTCAGAGCCTCGGGGTCAGTGGCACGCCGACCTTCTTCCTGGACGGGGAGCGCCTCGAGCCGACCAGCGTCACCGATCTCGAGAACAGCATCAATGCTGCCCTCGAATAGCTCAGCCACCCCGGTCGCACACTCCACCAACGCCGGCCCGGATCAGTACCCCCACCGCAGGCTCGCGGTGGTGCTGATCGTTGGTGGGCTCATCGGCCTGGTCGCGGCGGTAGTGCTGCTGGTGGAGAAGATCGCGCTGATCGAGAACCCGGGCTACGTCCCGTCCTGCAGCATCAACCCTGTCCTGTCCTGCGGGTCGGTGATGACCACCGCGCAGGCCGAGGCCTTTGGCATCCCCAATCCGATCATCGGCATCGCCGGATTCGCCGCCACCACGGCCCTGGGTGCTGCGCTCCTGGCGGGGGGAGCATTTCAGCGCTGGCTGTGGGCCAGCATCCAAGTAGGCGTCACCTTCGCGGTGGTGTTCATCCACTGGCTCATCTACCAAAGCTTGTACAGCATCGGTGCCCTGTGCCCGTACTGCATGATCGTCTGGGCGGTGACCATACCGATCTTCTGGTACTGCACCCTGTGCAATCTTCAGCCACTACGCCGCAGCGATTCGGCGGGTCTTGCGCGCCTCATCGCCGTAGTTACCGAATACCGGGGCGCGATACTTACCGCCTGGTACCTACTTGTCCTGCTGCTCATCACGCACCGCTTCTGGGACTACTGGACCACCCTCGTCTAGAAACGCTCGCCGAACAGCAGATCGCGTTCCGCGAGTCAGTCCTCGGCTCACTCGGGGGCGGCACACCGCAGTCTGCGCAGGCGCTCCCAGATCAAAGCAGCGCACGCCGGATGGCTCTCGGACCCGGTCCCCCGCCCGCTGTCCAACTCCTCGTACAGCTATCGACTGCTGTCGCAGACGATCAGGCGCGGTTGCCTCCACGCGAGCTGCGTCGATACTCGGATGCGAACCGGTCACCGTAGCGATCACGCATGGCCGCCGCTACGAGCCGGTCTGAGTCCGCGGCCTCGTCCGATGGACCATCGTCTCCAACCGTGGCCGCGGGAGGGCCCGACGGGGCCTGCGACGCTGTGGTGTCCTGCCCGGGACCTGCTGCCCGGTTCCCGCCCTTGCGTGGCCGCGCCGCGGCGGCATCGTTGTCCTCGTCGTCCAGACGACGGCGCTGACGTATCTCGCTCCACACGAAGTAGCCCAGGCCGATGGGAGCGAGGACCCCGAAGGCCATCCACTGCAGTCCGTACGACAAGTACGGACCCGACTCGGTGGACGGCACTGGCATCGGTTCCAAAGACCCGGGCTGCCCACCGGCGAGCTGGAGATAATAGGGCGACAAGTCGGTGCCGAGGAGGTCCCCGATGACGGGGGGGTCGATGTTGCGCACGATGTTCCAATCGTGCAGAACGATGGGTTGGGCGGGAGCATCCATCGGGATCCTGAGGCGGGCGATGATGGTCAGCTGGCCCGTCGGCGCGGACGGGAAGTCCGGGACCGCGTTGTCGTCGCCGACGCGGACCCATCCGCGGTTGACGAGCAGGGAGTCACCACTGTCGGTGCGGAATGCACGAAGTGCCTGGTACACGAGTTCACCGTCGACGGACTGCATCCGCAACAGGACATCCTCCATGGGCAGGTAACTTCCGCGCGCAGTAACCAGATGCCACTCGGAATCACCGAGAGATCCCTCCCGCCGGATCACTTCGTCCAACGGAACCGGCCCTGCCACGCTGCTCTCAACGAGCTGGCATTGCGTGCCTTGAGATCCTCGTACTTGTTCAACTGCCAGGGGGCAAGCATCGTGAAGCACAGGTAGGCGAAGAGGCTGATGAACAGAAGGGTGATCAACCATCCCGGCTTGAGCATGCGAGAGAACCGTTTCACCTGCCAAACAGTAATCGTGCCGGCTGTCCGATCACCCTGCGCATCACCACGGCGACGGGAGCCGGCTGCACGGGCCTGTCGGAAAACTGGGCTGACAGTGATGATGTGTGTAGTGGTTCTTCGGGCGGGTCTGACTCACGGGCTGACCGTCGCGGTGGCTGACTAGAAGCGGATTTGTCGGCCCGCTCGGGGGATCGCTACGCACGCGACCGGACGGGCGTTTGTGACCTCATAGGAGCTTGGTTCAGAAGCCCCGCCACTGTCTTGTCCGCCCGCCTGGCCGGCGCGTGCTGCCCCACCGGGATCAACGAGAAAGGCAGCAGTGACCATGATGTCCGATCAGCACGTGCATGTCATCGCCGGAGTGGATACGCATGGCCAGACCCATCACGCGGCGGTGATCGACTCCCTCGGGCGGCATCTGGCCGACCGAGAGTTCCCGGCCACGGGTTCCGGGTACCGGCAGCTACTTTCATGGCTCGGCGGCCACGGCACCGTGCAGGCCGTTGGGGTCGAGGGCACCGGAGCCTACGGCGCCGAGCTGTCTCGGGTGCTGGCCCGGGCCGGACTACCGGTGGTCGAAGTCGACCGACCCGACCGCAAGACCCGGCGGATGAAGGGCAAGTCCGACCCGATAGACGCCTATGCCGCTGCTACCGCGGTCGCCTCCGGGCGTGCCACTGGCGTGCCGAAGACCCGCGACGGGATCGTGGAGGCCGTCCGGGCCTTGCGTGTGCCTCGGCGCTCCGCGGTCAAGGCCCGCACCCAAGCGATCAACCAGGCCAGGCAGCTGGTGATCACCGCTCCGGAGGAATTGCGAGCCCAGTTGCGTGGCCTGCCCGCCCGCGAGCTGGCCGCAGTCTGCGCCCGGTTCCGTCCCAGCGACCTCGCTAGTCCCCTCGGCGCGACCAAGGCGGCACTACGCATTCTGAGCCGCCGGATCCTGGCACTGAGTGAGGAGATCGCCGACCTCGACGTCGAGCTAAAAGCCCTGACCGCGCAGACGGCTCCGACCCTGATGAACCGCATGGGCGTGGGACCTGACGTCGCCGGGCAGCTTCTGGCCACCGCGGGCGACAACCCAGACAGGCTGCGCTCCGAAGCGGCGTTCGCGCACCTGTGCGGCGTGGCCCCGATCCCTGCCTCTTCAGGACGACGAGACCGACACCGACTCAACCGCGGTGGCGACCGGGCCGCGAACCACGCCCTGCATACCATCGCACTGAGCCGCATGCGATGGGACGAACGCACCCGCTCATACGTTCACCGACGAACCGCGCAAGGCCTGTCCAAGAAAGACATCATGCGCTGCCTCAAACGCCACATCGCGCGCGAGATCTACCATGCCCTGATCAACGACCTGCAGGCTCGCGACCCCGCCACCAAAGCACCGACCACCGCCGACCTCGCCAAAGCCGCTTGACATCCATAGGAGCATCCGGGGGGCGCGCACCTCATTTACGACCTGTCCGGTGCCCTGGTGGTCCGTGATCAGCGTCGTCAGGTTTTCGACCTCCCGCCGATCGAACATGCTCGCCATCGAGCACCGCGCCCAGCGGCGCGCATGTTCATGCGGAGTAGTGACTACCGCTGCGTTCCCGGCCGAGGCCAGAGCCCCGGTGTGTTACGGGCCCGGCGTGGCTGCGCTGGGCGCCTACCTACTGGGCCGCCAGCACCTTCCGGTTGACCGGCGTTCCGCAGAATTCGGTGGTTCTGAAGCCATTCCGGGGTGTTCGCAACGCTGTGCCCTGCACGGGCATGTTGAGGTCTAGCAATTCGTGTCGACTCTGCCCGTGTCACCTAACCCCCCAAGCAGAAACGCGGGACTCATGACCGAATGGGACACTTGAAGAGCGCCCTGGAGTCTCGCCCCCAGCAGCGTCCGGGACCGTAGCCTGATTAGGCGTCGTTGGAGCCGATGACTGCTCGCAGAGCAACGGGCGTGCCAGCCTAGCTGCAATCAGATACCGACCTAGGAGATCAGCAATGATCGCATTGACCACGTGGACGGGCGGCATCCTCACCGCCACCGGACTCATCGCCTACTTCACCACCGGGATGGAGAGTGCCACCTCGCTGATACCGGCGTTTATCGGTGTGCTGCTGCTCATCGCGGCGTTCATCGCGAGCCGCGTCCCGAACGCCAGCCGAGGGGTGATGATCGCAGCGCTCGTCATCGCCGTGCTCGGGGCACTGGGATCTCTCATGCCGCTTGCCGACCTCGGCGCGTTGTTCGCCGGAGATGCAGAGCGGCCTGCTGCGGTAATCGTCAGCGGGATCATGCTGATCGTGCTCGTCGTGTACTTCGTGGCGGGCCTTCGTCAGATCCTGACCACTCGCGAAACGGGGCCAAAAGCAAATTGACAAAGACCCCGGCCTTTCGCGGTGGGGTGAACATCGGGAGGAAGATTCCCGCGGATCGTGAATCGGGGCGCTCGCCTCGCACCGCGGCTGACGCGGGTTGCCGGGGTCGAGAGCGTTCAGGACGTAGTCGGGGGCGCGGGGATCGGCCACGGCAACGTGCTCGGAGAGGTTCTGCTCGCAGCCGTCCTGGACCACCACGTTGGTCGCCATCGAACCGGGGGCCAGGCCCGACGTGTACGGCAGGACGACCTCGACGTACCGGGTAGCCCGTTGAGGTACCGCACGCCCGGCGCGTACGGAGTCCCGTCGGCCCACAACTCCTGCAGCACGAGCGAGCCCGGCAGCATCTGCGTGAGGAGCACCGCAACCAACTCGACGCCGCCGGTGGAGGCGGTAAGCATCTGGTCCGGTCACCGGCCTGCTGATCGAATCCCGTACGACTCAGCTCAATGACCGCGATATCAAGACGGTCCGCGGAACCCCGGTTTTCGCTCCCAGCCGGGACACGCTTCCACGTCGCGCACGCGGCCGGAAACCAGGAACCACTCCTGCCAGCGTTCCGGAGAATTCTCCGGTTCTGGAGTCATTTCGGAGTGGGCGCAACGCCGTGACCTGCAGGGGCTTGTTTGAGATCTAGTAAGTCGGGGATTCCCCGAAGAAATGCACTACCGCGCGGGGTTGCAACGCCGGCCCGGAAATTGGCGAACACCAGCACGCGCTCCCCCGCGGGGAGGCGGTCGGCACGCCCGAAGTGGACGGTGCTAGACGAGGACTCCTTGGGCCGCGAGCCACGGCACCGGGTCGACCCACTGACCGGCGGCGGTCTGTACGCGAAAGTGCAGGTGGGGGCCGGTGGAGTCTCCGCGGTTGCCGACGGTTCCGATCACTTCACCGGCGTTGACCCGCTGGCCGACGCTGACGTAGTTCTGGTCGTTGTGGCCATATTCCAGCAGTTCGCCGTCATCTGTGCGGATGCGGATCCAGATGCCGTACCCGGCGGCGGGGCCAGCGGCTTCGACAACGCCGCTCTTGGCGGCGTAGAGCGGCGTACCAATGGGCGCTCCAAAGTCGGTGCCGTTATGGAAGCTGCCCCAACGCGAGCCGAACCCCGAGGTGATCGCGCCCGCGGTAGGGGCATGCGCACCACCGATCTGCGGGCTACCGGCGCTGTCGCCGAGGGAACCGAGCCCGAGCCCGGCGGCGTACTGCCGGACCTCACTTGGGGCCACGCCGAACTGGTCCCCAATCCTTTGGATCTCGGCGGGGTCGATGCCGAACTGCTCGGCCGCGGCCTGGATCGCCTCGACGACCTGGGCATGATTGATCGCGACGGGTTGAGCGGCGGCGGCTGGCGCGAAAGCCAGACCAAGGCCGCCCGAGAGGGCTACGCCGACGACGGCGCTACCAACAAACCGCGACACCGTCGCGGTTTCGCTGGCCACACGATGGCGGCCGCCGGCCAAAGTCGCGCTGCGCACGCCCAAACGCTCGGTGAGCTCTGCGACGGTCACGGTCCGGGTGGAGTCGATCATGGGGCTGTCTCCATCGTTCGGGGTGATGTGTTCCCGCGACGTCTATGCGATGCGGGTGACCGATTTCGTCGGCAACACGACCCAATATAACAACTCGGTATCGATCGTGTCACCCCTCAGCGCGTAATTCGTGATCATCGCCAGCCCCAGTGCGCCCAGATCGACTCCCGGTCGGGGAGAAGTCGTCTCCACCTCGGAAGCTCAGCCAGCGCCTAACCCTGGCGGAGCTGTCACCTCACTGGTCCTCTCTGTGACGGTCGTCTCGGCCGTGCATCTGCCTTGCGACCCGGTTGGTCAGCCACTACCTTTAACCGGGGTCAGGTCACGAAACGATTACGGTTAGACGACGACGGGATTCGGTAGCAGTGGAGAAGCGAGCAGGACCGAAGCACGCCTCTCAGTCGACCAGCCCCCCGCGGCGCCGCCGCGGAGCCCATCGCCGGGTTTCACCGAACAACCACCGCAGTATCGCCGCGGTCGTGGCCCTGGCCGCGGGTGCCTCTATTGCGGCAGCGGCTCCCGTCAGTGATCAGCGGATCGTTCTTCTCGCGACCGACGAGCCCCCGGCCGGTAGCACCGATGACGCACACTCCAAAGATGCCCAAGCCGCGACCCCCTCGGCTCCGCTCCCCCTCACCTCCGATGACGCGAACGTGTCAGGCGAGCCGGGACCCACCGCCGCGGGTTTCGTCGGCAGTCTGCAGAGGGGCACCGAACTCAGCTACGAGCGTGAGCTTGCCGAGGAGCAGGCGCGGCGTCCCATTGTGGCCCTCCCGGCAGTGGGCATCTCAACGTCCTCCTTCGGCCCCCGATGGGGCACGTCCCATTCGGGTCTCGATGTCGCCAACGCCATCGGCACGCCGCTGTTCGCCGCGACCGATGGAATCGTCATCGATTCAGGCCCGGCCTCCGGTTTCGGCATCTGGATTCGGATCATGTCGCCGGACGGCTTCATGACCGTCTACGGCCACAATGAGAGCAATACAGTTCAGGTCGGTGACACTGTCGTCGCTGGTCAGCAAATCGGCGTGATGGGCAACCGCGGCTTCTCCACCGGCCCACACGTGCACTTCGAGGTATGGGCCGACGGCGGCTCGCGGGCTGTCGATCCGTCGGCATGGCTGGCAGAACGGGGCATCATGGTCAACTCGGGGTCAAGCAGCAGCGCCCTATGACGCCGGAACTCTGACGGCGCAGGCTGGCCGACAAGGCCCTGGCTCCCCCACACTGGGCTTCTAACTGTGACGAACAACTGACAAGACGACGCCCACCGGCACACTCACTGCGAGGCTGGCAATGACAATCCGGTAGAGCACGAGATACCACGTACGCGGGCGCGCGTGACGCACAGTGGCCAGGAACAACGTGAGCGATATCAGCAACAGCACACCGCCCGCGGCCACCACGATCACGGAGCCGGTCAGGGTGCCACCGAGTACCGCACTGTTGGCCAAGTTGTAGGCGAGAAGCTGGACAACACGCAGGCGACCGAACAGTGTGCCGCCAGTAAGCAGTGCCTGTCCGACGCCCAGCCCTACCTGGGCCACCCCCGCAACTAGCACCAGGTAGGCCGCCACCCAGGAACCCTCATCGAAACCGGTGGGACCGGTGACCGCGGCGACAAGGCCGCCCGCGATGATGGCGGTGAGGCCGACGAGCACGAATTCTCGCATCGCCCGCCAGTGCGAGCGTGTGAACTCGGCCTGATTACGTGCGCTGTGACTCAGTTCGTCGCCCATTCTCTGTTTCCCCTCGCCGTGATCGGTGTCGTGGTCCTGGTAGCGGGGTTGCTCGCCACTGAGGTGGAGACCACCGGGTTGTCGCACCCGCCGGTTGGTGGGGTTGGGGATGTTGCGGCGGGCGGCCATCTCGTTCATGGGCTCGCTCCTATCGCCGACGTGCCTGGGGGACGAACAAGGGGGTGTGAGGGAACCATCCTCGACGACGAGGGTCCGCTTGTCCCCTACTTCCGGTCGGTCTGGGACATCTCGCGGAGCATGTCGTTATAGGCCTTGAGCTCGGCGTCGTCGTCCCGCTCGGCCTGCCGCTCCCCCCTCCGCGCCTCACGCATGTCCGTCTGGAACCACTGCCAGGCCAGGGCGAGCATGACGATGAACAGCGGGATCTCCCCCGCCGCCCACGCCACCCCGCCGCCGACCTGCTGGCTCTGCAGCAGATCCGGGACCCAGGGCAGCCCGATCCCCGAGTACCAGCTCTCGGCCAGCACGGTCTTGTAGTTCATGAGCACGATGCCGAAGAAGGCGTGGAACGGTAGCGAACCGAGCAGCACCATGAGCTTGTAGAAGGGCGAGAAGTGCCGCGGCGCCGCGTCCACGCCGATGATCACCCAGTAGAACAGGTAGCCGCTGATGAGGAAGTGCACGTTCATGAACATGTGGCCCAGGTGCTCGGAGGCCAGCGTCTCGTAGA
Source organism: Dietzia sp. WMMA184 (assembly GCF_002441635.1). Taxonomy (NCBI): domain Bacteria; kingdom Bacillati; phylum Actinomycetota; class Actinomycetes; order Mycobacteriales; family Dietziaceae; genus Dietzia; species Dietzia sp. WMMA184. The sequence goes on along the minus strand of NZ_NXEI01000001.1, from coordinate 3,786,642 downwards.
ACCCTCCGAAGTAGATCAGGTAGAACCCGGCCACGAACTGCACCGAGGCGACGATCGGGTGGGTGAGGAATCGGGAGAGCGGGTTGTTGATGAACTCCACGATCCACTCGCGTGGTCCCGGCGGGTTGCCGCGGCCCGCCGCCGGGAGCGCCCGCAGTGCCAGTGTCAGCGGCCCGCCTAGGAGACTGCTGAACAAAGTGCGTGTCCGGCCTGCGGGGTTGGGGTGGCCCTGAAATGATGTGGGTCATGCAGGGTGAGTCGGATCGGCAGCGCGAGTTGCTGGATGTGGAGTCGGTGGCGGGGCATCTGCTCGAGGAGGGCAGCGTGTTCGCGTTGCTCGCCGAGCACCGGGACCGGCTGTTCCCGGACGAGTTGTTCGCCGACCTGTTTCCCTCGGGCCGGGGCCGGCCGTCGATTCCCGGTGAGGTGATCGCCTCGGTCATCGTGCTCCAGGCACTGTTCGGTCACTCAGACCGGGAAGCGGTCGACGCGCTGACGTTCGACCTGCGGTGGAAGGCCGCCTGCGGGTATCCGGTCGATGCGAAGGGTTTCAACTCGTCGACGTTGACCTATTGGCGACGCCGCCTGGCGGCCAGTGACCGACCGCAGCGGATCTTCGAGGTGGTGCGCCAGGTCATCGCCGAGACCGGTGCGGTCAAGGCCAAGACCCGCCGGGCGCTGGATTCAACGGTCTTGGACGACGCAGTGGCCCGTCAAGACACGATCACCCAGCTCATCGCCCAGATCCGCCGGGTCGGCCGCGAGGTGCCCGGGGCGAAGGAGCTGATCGCCACCGAGTGCACCCGGCTGGCGGCGGTGTGCGGGCAGGACTACACCGAGGCCGGTAAGCCGCGCATCGCCTGGGATGACCAGGCCGCCCGTGATGAGTTGGTCTCCGCCCTGGTGGCCGATGCTCTGGCGCTGTTGGCGGCACTCGATGTTCAGGCGATCACCGCCGCCGGCGGCAAGCCGGCCGAAGCGGTCGCCCTGTTGGCGCTGGTAGCAGGGCAGGATGTCGAACCGGCCGAGGATTCAGACGGTACCGACGGGCGGTGGCGCATCGCCCGCCGCACCGCCCCGGATCGGGTGATCTCCACCGTGGACCCCGATGCCCGCCACGCCCACAAGACCCGCCAGCGCCGCCAAGACGGGTTCAAGGCCCACATCGTGGTCGAGCCCGACACCGGCCTGACCACCATGTGCTCCCTGACCAAGCCCAACGGGCCGACCAACTCCGATGCCGCGGTCGGCGCGCAGCTGGTCACCGCCGATCCCACCATCGACGCCGGCGAGCCGGTCGAAGTGCTCGGCGATTCCGCCTATGCCAGCGGCGACATGCTGCACACCCTGGCCGGCAAGCAGTGGCTGCCCCTGGTCAAGCCGTGGCCGCTACGGCCCGCAGTCGAGGGCGGGTTCACCCTGGATGACTTCACCTTCGACGCCGTGGCGGGCACCCTGACCTGCCCCGCCAACATCACCCGTGGCCTGTCTGCCAAGGGCAATGCCACCTTCGGGGCGGCGTGTCGTGGCTGCCCGCTGCGTCAGCGGTGCACCACCTCAGCCACGGGGCGCAAAGTCGTGCTCGGCGAGCATCACCTGCTGCAACGCCAGCACCGCCAGCGGGCCGGCGATGAGGACTTCAAGACCGTCTACCGCCAGAACCGACCGATGGTGGAACGCTCGATCGCCTGGCTGACCCGAGGTGCCCGCCGCGTGCCGTACCGCGGGGTCGAGAAGAACAACGACTGGCTCCACCACCGCGTTGCCGCCCTGAACCTGCGCCGGCTAGTCGCGATGGGACTAACGAGCCAGAACGGAACCTGGGCCCTGGCCTGATCAGCGGGCCGGGGCCAGGCATTCCCGCCCCAGCACAGGCTCGAACAACCCGCGGTGGGCGCCGCGAACCTCTCGCCCTTCTCGCCGAACCCAGAAATCTCCAACACCGCACCTCGCGCGACGGCCAACCGGCCCTCACGCACACCGGCCGTGCCAGGATCGCAGCTTGTTCAGCAGTCTCCTAGGGCGAGCAGGACCGGAACGAGCATCGAGATGAGCATGTGCCCGACCATGTGGCTGGAGAAGTCGGCCATCATGTACATCCCCATACCGGAGCTGGTGGTCAGGAACAGCAGCACGCACCCGAGCACCCACGCCACGGTTCGTCCCACCGGCCAGGAGTCGCCGCGTCGGCGCAGGGTGATCAGCCCCCACACGTAGAGCCCGAGCAGGATCACCGAGGCCAGACCCAGCACCAGGTCGAAGCGCCACAGACCGAACACCGTCTCGAAGGAGAACGGCCCCGGCAACTCAAAACCCAGCAGCGACTCCTGCCGGGTGGGCACATAGAGCGGTGCCGGGGGCGGGGTGCGGCCGAGCGAGACCGACAGACCCAGGGTGCCCGCCATGATCACCGTTTCGACCAGTCCGATGCGCAGCAGCGTGCCGCGGTCCACCGGGGCGTTGGCCGACGTTCCCTCGATGCGGTTGATGATGCGCCGGCGCACCGCCAGCCCGAACACCGCCAACAGTGCCAGGCACAACGCTTTGGCCACAATCAGCAGCCCGTAGGTCGAAGACAACAGGTCGGCGGGGTGCAGACGGACCAGCCCGTTGATGATCCCGGTCAGCCCGAGCGCGACGATCGCCACCGTGGCCACCACCGAATAGCGGCGCAATGAAAGCGCTACCCGGCCCCCGCCACGCATCGCGTGGGCGATCACCGCGACGAGCCCACCGACGTAGAACGCGGCAGCGAACAGGTGGATAATCAGCGAGTTGGCGGCGATGTCGTGGGCGGTGCCGCCCGAGGCGTGGCCCGTCGCGGCAACGGGCAGGAGCGAGAGCACCGTGACCCCCAGCCAGATGACCGACCAGCGCCAGCTCACGGTGAGCCGCTGCCCGATCCCGGCGACCAGTGCAATGATCGCGGCCCAGCGCCACGAGGACGCCACCTCGATCTGAGTGATCGCCACGATCCACTGGTCCGGCGGCAGGGACTGCCAGAGCGTGCGCCCGGACACATCCGACAGGGTCAGCGGGATGAGCAGGGCCGCCGCGATCGCCCACGCGATGTTGATCCACGAGGAGATCTGCTGTGCGCGGTAGCCGTCCACGTCGAGGGTCTTGTCTTTCTGCGGCGGGGTGAAGAACGCGGCGAACAGCGCCATTCCCACCGCCACCGATGCCAGCAGCTCGGCGATCGCGCGGACCGCCGGGAGCCCGGCGGTGGTGAGCAGGCCCGGGTTCGGGACGCCGAGGAGCTCGAGTGCCAGGTCCGTGGACATTCGCGAGAGCGGGACCACCACACCTGCCGCCACGACCGCGAGCAGCACCACGACCGGCACCACACCGCGGGTACGCAGCGGTCTGGCGGTGGCGGAAGCTTTGGACGAGGGTGCCTTCGACGACGGCGACATGATCCCTATCGTAGGAAGCGGGTATCCCGGGGTCCGATTCGCGCCTGCTCTGCGCACCCCCGTGACCGGCGACGTTTCATGCGGGCCGTCCACCTGCCGGCGGACTACCGGGCCTGCTCGCATGCGCCCACTCGGCCGCCGCTCTCTCGGACTCCGGGCCTCAGCTGATCAGACAGTCTCGGGTTCGGGCGGTGATCGCGTGGGTCGGCCAGCCTGCCGAGGCCTTCAGGGTCGTACCTTCACCCGCATTGGTGGCCGTCTCCGCGCCCGCCGATCCCTTTCCTGCCGCCGCGCCGAGCAAGTCCGCTGGCCGGACCCGCACTACCCATCGTGCAGAAATGTGAACCGTTCATCTCCGGCTCGTAGCGGGTCAAGCGTGTCGGACTGCGGGAGATTCACGGTCACGCACGGCGGCAGTCTCCAGTTGAATGGTGGCATGGTCAATGGAGACGGGGAAATGCTCCTTGACGCAGGTGAGGATCTCCTCCAGGATCTGCGGGGCGTGACCGGATTCGAAGCACTGATCATCGATCACGACATGCGCGGAGATGACCGGCAGGCCGGTCCCAATCATGGATGCGTGCAAGTCGTGCACGTCCCGAACATGGTCCAGCTCCAGTATGTGATCCCGAACCTCATCCAGATCGAGCCCCGTAGGCGCGTACTCCATCAGCACCCGAACCGTCTGCCGCAGAAGCGTGAACGCGCGCGGGATGATCAAGGCGGCGATGAACAGCGCGGCAATGGTGTCGGCTCGCTGGAAACCGGTGGTGTTGATGACGATCGCCGCAACGATCACCCCCACCGACCCCAAAGCGTCGTTGAGCACCTCCAGAAATGCCGCCCGCATGTTGAAGTTGTCGCCTCGCCTGGAGGCCAGCACCACAATGGCGGCGATATTGGCGATCAGGCCGATCACGCCGAACACCAGCAGTTCGGTACCGGGCACGTCCGCCGGCTCGAAGAGTCTGCGGACGCCTTCGATCGCGGCATAGCTACCGACGACGATCAGCAGGACAGCTTGCCCTAGTGCGGCGATGACTTCGATCCGGGCGAATCCCCAGGTCCGTTTACTGCTCGGTGGACGCAGCATCATCGTCGCGGCTATGACCGCAACCAACAATCCCGACGCATCAGCCAATGCATGAGCGGTGTCGGTCAACAACGCGAGACTGCCAGTGACCACGCTGCCCACCGCTTGGGCCACCACGATGATCGCGGTGATGCAGAACGCGATCAGCAGCCGACGACGCGTCCCGCGATCGGCCTGGGGAGAAGTACTTCCATGGTCGTGACCGTGGCTATGCCCCATCTCGACTCACTCCTGCCCGAGGTCAAGGTCGGGGTGGTCCTGGTGATCGCGCAGCGACGGCGACACCCCGGACGCACTCAACAGCGCATCGGCGGCTTCCACCAGGTCCGCCAGCCGGGCCGGCTCAGCCAGCGAGAACCACGAGGAGCGCCCCTCGATCCGCATTCTGACTAACCCGCAATCCCGCAGGCAAGCCAGGTGCTTGCTCACCGTGGACTGTGCCAGATGCATGTGATCGACCAGATCCCGAACCCGATGCTCACCACTGACCAGATGCTCCAACAACGCCAGTCGAGTTGGTTCTGCCAGAGCATGGAACAACGCTGCATAGGTGTTTCGATCCTCGAACGTCACTGAATCGGGCACCCCATAATTGATCGCCATAGAGCGATGTTAGCACGAACCGTCGATAAGTTCGGGTGGGTCTCGGCCATCGGTGTACGCATTGTTCTTGCTCAGTCGTGCCTGGCAGCTGATGCCCTCCCGTCGATGCCGGGGCGCAGCGCAAGGCCGTCCGGTCGATACCGAGTGTTGTGATGGTTGCCGTCGTTTTTTTCCGGCGGTGTGCGGTGCGGGGCACGCGGGCACAGTGTCAATGAGGGAGCGGTGCCAGCTGGTGCATGTGCCGGCTGTCGTCGCGGTCGGCAGTTCTTGGGCTCGAGGGTCGCTCGAGCTGCCTGGTGCGTGCGGCACGCAGGCCATTGAGTATCACGAAGACTTCGGCGACCTCGTGGACCAGGACGACCGCTGCGAGTCCCAGAATTCCGGTGATCGCCAGTGGAAGCAGAACGATGATGATCGCCAAGGACAGGATGATGTTCTGATTGATGACGCGACGACCGCGGCGGGCGTGGTCTATGGCGCGCGGGATCAGTCGCAAGTCATCGCCGGTGAATGCGACATCCGCCGACTCGACCGCTGCGTCGGAGCCGGTGGCCCCCATGGCGATTCCGATGTCCGCCGAGGCGAGCGCGGGGGCGTCGTTGACACCGTCGCCGATCATCGCCACTGGCCCCCGGCCGAGCCTGTCAAGATAATTGTGTGAGTTTTGGTTAGTGATGTCTGTCACATGTGGGGGTCGAAGCGTTCCGGGTAGGCCAGTGCGAGTTCGGCCAGTGCGGCTCGCCAACCGTGGATGGTGGCGCCTTCGACGAGTCTGGGGATCGATTTCCGGGGGCCTGCGTGGCCGTCTGCTCGGCGTTGAGCGTCCTTGGCGCGTTCTCGGTCTCGTCGGTCCTCGATGTTGCGTATGGCTAGCCATAGCAGCTTGATCGCGGCGGCATCGCTGGGGAAGTGCCCGCGGTTCTTGGTGATCTTGCGCAGCTGGTAGTTCAGCGACTCGATCGAGTTCGTGGTGTAGATCAGCTTGCGTGTGGCTGGGCCGAAGGCCAGGAACGGGATGAACCGCTCCCAGGCGGCCTCCCACGACCTGACGGCGGTGGGGTACTTGGCGCCCAGCGGCGATTCGGCGAAGGCCTCCAGTGCGGCTCTGGCGGCCTCGGCGTTGGCGGCGGTGTAGATCGGCTTGAGTGCCTTGGCCACGTTCTTGCGGTCGCTGTAGGACACGAACCGCATCGAGGCCCGGATCAGGTGCACCACGCAGGTCTGCACCTCGGCGAAAGGCCAGGTCGCGGCAATCGCCTCGGACAGTCCGGTCAGCCCGTCGCAGGCCACGATCAGGACGTCTTTGACGCCGCGATTGGCCAGTTCGGCGCACACGCTGGCCCAGAACGCCGCGCCTTCCTTGGCCTGCACCCAGATGCCGAGCACGTGCTTGACGCCCTCAAGATCGACCCCGACCGCGATGTGGGCAGCGCGGGTCTTCACGTGGGCTCCATCGCGGATCTTGATGTGGATCGCGTCCAGGAACACCACCGGGTAGAACGCCTCCAACGGGCGGTGCTGCCAGGCGGCGACTTCGTCCAGGACCGCGTCGGTGACGTTGGCGATGGACTCGTGCGACAGCTCCACCCCCAGGGTCCGCGCGAGGTGGTGCTCGATCTCCCGGACGGTCATTCCGCCGGCGTACAGCGAGATGATCTGGTCCTCCAGCCCGCCGAGCCGGCGGGCGCCCTTCGGGACGAGCTGGGAGGCGAACGAGCCCTGCCGATCGCGGGGCTGATCCAGTTCCACCGGGCCGACCTCGGTGGCCACGGTCTTGCGCGAAGTGCCGTTGCGGTGGTTTCCGTCCCCGCCACGGGCGTGGGCATCGCGGCCCAGATGCTCGGTCAGCTCGGCGCCCATGCCCCGCTCAAGGACGGCCTTGAGCATCTCGTTCAAAAAGCCGTCCTTGCCAGTCAACTCCAACCCTCGCGAACGGGTCTCGGCGAGTACGTGATCAATCAGCGCATCCGAGAACACCTCCCGGCGAAGCCCAGCAGCATCTGATACATCCGTAGCGTCGTGGTCGTCAACAGCCATAGCGTTCATGATTCCTCCTCCGGCTCAACTCACACAGACCATCTGACACGCCCCCCCGGCCGTCGGCACGCAACTCGGCGATTGCCTGCGCCTTGTCCTGCGGACGCAGCTCGGCACGCACGTCGGTGATCCCCGCCTCGACGGCCAGTGCATCAGCGGTGCGGGCGTTGTCGCCGGTAAGCATCGTCACGCCCATACCCCTCGACGCCAGCGACGTCATGGCCTCGCCGGCCTCTGGACGCAGCTCGTCGCGCACCCCGATGGCCCCGACCGGGTGGTCGTCGCGGTGGACGACCACCACGGTGATGCCGCGGGCCTCCATCGCGTGAACGTGATCTGCCAGAGGACCTGGGTCGAGCCAGCGCGGGCTGCCGACGGCGATGTGCGCGCCATCGATAAGGCCGGCGATTCCCGCGCCCGCGGACTCGGTGACCGCCGATGCGGCGGGGACCTCGGTAGCTGCGGCGGTGATCGCTGCGGCCAGCGGGTGGGTGCTGTGGGTTTCCAGAGCGGCCGCCCAGCTCAGGACCTCGTCCTGGGCAGCGTTGCCAGTGGTGAGGACCTGCGTGACGGTGGGCTGGTTTCGGGTCAAGGTGCCGGTCTTGTCCACTGCCACATGCCGGAGGTAGCCCATGCGCTCGAACGCGGCACCGGATTTGATGATCACCCCGAACTTGCTGGCCGCACCGATCGCGGAGACGACCGTAATCGGCACCGAGATCGCCAGTGCGCACGGCGAAGCGGCGACCAGTACCACCAGTGCTCGCTCGATCCACAGTCCGGAATCTCCGAAGATCGAGCCGATCAGGGCGACCAGAGCAGCCAGGATGAGAACACCCGGCACCAGCGGGCGGGCCAGGCGGTCGGCGATACGTGCCCGCTCCCCCTTCTCTGTCTGTGCCTGCTCAACCAGTTCGACCACTGTGGTCAAGGAATTGTCTGTCCCTGCGGCGGTGGCCTCGACCTCCAGGACGCCGGAGGTGTTGATCGAGCCGGCCAACACCGCGTCACCGGGCCCGACCTCGACGGGAATGGATTCACCCGTGATCGCCGAGACATCCAGGCTGCTCTGCCCGACACGAACGATCCCGTCGGTGGCCAAACGTTCGCCGGCGACCAGACGCAGCACATCGCCGCGTTCCAGAGACTCAACGGGCACGGTGCGGGTGCCCCCGGTGGCGCCGAGGACGGTGGCACTGGAGGGAATCAGCGCCAACAGGGCCCGCAAGCCCGAGCGGGCCTTGTCCATCGCCCGATCCTCCAGCGCCTCGACGATGGAGTACAAGAAGGCCAGAGCGGCGGCCTCCTCGATGAACCCGAGCCCGACCGCACCGGCGGCGCTGATCGTCATCAGCAGCCCGATACTCAACCGACCCCGGACGAGCAGACCCCGCACCGCGCCTGGAACAAACTGCGAGGCGCCCAGAAGGAGAGCGGTCCAGAACAGCCACGCCGCTGCAGTCTCCGCCCCGGGGCCGTTGGCGAGCCACTCGAGGATCACACCCAGCAGGAGCGTCAGGCCAGAGAACACCGGGATGAGGACGGCACCGTTGCGCCACCACGAAGCGGACTCGTCAGGGCCGGCCACTGGCCCGGCCGGCTCACAACCACACGCGGACGTTGTCACCGCCGACCCCCTTCCGAACTGCAGCAACCCTCGACCGGACACTGCATGTCCAGACAGGGCGCGTTCTCGTCAACGGCAAGAGTCGTCTCGACCAAGGCGTTCAACGCACGTGCCAGATGGGCATCGACGATCTCGTACCGATTCTGCCGACCCTCGAGTTCAACCACGACGATCCCGCAATCCCTGAGACAGGCGAGATGATTCGACACATTTGAACGCGTCAACCCCAGCTCCTGGGCAATCTCGGCGGGATACACGGGCCCATCCAGCAGCCTCATGAGAATTCGAGAACGAGTCGGGTCGGCCATCGCACGACCGAGTCGGTTCATCACACCTTGACGCGAAGCAACAGTCAGCATGCACTGAATAGTACAGGACTCAGTGAACTGTCCCTGGCGGTGTGACCACGCATCTAAAGACGACGAAACCGCAAGGCCAACACAGTCAATGGGCACAGGTGTACCTGGCCTACCCCCGGAACCCACCCGCTTGCCGCGCCGTTCTGGGGCGTTTAACAGGGCGGATAGTGGCTATGGCACGATCGGACAGCGGGAACATCTCGCCAGTGCCGGTCACGTCACTGGTGTTCGAGAGAGCCACCCCGTGCGGCACCGCCGGTTCGGAGCCGAGGGGGCAATGACCCGTCGCAGACCGGAGTGAAAAGCATGGGCAGTATCCGAGCAATCGGTTTCCGCGCGCGCCTCTGGGCGGCCCTGTGTGCGGGCGCCTTTGTCCTCTCCGGTTGTGGGAGTGGCACCGATGCGGTCGCGCAGGGCGGCACGTTTGAGTTCGTCAGTCCAGATGGACAGCTGGAGATCCACTACCCCGAGGAAGAACGGAAACCGGTTGCCGAACTCGCCGGGCCGGATCTGCTTGACCCAGACCAGACCATCGGGCTCGCTGACTACAAGGGCGAGGTGGTGATCCTCAATACGTGGGGCCAATGGTGTGGGCCTTGCCGCACCGAGGTCGACGATCTTCAGCGCCTTCAGGAGGAGTTCGAATCCCAGGGCGCCACCGTGCTCGGGATCAACGTGCGTGATCCCAATCGCGATAAGCCGGTCGACTTCGTGCGCGACAACGGCCTTACCTACCCGTCGATCTGGGACCCGTCCAACGCGGCCGTAGGTGCACTTCGCGGCTTTCCCACCTCGATCGTGCCGACAACCCTCGTGCTTGACCGGCAACACCGGGTGGCCGCCGTGTATTTGGCGGCGGTCACCGATTACCAACTTCGGGACGTCATCGCCGAATTGGTGGACGACGAGGAGAGTGCCACGCCGTGACGAATGTTGCCGACCTCGTCTTCGCCGGTGCCATGCCGCCGATGGACGGCCTGGTGCTCGCGCAGGGTATCGGTTCGGCGTTCCAACAGACAGCGGCCAGCGGACCCCTTCTGCTCGCCCTCGGCGCCTGCCTACTAGCCGGTCTGGTCTCGTTCGCCTCGCCATGTGTGGTCCCGCTCATCCCCGGCTATCTCGCCTACCTCGCTAGCGTCGTCGGCGCCGAGCGACCACCGGTCACCGTGGCGCAGGCCGAACAGCGCCACAGCGAGTCGCGAACGATCACTCTCGAGGAAAAGAAGGCCAGACAACGCTCGCGCTACCGGGTCGTCGGGGCATCTCTGCTCTTCGTTGGCGGGTTCACCGTTGTGTTCGTCTCGCTTAGCGCAATGGTCCTCGGAACGGTTCAATACCTCGCACCACACGAGGAGTTGCTCCAGCGCATCGGCGGGGTCATCACCATCCTCATGGGTTTGGTCTTCATCGGCTTCGTACCGGTGCTGCAACGAGATACCCGATTCCAGCCGAAGGCTGTCTCTACCTGGGTCGGCGCGCCTCTCCTGGGCGGAGTGTTCGCCCTCGGCTGGACACCCTGCCTCGGACCAACGCTCGCCGCCGCACTGTCCGTCGCCGCCGGAAGCGGCTTCAGCGGCACGCGCGGTGTCATGCTCATCGTCGCCTACTGCCTCGGGCTGGGGCTGCCATTCATCCTCGTCGCCTGGAGCTCCACCTGGGCAATCCGAACCGTCGGCTGGCTACAACGCAACACTCGACGAATCCAGATCATCGGCGGCCTCCTACTCATCGCAGTGGGCATAGCACTGTTCAGTGGCGTGTGGGCACTGTTCATCAGTTGGCTACGGGACTTCGCAATCACCGGCACGACGCTGCCGATTTAACCTTCTGCGCGGCCCTTCCGGGGCGGTAGCGCCCGAGTCACAGAGCCCAGAAATGTCTAACCTGTTCAGACGCCCAGTCAGTTCAGCGCCTACTGTACAGTTCAGTGAATGCTGACTATATCGTCTTGTGTGGATGTGATGAACCGGTTGGGGCGGGCGATGGCCGACCCCACCCGGTCGCGGATACTGCTGACCCTGCTGGAGCGGACGGCCTACCCGGCGGAGCTGGCCCGCGATCTGGAACTGACGCGTTCGAACGTGTCGAACCATCTAGCGTGCCTGCGCGACTGTGGCATCGCGGTCGCCGTGCCCGAAGGCCGCCAGACCCGGTACGAGATCGCTGATCCGCACCTGGCGCGGGCGTTGGCCTCCCTGGTCGAGGTCACCCTCGCAGTCAATGAAAACGCCTCCTGCCTGGACCCGGCCTGTTCGGTGCCGGGTTGTTACGCCACGGAGGTGCAGGGGTGATCCTGTCCTCAGCCCTGCAGGCGATCGGTCTGTTCATCGCCACCAATATCGACGACATCATCGTCCTCTCACTGTTCTTCGCCCGCGGCGCAGGCCAACGCGGCACCACCGCACGCATCCTGGTCGGCCAGTACCTTGGATTCCTAGGCATCCTCGGCGCCGCTGTGCTCGTGGCCTTGGGCGCCGGGACGTTTTTGCCCTCGGAGGCCATCCCGTACTTCGGGCTGATCCCATTAGGCCTGGGACTATGGGCCGCGTGGCAGGCCTGGCGTGGGGACGATGACGACGACGACGCCAAAATCGAAGGTAAGAACGTGACCGTGTGGACCGTGGCCGCGGTGACCTTCGCCAACGGCGGGGACAACATCGGCGTCTACGTCCCAGTCTTCCTCAGCGTCGGCCCGGGAGCCGTGGTGGCCTACTGCGTCGTGTTCCTGGTTCTGGTCTCGGTCCTGGTGGGCCTGGCCAAGTTCGTGGCCACCCGTCGGCCAGTCGCCGAGGCTTTAGCCTGGATCCACCGATGAGATGAACTTCTAGCGCGGTGTGGGAACGCGAGAATGCCCTTCTGAACTGGCAAGATACGACTTGCTTAAGGTCCGTATCGCCAATTCAAGAAGGGCATCCCGCAGATGCAACTATCTCACACTCTGCCCGTAAGCTTCGCGACGTTCGATGAGCCCAACCTCGTGTCGGGCGCCGGCCTCGTGCCGCTGATGAAACTCGCCGACCGGGCGGGCCTGCACCGGCTCGGTGACGAGCATCTGAGCGTGCCCACCGACAAGGGCTCCAACGGTGGAGTGAAACTGGCCTCGCTCGTGGCCGGGATGGCCGCAGGCGCGGATAGCATCGACGACATGGCCCTGCTGCGCCACGGGGCGATGGGCACACTCTTCGACCGCCCGTACGCCCCTTCGACGCTGGGATCGTTCCTGCGGCAGTTCACCTTCGGCCACGTCCGCCAAACCGATGCGATCGCCTCGCGGTTCGTGCGCGCACTGGCCGAACACACCGGACTGCTCGGTCATGAGTCGGACACCGGGACGGTGATGGTCGATATCGACGACACGATCGTGGAGGTCTACGGACACGCCAAGCAGGGCGCCTCGTTCGGCTACTCCGGGGTACGTGGCCTGAACGCGCTGCTGGCCACGGTCTCCACCGAGCAGGCTGCTCCGGTGATCGCCGCTCAACGGCTGCGCAAGGGCTCTGCCGGGTCCCCGCGAGGGGCTGCCCGGCTGGCCACCGACACGCTGGCACTGATCCGCCGCACCCACCTTCACGGCCGTGACGTGCTGGTCCGAGGCGATTCGGCGTTCTACTCCCACAGCATGGTCACCGCCTGCCTGGCCGCCGGAGCCGAGGTCTCGGTCACCGTACGCATGGACCCGGCGGTCAAACGTGCCATCGCCACCATCGACGACGACGCGTGGACCACGATCAACTACACCGACGCGATCTTCGACGAACACACCAACCGTTGGATCTCCCGCGCCGAAGTCGCCGAGGTCGACTTCACCGCATTCACCTCGAAGCCCAAGAACGACCAGGTGCCGGGTCGGCTCGTGGTGCGCCGTATCCCCGACCTGAATCCCAAGGCTGCAAGTGGGCAGGCGAGCCTGTTCGATACCTGGCGGTTCCATGCGTTCTTCACCACTACATCCGTAGAGCAGTACGACACAGTGGCGGCCGACAAGACCCACCGCGCACACGCGATCATCGAGAACGTCCACGCTGACCTGAAAGCCTCCGCGCTGGCGCACCTGCCCTCGGGCGTGTTCAACGCCAACGCCGCCTGGCTGACCTGCGCCGTCATGGCGTTCAACCTCACCCGCGCCGCCGCCACCCTGACCACAAGCTCGAGCCTGGCACGCGCGACGACCGCGACGATCCGCCGCAAACTCATCAACATCCCGGCCCGGATCGCCTCCTCAGCCCGGCGGCTCCGACTCCATCTACCCGAAAGCTGGCCATGGCAAACAGCCTGGCAGGCGCTCTACGACACCGTCTTCTCCCCGCGCCGGCCCAACGTGCCGATCTGACTCCCAACTCCAGCACCTACGACCAGGAACCAAAGTGGAAAGCCGGGCAGACCGGCGGACCTCACACGCCCTCCATACGGTCACGACCCACGACCATGCCAGCGACCGCCCCGGCTACTTCATCGGTGAATTGAGGTTTAGAACGCTGGGAACACATCTTGTTCCCCATTGTCCTGATCGGCCTGGGCATCTTTATCCTGGTCAGCGGCGGAGCCTTCGGACTCTAATCACGGCCGGCCCTCCCGCCGCCCACTCTCACTGCCACTGCCGACCAGGATCGTCAGCGACGTGAGGCCGAAGGCAAGGCCCTGTCCCGAGGAGGACGAACAATGATCACGTGGCTGGAGCGGTGGCAGATACCCCTGTACCTGGTGGCCCTGGGGGTCGGTGCCGTGTTCGGGCTGGCCACCCCTTCCGCCGCCCCGGGTCTGGAGCAGGCAATCAACCCGGTACTGATGGTGCTGCTGTACGCCACATTCCTGGGCGTGCCGCTGACCCGGCTCGGTCGCGCGCTGCGTGACGGCCGGTTCCTGGCCGGGCTGTTGGTGCTGAATTTCGCCATCGTCCCGGTCGTGGTCTACGGGCTCTCCCGGTTCGTCGCTGACGACCAGGCCCTGCTGCTGGGTGTATTGCTGGTGCTGCTTGCCCCGTGCATCGACTACGTCATCGTCTTCTCCGGGTTAGCTGGCTCCGCGCACGACCGGCTACTGGCCGCGGCCCCGCTGCTGATGCTCGTGCAGATGCTGTTGCTGCCTGCCTACCTGGGCCTATTTATGGGCCCCAGCCTGTTCGAGGTCTTGGACGTCGCCCCGTTCCTTGAGGCCTTCCTGTTATTGATCGTCACACCCTTGGTTCTGGCGGCCATCACGCAGTACCTGGCCGCACGGTCCGCCTCCGCCCGGAAGCTCATGGACGCGATGGAGTCACTGATGGTGCCGCTGATGATGGCCACCCTCGCCGTCGTGGTTGCCTCGCAAGTCGACGCCGTCCGGACGGATCTGTCCTCACTGCTGCGGGTCATCCCGGTCTATGTCGGCTTCCTGGTCGTGATGATCCCCTTGGGAATCCTCACCGGCCGGGTCTTCAGCCAGGATGCCCCGTCGACACGGGCGTTGGTCTTCTCCGGGGCGACCCGCAACTCGCTGGTCATACTGCCCCTCGCCCTGGCCCTGCCCGACCCATTTGCCCTGGTCGCGGTCGTCGTGGTCACCCAAACCCTCGTCGAACTCGTCGGCATGGTCACCTACGTCCGGCTCATACCCCGCCTCATTCCACACCACCCTGGAGCCCGCTCCCTAACAACTTCGCCAGCTCCCAAGGGCAACCCGCCCTGATGTCCGCACAGGCCCTGTGGGGACCGACACCAGCCCAGGGCGCGTAATAACCAACGGGAGGGATCCGAGCCCCGCCGAACTGGCGGCATAGCTCGCACTCCCCTCACCCCCGAGGGAGATCACTCTGGTGGTGGCTGCGCCTATTTCACGGTTCTGCCAACTGATGCGGCGATTCTCCGGGCAGCCTGTTTGGCATAGGGCCCCACACCGGTGATCGTTGCCGCTCCGGGACCGGTCCAGTCGCCGTAGCCGACCACATGGAGGCCCGGATGCTTTGGTCGACCGTGGTCGAGCAACCGGCGTATCGGCCCGATCGCGGAGCGAAAACCCGTGCACCAAATCAGGTGATCGGCGTCGATCTCATCCAGTGAGGTGAACATCGGCGTGGCCTGCAGCCGTCCGGTGTCCCGAGCGCGGCGCACCTCTGGCAGGACGACGATGTCTCCTAAGGCTGAGTCTGTCCCGGGGTCGGGCTCGCCGCGCTGCAGGGCAAGGGCACGTAGTCGGTTGCGGCGGAACAGCACCCGTCCGTCGACCTCGTCGGGCATCCAGCGTGGTGGCTGACGGGTGTACCAGGTCACCTCGGCGACGCTCGTGAGTTCTGCGGCGATCTGGGCGCCGGAGTTCGCGCCGCCCACGACCGCGACTGTGGTACTTCGAAAGGGAGTTGTACCGGGGTAGTTGGCGGAATGCCACTGCGTGCCGGCGAAGGTTCCTGGGTGGGAGGGAACAAAGGGGGCGGACCACGTCCCGGTGGCCGCGACCACGTTCTCGGTCGTCCACGACTTCGTGCCCGCCCAGACGTGGTAGGTGCCCTTCTCGTAGATCACCTCGTTGACCGTGACGGGACGCTGGACCGGAATCCGGTAGCGCCGTTCATAGGCAGCGAGATAGTCCACGACATGGCAGGCCGGTGGAAACCCGTCATAAGGGGGCATCGGCCAGCCCGGCAGATTGGAGAACTCAGCGGTGGAGAACAGGCGCAGGGACGGCCAGACGTGTAACCAGCCCCCACCCGGGTTGGGTTGATTATCCAGAACGAGGGTGTCCACGCCTGACCGCAGCAGGTAGTAGGCGGTGGCCAGACCTGCTTGCCCACCGCCGATGATGATTGCCTCGTGGTGCTCCGGGGTCCAGTCTGTGTCCGAAATGGTGGTCAGCTCCTGTTCACGTTCGGGCACTTAGTGCTGCGGCCACGGTGAGCAGGACGGCCATGATGACTGCCATTGCAGGGTATCCACCGATGAGGCTGGCCAATAGGGGTCCGGACACGGGGGCGAGTGCGGTGACGGCGGTCATTGGTGCGTTGAATAGGGCGTTGATGGCGCCGAAGTTTTGGGTGCCCCACCGGTCGGAGACGGCGGTGGCCTGGAGAAGGGTGTGACAGCCGCGGGCCGCGCCTGTACCTACGGCCAGAGCGATGAGCAGCCAGGTCGGGCCGGGAGTTGTTGCCAGTCCCCACAGGCCGAGTGCACCGGCGCCGAGGATCACCAGTGTGCGGTGTTGGGGTGTGGTTCTTCGGGTCAGTGGTGGGTAGCCGAGTCGGCCGATGACTTGTCCTGCGCCCACCAGTCCGAAGGCCAGTGCTGCGGTCGAGTAGTCGATTCCTCGTTCCAGCAACAGTGGGATGAGGTTGATCGTGACGGCGAATAGCGTGAACGTGGCTGCCGTCATCACTACTTGCAGGGTGAGGAATTGGCGGGTTCTGGTGACCTGGCGGATCTCGGTTCGGGACTGCTGCACGGTCGGCTCGCTGGCGGTGTCTGACCAGGTGGAGTTGAGAAAGAAGGCGTGCAGGGGCACAGATACGGCGGCGAGGATGCCGGCCATGATGAGGTAGCTGGTGCGCCAACCGAACTGCTCGATCAGGGAGGCAGTGAGCGGGGCGAAGATGGTGGAGGAAAGCCCGGCGACGAGTGTCAGCGTCATCAGGGGGCCGACTCGTCGCGGGCCGTACCAGCGGGTGATGACAGCGAACGCGGGTGGATAGAGGACAGCCGATTGGGCGAACCCCGCCACGAGCCAGGCCAGATAGAACATGGGCAGGTTGGGAGACCACGCCACCAGCGCCAGGGCAGCCACACCGATGACCGCCCCGAGGGTCATCACCGTGCGTGGCCCTCGGGAATCCAGAACGGAACCGACTTTGAGGCCGGCGACTGCCGAGATTGTGAGACCAGCTGACAGTGCGCCGGTGATGGCGGTGCCACTCCAGCGGTGTCCTGGGAGATCGGCGCGACAGCCGCGGGCAGTGAGTAGAAAAGTAGGCCCCAGCTGGTAGTTTGCGCGATACACAGAGCCGCGAGTCCGCCCCGGGGGCGGTCGATCCCAGGCGGTGTCGCGTCTCGTTCCGTCATTGGATCCGATGCCGGACACGACGTGTGACCACCGGGTTGCGGCGGGTCACCTGTGAACCGTGGCCCACCAGGCGCGGACTCGATCGTCGATGTCGTCGACGATCTGGCGGGTGATCTCCGGAGTCTGCTCCGCGGGGTCGACAAGGTCCCAGTCCAGATAGTTCTTGCCCGGATACACCGGGCAGGCATCCCCACACCCCATCGTGATGACGTAGTCGGCAGCCCGCACCACGTCATCAGTCAGTGGCTTCGGGAACGCCCCCGCCATGTCGATTCCGCGCGATGCCAAGGTCTCCACCACGACAGGGTCGACCTCAGAGGCCGGGAGTGAGCCAGCTGACCGGACCTCGACGCCGCTACCGGCGTAGTGCTTGAGGAGTGCCGCGGCGATCTGGGAGCGGCCGGCATTGTGGACACACACGAACAACACCTGCGGGACGTCCGACTGGATCTTCCCTTGCGACAACGCCAGTGCACGGAGCCTGTCGGAGGCGAAATTTCGGGCGAGCGCCGCGAGGTACCGCTTGATCGTCGCCGTGCGAGCCAGCGCGGTGTAGGACTCGAAAACGTAGCGTTCTATCGTCTCGGCCGAGAAGATGCCCTCGTATGTCCGAGCGAGGTCATCGGCCGTGCGCTGGAGAACGTGGACGTCCAGTTCGGGTGCATCGATGGTCATGGCAGATCCCTTTCAGCAGCAGGAAGAGGTGGTGGCGCCGAGCGAGATCAGCTGCGGGGAGGCCGGTGCGTCGCACGAGCCACCGAGGTCGGTTGAGCAGACTCCGGTCTCGGGCAGGTCGAGGTGCACATCATCGGCGGCGGCCCGGTCACCGGCGAGTGCGGCGGCGATCGAACGAACCTGCTCGTAACCGGTGGCCATGAGGAATGTCGGCGCCCGGCCGTAGCTTTTCATTCCCACGATGTAGAAGCCGGTCTCGGGATGCGCCAGCAGGCTCTCGCCGTGCGGTTCCACGCTTCCGCAGGAGTGGAACTCCGGATCGATCAGCGGCCCGAGCTGATACGGAGCGTCCACGGCCGGATCCAGAGCGAGCCGAAGCTCGGACAGGATGGACAGGCCGGGACGGAATCCCGTGGCCGGAACGAGCAGGTCCACCTCCAGTCGGGAGGGACCCTGTGGGGTGCTGGCGTGCACGGTCAGATTGTCGGTCGTCGGGGTGAACTCGGTGATGGTGAAGGAGGTGTGCACCTCGATCACTCCAGACTCGACGGCTTCGCGCAGGCGGGTGCCGAGCGCTCCTCGGGCCGCCAGTTCATCGCGGTCCTCGCCTCCGTAGACGCTCGACACCTCGGGGGTGCGCACCGCCCAGCTGATCCGCGTTGCAGGATCCTGCTTCGCGAGGTCAACGAGGTCGAGCAGGGTGTTGGCGGCCGAGTGTCCTGCCCCCACGACCAGGACATGACGTCCGGCGAACCGGTCGCGCTCTGACCCGGTCACGGCCGGAAGCGGCGCGGTGATCAGGCCCTTGTCGATCGCCGCGTTCTCACCGGGGGCGGGCAGACCGGAGCGGCCGAGCGGATTGGGCTGGCCCCAGGTTCCGGAGGCGTCGATGACGCCGCGGGCCCGCACCTCGGTCACGGCGCCATCAGCGGCCTGGACTCGGACCAGGAACGGGGTCTGCTCGCGGCCCGCCGAGCGGGTCTTGTCGAATCCTTCCCTGGAAACCGCCACCACGCGGGCGCCGGTACGGATGACATCGCTACCCAGGAGCTTGGCGAGCGGGGCCAGGTATTTCTCGATCAGCTCGTGCCCCGTGGGCAGAGCGTCCGGGTCGGGCTCGGTCCAGCCGGTGGGCTCGAGTAGGCGTCGGGCGGCGGCGTCGATGTCGTACTGCCAGGGCGAGAACAGGCGGGTGTGCCCCCACTGCTCGATAGCGGCGCCGATGGTGGCGCCGGCCTCGAGCACTAACGGCGTCAGACCCCGTTCCCGCAGGTGCGCGGCCGTGGCCAGCCCCACCGGCCCGGCGCCGATGACTACTACCGGAAGTTCGTTGAGTGTCGTGCTCACTGGGCGTTCTCCTTCGGTGCCAGTTCGGCGATCAGGTGGGTGATGCGCCGTTTGATGTCGTCGCGGATCGGGCGGACAGCATCCTTGCCCTGACCGGCTGGATCGGCCAGTTCCCAGTCCTCGTACCGCTTTCCCGGGAAGACCGGGCAGGTGTCTCCGCAGCCCATCGTGATGACCACGTCGGCGGCCTTGACCGCGTCGGTGGTCAGCACCTTCGGTGTGGCGGTGGTGATGTCGATGCCCTCCTCTGCCATCACCTCCACCGCGACGGGATTGAGCTGATCGGCCGGCTGCGAACCAGCCGAGAGGACCTCGATCCGGTCCCCCGCCAAATGCGAGAGGTAACCGGCAGCCATCTGGGAGCGCCCGGCGTTGTGCACGCAGACAAACAGCACGCGCGGCTTACCGCCTGCGATCTCGGTGTGCAGGTCGCGAACTCTGCGGTCGATGTCATCGCGCACCAGACGCATTCGCTCCATCCCCTCGATCCCACGGGCGGAGGGCTCGTCGGTGTTCCACACCTCGATCGTGCCCGCCATCCCGTCGACCGGCTCGACCTGGGCTTCATCGCCCAGAACGATCACCCGGTCCACCCGCCGGAGCAGGTCGGGATCGATGGCCGTGGGGGTCTGGCCGGACATGTCGGCGCTGAGCTCGGCGACCGATCCCGCGGCTAGGGCGTTGACCGCGGAACCGGGCCGGGTGCCCGCGGAGTGGACCTCGATCGCCTCCCCGGTGTGCAGGCGCATGAGCGCTGCTGCCATCTGGGACTTGCCGCCGTTCTTGACGCACACGAACAAGACGCTGGGAGTGTTGGTCATGGCCGGGCTCCTTCGGTGTTGCGGGCCGGGTCCGTGCGAGATGGCGGGAGGGTTGGGTCTCCCGGGAACAGTTTCGGTCCGGCCCAGAGCGCGACGTAGACGAGCCCGATCAGAACAGGAACCTCGATCAGCGGGCCGACCACACCCGCCAGGGCCTGGCCCGAGGCGATACCGAAGGTGCCGATCGACACTGCGATCGCGAGTTCGAAGTTGTTGCCCGAGGCGGTGAAGGCGACGCTGGTCGACTTGGCGTAGTTCAGCCCCACCGCCTTGGAGACGAACCAGCTGAAGAAGAACATCAGGACGAAGTACAGCAGTAGCGGCGCGGCCATCCGGGCCACGTCCAGCGGCTGCGAGGTGATCGCCTCGCCCTGCATCGCGAACAGCAACACGATGGTGAACAGCAACCCGTACAGGGCCCACGGGCCGATCCGGGGGAGGAAGGTCTCCTCGTACCAGTGCCGTCCTTTCGCCCTCTCCCCCAGCACTCGGGTGAGGAAACCGGCCAGCAGGGGGATGCCGAGGAAGACCAGCACGGAGATCACGATGGACCACACGGAGAACTGCGCTGAGGTGGTCTCCAGTCCGAGCCAGGAGGGGAGCAGCTGCAGGTAGAACCAGCCCAGGGCGCCGAACGCCACGACCTGGAACACCGAGTTGATCGCCACCAGCACCGCGGCGGCCTCCCGGTCCCCGCACGCCAGGTCGTTCCAGATGAACACCATCGCGATGCACCGGGCGAGTCCCACGATGATCAACCCGGTACGGAACTCCGGCAGATCCGGCAGGAAGATCCACGCCAACGCGAACATGAATGCCGGCCCGAGGATCCAGTTCAGGATCAACGATAGCGTGAGGAGCTTCCGGTCGCCGGTCACCCTGTGGGTCTCGTCGTAGCGCACCTTGGCCAGGACGGGATACATCATCACCAGCAGGCCGATCGCGATCGGCACGGATATCCCGCCGATCTTCACCGAGTCCAGGGCGGTGTCCAAGCCCGGGACGAAGCGTCCCAGCAGCAGGCCGGCGGCCATGGCCACGAGGATCCAGGCGGCCAGGTAGCGGTCGAGGAACGACATCTCCTTGGCGACCGGCGCAACAGCCCGGGCGGTGGTGGTGCTCATTGGCACGAAACTCCCTCATATCGATGAACGTCTATGCTGGAGGCTATGCCCACATATCGGCATGTGTCAATGTATTGTTTGAGGCGGGGTGAGCGAAGAAATGACTGCAGGAAACGACGTCCTTCCGACTCGGACGCAGAACGAGTGCTGCCCCCTGTCATCAGCTCCGATCACCGCCGAGACCGCAGATCAGATGGCGCGCACGCTCAAAGCACTGGCGGACCCGACACGCCTGCGACTGCTGTCCCACATCGCCGGGCAAGGCTGCGAGTCGGTGTGCGCGTGCGACTTACTCGACGTGGTCGACATCAGCCAGCCCACGATCAGCCACCACCTCAAGAAACTCGTCGACGCAGGCCTCCTGACCCGGCAGCAGCGTGGCAAGTGGGCGCACTACTCAGTCGTCCACGAGACGTTCAAAGACCTGCGCCGCTTCCTAGACCTGGCCTGAAGCTCACCTGGAGCGGTAGCCGTTTCACCAGTAGGCAATCCGGCCGGAGTCGCTACGCGGACCACGCAGCTGCAGCCCGCGAAAGTGAGTCGCTGCCAGAATTCAGGTGGCTGGATGCCTACCCATCTATGGCACGTACACCACGGCCGGTAACCAGGTCTTATGTAAAGTTGTAGTTTGCGTATAGCGTCAGATGAATCATCCCTGCATGAGCGTCTCTCCTGTGTAGTTCTGCGATCTCCGGCCGGGCCTGCGGAATCAGCGACTGCTGTGCGCGATCGGCGTCGGGCCGCGGTGTAGAAGAGCGCCACCGAGTCGTGCAACGTCGAGGTACCACTCGGCGCGAAACGATGCCGCCGAGCCCCTCCTATGCGGCGCCAGACCCGTAGCAATGCGGGAACTTTGGTCTCTGGGCGATATCGATTGTGACTCGAACCAACATTGTTACGACCGTTCACCAGCGGTGATACTCCTGGGGCGGATGGGAACACGAAAGTTCAATGTGAGCGGCGTCACATCGGAGTTTGATTCTCCCCGTACAGTTTTCCGCCCCTCAGGAGGTCTCGCATGAGATCGCGACCAAGAAGTCCCCCGCTTGCTGCGGCTCGTCGCAACAGCGGCCACAGCCACCATGGTGATCGCGGCCCCAACCCTGGTGGCAGGGGCTCAACCAGCCACCACCGCCCGCAGTGAGGCACCGGCAACGACGTCACCACCGGTGCCGACTGCACCGTCCACGAATCCGAGCCCCTCCTCCCCCGCCGCAGGCCCTCCGTCTCAGGACACGCCACCCGAGCAGCCCCGAGACCAGGCAACCCCCTCACCGAGGTTCCACACAACGGCCTGCGCAGCCTTCTGGAACCCGAACTTCGGTCGCAACTTCACCGTCTGCGGCCGCATCCTGGACAAGTACCACCAGCTCGGTGGCCCGGGAGGGTTCCTCGGCCCGCCGACATCAGACGAACTCACCAACGCTGACGGCATCGGAAAGCGCACCTCATTCCAAGGCGACGCCACCATCTACTGGCACCCCGACACCGACGCCCACCCGGTCGGCGGCGCCATCGGAAGCAAATGGGCCCAATTCGGATACGACCCCGGACCACTCGGCTACCCGATCACCGACGAAATCACCAACCCCGACGGAATCGGGAAACGACAAGCATTCCAACACGACTCCAGCATCTACTGGCACCCCAACACAGGAGCCCACCAGATTGGCGGACAAATCGGCGCACGCTGGGGAGAACTCGAATGGGAAGCCAGCTACCTCGGATACCCCACGACCGACGAACTATCCACCCCGAACGGAGCAGCTCGTTTTAACCACTTCGAGAACGGGTCTGTCTATTGGGCTCAGCCAACTGGCGGGCACGACCTGACGAGAGAGATGATGGCGATTTGGGGAGCGTACGGATTCGAGACTGGACTGATGGGACTTCCTGCAGGAAACAACATCCCAGACTCCGACATTTCCGTACTAGCGCGGGGACAACAGGCGGCGCCAAGACTACGAATCCCTGGCGAACCACAAGAGCAGGTCTTCCAAAACGCAATCGGTCGATTCGGGACGGACGGAGAAGCATATGTACGAGGCAGGTAAAACCAAGCAAATTGGACGGAGAGCCCGCCTTCCTCTCGTCATCGCCTCGATAGCGGCACTCATTTTATCGGTGGCAGCGACAGGACCCGAAGCTATCGCCCAGACGTCCACCGAGGCTATACAACCAAGTGGGACAGTGGGCGATGAAGGCAACGTAACTCCGTCAGATCCCGATACGATAAACGAGGAACCACCACAAATGGTGGCAGCCGCTGCGCCTCCGTGGTCGTACACGGGAGAGCAAATGGCCACGAGCCGAATTGCTAGGTGTGACACTTGGAAAACGCCCCAAGGTGGAACATACTCATCCAGTATTCTCCGACGAGGGTACTGGTTCGATGGGGCAACGGGAGACCAACCGTTTGGCTACGATAAGGCACGGGGTAAGCACTGGGTATGGAACAGAAACATATGGAAGGCGACGGTAGGAAACGCGGGGGGCTGTAACGAGTCTCAGTCGAATCCCACCGCTGGAGTATTCACAAACTGGTTCGACCGCTTGACATGTCGTGTCATTAACTCAATTCCCGTCGATTGCAGTCAATGGGAAAGTAAGCGGGTTCGCTCTATCGAAGTGCGATCAACCACCCAGAACACCCCGCCTGGCAGCGAGATGCTAGGCAATCTCAGTATCTACTGTGAGAATACGCCGCCTAGCGACCAACTGTGTCCGATTTGGGTAGGCTACGCAGTCCCTCCACATCCTGACGATACTCCGCCACCGTACAACTAACTAGGTAACCCGTCGGGGCATCGCAGTTGAGCGATGCCCCGACACCGGCGTTGCCCAGGTTACGCTTTTGTGCGACAGATATTGAATCCTAAAGTTACCATTACATTAGAGCGGCAAAGTTATGAACCAAGACGGGCCAACCGAGAACCACTGGACTGACACGTTTTCAGAAAATGAGCACTCGCGGGCTTTTCCATTCATCACCCAATGCCATCGCGAATTGCAGTCGCGGTACTGCGACGACGCCAACCGAGATATGCCGTCGCGCTTCCTTTGTTACTTGCTGAACGAGATTCGCACTAACACATTAACCGAATGCTGGTGCGTAGGCGTACGCGACGCTGGAGTACTTGGCGATGGCAGCGCATGGATCAAATATAGTTTTGGCGAATTGAAATTTGCTATTGCTCTTCGAATTGACGCCTCCGTTATCAAGGCGCACACCGACCACTTAGCGAGGTATGCAAGCGAACTTGCAGCTTTCACAATTGGAGAGCCGGGCATCAACTTGGCAAATTCAGAAATCGTGGACGGCACCTACTGGTTTAGGGTGGACAGATAGTTAACCGTTCTGTGTACGCTATTCAGGGCAGTTGGTGGGCAGTTCGGCGAGGGCGTCTGGGTATGCGCCGTGGCCGTTCAGGGCGAAGCCCGCGAGGCCAACGACGTCGCGGCGCCAGCGCAGGAGCCCGAGGAGTAACGGCTCCCCTACTTGGTTGGCTGCGTGGCGGCTGGAGCGTGCTCGCCGACGGCGACTCCCCCATCCGTTCGGACTTGGGTCGGGGAACGCCGGAAACACGTAACGTTTCCTGTTCCCGGATGCTGTGGATCTGAGTGCGGTGACGACGGACGCAACGCTGGCATTGCTGCCGCCCAGAACTGCACCCGTTCTGGGCGGCCACTAATTGATCCGACAGACATTGCGGAAAAGCGACACCGCCCGGGACGCCCGGGCCAAGGGGCGCACCGCCGAGGAGTCCGCTCGAGAAGGGCCTACTCCGCGGTCATCGGGTCATAGTTTTCGTGATCGGCCGGGGTTGTGCGATCGTCCTCGAGTTCTCCTTGTAAGGCAGAGCGGAGCCAATCATGATCGACCTCGGCGTCGACTGCGTCCGCGAGAACCGCGACCTGCTCGGCCACGGGGAGCTGAGAGACGTCAGGCGCCAGGTCCCCCGTGTACTCCTCGGTCACGTGACTGGACTCGGAGGACAGGTTCTCGGTCGCTGCCCGCGCCGTCGGAGAGGAACTCAGGGAGCCGGACCCTCCACCGAAGAGGCTGACCTCCCATTGCCTCGTGCCGTAGTAGAGCGTCTGGCCATTCACCTGCGGCCACGCTGACAGCAGCATTTGCGCACGGCCCAAGTTGCTGTACGGATGGATCGCCGGCGCGTAAAGGGCTGGCTGCTCGACTCCGGTGACCTGAATGGCGGGCATCGTCCATAGGCCTTCCGGGCGAGGAGCGGTCCGGGTGACGGCGCCAAGGATGCCGTCGCAGTACGAGAGCACGACTCGTCCGTCGATGACTTGAGCGGAGAGCTCGCCGATGGCGTTGTTAGGAACCGTGGGGGTGAGGATCGGGGTCGTGAAACCACCGCGGCGCCATGCCCATGTTCCGCCGCCGTCTCGACCCCAGAACTCATAGGTTGAACGGTTCCACATGCTGCGCCAGTCCACGCGCACGAGATGGATGCCGCCGCCGTTCCAACGGCCCTCGTTGGTGCCGTAGATGTAAACCCAAGGTTCGCCGGGGAGCATGAGCATCGTGTTGTTCTGGAAGTGACTCCACTCCCCCACGTTAGGGAAGTCGAAGTTCTCGCGATTGACCTCCAGATCCCACGTGCGTTCCCAGTTCTCGGCGTGGGCTTCGGTCGAGGTCCACATGCGCGAGTGGAAGGTCGCCCAGCTCCCGCCGGGCGAGATCGGATCCCAGGACCGGATCGCGAAAGTTGTCATCATGTACCGGCCGTCGGGCAGGTGGATCAGGTCGTTCGGAATGTTGGTGAAGCCGTCCGGGAGCTCGCCAGCATGGACCGTTCCGCGGTGCTGATAGTTGATCATCTCTTTGGCGTAGGCGCCGCCGATGGCGTTGTCCCAACGGATGCCGTTCTCAATGTCTGGGTTGGACTGGCGAAACCCGACTGGAGACCTCCAGCCGCTGCCGCCGACGTGGTCGACGAAGGTGTCGCCGAAGATCGTGATCGTGTACCCGTGGTTGGTGATCGCCGGGAACCCGAGATCGGTTGCTGAGGCGCCCCAACGCCCAGTTTCGTTCGGGCCTGTCAGCTCTTTGACCAGTCGTGCCATCGTCATGCCTCCTGTGTCGAGAAGTCGCCTTGGCGACGAAGTGAGCAACGTCAGTTTGCGTCGTTCACATCCACCGTGCCATGCGGGTACGACACGAAACTGAACGATTAGTTCACGAAGGAGGTGAATCTCGTTAGAGTCCGGGGATCATGCCCGGGTACAGGAAGACGTTGGACGCTGGAGTAGACGATCCAAGGCCCAGAATGGGGCGCAGCTTGTGTGGGTTCCCGGCTTGGTCGGCCTGCCAGCAGTTGTCGTACCCGCGGAACCCGGTACACACGATCTTCGTGGTCGTGCCAAACGGCGAGATGATTCTCGGCAGGCCGATGAAGGGATTGTAGAACTCCAGACGGTCAGGGGTGAGCGCAAAGCTGGTCACGTCGACTGGCCGGACGGGAGATCCCTGCCCGGGATCAACGGGCCAGGCGTCCTGAGCGTTCGCTTGTCCCACACCGACAAGCATTGATGCAGTGGCCAATGTGACGGCGGCGAGCGTGGCAAGGGTGCGGCGCATAATCAATTCCTTGCTGGGAGGGACGGTCTCAACCCGGTTATCGTCGCAGAAGTCGTATGCGTTAACAACGGAGCAAGCTGGCGTTCTCAGGCGCTCAGCGCTACTGGGAACTTGAGGGTGCACCCATCCAGGTGAACCGGTGACCGGTCGGATGGCCAGTTGCACCGCCTCAGGCCTGAAAGCGTAGGTGCCACTCGATGGCGTCGCCCACCACCAGAGTCGTGACGTGGCCGTCCTCGGCCACGAACCGGACGCTGACTCGGGAAAGTGGAGCATCGGACATGCGCCGAGCGTAGCCGCGCCAACGTGCACTTCTCGAAGAGAGCCGTGCCCCCAACATCTCCACCGGCGGGCGTCTCCTCTCTCTCCCCCGCCCCCGATTCCTAAGAACTGCGTAGGCCGTCCCAGTTCCTTGGTTTTGGGACGTTGCGCGGTTTCTTTCATCAATAGGCCGGTCCGGGACGAAGCAGACTGGACCGGCACCGCTGGCGTCGAGGATGACGAAGAAGGTGACCACCGTCATTTTCACCTCCTACCAGCCGAAGGCGATGGTCCAGGCTGTACCGGGTGAGCTCAGCTGGGCGCGAAACCGCCAACCTCGATAGATACCCACACGGGCACGATCAGCAAGACCACGACACTGAAGCCGGCTACGGCCGATCCGGTCAGGAGCCGTCCGCGCCGCCACCTCCACAACAGCAGCCCGCTGGCCGCGTACACCGCTACAACGGGAACTGCCCACGAAAGCCAATAACCCACCGTCGGACCGGGCACTCCAGGCGCTCGATCCTGCGTCGGCACCGCCGACAGTTCTGGAACCGCGAACACGCCGCGGAAAGTCTGGACCGCCCAGGTAACCGTGTACCAACCGACAACGAGGCCCACGAGCAGGCCGACCGCCGGCAGGAGGGAAACTAGCAACCCACGAAGAACGCTCTCGCCCGATCGGCCAGCGGCCGCCGAGCCCGCATCGGCATCTCCGCTGGCCATCCGATCACCATAGTTGCCCGCCTTCATTAGAGGCTTGCAGCTCATCGACAATCGCGCGGTAGGGCCTCATCCACCAAGCCTCGCCGAGCCCGAGCGTCCGACGAGCGGAAGAATGGGCCGTCACGAAAATCTGTGCGGGAGGCCGTGCACTGAAACGGGAGACCTCGCGCGCCCGGGGCTGGTGCACGAGTAGGTGACTGTTCCAGTTCCTGGGTTCTGGGTTCTGGGACGACGCGGCCTCGCCGTTGCCTATGTGTACTACGGCGGTGATGCGGCAGGATCGACAGATGCAACGAAACCCGGCCCTCACGACGCTCCTGGTGGCCAGCTCCGCGATCATGCTTACCTCATGTGGGAACTACGTGAACGTCGAACTGAGCGGGCGAACGGGTGTGTCCCACGACGGAAATGGCAACCTGTCGTTTCACGTCAACACCTGTGAGAACTCGACAGAACGAGTCGATATCGTCGCCGGACGCGAGGGCCTCGCAGGCGACGAAGAGAATCCCGTCATCGGCTCTTACACCCTCGACGAACCCGTCGGTGGATCATTCGTGATTCGCGATCAGGCCCCTTCCCCTTGGGCGGTGGATCAACAGCTCGACCTGCCGGAGGATCCTTCACACTTCTTCATCGTCTCGGCGCGGCCCGAAGACAAGGGAGGCCCCGCCTTCATTAGGCCTGAGAAGTACTTCTCCAGCGCGGCCGTCACGTACGACGAACTCATGGCCGCACGGGCGGGCGCCGTCGTGACCGGCATCGACGATGGCCTGACCTCTGTCACTCAGGAGGAATTCGACGCCGCGTGCCCCAGTGAGTAGTGCTACCTCTCGAAGGCTGACTCGGATGCCTAACTCGGCCAGTTCCGACACCGGGCCCAGGCCTCGTACCCCCTGATGGCGCGGTGCTTACCGCGAGGTCGCCCGCCTCGCGCCGGCGATTCGGTGAAGAGCCCAGAGGATCAACCCCACGACCGGCAGCAGCAACGGCACCACGAACCATAAAAACGACTCGGGCCACGACGCTCCCCGCCGCCGCTCCGTGACGGCGATCGGGACCGGGATCAGCAGCCACGCCAAGCCGGCGAGCAGCCACATGATGTCGTAGGCCAGGGGGACCGCTGCAATCGCACCGTCTGCCGCGAAAATCGTCATGTCCGATCAGAGTCCCGTGACGGAGTAGTCACGCTCGATGCTTGCCGTAACTGCACCCCACTGGCTGCCTTGAACTCGGTCCTGATGCCTGCGGAACGAAGCGGCGTCGTCAAAGACCTCCTCGACACGCCAGACCAGACTGTCCTCGGTCGGGATCACTAAGAATGACCTGCAGCCCGGCTCGGCTCGCGTCAGCTCGACATGACGCGGTAGGTGGGTAGCGACAAGGGTGGCTTCGCGCTCGTCGCGACAGATTAGTCGGCCTTCGAGATGAACTTCGCTCACCGATCCAGTCTCGGACACTTCCTTGCAGGTTGGTCCCTGAACAGCGCAGACAGGCCGATCATCGATGGCTACGAAGGCCGACGTTGCAGGGCGCGGTACAGCGTGGACCGGCCGACTCCGAGATCGCGGGCGATCGCCGACGGCCCCTCCCCCGCCTCGATGCGGGCGCGGGCCTTGCCGATTTGTTCGTCGGTCAGGACGCGTTTGCGCCCTTTGTACTTTCCCTTCGTCTTGGCGATGGCGATGCCTTCAGCCTGGCGTTCACGAATAATGGCCCGCTCGAACTCGGCGAACGCCCCCAGCAGCGACAGCATCAGATCCGCTCGAGGATCCTGGGCGCCGGCGGCATAGGTGGCCCGCTCGTGAACGAACTCCACACTCGCGCCCTTCGCGGTGATCTCGCCGACGATCTGCTTGAGATCAACCAGGGAACGGGCGAGACGGTCCATCGAGGCGACAACCAGCTCGTCCCCGTCTCGCAGGTACCTGATGCACTCTTCGAGCTTCACGCGATCGGCGCGCGAGCGAGCCGACTGCTTCTCCACGTAGACCTGATCGCACTCCCCCACCGCCTCGAGCTGACGCGCCTCATTCTGATCCGCGGCCGACACCCGCACGTACGCCACTCGCTGCCCACGAGGACGCGAGGCCCGGCGAGCCGGCTTCGAAGCCGGCTTCGGTTTTGGCGTTACCTCGACGACGTTCTCCGAGTCCGTCGACTCCACCCGAAAGTTCCAACCCAACTCGTCCCGACGCCGGAACCGAGTCCGCTCCTTCCCGCGGCTGACGATGAGCACCTCCTCGCCACCATCACCCGAACGGTTCAAGAGCGTCCCGATTCGATCAGCCATGAGGAGACCCTTCCGCCCGGAATATGTATCAATAGATCTTAGACCCCACGGGAAGACGTGTCATATGTGTCGAACTAGACCCTGCGACACAGCAACAATGGTTGGCGGGTTGTCGTCCCACACGGGTGTACCCCAGATGTACAGCCTGCTCTCCCTGTAAGGCTGCGGGCAGCTCGGGCCAGGGATTCTGTAGGGAACACCGCCCTATCGGGGCGCTAGGGGTCATGGCGGGGCCGTCAGGAGGGCCCGCCGGGGATGCCTCGACCACGATGACGGCGAACCTCGACGCCGCGAACGAGCGGGCCGAGCGGATCATCGCCGCGACAGCGAAGGTTGAGGCGCGCCAGCTCTGGAGCGCCGCCGCCGCGATGCTCCTCGCGCTCGTGCCGCTCGCGATGCTGGTCGCGGGCGTCTGGATGGCCGCAGCGGGCCTCATCACGGGTGCTCAGTGGGCGCTGGACGTGGACGGGAGCGTGTGGCTCGGCATCGGGCGGTGGCTCGTAGTCGGCGCTGGCCTCGCCGGGGCCGGCTACGCCCTCTTCGCCTCCGCCCGCTGGGTCGTCGGCCTCGCGGAGACGTGGAAGGGCCGCGGGATGCCGTCATGGCCCCGCTGGCGGAGGTGACCCCAGCTCCCGAGGGCAAGCGCGCGGAGCGCGTGCGGCAGAACTCCCCAGAGTGACAATAGGTCAGCCACTACTGTATAGTTCAGTGCATGCTGACTATTGCTTCTCGCCTCGACGTCATGAACCGGCTGGGCCGGGCCATGGCGGACCCGACGCGCTCCCGGATCCTGATGACCCTGCTGGACGGGCCGAGCTACCCGGCCGTGCTCTCGCGCGAGCTGGAGCTGACGCGCTCGAACGTGTCGAACCACCTGACGTGCCTGCGCGACTGCGGGATCGTGGTCGCCGAGCCCGAGGGTCGGCAGACGCGCTACGAGATCGCCGACCCGCACCTCGCGGCGGCGCTCACGGCGCTGGTGGACGTGACGCTGGCCGTGGACGAGCACGCGCCGTGCGTGGACGCCGAGTGCACTGTGCCGGGCTGCTGCGGGACGGGAGCGGGCGCGTGAGCGCGGCGTGCGGCTGCGACGAGCCGGAGACCCGGGTCGGCGAGGAGGCCGAGGAGGAGCGGGAGCGTCCGTGGTGGCGTGACCGCGGGATCATGGTCCCGGTGCTCTCCGGCGTCGCCTTCGGCACGGGCCTGGTCCTGGAATGGACAGGGGCAGAGGTCCCGGCGCTGGTGGCGTTCTGGATCGGCCTGCTGCTGGGCGCGTCGACGTTCACGCCCGGCGCGATCCGCAAGCTGTTCAAGGGCAAGCTGGGCATCGGCCTGCTGATGACGATCAGCGCGGTCGGCGCGGTGATTCTCGGCTACGTCGAGGAGGCCGCCGCCTTGGCGTTCCTGTACTCCATCGCCGAAGCGCTGGAGGACAAGGCCATGGACCGCGCCCGCGGCGGGCTGAGGGCTCTCCTCAAGCTCGTCCCGGAGACCGCGACCATCCGGCGGGACGGCGCGCCCGCGGAGGTCGCCGCGAAGGACCTCCAGGTCGGGCTGCTCATGCTGGTGCGCCCCGGTGAGCGGATCGCGACCGACGGCATCGTCCGCACGGGCCGGTCGAGCCTGGACACCTCCGCGATCACCGGCGAGTCGATCCCGGTCGAGGTCGAGCCCGGCGACGCGGTGTCGGCCGGGGCGATCAACACCGCCGGTGCCCTGGAGGTCGAGACGACCGCGGCGGGCACGGACAACTCGCTGACCACGATCGTGGAGCTGGTCGAGCAGGCGCAGGCCGAGAAGGGCGACCGCGCCCGCCTGGCCGACCGCATCGCCCGGCCGCTCGTGCCTGGCGTGCTGATCCTCGCCGCTCTTGTCGCGGTCATCGGCTCGCTGCTGGGCGACCCCGAGCTGTGGATCACCCGCGCCCTCGTGGTGCTCGTCGCCGCGTCGCCGTGCGCGCTGGCGATCTCGGTCCCGCTGACCGTCGTCGCCGCGATCGGCTCGGCGAGCAGATTCGGCGTGATCATCAAGTCCGGCGCGGTCTTCGAACGGTTCGGCGTGATCCGCCACGTCGCCGTCGACAAGACCGGCACCCTCACCCGCAACGAGCCCGCCGTCACCGCCGTGCTCACCACGGACGGCGTGGACGAGGCGCAGGCGTTGGCGTGGGCGGCGTCGCTGGAGCAGCACAGCACCCACCCGCTGGCCGCCGCGATCACCGCCGCCTCGCCCGGAGCTCCCGCCGCCCTGGAGGTCACCGAGCAGGCCGGGCACGGCATCGAAGGCACCCTCGACGGGGCCCGGGTCACCGTCGGCAGCCCTCGCTGGCTGGACGCGGGGACGCTTAAGGACCAGGTCGCGGGACTGGAGGAGCAGGGCATGACCGTCGTGATCGTGCACCGCGACGGGGTCCCGGTCGCCGCGATCGGGGTCCGTGACGAGCTGCGCCCCGAGGTTCCCGAGGTCGTGCGCACCCTCGCGGCCCAGGGCGTCGGGGTGACCATGCTCACCGGCGACAACGCCCGCACCGCCCGCGCGCTGGCCGCGCAGGCAGGGATCGAAAACGTGCGCGCGGAGCTGCGTCCCGAGGACAAGGCCGCCGCCATCAGCGAGCTGAGCAGGCACGGCTCGGTCGCGATGATCGGCGACGGCATCAACGACGCCCCCGCCCTGGCCGCCGCGGACATCGGCATCGCCATGGGCGCGACCGGCTCCGACGCCGCGATCGAGTCCGCCGACGTCGCCTTCACCGGCCACGACCTGCGACTCCTCCCGCGCGCGTTCGACCACGCCCGCCGCGGCAGGCACATCATCAACCAGAACATCATCCTGTCCCTGCTGATCATTACCGCGCTGCTGCCGCTGGCCCTGTTCGGCGTACTCGGCCTCGCAGCGGTGGTGCTCGTGCACGAGATCGCCGAGGTGATAGTGATCCTCAACGGGCTCCGCGCCGCCAGGACGAGGAAGTAGGAGGGATCATCGAGTGCTATAACTCCGACATGTGCTATGGCGATCCGGTAGGCGCCGCGGGCGCCCCAGTCGGGTTCGCCGAGGCCGGCGACGACGCGGTGCCAGCGCAGCAGCTCGAGGAAGTGCGCCTCGCCTGTCTGGTCGGCCGCGTGTCGGATTCGGTCCACCAGCTCGTCCACGCCGGCACCGTAGCCGGGGCCTCCGACACCGGTTGTCAGTGCAGGTCGCGGGCGGCGATGAGACCGGAGATGAAGTCGGCGGCCCTGTCTGCTTCGGCGTCGGTGAGGTCGTATGCGATCCCCGCAACGAGAGTGCGGGAGGGGCCGAGCGGTTGAAGGCCGAGACTCACTCGAGTGGTGGCCGACAGGGCTGCGCGGTCGGCGATGTACGCAGCGGTGCAACCCAGAGCATCGGCGATGGCTGCGAACTGCTCGCGGTTCATTGTCGGAGGGTGAGCCGGACGGCCTCGGGCGGCGGGGACCTGGCCCCGTTCACAAATGCTCATGTGGCTCCCGCTTACGCCGACGGCGAGCGCCAGCCTGAGCTGCGTCAGCCCGGCTTCCAGACGAACGGTGCGGATGGCCCGCCCCAGTGACCTCGCCTCAGTTGGCGTCATTGCCCCTCCCCCTCCGTGTCGGGTCGGATCTCAGCTACGACCGACCAGTGCCCGTCCTCCTGGGCGGCCGACACCACGGACGCCTCGGCCCCGTCGAGGAATCCGAGGTTTTGCAGGCGACGGTCGAGGTCGATGTGAGCGTGCAACTCACTCGGCCCGGTCCCGATGAGGTACATGGTCGCCATCGTGCCCGGTGCTACGACTGTGCGGGCACCGCTCCTGCCGGGTACGCAGATCTGCAAGCACCCAACAGTTCTAAAATAGTCACATAACGCTTCTGGCGGCGGCCGGCACGATCGAAGAGCGAGCGGGGACGGTGATGCTATCCCGTCTCATCGCCTCGGCGACCAGCACCGATGCGGATGCCTCCACCTTCTCCGAGGTGGCCCGGGTGTTCGGTATCGACTGGATCCCCGCCGTCCGATTGGCGGACGAGCTCGGCTAGGGCGGGCCGGTCGCGTCGACCGGCCCCGCCCCGGCACGGTTGGCTACTCCTCGATGAACGCACCGTCGAAGAGCATCGTCGACGAGATCGTCGGACTGATGCCCTTGACCGACTCGTCGATCGTCACCAGCTCGACGCCGTTACCGAAGACCGCATACGGCGCCACCTCATTGTGGACCTCCTGCAGCTCGGCGTACGCCTGCTTCTGCGACTCGACGTCCGGGGCGGCCTTGAGCGCAGAGAGGGCGTCCGCGAACGCGGGATCGTCCACGCCCGAAACGTTGAGGGCACCGCCCGGAATCAGCGAGCTGGCCAGGGTCGACGCCGGGTCGGCATCCGAGGTCGCCAGGCCGCCGATCGCCATCTCGTAGTCGCCCGTGAACTGGCGGGCGCTCGCCGTGGAGGCCGGGGCGACCTCCACCGTCACATCGAAGCCGACCGCGTCGAGCATCGCCTTGAGGACGATCCCCGCCTCCCGGTTCTCCGGCACGTCGGACACGAGCAGAGTGAGCGAGCCGTCCCAGCCCATGTCCTGCTTCACCTCCGCCACCAGCTCGGTGGCGCGGGCGGCGTCCAGCGCGGGCCCCTCCTGCCCGGCATAGAACCGCGAAGAGTCGGCCAGCAGCGCCGACGTGGCCTGGGCGGTGTCGTCGCCCAACCGGCCGAGCAGCAGCTCCCTGTCGATCGCGTGCGTCACGGCCTGACGGGCGCGCTGATCGGTGAGGATCCCGTCGTACCCCGCGGCCCCGTTGTTCATGTAGACCAGCCGGCCGGCGCTGGTGATCTCCTCATACCCCCGGGCGTCGGCCTCGCGGGCCATGTCGGCGAACTTGGACCCACGAAGGAAGCCCACCTCGACCTCTCCGTTCTGGAACGCCTCGAACGTGGCCTGCGAACCGGGGATCTGGATGAACTGCAGCGTCGGGCACACCGGGCCGCCGTAGTAGGTCGGGTTCGGCTTCAGCACGATCTCCTGGTTGGGGACGTAGTCGGCCACCGTGAACGCGCCGGCGCCCACCGGCTCGCGCGCCCACCTCTCCGGGCCCGCCGCCTCGTACGCCTTCTCGGGGATCACCTCGCCCGCGGAACCGGCGAGCAGCACCGGGAACGTGGACCAGGGCTCGGCGAGCGTGAACTCGATGGTCAGCGGATCCACCACCCGGGTCCGCTCGATCTGCTGCACGTCGGTCATGGCGGTCGAGCGCGTGGCCGGATCCTTGTGCAGGTCCATCGTGAAGGCCACGTCCTGTGCGGTGAGCGGGTCACCGTTGGAGAACGTCACGCCGTCGCGCAGGGTCAGCGTCCACACGGTGTGGTTCTCCGAGCTCTCGAGCGACTCGGCGAGCTTGGGCTCGAAGGTCTCGGTCCGAGCGTTCCAGCGCATGAGGCGGTCGTAGACGGCCGCCGACTCCGCGCCACCCCGCACGCCCACCTGCCCTTGTCCGGGCGAGAACGACGGCAGCATCACGTAGGTGCCCATCGTGATGGTGCCCCCGGCCTTGTCCTCCGTGCACCGGGACTCGTCGGCGGGCATGGTCAGCGAGGCCTGCTCTCCCGTGGCGTCCGGGTCGGCCTCGCTCGTACCGCACGCGGACAGAGAGAGTGCAGTGATCGCCATGGCGGCGGCAGCGGTGGGGATGCGTCTCATCGGGTCTCCTGAGGGGTTGCGATTGGCACTCGAAGTGCAACCAAGTGACACGTGTCACTTTCTCAGGAACCTAGGTGACGTCCAACACACACCGGGCGTGAATGACCGAACCCGTGGGGCACACGGACCGGCATTCCCGGTGGGAGAGATACCGCCGGGAGCAGAGCCGCCAGAGTGATAGGGCGCAGCGCTTGAAGCACCCGGCGGGCCGAGGCAGGCCACGGGCGGCCGCCGGTCAGCGGTCCCCGGCGTGCTCGTTCACCTCAGCGCAACGACGGCCCGGCGGCCCCGGCGGCCCCGAGGATCCGCCGCGTCGACGGCGCGAACGCCAGGAGTAGATTCGCCGTGCTCAGCACCCCGAACACCCACCAGAACCCGTAGAAGAACGTTCTCTGGTCAGACGGCAGCGTCGACACGACGGTCCACATCAGGACGACCTCGCCCGCGATCCATCCGAACTGCCCGAGCACCACGATCAGCGCGAAGTACCACTGCCAGGCGGAGGGTGCGCCCTGACGCCTCCCCCGCCGCCCCGGTGCGCGCAGCCCACGGACCAGAAGCCCGGTGGCGGCGGCCCCGCCCACGCCGAGGAGTCCGAGGATCACGCCCGGGAGGAGGTAGTCGCTGAAGGGCGTGTCCTGCAACCACGCGGTGTCGAAGCCCATCGCCGACCCGTCGGGCGAGGACGCCAGGCCGACGCTGCCCCCGAACGCCATGACGGTCCAGAACGCGATCCCGGCGGTGAGTGAATACGTGGCCCATGGGCGTCTGGTTCTCACCGAGGCGCTCCTTTCTCTCGATTCGTTGCAGGTCTCACCGCGACAGCGGCCGCACCTGAGCGAGCATCACGTCGACGAACAGGTCCTTGTTCTCGGCGCTGCCCAGACCGTGCCCACCCTCGAGCCAGATCAGTTCCTTCTCCGGCGCCTCGAGCACGTCGACATACTCCTCCACCAGGCTCGGCATCGCATTGACGTCGTCGCGGCCGACGAAGAAGAACACCGGCACCTCCAGCGACGGGGCCTGTTCGACGAAGTCCAGGTCCTCCAGTTGCGGATAGACGGCGTTGAACGAGTCGATCAAGCCGCGGGTGTGATTGATCGTGTCGACGTAGCCGTACTCGGGCACGAGGAACCCGAGCAGCGGCACGACCACCGTGTAGCGGGGAACCCCCATGATCTCGTTGAGCACATCGAGAAAGTCCACGTACGGCCACACCACAGCGTCGCCGCGGTACGGCGGCGGCCCGTTCTCGCGGAGCTTCTCCGCGCGCCCGGTCTCCCCCTGTTCCTCCAGGTGCGCCAACGCCAGCTCGTAGCCCATCCGGTCGTTCTCGCCTGTGTTGACCATCTGACCGCTGCTGATGAAGGCGTGGAAGAGCTCGGGATGCTCCTGCACCAGCCAGATGCCGATGATGCTCGACCACGACACCCCGTAGATGTAGATCTTGTCCTGCCCGAATCGCTCGCGGAGATGATTGGTGAGGGCGGTGGCGTCGTCCACGAACCGCTCCCGGTCGAGTTCGTCGAACGGCACGGCGCCATAGGACTTGCCGGTGCCCGGCTCGTCCCAGTTCACCACCGTGAAGTGCTCCTCCAGCGGCCGGAACTCGCTCGAATTGAAGAACCCCCCGCCCCCGGGCCCGCCCATCCCGAGGTTGAGCAGGACCGGATTGGACTCGTCATGGCCGCGGATGGTGATCCACTGCTCGCTGCCGCCCAGGTCCACCTGCTCCATCGACGCGATACTGCCGGGCACCCGCTCGCCGTCCGGCCCGGTGATCGGCGGCGTCACCGCCAGCGTCTGCGAGGCGACGACCGCCCCGATCGCGGCAAGGGCCACCACTGCCACCGCGGCCGGCCTGACCCATCGCCGCCGGCGCCCGATGACGAGCCAGATCAGCGCGGCCACGCCGACCACGAGCAGTGGAAGCCACGCCCAGATCGGGACCGAGGTGGTGAGGGGCAACAGGAGGACGGGGAGGAAGACGACGACGGCGACGACCACGGCGGCCGCGGTAACCCAGGCGTGGGCCCGGCCTTTCGGTTCCCGCGTGCGACTGGTCACGATGACTCCTCCGCCTACACTTCACACAATACGAGTCCGACAGAGTGGATGTCCGCGATGACGCCGATCGACGATGCCGCAGTCCGCGCGGACGTCCGGAGCTGGCGTGGTCTCGTCCGGACCGGTGCGTGGGCGGCGTTGGCCAGCGTGGCGCTCATCGCGGTGCAGATCATCGTCTACCTCCTCTGGCCTTTCCCGGACACCGTCGAGGGCTTCTTCCTCGTGCTCGCCGACAATCCCGTCGCGGGGCTGCTCATGCTGGACCTGCTTTACCCGGTGAGCAACCTGCTGACCCTCCTGCTCTACGCCGCTCTGGCGGTCGTGCTGTGGCGGGTCAGCCGGTCCGCGGTCGTGATCGCGCTGGGGCTGGGCGGGATCGGAATGGCGGCCTACATGTCCTCTCCCCGCCCGATCGAGATGCTCCACTTGGCCCGCGCCTACGCGGAGGCCGGCCCCGCTGAGGGGGCTGCGCTGCTGGCGACCGGGGAGGGCATGCTCGCCACGTGGACGGGCACCGCCTTCGACGTCTACTACGTCCTCAACTTCGCCGCCCTGCTCATCTTCGGCATCCTCATCTACCGCAGCACCGTGTTCAGTCGCGCCACCGCGGTGTGGGGTCTCGCGGCCGCGGTCCTCATGGCGGTGCCGTCGAACGTCGGGACGATCGGACTCGCCTTTGCCCTCGCCTCGCTGCTGCCCTGGTCGGTGTTCGCCGTCCTCACCGCCCGGCGGCTCCTCGCGCTGTGCCGCGGGCTCTGAGGACGCCGACCGGTTCGAACGATCGCCCTCGTCGTCGTCGCTGTTGTTGTCGTCGTTGTCGCTGACGCCACCGACGCACGCCTACGTCACGCGCCCCCGAACCACGCCCGGCTGAGCTCGGCGTACCGCCCGTCCGCCCGGAGCAGCTCGTCGTGCGTGCCGGATTCGACGATCCGGCCGTGGTCCATCACCAGGATGCGGTCGGCGGCCGCGGCCTGGCTCAGCCGGTGCGCCACCACCAGACCCGCCCGGTCGCGGAGCACCGCAGCGGCAGCCGCGTCGAGGCGACGGGCTCCGGCGGACCCGGCCTCGGCGGTGGCCTCATCGAGGATCACCACGTCCGGGCCGGCCAACTCGACGCGGGCCAGGGCGATCTTCTGGCTCTGCATGGGATCGAGCGCATGTCCACCCTCACCGATGAGAGTGTCGACGCCGTCGGGCAGGTCGTCGACCCAGTCCGCGCCGACGGTCCGGAGTGCGGCGCGCACCTCGGCGAGACCGGCCTCAGGCCGGGGCGCGCGGACGTTCTCGGCCACGGTGGCGGCGAAGGTGTGCACCTCCTGCGAGACCATCGTGACGTGCTGCCTCAGCGCTACCGGGTCGACGTCGGTCAGCCGGACCCCGCCCAGTCGCGCACTCCCCCGCGTCGGCACCACCGAGCCGGCGGCGACCAGCGCCAGGGTGCTCTTGCCGGCGCCCGTGGACCCGACCACCGCGACCACCTCGCCCGGCGCGACCGTGAGGTCCACGTCGATGAGCGCCGGAGCGCCCTCGCCATAGGTATGGGTGATGCCGGTGAGCTCGAGCGGGCCGGGCCCGGCGGCGGTGGAGTGCAGCGTAGCGGTGCTCTCGGGCACGGGCATGGTGATGACCCCGACCATCCGCACCAGCGAGGCACCGGCGGACTGGACCTGATCGACCATGCCGACCAGCGCACCGATCGGGTTGAACAGCCGATGGAACAGCAACGCGGCCGTGGTCACGGCGCCGGCGGTGATGGCGCCGGAGTCCACGAGGAAGAACCCCACGACCAGCAGCAGCCCGAGGACGGTGACCTCGGCGCGGTTGTTGCGGCTGAAGGCTCGGGTGACGAAGTGGAACACCTCGATGGACAGGTCGCGGGCGCGGGCGGAGGCGGCGGTGATCCGCTCCAGCTCGGAGTCCTGGGCGTCGTAGGCGTGCAGGGTGCGGGACCCGGAGATGCCCCCGAGGAGACGGCTGGCCCGGGTGCCGAAGGCGGCGCGCTCGGCGGCATAGATGGGGCCGGACCGGGGCAGGTACCAGCGCAGGGTCGTCCAGTACATCGGCAGCGCGAGCAGCCCCACCAGCCCGAGCCGCCAGTCGACCGTCGCGAGCCCGACCCCGGACACGATCACCGTGAACGCCGACTGCACGACCAGCGGGATGACGGCAGTGGCGGCCTGGCTGATCTCGCGGGCGTCCTCGGCGACGCGGGAGACGAGGTCGCCGGTCTCGGTCGTCTCCATCTGAGCGGCGCCGAGGCGCAGGGAGCAGTCCATCACCATCTCGCGCAGGCGGGCGACGGTCGGTTCGGTGAGCCGGGCGAGCCACGCCTGCCCGGCCCAGGTGCAGCCGGCGCCCACGATGCCGGCCACGGCGATGGCGCCCGCGCCGATCCACACCGCTGTGTAGTCCTCGCTGCCGGGCAGGTCGTCGACGAGCCGGCCGATCACCCACGGTGCGACGAGGCCAGCCACGGACCCGATCAGCCCGGCCAGGCACACCAGCGCCAGGTATCCGCGCCGCTGCCGGAGCAGCGGCCACAGGACGGCGAGGGACTCGCGGCCCGTCGCCAGCGGCAGCGCGCCTGACGAGCCCGCCGCGTCCGGGCCGTCCGCGGCGGTGCCGGCGGTGGCGGTGGCGGTGGCGGTGGCGGTGGCGGTGGCGGTGTTCGTCATCCCGCGGGTCGTCCCCGTCTCGGTGGTGCTCATCGGTCGACCGCCGTCCGGTAGGAGGCTGATGCCTCGCGCAGTTCCAGGTGGGTGCCCGTGCGCGCCTCGCCGCTGCGGGGCAGGTGGACCACCCGATCGGCGGTCGCGAGGAACGGCGGCGACGACGTGACGATCAGCGTGGCCTGCCGCGGCCGACTCGTCCGCAGTCGGCGGACGGCCTGGGCGATCTCCCACTCGGTGACGGCGTCGACCGCACTGGTCGGTTCGTGGAGCACCAGCACGTCCGGGTCCGCGTGAAGGGCGCGGGCGAGCGCGATCCGCTGCCGCTGACCGCCGGAGAGGTTCCGGCCGCCTTCCTGCACCGCGTAGTCGAGCCCGTCGGGCAGGTGCTCGATGATCTCCGCGACCGCCGAGGCCCGCAGGACCTCATGCGAGATCGGGGTGGCGGCCACGCCACCGGCGGCGGGGTCACCGTGCTCGTCGTCGTCCCCCGGGCCGCCATGTCCCGAACCGCCGCCCCCCGGGCCACCGAGCTCGTCGTCGTCCCCCGCGCCGACGTGCTTCATCGCGATGTTGGAACGGATGGTGCCGACGAACAGGTCCACTCGGTGCGGCGCGGCGACGAGATGCTCGGCGATGGCGGGTGCCAGGTGACTGCGTCGGTGCCCGCCCACCAGGACGGCGTCGGCCCCGTCGCCGTGCCCGGCGATCGCCAGGGTGATGGCGTTCGCGGCGGCGGGCTGATCGGCCACGAGCGCGACGACCGCCCCCTCGGCGACCTCCAGGTCGAGGGAGCGACCATCGGGCAGCGCCAGCCCGCGTACCTCCAACCGCGCCCCCGCGGGGACCTCGTCGCCGGAGTCGTCGACCGGCGCCGACCCCAGCAGGTCGACGAGCCGCTGCGCCGCGCCGTGGGACCGGGCGGAGATCGACACCATCTGGGTGATCATCCGGACCGGCTCCTCGAAGAAGACGGCCACGCCCACCACGGAGACGAGCGTGCCGATCTCCATCTCGCCGGCCAGGACGCGGTAGCCGGCGGCCAGCAGCACCAGCGCCAGGACCACGGCCATCCCGAGCGAGCCGATCCCCTGGACCCGCCCCGTCCGCTCGGCGGTGACGATCCCCGCCGCGGCCGCCTCCTCGGACGCCGTGCGGTACTGCTCAGCGGCCCAGCGCTCCCCGCCGCCGGCCTTGAGCACGCGCAGGCCCGCCATGATGTCGGTCGCGCGGCTGCTCGCCCGCCCGATCGCGGCCTGCTGGGCGGTGCTGTGCCGGGAGATGGTGCGGCTGGGCAGGGCGACCAGCACGAGGCTGAGCGGGACGCCGATGAGCACGATGAGCCCGACCAGCCAGTCGGTCCACAACAGGTAGACCGAGATCCCCACGATGCTGATCACCGCGGACCCGCCGAGCGCGATCTGCCGGAATACCAGCGCGGCGACGTCGGCGTCGGCCGAGCACACCGAGAGCACGTCACCGGAGCTCGCACCGTCCATCGCGCGCCGCCGGGTCAACGGGACCCGCGTCACCTCGACCCGCAGGTCGTGCGCCTCCTCCTGCAGGGCCCGATTGCTCATCCGGGCGCCGAACCGGTAGCCGAGGCTGAGCACGGTGAACAGCGCGATGAGCCCGACGACCGACCACAGCAGGGCCCACCGGTCGAGCGGGATGATCGCGACGTCGACGATCACGCCGATCGCGATGGGCACCAGCGCCTCACACAGCTGCCACAGGGTCATGAGCACCAGGCCGGGGACCACCAGGTGCCGGCGGCGCCGGACCGCGCGGAGCAGGAGCCCGTTGGCGGTGGTCGGCGCATCCGCCGTGGTCGGGGCGCCCGCGGGCTGCCGGCGCGTCGACGTCGGTGCTGACATGGGTGTGGGACTCCCGCCGTTGGTGATCTCGCCTGCAAACTCGGCCGACTCAGCAGCGTAGTTCGCG
This sequence comes from Dietzia sp. WMMA184, assembly GCF_002441635.1. Classification (NCBI taxonomy): domain Bacteria; kingdom Bacillati; phylum Actinomycetota; class Actinomycetes; order Mycobacteriales; family Dietziaceae; genus Dietzia; species Dietzia sp. WMMA184. Next base: position 3,744,271 of record NZ_NXEI01000001.1, on the reverse strand, counting down.
GGGCCCGCGCAGCGGCGCCCACACCTCACCTGTCGGATTGCGCCTCACCTGCGGGGCCCCGTAGGTCAAGCGCATCCCAATGGGTGAGGCAGCATTCAGCGTGGCGTCCCCCTACGACGCCCGCCTACGTAGCCCGCCTACGGCGCGGTCGTCCCCACCGAGTAGGCGGCCGCCGCGTCGCGCACGTCCATGACGTATTCGCGCGACGCGTTATAGGACAGCACGGCCCGCTGCCAGTTCTCGGCCTGAGAGAGGTCTCCCCCGTTCGTGCACAGCAGGCGCGCGGCGGACACGGCGGCGTCGTCGATCTGGTTCGGATCGGCGCGCCCGTCTCCGTTGGCGTCGACGCCGTACTTGCGCCACGATTCGGGGATGAACTGCATCGGCCCGACGGCCCGGTCGTTCTCGGTGTCACCGTCCAGCTCGCCGCCGTCGGTGTCGGGGATGTCGGCGAAGCCGGGCGAGCCGTCGAGTTTGATGCCGATGATCGGCGGGAGCGCGTAGCCGTCGTCACTCAATGACGCCCCGCGGTACCGGCCGTGCCGCGTCTCCACGTGCCCGATCCCGGCGAGCGTCGTCCAGGCGAGGTTGCACTCGGGACGGGTCTGCCGCATGGTCTCGGCGGCGTTGCCGTAGGCAGCGAGTGCGGCGACGGGGATGTTCATCGGCTCGTTGAGGCCCGCCGCCCACTCGCGCAGCTGGTCGGAGGTGCGGCCGGGCGCGTTGATGTCGACGCTCGGCACCGGGGCCCCGGCGGCGGGCGGGATGCCCGGGGGGATGGGGGTCGGCGCCTCGCGGGTGGGCCCGTAGGAACACGACGACGACAACACGGCAACGGCGACCAGGCCCGCGAGACTCGCGGTGGCGCGGGGGGTCAGGGTGGGCATCGCGCTCAAGTCTGCCCGAGCGGGGCCCGGCAGCGCGTCGGGGTATCCCCCGATTCCCGGCGGGCCGGCGCCGCGCGCGTCCGGGCAGCCGCGGGCGCCGAGGTAAGCGGCGGGCGACCGTGTCAGCCGCGCCCACCGAATCCCCCGGCCAGCGCGGTGAGCTCGTCGAGCAGCGCGTCCCGGCTGATGGCGGGACGGTCCAGCACCCACCGCACGGCGATGTTCTCCACCGCCATGACGATCACCCACGCCCGGGCCGCCGGGTCCCCGCTCGTGGCGCCGGCGGCCGCGAGGTAGACCGCCAGGAGTTCGCGGACCCGCTGCTCGAGGGCGTGCTGCGCCGCCCGGTGTCGTACCGCGGGCAGTTCCTCCCACATGATGCGCAGCAGTCCGGCGTCGGCCTCGAGCGCGGTGAGCAGGGCGTCGGCGATCGACCGGGCCGTCGCCGGGCTCTTCACGTCGACCGGGCCCGTGGCCGAGAGCGATGCCGCGACCCGGTCGGAGATCTCGGCCGACCACCGGTCCATGACCACCGCGACCAGCGCGGACTTGTCCGGGAAGTACTGGTACAGCGAGCCGGGGCTGACCTCCGCCTCGTCGGCGACGCGGTTGGTGGTGAACGACTCGTAGCCGTCGCGCACGAGCACAACGCGAGCAGCCTCCACGATTCGCTCCACCATCGCGCGGGATCTGGCCTGCTTGGGCACCCTTCTCATAAACGCGAATTGTATGCGAGTAAAAACTCGCGTCATAGTCATGGCATGACTGCTACGTCCGAAAAGACAGCATCCGTGATGCCGTACCCCCAGCGCTTCCGCGAGGGTGAGGAGCGTGGCCGTCGCCTCGGACGCGCCCTCAAGCCCATCGCCGGCGTGGGCCACCTCGATGAGAAGCTCATGGACCGGATCGGCCGCGACTACTTCGAACGCGACGATCTAGGCGATCAGCTCGCCCGCGCCATGCGGCTGCGGTCCGGCGAGCCCGGCGCGGTGACCCGCCGCCAGCTCGATGAGGCGCTGCACTCCGGCTCGGCCGGCCTGCCCGACGACGCGCCTCAGATCCTGCGGGACTACATCGCGCACCTCGAGGGCACCCCGGACTGGGTCGACTGGGACAAGGTCGAACGAGGACAGAAGGCCTATCTGCGCTTCGGCCAGAACGCCGCCGACATCCTGCTACAGCTGTCCCTCATCGGCGGCTACCGGTTCGGCGGACCCACCGACCTGCTGGTGGCGACCGGCGGCCTGACCGGCGAGACCACGCTGCGCCGCCTGGCCGAGACCAGCCACTGGACCATGTCGCTGTCCATCCCGGACGGGCTGCGGCCGGGCGGTGAGGCGTGGCGACTGACCGGCCACGTGCGGGCCATGCACGCGGTGGTCAACAACGCCATGGAGCCGCGCTGGGACAGCCAGCGCTGGGGCCTGCCCATCAACCAGAGCGACCTGGCCTCGACCCTCGGCCTGTTCGACGCCGTGGTCCTGCTCGGGGTGCGCACCCTCGGCGTGCCTGTGAGCCGCAGGGACTCGGACGCGGTGATGCACATGTGGCGCTACGTCGGCTGGCTCATGGGCGTGGCCGACCACTACCTGGTCGAGGGTGAGCGCGAACGCCACCGCGTCAACTACCACATCCTGCTGTCCCAGGCCGGCATCTCCGAGGCCGGGCCGAAGCTCACGCAGGCACTGGTGGAGTCCCAACGACGCCGCCACCGCAGCGGGCCGCTGCCCCGCCTACGCGCCCGGGTGGGTCATGAGCGGCTTTTGAGCATGCTCACCGTGCTCCTCGGCCCGGAATCGATGCGGGAGTTCGGCCTGCCGGTCCGCCCGCCGTGGGCGCACGCCTACCTCGTCCCGCTCAACACCCTGCGCTACCGCACGCCGTGGGGCCGGGCCCGGCTCGAGTCGTGGGGCGAGAAGGTCCGGGCCCGCGAGCGCAAGGAGACCTTCGGCGACTCCCGGCCCGACATCGGCCGCCCCGCCACCACCTGACGCCGGACTCCCCCCGAGGGGCCCGCCCCGACCCGCGCCCGCCTGCCCTCCCGCCTGCCTGCCTTCCTGCCTGCCTGCCGAGCAGAGGATTTCGCGCGTATCGCCCGAGAGACGGGTGCACGAATTCCTCTTGTCGGCGGGCTATGGCGGCGAGGAGGTCAGACAGCCGCCTGGTGGCTCAGCGTCAGTTCAGCGCGCGCTGTACAGTTCAGCGCATGCTGACACGTGCCACCCGCCTCGACATGATGCATCGGCTCGGCCGGGCGATGGCCGACCCCACCCGGTCCCGGATCCTGCTGTGCCTGCTCGAGGGGCCCCGGTACCCGGCCGACCTCGCCCGCGAACTCGAACTGACCCGGCCCAACGTCTCCAACCACCTCGGGTGCCTGCGGGACTGCGGGATCGTCGTGGCCGCGGCCGAGGGTCGGCAGATGCGCTACGAGATCGCCGACCCACACCTCGAGGCCGCACTCACCGCGCTGCTCGACGTCACGCTCGCCGTGGACCGCGACGCCGAGTGCGCGGTCTCCGACTGCCCCACCTGCGCGGCATCATGACGTCCGCGTGCGGGTGCGAGGCGACCTCGCCCGACGAGCCCGAGGAGCAGGACCGGCCGTGGTGGCGGGACCCGGCGATCCTCATCCCGGCCGCGTCCGGCGTCGCGTTCGTCTCGGGCCTGGCCGCGGAATGGTCGGGCGCCGGACCGGCCGGCCAGACCCTGTTTTGGATCGGCCTCATCCTCGGCGGCTCGACGTTCGCACCGGGCGCGATCCGCGGGTTGCTCACCAGCGGCCGGCTCGGCATCGGGCTGCTCATGACCATCAGCGCCGTGGGCGCCGTGATCCTCGGCTACGTCGAGGAGGCCGCCGCCCTGGCCTTCCTCTACTCCATCGCCGAGGCGCTCGAGGACAAGGCGATGGACCGCGCCCGCTCCGGCCTGCGTTCTCTCCTACGCCTGGTCCCGGACACCGCCACCGTCCGCCGGGGCGCCGACACCACCGAGATCCCGACCGCCGAACTCCGGGTCGGAGAGACGCTCGTCGTGGCGCCGGGCGAGCGCGTCGCCACCGACGGGATCGTGGCCCACGGCCGCAGCAGCGTCGACACCTCCGCGGTCACGGGCGAGTCGATGCCCGTCGAGGTGGCGCCCGGCGACCGCGTCCTCGCCGGGTCGATCAACACCTCCGGCCTCCTCGACCTCACCGCCACCGCCCCGGGCACCGACAACACACTCACCACGATCGTCGACCTCGTCGAGCGCGCCCAGACCGAGAAGGGCGACCGGTCCCGCCTGGCCGACCGGATCGCCCGACCGCTGATCCCCGGGGTGCTCGTGCTGGCCCTGCTCGTCGCGGGCATCGGCTCGCTGCTCGGCGACCCGGAGCTGTGGATCACCCGCGCGCTGATCGTCCTGGTCGCCGCCTCGCCCTGCGCCCTGGCGATCTCGGTGCCCGTCACCGTGGTTTCCGCGATCGGCGCGGCCAGCCGGTTCGGTGTCATCGTGAAGTCCGGGGCGGCGTTCGAACGGCTCGGCACCATCCGTCACCTCGCGGTGGACAAGACCGGGACCCTCACCCGCAACGAACCGTCGGTCGTCCGAGTCCTCACCACCCCGGGCACCAGCGAGTCCGAGGTGCTCTCCCTGGCCGCGGCCGTCGAGCGCCACAGCACCCACCCGCTGGCGGCCGCCATCACCTCCGCCGCCCTCGCCGGAGCCGCCCGGCAGGACCCGGCAGGCCAGCGGGTCTCCGGGCCGGGAACCACAGACGCCGAGCACGTCGAGGAGGCCGCCGGGCACGGGATCTGCGGCACCGTCGACGGACACCTCGTCACCGTGGGCTCACCACGCCGGCTCGCCGCCGGACAGCTCACCGGGCAGATCACGGCCCTGGAGCACGAGGGCATGACCGTGGTGGTGGTCCACCGCGACGGCCGCCCGATCGGCGCCATCGGCATCCGCGACGAACTGCGGCCGGAGGTCCTCGTCGTCGTCGCCACCCTGACCGACCACCACATCGGCGTGAGCATGCTGACCGGCGACAACCCGCGCACGGCGGCCGCGCTCGGCGCGCAGGCCGGCATCGGTGACATCCGCGCCGACCTCTCGCCCGGCGACAAGGCCGACGCGATCGCCGAGCTCGCCCGCACCCGGCGCACGGCGATGATCGGCGACGGCATCAATGACGCCCCGGCACTGGCCACCGCGGACGTCGGAATCGCGATGGGCGCGACCGGATCCGACGCCGCCATCGAGTCCGCGGACGTGGCCTTCACCGGCACCGACCTGCGGCTCCTCCCCCGGGCCCTCGCGCATGCCCGCCGGGGCAGCCGGATCATCAACCAGAACATCGTCCTCTCACTGATCCTCATCACGACCCTGGTCCCGCTGGCGATCACCGGGGTTCTCGGGCTCGCCGCGGTGGTCCTCGTCCACGAGATCGCCGAGGTCATCGTGATCCTCAACGGGCTGCGGGCGGCGCGGACGCCGTCGACACCTGCGGCGACGGCGCCCGTGCGTGAGGCCCGAACGCCTCAGATCGTCAAATGAGCCGATAACGGCTAATTTGCCGGTTTTAGGTGTTTTCACCTTATGTCGGCGGTGTGTGGCACGATCGCCTCATGTACGTGGTGACCATCGACCAACGCCGCAGCCGCAGCAGCGCCGACCGGGTACCCGCCCTGATCGACGCACTGGCGGACATCCCGACCGCGGCCGCGTTCGAGCGCACGGCCGGAGACGAGGTCCAGGGCCTGCTCGACGACCCTGCCGCGGTGCGGTCGGCGCTGCTCGTCGCCCTGCGCGAAGGTGACTGGCACTGCGGTGTCGGGGCGGGAGACGTCGACGACGAGTCCTACTCCTCCGGGACCAGAGCCGGACGTGGGGACGCCTACCTCGCCGCCCGCGACGCCGTCGACGCCGCGAAGGGCCTCCCCGGCTCGGTGGCCATACGGGTGCCGGGCGACCCCGGATCGCGGGACGACCGCGGCTCGGCGACGGCGTGGGCCGCCGACTGCGAGGCGGTGTGGGCACTGGTCGCGCCACTCGTGCTCGGACGCACCGAGCCGCAGTGGCGGGTGGTGGACGCCGTCGATCGCTCCCCCACTCAGGTGGCGGCCGCCGAGGAGCTGGGCATCACGCCCGCCTCGGTCACCGGGGCGCTGCGGCTGTCGGAGATCCGCGAAGAGCGCGCCGCGTACCCGGTGCTCGACCGGCTGCTCGCCGGCGCGCACGACGCGGCCGTGGGCGAGTCCGGCAGCCCGGCGAGCGGCCAGCGCGGGAAGGCCGCGGACGGCGGGCGTGGGAAGGCCGACCGATGAGCAGCTGGCCCGACTGGATCCTCGTCGCGATCGTCGTGGCGCTGAGCCTGATCGCCTCCGTCGCACTCGGCTCGCCCATCGCGTCGCTCGTCCTGCGCTCGGCGCGGGTGCCAGAACCCCCGACCGTCGAGGTCAGCGGCGACGCGCGGACCCCGGTGATGCGCCGACGCGACGACCCCGCCCCCGCGGTCCGCGAGGTCCTGCGCGGCGGGATGTGGATCGGCATCCTCGAACGCGTCGGCCTCACCGCCGCCATCCTCGCCGGACGCTTCGAACTCGCCGCGGTGGTCGTGGCCATCAAGGCCCTCGGCCGCTACCCCGAGATCCGCGAGAACCCGGCGGTGAGCGAGCGGTTCATCATCGGCACGCTCGCCTCCCTGCTCGTCGCCGCCGCGTGCGGGGCGCTCGGACTCGCGGTTCTGCATACCCTGGGCTGAGCACGGTACCGATCCCCGAGGAGAGGACACCCGCCATGACCCGCACGAAGCTCCTGGTCTCCGCCGCGGTGGCCGCGTCCGCGCTGGCCCTGACCGCCTGCGCCGGGGGCGGAGACGACACCGCAACCGCCCCGGCCGGCACCGCCGCCGACGCCAGCGCGGAGTCCGGCACGAACGCTCCGCCCGAACCCGGCGCCGACGCTCCCGCCGATGAGGGTGAGCGCTCGGCCGCCGACGTGATGTTCGTGCGGATGATGATCCCGCACCACGAGCAGGCGATCGAGATGAGCGACATCATGCTCGCCAAGCCCGACGTGCCCGCCGACGTTACCGCCCTCGCCGAGGAGATCAAGGCCGGACAGAACCCCGAGATCGATCAGATGGAAGCGTGGCTCGATCAATGGGGCCAGCCGCCCGGACCGCGCGACGACCACCGGGGTCACGGGGGCGGCGGCATGCCCGTGATGGGCAACGACATGTCGATGATGGACGGCATGCTCTCCGCCGACGAGCTCCAGCAGTTGTTCGACGCCGAGGGCACCGACGCCGCGCGGTTGTACCTGGAGCAGATGATCGCCCACCACGAGGGCGCCATCGACATGGCACAGGGGGAGGTATCGGACGGTACCTATCAGCCGACCGTCGACCTGGCCCGGTCGATCATCGACACCCAGCAGCAGGAGATCGCGCGCATGCGTGAGATGCTCGCCGCGATGTGAGGCCTGCGCATTGTGAGGCCTGACAGGCCACGCGGCACCCGGCAGCGTGATACCCGACAGCGTGATACCCGACAAGGAGCCCGCCCAGCAATGACCACCACCCCTCGACTGCGTCGCCGGGCCCTGGCCGCGGCCCTCACCGCGAGCTGGCTCACCCTCACCGCCTGCGGCGCCACCCCACCCGGCCAGGCGGACCAGAGCCCCAGCGGGCAGAACCAGAGCGGGCAGAACCACAGCGGGCAGAACCAGAGCGAGTCGAGCCAGGCCGCGGCGACCGAGGTCCTCGACCGGTACGGCCTGACCGACATGGACGCCCGCGGGGTGATCGAGCGGCTCGACACCATGCCCGTCGCCGAGCGCCCCGACACCCTCCTCGCCTCGGTCCAGCCGACCGAGCTCGTCCTCACCGACACCGCCGCCGGCTCCATCGCGACCCTGCCGATGCCGGACGAGCAGTTCTACCTGTCCGTCGCGCCCTACGAGGACCAGACCCATGACTGTCTCTTCCACAGTCTGACGACCTGCCTCGGCGAGATGGCCGGCGAGCCCGTCGACATCACCGTGACCGACGAGACGGGGCGGACGGTCGTCGACGAGACCCGCACGGCCTACAACAACGGATTTGTCGGCCTGTGGCTCACCCGCGACCTCACCGGCACCCTCACCGTCGAGCACGACGGAAAGTCCTCGACGGTGCCGATCGCCACCGGCGACGACGACCTCACCTGCCTGACCACGGCGCACCTGACGTAAGAGCCCGACGCCGCACCCGACCCGCACCCGCCAGGAGCCCCGCCCATGGTCACCGTCCGAACCGCCACGCGCGCCGACGCACCCGCGATCGCCCGCATCCTCAGCGAGGCGTTCCGCGACGACCCCGCATGGTCGGTCACGCTGCCCGAGGACGAGACCCGGCACACCAAACTCACCTTGTACTACCTCCGCCGGGTGCGGCGACACCCCCAGTGGGCCGACATCGCGATGGACGACGGCCGCGTCGTCGGCGCCGTCCTGTGGCAGCCCCCTGCCGCGCCCGGCGCTCTGGGCACCGCCCGGCGAGCGATCTCCGGTGCGGCCCTGTGGACGCTGGGCCGGCTCCCCCTGGGCCGCGGCGCACGGCACACTCTCCAGATCGAGGCCTATCGGCCCACCGAACCGCACTGGTACATCCGCGACATCGGCACCGGTCCCCAGGCCCGCGGCAAGGGCGTCGGATCGGCACTGCTGGCGCACCGCCTGAGGGTCGTCGACCACTCCGCGAACCCGCTGGCGTTCCTCGAATCCACCACCCCGGCGAGCCGTCGCCTCTACGAGCGGTTCGGGTTCGAGGCAGTGGGCTCCGTGCCGACGCTTCCCGGACAGTCCTCGACCGCCATGGTCCGTCGGCTCGTCGACAGCGCGGACCGGTCCGACCGGCCCGACGGACGCGCGGAGTAGACCCGCCGGGCGGCACCTCCTCCGCGCACGCGATGAAGGCCTCAGTACGCTCACGGCTATGACGGCAGACTTCGTGACCCCCATCACAGGCACCCTCGGCCGCGCGCGCCAGAACATCATCTACCGCTCCGGCGTCTCCGGGATCACCCCCGCGGTACCGACCGGCGCCGAGAAGCTCGAAGCCGCCGCCCGCCGCGCGCTCCTGCGACGACCCGGCGGCAAGAAGGCCTGGGCCTACGTCTACGGAGGCGCCGGCTCGGGGCAGACGATGGCCGCCAACCGCGAGGCCTTCGACCGCCGGCGACTGGTGCCGCGCATGCTCCGCAACACCTCCCGGCGCGACATCTCCACCACGGTGCTCGGGCAGACGCTCCCCGCGCCCGTCCTGGTGGCTCCGATCGGCGCCGCCGGACTCATCCGTCGCGACGCCGACGTCATGGTCGGCCGGGCCGCCGCCCGGCGCGGACTTCCGTACATCTTCTCTTCGCAGGGTTCCTCGCCCATGGAGGCCACGGCCGCGGCGATGCAGGACAGCCCCCGCTGGTTCCAGCTGTACTGGAGCAGCGACGAGCAGCTGGTCGACAGCTTCATCGCCCGCGCCGAGGCGATCGACGCCGGGGCCCTGGTCGTCACGCTCGACACCACCACGCTGGGCTGGCGGCCGTGGGACCTCGACCTCGGTTCGCTGCCGTTCACCCGCGGCGTCGGGATAGCGCAGTACACCTCGGACCCGCGTTTCCGGCAGTTGGTCGCCGAGCGGGTCGAGCGCGAGGCCGCGGCGGGCGCCGATGCCGATGCCGATGCCGCTGCCGTCAAGGTCACCCCGCAGGCGGCGCTGACGCTGCTCGAGATGGCGCGCAACCACCCGGGCTCGACGCGGGAGAATCTGCGCGCCCCCGAGACCCGCGCCGCCGTGCAGACGTTCCTCGACACGTTCTCCAACCCGGCACTGAGCTGGGACCACCTGGCGACCCTGCGGGACCGGACGAGGCTGCCGATCGTCCTCAAGGGCGTCCTGCACCCCGATGACGCCCGGCAGGCGTTCGATGCCGGTGTCGACGCGGTCATGGTGTCCAACCACGGCGGCCGCCAGGTCGACGGGTCGATCGGCACCCTCGACTCCCTCGTGGCGATCCGCGAGGCGGTCGGCCCGGAGCCGACACTGCTGCTCGACTCCGGCATCCGCAACGGCACCGACGTCGTCAAGGCCATGGCGTGCGGCGCGAACGCGGTGACGATCGGCCGGCCCCACGTCTACGGCCTGGCCATCGCCGGCGAACACGGCGTCGGCGAGGTGCTCGACAACCTGCTCGCCGAGATCGACCTCACCATGTCGCTGAGCGGCGCCAGCTCGTGGGACGAGGTAGACGCCTCACTCCTGGCCTGAGACTCGCGCCCGGCCCGGGGCTCGCTCTCGGCGTGGTCGTGGTTCGGGCATGAGCAGAGCCCCCGGTCGGCGACTGCCTACCGGGGGCTCTGCTCTGCAACGGGCCAGCTCCGTGGCTGGCCAGCTCTGCAACGTGCCAGCTCTGTGGCGACCTAGATGATCGGGTCGCCTTCGCGCCTGGCCTCGGCGGCCTCCTTGACGAAGCCACGGACGAGGACGGCGAGGACGCCGGCCACGATGACGGGCCAGATCAGGACGTAGATCGTGAGAAGGATCGGTGTCATTGTCAGCTGCCTTCCTTCCTAGACGCGGACGAGGTCGTCGTCGTCGTCATCGGTTCGGACGTTCTGGTCGCGGCCGTCGTCGTCGGACTGCGCCTCGAGGGCCTCCGCCGACTCCGCCGTGTCGTAGTCGGCGGTGCGGGCGGCGATCTTGGCGAAGTCGAAGTCCATCGAGCTACGGAAGGACATCGCGGCACAGACGATCGTGCTCACCGCGTACGCCACGAGCGAGGCGGTCAGGGTGTCGTAGTCACGCAGGAAGCCGAAGATGAACGGCGCACTGCCCAGGGCTGCTATCGCGCCGACGACCAGCGCCGGGCGCAGGCCGAAGAACCCGAAGACCATCAGCCCGAGCACCACGCCCACGCCGACCACTGCCAGCGCCTCGATGCCGTACGCGAGCACGCCGCTGTCCGGGATGGCACCGAAACGGGTCGGCAGGAACACCGCGAGCGCCGCGAGCACGGACACGGTGAAGGCCATGTTGGTGACCTTCTTCCAGTAGAAGCTCGCGATCACCGGGAACACCAGGGCACCCCACAGGGCACCCACGAAGACCAACAGGTCGAGGATGTTGAAGCGGATGTTGGCGAACACCAGCGCCGCAGCGGTGGCGACGACCATCGTGAGCCGGCCCACGATGAGCATCGTGCGCGGGTTGGGCACCTTGCCCTTGCTGCGCAGGCTCTGCCCGTAGACGTCGGTCATGGCGATCGACGACATGGCCGACAGGTCGGAGTCCGCGGTCGACGACAGCGAACCGATGATCATGATGAAGAACACCGCGACCAGGACGCCCGGCAGGTACTCCGCGGCCACCTGCGGCAGGATGTTGTTGGGGTCGCCGTCCACGGGATCGATACCCGCGTACAGGGCGAGCACGCCCACCATGCCGATGCCGATGATCGTGGCGCCGTAGCCGATCGTCGCCGTGATGAACGTCGGCTTGATCAGGTCCTCGCGCACCGCGAACAGGCGCTGGGCGATGGTCTGGTTGCCGATCGCGTAGGCCAGCACGGCAGCGATGTAGGGCGCGCCCTGGTTGAGGAACGCGTCCGAGGAGAAAAAGTTGCTCTGCTGCGGGGTGAGGTTGGCCGCACCGCTCGAGAACACCTCGACACCGCCGAGGAAGAAGAACATCGACGGCACGATGATGATGACCGCGCCGAGCATGGCCAGCACCTGGGCGAAGTCCGTGAGCACCGAGGCGCGGAAGCCGGACCACAGTGTGTAGAGCAGCACACCGGCGGCGATCACGACGATGCCCTGCATGAAGCTGAACGGGCTGAGCATGGCGATCAGGGCGCCACCGGCGATGAAGTTCGACGTCAGCGAGATGACCGAGCCCAGGATGTTGGAGCCGGCCAGCATCAGCTGGGAGGAGCGCCCGTGGCGCGCGAACATGACCTCGGCCAGGGTGTGAGCCTGGGGCGCGACCTTACGGATGCGTCGACCGAAGGGGTAGATGAACAGGATCATCAGGGCACCCCAGAGCCCGTAGTGGATCGGTCCCGACACACCGTAGAGGTAGCCGGAGTTGACCGAGGCGTACATCGACGAGGCCCAGATCCAGGTGGCCGTCATCGACGCCGCCGAGATGCCGAATCCGATCCGGTGACCGGCCGTCATGTAGTTGTCAGCGTTCTCGTCCTTGCGCGCGATCCGCATGGACATGACCATGGTGCCGCCGTAGAACAGCAGCAGTAGCAATACAAGCGCAGTCGCACTCAGCGCGGGAGAGCCGAGCAAATCCATATCTGCCTTTCTCTCTCTTATTGTCAGAACAACGGGCCCAGCATAGAGAACCCTGACGGGAAACTGAGAATCACCAAGGTAAGAGGCATTGTCGGGAGGTCCAAAATGGAGCCCGCTCCCCACCGTTCGACGGCCTGCGACCCGGCCACAAGATGGAGGAAAACCCCAAACGGGCCTCGGGGCCGAGGCCGATGCTCAGGGAATGTTGTGGATGAACGTTGCCAGATCACCGACCCCAGAAAGTTGCGAACGGATGCAAACATTGCGGGTCCTGCCTGCGCCGATGGCCCAAGATCAAGCGGCAGCGGTCGACCCCGGCGAGCGTGCGCTCCGCGGACTGAGCGCCGTCAACTTAAGAGTGGGCTCACATCCCTCAGCAGGTGACTGCGAGGACCACCCCTCGGCCGGGCGCACCCGTGGGCGGGTCGGCGGCGGGCTGGTCGGCGGCGTGCGGGAGGCGGGTGTTCCGAGGTGTGGATCAGTGCCGGTCGGTGCGGCGGTGCCACGCGGCACGCCACTCATCCGCGCCGGCCTCGGCCGCGGGCACGGGCAGCCGCGACTCCGCGGCCCTGACGGTCTCGGCGAACTCGCGGACCACCCGTCGGTACTCGACCTCCGCCGAGCCGGAGCCGTCGGCGTCGGAGGCCTCGTCGGCGGCGTGGGCGGCAGCGTCGGCGTCGGCAGCGGTGTCGCTGGCGGCGGCGCGGAACAACCCCCCGGCACCGACGTGGACGACCCGCATCCGATCGGGCACGAGATCGTCGGGGATCCCGGCCGACCGGGCGCGCTCGAGAACCTTCTGCCCCAGTGCCAGTGCGGGCATGTCCCAGGAGATTCCCTCGACCACACCGCGCGGTAGGCGACCGGCGCGCTCGGCGGCTTTGGCCTCCTGCCACAGTCGGTCCTGCTCGGCGGCATCGAGGGCCCCGGGCCCACGACCGGGCCCGTCGGTGAACCAGTACGGCGCCCGGCGTCGGAGCTTGTCGAGCAACGCCCCGGCCACGTCCTGCACGTCGAACGGCGACTCGTCCCGCTCGGCCCCGATCGCGGCATGGAACAGCACCTGGAGCAGCAGGTCGCCGAGCTCCGAGACCAGCTCGTCGCGGTCGCCGTCCGCCACTGCGTCGACCAGCTCCCACGACTCCTCGAGCAGATACGGCAGGAGGGAGGCGTGGGTCTGGGCGGACTCCCACTCGCCGTCGCGGCGGATGCGGGCCATCACCTCGATGGCTTCGGCCAGCCGGTCCCCGGCGCCCGTCGAGAAGAGGGTTTCGCTCGTATCGGTCGAGTGGACTCGTGCGAAATCCTCTTCTCGGCGGGGATCGCGGGCGCCGCCGGGGCCGCTGGGGCCACTGGGGCCGCGGGCGCCGCCGGGGCTTCCGTGCCCGCCCCCGCCGCCCGGGTCCGCGTCTGAGTCGGGCCGCCCGCCGCCCGGGCTCATCGCGCGGGCACCGTCTCCGGCTGGATCACCGGGTTCGACCCCTCCGGATCCCCGGCCATCGCGGTGAGGAAGTCGGCGGCGTACTGCAGCATCTCGTCGTCGCGCGCCTTCTCCCCGCCGGCACCCGCACGCGCGCCTGCGGCCTTGGGCAGCGGGAGCAGCACGGTCTTCTGCGTGGCCCGGTACTGCGCGGCCGGGTACATGCGCTTGAGCCGCATCTGCTGCGAGTCCAGCAGGTCGAGCGGCCCCACGCGCAGGCGCGAGCCGGCCAGGACGATCTCGCGGACCCGGTATTTCTGCGCGACCAACCGCAGCCGCGAGACGGACACCACGCGGCGGGCCTCGGCGGGAAGCGGCCCGTAGCGGTCGAGCAGCTCCTCGACCACCGCGTCGATATCGGCGGCCTCCCTAGCCTGCGACAGCTTGCGGTACGCCTCCAGCCGCAGCCTGTCGCCGTCGACGTACTCCACGGGGATGTACGCGTCGACGGGCAGCTCGATGCGGATCTCGCCGACCTCCTCCTCGACCTCGACCTTCTCCCCGTCGGCGATCGCGCGGTAGGCCTCCACCGCCTCGCCCACGAGACGGATGTAGAGGTCGAACCCGACGCCCGCGATGTGCCCCGACTGCTCGGCACCCAGAACGTTGCCGGCGCCGCGCAGCTCGAGGTCCTTCATCGCCACGGCCATGCCGGCGCCGAGGTCGTTGTTCTGCGCGATCGTCGCGAGCCGGTCGTACGCGGTCTCGGTGAGCGGCTTCTCCGGGTCGTAGAGGAAGTAGGCGTACCCGCGCTCACGCGACCGGCCCACGCGGCCTCGCAGCTGGTGCATCTGCGACAGGCCAAGCTGGTCGGAGCGGTCCACGATGAGCGTGTTGGCGTTGGAGATGTCCAGGCCCGTCTCGACGATGGTCGTACACACCAGCACGTCATAGTCGCGGTTCCAGAAGCCGCCGACCGTCTGCTCGAGCTGCTCCTCCCCCATCTGCCCGTGCGCCACCACGACGCGCGCCTCGGGCACCAGGTCGCGGATCTTCGCGGCGGTGGAGTCGATGGTCCGCACGCGGTTGTGGACGTAGAAGATCTGCCCCTCGCGCAGCAGCTCGCGCCGGATGGCGGCGGCGACGTGCTTGTCCGAGTGCGCGCCCACGTACGTCAGGACCGGCAGGCGCTCCTCGGGCGGGGTGAGGATCTGGCTCATCTCGCGGATGCCCGCCAGCGACATCTCCAGGGTGCGCGGGATCGGGGTGGCGGACATGGTGAGCACGTCCACGTGGGTGCGCAGGGAGGTGATGTGCTCTTTGTGCTCCACGCCGAAGCGCTGCTCCTCGTCCACGATCACCAGGCCGAGGTTCTTCCACCTCACGCCCGTGGCGAGCAGCCGGTGTGTCCCGATCACCACGTCCACTGTCCCGTCCGCCAACCCGGCGAGGATCTTCCTGGCCTCGGCGTCGGAGGTGAAACGGCTCAGTCCACGGATCGTCACGGGGAAACCGGTCATCCGCTCGGCGAACGTGGCCAGGTGCTGCTGCGCGAGCAGCGTGGTCGGCACCAGCACCGCGACCTGGGTGCCGTCCTGCACGGCCTTGAACGCGGCGCGCACGGCGACCTCGGTCTTGCCGTAGCCGACGTCGCCCACCACCACGCGGTCCATGGGGGCGGTCTTCTCCATGTCGCCCTTGACGTCCTCGATCGCCGTGAGCTGGTCGACGGTCTCGGTGAAGGGGAACGCGTCCTCCATCTCGCGCTGCCACGGGGTGTCGGGGCCGAAGGCGCGCCCGGGCGCGGACTGCCGCTTGGCGTACAGCTGGACCAGCTCGGTCGCGATCTCGCGGACGGCCTTGCGGGCCTTGCGCTTGGTGTTCTGCCAGTCGGCGCCGCCTATCTTGGACAGCGTCGGGGCCTCGCCGCCGACGTAGCGGCTGAGCTGCCCGAGCGACTCCATGGGCACGTAGAGCCGGTCGCCGGCCGCGCCCCGCTTGCCGGGCGCATACTCGATCACCAGGTACTCGCGCCGGGAGGAGCCGTCGCCGCCGCGGACCTGCCGCTCGACCATCTCGACGAACTTGCCGATGCCGTGCTGGTCGTGCACCACCCAGTCGCCGGCCTTCAGTGCCAGCGGGTCGACCTGGTTGCGGCGCTTGGAGTGGCGGGCCTTGGGGCGGGTGGTGGAGCCGAGGCGGTTGCCGGTGAGGTCCGTCTCGGAGACGACGACGAGGTCGTCCGCCACCCCGGCGGCGCCCTCGGTGAGCGAGAACCCGCCGTGCAGGACCGCCTCATAGACCGACACGAGCCCGGAGGCCGGTGCGGATCCCGCCGTCGCGGCCGTGGCGGGGACCTCGGTCTCGGACAGGCGTTCCAGGATTCGGGCGACGGTGCCGTGGCCGGGCACGACCATCGCGGCCCGTCCGCCGCCGCCGACGAGGGCGCGGAGCCGGACGAACATGGCCTCCATCTCGGAGTCCTTGCCGCGGGGGGCGGGCGGGTCACCGGCGGGGACGGTGATGACCGCGCCGTCCTCGGGGTCGGTGAGGAACCCGGGCGGGACGAGCTGCCACCACGCACGGCCCGCCTCGGTGGCCTCGGAGCGGACGGCCGAGAAGGTGCGGTAGCCCGAGCCGGACAGGTCCAGCGTCTCGCTGTCCACGGGGGCGTCGCCGCCCATGGTGGCCGCGGTCCACGAGGCCTCGAGGAACTCCCGGCCGGCGGAGGCCAGGTCGGCGGCGCGGCGGCGAACCTTGTCCGGGTCGCACACCACCACGCGGGTGTCGGCGGGCATGAGCATCGGCAGGGTCGTCATGTCCTCCGGCACGAGCACCGAGGTCAGGGCCTCCATGCCGTCGCGCGGGATGCCCTCGGCCAGCGAGTCGAGCAGCTCGGCGAGCGTCGGGTTGGCGCGGTGCTCGGCCGCCAGCTCCCCCGCCCTGGCCCGCACGGCGTCGTCCAGCAGGAGCTCGCGGCACGGGAACAGCACCGCGGACTCCACCTCGCCGTCGGGCAGGGAGCGCTGGTCGGCCACGGAGAACTCGCGGATCTCGGCGATCGTGTCCCCGTCGAACTCGATGCGCAGCGGGTGATCGGCGGTGGTCGGGAAGACGTCCACGATGCCGCCGCGCACCGCCACGTCACCGCGCCGGGCCACCATGTCCTCGCGCAGGTAGGCGAACTCGGCCAGCCGAACCAGGAGGTCGGTGGGGTCCAGCTCGGCGCCCCTGGCCAGCCGCACCGGCTCCCGGCGGGCCGCGCCGGGCGAGATCGGCTGCACCACCGACCGCGCCGCCGCCACGACGATCCCCGGCGGCCGCCCCGACAACACCGAGTTCAGCACCTCGAGCCGGCGACCGATCGTGTCCGCCGCCGGCGAGAGACGCTCGTGGGGCAAGGTCTCCCAGCTCGGGAACTGCGCGACCTCGTCGTCGTACAGCCCCGACAGCTCGTCGGCCAGTTCCTCACTCTCGCGTTCCGTGGCCGTCACCACCAACAAGGGGGCGCGCTGCGCCACCGCGGCGACGAGGAACGGCCGCAGCGCCTCGGGCGCGCGGACCACCGCCATGTCCCGGTCCAGACCGTCGCGCAGGTCGGCCAGCGCCGGGTTGGCCAGGACCGCACCCGCCAGACCGGACAGTGCGGCGGTCGCGGGAGTGGTGGCGGTGGCGGTGGTGGTCACGCGTGTGGATCCTCCGGGTAGGGGGTTCGTCGAGCGGGGGTGTGCGGGTCGCACGGGTGGTGGGACGCACACCTGAAGGGCCGCAGATCCACCACTCTAACCGCGCGCCCGCCCCGGTAGCCTGTGCGTATGCGCGAGACCACAGACGCCGAGCACGTCGACCCCCGGCCCGTCGCCCCCGGGCACGGCGACACCCAGGGCGCCCCCGCGGGCCCGGTGACGATCTCCCCCGCCCCGGCCACCGCCGACGACGCCGCCCACGACACGATCGGCGCGCGCGTGTTCACCGACCGGTGGATCGGCGTGCTCCTCACCCTCGGTTCGGCCCTCGCGCTGGTCGCGTCGTTCCAGCTCAGCCTGGACAAGATCCGGCTGCTGGAGAACCCGGACTACACGCCGGCGTGCAACTTCTCCATCCTCATGAGCTGCAAGAGCGTCATCAACTCCGAGCAGGGGGCGGCGTTCGGGTTCCCCAACCCGTTCATCGGGCTGATCGGGTTCGGCATCGTGATCGCGATCGGCGTCGCCGCCGCCACGGGTGTGCGGTTCCCGCGCTGGTACTGGGTGGGCGCGCTGCTCGGGCTGACGTTCGCCGCCGGATTCGTCCACTGGCTGGCCTACCAGTCGATCTTCCAGATCCAGGTGCTGTGCCCGTGGTGCATGGTCGTGTGGGCGGCCACCATCCCCATGTTCTGGTACACGCTGCTGCACGTGCTGGCCAAGCTCACCCGGGCGCGGTGGGTGCGCGCACTGCAGCGGTGGCACCTGGTGCCCGTGGTGGTCTGGTACCTCGCGGTGGCCGGGGTCATCCTGTGGGCGTTCTGGGACTTCTACTGGGCCGACTTCTTCGCCAACCTCTGACCGGCCGTGGAGTACACCGGGGTCGACGTCGTGATCCCCGCCCACGATGAGCAGGACCTGCTGGCGGGCTGCCTCGACGCGCTCGAGGACTGCATCGCCGCCACCCCGGTCCCGGTGACCGTGACGGTCGTGCTGGACTCCTGCCGCGATGCCACCGAGGAGATCGCGCGGGGGCGGGCCCGGATCGTGCGGACGAGCGCCCGCAACGTCGGCATCGCCCGCGCGCGCGGGTTCGACTCGCTGCGGCGGCCCCCATCGTCGTCGCCCGGCTCCGTGCCGTCCCCCTCGCGGCGCTGGTACGCGACCACCGACGCCGACTCCCGCGTGCCCCGCACGTGGCTCACCGACCAGCTGGCGGTCGCCCGCTCCGGCGCCGACGTGGTGGCGGGCCTGATCGCGGTCGACGACTGGTCGGACTGGACCCCCGCCACCCGGCTGAGCTACCTCGAGGGCTACCACCCGGGTCCCGGCCACCGGCACATCCACGGCGCCAACATCGGCATCTCCGCCCGCGCCTACCGGCAGCTCGGCGGCTTCGACCCGCTCCCCGTGCACGAGGACGTCCAGCTGGTCCGGCGCGCGCAGGCGGCCGGGCTGACGGTCGCGTGGTCCACCGCCGCGCCGGTGATGACCTCGGCCCGCCGGACCGCGCGCGCCCCCGGTGGCTTCGCCGGTCACCTCGCCGCCACGGAGAGCGCCGCGACCGAACGCGCCGCCACCGAACGCGCCGCCAGCGCAGGGACCACCGCGTCATGACCGCGTGTCCGCGAGCAAGGAGGCCCCGTGAGCAACACTGACGTGCCCCCCGGCGGCTCCCCGGACGCCGCTTCGTCCGCCGACCTGGCCCGCGAATGGGTCCGCGCCGGCCGCGCCGACCTGCCCCTGCCCGCCCGCGGCGACACCCGGACGAGATGGTCCGAGCTCACCGCGATGTGCACCCGGGACGTCTCCGCCGGCCGCCTGGTCGAGGCCCACGCCGACGCCGACGCGATCCTCGCCGAGATCTCCGGCACCCGCGTGGGGCGCGACGAACTGTGGGGCGTGTGGGCTGCCGAACCGCCGATGCCCGTGCTCCGCGCCCGGCGCGTGGGCGGGGGCTCGGGCGGGGGCTCGGGCGGAGACTCGGGCGGCGGGTGGGTGCTCGACGGGGTCAAGGCCTGGTGCTCCGGCGGCGACGTGTGCACGCACGCCCTGGTCACCGCGTTCGACGACGACGAGCCGCGCCTCTTCGCCGTCGACCTGCGCCAGCCCGGTGTCGCGCCCCGGGCGGGCGGCTGGGCGCACCCGGGGATGGCGGGCAGCCGTACCACCTCCGTCGAATTCACCGACGTGCCGGCCCGCTCCGTCGGGGACCACCGCTCCTACCTCGAGCGGGCCGGGTTCTGGCACGGTGGGATCGGGGTTGCCGCCTGCTGGCTGGGCGCCGGGATCGCCGTGGCCCGGCCCCTGATCGCGCGGGCGACCCGGCCCGACGTCGACCCCCACGCGCTGGCCCACCTCGGCGCCGTGGACGTGGCCCTGGGAGGGGCGTCGTGGGCGCTGGACGCCGCCGCCGCGGAAGTCGATCGCGACGGACCCGGCGCCGACCTCACCGTCGCGCGCCACCGGGCCGTGCGCGTGCGGGCGATGGTCGAGGCCGCGGTGGACGAGACCATCCGACGCGTCGGCCGGGCGCTCGGCCCGGGACCGCTCGCGATGGACCCGCGCCACGGGCAGAACGTCCTCGACGCCGAGGTGTACATCCGGCAGTTCCACGCCGAGCGTGACCTCGCCGGGCTGGGCGCCACCGCCAGCACCCACGGCGGGTGGGCGCGATGACCACCGATCCCGCCGAGGGCGGTTCCACCCACTGGACCGGCATCGGGCTCGACGACCGCGGCACTCCCCGCGCCGCCTGGGACGCCTGGTTCGGCGGGCGTGCCGCCGACCCGGAGCTGACCGTACCGTCCGGGGTCCGGCGGGTGGTCGTGGTCGCGCCGCATCCCGACGACGAGATCCTCGGCGTGGGCGTCACCGCCGCCCGGTTCGCCGCAGCCGGGGTGGAGGTGGTGATCGTGGCCGTCACCGACGGCGACGCCTCGCACCCCGACTCCCCCACGGTGACGCCCGCGCGGCTCGCCGCGCTGCGGATCTCCGAGAGCCGGCGCGCCTGCGCGGCGCTGGGCCTTCCCGAGCCGGTGCGGGTCGGCCTGCCAGACGGCGGCGTTCACGGGCACGAGACGCGTCTGGCCGACGCGCTCGCCGAGGCGATCGGTGACGTCCCCGGCGAGGACTGCGTGGTGCTCAGCACGTGGCGCGGCGACGGCCACCCCGATCACGAGGCCTCCGGACGCGCGGCCGCCCGGTCCTGCGCCGCCACCGGAGCGCGACTGGCGGAGTACCCGGTGTGGACCTGGCACTGGGCCGAGCCCGGCGATCGGCGCGTGCCCTGGGACCGGCGGCGTCGCGTCGTGCTCACCGACGCCGAGCTCGCCGCCAAGCAGGCGGCGGTGGCGGAGTTCGTCACCCAGGTCGCTCCGCTGTCCGATCGGCCGGGGGACGAGGCGATCCTGCCCGACTGGATCCTCGACCGCCTGGTCACGCGCTCCGAGACGGTGTTCTGGTGAGCACCCCGGGCCACTACTTCGAGGAGATGTACTCCGGGTCGGCAGACCCCTGGGACTTCGCCGGCTCGTGGTACGAACTGCGGCGCTACGGGCTCCTCGTCGCCTCTCTCCCCGAACAGCGGTACCGCGTGTGCTTCGAGCCCGCCTGCTCGGTGGGGGTGCTCACCGAGATGCTCGCCGGGCGGTGCGACGAGGTGCACGCGGTGGACGTCGTCGACACCGCCGCCGGGCAGGCCCGCGCGCGCATCGACCGCGCGGGGTTGGACCACGTGCACGTGCGCACCGCCGACGCGTCGGACCCGTGGCCCGGGCGGTCCTGCGACCTGTTGGTGCTCTCGGAGTTCCTCTACTACACGCCGGTCGACGGGCTCGACGACCTACTCACGGCGCTGCTGCGGCTGGCCGAACCCGGCGGGACCGTCGCGGCCTGCCACTGGCTGGGGCGGTCGGACGACCACGCCTGCCACGGCGAGGACGTCCACGCCGCACTCGCACGCCGCGTCGACCTCACGCGGCTCGTCCACCACCGCGAGGAGGGTTTCGTCCTCGAGGTCTTCCGTCGCACCTGATGGCCGGCTGCAACTAGTCCGCCTGCGTCTCCGGCGTCGACTACGGCTGCGGTTTCGAAGCCGACTCGGACGCCGACGCCTCAGCCTCCGCCTCGGCCCGAGTGACGAGGTGCACTATCGCCTCGGTATGGAGCCGGAACAGTTCGGTCACGTCGGCGTCCCCGGTCAGGGACGCGAGGAAAATCCCGTCGCCGCCGGCGAGTGCATAGGTGGCGAGCACCCGGGCATCCGCCTCGGGTAGCCGCGGACGGACCCGCCGGAACTCCGCCGCGATGCGCTCCAGGGCGTCCCCGCGCAGACGCAGATAGATTCCCCGGGCGGCCGGCTCCACGGGACGCTGCTCCAGCGCCAGCATCAGGCCCAGCCGGAGGAAGTCCGGGGACTCGCGGAACGTCCGGGCCACGCCCAGGCAGAAGGCGGTCACGCGCTCCCGCAGGGCTTCGCCCTCCCCGCGGGTGACCTGGCCCAGCCACAGCTCGACGCTCTCCTCGACAACCGCCGCCAGCAGCGCGTCCTTGTCCGCGAAATGCCAGTAGATCGAGCTCGCCGGGAGCCCGCTCGCCTTACTGACCTGCGCGATCGAGGTCCCCTCATACCCGCGTTCACCGGCCACCTCGGCGGCCGCCTCGATGATCCGGCGCCGGGACTCCCGGCCCTTGGCACGGGTGCGCCTGCCAGTGGACCCCGTCGGCTTCCCCGCCATCCGCTCCCCCGCTCCCTGTGTCCGGCGACTCATTGCGAATCGCCCCGGATCAGACTTACCGTAGTGATCACTACAGTACCGCGCGACGGCAGACGCCAGCGCAGGAAAGGTGGAGAAATGATCGAATCACTGACCCGGAACTGGTGGGTCCAACTCATCCGCGGAGCACTGGCGATCGCCCTGGGCGCGACCGCACTGGCCTCCCCCACCACGGGCATGACGCTCGCGGTGTTCCTCGTGGCGGCCTTCGCCATCGGTGACGGCGCCATGACCATGACGACCGGAGTGGCACTTCCGGAACGGACCCCCGGCCGCGGTGGCCTCATCCTCGCCGGCGCCGGATTCATGATTCTCGGGCTGGTCGTCCTGTTCTGGCCCGGCATCTCGACCACCGCGTTGATCCTGCTGTTCGCCGCCTGGCTGGTGGCCTCCGGCGCCCTCGTCGCCTACGGAGCCCAGACCCTGCGCTCCGAGATCCCCGACTCGTGGGTCATGGTGACGCTCGGCGTGGTCCTGGCGGTGGTGGGACTCGGGCTGGGCGTCGTGGGCCCCGCAGCGGTAGACACGTTCGTCACCTTCGCCGGCTGGTTCGGTCTCGCCGTCGGCGCGGTCATGGCCGCCGTGGCGTTCCGACTCCGCGCCGACTCCGACCGGCTCGAGCGCCGGGTGGCCGTGGCAGCCTGAACCGCGCCACCCTCATCCCCCGGCAAGGGCCGGGCGTCGCGAGTGCGACGCCCGGCCCTCCTGCACCGTGACCGTGCCCCGCCAGGTGACCGAGTCCGTCGCCCGACCGTGCTGGGCCCGGCCTCGCGCGACGGGGAGCGACCTACTACGGGCTTCCGGGCCCCGGGCGCATGTCGCGCCCCTGCGGCGTGCCACCGGGGTGGCTCGGCACGCTGTACTTCTCGAGGACGTCGACCTCCAGCGTCGGCGAGGGATCGAGGTGCGAGAGCCCGTTGAAACAGAGGTTGACGATGTGCGCGGCGACCTCTTCCTTGGGCGGCGTGCGGGCGTCGAGCCACCACTGGGCGGTCCCGGAGACCATCCCGACCAGGGCCTGCGCGTACACACTGGTGGTGATGGGGTCGAACCCGCGGGCGACGAACTCCTCCTCGAGGATGTAGGTCACGCTGGCGGTGGCGTCGTTGAGCAGGGTCGAATACGAGCCCCCACCCACCGGGGACGATTCGCGCACAAGGATGCGGAAGCCGTCCGTGCGCTCCTCGACGTAGCGCAGCAGCGCCATCGCCGCGCGCTCGATGCGCCGCCGCGACCCCTCGCCCTGCAGCGCCTCGGTGATCTCCGCGCCGAGGTAGGCGAGCTCGCGGTCGCACACGACCGCGTAGAGCCCCTCCTTGCCTCCGAAGTGCTCGTAGACCACCGGCTTGGACACCCCCGCCGCGGCGGCGATGTCCTCCACCGTCGCGGCGTCGTAGCCGTTCTCGGCGAAGATCCGTCGGCCGACCTCCACCAGCTGCTGCCGCCGCTTGGCGGCGGACATCCTGGTCCTCGGTGTCGGTACGCCCGCGCCCGTCATGCCCCACCCCTTTTTCTGATACCCCGAGGATAGCCACGCGCGAATTCCGCTCCCCCCGACCGGCGGCAACACTGCTGCTCACGGCGGCCAGGGCCCATCGGTGCGCAGGTGCGCACCGATGGGCCCGATCTCATGTGCCAGACTGGTGACGGCCCGTTCGCGGGCCGTTCCCCCGTGGTGTAATCGGCAACACTCCTGATTTTGGTTCAGGCATTTCAGGTTCGAGTCCTGGCGGGGGAGCTCAGAAGATCCCGCCGAAGATCCCCACGGCCAGCACCAGCAACAGGATCGCGATGATCGCGAACACCGCCAACGCCGGTTGCCGTGCACGCCGCGGCTTCTTCTCCACCTCGGCATCGGGCTGGAAGGCCGGGTCCTGCCCGGGCTGCCCGGGTCCGTTCATTCCGGTCACGTGAATCGCTCCTCTTCCATCCGGGCGTAGGCCTCCAGCAGCTCGAGGGCGTGCTCTCCGGCAACACCCTCCGCGCGCAGGCCCGTACGCATCGACTCCACCATCTCCCTACCGTGCGGGAACGGCGGCAGCAACGGAATGTCCGGGTCGGTGATCGCGTCGATCACGGTCGGCCGGTCCGCCAGGAACGCCTCCTCCAAGGCGGGCACGAGCTGCTCGGGGTCCTCGACGCGCACCCCGCGCAGCCCCAGCAGTTCGGCGTAGCCGGCCACGTCGAACGGCGGCACGTCCTGCGACCGGGCGAACCGCGGCTGGGCCTCGCTCTCGCGCTGCTCCCAGCTCACCTCCGCCAGGTCCCGGTTGCTGAGCACCACGATCACCATCGTCGGGTCCTCCCAGCTCGGCCACGCCTCGGAGACGGTGATGAGCTCGTTGATCCCCAGCATCTGGATTGCCCCGTCGCCGGCCAGGACCGCGACGGGCTTGGCGGGCGCGGTGGCCTTGGCGGCGATCGCGTACGGGATCCCGCAGCCCATCGATGCCAGCGTGCTCGACAGGTGCGCAGGGACGGTCGTCGGCAGGCTGATCTGTCGGACGTAGTGGTAGACGCTGCTGCCCACGTCCACGGCGAGACGTGCGTCGTGGGGCAGGCGCTCGCCCAGTCGCCGCGCGACCAGCTCGGGATTGAGCCCCCGGGCAGGCACCTCGCAGCGCATGCGGGAGATCTCCCACCACTGCCCCACCCACGTCTCCACGTCGCCGCGCCAGGCGGAGCGGTCGCGGTCGGCCACGCGTCCGGTGAGCTCTCGCAGTGCGGCCGCGGCGTCGCCCACCATGCCGACCTCGATCGGATACCGGTTGGCCAGGTGCACCGGGTCCAGGTCGATCTGCACGGCCCGCGCCCGCCCGGGCTCCGGGTAGAACTCGGTCCAGGGGTCGTTCGATCCGACGATGAGGAGGGTGTCGCAGTTCTGGAGGATGCGCGCGCTCGCCGTCGTCCCCAGATGGCCCATGGTCCCGCCCACCAACGGCGAGGACTCGTCCACGTAGGGCTTACCCAACAGGCTCATCGTCACGCCGGCGTCCAGGCGCTCGGCGAGCTCCATCAATTCCGCCTGCGCACCGGCGACGCCGCGCCCCGCGAGGATCGCGATCCGCTCCCCCGCGTCGAGCACCTCCACGGCGCGCGCCACGTCGTCATCGCGCGGGACGGTGACCCCGTGGGTCCATTCGGGGGCGGTGACCACCACCCCGTGCTCCTGGTCGAGGTCCTCGCCCAGCTCCGGGGCCTCGGCGTTCTGCACGTCGTGGGGAAGGATGACGACGACGGGGGTCCGGTGCGTCAGCGCGGAGCGGAACGCCCGGTCGATCACCATGGGCGCCTGCTCGGCCGACGACACCGTCTGCAGGTACGGCCCGGCCACGTCGGCGAAGACGTTGCCGAGGTTGATCTCCTGCTGGTAGCCCGACCCGAGCACGCTGGTGTGCTGCTGCGCGACGAGCGCCACCACGGGCACGCTGTCGAGTTTGGCGTCGTACAGGCCGTTGAGCAGGTGCATCGCGCCGGGGCCCTGCGTGGAGGTCATCACCCCGACCGCGCCCGAGTACTTGGCGTCGGCCACCGCCATGAACGCCGCCGACTCCTCGTGGCGGGCCCGCCCGAACGTCGGGGCGATCTCGGCGCGCTGCAACGCGCCGAGCAGTGGGTTGTTGCCGTCCCCGGCGTAGCCGTAGATCCGTTCGACGTCCCAGGCCACCAGTCGTTCGACGACGAGGTCGGCCACCGTCCTGTCCGTGGTCATACGCGTGCCCCTTCCGCTCGTCAGCCGTAGTGGCCCCACCGTAGGGGGCGCACCCGCGGCCCTCCACCGGTCATGGTGGCCCGGGCCCGCGGAACCGGTTGTCCGGCGGGTGGGGTGGTCCTATCGTCCGGGCATGGACACCGATCTCAAGGCACTCGCCCTGGTGTGCTCGCTCAAGGCCTCGCCCGCCGAGTCGAGCAGCGACCTCATCGCCCGGCAGGTCCTCGACGAACTCGCCGGTCACGGCGTGACCGGGGAGACCGTCCGGGTCGCGGACTTCGACGTCCGTCCGGGGGTCGACGACGACATGGGCGACGGCGACGAGTGGCCCGCCATCCTCGAGAAGGTCCGAACCGCCGACGTCCTCGTGTTGTCCACGCCGACGTGGCTCGGCAATCCGTCCAGCATCGCGCAGCGGGTGCTGGAGCGTCTCGACGCGCAGCTGTCGGCCGCCGACGACGAGGGCCGTCCCGCGATGTTCGGCAAGGTCGCCGTGGTCGCGGTGGTGGGCAACGAGGACGGCGCGCACAAGATCGTCGCCGACATGTTCCAGGGCCTGAACGACATCGGGTTCACGATCCCGGCGCAGGGCTGCACCTACTGGAACAACGAGGCCATGAACCCGGTGGACTACAAGGACCTCGACTCCACGCCGTCGGCCGTGGCCTCGACCATCACCACGCTGTCGTCCAACGCGGTGCACCTGGCGCGGTTCCTGCGCCGCGAGCAGTACCCGGCGGTCTAACCCTTGGTGCTCCGCTCGACCGCGCTGCGGACGGTGTAGCGCAGGAACGCCGGGAAGGCGATCGCGCAGATCACCACGCCGATCACCACCAGCACGCCACCACCCGACGCGGCGACCGCCGTGCCGACCGAGGCCGCCGCCACGCCGTGCGCGACGTCGCCGATCCTCGGGCCACCGGCCACGACCACGATGAACACGCCCTGCAGACGGCCGCGCATCTCGTCGGTGGCCGAATCCAGCAGGATCGCCTGGCGGAACGCGGCCGAGATCATGTCGACGGCTCCGCCGAACGCCAGCGCGGCGAGCGCCAGCCACAGCCACCACGCGGAGCCGCCGGGCGAGGCCGCGCCCACGAACACCCCGAACGCGACCATCGCCGCGCCCCACAGCGCCACGCACACCAGCACCGCCAGGCCCTGCCGGCGCACGCGAGGGATCCACCCGGAGAACACCCCGCCGGCCACGGCGCCCACGCTCATCGCGGCGAACAACAGACCGAGGGCGGTCCCGCCCGTCGCGGGGTCGCCGAAGGACTCGGTGGCGATCTGCGGGAACAGGGCCCGCGGCATGCCGAAGACCATCGCGATGATGTCCACCAGGAACGAGGCCAGGAGGATGCGGCGGGTGGCCAGGTAGGCGAACCCGTCGATCACCGACCGCGGCCCCACCGACCCCCGCTCCCCCGCCACCGGCTGCGGCGGGAGCCGGAACACCGCGTACAGGGTGGCCAGCAGCGCGACGGCGGTGAACAGGTACATCGTCGACAGCCCCAGGACCGGGATGAGGATGCCCGCGGACAGGGGCCCGACGATCGCCCCGAACTGCATCACGGTCATGTTCAGGGCCGAGGCGGAGGCAAGCTGGTCGGACGGGACGATCCTCGGGATGATCGCCGAGCGGGTGGGCTGGTTGACCGCGAAGAACGCCTGCTGCACGGACAGGAGCACCATCACCACCCACACGTTCCGGTTGCCCGCCGCGGCCTGCGCCCAGAACAGCAGTGAGGTCACGATCAGCCCGGTGGTGGTGACCATGAGCAGGCGACGCCGGTCGAGGGCGTCGGCCAGCGCACCGCCCCACAGGCCGAACACCACGAGCGGCACCAGCGCGAACACGCCGGTGAGCCCCACATACGCAGAGCTGCGGGTGATCTCGAAGACCTGCTGCGGCACCGCGACGATCGACAACTGCGCCCCGATGACCGTGACGATGTTGGCGAGCCACAGCCTGCGGAAGTCCGGCTGCCGCAGTGGCCGCGTATCCGCCAACTGGCGCCTCAGGACTGACACGCGGGGCAGGCTACTCCGCCTCAAGACGGTTCGAATCGTCGGAGTCACACTCGATCCCGCATAGGGGTCCGCGCTACTTTGACAGTGAGTTGACGCAAAGTTGACCTAACGTTGCACTACGCCCATCCCCCACACGGCGCTGCCACGCCCGAGGAGACTTGATGACCACACCCGAGACCGACCGTTCAGCGCCCGAACACACGCAGACCGCGGTCATCGTCCTGGCCGCCGGCTCCGGCACCCGCATGAAGAGCGCCACGCCCAAGATGCTGCACCGAGTGTGCGGGCGGACGATGCTCGGCCACGCACTGCACGCCGCGGCGGGGCTCGAACCGGACGCGATCGTCGTGGTCGTCGGCCATCAGCGCGACCAGGTCTCGGCGGCGGTCGACGAGTTGTCGGCCGAGCTCGGCGTGCCGGTCTCCACCGCGGTGCAGGAGGAGCAGAACGGGACGGGCGACGCCGTCGCTGCCGGGATGTCGGGACTGCCCGCCGACTTCTCCGGCACCGTGCTCGTCACCACCTCGGACATCCCCCTGCTCGACGCCGACACCCTGCGCGAGGTCGTGACGCGCCACGACCTGCGACCGCGCGCCGCGGTCACCGTCCTGACGTCGACGGCGCCCGACCCCACGGGCTACGGCCGCATCGTGAGGAACGACGACGGCGAGGTGCTGCGGATCGTCGAGCACAAGGACGCCTCGGAGGACGAGCGGGCGATCGACGAGGTCAACTCCGGCATCTACGCCTTCGACGCCCTCGTCCTGCGGGACAAGCTCGGGCAGCTGAGCACGGACAATTCGCAGGGCGAGCTGTACCTCACGGACGTCATCCAGCTCGCGCGACGCGACAACGGCCTCATCCGCGGGCACCGTGTCGAGGACCCCGATCTGGTCGCCGGCGTCAATGATCGCGTGCAGCTCGCGGCCCTGTCCGGCGAGATGAACCGTCGCCTGTGCGAGTCGGCGATGCGGGGCGGCGCGACGATCGTCGACCCGTCCAGCACGTGGCTCGACGTCGGCGTGGCCACTGGCCGCGACGTGACGATCCTGCCGGGCACCCACCTGACGGGCGCCACCGAGATCGGCGACGGTGCGACCGTCGGGCCGGACACCACGCTGCAGGACACCGTGGTCGGCGACGGCGCCACGGTCGTGCGTTCACATGCGGTGCGCGCCACAATCGGGGCTGGCGCGGAGGTGGGCCCGTTCGCCTACCTGCGGCCCGAGGCGGACCTGGGCGAGCGGAGCAAGATCGGCACGTTCGTCGAGGTCAAGAAGTCGACGATCGGGGCGAACACCAAGGTGCCGCACCTGACCTACGTGGGCGACGCGACGATCGGCGAGCACACCAACATCGGGGCGTCGAGCGTGTTCGTCAATTACGACGGGGTGAACAAGAACCGTACAGTGATCGGCGATCACTGCCGCACCGGTTCGGACACCATGTTCGTCGCACCTGTGACCGTCGGAGACGGGGCCTATTCGGGCGCGGGTACCGTGATCAAGGACGACGTCCCACCCGGAGCCCTCGCGGTCTCGGGCGGACGGCAGAGGAACATCGACGACTGGGTGATCGAGAACCGGCCCGATTCCGGTTCTGCAGAGGCCGCCCGTCGTGCCCGGAACGACTCCCAGAAGGACGGACTCACGCAGTGAGCGAGTGGATCGACAACCAGAAGAACCTGATGTTTTTCGCGGGGCGCGCGCACCCCGAACTCTCCGACCAGGTCGCCGCCGAACTGGGCGTCGAGGTCACCCCCCAGACCGCCAGGGACTTCGCCAACGGCGAGATCTTCGTCCGCTTCGAGGAGTCCGTCCGCGGCTGTGACGCGTTCGTGCTGCAGAGTGCCCCGGCGCCGCTGAACAAGTGGATCATGGAGCAGCTCATCATGATCGACGCGCTCAAGCGGGGAAGCGCCAAGCGGATCACCGCTGTCCTGCCGTTCTACCCGTACGCGCGGCAGGACAAGAAGCACCGCGGCCGCGAGCCGATCTCGGCCCGTCTCATCGCGGACCTGCTCAAGGCCGCCGGCGCGGACCGCATCATCACGGTCGACCTGCACACCGACCAGATCCAGGGCTTCTTCGACGGTCCCGTGGACCACATGCACGCCCAGGGCCAGCTCTCGGACTACGTCCGGCAGCACTACGGGACGGACAACATCGTCGTGGTCTCCCCCGACGCCGGCCGCGTCAAGGTGGGCGAGAAGTGGGCCGATGCCCTCGACGGCGCGCCGCTCGCGTTCGTCCACAAGACCCGCGATCCCAACGTGCCCAACCAGGTGAAGTCCAACCGCGTGGTCGGTGACGTGGAGGGCAAGACCTGCGTCCTGATGGACGACATGATCGACACCGGTGGCACCATCGCCGGCGCCGTCAAGGTCCTCAAGGACGCCGGTGCCGGGGACGTCATCATCGCCACCACCCACGGCATCTTCTCCGATCCGGCCGCCGAGCGTCTCGCCAACTGCGGGGCCAAGGAGGTCATCACCACCGACACGCTGCCGATCCCGCCGGAGAAGCGGTTCGAGAACCTCACCGTGCTGTCCATCGCGCCGCTGCTGGCCCGGACCATCCACGAGGTCTTCGAGAACGGGTCGGTGACCAGCCTCTTCAACGGGAACGCCTGACATGACCGCGGACCCGGCGGGGCGCGCCACGATCTACCACAACCCCCGCTGCTCCAAGTCCCGGCAGGCGCTGGAGCTGCTCCGCGAGCGGGGTGCGGAGCCGACCGTCATCAAGTATCTCGACACTCCCCCGGACGTCGAGCAGCTGCGCACCCTCATCTCCGACGCCGGTCTGACGGTGCGGGAGGCGGTGCGCGTCAAGGAGGCCGAGTTCACCGAGCTCGGCCTCATCGACGCCTCCGATGACGACCTGCTCGCCGCGATGGTCGCCCACCCCCGGCTCATCGAGCGGCCCTTCGTCGTCACCGACAAGGGCACCCGCCTCGCGCGTCCCACGGCGGCGGTCGAGGAGATCCTCTGACGTCCCGCCGCTGACGGCGCGTCGCCTGCGTCGAGCCCGCTGCGCTCTCATCCGAGAGCGGCGGGCTCGACGCGATTTTGGGCCCCGCACCCCTCGGCGCTAGGCTGGTCGGGTCATCTCGGCGAGGGAGGACCCGCATCAACCCGGGTTACTCCGTTATCGACGCGATCATTGTCGGCGTGGTCCCGGTGGACCGGCCCGGCGATCGTCTCGATCGCCGAGGAGGTCATCACCCGCAGGGCGTCCCGCTCTCCCACCCGACGAAAAGGCGATCATGGCCAAGGAAATCAACAACCTCAAGACCTCCACCCGCACCGAGTTCGGCAAGGGCTCCGCCCGCCGCGCCCGTCGTGAGGGCAAGGTCCCCGCGGTGCTGTACGGCCACCACACCGAGCCCCGCCACCTGCTGCTCGACGCGCTCGAGTTCGCCGCCGTGCTCCGCGCGCACGGCACCAACTCCCTGCTCACCCTCGACATCGAGGGCGAGGAGCAGCTCGCGCTGCCCAAGCAGATCGACGTGCACCCGCTGACCCGCATCATCGAGCACACCGACCTGCTCGTCGTGCGCAAGGGCGAGAAGGTCGTCGTCGAGGTCTACGTCGTCCTCGAGGGTGAGGCCGCCCCCGGCACCCTGGTCACGACGGACGCCGACTACATCGAGATCGAGGTCGAGGCCACCGACATCCCCGAGGAGTTCACGCTCTCGGTGGAGGACGTCGAGGCCGGCACCCAGTTCACCGCCGCCGACATCACGCTGCCCGCCGGCGCCACGCTGGTCTCCGATCCGGAGACCCTGCTGGTCAACGTGATCGAGGCGCCGTCCGAGTCCGACCTCGAGGAAGACGAGGAGGCTGCGCCCCAGGGCGAGGCCGCCGAGGACGCCGCGAAGGCCGCCGAGGAGGGCTGATCCTCCCCCGCGTGAATCAGGCGGACGCCGCCTGACCGGCGGCACCCGGCCACGGGCCCGGAACGACCACAGCGTCGTGCCGGGCCCGTCCCGTATTTCGCCGGCCCGGCCCCTCCCCGCCGAGGGCTCGGCATCAGCCGCGGACGAGGCCGATCGCCAGGACCAGCATCATCACGGCGATGCCGGCGTCGAGCACCCGCCACGCCCCGGGCCTGGCGAACAGCCCCCGCAACGCCTTGCCACCGAACCCGATGAGCGAGAACCACAGCACGCCCGCGATGAAGGCCCCGGCCGCGAACACCCAGCGCAGGTCGGTCCCCTGTTGGTTGGCGAGCGTGCCGAGGAACACCACGCAGTCGAGGTAGGCGTGCGGGTTGAGCCAGGTGAACGCCGCGCACGCCGCCAGCGCCCCGAGCGTCGACGGGACCCGCGCGTTGCCGTCGACCTGCAACCCGTCGCCGGGCCGGATCGCGCGGGACGCGGCGAACGCCCCGTAGGCCAGCAGGAACACGACCCCGATCCACTTCATGACCGTGATCGCCGCCGGCGCCGATTCGATGAGCACCCCCACGCCCGCCACCCCGAGCAGGATGAGCGCGGCCTCGGACACCACGCAGAAGGCGACGATGGGAACCATCGCCACATCGCCACGGATCGAACGCTGGAGGACGTAGGCGTTCTGCGCGCCGACGGCGGCGATGAGCCCGAGGCCCATGCCGACGCCCGTGAGAAGTGAGCAAGTAGCGGTCACGATGTCACCGTAGGCCCGGTTTCATCAGTAGTGCCACTGTACTTTCTGCACTAGCATTAGCCATGCTTATGAACACCCTGCAGCTGGATCACCTCCGCACCCTCGCCGCCGTCGTGGACCTCGGCTCGTTCGAGGCCGCCGCCGCCCACCTGCACATCACCCAGTCGGCGGTGTCCCAGCGGGTCCGCGCACTCGAGGAGTCCGCGGGACGGATCCTCGTCCGTCGCGAGCGGCCGATCTCCGCCACCGCCTCCGGCGAGATCGTGCTGCGCACTGCGCGGCAGATGCTCCACCTCGAGGAATCCCTCGCCGGCGAACTCGACGACCCGGCGTCGGCCCAGGAACACGTGATCTTGGCCGTGGCGTGCAACTCCGACTCGCTGGCGACCTGGTTCCTCGATGCCATGACCGAGGTC
The DNA here is from genome assembly GCF_002441635.1 of Dietzia sp. WMMA184. Classification (NCBI taxonomy): domain Bacteria; kingdom Bacillati; phylum Actinomycetota; class Actinomycetes; order Mycobacteriales; family Dietziaceae; genus Dietzia; species Dietzia sp. WMMA184. The sequence goes on along the minus strand of NZ_NXEI01000001.1, from coordinate 3,711,362 downwards.
CACGCGGCCGGCCGGGTGGTCTTCGACATCCGCCGCGAGGACGAGTCCCTGTCCAGCGAGTTGCTGCGGCGCGGCGAGGTGATGGCCGCGGTGACCAGCCAGTCCCGGCCGGTCCAGGGTTGCCGCTCGCAGCCCCTGGGATCCATGCGGTACCTGGCCTGCGCGAGCCCCGGGTTCGTCGCCCGGCACCTGCGTGACGGCTCGACCACCGCCGCGCTCGGCCGGGCGCCCATCGTCGACTTCGACCGCAGCGACGGCCACCAGAACAACCACTATCGCCGCCTGGCCCGCCGGGAACCCACCGGGCCGCGGCACTTCATCCCCAGCTCGCACGATCACGTCCGGGCGATCGTCGCCGGGCTGGGCTGGGGCCTGATCCCCGAGCACCTCGCCACCCCATGGCTGGTCTCCGGCGAGATCGTCGACGTCTCCCCCGACCACTTCCTCGACGTCCCCCTGTTCTGGCAGCACTGGAAACTGCAGTCACCCGACCTCGACGCCCTCACCGCCGCCGTCCTCGACACCGCCCGCACCGAGCTGCGGAACTGATCGGACAGGTGCGCCCGGGCGGGCCGGCGCCGTCTGGGATCATGGGCCCGTGACTACCGCTTCCACGCCCGGCCCCACGCCCGGCCCCACGCTCATCGTGGGTCTGGCCAACCCCGGACCCGACTACGAGGGCACCCGCCACAACATCGGCTGGGACGTCCTGCAGGAGTTGGCGTCCCGCGCCCTGCCGATGCCGGCGAGCTTCTCCACCCACAAGCGGACCAACTGCGAGATCGCCCAGACCAGGCTCGCCGACAAGCCCGTGGTCCTGGCCCGCCCCCGCAGCTACATGAACCTCTCGGGCGGGCCTGTCGCCGCGGTCGCCAAGTACTTCTCGGTCACGCCCACCGACATCATCGTGATCCACGACGAGATCGACATCGACTTCGGACAGGTCCGCCTCAAGCGCGGCGGCGGCGAGGGCGGCCACAACGGCCTGCGCTCGCTGTCCGGCTCCCTCGGCACCCGCGACTACATCCGCGTCCGCGCCGGGGTCGGCCGTCCGCCGGGCCGCATGGCGGTGGCCGACTTCGTACTCAAGCGCTTCTCCAAGCTCGAGCAACCCGATGTGCCGTTCCTCATCCAGGACGCCGCCGACGCCGTGGAACTCCTCCTCAAGCACGGGCTGGAGACGGCCCAGAACCAGGTCCACTCCGCGTGACGCGTTCCCGGCGGTTCGAGCGCGAGGCCCACCTGGGCTCCGGTGCCGATCTCTTCCGCCGCGCGAGTGCAGCACTCGTCAGCTGGGACCTGCACCGGCGGGCGGGCCTCGCCGTCGTCGCCACCGGGCCCGCCACCCCCGGCCGCACCGTCATCCTCCGGCCGCGATCAGGCCCCGGGGCGTGGCTGCGACTGGCCGCCCCCTGCGAGGTCACGGAGGTCGTGGACCGCCCCGACGCGCGGGGGTTCACCTACCGCGCCCTACCCGGCCACCCCGAGCGCGGATGGGAGACGTTCCTCGTCCGGCACGATTCCGTCACCGGCGCCGTCGCGCTCACCCTCACCGGTGAATCCACGCACGCCACCCTGCTCGCCCGGCTGGGTGCACCCATCGCCCGACTCGAACAGGAGCGGATCACCCGCCGCTACCTCGCCGCCCTGCGCGACCGGCCCTGACCCGCGGCGCCCGGCGTGGACATCACAGTTCAGCAACGTCACAGTTCATAGAGCTCCCGCAGCCGGTCGAGGAGCGCCACGAGCGATCCCTCCCTCAGCGCCTCCGCGACGGCACCGTCGACGAACCGGTCGGACCGGACCACCCAGGTGAGCAGCGCGCGGGTCAGGTCCTCGTCCGACCGCTCGGCCAGCCCGGTGAGGTCGGTCAGCGAGCCGTCCGACAACCCGCGCCGCTCCAACTCGTCGAGGTACCCGTGCCGGGTGAGCACGCCCCCGCCGAACGCCTCCATCACGGCCAGGGTGTCCTCGTCGTAGGTCGGGTAGCGCACCAGGTATGCGCCGTTGCGGTGTCGCTGCCCGCCCGCCCGCGTCACTCCGTCCAGCCCGCGCAACCGCTCGACCACGGGCAGCAGCCGCAGGAGCGCGGCCCTGCGCTCCTCCAGCTCGTGCCGGTCACTGCCCTCGCCCATTCCAGTCCCCGCCTCTGCGCGTCGTCCGACGCGGCTCGCGCGCACCGTAGCGACCGGGTACGACACCCGGCCGCGCGTAGCGTCGTTCACGGTTCATCGGTCGGGGCACGCGCACTCGTTACGAAAGCTATCGACTGGCGCGCTCGATCCCTGCCAGCGCCGCGCCTGACCTCGCCTTTCACGCACCACACCGACCTCGTGGGTCGCACCGCCGGATTGTGTGCTCACCCGTGGGCGGACGTACGCTGGGTGACGACGACGAGGGCCGTCGACTGCCAGAAGGAGTGCGCGTGACCGAGACCGCCGAGGACACCGGAACGGGCGGGCACGCCACGGGTGCGGACGCCGCCGGGGACGTCACGTCCGAAGTCGCGCGCCGCAGGACGTTCGCCGTGATCGCCCACCCGGACGCCGGCAAGTCCACGCTCACGGAGGCGCTCGCGCTGCACGCGCGGGTGATCACCGAGGCCGGCGCCGTCCACGGCAAGTCGGGCCGCCGGTCCACCGTGTCGGACTGGATGGAGATGGAGAAGGCCCGCGGCATCTCCGTCAGCTCCACCGCGCTGCAGTTCACCTACGCACCGGAGGGCTCGAACCCGGGCGACGACCCGTACGTCATCAACCTGGTCGACACCCCCGGCCACGCCGACTTCTCCGAAGACACCTACCGCGTCCTCACCGCGGTCGACGCGGCGGTCATGCTCATCGACGCCGCCAAGGGTCTCGAGCCGCAGACCCTCAAGCTCTTCCAGGTGTGCAAGCACAACGGTCTGCCGATCATCACGGTGATCAACAAGTGGGACCGGCCCGGCCGGGCGCCGCTCGAACTGCTCGACGAGATCACCGAGCAGATCGGCCTCGTGCCCACCCCCCTGTTCATGCCCGTGGGCATCGCCGGCGACTACCGCGGCCTGCTGCGGCGCGGCGACGACGGCGCCCCCGAGGAGTACGTGCACTTCACCCGCACCGCCGGCGGGTCGACGATCGCCCCCGAGCAGCACTACGACCCGGACACCGCCGCCGAGCGCGAGGGCGACGTGTGGGAGACCGCGGTCGAGGAGTCCGAGCTGCTCTCGGCGATGGGCCAGGACCACGACCAGGAGCTATACCTGGCCGGTGAGACCAGCCCGGTGATCTTCGCCTCGGCGATGCTCAACTTCGGTGTCCACCAGATCCTCGACGCGCTCGTCGAGTTGGCCCCGCCGCCGCGCGAGTGGCCGACCGTCTCGGGCGAGCCCCGCAAGACCTCGGAGCCGTTCTCCGCCATGGTGTTCAAGGTGCAGGCCGGCATGGACGCCGCGCACCGCGACCGCCTGGCGTTCATGCGCGTGGTCTCCGGCGAGTTCGAGCGCGGCATGGTGGTCCAGCACGCCCAGACGGGCAAGCCGTTCACCACCAAGTACGCGCTGACGGTGTTCGGCCGCGACCGCACCACCGTGGAGACCGCCTACCCCGGCGACGTGGTGGGCCTGGTCAACGCCACGGCCCTCGCCCCCGGCGACACCCTCTACAGCGGTAGGAAGGTGCAGTTCCCGCCGATCCCACAGTTCGCCCCCGAGCACTTCGCGGTGGTCCGCGCCCAGTCGCTGGGCAAGTACAAGCAGTTCCGCAAGGCCATCGACCAGCTGGCCGCCGAGGGCGTGGTGCAGATCCTGCGCAACGACACCCGCGGCGACGCCAACCCGGTCATGGCCGCGGTCGGCCCCATGCAGTTCGAGGTGGTCACGGCCCGGATGAAGGCCGAGTTCAACGTCGAGGTCGTGGTGGACAACCTGCCGTACACGATCGCCCGCCGCACCGACGCCGAGTCGGCCGGCGAACTCGGCCGCCAGCGCGGAGTCGAGGTCTTCCAGCGCACCGACGGCGAACTGCTGGCCCTGTTCGGTGACAAGTGGCGGCTGCAGTACATCACCAAGGAGATGGAGCACCTCACCATCGAGCCGCTGGTCGCCGACACCAACTAGCCCTGACGCGGGCCGGCGGTTGGCGCGGGCGGGTCACCCGGCGGCATGCTGGAGGGCATGCCCAGTGATTCTCCGGTCAGCCTCCGCGTCTTCGTCGAGCCCCAGCAGGGCGCGACGTATGCCGACCAGCTCGCCGTCGCCCGCGCGGCGGAGGACCTCGGCTACGAGGCCTTCTTCCGGTCGGACCACTACCTCAAGATGGGCGACATCAGCGGACTGCCCGGCCCCACCGACGCGTGGCTGACCCTCGCCGCCCTGGCCCGCGAGACCTCGACCATCCGGCTCGGCACGCTGCTCACCTCGGTGACGTTCCGCCACCCGGGCCCGCTGGCGATCTCGATGGCCCAGGTCGACGAGATGTCCGGTGGCCGCCTCGACGTGGGACTCGGCGCCGGCTGGTACGCCGACGAGCACACCGCCTACGGCATCCCCTTCCCGCCGCTGGGCGAGCGGTTCGACCTGCTGGAGGACACCCTCGGGGCACTGGAGAGCTTCTGGTCCACGCCCGCAGGCGAGACGGTCTCCGTCCACGGGAAGCGTATGGAGATGCTGGACTCCCCCGGCCTGCCCAAGCCCGTGCAGCAGCGCCCACCGGTGATCGTCGGCGGTCACGGCAGGAAGCGGACCCCGGCGCTGGCCGCCCGGTTCGCCGACGAGTTCAACGTGCCGTTCGCCGACCTCGACACCGTGGCGACGCAGTACCGACGGGTCGACGAGGCCTGCGCCGCGCGCGGCCGCGCCCCCGAGGAGATCATCCGCTCGGCGGCGCTCGTCCTGTGCTGCGGGCGCGACGAGGCGCAGGTCGCCCGGCGGGCGGACGCCATCAACCGCGAGGTCGACGAACTGCGGGCCAACGGCGCCGCCGGGACCCCGGACGAGGTCGTGGACACGATCGGCCGGTACGCGGCGATCGGTGCCCGGCGCATCTACCTGCAGTTGCTCGACATGTCCGACCTGGACCACCTCGACCTGGTCGCCTCCGAGGTGGCGCGCCAGCTCTGACGCGAGCCCTGCCCGGCCGGCCGGTCGCCCCGCCGGCCGGGCGAAACCCCCACCCCTGCCGGAGGAGTGGGATTAATGTCACGCCATGGTGGTACAAGGGACGACGACGAGGGCAGCACATCCCGGAGGCCGTGCGTGGGCCGCGACGGCACTCCTCGTCGTCGTCGCCCTACTCGCCCCCCTGAACGCCGCACCGACCCGGGCGGCGACCCCGACCGACGGCTCCCCCATCAGCGGCATGGTCGACGCCCACGCGCACCTCGCGGCGTCGCAAGCGTTCGGCGGGGCCCTGCGCTGCGGCGAGCCGTTCTCCCCCGGCGGCCTCGGCGAGGCGCTGGCGGACTGTCCGAGCCACTCGGGAACCGGGCACTTCGCGCTGCTCGAATCGGTGCTCGGGGGCACCGCCCTGCCCGGCGGGACCCAGGGCTTCCCCACTTTCGCGCAGTGGCCGTCGCACGACTCACAACTGCACGAACAGGCCTACTACACCGGTATAGAGCGGGCGTGGCGCGGCGGGCTCCGGGTACTCAACAACCACCTCGTAGCGAACCGTGTGCTCTGCGAGGCCCTGGCCGGGATCGGGGTGCCCGCGCGCTCCCGGTGCGACGAGATGGCGCAGCTGCGCCGGCAGGTGGACTACCTCGAGCGGATGGAGGCCCATATCGACGCCGAGCACGGCGGTCCCGGGCGGGGCTGGTTCCGGATCGCCCGCTCGCCGGAGGACGTCCGCGCGATCGCGGCGGACGGGAAACTCGCGGTCACGCTGGGCGTCGAGGCATCCGAGCCGTTCGGGTGCCGGGTGGTCGACGACGTGCCGATGTGCACGACCGAGGACATCGACCGGGGTCTCGACGAGTTCACCTCGTGGGGCGTGTCGACCGTGTTCCCGGTACACAAGTTCGACAACGCCCTCGGTGGCGCCCGCATGGACGAGGAACTGGCCGGCCTCGCGGTCAACATCGGCAACAAACTGGGCACCCAGCGGTTCTGGGAGACCGAGCCGTGCACCGGTCCCGACGCCGACCACGCCCAACCCCTGGCCTCCACGCCCGTCGCCGACGGCCTGACGGTGGCCTCCTCGGACGCCCCGGCGGGCGCGGCACTGCCCGTCTACCCCGAGGCCCCGCTGTGCAACGTGCGCGGGCTGACGCCGCTAGGCGAGCACGCGATCCGCGGGATGATGGCCCGCGGCATGGTGATCAACATCGACCACATGGGCGTCAAGACCGCCCACCGCACCCTCGACATCGCCGCTGAGGCTGGGTACACAGGCCTGGTCGTGGACCACGCCTGGGCCACGCAGGGCAACACTCGCCGGGTCCACGAGCAGGGCGGGTTCGTGGCCGCGTTCGCCTGGCCCGCCGAGGCCACCGAGAACTTCGAGACCGGCTTCCTCGAGCAGTGGCGCACGAACACCGCCGGCGCCGCCCGGCCGTTCACCGGCTACGGCTTCGGCTCCGACGTCAACGGCCTGGCCGCCCTCGCCGAGCCCCGGCCGAGCGCGGCGGGCGACCCGCTCGTGTACCCGTTCATCGCGCCCAGCGGCGTGGTGATGGACCGGTGGCGGTTCGGTGACCGCGTGTACGACCTCAACACCGACGGGGTCGCCCAGTACGGCCTCTACGCCGATTGGGCCGCCGACGTGCTGCACCGCGCCGGGCCCGACCGGGCCGAGCTGGAGCGTCAGCTCATGGGCGGCGCCGAGGCGTGGACCGCCAACTGGGAACGGGCGCGCTGACCACCGGCTCGTCCTGCGCTGTTGCGGCGATTCGCGGCGCCGGACGACTAATCTGAGGCAATGACCCCGGACCCGTCCCCTCCCCGTCGCTCGCGCCGCCCGCGGATCGCCGGAGCAACGGCGCTCGGGCTCACCGTGGCCCTGTCCGCCTCGGCGTGCGGCACCCCGGTCCCCGACCCGGAGCCCGGCCAGAGTCCCGCGGCCTACTCCGGACTGGAGGTCTCGGAGGACCGGGTCGAGTACGCGATCGGCAAGGTGACCGACATCGTCGAGGAGGAGCTCGAGGCCTCGGGCATCCCGGGCGTCGCAGTGGCGGTGGTGCACGGTGGCGAGGTGGCGTTGGCCGAGGGGTTCGGCGTGCGCAGCACCGAGACCGGCGAGGAGGTGGACGCGCGGACGGTGTTCCCCATGGCGTCGGTGTCCAAGCCTGTCAGCGCCACCGTCGTGGCCGCGGAGACCGCTGCGGGTGAGGTCGACTGGTCGACGCCCGTGCGCGAGCACCTCCCGTGGTTCGCCCTGTCCGATCCGGGAGTGACCGCCGACGTGACGGTGGGCGACCTGTTCGCGCACCGCTCCGGGTTGCCCGAGCATGCGGGCGACGACCTGGAGGACCTCGGATACGACCGCCCGGCGATCCTGCACGGCCTGCGCCACCTGCCGGTGGAGCCGTTCCGCGCCTCGTACGCGTACACCAACTTCGGGCTCACCGCCGGAGCCGAAGCCGTGGCCGTCGCGGCCAGCACGCCGTGGCCGGAGCTGGCCCGCGAGCGGCTCTTCGACTCCCTCGACATGGACGACACCTCCTACTCCTACGAGGACCTGCTCGACCGCGACAACCGCGTCGTCGGCCATGTCCGCGCCGCCGCCGACGAGTCGGGCGAGTCGTCCGGCGACTGGGTCCCGGCCGATCCCGCGCGTGACCCGGACGCCCAGGCCCCCGCGGGGGGCCTGAGCTCGTCGGTCACGGACATGGCGCGGTGGATGTCGATGGTGCTCGACGACGGCAAGGGGCCCGGTGGCTCGCAGGTGGTCCCCTCCGACGCGCTCCGACAGGCCCTGACCCCGCAGGCAGTGTCCTCGCCCCCGCAGTCCGCGGCGGACCGGACCGGGACCTACGGCTATGGGTTCAATATCTCCACCAACTCCTCCGGCCGCGTCGAGTGGAGCCACTCCGGTGCGTTCGCGCTCGGCGCCGGAACGGCGATGCTCATGATGCCGTCGCTGGACCTCGGCATCATCACCCTGACCAACGCCTCGCCCGTCGGGGTGGCGGAGACCATCAATTCGCGCTTCGCGGACTACGCGCAGTTCGGCGACCCCACCCTGAAGTGGCGGGAGCTGTACGGCGAGGCGTTCGGCCCACTGCTGGCCCCCGTCGGCGACCTGGTCTCCACTCGGCAACCCTCCGCCCCCGCACCGCCGCGCCCGGCGGATGAGCTGGTGGGCGTCTACCGCAACGACTACTTCGGCGAGATCGAGATCCGCCGCGTCGCCTCACAGGCTGACCGGGGATCGGACGACCCGGTTTCGGACGACCCGCCGGACGCCGGCCCCGCACTCGCGCTGGACGTGGGCCCGGGACCGCAGGTCTGGCCGCTCGACCACTGGGACGGCGACACCTTCGCCGTGAGCCCGGTCGGTGAGAACTGGCCGCCCGGCTCCCGCGGCAGCGTCACCGTCGACGGCGACACGGTGACCGTCGATCTCCTCGACGGCAACGGCCTGGGCACCTTCACCCGCGTCGGGGACGAACCCGCCGAGCCCGCAGAGCCCACCGAGCCCGCCGCCTGACCGTCCGGCCGGAACTACGTCGACCGGGCCGCCTCCAGCCGCGCCGCGCGCCGCCGGTCCCTCCTGGCGTCCGCGTCCGGGGTCGTGAGGAACGTGGAGAGCCAGGCCATCCGGGGGTCGGCGTCCACGAGGAACGCCTTGACCGCCAGCGTCAGCGGGACGGCGAGGATCGCGCCCAGCGCACCGGCGATCGCCGACCAGAACACCAACGACAGGAACGTCACGGTGGGGGTCAGCCCCACGGCATCGCCCGTGAACTTGGGCTGGATGAAGCTCTGCATGACCAGGTTGACGACGCTGTAGATCACCACCACCCAGATGGCCTCGACCGGCCCCCCGGTGAGCAGCGCGAACAGTGCCGGCGGTACCAGCCCCAGCACGAAGCCGATGTTGGGGATGTAGTTGGTGACGAACGCGAGCACGCCCCACACCAGCGCCAGCGGCACGCCGAGGATCATCAGGGCCACCGTGTCGATCACGGCCACGATGACGCCGAAGACCGTGGAGACGATCCAGTACGACTTCACGCCGTCGGTGAACGACCCGAGGGCGTCGGCGAGCCGGGGCCGCTGCCGGGCGATCACCGCGCGACGCCTCGTGATGCCGGGGACGTCGAACACGAGGAACGTCAGCGCGATCACCAGGACGGTGAGCTGACCGCCGGCCGAGGACAACTGGCCCGCGACGTTCTGCAGGGTGCCGACGATCGTGGTGGGGTCCACTCCCTGGAGGCTCGAGGTGACCTGATCCTCGCTCACGCCGAAGGTGCCGAGGAACGCGATCGTCTGCTCGTACAGTTCGATGAACTTGTCCTGGTATTGCGGGATCTCTTCGGCCGCGACCCACAACGCCCACACCAGCATTCCGACCAGCGCGGCAAGCAGCAGGTAGAGCACCAGCAGGACGATGATCATCGCCCCCCAGCGGGGCAACCCTGCCCGCTGCAGCAGCCGCTGCAGGGGCTGGGCGGCGATGACCAGGTTCAGCGCCAGGAACGCCGGCATTAGCAGACTGGCGTGCTCGGACAGTCCCCACACCACCACGAACAGGGCCGCGAGGGACACCGCCGTGACGCCTGCGATGCCCCAGCCCTTAGGTTCCTCGTGCGGAGCCAGCGCCTCCGGCGTCGGGTCCGCCGGCGTCGGCGCCGCCGGAGGGCCCACGTTGTCTCCGCTGCTAGTCATGACGCTCCTCACGAGTGGCGCCCCGTGCGCCGGACGCCGCTCAGCGTATCCCGATCAGTCCGCGGAGAAACCGCTCAGCTCCCGGCGAGCGCCGAACGGATGGCGTCGACGTCCACCGAATCGAGATCCGCCGGATCCCAGGTGGGGTTGCGGTCCTTGTCGATCACGACGGCCCGCACGCCCTCGACGAAGTCCGGGCGGGCGGTGATCCAGGCGCCCAGGGCCAGCTCGTTGTCCAGGCACTCCCGCAGGTCCTCCGCCTTCGCCCCGGCGCGCAGCAGCTCGATGGTGGCGACGATCGACGTGGGGCAGTGCGACCGCAACATCTCGAGAGTGGACGTGGCCCACTCGTCCTGCTCACCGGACTCCAGCGCCGCGATCATCTCCTGCGCGGTGTCGCGGGAGAAGACGTCCTCGATGCGCTCGATACGGGCCTCGACGGCGGACTCCCCCGCCTCGGCGCGCTCGAGACCGAACCTCTTCAGCGCGTCGGCCAAGCCGATGGCAGCGACGGCGTCGACGAAGGCGTTGCGCTCGTCGTCGTCGATCAGGTGGGTGGCCAGGCCGGTGAAGAGGGCGTCGGCGGAGTTCATCCGCACGCCCGTCGTGCCCAGGTAGATCGCCACGGCCAGGCCGCGTGCGCCGCCGCCGCACAGGCGCGGAAGGAAGTGGCTGGCGCCGACGTCCGGGATGAAGCCGATCGCCGTCTCCGGCATGGCCATCATGACCTTCTTGGTCACCACGCGGTGCGAACCGTTGATCGAGACTCCCAGGCCTCCGCCCATGGCCACCCCGTGGATCACGGCGACCGTGGGGACGCGGTGCGTGTGGTACGCCAGATCCATCGCGTACTCCTCGGAGAAGAACTCGTGGTTCCTCTCGTGCTCACCGGCCGCCGCGGCGTCGCGCAGCGCGCGGATGTCGCCACCCGCACAGAACGCCTTCTCCGAGGTGCTGGTGGTGACGACGGCCTCGACGTCCTCGTCCTTGGACGCCTGGTCCAGCGCCGTGTGCAGGGCCCGGCACATGGACAGGTCCAGCGAGTTCAGGGCCTTGGGGCGGTCCAGGACGATGTGCTGTATCCGGCCATCACGCCGGCTGCTGACGAATTCGCTCATGACCCCATAGTGTCAGGCCGCCCACCGACCGTCGCACGGATACTAGGAATTCCTACTTCACTGCCCCCGATGCGGGCCCGCCGCCTCAGCCCTCCAACAACTGCGAGGCCACGTCCGGCACGTACCTGAACTCCTCGCGCGGCGGGCGGTCGTAGCTCGAGTCCGCACCCTTCGGCCGCTCGGGGATCTCCAGCTCCGGCGGGTCGAGCTTCTCCCACGGCACGGTCGACAGCAGGTGCGAGATGACGTTGATCCGCGAGCGCTTCTTGTCCTCGGACTCGACCGTGAACCACGGCGCCTCGGGGATGTCGGTGTGGACGAACATCTCGTCCTTGGCCCGGCTGTAGTCCTCCCACCGGGTGATGGACTCCAGGTCCATCGGCGAGAGCTTCCAGCGGCGCATCGGGTCGTCATGGCGCGACCGGAACCGGCGCTCCTGCTCCTCGTCGGACACGGAGAACCAGTACTTGCGGAGCATGATCCCGTCCTCCACCAGCAGCCGCTCGAAGATCGGAGCCTGGTGCAGGAACCGCCGGTACTCGTCGGGTGTGCAGAAACCCATCACCCGCTCCACCCCGGCCCGGTTGTACCAGGACCGGTCGAAGATCACGATCTCCCCGGCCGCCGGCAGGTGCTCGATGTAGCGCTGGAAGTACCACTGCGTCTTGTGCACCTCCGTCGGGGCGGGCAATGCCACGATCCGGGCGTGCCTCGGGTTGAGGTACTGCGTGATCCGCTTGATGGCCGAGCCCTTGCCCGCGGCGTCGCGCCCCTCGAAGACCACCACCATCCGGTTGCCGGTCTCCCGGAGCCAGGCCTGCATCTCGACCAGCTCCGCCTGCAGCCGCTCGAGCTCGGCCTCGTAGGCCTTCTTCGGCAGCTTCTCCAGACCGCTGGGCAGGAGGTCCTTCTTCTTCGCACCGCTCTTGGCACCGCTCTTGGACGCGCTCTTGCTGCCGCTCTTGCCGGAGGGTTTCTTGCTGCTCATGGCCTGAGCCTACGGACCCGACCCGGCCTCCTCGACCGGGACGACGATATTGACAGTTTTCGTCAACACTGTCTAGTTTCACGCCCATGCGGCACATCTCCCGCCGGGGCTTCCTCGGCACCGTCGCCGCCGCCGGGGTCGCCGCCCTGGCCACCGACCCCGCGGCTGCCGCCCGGCCGAGCGACTCCGCCGGCGCCGCGACCGACTCCCCCGCACCCGGACGGATCCCCCACGATGCGCAGGACCACCGGTGCATCGTGGTCGGGAGCGGATTCGGCGGCGGCATCTCAGCGCTTCGTCTCGCTGAGGCGGGTGTCGTCGTCGTCGAACGAGGCCGTCGCTGGCCCACCGGACCGGGCTCCACCACCTTCCCCAGCGCCACCTCCCCCGACGAGCGCGCCCCGTGGTTCCGCCCGCCGGCCGAGGTGTTCGGCCGCCCCGTGGACCTCCCGCGCCACACCGGCCTGCTCGAGGCGTCCGTCGGCGAGAACATGACGTCCGTCTGCGCCACCGGCGTCGGCGGCGGCTCCCTCATCTACCAGGGCATGGCACTACAACCCACCGAGGAGCTGTTCCACACGTGGTCCCCCGGCGCGATCGACTGGCGCGAGATGGAGCGCGAGTACTACCCACGCGTCTCCCGGATGCTGCGCCTCGCCGAGGCCCCCGACGAGCTCGTCGCCGCGCCCCGGTACGCCGCCTCCCGCGTTTTCGCCCAGCGCGTCCGCGACGCCGGGCTGCCCCTGCGCAAGATCCCCATGCCGATGGACTGGGACTACGCCCTGGCGGAACTGCGCGGCGAGATGCGCCCGTCCTACACCAACGGCGACAGCTCCCTGGGGGTCAACAACGGTGGCAAACACTCCGTCGACGTCACCTAACTCGCCCGCGCCGAGGCCACGGGCCTGGTCGACGTCCGGCCTCTGCACGATGTGCGCGCGATGCGCCGCCTCCCGACGGCCGCTGGGAGCTGGACGTGGAGGTCCTCGACACCGCCGGACGGCTCGTCCGGACGCTGTCGATGCGGGCCCCGGCACTGATCATGGCCGCCGGCTCGGTGGGCACCTCCACCCTGCTCACCCGCGCCGCCGCCACCGACGCCGTCACCGACCTGCCCGACGCCGTCGGCAGCGGCTGGGGCTCCAACGCCGACCGCATCTACCTGTGGACCGACCCCACCGCCGGGTTCGGCGCCGTCCAGGGCGGGCCCGTGGTCTACGGCAGTCTCAACTGGTCCGACCCCGCCACCGCCCACACCGTCATCCAGGCCTCGCTCCCGCCGTTCGGACCGGACCCCCACACCACGGTGATGGTTGGCTACGGCGTCAGCGCCGACCGCGGTCGGGTCGTCTACGACTCGGCGCAGGACCGCGGGATCATCCGCTGGCCAGCCGACGGCGACTCCGGCATCCTCACCCACGTCGATCGCACCGCACGCGACATCGCCGGCCCGACCGACCACCTCACGGACACCAACCGCATGCTCAACTCCACCTGGCACCCGCTCGGCGGCGCCGTCATGGGACAGGTCTGCGACCTCGACGGCCGCGTCCCGGGCCAGCGCGGGCTGTACGTCGTCGACGGCGCGCTCATCCCCGGCACGACCGCCGCGTGCAACCCGTCGCTGACCATCGCCGCGATCGCCGAGCGCCCGCTGGACAGGATCGTGCGGCAGGACGTGGGCGCTGTATTCTAGGGGCGCCGTCTTTTAGGCACGGCGTCCGGCGGCGTCCGGGATACTGGCGGGGTGCGCTCCCGCGACTCCATCCTCGACGCCACCCGAGCGGTCATCGGGCGCGCCGGTTTCGGGGGCGTCACGATCGCCGCGGTCGCCAAGCGGGCCGAGGTCAGCCGCCAGACCGTCTACTCCATCTTCGGCAGCCGCGAGGACCTGGTCTCGCAGGCCGTCTCCGAGCGACTCACCATGCTCACCGGCGCGTTCACCGATGTGCTCGACGCCGCGACAACGCCCCTCGAGGTGGGCGTGCACGTGGGCTGGTCGGTGCTGTGCCTGGACTCGCCCGAGGCCCGCTCCGACGACGACCTCCGCACCTTCCTCACCACCTGGCTGGCGCCGCTGCTGGAGACGTTCGGGACGTGAGCGACGTACTCGTCCTGTGGGACCTCGACCTCACCCTCCTCGACCCCGCCGGCTTCGGGACCCGCATGATCACCCCGGCGCTCGCCGACCTCCTCGGCCGCGACCCCGTCATGGGCGCGTCCTTCGCCGGACGGACCGACCGCGCGATCCTCACCGATCTCCTCGAGATCAACGGGATAGGTGTCGACGACGACGAGGTGGTCCTTTCCCTCATGGACGCCGTGGCCCGGCGCTGCGAAACGTTCGGGGACGATCTCCTGGCCGGAGGTGGCGGCCCCCTGCCCGGCGCCCACGAAGCTGTCGCCGCCCTGGCCGCGGACCCGCGACTGCACCAGGGGATCGTCACGGGCAACATGCGGCGGACGGCGCTGCTCAAGCTGCGGCTCTGTGGCTTCGACGGGCTGCCCGATCCCGGACTCGGCGCGTTCGGTGATCACCACGCGGACCGCGCCCACCTCGTCCGCGACGCCCTCGCCGCCGCCCGGGCCCGCGGTGTGGACGTGACCCCCGGGCGGTCGGTGGTCGTGGGCGATCACGTGCACGATGTCCGCGGGGCGCGCGCCGCGGGTGCCGTCTGCGTGGCTGTCGCCACCGGCAGGGTATCCGCCGACGACCTCCGCGCCGCCGGCGCCCACACCGTCCTGCCGGACCTCACGGACCCCGACGCGCTACTGGCTGCCGTCCACGCCTCCGTCTGAGCCGCGGTGCCATCTGACCTGCGGTGCCGTCTGACCTGCGGTGCCCTGGACGGGGCATCCAGGGCACCGCAGGTCACGAGGCTGCAGACGCCGCCCGGGCCCGCGGGCTGCCGGTGTCCATCGAGCACCCGGGCGCGGTGGCGCCGTACCGCCATGCCTCACCTCCGCCGCCGCGCTGCTGCCTGCCGTCAACCCCTCCGACTGCACCGCAGTCCCGTCTGAACCGCGGTGCCGTCTGACCTGCGCCGCCCTGAACGGGGCATCCAGGGCACCGCAGGTCACGGCCGTGACAGCCACTTCTTCCGACCATGTCGTACCTCGAACATACAGTCGAACCATGAGCCCAACAGACACCGCCCACTCGCCGTTCGTGACCCCGCCGGGATTCACGACGGTGCCTACCCCCGCCACCGACGTCGTCGTCCCTGAGGCCTTCAGCCGATGGGACCCCGGACAGCGACGCGGCTATCTCGCGCAGCGGGCGATCAACGCTGCCGAAGGCCGCACTGTGGCCTATGCGTACGACTGCGTATCCAGGTCAACCCAGAACGACCAGCGACGCGATCCCCTGGACACGGCGGCGACCATGGTGAGCGCCTCGATGGCTTTGTCCCGCCGCGGGGCATTTCGGCTGGTGGCCACCGCCATAGAACTGACCGAGCGGCTGCCTCTCACCGCGACACTGCTGACGACTGGGTGGATCGGAGTCGACGCGGCCCACGCCATCGCCGAGGAGACCGCCCTGGTGGAGGACCGTCTCATGCCGGAACTCGACCGCCGCATCAGCGAGGGACTCGCACCGACGAGGCGCCGAACCCACCCTCCCAGGATCGGGCCACTGCGCAAGATGCTCAGCAAGCACGTCGCGAGCTGCGACCCCGTGGGAGCGGACGCCCGCGCACAACAGGCTCGGCGAGAGCAGAACGTGAAGATGACGCCGGTCACCGGCGATCTCGCGCTGCTCACCGCGACCCTCTCAGCTGTCGACGGCCTGGAGATCACCGAGCGGATCGAAGCCCTGGTCCGCACCGCCGCAACAGACGACCCCCGGTCGATCGGGCAACTCAGGGCCGCCGGCCTCCTCGCCCTGAGCCGCGGCTGGACCTGTCTGCCCGCACCCGACGGAGACCACCTCACGGACCCGGACGCGATGGCCGCGGCCCGCCGGGTCGTGATCCACGCCTACGACGACGGGGACGCGGACTTCCGGGGCCTGTTCGTGGCAGGTTACGGCCCCGTCAGTCGCTTCACGTCCGATGAACTGCAGCGATTCGCCAGGCGCAGACTCGACGCGATCGACACGCTCGCGGACCCGGACAGTGAGGCCTCCCGCCGGTACAGCCCCTCGGAGGCACTGGCCCGCTTCTGTCGGGGTCGCGACGGCACCTGCGTTTTCCCCGGCTGCCAGACCCCGGCGGACAAGACGGACCTCGACCACATCATCCCCTTCGACCACGACGATCCCCAACGCGGCGGATACACCACCAGCGACGACCTCGGCAGCATCTGCCGCACCCACCATCGCCTCAAGACCGATGGCATCTGGGCCTACTACCGGAGCACTGACGGGGACTACGTGTGGATACATGGTCCGAACCATCCCGACAAGGACCCCGGGACACGCGTCATCACCACCCCCACCGGCCCATTGGCGGAGTTCGGCGCACCGCGACACCCCGAACGCTCCCGGCTACAGAAGGAGGCCGGCGAAGCCGGCAGAACCGGAGACTGCATACCCGGATCGCAGCGCCAACCGCACACCCGGCACCGTCGCGCCTCCGAACGGAGGTACCTGCGCGCTCAGGCGGAACAGCGACTCCACGCTGCAGAGCGCGAACCGGGGTCGCAGTCGGCTGCCTAGGTCGGCCGGCCGGGCGACTCAACCCTCGATTTGCTCGCCCAGTTCCATCCAGCGCTCCTCGAGCGTGTCCTTCTCCGCGGAGACGTCCTTGAGCTCGCGGTCCAGGGCGGCCAGCTTCTCGGTGTCCATTGCCCCTGCCGAGACATCGGCCATGGCCTTGTGGAGCTCGGCCTCGCGCTTGTCGAGCTTGCCCATCTGCCGCTCGATCTTCGACATCTCCTTGGTGAGTGCCCGCTCCTCGGCGGCGGAGAGGGCGGGAGCCGTGGCACTACCACCCGCGGCACCGGCCCCAGAGCCGCCAGCCGAAGCAGACGCGGCGCCCGGCGTGGAGCGCGACACCTTGCCCGAGTCGCCAGCCGCCCCGGCGACGCGACGGCGCTCGAGGTATTCGTCGATGCCGCGCGGGAGGTTGGTGAGCTGGCCGTCGCCGAACAGCGCCCACACCGAGTCACAGATGCGCTCGACGAGGTAGCGGTCGTGCGAGATGACGACCATCGTGCCGGGCCAGCCGTCGAGCAGGTCCTCGAGTTGGCGCAGCGTGTCGATGTCGAGGTCGTTGGTGGGCTCGTCGAGCAGCAGGACGTTGGGCTCGGCCATGAGCACGCGCGTGAGCTGCAGGCGCCGCCGCTCGCCGCCGGACAGGTCGCCGACGGGCGTGCGCTGACGGGCCGGCGAGAAGCCCAGCCGCTCGGCCAGCTGGGAGGCGGTGAGCTCGTCCTTGCCGAACGCCACCCGGGCGGCGACGTCCTCGATCGCCTCGAGCACCCGCTGATCCAGCGGCAGGTCGTCGAGTTCCTGACGCAGCCACCCGATCCGGATGGTCTTGCCCTCCTTGCGGCTACCCGCGGCGAGGGGGGCCTCACCGGCGAGCGCGCGCAGGAGCGTGGTCTTGCCGGAACCGTTGACGCCGACCAGGCCCACACGCTCGCCGGGGGCCAGTCGCCAGGTGAGGTCGTCGACGAGGGTGCGGCCGTCGGGGGCATCGAGGCGCGCGTCCTCCAGCTCGATCACGACCTTACCGAGGCGCCGCGCGGCGAAGCTCGACAGCTGTAGCGAGTCGCGGGGCGGCGGCACGTCCTTGATGAGCGCCTCGGCCGCCTCGATGCGATAGCGCGGCTTGGACGTCCGCGCCGGGGCGCCGCGGCGCAGCCACGCGAGTTCTTTGCGCATGAGGTTCTGACGACGCGACTCGGTGGCCGCGGCCTGGCGGTCGCGCTCGGCGCGCGCGAACACCCAGTCGTTGTAGCCACCCTCGTACTGCTCGACGTGGCCGTCGACCACCTCCCAGGTGTGGGTGGCGATCGTGTCGAGGAACCACCGGTCGTGGGTGACGACGACGAGCGCACTCGATCGCGCGACCAGGTGGTCCGCCAACCACTGGACCCCCTCGACGTCGAGATGGTTGGTCGGCTCGTCCAACACGAGCAGGTCCAAATCCTGCACGAGGGCCGCGGCGAGCGACACCCGGCGCCGCTCACCGCCGGACAGATCCGCGACGGGCGTGTCCAGTCCCAGGTCGTGGATCCCGATGCCGTCGAGCACCGCGCGGACGCGGGCGTCACCGGCCCACTCGTGGACCGCGAGGCCGAGCCTGCCGACCACGGCCTGGCCCACGGTGTCGGCGGCGAGCTCCGTGCGCTGCGTGACCACGGCGATCCGCAGACCGCTGACCTGCGAGACGCGCCCGGAGTCGGGCTCGGCCACGCCGGTGAGGATCTCCAGCAGGGTGGTCTTGCCGCCCCCGTTGAGGCCGACGACGCCGATGCGGTCGCCGGCGTTGACGCCCAGTGAGACGTTGTCGAGCACCTGCCGGATCCCGAAGGAGACCGAGCACTGCTCGAGGTTGATGAGGTTGGTGGGGGCCATCTCTACTTTCCTGTGGGGTCGTCGACGATGTGCGCACCGCCGACCGGGCCGCGGGTCACGCGGACCTCGCGGGCGACGCCGTGCTCGCTGACCTCGGCGGCGACGGCGATCGCGTGGTCACGGTCGGTGCAGAAGAACAGGCAGGTGGGGCCGGAGCCGGAGACCATGCCGTGCAGGGCCCCGGCCTCCCGGCCGACGCGCAGGGTCCGGCGGAGGGCGGGCATGAGCGAGAGCGCGGCGGCCTCCATGTCGTTGGCGAGCAGCCCGGCCACGGCGGCGGGATCGTCGCCGGCGAGGGCCGCCACGAGCGGGTCGACCCCGCCCGCGCGCGGCAGGCCCCGCTCGGGATCAGCCGGGTCGCGCCCGGGATCAGCAGGGTCGCGCTCCGCGCGCAGCCGGTCGCGCTCGGCGCGCAGCCGGTCGAACTCGGCGAACACCGTCGGGGTGGACAGTCCCCCGTCGGCCAGGGCCACCACGATGTGCTGCTCGGCACGGGCGTGCAGAAGCGTCGCGAGCTTCTCGCCGCGCCCGGTACCCAGCGCCGTGCCGCCGCGGATGCAGAAGGGCACGTCGCTGCCCAGCCTCGCGGCCCGCTCCTCCAGCGCCGCCCGGCCGAGTCCCAGACCGAGCAGCCGGTCCGTGGCCACGAGCGCGGCGGCGGCGTCCGCGCTGCCGCCGGCCATCCCGCCGGCCACGGGGACGCCCTTGTGGATCCGGATGGCGATCCGGGCGTCCGATCCCGCCTCCTCGCGGAGCAGGTCGACGGCCCGGGCGGCGAGATTGGCCCGATCGGTCGGCACCTGCGGGGCCCCGGGCCCGGTGACGACGACCTCGCTGTCGTCGTCGGCGTCGTCCAGCGACACGGTGACCCGCTCCCACAGGTCCACGGCCCGGTACACGGTGAGCAGGTCGTGGTAACCGTCGCCGCGGACGTCACCGACGCCGAGGTGGAGGTTGATCTTGGCGGGGGCGACGGCCGTCACGGCGCGCGCGCCGGCGGGGGTGGAGGCGTCGCAGGGCATGACCACCAGCCTACGGCTCCCGGTGCGCCGGTCCGATCCCGAGCCGCACCGCCGCCTCGGCGATCCGGACGAAGTCGGCGGTGGTGAGTTGTTCACCGCGGGCCTTGGGGTCGACGTCGGCCTCGGTCAGCGCGAGTTCGGCGTTCGCGCCGGAGCCCGCCCACCCGGACAGGGCGGCGCGCAGGGTCTTGCGACGCTGGGCGAACGCGGCGTCGGCCACCGCGAACACCCGTTTCCGGTGTGCCTCGCCCAGGTCCCACGGGGCCTCGGGGTAGGCGTCGATCCGCACCAGGCCCGACTCGACGTTGGGGACGGGCCAGAAGACGTTGCGGCCGACGGTGCCGGTGCGGCGGACGGTGCCGAAGAACCCGGCCTTGACGCTGGGCACCCCGTAGACGCGGGAGCCTGGGGCGGCGGCGAGGCGATCGGCCACCTCGAGCTGCACCATCACCAGCGCGGTGCGCAGGGTCGGCACCTCGGCGAGCATGTGCAGCAGCACGGGCACGGAGACGTTGTAGGGCAGGTTGGCCACCAGCGCGGTCGGCGGCGGGACCCCCGGGCCGCCCAGGTCGGCGCCGGAGACCGCGAGCGCGTCGGCGCCCACGACGGTCAGTGCGTCGGCGAGCTGCGGGGCCCGCTCGGCCACGGTCCGGGGCAGGCGCGTGGCCAGCACGGGGTCGATCTCCACGGCCACCACGTGGCCGGCGGCGTCGAGCAGCGGCAGGGTCAGCGACCCGAGGCCCGGCCCGACCTCGATCACCGTGTCGTCTCGGCCCACGCCGGAGGCGGTGACGATCTTGCGGACCGTATTGGCGTCGTGGACGAAGTTCTGTCCAAGGGTCTTGGTGGGCTTGATGCCCAGTTCCTCCGCGAGCGCGCGCACCTCCTGCGGGCCGAGAGGGTCGGCCTGCCCGCGGAAGGTCGCGTCCGGGCCGGTCAGCGCAGACCCAGCTTGGAGGTGCAGGCGGGCCAGGCGCCCCAGCCCTGCGAGGCCCGGACCTTCTCGGCGATCGCGATCTGCTGCTCACGCGTGGCGAGGTGCGCGCTGGGCGCGTACTGGCCGCCGCCGTGGCCGGTCCAGGTGCCGGCGGCGAACTGCAGCCCGCCGGAGTACCCGTTGCCGGTGTTGATGCTCCAGTTCCCGCCCGACTCGCACTGGGCGATCGAGTCCCACACGCCGCCGTTCGAGACGGCCGGCGCGGCGGGCTTGGGCTTGGTGCCCACGCGGACGACGGCGGGGCGGGCCTCGGTGAGGACCTTCTCCGCGCCGCGGGCGCGCTCGGTCTCGACACCGTTGACGCGGGTGATTGTGTAAACGACCTCGCGCTCGCCGGGGGCACCGGGATCGACGACCGTGCGCTCGCCCTCGGTGGCCTCGGGGTCCTCGGTGGTCTGTTCGGGGGCCTCGAACTGCTCGACCGCGGTCTCCTCGGCCACGGCCACGCGGGTGATGGTGACCTCGGTGCCGGGCTCGACGGGGGCGTCCGGGGCCGGGGTGACAGTGTCCAGCGGGCCGAGGGTGATGCCGGCGCGCTCGAGGAACTGCCCGACCGTCTCACCGGGTGAGGCCATCGGGGTGGCGGGGCCGCCGTGGTCGGACAGCAGCGCCTCGCGCGGGGTCACCACGGAGACGGTGGTGCCGTCGAGCGGGACGTCCGCGTCGATGCGCGGGCTGACGTAGCTGCGGGGCGGGACGTCGTCGCGCTCGGCCACGAGGTCGGCGACGGTGGTGGCGGTGGTCCAGACCTGCTCGCTGCGACCGTCGACCTCGACGGTGACGGGCCGGGCGCGCAGCAGGGTGACGGTGTCGCCGTCGTCGATGCTGTCGCCGGGCGCGATCACCACGTCCCGGTCGTCGACGCTGTAGCCGGCGTCGGCGAGCGCGGCGCGCACGTCGGAGCTGAAGGTGACCAGTTCGACCTGCTCGCCGTCGACCTCGAGGGTGTACTGCGTGCGCTGGTCGAGCGCCGCCACCCCACCCACCACGAGGGTGGTGAGCATCCCGGCGACGGACAGCCGCAGCATGGTGGAGCGGGACTCGTGGAGTCGCTTGACGGGGGCGAGCATGCCTCGGGTCGCGGTGGGTCGGGCGCCCGTGGGGGTGTCGGTCCGTGCGTCGTCAACCACTTGTCGGTTCTCTCCTCGGGTAGCTCCGCGAACTGCCGTACAGCCGTTCGCGTTTCATCACGATAGCGTAACGAGCGGACAGCGCCGGGGCAACGTGACCCTCGTGACATGCGGGAACGAGTCGACGACGACGAGGTATTCAGGTCACGTTTCGTTACATTCGCCACTCAGCCCTCACGAGTACCACGCGCCACACCGGTCGTCGGCCCGGGCGGGCCCGCCCGTCAGACGGTCAGGCCGAACACGGCGCGGGCGGTGTCGGCGACCTCCGACACGAAGTCCTCCGGCGTCTGCCCCCGGACCTCCGCGATCGCCCGGGCGGTGTAACCCACCAGGCCGGGCTCGTTGCGGGCGCCCCGGAACGGTTCGGGCGCCATGTACGGGGCGTCGGTCTCCACGAGCAGTTGCCCGGCCGGGGCCAGGCGGGCCGCCTCGCGCAGGTGGTCGTTGGCCTTGAACGTGACGTTGCCGGTGAACGACAGCACGTACCCGCGGTCCAGCGCCTCCCGCGCCACCTCCAGCGGCGAGGAGAAGCAGTGGAGCATCACGTGCGGGATGCCCGAGCCCGGGCCGGCGACCTCCGCGAGCACACGCAGCAGGTCGTCATCGGCCTCGCGATTGTGGATCATCAGGCATTTGCCCAGCTCGGCGGCGAGCCCGGCGTGCCAGCGCAGCGACTCCTCCTGCTCGGCCGGGTCGGCGCAGCCGTCCATCTTCCCCACCCAGTAGTGGTCGAGGCCGGTCTCCCCCACCGCGACGACCCGCGGGTGGGCGGCGAGTTCGCGCAGGCGCGCCCGCACCTGCTCGCCGCACTCGGGGTCGGTGATCTCGGCGGCTCGGGTGGGGTGCACGGCCACGGCGGCGTACACCCGCTCGTCGGCCTCGGCGGCGGCCACGACGGCCTCGGACTCGGCCAGGTCGTCACCCACCGTGACCAGGGCCGCGACCCCGGCGAGCGCGGCGCGGTCTGCGGCGGCGCGAACCTCGTCGGCGGTGCGGTGACCGCAGGAGTAGAGGTGCGTGTGTGCGTCGACGAGCCCGGGTAGCGACTCGGGCAGGACGGGAGTGGGGCGGGGCTTGCGCTTACCCATACGGTCGCCTCAGTCCTCCTGCTGGATGGGCGCCCAGCTCGGCCCGGTCTCGGCCAACTCGGGGTCGACCTTGGCGAACAGCGGGCTGGGCTTGGCCAGCGGGGTGCCCGGGGTGATCTCGGTGCGCGCCCACCGCGCCTGCTCGGCGGCGTAGTCACCCATGATCACCGGGTAACTGCGGCCCGCGTCGGGCAGCCCCTCTCCGACGAGCTCGACCGGCATGTCGTCGGTGACCTCGTGCACCTGCGGGGCGGCGGCCCACACGCCCTGCCCGCCGATCGCGCCGTGGATCTGCTGCGCGGCGGACGGCAGGTAGGGGGTGAGCAGCGTGTTGGCGTCGGAGACGACCTGCAGCGCGGTGTGCAGGACGGTGCCCAGACGCTCGCGCTGGTCGGGCTCCTTGGCCAGCTTCCACGGCTCAGTGGCGGCGATGTAGCGGTTGGCGGCGCCGACGATGCGCATGGCCTCGGTGGCGCCGGCCTTGAACCGCGAGCGCTCGAGGTGCGCGCCGACGGTGGCGAAGGCCGACTCCGCCTCGCGCAGCAGCTCGGCGTCGACGTCGGTCAGGGTGCCGGGCCGCGGGATCTCGCCGAAGTTCTTGTGTGCCATCGACACGGTGCGGTTGACGAGGTTGCCCCAGCCGCCGACCAGCTCGGAGTTGGTGCGGCGCACGTACTCGTCCCAGGTGAAGTCGGTGTCGTGGTTCTCCGGGCCCGCGACCGAGATGAAGTAGCGCAGCGCGTCGGGGCCGAACTCGGCCAGGAAGTCGCGTACGTAGATCACCACGCCGCGCGAGGACGAGAACTTGGACCCGGACATGGTGAGGAACTCGGATGAGACCACCTCGGTGGGCAGATTCAGTGCGCCCAGCGCCCCGGGCTCGCCGCCGTGGGCGCCCCGGCCGTCGTAGCCGATGAGCTCGGCCGGCCAGATCTGGGAGTGGAAGGTGATGTTGTCCTTGCCCATGAAGTAGTGGGACACGGCCTCGGGGTCGGTCCACCAGCGCCGCCACGCCTCGGGCTCCCCGGAACGCCACGCCCACTCGATGGAAGCGGACAGGTAGCCGACCACGGCGTCGAACCACACGTAGAGCTTCTTGTCGCCGCGGTCCTGCCACCCCTCCACCGGGATGGGGATCCCCCAGTCGATGTCGCGGCTCATGGCGCGCGGGCGCAGGTCCTCGAGCAGGTTGAGCGAGAACTTGAGGACGTTGGGTCGCCAGTCCTTCCGCCCCTTGAGCCAGTCCCCCAGCGAGTCCGCGAGCGCGGGCAGGTCGAGGAACCAGTGCTCGGTCTCGATGAACTTCGGCGTCTCACCGTTGATCTTGGAGACCGGGTTCTTCAGGTCCGCCGGGTCGAGCTGGTTGCCGCAGTTGTCGCACTGGTCCCCGCGGGCGCCGTCGTCACCACAGATGGGGCAGGTGCCCTCGATGTAGCGGTCCGGCAGGGTCCGCCCGGTGGACGGGCTCACCGCACCGGTGGTGGTCTTGGCGACCATGTAGCCGTTCGCGTGCAGGCCCCGGAACAGTTCCTGCACCACCGCGTAGTGGTTGCGCGTGGTGGTGCGGGTGAACAGGTCGTAGCTCAGCCCCAGGCCGGCGAGATCGTCCACGATCACCCGGTTGTAGCGGTCCGCGAGCTCCTGGACAGGCACGCCCTCCTTCTCGGCCTGCACGAGCAGCGGCGTGCCGTGCTCGTCCGTGCCCGAGATCATGAGGACGTCGTTGCCTGCCATCCGCTGGTAGCGCGAGAAGACGTCCGACGGCACCCCGAACCCCGAGACGTGTCCGATGTGCCGGGGGCCGTTCGCGTACGGCCATGCGACCGCGGTCAGGACTGTCTTCGCCATGGGTTACAGACTAGTGGTCACGTCCGCGGGGGCCGTGCCGGGCGTACACCCGCACGCCCGGCGCGCCCCCGGGGTCGCGTCAGGCCGCCTCGGCCGCGGGATCTCGCGAGAGCGATTTGTGGATGGACACGCACAGCGCGATCAGCACCAGTACGAACGGCGAGGCGGCGATGATCGTCATGTTCTGCAGGCTCGACAGGGCGTCGCCGCCACCGTCACCGGCCACCAACATGATGATCGCCACGGCGGCGGTGAACGATCCCATGAGCATGACGAGCCAGCGGGTCGGCTCCTCCACGCCGCGCTGGGCCATTCCGCCCATGACGATCGACGCCGAGTCCGCGGAGGTGATGAAGAAGATGGCGATGAGGACCATCGCCACCACCATGAGCACGGGCGCGAGCGGCAGCTCGCGGAGCAGGTTGAACAGCTGCGGCTCGAGTGACCCGTCGCCGAAGACGCTGCGTCCGGCCTCCTCGAGATACAGCGCGAAGCCTCCGAAGATAGAGAACCAGATCACCGACAGGGTGCTGGGGATCAGGACCACGCCGATGATGAACTCGCGCACGGTGCGCCCACGGCTGATACGTGCCAGGAACATGCCCACGAACGGCGACCAGGAGATCCACCACGCCCAGTAGAAGACCGTCCACCCGGAGAGCCATTCGGCGGCCTCACCGTTCTCGCTCACCGCGGTGCGCGAGGCCATGTCGAAGAAGTTCGAGAAGTAGGTGCCGATCGTGGTGGGGATGAGGTCGAGCATGAAGAACAGGGCGCCGGAGAAGATCGCCACGAACAGCGCGAGCGACACGGCCAGGATGAGGTTGATGTTCGACAGCAGCTGGATGCCGCGGCTGATCCCGGAGGCGGCCGAGGCGAGGAACACCAGGCCCAGGACCACGATGACGCCCACGACCAGGGCGATGCCGCCACCGCTGACCGCGCCGGTCTCGTTGAGCCCGGCGCGGATCTGCAGGGCGCCCAGGCCGAGCGAGGCGGCGGTGCCGAAGATCGTCGCGAGGATGGTCGCGATGTCGAGGACTCTCCCCATCCACCCCGCGGCCCGCTTCTCGCCGATGAGCGGGACGAAGGCCTGGGAGATGAGGTGGCCGCGCTTGAAGCGGTAGGCGGCCAACGCGAGCGCGAGCCCGACGATCGCGTACATCGACCACGGGTGCAGGGTCCAGTGGAACGTCGTCGTGGCCATGGCCACGTCGTACTGCTGCTCCTGCCCCGGCGGCGGCTCCTGGAAGTGGGTGAGCGGCTCGGACACGCCGTAGAACATCAGCCCGATGCCCATACCCGCGGCGAACATCATGGCGATCCACGACCGCGTGGAGAATTCCGGCTTCTCGTCGTCACCGCCCAGGCGGATGCCGCCGAACCGGGACAGGGCCAGGTAGATCGCGTAGACCACGACTGTGGTCGAGACGAGGATGAACAGCCATCCCACCGTGTCCACGACGACGGAGAACGCCTCACCGGCGGCGTTCTCGAACGAGTTCGTGTAGAACGAGCCCCAGATCACCACGATGAGCGCGATGATCGTGGTGGGCACGAGGACCGTGAAGTCGACGCCCGGACGGGGCCCGCGCACAGGGTCCTCTGGGCCGTCATTCGACGCGTCGAAAGCTTTCTCTCGTGACTTTGGCATACGTCGAACCCTGTCAACAATCCGAGGTGAGCGCAAGATATTAAAACGCTTATCGGGCCCTGGCGTGGATTCGACGCCCCGGGGTGGCACGATCGGACGGTGCCCGATTCCACCCCCGCCGTGCCGGCGCTCCTGCGCGCTCTCCACGTGCGGGCGCGGGCCCTCGGGATCGGTCCCCCGGCGGCGTTCCTCGGCGACTGGCGTGACTCCCCGGCGGTGATCATCCCGTCCGTGGACCTACGGCCGACCCGGACCGAGCAGGTCTTCTCGGCGGACGGCGACCTCGTCGTCGTCGGGTTCCGCTCCTTCCCCGACCACGTGGCGGGCGACGCCCCCCTCCTGCCCGCGGCGGTCCGCGGCACGGCCACGGGCATGCTCACGCTCGACCCGGACGGCCGGTGGCGGGGCGACGGCACCGCCCCCGACCCGCACGAGGTGGTCCGACGGTACGGGCCGCCGTCATCCGGGGGCGCCGGTGACGACGAGGGCGTTGGCGACGACGGTGGCGACGACGACGAGGTCGGCATCCCCCTCACCTGGGCCGCCCCCGACCGACGCGCGCACAGACGTGCCGTGGTGGACTGCCTCGAGGCGATCCGCGCCGGCGAGGTCTACCAGACCTGCCTGAGCACCCGCCTCGACGGCAGGCTCCGCGCGGACCCGCTCGAGACGTTCCTCTCCCTGGCCCGCCGCGCCCCCGCCGCGCGGTCGGCGTACCTCGAGGGCGAGTGGGGCGCGGTGCTGGCCTTCTCCCCCGAGGAGTTCCTCGTGCGCACCGGCGACGACGTCCGCACCAGCCCCATCAAGGGCACGGTGCCCGCCGACCGCGACCCCGCCGAGCTCCTCGCCTCCGCCAAGGACGTCGCGGAGAACATCATGATCGTCGACCTCGCGCGCAACGACCTCGGACGAGTGGCGGACGTGGGCTCGGTGAGGGTGTCCGACCTGCTCGCCGTCCGTCCCGCGCCCGGCGTCCACCATCTGGTCTCCACCGTCACGGCGCGCACCTCGGTGGACCACGACGCCCTCGTGGCCGCCACCTTCCCACCCGCCTCGGTCACCGGGACCCCCAAGCAGCGTGCCCGGGAACTCATCGCCGGCTGGGAGCCGCGGTCCCGCGGCCTGCACTGCGGCACCTACGGGTTCGCGACCGCCGACACCCTCGACCTGGCGGTGGCCATCCGCACCCTCGAGGTGGCGCCGGACGGCCGCTGCGAACTCGGGGTGGGCGGCGGGATCACCATCGACTCCGACCCGGACGCCGAATGGGACGAATGCGTGCACAAGGCGGCGTTCACCTGGGGCGGCGGTCCCGCGCCCTGGCTCTGAGCCGCCGCGCCCCCTCAGGCGCGTGAGTCGAGCACGGCCTGGTAGAGGTCCCGCTTGGTCACCGCCGACCCCTCGGCCACGGCGGCGCAGGCCTCCTTGAGCCGCTCCCCCGCCTCGACCCGCTCCTCGACGATCTCCACGAGGTCCTCGAGGGTGGCGGTCGACCCGGCGGCGTCGGCACCCTCGACCACCACGACGATCTCCCCCAGCACGCCGCCGGCGGTCCGCTCGGCCAGCTCACCCAGGGTGCCGCGCAGGACCTCCTCGTAGGTCTTGGTCAACTCCCGGCACACCGCCGCCCGGCGATCGGCGCCCAGGACCTGCGCCGCCTCGGCGAGCGTGTCGGCCAGGCGGTGCGGGGACTCGAAGAACACACAGGTGCGCTCCTCCGCCGCCAGCCGGGCCAACCACGTCCGGCGTCGGCCCGGGCGCCGCGGCGGGAACCCGTCGAAGCAGAAGCGGTCGACCGGCAGCCCGCTGAGCACCAACGCCGTGGTGACCGCCGACGGTCCCGGCAGACACGTCACCGGGAGCCCGGCCTCGATGCACGCCACGACCAGCGAGTACCCCGGGTCCGACACCGCCGGCATCCCGGCGTCGGTCACCACCGCCACCACGTCCCCGGCGCGGACCCGCTCGACCAACTGGGGCACGCGACCGGCCTCGTTGTGCTCGAAGAAACTCATCACCCGGCCCCCGATGGTCACCCCGAGAGCCGTCGAGAGGGAACGCAGCCGGCGGGTGTCCTCCGCGGCCACGATGTCGGCGGTCGCCAGGACCTGCCGCAGCCGGTCCGAGGCGTCAGCCGGGTTCCCGATGGGGGTGGCCGCCAACACGACACGTCCGGACGTCATGACGACCACCCTATCTGTGGCCGGGCGCATCCCCGCCCGGCGCTCGGCCCCCACTATGCTCTGCCTGTGACCTCGACCATCGGCGTGCGCTCACCAGGACGCCCGCTGCCCGCCCCCGACACCGGCCCGGTCGACACGACCCGCGACCTGATCGCCACCGGCGCCATCCTGGTCCTGGCGTTCCTCTCCCGCTTCTGGGGCCTGACCTCGGCCACGGACAAGGGCACCCCGGTCTTCGACGAGAAGCACTACGCACCGCAGTCGTACAACGTCGCCCAACTCGGCATCGAGGAGAACCCCGCCTACGGCCTGGTCGTCCACCCGCCCGTCGCCAAGCAGATCCAGTCCATCGGCGGCATGCTCTTCGACTACTCGCCCCTGGGCTGGCGGTTCACCGCGGCTCTGGCCGGGGTGCTCGTGGTGCTCATGGTCATGCGCATCACCCGGCGCCTGACCCGGTCCACCCAGCTCGGCCTCGTCGCCGGGCTGCTGCTGTGCCTCGACGGCGTCAGCTTCGTGACCTCTCGAATCGGCATGCTGGACATCTACCAGGTGCTCTTCGTCGTCGCCGCCGCCGGCGCCCTGCTGGTGGACCGCGACCGGATGCGCGCCCGCATGCATCGGGCCGCCCTCGAGGGCAGGCTCCACCTGTCGAGCCTGGGACCGCGACTGGGATTCCGCTGGTGGCGCTTCGCCGCCGGCGTCATGCTGGGCCTCGCACTGGGGGTCAAGTGGTCCGGCCTGTACTTCATCGCCTTCTTCGGTCTGATGACCGTGGCGTGGGACTGGGCCCTGCGCAGCCGCTACGGGGTCCAGCGCCCAATCGCGGGCGCACTGCTACGCGACGCGGTGCCGGCCTTCCTCACCCTCGTCCTCTGGCCGGCGATCCTGCACATGTTCACCTGGCTGCCCTGGTTCGCGAACGAGAACTCCGTGTACCGGCACGTCGTGGGCGACGAGGTCGAGGACAACTGGCTGCCCGACGCGGTGCAGTCGTGGCTGTACTACCAGTCGTCGGTCCTGGACTTCCACTCCACGCTGACCACCTCCGCCGGGAACCGACACCCCTGGGAGTCCAAACCGTGGACCTGGCCCATGAGTCTGCGGCCGATGCTCTACTACGTCGAGCAGGGCGAGGGCATCGCCGGCTGCGGGGAGACCTCGTGCGTGCGCGCGATCATGCTCCTGGGCACGCCCGCCATCTGGTGGCTGGCCATCCCCGTCCTGGCGTGGGCGTTCTGGCGCGCCGTCATCTGCCGCGACGGCCGCTACGCGTTCCCACTGGTGGGCTACATGGCCGGCTACCTGCCGTGGTTCTTCCAGCACGACCGCCAGATGTATTTCTTCTACGCCTCGGTCATGGCGCCGTTCTTCGTCATGATCATCGCGCTGGTGTTGGGCGAGATCGCCGGCAGGGCCACCGACTCCCCCCGGCGGCAGCTCATCGGCCGCGCGATCGTCAGCCTGTACCTGGCGCTGGTCGCGGTGAACTTCATCTATGCGCTGCCCATCCTCTCGGGGATGCCCATCACCCAGACCGAGTGGAGCCACCAGCTCTGGCTGCCGTCCTGGCGCTAGCGCGGTCGACCACGCGCGGACCCGACCCGTACTGAGCCCGGCCGCTGAGCGCTCGCTTATCACCGGCTTGGCGCAGCCTGATCCCCCCGCCCCGCGGCCGGGGACGAGGTGTCGCCGACGGTGTGCGGTCAGTACCGTCGCGGCAGTGAACGAGCTATCCCTTCCCTTCGCCGATCTCCCGATGAGCGACGTGACCCAACAGTGGCTGGTCGAGAAGCCGGCCATGATCGCCCTGTACCTCGTGCTGGCGCTGCTGGTGCGGTGGGTGCTCCACCGGGGCATCGACCGGATCACCGCCCCGTCGAAGAACGCGTCCCCGTCCTCGTGGCGGCGCCGCCGACAGGAACGGGCCGACCGGCGCGCCGGCGCGCACACGGTCGAACTCGACCCCGACGGCGACCGCGGTGAGGTCACCGCCGACGAGAGTGGCGGTCTCACCGCCGCGAGTCTGAAGAAGAACAGTCGACGACGCTCCGCGGAGCACGTGCGGACCGAGCATCGACGCGCGGAACGGCGGGCACAGCGGATGGCCACCATCGGGTCGGTGCTCAAGTCGATCGTCTCGTTCGCCGTGCTCGTGTGGGTGGTGCTGCAGACCCTGGCCATCGTCGGCGTCAACGTGGCGCCCTTCATCGCGTCCGCCGGGATCGTCGGCGTCGCGCTGGGCTTCGGCGCCCAGGCCCTCGTCCGGGACTTCCTCTCCGGTCTGTTCATGCTCTTCGAGGACCAGTACGGCGTCGGTGACTGGGTCGACCTGGGCGAGGCCGAGGGCACGGTCGAGCACGTGGGACTGCGCGTCACCTCACTGCGGGACCTGCACGGGACGCTCTGGTACTGCCGCAACGGCGACATCGCCCGGGTCGGGAACTACAGCCAGGACTTCGGCGTCGCGTTCCTCGAGATCCCCGTGTCCTACACCGCCGACGTCGACCGGGCGTGCACCGTGGCCATCGAGACCGCCAGGCAGGCGGCGGCCGAGGAGCCGATCGCGTCGAACCTCATCTCGGGCCCGGAGCTCCAGGGCGTGAACGCGCTGGACGCGGACTTCTGGTCGCTGCGGATGACCGCGGTGACGCAGGCCAACACCCAGTGGGCCACCGAGCGGGAGCTGCGGCGCCGCATCCGCAACGCCTTCGACGAGGCCGGCATCGACGCCCCGTACCCGGACGGCCTCCCGGTGTCCGCGATGCGCGCGATGGCCTCGGGGTGAGGCCCGGGCGGCGACAGCCGTCCGCGCCCGGTCGGCGCTAGCCGCCCAGCACCCTGTCGATGCTGAACCGGCCGGCGCCGACCGCCGCCACGAGCAGCGCCCCCACCCCGAGCGCCACCACGAGCTCCCAGCCGTTCTGCGTGATGAACGGGCCGTTGGTGGCGTGGACGAAGTAGAACGCGCCGGCCATGTCCACGCCGAGCAGGATGCCCGCGAGCGGGGTGAGGAGCCCGGCGATGAGGGCGGCCCCCGCCACCAACTCCACCCCGGCGACGATCGCGGCGGTGACGGCCGGCTGCGGGATGCCGTAGCTCGAGAACTGCTCGGCCACCCGGCTCAGGCCGAGGGTGAAGAACTTCTGCCACCCGTGGGCCGCGAACACCACCCCGAGCCCGACACGGGCCAGGAGGATCGCGGCGTCCCGGAGGGTCTCCATCCCCCTCACGGGAGGATGCCCCGGCCGGCCTTGGCGAGTCGGCGGTGGAGGGCCGTCATCGCGATCTGGTAGAGCGGCGGGGCGAACTTCTGCGCGGCGAAGCCGATGCGGACGTCCGGGGAGGTGTAGACGAGGTAGCGCCCCTTGCGCACGCCCTCGAGCATCTTCTCGGCGGCCTGGTCCGGGGTGACCGCGTGGCGCCGGAACTGGTCGACGGTCCTGGCCACCTCGGGATCGGACCTGTCGACGCCCGCGATCTCGACGGTCTCCACGAGCGGGGTGTCGACGCCGCCGGGGCAGACGAGGTGCACACCGATGTCGTACGGCGCCAGGTCGAAGCGCAGGACCTCGGCGACGCCGCGGATCCCGAACTTGGCGGCACTGTAGGCGGCGTGCCACGGCAGGCCGAGCAGACCGGCGGCGGACGAGACCAGGACGAGCGCGGCGGGCTTGCGGGCGGTCATCATCGAGGGCACGAACGCCTCCACCACGTGGATGGTGCCCATGAGATTGACCTCGACCATCGACCGCCAGATCCGGTGCTCGAGCAGATCCGGGCGGCCCCAGGCCGAGTTGCCGGCCACGTGGAAGATCGCGTCGGGCGCACCGCTGTCGGCCACGACGCGCTCCCCGAACGCCATCACGGCCTCGTGGTCGGTGAGATCGAGCGCCTCGGCCACGAGCACGGGCGCACCGGCGTCCCGGCAGGCCTGCTCGGCGGAGGCCAGCCCCTCGGCGTTGAGGTCGGTGAGCACCAAGCGGGCGCCCTCATCCGCGAGCCGGAGGGCCGCCGCGCGACCGATCCCGCTGGCCGCGCCGGTCACCACGCAGACCCTGCCCCGGTAGTTCTTGATCCGTCGCCTCGACATCTACTCCCCCACGTCCGGGCCCGGATCGAAAAGCGGCGGGCCACCCGATGTGATCACCGTAGCGGCCCGACGGGGCACGTGAGGCGGGGACGGGCGGGCGCGTCCGCTCTACACGGGTGGCGTGGGGCTCGTCGCCTGGAGGGTGTCGTGGCCGCCGCGGGCGGGGATCGGCGGGACGTACTCGCGCAGCACGCAGCGGCTGCCGCTGTAGATGGTGGCCATACAGCGGTTGCAGTGCACGCAGAGCGACCGACGCCGGTCGTCCTCCTTGAGCTTGTTGGGTAGGTCGGGCTCACGCAGCAGGCCTCGGCCCATGGCGACGAACTCGAAACCGGCCCCCATCGCCTTGTCGATGGACGGCCGGTCGACGATCCCGCCGAGCAGCATCATCGGCAGGTCCACGGCCTCGCGGATCTGCCGGGCGTCGTCGAACATGTACGCGTCGGTGTACGGGTACTCCTTGAACATCTTCGGACCCACGACCTTCATGCCCATCTTGATCACCGCGGGCTGGGTGGCGGCGAACTCCTCCAGGGGCGCGGCGCCCTTGAACAGGTAGATGGGGTTGAGCAGGGAGCTGCCGACTGTCATCACCAGCGCGTCGGCGGAGCCGTCCTGCTCGAGCCACTGGGCGACCTGGCGGGCCTCGTCGATCCAGAACCCACCGGGCACGCCGTCGTCCATGTTGAGTTTGATCGTCACCGCGATCTTGTCGCCCATGGCGTCGCGGATGGCGCGGCCGATGCGGCGGGCGAAGCGGGCGCGGTTCTCCAGCGATCCGCCGTAGGAATCCTTGCGCCGGTTGAGCTTGGGGCTGAGGAACTCGCTGACGAGGTAGTTGTGACCGAAGTGCACCTCGATGGCGTCGAAACCGGCCTCATACGCACCGCGGGCGGCGCGGACGTGGTCGGACACGATCCGGTCGATGTCCGCCTCCGTGCACGCCTTGGTGATCGCCAGGCCGGTGGGCGCCGGGATCCGGGACGGCCCGAGCGGGGGCAGCCCGTTGGACGACCCGTTGGCGACGGCCCCGGCGTGACCGACCTGGGCGGAGATCGCGGCGCCCTCGGCGTGCACGGCGTCGGTGAGCTTGCGCAGCATGCCACCGTCGTCCATTCCCCAGTGGTATTGGTGCTTGTCGGTGCGGCCCTCGGGGGAGGTCGCGAGGTAGGCCACGGTCGTCATGCCCACGCCGCCGCGCGCGTACTCGGCGTGGAACTCGATGAGCTCGTCGGTGATGCGCCCCTTGGGACAGCGCCCCTCGAAGGTCGCGGCCTTGACGATGCGGTTGCGCAGCGTCACGTTGCCGATCTTGCCGGGGCTGAAGACATCGGGTGCGGGTGTTCCGGGCGCGAGACTCATGAGCAGAACTATAACCTGTTCCACCCGCCCCGTCCCCTGTCTGGCCAGCGCATTTGTCGTGATTCGCCGCAGGCACCCTACGCCGGGCGGCGCTACCGCCCGCCACCTGCAGACCATAGGTTGGCCTTACCCGCTTCAGACGCCCGCACCGATCTCCACGAGCGATACGCCGCAGGCGGTCGTCACGATCCCCGATCCCATCAGTCCTCCCGTCGGGGATCCGAGGCACCGCCGACCGCGCTCCCGATGTGGACCGCGAGCACGGCCAGCGCTGAGGCGCCCTCCGGGGTGCCCGCCACGACCGGAAAGCAATGGATCATCCCGGGCCAGACCCTCAGGTCGATCGTCGCGCCACGCGAGCGACTGGCCTCGACGAAGCGGCGGACGTCGTCGACCACGAAGTCGTCGCCGCCGCACACGATCGCGGTCGGTGGCGCCGACGCGTCGAGGGGGCGCCGGGCGGGTGAGACCCCCGGGTCGTCGACCGGGACGTTCCCGGCATAGGCGTCGCGACAGGCGCGGGCCAGCCTCGGCGGCGTGCGCGGGTCGAACGCGCCACTCCACCGGGCCGCGCCGGCCTGCCGCCCCGGGCCGGTGCGCCCGGCCAGGTCGACCCAGGGGCTGACCAACGCCAGGGCGGCCGGACGCTCCCCACTGCGGCGGAGGCGGTCGAGCAGCCCGAGGGCGAGGGCGCCGCCCGCGGAGTCCCCGGCGACGGCGACGCGCGCTGCGCCACCGACACGCTCGGCGAGATGACGGAACGCCACCTCGGCGTCGTCGAGGGCGGCCGGGTACCGGTGCTCGGGCGCGAGTCGGTAGTCGGGGACGTAGGCGGTCGATCCGGACAGCCGGGCGAGCGTGGTCGCCATGGTGGCGTGCGTGTCCGCTGAGCCGGCGACATAGCCACCACCGTGCAACACGAGCAGCCCCGGGGCATCCGCCGGCCCGTCGATCCAGAGCCCGGGGACGGGAGCACCGTCGGCCGGTCGGGCCACCCGGCGGGATCCCGTGGCCCGCGACGCGCCCGTGGCCACCGCGCGCATCGCCCGGATCCACCTCCGGTCGAACGGTGCGACGGTCAGCACGGGGCGGATGACCAGCTGCAGGCCGAGGCGTTGGAGGCGTGCCGGGAGGCTCGGCCGGCGGGTGAGCGTGATCCGACGGTCGGCCTCGGTGACCAGACGACGCGCCAGCAGGGCGACGAGCGCCGCGATGACACGGGCGACGACCGTGCCGACGACCCGATCGGACGTCCGGATGGAGCACTCCCACTCGAGCTCGCCACCACCGCCTGGCAGGGCGCGCACGGTGACGGCGCCGGGGTGACGTCGGCCGAGCCCGCGCAACAGCGCAGGCGCCCACTCCTGCCACCGCGCGGCGTCGGAGGCGAGGGAGAGCACGTCACCGGGCTCGGCCGAGAAGCGTTCGACGATCGTGAAGGAGTGAACGGCCACTGCCCCAGCTCACCACAGCGCCAACTCACCACAGCGCCAACTCACCACAGCGCCAACTCACCACAAAGCGGAAAGGCCGTCCCCGCTTGCGCGGAAACGGCCTTGAGAACTCGTAGTCCTTGGGTGGAGCTAAGGGGAATCGAACCCCTGACCTTCTCGATGCGAACGAGACGCGCTACCAACTGCGCTATAGCCCCTCGCCGCCCTGGCGGGCGACGATGTCACCCTCGCGGGCGACGCTGCCGCCCTCTCGAGCAGCGTGGAACACCTTACCAGGATGGTCGGTCCCCCGACCAAACCGGGCCGCCGATCAGCCCACCGCGCGCCGCAGCGGTGCGTGCTGCCGACGCCTGTGATCGTGGTGCCCGGGGTCGGAGTCCAGATGATCGTCGAACGTATCGAGGACGTCGAACGCCGGGTCCTCGTCGTCGATCTCCAGCACGACCGCACCGGGACGCCGCAGGCGGGGCGGCACCACGGACAGCTCGTCGTCCTCGCGGGACTCCACACCGAGCCGGGCGCGACGCATCCTCTCGACGCGGCGCCGGCGCAGGCTCTCCTCGAGCTTGACCTGGCGGCGCAGGTAGGTCAGGTAGGCGGCGAGCAGCAGTACCGAGCCACCCGCGAACCACCAGACGGCGGGCACGGTGAGCAGCGCGGCGATCACGGTGACGACGGACAACGCCACGAGGATGAGCGCGGTGCGCTGGCGCGCGTGGGCCCGCTGCTCGGCGGCCTCGCGGTCCGCCATCGGGTCGTAGGCCCCGCGCCCGCGACGCCGCTCGGCGAAGCTCAGATCGGCGTCGGTGAGCTCGACCTCGGGCTCGGCCGGGCGTCGGCGCCCACGATGGGTGAGCACGGCCTCCTCGTCGATGCCCGCGGCGTCCTCGGCGTGATCGGTCCGAGCCGCGGTCCGCCCCCCCGCCGTGCCCTCGACGAGCTCGCCGTCGACGACCACCGGTCGCCGGGTCTCGTCGTCCGCCTCTGCGCCCGACACGTCCGAGTCCGCGGCCGCCGCGCCCACGCCGTTCGAGCGGAGGTCGCCGACCCGGGCGCCCACAGCCGAGGCGGACCGCTCGTCCACCCCTGCGACCGCCCTGGCCGGGTCGTGCTCGTCGACAACGGGGACAGCCGGGATCTCGGAGGTGACCTCCTCGGCGGCCGGGTCCCCGGCCACCGCGGCGCGCCGCTCCTCCATCGCCCGGCGGACGGCCTCGCCCCGACGGCCGGCGGCCTCACGGCGCAGGGTCTGCTCGAGCAGGTGCTCCCACGTCTCGGTGTCGAGCAACTCGGCGTCCGTCGCGCCCGCCCCGGAGGGCAGACCGAAAAGGGAGTCCTCGTCCTCGGCCTGGACCGGGTCGGCGGCGGCACGGCCACGACTGGGTACCAGACGGCCGGAACCGCCGGAGTAGAGCGTGCGCGTCTGGGCCAGTGCGTCACCGGTGCGGCGGATGGGATTCCGCGACCGGATGAGCATCGGCGCGAGGACGAACAGCCAGACCACCACCAGCAGGATGATCAGCAGCGAGCTCGACATCGATCAGGCCTCCTCGAGCGTCTACCCCGACACGGGACGTCGTGGTGAGGTCCCAACCGTATCGGGGCCCGAGCCCCGTCCAGTGACGGCGCGCCGCAGGTCACGATGCTCAGGACATACTCAGACGCGCGGTCACGCGCGTCGCGCCAGACCCGCCTGCACCAGAGCCGCGACGGCGCCCCGGCCGTGCTCCTCGCGGGTCCGTGCCACCAGGAGATGATCGCGCCACGCCCCGTCGACGTGGAGGTAGCGCCGCAGCAGCCCCTCCTCGCGGAAACCGCACCGGTCCAGCACCACGCGGCTGGCGGTGTTCTCCGGCCGGACGGTGGCGTCGACCCGGTGCAGTGCTCCCGGACCCAACGCGTGGTCGACACCCAGCGCCAGGGCGGCGGTGGCCACCCCGCCACCGAGGAAGGGTCGCCCCACCCAGTAGCCGATCCAGCCGGAGTGCAGCGCGCCGCGGACGATCCCGCCCACGGTGAGCTGCCCGCAGAAGCGGCCGTCCAACTCGATGGCGGCGGGCAGGCTAGCGCCGGCGCGGGCGTAACGCTTGAGCTGGGCGTGGATGGGGGGCCAGGCGCGCGCGGAGTTGTTCTCGTGCCAGCTCCCCTCAACGGTGGGCTCCCACGGTTCGAGGTGGTCCCGCTCGAACAACCGCAGCGCCGCCCAGTCCCGGGCGTCGCGGCGGCGGACCGGGCGCAGGGTCACGACCCCTGCGCGCACCCGCACCGGCCCGGCCTCGATCGGCCACCCGGGGCGGGTCACCGTGTCGGCGGCGAACGCGCTCCACGGTCCGCTCACGTCGCCGGCCCGGTCACCCGCGCTGGGCGAGGAACATCACGTCGACCTCGTCACCCGTACGAACCGCGGTGACGCCGGGGTCGATCACGACGAGGCAGTTCGCCTCCGCCAGCGAGGCCAGCAGGTGGGTGGACGACCCCTGGGCGCCGCCGAGGGCGCGGACCAGGTACTCGCCGGTGTCGGTGTCGCGCATCAGTTGTCCGCGCAGGTAGCCGCGCCGACCCTCGACCGACGAGATCGGCGCGACGGTCCGTGCGCGGACGGTGCGGCGCATGGGCTGGCGCTTGCCGAGGGCGATCCGGATGAGTGGGCGGACCATGATCTCGAAGACCACCAGGGCGCTCACCGGGTTGGACGGCAGGAGGAAGGTGGGGACCTCGTCGCGTCCGAGCCGCCCGAACCCCTGGACCGACCCGGGATGCATCGCCACCCGGTTGACCTCGATCTGGCCGAGCTCGGCCATGACCTGGCGGATGCGGGTGGTCGCCTCACCGCCGGCGGCGCCCGAGACCACGACGAGCTCGCTGCGCACGAGTTGACCCTCGAGGACCTCGCGCAGGCGGGACGGTTCGTTACTGGCGATGCCCACGCGGTGGACGTCGGCGCCGGCGTCCCGGCCGGCCGCGGTGAGGGCGTAGGAGTTGACGTCGTAGACCTGTCCGGTGCCGGGCCGGCCGTCGACGTCGACGAGTTCGTCGCCGACGGAGATGACCGCCATCCGCGGCTTGGGGTGCACCAATACCTTCGCGCGCCCGACCGAGGCGAGCAGGCCGACCTGCGCCGGTCCGATGATGCTGCCCGCGCGCACCGCCACGTCCCCGGGCTGCACGTCGTCGCCGACCCGTCGGACGTAGTCCCCGGTGCGGACGGCGCGGGAGGGGGTGATGTGACGCCCGTCGGCGGTGGCCCATCCGATCGGCAGGACCGCGTCCGCGAGCGTGGGCAGCGGCGCGCCGGTGTCCACCCGGACGGTCTGGCCGGGCTGGAGGCGGGTCGGCTGGCGGGATCCGGCGGTGATCTGACCGACCACGGGCAGTGTCGCCGGTCCGGCCGGGCCGTCCCCGCCCTGGGGGGTGGGTCCGCCGGCGCGCACGTCGACGCTGCGCACCGCGTACCCGTCGATCGCGGCCTGGTCGAACGCCGGCAGCGGCCGCTCCGCCACGACCTCCTCGGCGCACAACAGACCCTGCGCCTCGGAGATCGCCACACGGACCGGGCGCGGGGCGACCGCGGCCGCCGTCACCAGCGCCAGCTGTTCCTCGACGGAGCGCACCCAGTGTCCCCTTCCCGTACCAGTCACCGCCCGCCGAGCGGGCCCGCCTCACCTACGGTGCTCGTCAGGAACCCAGTCGGTCCGAGAGCCACTCGCGCAGATCGTCCGCGTACGCCGGGTTGTCCAGAGCGAAGTCCACGCAGGCCTTGATGTAGCCGCCCGGGTTGCCCAGGTCGTGCCGCGTACCGTCGTGGACCACCACGTGCACGGGATGTCCCTCGCCGATGAGCAGGTCGATCGCGTCGGTGAGCTGGAGCTCGCCGCCCGCACCCGGCTCGATCCGGCGCAGCGCGTCGAAGATCGCCCGGTCGAGCACGTACCGCCCGGCCGCGGCGAGGTTGGACGGAGCGTCCTCGGCGGCGGGTTTCTCGACCATGCCGAGCACCTTCTTCACCGACGGGTCATCGGTGTCCTCGACGCGGAACACGCCGTAGGACGACACGTCCTCCGGATCCACCTCGAACGCGCACAGCACGCTGCCGCCGCGGGCCGCGCGGACCGCCGACATCCGGCCGAGGATCCCGAACGGCAGGACGAGGTCGTCCGGCAGCAGTACGGCCACCGCCTTCTCCTCGTCGCCGAGCACCGACTCCACCTGCGCGACCGCGTGACCGAGCCCCAGCGGCTCGTCCTGGCGCACGTCCACGACCTCGATGAGCCCGGGGGCGCGCTGGACCTTGTGCAGCAGGACGTCCTTGCCGCGGTCGGACAGCGTGTCCTCGAGGACCTGGTCCTCGGAGAAGTGCGCCATCACGCCGACCTTGCGCTCGGAGGTGACGATCGCGAGTCGGCCGGCGCCGGCCTCGGTGGCCTCCTCGGCGATGAGCTCGATGCCCGGGGTGTCCACGACCGGTAGCAGTTCCTTGGGCACCGTCTTGGTGGCGGGCAGGAACCTGGTCCCCAGGCCGGCCGCCGGCACGACGGCGGTCCGGAACTGCGGGTCGACAGAGGTACTGGACGTCATGGCGACCACCTTAGACCTCGCACCCGCCCCCTCGGGGTGGCGCCACGCGCGGCAGACTGGGGTCATGCAGTCCGACCGGCCCGATCGTACCGACGAGACCGTCGCCCTCTCGGTCGCCAAGACGCGGTTGCGCCGCGAGGCCCTCGATCGCCGGGCCGCGGTGCCGGCGCCGGTGCGCGCCGAACGCGACCGGAGGATCCTCGGGCGCCTGGGGGGCGTCGTCACCGCCGGGATGGTGGTCTGCGCGTACGTCCCCGACGACGACGAGGCCGGCGGACGGGGTCTGGCAGAGGAACTCACCCGGTGCGGTGCGCGGGTGTTCCTGCCGGTCTCGCCGGTGGTCGGCCCGTTGCAGTGGGCGGCGTACGCGGGGCCGGCGGACCTGGTCCCGGGACGGTTCGGCATCCCCGTCCCGTCGGCCCCGCCCGCCGGGCCGGAGTTCATCTCGGGTGCCGATCTCGTCCTCGTCCCCGCCGTCGCCGTGGACCGGTCCGGGAACCGGCTCGGCCGGGGCGGTGGCTACTACGACCGGTCCCTCGCGTTGACCGGCCCGCGCACGAGGATGCTCGCGCTGCTGGACTCCGAGAACGTCGTCGACCACGTCCCCGCCGAGCCACACGACCGGCCGGTCGACGGCGTCATCACCCCGGAGGCGGTTCTCGACTTCGGAACTTGGCACTCGCCGGAGTAGAGTGCCAAGGCGTTATCCGATACTCCTCGGGAGGCCCGATGCCCACCTACTCCTACCGGTGCCGCGACTGCGACGTCGCCTTCGACATCCAGCAGTCCTTCGACGAGGACTCGCTGACGGTCTGCCCCCGGTGCGACGGCACGCTGCGCAAGCTCTTCAACACGGTCGGCGTCGTCTTCAAGGGCTCCGGCTTCTACCGCACCGACAGCCGGGCCTCCGGCGACAGCGGCTCGGCCGGCAAGGGATCGGCCGGCAAGGGATCGGGCGGCAGTTCGTCCGGCAGCGGTTCCTCGGGCTCCGGCTCGTCGGACAGTAGCTCCTCGACGTCCGGCTCCTCGGGATCCGGCTCGGGCTCCGGCTCCGGCGCATCCACCGGCTCGGGCTCCTCCTCGGGGTCGTCGACCTCGTCGTCGTAACCGGCACCGTCGTCACCGGCACCGTCATCATCACCTGCCGGGGCACCGCCCGCCGGTTCTCCCCGCGCGGTTATCCACACCCCCGGCCATCTCCACAGGCGTCGCACCTCCACGCGCCCGGAGCGGCATGGCCGCCCCGCCGCGCCGCTACGGTCTGATCGAACGGCACCGGCCCGCCCGGCGCCCACCGATCCGGCGCTCGAGTCGAGCGCACCGACCGACGGGGGACCCCATGCGCCGCACCATCGCCTCGGTGACCACACCCGGGCGGTGGCGGCGGCGCCGCGCGGTTCGGATCGGGCTCGCGGCCGCGCTCGTCGTGGCCGCCCCGTTCGTGGACCGATCCGGCGCCCCGGATCCGGCGGAGCTCACCGCCCCGGCCGCCGCCGCGGGACCCGGCGACGATCCCGCTCGCGGGCCGGTCCGGGTGGTGCCCGTCCCGCTCGCCGACCCGACCGTGGCCGATCTGCTCCGGCCCGGCGACCTGGTCGATCTCGTCGGCACCGCCGAACTCGCCCCGGGGCAGCCGCCCGCGCTCGTCGCCCACGCCGCCCGGGTACGGGACGCCCCCGTGGGACGGTCGGGCGCGCGATCCCTCCTCGTCGAGGTCCCCGCGGCCGACGCCGCCCGCCTCGCCGCGACGGCCGCCGGGACCCCGCTGGCCGTCGTGGTCCACGGTTGAGATGCCCGGAAGCGGCACGGCCGGGTGGTATCGTCACCGGATCCGGTGAGAAGACCCGTCTGGGAAAGGGGCGCCACGAATGCTCAAGGGCTTCAAGGAATTCATCATGCAGGGCAACGTGATCGATCTGGCGGTCGCCGTCGTGATCGGCACCGCGTTCGCCTCCATCGTCGACGCGTTCACCAGCGCGATCATCAACCCGCTGATCGCGCTGCTCGGAGGGGACCGCGAGATCGGATTCGCCGTCCAGCTCCTGGACGGCAATCCCGAGACGGTCATGGACTTCGGGATGCTCATCACCGCGATCATCAACTTCCTGCTGATCGCGGCCATCATCTACTTCGTCCTGGTCGGGCCGATGAACAAGATGAAGGAGGCCGCCGCCAAGCGCAAGGGCATCGAGGCCCCCGCCTCGGACAACGACCTCCTCGTGGAGATCCGCGACCTGCTCGCCGGCCGCCCGCTCACGCACCCGTCCGAGCCGGACAGCCCGTCGAGCAACGCCTGATCGACTCCGGTCCGCGTTCCACGGTCTACGTTCCACGCCCCGTCGGCGCCGTCATGGCCGGCGGGGCGTCGGCGTCTGCCGGAGGTGGCGCTGCGTCGCCGTGGAGTCAGCCGTGATGCGGCGGACGCTGATCGCGCCACCAGTCGTCGTCGATCCGACTGTCCGCGGTGCGCGCCTCGTCCGAGGTCGTCTCGGGCAGGATCTCCCCGAACACCTCGTCGAGTCGCGCCCGGTCCACCGGCCGCGGATCCGTCACAGTTCGTCGAAGGCGGACAACTGCGCCACCACGTACGAGACGAGCGGGCACAGGGTCGCCATCCCGTCGCGGATGGCCGCGCGGCTCGGCGCGAGGTTGGCGACCACCGTGCTTCCGGACACCCCCACGTAACCGCGCGAGACGATCGAGTCCACCGCGCCGGCCGTGAGACCCGACGACCGGATGGCCTCGGCGATGCCGGGCAGTCGCTGGTCGAGGATCTCCTCGGTGACCTCGGGCGTGATGTCCCGGGGACCGACCCCGGTGCCCCCCACCGTCACGACGAAGTCGAATCCACCGACCACCGCCGTCTCGAGGGCCTTGCGCACCTCCGCCTCGTCCGACGCCACGCCCACGACACCGCCGACGAGGAACCCCTCCTCCTCGAGGAGCTCCGTGACCAGCGGACCGATGGAGTCCTCCCGCTCGTTGAGGCGGTCGGTCACCACCACGACCATGGCGCGTCCGGCGATCTGCGGCTCGACCGGCTCGACGGCCGCGGGGTCGAAGTCCATACCGGTGGGGAGCTTGCGGCCCCCGGGCAGAGCCCGCGGGTCAAATCTGGTGCTCATCTGGCCTCTCCCAGCATCACGTCTACGGTGTTCGGCGAATCGCCCTCACGAGAAGCATAGGTGACGGTCACGGTGTCCCCCGGCGCCTGGGACCGGATGGCCGCGACGAGCGCGTCGCCGCCCTCGATGAGCCGATCCCCCACCCCGGTGATGACCGCGCCCTGCTCGATCCCCGCGCGCTCGGCGGGCCCACCCGGCTCGACGGCACGCACCAGCGCGCCGTCGCCCTCCGGCGAGTCGCTGACCGAGACCCCGAGCACCGCGCGGGTCGCGTACTGCTGCTTGATCAGCTGGTCGGCGATCCGCCTGGCCTGGTCCACCGGGATGGCGAAGCCCAGGCCGATCGATCCCGAATTGCCCGATCCCAACGACGCGATGGCCGAGTTGATCCCGACCAGTTCGCCGTTCATGTTGACCAGCGCGCCGCCCGAGTTGCCCGGGTTCACGGCTGCGTCGGTCTGGATGGCGTCGATCACCGTGCTCTGGTCCGACTGGGCGCCGCCGGCCCGCACCGGGCGGTTCAGCGCGGAGACGATGCCGGTCGTGACGGTACCCGACAACCCCAGTGGCGACCCCACCGCGGCCACGGCCTGTCCCTCGGTCAACGTCGCCGAGGTGCCCAGGGCGATGGGGGTGAGCGGGCGGGAGGTCTCCGCCTTGATGACCGCGATGTCGGTGGCCGGGTCCGTGCCGACGACGCTCGCGGGAGCCTTGGAGCCGTCGTCGAAACGCACCTGGATCTGGCCCCCGGCGAGAGCTGCGCCGATGACGTGGCTGTTGGTGATGATGAGGCCGTCGGCGGTCAGCACCACCCCGGACCCCTCGCCGCGGCCCGTCTGGGAACGCACGTCGATCGACACGACGCTCGGCAGCACCTTGTCCGCCACCGCCTCGACGGTGCCGTCGGGCGCCGTCCCCTCGGGCTGGGTCGCGCTGATGGGCGAGGACAACCCCGCCGCGGACCCACCGGCGACCGTCGCACCGATCCACCCACCGAGCCCACCGGAGACGAGCATGGCGGCCACGATGCCGGCCGCGAGCAGGCCCCGGCCCGACTTCCGTTGGCCCTGCGGCGTCCCGGGCTCCA
Source organism: Dietzia sp. WMMA184 (assembly GCF_002441635.1). Lineage (NCBI taxonomy): Bacteria > Bacillati > Actinomycetota > Actinomycetes > Mycobacteriales > Dietziaceae > Dietzia > Dietzia sp. WMMA184. The sequence continues at coordinate 3,667,295 of NZ_NXEI01000001.1, read as the reverse complement.
CACCCGGCCCGGCCCCGGGGTGGGGCGGCGGGCCCGAGGGGGGCATGGCGTCCGCGGGTCGCCACGGTCCGGCCTGCCCCTGCCCCTGCCCCTGTGCGGGGTGCTGCCCCTGCCCCTGCGCCTGTGCGGGGGGCTGTGCGGGGTGCTGTGCGGGGAAGGCCGTGGTGGGCCGATCGGTTCCACCCCACCCCTGGGCCATGCCGTAGGGATTCTTGGCGGCGTAGGGGTTCTGGCCGGAGGGTCCGTGTGCGGGTCCTTCGAGACCTGCACCCGATCTACCGGCCCACTCGTCCGGGGACCCGGGTTCGCCCCTGCCCCGGCCGTTCTCGTTCTCGTTCTCCATGAGTCCCATGGTTCCCGATGGCGCTGTGTGCCCGCTGAGACGGTGCGCGCCACCCCGGGACTCACCCGGTCGGCTGCTCGCTTCCGGGGATGGTCACCCGCACCAGTGCGCCGCCGCCCTCGGCGTCGCTGATCTCGACGGTTCCGCCGTGTCGGGTCGTGACCTGTCGGACGATGGCCAGCCCCAGACCCGACCCCGGCATCGCGCGCGCCTCGTGCGAGCGATGGAAGCGCTCGAAGACCAGCTCGCGGTCCTGTTCGGGGATGCCGGGCCCCTGGTCGGCGACAGTCAGTTCCATCACCGCGTCGGAGATGGGCCGCATCCGCACCGTCACCGTCCCGCCGGTGGGACTCCACTTGGCCGCGTTGTCGCACACGTTCAGCACCGCACGCTCGATCCCGGCCGAGTCGCCGAAGGAGTACCAGGGCATCAACTCGACGTCGAAGTCCACGTCGTGCCGGCGACGCCGGACCCGCTCGAGGGCCCGTTCGACCGCGTCGGAGACGGCCACCGGCTCCAGCTCGACCTCCCCGGAGTCCTCGCGGGCGAGCTCGACCAGATCCCCGACGAGCTGACTGAGTTCCGAGATCTGCCCCACGACGTCTGCCTCGAGTTCGTTCCGGTCGGCGTCGGGGATCGTCCGCGCGCCGGGGCGACTGGCCGCGATGAGCAACTCGACGTTCGTCCGCAGACTCGTCAGTGGCGTCTTGAGTTCGTGCCCGGCGTCCGCGACGAGCCGCGCCTGTCTCTCCCGGCTCTCCCCCAGCGCGACGAGCATCTGGTTGAAACTGCTCGTCAGGCGGGCGATCTCGTCGTCACCGGCCACGGGGATCGGCCGCAGATCATCGGTGCGGGCGATGCGTTCCACGGCCCTGGTCAGCCGGGCCACCGGCGCCAACCCGGTGCGGCCGACGGCCGTCCCGGCCACCGCGGCCAGGGCGATGCCCGCTGCCCCGACGAGCGTGAGCACGATCGCCAGACGGTTCAACGCAGCACGGGTGGGGCTGAGGTCCTGGGCCAGGATGAGGGTCGAGCCGTCTCGGACCCCGACCGCGTAGATCTGCTTGCCCCCGGAGGTACGCAGGCTCGACTCGGCCTCGCCGTGCACGACCGCGATCTCCGGGCCACCGATCTGGAAGGGCTCCCCGGTCGCGGTGCGCACCCCGGAGGGAGCGACGATCTGCGCGTCCAGGTTCGGGTTGAACGCCCGCAGTGCGATCAGCGTGCTGCGCGACTGCAGGGCGAACTCGGAGGCGAGTTGGCTGTTGACCAACTGGTCGGCCTGCTGCTGCAGGCGGTTGTTGACATCGCTGTACATCGACCCCGACACGACGAAGTACGCCGCGACGGCCATGAGGGCGACCGCGACACCCACCGAGCTCGCCGCCAGCAGCGTCACCCGCTGGTGCAGGGAGATCGGTGCGGACCCCGTCCGCATCGTGCGGGCGGGCACTACGGCGTCTCGCGCAGCACGTAACCCACACCGCGCACGGTGTGGATCAACCGGCTCTCACCCTCCCCTTCCGTCTTACGCCGTAGGTAGCCGATGTAGACCTCGAGAGCGTTACCCGAGGTCGGGAAGTCGTAGCCCCACACCTCCTCGAGGATGTGGCTCCGGGTGAGGACCCGGCGTGGGTGGTGCATGAGGAGCTCGAGCAGGGAGAACTCGGTGCGGGTCAGCTGGATCCGGCGCTCGCCGCGGGTGACCTCGCGGGTCGCGATATCCATCCGCAGGTCCTCGAACTCCAGCACCTCGTCGACCTCCTCGGCGTCCGTGCCGCGACGACGCAGCAGAGCCCGCAGGCGGGCGAGGAGTTCCTCCAACGCGAAGGGTTTGGGCAGGTAGTCGTCGGCCCCCGCGTCCAGACCAGCGACCCGCTCGGAGACGGCGTCCCTCGCGGTGAGCATGAGCACCGGCAGGTCGTCCCCCCTGCTGCGCAGGATCCGGCACACCTCGAGCCCGTCCCGACGGGGCATCATCACGTCGAGGATGACCGCGTCGGGCCGGTTGGTGTCGACCCTCTCGATCGCCTCGATGCCATCGCCGGCGAGCTCCACGTCGTAGCCGTTGAAAGTCAGGGAGCGCCGGAGCGATTCGCGCACGGCCTGGTCGTCGTCGACAACGAGAATCTTCATGACGGGATTCTCGCCCACCCGACTGAAGCGCGGCTGAGGATCCGCCCCGGAGGGCCGCCGCCACGCGCGCCACAGACGCCGACGAGCCCGACGGGTCCGTGTGGACCCGCCGGGCTCGTGACCGGGCGTGTGCGTGCGGCGCCCGCGGCGCCGCCGTGCTCAGCTGCGCCCCGGGGGCGGCAGCCGACGCGGCTCAGCGGTCGAGGTTGACCAGGCCGAGCTGAGCGGCCTTGACCAGACGACGCGGCAGCGCCACGGGGCGGCCGTCGATCTTGGTCTCCTGGAGGGCGACGTTGTCGGCCTTCCACTGGGACCGGCGGGAGTGGGTGTTGGCACGCGAGAGGCGGCGCTTCGGAACTGCCATGATTATCGTCCTCGGGGTCTAGGAGGGTGGTCGGGGCGCGGACGCCCCGCTGCTCACTTGCGGCGGGTGCGGTTGCCGTAGCGACGCTGGAACTTCTCGACGCGGCCGGCGGTGTCCATGACGCGCTGCGCGCCGGTCCAGAACGGGTGCGACTCGCTGGTCACGTCCACGACGATGAGCGGGTACGTCTGACCGTCCTCCCACTCGACAGTGCGGCTGCTGGTCGCGGTGGAACGGGTGAGGAACTTGGTGCCCGTGCCCGAGTCCTGGAAGACCACCGGGTGGTAGTCGGGGTGAATGTCGTTCTTCATACTGGATCCCTCTAGCTCGGTAGAAGTCTGTGGGTCTGGCGCTCGCTCCTGCAAGAGCGCGCAACTGCCAGTGGCCGAACCGGGGATCCCGGTGTCAGCACACGCATCGGTAGATCGTACCCGTAGGATGGCCGGGCACCCAATTCGTGCGGCGCGGACATCCGGCCGCCGGAGCCGGTCCGGCCGCCTTTATGCCCACTGACGTGCCGATTACCGTTTCACGCGGTCGGGCCGTAAACTAGACCATCGCTGTTGTCTGCACGTTTGCTATCGCCTCTCACGGTGCTCGCGACGTGGCGGTAAGCCCCCCGTACGGCCCAGGCCGACCGAGGGTGCCCCCTCCGCCGCGCGCCACCGCAGGACGGGGCGGAAGGAGAACCACGCCATGTCGGCGCATTGCCAGGTAACGGGACGGAAGCCGGGTTTCGGCAAGTCCGTCTCGCACTCACACCGCAGGACCAACCGTCGCTGGAACCCGAACATCCAGCGCCGTAGCTACTTCGTGCCCTCCGAGGGTCGTCGCGTCACGCTGACGGTCTCGACCAAGGGCATCAAGACCATCGACCGCGATGGCATCGAGGCCGTCGTGGCCCGCATCCGCGCCCGTGGGGAGAAGATCTGAGATGGCTCGTAACGACATCCGCCCCATCATCAAGCTGAAGTCCACGGCCGGTACCGGGTTCACGTACGTGACCCGCAAGAACCGTCGCAACAATCCGGACCGCATCGTCCTCAAGAAGTTCGACCCGGTCGTCCGTAAGCACGTCGAATTCCGAGAGGAGCGCTGACTCGTGGCCAAGAAGTCCAAGATCGCGCGCAACGAGCAGCGCAAGGCCAAGGTCGCCCGGTTCGCCGAGCGTCGCGCCGAGCTCAAGGCAATCATCAAGAACCCCGAGAGCACGGACGAGGCACGTATGGATGCCCAGACCGCTCTCAACAAGATGCCGCGTGACGCCTCGCCCGTGCGGGTGCGTAACCGCGACGTCGCCGACGGTCGCCCCCGCGGCTACCTCCGCAAGTTCGGCCTCTCCCGCGTCCGCATGCGCGAGATGGCCCACCGTGGCGAGCTGCCCGGTGTCACGAAGTCGAGTTGGTGAGTAGGTAACCATGGCTAAAGCACGTAGCACCCCGTCCAAGAAGATCCGCGCCCAGGAGGGCCGTCGACCCAAGAAGAACCCGTTGAAGGTGGCGGGTATCGAGACGGTCGACTACAAGGACGTCAACACCCTCCGTACGTTCATCTCCGATCGCGGCAAGATCCGTTCGCGTCGGGTCACCGGCCTCACGCCGCAGCAGCAGCGTCAGGTCGCCGTCGCGGTCAAGAACGCCCGCGAGATGGCCCTGCTGCCGTTCACCAGCCGCTGAGTCACCACTCGGCGCGGGTGAACCGGACCGCCCGTCCCGCCTGCGGCCTCTAGCCGCCGACTCAGGCAACAGCAACCCGATCGGGGTCGTGCCTCCTCACGCAGGAGTGCGCGACCCCGATCGGCGTTACCGCGCCTACCGCTCCCCTCTCCCCCTCCCCTCCCCGACACCAGGAGTCCACCCGTGGCCGGCGTCCTCAACGGCTTCGCCGTCATCGTCGCGCTGGTCGCGCTGGGCTGGATACTCGCCCGCACCCTGGTCCTCGGCACGGACGCGCACCTGGTGCTCAACCGGCTCGTCTTCTACGTCGCCACCCCGGCACTGCTGTTCGACTCCCTCGCCCGCACCACCCTCGACCAGGTCTTCACCGGCGTGTTCGTGGTGTCCGCGGTGTCGGCGATCATCGTCGCGGTCCTGTACGTGGCGATCGCCCGGCTGTGGCTCAAGCGCCCGGCGGCGGACCTCGTGGTGGGTGCCCTGTCCGCCGGCTACGTCAACTCCGCCAACCTCGGCATCCCCATCGCGCTGTACGTCCTCGGGGACCTCGGGTTCGTCATGCCGCTGCTGCTCTTCCAGGTGGTGGTCCTCCAACCGGTCGCCATCGCCGTGCTGGAGCGGGCCGCGCGGGCCGAGGGGTCGGACGGCGGCGGGGACGGGGGCGCGCTCGGTGCGCTACTGCAGTCGGTCCGCACCCCGATCGTCCTCGCTGCGCTCGCGGGCGTCGTCGTCGCCGCCCTGCCCTGGACGCCGCCCGAGACTCTCCTGGAGCCCGTGCACCTGGTCGGCCAGATCTCCGTCCCCGGCGCCCTGCTGGTGTTCGGCATGTCGCTCTACGGAGTCAAGGTGCTCGAGGCCGGCGCCTCGCCCCGCCGGGAGATCTTCCTCGCGAGCGCACTCAAGCTCGTCGCCCACCCCGTGCTCGCGTACGCCATCGGCGCCGGGCTGATGGGCATGCAGGGTCACGAGCTTCTCACGGTGGTGGTCGCCGCCGCGTTGCCCACCGCGCAGAACGTCCTCGTGGTCGCGACCCGGTACGGACACGGGACACTGCTGGCCCGGGACTCCGCCGTCCTCACGACCCTCGGCGCGCTGCCGGTCCTCCTGCTGGTCTCGGCGCTACTGGCCTGACCCGGCGGCGATCACGCCGGTGAACACGATCGCGTTGTTGACGCCGTGGAGCACGATGCCGGGCACGATCGACCGGTACCACTCTGCCATCGCGCACAGTGAGATCCCCACCACCAGCAGGTACGGCAGCGCCGGGGGCAGCAGGTGCACGGCGGCGAACACCGCTCCCGCGAGCGTGATCCCCGCGACGGCCCGCAGCCGCGCCCGCAGGGCCGGCAGCACGATGCCGCGGAACACGACCTCCTCCGCCACCGGGATGAGCACGGCGACGGTCAGCAGCCCGAGGGCGGCGAACACCGGCCCGCCGGCCGCCAGGTCCGCGATCGCCGCATCGGCCTCATCCCCCGTCGACTCGGCGCCCGCCCCCAGGGGGATGAGCACGATCATCGAGGCGGTGACGCCGGCCGCCATCACCGCGGGGATCTGCCACGCCAGGTGCCAGGGAGAGCGGTCCGGTGGCCGGAGGCCGACGTCCGCCCACCCGAGACCGCGCCGGCGCAGGAGGTGGATCCGCACCGCGAGCAGCGCGGCCACGGCGGTGCCGGCGAGGACGACCAGGGCGAGGAGCGCGGTGTCGGGGCGGCCGGCCCCGAGGGTCCGTGCCGTGACCAGGCCGAGGAGGACGACGACGACGAGGGAGGCCCCGTACACGAGGACCCACGCCAACGCCGAGAGCGCCGCCCGGCCCCGGACCGGTGTGGTCCAGAGGCCGGGCGGCGCCGGCGGCGGCGGGGTCACCTGAGGTGCTCGGCCACCCGGAACGGCGCGTCGGTGGCCGCCTCGATCTGCTCGACGGTGACCCCGTCGACGATCTCGATGAGGGTCAGCCCGTCGGCGTCCCGGTCGAACACGCCCAGCTCGGTGATGATCCGGTCGACGCAGCCCAGGCCGGTCAGCGGCAGGGAGATCTCGGAGACGATCTTGGAGGAACCGTCCTTGGCGACCTGGTCCATGACCACGACGATCCGGCGGGCGCCCACCACGAGGTCCATGGCCCCGCCCATGCCCTTGACCATCGCGCCGGGGACCATCCAGTTGGCGATGTCACCGGCCGGGTTGACCTCCATCGCGCCGAGGATCGCCACGTCGATCTTGCCCGAGCGGATCATGCCGAAGCTCATCGCCGAGTCGAAGATCGCCGACCCCGGCAGGGTCGTGACGGTCTCCTTGCCGGCGTTGATGAGGTCCGGGTCGACGTGGTCGGGGTGCGGGTACGGCCCGATGCCCAGCAGCCCGTTCTCGGACTGCAGAGTCACGTTGACGCCCTCGGGGACGTAGTTGGGGACCAGGGTCGGCAGGCCGATTCCGAGGTTGACGTACTGGCCGTCCTCCAGTTCCAGGGCCGCGCGGGCGGCCATGGCCTTGCGGTCGCGTCCGAGTCGTGCGGGCGTGCTCATCAGCGCTGTCCTTCCGAGGGCGGGTTGGTGGTGGTCTTCTCGATCCACTTGGTCTGGGCGACCTGCTCCGGGGTCAGTTCCACCAGGCGGTGGACGAAGATGCCCGGGAGGTGGATGTCGTCGGGGGCGAGCTCTCCGACCTCGACGATCTTCTCGGCCTCGACGATGCACACCCGGCCGGCCATCGCCGCGAGCGGTGAGAAGTTGCGGGCCGTGAGGTTGAACCGGAGATTGCCGTTGCGGTCGGCCACCGCGGCGCGCACCAGCGAGTAGTCGGCCTCGATGGCCTGCTCGAGCACGTAGGTCTCGCCGCGGATCTCGCGGGTCTCCTTGGGCGGGGAGGCCACCGCGATCCCGCCGGCCGAGTCGTACTTCCACGGCATGCCGCCGTCGGCGACGAACGTGCCGACGCCGGTGCGGGTGAAGAACGCCCCGATGCCGGACCCGCCCGCACGCATCCGCTCGGCGAGCGTGCCCTGCGGGGTGAGCTCCACCTCGAGCTCACCGGACAGGTACTGGCGGGCGAACTCCTTGTTCTCCCCGACGTAGGAGGAGACGATGCGCCGGAGCTTGCCGCTCTCCAGCAGGATGCCGAGGCCCTTGCCGTCGACGCCGGCGTTGTTGGAGAACACCTCGAAGTCCCCGACGTCGCGGGCGGCGAGGGCCTCGATGACGATCTGCGGGATCCCGCTCAGGCCGAACCCGCCGGCGGCGATGGACGCCCCGTCGGGGATGTCCGCGACGGCCTCCGCCGCGGTCATGATCTTGCTGGACATACACGCACTCCTTGGGTGTGGGGGCGGTCAGGCGATGCCGAGGATCTCGATGGCGCTCTTGCGCATGTCGACCTTGCGGACCTTGCCGGTGACGGTCATGGGGAACTCGTCGACCACGTGGACGTACTTCGGGATCTTGTGGCGGGCGAGCTTGCCGGTGGCGAACTCGCGGACCTCCTCGGCCGTGAGATCGTCGCGTCCCGGCTTGAGCCGGACCCAGGCCATGAGCTCCTCGCCGTACTTGGGGTCGGGCACGCCGATCACCTGGGCGTCGAGGATGTCCGGGTGGGTGTAGAGGAACTCCTCGACCTCCCGCGGGTAGATGTTCTCGCCACCGCGGATAACCATGTCCTTGATGCGGCCGGTGATGCGGACGTAACCGGCGTCGTCCATCTCCCCGATGTCGCCGGTGTGCATCCAGCCCTCGGGGTCGATCGCCTCGGCGGTCTTGTCCGGCTGGTCCCAGTAGCCCAGCATGACGCTGTAGCCCTTCGTGCAGAACTCGCCGGCCTCGCCGCGCGGCAGGGTGGCACCGGTCGACGGGTCGACGATCTTGATCTCGAGGTGCGGCCCGACCCGGCCGACCGTGGACACGCGCCGGTCCAGCGAATCGTCCCGACGGGTCTGGGTGGACACCGGCGAGGTCTCCGTCATGCCGTAGCAGATGGAGACCTCCTCCATGTTCATCCTGTCGATCACCTGACGCATGGTGGATTCGGGGCACGGCGAGCCGGCCATGATCCCGGTGCGCAGCGTGGACAGGTCGTAGGAGTCGAAATCCTCCAGCGCGAGCTCGGCGATGAACATCGTGGGCACGCCGTAGAGACTCGTGCACTTCTCCTGCTCCACCGCGCGCAGCGAGGCCGCGGGGTCGAACGCGGGCGCCGGGATGACCATTGCCGATCCGTGGCTGGTGCACGCGAGGTTGCCCATCACCATGCCGAAGCAGTGGTAGAAGGGCACCGGGATGCACACCCGGTCGACCTCCGTGTAGTTGACGAGCTCGCCGACGAAGTACCCGTTGTTGAGGATGTTCGAGTGCGAGAGCGTGGCGCCCTTGGGGAAGCCCGTGGTGCCGGAGGTGTACTGGATGTTGATCGGGTCGCCCGGCTGCAGTGCGGCGCGGATCGACGCCAGTTCCTCGGCGTGGGTGGGGCCCGAGACCAGCGACTCCCACTCCTCGTCGCCGAAGAGCACGACCAGTTCGAGGTCGGGGCAGTTCGGCTGGACCTGCGCGAGCATCCCGGTGTAGTCGGAATCCTTGAACTGGGGGGCGGCGACGACGGCCTTGATCCCCGCCTGCTTGAGCACGTACTCCAGCTCGTGGACCCGGTAGGACGGGTTGATGTTGACCAGCACCGCGCCGATCTCGGCGGTGGCGTACTGGACCATCACCCACTCCCACCGGTTGGGCGACCAGATCCCCACCCGGTCGCCCGCACGGATGCCGAGGCGGTGCAGTCCGGAGGCGAGGCGGCGGACGTCGGCGAGGAACTCGGCGTAGGTCCACCGCCGGTCGGCCTGCACGTCGACGAGCGCGTCGCGGTCGCCGAACCTCTCGACGGTCGCCGCGAGGTTCTCGGGGATCGTCTGGGTGAGCAGGGGGACGTCGGTCTCTCCGCGCGTGTGGGACCCGGCGGGGTCGAGGGTCGTGGAATCGAGATCGGTGGTGGTCATCTCGGTACTCCTTGGGGGTGGGGCCGGACGGCCCACGGGGTGGGGATTGCGGTATCAGGTGGCGACGGCCGCGGCGCGACGCATCGTCGCCTCGGCCTGGCGGAAGACGGGACCGTCGACCATGCGACCGTCCAGCCGGAACACGCCCTGGTTGTGTTCCGCGGCGGCGAGGACCTTCCGGGCCCAGGCCACCTCGTCGTCGTCGGGGGCGTAGGCCTCGCGGACCACCGCGACCTGGGACGGGTGGATACACGCGGTGGCCACGAATCCCAGCGCGACGGCGTCGAGCGCCTCGGCGCGCTGACCGGAGGAGTCGGCGATGTCCAGGTGCACGGAGTCGACCGCCCACCGACCGAACGCGGCCGCGGCGAGCGCGACCCGCGCCCGGGCGTGACGGGGCACGTCGCGGTACTCCCCCGCCTCGCGGGGGCCACCGGCCTCGGCGGAGGAGAACCGGCTGGTCGATCCGCCCATCGCGGCCAGGAGGTCCTCGGCGCCCCACATCATCCCGGCGCACCCGGGCGCGGCGGCGATCTCCTCCGCGCGGACGACGCCGAGCGGGGTCTCGACCAACGCCAGCACAGCGGCGCCGGTCGTCGAGTGCAGATCCGTGACCTGCGCGGCGGACTCGGTCTTGGCCAGCATCACGCAGCGGTAGTCCGTGTCGGCCAGGGCCTCGAGGTCAGCCGCGTGGTCGTCGGTGCCGGTCGGGTTGACCCGCACGATCGTCCGGTCCGGATCGAGTGTCGAGGCCCGCAGCGCCTCACGGGCCGCGGGGCGGTCCGCCGGTGCGACGGCGTCCTCAAGGTCGACGATCACGACGTCCGCGCGGTCCGCCGCCTTGCCGTAGCGCTCCGGCCGGTCGGCCGGGCAGAACAGCAGTGCCGGGCCGGGCGGGATCCAGGCGGGTGCGGGGGTCATGCCGTGGCCTCCTCGCCCGGGCCCGACTCCGTCGGCCGCTTGCGGACGAGCGTCTTGCGGACCGCCTTGGCCACGATGTCGCCGTGCTGGTTGCGGCCGATGTGCTCGAGGGTCACGATGCCCTCGCCCGGCCGCGACTTCGACTCGCGCTTGTCGGTGCACACGGTCTCCGCGTACAGCGTGTCACCGTGCAGGACCGGCTTGGGGAAGCTGACCTCGGAGAAGCCGAGGTTCGCCACGATCGTGCCCTGGGTGAGCTGGGCGACCGACAGTCCCACGAGCGTCGACAGCGTGTGCATCGAGTTCATGAGCCGCTCGCCGCCGAAGCCCGGCTGCTCGGCCGACCACGCCGCGTCCAGGTGCAGGGCCTGCGTGTTCATCGTCAGCGTGGTGAACAGGACGTTGTCCGTCTCGGTCATCGTGCGCCCGGGGCGGTGGAGGTAGGCGGTCCCCACCTCGTACTCCTCGAACCACAGGCCACGCTGGACGACCTCTCTGCGCTGGTCTGTCATCGCCTACAGCCCCAGACCGCGCGCGATGAGCATGAGCTGCACCTCGGTGGTGCCCTCGCCGATCTCGAGGATCTTGGAGTCGCGGTAGTGCCGCGCCACCGGGTACTCGTTCATGAAGCCGTAGCCACCGTGGATCTGGGTGGCGTCGCGGGCGTTGTCCATAGCCGCCTCGGAGGCGATCATCTTGGCGATGGCGGCCTCCTTCTTGAACTCCTTGCCGGCCAGCATGAGTCGCGCGGCCTCGTAGTAGGCGCAACGCGCCGTGTGGGCTCGGGCCTCCATGCGGGCGATCTTGAACGCGATGGCCTGGAACTCGCCGATCTTGCGGCCCATGGACTCGCGCTCACGGGCGTACTTCACGGACTCGTCGACGCAACCCTGCGCGGCACCGGTGGCCACGGCGGCGATCGCGACGCGTCCCTCGTCGAGGATCGACAGGAAGTTCGCGTAGCCGCGCCCCTCCTCGCCGAGGAGGTTCTCCGCCGGCACCCGGGCGTCGGCGAAGGTCAGCGGGTGGGTGTCGGAGGAGTTCCACCCGACCTTGTCGTACGCGGGCTCCGCGGTGAAACCGGGGGTGTCGGCCGGGACGATGATCGTCGAGATGGCCTTCTTCACAGAACCGTCCGCGGCCCGCCGCTCTCCCGTCACCGCGGTCACGGTGACCAGCGAGGTGATGTCGGTGCCGGAGTTGGTGATGAACTGCTTGTTGCCGTTGACCACCCACTCGTCGCCGTCACGCTTCGCGGTGGTCTTGGTGGCGCCGGCGTCCGAGCCCGCGCCGGGCTCGGTCAGGCCGAAGCCGGCGAGCGTGCGGCCGGCGGCCAGGTCGGGGAGCCACTTGGCGCGCTGCTCGTCGTTGCCGAAGTGGTAGATGGGCATGGCGCCCAGGCCCACGCCGGCCTCGAGGGTCATGGCGGTCGACTGGTCGACGCGGCCGAGCTCCTCCAGGGCGAGCGACAGGGCGAAGTAGTCGCCGCCCATCCCGCCGAACTCCTCGGGGAACGGCAGACCGAACAGGCCCATGTCGCCCATCTGGGCGACGACCTCGTAGGGGAAGGTGTGGTTGCGATCGTGCTCGGCCGAGGCCGGGGCGACCACCTTGTCGGCGAAGTCCGCGACCGTCGACTTCAGGTCGGCGTAGTGCTCTTCCAACTCAGGCATTGCCTTCTCCTTCGGATTCCTCGGTGGAGGGGTGGGGCTCGACGGTCGCGAGCAGGTGGTCGGCGGGCACCTGCTCGCCGGTGGTGACGTGCACGCGGACCACACCGTCGATCGGCGCGGGCAGTGCGTGTTCCATCTTCATGGCCTCGACGGCCAGGATGTTCTGTCCGGCGGTGACCTCGTCGCCGTCGGCGACGAAGCACGCGATCACCGAACCGGGCATGGGGCTGACGATCTGGCCGTCCGACATCCCGGCGTCGTGGATCCGGGAGTCGATGAGCGGGAGCATCCGCAGGTCCCAGGTCCCGCCGTCGCCGGCCACCCAGAAGGTGTCGGCGGCCTTGGGGTCCGCCGAGCGCACGACGGTCCAGCGCTGCTGGGTGCCGTCGACGGTCAGCCGGAGGGAGGCGCCGTCCCGGGCGACCCGCGCACGATGTCGGGAGGAGACCTCGGGCGCCTCGGTGGATCCGATCGTGGCGTCGGTGATGGTCACCTCGGCGTCGTCGGGGGTCCCCCGCAGTCCCACGGTGACCGCGTCGGACCCGGCGCCGGCGTCCAGGCGGGTCCACACCTCGGCGCGCCCGCCGATCCGCCACCCGTTGGGAACGTCCCACGGGCCGCGGCGCCCAGCGGGCACCCGGGCCCAGCGCTCCTCGGTGCGGTGCATGGCCACGGCGATCAGTCCGCCCTCGGGGGCGGGCGTCGCGGTGTAGTCGTCGACGGACCGGTCGAGCAGGCCCGTGTCCAGCTCGCCGGAGACGACCTCCGGCCGCGAGAGCAGGAACCGGCAGAAGTCGACGTTCGTGCGCAGACCCAGCACGTGGGTGCCGGCGAGCGCGGCGTCGAGCCGGGCCAGTGCCTCGGCGCGGTCGGCGCCGTGCGCGATGACCTTGCCGAGCATCGGGTCGTAGTCGCTGCCGACGACCGTGCCCACACGGAGGCCGGAGTCCACGCGGATGCCGTCGCCGGAGGGCTCCTCGAGCCCGACCACGGTGCCGCCGGTGGGCAGGAAGCCCTTGGCCGGGTCCTCGGCATAGACTCGGGCCTCGATCGCGTGGCCGGTGAGGGTGATGTCCTCCTGGCGCAGGGTGAGCTCCTGGCCCGCGGCGATGCGGACCTGCCAGTCGACCAGGTCGACACCGGTGACCATCTCGGTGACCGGGTGCTCGACCTGCAGGCGGGTGTTCATCTCCATGAAGAAGAACTCGTCCGGGGCGTGCGCGGAGACGATGAACTCCACCGTGCCCGCGCCCACGTACCCCACCGACCGGGCGGCGTCGCACGCCGCCTGACCGATGCGCTGACGGGTGACCTCGTCGAGCAGTGCGCTGGGCGCCTCCTCGATGACCTTCTGATGGCGGCGCTGCAGTGAGCACTCCCGCTCACCCAGGTGGATGACGTTGCCGTGGGTGTCGGCCAGGACCTGCACCTCGATGTGGCGCGGGGTGTCGACGAACCGCTCGAGGAACAGGGTGTCGTCGCCGAAGGCGCCTGCCGACTCCCGTCGCGAGGACTCCAGTGCCGCCGGCAGATCGGCGGGATCGGTGACGCGGCGCATCCCCTTGCCGCCACCACCGGCCGAGGGCTTGACGAGGACCGGGTAGCCGACCTCGGCGGCACCGGCGATCAGTTCGTCGTCGGTCAGGCCCGGACGCGAGATCCCGGGCACGGTGGGGACGTCACGTGCGGACACCGCCGCCTTGGCGGTGATCTTGTCGCCCATGGTCTCGATCGCCGAGGCCGGCGGTCCGACGAAGATCAGGCCGGCCTCGTCGAGTGCCCGCGCGAACCGCGAGTTCTCGGACAGGAAACCGTAACCCGGGTGCACGGCCTGCGCCCCGGTCTGGCGGCACGCGTCGATCACCTTGTCGATGTCGAGGTACGACTGCGAGGCCTGGGCCGGGCCGAGACGGACGGCGGCGTCGGCCATGCGCACGTGCAGCGCGTCGGCGTCCGCGTCCGAGTAGACGGCGACCGAGCGGATACCCGCTGCCCGCAGCGAACGGATCACGCGGCACGCGATCTCCCCGCGGTTGGCCACCAGGACGGTGTGGAGTTTCTGTGACAGTTGTTCTGACATGGAGCTGCTCACATCCTGAAGACGCCGTTGTTGACCGGCTCGAGGGGGGCGTTGGCCGCGGCCGCCAGGGCCAGACCGAGGACAGTGCGGGTGTCTGCGGGGTCGATGATCCCGTCGTCCCACAGGCGGGCAGTGGAGTAGTACGCGGTGGACTGCTCCTCGAACTGCTCACGGATCGGCGCGGTGAACTCGGACTGCTGCTCGTCGGTCCACTCCCCGCCCGACTTGGTGACCTGGGCGGCACGGACCGACGCGAGGGTGTCGGCTGCCTGGGGCCCGCCCATCACGGCGATCTTGGCATTGGGCCACATCCAGAGGAACCGCGGCGAATAGGCACGGCCGCACATGGAGTAGTTGCCGGCACCGAAGGACCCGCCCACGACGATGGTGAACTTGGGGACCCGGGCGCACGCCACGGCGGTGACCATCTTGGCGCCGTTCTTGGCGATGCCGCCCGCCTCGTACTGCCGGCCCACCATGAAGCCGGTGATGTTCTGCAGGAAGACCAGCGGGATCTTGCGGCGGTCACACAGCTCGATGAAGTGGGCGCCCTTAAGCGCGGACTCGGAGAAGATGACGCCGTTGTTGCCGATGATGCCGACCGGATGCCCGTGGATGTGGGCGAACGCGGTCACCATGGAGGTGCCGTAGTTCTCCTTGAACTCGGTGTACTCGCCGCCGTCGACGATCGTGCCGATGATGTCGCGCACGTCGTAGGGCTGGCGCGAGTCGACCGGCACCAGGTCGTACAGGTCGGACTGCGCGCGGACGGGCTCGCGGGGCTCGAGCACCTCCCAGTCCGGCTCGGGCGCCGGCGGGCAGGTCGCCACGATCCGGCGGACCTTCATGAGGGCGTCGTAGTCGTCGTCCGCCAGGTGGTCCACCACACCGGAGGTCTTGGCGTGCAGGTCGCCGCCACCGAGCTCCTCGGCGGTGACCTCCTCGCCCGTCGCGGCCTTCACCAGCGGCGGGCCGGCGAGGAAGATCGTGCCCTGGTTCCGGACGATCACGGCCTCGTCGCTCATCGCGGGAACGTACGCGCCACCGGCGGTGCAGGACCCCATGACCGCGGCGATCTGCGGGATGCCCTTGGCGGACATGTTCGCCTGGTTGTAGAAGATCCGGCCGAAGTGGTCGCGGTCCGGGAAGACCTCGTCCTGCTGCAGCAGCATCGCGCCGCCGGAGTCCACGAGGTAGATGCACGGCAGGTGGTTGGCCAGCGCCACCTCCTGACCGCGCAGGTGCTTCTTCACCGTCATCGGGTAGTAGGTGCCGCCGGAGACGGTCGCGTCGTTGGCGATGATCAGGCACTCGCGGCCCGACACCCGGCCGATCCCGGCGACGACGCCGGCGGCGGGGGCCTTGCCCCCGTACATCTCCTCCGCGGCGAGCGGCGAGAGCTCGAGGAACGGGCTGCCCGGGTCGAGCAGCACGTCCACGCGCTGGCGGGCGAGCAGCTTGCCGCGCTCGAGGTGGCGCGCACGGGCCTTCTCACCGCCGCCCAGCGCGGCCCGCTCGAGGCGCTCGCGGAGGTCGGCGAGAAGTTCCTCGTGGGCCTGGCGATTGGTGGTCGCGGAAGTCATCGGTGCCGCTCCCTTTCAGTTAAGTCGGATTAACTGAAATCGACGATAGTGCTGCGCCTCACAAATGTCCAGATCGGATTCGGGATCACCCACCGGGGACCCGGACCCGCGCTCCTCCACCCCGCGGACCCGACGACGCGCACGGCCGGCGACCCGACGGGGGACTGCAACTCCCGGTCGTCGCGCAGCCGATCCGGCCGAGAACACCGCGGGGGACGCCGACATTCCCGCCATCCGCGCAGGTAGCCAGCTTAGGCTGGCCTGAATTAGCACAGCCTCAACTTGCTTGCAAGCCGGGGGGATCCGGTGTTGACTCTGGGGCACACCACGCCACCGTCATACGAGGAGCGATCATCATGGCCACACTCACCGGAATCAGCGCCTGCACCGTCACGGCGTGCTCGTTCAACAGCGAGCAGAGCTGCAACGCGGGCGCCATCACCGTCGCCGGAACCCCGGATCACGCCGAGTGCGGCACCTTCATCTCGCTGGACGTCCGCGGCGGACTACCCACCGCCAGCGCACACGTGGGCGCCTGCCAACGGGTGGAGTGCACCCACAACAAGGACCTGCTCTGCTCGGCGGACTCCGTCGAGATCGGCTCCGGCGCCGACACCGCCGATTGCCTCACCTACAGCCCGGCCTGATCGGCCCGGTCCGCGCCATCGCGGGAAGCTAGCTGGCGCGGGCCACGTACTGACCCATCTCACGGACGACGTCATTGACGCACTCCGCGCGGGTCAGGAACGGCAGGTGGATGACATCGGCGTGGGTACCGAGCGCCGTCAGCAGATGCAGGCCGTCGGGATCGACGCCCAGGACATACGGCGGCTGCGCCGGGTCGGCGGACCCGGCCAGCATGGCCAAGTCAGAGCCGAAGCGCGCCCGGATCTCGTCCGCGAGGCCGGGCGCCTCGCATGCCAGGGGATCCGACGGCACCGCGTCCAGGCAGCCCGCGTGGACGGTGCCCTCGTGCCCCAGCCGGCGGATGTCGAGGTCGCCGAGTTCGATCTCGATCTCGACCACCCAGCCCTCACCCTGCCGTGCCGCACGCGCCACGCCGAAGCCGTACAGGCTCGCGACGTGGACCTTGGCCTCGACGATCGGGGCGAACTCGTCGATCATGACGACCACCTCGACCGACTCTCCCGGCGCGACCATCAGTGCGGACCAGGGGGCCGGGGTCCCGGTGACGATGATCGCCCCCTCCCCGACCCAGCGATGGCCGGCGGAGACCATGACATCCGACCGGTTCTTGGTCCCGCGTACGGCGACCGTAGCGATGCCGGCTCCGTCGAGCAGACGGCGCGCGCCGGTGGTGATCGGATCCGACACGACCGGGTGCGCTGCCATCGATTGCCTCCAGAGACCGGCCCCGCCCGCCGATGCGTTAGGTGACCCTCGCCTTACTTAGGTACCCCTAAAGTGCCCGACGATGCGGAACCTGTCAAGAGGGCCACCGATTTTCACACCCCCTCGCCCTACAGTGGGGGGGTGACCGACGCCACAACCGACGCCACGACCGATGCCACAACCGATGACACCGCCCCTGCCCGGCCCCACCCCGACACCGCGCGGGTCCACGCCTTCCGTGACGACGCACTCGGGTACGACGACGCCACCGCCCTCGCCGAGCGGGTCCGCGGCGGCGAGGTGTCACCGACCGAGCTCGTCGAGGCCGCCATCGAACGATGCCAGCAGGTGGATCCGGCGCTCGGCGCCCTGGTCTTCACCTCCTTCGACAGGGCCCGCGAGCACGCACGCCGGACCGCGGACTCGCGCCTGTCCTCGCCGTTCGCCGGCGTGCCGTCGGCTTTCAAGGACGCGGTGCAGGTCGAGGGCGCCCCGATGCGGCTCGGCTCCCCCGCCGTTCCCGACTCCCCCGCCCTCCACGACGGTGACTACGCACGTGCGTTCCGCGCCACCGGCCTGATCCCGTTGGGCATCACCGCCATGCCCCCGTTCGGCTGGACCGCCGCAACCGAACGGCAGGGCGGCCTGGTGACCCGCAACCCGTGGAACACCGGCCGCACCAGTGGCGGCTCCTCGGGTGGTTCCGCGGCCCTCGTGGCCGCGGGGGCGTTGCCGATCGCGCACGCCAACGACGGCGGGGGGTCGATCCGGATACCCGCGGCGGTCACCGGGCTGGTCGGGTTCAAGCCGAGCCGGGGTAGGCACACCGACGAGAAGTTCTCCCGGGGCATGCCGATCCCCATCGTGTCGCAGTCGGTGGTCTCCCGGTCCGTCCGGGACACCGCCACGTTCCTCACCGCGTTCGAGGCGAGCCACCTCCCGGTCGGCGTCCCCCCGGTGGGCCCCGTCGCCCCCGCCCCGGCACGGCGCCTGCGCATCGGACTCGTGGAGCAGAGCCCGGCGGGCGGTGCGACCGATGCCGCGACCCTGGCGGTCCTCCGCGAGACCGCCGTGCGGCTGGCCGGACTGGGCCACGAGGTGGTGCCGACCGAGGCGCCCGTCCCGACGGGGTTCCGGGACGATTTCATCGCCTACTGGGGGCTGCTCGCGCTGAGCACGTCATCGTCCGGGCGCAGGCTCTTCGACCCCGATTTCGACCCCGCCGAGCTCGACCCCTTCACGGTCGGGCTCGCTCGGATGGCCCGACGGAACATCGCCTCGCTTCCCCTGCACCTACTGCGGTTGGCGAGGACCCGGCGGCAGTTCGACGCCCGGTTCGGCGACATCGACGTGTACATCAACCCGGTGGTCGCCCACGAGACCCCGGAGGTCGGGTACCTGGACGCGGACCTGCCGTTCGAGACCCACCTCGAGCGGGTCTCCAACTGGGTCACCTTCACCCCGCTACAGAACATCGCGGGGTCCCCGGCCGTCTCGCTGCCCACCGGTCACGCGCCGGACGGGATGCCCGTCGGCGTGCACTTCTCCGCCCGCAGGGGGCAGGACCGGCTCTTGCTGGAGCTGGCCTCGGAGTACGAGGCCGCCCATCCGTTCGCCCGGATCTGGGAGTGAGGCTCACTCCCCCAGCAGCTGGGTGACGCGCGGCCCGACCCGCTGACGCAGGATCACCTCGGTGCGGGTGCGCAGGACGCCGGGCGTGGAGATGATGGCGCTGAACACCTCCTCGAGGTGGGCGTGGTCCCGCGCGACGACCCGGCAGACGACGTCGAACTCGCCGGCGATGCTCACCACCTCGAGCACCTCGCGCACCTGCGCCAGCCCCGCACACGTCTCGTCGAGCCTGGCCTGCGCCACCTGGATGTGGACGAGCGCGCCCAGCGGGTACCCGAGGGCGGCGGGGTCGAGCCTCGGCGCCCACGAGGCGAGCACACCGCGCGCCTCCAACTTGTCGAGCCGGGCCTGGGCGGTGCCCCTGGCCACCCCGAGTCGTCGCGAGAACTCGCGGACCCCGACGCGCGGGTCGGACAGGACGATGTCAAGGAGCCGCCGGTCGGTGTCGTCCAGGTTGGGTGAAGGGTCCATGTGTCCACGGTATACGACGAAGAGGTGGACAGATGGTCCAGTCATGACGCACAGACGGGACCCCGAATGTGCAGACTGTTCGATCTCGGACTGGCCGCGTGACGCGCCTCACAGTTCGTCCTAGCCTGGGGGCACATAGTTCGTCTCGCGAAGGCCAGGTGTTGATCATGACCTCTCTCCTCCACTCCACGGACGGCACGCATGACGACCTGCCGCGGACCGGGCAAGCGGACGCCGGATCGTTCTCCCTCTCCGATCGCTACACGCGCGAGAGCGGCACGGTCTTCCTCTCCGGGATCCAGGCACTGGTCCGGACGGTCCGCGACCGGGCACGGCTCGACCGCAGGCAGAATCTGCTCACCGCGAGCCTGGTCAGCGGTTACGAGGGATCGCCGCTCGCGGGGTACGACCTCGAACTGGCCAGGCGTCGCGAGTTCCTCGGGCCGTTCGACATCGTGCACCGCCCCGCCCTCAACGAGGAGGCGGGCGCCACGGCGGTGATGGGGTCCCAGCTCGCCCGGCGCACGGGCACCCTGCGCTCCACCGCCAACACCGGCGGCGCCGCTCTCCAGGGGGTCGTGGGGTACTGGTACGGCAAGGCGCCCGGCCTGGACCGTGCCACCGACGCGTTGCGGCACGCCAACCTGATAGGCACCGATCCGAACGGCGGCGCGGTGGTGCTGGTCGGCGACGATCCGGGCGCCAAGTCCTCCACCGTGCCGTGCGCGTCCGAGTTGGCACTCGCGGACCTGTACATGCCGACGCTCTACCCCGCGGACCCGCAGGACGTCCTGGACTTCGGCGTCCACGCCGCGATCCTGTCCCGGGTCTCCGGCCTGTGGTCCGCGATGAAGATCTCGGCGCACGTCGCGGACGCCTCGGCGACCGCCCTCGTCGATCCCGACCGGATCCTGCCCGTGTACGGCGACCTCGGGACGAGCCCGCACGTGCCGTCCGGTCGGCTCCTGGGGGCCAGCCTCATGGAGCTCGAGCAGAACCAGCTCACCATCCGCCTTCCCCGCGCGCTGGAGTACGCCCGCCTCAACCGTCTCAACCGGATCGTGCAGTCGACCCCCGACGACCGGATCGGCGTCGTCGCGGCCGGGAAGACCTACCTGGACGTCCGCGAGTCACTGCGCCGCCTCGGGATCGGCGACGACGAGCTGGGCCGCCGCGGGATCCGCATCCTCAAGCTGGGCATGATCTACCCCCTGGAGCGCACGATCCTCGACGAGTTCATGTCCGGTCTCGACGAGGTGATCGTGGTGGAGGAGAAGCGCGACTTCATCGAGACCATGATCCGGGACATCCAGTTCCGCAAGCCCGGGGTGGCGAACGTGGTCGGCAAGGCGCACGAGGACGGGTCCACCCTGTTCAGCCGGTTCGGCGAGCTCGACGTCGATTCCGTCACCCGCGGCCTGGCGCAGCGTCTCGGCCCGGTCCACGGAATCGAATCGGCTCGGGCCTGGCTCGACGGCCCGGGACGCGGACGCTCCCGGATCGCGCTGCCGCTCGCCACGAGCCGCACCCCGTACTTCTGCTCGGGGTGCCCCCACAACAGCTCGACCAAGGTCGCCGACGGCACGCTCGTCGGCGGGGGCATCGGCTGTCACGCGATGGTGCTCATGATGGACGAGGAGCAGGTCGGCCACGTCACCGGAGTCACCCAGATGGGCGGCGAGGGGATCCAGTGGACCGGGATGGCGCCGTTCCTCACCGAGCAGCACATGGTGCAGAACGTCGGCGACGGCACCTTCATGCACTCGGCCTCCCTGGCGCTCCGGGCCGCCGTGGCCTCCGGCGACAACATCACCTACAAGCTCCTCTACAACGGGACGGTGGCGATGACCGGCGGGCAGGACCCGGTCGGCGAGATGACCCTGCCCGAGATCCTCCGGCTCCTGCAGGCCGAGAAGGTCGCGAGGATCGTCGTCACCACCGACGACGTCAGGGCGACCCGGTCCCGGGGCCTGCCGAGGGGCGTGGAGGTCCGCGACCGGGTGGACACCCTCGAGGTGCAGCGGGAACTCGCGGCCTTTCCGGGGGTCACGGTTCTCGTGCACGACCAGTACTGCGCGGCCGAGAAGCGCCGCCACCGCAAGCGTGGCACCTTCCCCACGCCGGACGCGCGGGTGGTGATCAACGAGCGCATCTGCGAGGGATGCGGGGACTGCGGCCGGAAGTCCAACTGCCTGTCGGTCCATCCGGTGGAGACCGAGTTCGGCCGGAAGACGCAGATCGACCAGTCCACCTGCAACTTCGACTTCTCGTGCCTGGAGGGTGACTGCCCCGCGTTCGTCACCGTCGTCCCCGGTGAGAAGTCCCGGCGGGTGGCGTCCGCACCTGCCCTGGCGGCCGACGCGATCCCGGAACCGGCCCGCGCCGGGGTCGCGCCCGACCGCGGTTTCTCCCTGCGGCTGACCGGGATCGGCGGCACCGGCATCGTCACCGTCTCGGCGATCCTCGCCACCGCGGCCGTCCTCGACGGCCACTCGGCGCGCACCCTGGACATGACCGGGCTCGCCCAGAAGGGCGGCGCGGTGGTCTCTGACGTCCGCGTGACCCGCACGCCGACCGAACAGCCCCCGAAGATCGGGGCCGGCGACTGCGACCTCTACCTGTGCT
Organism: Dietzia sp. WMMA184; assembly: GCF_002441635.1. NCBI lineage: Bacteria > Bacillati > Actinomycetota > Actinomycetes > Mycobacteriales > Dietziaceae > Dietzia > Dietzia sp. WMMA184. The sequence goes on along the minus strand of NZ_NXEI01000001.1, from coordinate 3,645,460 downwards.
GTGACGGCCTGGTCGGCGCGGACAGCACCCACCTGAAGGTGGCCGCTCCCGATCGCACCACGGCGGTGGTGTCCACCACTCAGATACCCACCGGGAAGATGGTGATCGACACCTCCGAGCACTACCCGACCACCTCGGACATCCAGGCGATCATCGACCCGACCACCTCGCGCGGGCTGTACCTCGACCCGGGGGCGCTCACCGAGCAGCTCTTCGGGTCCACCCAGACCGCCAACATGCTCATGGTCGGGGCGGCGTACCAGAGCGGGGCCCTGCCGATCTCGGCGCAGTCGATCGAGCGGGCGATCGAGCTCAACGGGGTGGCCGTCGACGCTAACCTGCAGGCCTTCCGTCGCGGCCGGCAGGCGGTCGCCGAGCCGAACGCCCTGGCGGCGTTGGCGGCCGGGTTGCACCGCCCGGCCGGAACGGCCACGGCGGGCCGGCACGTGCCCTCCCCCGCGGCGGAGCGATTGCTGACCCACCTCGACGCCGACGCCTCCGACGAGCTCCGCGACGTGGTCGCGCTCCGGGTCGACGAACTGATCGGCTACCAGGACGAGGCGTACGCGGCCGACTATGTCCGGCGCGTAGAGGAGGTCCGCGCCGCCGGGTCCCCCGAGGACGGCGACCCGGCCGGGCCGACCTCCGAGCAGCTCAGCCTCGCCGTGGCCCGCAACCTGTTCAAGGTGATGGCCTACAAGGACGAGTACGAGGTCGCCCGCCTGGCCGTGGATCCACAGTTCGCGACGCAGCTCGACGAGGACTGGGGCGAAGGGGCGGTGGCCAGACTGAAGTTGCATCCCCCGGTGCTGCGCGCGATGGGAATGAAGAAGAAGATCTCGATCGGCCCGCGGGCCATGCCGGCGATGAAGGCGTTGGCCCGGATGAAGCGACTGCGCGGCACGCGGATGGACCTCTTCGGCTACGCGGAGGTCCGCCGCGTCGAGCGTGAGCTGCTGGCCGGGTACCGGGATCTCGTCGCCGACCTGGCCTCGGAGTTGCGGCGCGCGGGCCCGGTGGGCAAGGACGCCACCTGGCGGGCGACCGCGGTGGCGCTCGCGGAGCTGCCGGACATGGTCCGCGGCTACGAGCACGTCAAGCTCGCGAACGTCGAGCGCTACCGGGAGGAGATGGCCCGCCTCCGGTCCGCCCTGACCTGATCGGCACACACCCGGGCAGGCGCTCAGGACCGCAGCGCAGCCGAGGCCATCGCCGTGAGCACGCGCCGAAGGTCGGCCTCGGCCATGGCCGGCAGCCGGGGGCTCGAGTTGAGGAGCCCGAACACCGCGTGGACGTGGGCCCGCGCCTCGATCGACGAGAGCTCCGGACGCACCCGCACGAGGGCGTCCACCCACAACTGCGCGTACTCCCGCTGCAGGGTGCGCACCTCGTGCCGGGGAGCGGCCGGCAGGGAACCGAGGTCACGGAACTGCACGCTGATGAGATCGGGCTCCGTGGCGACGAAGTCCACGTGCACCCCGAGCAGGGCATCGAGCACGTCCGCCGGCTCGCCGGCCCGCTCGACCGCCGCCCGCCCGCCGTCCCGCAGGCGCCGGGAGATGTCGAGCAGCATCTCGGCCAGTACGTCCTCCTTGGAGGTGAAGTACCGGTACATGCCCGGCCCGGAGATCCCGACCTCGGCACCGATGTCGTCCAGCCGCACGGCGTGGAATCCGCGCCGGGCCATGAGGCGGGCGGCGGCCACGAGGATCTCGTCGCGGCGCCGGGCCTTGGCCCGGGCGCGCGGGGTCAGCGGGGCCGCGGCGTCCTGCCGCTCGCCCACGCCGCTGCCCCCGGCCCCGGTCTCCGTCATCTCAGTGCCATCTCAGAAGCGCCGTCTCAGTGGAAGAAGTGCCGGGCGCCGGTGAAGTACATGGTGATCCCCGCCTTCTCCGCGGCCTCGATCACCTCGGCGTCCCGCACGGACCCGCCGGGCTGGACCACGGCGCGCACGCCCGCCTCGGCGAGCACCTCGAGACCGTCCGCGAAGGGGAAGAACGCGTCCGACGCGGCGACCGACCCGGTGACCCGCTCCCCCGCGCGCTGCACGGCGAGCCGGGCGGAGTCGACGCGGTTGACCTGGCCCATGCCCACGCCCACGGTGGCCCCGGACTGCGCGAGCAGGATGGCGTTGGACTTCACCGCGCGGCACGCGCGCCACGCGAACAGCAGGTCGCGCAGGGTCTGCTCGTCGGCGTCGTCGCCGCACGCCTTGGTCCAGCCGGCGACCACGTCGCCGTCCGCGTCGAGTGAGTCACGTTGCTGGACCAGCACGCCGCCGGAGATCTGCTTGCGCTCGAACTCGCCCTCGGCGGGCGCCTGCGCGGAGAGGATGCGGATGTTCTTCTTGCGCTGCAGGATCTCCACGGCACCGTCCGCGTAGGACGGGGCGATGATCACCTCGGTGAAGATCTCGGCGACCTGCTCGGCCATCTCCACCGTGACCTCGCGGTTGGCCGCGATCACGCCACCGAACGCGCTGACGGGGTCGCACTCGTGCGCGGCGCGGTGGGCGGCCGCGATGTCGGCGTCGATCGCGATGCCGCACGGGTTGGCGTGCTTGATGATCGCCACGCACGGCTCGGCGTGATCGAAGGCGGAGCGCCACGCGGCGTCGCCGTCGACGTAGTTGTTGTAGCTCATCTCCTTGCCGTGCACCTGGGTGGCCTGGGCGAGGCCGGGCGCGGCGGCCGCGTCGGTGTAGAGAGCGGCGCTCTGGTGCGGGTTCTCGCCGTAGCGCAGGGTCGCGGCGAGGTCGAGGCTCTGCCCCTGCCAGACCGGGAACTCGCCGGAGCCGCCCGCTGCCCCGTCGCCCGCGCCGTCCGCGGTCTGTGCGGTCATCCACGTGGCCACGGCGACGTCGTAGGCCCCGGTGTGGCGGAACGCGGCGGCGGCCAGGCTGCGGCGCTTCTCGAGGGTGAAGCCACCGGCCGCGACGGCCTCGAGCGCCTCGCCGTATCCGGCGGGGTCGACGAGCACAGCCACCGACGGGTGGTTCTTCGCGGCCGCGCGGACCATCGACGGTCCGCCGATGTCGATCTGCTCGACGCAGGCGTCGTAATCGGCGCCGGAGGCGACGGTGTCGGTGAAGGGATAGAGGTTGACGACGACGAGCTCGAACGGCTGCACACCGAGGTCGGCGATCTGCTCGAGGTGCTCGGGCTTGCGGGTGTCTGCGAGGATGCCGGCGTGAACCCGCGGATGCAGGGTCTTGACGCGGCCTTCGAGGCATTCCGGGAACCCGGTCAGCGCGTCGACGGGCGTCACGGCGACCCCGGCGTCGGCGATACGCTGCGCGGTCGAGCCGGTGGAGACGATCTCGACCCCGGCGTCGGCGAGCCCCCGGGCGAGCTCGGTGAGCCCGGTCTTGTCGTAGACGCTGATGAGTGCGCGGCGGACGGGCCTGCGGGAATCGGTCACGTTAGGTGCACCTTTCGACCTTCGATGTGGAGTCGGCCACGGGCGGCGGCCGCGAGGACGTCGACGAGCATCTCGCGCTCGACGACTTTGATGCGTTCATGGAGGGTGGCCTCGGTGTCGTCCGGGTGGACGTCGACGGCACGCTGGGCGATCACGGGTCCGGTGTCGACGCCGGCGTCGACCAGGTGGACGGTGCTGCCGGTGACGGTCACCCCGTAGGCGAGCGCGTCGCGCACCGCATGGGCGCCGGGGAACGACGGCAGCAACGCCGGGTGGGTGTTGAGCACGCGACCGTCGAACCGTCCGAGGAACGCGGCGCCGAGGATGCGCATGAAGCCCGCCGAGACCACCCAGTCGGGATCGAACCCGCTCACCACGTCGGCGAGGGCGCGGTCCCAGTCGGCGCGGTCGGCGTGGTCGCCGGGCCGGACGACGGCCGTCGGGAGGTCGGCGCGGCCGGCCCTGGCGACGGCCTCGCAGTCGCGGTCGGAGACCAGCGCGACGATGCGGTACGGGCAGCCGGGGGCGTCGGCGGCGTCGAGCACGCTCTGCGCGAGGGTCCCGGAACCGGACGCCATCACCACGACGCGACGGGCACCGGCAGGGTCGGCATCAGGGGAGCCGGCGCCGGGTGGAGAGGCGCTGGGGGTCTCGCTACCGACCACGTCCGGCTCTCCTACCCGTCGATCCTCAGACCCACCGGGAGCGCGGGCCACGGCTGGGAGTCTAGTCGGCCGCCCCTCTGCCCTCGGCAGGCAGACCGGTCGGATCGTCGGAGTCGGACTGTGCATCGCCGGGTTCGGCATCGTCGGCCACCGCGTCCCCACGCCGGGTGTCCTCGGACTCGCCCTCGTCGACCCGGACCTCCTCGGACTGATCCTCGGCGGGCTGACCCTCCGCGGGCTGCTCCTCCGCCGGCCGTGGGTCCTCGACCACCGCCGGAGATGGCGGACCCCCGGCAACCGTGGCGTCCTCGTCGGCAGCCGGGTCGAGGTCTGGCTGCGCGTCCACCTCGGCTTCCGCGGCGGTGTCGGAAGCGGCGACCTCGTCGTCGACCCCGGCGCTGTCGACCCCGGCGTCCTCGACACCAGCGTCCTCGACACCGGACGTGCTGGCCTCGCCGACCTCGCCCACCCCGCTCCCGGTCGGGTCCTCGACCGGATACTCCGCCGGGTCCTCGACCGGGTCCTCGACCACCGGGGCGGTCCCGGCGCGGCGACGACGCCGCTCGAGTTCGCTCTCGGCCCGCTCGCGGCGCCGAGTCAGGCCCGCCAACGACAAGGCGATCGTCGCCGACCCGATGATGCCGAACAGCACCAGGGCCATCGACGCCGCGATGAGCGAGCCCGTCCCGACCATGCCGAGCATCCCCAGCCGACCGCCCGCGATGACCGGGCTCACCGCGATCACCAGGGCCACGATCCCCGCGGCCAGCCACGTCGCCTTGACGGCGTCGCCGGTTGTGCGGAACCAGTGCGCGACCGACCTCGCGAGCCCGGCCGCCACGAACACCGTCACGAGCAACAGGCCCTGCACGACCCAGTGCGGGTTGGTGGTGGGCAGGACGGCCGCCAACGGCACCTCAGGCATCGGCCCCCGGGACACCGCGAACACGCTGTACGAGGCCTCGCCCAGGTGCGCCTCCCCGCCGACCATGAGCGCGGCCCCCGTCATCACCACATTGGGCAGGTACGCCACCGAGATGCCCGCGAGCGCGGCCGCGCCCACGACGCCCTTGCCGATCTCCAGGACCGACCCCACCGGCTCCCACGCCATCACCAGTCCGACCAGCACCAGCAGTGTCGCGACGGCCCACGTCGCGGCGACGAACGCGGCGCCCAGGTGGATCCCCCCGCGCACCCACAGCGGCAGTATCTCGCGCAGGTCGCGACGGAAGTACAGCCACACCCCCAGCCCCGAACCCACGATCCCCACACCTGCGGTCCACAGCAACGCCGTCGGCAGGGCCGACTCGCGCACCGCGAAATCCGAGGCGGCCGACCCGACCAGCAGCGTCGCCAGCCCGGTCAACAGCAGCCCCGCCAGCGTCACACCGGCCATCGCCGCCCCCGCCTCGCGCGGGCCCGGCTGCTCGACGTCCGCCAGCACCGCACGGGTCTGCCGGGCCAGGACCGCCACATAGATCAGCGCGGGCAACAACGGCAGGAACCCCAGCTCGACCCGGTCCACGGTCAGCGGCACCCGGTTGACCACCAGCCACTCCACCGCGACCACCGCGAACAGCGAGTCGAATCCGTCGGCGGTGAACAGCAGAACCGCCAGGGTGAGCGCCGCCAGCACCAGTACGGAGACGATGACGGGCAGCGCCGCGGCGGCCGCCGTCCACAACAACGAGCGGGCACCCGCGGGCGACCGTCTCGCAGCGGGCCGGATGACGCGTGGGGGACTCACTCTGACAACCGTAGATACCCGCCGGCGCGGGGCACCCCCGGCACGCCGCGACCCCCGCCATCCGGGGATGACGGGGGTCGCTGGGGCCTGCTCACTCGCGGTGGCCGGGAGGGCCACCGCGGGCGGATCACATGGCGTCGAGAAGATCCTTGGCCAGCTGCGCGGTCTCGGACGGCGTCTTGCCGACCTTGACGCCCGCGGCCTCGAGGGCCTCCTTCTTGGCCTGCGCGGTGCCCGCGGAGCCGGAGACGATGGCGCCGGCATGGCCCATCGTCTTGCCCTCGGGGGCGGTGAAGCCGGCCACGTAGCCGACGACCGGCTTGGTGACGTTGGCCTTGATGTAATCGGCCGCGCGCTCCTCGGCGTCGCCGCCGATCTCGCCGATCATGACGATGACCTTGGTCTCCGGGTCGTTCTCGAAGGCCTCGATGCAGTCGATGTGCGTGGTGCCGACGATCGGGTCGCCACCGATGCCGATGGCGGTCGAGAAACCGTAGTCGGCCAGCTCGTACATCATCTGGTAGGTCAGGGTGCCCGACTTGGACACCAGACCGACCGGCCCCTTGCCCGCGATGTTGGCCGGGGTGATACCGACCAGCGACTCGCCCGGCGTGATGATGCCCGGGCAGTTGGGGCCGATGATGCGGGTCTTGCCGCCCTTGGCGACGTTGTAGTTCCACGCGGTGGCGGTGTCCAGCACCGGGGCGCCCTCGGTGATGACCACGGCGAGCCCGATCTCCGCGTCCACGGCCTCAATGATCGCGTCCTTGGTGAACGGCGGCGGGACGAACAGAATCGTCGTGTCGGCGCCGGTGGCCTCCATGGCCTCCTTCACGGAACCGAACACGGGCAGCTCGACGTCGTTACCGTCGGCGTCCTTGTGGGACACCGTCGTGCCGGCCTTGCGGGCGTTGACGCCGCCGACGATCTGGGTACCGGCCGCGAGCATGCGGGCGGTGTGCTTGCTGCCCTCGCCGCCGGTGATGCCCTGGACGATGACCTTGTTGTCCTTGTTGAGGAAAATCGACATGTGTGTAAGGTCCTTTAGCTTCTTACTTGGCGGCCAGCTCGGCGGCCTTGTCGGCGCCGGAGTCCATGTTGTCGGCCAGGGTCACGAGCGGGTGGTTCGCCTCGGCGAGGATCTTGCGACCCTCCTCGACGTTGTTGCCGTCGAGCCGGACCACGAGGGGCTTGTTGGCCTCGTCGCCCAGGATCTCCAGGGCCTTGACGATGCCGTTCGCGACCGCGTCACACGCGGTGATGCCGCCGAAGACGTTGACGAACACGCTCTTGACCTGCTCGTCATTGAGGATGACGTCGAGACCGTTGGCCATGACCTCGGCAGAGGCACCGCCGCCGATGTCGAGGAAGTTGGCGGGCTTGACGCCGCCGTGGTTCTCGCCCGCGTAGGCGACGACGTCGAGAGTCGACATGACCAGACCGGCGCCGTTGCCGATGATGCCGACCTGTCCGTCCAGCTTGACGTAGTTGAGGTCGTTCTCCGCGGCCTTCTGCTCGAGCGGATCCGTGGTGCCCGCGTCGGCGAAGTCGGCGAAGGTCTCCTTGTGACGGAACTCGGCGTTCTCGTCCAGGGTGACCTTGCCGTCGAGGGCGAGGATCTCGTCATTCGGCGTACGGACGAGCGGGTTCACCTCGACCAGCGTGGCGTCCTCCTTGATGAAGACGTCGTACAGCTTGGCGATGGTCACCGCAGCGGCGTCCAGCACCTCCTCCGGCAGGTGGCCGGCCTTCGCGATCTCGCGGGCCTTGGCCTCGTCGACACCGACCGTGGGGTCGATGTTGATCCGGGCGAGGCGGTCCGGGGACTCCTCGGCGACCTGCTCGATCTCGACGCCGCCCTCGACCGAGCACATGGCCAGGTAATTGCGGTTCGACCGATCGACCAGGAAGGAGATGTAGTACTCCTCCGCGATGTCGCTGGCCTCGGCGACCAGCAGGTTCTTGACGATGTGGCCCTTGATGTCCAGGCCCAGGATGTCCTCGGCCCGGGCGCGGGCCTCCTTGGCATCCTCCGCCAGCTTCACGCCGCCGGCCTTGCCACGGCCTCCGACCTTGACCTGCGCCTTGACGACGACAGGCTTGCCGATCTCGGCCGCAACCTTCTCGGCCTCTTCCGCGGTGTCCGCGACGCGCCCCGGGGTGGTGGGCACGTCATGCTTCGCGAAAAGAGCCTTTGCCTGGTATTCAAAGAGATCCATCAGCTCACCATCTTGACGTGGGTAGATTCGCCCGGCCCTGTCGAAAGCCGAGTCCTGCCTCATCCTAGGCGCGTGGTGTGTCCCCCGTCGCACACTGGGGGTAGCTGTGTGTAGTGGATCACACCGGACGGCAGTCCGAACCGTCACACCCCACACATGCGCACCCCGGAGCCCCTCGGGCACCACGAGTCGCACCGGTGTGACGCACCCCTCCCCCACGCGCCGCCGACAACCTTGCGGCACCGTTGCCGATCCGTTACGTTGGACGACGTTCATCACGAAAAGATCACGGCGCGAACGCAGAGGGGAAACGACACGGTGCAGAAGTCGCAATTCGAGGAAGCCGCGACTCCCGTCGTCATCCCCCCTGTCGGTGCGCACCGGGTCGGCCGTCACCGGATGCCCGCGCCGCCGCACGCACTGCGCGGTCGCGCAGCCGTCCTGGCCGTCGCGGCCGGCGCCGCGGTGACCGCGGCTTCGGCCGGCTCCGCCATGAGCGACACGAGCACCCACTCGGCCGAGGCCGGGGACATCGCCCTGCTCGCCAACGGGGAGCCCGCCCCCGCCACCTCCGCGCCCGGTGCACCGTCGACCTCGGCGCCGGCGACGCCCTCGGCCCCGGCGCCGGTCGTCCTGCCGGCCGCTGCCGACGGCTCGTCCACCGATGACATCAGCTCGACGATGCTGTACGCGGGCACCGAGATCAACGCCCAGCGCGAGATCGCCGAGGAGCAGGCGCGACGGCCGAAGGTCGTCATCCCCGCGATCGGCGCGTTCACCTCCCCCTACGCGATGCGGTGGGGCGTGATGCACTCGGGCATCGACATCGCCAACGTCAACGGCACGCCCATCCTGGCTGCCACGGACGGCGTCGTGGTCGACGCGGGCCCCGCCCAGGGCTACGGCAACTGGGTTCGGATCATGTCCGACGACGGCACCATGACGGTCTACGGCCACATGGAGACCGTCGACGTCCAGAAGGGCCAGCGCGTCTACGCCGGTCAGAAGATCGCCGGTATGGGCAACCTCGGTTTCTCGACCGGCACCCACCTGCACTTCGAGGTGCTCGTCAACGACGGCCAGCAGCACGTCGATCCCGTCATCTGGCTGGCCGAGCACGGTCTCGACGTGCTCGCGGGCAGCGTCGCCTCCGCCTTCGGTAGCTGACAGTTCGACCTGTTCCGGCCGGGCCCACTCGATAGTTCGAGAGGCCCGGCCCCGGCGGCGCCATGACGCCTCTGCTCTAGAGCTTCTGCATGGGGACGCCCCCGATGAGCATCAGCCGGACCTTGCCCGACGCACCGAAGTCGATCGTCGCAGTGGCCCGCGGCCCACTGCCGTCGCAGGACAGCACCTTGCCGAGTCCGTACTTGTCATGGGTGACCCGGTCCCCCGGCGCCAGCTCGAGGGCGGGGGCGGACGCCTTCGCGCGGGGGATCCCGGACGACCGTCCACTCGCGGACCCGGCTCCACCTGAGCCGTACCCGCCCGAACCGTACCCGCCCGAACCGCCTCCGAAGCGGCGGCGCGGGACATACGAGTCGTCATCCCCGAATCCGCCACCACCGGCCGGCTCCTCGCGCTGCCATTCGATCGCCTCGGTGGGGATCTCCTCGAGGAACCGCGATCCGGGATTGGTCATGGGTTGCCCCCAGGACGAGCGCATCATCGCGCGGGTCAGGTATAGGCGCTTGCGGGCGCGCGTGATCCCCACGTAGGCGAGCCTGCGCTCCTCGGACAGCTCCGCCGGGTCCCCCAGCGCCCGCATGTGCGGGAAGAGTCCGTCCTCCATGCCGATGAGGAACACCACCGGGAACTCCAGCCCCTTGGCGGTGTGCAGGGTCATCAGAGTGACCTGCCCCTGATCCTCGTCCGGGATCTGGTCGGCGTCGGCGACCAACGAGACCCGTTCGAGGAACGCCGCCAGCGACCCGGGCTCCGCCAAACCCTCGTCGAGGTCGGCATCCGTCTGGTCGGGCACCGCACCCGCGGCCTCCCCGGCGTCCTCGATCCCGAAGCCCTGCTCCCGCGCGGAGCGCTGCAGTGCGGCCTCCGAGGAGAACTCCCGGCCCACGCCGACGAGCTCGTTGAGGTTGTCCAACCGGGCGGCGTCCTGCGGATCGTTGGACGCCTCCAGCTCGGCGCGGTAGCCGGTGCTCTCCAGCACGGCCTCCACCAGTGCCCCGACATCGGGCGCCGAGTCCTCCCCGGCGGCGTGACCGCTGCCGTCCAGCCGCCCCCGCAGGTCGTCGAGCATCTGCACGAACCCGGCGATCGCCTTGACGGACCTCGTCGGCAGCAGCGCCACCTTTCCCTCGGCCGCGTCCCGCAACGCGCGGCCGAACCCGATCCCCCGCTGCTCGGCGTGGACCACTACGCACGCCTCGGCACGATCCCCGATCCCTCGTCGGGGGGTGTTGAGGATCCGGCGCAGCGCCACGGTGTCGTCCGGGTTACCCAGCACCTTGAGGTAGGCGACGATGTCGCGCACCTCCTTGCGCTCGTAGAACCGGGTGCCGCCCACGACCTTGTAGGGCAGGCCCAGTCGGACGAACACGTCCTCGACCACGCGGGAGGAGTTGTTGGTCCGGTAGAACACGGCCATGTCGGAGTAGGAGGCCTCACCCGAGTCGACCAACCTGTCGATCTCCCCGGCGATGAACCTCGCCTCGTCGTGCTCGTTGTCCGCCACGTAGCCGACCAACAGCTCACCCGCGCCCTCGGAAGTCCACAGGTTCTTCTCCCGGCGGCCCGGGTTGCGCGAGATCACGGCGTTGGCGGCCGTGAGGATGGTCTGCGTGGAACGGTAGTTCTGCTCCAACAGGATGGAACGTGCATCGGGGTAGTCGTGCTCGAAGTCCTCGATGTTCCTGATCGTGGCCCCGCGGAACGCGTAGATCGACTGGTCGGCGTCACCGACAACGCAGAGTTCGGCCGGGGGGACGCCCACCTCGTCGTCGTCGTTCCCGGCCGCCCCGCCGACGAGCGTGCGCACCAGGACGTACTGGGCGTGGTTGGTGTCCTGGTACTCGTCCACCATGACGTGACGGAACCGCCGCCGGTAGTACGCCGAGACCTCGGGGTGGGCACGCAGCAGCGCGACCGTCTCCCCGATCAGATCGTCGAAATCGAAGGCGTTGGCCGCCTGCAACCTCGACTGGTACTCCGTGTAGACGGCCGCGACGGTCTGCCCGGTGCGGTCGGAGTCCTCCATCGCCCGGTCCATCGCCTCGGACGGCTCGCGCAACTCGTTCTTGTGGTTGGAGATGGCCGTGGCCAGCATCCGGGGGGTGAACTTCTTGACCTCGAGCTGCTGCTCCTTGGCGATCATCCCCAGCAGCCGCCGGGAGTCGTCCGAGTCGTAGATCGTGAAGTTCGAGTTCCGCGTCCCGAGCAGCGCGGACTGGGCGCGAAGGATCCGCACACAGATCGAGTGGAACGTCGCCACCCACATCCGCTCGGCGTGCGGGCCGACCAGTGTGGCGACCCTCTCGCGCATCTCGGCGGCGGCCTTGTTGGTGAACGTGATGGCCAGGATCTGCCCCGGGTGCGCGCCACCCTCGGCCAGCAGGTACGCGATCCGCCGCGTGAGCACGCTGGTCTTGCCCGAGCCCGCGCCGGCCACGATCAACAACGGGCCGCCGCGGTGTGTGACCGCGGCGGCCTGCTGTGGGTTGAGCCCGTCCAGGAGGGGCGAGTGGGGCGTGGTCGGTCGGGCGGAAGCGTGTGCGGTGTCGGTCATCGTGGGTCCAATCTACCCACTCGGTCCGACACCCCGGGATCAGCGCTGACCGGCCCCCGTGAACTCCTTCACCTGGGACGCCGTGGCGGTCAGGCCGGGGTCGTTGTCCAGGTAGTGGCGCGTCTCGCGGACGATGAGGCCGGAGAGGACCAGGAGGCCGATGAGGTTGGGGATGGCCATGAGGCCGTTCATGACGTCGGCGAAATTCCACACCACCTCGAGCTCGGTGACCGCCCCCACGAACACCACGCAGGTGAACACCATGCGGTACGGGATGACGCCGCGCGCGCCCACGAGCCGTTCCATGCAGCGCTCGCCGTAGTACGACCAGCCGAGGATGGTGGAGAAGGCGAAGAACGCGATGGACACCGCCACCAGCTTGTCGCCCTCGGGGATCGCGGAGCCGAAGGCGTCTGCGGTCATCGTCCCGGCGCTGTCGCTGCCCTCCTGCCACACACCCGTGGTCACCAGCACCAGACCGGTGAACGTCACGACGATGATGGTGTCGATGAACGTCTGGGTCATCGACACCAGGCCCTGCCGGGTGGGGTGCGTGGTCTTGGCGGCCGCCGCCGCGATGGCGGCGGATCCCATGCCGGACTCGTTGGAGAAGATGCCGCGGGCGACACCCATCTGGATGGCGTAGAGGATCGCCGAGCCGACGAAGCCGCCGACCGCCGAGGTGCCGGTGAACGCGTCCGAGAAGATCTGGCCGAACGCCGACGGGATCTGGCCGGCGTTGACCACGAGCACGACGGTCCCGCCGACGAGGTAGAGCACGATCATCAGCGGCACGAACCCGGCGGTGACGCGGCCGATCGCTTTGATACCGCCGAGGAGGACCGCACCGGTGAGGACGAACATCACGATGCCGGTGGTGACGTGCGGGACGCCGAACGAGTTGTCCAGCTGGGTGGCCACCGCGTTGCCCTGCGTCATGTTGCCGATGCCGAAGCTGGCCAGCACGGCGAACACCGCGAACACGATGGACAGGACGAGGCCGATCCTGCCGCCGGTGCGCCCGAAGAGTTCCGCGAACCCCCGGTGCAGGTAGTACTGCGGGCCGCCGGACTGCTCGCCGCGGGCGTCGGTGACGCGGAAGCGCACCCCGAGGAACGCCTCGGAGTACTTGGACGCCATGCCGACGAGCGCGGTGATCCACATCCAGAAGAGGGCACCCGGTCCGCCCAGCGCGATGGCCGTGGCGACACCGACGATGTTGCCCACGCCGACGGTCGCGGCCAGGGCGGTGGTCAACGCCTGGTACTGCGAGATGTCACCCTCGCCGCCGTCGTCCTTCCGTTTCAGCAGCCCCAGCCTGAGGGCGGGGACCAGCTTGCGGAACTGCAGCATCCGCAGCCGGATCGTCAGGAACAGGCCGGTGCCCAGCAGCAGCGGGATGAGGACGAACGGTCCCCAGATCACCGATCCGATGTCGGCGAGAAACGTGTTGATATCTTCCACGGGCGGAAACATTAGACGGTCATTCGTCCGGTTCGGGGCGCAGTGGGATAATTCGGTCATGAGCATCGATCCCGCCGGCACCGACGACCCGCTGTCAGAGTCCGAAATCCAGGAACTGCGATTGGAGATCGACCGCCTGGACGCCGAGATCCTCGATGCGATCGTCCGCCGCAGCGAGATCTCCAAGCGCATCGGCCGCACCCGCATGAAGTCGGGCGGCACGAAGCTCGTCCACACCCGGGAGCTCAAGGTCTACGAGCGGTTCTCCTCGCTCGGCGAGGAAGGGCAGACCCTCGCCGGCATGCTGCTGCGTCTCGGCCGGGGCCGCCTGGGCTACTAGCTGTACTGACAACCAGGGCCCCGGCTACTCTTCCGGCCCGACCCTGCCCGCCGTGGACGCGAAGCCCAGCCAGGTGTGGTGATTGTTCGCCCAGCACCACCCCACCTTGGGTGCGCCCTTGTTCGCTTTGCCATCGCGGCCGGTCCCGCCACTGATCCACAGTGCGGGCGTCAGCGAGTCCAGCCCGCCGCCCTTCTTGGGTTTGCGTGAGCCGATGCACATGAAGCACTTCCCGGGCTCCAGTAGGTCGGGGCGCTGAAGCAGCCAGCTGATCCCCTCGGAGACGGTGAGCGGGGTACGACCCCGGGCGCCCATCTCGGTGTGTGCGTCGGTGGGCGTCCAGTCCAGCATGTCGTCGTCGCGTGTCACGTCCCCCACCAGGTATAACGGGGCGTCCGGGACGTGGACGTCGTCGGTGGGCACGAACTCGGCCAGGTCGGTCATGTCGACGACGACGAAGCCCGCCTTACCGTGGCGGCGCATGAGGGTGGCCAGTCGCGCGGTGGGCACCAGGGACGGGTGGACGGCCAGCACGGACCCGCCACCGCCTTCGCTGTCGCCGGGTCCGGCAGGCAGTGCGCGGGCGTGGGCCCGCAGTTGATCGGCCGTGATTCCGGCGAGCTCGGGCACCCCGAGCTCGACGAGGCGCTCGACCTGGCGGGCGATGGGGGCTTCGGGCGGAACTCCGGGGGTCACATCGCTGGAACGGCCCGCGGCCCGCCGTTATTCCCGGTTAGCCTCGAAGCCATGACCGACATCAGCACGACGAAGCAGTGGACAGCGGTGGAGAACCTGGTTCCGTCGATCGGCGAGGTGTCTCTGCGGGAGCTGTTCGACGCCGACCCGGACCGCGGCCGCCGGATGTCGGTCACCGCGGGCGATCTGCACGTGGACCTGTCCAAACATCTGGTCACCGACGAGATCCTGTCCGCCCTGCTCGAACTCGCCCACGCCGCCCGGCTGCCGGCGCAGCGGGCCGCGATGTTCCGGGGCGACCGCATCAACACGACCGAGGATCGCGCGGTTCTCCACACTGCGCTCCGTCTTCCGCCCGATGCCGAACTCGTCGTCGACGACCGGAACGTGGTGGCCGACGTCCACGCGGTACTCACACGCATGGCCGACTTCTCCGACCGCGTCCGCTCCGGCGAGTGGACCGGACACACGGGCGAGCGGATCGACACGGTGCTCAACATCGGCATCGGGGGCTCCGACCTTGGCCCGGTGATGGTCGACAGCGCCCTGCGGCAGTTCCGGACGGCCGGCATCAGCGCCAGGTACGTCTCCAACGTCGACCCCGCCGACCTCTCGGCCACCCTCGCGGAGATCAACCCGGCAACGACCTTGGTGGTGGTCGCCTCCAAGACGTTCACCACCCAGGAGACCATGGCCAACGCGCACGCGGCGCGCCGGCACTTCGTGGAGGCCCTCGGCTCCGAGGACGCGATCGCCTCGCACTTCGTCGCCGTCTCCACCGCCGCCGAGAAGGTCGCCGACTTCGGCATCGCGGCGGACAACATGTTCGAGTTCTGGGACTGGGTCGGTGGACGATATTCCGTCTCCTCCGCCATCGGGCTGTCGGTGATGATCACGGTGGGGCCACCGGCGTTCATCGAACTGCTCGAGGGCTTCCACACGATGGATGAGCACTTCGCCACCGAGGCGCCCGAGCACAACGCACCGGTCCTCATGGCGCTGCTGGGGATCTGGTACACGTGCTTCCTCGGGTCGCAGTCCAAGGCCGTGATCCCCTACACCCAGGACCTCCGACGGTTCCCGGCCTACCTGCAGCAGCTGACCATGGAGTCGCTCGGCAAGTCGGTCCGGCTCGACGGCTCCGATGTCACCTACCCCACCGGCGAGGTCTACTGGGGCGAGCCCGGCACCAACGGCCAGCACGCGTTCTTCCAGCTCCTCCACCAGGGCACCCAGCTGGTTCCCGTCGATTTCATCGGGATCGCCCGCCCGGGCACGGACCTGGACGCCCACCCCACCGATGGGTCGGACGCGGTGTCCATGCACGACCTGCTCATGGCCAACCTGTTCGCGCAGTCGCGGGTCCTGGCGTTCGGCAAGACCGAGGAGGAGGTCCTCGCCGACGGCGTCGACCCGACTCTCGCGCCCCACAAGGTCATGCCCGGGAACCGGCCGTCCACCACGATCCTCGCGCCGTCGCTCTCGCCGGGTGTCCTCGGCCAGCTCATCGCACTGTACGAACACATCGTGTTCACCCAGGCCGCGATCCTCGGCATCAACGCGTTCGATCAGTGGGGCGTCGAGCTGGGCAAGGCCCAGGCCGGCGAGTTGCTGGGCGCCCTCACCGCCGACACCCACCCGGGCCCCACCTTCGATTCCTCCACGGACTCCCTGGTCGAGATCTACCGCGAGGCACGCGGCCGGCGCTGACGCCCGCACCGGCGCCGTCTCCCGCGCCGGCTCGTGCGCCCGGCCCGCTCAGCGGGGTGCGCCGTCCCCCTCGCGCGGGGCGCGCCACCGTGCGATTCTTGAGCATGGCCACGATTTACTGCACCGCGACGAGCCTCGACGGGTACATCGCCGACGACGACGAAAGCCTCTCCTGGCTGTTCGCCACTCCCGGAGGCGCCGCGCCGGGGTCGACTGCCGGGGCCGATGACGAGTCGGTGCCCGAGCTCCACTTCGACCGGTTCTTCGCCGGCGTCGGCTCGATCGTCTGCGGTGCGAACACCTTCGAGTGGGTCCGCCGGGATCTCACCAAGGACGGCCAGCCGTTCGTCTGGCCGTACTCCCAGCCCACCTGGGTCGTCACCCACCGGGACCTCGACCCCGTCGACGGCGTGGAATACTTCGCCGGCGATATCGCCGACCTGCACCCCCGCCTCGTCGAGGCCGCGGAGGGGCGGGACGTCTGGGTGGTCGGCGGCGGCGACCTCGCCGGGCAGTTCGCCGACCTCGGTCTGCTCGACCGGGTGTGGATCCATCAGTGCGCGGTCGTCCTCGGCTCCGGCCGACCCCTGCTGCCCCGTCGGCTCCGCCTCCACCGTCGTCAAGTCGACACCGACGGGCAGTTCACCGCCATGCTCTTCGACGTCGTCGGCCCGGAACCACGCGATTCGGCCTAGCTGCTCGACCCCCGGTGCGCCCCCGGTGCTCCCCCGGTGCGCCGGGGGAAAACCCTTGCCTAGTCGAATGTGTGTGCGTATTATAGAACACAGATTCGACACCGGGTAGGCGGCGCACGGTCAGGGGGTGGGGCACATGGGCGGTAACGCAGACCGTTCGTCCGGCGGCTCGTTCCCGTCCGGTGGTTCGTCGTCGCCGGGCGGCAGTGCGGCCGGCGCCTCCTCGTCTTCCGCCTCGCCCTCTTCACTGTCGGAGCTGCGGGCGGCGGCGCGTGAGGGGTGGATGGGCGAGAATCGCGCGGCGGCGCGCCGGTTCGTGGCCTGCTACGAGCTATTTGTCGAATGCCAACGCCGGGAGGAGTCCGGGGCGGGCAGCGGTGAGTGTCGGCCCGGTCATGCGGTGCTCGATCCGATCGATGTCGCGGCCGGGTACGTGGTGTCGGCGATGGCGATCTCGACGGGCCGGGCCGAACGGATGATCACTTTCGCTGTCGATCTGCACTTGCGGTATCCGGAGATCCTGTCCGCGATGGCGCAGGGGCGGCTGGATCTGCAGGCCGCGAAGATACTGGCCTCGCAGATGGCCACCGTCCACGTCGATGTGCTCGAGGCGGTGCAGCGGCGGGTCGTCGAGGAGTATCTCGCCGCGATCGAGGGCGGGGTGCGCCTTGGTGAGAAAGCCATCCGCGGCAACGTCGATGCGATCATCGCCCGCTACGACGCCGACGGGATCCGCCTGCGCCGCCAGGAGGCGGCCCGCACCCGCGGGGTGCGGTTCCACAAGGGCGTCGATGGCATGTCGAGCGTGTCGGCGATCCTGGCCACCGAGGAAGCCGCCGTCCTGGCCGAGGCCCTCGACCAGCGCGTGAAAGACCACAAGTACGCCGACGCCCAAGCCGCCGCCAGCACCCAAGCCGACACCGCCAACGCCGACACCGCCAACGCGGGCGATCGCGCGGCCGCTGGCGAGGTCGAGGACTACTCGATCGCCGAGCGGCGCGCCGACGCCCTGATGTCCCTGGTGTGCGGCGACGCCGGCCTAGCTGGCGCCGCTGGTCGCGCCGGTCGGCCCGGTCAGCCCGGCGCGCCTGGTGCCGGGGTGGCGTTGCGGCCGAAGGTCACCGTCATCGCCACCGGCAACACCGCCCGCGACGCCGGCGGCGCCCGGGTGGAGTTCACCCGCACCGGCCAGGCCGCCCTGCAGGCCCTGCTCGACATGCTCGCCACCAGCGACGGGGCCACCTTCGAGCCCATCGACCCGCGCATCGGGGCCGCCGACGACTCCCGGGCCGCCCTGAAATACCGGCCCAGCGCCCAGTTGGCCCGCCGGATCCGGCTGCGCGATGGCACCTGCCGCCACCCCGGCTGCGCGATCCCGGCCGAGGCCTGTGATCTGGATCATGTGGTGCCGTTTGATCACGCCGACCCCCGTCGGGGCGGGCACACCATCGAGGCCAACCTGGCCGCGATGTGCCGGCGTCATCACCGGTTCAAGACCTTCTCGGACTGGATCTACGAACTGCAGCCCGACGGCACCCTGACCGTGCGCACCCCGGACGGCTCGACCATGCTCACCCGACCCTCCGGCCCACTTGCCAAGTACCGGCGCGAACAGGCCCACGCCGAAACCGAGGCGTGGACCCGGCAGCAACGCCGCAGCCCCGACCCCACCGGCGACGAGAAGGCCGACGCCGAGCCGACGTTCTGGTCCCGCCGCGCCTCCCGCCACCGCACCGAACGCCGCAACACCGAACGCCGCAAGGCCGAACGCGCCCGCACCTACGACCCCGCCCCACCCGCCCCCGGCACCGGGACGGGCACCTCCGGGAACGGCAAGGCCACCGGGAACGGCACAGGCACGGACGCCGCCGGCGCCGCCGCCACCACCAGCGCGGCCACCGACACCACGCCCGAGAAAGCCACTCCCGCCAGCGCCACCCCCGAGAGCGCCAGCCGCTGGTGGGCCCGCAACAAACCCCACCACAGCGACATCGAAAAAGGCATCCGCGCCCTACTCCACGAACGCCTCGACGAACTCATCGACCCACCACCCTTCTGACACCACGAGGGCCGCGCCGGGCATGACCGGCGCGGCCCTCGTCGGGGCCCGGGTGGGGCCACCAGTGGGTCAGACGAAGCGGCGGCTGACCTTCTCGGGCAGGAGCGTCAGCAGCGGGCCGATCGCCTTCCACGGCTTGGCGGGAACCAGCGCGCGGGTGGGCTCGGCGTCGATCGTCTTGACCAGCGCGTCGACGCCCTCGTCGAACTCGGTCATCAACGCGGTCTTCACCGACCGGTTGATGTCCGTGCGGATATACCCCGGGAGAATGTCCGTCACCTTGATCCGGCTACCGGCACTGTCGAGCTCGGCGTACAGGCCCTGCGCCAGGGCCGAGACGAACGCCTTGGTCGCGCCGTAGGTGTTCTGCGCCTTCGGCATGCCGCGCAACGAGCTCACGGACGAGATGAACACCAGGTGCCCCTCACCTCGAGTGAAGAGCCGCTCCATCGCCGCCTCTGCCTGGTTCAGCGTGCCCACCACGTTCACCATCGCGGTCTCCCGGTTGGCGTGCGCCTTCCCCGTGCCGATCGAGGCGCCCTTGCCCAGCCCGGCGTTGAGTACGAACCGGTCGATGCCGCCGAGCTCGGCGTCCAGCTCGCCGAACACCCGCTCCACCGCGTCACCGTCAGCCACATCGAGCTCGCGGACCGCCACCGTGATCGAGGGATTCGCCGCCAGCAGTTCGGCTCGGAGCTCCTCCAGGCGGTCCAGGCGCCGCGCGCACAGCGCGAGGTTCTTCTCCTGCGCGGCCCAGCGGCGGGCCATTCCCTCCCCGAGGCCAGAGCTGGCACCGGTGATCAGAATCGTTTTGCGGTCGGTCACGAGTTCTCCTCCGTTGGCGATGCGCCCAGTGTGGCACGACGCGGCTGGCAGGACGGGCAACGGTAGGCGATGCGATCCAGGGAGTCGCTCGGTTCGTCCGGGTCCGCGAGTCCTCCGAGACGGAACGTCTCCACCTCGGTCCCGCACCGGCGGCACGGCTTGCCGTCGCGGCCGTACACCCACAGCTCGCGCCCGCGCCGGGTGTCGCCGGTCGTCACCCGGACTGTGCGGTCGGCGTTGGCCACCAGCATCCGCCGCGCCAGTGTGACCATCGCACGGAGGTCCGGCACGACCTCGACCGGATCCCGCGGGTCCACCCCGCGCAGGAAACACAGCTCCGCCCGGTAGACGGTCCCGATCCCGGCCAGATTGCGCTGGTCGAGCAACGCCTCGCCGATCGTACGAGTGGGTCGCTCGCTGATCCTCCGCACGACCTCGTCTGTGCTCGTCACCGGGTCCCAATTCGCGCTGAGGAGATCGGGCCCGAGGTGGCTGACGGCGCGGTCGGCCTCGGCGGGGGTCAGTGCGCGGAGCAGTCCGAGTTCCGTGCCCACCACCTCGACGTCACCGGCACGCAGGAGCAGCCGGACGGTGTGCGCGGGGAACCGCCACCGGTCCCCCGCACGCAGGACGTGGATGCGGCCCTCCATCTTGAGGTGGATGTGGAGGGTGACGGGGTCACGGCCCTCATCGTCGGGGCCGACGACGACGAAGAGGTGCTTCCCCCGGGACCGGGCCGTCACCACCGACCTGCCCGCGAGATCGACGGCGGCGAATCTCGGTACACGGAGCTCGCTCCTGTCCAGGGTGCGGCCGGCGAGGGCCTCGCGGACCCGCGCCGCAGCCCGGTGCACCGAATCACCCTCGGGCACGGTTCACCACCCCAGTTCGCGGCAACCGACGACCCCGGCGGTCTCGATCTGCACCGTCACGTGCTCGATCCCGTGCTCCTCCAGGAGGACGCGCCGAGCCTCGCCGAGCACCTCTGAGTGATCTGCGACCGAGTCGACCACCAGGTGCACGGTACCCACGTCCATTCCCGAGGTCAGTGTCCACAGGTGCAGGTCATGGACCTCCTCGACGTCACGCAGGGCTCCGAGCTGGGCCTCCACCTCCACCGGATCGACGCCGGCGGGCGCGTGCTGGGCGAGGACGGCGACCACCTGCCGTCCGAGCGCCACCGCCCGCACCACGATGAACACGGCGATCGCCACCGCGACCACCAGATCCCACACCGTCGACCCGGTCGCCCGCATGAGCAGCGCCGCCACGATCACCCCGACGGAGCCTGCCGCATCGGCGAGCACCTCGAGGTACGCGCCACGCACTGCCAGGCTTTCGCCGGACCCGCTGCGCAACAACAGCAGGGAGATGACGTTGACCACGAGCCCGAGCGCGCCGACGACGAGCATCGTCCCGGCGGCGACGGAGGAGTCGGAGCCGAGCCGACCGACAGCTTCGATCAGCACGTACACGCCCATGCCGAGCATGATGAGCACCGCCAGGCCGGAGGCGAAGATCTCCACGCGGTAGTGGCCGAACGTCCGGCGGCCTGATGCGTCGGGCCGGGTGGCGACCACCGTGGCCAGGAGGGCCGCGCCGAGTGCCACCACGTCCGCGCCCATGTGGCCGGCGTCGGAGAGGAGGGCGAGGGAGCCGGAGACCAGGCCGGCGACCAGTTCGACCCCGAAGAACGCCGCCGTCAGGGCGAACGCACCCCCGAGGCGCGCCCGGTATCGCCCACCGGCGTGGCCGGAGGGACGACCATGGGAATGGCCCGCACCCATTCGACAACACCCCTTCCAACACATGCACTAATGCGCATACTCTAACTATTCGCCGCGGCCGACTCAAGATGTGGATGTTCAGCGGCGGATCCGCAGCCCCTTGGGAGTGATGCCGAAGCCGGCGGCCTCGAACGCCGCGGCATGGGACGAGGTGTGGACGGGCTCGCCACCGAGGGTGGTGACGGTGAGCGCGCCGACCGCGCCGGACTTCACGGTTCCGGCGAGCGCCGTCGCAGCGGCCGGGACGGCACCGGCGCGGTCGTCGAGGACCAGGACGGTTCGCCCGCCGCGTTCGACGAACAGCACACACACTCCGTCGACCAGCACCACCAGAGCTCCCGCCTTGCGACCGGGGCGGTGTCCGGACCCGTTCCCCGTCCCCTCGCCGCCCATGTCCCCGTCGCTGCGGGTGCGTGCGGCGGGCCAGGGCAGGGCGGCCCCGTAGGGGTTGGCGGGGTCGGTCGCGGCGAGGACCCGAACGGCGGGCTCGTCCGCACCGGATGGCCAGTGGGCGTCGTCGGCGGTGTCGTCGAAGGTCCGCAGCCGATCGATGGTGTTGCCGGCGGCGAACTGGGCGGCACCGAGGCCGTCGACGAAATACCCGCGCCGACAGCGGCCCGAGTCCTCCATCTGCGCCAGTACCTTGTACACGGCCGCGAACCCGCCGGGGATCTCCTCGGCCTCCACCGCGCCCCGCGTGACCACACCATGACGCAGTAGCAGAGTCTCGGCCCAGGCGTGGGCCCGCAGCGTCGCGTCGGTGACCGGCTCCGGCACCAGCGACCAGCGGCCGGCGAGCAGGGGCGGCGTCCTCGTACCCGCGGCGACGGAGTCGTTCAGTTGGGCCATGGTCGTCCTGCCCAGCCGGGCACGGCGCGGTCGGGCGGAGGACCTGGGCGAACGATGCGCGGTCCCCGACCCCGAGGATCCGCCGCCGGCCAGCACCGCGCGCAGCGGCGCGAAGGTGTCATTGGTGACCGCTCCGTCCCACACCAGATCCCACAGTGCGTCACGGACCGCGGCCTCGGTGATGGTGAGCACGGGGTCTGTAGTCGCAGGGTCTGTGTTCGCAGGGTCTGTAGGTGCAGGGTCTGTAGGCGCGGGGGCGGCCGCGTCTTTCACCTTGGCGACGATGTCGCGGAAGAACAGGGCGCCGCCGCGCAGGGACTCGACGACGGCGAGGTGGACCGGCCCCTCCGGCTTCGGTCGATCGAGGGGCAGGGTCGCACCGGCCGAATCGGCTGGGTGCAGGGAGACCCAGCCGTCGCGTGAGCCCGCCCGACCACGCCCGCTCCAGATGACCTCTCCCCCGGCCAGGAGTTCGTCGAGCATCGTCGGTGAGTAGTCCCGCACCCGGGGTGCCAGGATCAGCGGTTCGAGAGCGGAGGCGGGCACCGCGAGTCCGTCGAGCTGCTCGACCACGGCGAGCACCCCGTCCACGCCTGACTCGGCGCCGGGCCCTGTGCCCGCACCCGCTCCGGTGCCGAGGCTCTGCCAGCCGGGCAGGAAGCGGCCCAGCGCGGAGTGCGAGACCGGTTCGATCTGCGATCGCAGTGCGGCCAGCGAGCGGCGGCGGATGTGCCGCAGGACCTCGGCGTCGCACCACTCGGGGCCCGTCGCGCCCGGACGGAACTCGCCGGCCAGCAGCGCCCCGGAAGACGTGAGTCGATCGAGAACGCCGCGGGCGACGGCCACCCCGAGCCCGAAACGCTCGGCGACCGCGTCGACGGTGAACGGGCCGTGGGTGCGCGCATAGCGCCGGATGAGCTCACCGAGCGGGTCGGTGACATCGCCGAGGAACGCCGACGGCACCCCGGGCGGCGGCGGGACACCCAGTCCATCGCGGAGCCTGGACACGTCTTCGACGCCGGCCAACCACGTCCGGCCGGAATGCTCGACGGTGACCACGCGCCACGCCTCGGCCAGGGAGGCGAGCCATGCGGGGGCGGCGTCGGGGTCGGTGGACCGGGCCGCGACCTCCTCGGCCGTGAGCGGGCCCAGCAGGCGCAGGAGATCGACCACGGCCTCGGCGTCGCGGGCGGCGCGATCGGGCTCGAGGTGCTGCAGCCGCCGTTCGATCGAGTCCAGGACCTCGATGTCGAGCAGCTCGCGCAACTCGACGCGACCGAGGAGCTGCCCGAGCAGCGACGGGTCGATCGCGAGCGCCGCCGCCCGCTTCTCCGCCAACGGCGAGTCGCCCTCATAGAGGAACGCCCCGACGTAGTCGAACAGCAGCGACTGCGCGAACGGCGAGGCACTGGGTGTGTCCACCTCGACGATCCGCACGGTGCGCGACTCGATCTCGGTCAGGATCCGCTCGAGCGCCGGGACGTCGTAGACGTCCTGCAGACACTCGCGCACCGCCTCGAGGATCATCGGGAAGTCCGGGTAGCGGCGGGCGACGTCGAGCAGCTGCGCCGACTTCTGCCGCTGCTGCCACAACGGCGCCCGCCGGCCGGGGTCGAGCCGGGGGAACAGCAGGGCGCGCGCCGAACACTCACGGAAGCGGGAGGCGAACAGTGCGGACCCGCCCACGTGCCGGGTGACCAGGTCCACCGCCTCCTCGGCCCCGATGGCGAACGTCTCGGCTCCCGGGCGTGCGCCCACCTCGCCGTCGTCCCCCATGTCCGGTACCCGGAGGATGATGCCGTCGTCGGACACCACCGGCACCGCGTCGAATCCGTGCGCGGCGGCGAGCCGGGCGCGCACGGCCTCCGCCCACGGCCAGTGCACCCGCGCCCCGAACGGCGAGTGGAGAACCACCCGCCAGTCGCCGACCTCGTCGCGGAAACGCTCCACGACGAGCGTGGTGTCGCTGGGTACATGACCGGTGGCCTCGCGCTGTTCGGACAGGAAGCGCCGGAGATTGGTGGCGGAGTTGGCATCGAGGCCGGCGGCGTCCAGCCGGGCGGTGGCCTCCGCGTCCGTGCCGCCCGCGACCTCCCGCAGGAAGCCGCCCAGCGCGCGGCCGAGCTCGGCGGGCCGACCCTGGTCGTCACCGAGCCAGAACGGCAGCCGACCGGTGCCGCCGGGCGCGGGGGTGACCAGCACCCGGTCATGGGTGATCTCCTCGACGCGCCAGCTCGAGGCCCCGAGCGCGAACACGTCACCGACGCGGGACTCGTAGACCATCTCCTCGTCCAGCTCCCCGACACGGGTGGCCTTCTCCCCCACCATGAACACGCCGAACAGTCCGCGGTCCGGGATCGTGCCGCCCGAGGTGACGGCCAGCCGCTGGGCGCCGGGGCGGCCGGTGAGCGTCCCCGCGTCGCGGTCCCAGACCAACCGTGGCCGCAATTCCGCGAAGTCCGCCGACGGGTACTTACCGGCGAGCATGTCGAGCGTGGCCTCGAACGCCGACCGCGGCAGCCCCTGGTACGGGGCCGTGCGCCGGACGGCCGAGAACCACTCCTCCACGTCGATCGGCTCCAGCGCACACGCCGCCACCGTCTGCTGGGCCAGGACGTCGAGAGGGTTGGCGACAACCGACAACTCCTCGATCGCACCGGCGAGCATCCGCTCCACGGTCACCGCGCTGTGGACCAGGTCCGCACGGTGCTTGGGGAACACCACCGCCCGGGAGACCTCACCGACCTGGTGACCGGCACGGCCGACGCGCTGCAGCCCCGACGCCACCGACGGCGGTGACTCGACCTGCACCACCAGGTCCACCGACCCCATGTCGATGCCCAACTCGAGGGACGAGGTGGCCACCACCGCCCGGAGCCGGCCCGACTTCAACGCGTCCTCGATGAGCGCCCGGCGCTCCTTGGACACCGACCCGTGGTGCGCCATCGCCAACTCCGGCGGTGCGCCCCGCGTGACCTCCGAGGGCACCATCACCTGCGCTGGCGGTCGGGCCGGGGGCTCGGGCAGGGACCCGGGGTCGGTGTCCTCGGCGTAGATCTCGTTGAGGCGGGCGGTGAGCCGTTCGGCCAGGCGACGGGAGTTGACGAAGACGATCGTCGAGCGGTGCGCGGTGACCAGGTCCACCACCTGCCGCTCGACGTGCGGCCAGATCGACCCCTGCCCCGGCGTGCCCGGTGGCGCGGAGACATCCGGGGCGGCCGAGGACAGGTCGGTCATGTCCTCCACCGGGACCCGGACGGACAGCTCGAAGCTCTTGTCCGACCGCGGCGCCACCACGGTGACCGGGCGCTCACCCGCCAGGAAGCGGGCCACCTCGGAGTGCGGCCGGACCGTCGCCGACAACCCCACCCGCTGCGCGGGCGCGTCGAGCAGCTCGTCCAGACGCTCGAGGCTCAGCGCGAGGTGCGCGCCGCGCTTGCTGCCGGCGACCGCGTGGATCTCGTCGATGATGACCGTGTCCACGTCCGTCAGGGTCTCGCGGGCGGCCGAGGTCAGCAGCAGGAACAATGACTCGGGCGTGGTGACCAGGATGTGCGGTGGCCTGGCCCGCTGGCGGCGTCGCTCGTCCGGCGGGGTGTCACCGGTCCGGATCCCCACGGTCACCTCCGGCGTCTCCGTGCCCAGCGCCGCGGCCTCCCGGGCGATCCCCGCGAGTGGCGCCCGGAGATTGCGCTCGACGTCCACGGCCAGCGCCTTGAGGGGGGAGATGTAGAGGACACGGGTGCCGGGGCCGGACGCGCGGGCACTCCCGGCGGCACTGCCCGGGTCGGGTTCGGCCGGCCCCAGGAGCAGTCCGTCGAGCGCGGCGAGGAACGCCGACAGCGTCTTGCCCGAGCCCGTCGGCGCGACGACCAGGGTGTGGGCGCCGCCCGCGAGGGCCGCCCACGCGCCGGACTGCGCGGCGGTGGGCGCGCCGAACGCACCACGGAACCAGGAGGCGGTGGCCGGGTGGAACCGGTCCAGGGCGACGGACATGAACTCATGATGTCGTACGGCTACGACACACGCCGTGACACGCACGGGGCTCCGTAGAGTGTGCTCATGCGCGATCTCGACGACCACGACCTGGCTTCCCACCTCGCCACCGGCATCGGGGACATCGTCCGCGGCACCCGCGCGGGCGGCCTGCTGCACGGACGTTCGCTCGCGCGCGTGGCCAACGACGTCGCCGAGGACTGGACCGACGAGGTGCTCGCCGTGCACCGACCGGACGACGGGATCCTCTCGGAGGGGGTCGCCGACGATCGCAGCCGCCTCGCCAAGTCACGGGTGTGGATCATCGACGTGATCGACGGCACCAAGGAGTTCTCCACCGGCCGGTCGGACTGGTCGGTGCACGTCGCGCTCGTCGTCGACGGCCGGCCCACCGTCGCCGCCGTCGGGCTCCCCGACGCGGGCCGGGTGTTCCGGTCGGACCAGGTCGACTACGTCGACGGCCCGAGTTCGGGGGCCATGGTGATCAGTCGCAACAACCCGCCCGCCGGGATCCACGAGGTCGCCGACGAGCTCGGGTTGCACGTGCGGCCGATGGGGTCGGCCGGCGCCAAGATGCTCTCCGTCCTGCTCGGTGACGCCGATGTCTACCTCCACGCCGGTGGACAGAACGAGTGGGACCAGGCGGCGCCCGTCGGCGTGGCGCTCGCCGCCGGGCTGCGCGCCTCCCGGATCGACGGGTCGCCCCTCGAGTTCAACAAGTCCGACACCTACTCCCCGGACATCCTCGTGTGCCGACCCGAGCTCGCCGAGAAGGTACTCGCCGTGACGGCGGGGCACCCGGTCTGGACCGCGTGACCGGGCCGCTTGAGTAGACTTGAGCCCCATGACCGTCCCCACCCCGTACGAGGACCTGCTGCGGTTGGTCCTGGAGCAGGGCGCCCCCAAGGCGGACCGCACCGGCACGGGCACGCGGAGCCTGTTCGGCCACCAGCTGCGCTACGACCTGGCGCAGGGGTTTCCGCTGATCACCACCAAGCGCGTGCACTTCAAGTCCGTGGCGTACGAGCTGCTGTGGTTCCTGCGTGGCGACTCCAACGTCGGGTGGTTGCGCGAGAACGGTGTGACGATCTGGGACGAGTGGGCGGACGCCGACGGTGAACTGGGGCCCGTGTACGGGGTGCAGTGGCGCTCGTGGCCGACCCCCGACGGCGCCCACATCGACCAGATCGCCGCGGCCGTCGAGTTGCTGAGGACCGACCCGGACTCGCGGCGCAACATCGTCTCCGCGTGGAACGTCAGCGAGTTGTCGGAGATGGCCCTGCCGCCCTGCCACCTGCTGTTCCAGTTCTACGTGGCCGACGGCAAGCTCAGCTGCCAGCTGTACCAGCGCAGCGCCGACCTCTTCCTGGGCGTGCCGTTCAACATCGCCTCCTATTCCCTGCTCACCCACATGATGGCGCAGCAGGTGGGTCTCGAAGTGGGTGAGTTCATCTGGACCGGCGGCGACTGTCACATCTACGACAACCACGTCGAGCAGGTCCGCACACAGCTCTCGCGGGAGCCGTACCCCTACCCCGAGCTGCGGCTGAACCGCGCCCCGTCGATCTTCGACTACACCTTCGAGGATTTCGAGGTCGTCGGCTACGAGCACCACCCGGGCATCAAGGCCCCGGTCGCGGTCTGATCCGGCGGACGGCTGCGGTGACCGTGCGGATGGTGTGGGCGCAGGCCCGCGGCGGGGTGATCGGTGACGGCCGAGACATGCCGTGGCACATCCCCGAGGACCTCGCGTTCTTCAAGCAGGCCACCGTCGGGCGTCCCGTGGTGATGGGCCGCGCGACGTGGGACTCGATCCCGGAGCGGTTCCGCCCCCTGCCCGGCCGTCGCAACGTCGTGTGCACGCGGGACGCCGACTGGTCGGCCGACGGCGCCGAACGCGCCGGGTCCGTGGAGCGCGCCCTGGAACTCGCAGGCCCGGAGGCCGCGGTGATGGGCGGCGGCCAGATCTACGCCGCGGCGCTGTCCGCCGCGGACGAGTGTCTGGTGACCGAGATCGACGCCGAGGCGCCGGGCGTTGTGCTGGCGCCCGAACTGGACGACGCCTGGGAACTGGCCGAGGTCGGCGAATGGATCACCGACCCACGGAGTCGGGTCGAGGGGTACGACGACGAGGTGCGGCACCGGCACACCGTGTGGCGTCGCCGGAGAATCTCCTAGAACCACTTCCAGGTCTTGGGGATCTTCTCCCCCGCGGCGAGGATCTTGATCTTCGCGCCCGCCATGAACCCGTTGATCTCGATGTCCAGGTGGGGACCGCCGTGGACGTCGTAGCGCCCCTCGTCGATCCTCAGCTCGCTCATGGTCCGGTTGCCGGTGATCGACACCGAGACCCCGGGCGGGAGAAGGATCTTGGCGTTGGCGCCCCACAGATCCAGTTGGAGGTGGGTGCGCGGGCGGTCGACGACGGCCTCTCGGGCGTCGAGGTAGATCTCACCCAGCCACGACGTCAGTCGGTAGTCGTCCGGCAGCATCCAGCGGCCCTCGCGCTTGAGGGTGTCGAAGACGGAGGTCCTCTTCTGGCTCTCGTCCACGGTGATCGCGCTGCCGGGACGGGTGGCCGGCGGCGCGGAATGCACCGGGCCGACCGGCGCCGGTCGGGCGTGCTGTGCCGGGCCGGGCCGGTCGGCGGGGAGACCGCTCAGCGCCACCTCGAGTTCCGCGGGGCAGGTCGCGGCCCAGATCTTGGCCGCTCGGTCCGAGAACTCGGCGAGCGACAACTCACCTCGCCCCACCATCGCCTCGAGGCGCCGCTGGGCCAGGGTCCGTGGGTCGTTGTCCTGCTCCGGGTTCATGCCCCCAGGTTACTCAGCGCGTGAGGTCCTTCATCATCGAGCGCATGTCGGTGGTCAGTTCGTCGGCGAGGTCCTGCAGGCCACCGGAGATGACCTGCGAGAGGAGATCCGGGTTCTGGGCCTCGATCACGCAGCCGCCGCCGGACTCGCGGATCACCACATTGCACGGGATCATCAGGGCGACGTCCTTGCTCACGTCGAACGCCTTCCCCGCGAACCCGGGATTGCAGGCGCCGAGGATGAGGACACGCTCGATGTCTTTGTCGATCTTGTTCTTCAGGGTGGCCGTGAGGTCGATCTCGTGGAGGATCCCGAACCCGCGGTCGGCGAGCGCAGCACGGGTCGCCTCCACCGCCTCGTCGAACTCCATCTCGGTGAACGTGCCGATTCCGATGTCCATGTCGACTACCTCCGGTGTCGTCGGTGCTGGTCTTGTCGGTTCTGGTCTCCGGTGTCGTCCCCCAGCCTGCCACGGCGCCGGGCGGTGGTCAGGCGAGCGAGAGGAACAGCTTCTCGAGCTCGGGCAGGTCCACCCCGTCCGCGCCGGGTTCGCCGTCGCGGGTGATGCACTCCTGGATGTTCTCGCTGATGATCTTGAACCCCGCACGGTCCAGCGCCTTGGACACCGCCGCGAGTTGGGTGACGATCTCCTTGCACGAGCGTTCCTGCTCGACCATGTCGATCACCGCGTTGAGCTGGCCGCGCGCGCGGCGCAACCTGTTGAGGACCTGCTGCCTGGGCTCGGACACAGCTTTTGCGGACACTGCTTTGTCGGACACTGCTTTGTCGGACACTGCCCGCTCGGTTTCTGACATCGTCGTGCCTCTCGTGGGTCACTGATGGTCTCGGACGGTGAAGGTGGACTGACGCGAGACCCCCGTGGGTCCACCGGATGACTCCAGTGTACCCGCGGGGGTATATTTCCGCGAGTGCCGGTTACTGTCGGCCCAGCTGACGGTCAGTCGTCGTGGACGATGATCCCGCGGACCATGCCCTCGCCGCCGCGCTCCATGATCTCGTAGCCCTCGTTGACCTGGTCGAGGGTGAAGCGGTGCGTGATGAGCTCGTCCAGCTTGAGCTGCTTCTCGTCCCACAGACGCAGGATGTTGGGGATGTCGTGGAAGGCGTTGGCGGAGCCGAAGAGCGAGCCCTTGATGACCTTCTCGTACTGCGAGACGAACAGGCCGGGCAGGGAGATCGACTGGTTGTCGAGGCCGCCCATCGAGGTGAGCACGACGACGCCGCGCTTACCGACCATGTCGGTCGCGTCGGCGGTGACCTTCGCGTCGGCCACGCCGATGGTGATGATGGCCTTCTCCGCCATCGTGCCCCAGGTCAGGCCCGGCAGCTCGGCCTTGGCCTCGTCGACGTCCGTGTAGACGTGGGTGGCGCCGAACTCCTTGGCCTTGGCCAGCTTCGACTCGTCGGTGTCGATGGCGAGGATGAACCGGGCGCCCGCGTGCTTGGCGCCCTGGATGGCGTTGATGCCGATGCCACCGATGCCGAACACTACGACGGTGTCGCCGGCCCGGACGTCGGCGGAGTAGACGGCGGAACCCCAGCCGGTGGTGACGCCACAACCCACCAGGGCCGCGACCTCGAAGGGTATCCAGTCCTGGACCTTGACCACCGAGTTCATGTTGGCCACGGTGTACTGCGAGAACGTACCCAGGGTGCACATGGCACCGGCGGTCTCGCCGTTGTCCAGTGCGAACGGGTAGCGGCCGTCGGCCATCTCACCGATGGTGCCGTTGAGGCCACCGTCGCAGAGGTTGGTCATCCCGCGCGCGCAGGCCGAACACTTGCCACAGGCAGGGATGAACGACCCCACCACGTGGTCGCCGGGCTGAACGTGGGTGACGCCGTCACCGACCGCCTCGACGACGCCCGCACCCTCGTGACCGCCGACGATCGGCAGGCGACCCGGCAGGTCGCCGCTGGTGATGTGCAGGTCCGAGTGGCAGAGGCCGGCGACCTTCCACTTGACGAGCACCTCGCCGAAGTTGGGTCCGTCGAGCTCGGCCTCGACGATCTCGAACGGCTTGCCGAGCTCTCGGACGATGGCGGCCTTGGTCTTCATTGAACTCCCTCCGGGCGCGACGGGGCGAAGCCCGTCACTGGAACGTGTTCTAGCAACGTTAGCCCCATAGGTGAACCCTGTGGGGTGGTTACCGGAACGTGTTCCGGCGGGACCCCGCCGCCGCCGTCGTCCCGTCAGGAGAGTGGATCGACCCGCCGATCAGGGCTGCGCGTCACCCTGCTGCGCCTGCGCCTCCTCGACGGCCTTGCGGACCTCGTCCATGTCGAGCCCCTTGATCTGCTCGACCAGGTCGTCCAGAGCCTGCTCCGGGATGGCACCCGAGTGGCGGAACACCGCGATGCCCTCGCGGAACGCCATGAGCGTCGGGATGGACTGGATCTGCAGCATCGCTCCGAGCTGCTGCTCGGCGTCGGTATCCACCTTGGCGAAGGTCAGCTCGGGGTTCTTGCCCGAGACCTTCTCGTAGACCGGACCGAACGCCTTGCACGGGCCACACCACTCGGCCCAGAAGTCCACCAGGACGATGTCGTTCTCGGTGACGGTCTTCTCGAACTCGGCGGTCGTGATGTCGACGGTGCTCATACGAATGCCCTCCTAGCGCGGACGGGGCGGCTCTCGTCCCGTCTCGTTACGCCGCCAGCCTACGGACAGCCCGCGCCGGCGACGACCTTCCGCGACAATCCATACCTCTGGGGGTATGAATGCCGCGCGTAGTCAGTGACAACGTCGCCGGAGGCGGGTTATTCCCAGCTCCCCCCTGGCCTCACGCCTCCCGGGACGTCTCCCGGCGGGGCGGCGAGTCGAGGACCTCGGCGAGGAACTTCTCGAGCTGGTCGAGGAAGACCGCGTTGTCGTCGCCCGCGACCATGTGCCCGGCGTCGGGCACCTCCATCGTGTACGCGTGCGGGAGCAGCCCCCGCAGGTGCCGCACCGACTCGTCACTGACGATGTCCGACGCCGAGCCCCGGATGAGCAGGGTCGGTTGCGTGATGTGCGGGACGAGCTCCTCGAAAAAGGCGTTGCCGAGTTCCGCGTTGTCGGCCGAGGCGCAACCGGCGAAGCGGGGGTCCCAGTGCCAGTGCCACCGTCCGTCCTCGCGCAGCCGGAGGTTCTTGCGCAGGCCCTCGGGATTAGGCGGTCGCTTGCGCTGCGGCTGGTAGGCGGCGATCGCGTCGGCGGCCTCCTCGAGACTGGCGAACCCGTTAAACCCGGAGCGCATGAACTCCCCGACCCGCTCGACACCCTTTGCCTCAAGCTTCGGGGTGACGTCCACCAGGACGAGCGCACGGGCGACGTCCTTGCCGGTGCCCAGCGAGAGCATCGCGGTCATCCCGCCGAGGGACGCGCCGACGATCACCGGACGCCGGGAGGGGAACCGCTCGGCGACGATCGCCTCGAGGTCCGCGGCCAGCCGGTGGATGTCGTAGTCACCCTCCGGATCCCAGTCGCTGTCCCCGTGACCACGGGCGTCCATCGCGGTGACCCTGTACCCCTCCCCCGACAGCCGGCGGGCGGCGCGGCTCCACGCGTGGCGGGTCTGGGCACCCCCGTGCAGCATGAGGATCTCCTCGACCGGGTCGAGCGAGTCGCCCGCCGGATCCACCGGATCCCACACCTCGCCGACCAGCGTGACACCGCCGTCGCGTTCCACCGTGAACTGCCGCGGTTCGCAGATCGTCTCGGTACTCGACATGTACGGGCCTCCCGGGATGCCGCCCACCCCATCGGTGGAACGTGTTCTCGTGCCGTTCTACCACGCCCGCTCGGCGATCACCCGCGTAGCGAGGTCCTCGGCCACCGCGAGGACCGTGTAGTAGGGGCCGCACCGCGGCAGCGAGGGCAGCGCCGACGCATCGGCGACCCGCAGTCCCGGCACCCCCAGGACACGTCCGGAGTCGTCGAGCACCTCCCCGATCCGCGCGGTGCCGGACAGGTGCTGCGAGGTCGAGACCGTGACGTCCCCGTCCAGGCCCATCCGCTCCGCCACCCTCGCGGCGGCCTCGGCGAGGACGGCCGCGTCGTGCGGATCGTCGGCCAGGTGCACGGTCCCGTCGTCACCGATCCGGCCACGACCGACCGGGGTCATCAGGGCGACCCCGATCCGGCGCGGCGCCGGCACCAGGCCGGGGATGACGTGGTGCAGGGGGACGGCATAGGGACGGATCTCGACCTCGGCCGCCGCGGACAGCTGCAGCCGGACGACATGGGAGAGCAGGGGTGGCAGCCCCCCGGGCGCGTCCGGGCCGGGACGCGGGTACGGGTCCCGGCCCGACAGGACGTCCGCGGGAAGGTCCAACAGCAGCTCCGGATGCTCCTGCACCCCGAGGCCGACCGGGTGTCCGGTGGACGGTCCGATCCCGGACCCCGTCAGCAGGGCGGCCGTCCCGATCGCCCCCGCACACAGCACCACCTGTCCGGCACCGATCTCCTCGTCGTCGTCGAGCACCACGCCGTCACACCGTCCGGCGACGCGCCCGCCCTCCCACCGGAGCGACCGGACCTGCGCCCCGGTGCGCACCCGGGCCCCCGCGCCGGACGGGTCCCAGGCGTCGAACGCGGTCACCCGCCGAGGGCCCCGGCGCGCCTGGCCGATCGCGGACACGCGGCCGGGGAACGCGGCGGCCACCCGCGCGGCGACCGGACCCATCGGCGCCAGCCCGGGTCGGAGGCGCTCGGCGGCGCGGGCCAGTCCCACCGCGTACCGCCGCGGCCAGTCCGGACCCCACTCCGCGAGGTCCGCCGGTCGCGCCGGGGCGCAGTACCCCCCGTTGACCGCTCCGGACCCGCCGAGGGTGCGGCCGCGGGGCAGGTCGAGTCTCGCCTCGCCGAGTGTGGCGCGATGACGGGCGACGACCTGCGACCCCGGACCCACGTCGAGCAGGCCCGCGCGCGGCGAGGCGCTCGCGGTGCCGGACTCCACCAGGAGGACGTCGGCACCGGCCTCGGCGAGGCGGCGGCCCATCACGCAGCCGGCCGGGCCCGCGCCGACCACCACCACGTCGGCCCGCGCGGCGCCGCTCACCGCGTGACGTCCGGTCGCAGTGCGTCGAGCGAGCGCGCGGCCCACGCCGACCGCCACACGCCGACACCGTAGGCCAGGTCGTCGAGGCGATGGAGCAGGACGTGCCCGAGGGGCTCGTCGATCGGCAGCCGTCCGGGTTCCCGGGCGGTCCACCAGTGCCACAGACCCTCGGCCACCGCCGCGGCGAGGAGACGCTGGCGCAGGCCGCGAGCCGCGTGGGAACGGGACCGGGCGGTGGCGGCGAGCGCGGCCGCCGTGACCGGCCAATACGGGCGTAGTAGTGCCTGCGGTAGCTGACGGACCGACGCCCCGGCTCCCCGGGTGACCAACCCGGCGGCCGCGCGACCGTCCCCGGTGAGGCCGCGGGTCCGCCACCACGCTCTCCCGATCGCACCGGCCGCGACCAGCGACCCCACCGGCGTGGCGCTCCACACCCCGATCGCCACGGCGAGGGACCACGGTGCGGCCACCGCGGGCGCCACGGCGGCCCCGTGGCGGTCGGCGAGCGGCGCCGCTCCACGCCCGTAGAACGCGCGCCGCGCCACCACCGCGCCGAGCGACGTGCGATGCCGGTGCGCCACCCTGGCGGCCGGCTCGTAGCGCAGATGGCTCCCCGCGGCATCGGTGCGCCAGCACAGGTCCACGTCCTCGGCGACGCGCATGCGTTCGTCGAACGGGCCGATTCCCCCGCCCTCGGGAGGGGGCGGCAACCGGTCGGGTCGTACCGCGAGCGCCGCGCTGGGGACGTACGCCACCCGTGTGCGGGGTCGGACCCTCGCAGGCTCGGGCCCCATGTCCAACGCGGAGCGGGCCGTCTCGTACCCGCGTACCCAGAACCGCCCCGGTTCGGCGGCCACGATGCGGGGCGCGACCGCGGCGACCCGGGGGTCGTCGAGGCGGGCGAGCAGGACGTCGAGCCACCCGGGCAGCGGGATCACATCGGCGTCGAGGTAGACCACCACCTGCGCCCCGGCCCCGACGGCCGCGGCGGTGCCCGCGTTGCGGGCGGCGGCGGGTCCCCTCGACTCGTCGTGGCGCAGGATTGTGGTGGCGGCCGGGGTGACGGAGGTGGCCGGGGTGGCGGGGGTGGTCAGGGAGGCGGAGGTGGTCAGGGGCGGCGTGGAGCCGTCGTCGACGACGACGAGGTGCAGTCCGCGGGCGAGTTCCGGCGCGAGCGCCTTCGAGAGCGCGGCGACCCCGGCGGCGTCGTCACGGACGGGGACCACCACCGCGACGGCCGCCAGCGGACGGGTGCCCGTCGCGGTGCCGGCGGGGTGGGCCATCCCCCGGTCCGTGAGGGCACGCGCGAGGGCCGCACCCGCGGGGGTGTCGGTGGCGACCGTCTCGCCGCCGTCCAGGAGAGCCGACACGGCCGGCGACGGCGTGATCAGGGTGACCGGGTCGCCACCCAGCACCCGCACGACGTCGCCACGGCGCAATACCCGGGTACGACGGTCGAGCAGAACGTGGGGGACCTCGCTCATCGCAGCATCCCGTCCTCCCCCGGCCGCCAGCGTCCGAGGCGGCCGCGGGCGTCGTCGAGCAGCGCCTCCCACAGGCGCCGGCCCTCGTCGGCGGAGGCGGTGGTGGGGTCGCCCAGCACCCCGTTCGGGCTCACCGCCGCGACGCCACCCTCGCGGAGGGCGGGCAGGATCCGCGGCAACGGTTCGACACATCCGGGCGCGGCGAGGTCGACCCGCACGAGGTCGGGGTGCAGATGCAGCAGGAGCGAGGTCTCGGCGTGACCGGCGTGGGTGTCCGTGGGGTCCTCGCTCGTGCGGCAGGGCAGCCAGGCGGCGTCGCGGCCCTCGTAGCGGAGTCGGGGTACCGCGAGGCGCAGTGCGTCGACGTTGCCGCCGTGCCCGTTGACCACGACGAGCCGGTCCGCCCAGGCGCTCACCGACCGGCCGAGCTCGATGATCGTCCCGGCGAGGGCCTCGGTGCCGATCGACACGGTCCCGTCGAACGCCTGGTGCTCCCCGCTCGCACCGTAGGCGAGGCCGGGGAGCACACGGACGTCACCGGGGGCGAGGGCGCGGGCGGTCGCGGTGGCCAGGAGGGTGTCCGTCTCCGGCGGCAGGTGCGGGCCGTGTTGCTCGGTCGCCCCGAGAGGCAGCACCGCGAGCACTCCCGCACCGGCCCGGCCGGTCGCGCCGATCGCGCCCGTCACGTCGGGTCAGACCTTGATCGCGCCCATGTCGACGGTGAAGGTCGAGGCGGTGATGGTCCGCGAGGCGTCCGAGGCGAGGAACATCACCGAGTCCGAGATGTCGTCGGTGGTGGCCATGCCCATCCCCAGGATCGGCGTGAAGTGCGGCAGGAACTGCGGCATGGTGTTGAACACCTCGAGCGCGTCGGGGTCCTCCGCGCCCATCGGCGTCTGGACACCGTAGGGGTGGATCGTGTTGACCCGGATACCGCGCTCGCCGAGCTCCTTCGCCGCGGTCTGGGCCAGGCCCACCACGCCGTACTTGGACGCCGAGTAGGGCGACTGCACCGGCATGGCCTTGAGACCGGCCACCGAGCTCACCAGGATGATCGACCCGCCGTTACCGGCGGAGAGCATGTGCGGGATCGCCGCACGCAGCGTCTTCCAGTACCCCGTGAGGTTGATGTCGAGGGTGTCCTGCCACTGCTGCTCGTCGAGCTCCCAGACCTTGCCCCAGTTGCAGATGCCCGCGTTGGCGATCACCACGTCCAGGCGGCCACCGAAGCGCTCCACGCCGCGGGCCACGAGGGCCTGCTGGAACGCCAGGTCGCGGACGTCACCGACCTCGGCGAGGATCTCCCCTCCCTCGGCCTCCACGCGCTCGATGGTGGTGGCCAGGTCGTCCTCGGTGGCGGCCCGGTACTTCACGTACTCGGACGGCGAGTCACACAGGTCCAGGCCGATGATCCTGGCACCCTCGCGCGCGAAGCGGATCGCGTGCTTGCGGCCCTGGCCGCGGGCCACACCGGTGATGTAGACGACCTTGCCGTCGAAATCTCCCATTACAGGGGGGTGTCCTTCTCTTCCGTGGTGGTGGGTCAGACGCCGAGACGGCGCATGAAGTCGTCGGGGATGACGTAGTCGTCGCGGTTCAGCTCGGAGATCGAGGACTTGCTCAGCCCGATGAGGCTCGAGTCGAGTCCGGAACGCATGATGTCGAGGACGTTCTCCACTCCCGCCTGGCCGTTGGCCCCGAGCCCCCACAGGTACGCGCGACCGATCATCACGGCCCGGGCACCGAGCGCGAGTGCCTTGGCCACGTCCGAACCGCGACGGATGCCGCCGTCGAGCAGGACCTCTACCTGATCGCCCACCTCGTCGGCGATCGGCGCGAGGCACCGGATGGACGCCGGGGTGGCGTCGAGGTTGTTGCCGCCGTGGTTGGAGACGGAGATCGCGGTGACCCCGGCGTCGACGGCCCGCTTGGCGTCGTCGACCCGGGTGATGCCCTTGAGCATGACCGGTCCGTCGTAGTTCTCCACGACCCAGGCGATGTCCTCCCACGTGGCCGGCGGGGTGCCCATCCACTCGCCGTAGGCACCGAAGAACGTCGGGCCCATCTCGCCCTTGCCCACCAGGTTGGGGGTCGTCAGATCGGGGAACCGCTTGTTGACCACCACGTCGCGGGCCCATTCGGCGGCCCAGCGGGGACGCACGGCGATCTGCGGGGCGAGGGTGATCATGGCCCTGGCGTCGAGCTTCTCCGGGATGGCCGGGCTGCCCCAGTCACGGCCCATCGAGAACGACCAGTCGGTGGTGAGGATGACGCCCGCCGCCCCGGCGGCCTTGGCGCGCTCCAGCCGCTCCAGCACCTTCTCCTTGCCGCCGAGCCAGTACACCTGGAAGAAGGTCTGCGGGTTGGCCGCGATGACCTCCTCAATCGGCTTGGACGCGAACGAGCTCAGTCCCATCGCCGTGCCGCGGGCGGCCGCGGCGCGGGCCACGTCCACCTCGCCGTCCGGCGTGACGGCCTGGACGCCGGTCGGCGAGATCATCACCGGCAGGCTGATGGGCTGGCCCATCACCGTGGTGGCCATCTCGCGGTCCTGCTTGGCGCCGATCACGTGGGGCTTGGGCTCGAGCTCGGTGAAGGCGTCCATGTTGTCGCGGATGGTCACCCCCGCTTCGCTTCCGCCGACGAGCGCCATGTACACGCTCTTGGGCAGCTTCTTCTTCGCGCGGCGCTGGGCCTCCGCGACCGACTCGAACCACGGGTTCTGGCGCCAGGGGTTGGCCTCGGCGATCTTCGACAGGCGGGACACGGTGGTGGGTGCTCCTTCTAGGGGGTTCGTCCGGTCTTGCGGGGTTGGTCCGGGCCAGCGGGGTTCGTCCGGGCGGGCCGGTTTCAGATCGGGGACTCGTCGCACAGGCTGGTGGGCCGGCGCGGTGGTGTCGTGACGAGGGTCAGCGGCACCGGGCCGGTGGGCTGCTTACGCGCCGCGAGTCCCATGGGCCGGGTGTGGTCCTGCGACGGGTCGGGGATGCTGCGCTCAGCCGCGAGCAGTCCCTCTCCGTACCCCTGGACGCACTCGGGGTCCGGGCCGTCCATCGGCAGCCCGGTGAAGAACTTGGCCGCCATGCAGCCACCCCGGCAACTGTCATAGAAGTCGCAGGACGCACACGCCCCGGCCGACTGCGGCTCGCGCAGCTCACGGAACAACTCCGAGGTCTGCCACACCGTCTCGAACCCGCCGTCGGCGACGACGTTGCCGGCGAGGAACTCCTCGTGGATGGCGAACGGACAGGCGTAGACGTCGCCGATCGGGTCGATCAGGCACACCACACGGCCGGCACCGCACAGGTTGAGCCCGGGAAGCGAGCCCTGGCCTTCACCGAACGCCGAGAGGTGGAAGAAGCTGTCACCCGTGAGCACGTCGGAGCCGTTCGCGACCAGCCAGTCGTACAGGTCCCTCTGCTGCTCGGGCAGCGGGTGCAGGTCGTCCCACACGTCGGCGCCGCGGCCCGACGGGCGCAGGCGGGTGATGCGCAGGGTCGCGTCGTACTTGTCGGCCAGCGCCTTGAACTCGTCCAGCTGGGTGACGTTCTCGCGCGTCACCACCACCGAGATCTTGGCGTCGGTGAAGCCGGCGTCCTTGAGGTTCTGCAGCGCACGGCAGGCCATGTCGAAGGACCCCGGGCCGCGGACCGCGTCGTTGACCTCCGCGGTCGCACCGTCGATGGAGATCTGGACGTCCACGTAGTCGCTCGCGGCCAGGCGCCTGGCGACCTTCTCGTCGATACGGACACCGTTGGTGGAGAACTTCACGCCCACCTGGTGGCTGGTGGCGTAGTCGACCAGCTCCCAGAAATCGGAGCGGACCGTGGGCTCGCCTCCGCCGATGTTGACGTAGAAGACCTGCATCTTCTGCAGCTCGTCGATGATCGCCTTGCACTGCTCGGTGCTGAGCTCGCGCGGGTCACGGCGACCGGAGGAGCTCAGGCAGTGCACGCAGGCGAGGTTGCAGGCGTAGGTGAGTTCCCAGGTCAGGCAGATCGGCGCGTCGAGCCCGCGCTCGAACTGGTCGACGAGGCGGCCGACGGGCGCCGGGACGGGACGGTCGAGCATGCTGGTCATGAGGTCTCCTCGATCATGCGCGAGGCGGCGAGCTGGCCGAGCGCGTGCAGGTACAGCCGCGCTGTCGCCGGATCATCGATCGACACCCCGGCGGCGGCACAGGCGGCGCGCGCAGTGGGGTGGTCGGCGAGGGTGCGGACCACCTCGACGATAGTCGGCGACTTGAGGAAGCTGAGCTTGCGGGTGTGGAAGTGGTAGAGCAGTGCCCCGAACGGCTCGGGCCGGAGCGCCACCCCGGGGTGCAGGCGCCAGCCGGCGTCGAGGTCGAATTCCGCCGGGGCGGCTGACTGCTCGGCGTCGGCCGGCGCTGCTGCGGAGGTCATCTCAGTAGACCCCACACATGCCGTCGATGGAGACCTCCTCGATGAGGGCCTCCTCCAGCACGACCTCGGTGTTCTGCGTGTTCTCCATGACGTGTCCTCTCGTCTGGCACTCCGGCGACATCCCACCGGTTTCCGGTGAGATCTGCATCATATTGGCACTTAGTGCCAGTGGCAAGGGTCACTCATCTAGGCTCTCGTGTCATGGGAATGCCGGAACTGCCCGGAACCGGGACACGGCCCCCGGGACGTCGGCCGTCGACCACGCGCGCCTCCATCGTCGACGTGGCCCTCGACCTGTTCGCCCGGCAGGGCTACGACGCGACCAGCGTCGACCAGATCGCCGAGGCCGCGCACATCTCCCGCCGCACGCTGTTCCGCTATTTCCCCGGCAAGGCCGCCATCGCCTGGGGCGAGTTCGACGAGCAGATCGACCTCATGCTGGAGTACCTCGCCGACGTGCCCGAGCAGACGCCACTGCGCGACGCCCTCGCCGACGCACTCATCGCGTTCAACACGTTCCCCCGCGAGCAGACGGAGGCGCACCGACTACGGATGCGCCTCCTGCTCGGCGTGGACGAACTGCAGGCGCACTCGACCCTCGTGTACGCCGACTGGCGCCGGGCCGTGGCCGGGTTCGTCGCCGCCAGGCTCGGCCAGGCGGTGGACGATCTCGTGCCCGCCGCGACCGCGCACGCCGCGCTGGGGATCGGGCTGTCGGCCTACCGCCTGTGGGTGGCCGAGCCCGGAGCCGACCAGGATCGCCTCCACGAGCTCCTGCGTCACGGGACACAGATCCTCGCCCGAGAGGACGCGTTCGAGCCCAGTGGGCGACCGCGCTGAACTTACCGGCGGGTAACCTCGTCGTCGTGACCGACTCCGACACCTCCCCCACCCACCACGCCGACACCTCCACCTACCGGCTGTGGAAGACCGCCACCCGGCTCCCGTTCGGCTCCCGCCTGTTCAGCGCGGCGGTGAGCCTCAAGGCCCCGTACTTCCGCACGGCGTACCCGCACGTCGTCGAACTCCGACCGGGCCGCTGCGTCGTCCGCGGACCCGGCTGGTGGGGCAACCGCAACCACATCGGCACCTTCCACGTGATCGCGGCGTGCAACCTCGCCGAGATGGCCATGGGCATGCTCGCCGAGGCCACGGTTCCCACCACCCACCGATGGATCCCCGTCGGGATGAACGTGCGCTACCCCGCCATGTCGACCGGCGGCATG
Organism: Dietzia sp. WMMA184; assembly: GCF_002441635.1. Classification (NCBI taxonomy): domain Bacteria; kingdom Bacillati; phylum Actinomycetota; class Actinomycetes; order Mycobacteriales; family Dietziaceae; genus Dietzia; species Dietzia sp. WMMA184. Next base: position 3,604,257 of record NZ_NXEI01000001.1, on the reverse strand, counting down.
ACCGTCACCGCCGAGTGGACGGACATGCCGGACTTCTCGACTTTCACCAGCGGACAGGACGTCGAGGTCCCGCTGACGTTCGTCGACGACGCCGGGGTCGAGCCCATCACCGGCTCGATCACCATCCGCGTCTCGCCCGGGAAGAAGCGCTGAGACGGTACCGGCTCTCCCGTCGGCGGGCTCGTCGGCGGGCTGACCGGCGCGCTAATCGCGGGTGCGGGCGTCGAAGGCCTTGATCGCTATCGGGGCGATCACCACCGTCAGGCCGACGATCCACAACAGTGACGCCAGCACCGGGTGCTGCAACGGCAGGGCGGCGTCCGGACCGACCGCCGGAGCGTTCCCCCAGAGCTCACGCATCGCCTGCACGACCGAGGAGAGCGGGTTCCACTCCGCGATCGCCCGCAACCACACGGGCATCGACTCCGGCGGGGCGAAGGTGTTGGCGACGAACGTGATGGGGAACGTCGTGGTGAACATGACGCCGTTCACCGCCTCGATCGTCTTGAGCCTCGAGCCCACGACGATGCCGATCCAGATCATGACGAAGCCGAAGCCCAGCAGGATGAGGTACCCCAGCAGCGCGTCGAGGAGCCCGCTGCGGATCCTCCACCCCACGATGAGGCCCGTCAGCGACATGACGACCACGCCGATCGAGGAGTGGATGAGGCTGGACGCACTGCGCGCGATGAGGATCGACGATCGCTGGATGGGCAGCGTCCGGAAGCGGTCGATGATCCCCTTGTTGAGGTCGTTGCACAGCCCGGAGGCCACGACGAACGACGAGAACGCCATGGTCTGCGCCATGATCCCCGGCAGCAGCCACTCCCGGTAGTCCCCGCTGCCCGCCACGGCGATCGCACCGCCGAAGACGAACGCGAACAGCAGGACGAACATCACCGGCTGGATGGTGACGTCGGCGAGGTTCTCCGGCTGGCGCCTGATGTGGAAGAGGTTGCGGCGCACCAGCGCGGAGATCTGCCGGCCGAACGAGGGCCCGTCGGGACGGACCGGGACGGAGAAGTGCTCCCGCTCGGGGGACGTGGTGGCGGGGTCGGCGACGGTGCTCATACCCGGGTCTCCTGATCGGTGGTGTCGGTCTGCGGGTCCTCCGCTTTGCGGCCCGTGAGGGAGAGGAAGACGTCGTCGAGGCTCGGCCGTTGCAGGCCGATGTCGTCGAGCTCGATACCCGCCTCGGTGAAGTCCGCCGCGATCGCGGCCAGGGCCGAGACCCCCTCCGACGGCGCGGTGAGACGGCGCGCGTCCCGGTCGACGTGCAGATCCTCGATGCGCCCCGCCAGGACGCGGGCGGCCTCGTCCACGTCGTCCGGTCGGGACACCGTGACCACCAGGCTCGCCGCGCCCGAACGGTCCTTGAGCTGCAACGGCGTCCCGTCGGCGATGACGCTGCCGTGGTCGATGACGATCACCCGGTCGGCCAGCTGGTCGGCCTCGTCGAGGTACTGCGTGGTCAGCAGCAACGTCGTGCCGTCCCGCACGAGGCCCCGCAGGACGTCCCATAGTTCATTGCGCGACCGCGGGTCGAGCCCCGTGGTCGGCTCGTCCAGGAACAACACGGGCGGGGCGGCGACGAGGCTCGCCGCGAGGTCGAGCCGACGCCGCATTCCGCCGGAGTAGCTCTTCGCGACCCTGGTGGCGGCGTCGGCCAGGGAGAACTTCTCGAGCAGTTCGTCCGCGCGCGCCTTGACCGCCCTCTTGGGCAGGCCGTAGAGGTCGCCGATGAGGCGGAGGTTCTCGCGCCCGGTGAGCAACTCGTCCACCGTCGCCGACTGGGCCGTCAGCCCCATCGCCTTGCGGACCTGCGCCGGCTCACGCAGCACATCGTGCCCGGCGACCCGGGCGGTTCCCGAGGTCGGCGGGCTCAGCGTGGTCATCATCCGGATGGTGGTCGTCTTGCCGGAGCCGTTGGGGCCGAGCAGCCCGAGGACGGTTCCGGTGGGGACCGTGAACGAGATGTCGTCCACGGCGGTGAAATCACCGAAGCGCTTCACGAGGTGCTCTGCTTCTATCGCAGGCGCGGAGGAGGATCGGGTGCTCACCTAGAAAGGGTGTCCCCCGCCCGCGTCCGAGTCAACACTCACCGCTCGCTTTGCGGACAGTTCCTGTCAGCAATGGGCTCCGGCGGGCCCCGGAGCGGATGCCGACGGACGCCTGCCGACCTACCGTGGGGAGTATGCCGCGCATCACAGTGACCTCCGTCCACGTCGACGACCAGACCCGCGCACTGGCCTTCTACACAGAGGTCCTGGGCTTCGTGATCAAGCACGATCTCCCGGCCGGGGACTTCCGCTGGCTGACGGTGGTGGACCCGGGCGACCCGGGTGGCACGCAGCTGCTGCTCGAGCCCGACCAGCACCCGGCGGCGCGCGCGTACGCCACCGCCCTGCACGCCGACGGCATCCCGGCCGCGCAGTTCGAGGTGGACGACATCCACCGGGCCCACGACGAACTGAAGGAGCGGGGCGCCCGGATCGTGCAACCCCCCACCGAGATGGGCCCGGTGTGGGCACTGGTCCTCGACGACACCTGCGGCAACCTGATCCAGCTGGTCACCGCACCCGCGATGTGAGAGTCGTTCCCGCATGCGCCCGCCGGGGGCGCCCGGCGTATCGTGGGGAGGTTGCCAGCGCGATCGTCGCCGCCTCACGACCAAAGGATGACCGGAACCCATGAGCCCCATGTCGACCATCCCACCGACCATCGCCCGTTCGTGGCTGCTGCTGCCCGCGGACAAGTCTGAGCGCTTCGACGCCGCCGTCAACTCGGAGATGGACGTGGTGGTCCTCGACGTGGAAGACGGGTGTCGGCAGTCCGAGAAGGAACGGGCCCGTCGTGAGGTCCGTCAGTGGCTCGAGGCCGGGAACCACGCGTGGATCCGCATCAACGACGTCCGGTCCCCCGAATGGGAGAAGGACCTCATGGCGCTCGGGCACTGCCCCGGGCTGGACGGCGTGATGCTGGCCAAGACCGAGAACGCCGAGCACGTCTCCCTCACTGCCGCGCGTCTGGCCGAGAACACCCCGATCGTCGCGCTGGTGGAGTCGGCCGACGGTCTCGCCCAGGCCGCCGAGATCGCCAAGTCCGAGCAGGTGGTGCGGCTGGCGTTCGGCGTCGGTGACTTCCGTCGCGACACGGGCATCGGGTCGTCGCAGATCGCACTGGCGTACACGCGCTCGCAGTTCGTGGTGGCCAGCCGGATCGCGCGCGTGGCCCCGCCCATCGACGGGCCGACCATCTCCAATGACACGCAGGTCCTCAAGGACGCCGCCGAGCACGCGGTCGAGATGGGCATGACCGGCAAGCTGTGCCTCCGCGTGGACCAGGCGCCCTACATCAACGAGGTTCTCTCCCCCTCCGCGGCCGACGTCTCGTGGGCCGAGTCCGTGATCGATGAGCTCGGTCCCGGCGGTGAGCGCGCCCGCGACGGCGCCGACCTGCCGCGCCTGGCCCGGGCCCAGAAGATCGCGCGACTCGCGCAGGCGTACGCCGGGGCTCGCTGACGCGACCTCGCGCGCGAACAGGGCCCCGGCTGCGTTGTGCAGCCGGGGCCCTGTCGTCGTTCGCGGGGTGGGCGTGTTGCCGGGTCAGTGCACCCGCTGGAGCCGGACGTTGGCGAACTCGGTCAGTCCCCAGCGGCCGAGCTCGCGGCCGTAGCCCGAACGCTTGACGCCGCCGAACGGCAGGCCGGGCATCGTCGTGCCGTGTTCGTTGACGTAGGCCATCCCCACCTCGAGCCGCTCGGCCACCTCGGAGGCGCGGTCGACGTCGGTTCCCCACACCGAGCCGGACAGACCGAACGGGGTGTCGTTGGCGATCCGCACGGCCTCGTCGACGGAGTCGTAGCCGTACACCATGGCGACGGGGCCGAAGATCTCCTCGCGGTAGGCGTCCATCTCCGGGGTGATGTCGGTGAGGACGGCGGGCTGCATGAATGCGCCGGGGCGATCGATCGCCGCGCCGCCCGTGACGAGCGTCGCCCCCTGCTCCGCGGCGCGCTGGACCTGTTCGACCACGCCGTCGCGCGCGTCCTCGGAGGACAGCGGGCCCAGCTCGGTGCCCTCGTCGGCGGCGGGCCCGACGGCCAGTTCCTCGTAGAGGTTCTTCAGCCGCCCGACGAAGTCGTCCTTCATCTGCGCGGGCACGAAGATCCGCTTGGGCGAGTTGCAGGCCTGCCCGCAGTTCGACAGCCGCGCCCGGCCCACGGTCTCGACCAGTTCGTCGAGGTCGTCGGCGTCCAGGACGACGAGCGGGTCCGAGCCGCCGAGCTCCAGGACGCTGGGCTTGAGGTTCTTCGCGGCGACGGTGGCCACCGCGGCGCCGGCGCCCTCGCTGCCGGTGAGGGAGACGCCCTTGATCCTGGGGTCGGCGATCATCTCGGCCACCGTGTCACTGGAGGCGTACACGTTGACGTAGGCGTCCTCGGGGAGGCCGGCTCCGCGCTGGACCTTCTCGATCGCCGCCGACGAGCGGGCGCAGATGCTCGCGTGCTTGAGCACGATGGTGTTGCCCAGCAGCAGGTTGGGCGCCGCGAACCGGGCCACCTGGTAGTAGGGGTAGTTCCACGGCATGATGCCGACCAGCGGGCCGACCGGCTCGTAGGTCACCCGGTTGAGGCGGGCGTCCGGCACATCGAGGGTGTCGGACTCGAGCAGCGCGGGACCGTGCTCGCCGTACCAGCGGTAGATCGACGCCGCGAGGGCCACCTCGCCGCGGGCCTGCGCGGGGAGCTTGCCCATCTCGGTGGTGATCGCCTTGCCGAGCTCCTCTTGGTGCTCCTCGAAGGCGTCGGCGATCGCCAGGAGGATCCGTGCCCGCTCGGACACCTCCGTCGCGCGCCAGGCGGTGAACCCCTCGGTGACGGTGCTCAGGATGGCGTCGACGTCCTCGGTCTGCTCGTACTCGCGGTCGGTCCGGCCGGTCGACGGATCGTGCGTGACGTACATGCGGTCCCCCTTCGTGTGGCGTTCTCCACGTGGCGTTCACCGGGATCGTTCCCGGGTCGTGCCGCGACGGTAGGACGCCCGCGGGCCGGACGCATCCGGTCGACACGCCACGACCCCGCCGTCGTCGCGGGACGTCGGCGGGGTCGGGGCGCCCGTCGAGCCGGTTCAGCCCCAGCCCTGGGCGGCGCGACGATCGGCGTCGGCCATACCCTGATTGCCCTGGCCGGCTGCGCGGGAGATCTCGGCGAGCATCGACTGGAGCGCGGCCGCGGCCTGATCCCAGTCGTTCTGGTGCGCCTGGTAGGCGACGGCGGCGTCGCCCTCCCACTCGGCGACCAGCGGTGCGAGGTAGGCCTTGAGATCGTCGAGAGTGGTGCGCAGGTTGACCGAGGCCTGCGTGACCTGGCCGACGAGTGCCTCGATCGGGCCGTGGTTGTAGGTGATCTGTCCTGAGGTCATGGGGGTACCCTTCCGGTGCTGGCGGTGCTGGCGGTGCTGGTGGTCAGAGGTTGAGAGGCCCGGCGGCGCCGGCGCGGTTGATGAGCGCGGCCGAATCCTGGTCCGCTGCGTCGAACGATGTGCTGTTGGTGCGCATCGTCTCCGAGATCCCCGCCAGCGCGGTGTTGAGCTTGGTGCTCTGCTGCTGCCATTCGGTCATGATCTGGGTGAAGCGGGCCTGCGCGGCGCCCCTCCACACCGAGCCGCCGAGTTGGGACACCGAGTCCCGCACGGTGCCGAGCAGGCGGTCGATCTCCAGGTTCACGTCGTCGACCCTCCTGGCCGCGGTGTCCATGGTCCCGATGTGGGTGTTGAACCCGGTCATCTCGTCCTCCACTGTGGTCGGTGCGGAATCCCCTTCTGGGTCCGTCACAGTGTTCGACGCGCCCGTGGGGCGGTTCGGTTCCGCAGGATCGGTAAAAACTCGTCCGTCCCGCTCGTGTCCGGGCCGCCCGCGCGGTCCGGTCACGCGACCCGGTCACGCGGTCGCGTACAGGCGCCACGCCGCCTCGACCGGTGAGATCGCGGGGACCACGAAGGACAGCAGTCGGGCCCGGTCGCAGGCGTCCACGACGCGCTCGGCGAGGCGACCGCGCACCAGCACCTCGGTCGACCCGGTGCCCGCCTCACGCCGGCGACGGCGCACCTCGGCGACGGCGTCGAGGACCCGCGGCACCTCATCGTCGACCGCGGTGTCGCGACAGGGGTCCCGCCGGTGCACCACGGCCCGGTCGACGAGTACGAGTCCGCCACGGGTCCGCTCGACGAGTCCCACGGTGGTCCGCGTGTGGCAGGACTCCACACAGAGCGCCCACCGTGCGGAGGACGACGGCAGGGCCTCGGCGGTGACCAGCGCGGACCTGACCACGTGGGCGGTGACCCCCGCGCCGTGGGCGGCGCCGACGAGCCGCGTGGTGCGGCTGGTCCCCCAGTCGGTGGGTACGACCAGCACCACGGCGTCGCCCTCGCGGGCCCCTCCCCACCGCAGTGCCCGGGTCACGGGGGCACCGAGGAGTTCTGAGACCGGGACCGACAGGCCCGCGACCTCGACGCGGTCACGGTGGGCGTGCGCGACCGGATCGGCCAGGCAGCGGTCCGGGAAGCGGCCGGCGGCGACCTCCACGCGGGCGGAGCACTCGAGGCGATCGCCCCCCGGCGGGAGCGCCGAGCCGTCCAACCCGGCGAGCACCGATGCCGGAGCGACCACCGGGGACAGCACCGCGGAGGCGGACGCCGCCGCCACCGTCAGCCCCGAGCAGGACAGGTCGACGGCCAGGGTCGCCGCCCGCGTGTCGGTCACACCTCGCCGCCCTGTCCCGGCTCGGACAGGGCGGTCTGCACCAGCCGGACGCCGCCGTCGCGGGTGATGAGTCGGCCCCGGCCCGCCGGCAGCGGCCCCGGCCGGATACCGCCGAGCAGTGGGCCCTCCTCCCGACTGCCGGACATGAGGAACCCGGCCCCGCCGAGATCCCGGATGCGGGCGACGAACGGGTCGAACATCGCCCGCGACGCCCCGGCGCTGCGCCGTGCCAGGACCACCGTCAGACCGATGTCGCGGGCGTGGGGCAGGAACCGGGTGAGCGGTTGCAGCGGGTTGCCCCCGCCGGTGATGACCAGATCGAGGTCGTCGACGAGCAGGTGGATCCGCGGGCCGCTCCACCACGACCGCGCCCGCAGTTCCTCCGGGGTGACGTCGGCGCCCGGCATGCGCTCGTCGAGGACGCGGACGAGGTGCTCGACCATCGGGGCCAGGGCGGTCTCGGTGGGCGCGTACCCCGCGAGGTGGTCTCCCTTGATCTCGCCGAGCATGGTGCGTCGGTAGTCGACCACGATGAGTCTGGCGTGCTCGGGGCCGTTTCCGGCTACCAGTCCGCGAGCCAGCGAGCGCAGCAGCGAGGTCTTGCCGCATTCGGAGTCACCGAGTACCAGCATCAGCGGGTCGCCCTCGAGGTCGGCGTAGACCGCCGTGAGGTCGGCCTCGTCCACCCCGAGCGGGACCCGGGTGCGGCGTCCGTCCGGGCCGGGGCGCGACAGACTCGCCAGCTGCGAGTACGGGAGCACCTCCGGCAGCATCCGGACCGGCGCCGCGGCGACGTCGCCCACCCGCGCCCGCCACCTGCGCGCGAGATGGCGGGACGCCTCGGCGGTCGCGTCGGCCATGCCGTCCGCGTCGACCCGCCCGTCGAGGCGGGGCTGGTGGACGAGCATGTGGTGACGGTCCGGCGTGAGCCCGCGGCCCGGGGCGGCGGGCACGGTCATCGCGGCCCGCCGATCGATCATCGAGTCGGTGGGATCCCCCAGTCGCAGTTCGACCCGGGTGCCGAGGGCGTCACGCAACGCCGGTCGGAGGTCCGCCCACCGGGACGCGGACAGCACCACGTGGATCCCGTAGGACAGCCCGTCCGCGGCCAGCCCCAGCACGGTCTGCTCGAGATCCTCGAACTCGGTGCGCAGGGCCTGCCAGCCGTCGATCACCAGGAGCACGTCGGGGTACTCCGCCACAGGGCGGCCGTCCCGGTCGACCACCCGGCGCCGCGCCTGGTCGACGGAGGCCACGCCGTCCTCGCGGAACGCGGTCTCGCGGCGACGGCGCTCGGCGTCCACCTCGGCGATCGTGCGGCGGATCTTCTCGTCCTCACCACGACGGGCGACCCCGCCGACGTGGGGCAGGTCCGCGACCGACTGCAGCGCCCCGCCACCCAGGTCCACGACGTACACCGACAGGCGGCCGGGGTCGTTCGTGGCCGCCGCGGACAGCACGAGCGTGCACAGCGTGGTCGACTTGCCGGATCGCGTCCCGCCCACCACGGCGACGTTGCCGTCCGCCCCGGAGAGGTCCGCGTGCCAGATGGCGCGGCGCTGTTCGAACGGCAGGTCCACCTCGGCCAGCGGGAACCTCAGGCGGGCCGGCCGACCGGCCGTCGGGGTCGCTCCGGAGCCCTCGGGTCCGGCCCCGGCGCGCTCGTCCGTCGGTTCGGTACCTACCGCGGCGTCGAGCGGCGCCCCCTCCCCGAGCGGCGCCAGCCACACCTCGTGCGCGGGCCTGCCGTGCCCGGCGAGTCGCCCCACCAGGACCTCGAGGAGGCTCGCGGACCCGTCGGCGGGCCCCTCGTCCGCGGCGCCGGAGGACGGGCGGGCCTCGTCGTCGTCGACCCCGGACGCCGCCGGAGTAGGGGCCGGCACGGGCATGTACCAGGACGTGAACGGGCGGACCGCCGCGCGGGCGACCGGTGCGGCCACCGACGACCCGTCGAGTCGACGGTCCTTCCGGTACGGCCCGGAGACGTAGGCGGCGTCGAAGCGCACCGGGTCGCCGGCGTCCACTTTGAGGTACCCGGCGCCCGGGGTGGCGGGGAGGTGGTAGGCATCGGTGACCCCGAGAACCGTGCGCGACTCGGTGGCGGAGAACGTCTTGAGCGCGATCCGGTAGGACAGGTGGCTGTCCAACCCGCGCAGCCGCCCCTCCTCGAGCCGCTGCGACGCGAGAAGCAGGTGGATGTGCAGGCTGCGGCCCAGGCGACCGATGGTGAGGAACAGTTCCGCGAACTCGGGTTTGGACGACAGGAGTTCCGAGAACTCGTCGACCACGATCACCAGCGCCGGGAGCGGTTCGAGCGGGGCTCCTTTGGCACGGGCGGCCTCGTACTGGCCGACGCCTCCGTAGTTGCCCGCGGCACGCAGCACCTCCTGGCGGCGGGTGAGCTCGCCCTCGAGCGCGTCGCGCATCCGGTCGACCATGGTGATCTCGGCCTGGAGGTTGGTGATGACGGCGGCGACGTGCGCCAGCGACTCCAGCCCGAGGAACGTGGCACCGCCCTTGAAGTCCACCAGGACGAGGTTGAGCGAGTCCGGGTCGTGGGTGGCGACCAGGCCCAGCACGAGGGTGCGCAGGAACTCGGACTTCCCCGAACCCGTCGCGCCGATGCACAGACCGTGCGGTCCCATGCCTCCGTGCGCGGCCTCCTTGAGGTCCAACTCGACGGGGGCACCGTCCGGGCTGACCCCCACCGGCACGCGCAGCCGGTCGCGTTCGCCGCGCCGCCGCCACGCCACCGCGGGATCGACCTGAGTGGCCACGCCGATGCCCAGCAGGTCCGGAAGCCCGGGCGCGCGGCGGGTCGTGGTGGAGCCGTCGGCGTGGGTCACCGTGTCGGCGGGTCGGTACCGGGACAGGGCCATGGCCAACCGCTCGGCCTCCGGCGGGCTCATCGCGTCGACCCGGGCGATGTCCTCGTCCCCGGCCTCGCTGCGCACGCGGGCCACGCGGTCGTCGTCGACCCGGATGCACAGGCCGCGGCGCAGCGCGAGGTCGCGCAGTTGCCCCGCGCGGCTGCCGGAGACCTCGAGCACCGTGACCCCGTCCAGTCCGTCCTCCGCCAGGAGACGTTCCGCGCCGGTGACGCCCACACCGTCGACGACGACGACGAGGTGCGCCCGTCCCGGCACGACCGGGGCACTCGGTGAGAACGCCGAACGGTCGGAGATGCCCGTTCCCAGCATCGACTCCGCCCCGGCGAGAGAGAACTCGGTGAGCCGGACCCGACCACCGCCGTCGGTGTAGTCGGGGTGTTCGTGGTGCGGGAGCCATTTGAGCCACTCCCAGGCCTGACGGGCGTCGCCCTCGCTCGCGGCCACCGCGACCCGGACCCTGTCGGGCCCGTGGGCCACGACGAGCCCGGCGATCATCGCGCGTACCGCGGAACGCACCACCTCCACCTCACCGTCGAGCGACAGCGCGGCGAACGCGCGCAGCTCCAGCGCCACGGGCAGGTCGTCGACCACCGAGTGCACGCGGACGAAGCGGCGCATGCTCACCACCGAGACCGGCTCCAGGTCGTCGACCGGGCCGGTGTCGGGCGCGTCCACCCGGGTCGCCAGTGCCTGACGGCCCGGGCCCACCCGGATGGTGAGGTCCTCGGGATCCGACTCGTCGCGTTCCCACATCCGGGGCGTGCCCACCAACGCGGGCAGCTCCACCGGATCCGGGTGACGCCACAGGGCGGCGGCGCGCTGGGCGGATGCGGTCGCGCGCACGGTGTCGCGGGTCTGGCCGAGATAGCGCAGGTAGTCCTTCCGCAGTTCGTCGGTCTCGGCGGTCTTGTTACCGCCGCTCAGAGTCCCCGCGAGCATGCCGACGGCGGAGACCGCCATCATCACCGGGAAGAGCATGAACATGGGATTGCGCATCATGCCGGTCCGCATCATCACCACGACCATCCCGCCCACGGCCACCACCAGCACGATCGGCAGGATGATCTGGACGAGGGGCCGGGGCGTGGGCCGGGGCAGGGCGGGCGGTGCCTGCAGCGCCAGCTCCCCACCGGGCATCGGCGGCGCGTCGAGCTTCTCCGCGCGGGTGAACACCACATCACCCATGAACGTCACCCGTGCACGTCACCAGTGATCGATCCCTTCGCTCCCGCCGGGTGTGACCCCGCCGCCGGGAGATGGCGTCCCCACGAGCGCCCGTCCGACCCGACAATATCGGCGTATCGGAAGGCGATGTTAGGGCAGTACACGTCCTGGCGGGGACACCATCCGGGCGGGATCGGGAGGATCTGGAGTGTCGCAACGTAGTGGGATCCGGGAGGTCGCGGCGGGCGTCGATCCCCTGGACCAGCGTCGGGTGTCGATCGTGTGCCGTTCCACCCGGGTGGACCTGAGTCTGCCCGCCCACCTCGCATTGGTCGCGGTGATCCCGGAGGTCGTGGACCTGATCCGGGAGCACATCCGCGCGGTCGCCGGTCCGGCCTCCGGCGTCGATGTCGACGCCCGGATGGGCGGTGACACCGGCGGGTCCTGGCAGCTCTCCCGACTCGCCGGCGGGCCCCTGGCGGTCTCGGAGACGCTCGCGCAGCAGCGGGTGCACGACGGGGAGATCCTCGTCCTCGACCACCGCCCCGTCCCCACGCCGGCGCCGCTCTTCGACGACGTCCTGCAGGGTCTCACCGAACCGGACGTGGCTCGCTCCCCCACCTGGGACCGGCGCGACGCGGTCACCACCGCGACCGCGACGGCGGCGGTGGCGGCGGCGGCGGCCACGGTGGCGTTGGTGCGCCAGTGGACGACCGGAGGCGGGCCCGCGGTCCCCCTGGTCGCGCTCCTGGCCGCCCTGCTCGGCCTGGCGGCCGTGGTGGCTCTGCGCCGCACCCCGGCGCCCGGCGCGGCCCACGCGGTCGCGGGGGCGTGCGCGGTCGGGTTCACCGTGCTGGCCGGCGCCACCGTCGGGGGCCCGCCCGGCGGGGCCGGCCACCTCGTGGGCGGGCTGACCGCCGGAGCGGTCCTCGCGGGCGTCCTCCGGTGGACCGTGTTCCGCCCGGGTCCGCACACGTACGCCACGGGCGCCGGTTACCTGGCCGCGGCCGTCTCACTGGCGGCCGGGGCGGTCGGCTCGACGGTGGTCGCCACGACCCGCGTCCCGGCCGCGGCGGCGGGAGCCGGGGCCGTCCTCGTCGCGCTCGTGTTGCTCACCGCCGCGCCGCGGATCGCGGTCTGGGCCGCCCGGATCCCCATCCCGCCCGTGCCCGCCCCCGGCGAGGACGTCGAGGCCGGGGACCTCGAGGAGATCGACCACGACGTGCGGGACCGGGCCGGCGGGCCCCTGCCGACCCCGGACGTGCTGCGGCACCGGTTCCACACCTCGCGCTCATGGCTCACCGGCCTGCTGGCGGCGGCGGGGGCGGTCTGCACCATCGGGTCGCTCACGTCCCTGACCGGGAACGCCGGTGCGACCCGCTGGGCGGCACCGCTCGCATTGGTCCTCATCGTCGTCCTGGTGCTGCGCGGCCTCGGCTACGCGGACCGCGTACACACCGCCGTGCTGCTCGCGTCCGCGCTCGTCCTCACCGCCGGGGTACTGGTGGGCGCGGGGATCACCGTCGCGTCCCCGGTGGGCGTGGTGGTGCCGGCGGCCGTCGCGGTGGCGGCGGCGGTCGTGGTGGCCGCCTCGGTGGTACCCCACGTCGACCTCTCGCCCGCCGCCCTGCGGGCCGTGGGCGTGATCGAGGCGATCGGGATCTGCGTGGTCGTCCCCCTCGCCGTGGGCGCGATGGAGGTCTACTCGCTCGTCCGGCAGCGATGAGGATCCGACGCACCTCCGACACGAGCGGGGGCGGGCCCGGGTCCCGCGCCGCGCACAGTGCAGCCGCGCCCGGGGCCGCCGCCGTACTGCTGGTCGCCGTCCTCGCCGGGCAGCTCTCCGGGGCGCCCGTCGCGGCCGCACTGGAGCCCCCGGCGATCGATGGACCGGTCCCGGCGGCCACCGGGCTCGACGCCGGCCCCCTGCGCCTGGACGGCCCCTGCCGGACCACCGCGGCCTTCCTCGATCCCGGGGTGTCGCCCCCGTCCGCCACGGCGGCCGAGCTGGGCGGGGCCTGGATCCACGGCCGCGGCGAGGGGCAGGTCGTGGCCGTGATCGACACCGGCGTCAACCCCGGTCCACGCCTTCCCCGGGTACGGGGCGCCGGCGACGTGGTCCCCGGTCGCGACGGCACCGAGGACTGCGACGCACACGGCACCCTGGTGGCGGGAGTGCTCGCCGCCACCGAGGACGAGACCGGACACTCGGGGGTCGCGCCCGGGGTCGAGATCGTCTCCATCCGCCAGTCCAGCAGCGTTCTGCGCCCCGAGGCCCGTGACCGGAGCCGCGGACCGGACGGCCCGACCGTCGGTGCCGGGGTCGGCACGCTGTCCTCCCTGGCCCGCGCGATCCGGGCCGCCGTCGATGCGGGCGCGGACGTCATCAACATCTCCGAGGTGGCGTGCGTGCCGGCCGGCACGGTGCTCGCCGACGCGACCCTCGGCGGCGCGATCCGCTATGCCGCCGTGGACCACGACGTGGTGCTGGTCGCCGCCGCCGGCAACGTCGGCGACGCGTGCGGGGACCAGAACCCCGGTGCCGCCGACCCCTCGGTTCCGGGCGACGACGGCTGGGGCGACGTGGTCACCGTCGCCTCCCCCGCCTGGTACGACGAGCACGTCCTCACCGTCGCCGGCGTCGACGCCGACGGCGCCCCCGCCGACTTCTCCCTGCGCGGCCCGTGGGTGGACGTCGCCGCGCCGGCAGTGGGCCTGCGGTCCGTCGGTGCGGACGGGGCCGGGGTGTCCGACGTCGTGGTGGCCGGGGACGGGTCGCGCACGCCCGTCACCGGGACCAGCTTCGCCGCGCCGTTCGTCGCCGGCACCGCCGCGTTGGTCCGGCAGGCCCACCCCGGGCTCACGGCACGCCAGGTGATCGCGCGGATCGAGAACACCGCGATCCCCGCCGCCGGCGGGCACGACTTCGCGGTGGGGCACGGAGTGGTCGACCCCGTGGCGGCGGTGACGGGGGTTCGCAGGATCGGACGCCCCGCGCCCGCGACCACCGCGATCGCCGCACCCCCGGCCGAGCCGGGCCCTCCGGGTGCCGGCGTCGGCGCGGCCGTGGCGGCGGGTTCTCTCGCTCTGGGAACGATCGCCCTCGTCGTCGTCCTACTCCGGCCCCGCGACGACCGGGACACCCGGGCCTGACCCCGCGGGTCACCCGGCCGCGGTGGCCTGTCCCACGACCTCCGCGTCGACACCGTCGCGAGCGACCAGCGCCGCCCCGCGATCCAGGCGCGGCCCGGCCGGGAGCCGGTCGAGGACACCCCCGTCCACCGGCACCGGCGTCCCGCCCAGTCCCAGCATGGCGGCGGTCGGGGCGTCGGGGACGTCGAACCTCACGCCGGTGTCGGAGACGATGGTCGTCACGGCACTGCGTGTGGTCGTGCCGCGGCCCGTCGCCGCCACCAGTAGCCCGCCACCCGGGATTCCCACCGCGTCCACCGCGGGCCCGCCCCCGTCGGCCCCGGCCACCTCCCGCACGTCGCCCGGGCCCGGGGCGGTCGCCCCCGCCACGAGCGTGACGCGACGCGTGGCGGAGTCCCTGCCGCCCCCGTCGCGGACGCACAGCACCGGTGAGCCGGCGGTGTCCAACACCGTCGGGCGCCGGCCCGGGAACGCCTCGGTGTCCAGCGCGACCGACCTCGGCACACCCATTCGGTCCGGCGGCACCCTGACGACCGACCCGACCGTCGACGTCGACCGGATGACGTCCGCCAGCACGGGCCCCACCTCCTGTACCCCGTCCGCCAGAGCCACGTGGGTGCGCGTGCCGGTGGCCGTGTCGACGGTGAACACCTGCCCGATCCGGAGCCCGTCCAGGCCGTAGTCCACCGGCTCACCGGCCATGTCGATCACCGGGCGACGCACCGGGTCGACCTCGGGCAGCGGATCCACCAGCGCCGCCGTGACCGGGCGCGGGTCGACCCCGGCCAGGCCGAGGATCGACAGCAGGTCCCCGTCCTCCAGATCGATCCGCGCGCGGGTGCCGTCGCGCAACAGCCAGCCGGTCCCGTCCTGATCGGCCAACACGACCTCGTCGGCGCCCGTGTCCCGGCCCGGCCCGGCCTCCTCGCGGGCGACGATGCTCGTGGCCGTGACGCGCGGGCGTCCGCGCTCGGCGTCGGCCACCTCGTCACACACCGTCCACGACACGGCGGCCGCGGCACCGGCGTCGCGGTGGGCGGGCAACGCGGACGGTGCCCCGGGGATGCCGAGCAGTCCGCCCCGCGGCGTGCCCGCGACGTCGGAGTCGCGCACGGTGCGGGGCTCCGCGGGCTCACCCAGAACGAGCCGCGCCGACGCGAGATTGTGGACGGGGTGGACGGTCTCGCCGGCGCGGACGTACATCTGACCGGAGTCCCGTCCCACCATGATCGTCGTGGCGCCGACGTCCGGGGCGGGGTCGAGCAGCGCCAGCACCGCGGCCCCGGCGACCCCGATGACGGCGCCGACCACACCCACCGTCAGTCCGGTGGTCTGGCGTTTGAGGGGGTCGTGCAGCATCCGGACATCGCGGGCGACCACGGCATGCCGGGCCCGGCGGGTGAGGAAACGGTGTCCGTCCACCTGCGCCCTGGTCGTCGGTTTGAGCGGCACGGCCCCGGCTCCCTCCCCCGATGTGACACCACCGCGACCGGGGGCACCGGGGGTAGGGTACGCCACGATCCGGCCCCCGTGGCCGGTCTTCCGAGGCCGCCGACCGGGCGCGGCCGGGGTGTCGCGGGCGTCGCGGAGGGGCGGGGATATGACGGCGGTTCCGACCTTCGCGGGACTGTCGGCCGTCCTCCTCACGACACTCGTGCTCACCGTGGTGTGTCCGCCGTCCTGGCAACCATGGGTGCAGTTCCTCGTGGCCGCGCTGGTGGCCGCCGTGATCACCGCGCGGCGCGCTGGGCGGCCACTGGTGGCGCGCGAGCGGGCCCCGCGGCGGCGGTCCGTGGACGTGGTGGACCTCGTCGCCCCCGACCGATCGACCGTTGGGTGCGTCGAGGGTGACCGGGTCGTCACCACGGCCGTCGAGATCTCGGCTGGCGCGCTCGTGGCCACCGAGGTGGGGCACGACGACCCGGCCGACCACCGCGGCGTCCGCCTGCCCCTGGCCGTCGTGGCGCGACAACTCGACCAGGGTGGGGTGGTCCTGGAGGGGATCGACGTGGTGGTCGACGGTCGCCGTGCGGCGGACGGCGACGACGGCGAGGTCTACGACTCCCTGGTCGGGCCGCTGGCTCTGATCTCGCACCGGCGCGTGCACCTCCTGGTGCGGTTCGATCTGGCCCGGCTGGCGACGGGGACGGGTTCTGCCTCGTGGACCGCGGGAGCGGGCGCCTTGCTGGAGCAGGTGGTCGCGGTGGCCACGGAGCGGCTGCGGCGCGCACTGGTCCACCACGGGGTGCCGTGCCGCGTCCTCGACGCCGCCGAGCTCGCCGAGGTCTACCTGGACGCCGAGGCCGACCCGGGGCCCGGGACGGGGCTGGTGGTCCGGCCGTCGGCGGATCCACGGGCCGTGATCGACGGGCTCACCGCCGTCCGGGCGGCCCGCCTCACCGAGGTCGTCCGGTTGCGACGGGTGGAGGGGCGCGACGACGTGGTGGACATGGTCACCACGGTGGGCCTGGCCGGGGTGTCGGAGCGGGGGGTGGCGGGTGGGATCCCGCCGACCGCCACCGCCGCCTGCCACCCGCTCCCGTCGGGGCGGGTGTCGCCCGTACCCGGCGAGACCCTGCCCGATGCGATCGCCGGATCCCTCGCCCGGCGGGCGGTCGACGATCTCTCCGACCTCGCTCCGCCCGCCCACGGCTGCGGCCAGATCCTCGGCGCGACCCGCACCGGCGCCGCAGCCGCCATCCAGCTCGCCGGCCCCCACCTGCGGTCGGTGCTGCTCGCCGCCCGGCCCGCCGTCTGCCGGCAGGTCGCGTTCCGTGCGGTCGCGGCCGGGTACCGGGTGGCCGTGGTGACCGATGTCCCCGACCGGTGGAGCCCGCTGACCGCGATCGGTGACGAGACCCGCTACCGGATCGTCGACCCCGATTCCTCCGACGTGGGTGCCCCTGTCGACGCCGTGATGTGGGACGTCGACGGCCCGCTGACGGAGGGCAGGATCGACGCGCTCGCCGGGCCGGGCGGCCCGGATGTCACCCCGCCCACCGTCATCCGGGTGGACGCCGACTGGGAGCTGCGCGGCACCAGCCGCCTGTCCTCGGCCGCCGCGACACCCGATCTCGTCCTGGACGGTCGGATCGACGGGTGGATCTCCGTGGAGCCGCGGGACGGCGAACCCCGCCGCGTCTCGGTCGTGGCGGGGCCGGGCGAGGACCCGTTCGTCGGGCCGCTCGCGTCACCGGACGGTAGCGCGACAGACGGTCTCACACCCTCAGGTGCTGCACCTTCCGCCACCCCGGATCATCGGTGACGGTGACGGACACCTCGCCCTGGTCCCACCCGGACGCGGCCACCCGCAGCTGCTCGTGCGCCGGGGTGGTGGAGTCCACGTAGAAGTGCAGGAGGCGACGGCCGTCGCAGCTCTCCGCTCCGACGCATTCCCCGTTGCCCTCGAGGCGCTCGACCAGGTGGTCCTCCAGGTCCCGTAGGCCCGGCAGGGACAGGGACCCGGGCAACCCGCCGTCCTCTACATCCGTATACGGGACGTGGACCGCGACGTGGCGGTCGAACTCCGGCGCCGACAGCGCGACCAGCGGGACCCGGACCACGGCCACGAGCGGTCCGCGGCCCGTCTCCCCGTGGAGGATCTGCCACGCCGGGTCGCCCAGCTCATCGGTGTTGTCCGCCGCGAGCTCGCAGAGGATCTCCGGCAGTTCCCAGAGCGGGACCGCCTCGATGCCGGGCGCGGTGGCGTTGGCCCGGATCAGTCCGACCCAGGTCTCCACCTGCTCCTCTCCGCACAGCGCGTCCAGCAGCAGGTATGCGGCGATCCCCAGGTCCGCGCCGGACAGCCCGGTGAACGCCGGGTGGTGCACGGTGACGTCGGCGCGGGACAGGCCCAGGTCCACCACCACCTCCGCCTGGTCGAAATCCAGCCGGTGGTCCCGGAAGTACATCGCGCAGCCCCGCACGGGCTCGCGCAGGTCGGCGAAGGACCACGACTCATCGGCGTCCGGCGCCGCCGCCAGCCACCGGCGCGCGGCACCACGCAGCTCGGGGACCCCGGCCGCGGTAACGGTGAGGCGGTGCGGTCCGCCCTCACGAGCCGGGACGAACTCCCACGACAGTCGCGGGTCGATGGCCTCGATGAGCGAGGTGATCTCCGGAACCACCCGGCGGGCGTCACCCGAGTCGAGCGCTGCCGTCGCGCGGCGCCTGCCGCCCTCGGCCCACCATCGCCAGAAGGTGGTCACGGCCCGGTCCGACCGCAGCCGGGCCGTCTCGACACGGACGCCGGAGAAGTCCAGCGACCGCGAGAGCTGCCGGGGTCGCGCCGCTCGAATCGCCATCTGTTCTCCTCCCGTCACCGCGGTCCTCGTGAACATGTCTCCACCCCAGTATCCGGATAACCCGACGATCGTGCCCGCGCCGACACACCCGCCGGGTGCCGAGCGGGCACTCCCGGGGCCTGAAGCGGGTGCGCCTGCGCGCCCACGCTGGCAGTGTCGTGGGTATGACCACCCCACATGATCTGGCCCGGCTCTCCTCCGGTACGCCCGAGGGCACGGAGCCGACGCGGCGGCCCGGCCCGCAGCTCCGTCCCGGCCACGACGGCCGGAGCGGCCCGCGGGTGCTCGTGATCGGCGCGACCGGGTACATCGGGTCGCGTCTCGTTCCCCGGCTACTGGCCGACGGCGCCGAGGTATCCGTGCTGGCCCGGACGCCGAAGCGCCTCGACGACGTGCCGTGGCGCGACGAGGTGACCATCCACTCCGGCGGCCTCGGGGACGCCGACGCGCTGCGCTCCGCCCTGCGCGACGTCGACGTCGCCTGTCACCTCGTGCACTCGATGGGTGACTCCAAGGACTTCGAGCGGGAGGAGCACGAGACCACCGAGGCGTTCGTCCGGGCCGCCGAGGAGGCGGGCATCGAGCGCATCGTCCACCTGTCCGGCCTCCACCCGGAGGACGAGACGGACCTCTCCCCGCACCTGCGCTCCCGAGCCGACGTCGCCCGGATCATGCTGGAGTCCACCGTTCCCGCGCTCGTGATCCAGGCCGGTGTCGTGATCGGGTCGGGCTCCGCCTCGTTCGAGATGATCCGCCACCTCACCACCCGCTTGCCGGGGATGGTCACGCCCAAGTGGGTCAGCAACCGGATCCAACCCATCGCCGTGCGCGACGTGGTGCACTACCTCGCCGCGGCCACCACGGTGCCCCTGGAGGGCGACCTCGCCCGCGGACGGGCCATCGACGTGGGCGGCCCGGACGTGCTGACGTACGGCCAGATGATGCAGATCTACGCCGAGGAGGCCGGCCTGCGCCGCCGCCTCATGGTCCCGGTCCCCGTCCTCACGCCCAAGCTGTCCTCCCTGTGGATGGGACTGGTCACCCCGCTCGAGCCCGGCCTGGCCAAGCCCCTGGTGGAGTCGCTGCGCTGCGAGGCCGTGGTGCTGG
This sequence comes from Dietzia sp. WMMA184, assembly GCF_002441635.1. NCBI lineage: Bacteria > Bacillati > Actinomycetota > Actinomycetes > Mycobacteriales > Dietziaceae > Dietzia > Dietzia sp. WMMA184. The sequence goes on along the minus strand of NZ_NXEI01000001.1, from coordinate 3,584,876 downwards.
TCGACGACGCCGACGAGGTGCTCGGACCCCCACCCGGCGGGCGGACCAGCTACCGGGACGCGCTTCGCGAGGCCCTGCGTGTCCCCCACGGCCCGGCCCGCCCGCCGCTGTGGGACGGGGCCGACCCGCTGGACGATCCCGCGCGCCTGCTGCCCTCGGACGCCGACTGGGCCGGGGTCCGCCCGCCCACCATCGGGCGTGTGCGCGGCGGGCGATGAGCGACCAGCGAGAGGCGCCCGCCTCGCCCACCCACCGGTACCTGCGGGCGCTGCGATCGGGCGAGATGGACACCGCGCCCTCGCGGCCGGGCCGGAGGCGTGTCCTCGTCGTCGTCGTCACCCTCGTCGTCGGCGCGGCGGTGAACGCGTGGGCGCTACGGATACCCGCCGGCGACGCCATGTTCTACCCCGCCACCGCACTGCTGGCCGCGGTGTGGCTCGGCGGGGCGTTCGCCTCCGGGCCGATCCGGGTGGGCTGCGAACCGTACCGGCCCCGTCGGCCCGTCCTGTCGTCGGTGCTCACCGCCGCCGCGCTCGCCGTGGTGTTCTGCCTCGGCGGGCTCGTGGTGGCGAGGATCGAGCCGCTGCGCGACCCCGTCGACGCCCTGCTCGACCACGCCACCGTGGGCAACCTCGTCCTGGTGGCGCTCCTCACCGCGGTCAACGGCATCGCCGAGGAGTGCTTCCACCGCGGCGCCGTGTACTCGGCCGTCGCCAACCTGCGGCCGATCCTCACGACGACGGTGATCTACGCGACCGTCACGGCCACCGCGGGGATCCCACTCCTCGTCCTCGCGGCCGTAATCCTGGGACTGGTCACCGCCGTCCAGCGGCGGGCCACCGGCGGAGTGCTGGGCCCGGCGATCACCCACGTGGCGTGGTCGATGGTCATGCTGTTCGCCCTGGGCCCGATCCTCGACGCGGCGCCGGTCTAGTCCCCACAGCAGCCCGCGCCGGACCCCGTCCCGGACGCCGCGCCCGGCCCGCCTCCGTCATCGGTGCCCGCCGCCCCGCCCGGCCCCGGCCGCACCTCGCGGGTGACGAGGTTGCGCGCCGCCAGGTCGGAGTCGGCCGGGTAGTCCACCCCCACCAGGGCGAGTCCGCACGCCGGCGCGACCGGAACCGCGGATGACCGCTCGGTCTCGGTGAGCAGCCCGCTGATCCAGTCGGGGCTGCGCCGGCCCTCCCCCACGGCCATCACTGCGCCCACGAGGCTGCGCACCATCGACCAGCAGAACGCGTCCGCACTCACCGACGCCGTCCACACCTCGGCGGCCCCCGGCGCGTCCTCGCCGCGCGGGTCCGGCTCGGCACGCCAGTCGAAGCGTTGCAGCTCACGGATGGTGGTGGCGCCCTCCCGGCGACGGCAGAACGCAGCGAAGTCGTGTAGCCCCAGCAGCCGTTCGGACGCGTCGCGGACCGCGTCGAGGTCGGCGCCGCGCTGCCAGGCGGCGGTGTCGCGGGCGCGGGTCGGCTCGGGCCCCCACGGCGCCGTGGTGAGGCGGTACTCGTAGTGCCGGCGCAGCGCGGAGAACCGGGCGTCGAACGCGTCCGGGACCCACCGGGCGTCCATCACCGCGATGTCCGCCGGCAGTAGCCGCGCGAGCCGACGCACGAGCGCCTCGGGGCGTCCCTCCAGCGAGCGCTGGTCCAGCCACTGCGGGTCCACGTCGAGATGGCACACCTGCGCTCGCGCGTGCACCCCGGCGTCGGTGCGACCGGCGACCGTGAGGACGACGGGATTGCGCAGGATCTTCGCGAGTTCGGCCTCGAGCACCCCGCACACGGTCCTCAGCCCGGGCTGGCGCGCCCAGCCGGAGAAATCGGTGCCGTCGTAGGCGACGTCCAGGCGGATCCGGCGAATGCTCACGGCCTACAGACGCTAGACCACCGCCGCGCGTGCCCGCCACACCGCCCGCCGCGGGCCGTTCCGGCACGATGGGGACCATGTCCACGTCCCCGTCCCCGTCCCCTTACCGCGCCGCGCTCCTCGCCGTCGGCGCGGCCGTCGCCCTCGCCCTGTCCTCCTGTGCCCCCGGCGACGACGACGAGGCCCCGCCCGCCGCGGCCGGTGCCGCCGCCACCGGCACCACCACCACCGACACCACCAGTACCGACACCGCCAGCGAGGCCGGGCCGGCGATCGGGAGATACGTGGCGCTGGGCGACTCGTTCGCCGCCCTGGGCCCGACCGGCGCCCCCACGAGCGGGCCGGCGGGGTGCCTGCGTTCGTCGCTCAACTACCCGTCGGTGCTCGCCGAGCAGCTGGACGTCGCCGAGTTCGTGGACGTCACGTGTGGCGGCGCGAGGACCGTGGACATGACGGTGCCCCAGATCGCGCAGACACCACCGCAGTTCGATGCCCTCACCGCGGACACCGACCTGGTGACGCTCTCCATCGGCGGCAACGACATCGGGTTCGGCGCGATCGCCGGGTGCGTGGTGCAGACGCCCAGGGCCACCGACGGGGCGCCGTGTCGCGAGCGGTTGGACGCGGGGGTCTCGTCGTCACTCGAGGGGCTCGGGGCCCGTCTCGACGCGGTCCACGCCGGGATCCGGGAGCGGTCCCCCGCGGCCCGCATCGTGGTGACCGCGTACATGCCACTCGTACCGCCGGACGGCGGCTGCGACTTCACCGAACGCGTCAGCCCCGGCGACGTCACCTGGACGCGGGCCGTCACCGACCGGGTCAACAGCGCGGTGACCGACGCGGCCGTCCGGGCCGGCGCCGAGATCGTCGTCCCCGACGACGCCGGGGAACGCCACGCCTGCGCCCCGGCGGACGAGCGGTACACCAGCTTCACCGGTGCGGAGACCGGCTCGCATCCGATGCACCCGACCGCGGCCGGCCAGCGCGCGATGGCCGCGGCGGTGGCAGACAGACTCTGACCCCACCGCGCCTGTGCGCCCGCGCCTGGAATCCCGATCCCACGCGCCGATCCCACGCGGCCACCCCGGATCGACGACGAGGGCCCCGCCACCGCGTGATGCGGTGGCGGGGCCCTGACGGCGTGATCCGATGCTGGCGATCAGGCCTTGTCGGCGTCCTCGCCCTCGGCGTGCGTGGTGTCCTCGGACACGGCCTCGGCGGTCTCTTCCGCGGCGTCGACCTGTGCGTCGTCGGCGGCCTCGACCTGATCGGCGATCGGGCTGTTGGCCTCGGCCTCGGCCGTGACGTCGTCGGTGGACTCCGCGGGGGCCGCGGCCGGCGCGGTGGCCGCCTTGGACGCCGCGGCGCGGGTGGCGCGCGAGGCCTCGGCGGAGGCGAGCTCCTCGGTGACGAGCGCGATCATCGCCATGGGCGCGTTGTCGCCCTTGCGGTTCTCGAGCTTGACGATCCGGGTGTAGCCACCGTCGCGGTTCGCGACCCGGGGGCCGATCTCGGCGAACAGCTTGTGCAGGACGTCCTTGTCGCGGATGACCTTGGCGGCCTCACGACGGTCGGCCAGCGTGCCACGACGCGCCTTGGTGATGAGCTTCTCCGCGTAGGGGCGCAGCAGCTTCGCCTTGGTCTCCGTGGTGCGGATCGCGTCGTGCTCGAACAGCTGGGTGGCCAGGTTCGAGAGGATGAGCCGCTGGTGGGCGGCGGATCCGCCGAGGCGGGCGCCCTTCTTGGGCTTGGGCATCAGATTCTCCTAGGAATGGTGTTCCGGGCGCTCGTCAGAGCTGCTCGGTCTCGGCGTAATCCTCGCCGCCCTCGTCGGTCCACGTGCCGGTCTCGGCGTCGTAGCCGGCGACCGAGGCGGGATCGAATCCGGGGGGCGCGTCCTTGAGGGACAGGCCCAGCTCCACGAGCTTGACCTTGACCTCGTCGATCGACTTCTGTCCGAAGTTCCGGATGTCGAGCAGGTCCGACTCACTGCGGGCCACGAGCTCGCCCACGGTGTGGACGCCCTCGCGCTTGAGGCAGTTGTAGGACCGGACCGACAGGTCCAGGTCGTCGATCGGCATACCGTAGGCGGCGATGTGGTCGGCCTCGGCCGGGCTCGGCCCGATCTCGATGCCCTCCGCCTCGTCGTTGAGCTCACGGGCGAGGCCGAAGAGCTCGACGAGGGTCTTGCCGGCGGACGCCAGGGCGTCCCGGGCGGTCATCGAGTTCTTGGTCTCGACGTCCAGGACCAGACGGTCGAAGTCGGTGCGCTGGTGCACACGGGTAGCCTCGACCTTGTAGGTCACCTTGAGCACGGGCGAGTAGATCGAGTCGACCGGGATCCGGCCGATCTCGTGGCCCGCGTCCTTGTTGAGCCCGGCGGGAACGTAGCCGCGGCCACGCTCGACGACCAGCTCGATCTCCAGCCGACCCTTCTCGTTGAGGGTGGCGATGTGCAGGTCCGGGTTGTGCACCTCGACGCCGGAGGGCGGGACGATGTCACCGGCGGTGACGGCTCCCGGACCCTGCTTCTTGAGGTACATGGTGACCGGCTCGTCCTCGACGGACGAGACGACCAGGCCCTTGAGGTTGAGGATGATGTCGGTGACATCCTCCTTCACGCCCGGCACGGTAGTGAACTCGTGCAGGACGCCCTCGATGCGGATGCTGGTCACGGCCGCGCCCGGGATGGACGACAGCAGCGTGCGCCGCAGCGAGTTGCCGATGGTGTAGCCGAAACCGGGCTCGAGGGGCTCGAGCACGAACCGCGAGCGGTTCTCGGAGACGACCTCCTCGGTGAGGGTGGGCCGCTGGGAGATGAGCATGTGCTACCTCTTTCGATTCTCGACGCCCGCTATTTGACGCCGTGGGAACCCACCGTCGCCGGGCGGGCCGCGGTGTGCGGCCCGCCCGGCGACGAGGGGGGACAGATCACTTCGAGTAGAGCTCGACGATCAACTGCTCCTGCAGCGGCACATCGATCTGCGCGCGCTCGGGGAGCTGGTGGACGAGGACCCGCAGGGTCGTCGGGACGACCTGCAGCCACGCCGGGACGGGACGCTCGCCGAGGGTCTCCTGGGCGATCTCGAACCAGTCCATCTTGGTGGACTTGGGACGGACGTCGACGATGTCGTACTGCGAGACCCGGTAGCTCGGGATGGTGACCTTCTGGTCGTTGACCAGGAAGTGACCGTGGGCCACGAGCTGACGGGCCTGGCGACGCGTCCGCGCGAGACCCGCGCGGTACACGACGTTGTCCAGTCGCGACTCGAGGATCTGCAGGAGGTTCTCACCGGTCTTGCCGGCGCGGCGGTTCGCCTCCTCGTAGTAACGACGGAACTGCTTCTCCATCACGCCGTAGGTGAAGCGGGCCTTCTGCTTCTCCTGCAGCTGGGTGCGGTACTCGGACTCCTTGATCCGCGCGCGGCCGTGGTGACCGGGCGGGAAGGGCCGACGCTCGAATGCGGTGTCTCCACCCACGAGGTCCACGCCCAGACGGCGGGACTTGCGGGTGACGGGGCCGGTGTAACGTGCCATGATTTAGTGCGTTCCTTCCGGCTCAGACTCGACGCCGCTTGGGCGGACGACAGCCGTTGTGGGGCTGGGGGGTGACATCGGAGATCGTGCCCACCTCGAGGCCGGCGGCCTGGAGCGAGCGGATCGCGGTCTCACGTCCCGAGCCGGGGCCCTTGACGAACACGTCGACCTTCTTGACGCCGTGCTCCTGCGCCTTGCGGGCCGCGTTCTCGGCGGCGAGCTGGGCGGCGAAGGGCGTCGACTTGCGCGAGCCCTTGAAGCCGACGTGGCCGGAGGACGCCCATGCGAGGACGCCACCGGACGGGTCGGTGATCGAGACGATCGTGTTGTTGAACGTGCTCTTGATGTGGGCCTGGCCCAGGGGAACGTTCTTCTTCTCCTTGCGACGGCCCGTCTTCTTGGGGCCCGCAGCGCGTGACTTGGGGGGCATTACTTCTTCTTTCCGGCGACGGTCTTCTTCGGACCCTTACGGGTACGGGCGTTGGTCTTGGTGCGCTGTCCACGGACCGGCAGGCCACGGCGGTGGCGCAGGCCCTGGTAGCTACCGATCTCGATCTTCCGGCGGATGTCGCCCTGGACCTCGCGGCGGAGGTCACCCTCCACCTTGTAGTTGCCCTCGATGTCGTCACGAAGGACGGTCAACTGCTCGTCGGTGAGGTCCTTGGTGCGCAGATCCGGGCTGATGCCCGTACGCCCCAGGATCTCCAGCGACCGGGTGCGACCGATGCCGAAAATGTAGGTGAGCGCGATCTCCATGCGCTTGTCGCGCGGGAGATCCACGCCGGCTAGACGTGCCATGTGGCGTTTCTCTTTCGTCGTGCGGTAGGTCTGCTCCCCGACCGTCCCCGTTGTCGGATGGTCATCTCACGATGAGCAACCGTCCGGGGCCCCGGCCTCCGCTTCCGAGGGTGTGATCCCGCCGGCCCCTGTGGGGCTCGGCGGCTGGTGCGGGGAGTTGAGCGTCTTACTTGTACCGGTAGACGATCCGGCCGCGGGTCAGGTCGTAGGGCGAGAGCTCCACGACCACGCGGTCCTCGGGGAGGATGCGGATGTAGTGCTGCCGCATCTTCCCACTGATGTGTGCGAGGACCTTGTGCCCGTTCTCGAGTTCGATGCGGAACATTGCGTTCGGCAACGGCTCAACGACACGGCCCTCGACCTCGATGGCTCCGTCTTTCTTTGCCATGCTGGTTACGGTCCTCCACGATTCCCCGGGTGACGTCTACCGGATTGTCGGTGCACTGGTGGGCACACCGACGTATAAGCCTACGTCAGGTGATGGATCTGCGCCAATCGGGCACCGACAGGGCCCTCGCCGCCCGCTCGACGTCCCCTCGGCGGTCCCGGTGACCGACGGTCAGACGTAGCAGGCCCGCCCCGCGGGCACCCCGTCGAAGCGCTGCTGGAGCCAGTTCATCGCCGCGGGCAGTTTCTCCACCGCGCCCATGAGGTGCTCCGGCGCGAGTCCCGGCTCCCACGTCAGCGGCGCGCCCTCTCGGCAGTACCGCTTGGCGGTCTCCTCCGCGTCCCAGAACGGCACGAGCGGGTCGGTCCCGGAATGCCACATGAACACCGGGACCCGGGGCACGTCCGGGCTCTGACGGATGCTGTTCTCCGCGAACGCCCGCATCAGCCCCTCCTCTGCCAGGAGGTCGCCTCCCCGGAGGACCATCGGGACGGACCGGAACGCCCCGACCGTCAACAGGGTCGCGGTGCAGCGCCCCTTCAGCTGGCTGTAGAGCGCCCACCCGTCCGGCGTGAGCTTCTCCTCGAGCCGGATCGCCTCCGGGTACTCCCGCGCCATGCCGACAGCCGCGGCGAACGCCAGGCCGAACGCCGGGTGCGGCCAGTTGCCGACCATCCGCGCCATCGTGGTCATGTCGGTCGGGACACCGCCCTGCGCCACCCCGACCAGATTCACGTCCGGGGCGTAGTCGTCGTGCAGGAGCGACACCCACGCGCTCGCGATGCCGCCCCCGGAGTAGCCGAGGGCGCCGAACCGGCTGTGCCTGGAATCGAAGCGGGGGTCGTCCCGCACCGCACGCATCCCGTCCAACACGATCCGGCCCGACAACTGACCGCCGGGATAGGCGACCTTCGGACCGAGGTGGTCCGGGATGATGACCGTCCATCCCTGGTCCAGACGCGTCCGCAGGAACACCATCGCGTTGTCCTGCACGGTCTCCAGCGTCGGGTGGACGAGGGTCTCGGTGGGCGCGCATCGCTGTCCGAGCGCATTGAGGTAGTGCTGGTAGCTCAACACCGGACCGTCGGGGCGGGCGTGGTGCGGCCGGACGACCGTCGCGGTGGCCAGTAGCGGCCGATCGCGGGAGTCGGTCGACCGGTAGGCGATCTAGGTGACCCGGTATCCGAGGAACGCCGGCATGGTCACGTCCCGGGAGTTGATCACCTCACCGAGAGGGGCGTCCGCGAGGTGTTGCGGATCCGCGTGATAGAACGGCCCCGGCTGGGGATCCGCCTCGATCGACCCCGCGCCCCCCTCCATCACCGACTGGGCGGTGGAGGGGGTGACGCCCGGGCCCGAGATGTGGACGAGGGCGACAGCGAGCGTCACGACCAGCGCGACGGCTCCCCGCAAGACTGATCGACGCGCGACGGACTCCTGCTCAGCGAGCATGCCGGGACCTTTCGAAGCAGATGTTCACTACCGGCACACACTGTAACCCGGTGTGGGCGACCGTCAGCGGTCGACCCGCTCCGATTCCCCGGAGTGGCGACCCCGGTCGCGGTGCGTCCTCAGCTGCGCGGGCGGGGCGTGAGGATCCGGGGGCCGTCCACCGTCACGGCGACCGTGTGTTCCCAGTGCGCCGCCGGCGACCCGTCGACGGTGACGACCGTCCAGTCATCGGACAGGGTCCGGGTATCGGTCTCGCCGCCCAGCACGAGCATCGGCTCGACCGCCAGGACCGACCCCTCCTGCAGCCGGGGCCCGCGGCCGGGCTTGCCCTCGTTGGCGAGGAACGGCCATTCGTGCATCTCGCGGCCGATCCCGTGCCCGCCGAAGCCGTCGACGATGCCCAGGCTGACGCCGTGACGCTCCTCCGCCCTCCGCGTCGCCACCTCGAGGGCGTGCGAGACGTCGGTGAGCTTGTTCCCGGGCAGCATCGCCAGGATGCCCTCGTCGAGGACCTCCCGCGTGGCGTCGTTGAGGGTCGCGACCTCCGGGGCGAGAGTCCCCACCCCGAATGACCACGCGGAGTCCCCGTGCCACCCGTCGAGGATGGCGCCGCAGTCGACGGAGACGAGGTCCCCGTCCCCCAGGACGGTGTCGGGCCCGGGGATCCCGTGCACCACGACGTCGTTGACCGAGGAGCAGATCGATCCCGGGAACCCCTCGTACCCCTTGAAGGACGGCACGGCCCCGGCGTCCCGGATCAGTTGCTCGACGACCTCGTCCAGGTCACCGGTGGTGGCACCCGGGACAGCGGCCTCACGGGCGGCGATCAACGCCCGTCCGACGATACGACCGGCCGCCTCCATGGCGTCCAACTCACCCGGGGTACGCGCGGTGACCACGCCCTTGCGGGACCGTCCGAACACGGCGGGCGTCAGCGACCCAGCGCGGCGAGCGCGCGTGCGTTGATCTCGTCGACCTCACCGACGGCGTCGATGCTCTTGACCTCACCGGCGTAGTACTCGAGCAGCGGGGCCGTCTCCGACCGGTAGACCGACATGCGGTTCCGGATGACGTCCTCGGTGTCGTCCTCGCGCCCCCGGGCGAGCATGCGCTTGACCACGGTGTCGTCGTCGACCTTGAACTCCAGGACCGCGTCGAGGGTGTGGCCGGCCTCGCCGAGCATCTCCTTGAGCGCGTCCGCCTGCGCTGCACTGCGGGGGTATCCGTCCAAGAGGAAGCCCTCGGTGGCGTCGGGCTCGGCGATGCGCGCGGCGACCATGCGGTTCGTCACCTCGGCGGGGACGAGGTTGCCGGCGTCGATGTAGCTCTTGGCCTCCTTCCCGAGGTCGGTGCCCTGGGAGATGTTGGCGCGGAACAGATCACCGGTCGAGATGTGTGGGACGCCGAGCTTCTCCGAGAGCAGAGCAGCCTGGGTGCCCTTGCCGGCTCCGGGAGGGCCGAGGAGGACGAGACGCATGGTGGGGACCAGCCTTTCTACAGTTGGTGTGCTCGGACGAGGCCGCGCCTACTTGAGGAAGCCCTCGTAGTTGCGCTGCATCAGCTGCGCCTCGACCTGCTTCACGGTATCGAGGCCCACGGAGACCATGATGAGCACAGCGGTGCCGCCGAACGGCATGTTCTGCAGATCTCCACCCCCGCTGCCCATGTCGAGGAAGACGTTGGGGAGTACCGCGATCAGACCGAGGTACAGCGAACCGAACAGCAGGATCCGGTTGAGGACATAGCCCAGGTATTCGGCCGTCGGGCGGCCCGGGCGGATGCCCGGGATGAACCCGCCGTACTTCTTCATGTTCTCGGCCTGCTCCATCGGGTCGAACTGGATGGCCACGTAGAAGTACGCGAAGAAGATGATGAGGGCGAAGTACAGGAGGATGTAGCCCCAGCTGGAGGGGTTCTGCAGGTACTGCATGACGTACCGCTGCCAGAACCCGTCGCTCGACGGCTCGGGCCCCTGGATCAGCTGGGTGATGAGGATCGGCACGTACATCAGCGACGACGCGAAGATCACCGGGATGACGCCGGCCTGGTTGACCTTGAGCGGCAGGTAGGTGGAGGTGCCGCCGTACTGGCGGCGGCCGACCATGCGCTTGGCGTACTGGACGGGGATGCGGCGCTGACCCTGCTCGACGAAGACGACGGCGACGACGATGAGGACGACCGCGAACATGACGGCCGCGAACTTCATGGTCGACGAGTTCTGGTAGATGTTAACGCCCTCGGCCGGGATGCGGGACGCGATACCGGCGAAGATGAGCAGCGACATGCCGTTACCGACGCCACGGTCGGTGATCAGTTCACCGAACCACATGACGAGTGCGGCGCCCGCGGTCATGACGATGACGATGGTGAGCAGCGTGAGGATGTTATCGTCCATCAGGACGGACTGGCCGTTGCCGAGGAGCTGCCCCCGGTCGGCCAGCGCGACGATGCCGGCGGACTGCAGGACGGCGAGCGCGATGGTGAGATAACGCGTGTACTGCGTCATCTTCGCCTGGCCGGACTGCCCCTCCTTCTTCAACTGCTCGAAGTACGGGATCACCACCGTGAGCAGTTGGACGATGATGCTCGCGGTGATGAAGGGCATGATGCCGATCGCGAAGACCGACAACTGCAGCAGGGCGCCACCGGAGAAGAGGTTCACCAGGGAGAACAACTGTGCGTTGTCCCCGGTCATCGCCGTGTCGAGCAGACCCCGGAGCTTGGGGTAGTCGACGCCGGGCGACGGGATCTGCGCGCCGATCCGGTAGAGGATGATGATCCCCAGGGTGAAGAAGATCTTCTTCCTCAGATCCCGGTCCTTGATCGCGGACGCGAGTGCGGAGAGCACATGTCCTCCTGGTCGTGGTCGGCCGTCGGGCCGCCGGTCGTCGAAAGCAGATGCGCCGGGGGAAGTCGGGCCGACCTTCCGGCGGGCGCCGACCCCGAAACGCACAACGGGAAAACTCTATCAAGACGAGCGCAGGGGCCGGATCCGAGACTCTCGGACCCGACCCCTGCACCCGTCATCGACCCGTGAACGGGCCGGGCGGGGTATCAGGCCCCGGCCTCCGACACGCTTCCGCCGGCGGCCTCGATCTTGCTCTTGGCCGAGGCGGAGACCTTGTCGGCGGTCACGGTGACGGCCACGGAGATGTCCCCGTCGCCCAGCACCTTGACCGGCTGGTTCTTCCGGACCGCGCCCGCGGCCACGAGCTCGGACACGCCGACCTCGCCGCCCTGCGGGAACAGCCGCTGGATGTCGGACACGTTGACGACCTGGAAGACGACCTTGTTGCGGTTCTTGAAGCCCTTGAGCTTCGGGAGCCGCATGTGGATCGGCATCTGGCCGCCCTCGAACGCCGCGGGGACGTTCTTACGCGCCTTGGTGCCCTTGGTACCGCGGCCGGCGGTCTTGCCGCGCTTGCCGCCCTCGCCGCGACCCACACGGATCTTCTCGGCGTGCGACCCGGGAGCCGGGCGCAGGTGATGCAACTTGATGGTCATTCTCACTCCGTCTCTTCGACCACGACGAGGTGGTTCACGACGTTGATGAGACCCCGGGTCTGCGCGTTGTCCTCACGCACGACCGTCTTCCGGATGCCCTTGAGGCCGAGCGTACGCAGGGAGTCCCGCTGGTTCTTCTTGGTCCCCACGGTCCCGCGGACCTGGGTGATCTTGAGGCTAGCCATGATCAGGCCCCCTGTCCGGCACGCGCACGGAGCATGCCCGCGGGCGCGACGTCCTCGATCGGCAGGCCGCGACGAGCCGCGACTTCCTCGGGACGATGCAGACCCTTGAGCGCCGCCACGGTCGCGTGGACCACGTTGATGGCGTTGTCCGACCCCAGAGACTTGCACAGGATGTCGTTGACTCCGGCACACTCGAGCACCGCGCGAGCGGCGCCACCGGCGATGACACCGGTACCCGGCGAGGCGGGGCGGAGCATGACGACGCCGGCAGCAGCCTCACCCTGGATCGGGTGGGGGATGGTGGAGGCGATGAGCGGAACGCGGAAGAAGTTCTTCCGTGCCTCCTCCGATCCCTTCTGGATCGCCGCCGGCACCTCCTTGGCCTTGCCGTACCCGACGCCGACCATGCCGTTGCCGTCACCCAGGATCACCAGGGCGGTGAAGCTGAAGCGCCGACCACCCTTGACGACCTTGGAGACACGGTTGATGGTGACGACGCGCTCGATGTACTGCGACTTCTCCTCGTCGCGGCCGCGACGATCGTCGCGACCCCGGCCACGACCGCGGTCTCCGCCGCGGCCCTGGGCGTTGTCGGTGGTGGTCTTGTTGTCTGCGGCGGGGCCGTTGCTTCCGCCGTCACGACGCTGACGTCCCGGCATCAGACGGTCCTTCCGTTAGCGAACAGTGCAGTGGTGTTGGTCATCAGAACTCCAGCCCACCCTCGCGGGCGGCGTCGGCGAGGGACGCGATCCGGCCGTGGTACTTGTTACCACCACGGTCGAACACGACGGCGTCGATGCCGGCGGCCTTGGCGCGCTCGGCCAGGAGCTGGCCGACCTTCGCGCTGCGGGCCTTCTTGTCGCCCTCAAGGGAGCGCACATCCGCCTCGATGGTGGAGGCTGCGGCCAGCGTGTGGCCGGCCAGATCGTCGATGATCTGGGCGTGGATGTGACGCGAGGACCGGTTGACGACCAACCGCGGACGCTCCGGCGTACCGGAGACCTTCTTGCGGAGTCGGTAATGGCGCCGGGCGCGACCCTCGCGACGTGCGGTGGAGACATCGGTGCCCAGCGGTGAACGCTTCCTGGTGCTGCTCATGATCACTTACCCGTCTTTCCGACCTTGCGACGGACCTGTTCGCCGGCGTAGCGGATGCCCTTGCCCTTGTACGGGTCGTGCTTCCGCAGTCGCTTGATGTTGGCGGCGATCTGGCCCACCTGCTGCTTGTCGATCCCGGAGATCGAGAACTTGGTCGCACCGTCGACGGCGAACGTGATGCCGTCGGGAGCGGTGACCGGAACCGGATGCGAGTAGCCCAGGGCGAACTCGAGATCCTGGCCCTTGGCCACGACGCGGTAACCGACGCCGAAGATCTCCATGTCCTGCTTGTAGCCCTCGGTGACGCCGACGATCATGTTGTTGACCAGCGAGCGGGACAGGCCGTGCAGTGACCGGTTGTCGCGGTGGTCGTCGGGACGGTTCACCGTGACGGTGCCGTCCTCGATCGAGACCGAGATCGCCCCGGGCAGAACCTGCGAGAGCTCGCCCTTGGGACCCTTGACGGTGACGGTCTGGCCGTCGACCCTGATGTCGACACCGGACGGGACGGTGATCGGAGCCTTGCCGATACGTGACATTTCTCGCCCCCCTTACCAGACGTGGGCGAGGACTTCCCCGCCCACCTTCTTGTTGTTCGCCTGGCGGTCCGTGAGCAGACCCTGGGACGTCGAGATGATCGCGACGCCCAGGCCACCGAGGACCTTGGGCAGTTCGGTGGACTTGGCGTACACGCGCAGACCCGGCTTCGAGATGCGCTTGATGCCCTGGATGCTGCGCTGGCGCGAGGGGCCGTACTTGAGGTCGATGGTGAGCTTCTTGCCCACCTCTGCGTCCTCGACGTTGTAGCCCGCGATGTAACCCTCCTGCTGGAGGATGGCAGCGATGTTGCCCTTGAGCTTCGAATGCGGCATCGACACGGTGTCGTGGTACGCCGAATTGGCGTTACGCACACGCGTCAGCATGTCCGCGATGGGATCGGTCATCGACATGGATGGACCATGTTCCTTTCTCGTAACGGTTCCCATGCAACACGTCCCGTACGGCGACCTGTGGGCCGCCCACGTGACGTCGTGGGCCTATCACGAAGAGTGCGAATGTTCTCTTGTATGGGATCCGGCGCCCCTCGGGGCATCCCGGTGTTCCCGCCGCGGCCGGTGCTCTTCTCACCGGGGCGCGACCAGACGACTGGGCCGTCTGCCCGCCGCCGGGGAACCGCGATGCGGTGCCCCGGCGGGGACGGCCGGTCCGGCCGGTGGAGGAGGTCAGTCCTCCTTGAAGGGGAATCCGAGCTGCTTGAGCAGTGCCCGGCCCTCTTCGTCGTTCGTTGCGGTCGTGACGACCGTGATGTCCATGCCCCGGGGGCGGTCGACCTTGTCGACATCGATCTCGTAGAACATCGTCTGCTCGTTGAGGCCGAACGTGTAGTTGCCGTGGCCGTCGAACTGCTTGCCCGAGAGTCCGCGGAAGTCACGGATACGCGGGAGCGCGACGGTCGTCAGGCGATCGAGGAACTCCCACATGCGGTCGCCGCGCAGGGTGACGCGCGCACCGATCGGCATGCCCTCACGCAGCTTGAACTGTGCGATGGACTTGCGGGCCCGACGGACCTCCGGCTTCTGGCCGGTGATCAGCGTGAGGTCGTTGATGGCGCCGTTGATGAGCTTGGCGTCGCGGGCGGCGTCACCGACACCCATGTTGACGACGACCTTCGCGACGCCCGGGATCTGCATGACGTTGGCGTACTCGAACGTCTCGTTGAGTGCCGGCCGGATCTCGCTGCGGTACTTGTCCTTGAGGCGAGGGGTGTACCCGGAGGGAAGAGCGGTCTCAGTCATGGTCACAGGTCCTTCCCGGTCTTGCGCGAGACACGGACGCGCTTGCCGTTCTCGTCGGTGCGGATTCCGACCCGGGTCGGGGTGCCGTCGGCGTCCACGACCATCACGTTGGACACGTGGATCGGGGCCTCCTGGGTGACGATGCCGCCCGAGGAGGCGCCGCGCTCGGCAGCCGAGTTGGAGGTGTGCTTCTTGATGCGGTTGACGCCCTCGACGAGGACCTTCTCCTGAGCCGGGAAAGCCTGGATGACCTTGCCCTTGGCGCCCTTGTCCTTACCGGAGATGACCAGCACCGTGTCGCCCTTGTGAACCTTCATGTCAGAGCACCTCCGGAGCCAGCGAGACGATCCGCATGAACTTCTTGTCGCGCAGTTCGCGGCCGACGGGCCCGAAGATGCGCGTTCCGCGCGGATCGTTGTCGTTCTTGATGATGACGGCGGCGTTCTCGTCGAACTTGATGTACGAGCCGTCCGGGCGACGGCGCTCCTTGGCGGTGCGCACGATGACGGCCTTGACGACCTCACCCTTCTTGACGTTGCCACCGGGGATGGCGTCCTTGACGGTGGCGACGATGATGTCGCCCACGCCTGCGTAGCGGCGCTTGGAACCGCCGAGAACGCGGATGCAGAGAATCTCCTTGGCACCCGTGTTGTCGGCGACCTTCAGCCGCGACTCCTGCTGGATCATGGTTCTCCTGACCAGGTCTGTTCAATGTGTGCCGGATACCGACCCGACACACGCGGTCATGCCACCCGTCGACACGTCGAGACGTGCCAGGTCGGGCAACTGGTCCAGTGTAGGGTGCGCATGCACCGGGACCCAAATCCCGGTCAGCTACCGCTCGAACCGGCCGATCCGGATCCACGCAGGGAACCCGTCGAACCGCTCGATCCCGATGAGCTGGCAGCGCTAGCCCCGGAGTCCGCCACTCCCCCGGTCGTCCTCCGCCCGTTGGGCGCGGCGTCGGGCAGTCCGGAGAGGACGTGATCCATCCCCGGCCGCATCTCGGTGACGAAGACCGGCCAGTTGTGGATCCCGGAGGGCATGTAGTTCATCCTCAGGTCGACCCCGGGAACCGAGGCGAGCGCGGCCTCGAGTGCACGGGTGCTCTCGTAGGAGCCCTTCTCGAGGACATGTCCGTCGATGAGCACGAGTTCGTTGCTGCCGAAGCGGCCGAGCTCGCTGGAGCCCACCAGCCCGGTCGCGGCGCTGAGGTAGACCGCCTTGCCCTCGAGCCCGGAGGGGTCCGCCACGGTGTCGTGCTCCACCCACTCCCGGGACCCGCGCGGCCCCCACATGTTGGTGACGTCCCCGTGGCGAGCGGCCACGGTGAGTCGCGCGTACTGGTAGCCGAGCTCGTCGGTGGTCGAATAGGCGCCGCTGATACCGGCGGCGCCTCCGAACATCTCGTTCCTGTTGGCCAGATGAAGCGCCGCGGACGCCCCCATCGACACGCCCATGACCCCCCAGCTCCCGTTGTGGGCGAGCGGCCCCGCGGCCCCGGGTAAACCGGCCTCGAGCAGCGGCGGCAACTCCTCGGTGAGGAACGTCTCCCAGTTGTTGGGGCCCAGGACGGGATCGTCCGCCTGCCAGTCGGACCACATCGACGCCGGGCCGCCCGTCGGAACGATCACGTTCACCGCGCGGTCGCGCAGCGCGGGATCGCCCCAGCCCATACCCGTGCTCCACCCGGACGGGACCTCGGAACCGACGCCGTCGAGGAAGTACACGTTGGGCGCGTCGACGCCCGCCGGGGCGCGGTAGACCTCGACGCGGACCGTCCGTTGCATGGATTCAGACGTCACGGCCCACACCTCGGCGCGACGATCGACCGCCTCCGTCGACGCCGGGAAGAGAGGCTCGATCCGCTGCACGGTGGAGGACACGATGGACCCGTCCCGTGTCGCGCGGGGCCCGGCCGGGGGTTGGGAGCTTCCCGGACGGGGGAAATCGCTGGAACCGATGGCGCCGACGGATCCGAGGACGGACGTGACCGGGATCGGGGCACCGAGCTGGGTCGACGCGGCGATACTGAGCGATGGTGCGCCCAACAGGCTCCCGGGCGCCACGCTGGGAACGAGGGATCCCGGATCGACTGACCCCGGGCCCGTGCTCTGGGCGCCGGCGACGGGAAGCCCCGTGGCCGTCGTCGTGATCACGACCGCGCCGATCGCGAGCGCACTCAGACCACGACGGCGATCGCCCCGCCCACTCCCCCGTCGGCCGAAATGTGGTTCGTTCCCCATATGACGATTCTGTCCTCTCGGCCAGCGTCGGACGCTGACACACTACTCAAAATTCGTTACACCACGGTGATCCGTTACATTCGGCCGTCCCGTGCGCCCCCGCAACGCGAAACGGCCCGGCCCCGGAGTCCCGGGGCCGGGCCGCTCGCATATGTCGAGTGGGGGCTTACTTGGCCCGCTCGAGCACCTCGACGAGGCGGTACCGCTTGGAGGCGGACAGCGGGCGGGTCTCCATGATCCGCACGCGGTCGCCGACTCCGGCGGTGTTGGTCTCGTCGTGGGCCTTGACCCGCTCGGTACGGCGCATGATCTTGCCGTACAGCGGGTGCTTCACGCGGTCCTCGAGCTCGACGATGATGGTCTTATCCATCTTGTCGGACACGACGTACCCGATGCGCACCTTGCGGCTGTTGCGCTCGGTGTTCTCGTTGGACTCAGTCACAACTGCTTCCTTGTCACTCACTTGGCATCACCCGGCGCCGCCGACAGACCGAGCTCGCGCTCGCGAATGACGGTGTAGATGCGAGCGATGTCGTGGCGGACGACACGCAGGCGACGGTTGTTGGTCAGCTGACCGGTGGCCATCTGGAAGCGCAGGTTGAACAGCTCTTCCTTGGCCTCACGCAGACGCGCGGTCAGCGCATCCGCATCGAGCTCACGCAGCTCGGGGGCGGTGGTTCCACTAGCCATCAGAACTGCTCCTCCCGGGTCACGATGCGGGTCTTGCACGGGAGCTTGTGCTGCGCGCGGCGAAGGGCCTCGCGAGCGGTCTCCTCGTTCGGGTACGACATCTCGAACAGGATGCGGCCCGGCTTGACATTGGCCACCCACCACTCGACCGAGCCCTTACCGGAACCCATCCGCACCTCGGCGGGCTTCTTGGTCAGGGGACGATCCGGATAGATGTTGATCCACACCTTGCCACCACGCTTGATGTGGCGGTTGATGGCGATACGTGCGGACTCGATCTGACGGTTGGTGACGTAGGCCGGCTCGAGAGCCTGGATGCCGTAGTCACCGAATGTCACCTTGGTGCCACCCTTTGCCCCGCCCTTACGGCCGGGGTGGTGCTGCTTGCGGTGCTTGACGCGCTTGGGGATAAGCACTGTCACGCCTCCCTGGTCTGGTTCTGCGGTGCCTCGGCAGGAGCCTCGGCGGCCGAGCCGGAACCGGCGCGGCCGGTCTCGGTGCTGGTCGCAGTGGTGCCCTGGGCCCCGGAGCGACGCGGACGACCGGCGCCACGCTCGCGGCGGGGACCGCGGTCGGCACCGCCACGGTTGCTGGACTGGGCGTACTGGTCGGACTCGCGACGGCCGCCGACCACGTCACCCTTGTAGATCCACACCTTGACACCGATACGACCGAAGGTCGTCTTGGCCTCGTAGGTGCCGTAGTCGATCTCGGCACGCAGGGTGTGCAGGGGGACGCGCCCCTCGTGGTAGCGCTCCGAACGGGACATCTCGGCACCGCCGAGACGACCCGAACAGACCACCTTGATGCCCTTGACCTGGGGCTGACGCATGGCCGACTGGATGCCCTTGCGCATCGCGCGACGGAACGCCACACGATTCGAGAGCTGCTCGGCGATCCCCTGGGCGACGAGCTGGGCGTCGGCCTCGGTGTTCTTGATCTCGAGGATGTTGAGGTGGACCTGCTTGGCGGTGAGCTTCTCGAGCTCCCCGCGAAGACGGTCCGCCTCGGCGCCCCGACGGCCGATCACGATGCCCGGGCGGGCCGTGTGAATGTCCACGTGGACCCGGTCACGGGTCCGCGAGATGTCGACCCCGGAGATACCGGCCCGCTCCATGCCCTTGGACAGGAGCTGACGGATCTTGATGTCCTCGGCGACGTAGTCGGCGTACTGCTTGTCGGCGAACCACTTGGACGTCCAGTCCGAGGTGATGCCGAGACGGAAGCCGTGCGGCTGGATCTTCTGTCCCATTTAGCGGGCACCTCCCTGGTTGCGACGTGCCCGACCGGAGCCGGTCTTCTCGGGCACGCTGGTCACCTCGATGGTGATGTGGCTCGTACGCTTACGCACGCGGAACGCACGACCCTGGGCACGCGGGCGGAAACGCTTGAGGGTCGGCCCCTCGTCGGCGTAGGCCGCCGTGACCACGAGGGTCCGGGGGTCCAGGTCGAGGTTGTTCTCGGCGTTGGCCATCGCGGAGGCGAGGACCTTGGCGACCGGCTCGCTGGCGGCCTGCGGGGCGAACCGCAGCGTGTTCAGCGCGTCGGCGGCGTCCTTGCCGCGGATGAGGTCGATCACACGACGCGCCTTCATGGGCGTGACGCGGACGAACTTGGCGGTGGCACGCGCGGAGAGCTGCTGCTCGGCCGTCGCCGTGCCGTCGTCGGTCTTCTTCGTATCAGTGCTCATCGACGCTTACTCTTCCGATCGTCCTTGATGTGCCCCTTGAACGTGCGCGTCGGCGCGAACTCGCCGAGCTTGTGACCCACCATCGAGTCGGACACGAATACGGGCACATGCTTGCGGCCGTCATGGACGGCGAACGTGTGGCCGATGAAATCGGGCAGGATCGTCGAGCGCCGCGACCAGGTCTTGATGACCTGATGCGTGCCCTTGTCGTTCTGCACGTCCACCTTCGCGAGGAGGTGTTCGTCGACGAACGGACCCTTCTTGAGACTACGAGGCATCCTAGTTTCCCTCCTTAACGCTTCTTACCGGTGCGACGGCGACGGACGATCATGCTGTCACTCGCCTTGTTGGGCTTGCGGGTCCGGCCCTCGGGCTGGCCCCACGGGCTGACGGGGTGACGTCCACCGGACGTCTTACCCTCGCCACCACCATGCGGGTGGTCGACGGGGTTCATGACCACGCCACGGACGGTCGGGCGAACGCCCTTCCACCGCATGCGGCCGGCCTTACCCCAGTTGATGTTGGCCTGCTCGGCGTTGCCGACCTCGCCGATCGTGGCGCGGCACCGCACGTCGACCCGACGGATCTCACCGGAGGGCATGCGGAGGGAGGCGTAGGTCCCCTCCTTACCGAGCAGCTGGATGCCCGCGCCGGCGGCGCGGGCCATCTTGGCGCCGCCGCCCGGACGGAGCTCCACCGCGTGCACCACGGTGCCTGCGGGGATGTTCCGGAGCGGGAGGTTGTTGCCGGTCTTGATGTCGGCGCCTGCACCCGACTCGACCTTCATGCCCTGCTTCAGGTTGCGCGGGGCGAGGATGTACCGCTTCTCGCCGTCCGCGTAGTGCAGGAGGGCGATGTTGGCGGTGCGGTTCGGGTCGTACTCGATGTGCGCGACGGTGGCGAGCACGCCGTCCTTGTCATTACGACGGAAGTCGATGACGCGGTACTGGCGCTTGTGGCCACCGCCCTTGTGGCGGCTGGTGATACGGCCGTGACCGTTGCGGCCGCCGGTCTTGCTCAGCGGGCGCAGCAGCGACTTCTCGGGCGTCGAGCGGGTGATCTCGGCGAAGTCCGAGACGCTCGAGCCGCGACGACCGGGGGTCGTGGGCTTGTACTTGCGGATAGCCATGAGGTTCTCTCGTCCTTAACTCTTCCCGCCGT
Organism: Dietzia sp. WMMA184; assembly: GCF_002441635.1. NCBI lineage: Bacteria > Bacillati > Actinomycetota > Actinomycetes > Mycobacteriales > Dietziaceae > Dietzia > Dietzia sp. WMMA184. The sequence goes on along the minus strand of NZ_NXEI01000001.1, from coordinate 3,564,462 downwards.
CAGGCGGTCAGACCCGGGATCTCGATGGGCTTGCTGTCGGCCGCGAGGGTCACGATGGCGCGCTTGGTGCTCTTGCGCTGTCCGTACCCGGTGCGGGTGCGCTTGCGCTTGCCCTGACGGTTGGCGGTGTTCACGGACTCAACGGTGACGCCGAAGATCTCCTGGATGGCGATCTTGATCTGCGTCTTGTTGGCGCCCGGGGCGACCTGGAACGTGTACACGCCCTGCTCGAGCAGGCCGTAGGCCTTCTCGGAGACGACCGGGGCGAGGATCACGTCCCGGGGATCGGCGACGGTGCTCACTTGTCGGCCTCCTTCGCTGCCTTGCCGGCGAACGCACGGCTCGCCTGCGTGACGAACGCGTCCAGAGCCTCGACCGAGAACACGACGTCGTCAGCGTGGAGCACGTCGTAGGTGTTGAGCTGATCCGGAGCGATCGGATGGACGTGATCGAGGTTGGCCACGGAACGCCATGCGGCGACGTCCTCACGACCGACGACGATCAGGATCTTCTTGCGGTCGGACAGGGTGCCCAGGAAGTCGCGGACACCGGCCGTCGACGGCTTCTGTCCCTCGACGAACTCGGTCACCACGTGGAGGCGATCGGCCGAGACCCGGTCGGAGAGGGCACCGCGGAGCGCGGCGGCCTTCATTTTCTTGGGGGTGCGCTGCGAGTAGTCACGCGGCTTCGGGCCGTGGACGGTGCCGCCGCCGGTGTAGGCGGGGGCGCGGGTCGAACCCTGACGGGCGCGGCCGGTGCCCTTCTGGCGGAACGGCTTGCGGCCGCCGCCGCGGACCTCGCCACGGGTCTTGGTCGAGTGCGTGCCCTGACGCGCCGCGGCGAGCTGAGCCACCACGACCTGGTGCATCAGGGGCAGGTTGGGCTCGACGCCGAAGATCTCGGCGGGGAGCTCGACCGAACCGTCGGTCTTGCCCGCCGGGGTACGGACGTCCAGCTTGAGGTTCACGGTGTTCTCCGTGGTGGTCATGCGCGCGCACCGCCCTTCACTGCGGAACGGACCATCACGAGGCCGCCGTTACGACCCGGGATGGCTCCCTTGATGAGGAGGACGCCGGCCTCGGCGTCCACCTTGTGGACCTTGAGGTTCATGGTGGTCACGCGATCGTTGCCCATGCGGCCGGCCATCGACTTGCCCTTGAAGACGCGGCCCGGGGTCGATGCCCCGCCGATGGAACCCGGCTTGCGGTGTACGGCCTGCGTACCGTGCGAGGCACCCTGGCCGGCGAAGCCGTGGCGCTTCATGGTACCGGCGAAGCCCTTGCCCTTGGAGGTGCCGGTGACGTCGACGAACGCGCCGTCCTCGAACACGTCGGCGCCGATCTCCTGGCCGATCTCGAACCCGGCGGCCTGCTCGGCGTTGTCGAGTCGGATCTCGGCGAGGTGACGACGGGGGGTGACCCCGGCCTTATCGAACTGGCCGGCCACCGGCTTGGTGACCTTGCGGGGGTCGATCGCGCCGAACGCGATCTGGACGGCGTCGTAGCCGTCGGTCTCTTGGGTACGGATCCCGGTCACGACGCACGGCCCGGCCTTGACGACGGTAACCGGAACCACCCGGTTGTTCTCGTCGAAGACCTGGGTCATGCCGAGCTTGGCGCCCAGGATTCCCTTGATCTCGGTGTTAGTCATCTGTTCACTGTCTCCGCTGCACGTTGCTTGCTGACCGCTACGCGGTCGGAGGTCACTGGATGTTGACGTCGACGCTGGCAGGCAGGTCGATACGCATGAGAGCGTCCACGGTCTTCGGCGTGGGGTCGAGAATGTCGATCAACCGCTTGTGGGTACGCATCTCGAAGTGCTCACGCGAATCCTTGTACTTGTGCGGCGAGCGGATGACGCAGTAGACGTTCTTCTCGGTGGGCAGCGGCACGGGACCGACGACACGAGCACCCGTACGGGTCACCGTCTCGACGATCTTGCGGGCCGAGGCGTCGATAGCTTCATGGTCGTAGGCCTTGAGCCGGATGCGGATCTTTTGTCCCGCCACTTCGTCCTCTTCTCCTCCCGCCCGTGAGGGCGGCTGTCGTAAGCGCCCTCGCTGCGCGGGGACACTGTGTGTTCGCTTGTCATGTGTGACACCGTCAGACCGTCTACCACCCGGTCCCGTGCATCGGTGCTCCATCGTGGAGGACCCCGCCGCGCGCCCACGGGCATGACACGACTACGAGACCTCCAGAGGACGGAGTGCCACATCACTCGCGCGAGGCGAGGATGACGGCGGACCGATCCGCTGCCGCTGTTGACGTGTCACGACGCGTCCACGCGGTCGGGCGTGTCGCCCTCCCGCTTTTCCGGCGGGTGATCACTCACCCGCCCCGGTCGTGCTCGCCCGACCAACCCGACACTCCCCGGGGCCCATCGGGCCCATACGGGATCGCCGCCTTGTCCGGGCAACTTGACCAGTATGCAGTACATCGGCCGGAAGGGCAAAATCCCGGACGTCCCGGCGTCCTCGGGTGCGTCACGGACCCCGGCACGACGACCGGGTACTTCGGTAGCGTCGGGAAGACCAGAGTTCACACTCGGAGGAGACCACATCGTGAACAGCAGACGCGAGCCGCGGGACCCCGCCGCCTACAAACGGGACAGGCGGCAGGCGGTCCTGCGCCACCATCCGGACGCGGGCGGCGATCCCGATGAACTCTTCCGGGCACTCGCGGAAGTCGACCGCCGGCACGGGGTATCCGGTCCCGGGTACGACGCGCACGGCGCGAGTGCCGAACAGGTCGCCGCCGTCGCCGCGGCCGCGCTCGCCGGGGTCGCCGCGGTGGGGTTGTCGATCGCGATGACCATCCTCGGTCGTCGCAGGTAGTTCGGTCGCCGCAGGTAGCTCGCTCGTCGCACGAAACTCGGTCGCCTCAGATAAACCGGTCGTCCACTCCCCCGGGCACGCGTGAACCACCGCGAAATGCGGGAAGGGCGCCCCACCTGACGGTGGGGCGCCCTTCCTCGATCGACCCGGGGATTCACCCGGACCGAGCGGTCAGTGGATCACTTGATGATCTTGGTGACCTGTCCGGCGCCGACGGTGCGGCCACCCTCGCGGATCGCGAAGCGCAGGCCCTCATCCATGGCGACCGGCTGGATGAGCTCGACGCTCATCTCGGTGTTGTCGCCCGGCATGACCATCTCGGTGCCCTCGGGGAGGGTCACGACGCCGGTCACGTCCGTGGTACGGAAGTAGAACTGCGGGCGGTAGTTGTTGAAGAACGGCGTGTGACGGCCGCCCTCGTCCTTGGACAGGATGTACGCCTGGCCCTCGAACGTGGTGTGCGGGGTGTAGGCGCCCGGCTTGATGACGACCTGGCCACGCTCGACGTCCTCGCGCTTGAGACCACGGACGAGCAGACCGACGTTGTCGCCGGCCTCGCCGTAGTCGAGCAGCTTACGGAACATCTCGATGCCCGTGATGGTGGTCTTGGTGGCCTTCTCCTTGATGCCGATGAGCTCGACATCCTCGTTCACGTTGATCTGGCCACGCTCGATACGACCGGTGACGACGGTGCCACGACCGGTGATCGTGAAGACATCCTCGACGGGCATGAGGAACGGCTTGTCGGTCTCACGCTCGGGATCCGGGACGGAGTCGTCGCAGGCCTGCATGAGGTCGACGATGGCCTGGACCCACTTCGGGTCACCCTCGAGCGCCTTGAGCGCCGAGATGTGGACGACCGGAGCGTCCTCGTCGAAGTCCTGCGACGCCAGCAGCTCGCGGACCTCCATCTCGACGAGCTCGAGGATCTCCTCGTCGTCGACCATGTCGCACTTGTTCAGGGCGACGAGGATGTAGGGCACACCGACCTGACGGGCGAGCAGCACGTGCTCACGGGTCTGCGGCATGGGGCCGTCGGTGGCCGCCACGACGAGGATCGCGCCGTCCATCTGGGCGGCACCGGTGATCATGTTCTTGATGTAGTCGGCGTGACCGGGGGCGTCGACGTGCGCGTAGTGGCGCTTCTCGGTCTGGTACTCGACGTGGGAGATGTTGATCGTGATACCACGAGCCTTCTCCTCCGGCGCCTTGTCGATCTCGTCGAACGCGAACGCGTCGTTGAGGTCGGGGTAGGTGTCCGCCAGAACCTTGGTGATGGCCGCGGTGGTGGTGGTCTTGCCGTGGTCGACGTGACCGATGGTGCCGATGTTTACGTGCGGTTTGGTCCGCTCGAACTTCGCCTTCGCCACTTGGTGTCCTCCTGGACTGGTCTGTCCCCACCTGGAGGTGGGCACTGCTTTGTGTGGGATCTGATCTTACTCATCGTGCCGTGTTGAGCACGAACCGGCGGCCACCCGGAGGTTCGACCGTGCGCCGCCGGCATCGGCCCCACCCCGCCTGACGGCGGGGCGGGACCAGTACCGGTTACTCGCCGGTCGCCTTGGCGATGATCTCCTTGGCCACGCCCGCCGGAACCTCGGCGTAGTGGGAGAAGACCATCGAGTAGTTGGCCCGGCCCTGCGTCTTCGACCGGAGGTCGCCGACGTAGCCGAACATCTCGGAGAGCGGCACGTGGGCCTTGACGACGCGGGCGCCGGAGCGCTCCTCCATCGCCTGGATCTGGCCGCGGCGGGAGTTGATGTCGCCGATGACGTCACCCATGTAGTCCTCGGGCGTGACGACCTCCACGGCCATCAGCGGCTCCAGGATCACGGGCTGGCACTTACGGGCGGCCTCCTTGAAGGCCATGGAGCCCGCGACCTTGAACGCCATCTCGGACGAGTCGACCTCGTGGTACGCGCCGTCGACGAGCGTCGCCTTGACGTTGACCATCGGGTAGCCGGCGAGGATGCCGTACTGCATGGCGTCCTTGATGCCGGCGTCCACGGAGGGGATGTACTCCTTGGGCACGCGGCCACCGGTGACCTTGTCGCTGAACTCGTAGGTCTCGCCGGCTTCGACGGCCTCCTGGTCCAGCGGGCCGAGCGCGATCTGCACCTTCGCGAACTGACCGGAACCACCGGTCTGCTTCTTGTGGGTGTAGTCGAACTTGTCGATCGAGCCCTTGATGGTCTCGCGGTACGCGACCTGCGGCTTGCCGACGTTGGCCTCGACCTTGAACTCGCGCTTCATCCGGTCGACGAGCACGTCCAGGTGGAGCTCGCCCATTCCGCCGATGACGGTCTGCCCGGTCTCCTCGTCCAGCCGCACGGAGAACGTCGGATCCTCACGGGCCAGCTTCTGGATGGCCGTGCCGAGCTTCTCCTGGTCGGCCTTGGTCTTGGGCTCGATGGAGACGTCGATGACCGGGTCCGGGAAGGTCATGGACTCGAGGATGACCTGGTTGTTCAGGTCACACAGTGTGTCACCCGTCGTGGTGTCCTTCAGCCCGATGAACGCGTAGATGTGGCCGGCGACGGCCTCCTCCACGGGCATCTCCTTGTTGGCGTGCATCTGGAAGAGCTTGCCGACGCGCTCCTTCTTCCCCTTGGTCGCGTTCTGCACCTGGGTGCTCGGGTCGATGCGGCCCGAGTAGACACGGACGAAGGTCAGCTCTCCGAAGAACGGGTGCACGGCGATCTTGAACGCGAGCGCCGCGAACGGCTCGTCCTTGGACGGCTTGCGGAGGATCTCCGTCTCCTCGTCCCCGACCTTGTGGCCGTGGACCTCGCCGACGTCCAGCGGGTTGGGGAGGTAGGCGATGACGGCGTCGAGCAGCGGCTGGATGCCCTTGTTCTTGTACGCCGAACCACACAGCACCGGGTAGATCTCGGCGTTGACGACCATCTTGCGGATCGCCGCCTGGATCTCGTCCTTCGTCAGCTCCTCGCCACCGAAATACTTCTCCATCAGCGCCTCGTCGCTCTCGGCGACGGTCTCGAGGAGCTTCTCGCGGTACTCCGCGGCCTTCTCCTGCAGGTCGGCCGGGATGTCCTGCACCTGCGCCTCGGTGCCGATGTCGGTCTTGCCTGGCCAGACGAGCGCCTTCATCTCGACGAGGTCGACGACACCGTCGAACTCGTCCTCGGCGCCGATCGGGAGCTGCAGGACCAGCGGCTTCGCGCCGAGACGGTCGACGATGGTCTGGACCGTGTAGAAGAAGTCCGCGCCCATCTTGTCCATCTTGTTGACGAAGCAGATGCGGGGCACATCGTACTTCTCGGCCTGACGCCAGACCTGCTCGGACTGGGGCTCGACGCCCTCCTTGCCGTCGAAGACGGCGACGGCGCCGTCCAGGACGCGCAGGGACCGCTCCACCTCGACGGTGAAGTCGACGTGGCCCGGGGTGTCGATGATGTTGATCTGGTTGTTGGACCAGAAACAGGTGACGGCGGCGGACGTGATCGTGATGCCGCGCTCTTTCTCCTGCTCCATCCAGTCGGTGGTCGACGCACCGTCGTGCGTCTCGCCTGCCTTGCGGTTGACACCCGTGTAGAACAGGATGCGCTCGGTGACGGTGGTCTTACCGGCGTCGATGTGCGCCATGATGCCGATGTTGCGGACCTTGTTGAGGTCGGTCAGCACGTCCTGTGCCACGGATTCTCCCGAATGTGAGTCGTCGGTGGCCCGTGCGGTCGCTGTCGACCGTCCGAACCGGGTCGGTAGTGCTGCCGGTACCTGCACGCGGGGCGTGAGGTACGGGCCTTGATCAATGATGCCACCCGGCGGGTGACAACGGGACCCTGGCCGGGGGGACGTGGATACCCACGCCCCGGCCCGGGTCCCGACGCGTCACCAGCGGTAGTGAGCGAACGCCCGGTTTGCCTCGGCCATCTTGTGGGTGTCCTCGCGGCGCTTGACCGCGGCACCCAGACCGTTGGAGGCGTCCAGGATCTCGTTGGCCAGACGCTCGACCATCGTGTTCTCACGACGCTGCCGGGAGAACGTCACCAGCCAGCGCATCGCCAGGGTCGTCGAACGACCGGGGCGGACCTCGACGGGCACCTGGTAGGTGGCGCCGCCGACACGACGGGAGCGGACCTCGAGAGCCGGCTTGACGTTGTCGAGCGCCTTCTTGAGGGTGATGACCGGATCGGTTCCGGTCTTCTCGCGGCAGATCTCCAGCGCGGAGTAGACGATGCGCTCGGCGGTCGTCTTCTTGCCGTCGAGGAGGATCTTGTTCACGAGCTGGGTGACCAGCGGCGACCCGTAGACCGGGTCGTTGATCAGCTGGCGCTTGGGGGCGGGACCCTTACGAGGCATTACTTCTCCTTCTTGGCGCCGTAGCGGGAGCGGGCCTGCTTGCGGTCCTTCACACCCTGGGTGTCGAGCGAGCCGCGGATGATCTTGTAGCGCACACCCGGGAGGTCCTTCACACGCCCGCCGCGCACGAGCACCATGGAGTGCTCCTGCAGGTTGTGGCCCTCACCGGGGATGTAGGCGGAGACCTCGATACCGGTGGTCAGGCGCACACGGGCGACCTTACGGAGCGCGGAGTTCGGCTTCTTGGGGGTCGTGGTGTACACACGGGTGCACACGCCACGACGCTGAGGCGAACCCTTGAGGGCAGCCGTCGACGTCGCCGACTTCTTGTCCTGGCGGCCCTTGCGGACCAGCTGGTTGATGGTTGGCATGAACCGACTTTCTCTAGCTGGCGGCCTCCACGGGGGCGACCACCGGTCACTGGGACGTTGCTCGTATCCGGACTCTCGCGCGCCTGTCGCCGCGCACGGCCGACCATGTCAGCCGCTCTCGCTGGCCTACCGGGCACGATCGTCCAGCTCGCGCACTGCGAGCACGATGGTGAAGCCTAACCGCCGGGGGATGCAGCGGTCAAAATGGGCCGGTCGCGGCATCTCCCGCGGGCGGGGCTCCGGCCGCATCGAGGACCGTGTCCAGGGTATGGGCCCAGAATCTCACGATCTTGTCACGTCGCGCCGAGTCGTCGGACAGGACGTCCGCGAGCCCCAGCCCCCTAGCGAGGTCCAGGGTGGTCTGGAGTGCGCGCCGGATTCGCGCGTCACCCGGATCGCGACCCAGGGCGGCCGCGGCGATGGACAGGACCTCACGGGACATGTGGTTCTCGAGCGGGAGCACGCGGTCCCTGAGGGCCGGGTCTGAGGCCGCCGCGGTCCATACGTGGAGCGCGGCCTTGAACAGGTCGGACGTGTAGTGCCCGACTATGAGCCGGACCACCGCGACCGTTCGCTCGGGTCCGGGCTCGGGAAGGTCGAGGCCCACGGTCCGGACGTCCTCGAGTCGCTGTTCGATCATGTGCCCGAGCGCGGCGGTGATGAGGTCCTCGCGCGTCGGGAAGTGGTGCTGGGCGGCGCCCCGTGAGACGCCGGCGGCGGCGGCCACCGCACCCACGGTGGTCGCCGCCCAGCCCTGCGTCGCGAGGAGGTCGATCGAGGCACCGAGCAGACGCTCCCGCGTGATACGGCTCCTGTCCTGCTTGGGGGCGCGCTGCTCGGGTGCCGTCATGTGTCCTCCTGTTACCAGTCCTGCTCGTCGTAGATGATCACACCGCGGATGTTCTTGCCGTCGCGCATGTCCTGGTACCCCTGGTTGATCTCCTCGAGCCGGTACGTCTTGGTGACGAGCTCGTCCAGTTTGAGGTTCCCGGCGCGGTACTGGTGCAGCAGGTGCGGGATCTGCTTGCGCGGGCCGGTGCCACCGAAGATGGCGCCCTGCAGGGTCTTCTGCTGCATCGCCAGGTCCATGATTGACACCTGGGCGTCGACGGCCATCATGTCCCCCAGGCCCACCACGACACACCGGCGGCCCTTGCCCGTGAGGAGCAGACCGGGGAGCAGGTCTTTGCCCTCGACCACGCCCATCGTGAGGATGACCAGATCGGCCATCCGACCCCAGCTGATCTCTCCGACCAGTGCCATCGCCTCGTCCATGGAGCTGCAGGTGTGGGTGGCCCCGAACTCCTTGGCCTTCTCGCGCTTGAACTCGACCGGGTCGACGGCGACGATCGCGCGAGCTCCCGCGGCAGCCGCGCCCTGCACCGAGTTGATGCCGATCCCACCGACTCCCACGACCACCACGATGTCGCCCTCCTTCGCCCCACCGATCTCCGTGGCCGAGCCCCAGCCCGTGGCGACGCCGCAGCCCAGCAGGGCGGCCTTGTCGAGCGGGATGTCCTTCTCGATCTTGACGACGGACGACTGGTGGACGGTCACGTACGGCGAGAATGTCCCGAGAACACACATCGAGGCGACCGGCTCGCCCGCGGTGGTGTGGACCCGGTAGGTGTCATCGCTGATCGCGCGGCCGGTCAGCAGGCCGGCACCGTTGTCACAGAGGTTCTGGAGCCCCTCTGCGCAGGGCGGGCAGGTGCCACAGGCGGGAATGAACGCCAGGACGACGTGGTCACCCTCCTCGATCCCGGTGACGCCCTCACCGACCTTGGTGACGACACCGGCACCCTCGTGTCCGCCGAGGATGGGGTAGGTCTCGAACTGCAGGTCGCCGGTGAGCAGGTGCTCGTCCGAATGGCAGAGGCCCGATGCGGCCAACTTGACCTGGACCTCACCGACCCTGGGATCGCCCAGATCGACCTCGACGACCTCCCAGCCGTCCTGCTTTGGCTCCCTGATGATGGCGGCCTTGGTACGCATGCATGTACTCCTAGTGTGAAGGGGTGATGTGGCGCTGGTGATGTGGCTCTGGTCACGTGACCAGCGCCACATCCCACGCTACTCCGTGTCGGTCGCCCAGGAGGGCTGTCTGCGTTCCAGGAACGCGGTCATTCCCTCGGCGACCTCGGGGGTCGTGAACAGACGGGCGGTGACTCCCGCCAGCTCCTCCCCACGCGCTTCGAGCTCGGCGAGCACGGGCGCCGCGAGCAGGGCCTTGTTCTCCTCGAGCCCCTGGGGTGAGCAGGGCCGGAAGGCGGCCACAAGCTCGCCGACCGCACCCTGGACATCTTCGACCGAATCGGAGAGCAACCCGATCCGCAGCGCGTGCCCGGAGTCGAACTTCTCCCCCGTCAGCAGGGCTCGAGCGAGGTCCCTCGAGTTCACGCGTGCGGCCAGGGGCACGGAGATCATCGCGGCCGCCAGTCCGAGGCGGACCTCGGTGAGCGCGAAGGACGAGGACGGACCGGCGATCGCGAAATCGCAGGCCGACACCAGACCCATTCCGCCCGCGCGTACGTGGCCGTCGACCGCGGCGATCACCGGCTTCGGGTGGGAGAGGATCGCGGACAGCACGCCCAGGAAGATCCGGGTCCGCTCGGCGGCCTGCTCTTCGGGGCTCCCCTGGTTCGCGGACGCCTCGGACAGATCCGCACCGGCGCAGAACGTCCCGCCGGCGTGCCCGAGGACGACGACGCGGGCGGTGTCGTCCCCGGCGGCCCGGTCGAGCGCCGCGTGGAGTTGCTCGATCAGGGGGGTCGAGAGGGCGTTGCGGTTGTGTTGCGAGTCCAGGGTGAGGCGGGCTGCGCCCCCATGGACCTCGTAGTGCACCAGCGTCTGGTCTTCCACCGCGCTCACCTCAGTAGCTCTTCGGCAGCCCGAGCGAGTGCTGGGCCACGTAGTTGAGGATCATCTCCCGACTGACCGGGGCGATACGGGGCAGACGCGACGCGGCGAGCATGCCGGCCAGTCCGTACTCGACCGACAGACCGTTGCCACCGAGGGTCTGGATGGCCTGGTCCACGGTGCGGGCCGAGACCTCACCGGAGGCGTACTTCGCCATGTTGGCGGCCTCGCCGGCCAGGTCGTCCCTGCCGGCGTCCACCAGGGCCGCGGCCTTGCGCATCATCAACCGCGCCAGCTCGAGTTCGATCTTGCATTGCGCCAGCGGGTGTGACACGCCCTGGTGGGCGCCGATCGGGGTCTTCCACACCTGCCGCTCGTTGGCGTACTTGGTCGCCCGGTCCATGGCGAAACGGGCGATGCCCACAGCCATGCCCGAGGCCATGATGCGCTCCGGGTTGAGACCGGCGAAGAGCATGAGCAGCGCCGTGTCGCCGTCGCCGATGAGCGCCTCGGCCGGCAGCCGGACATCGTCGAAGTACAGCTGGAACTGCCGCTCGGGGGTCCGCACCTCGGTGGGGATGTGCGTCTTGGCGAGGCCCGGGGCGTCCGTGGGCACCATCAACAAGGCCGGCTGGAGCTTGCCGCTGGTCGCGCCCTCGAGGCGGGCGACGACGAGGATGGCGTCGGCCTGGTCGACACCGGAGATGTAGGTCTTCTGCCCGCTGAGCAGGAAATCGGAGCCGTCGCGGCGGGCCGTGGTGGTGATCGCGTGCGAGTTGGATCCGGCGTCGGGCTCGGTGATCGCGAAGGAGGTGATGGTCTCACCGGAGGCGATGCCCGGCAGCCACCTCTTCTTCTGCTCCTCGGTGCCGAAGCGCGAGATGATCGTGCCGTTGATGGCCGGCGAGACGACCATCATGAGCAGGCCGGCGCCCGCCGCGGAGAGCTCCTCCTCCACGATGGCGAGCTCGGTCATCCCGGCTCCGCCGCCACCGTACTCCGCCGGCAGGTTCACGCCGAGCAGGCCGAGCTTGCCGGCCTCGGTCCACAACTCGTTGGTGGTCTCGCCGGTGTCGGACTTGTCCCGCATGTACTCGATGCCGTACCGCGAGCCCAGCTCGAAGGCCACCTGGCGGAGCTGCGTCTGCTCCTCCGTGTCGATGGCGGGATTGGGGATCTGTGAGATGTCGGTCATCGTGATCGGTCCTGTTCGGTGTCGGTGTCGGTGTCGAGATCGGAGAGGACGGCGAGGACCGTTCCCGATTCGACCTGTGTGCCGACCTCCACGGGGAGCTCGGCGACGATGCCGTCGACGGCGGCGGCGATGGTGTGTTCCATCTTCATGGCCTCCATCCAGAGCAACGGCTGTCCGGCGGTGACGGTGTCGCCGACGGCGACCGCGACGCGGATGACCGCGCCCGGCATAGGTGCGAGCAGCGACCCCGCGGCGACCTCGGCGGCGGGGTCGGTATAGCGCGGCGGCTCGACGAGTGAGACGGGACCGAGCGGGGAGTCGACCTCGACGACGGTGTCCGCACCCGGGGTCTCGTAGCGGGCCACGGTGAAGACGCGACGCACTCCCCTGACCTCGAAGACGGCGGAGTCGGGGGCCACCGCCTCGACGGTGACGATCCCGGCGAGGTCTCCGTCCGGGCGGGCGCCGGAACGCTCGCGGATGTAGGCCACCTCGAACTCGTCCTCACCGTGGCGGAACGTCCGCTTCTGCAGCGTGCGCCCGACGTTGCGGAACCCGGCCTGGGCCAGCGCCACCGGTCCGGCGAGGTGGTCGGCGGTTCCGGAGACCACCGCCGCGGCCAGCGCGGAGATCGCGACGGCCTCGGGGCCGGCGAGCGGCGCGGCGAGCGACTCGGCGCCGTGGTCGTCGAGGAACGTCGTCGACAGGTTGCCGGCGATGAACTCCGGGTGCCGGAGCACGCGGACGAGTTGGGCGCGGTTGGTGACCAGACCGTGGACCCGCGCACGAGCCAGGGCACCGGCGAGGGAGGCACAGGCCTCAGCGCGCGTGCGGCCGTAGGAGATGACCTTGGCGAGCATCGGGTCGTAGTGCACTCCGATGAGGGCACCGTCGGCGCCCGGCTCGACGCCGCTGTCCAGCCGGATTCCCGGGCGGTGGGGGCCCTCGAAGCTCGAGGAGACCCCGCGGACGTCGAGCGCCCAGAGGGTTCCCGACCCCGGCGTGTAGTCGCCTGCGGGATCCTCTGCGTAGAGGCGGGCCTCCAGTGACCAGCCGTGGGTGGCCGGTGGCTCCGCGGACGGCAGCGGCAGGCCCGCCGCCACGTCGAACTGCAGGGCGACCAGATCGAGTCCGGTGGTGGCCTCGGTGACCGGGTGCTCCACCTGGAGGCGGGTGTTCATCTCGAGGAAGAAGAACTCGCCGTCGTCGGTGGCCAGGAACTCGACCGTGCCGGCGCCGGTGTACCCGATCGCGGAGGCGGCGTCGCGGGCTGCCTTGTAGAGCGCCTCCCGCATTCCCGGAGTCCGCTCGACGAGGGGACTGGGGGCCTCCTCGATGACCTTCTGGTGGCGGCGCTGGATGGAACACTCGCGCTCCCCCACCGCCCAGACGGTGCCGTGCGAGTCGGCCATGATCTGGACCTCGATGTGACGTCCACGCTCGAGGTAGCGCTCGCAGAACACCGCGTCGTCGCCGAAGGCGGACTTCGCCTCGCGCTGCGCGCCTTCGATCTCGTCGTGCAGCGAGTCGAGGGTGCGGACGATCCGCATGCCGCGACCTCCGCCACCGGCGGACGCCTTGACGAGCACCGGGAGCATGTCCTCGGTGAGGTCGGCGGGCTCGAGGTCGGTGAGCATCGGCACGCCGGCCTCGCCCATAATCTTCTTGGCCTCGATCTTGGAGCCCATGGCCTCGATGGCCGCAACCGGCGGGCCGACCCAGGTCAGGCCCGCGTCGATCACGTCGCGGGCGAACCCGGCGTTCTCAGACAGGAACCCGTATCCGGGGTGGATGGCGTCGGCGCCGGCCGCCTCGGCCGCGGCGATGACCAGATCACCGCGCAGGTAGGTCTCGGCGGGGGTGTTGCCGGGCAGGCGGACGGCGGCGTCGGCCTCGCGGGTGTGGGGCGCCTCGGCATCGGCGTCGGAGAACACGGCGACAGTGGTCATGCCGAGTAACCGCGCGGTGTGGTGGACGCGTCGGGCGATCTCGCCGCGGTTGGCCACCAGGACTGAAGTGATCGGAGTCGGGATTGATGAATTCTCCATGATTTCGTTCCTCACATCCGGAAGACGCCGAAGCGGTCGGTTCCGGCGACTTCTCCGGAGTGGATCGCGGACAGGCTGAGGCCCAGCACCGTCCGGGTGTCGCGGGGGTCGATGACGCCGTCGTCGTAGAGCATCCCCGACAGGAAGGCGGGCAGGGACTCCTTCTCGATCTGGTCGGCGATCGCGGTCTTGAGTCCGTCGATGGTCTCCTGGTCCATCTCCTGACCGCGGGCGGCGCTGGCGGCCGCGGCGACGGAGGTGACCACGTCGGCGAGCTGCTGCCCACCCATGACGGCGGACTTGGCGCTGGGCCAGGTGTAGAGGAACCGGGGGTCGAACGCGCGGCCACACATGCCGTAGTGGCCGGCACCGTAGGAGGCGGCCGTGATGAGCGACAGGTGCGGGACCTCGGAGTTGGAGACCGCGTTGATCATCATCGCGCCGTGCTTGATGATGCCGCCGCGCTCGTACTCCGACCCGACCATGTAGCCGGTGGTGTTGTGCATGAACAGCAGGGGTGTGTCGTATCGATTGGCCAGCTCGATGAACTGGGTTGCCTTCTGGGCCTCCTCGCTGAACAGCACGCCGCGCGCGTTGGCGATGATCCCGACCGGGTAACCGTGGAGCTCGGCCCAACCGGTGACGAGACTCGCGCCGTACAGCGGCTTGAACTCGTCGAAGACCGAGCCGTCGACGATCCGGGCGATGATCTCGCGCGGGTCGAACGGGATCCTGAGGTCCTCCGGGACGATCCCGAGCAGCTCGTCGGTGCCGTACAGCGGCTCCGCGACCTGGGCACGCGGGGCGCGCCCGGCCTTGGTCCAGTTGAGACGGCGGACGATACCCCGGGTCAAGCGGGCAGCGTCGGCCTCGTCCACCGCCAGGTGGTCGGCCAGGCCGGAGACTCGGGCGTGCATGTCGGCGCCACCGAGGGTCTCCTCGTCGGCGATCTCACCGGTGGCGGCCTTGACCAGCGGCGGGCCGGCGAGGAAGACCTTGGAACGTTCCTCGATCATGACGACGTGATCGCTCATGCCGGGCACGTACGCGCCACCGGCGGTGGAGTTTCCGTAGACCACGGCGATGGTGGGGATGCCGGCCTTGGACAGGCGGGTCAGGTCGCGGAAGAGCGCGCCGCCGGGGACGAACACCTCCTTCTGCGTGGGCAGGTCGGCGCCACCGGACTCCACGAGGCTGATGACCGGGATCCGGTTCTTCATGGCCACGTCGTTGAGACGGAGGACCTTGCGCAGCGTCCACGGGTTGGAGGTGCCGCCCTTGACCGTCGGATCGTTGGCGATGAGCAGGCACTCGACGCCCTCGACCACACCGATCCCGGCCACCACGGAGGCACCGGTCTGGAAGTCGGAGCCCCACGCGGCGAGCGCGCACAACTCCAGGAACGGGGACTCCGGGTCGAGGATCATGTCGATCCGCTCGCGGGCGGTGAACTTGCCGCGCTCGCGGTGGCGGGCGACCTTGCGCTCGCCACCGCCGGACAGTGCCGGCTCGAGATCCGTGGCGAGCTGGTCGAGCTTGCCCTCCATGGCCTGCCTCGCGGCACCGAACTCGGCGCTGGTGGTGTCCAGTGTGGAACGGAGGATTGTCATGCCGTGAACCCCAAACGTCGTCCGGCGAGGGTGGTCAGGATCTCGGTCGTGCCGCCCCCGATGCCCAGGAGCCGGACATCGCGGTACTGGCGGCTGACCTCGGACTCCGACATGAAGCCGAGTCCTCCGAACAGCTGCACCGCCTGGTTGGCGACCCATTCGGCGCACTCGACGGCGGTGTTCTTGGCGAAGCAGACCTCGGCGATGGCGTCCTGCCCCGACACCGCCAGGTTCACACAGTGGTGCGTGTAGGTGCGGGCGAGATCGATCCGACGGGCCATCTCGGTGACCGTGTTCTGCACGCCCTGCCGGGACAGCAGCGGGCGTCCGAAGGTCTCCCGCTCGCGGACCCAGTCCAGCGTGAGATCGAGGCAGCGCTGTGCCTGGGAGTATCCCTGGGCGGCCAGCGCGGCGCGCTCGCCGACGAAGCCGATCCCGATCTGCGCGAAGCCGTCGTTCTCCGCGCCGACGAGGTTCTCCACCGGCACCCGACAGTCGGTGAACGTCAGCTCGGCGGTGTCGGAGGCGCGCCAGCCGAGCTTGTCGAGCGGCGCCGAGATGTGGAAGCCCGGGGTGTCCGTGGGGATGACGAGCAGGCTCACACCGGCGGCGCCCTTGAGCTCCTCGCCGCCGGTACGGACGGCGGCGACGACGAAGTCGGCGCGCGTCGCGGAGGTGATGTACGTCTTGGCACCGTTGACGACGTAGTGATCGCCGTCCCGCCGGGCCGTGGTGGTGAGGTGGCCGACGTCCGATCCGCCACCGGGTTCGGTGATGGCCAGGGAGCCGATCATCTCGCCGGCGAGGGTGGGCTTGACCCAGCGCTCGATCTGTTCCGGGGTGCCGGACTGGGCCAGGTGCGGGATCGCGATGCCGCAGGTGAAGAGTGACGCGAACACGCCGCCGGACACTCCGGCCTCGTGCAGCGCCTCGCACACGATCATCGAATCGATCGCGTCGCCGCCACCGCCGCCGACCTCCTCGGGGAACGAGACCCCGAGCAGTCCCAGCTCGCCTGCCTTGCGGTGGAGCTCGCGCGGGATCGAGCCCGCGGCCTCCCACTCGTCGAGGTGGGGCAGGATCTCCCGCTCGGCGAAGCGGGTCGTGGCCTCGCGCAGCGCGAGACGCTCCTCGGAGTACCAGGGGTCGCCTGGCACATGGGGTGGGACGGCGGGGACGGTACGGCGTGGGATGGTCACTCGTTCTCCTTCGCTTGGGCCGGTGCGGCGGTCACGGGGGCGTTGATGTGGTCGGGGATGTCGACGACCCGGGAGCGGAGCCACTCCGCCAGGCCCTTGGCCTGCGGGTCCCAGCGGTAACCGTGCGCCACGCCCTTGCCGAGCAGTCCGTCGATGACGAAGTTGACCGCGCCCAGCTTCGGCAGCTCATAGCGCTCGATCGGCAACTCCGCGGCCTCGGGCAGGAGGCGTCTCAGCTCGTCGACGGTGAGGGTGTCTCGCATCCAGGCGTAGGCCTCGGCGTCACCGGCCCACAGTCCGATGTTGGCGGTGCCGCCCTTGTCGCCGGAGCGGGCCCCGAGGACGTCGCCCAGCGGGCGCCGGCGGGTCGACCCCGTCACCGGCACTGCGGAAACGAGCGGGTTGCCGTCGGCGTCCAGTCCGTCGGAGGCGTGGCCGTCGCCCATCTCCTCCGTCCTGGCGGGGGGGTCGATGTCGACCCGGGTCCCGTCGGGCAGGACCGCGATGTGCGGCACCTCGTTTTGGTCCAGGTAGGCGGGGATGTACACGCCGTACGGTCCCCCGCGGCCGGGCGGCGCGCTGGGGGTGGCGCCCGGATAGCTGGACAAGGTCATGGCGACCGCGGCATCGGAGAACGCTCGACCGACCACGTCGGAGTCCGGGTCCCAGGCGACGATGGTCATCAGCGCGGTCGCGGCGGCCTGGGTGTCGGCGTCGGGGTGGTCGGTGCGGTGCAGGCGGAAGTCCAGCTGCGCCGGCTCGCGCTCGAGCCCGGCCAGGAGCTGGCGCTCGACCAGGGCCGCCTTGTCCTCGATGTCCAAGCCCGTGAGCAGGAACGTGATCTCGTTGCGGAAGCCGCCGAGGCAGGTGACGGACACCTTGGTGGTGGGCGGTGCCGTCTCGCCCACGACGCCGGAGATCCGGACGCGGTCGGCACCCTCCTGCTCGAGCACGGCGGTGTCGAGTCGGGTGACGACGTCGGGTCCGCCGTAGCGCGCGCCGGTGACCTCGTAGAGCAGCTGCGAGGTGACGGTGCCGACGGTGACCGCGCCCCCGGTTCCCGCATGCTTGGTGATGACGGAGGTGCCGTCGGCGGCGATCTCGGCGATCGGGAAGCCGGGCTTCACCGGGTCGGCGATCTCGCCGCGGTTGAAGAAGGCGTAGTTTCCGCCGGTGGCCTGCGTGCCGCACTCGATGACGTGGCCCGCGGCGGTGGCGCCGGCGAGTGCGTCCAGGTCGTCGCGTCCCCAACCGAAGTGACTGATCGCCGGGCCGACGATCACGGACGCGTCCGTGACGCGGCCGGTGACCACGATGTCGGCCCCCGCGTCGAGGCACCGTGCGATGCCGAAGGCGCCCAGGTAGGCGTTGGCCGTGACCGGGAACCCGGCGTCCTCTGGGACGTCGAGCTCCCCGATCCGGGCGATGAGGTCGTCGCCCTCGACGTGGGCGACCTTCGCCGGCAGCCCCTGCCGATCCGCGAGTTGGCGGATGGCGTCGGCCAGCGCGGCCGGGTTGACCCCACCCGCGTTGGCCACGATCTTGACGTTCTTCTCGAGTGCCAGAGCGAGGCAGTCCTCGAGCTGGCGCAGGAAGGTCTTGGCGTAACCGAGCTCGGCGCTCTTCATCCGGTCGCGGCCGAGGATGAGCATGGTCAGCTCGGCCAGGTAGTCACCGGTGAGGACGTCGAGTTCGCCGCCGGAGAGCATCTCGCGCATCGCGGAGATGCGGTCGCCGTAGAACCCGGACATGTTGCCGACGCGCAGTGGCGCGGGGGTGGACGGTCCGGGGGTGGACGGCGTGGACGTGGACGAGGTCATGCTCGTGCTCCCTTCTCACGGCCGCTGCCGGGGAGTCCGGCGAACGCCTGGGCGATGCGGAGCCATCCCAGCGCGTCCTCGCCGTCCGCCTCCAGAGCGGTGTCGTCGAGGTGCACACGCTGGGTGACCAGCAGACAGAAGTCGAGGATCGGGCCCGTGACCCGCTGCTCGGCGTCGGCGGGGCCGAACTCGAGGACGGTGCCGTCGGCCTGTGTGAGGGCGACGTGGACCTCGGAGGCGGGTGCCTCCAGCCCGTTCATCATGTAGGCGAACGCGCGGGTCTTCCAGCCCAGACGGGCGACGTGCGGGAGGGCGCCGAGGAAAGCCGGGTCGGTGTCGACGCCCACGCCCAGGGCGTCCGCGACGTCCACGCCGTGCGCCCAGGTCTCCATGATCCGGGCGGTGGTCATGGACTTGGACCGCATGGGCGGGCCGAACCACGGGATCTTCTCCCCCGGGTCGGCGGCCTTGAGCGCGTCGGCGAGTTCGCCCCGGGCGAGGCGCCAGCGCGCGAGGACCTCGTCGCGACCGGTGGCGGCGATCTCGGCCGCGCCGGCGTCGACGAAGCCTGTGGGGTCTGACGAGGCCTTGTCCACCACGGCCTGGAAGGCTTCCGCGTCGCGGATGGCGGTGACGGAGACCTCGTCGGTCCAGGCCAGGTGGGCGATCTGCATCGCGACGTCCCAGCCCTCGGCCGGGGTATCGGTGTTCCAGCGATCGGCCCCGACGGTCTCGACGAGCTCGTCCACCCGGGCGTTGAGTGCGGCGAGGGCCGCGTGCGGATCCTCCGTCTCGGAGGGCTGGGGCTTGGTCATGGCGAGAACGATCCCACCTCCCCACGAATAAAGCAAGCGTGCTTGCTTGCTTTTGTCCGCCACCCCTGGAAGTCTTTGCCGTGGTGATCCCCGTCACTTCTGATGCGGGAGGCCCCGACCCCTTACGGAGACACCGTGCGACTAGATCTGACCGGGATCGACCCCGTCGACCACGCCCTGGCCCGCCGCTGCTCGGTGGGTGACCTCCCCACCCGGGCGGCGGCCACGTTCGCGGGCCGGACCGCCCTCACGGACGACGCGGGATCGTGGACGTATCTCGAGCTCGAGGCCGTGTCCAACCGGTTCGCCCACGGGTTGACCGCGCACGGGATCGAGGCGGAGGAACCGGTCGCGCTCCTGTCGATGAACTGCCGCGAGTTCGTCGCCACCTACTTCGGGACGGCCAAGGCGGGGATGGTCTCGCTGCCCATCAACCTCCTGTCCGGGTTGGACAACATCGAGCACGCCCTGACCGACTCGGGGACCCGCATCCTCGTGGTCCACGGTTCACTCGCGGAATTGGTGATGGGAGCGGTCGCCGCCATTCCCGCGATCCGCACCGTCGTCGTCGTCGGAGGCGTGCCCGACGGCCTGGAGGCCCCCGCCGACGGTCCCGCGCTGATCGGGTGGGACGACCTCCTGGCCGACGACGACACCAATCCCGACACGGTGATCGGCGACCGCCAGGTCGTGCAGTGCCTCTACTCTTCCGGGACCACCTCACGCCCCAAGGGCGTCCTCACCTCGCACCTCGCGGTGACCATGGCCGCGCTCGGCAACGGGGCCGTCTTCGGCCTCAACTGGGGAGCCGAGGCCTCGGTCACGGTCTGCCCGCTCCCCCTCTTCCACACCGCCGGCCTCAACGGGGTCCTGTTGTCCGCCGTCACCATGGGCGCGACCGTCCACCTCCTGCCGGGCTTCGACCCGGTCCAATACGCCGACACGGTCGCCCGGGTCCACGCCACCCACCTGGTCGGCCTGCCTCTCATGCTGGAGGCCCTCGCCGACGGCAGGGACCGCGGCCTCGACCTGTCCTCGATCCGGTTCCTGCTCTACGCCATGGCCCCGATGTCCGAGGAGATGCGCAGACGCCTGGAGTCCGCGCTCCCGGACGCCAGGATGGCGCTGGCCTCGGGGATGAGCGAGTGCACCCCGGCCACCGTGATGCAGTGGCCCGAGCTCAATCCGGACAAGTCCGACTCCTGGGGTTACCCCACCCCGATCGCGGAGAACCGGATCAGCGAACCGGGCGGTGCCGAGCTCATGCCCGTCGGCCAGGAAGGCGAGATCGTCTACCGCGGACCGACGGTGATGGAGGGCTACTGGAACAACCCCGAGGCCAACGCCGCGGCGTTCGTGGGCGGCCGCCTGCACTCCGGCGATCTGGGGCGTATCGACCGGGAGGGGGTCGTGTGGTTCGCCGACCGCGTCAAGGACATCGTCAAGTCCGGCGGCGAGAACGTCTCCTCGATGCACGTGGAGCGGGTCCTCATGGACCACCCGCACGTCGCCGAGGTCGCCTGCGTCGGGCGCCCGGACCCCAAGTGGGGCGAGCTCGTGGTCGCAGTCGTGGTGCCCGCCGAGGGCGCACCGGCCGAGGACGATCTCAAGGGCTCGGTCATGGAGTTCGGCGCGGAGCGGCTCTCCCCCTCGCACCGGCCGCGCGACGTCGTGGTGGTCGACTCCATCCCCCGCACGGCGACCGGGAAGATCCGAAAGGCCGAGCTGCGGGCGGCGCAATGACAGGGCGGGGTCAGGGGCCGACCTCGAGGAGCTCGCCGGGGATCTCCAGGCGGGCCGCCGTGAGGTCGGCTCCGAGCCCGGGCCGCAGCACCTCGCCCCGTGGCGGGCGGGCCACGAGATTGACCGCCCGGAGATTGGGCAGCAGGTAGCGCCGGATGTCCATACCGTCGAGACCCGGGATGAGTTCACGGATCCGCTCGACGGTGAGCTCCCCGGCCAACCAGGCGAACGCCGAGTCGTCCCATGTCCACACCGCGATGTTGACCCCGCGGCCGACCACCCCGCGTCGCACACTCGCGACCGAGCCCAGGACGGCGGTGACGGGCTCCCCGCCCGGGACGGCGCCCGGAGTCCACGGGGTCGGTAACTCCCCCGGCCCGATGGGCGCGGTCTCGACCGGCACCGGGACCGTGACGCGGGCGCCGTCGGGCATGACCACGGAGTGCCCCGTCTCCCCCTGCGCCAGGGGGCGGGCGACCCGCACGGGACGCCGGTCGCCACCGGTACCCCGTGTCATGGCGACCACCGCCACGACCGGCGGGGCCGGTTCACCACGGGCACCGCTGATCCGGACCCGGTCGGTGCCCTCCTGCGCAAGCCTGAGGGAGTCGAGCCGCAGCACCACGTCGGGCGCCGCGTACCGCGCCCCGGCGACGCCGTCGAGGAGCTGATCGGTGACGGTCCCGACGGTGACCGACCCGAAGGCCGAGGGATGGCGCGTGACGACCGCGCACCCGTCGTCGGCGATCTCCGCGATGGGGTAACCCCCGGTGACCGGATCGGTGGTGCGGGTGACATCGGTCGTGGAGTCGACGACCCCCGTCGCGCCGGGGCCACCGGAGAGCACGTGCCCCACCGCGACCGATCCGGCGAGGGAGTCCAGGGCGGACGGCGTCCAGCCGTGGTGGGCCGCCGCGGCGCCGGCGACGAGGGCCTCGCGACTGACGCGCCCGGTGACGACGACGACGGCGCCGGCCGCCAACGCCCGGGAGATGCCGAACGCCCCGTGACGCACCGTCGCGACATCGGCCCCACCGAGACCGAGTTCGGTCGTCCGGTCCGTCACGTCACCGGCATCGACGCAGGCCACTGCCAGGTCCAGACCCGCGTCCCGGGCGACGGACCGCAATTCGGCGGCGAGGCCCTCGGGGTCCAGTGCGCCCGCGTTGGTGACGATCCGCACGCCCCCGGCGCCGAGCTGCCCGAGACACTCGCCGATCTGGACCAGCGCCGCCCGTTCGTAACCCGGTCCGCCCGCGGACCGCTGCTCGGCCAGATCGAGCATCGCCTCGTCGGAGAGCATGTCGAGCGCGAGCACGTCCAGCGCCGCGGCCGCGAGGAACTCGGCCGTCGCCGTGGCACGGTCTGCCCGCGACGCCGAGACGTTACCTATGCGCAGGGGGCTCTGGGTGCTCGTCATCGATCCTCGGACTCCTAGTCGATCTGGGGCGGACGCCTACCCCAGCATGCTCCCCGTGGCAGCGAGGCGCGTGTGGAACGAGAAGGCGTCCTCGAGGATATGTGGCGTGTTGCCGGCACCCGGACGGGCCTCGGCCCGATCGAGGTAGTCGTGCAGAAGTGGTCGGAAGACGGGGTCCGCGCACCGGTCCACGATGAGACGCGACCTCTTGCGTGGGCTCAATGCGCGCAGGTCGGCGAGGCCGTGCTCGGTGACGATCACCTGGACGTCGTGCTCGGTGTGGTCGACGTGCGGGACCATCGGCACGATCGCCGAGACCGCCCCGTCCTTGGCCGTTGACGGGCTGAGGAACATCGACACGTATCCGTTACGCGTGAAGTCACCGGACCCGCCGATGCCGTTCATGATGCGGGTCCCGCCCACGTGGGTGGAGTTGACGTTGCCGTAGACGTCCGCCTCGAGCATGCCGTTCATGCCGACGATCCCCAGCCGCCGGACGATCTCCGGGTGGTTGCTGATCTCCTGCGGGCGCAACGTGATGTGGTCGCGGTAGAGGTCGAAGTTGTCCACCAGTTCCGTCAGTCCGTCCGCGGACAACGCCAGCGCGGTGGCCGAGGCGTGGGCGACCGTGCCCTCCCGGATGAGCTGGAGCATCGAGTCCTGGATGACCTCGGAGTAGCAGCTCAGGTCCGAGAACGACCCCGCCGCCAGTCCGGCCAGGACGGCGTTGGCCACATTGCCGATCCCGGCCTGCAACGGGAGGAGGCTCCCCGCGGGCATCCGACCGGACGCGACCTCGTGGTGGAAGAACTCCAGCACGTGGCCCGCGATCGCGTTGCTCACCTCGTCGGGCTTGGTCAGAGCGCTGGCGGAGTCCCGCTGATCGGTGGGCACCACCGCGATGACCTTGGCCGGGTCCACCTCGAGCAGGGGCTGACCGATCCGGTCGTCGGCCCGCGAGAGCAGGATCGGCCTGCGATGCGGCGGGAGCGCCGTGCCGTAGTAGACGTCGTGAATACCCTCGACACCGGCCGGGATCCACGAGTTCACCTCGAGGATCACCTTGTCGGCCACGTCGAGCCAGGTCTTGTTGTTGCCCACCGACATCGCGGGGACGAGCTTGCCGTCCTCGGTGATCGCGGCGACCTCCACCACCGCGACGTCCACGTCGCCGTAATGGCCCTGCCACACCTGCTGGGCCACGTGAGAGAGGTGGACGTCCACGTAGTCCATCTCGCCCGAGTTGATCTTGCCGCGGGCGGTGGGCTCGCTCTGGTACGGCATCCGCAGCGCGATTCCGTCGACCTCGGCGAGCATCGCCTCGGCCTCGTTCGCCACCGACGCGCCGGTGAGCAGGTTGACACTGAAGTCACCACCGGCCGCCCGGACGGCGCGGATCCGGTCCGCGAGCGCAGGGGCGAACGCTTTCGGGGTGCCCGCGCTGGCGAACCCGCTGATCGCCACCGTGTCGCCGTCGGCGATCCGCTCCACCGCGGAGGCTGCGTCGGTGACCAGTCCCCGGAAATGGGGATGGCGGATGCGTGAGGGGTCGCAGGCGGTGCCCCGCATATGGACGGAGGTGCTCATACGCGGAGCCTATCGCCGGTGTCGGGTGATCCCATTTTCGACGAAGACGTGATCACCCCCACTCGGTGCCGCTCCGATCTCCGCAGGTCTCCGGTCGGACGGGGTCCGGGCGGATAGACTCGGCCGTTCAACCCCGCCGCGTCCGCCAGGAGTGAACCCTTGTCCCCCAGGACCGCACCGATCCCCGACCGCATCGACCAGGCGCGCGCCAACTGGGAGCGCGAGGGGTGGGCGGACGCTGCCCAGGGGATGACGGTCGTGACCTCGGTGATGCGGGCCCACCAGATCCTGTTGGCCCGGGTCGAGGAGACCCTGCGACCGTGGAACCTGTCGTTCCCCCGCTACGAGCTCCTCCGACTGCTCGCCTTCTCCCGTTCGGGAGCGCTGCCCATCACCAAGGCCTCCGAGCGCCTCCAGGTCCACGTCACCAGCGTCACCAGCGCCATGAAGCGCCTCCTTGACGCGGGCCTCGTGGAGCGACGGCCGCATCCGACGGACGGGCGAACGACCCTCGTGGAGATCACGGCCGAGGGCAGAAAGGTGGTGGCCGAGGCGACCGCGGCGCTGAACTCCGGCGTGTTCGCCGACCCGGGGATGGACGAGAGCGAGCAAGTGGCGCTCATCGAGGCCATCGCCTCGCTGCGCCGGTCCGCCGGCGACTTCTGACCGACCCGGCCCGGCCGGGCGACCCTCCCCCGCCATTGCCGGTCGGCGTGCCCGGGGCGATCGCCGGGCCCCGGACACGACACCGCGCCCGGCCCCCTCTCGGGTGGGGCCGGGCGCGGCTGTTCGTGGGGTACCGCCGTGTGGCGGTGGGTGACGCGAGGGCGTCAGGATCGGGTCACGGTACCTCGGAGGCGAAGGCGTCGGTCCTGGCGATGTCCTCGGTATCGGCGTGCATGACGTTCTTGCTCGACTCCTTCATGAGCAGGATGCAGATGAAGGACATCACGGACAGAGCGCACAGCATGATGCCGACGCCGAGCGTGTTCCCGTCACCGATCATCTTGGCGGCGGCCAGTGGCGGCAGCGCACCACCGAGGATGCCCGCCAGGTTGTAGCCGAGGCCGGCGCCGGTGTAGCGGTAGCGGGACATGAACAGCTCGGGGAGCAGCGCACCGGCTGGGCCGTAGGCGATACCGAAGATGATCAGCGTGACGAACAGGACCAGCCCGAACGCGAAGGCCGAACCGGTGTCGAGGATCGGGAAGATGAACATGGTCCAGAGCACCGCCAGCCCGACCGAGGTCCCGATGACCTTCCGTCGACCGATGCGGTCCGAGAACAGCGAGGACACCGCGATGGCGGCACCGAAGACGAGGGCCGCGATCATGCCCATGGCGAGGACGAACGGGCGCGAGTGTCCGAGGGTCCCGGTGGCGTAGCTCGTGAGGAACGAGGTGCCCATGTAGAAGAGGGAGAACAGCGAGGTGAGCGCGCCACCCGCTATGAGGATCTCCTTCCACTGGTAGCGGAGTGCGTCCGCGAACGGCAGCGTCTTGGGGGCCGAGGCCCTGTTCGCGGCCTTGTCCGCGGCCAGCGTCGCGGCCGCCTCCCTGGCGTCGCGCTCCTGGTTCTGACGGAAGACCGGGGTCTCCTCGACCGAGATGCGGATCCACAGACCGATCAGGACCAGCACGGCGGATAGCAGGAACGGGATGCGCCAGCCGTACTGCATGAACGGGCTGTCGACGTCTGCGCCGGAACCGGCGATGAGGGAGAACAGCAGGAACGTTCCCGAGGACAGGAAGAACGCGAAGGCCACGCCCAGCTGCGGCCACATACCCATCATCCCGCGCTTGCCCTCGGGGGCGTACTCCGCAGTGAGCAGTGTCGCTCCGGCCCACTCGCCACCGACAGCGAAACCCTGGAAGAAGCGGCACAGGACGAGCATCGTCGGCGCCAAGATCCCGATGCCGTCCTCGAAGACACCGAACGCGCCGGTCTCGTAGCCGGGCAGCAGACCGATGAACACGGTCGCGACGCCCATGATGATCAGCGTCCAGACCAGGGTGCGCTTGCGGCCGATCCGGTCACCGAAGTGGCCGAAGATGGCGGCGCCCACGGGGCGCGCGAAGAACGCGACGGCGAACGTCGCGAACGAGGACAACGTCGCGGCGGCGGGGTCCTGGCCCGGGAAGAACAGGGTCGGGAAGACGAGCGCGGCGGCGGTGCCGTAGATGAAGAAGTCGTACCACTCGATCGTGGTGCCGATCGAGGACGCCGCGGCGACCTTCTTCAGCGAGGTCTTCGGCTTGACCGGTGGCACCGCGGAGGACCGCGGTGCCGCGTTCCCCGGTGAGGTGTTCATGGACTGCGTCAAGACAAACTCCAGTCTTGTCGGGTTCGCCGGGTATCGGACCTCCGGCGAGGCGGGTGATCGCCGACGCATCAACGTCGATTGAGGAAAAAGTATGTGACTGGGGCCACACCCGATACACCCGAAAGTGGATGGTCGGTGATCTGGATCACGTCACGGCCGGGCGAACCCGGCACCGCCGGACCGACTGCGCAACGCTGCGGGTGCCCCTGGGGTGACGGGCGAGACGCCGACCACGAGTCCGACGGAGCGCGCCCGATGCCTCGACCCACCCCGCGAGTGATCAGCGACCAGTCCCTCGACTTCCTCCGGTCCGGATACCTCTTCGCCTCGCGGGTGCGGCAGCGCGCGGGGGTCTCCCCCGATTCGCAGGCCCCTGTCCGACTGCGGCTCATGGGACGCAGCGCCGTTCTGTTGCGGGGCGTGGAGGGCGTACGGAGCTTCTACGACGCCGACAAGGTGGAGCGCGACGGCGCCATGCCCGGGTTCATCCGGTTCCCCTTTTCGGCCCGGCGCGGTCCACGGACTCGACGGGTGCGCGCACGAGGTGCGCAGGAACGCGCTGGCCGACATGGCTTACGACGACGAGCGCGCCGCACAGTTCCCCGAACTCGTCGCCGACGAGCTCGAGGGGATGCTCGGCGACTGGGCGCGCAGCGGTGCCGGCACGGTGTACGGCGGCACCACCACGGCGTTCGGTCGGACGGCATTCCGCCGGGCGGACCCACCGCTCACTCCGTCGGAAACCGATCGCCGGGCCCGCCAGATGAACAGGCTGCTCGACTCGTTCGGCCGCATCGCGACCAATCCGGTCGGCGAGGTCGAACGCGTCCGGTTGGACACCTGGGCCACCGGCCTGATCCGCGGTGCGGGCCGGCGGACTGCGCGCGGAACCCGAGTCGGTCCGGGCGGCCATGGCCAATCTGCGGGACCCGACGGCGCTGCAGTCGACGACCGGGCCGCCGCCGTGGAACTGCAGAACCTCACCCGCCCGACGGTGGCGGTGGCGCGATTCGCCGCGTTCGCGGCAGTGGCACTGACGGAGAATCCCGGGTGGGCCGCACGGATCCGGGAGGCCTCGTCGGCCGCGTGTCGACTCTCCGACATCCCGGAGGCCGTCGCGTTCGCCCGGGAGGTCCGGCGGGTCTACCCGTTCGTGCCGATGCTGCCGGCGATGGCCACCTCGGATTTCGAGGTGCACGGATGCCCGGTGCACAGGGGCGAACGGGTGCTGTTGGATCTCCTCGGCACCGACACCGATCCCAACCACTGGGACGACGCCTCGACGTTCGACCCCGAGAGGTTCATGGGGGTCGCAGACGCCGAGAAGCTCGAGGCGTTCGTCCCGCAGGGCGGGGCGGGTGTCCGCACCGGACACCGTTGCCCCGGCGAGAAGCTCGCGGTGGCCGCCCTGTCCGCCGCGGTGGCCGCGCTGTGCCGTCCGGAGGTGCGCATCAGTCGGGATCCCGACGATCTCACCTTCCCGTGGACGAGGATGCTCACCCGTCCCGCGACGGGCGTGCGGGTCGCGTGGCAGGACCGGGAGACCGCGGCGCCGTAGAACCGCCCTAGCCAGCGCGTCGGCGCGCGACGAGAAGACCGTTCCGCACACTGTCCTCTCGGGCGATGTGTGCGGAACGCTCTTCGCGACGCGGGCCGGTCGGGTCGACTCAGGGCAGGACGCCGAGGAGCCGGGCGCGCGCCACGGACTCCATCCGCGACCGCGTGCCGAGCTTGGTGCCGATGTTGCGAAGATACGCCTTGATGGTCTCCGGTGACAGCGACAGCCGCGCCCCCACCTCGGCATTCGAGCAGCCGAGGGCAACCTGGGCCAGCACGTCGATCTCGCGCGGCGAGAGCACCGACTTGGCGGGGACCGGGATGTCCCCGGCGTCGGGCGCCCGTCCCACGCCGGCGAGCGCGGACCCGGCGGCCAGGAGACGGTCGCGCAGTGCCGGGTCGCCCAGCTCAGCGGCGATCGCCCGTAGCTCTCCGTGGAGGACCCGCAGCTGCTCGCGGTCCGCGGCCTCGAAGCCGACGGAGTGCTCCGCGGCGGCGAGGTCCGCCATCCGCAGCCGTCGGTCGACCTCGTCCCTGACCTGGAACTCCGCGGCGAGGTCCGAGGCGACCGAGTTGAACGTCCTGGCGACGTGGTCGCCGAGCTGGGTGGCCACGCGCGCCGACCCGTAGAGGATCGTCCGCGCGACGCCGGAGACCATCACCGGCACCGAGATGATGGCCCTCAGGCCCTCCTGCTCCACCGCATCGGCGTAGTCGCGGGTGATGCTGGAGCAGTCCTCGTAGTCGCGGACCGTCGCGGGACGCCCCGACGCCATGACGTGCCCACCGAGCCCCCGGCCCTTGGCCACGGCCAGACCCTGCATGGAGTTCGTGCGGACGCCGATGAAGCGGCTGAGCTTCGCCGTCTCGCCGTCGGCCTGCCCTGCGAACACGATCGGCAGACCGGACTCCTGCCGGGCGCGTCGCAGGGCGCCGAGGACCGCGTCCGAATCACTGGGTCGAAGGGTGGTCATGGTCAGCTCCCGAGAGTGGAGACGGTCAGCTCCCCGCGGAATCGCGGATGCTGGTGATGATGGCGCTGAAGTCCTTGCCACCGTTGTCCTGCGCGAACTCGTCGTACAGGGCTGCGGCCGCCGCACCGAGCGGCGCGACCGTACCGGTGCTCTCCAGCGCGGCCAGGGCCAGTCCCAGATCCTTGTTCATCAGGGCCGTGGCGAAGCCGGGCGTGAAGTCGTTGTTCGCCGGGGAGGTGGGCACCGGGCCGGGCACGGGGCAGTTGGTGTGCAGGGCCCAGCTGTTGCCGGTCGCCCCGGTGACGACGTCGTACAGGGCCTGGTGCTCGAGCCCCAGCCGCTCCGCGAGCACGAACGCCTCGCCGATCGCGATCTGGTGGACGGCCAGGACCATGTTGTTGCAGACCTTGGCGGCCTGGCCGGCCCCCGCGGCGCCGCAGTGGATGACCTTGCCCGCCATGGGCTCGAGGACCGGCTGCGCCGCGGCGAACGCCTCGTCCTCCCCGCCCACCATGAACGCCAGCGTCCCCGCGGTCGCGCCCTTGACACCGCCGGAGACGGGGGCGTCCACCTGGAGCATCCCCGCCTCGACGGCCTTGGCGTGCACCGCCCGGGCGTCGTCGACCGAGATGGTGGACGAGTCGATGAACAGCGTTCCGGCCTCCGCCTCACCCAGGACGTCGTCGTAGGTCGAGGTGACCAGCGCGCCGTTGGGGAGCATCGTGATGACGACCGCGGCACCACGGACCGCCTCGGCCGGCGTCTCGCACACGGTGACGCCGGCCGAACGCGCGGCTTCCTGCGCGGCGGAGACCGGGTCGAAACCGCGGACCCCGTGGCCGGCACCGACGAGGTTGGCCGCCATGGGACCGCCCATGTTGCCCAGGCCGAGGAAAGCGACGGTCGGCAGTTCGTTGGTCATTCCTACGCTCCCAGTCCGCGCGCGGCGACGGCCCTGCCGACGACGACGCGCATGATCTCGTTCGTGCCCTCAAGGATGCGGTGCACCCGCAGATCCCGCACGATCTTCTCGATTCCGTATTCGGATAGATACCCGTAGCCGCCGAACAGCTGCAGCGATCGATCGGCGATGTCGAAGCACCGGTCGGTGACGAACAGCTTCGCCATGGCACACAGCTCGACGTGGTCCGGCTCCTTGGCATCCAACGCGGCGGCGGCGCGCCACAGCAGGAGCCGACTGGCCTCCAGCTCGGTGGCCATCTCGGCCAGGGTGAACCGGATGGTCGGCTCGTCGATGAGCGCACCGCCGAACGCCTCGCGGTCCCGCACGTGGGCCACGGCCCGCGAGTACGCCTCCTGGGCCCCGCCCAGCGAGCAGGCGGCGATGTTGATGCGCCCGCCGTTGAGTCCGCGCATCGCGATGGTGAAGCCGAGCCCCTCCCCGCCGGAGTCCGCGCCGCCGATGAGGTTCGCGGCCGGAACCCGGACGCCTTCCATGATCACCTGCGCCGTCGGCTGGGCGTTCCAGCCCATCTTCCGCTCGTCGGGGCCGAAGCTCAGCCCGTCCGAGTCGGCCGGGACCAGGAACGCCGAGATGCCCTTGGCCCCGGCGTCCCCGGTCCGCGCCATCACCAGGTAGACGTCCGACTGGCCGCCGCCGGAGATGAACTGCTTCGTGCCGGTGAGCACGTAGTGGTCGCCGTCGCGGACCGCCTTGGTGCGCAGCGCCGCCGCGTCCGATCCGGCGCCCGGCTCGGTGAGGCAGTAGCTGGCGAACTTCTCGAGCGAGGCCAGCTCGGGGATCCACTGCCGGCGCTGCTCGTCGGTGCCGAACTCGTCGACCATCCACACGCACATGTTGTGGATGGACAGGTACGCCGCCACCGACGGGCACCCGCGGGCGAGCTGCTCGAAGATCCGCACGCCGTCCAGTCGACGCATCCCGCTGCCCCCGACCTCCTCGGAGACATAGATCGCGCCCATGCCCATCCCGGCAGCCTCGCGGAGGACGTCCTTGGGGAAGTGGTGGGTCTCGTCCCACTCCTGCGCCCTGGGACCGATCCGCTTGTCCGAGAAGTCGCGTGCGGTGTCGACGATGACCTTGTCGTCGTCATCAAGGGTGAACATGGGTGTTCCTCTCCTGGGGCGAGCCGGTCAGTCCATCGTGGGGATGTTGAAGTCGGCCCCGTCCTTGATGCCCGACGGCCAGCGCTGCGTGACGGTCTTGACCTTGGAGTAGAACTTGATCGACTCGGGGCCGTGCTGGTTGAGGTCGCCGAATCCGGACTTCTTCCAGCCACCGAAGGTGTGGTACGCGATCGGGACCGGGATCGGCACGTTGACGCCGACCATGCCGACCTCGACGCGGGAGACGAACTCGCGGGCGGCGTCGCCGTCGCGGGTGAAGATCGCCACGCCGTTGCCGTACTCGTGGTCGTTGGGCAGGGCGAGGGCCTCCTCGAAGTCCTTGGCGTGGACCACCACGAGGACGGGGCCGAAGATCTCGTCGGTGTAGACGCTCATGTCCGGTGTCACCTTGTCCATGAGCGTCGGGCCCACGTAGTAGCCCTCGGAGATGTCCTCACCGTTGAACTCGCCGGTGTAGGCACCCACACCGCGACCGTCGACGAGGAGCTCGGCGCCGGCCTTCTCGCCCTGATCGATGTAGTCGAGGACCCGGGCCTTGGACTCGGGGGTCACCAGCGGGCCGTAGTCCGACTGCGGATCGTGGCTGTGACCGACCTTGAGGTCCTTGACCTTGGGCAGCAGCTTCTCGAGGAGCGCCTCGGCCGTGCCCTCGCCGACGGGGACGGCCACGGAGATGGCCATGCAGCGCTCGCCGGCCGAACCGAAACCGGCTCCGACCAGGGCGTCCGCGACCTGGTCCATGTCGGCGTCCGGCATGATGATCGCGTGGTTCTTGGCGCCGCCGAAGCACTGGGCGCGCTTGCCGGTGCGGGCGGCGCTGGAGTAGATGTACTGCGCGATCGGGGTGGAGCCGACGAAGCCGACCGCCTGGATCGTGTCGTTGTTGAGGATCGCGTCCACGGCCTCCTTGTCGCCGTGCACGACCTGGAAGATGCCGTCCGGCAGGCCCGCCTCGGTGAACAGCTCGGCCAGGCGCACCGGCACGGAGGGATCCCGCTCGGAGGGCTTGAGGACGAACGCGTTGCCACAGGCGATGGCCGGGCCGGCCTTCCACAGCGGGATCATGGCCGGGAAGTTGAACGGGGTGATGCCGGCGACGACGCCCAGCGGCTGGCGCATGGAGTAGACGTCCACTCCGGTGCCCGCGTTCTCGGTGAACTCGCCCTTGAGCAGGTGGGGGATGCCGATCGCGAACTCGACGACCTCGAGGCCGCGCTGGATGTCACCCTTGGCGTCCGGCGTGGTCTTGCCGTGCTCGATCGCGAGCAGTTCTGCCAGCTCGTCCATGTTCTGGTTGACCAGGTCCACGAACCGCATGAGCACGCGGGCGCGCTTCTGCGGGTTCTGCGCGGCCCACGCCTTCTGCGCGGCGGCGGCCTTGGCGATGACGTCATCGACCTCGGCCGTGGTGGCCAGCGGTACGACCGCCTGCGCCTTGCCCGTGCTGGGGTTGAGCACTTCCTGGCTCCGCCCCCCGGTGGCCGCGACCCGCGCGCCGTTGATGTAGTGCTCGACCTGCCTGAGATCCGACATGGACGTCCCTTCCTCAGTGGGGCGGCGCGCGTCTGAGCCCGCTCACCCCTGTCCCGTGATGCCCATCACCATATACTTGCAACTCCTAGTAATCCATAGCCGGGCCCCGGTCGACCCCGGACCCTCCCCTTTCGGGTGTACCGCCAGCCCTCGCGGCAGCCCTACTGTGAGCTGACTCACTCATACGTTCCGTCGACAGGAGCATCCATGCCCCCGCTGCCCACCGAGGCCACCGTCCGGTTCCGCGCCGCCCGCGACTTCCTCCAGGCACACGCGCTGGACTACGACGCCGCGCGGGACGGATTCGCCTGGCCCGAGCTCGACGAGTGGAACTGGGCACTGAACTGGTTCGACGTCCAGGCCGAGGGGAACGACGACCCCGCCCTGTGGATCGTCGAGGAGAACGACGGCGGCGGCGCCCCCACCGAGGCCAAGTACTCGTTCGAGGAGATGCGGGTCCGGTCCGACCGGACGGCCAACTGGCTGCGTGAGCGGGGCGTCGAGCCCGGCGACCGCATCCTGCTCATGCTGGCCAACCAGGTGGAGCTGTGGGACGTCATGCTGGCGGTGATCAAGCTCGGTGCCGTGGTCATCCCCGCCACCACGCTGCTCGCCGAGGGCGACCTGCGGGACCGCATCGCGCGCGGCGGCATCAAGCACGTCATCGCGCGCGGCGAGCTGGCCGAACGGTTCGCCGACATCTCCGGCGACTACCAGCGCATCTCGGTCGGCGGGGACGAGCGGGGCGGCACGCCGGCGGGCTGGACCGACCTGGCCGGAGCGATGGACGCCTCCCCCGACTTCGAACCGACCCACACCACCCACGCCGACGACACCCTGCTCCCGTACTTCACCTCCGGCACCACCAGCAAGCCCAAGCTCGTCGAGCACACGCACGCCTCCTACCCGGCGGGTCACCTGTCGACCATGTACTGGATCGGCCTCCAGCCCGGCGACGTCCACCTCAACGTCTCCTCCCCCGGCTGGGCCAAGCACGCCTGGTCGAACGTCTTCACCCCGTGGATCGCGGGGTCGTGCGTGTTCATCTACAACTACTCGCGCTTCGACGCCGCGGCGATGATGCGCGAGATGGACCGCTGCGGCGTGACGAGCCTGTGCTGCCCCCCGACCGTGTGGCGGATGCTCATCCAGGCCGACCTGACCCAGCTGCAGGTCCCGCCCCGCCTGGCGGTGGGCGCGGGCGAGCCGCTCAACCCCGAGGTCATCGGCCGGGTCCGGGACGCGTGGGGGGTGACGATCCGCGACGGGTTCGGCCAGACCGAGACCACCGTGCAGATCGCCAACACCCCGGGCCAGCCCATCAAGGACGGCTCGATGGGCCGCCCGTGCCCCGGCTTCGACGTGGTGCTGGTCGACCCGGCCACCGGTCGGGAGCTCGCCGGCGACGGCGCGGAGGGCGAGATCTGCCTGCGCCTCGATCCCCGCCCGCTGGGACTGATGGTCGGTTACCACGGTGATGCCGAGCGCACCGACGCCGCCTACGCGGACGGCTTCTACCACACCGGCGACGTGGGGTCCCGCGACGCGGAGGGCTACATCACCTACGTCGGGCGCACCGACGACGTGTTCAAGTCCTCCGACTACCGGATCTCGCCGTTCGAGCTGGAATCGGTGCTGCTCGAGCACCCGGCCGTCGCCGAGGCCGCCGTCGTCCCCTCCCCTGACCCGGTGCGGCTGAGCGTGCCCAAGGCCTTCGTCGTCCTGGCCGGCGGCTGGGAGCCCACCGAGGCCACGGCGCGCGAGATCTTCGAGTACTCGCGCACCCACCTGGCCGGCTACAAGCGGGTCCGGCGCCTGCAGTTCACCGACCTGCCCAAGACAATCTCCGGCAAGATCAGGCGGGTGGAGCTGCGCCGCGGCGAGGTCGACAACGGTCCGTCGGTGGACTTCCCCGGTGAGTTCCGCGAGGACGCACTGCGCTGACGGTGGACGCCGTCCGGGGCGTGCGAGGACGGGCGACGACGACGAGGTGGTCGTCCCCGTCCGGTGCGCGGTCCGCGCGCGGCCGCCACGCGACGCGGGTCCCGAGGCGGCTCACGTCCGGAGGAAGCCGTCGATCTCCTCGGGCGTCCACGGCGCATGCGAGTGGGAATCGCGGTACGCCAGGATCTGCGCCTCCGGCGTGGGGAATCGTCCGACGAAGCCGCCTGATCCGGCGAAGACTCCCCCGGTGATCCCCGCGGAGAGGTCGGAGACGAGATAGGTGTAGAGGGGTGCGACGTACTCCGGGCCCGCTGGGTCCAGTGCCCCGGCCACACTCAGCTCGTCGAGCATTCCCCGGCGCCCCAGGTCCCGGATCTGCTCCTCGTAGGCCTCACCACTGGACAGACGGGTGCGCGCGCCGGGGCACACGACGTTCGCCCGGACCCCGTGCTCGGCCAGTTCCGCCGCGATCGCCATGGTGAGTGAGGTGACGGCGCCCTTGCCGGCCGGGTAGCCGGTCCCGCCGTAGTCGCCCTTCCAGGCGAACGACGACGTGGTGACGATCGCACCCGTTCCCGCCTTCACCAGGTGTGGCGCGAAGACGCGACACGGGGCGAACACGGTGCCCAGGTGGGCGTCGATGAGGTCGGCGAAGTCGGCGTGGGACACCGTGAGCATCGACGACCCCGCCGGTTCGGGCACCCCGGCGCACGTGATGAGCCCGCCCACGACCGAGTCCCCCTCCCTCGCCCGGGCGAGCAGCTCCTCGGCGACGGCGGGCTCGTGCGCCGACCCGGCGACGCCGCGGATCCGGCCGGTCGACCGTGCCGCGAGGTCGTCGACCTGCTCGGCCAGCGCCCGTGGATCCCGGCCGTTGAGCACGACGTCGGCGCCGCGGGCCGCCAGGTCCTCGGCCACCGCGGCCCCGATCCCGCGAGAGGATCCGGTGACGGCGTACGCCCGCCCGCCCAGGTGGAGCGCGGTCACTGCCGGCGGTCGTGGTCTGGTCCACGGGCGGCGAGGGTCCGCTTGGCCCACCCGTAGTCCGTCTTGCTGCTGGGGTGCCGCTCCACCTTGTCGACGACCCAGAACGCGACCGGGATCTTGAACCCTGCCAGGGTCGCGCGCAGCGCCTCCTCCAGGGCTGCGAAATCCCCGGTGTGGCCGTCATCCCACTGGAGCACCGCCCCGACCCGGTGGCCGAACCGCTCGTCGGGCACGCCCAGCGCCACGGCGTCCTGCACGCCCTCGGCGGCCTTGAGCGCCGACTCGACCTCCTCGGCGAAGATCTTCTCGCCACCGGAGTTGATCACCTGGCTGCCCCGGCCGAGCATGATGATCGTGTCCGGGCCGTCGTACCTGCCGCGATCGCCGGTGAAGACCCGCCGGGTCCCGGCGATCTCGCGGAACGTCTCCGCCGACTTGGCGGCGTCCTTGTAGTAGCCACTGGGCTGGTAGCCGGCCTTGACGATCCAGCCGATCTCGGTGGAGTCGTCGGGCAGCGGCTCGTCGAAGTCGTCCACCAGTTGCAGGCCGCTGCCCCGGGGGATGCGGGGGCCGTGGTCTGCGAACAGGGACCCGTCGTCGACGTTCGCCCTCGTCACGACTCCCAGGCCGCCGAAGCCGCTCTCGGACGACCCGAACGCGTCCATGATCATGAGATCGGGGCGTAGCTCGAAGAGTTCGGCCTTGACCGACGGCGAGAACAAGGCCGCACCGGAGCTGACCATGAACACGCTCGAGGTGTCGGCACCGGTGTTGCGCATCCGTTCGAGCATCGGCCGCACCATGGCGTCGCCGGCGAGGACGACGATCTGGATCTTCTCGCTCTCGATCTCCTCGAGCACGTCGTCCGCCCGGAAGTGCGGCAGGTAGTGGCACGTGCCCCCGGAGAACAGCGCGGTGAACGAGGGCATGAGCCCGGAGGTGTGGATGAGCGGGAGCAGCACGAGATAGCGTGCGGGGTCCCCGCCCAGTCCGGCACGGGACTGGTGGTACTCGTCGGGCACCGGCTCCCCGGTGTAGTAATCACTGCCGCCGCCGAGGCTGCGCCACAGGTCCTCCTGCCGCCACATCACGCCCTTCGGCTTGCCGGTGGTACCGCCCGTGAAGACGAGGAACAGGTCGTCCGCACTGCGTTCAGCCGGTGCCCGGTCCGGCGAGGCCGCGGCGAGGAGCTCCCGGGCGTCGAGCGTGCCGGACGGCAGCTCCCCCGCCCCGGATCCGTCCTCGACCACGAT
The DNA here is from genome assembly GCF_002441635.1 of Dietzia sp. WMMA184. Taxonomy (NCBI): domain Bacteria; kingdom Bacillati; phylum Actinomycetota; class Actinomycetes; order Mycobacteriales; family Dietziaceae; genus Dietzia; species Dietzia sp. WMMA184. The sequence continues at coordinate 3,527,959 of NZ_NXEI01000001.1, read as the reverse complement.
GAGGTGACGCAGCCGCTCCGCGTCCCCGACCGCACCCGCCACCGCCGGGGTGAACTCGCGATGGAAGACCAGGGCGCAGGAGTCGGAGTAGTCGTACAGGTACCCCAGCTCGGATCCCGCGTAGCGGTAGTTGATGCTGACGGCCACGGCGCGGAGCTTGAGGACGCCGAGGAACAGCGCGATGCAGTCCACCCCGTTGCGCAGGTGGATCGCCACGTGATCGCCGGGACCCACCCCCCGGGAGGCCAGCCCGTCCGCCCACCGATTGGCCTCGGCCTCCAGGTCCGCGTACGTGAGCCGGCGGTCGTCCTCCACCACCGCGAGCCGGTCGCGTCCGTACGCGTCGACCGCGTGCTCGAAGAGATCTGCCAGGGTGTGTGCCATTGCGGGGTCCTCCGGGGCGGGCTACTCGGGTGGAGCGGACTCGTCGGGTGGGGTCGGTTCAGACGGGGGTGATGGGGAGCGGGGTGCGGGTGGGTCCGAAGGTGAACGCCGCGCCGGTGCTGATGCGGGTGACGGCGACCTCCTCGCCCTCCGTGGCCGGCTCGTCGCCCAACCGCAGGACCGCCTCCACGTGCGAGCCGTCCGTCGGGACTCGCTCCACGGTCCAGTGCGGGTCGACGGCCTGCGCGGCGGCGGCGAGGGGCCGGAGTCCGTCGCGGGCGAGCAGCGGGAGCCAGGTGTCGTCGGCGAACCCGTCGGCGGCGGTGTCCCAGCGGACTTTCAGCTCGGTACCGTCCGCGGACACCTCCGATGAGTAGCCGGTGTAGGCGGTCGGCCCCGCCATCGGGTGCAGATCGAGCACGGTGGCGAGGCCGAGCGTGTCGGGGCCCACGCCCAGGACCTCGCGGATCCGTCCCGCCGCGACACCGGCGATGCCGGTGGCCTGATAGGCGAGGAGCCGGTCGGCGGTCTCGGTGTCCGACCGACGCCGCACCGACTGGTGGAAACCGACGGCGAGCAGGTGCATCTGGAGATAGACCTCGCGGGTGATCCGGATGAGTGCGGCGGAGGTGAACTCGGTGAAGACCAGGTCGGTCAGCAGTGGTCCCGCGTAGTCGTCGCGCGGGCCCTCGCCGGCGGTGTCCCGGGGCGCCGGGGGGTCGAACCGGAAGCCGATGATCCGGCTGGACGCGGACTCGAGCGCGGGTCCGGGCACCGGGAACGGCTCGCCGTCCGGGTCGATCCGCACCCGCCAGTGGCAGTGCGGGGTGCGGCCCTCCGGGGCGCGGGGCGGGCGGTGGATGGGTTCGACGACCGCGAGCGGGTTGGTGGCCAGCGCGGTGGCGGGAAAGGTGGGGTCCTCGATGTCGTGGCACATGGTGGTGACCAGCCGGTCCCCCATCGGCTCGACGTCCATGAGGGCGCCGCAGTGGTCCAGCCAGAACTCACCGTTGTCGTGGTCGGTCACCGAGTACCGGAAGTCCATGAACTCCGGCGGGGCGCCGACGTCCAGTTGGAAGCCCTTGAAGATCTCGGCGACCCCGTCGCCGGTGATCGACAGTGCGTCCTTCATGCGGCGGGCGTAGTGGGGACTGGCGGCCTGCCACTCCTCGATCGCCACGTCCCTCATGCCGTCGACGCCGAACTCGCCGAGCAGGGCCGGCATGCCGGCCCGGTCGATGAGCTGGCCGATGAGCAGCAGGTCGGGCAGGAGCCGGGCGAGCGTGGCGTGGTCGAGGGCGTCCAGGGGATCGGGCGGCGGGGAGATGCTCACGGGACTCAGACCTCCTCCGGGGAGGAGACCGGCCACAGCGGGGCCGGGCTGTCCTCGATGCGGTACCACCCCGCCGGCTTGTCGCCGGCCGCCTCGAACCGCTGCTTCATGGAATCGGTGAGTGCGTCGGCCTCGTACATGCGCATGAACAGGTCGACGACGTTGCCGAAGTCGAAGAAGTCGCGGTGCCACGCCCACTGCTGGTTCCCGTTGTAGAGGAACCACGATCCGCCCAGACCGTGGACCTCGTACGGCTCGCCCGTCTTGGGGTCGACCGTGTCGCGCGCGATCTGCTTCCACAGGCACAACACGTCCCCGGTCTCCGGGTCGATGATCGTGCGGATGTACGGGTACTCCCAGCCGTCGAGTCCGGCCATCTCCTGCCCGAGCGCGATGTCGCGGATCTCGTCCCGGCCGACCGCCATGAAGTCGTCCTTGGTGCCGTAGTTCCACCCGTAGGTGGCGTCCTCGGCGTAGAAGTCGGCCAGCGGCGTCCAGTCCTTGTTCCGCTCGCACTCCGCGTTGGCCTCGATCCAGCGCTCCACGAACTCGGCGATCTCGGCGCGGTCGTATCGGGTCACGTCACTCACTCCTGGGGCTCTCTTGCGTGGGGTCTGGGGTGTCGACCAGGCGCAGTGCCTGTGTCGGGCAGTACTTGACGGCGGCCTTGACGGCCTCGAGTTGGCTGTCGGGTATCCGGCCCCGCTTGGCCCGTACCTTCGCCTCGGGCCCCTTGGGCACCGTGAACCATTCGGGCGCCTCGGCCTGACACTCGGCGTGGGCCTGGCACAGGTCGAAGTCGACCTCGACCCGCATCGGCGACTCCCCGCCCATCAGCGCCGCCTCCTCCGGTAGCGGACGGTGCACGGCTGGGCCAGCTGGACGACCATCTTCGAGTGGTCGTTGTGGTAGCTCTCCGCCGGCTGGGCGAGCTCGAACTCGAACTCCCGCAACAGGACCGAGAAGATGGCCTTGATCTGCAGCTGGGCGAACGCCGCGCCCACGCAGCGGTGCCTGCCGGCGCCGAAGGGGATCCAGGTCCAGCGGTTGACGATGTCCTCCTGCCGCGGTTCCGCGTACCGGTCCGGGTCGAACGCGTCCGCGTCGGGAAAGTCCTCCGGCAGCCGGTTGGACACCGCCGGCGAGGCGGCGACGGTCTGGCCGGCGTGGACGACGTAGTCCCCGATCCGCACGTCCTCCTGGGCGACGCGCATGAGGATGATGAGCGGCGGGTGGAGCCGCAGCGTCTCCTTGAGGGCGTTCTCCACCTTGGGCATCTGGCGCAGTGCGCCGAAGCTGTACTCGGCCCCGTCCGCGTACACCTCGTCGAGTTCCGCCACGACCTGCGAGAGGTACTCGGGATGCTTGAGCAGTTCGATGAGCATCCAGGCGCTCGTCCCCGAGGTCGTGTGGTGCCCGGCGAACATCATCGAGATGAAGATGCCGGTGACCTCGTCCGGGGTGAACCGGTGCGTGCCGTCGTCGTTCTTCACCGAGACCAGCACGTCGAGCAGGTCCCGGTCCTCCTTGTCGGCGGGCGGGTTGGCGACGCGGTCGTCCATGATCGCGGAGACGAGCTCGACCAGCCCGGCGCGGGCCTCGTCACGCTTGCGGAACGCGGGGATGTCGGCGTAGGCGTCGATGTAGGCGTGGGGGTCGGTCCCCTGTTCCAGGTCGTGGTACAGGTGGGCGAACCGGGAATCGAGCTGCTCGCGGAACTTGGGGCCGATGAGGCACGCCGACGAGGTGTAGATGGTGAGTTCGGAGAACCACTCGAGCAGGTCGATCTCGCCCTCGTCGCCCCACTCGGCCACCATGCGCTGGACCTCGTGCGGGATGGTGACGGCGTGCTGGCGCATGTGGTCACCGCGCAGCGCGGTGTTGTGGAGCATCTCCGAGCGGCGCTCGGGGCTGGCGTCGAAGACGACGCCCTCACCGAACACCGGGGTCATGAAGGGGTAGGCGGCCGCCTGGTCCAGCGCCTCGTCGGGCGCCCGGAAGAACGCCTCGTTCGCGGCGGCACCCGAGGCCAGGCAGATGTCGCGGTCGGCGATCCGGAACACGCCCAGGTCGCCGCACTCCTGTCGGACCCGCCAGAACAGGCTGATCGGGTCGGTGCGTAGCTCGTCCATGTGGCCGAGTTCGCCCTCTCCGCCGGACACGCGCTGCGGCTCGTCCAGGCCCGAGAAGTCGGTGGGCTCGTCTGTGGAACTGTCGATGCTGGTCACGAGTAGTCCTCCTCGATGGGGGCCTCCGGCTGGATCTCCAGCTCGGTGATCTGGGCGCCGCGGGGCATGGACACCATGGCGGTGACCCCGCGCGCGAGGTCGGCGGGTTTGCACATCCGGGGATGACGACCGAATCCGTGCCTCACCCATTCGTTGATGACGGCCTCGGCCGTGTCCTGGTCGAAGTCCGTGCCCATCTCGGTCATCACCGGACCGGGCCGGACCACGCCGAGCCGCACCCCGGTGCCCTCGAGCTCCCGGCGGGCCTGCTTGGCCATGGTCTCCAGTCCGGCCTTGGCCGCCACGTACGCGCCGGAGCGCGGCCGGGCCGTGTAGGCCACGTCGGAGCCGATGAGCACGACGTCCCCGCGGCGGCGGTCGATCATGCCGGGCAGTACCGCGTGCAGCAGGCGGTGGACGGCGAGCAGGTGGATGTCGATTTGGGCGGCGAAGTCGTCCGGGTCCATCTCCCAGACCCGCGCCATCTTCAGGCTCCCCGCGCTGGAGACCAGCACCTCTGCGGGGCCGTACGCATCGGCAGCCGCGGCGACGAACCCGGCGACGGAGTCGGCGTCGGTGACGTCGACCTCCCGGGCCGTGGCCTCGCCCCCGGCCTCGCGGATGGTGCGCACCAGGTCGTCGAGCCGATCCGCGCGGCGCGCGCCCACGACGACCGGGTGCCCGAGTGCCGCGAGGGACTCGGCACTCGCGCGGCCGATGCCCGAGGAGGCGCCGGTGACCAGGGCTGGACGTTCGGAGGCGTCCGGGTGGGACGGGAACCGCAGGCTCATCAGCGCGCCACCTCGACCCGCATGGGCAGATGGGCGAAGCCGCGGACGTTGGAGGAGTGGACGCGCTCGGCCCCGGGGAGCAGTTCGTAGCCGGTGATCGTGCGGGCGATCATGTCCAGCGCGATGCGGCCCTCGAGCCGGGCGAGGTGCGCCCCCAGACAGAAGTGGGGTCCCTGACCGAAACTCAGGCTCGCCGTGGTGTCCCGCGCGAGATCGAAGGCGTCGCCGCGGTCGAAGACCTCCTCGTCGCGGTTCGCGGACCCGATGAGCAACAGGACCTTCTGGTCGGCGGGGATGGTGACACCCTGGACCGTGGCGGGCTCGGTGGTGGTACGCAGGACCATCTGACTCGAGGTGTCGAAGCGCAGCGTCTCCTCAACCCAGGCCGGCGCCAGGGCGGGATCGTCGAGCACGGCCCGCGACTGGCCGGGGTACTCGTGGCCCCAGAACAGGGCGTTGGCCAGAAGCTTGGTCGTGGTCTCGTTGCCGGCCACCACCATGAGGAACAGGAAGGACAGGATCTCGTCGTCGTCCAGCTTCTCGCCGTCGATCTCGGCATCGAGCAGTGCGGAGGTGAGGTCCTCGGTCCGGGCGGTACGACGCTCGGCGACCATCCCCTGGTAGTAGGTGATGAGGTCGAGCGCGGCCACCATGGAGTCCTCCGGCACGTCCTGCACGCCCTCCTCGCGGTGCATGACGAGGTCGGCCAGCCGACGCAGTTCGGCCCGGTCGACCTCCGGTACGCCCATGAGATCCGAGATGACGTCCATGGGCAGCTTGCCCGCGTAGTCGTCGACGAAGTCGATGGTCTCCCCGTCTCGGGACCGTGCCAGGCACTCGTCCCAGTACTGCCGCGAGATCCTCGAGATCCCGTCGGACAGGGCGTCCACGCGCCTGGAGGTGAACCCCTTGCTCACCAGTTTGCGCAGGCGGGCGTGGCGGGGATCGTCCATCGCGAGGAAGGACATCGTCTTGTAGGCGTGCGGCCCGTACGCGGCGGGGTCCAGCGAGACCCCCATGGCGTTGGAGAACACGTCCGGCGCGCGGAACGCCTCGCGGACGTCCGCGTGCCTGCTCAGCGCCCAGAAGTCGAGGTCCGGGTTGTGGTAGACGGGCGCCTCGGCGCGGAGACGGGCGTAGAACGGGTAGGGATCCTCGTGCACCGCGTAGTCGTACGGGCTGAACACGAGCGGAGCGGGCGTCGCGGTGGTCATCTCAGGGGTCACCTCAGGATCAGTCGTGCTGCGGATTCGATCGCGTCTGCCATGTCCGAGTAGGAGCCGTAGCCCATGCCCGCCCGGACGAGTGCCCCGGCGTAGACCATCTCCAGCGCCTGGACCACCTCGTCGTCGTTCCGGTCCCCCAACGCCGCCACGAGGCGACGCCGGATGTCGGCACCGATCCGGACCCGCAGGTGGGAGACCTCGGGGTCGTCGCCCAACAGGGCGGCGGTGACGGCCGACGACAGTTCCGGTTCGTCGGCGAGGAGGAGCGCGACGTCGCGCAACACGGCGACCACCCGGTCTGCGGTGGAGCCACCGTCGGCGGCCTCGGTCACGTGGTCGTCCAGACGGCGCCAGAACACCTCCGCGATGAGGTGGCCCTTGGAGGAGAAGTACGTGTAGGCGGTCGCCGGTGCGACGCCGGCCCTGGCGGCCACGGCACGGACGGCCAGGCCCCCGGGACCCTTCTCCCGCAGCACCTCGACCGCCGCGCTGGTCAGGCGGTCGACGGTCTCGGCCTGCTGGCCGTTGAGCCTGCGCCGCGTCGATTCGAACCGAAGATCACTGGACATGTGTCTGGACAGTACACCACCGTCCGGACTATCGTCTAGACAGCTGTCCACCCATTCTGGATCGATCCACCGCGACGGAAGGCTCCGAAGTGACGACGAGCATCACCGACACCGCCCCCCTGCTGATCGGCGGTGAGCTGCGACCCGCGACCGGGGGCGCCACGTTCGACGTCCTCAACCCGGCCACCGAGGAGGTCATCGGCCGGGCCGCCGACGCCGGGCGCGAGGACATGGACGCGGCCATCGCCGCCGCGCGCACCGCGTTCGACACCACCGACTGGTCCTGGGACCACGCGTTCCGTGCGCGGTGCCTGCGCCAGCTCCGCGATGCACTTCAGGGACACATCGAGGAGCTGCGGGCACTGACCATCGCCGAGGTCGGCGCGCCCCACATGTTCACGACCGGCCCCCAGCTGGAGGGGCCCGTCGCGGACCTGGGCTGGCTCGCCGACCTGGTGGAGGCCTACGAGTGGGTCACCGAGCTCGGGGAGTCCGAGATCATGGGCGTGCGCTCCAACCGCTCGACCCGGCGCGAGGCGGTCGGCGTGGTCGGCGCCATCACCCCGTGGAACTTCCCCAACCAGATCAACTTCGCCAAGATCGGCCCCGCGCTGGCCGCCGGCTGCACCGTGGTGCTCAAGCCCGCCCCCGACACCCCGCTCATCGCCGCGGCCGTGGCCCGGATCGCCGCCGAGGAGACGGACATCCCCGCCGGCGTACTCAACGTGGTCTCGTCGTCCGACCACGGCCTCGGCGAACAGCTGACCACCGACCCGCGCGTCGACCTGGTCTCCTTCACCGGATCCACCGCGACCGGCAAGAAGATCATGGCCGCCGCCGCCGAGACGCTGAAGAAGGTCTTCCTCGAGCTCGGCGGCAAGTCCGCCGCCGTTGTGCTGGACGACGCCGACCTGAACTCGGCGTGCTTCATGACGGCCCTCAACGCGTGTACGCACGCCGGACAGGGCTGCGCACTGACCACCCGCCTCGTCGTGCCCCGCGAGAGGTACGACGAGGCGGTCGAGGCGGCCAAGGGCGCCATGGCGGCGTTCGCCCCGAAGGACCCCAACGACCCGGGTGCCTTCTGCGGCCCGGTCATCTCCGCCGTCCAGCGCGAGCGCATCGAGGGTTACATCGCCCTGGCGCGCCAGGAAGGCGGCACCATCGAGATCGGTGGCGGCCGCCCCACCGGCGAGGGCATGGAGCGCGGGTTCTGGGTGGAGCCGACCCTCATCTCCGGTCTCGACAACTCGGCGCGGGTGGCACAGGAGGAGATCTTCGGCCCCGTCCTGGTGGTCATCCCCCACGATGGCGATTCCGATGCGATCCGGATCGCCAACGACTCCCCCTACGGACTGTCCGGAGCCGTGTGGGGCACCGACCCCGAGCGGATCGAGAAGGTCGTGGCCGGCATCCGCACCGGCACCCTCGGCGTCAACGGCGGCCAGTGGTACGGCGCCGACGTGCCGTTCGGCGGGTACAAGCAGTCGGGCATCGGCCGCGAGATGGGCCGCGAGGGCTTCGAGGAGTACCTCGAGATCAAGTCCGTCGCCACCCCGGCCTGAGGCCCCGGACAGCACCGGAGAGCCCGGGCACCCGGCACCACTGGCCCGGCACCTGGCCCCACACCACTCACCAGCACCACCCCATCCAGCATCACCACGCCGACAGGAAGAGACACACGACATGGGACGTTTCGACGGTAGGACCGCCATCGTGACCGGAGCCGCCGGCGGCATCGGCGAGGAGTACGCCAAGGCCCTCGCGGCCGAGGGCGCGAACGTGGTGGTCGCCGACGTGTCGACCGAGAACGGGGAGCGCGTCGCCGCGGACATCGTCGCCGCGGGCGGCCGGGCGGTCTTCCGGCACACGGACGTCTCCGACCCCGACTCGGCCAACGCCTGCGCCGAGGCCGCAGTCGAGGAGTTCGGCCGCCTGGACATCCTGGTCAACAACGCCGCGATCTTCGGCGGCATGAAGCTCGACTTCCTCATCACCGTGCCGTGGGACTACTACGAGAAGTTCATGTCGGTGAACCTCAACGGTCAGCTGCTCATGGTCCGCGCCTGCTGGGAGAAGATGGCCGCCGCCGGCGGTGGCGCGATCGTCAACCAGTCCTCCACCGCGGCGTGGCTGTACTCGGGCTTCTACGGCCTGGCCAAGGTCGGCGTCAACGGCCTCACCCAGCAACTCGCCACCGAGCTGGGCGGCTCGAACATCCGCATCAACGCCATCGCTCCCGGGCCGATCGACACCGAGGCCAACCGCTCCTCGACCCCGCAGTCGATCGTCAAGGAGATGGTCGACAAGCTGCCCATCAAGCGCATGGGTCAGCCGGAGGACCTGGTGGGGATGCTGCTGTTCCTGCTGTCGGACGAGGCGTCGTGGATCACCGGGCAGATCTTCAACGTCGACGGCGGACAGATCATCCGGTCATGAGCGGACATCCGATCACGAGCGACCCGGCCCCGGCCCCCGAACAGGACCCCGCACCCGGGATCGGCCCCGGCGGTCCCGGCGACTCCCCCGCCCCGGTCGGGTTCATCGGCCTGGGCAACATGGGTGCGCCGATCGCGAAGCGCCTCCTGGCCTGGCCGGGCGGGCTCGTGGTGTGCGACGTGCGCCCGGAGACGACCGAGCCGTTCGTCGTCGAGGGCGCCACCGCCGCCGCCACCGGCGCCGAGGTCGCCCGCACGGCGCGCCTGGTGTCGGTGACGGTGCTGGACGACGCCCAGGTGCGTGACGTCGTCGACGGACCCGAGGGGATCCTGCGCACCGCCGCACCGGGGACCGTGATCGCGGTCCACTCCACCATCGCCGACTCGACGGCTGTTGAGCTGGCCGAGGTGTGTGCGGCCGCCGGGGTCCACCTGGTGGACGCGCCGGTGTCGGGTGGCGCGCAGGGGGCGGAATCGGGTCAGCTCGCCGTGATGGTCGGTGCGCCGCGCGAGGTCTACGAGGCGTGCAAGCCGGTGTTCGCGCTGTGGGCGGGCATGCCCGTGCACGCCGGGGAAGTGGGTGCGGGCACGCGGATGAAACTGGCCCGCAACCTCCTGCACTTCATCTCGTTCACCGCCACCGCCGAGGCCTCCCGGCTGGCCGAGGCCGCGGGCATCGACATCACCAAGCTGGGCCGGGTGGTCCGCCACACCGACGCCATCACCGGCGGCGCCGGGGCCGTGATGCTGCGGGACACCACCGCGCCGATCGCGGCCGACGACTTCTGGCACGGCGTGTTCACCCACGTCCGTGGCCTGGGCGAGAAGGACCTGTCCCTCGCCCTGGGACTGGCCGACCGGCTGGGTGTGGACCTGCCCCTGGGCACCATCGCGCTGCGCGACCTGGGCACCGGGTTCGGTGTCGGGCCGGGTGAGCTCGCCCGCTGCGCGGACGTCCGTGCGGCGGGCGGTGTGTCCGGCGATGCGGGCGGGACCGGACGAGACCACGACGACGACCACGACGACGACGACGAGGAGAACCGATGAGCGACGCCGCGGACGCCGGGATGAGCCCGGAGCGCGAGCACGGTCTGGCCATGATGACCGAGGTGTACGGCTTCGAGATGTCCGACGGGCCGGGTGATTACTTCGCCGAGACCGCGGACCACCTGTTCGGCAGGATCTGGTCCCGCCCGGGCCTGAGTCACCGCGATCGCCGGTTGCTGCTCCTGGGGGCGCTGACGGCCCAGGGCAACACCGACATCGCGGACATCCAGGTGGGGGCGGCGCTCGGCAACGACGAGCTGACGCCCGAGGAACTGGAGGAGATCGTGGTGTTCCTCTGCTACTACGCGGGTTGGCCCAACGGGACCAAACTCGGCAACGTGGTGGGCCCGCACGTGGCGCGTGCCCGCAAGGCCGCCCGCCGCGCCGAGGGCTGAGGGGCGGGCGCTAGGTTGAAACCCATGACCGCACCCGAGATCGAACCCGCGCTGCTCGCCGTAGCGCTCGCCGCCCCCGGCTTCATGCCGCTGGAGGAGGGCATCACCTTGTACGACATCGCCTGCGAGTTCCTGGGCGACGGTGTGGGCGTGGAGATCGGCACCTACTGCGGCCGCTCCACCGTGTTCCTCGGCGCGGCCGCCCGCGTGACCGGCGGCAGCATCGTCACCGTGGACCACCACCGCGGTTCCGAGGAGCACCAGCCCGGCTGGGAGTACCACGACACCTCGCTGGTGGACGCGCACACCGGCCGCCTGGAGACACTCGGCGCGTTCCGCCACACCATGTGGGACGCCCGGCTCGACGACGTGGTGACCGCCGCGGTGGGCACGTCGACCCAGGTTGCACGCGTCTGGGGCAGGCCCGCGTCGTTCGTCTTCATCGACGGAGGCCACTCCTCCGAGGCGGCGCAGGCCGACTACGAGGGCTGGGCCCCGTGGGTGGAGATCGGCGGGGCGCTGCTCATCCACGACGTGTTCCCGAACCCGGAGGACGGTGGCCGTCCCCCGTACGAGATCTACTGCCGCGCGCTCGAGTCGGGCCAGTTCACCGAGGTCCGGGCCGTGGACTCGCTGCGCGTGCTGCGCCGCGACTCCGGCGAGGTCGGCGCGCCGATGCCCTGAGCCCCCAACCGCCCCGCATCCGCTACCCGGAATCCGGATCCGCTCCCCCGATACGAGTAGCGGATCCGGATTCGGAGTAGCGGATCTCGCGGTTGCGGGGTGCCCGAGTCTGGCGGTCGGGGCAGCGGCGGGGTGGGTCACACCGCCCAGCGGCCGCCGGCGCTCCACGGGTCGCCGGGCGAGGGCCGACCGCGCCGTGAGTGCAGGAACCGCCCCACCACGGCTGCGCCCAGGTCGTCGACGTCCGGCGCCACCACCGTGCCGTCGACCCTCCGGGCGAGCGCGTCCAGGAATCGGGACAGACCCGGGTCGTCGCCCAGCCGGAAGAAGGTCGTCTGCGCCCCGGTGCGGGCGACCCGGTCCAACTCGTCGACGGTGATCCGGATGGTCTCAGGGTCCGGCGGGTAGGCGAACCACGGCTCCCCGCCGCTGAGCAGGTGGGCGGTGGGTTCGCCGTCGGTGACGATGAGCAACACCGGCTGCATCGTCGGGTGCTCACGGAAGTACCGCCCGGCGAGCAGGAGCGCATGATGCAGGTTCGTGCCGGCCTCGTACTGCGCGTCCAGGGAGAGCAGGTCCTCCACGGTCCGGGTCTGGGCGAAGCGGCCGAACGAGATGAGCTGCAGCCGGTCCTGCCGGAAACGGGTGCTCACCAGGTGGTGGAGGGCCAGGGCCGTACGCTTCATCGGGACCCACCGCCCCTCCATGGCCATGGAGAACGACGTGTCCACCAGCAGCGCCACTGCGGCCTGGGTCCGCGCCTCGGTCTCCCTGACCTCGATGTCCTCGGGCAGGAGCCGGATCCCCGCACCCGTCTCGCCCCCCTCCGCGGCGATCCGGGAGATCGCATTGCCCACGGTCCTGGGCACGTCCCAGGACTCGACGTCACCGAACTCCCAGGCCCGGCTCGACCCCGTCTGCTCCCCCGCGGCCCCCGACAGCCTGGTCTCGCGCGCACCGGTCCGGCCGGACAACCGCTGTGCGGCGTCGCGGAGCAGTGACCTCCCGAGTTTGCGCAGCGCGGCCGGGGAGAGTCGGAGGTCCCCGTCCGGTCGGCGACTGAGGTAGCCGGACTCGCGCATCTGTTGTTCGAGCCGCGACAGCGTCTGCACGGACACCGCCGCCTCGCGACCGAGATGGCGGGCCACCGCCTCCAGGTCGAGTTCGGACAGCGGGGACCTGTCGCTCCGGGAGAGCTGTTCGGCCAGCCGGTCGAGGTCCCCGAGTTCGGCCATGGCCGCGGTCCCCTCGGACATCCCCAGCCCCTCGGAGCCCTCGAAGTCCTCCGAGCCGTCCCAGTCCTCGCCCGGACGCAGGGACTGCAGCAGCCCGTCCAACCGGCCCAGCTGCTCCATCAACTCGGGCGAACCGAACGCCTGCTGCGACAGGGCCATGAGCTCCTCCCGCTGCTCCGGGGTCATCGAGCGCATCATCCGCTGGGCCGCGGCCGCACGCTCGGCGAGGGTGTCGATCAGCTCCTCGACGTCCTTCGGCTGCTCCGGGAACGCGTCGGAGTGCTTGTCCATGAACTCACGGAAGTCCTCGGGGGTGTCCTCTCCGCGGGCGTGCTTGTCGAGCAGTTCGGTCAGGTCCGACAGCATCTCCGACACCGCCGCCCGGTCGGCGTCGGTCGCGTTCTCCAGCGCCTGTTTCATCCCGGCGAATCGGGCGTCGAGCGCCTCGGCGCCCATGAGGTCCTGGATGCGGCGGTACGCCTCGCGGGCGTCGGACGAGGCCCAGTCGTAGTCCTTGAGTTCCCCGACCGCGGCGGCCGGCGAGTCGGGCAGGTTCTCGATGGTCATCTCCCGCAGGGTGCGGTCCATGGGATCCATGGCGGTGTCGCGGGCGAGCTGTCCCCGCTCGGCGAGCAGCGCCTCGTCGAGCAGCCGGGAGACCTCCTCGAGGGTGCCGCCCAGGTGGTTCCGCTGCAGCAGTTCGCGGCGTCGACGCTGGATGCGTCCGGCCAGCTCGTCGAGGCCTGTCTGGTCGCGGCCGCCGGTGCGGAGGAACTCCCGCATGGACTGCTCCGGGGAGTACCCGGCCATGACGCCCTCGGAGACCGCGTCGAGCGCCTCGGACAGGTCGAGCGGGGGCGCGAGCGGGTCCGGCCCGCCGATGTAGCGCCCGTAGCGGGCGCGGGGCTCTGGTCGCGACATCGCGCACCTCCTGCTCCGGCGGCGCTCGGCAGCCGCCGATGGTGTCAGCCGTAGACGGCGGCGCCGTCCCCGGTCTCCTTGGACAGACGCCGTGAGAGGTAGAGCCCCTCCAGCGCCAGTTCGATCCCGCCGGCCCGCTGGCCGACGTTGGACGCCCCGACCCTGTCGGCGATCTCGTCGTAGAGCCCGGGTTCGGACAGCTCGGGCAGGGCGGCGAGGAATTCGGCGGCGGTGACGCTCGCGCCGGTCGTGAGGGTCACCGACCCGTCGAACGCGTCGACCAGCGGGGTCATGTCGATCCCCCGGAACAGTCCGCGGACGACGTCCACCGTGGCGATGCGCAGCAGGTACCGCAGGATCTCGGTCTCGCGCCCCTCCTCGCCGGGCTCGAACTCGATCTTGCCGCGCAGGACCTCGACGGCGGCGTCCACGTCGACGAGCCGTGCCACGGACTCACCCGGGTCGTCGGCACCCCGCACGGCCGCCCGCCGTCGGGCCGCCGCCGCGACGGTCTCCGCGCCGGCGATGGCGAAGCGGGCGGAGACGCCGGAGGCCTGGTTGATCGAGTCGGAGGTGCGCAACTCGCGCGTGAACCGGGCGAGCAGTTCCATCAGCGGATCCGGCACCTCGGCGGTCAGCTCGGCTTCCTGCCGCACGACCTCGATCTCGTCGGCCAGGTCTAGCGGGTAGTGGGTGCGGATCTCGGCGCCGAACCGGTCCTTCAGCGGGGTGATGATCCGTCCGCGGTTGGTGTAGTCCTCCGGGTTCGCCGAGGCCACCACCAGCACGTCCAGGGGCAGGCGCAGGACGTAGCCGCGGATCTGGACGTCCCGCTCCTCCATGACGTTGAGCAACGCCACCTGGATCCTCTCGGCCAGGTCGGGCAGTTCGTTGAGCGCCACGATCCCGCGGTTCGCGCGCGGCACCAACCCGTAGTGGATGGTCTCCGGGTCACCCAGTCGGCGGCCCTCGGCCACCCTCATGGGATCGACGTCGCCGATCATGTCGGCGACGGAGGTGTCCGGGGTGGACAGCTTCTCCACATAGCGCTCGTCACGGTGGCGCCACTGTACGGGCAGCGCATCCCCCTCGCGGGCGATCCGCTCGCGCGTGGGTTCGGTGATCGGCGCGAGCGGGTCCTCGCCCAGCTCGGACCCGGCCACGACGGGCGACCACTCGTCCAGCAACCCGACGAGCGTGCGCAGCAGACGGGTCTTGCCCTGGCCGCGTTCTCCGAGCAGGACGATGTCGTGGCCGGCGATGATCGCCCGCTCGACCTGTGGGATCACCGTCGTGTCGAAGCCGTGCATGCCGGGCCACGGATCGCGTCCGGCGGCCAGGGCCGCGAGCAGGTTCTCGCGCAGCTCCTCGCGGAGGGTGCGGCTGGTGTATCCGGCGGCGCGCAGCTCGCCGAGGGTCTGCACGTTCGGCTTATCGCTCACACCGCCCACCGTAGCCCTGCGATGCCACTTCCGCTTCCGGCATAGGGTGGCATCATGCGTGCAGTGTTGACCCTCGTCCTCAACATCATCTGGCTGCTGACCGCGGGCATCTGGCTGTTCCTCGGCTATGTGCTGGCCGGGATCCTCGCCTGCATCCTCATCATCACGATCCCGTTCGGGGTCGCGAGTTTCCGGATCGCCGCCTACGTGCTGTGGCCGTTCGGCCGGGAGGTCGTCGACCGGGGCCGTCCCGGCGGGGTGAGCACGATCGCCAACGTCATCTGGTTCCTGGTGGCCGGACTGTGGCTGGCGATCGGCCACGTCGCCACCGCCGTCGCGCAGGCGATGACGATCATCGGCCTGCCCCTGGCGTGGGCCAATCTCAAGCTCATCCCGGTCACGTGCTTCCCGTTCGGCAAGGAGATCGTCCGCTCCGACCGGGCGGCGATGGTGCCGGTCGCCACCCGCTGACCGCCCGGGCGCCACCCGCTGACCCCGCACCCCCGCACCGCGGCCGGGCCCGGTCAGTCCTCGATCCCCGGCTGGTGGTGGCTGGCGATCGACACCCGGTTGAAGGCGTTGATCAGCACGATCGTCCACTCGAGCGCCGAGAGCTGCTCGTCGGAGAAGTGGTCGGCGGCGGCTGCGGTCGCGGCGGCGCGTTCCTCGGCGTCGTCCAGCCGGGTCAGCGTCTCGGCCAGTCGTAGTGCCGCCCTTTCCGGGTCACCGAACGCATCGATCTCCCGCCACGCGGGCAGCAGGTCGAGCCGGTCCTGGGAGACCCCGGCCTTGCGGGCCGCCGGCACGTGGGTGGCCAGGCAGGCCGCGCAGCCGTTGAGCTGCGAGACGCGCACGTTGACCAGTTCGAGCAGCGACTCCTCCAGCCCGGCCTCGCCGGAGGCCTCCCGCGAGGCCACGGCGGTGCGGACGAGCTGCTTGTAGACCTCGCGTTGGGCGCGATCCAACTGCGGGACCCCCATGTCAGCCGTCCTCCCCGCCGAATCGCGCCCGGTCGGCGTCCGTGGCCTCCCGGTACGCGCCGGCGAACTCGTCCGCGTTCTTGCCGAGGAAACCCTCCACCATCGAGCACACCGGCACGATGGTGATCCCCTCCTCGCGCGTGGCCTCCACCGCGCCGCGCACGAGTGCGGTGCCGATGCCCCGGCCACCGAACTCCTCGTCGACCACGGTGTGGTGGAAGACGCGCTCGCCGGCGTGGTCGCGGAAATCGGCGTGGCCGGCGACCTCGCCGGAGGCGTCCCGGACCTCGAACGCCTCGGTGGAGTCGGCTCGGTCCACGGTCACGGTGGCGCCGGTCTTGTCGGTGTACTCGGTCATCTGCGGTGTCCTCTCACATCGGGGTCGACTGTGCGCGCGGGTCCGGGTTGACCCGCGGTTTGAGGGTGGTGGTGGGCAGGGTGGGCGCGGGGAGCCGGGTCAGCCCCCGCGGGTCGTGGCCGATGTACCCGTCCACGCGTCCGAAGCGCTCCGATCCGGCCTCCCACTGCTCGCGGTAGCCCGCGATCTCGTCGTGGGTCCGGCCGATGAAGTTCCACCACATGATGATGTCCTCCTCGAACGGGGTGCCACCGATGAGGACCGCCCGCCCGGCGGTGGTGCCGGTGTTGCGGATCGTCAGGGTGGTCTCGCCGACGCCGGTGTACGCGAGGTGGCTGACCTCCACGTCGACGCCCTCGAGGGTCAGATCACCGGAGTCGACGAGAAGCCCGTGCTCGAAGGCCGGGTCGACGTCCAGTCGCAGTTCGGCGCCGGGGTCGAGCCGGAGCTCCGCGGCGACGAGGGGGGTGTAGGTGGTGACCGACGACGACGAGCCCAGCAGCGACCCCATGAAGACCCGCGCCGCTCCGCCGGCGAATCCGACGGGGTCGGGCACGTGGTGGTCGAACCTGCGGCCGCTGCTCTCGCGGTGTTCCTCGGGTAGCACGGTCCACAGCTGCACGCCGTGCAGGACGGTGGTGTCCTGGGTCGAGACCTCGGTGTGGCAGATGCCGGCGCCGGAGGTCATGAGGTTGACCTCCCCCGGGCGCACCACCGCATGGTTGTCCCCGGAGTCGTGATGGGTGACGCTGCCCTCGAAGAGCCAGCTCACGGTCTGCAGGCCGGTGTGCGGGTGCGAGGGCACGTCCATGCCGCCGGTGGCCGAGACGTCATCCGGTCCGTAGTGGTCGACAAAGCAGAAGGCGCCGATGAGCGAACGCTGGCGCTGCGGCAGCGTCCGGCGGACCGTCATCGCCCGCGGCCCGCCCAGGGGCACCTCGCGGGAGGTGATGATCTCCACGACGGCCCCGCCGGGCTGCGCCTCTGCCGAACGGGGCCCGCCCGGCGCACCGCCGGCCTCGCACTCGATCTCGGGCGGGTCGGGGTCGAGGTTGCTCATTCGACGACCTCGCTCATCTCGGCCCGGGCGTCGACGGCCTCGCGGCGCAGCTCCAGCTTCTTGGCGTTGATCTTCCCGCTCAGCGCCAGGACGAGCGCCTTGTCCACGACCGCCACCGGCAGATGGTCGAGGAGACGTCGGCCGAGGTCCCATCGCACGGCGTAGCGGCGGCGGGGGCGCGCTGTGGTACCGGCGGTCCACACGGCCTCCGCGAGCACGGACGGGTCGGTGGCCTTGTCGTCCTCACCGGCGGCCATCTCCCCCATCACCGCGGCCATCGCGGCGAACGGCGAGCCGGGGGCGGTCGATTCCTGGAAGCGCCGCCGGATCGAGGCGGTCATGCCGGTGCGGAACGGACCCGGCTGGACGAGCACGACGTCCAGGCCGAGGAACATCAGCTCGCGCCGCAGCGCGTCACCGTAGGCCTCGATCGCGTGCTTGCTCATGGCGTAGGCGCCGTTCATCGGCATGCCGTGCTGCGGGCCGGTCTCGGAGCTGATGAGCACCACCCTCCCGCGGGTCTCCCGGAGGAGGTCCCACAGGGCGTGGACGGTGCGCACGGTGCCCATGACGTTGACGTCCAGGACCTGCTGCACCCGGTCCGGATCGGTCTCGGCCAGCGGCCCGATCCCGAGGACGCCCGCGAACGTGACGAGCGCGTCGAGGCGGCCGTGCTCGCGTCGGACCCGGTCGGCCAGGGCGGTGAGCGAGGCGGAGTCGGTGACGTCGGCGGCGAGGGGCGTGATTCGGTCACCGCCGGGCGGCGCCTGGAGGTCGACGGCCACGACGTGCCAGCCCCGGGAGGCGTAGAGCGCGGTGGTGGCGGCCCCGAGGCCGCCCCCGGCTCCGGTGACGACGACGACGGGGGCGGCGGGCGCGCTGGTGTCCATACCCTGACGGTACCGGCGTGCGGAGTCCCGGTGGGGCGCTCCCGGGAGCCCCGCCCGCCTCAGACCAGGGCGTCGAGGCCGAGTTTGCCGGCGAGGCGGTCGATGTAGGCCAGCACCTCGTCCTCGGCCCGGTCGGGAGTGCCGTAGACGAGCTCGTGGACGCCGAGTTCGCGGTAGGCGTCGATCTTCTCGTGATCCGGTTTCCCGTCGAGGACGACGATGTAGGGCTCGCCCTCCCGTCCGGCCTCCGCCCACAGTTCCCGCAGCGTCCGTACGCTGCCGGCGATGTCCTGGGAGATCGGGGTGGTCATCCAGCCGTCGGCGCTGCGGCAGATCCACTTGAGGTTCTTCTCCGTGCCGGCCGCTCCCACGAGGGTGAGCGGGCCGGGCGTGCGGGCGGTCTTGGGCCAGGCCCAGCTGGGACCGAAGTCGACGAACTCTCCGTGGTACTCGGCCTCGTCGTGCGTCCACAGCTCCCGCATGGCCTCGAGGTACTCGCGGAGCATGGTGCGCCGACGCTGCGGCGGCACGTTGTGGTCGGCCATCTCGTCCAGATTCCAGCCGTACCCCACGCCGAGCACGGTGCGCCCGTCGGAGAGGTGGTCGACCGAGGCGATGGTCTTGGCCAGCGTGAGGGGGTCGCTCTCCACCGGGATGGACACGGCGGTGCCGAGACGGATGGTCGACGTGACCGCCGCGGCGGCGCCGAGGGCGACCCACGGGTCCAGAGTGCGGCTGTACCGCTCGTCGGGGAGCTCGGCGCCGCCGGTACCCGGGTGCGCGGCCTCGCGCCGCACCGGGATGTGCGTGTGCTCGGGAACGTAGAACGCGGAGAACCCGGCGCGCTCGGCGGCCACGGCGGCCGTGGTCGGCCGGATGCCCCGGTCACTGGTGAACAGGGTCAGTCCGAATTCCATGCGTTCTCCCTCGTGCGCAGCGTCGACCCGCCGCCTGACACCTGATCAGACAGGTGTCCAGCGGCGGTGTCGCCACAGACTAGCGCACGACGGCGGCGGGTGGGCAGACCTCGCCCGCCACGCAATCGGCCGGATCGCCCGGCTGGGACTGCAGACGCTGCATGGTGTGGTGCGAGACATAGCGGAAGATCTCGTTGCCCGGGGTGGTGCGCGAGAGGGCGTCCGCCGCCAGCAGCATGACGGCCGCTGTCCATGTGCTCAGCTCGACCGGCCACCGCTTGCCGTCGGCGAAGACGAGTCCGGTCCAGTAGGAACCGTCGGTGTCCCGCAGGTGCTGCATGTTGGTGAACTGCGCGAGCGCCTCATCGTGTCGCCCGGCCGCCTCCAGGGCGAGCACCAGTTCGCACGTCTCGGCCCCGGTGACCCACGGCCGGTGGTCGACGCAGCGGATGCCCAGTCCGTCCACCACGAAGTCGTCCCACCGGGAGTCGAGCCGCGCCTGCGCCTGCTCCCCCACCATCACGCCGGCCAGGACCGGGTAGTACCAGTCCATGGAGAACTCGTCCTTGGGCGTGAAGAGCTCGGGGTGGGCGCGCAGCGCATGGCCCAACCGGTCGGCGGCGGCGTCCCAGTCCGGCGCGCTCCCGCCGAGCTCCTCGGCGATCGCGACGCCGCAGCGCAGCGCGTGGTGGATGCTGGACGAGCCGGTGACCAGCGCCTCCTCGCAGAAGCCCTCGGGACCGGCGCCCCACCACATCTGCCCCTCGGGCCCCTGGAACGTCAACACCAGGTCGAGTGCCCGGCGCACCGTCGGCCACATCGACTCGAGGAAACCGGGCCTGCCGCTCACCAGGTGGTGGTGCCACACGCCCACCGCGACGTACGCGCAGAAGTTGGAGTCGACGTCGCCGTCGGCGACGTGGTCGTCCTGCCACTTCATCGGCCACGACCCGTCGCCCCGCTGGGTGTCCCGGAGGAACCCGTACGCCCTCTCGGCGGCCTCCCACTGGCCGGCGACGGACAGGCCCATCGCCGACTCCACGTGATCCCAGGGGTCGGTGTGACCGCCGGTGAACCACGGGATCTCACCGTTGGGCTTCTGGACGGAGGCGAGCCACTCGCCGGTGGCGCGGACCGCGTCGGCGTCGAGGACCCCGGGCACGGTGGGGACCGGACGATGGCTGGTGACTCTGGTGTTGGGCGTCTGCACGGACGATCAGGCCTCCACGGGCTTACGCAGGTAGAACACGATGGACTTGCCCATCACCGGGTTGAGCACCTTCTCGGCGGTCCGGGTGACCCAGGGCTTCTTCATCAGGTCCCAGACGAGCAGCTTGTGGTACGCCTTCGGCAACGGGTGGTCGTCGTTCTCCGTACCCACCGCGCACTTGAGCCACCAGTACGGGGCGTGCAGCGCGTGGGCGAACCCGGTGCCGGTGACCTCCAGCCCCGCGGCGCGGAGCTTGAACCCCAACTCCTCGGCGGTGTAGATCCGGCAGTGCCCACCCGGGTTGGAGTGGTAGGCGTCGGACAGCTTCCAGCAGAGCTTCTCCGGCCACTCACGCGGCACGGTCACGGCGGCGACGCCGCCCGGCTTGAGGATCCGCACGAGTTCGGCGATGGCCTTGGTGTCCTCCGGGACGTGCTCGAGCACCTCGGAGATGAGCACCAGATCGAAGGTCGCGTCCTCGTACGGCATGTTCAGCGCGTCCCCGGTGACGGCCTCCCCCTTCGAGGTGGGCAGCCCCTCGCCCTCGGCCTCCATGGCGGCGAGCATGTCGGAGACCTGCTGCATCTCGTCGGCGTTCTGGTCGAACGCCGTGACGTCCGCGCCACGCCGGTAGAGCTCGAAGGTGTGACGACCGAGGCCGGCCCCCACGTCGATGGCTCGCATACCGGGGGTGACCCCGAGACGGTCGAAATCAGCGGTCAGCATGCGGCGTCCTCCTGCTCACGGATGGTGTACTCACCGGACTCC
This sequence comes from Dietzia sp. WMMA184, assembly GCF_002441635.1. Taxonomy (NCBI): domain Bacteria; kingdom Bacillati; phylum Actinomycetota; class Actinomycetes; order Mycobacteriales; family Dietziaceae; genus Dietzia; species Dietzia sp. WMMA184. The sequence continues at coordinate 3,507,083 of NZ_NXEI01000001.1, read as the reverse complement.
GGGAGCACCTCGGGCACGTCGTCGGTGACGTGCTCGTCGATCTCTGTCTGATCCGGCCCGAGGACCGGCCCGGCCGTCAGGTCCGGCAGCGCGTCGCCGCGGACCCGGGCGATAGCGGCCTCGTAGACCTCGACGGTCCTGCGGGCGACGGCGGCCCAGCTGTAGCGCTCCATGACCCGTGCACGGCCGCCCTGCGAGAGGCGTTGCCGCTCGGCCGGGTCGGACAGCAGCGCGCTGATCTCACGGGCCAGCGCGTCGACGTCGCCCGGCTCGACCAGGCGGGCCGCCGAGTCGTCCGTGCCGACTACCTCCGGCAGCGCGCCGGCCCGGGTCGCGACAAGTGCGCAGCCGCTGGACATGGCCTCCACCGCAGGCAGGGAGAATCCCTCGTACATACTCGGCACGACCGCGATCTCGGCCGACCCGACGAGATCGGCGAGCTCGTCGTCGTCGACCCCGGACACCAGGTCCACCGCGTCCCTCAGGCCCAGCTTGTCGAGCAGCCTGGCAGCCTCGCCCTTGCGCTTGAGCTTGGACACCAGCGTCAGACGCACGCCCGGGTGCTCCTCGCGGACCCTGGCCAGCGCGCGCAACAGGACCGGCACGCCCTTGAGCGGCTGATCGGCACTGGCCACGCAGACCAGGCGGCCGGGCTCACGCACGCGCCGGTGATGAAACCGGTCGGTGTCCACGCCCAGCGGGATCGTGACGATGCGGTCCGGGTCCACGCCGAAGTCGGTGGCGATGTCGTCGGCGGAGTTGCTGGAGACCGTGATGATCTCCTGCAGCTTGCGGGAGACCCGCATCTGCATGCCCAGGAACCCGAACCAACGCCACGTCGTGATCTTCTTGCGCAGCGGGGCCTCCTTCATGGCCAGCGCGCGATCCCGCGTGATGGGGTGGTGCACCGTGGCCACGACGGGGAAACCCGCCTTCTCCAGGTCCAGCAGGCCGGATCCCAGGCACTGGTTGTCGTGCACCACGTCGAAGTCGTCCAGACGTTCCCGGAGTGTGCGCGCGGCCCGCATGCTGAACGTCCGCGGCTCCGGGAACCCGGCGGTCCACATGGTGACCACCTCGAGCACGTCGATGAGGTCGCGGATCTCCCGCGGGTGCGGCGTGCGGAACGGGTTCGCGTCGTTGTACAGGTCCAGACTCGGGACCTCGGTGAGCGTGGGGCCCGGGTCGAGTTCCGGGTAGGGCTGACCGGAGAACACCTCGACCGTGTGTCCGAGTGCTGCCAACTCGCGGCTGAGGTGACGGACGTAGACGCCCTGGCCCCCGCCGTGTGGCTTGCTCCGGTACGAGAGCAGCGCGATCCGCACTTCTCGATCGCCTCCTTCATGGTCGTCGGCCCGCCGTCGGCGGGTGTCGCGGGCGGCGACGGGCACATCGGGAAAGTCTAGAACACGTTCGCCCCGGTCCCACACACGGCCGGACGAACGCAGCGGACCCCCGGCGCGAGAGGCGCTCGGGGGTCCGGTGTCGGTGTTACTCCACGGTCGGTTCGTCGCCGTGGGGCCTGCTCAGTAGCCCAGGTCGTCCAGGCGGACCGAGGCGCCGGTGGCGTCCCCGAACCCGTCCTCGGGACCGTAGAAACCATCGCCGTAGTCCGGGATGGAGTACGCGGCGGCGCGGGCCTCCTCGGTGGGCTCGACCGTCGAGTTCCGGTAGCGGTTGATACCGGTACCCGCCGGGATGAGCTTACCGATGATGACGTTCTCCTTGAGGCCCACGAGCTTGTCCGACCGCTTGTTGATGGCGGCGTCGGTGAGCACGCGGGTGGTCTCCTGGAAGGAGGCAGCCGAGAGCCACGAGTCCGTGGCCAGCGAGGCCTTGGTGATGCCCATGAGGACCGGACGCGCCGAGGCCGGCGAGCCGCCCTCGGTGAGCACGCGGCGGTTCTCCGCCGTGAGCTCGGCACGCTCCACGAGCGCACCGGGCAGGAACTCGGTGCTGTTCGAGTCGTTGATCGCGACTCGACGCATCATCTGACGGACGATGACCTCGAGGTGCTTGTCGTGGATCGACACACCCTGCGCACGGTAGACCTTCTGCACCTCGTCGACGAGGAACTTCTGGACACCGTTGGGGCCGAGGATGGCCAGCACCTCGTGCGGATCGGCCGGGCCCTCGAGGAGGGCCTGCCCGCGCTCGAGGTGATCGCCGTCCGCGATCGGGCGGGAGGAGCCGTCCTCCAGCTCGATATGGGCCAGGCCCTGGCGCTTCGACAGCTTCTCGTAGACGATCTCGTCCGCACCGTTGTCCGGCACGATCGTGATCGTGTAGAAGCGCTCCTCCTCCTCGAGACGGATCCGGCCCGCCTCCTCGGCAATCGGCGCCTTGCCCTTCGGAACACGAGCCTCGAAGAGCTCCTGCACGCGCGGGAGACCGCCGGTGATGTCGTCACCGACGCCACCCTGGTGGAAGGTACGCATCGTCAGCTGGGTGCCCGGCTCACCGATCGACTGGGCGGCGACGATGCCGACGGCCTCGCCGATGTCCACCAGGAGACCGGTGGCCATCGAGCGGCCGTAGCAGGTCGCACAGACGCCGGTACCGGTGGTGCAGGTGAGGACCGACCGGACCTTGACCTTCTCGATGCCGGCGACGATCAGCGCCTCGATGTTCGGGTCACCGAGGTCGGTGCCCGCGGCGACGATCACGTTGCCGTCGGCGTCGAGCGCGTCCTCCGCGAGCGTCCGGGCGAACGTCGAGGTCTCGACGTGCTCGTCGCGCTCGAGGGACCCGGTCGGGCTGCCGTGGACGTCCATCACCGGGCGGGCGATGGTCGTCTCGACACCCTTCGACGTCCCACAGTCGGTCTCGCGCACGATGACGTCTTGCGAGACGTCGACGAGACGGCGGGTGAGGTAACCCGAGTCGGCGGTACGCAGGGCGGTGTCGGCCAGACCCTTACGGGCGCCGTGCGTGTTCATGAAGTACTCGAGCACGGTCAGGCCCTCGCGGAACGAGGACTTGATCGGCTGCGGGATGAACTCGCCGTTCGGACGCGTCACCAGACCCTTCATGCCCGCGAGCGAGCGGATCTGGGTCATGTTGCCCGCCGCGCCCGACTTCACGATCGTCGGGATCGGGTTGGAGTCCGGGTAGTTCTCCTCCATGGCCTGACCGATCTCGTCGGTGGCCTCCTGCCAGAGCTTGACCAGGTCCGACTTGCGCTCCTCGTCGGTGATCTTGCCGAGGTCGTACTGCGACTCCAGGCGCGCGGCCTTCGCGTCGTACGAGGCGAGGATCTCCTTTTTGGCCGGCGGGACCAGTACGTCGGACATGGCGATGGTGACACCCGAGCGGGTGGCCCAGTAGAAACCGGTGTCCTTGAGCTTGTCCACCGTCTGCGCCACGACGATCATCGGGTAGCGCTCGGCCAGGTCGTTGATGATGACGGCCTGACGCTTCTTGGGCATCTGCTCGTTGACGAACGGGTAGTCCGCCGGGAGCAGTTCGTTGAACATCACGCGACCGAGGGTGGTCACGGTCAGCCACTCCTGGCCCTGCGTCCAGCCCTCGGGGAACTGCTCGGCCTCGACGTCGGCCGACGGACGCTGGTGCGTCAGTCGGACCTGGATCGGGGCGTGGATGTCCAGCACGCCGAGGTCGACGGCCATGATGGCCTCCGACGGCGTCGAGTACACGCCCACGGCGGGGGTGTCCTCGGAGGCCGGGACGTACGAGCCGGTCGCACCCTCGTCCAGACGGGTGAGGTAGTACAGGCCGGTCACCATGTCCAGACGCGGCATGGCGAGCGGACGACCCGACGCCGGCGACAGGATGTTGTTCGAGGCGAGCATGAGGATGCGCGCCTCGGCCTGCGCCTCCGCGGACAGCGGGAGGTGCACGGCCATCTGGTCACCGTCGAAGTCGGCGTTGAAGGCCTCACACACGAGCGGGTGCAGCTGGATGGCCTTGCCCTCGACGAGCTGCGGCTCGAACGCCTGGATGCCGAGGCGGTGCAGCGTGGGCGCACGGTTGAGCATCACCGGGTGTTCGGCGATGACCTCTTCGAGCACGTCCCACACCTGGTCGCGCTGACGCTCGACCATGCGCTTGGCGGACTTGATGTTCTGCGCGTGGTTGAGGTCCACCAGACGCTTCATGACGAAGGGCTTGAACAGCTCGAGCGCCATCAGCTTGGGCAGCCCACACTGGTGCAGCTGCAGCTGTGGGCCCACGACGATCACGGAACGACCGGAGTAGTCGACGCGCTTGCCGAGCAGGTTCTGACGGAACCGGCCCTGCTTGCCCTTGAGCAGATCCGAGAGCGACTTGAGCGGGCGGTTGCCCGGGCCCGTGACGGGCCGGCCACGCCGGCCGTTGTCGAACAGCGCGTCGACGGACTCCTGCAGCATCCGCTTCTCGTTGTTGACGATGATCTCGGGGGCGCCGAGATCCATCAGCCGCTTGAGGCGGTTGTTGCGGTTGATCACACGACGGTAGAGGTCGTTGAGGTCCGAGGTGGCGAAGCGGCCACCGTCGAGCTGGACCATCGGACGCAGCTCCGGTGGGATCACCGGGACGGCCCCGAGGACCATCGCGGCCGGGTGGTTGCCCGACTGCAGGAACGCGGAGACGACCTTGAGGCGCTTCAGGGCGCGGATCTTCTTCTGACCCTTGCCGTTGCGGATGATCTCCCGCAGCGACTCGGCCTCGGCGGCCAGGTCGAAGTTCAGCAGCAGCGCCTGGATCGCCTCGGCGCCCATGCCGCCCTCGAAGTACTCGCCGAAGCGGTCCTCGAGCTCGCGGTAGATGCCCTCGTCGACGATGATCTGGTTGACGTCGAGCTTGGTGAAGGTGGTCCAGATCTCGTCGAGACGGTCCAGCTCGCGCTGGGCCGACTCGCGGATCTTCTTCATCTCCTTCTCGCCGCCGTCCTTCACCTTGCGGCGCTGGTCGGCCTTGGCACCCTCGGCCTCGAGCTCGGCGAGATCGGCTTCGAGCTTCCGCGCGCGGGCCTCGATGTCGGAGTCCCGCTCGTCCTCGATGATCTTGCGCTCCTCGAGGACCTGGGCCTCGAGGGTGCTGAGCTCGTTGTGACGCAGCTCGGTGTCGACGCCGGTGATGACGTAGGCGGCGAAGTAGATGATCTTGTCGAGGTCCTTGGGCGCCAGGTCCAGCAGGTAACCCAGGCGCGACGGGACGCCCTTGAAGTACCAGATGTGGGTGACGGGCGCGGCCAGCTCGATGTGGCCCATGCGCTCGCGGCGGACCTTGGCACGGGTCACCTCGACGCCGCAGCGCTCACAGATGATCCCCTTGAAGCGCACGCGCTTGTACTTGCCGCAGTAGCACTCCCAGTCCCGGGTGGGGCCGAAGATCTTCTCGCAGAACAGGCCCTCCTTCTCCGGCTTGAGGGTGCGGTAGTTGATGGTCTCCGGCTTCTTGACCTCGCCGTAGGACCAGTTACGGATGTCCTCGGCCGTCGCGAGGCTGATGACCAGCTCGTCGAAGTAGTTGACGTCCTGCACGTAGGCGTCCTTTCCCGGGTGGGATGATGGCGGGCCCTCGCGGGGTGGGGCCGGGGGCCCGCCGTGGTGGAACTGAATTCTTCGGGTGCGGGGCGGGCGACAGGGCTGCCGCCCGCCCGCCTACTTACTGCGCCAGCTCGTCGGCCGCCGAGGACTCGTCGCGCGAGAGGTTGATCCCCAGGTTCGCGGCGGTGCGGTCGAGATCGTCGTCGTCGCCCTCACCCAGGGAGACGGCCTGGCCGTCGCTGGAGAGCACCTCCACGTTGAGGCACAGCGACTGCAGCTCCTTGAGAAGCACCTTGAAGGACTCCGGGATACCCGGCTCCGGGATGTTCTCGCCCTTGACGATCGCCTCGTAGACCTTCACGCGGCCCACGACGTCGTCGGACTTGATCGTCAGCAGCTCCTGCAGCGTGTACGCCGCGCCGTAGGCCTGCATCGCCCAGCACTCCATCTCACCGAATCGCTGGCCACCGAACTGGGCCTTACCGCCGAGCGGCTGCTGGGTGATCATCGAGTACGGACCGGTCGAACGCGCGTGGATCTTGTCATCCACGAGGTGGTGCAACTTGAGGATGTACATGTAGCCCACGGACACCGGGTACGGGAAGGGCTCGCCGGAGCGACCGTCGAAGAGGGTCGCCTTGCCGTCGGCCTGCACCATGCGCTCGCCGTCACGGTTCGGCAGGGTGCAGCCGAGCAGACCGGTGATCTCCGTGTCCGCCGCGCCGTCGAAGACGGGCGTGGCCGTGTTGGTGCCGGCCTCGACGCTGTGGATCTCCTCCGGCAGCTTGGTCGCCCAGTCGGGCAGGGAGCCGTCCGCCTCACGCGGGACCTCCCAGCCGGCCTTGGCCAGCCAGCCGAGGTGGGTCTCCATGATCTGACCGATGTTCATACGACGCGGGACGCCGTGTGTGTTGAGGATGATGTCCACCGGCGTGCCGTCGGGCATGAACGGCATGTCCTCGGCGGGGAGGATCTTACCGATGACGCCCTTGTTGCCGTGGCGGCCGGCGAGCTTGTCGCCGTCCTGGATCTTGCGCTTCTGCGCGACGTAGACGCGCACCAGCTCGTTGACACCGGGGGGCAGATCGTCGTCGTCGTCCCGCGAGAAGACGCGGACGCCGATGACCTTGCCGGACTCACCGTGGGGCACCTTGAGCGAGGTGTCGCGCACCTCGCGCGCCTTCTCACCGAAGATGGCGCGCAGCAGGCGCTCCTCCGGGGTCAGCTCGGTCTCACCCTTCGGCGTGACCTTGCCGACGAGGACGTCACCGTCACGGACCTCGGCGCCGATGCGCACGATGCCGCGGTCGTCGAGGTCCGCCAGGACCTCGTCGGAGACGTTGGGGATGTCCCGCGTGATCTCCTCGGCGCCCAGCTTGGTGTCGCGGGCGTCGATCTCGTGCTCCTCGATGTGGATGGACGTGAGCACGTCCTCCTCCACCAGGCGCTGCGAGAGGATGATCGCGTCCTCGTAGTTGTGGCCCTCCCACGGCATGATCGCGACGAGCAGGTTCTTGCCCAGCGCCATCTCGCCGTTCTCGGTGCAGGGGCCGTCGGCCAGGACCTGGCCGACCTCGACGCGGTCACCCTCGTCGACGATCGGACGCTGGTTGGAGCAGGTGCCCTGGTTCGAGCGCGCGAACTTCGACAGGCGGTAGGTCTGACGCCCGCCGTCGTCGTCCATCACGGTGATGAAGTCGGCCGAGACCTCCTCCACCATGCCCGGGGCGGTGTTGACGACCACGTCGCCGGCGTCCACGGCCGCGCGCAGCTCCATGCCGGTGCCGACGAGCGGCGCCTCGGAACGCACGAGCGGCACGGACTGCCGCTGCATGTTCGCGCCCATCAGGGCACGGTTGGCGTCATCGTGTTCGAGGAACGGGATCATCGCGGTGGCCACGGAGACCATCTGTCGCGGCGAGACGTCCATGTAGTCGACGTCGCCCGGCTCGACCATCTCGACGTCACCGTGCTTCTTGCGCACGAGGATGCGGTCCTCGACGAAGCGGCCGTCGGCGTCGATCTCCGAGTTGGCCTGCGCGACGACGTAGCGGTCTTCCTCGTCGGCGGTGAGGTAGTCCACCTGATCGGTGACGACGCCCTCGTAGACGCGGCGGTACGGGGTCTCGATGAAACCGAACGGGTTGACCCGCGCGTACACCGAGAGCGAACCGATCAGACCGATGTTCGGACCCTCGGGGGTCTCGATCGGGCACATGCGGCCGTAGTGCGAGGCGTGCACGTCACGGACCTCGAGCCCGGCGCGCTCACGCGACAGACCACCGGGGCCCAGCGCGGACAGACGACGCTTATGGGTCAGACCCGACAACGGGTTGTTCTGGTCCATGAACTGCGACATCTGGGAGGTTCCGAAGAACTCCTTGAGCGCCGCCGTGATGGGCCGGATGTTGATCAGCGACTGCGGGGTGATCGCCTCGGAGTCCTGCGTGGTCATGCGCTCGCGGACGACACGCTCCATGCGGGACAGGCCGACGCGGACCTGGTTCTGGATGAGCTCACCGACGGTACGCAGACGACGGTTGCCGAAGTGGTCGATGTCGTCGACCTCGACCGGCACCTCGCGGCCACCGGCCACCTGCATCGAGTCGTCGCCCGCGTGGAGGCGCACGAGGTACTCGATGGTGGCGGCGATGTCCTCGCGGGTGAGCGTCGTGGTGGCGTCACCCTCGGGGTCGGGCAGACCGAGCTTGCGGTTGACCTTGTACCGACCGACGCGGGCCAGGTCGTAACGCTTCTCCTTGAAGAACAGGTTCTCCAGGAGCGCCTCCGCGGACTCGCGGGTCGGCGGCTCGCCCGGGCGCAGCTTGCGGTAGATCTCGAGCAGGGCCTGGTCGGTGTCCTCGACCGTGTCCTTCTCGAGCGTGGACATCATGATCTCGGAGAAGCCGTAACGCTCCTTGATCTCGGTGGTCGTCCACCCGAGGGCCTTGAGCAGGACGGTGACCGACTGGCGACGCTTGCGGTCGATGCGGACGCCGACGGTGTCGCGCTTGTCGACGTCGAACTCGAGCCACGCGCCACGCGACGGGATGACCTTGACGGAGTGGACGTCCCGCTCCGTGGACTTGTCACGCGAGCGATCGAAGTACACGCCCGGCGACCGGACGAGCTGGGAGACGACGACCCGCTCGGTGCCGTTGATGATGAACGTGCCCTTGTCGGTCATCATGGGGAAATCACCCATGAAGACCGTCTGGGACTTGATCTCACCGGTCTCGGTGTTCTCGAACTCGGCCGTGACGAACAGGGGCGCCTCGTAGGTGCGATCCTTTTCGCGGCAGTCCTCGAGGGACGCCTTGACCTCTTCGAAGTAGGGCTCCGAGAACGAGAGCGACATCGATCCGGAGAAGTCCTCGATCGGGGAGATCTCCTTGAGGATGGACTCCAGGCCTCCCTCGAGGTTCGTGGTACCGCGCGAGGCGGCCCTCTCTTGCCACTCCTCCGAGCCGATGAACCACTCGAACGACTCCGTCTGGAGGTCGAGCAGCCCCGGGACCGGCAACGGCTCGGAGAGTTTCGCGAACGAAACCCTCCGGGGCGCACCGGGAACGGTGGAGACTGACGTGGTCTGGCGGGAGACTGCCAAGATGGGTCCTTCCAGCACCTCACGTGATCACCACGGGCGGTGACCACAGATGTATCTGCGAGCGGTCCGCCGACGGGTATCCACCCAGGTCCGCCGCGATATCGAGGGCTCGGAAAGCACCCGGCGGAACCGGGAGTGAGCCGTCACGGACGGACGGGAGGGCAAATAGCAGCCAGCGCAACGACCTAATCTAGCGGAAGGCGGCGACAAAGTCCAGCCTTCAACGGAGTGTCCCCCGGAGGCTGGTCCCGTGCGTGGTGCGGCGTCCGTCTCTGCGCTGGTTGCCCTCGTGGCTCTCGCCTCATCGGCCCCGGTCGGGACGTCGCACCCGGGCCGCGTCGCACTCGACTTCTGCGGCACTCGCCCGATGCACCTAAAGGGTGACGGGTGAAAGCACTTTCGTCAAGGATCCGACCCGGTCGGTTGCCGGATCGGGTCCAGACCCGCCCTCGTCAGGAGGGCAGATCCGGGATCCTCGACAGTTTCCACACGCCGTCGATCTTGTCCAGACCGACGAGATAGGTGCCGCTGGTGCTTCCCGCAGCCGTGCCGTCCCTGGTCATCGACACATCCTGGACCAGCAACACCTCGGCCTTGTCACCCTGCAGGTAGGCCAGACCGGCCTCGCGGACCTCCGCGTCGACGCTCGTCGCGGACTGCTCGTAGCTGTCACGCAACGCGGGCCAGTTCTCGTCCAGCTCGTTCACGAGCTTCGGGGTGAGGAATTCCCCCAGGGAATCGTGGTACTCGTCGAGGGTCTCGTGATCGATGGCCACGAGCCGCTGGACGTTGGTCGTCGCCGCCGAGAGGACCTCCTCGGTGGCCTTCCGGTCAACGAACGCCCTGTTGTCCACGTCGACGCCGGGTTCTGTCGCCAGGAACGCCCCGACGGCCGCGGCGACCAGCCCCACCGCGATGGCGGAGTACGCGATCGTCCGCCCACCGGGACGTCGGCCGGCACGCCGCTCCCCGCGATCCGCCCGGGTTCCGGTGCCGCCCACCTCGTCGTCGTCGTCTCGTCCGTCCCACGTCGTGGGGCGCGCGGCGCTCCCGCCCTCGGGTCGGGTCTGTCCGGCGTGTCCGGCCAGTCGCCTACGCGGCGCCGGAGTGACCGACTTCTGTGTCCTCTTGATCGGTGGCATCAGCGACTGTCGTCCTTCGTCATCGTCCGGCGGAGGTGGTCGGCGCGGGGGTCGACTCCTCCTCGGTGGCCGGGGCGTCCTGTTCCTCCGGCGTGTTGAGCTCCTCCACGGACCGGCTGGACTCGCCCACCGGGACCGTCACGCCCACCTGGTTGACCGCGTCGGCCTTCCAGGTGCCGTCCTCTCGCGTCAGGTCCACGCGCATCGCCTGACGGCCGGTGATGTCATCCTGGCCCTCCCGCTCGGAGTGGGCGGTGAACACCACCAGGACGGCGGCGTCGCCGGCCTCGAGGTCCAGGGTCTCGACAGCGGTGTGCGAGACCGTGGCCGTGGTGACCGCCTTCTGCTCCACGACGCGCGTCCGCACATCGTCGGCCCACTGCTCCTGCTCGGTGAGGAACTCGCCGGTCGAGGCCTCTGCCAGCTGCTCCAGCGAATCGTCGACGTTCCGGTGGTCGAAGCTGAACGCGTTGATGATCACCTGGGCGGCGACGTCGGCGGCCGCCTCGCGCTCGGACGCCACCTCCTGTGCCGACCGCGCCTGGGCGTAACGCACCCCGAACACCCCCAACGTCGCCAGCCCCGCCACGAGGATGATCGCCGCGAGGACCACCAGCCATCTCGGCACGGTCCCCGTCCCCGCGGGGCGGCGCGCGCCCCCCTCCGTTCCCTGCGAACTCATGGCGGTGACGCTACCGGACCCGCCGTCCGCCGGGTCGCCGCCCGGCCGCGCGGTCACCGGGGGATCAACCCCTGCAGGACCGCGAGCTGCGTGGCCGCCACGGACAGGTTGGCCTTGTCGGGGTCGATCTTGGGCTTGGTGTCCCACGGCTGCGGCACGTCCGGGTGCGCGTACTCCACCCGGTCGGCACCGCGGACCGCGGTGGGGCTGCCGAAGGGCACGGTGCACTGCGCGTCGTAGTTGGGCGGGAAGTTCTGTTCCTGCCAGTCGAAGGACGGGTCCTGCGCCTTCATCTGGTCGATGATCTCCCACGTACCTTCGTACCCCTGCGTACACGCTGGTGGGTTGTTCGTCTCGAGGGACAGACCGAAGTGGATTGTCCCGTCCCCCGGGGCGACGGACATCCCGCCGGCGGCCAGTGCCGGCAACAGCTGCAGGAGCACCTTGAACGACGGCGCCAGTGGATCTATCGTCTTCATCGTCGCCGACAGGTTCCGCACGGCTCCAGAGAGCGGGGCGCCGGAGTTCTCCACCAGATAGCGGGTCTCGTCGGCGAACTCCGGTCCCGTGGTGATCAGCCGTTCCAGGTCGGAGTCCGAGTCACGCAACGCCTCGGTGACCGTCCTGAGATCGCGGGAGAAACTGACGATCTCGCCGGACTGGTCGGCCTGCGTCTCCAGGACGGTCGCCCCGTCGCGGATCAGCGTCTGCAACTGCGGCATGGTGCGGATACCGGACTCGGAAATGCGGATGAGGGAGTCCGAGAGTCGCTCCAGTTGGGGTCCCCGGCCCTGGAACGCCTTGCCGAGTTCATCGACGGTCACCTCGAGATCGTCCAAGGGGACCGATCGGGAAAGGTCGTCGACGGAGGCCAACAGGTTCTCGACGGGTACCGGCAACGCCTCACGTCCGGCGGAGACCACGTCCCCGTCCTCGAGATACGGCGCCGAGCTGCTGTTGGGTCGCAAGTCCACGTACTGCTCTCCGATGGCGGAGCGGTTGGCGACCACGGCCTCGGTGTCCGCCGGGACGTCGGGGGCGCTCGAGTCGAGGTCGAGCTCGACTCGCACACCGTCGTCGGTGAGCGAGAGCTCGCCCACCCGTCCGATCGCCGTGCCGCGGTAGTTGACGGCCGCGTTGGTGAACACCCCGCCGGTCTCGGGTAGGTCCAGATAGACCTGGTACTGGCCGATCCCGAACAGCGAAGGTAAGCGAACGTAGTTGGCACCTACATAGGTGATCCCGACCGCGGCGATCACACAGAAGGCGATGAGCTGGGTGCGGAGTGTCTTGCTCATCGGTTTCCTGGCTCTCCTGGTTCGGGCAGGTAGTTCTCGGAGAACTCCGAGACTCCTGGTGCGGGCTTGGGCACCACCGCCCGGTCCATGACCGGCGGGACCGGCAGGAGCGGCAGCACGATGGTCGTCCGCCGGTCCGGGCCGTTGTCGCCGACCCACGGGTTCTGCGGGTCCACGACGTAGGGCCCGCTCGTGGTGTTCGGACGGCGAACCACCGGTTCGCCCTGATTCGCCCCCAGATTCCGGAGCGTCTCAGAGATCGTCGCGTCCACGGAGAGAAAGATGTTGGCCGCGCCGCCGACGGTCGCCGGGATAGACGAGTCCGGGAACGGGAAGGTGGGGACGAAACCGATCAGTTCGATGAGCTCCGGAGTCGACTCGCCGAGGGACTGCAGCACAGGGCGCAGCGCCCGCAGGTCGGCGATGAGGTCCTCCCTGCTGGTGAGCAGGACTTCCGAGCCGACCTGGCCCAGTGTGTCGACCCGGCGCAGCATCTCCACGAACTGCGAGCGCTGCTCCTCGAGCACCGCCACCCCGGCGGGCAGCTCGTCGAGCGCCGCCTCGATCTGCTGGCGCTGATCGTTGGCACGCGACGTCATGAGGTTCACGCCCTCGAGGGCTTCGGTGATGCTGTCGCGCTGCCGGTTCAGGCCCCCGATGAGCTCCTCCGCCGATCGCAGGGTCCGGGTGAGATCCTCCTCGCGGCCGTCGGTGGCCTTGCGCAGTTCGGCCACGATCGGTTGCAGTTGGTCCACGCCGCCGCCGTTGAGCAACAGCGACAGCGCGCCGAGAACCTGCTCGATGTCGGTAGCCGTGCGGGTGTCCGAACTGGCGATGACGTCACCGCCGGACAGCTCTCCGGTGGGCGGCTCGTCCTCCGGCGGGCTGAGCTGCACGAACTTCTCGCCAAGGAGATTGGTCTGCTGGATCGAGGCCTCGACGTTGGCGGGGAGCTCCATGTCGCCGCGGAGGACGATGTCCACCTCTGCGGTCCACCCGTCCTCCGCCAGCGAGATACCGGACACGCGACCGGCGTCAAGACCATTGACCTTGACCGACGACTGCAGGACCAGGTCCAACACATCGTCGAAGCGGACGGCCACGTGCATGGGGTCCTCACCCAGGTCCGCGCCACCCGGCAGAGTGTAGTCCTCCAGATTCAACGAGCACCCCGCCGCGACGGCGGCCACGAGCGCGCTGGCACCGACCGCGCGGACGGCGCGACCGAGGATGGGCGTGGTCGGCCGGATCATCCCCGTCCCCCTTCCGAGGCGGGCGTCATCGGCCACCCGCGATTGCCCTGGACCGTCCCGGGAACCGGGACAGACTGATTCATCTCGCCAGCGAGGATGCCCAACGGCAGATCCGGGTTCGACGCTTGTAGATCGGCGTTGCGCTGCGGCGCGAGAGCCTCGCAGGCCTCGATATCGGCGCGCCGGAGGTTGTCGAGTTCGGCCAGCATCTGGTCCCCGGGGTTCAGGCGGCCAAGTGTCATGAGCTGGCACAGGACGCCGGCCGGGTCCTGCAACTCCGGGATGCCGAGACGTAAGGACAACAGCCCGGCCTCGGGGTCGTAGGCGCCGATGAGGTTGGACAGAGCCAACGGAGCAGTCTTGAGGATCTCCTCGATGTCGCCCCTCTGGTCCGCGGTGATCTGACTGAGTCTCACCAAACGGTCCGCATTGCTGCGGATCACGTCCTGGTTGTCCCGCACGACACGCGCGACGTCCGCGAGGGCGTAGCTCAGTTCGGCGAGGGCGCCCTGGAGGTCCTCGCGCTGACCAGCGACAGTCTGGTTGAAGGTCGACATCTGGGAGTTGAACTGCCTCACCTGGGCATCGTTCTGCGCGAGCATCGTGACGAACGACTGCAGATTGACCACGGTCTCGCTGATGTCCTGACTCGAATCCGCCAGCGTCGTCGCGGCCTGCGACAACTCGTCGATCGACCGCCCGAGTGCGGCACCGTTGCCTCCGAGCGTGTCCGCGGACGCGGTGACGAACCGGTCGAGAGCGCCGTCCTTGTTGGCACCCTCCGGGCCGAGAGCATCGGTCAGTTCCTCCACCGAGGCGTAGAGCTTGTCCACCTCGACCGGTGTCGCGGTCCGCTCGAGGGGGATGTGCGCGCCCGATTCCATCTTGGGGCCGCCTGAGTAGGCGGGCAGTAGTTGGACGTTACGGTCAGGGACGACCGAGGGCGTCACCTGGACCGCCTTGGCGTCCGCCGGGACGTCCACGCCCCGGCGGACGTGGAACTCGACCTCGACGGTCTCCCCCATCGGGGTCACCTTGTCGACGGAACCCACCGTGACCCCCAGGATCCGGACATCGGAGCCCTCCGATATTCCGACGGCTGTCGGGAAGGTGGCGGTGATGCTGGTGCGTCCGAACCCCGTGACGGCGAGGAAAATCACAGTCACGGCGGCCACGACGACGACGAGCAGCAGCCCGACGAACGAGTACGGCATCTTCTTGTGCATCAGTTGATCCCACTCTGTCTGGCCGGCGCGCGGGCGCCGGGATAGAAGGGCGGCTCAGGAATACCCGGCGGGACGAGGTTGGTGACCACGGTGTCGAACCATCTGCCCGAGCCCAGAATGTTGGAGTACAGCCGATAGAAGGGCCCGAGGTTGTGGATGGATGCCCTCAGCTCTTCCTCGTGGTCGGTCAACACCGCCAGGGCGGAGTCGAGACTATCCAGGGTCGGCTTGAACTCGGCCTCGTTCTCCGCGACGAACCGGCGGAGTTCGATCGACAGTCCGCGCGTGGAGGCCAACACCAGCTTGAGACTCTCGGCGCGGTCGTTGAGTTCGCCCAACAACTGTCCGGTGCCGATGATCAGGCGCCGGAAGTCGTCATTACGGTCCGCCACGATCTGGGAGCTCGTACGCGTGGCCTCGAGTAGGTTCCGCAATTCGGCGTCCCGGCTGGACACGGTCTGCGACAGACGCGCCATGCCGTCGACCGCGCCCCGGAACTCCTCGGGCGACGCCTGCATCGTATCGGTGAGGGTGTCCAGGCTCGCTGCCAATTTGGCGTCATCGATCTCGTCGAGCGTCTCCGCTGCGGAGGAGAAAGCTGTGACCACGTCGTACGGGGCCACCGTCCGCTCAAGCGGGATCGGCTCCGACGTGTCGAGTTCCCCGGTTCCCGCCGGGCTCAGCGCGAGGTACTTCTGGCCGAGCACGGTCTTGAGTTGGATGCTCGCCCGGGTGTCGTCGCCGAGCCAGGCGTCCTTGGCCCGGAAGCCCACGGCCACCTTGTCGCCGTCGAGCGCCACGTCGGTCACGACGCCAACCTTGACGCCGGCCACGCGGACCTCGCTACCGTCCGCTAGCCCGGCGGCCTCGGAAAAGTAGGCTGTGTATTTGGGTCCCGCCCCGACGATCGGTAGCGCGTCGAGTCTGAACGACACGGCGGTCAGGGCGAGGATCACCAGGACCCCGATCGCTCCGATGGTGGCGTTGCTGAACCTCGGCTCGTTCGCACTGCGCTTGCTCATGGGATTCCCCCTGCGTGGCACCGGGGCGCGACGTTGGTGTACACCGGCTGGTTGATCGCGGGACCGCCGCTCGGAAGAAGGTTGGGCACGTTGGTGCCCGGGCCGTGCACCACGTCGAGTCCACAGAGATAGAACTGGAGCCAGGACCCGAACGAACCCATCCTGATGAGGTTGTCGGTCTTGCGCGGCAGGTTGATGAGAACCTCGCTGAGCGTGTCGCGGTTCGTCGTGATCTGGTCGCTGACCACCTTGAGGTGGTCGAGCGAATCCGTGACGGCGGGCCGCGTGGCGGTGACGATGTTCTCCGCCGACGAGGTCAGATCCGCCATCGAGTCGAGCGAACTGCCGATAGCGTCGCGCTCGTCGGCGAGTCCCTCGACGAGTTGCCTGGTGGTCACCACGAGCTGCTGGAACTGCACGTCCCGCTCGTTGATGGTCTCGAGGACCCGGGTGAGGTTGTCGATGACTTCGCCGATCACCTGATCCCGATCGGCCAGGTGGTTGGTCAGCTCACCAGTCTGGCGGACCAGGCTCGTCACGGTGCCGCCCTCCCCTTGCAGTACCCGCACCAGCGAGTCGGCGAGCGCGTTGACGTCCTCCGGCTGCAGGGTCGTGAAGAGCGGGCGGAAACCGTTGAACAGCGCCGTGAGATCGACCGCGGGCGAGGTCTTCTCGATTCCGATCGTGCTCCCTTCCTCCAGGGCCGATTGGACGGGTCCGGGCTCCCGGGAGATGTTCAGGTACCGCTGGCCGATCATGTTCCGGAACCGCAGTGCCAGGTGCACGTTGGCCGGCAGCGTGCGGTCGCCGACCAGGGTGAAGTCCACCTTAGCCAGGTCGCGTTCGTGGATCTCCATCCCGGTGATGTTGCCCACCACGACGCCGGCTATCCGGACGTCGTCGCCCTCCTCCAGCATGGTCACGTCGGAGAAGATCGCAGAGTACTCCGTACCTTCCGCCCGGGTGCCGCCCCTGATGGTCACGGCGAGGACCGAACTGAGCAGCACTGTGACCACGATGAAGACCACCAGTTTGACGAATGACCCCAGCAGGCCGCCACGGAATAGGGCCTTCAGTTTGGCGTTCATCGGAAACCGACCTCCGTTCCGCGAAGCGCCGGGGCGCCGATCTGGCCGATCCAGGCAGGGATCTCCTGCGCGCCGCGCGAGGACGCGACCCCCAGGACGGTTCGGACGGTGTCGGTCTCCAGCGGCGAGCCGGCGTAGGCCATAGCCACCACGTCGGTGTCCTGACCCGCGGTCACGGTTGACGGAAACGGCATATTGGGCTGCTCGGGCACCGCCCGCCCGGGAGCCGGGGGAACCGAGCCACGGTTACGGAGTGCCGGAACCGGCCCGTCCCGGAGAAGCGGATTGGGCAGAGTCGGGATGAACGCGGGCCCCGGATTGCGGGTGGGGATCTGGTAGCTCCCGTCGGCGATCGCCCCGCCGGGGGCCCCGCCGAAGATGAACGGCTCCTGCGCCGGGTCGTAACAGCGGGGACCGCGGGTGTCGAAGAACCGCGGCTCGTCCTGGTTGGGCACGTAACGCCCTCTGGGATTGACGAGCTCGAGCGTCACCCGGATGGCGGGGTGCTCGGTGCCCACGCCCAGGATGGCGTCGGACCGGTCCAGAAGAGTCATGAAATTCCCCACCGAGCACGGCAGTGCTGGCGAATACTCAGCCAGGTACTCCAGGGAGGTGCGCGAGTCCACCGCCAGGGAGATGAGGTCGTCGCGGTTCGCGGCGAGGAAACCGGTAAGGACCTCGGACGACTCGCTGATCCGCCGCAGTCCGTCGGCGATGTCGGGGCGGCGCTGGACCACCGTGTCGCCGGTGGTGCGCAGAGCGTCCAGAGCGTTGATGAGATCAGGCAGCGCCTCGGAATAGGTCTGGGAGAATGTCGCCAGATCCTCCAGCCCGGATTCCAGAGCGGGCAACTCCTGGTTGATGCCGTCGAAGACCTGTCCGATCTCGACCAGGCTGGCGCCGATCTCGTCCCCACGGCCTGACAACGCCTGGTTGATCGCGCCGAGCGTGCCCGCCAGTTTCTCCGGCGGGACCGCCTCGAGAACGGGGAGTAGCCCGTCCAGGACGCGCCCCAACTCGATCGCGTTGCCGCGGGTGTCCTGCTCGATGGTCGCTCCCGGTTCGAGCGTCCCCACGGGCTGATCGGGGAACCCCAGGTCGACGAACCGCTCACCGAACAACGTCTTGGGGAGCAGGCGGCCACTGACGTTGGCCGGCAGTTGTTCCATGAGCGCCGGGTCGAACTCCATGTTGATCTGCACGCGGTCCCCGTCGGGTTCGACACCGGAGACGCGGCCCACGAGGACACCGCGCGCCTTGACGTCGGCGTCGTTCGGCAGCGCGTAGGCCAGCTGGTCGGTGTTCAGGGTGACGGTGTCCGACGCGGTGAACGCGCGGTTGTAGATCGCGATGGTCGTGCCGACGAAGGCCAGCACGATGACGATGAACAGGGCGGCCAGCAGCCGCTTCGAGAGCGCCGAGAGTTCGTTCATCCCGCCACCCGCACAGTCGTGGTCGTGCCCCAGAGGGCGAGTCCGACGAAGAAGTTGAGGATCGCCACCACGACGATCGTGGTGCGGACGGCCCGCCCCACAGCCACGCCGACGCCGGCCGGACCGCCGGTGGCGGTGAAGCCGTAGAAGCAGTGGATCATCACCAGCACGAACGCGAAGATGATCACCTTGACGAACGAGTAGATCACGTCTTCCGGTGGCAGGAACAGGTGGAAGTAGTGGTCGAACGAGCCGGTGGACTGGCCCTGCACGATGGTGTTGACGCCCCTCGTGGCGAGGTACGAGGACAGCAGGCCGACGACGTACAGCGGGATGACCGCGATGAATCCGGCGATCACCCGGGTGGTGACCAGATAGGGCACGCTCGGGATCGCCATGACCTCCAGGGCGTCGATCTCCTCGGAGATCCGCATCGCGCCGAGTTGGGCCGTGAAGCCGCAACCGACGGTGGCGGACAGGGCGAGTGACGCCACGATGGGGGCGACCTCACGGGTGTTGACGTAGGCGGACAGGAAGCCGGTGAGGACCGAGCTGCCGATCTGGTCCAGTGCCGCGTAACCCTGCAGCCCCACGACCACGCCGGTGAACCCGCTCATCATGACGATCACGCCGATGGTCCCGCCGAGCACCGCCAGGGTGCCGACGCCGAATGTCACCTCGGCGATCAACCGCAGTACCTCTTTCCGGTAGTGCACGATCGTCTGCGGGATCCACCGAATCGCTCGCAGGTGGAACGCGAGCTGGTCTCCCAAGGAATCGAACGAGCTGATCGGGCCGCGGACGAGGGCCCTCAGACGGGCCCTCGTGGGTCCGACATCTGTATGGATCGCCATCACGACCCCTTCGGAGGAACGATCTGCAGGTACATCGCCGTGAGGATGAGGTTGGCGAAGAACAGCAGGAGGAAAGTCAGGACGACGCCGAGGTTTACAGCGTCGCCGACCCCCTTCGGCCCGCCCTTGGGATTCATGCCGCAGTATGAGGAGACGACCCCGGCGATGAGCCCAAAAATGAGGGCCTTGATCGAGGACATGATGAAGTCGGGCAGCTGGGCGAGGGCACCGAACGACATCAGGTAGGCGCCCGGTGTGCCGCCCTGCAGCATGATGTTGAACACGTATCCGCCGGAGATCCCGACGATGGAGACGAGTCCGTTCAGGAGCACCGCGACGAGCATCATGCCGAGCACCCGGGGGACGACGAGTCGTTGGATGGGGTCGATCCCCAGGACGCGCATCGCGTCGAGTTCCTCGCGGATGGAGCGGGCGCCCAGATCAGCGGCCACCGCCGACCCGGCGGCGCCCGCGATAAGCAGCGAGGTCACCAGCGGCGCGCCCTGCTGCACGACGGCGAGGACGCCGGTCGCTCCCGTATAGGCCTCAGCCCCGAGCTGTTGGACCAGCGAGCCCGTCTGCATCGCCACGACCGCCCCGAAGGGGATCGCCACCAGTGCCGACGGGAGGATCGTCACCGAGGCGATGAACCAGGACTGCTCTATGAACTCACGGAACTGGAACGGTCGCCTGAAGACCCCTCGTAGCACGTCGAGGAACAGTCGGAATACCTCGCCGGCCCCGCCCACCGCGGCCCGGAAGCCTCCTCCGACATCGGCCGGTGACATACCGGCCCGTCCTTCTGGATGCTGGGTCGTACTCTCCGCCATCAAATCCCCCCGGTTCGGTCGACGCGTCAGTTCTCGTCGGACCCGTAGTGCTCGTCCACTCCGGACGAGTTGGAGCCCGCGTCCGACTGCGACGAGGTGGCCCCTGCAGGCGCCGACGCGGCGACCTTACCGTTGCCGTGACCGCGAGAGGCCCATTCCTCGCGGATGGCCTGCTGCGCACCCTCCGGCAGCGTGTCGAGCATCTCGGCCACCCTCTCCTCACGCCGGACCTCACCCTTGCGCTCCGGGCTGCCCGGAGTCGGCTGCATCTGCGGCGGCACTCCCTTGAGCTCGTCCTCGCCCGGGGATCCGTCGTTGTGCCCGGCCTCCGCATGCTTCATCTCCTCGCGCATCTGCGCGTCGTCCTTCTCCTCGGACATACCGATGGGACCGAGCTTGGAGCCGCGCAGGAACTGGCGGACGGACGGTTCCTCGCTGGTGAGCAGCACCTCGCGGGGTCCGAACATCACGAGCTTCTTGCGGTAGAGCATTCCGAGGTTGTCCGGCACGGTGCGGGCGAGGTTGATGTTGTGCGTGACGATGAGGATCGTCGCGTCGATCTGGGCGTTGATGTCGATGAGCAGCTGAGCCAGGTAGGTGGTGCGGACCGGGTCGAGACCCGAGTCGGGCTCGTCGACGAGGATGATCTCCGGGTCCAGCACCAGGGCGCGGGCCAGGCCTGCGCGCTTACGCATACCGCCGGATATCTCGCCGGGCAGTTTGCCCTCCGCCCCGGTGAGACCGGTGAGCTCGAGCTTCTCCATGACGATGTCACGGATCTCACTCTCCGACTTCTTCGTGTGCTCGCGCAGCGGGAACGCGACGTTGTCGTAGAGGTCCATGGACCCGAACAGTGCGCCGTCCTGGAACAGGACGCCGAACAGCTTGCGGATCTCGTAGAGCTCCTTGGCGGTGCACTGCAGGATGTCGGTGCCGTCGATGATGATCTTGCCGCGCTCCGGGCGCAGCAGCCCGATAAGGGACTTGAGGAACACCGACTTGCCGGTACCCGACGGACCGAGCAGCGCACTGACCTCGCCCTCGGGAAGGGTGAACGTGACGTCCTCCCAGATCTTCTGCGAACCGAAGGACTTGGTCAGACCCTCGACGGAAACCTCGACACCCACGTCAACCACTCCTCACTGCGGCCCTGATCTGTGGCCACGGTCACTGTAAACTACCGCTCCGGAGGCGTGCTTTGTTACATCCCGACCAAAAGTGTTCCGCTATCGCAGCCGGAGGGCAGGCGGGCGTGGGGAAATGGCGCGAGTGGAACGCAAATGGGACAGGGACGGCCCGGCGATATCGCCGGGCCGTCCCTGGTGAAGCGGTGGTGCGTCAGATCACTTGAGGGTGACCGTCGCGCCGGCCTCCTCGAGCTTGGTCTTGGCGGCCTCGGCGGCCTCCTTGTCGACCTTCTCGACGATCGCCTTGGGGGCGGACTCGACGAGATCCTTGGCCTCCTTGAGGCCCAGGCCCGACACGAGCTCGCGCACGACCTTGATGACGCCGATCTTCTTGTCGCCGGCCGACTCGAGGACGACATCGAACTCGTCCTGCTCGGCGGCGGCCTCGCCACCGGCAGCCGGGGCGCCGGCAGCGGCGACGGCGACCGGAGCGGCCGCGGTGACCTCGAAGGTGTCCTCGAAGAGCTTCACGAACTCGGAGAGCTCCAGAAGAGTCATCTCCTTGAAGGCCTCGAGCAGCTCGTCGTTGCTGAGCTTCGCCATGGTGGCGTCCTTTCTGTTGGTCCCGGTGCCGTCAGACGGCCCGGAAGCATGTGGGGTTATCAGTTCTTCTTGTCCTCGAGCGCCGCGAACAGACGTGCCAGCTGCGAAGCGGGCGCGTTGAACAGGCCGGCGGCCTTGGTCTGGTTACCCTTGAGGGCACCGGCCATCTTCGCGAGCAGGACCTCGCGGGACTCGAGATCAGCGATCTTGTCGAGTTCGGTGGCGGACAGCGGTGAGCCGTCCATGACACCGCCCTTGATGACGAGCGCCTTGTTGTCCTTGGCGAAGTTCTTGAGCGCCTTGGCGGCGTCCACGACCTCACCGGTGACGAACGCGATGGCGGTGGGACCGGACAGGAGGTCGTCGAGACCCTCGACTCCGGCTTCCTCAGCCGCACGCTTGACCAGGGTGTTCTTGGCCACGGTGTACGTGGCCGCGTCACCCAGCGTCTTGCGCAGTTCGGTGACCTGCGGGACGGAGAGTCCGCGGTACTCGGTGACCACGGCGGTCGTGGAGTTCTGGAAGTGCTGCTTGATCTCCTCGACGGCCTGGACCTTTGCGGGCTTTGCCATGTTTCGCCTCCTTTCTGCATCATCTCGCCCGAGAAAACACGAACGCCCCGTGCGCAGGTGGCACGGGGCGTGGAGGAACTGGCACGGGCCCCTGGGGACCCACGGCACATCCGACGCTGACCGGTGTTCTCCTGCGCGGGCCGTCCGGGCGCTCCCGGACCCTTCGACCACCCCCGGCGGGAGCGGCGACCTGCGGTCTTCGGTGAAACTTGATCAGATGCCCGAGAGCAGAGCTCCCAGGCGTTCAAACTTCGGAACCAAGGATATAGGCGGCCGCCGTCGCATACCAAATCGGCCCGGGGGCGACGAATGGCGGGCCGGTCGGCTTTCTGACACATTGGTGCGGTGTCCCCAGCCCCGTCTCGCCTCGCCGTCGTCTACAACCCCACCAAGGTCGGAATCGACGAGGTCCGCCGCCTCGCCGAGGAGCGGGCGTCCAGGCACGGGTGGACGGATCCCGTCTTCTACGAGACCACCGAGGAGGACCCGGGCACCGGTCAGGCGGCACGGGCGGCCGCCGACGGTGTCGGACTGGTGATCGCGTGCGGCGGCGACGGCACCGTACGGTCGGTGGCGCAGGGCCTGCTCGGCACCTCGGTGCCGATGGGAGTCGTCCCCCTGGGAACCGGGAACCTGCTCGCCCGCAACCTCGACGTCCCGTTGGACGATGTCGACCGTGCGTTGCGTGTCGCCATGAGCGGTCGGAGCCGCGCGATCGACCTCGGCGAGGTCCACTACACCGACGGCGACGGCGTGTCCCACGATGACGTGTTCCTCGTGATGCTCGGCGCCGGGATGGACGCCGACATGATCGCGGGCACCGACGACAAACTGAAGGCACGGGTGGGCTGGCTCGCGTACGTCGGCGCGTTCGCCAACACGCTGTTGCGCGGCCACCGGATCCGGGTCGAGTACGCCCTCGACGACGGATCGCCGATCCAGACCCGCGCGCGCACCCTCCTGGTGGCCAACTGCGGGATGCTGCAGGCGGGGATGGTGCTGTTGCCCGACGCCGTCATCGACGACGGACTCCTGGACGTTCTCGCTCTGCGCGCCAAGGGCCCTCTCGGGTGGGCGCAGGCGGGTGCGGTGCTGGCCCATCACACGTTCCAGCACCGGCTCAAGCCGATACTGCGGAGGAACTCCACCCCGGAGAGCGGGAAAGAAGAGCATCGGACCCGGCCACTGGATTTCCGCCAGGGCGTGGGGATCACCGCCCGCGTGTTGGAGAAACCGGCCGCGTTCCAGATCGACGGCGAGGACTGCGGCACCGTGACCGAGTTCTCGGCGCGGATCAAGCGGAGGGGGCTCACGGTCCGGGTGGCGGTCTGACCCGCGCTCCCCGACCTGGCCCCGGAGGTCAGGTCTCGGGCTTCACCAGCAGCGCCAGCACGTCGTGGATCTCCTCCACGGTGGGCACGGGCAGCGCTGAGCGCCCGTAGACGAACCCGATGCCGGCGTACACCAAGACGCCGGCGCGGATCCTCGCCCCCCGTTCGGAGAACCCGAGTTCGACGAACGCGTCGTGGACCACCCGCAGGATGCGTTGGTCCAGTTCGGCAACCGCCTCGGCGACGGTCTCGTCCGCCCTGGCCCATTCGCGGATCGCGGCCTCCCCCTCCCAGGCGCGGGATTCCACGAGCATCGCGCTCATGGTCTCCAGCCGTGCGTCGGGTGGCATCTCCTCCATGGTGACCAGACCACGGGCGGCGTCCATCTCCTGCGAGAAGTAGAGCCTGGCGATGGCGGCCATGAGCGCGTCGAAGTCGGCGAAATGCCAGTAGAAGCTGCCCTTCGTGACGCCGAAGTCGGCGCAGAGTCTGCTGATCTTGACCGCGGACCTGCCCTCGGTCATGAGCAGGTCCAGCCCGGCGCGGGCCCAGTCCCCCGCCGAGAGGCGCCCCGTGCGCGGACCGCTCGGCCGGGCGGACCATGTCGACCCCCGGGTCATCGGCCCGCGGCACCGTGTCGTGTCGTTATCGTCGTCACCCTACGTCGGACCGAGGGCCTCCATGACCAGAGCGCGCGAGTCCGGGTCGCGCCCGGGTTCGCCGTGCCACACGGGCCGGCTGCCCGCGAACGGCTGGACGACCCGCACCTCTGTGCCGGGCGGGGACTGTTCCAGCGGTGGGTGCACGAGCAGGTCGACCGTCGAGACGATGTCGGTGTAGACCACCCCGCGCGCCCGGAGGCCGTCCGCGTGGAGCCGGACGAGCAGGTCCGAGCCACGTACGGCCTCCCGAAACCCCTCGCAGATCGGGTCCATCCAGGCGCGTTCCCACGCGAGGATCGTGTCGTGGGTCCTCAGCCCGCGGCTGGGGTTCTCGACGTCGCCGACCCCCTTGGCCACCACCGCCAAGGCACCTGCGACGGCGCGGTGGCGATCCCGGGAACGGGCACGGCCGCGCCTGCATCCGCTTCGGCACTCGCGGATATCCAACCCCGGTGACCCCACGTGAAGCAGTGCCACGCCCACGGCTCTCACCCTCGGGAGTCGGCTCATGTCCCGTCGGGCCATCTCTCCCCCGGTCACTCGGTGATCCCCACCCCCAAACCATACCGTAGGGTACTGAGACTCGCGTCATAGCAGCGGGAGGTCTCTTGGTCGGGTTCGGTGGCGGCGCTCGCGGGCCCGTGGTGACGAGGCGAAGGCTCCTCGGCACGGTGGCCGGTGTGGCGGGCATGGGACTCGTCGGCGCGTCCGCCACCCGCGCACAGGTCGGCCCGGGATCGCTTGGTCCGAGCCCGCTGTTGTTCCACTCCCCCGTCCTCGAGCCCTACGTGGACGAACTCCCGCGTCCGGACGTCCTGCCCGGAGAGTCCCTGGAACTGTCCGCGCGGACGGGCACCCACCGGTTCCACCGCGACCTCCCCGCGACGATGACCTTGGGTTACGGCGCGGCCAGTTACCTGGGTCCGGTGATCGCACGCCGGAGTGCGGACGACGCTGACCTACCGCAATGAGATCTCAGTCCACCCACACGCCGCGGACATCGACACGAGCCTGCACGGACTGTCGGAGTCGGTGCGTACCCGGGTACCCACGTCGCTACACCTGCACGGCGGGGTCACCGAGCCCGCCAGCGATGGCCACCCGGAGCAGTCGTCCTTCCCCCGGGCAGGGCCACCTCCACCACTTCGACAACCGGCAGGAGGCGGCCGGGCTCTGGTACCACGACCACGCCATGGCCATCACCCGCCTCAACGTCTACGGCGGTCTCGCGGGCGGCTACCTCCTACGCGACCGGTTCGACACCGGACGTCCCGACAATCCGTTGGGACTGCCCGCCGGCGAGTTCGAGATCCCGCTAGTCCTGCAGGAGAAGAGTCGTCCGCCCCGACGGCGCGGCGTCCATGCGCTCCACCCCGATCGTCCCGGAAGGCCATTGGGAAGGCGGGGCGGTGGGCGACGTCGGACTGGTCAACGGGGTGGGGCGGGTACGCCCAGGATGGTGTCGAGCAACGCCAGCGCCCCCTCGAACGGTGTGCCGATGAGCAGCGCGGTGTCCAGGACCGGCAGCCGAAGGTCGAGGATGACCGTGCCGTTGGCGTAGTCCCCGCGCACCGCGTTGCGGTAGGTGTCCAGCGGGAACGAGAAGGTGGCCAGGTAGCGGGGGGACTCGGTGAGCGAGTCCCCCGAATCCGCCAGTCCCTGCAGGACGGGGTCGAGGGACTCCAGACCGGCACGGAGGTCACCGCCGGAGGCCTCGACGACACGGCCCGCGGTCGCGGTGACGGTGTCCACCGCGCGGGTGGCCTCGACGAGCCGCTGCCGCCGCTGCGCGAGGACCTGGAGTGCGGGCCCGAGGTCGGCGACCCCGCCCTCCACCTCGTCGCTGCGGATCGCGAGTTCGGTCGAGAGCCTCTCCAGTGACTCCAACGCCACCACGATGTCCTCCTTCTGCGCCTCGAGCCCGGTGAGCAGCTCGCTGAGGCGTCCCGCCACCGCCCGGACCTCGTCGGTGCGGCCGGTCATCGCGACGTCGAGTTCCCCGAAGACCTCCGCCGCCTCGGCCAGGCCGCTGCCGCCGAGGGCCGCCGCGAGCGTGGCCAGCGTCTGCTCGGTGGTGGGGTACCCGCCGCTGCGTTCCACCGGGACGAGGTCGCCGTCGGACAGCGTGCCCACGGCGGGTTCGCCCGGAGGTGCCGACAGCTCGAGGTGGGACGCACCGAGGAGACTGCTCTGCCCCACCCGGGCCGTGGCGTTGCGCGGCAGGCGGACCTCCCCGTCGGGGTCGACCGTCACCTCGGCGAACCCCGGGCCGAGGCGGATGTCGGCGATGCGGCCCACCGTCACGTCGCCGACCCGGACACGGGCATTGCGGTCCAGGGTGGTGACGTCGGCGAGCTGCACCGTCACCGAGTAGCCGTCCGGCCCGCCCCCGGCCGTCCCGGGCAGCGGGAGACTGTTGGGCCCCTTCCAGTCGCAACCGCTCATCGTCGTCGTCGACACGACCAGCAGCGCCGTGCCCACGGCGCGCCGCCCGGTCACCGGACGCCCTCGGTGAGCAGGTCGGTCACGCCGACGCGACCGTCCGCCGGCCCGGCGGGGGTCGGGGACGCGTCGGCGGGGGTCGCGAGGGCGGGAGCCGGCCGCAGGTGGTCGTGGGTGTAGTCGAGCTGGTGCGGCAGCGCCCCGACGCCGCGGCTGGGATTGATCGCCACGGGCGGGTAGTCCACCGCCAGCGCGGTGAGCGTGGGGCCGAGCAGTCGCACGCACTCCTCGGAGGCGGTGTGCACGTCGGTCTCCTCTGCAGCGGCCAGAGCGGAGCAGATGAACTGCATCGGGTTCGCGAAGTCGGTCAGCGCGAGGGACGAGATCACCGCGTTCTGCGACGGCTGGTAGATCCCCTGCAGGTTCGACAGCGCGGTGGGTGCGGCGTGCAGGATCTGGGCGATGTCGTCGCGCTGCTCGGCCAGCACCGTCAGCAGGTCGGTGGTCGTCCGGGCGGCCTCGATGCCCACCTGCCGGTTGTCGCGGACGAAGTCGCGGACCTCGTCGACTGCCAGGTCGAGCTCGGTGAGCGCCGGGCCGATCTCCCCCCGGCCGCGGGACACCGAGACGGTCACCGCCGCCATCACCTCGTTGAAGGTGGTGATCTGCTCGCCGGAACCCTCCATCGCGGCGGTGAAGGCCTCGAGGTTGCGGACGGTGGCGAAGAGGTCGTCGCGGCCGTCGGAGACGGTCTGCAGCGCCGCGCTGAGCTGACGGACCGTGTCGCGGACGTCGTCACCGCGATCGTCGAGCACCTCGTCCGCGGCGGCCACCGCGGGTGGTCCGGTCGACCCCGATCGTGGCCCCCTCCGGTAGCGGGGCGGGCGTGCCGACGGCGACCGCGTGACCGAACCATACCCGAGGGTATTGTCATGCGGGTGAGCTAGGTCACAGTGTGCTCCGGGCTGCCGTACCGCGCGTGCGAACGCGAGGGAATCCGTGCCCGCGGCCGCTCGTTGCGATGGCGTCTCGCCCTCGCCGCAGCCCCATCTCCCCCACAGCCGCGCCCGAACATGGCGTCTCGCACGCCCCGAAGCGACGGCGAGACGCCATCGCGAGGAGCGGCTGCGTGGGGGCGGGCATGCCGGCACGCGAGACGCCATCGGGAGGAGCGGCTGCGGACCGGTCGGCCGGCGACTGGCCGCTCACGGCATGCCGGGAAATGCGGGAAGGCCCCGCGTCCGGATAACCGGTCGCGGGGCCTTCAGCCGAGCTTGTGGCGTCTCAGCCGAGCAGATCAGCTCGCTTCGGAGTCGGAACCCGCCTCGAGGAGCTTGGAGATCGCCGACGGATCGACCGGGATGCCGGGGCCGGTCGTCGTGGAGATGGTGACCTTCTGCATGTAGCGGCCCTTGGAGGAGGACGGCTTGAGGCGCATGACCTCGTCGACCGCGGCCTGGTAGTTCTCCGTGAGCTGCTCCGTGGAGAAGGAGGCCTTGCCCACGATGAAGTGCAGGTTGTTGGCCTTGTCGGTGCGGAAGGTGATCTTGCCGCCCTTGATGTCGCCCACGGCCTTGGTCACGTCCATCGTGACGGTGCCCGTCTTGGGGTTGGGCATGAGGCCACGCGGGCCGAGCACGCGGGCCACACGGCCGACCTTGGCCATCTGGTCCGGGGTGGCGATCGCGGCGTCGAAGTCGAGCCAGCCGCCCTGGATGCGCTCGATGAGGTCCTCGGAGCCAACGACGTC
Source organism: Dietzia sp. WMMA184 (assembly GCF_002441635.1). Taxonomy (NCBI): domain Bacteria; kingdom Bacillati; phylum Actinomycetota; class Actinomycetes; order Mycobacteriales; family Dietziaceae; genus Dietzia; species Dietzia sp. WMMA184. Next base: position 3,478,669 of record NZ_NXEI01000001.1, on the reverse strand, counting down.
GGCGCCGGCGGCCTCGGCCTCGGTGGCCTTCTCGCCCGCGGCGAAGACGATGACGCGGGCGGTCTTACCGGTACCGTGCGGAAGGTTCACGGTGCCACGGACCATCTGGTCCGCCTTGCGGGAGTCGACGCCAAGTCGCATGGCGACCTCGACGGTGGCATCCATCTTCGTCGAGCCGGTCTCCTTGGCCAGGGCCAGGGCGTCCAGAGGCGAGTACAGCTTGGTGCGGTCGACCTTCTCAGCTGCGGCCTTGAAGGCCTTGCTGTTCTTGCTCATGTCAGTTCCATTCCTGCCGCGTCTTCACGCGCGACGGTCGGGTGTGGTGCGGGCCTGAGCTGCCCTCCCACAGATGTTCGGGGGGTGGAGGTCAGGCCTCGACCGTGATGCCCATGGAACGGGCGGTGCCGGCGATGATCTTCGCGGCCTGGTCGATGTCGCTGGCGTTGAGGTCCTCCAACTTGGTCTGCGCGATCTCGCGGACCTGGTCCATGGAGACCTTGCCGACCTTGGCGGAGTGCGGGGTGCCGGAGCCCTTCTGCAGGCCGGCGGCCTTGAGCAGGAGCTTGGCGGCCGGCGGCGTCTTCAGCTTGAAGTCGAACGACCGGTCCTCGTAGACCGTGATCTCGACCGGCACGACGTTTCCGCGCTGGTTCTCGGTAGCGGCGTTGTAGGCCTTGCAGAACTCCATGATGTTGACACCATGGGCACCCAGAGCCGGACCGACCGGCGGGGCCGGGTTGGCTGCGCCGGCCTGGATCTGGAGCTTGATGAGCCCTGAGACCTTCTTCTTCTTCGGAGGCATCGTCTTCCTCAGTCTTCCTGATTCTTCGACTGGATCTCGGCTCCGCGCTGTACACGCGGGAGGCCGACTGTCGTGTGCACCCGCGTCCCCTGCACGACCCCGGAAGGGCAGGCGGGAACACAGGCGCAACCTTGGAGAGTCTACGCGCGCGGCCGGTCGGAACCCTAATCGCCGACACCGGCCGTGCTGAGAGACGAGCGACCCGCCCCACGCCGGGCGCGGGACGGGTCGTCGTGGGAGCTGGCCGGGTCAGTCGATCTTCTCGACCTGCGTGAAGCCGAGCTCGACCGGGGTCTCGCGACCGAAGATCGACACGAGGACCTTGAGCTTCTGCGCGGCCGGATCCACCTCGGAGATGGACGCGGGCAGCGTGGCGAACGGGCCGTCCATGACGGTGACCGACTCGCCGACCTCGAACTCCACCTCGACGGCCTGCGGGGCGAAGCCCTGGTCGTCGGCGGTGCCCGCGGCGGCGGACTTCTTCTCCGGCTTGGGGGCCAGGAACTTGGCCACGTCGCTCAGCGAGAGCGGGGTGGGCTTGCCGGCGGCGCCACCGGTCGCGCTGACGAACCCGGTCACGCCCGGGGTGTTGCGCACGACGCCCCACGACTCGTCGTCGAGTTCCATCCGCACCAGCACGTAGCCGGGTAGGACCTTGCGGTTGGCGACCTTCTTCTGGCCGTTCTTGACCTCGGTGAACTCCTCGACCGGGACCTCGACCTGGAAGATCTTGTCCTCGGCGCCGAGGGTCACGGCGCGGGTCTCGAGGTTGGCCTTCACCTTGTTCTCGTACCCGGCGTAGGAGTGGATGACGAACCAGTCGCCGGGAAGCTTGCGCAGCTGACGCTTGAAGGCGATGATCGGGTCGATCGCGGGCGCGGCCGCCTCGTCGGCCGCGGCCTCCTCGGCCGGAGCCCCCTCGGGCGCCTCGCCGGAAGTCTCGAGCGCCGACTCGGCGAGCTCGTCCTCCGCAACGGTCTCGTCGCCCTCGGGGACGGTCTCACCCTCGACATCCTCGTCGAGCTCGGTCTCGACCGCGTCGGTGGCGGCGTCCTGGTCCAGCTCGGCGCCAGCCGCGACGGTGTCGGCGGCGTCAGCCTCGGCGTCGGCGTCGATGGTGTCGGCGTCGATGGTGTCGGCGGGATCCGCAGCCGTGTCACCGAGCACCGCGTCCGCCTCGCTCGCGGCCTGCTCGGCGCCCTCGGCCTCGGGGCTCTGATCGATGTCGCTCACGGAAATGCGGTCCTCTCGAAGTTCGGCGGTCCGGATCTCGCCCCGGACCCCAGCGGCAGGTCTCTAGCGGTCGAAGACGAGCTCGACGAGCTTGCCCGCGCCGAAGTCGACGCCCGAGACCAGCGCGGTCATGAAGATGAGGAACAGGAACACCACGATGGTGTAGGTGACCATCTGGTTGCGCGTGGGCCAGATGACCTTGCGCAGCTCCTCGACGACCTGCCCGATGTACTGGAACGGATTCGTGCGGGCGCTCCGCGTGTCCTCCGGCTTGTCCGCGTCCGTACGGACCCGTCCGGCCACGGCGGTGTCGCCGCGCCCCGCCTTGCCGGTGGGGACGGCGGCAGCGGCGTCGGAATCGCGGACGCCGTTGACGTCGACGTCGTCGTCGCGATCCTGGCTCACGCGGCTACCTCCGGGTCGTCTGGTGTGCGGTAAGTGCAGGGGCGACAGGACTTGAACCTGCAACCTGCGGTTTTGGAGACCGCTGCTCTGCCAATTGAGCTACGCCCCTTCGGCCGGTCTCCCGGCCACCCGTGCCCTCCCGCGCCTGCGGGCCGCACGAACGCCTCGACTCTACAGTGTCGGCGACTGCCTGGCGGCAGCGCGGTCCGCGACCGCGTTCGGTCGGGCGTCCCAGTGTACGACAGGCGGCCGGTGGCCCGAAATCGCGCGGCGTCACCCCGCGAGCGAGACCGTGACGATCGCCTTGCCGAACACCTTCGCCCCGTCGCAGGTCACCGCGAGGGCGACGTCGGCGGTCGACCCGTCGTCGGCCACCTTCTTCACCGTCCCTGCCACCTCGAGCCGGGCGGGCGCGTCGGCCGGGACGACCACGGGACCGGCGAACCGGAACGAGGTCGCCACCACATGATCGGCCCCGCCCGCCCAGTCGGCCACGACCCCGATCGCCAGCGCGGAGGTGAGCATCCCGTGCGCCACCACCCCGGGCAGCCCGAGCGCCTGCGCCGCGTCATCGTCCAGGTGGATGGGGTTGTGGTCCCCCGACGCCTCGGCGTAGCGGCGCAGGTCGTGCCGCGAGATCGGCAGGGTCCGCGACGGCAGGACCTCCCCGGCGACCGCGGTCCTCGTCGTCGTCCCCCGCACGTCGTCGCCCCGGTCGGTCATGCCTCCACCTCCGCGGTGAGCAACGCACTGGTCAGAGTCTGGACGGGCTCGCCGGCGGCGTCGCGCAGCACGGTGTCGAACCCGATCATCCGCCCGCCGCGCGCCGACCGCACCCCGGTGACCGTGGCGGTGGCGGTGAGGACGTCGCCGACGCGGATCGGTCGGTGGTGCTCGCTGGACTGCGCGGTGTGGAGGGTCCGCGCCAGGTCGATGCGCAGGGCGGGGTGCTCCATCACCGCGCGTTGGACCGGGGCGGTCAGCGCGGCCGCGAGGGTGGCGGGGACCTGGCCGGTCGGCGCGCCCACCGCCTCGGCGAAGCGCGCCACCACCGCGTCGGTGACCGTGACCGGATCCCCGACGACGACGACGACGAGGTCATCAGCGTTGTCTGTGCTCACAGGCGCCGACGCTACCCGAGGGCGAGTCCGCCGAACCGCTGATACGACCCGTCCGCGCCTCCTACGGTGGGGGCAGTCGAGCAGGGAGTGCGATGTGAGCCACGACGAGCCGGCCCCGCGGGCCGGGCACGAGAAAGCTGGGCGATCGCCGGGCGGGCCCGGCGGAGACGCCCCCACACCGGTGGAGGGGCACGGCGGATCCCACGCCACGGCCGTCGCCGCCGCGCACGGCGTGCGGACGATGTTCACCCTCTCCGGGGCGCACGTGTTCCCCATGTACGACGCCGCGGAGAAGGAGGACCACGGCGTGGCACTGCTCGACGTGCGGCACGAGCAGACGGCCGCATTCGCCGCCGAGGCCACCGGCAAGCTCACCCGCTCGCCCGGCCTGGCCGTCCTCACCGCCGGTCCGGGGGTGACCAACGGCGTGTCCGCGCTGGCGCAGGCCTCGTTCTCCGGCGCCCCGATGGTGGTCCTCGGCGGGCGCGCGCCGGCCGGCCGCTGGGGCACCGGCAGCCTGCAGGAGTTCGACCACGTCCCGGTGGTGCGGTCGGTGACCGTGTCCGCCGAGACCGCCCGCGACACGGCCGATATCGCCGCCGCCACCCACCGCGCGTTCACCGCCGCCCGCACCGCGCACCGCGGGCCGGCGTTCCTCGACGTGCACATGGACCACTTCTTCGACCGGTGCGACTCCGTCCGGCCCGGACCGGGGCGGGCCGGCGACGGCTCCCCCGCCGCCGCGCCGGACCGCTCCCCCGACACCGACGCCGTCGACCGGATCGCCGACCTGCTCGTCGGCGCCGAGCGTCCCGTGCTGGTGCTGGGCTCCGACGTGTGGGCAGATCGCGGCGAAGACGCAGCGCTGCGGTGCGTCGAGTCGCTGGGCCTGCCCGTCATCCCCAACGGCATGGGCCGCGGGATCGTCCCGGCCGGGCACCGGCTACTGGTGACCAAGGCGCGCGGGACGGCGTTCGGCGCGGCCGACGTGGTGCTCGTCGTGGGCACGCCCCTGGACTTCCGGCTCGGCTACGGGGTGTTCGGCGGCAAGGAGGGCGCGACGCCGGCGAAAGTGGTGCACATCGCGGACTCCTCCGGGCAACTCGGCCACCACGCGTCACCGGCCGTGGCCACCGCGGGCGACCTGGGGCTCGTGCTGGACGCGGTCGTCGAGGCCGTACAGCGCCGTTCGGGGGCGGCGCGCCCGGACTGGTCGACCTGGGCGACCACGCTGCGAGAGACGGCCGATGCCACCCATGCCGCCGACCTGCAGCTCCTGGGCGCCTCGGCCGACCCCGTCCATCCCGCGCGGATCTACGGCGAGCTGCTGCCGCGCCTGGCCGAGGACGCCGTGGTGATCGGCGACGGCGGCGACTTCGTCTCCTATGCCGGCAAGTTCATCGAACCCGCCCGGCCGGGCAACTGGCTGGACCCCGGCCCGTTCGGGTGCCTCGGCGCGGGACTGGGCGCGGCCATCGCGGCCCGCATCGCCCGACCGTCCAGTCAGGTGGTCCTGCTGCTGGGCGACGGTGCTGCGGGGTTCTCCCTCATCGACGTGGACACCCTCGTCCGGCACCGACTGCCCGTGGTGATGGTGATGGGCAACAACGGGGCGTGGGGCCTGGAGAAGGGCCCCATGCAGATGCTCTACGGCTACGACGTGATCGCCGACCTCGCGCCGCGGACCCGCTACGACGAGGTGGTGAAGGCCCTCGGCGGGGCCGGCGAGATGGTCACCGATCCCGCGCAGATCGGCCCGGCGCTGGACCGGGCGTTCGCCAGCGGCGTGCCGTACCTGGTGAACGTGATAACCGATGTAGAGGCCATGTATCCCCGCTCGACATTTGGAGTCTGAACTGACGTGATCAACCCTGATTTCCCGCTGTGGCTACGGGCCTCCCACCTGATCAACTTCATCCTGATCGGCATGTTGCTCCGCTCGGGCTGGGAGATCCTGTCCTCGATGCCGCGACTGTGGTGGCGCAACGACTGCAAGCCCGGGACCGAGTGGTTGCGCTTCACCCGCCGGAAACTGCCACGGGAGGAGGGCGTGTACACCTCCCTGATGGACGAGAAATCCCTGTCACCGTTGATCGGCCTACCGGGTCGGGAGAACATCGGGCTGGGCCGGCACTGGCACGGGATCTCGGTGATGCTGTGGGTGCTCAACGGCCTGGTGTACGTGGTGCTGCTGTTCGCGACCGGACTGTGGCGCCGCATCATCCCCACCTCGTGGAGCGTGTTCGGCGAGGCGTGGGAGTCGATCCGGATGTACCTCGGGTTCCGGGCTCCGGCGATCGAACACTTCGACCCGTATGACGCCGCACAGATGCTGGCCTACACCGCCGTCATCTTCGTGCTCGCTCCGCTGCTCATCCTCACCGGCGTGGCCATGGCGCCGGCGGTGCGCTCGCGGTTCCCCTGGTACGTCAAGCTCTGGGGCGGCCACCAGGGCGCCCGGTCGCTGCACTTCATCCTCATGGTGCTCATCTCCGCGTTCATCGTCATGCATGTCGGGCTGGTGTTCCTGGTGCACGCCGAGCACAACGTCGTGCACATGGTGTTCGGCACCACCGACACGGCACGATCCGCCCAGGCCTTCACCATCACGATCGCCACCGTCGTGGCCGTGGTCCTGTTCTGGATCGCCCTGAGTTACTGGTCGCTGGCCGACCGCGCCCGGGCGCAGCGGTTCACCGCCGGGGTGTCCGAGATCGGCCGCCGCCTCTTCCTCAACCGGATGCGACCGCGGATGGGGCGGCAGAACACCTACACCGACGACGACATCTCCGAGTTCCACTGGACCAACGGCCTGCCGCCCACCGAGGACGAGTCGCCGGAGTGGGTCGAGGCTCGCGACGATGCCTGGCGCGGCTATTCCTTGACCATCGGCGACGACCTCTCGGGCGCCGAGAAGACCCTGGCCCTGGACGAGCTCACGGAGCTGCCGCGCACCTCTTATGTAGCGGTGCACACCTGCATGCAGGGCTGGTCCGCCACGTCCCGGTGGACCGGCGTACGACTGCGGGATCTGCTGGAGGTCCTCGGCCCCCAGCCGGAGGGAGCCCACTACGTGCTGATCGACTCCTACGGTCTGGCCCAGAAGATGTATGACAACCGGCCGCGGGAGCCGTTCTACGCGGTACTCGACCTCGACACGGTCTACGAGGACGACACGATTCTGGCGTACGAGCGCAACGGAACCCCTCTCGAGACGCACCTCGGCGCCCCCGCCCGCCTGCGGGTGGAGTCAAACCACGGCTACAAGCACGTCAAGTGGGTGCGCTCGATCCGGTGGATAGCCGACTACGCGGAGTACGGTGACGGCCGAGGCGGGACCCGCGAGGATTCCGCGCTGCAGGCGTTCAACGGAAGGATCTGACGTGTCCCACATCGTCTCGTGCCGCTTCGAGGTCAGCGGCGTCCGGAACGACAGGGACGTCAAGAAGGCCCTCCAGGCGCTCTACGACATCTTCGCCGAGCACGGACTGGGCCAGGCGACCTTCGAACTCACCGGGGCCGAACACGCGCAGCTGTACGTCAAACACCCGGACACGGTCCGCCCGGACCCGGCGATCATCGAGAAGGCCCTCGCCCGCGCGGGAGACTTCCGGGTGGTCTCTACCCATCTGCACTCCTCGAACTGAATCGCTGCACCGATGTCCCGAAACCCGGTTCGGCGCAACTGCGCACACCCGCACTCCTGCTCGGACGAGACCCGGCTGCGGGTACTAGCCGATGCCCCACTGACCCGGGAGCTCTCACCTGATGACCGGCGCGACCTCAACGGGCACCTGACCGCCTGGTCCTGGGCCGAGGGCGATCCGATGGTGCTCGCCGGGGATGAAATCCCCGGTTCGTATCTCGTCGTCTCCGGCCGCGCGCGGGTTACCCGGGACACCGCCGATGGCCGGGAGCTCACCGTGGACATCGCCGCCCCCGGAGACACCGTGGGGCCGTTGCACACGGAGGCTGCCGTCGCGACCGAGTCCGCCTGGGCGATGGAGACGACCTGTGCGCTCTTCCTGCCCGCTCACGCGCTGGCGGAGGTGGTCGGCGACCACCCGAGCCTCGCCCTGGGCCTGATCCGAATGCAACAGGATCGGCTCGCGCAGGCCCGGGATCAGGAGATCGGGCACACCACGCAGTCGGTGGAGCAGCGGGTCGGCTCGACGCTGCGGCACCTCGACCGCAAGCTCGGAAGCCTCCAGCGGGACGGCTCGAGTCTCCTCCAGGTCCGACTGCGCCGCGACGACATTGCGGGGATGGCCGGCACCACAGTGGAATCCGCCTCGCGCGCGATGGCGCGGATGAAGAAGGCGGGCGTCATCGACTCCGGCCGCGAATGGGTCTCGGTCCTCGACCGCGCCGCACTCGAGAAGCTGATCGCGGGCGATTAACTGGTCGGCGCCGCTTTCCCGTTGATTGATTGGCGTCAAGGAAGTCTTCTCCGGTTGCTCCTAGGTTCGGAGATGCACGTAAGGAACGTGCACCGTTCCCCCGAGGAACAGCAACCGTAGAGGAGCTGGGATCACCATGAGTGTCCGCGAACAGGTCAAGAGCATCGTTCTGCGTTCGGATGAATTCTCGTGCCCGTCGTGCATCGCGAAGATCGAGAACAAGTTGAACGGTCTGGACGGTGTCGAGTCCGCGGAGGTCAAGTTCGCCTCCGGACGAGTACTGGTCGACTACGACCCCGCGAAGGTCTCGGTACGTGATCTCGTCGCAGCGGTCGCCGAGGTCGGCTACGCGGTCAAGCCGTCGGCGTTCTGACGCGACGACACCGACCGCACGACGGCGACCGAAGGAGACAGGACAATGCTGAAATCATGGAAGACCTGGGGCGTGGTGGCGGCCTCCGGCCTGCTCATCATCGCCTCGTGGCTCGTCGGCCGACTCACCTCGGCCGACGCGGTGGCGGACGGATTGATGATCATCGCCGCTCTCGTGGCCGGCTACCGGATCGCCGTCTCGGCGGTTCAGGCGCTTCGGATCCGGATGATCTCGATCGATCTGCTGGTCGTGGTCGCCGCCGTCGGGGCCATGTTCATCGACAACTACTGGGAGTCTGCGGCGGTCACTTTCCTCTTCGCCCTCGGCAAGGCCCTGGAGAAGGCGACTCTCAACCGCACTCGCCGGGCCCTGTCCGACCTCGTCGACTCGGCGCCCGAGACCGCCACCATCCTTCGTGACGGCGAGCCGGAGACCGTCGAGGTTTGGGAACTCGAACCCGGCGACCTCGTGCTGGTGCGCAACGGGGAGCAGGTCCCCGTCGACGGCCGGGTGCTCTCCGGCAACGGCGGCGTGGACGAGGCCACCATCACCGGCGAGTCCGTCCCGGCCGAGAAGTCCGAGGGCTCCGAGGTGTTCGCCGGCACCTGGCTACGGTCGGGAGTCCTGCGTATCGAGGCCGTCGGCATCGGTGCCGACACCACCCTCGCCCGGATCGTCCACCGGGTGGAGGACGCCCAGGACGACAAGGCCCGCACCCAGACCTTCATGGAACGGTTCTCGACCTGGTACACCCCCGCCGTGATGATCTCGGCGCTGGTGGTGGCCCTGATCCCCTGGTCGTTGGTCGCCACCATGGGCAACATCGAGCTCGCGCTCACCCTCCTGGTGATCGGCTGCCCCGGCGCCCTGGTGATCTCGATCCCCGTGTCGATCGTCGCCGGGATCGGCCGCTCCGCCAAGGACGGTGTTCTCATCAAGGGCGGCGAGTACCTCGAGAGTGCGGCCCGGGTCGACGCGGTCGTCGTCGACAAGACCGGCACCCTCACCAACGGTCGGCCGGTCCTGACCGACGTGGACGTGCTCGACGACGACTATTCGCGTGAGGACGTCCTGAGGCTGGCCGCCCGAGCCGAGACCGCGTCCGAGCATCCGCTCGCCGAGGCGATCATCTCGGGTGCCCGGGAGGCGGGACTGGAGATCGACCTGGTCGAAGCGGCCGAGCCCGTCGCCGGCAAGGGCATCCGCGCCGAGGTGGATGGCCGAGTGGTCGCGGTGGGCTCCGCGGATCTACTCGACCACCGGCCTGACAACGCACGGATCCTCGAACTCAACGACCAGGGCAGGACCGCGATGTTTGTCGGGGTCGACGGACGGGTGGTCGGGATCGTCACCGTCGCCGACACCATCCGTGACGACGCCCCGGCAGCGGTCAGGGCACTGCACGACGCAGGGATCAGGGTCGTCATGGCGACCGGCGATGCCCAGCGGGTGGCCCGTAATGTCGGCGCCGAACTCGGGGTCGACGAGATCCGTGCCGAGCTCATGCCGGAGGACAAGGTCGAGATCGTGCGCGAGCTGCAGTCCCGCGGCCACACCGTGGCCATGGTCGGTGACGGGGTCAACGACACCCCTGCATTGGCACTGGCCGACATCGGGGTGGCGATGGGAGCCGCCGGCTCGCCGGCCGCGATCGAAACCGCCGACATCGCGTTGATGGCGGACAGGCTCCCGCGGCTCCCGTACGCGCTCTCCCTGGCCAAGCGGACCGTCCGCACCATGCGACTCAACATCGCCATCGCCCTGGTGACCGTAGCCGCGCTTCTTGCCGGGCTGTTCCTCGGGGGCGTGACCATGTCGATCGGGATGCTGGTCCACGAGGTGTCCGTTCTCGCGGTGATCGCGATCGCGATGCTCCTCCTGCGGCCGACCCTCGAGAAGGACGGAACCGGGATCCCGGGACACGCGGGGGACCTCGTCCTCGGGACCGGAGCACGGGACGTGAGCCGGGTGTGATCAGACCCTGATGCCGTAGGAGTCGAGAAGACGACGAAGGCCGCCCGCGGCGAGCGGGCGGCCTTCGTGTTGAGAGTACCGGTGGGGGGACTCGATCCCCCGACCTCACGATTATGAGTCGTGCGCTCTAACCAGCTGAGCTACACCGGCATGCCCTGCCAGTCGGACGATCGAGCCGCCCCGCACAGTGCGAGCCCCCTGTCGGAATCGAACCGACGACCTTTTCCTTACCATGGAAACGCTCTGCCGACTGAGCTAAGGGGGCGGGCCGCGCTTCGCTGTTGGTCACCCAACCGCTTGGCGCGTAAGCCTTTAGCAGATTACACACACGGCCGAACGCGGCACAAATCGCCCGGTGGGGCGCTGTCCCGCCGGGCCCGCTGGCAGGATGGTCCGGTGCACATCTCCGTGGTGATCCCCGTCCTCGACGACGCCCGCGAACTCGAGGGATGCCTGGCCTCCCTCGCCACGCAGACGCGGCTGCCCGACGAGGTCGTGGTGGTCGACAACGGGTGCTCGGACGACAGCGTCGCGGTGGCGTTGGCCGCGGATGCGCGGATCGGGGTCCGGGTGGCCGTCGAGCCCGTCCGCGGCATCCCCGCAGCGGCCGCGGCCGGCTACGACTCCGCGACGGGCGACATCATCGCCCGACTCGACGCCGACTCCCGGCCCGGACCCGGGTGGCTCGCCCGGATAGAGGCCGCGTTCACCGCCGATCCCGAACTCGCGGCCATCTCCGGCCCGGGCGAGTTCATCGGACTGGAGGGGTGGCGGGCCCGCGCCGCGAAGCTGCTCTACATGGACGCGTTCTTCGTCTCCGTCGGCGCCGCCATGGCCCACCCCGTCCTGTTCGGCTCGAACCTGGCGATGCGCCGCAGCGCCTGGGAGCGGGTGCGCGACGGGGTCAACCGGACCGACCCGGAGCTGCACGACGACATCGACCTGTCGTTCCAGTTCGGCGCCGACGACCGCCTGCTGGTCGACCGTTCCCTGACCGTGGGGATCTCGGCCCGACCCTTCGACGACCCCGCGGCCATGCGGCGACGCTTCTCGCGGGCATTCCGGACGATCTTCCTCAACTGGCGGTCGAGCCCGCCGTCGCGGCGGTGGCTGGAGCGCGTCCAGCGCTGACCCGGCCCGGTCGGCCGAATCAGCCGGTGAGGCGACGCGGGCTCACGCCCAGACGAGCACCGACCAGAGGATGAGCTGGGTGACGCAGAACCCGGCCAGCATATTGAGCACCAGGAAGCGCTTCCAGCCCTCGTTGGTCGCCTCGGCAGTGGCGTCGGTGACCCGCGTGTAGGCGGCCACCGTGGCGAGGTACGGCAGGATCGCGAACGCCGCCCCCGACGCCGGCCACGGCGCGGCGATCAGCAGTACCAGGACCGCCGCGGCGTAGCAGGCCAGCGCGAACCACACGGCTGCCCGGGCTCCGAGCACGGTGGCGACCGATTTCAGGCCGGCCTCGCGGTCGAAGCGCACGTCCTGCACGGCGCCGAACGCCTGGGACGCCGCGCCCCACAGCATGAACGCGATGAGACACGCCCACACCCCGCCGCCGAGGTCCGCGCCGGCGATGGTCCACCCGACGATCGCCGGTGAGACGAAGTGGAACGCCGAGGTGACGGAGTCCAGGAACGGGGTCTCCTTGAACCGCAGCCCCTTGGCGCTGTAGGCGATCACCGCGAACGCACTGGCCGCCAGCCACAGCGACGACTCGAGCGTCCCGACCACCACGAGGTAGACCAGGAACGGCACGGTCGTCACGGCCGAGGCCACGAGCGTCGCCGTGTGGCGCGACCGCTCGAGGACCGACCCCTCCACGCCGCCCTTGCGGGGGTTGCGCAGGTCCGACTCGTAGTCGAAGACGTCGTTGATCCCGTACATCGCGAGGTTGTACGGCACCAGGAAGAAGAGCGTGCCGATCACGCCCAACAGGTCGAACCCGCCCGTGGCCAGGAAGTACGCCAGCGCGAACGGGGCGGCGGTGTTCACCCACGAGACCGGGCGGGACGACCAGAACAGGGTGGTGATCAGACCAAGTGTCGCCGGCCGCTCGGGGGTGCGGACCTTGTCGTCGTCGTCCTCTCCCCGTTCCGGGGTGCCCGCCAGCGCCACGTCCCCCCGGCCCGACACCGTCGGATTGCCCGCTACGGCACCGGCCCGCGGCCGGGCGGTGAGCACGCACCACACCGAGGGCATGAACACGGCCACGGCGACGGCATAGGCGAAGTCCTCGATGGGCGCCACGCCCAGGCGGATGCCGCTGGTCAGCGCGTCGTCGTAGGCCACGAGTCCGGCGGAGATCATGATGTTGTCGAAGATCGCCGTGAGGACGAGCAGCACCACGAGCGAGCCGCCGACCCCGATCAGCCAGCGTCGGCGGTCGGCCCCCCGCAGGCGCCACAGCGCGATGAGGGCGGCTGCGACCACCGGGATGGCCATGGTGGCGTTGATGGTCGAGTAGATGCTCACGGGCGCGCCCCCGCCCCGTCGTTCTGGGCGCCGCCGTTCTGGGCCCCGCCGTTCTGCGCGCCGTCGTTCTGGGCGCCGCCGTTCTGTGCGCCCCCGTTCTGTGCGCCGCCGGACCGCGCGCCCCGCCGCCGCGAGACATGCTCGACGGCCGTGACCACGCCCGTCGCGCACACCAGTGCGAGGTGCGACAGGAACGCGAGGAACACGACCTCCTCGAGCGGGATCTCCGGCGCGACCAGCAGGCCGGTCATGAAGTCGGTCTGGCCGCGGAAGAACACCCCGCTGCGCACCCCGAGGACGTCCCACGTGAGCAGCAGCGCCACCGCCGCGGTCACGGAGAGTGCAGTCGCGGCCGGGGCGCGGAACGCCGCGAGCTTCCAGCGGTGGTCGATGACGAGGATGCCGGCGAACGAGATGACCTGGACCGCCAGGTAGGCCAGCCCGATCACCGGTCGAACACCGTGCCCCGATCGAACACCGTGCCCCGATCGAACACCGTGCCCCCGCCGGGCTCCGCCACGGGCGCGGTGCCCGTGTCGCCGCGCACGTGCTTGAGGATCAGCTCGGCGCTGATGAGACACATCGGCAGCCCGATCCCGGGGATGGTCGAGGCGCCGGCGTAGTACAACCCGTCGACGTGCGTGCTGACGTTGCGGGTGCGGAAGAACGCGCTCTGCGCCAGCGTGTGCGCGGGCCCGAGGGCCGTGCCGCGCCACGCGCCGAGGTCGTCCTCGAGATCGGCGGGGGCGATGGTGCGCCGCACGACGATCCGCTCGGCCAGGTCGTCGATCCCGGTCCAGTCGGCGATCTGGGCGATGGCCCGGTCGGCGGCCGCCTCGATCGTGGCGTCCCCCGCACCGTCGACGCCACCGTGGCCCAGCGAGGGGTCGGCGGGGATGGGCACCAGGACGAAGAGGTTCTCGTGCCCCTCCGGCGCGATGCCCGCGTCCGGGTCGGTATCGGTGGCACTGGGGCGACAGACGTACAGCGACGCCGGGTCGGGGATGTGCGGCTGCTCGCCGAAGATGGCGTCGAACCCCTCCTCCCACCGGTCGGTGAACAGCAGCGTGTGATGGGCCAGTTGCGGAAGCTCACCGCGCACACCGAGCAGCATGAGCAGTGCTCCGGGCCCGGGGGTACGCGAGTCCCAGTAGGACTGTGGGTAGGTGCGGAGGTGCTCGGGGAGCCACCGGGTCTCGAGGTGGTGGAGGTCCGCGGCCCCGACGACGAGGCCGGCCGGCAGCGTCCGCTCCGCCCCGGCCCGGTCGCGCACCCGGACGCCCCTGATCTGCGCCTTCGACCGGCGGGAGCCGCGCGCGCGGGCGCCCTCGGATGTGGTGACCAGTTCGATCGCCTCGGTGCCCGTGTGGATGACCACACCCTGCTGCTCGGCGACCCTGCGGACCGCGGCGATCACCTCGGTGAACCCTCCGCGCGGGTAGAGGACACCGTCGGTGAGGTCGAGGTGGCTCATGAGGTGGTAGATCGACGGCGCCAGGTACGGCGAGGACCCGAGGAACACCGCGGGGTAGCCGAGGATCTGCTGGATGCGGCGGTCGCTGAACCGGCGGGCCACGAACGAGTGCAGCGGCTGGACGAGGCGGGCCACCAGCGAACCGGCCCGGGCCACCACGTCGGGGCGCACCAGGGCCGGGTACGAGGTGAAGTTGGTGTAGAGGAACCGCTTGAGCGCGAGGTCGTAGGTCGTCCGCGCCGAGTCGAGGTACCTGCCCAGCACGCGGCCGGCGCCGGGTTCGAGCGACTCGAACAAGGCGGTCGAGGCCGCGCGATCCGAGCGGATGTCGACCGACTCGGGGCGGTTCTCGAAGTACACGCGGTACCCGGGGTCCAGGCGCACCAGGTCCAGCTGCTCGTCGGCGGAGGTACCGCAGAGGCGGAAGAAGTGGTCGAACACTTCCGGCATGAGGTACCAGGAGGGGCCGGTGTCGAAGCGGAACCCGCCCGCCGACCAGCTGCCCGCGCGCCCGCCGACGGAGTCGGTGGCCTCGACGAGCGTGACGTCGCGCCCCTCGTGGGCCAATAGCGCAGCGGTCGCCAGGCCGGCGATGCCGCCGCCCACCACGACGACGGGCCCCTCCGGGGCGTGCCGGCGGCTCATCGGGCCACCGCCCCACCGCGCGCGGCACCGGGGCGGGCGCCGGACCGGCCGCGCCCGGCTGCAGCGCGGCCGATCACCGCGAGCTTCACCGGATCGGGCACCCGCACCCGGCCCGCGCTCACCCCGGATGCCCCGGCCGCCCGTAGGCGATCGTTGAGCTCGGCGAACAGGTCGTGGGCTGCGGCCACCGCCAGGCGGTCGCGGCCCGGGATCCGGTTGATCGCCGCCCGCGCGATGCGCAGGTCCGCGTCCACGTCGTCGGCCAACTCGCGTACGTCCTTCTCCGTCAGTGCCCGCGGGTCACGGCCCGGCAGGTAGTTGCGACCGAGTTCCGTGAAGTCTTCCCGGATGTCCCGGAGGAAGTTCACCTTCTGGAACGCCGCTCCGAGTGCGCGCGCTCCGGCGGCCATCTCGTCGTCGTCACCCAGTCCCCCACCGGCGAACGTCCGCAGGCACATCTCCCCGATGACCTCCGCCGACCCGTGGATGTACCGACGCAGCGACTCCTCGGTGTGTTCGGTGACGTCGATGTCGGCCTCCATCGAGTCGTAGAACGGATCCACCAGGCGCGCGTCGATCCCGAACCGACGCGCGGTGTCGGCGAAGGCGTGCGTCACCGGATCGGGGTCCAACCCGCGCTCGATGGCGCGGTGCGTCCGGCGGCGCGCCTCGGCGATGAGCTCGCGCGCGGCGACCGGGTCGTCCATCGCCCCGTCGACGACCTCGTCCCCGACCCGCGCCCACGCGTAGATCGCGGCGACGTGCGGGCGGGTGGCGGGTGCGAGCAGTCGGCAGGCCAGTGCGAACGACGTGGAGTACCGGCGCAGGATCACCTCGCTGCACCGGCGGGCGGCGTCGGTGAACTCCGCGTGGGGGCTCTGCTGGGTCATCGGGTCCTCTCCAGGGCGGTGGCCAGGTGGGGGCCGAGCGCGGCCCGGACGTCGTGCGGCACGGCCGGGGAGTCCAGCGCGGCGCGGGCGGCGGTGATGAGGTCCTCGGCGATGCCCACCGCGTGCTCGCGGGCGCCGCACTCGCGCAGCAGCTCGCGCGCGGTGTCGGGGTCGGGCGTGTGGCCGTTCCTCGTCGCGGGGTCGGCGGCCGGACGACCGAGGGCGGCGTCGATCCGCGGCCAGGCCTCGGTGGTGGCGGCGTGGGCCAGCAGGACGGTCGGTGCGCGCCGGAGCAGGTCGCCCTCGTTGGACTTGCCGGTCACGGCCGGATCCCCGAACACGCCCAGCACGTCGTCGATCACCTGGTAGGCGGTCCCCAGGTGGCGGCCGGCCTCACGCAGCGGGGGGATGACCTCGTCGGGCGCGCCGCCGAGCATCGCGCCCAGTACCAGGGGCAGGCACACGGAGTAGGCGGCGGTCTTGGCCGCGCCGATCGCCAGCGCCCGCTCGCGGTCGGCGGGCTCGCGCTCGACACAGCCGTGGACGTCCGCGTACTCCCCGGCGATCGACGCGACGACCGCGCCCTGCACCTCGTCGAGTACACGGTGCAGCAGCGGCGCCGGCACGGGCAGGCGGGCGAAGTCGGCCATCGCGGCCACGAGCAGCAGGTCGCCGCCGAGCAGCCCGCCGACCTGTCCGAGGTGCCCGGCGGCCTCGGTCCCGATCCCCCCGGCGGTGGCCCGCGCGGTGGTGCGGCCCTGCAGGTTGGGCTGGCCGCGGCGCTGGTCGTCCCCGTCCGCCAGGTCGTCATGGACGAGGAACGCCTCGTGCAGCAGTTCCAGAGCCCGGCCCGCGGCGGCCCGCACGGCCTCGTCGGCGCCCCCGGAGGTGGTGTACACCGCGTCGAAGAGCGCGGAGCGCATCCCCTTGCCGGAGCGGGTGGTCCGCCCCAGGTCATCGGCCCATTCTTCCACTGCGGAACCCAGGCCGGCCGGCAGGTCGCCGGCCGTCATCCGATGTGCGGCGATCATCGAAAGGAGTGTCATGTCCGGTGGTTCGGAGCCGGGGCCGTCGTGGATACGTCTCACCTCGATTCTTCTCGACGAGATGCGGCGTGACAGGTCGTGAGGCCGTGACTCTGGGGACCGCGCGTGGTCATACTTTCACGGATCCTCGGGCGACGAGTCCCGAAATGCACGAAGACCCCCGCTTGTGGCGGGGGTCTCCGAGTGCCAGATGATGGATTCGAACCAACGTAGGCCGGTCGAGGCTATCCCGGTCAGGAACCTGGGACGA
This sequence comes from Dietzia sp. WMMA184, assembly GCF_002441635.1. Taxonomy (NCBI): domain Bacteria; kingdom Bacillati; phylum Actinomycetota; class Actinomycetes; order Mycobacteriales; family Dietziaceae; genus Dietzia; species Dietzia sp. WMMA184. The sequence continues at coordinate 3,461,581 of NZ_NXEI01000001.1, read as the reverse complement.
CCAACGACCGGCAGTGTTCCGTCTCCGCTAGTAACTCCGAAGCTCCCCCGGTGTCTACCGTCTGCGTCCTCCGTGCGTCCCCGCTCGAACGACTGAGCGAGGGGCGTTAGAGGAGTGCCGCCCGGCACCACTACAGGCAGTCAAGTTGGCTCGCATTCCTAGCCAGCCGCAGTGTGACCGTCCCAGCTGACGTTCGAGCTAGATTCCGCCCCACAGTTCCATAGCTCGCACGTGAATCTCTTCTAGACGGTCAGCACCCACTGTCCCGACGTGGTCGCCAAGGTCTGCGATAGACACAGGCTGTATGGCGTGGATCCGAGCCCAGCATTTCTTAGGAAGCCCCGCTTCGCCCGCCCCGAACTTCACGTCGAAGCGAGTCCTGTACTGGGTGGAGCTGGACAGCGGGACACCCGACACGACCGACCAGGCGGGGTCTATGAGGACTTCGTTACAGCTTAGGACCAGGAAGACCCGTTGCGGGTGTTCGAACCGTTCATTCTGTGGGGGCAGAGACAGGCTGCTGTCGGGAACCCAGTAGATCCCGCCCTTGGTCGGCCGGGACATTTTTAGAGGATTTCCCCATTTGCTCGTCGTCGAGTGTCGGACCATTCGTCGTGCTCATCGAGCATCGCCGAAAGATCGCCCTCGTCCCGTTGGGCGGGAAGTCTGTCGCGCAACGCTCGGAGTCGAGCCTTAACGCTGGAGGCCTGCGGAACGGGCCCTCCTCCATGTAGGTCGAGCTTCACGCCGCGCGCACCGCAGCGCTGGGCTTCGAGCATCGGCGGAGTGTTGTAAGTCAGGTCACGGAGTGCGGAGGCAGTGCAGTTGCCGTAGTCGTCAAGCAAGACGTCAATGATGGACGCGAATCGGTGATCGACAGTTTCTTGAGTCATGGAAACCAACTCAAACCGCTTGCCGTTGAAACGGCCGTAACTCGCCTCGGTAGTCTTGACGATTCCTTGGGCTTCGAGTGTCTCGGCAGATCGGTAGATTGTCGAATCCCAGGGGCCGTGGTTGTCCCATGTCCACGTGAAACCAGAGAAGGACTCGCCATACAGTTCGACAGAACGCAAGTCCGCTAGGTAAAGGAACTTCGCTACCTTGGTTGTGGTGATCTCTACGCCACGGTCACTGGCCCTCTTCAGGAGGGAGATCAGGGCGTCGGTCGGGTAGGAAAGAAAGAACTGCTGGAGATTCATCGACTCTTCCTCCCTTTCCGTGTGTACCCCAAACGTACCGTGGTCGACGCTCCAGAGTAGATCGAAACGCTGACAACGACAAACGCCCCACCCCCTAGCTTGTGGCCGGAGGTGGGGCGCTGGCGGTCGGAGGTCAGGCGGCGGTAGCCACCTGGACCACGGCGGAGGGCTGGCCGACGCCGAGCCCGAACCGGCCCTCGACGCGGAGTCGGAGCTTGTTGGTCTCGAAGTCCTCCTGGCCCTGGCCGTTCCACTCGGCCATGACGCCCCGGCGGTCGGTGAACAGGGTCACCTCGGACAGGTCCGCCACGACGGCCGTTCCGGCGGGCAGGGCTGTCGAGGTGACCACCTGGACGCCGAACAGCTTCCGGGCGGCACGGTCGACCGGCGAGGACGCCATGACGAACTCGCCCGAACCGGAGGTCTGCAGCAGTTCGATGGCCTCCCAGTCGGCCGGGGTCATGGCGATCACGTTCGGGACGAACCCGAGCGTCTCGACGGCCGTGATGGCCTTGCGCACGGTGGTGAGCAGGTCGTCGGTGAACGCCTGGGTCTGGATCCCGGACTGGGCCAGCAGGCCCGTGGGGGTCTCCCCCAGTCCGTCGCCGGTCAGCACCAGCTGCTCGACCTTGTGGAGCAGCCCCCAACGGAACTCGTTCTCCACGAACGCCTGCAGGTTGCGGGTGTCCAGCAGGTCGTACTTGTTGAGCCCGTCCGAGACGTGGGCGACCACGCGCAGGTGGTCCTCGACCGGGGTCAGGCCGATGGTCGAGGTGGGCTTGGTCGCCCCGGGAGCGACGGCTGCCGCGTTCATGGCGCGGCTGGTCTGGCGCAGGTACCGGTAGGTCGGCGAGTCCAGGGCGGCGGTGGTGAGCATCGACAGGATCGTGGTCGGCAGCTGCGGCTGCGCCGCGAGGTCCCGGGCGACGATCGTGGCGGTGGCGGTGCCCCCGGCGATCAGCGCCTTCTGCCCGCTCGGGCCGGTGGTGACCAGGTTCGCCGACAGTTCGCGGGCTGTCGCCTTTACTGCGGCCGGGGTGACCGCCAGCGGTGCGCCGTCGGTGACCGGCAGACCACCCTGGCCCCGGCCGTTTCCGTGGTCGGGCGCGAACGAGCCCGAGCCCTGGCTCTTGAGCTGCGCGAGCAGCGCCTGGTCCTGGGCGACCTGCTCGGGGTCCATGTCGGGATCGAGTTTGGCCAGCTCCACTTTGAGTTCGAGCATCCGGGCCTCGTTCGACTTGAGGGTCGAGCGCTCCTGGCCGGTGAAGCCGTTACCGCGCTTCTCGACGGTCTCGATGAGGGCCAGCGACTCCTTGCCGAGCCGCGCCAGTTCTTGCTTTGCGTTCATGACGATGCACCTATCTGTGCGAGGGTCCACGCCCGGCGACAGACGAGCCGGGGCACGTGGAGGTGGAAGTGTGGAGTCGACGCTTCTCGCTGGGCGGACGCTGTCTGGGCTGGCCGCCTCCACCGCACTGGGCGGGAGGCTGGCGGGCCTGTCTGCGCTGGCCGCTGTCGGCGCGGGTCGTGACTGGAGGGAACCACCGGTCTAGAGAGGTTCGAGAACCCCGGTGGTTCCCCCAGTCGTGTCGCGTTTACCGTCGGCGGCTCGTTGCCGAGACTCGCGGAGCGGGTTGATCAACCGACCGACCTCCAGTCTACCGATGTAGAGGGAGGCGCGGAAGATTACTCGTCGCGCTCGTCAACGAGTGCGTCGCCGACCCGCCCTGCGAGATCGAACACGGCTGCCACCACTTGCTCGGGCGGAGTGTCCGACTCGACCATCAGCCCGGCGGACAGGTGGCCAAGGGCGACGAGGCGGGCGTACGGGTTGCCCGCCAAGACGGCGGCGAGAGCGTCGCGGTGCTCCTCCCAATCGCTGGAGACCAGCGCCGTCAGGTAGCGAGCGACCGCCACGAGGTCGTCCTTGGTGTACTGAGCGGAGTTGCTTCCCATCGGGGTACCTCTTTCGTGTGTCTGCGTTGGCCGGGGACGGCCTCGGAGCCTTTCGGCGGGTTTCGGGAGCTACGGGAGTCGCAGAGCGCGAGGAAGGCGCTCTCGGTGTCGAATAGAGCCTGCGAGGGCGGGCCGATAGACCGGGTTGTCTATGGGTCCCCTCGAACCGACTTCGGGGGGAGAGGGCCACTTGTGCGCCGGTGTGGCCCGGTGGCAGAGCTTGCAGCGCTTTCGACCCCCCTCCCCCTCACGCCACCTCGACCCAGCGCTTCCGGTTGCCCTGGCCGTCGGTCTTCTTGGGCACTCGCCCCGCGACCACGCCGAACTCCCCGACCGCCCTGACGTGGTCGCCCCAGGCCCGACACTCGCGAAGCACTGGGCACGCGCTCCGGCAGACTCTCGCCACTCGCCTGTGCCGGGCGGTTCGCTCCACGTGGCTCTCGCCCTCGACTGCGAGGTCCCACTCGGGCCACCGGCCGACGCACGCGCCCCGCTCCATCCAGTCCTCGGGCGCTGGCAAGACCTCCCGGTTGAGTGTTGGTGGTCGCCACACTGGACGGGTCACCAGGCTGGGCCACTCCGACTGTTCCCAGTGCTTCGCCACCTCAGCGGCCCTCCTTCGCCCCGGGTCGGGAGTTCTCGTGTTCGGTCATGCTGTGCGCCTCCTCGGCGTCGTTGGTGTTGGCCCCGGCCTGGTCAGCCGGAGCAGTGTGGGTGGGAGGGGTGAGAGGGGTGAGCCGCTCATCCCCCCGTGCACGAAGTCGCTTTTCGGCGAAACACCCTTTTTGTTTTGGTTTTGGATTCTTAGGTCGCACTTACTGCCCGGAACGTCCCACAGGGGGGTGAGCCGCTCATCCCTGCTCACCCCCCTCCGGCCCATCGCGGAGAGTCACCTCGTAGGACTCGTTCGCGGTCCCGGGGTTCGTGGTTTCGACGGTCACCACCCCCGCTTCTTCCAGGCGTTCGACCGCGTCGTCCAGGTACTGGCGTCGGCTCGGGATCTTGCTGACCAGCTGCTTGCGCCGGAGGGTCCCGCCCGACTTGGCCAGGTGTTTGCGGACCAGGTCGGCGGCAGACTTGACCGCGTCCTCTTCGGTCACCCGGCGCACCACGTTCTGTTTGAGCCCCTCGGCCACCCCTCGCTTGCGGGCCTCGGCACGGGCGTTCTGCTCCAGGACCGCCTGAGTCTGCATCCGAGTGCGGTCCGAGACCGCCTTCACGACCCCCGCCAGTTCCCAGTCCTCGTCCGTGATCCGGTCGCAACGCCCGTTGAGCCACATCAAACCGGCGGCGACTTTTTCGCGGACGAGGATGCCGTGGCCCTCCAGCTCGTCCGCTTCGGCTCCGTCGAGCCTGCGTTGTGCGTCCAGTTCAACCGCGTCACGGGTCGCCTGGGGCACTTCCAGTTCCCGGAACTCGATCCGCTCGACCGGCCGGTCCACGCGAATCAGACCCAGGTCCACGCGTTCCACATCCTCGCCATCCGGTTCGGTGACGACGAGACCACCCCCTCCCCACTCGGGCAGGCGTAGCGGCTTGGGCTCGTCCGGCCGGTCGCTGGGTCTGCGTGGGTCGGTGGTAGGCATCCACAGGAACCGCTGCGGGGTGCCGCCGTCTGCCTCGTCCAGGAGGGCACTCGCCTGCCCGGGTTGGACTCCGGTCACCAGGCACATGCGGAACCGGTGCCGCTCGATCCGCAGCTTTTTCTCCTGGTCCGAGTAGGCGAACCCCAGGTCCTCACCGGACCACGCGGCCCGCAGTTCCGACATCAGGGTTGAGCCCGACCGCCTGCCCAGGCCCGCGAGAGTGTCGATCTCCGAGACATTGAACAAGACCGAGTTCCTCAAGGTCTTCTGCACGAGGGGGTCGCCGCGCTTCTCCCGGGTCTTGAGCGCGTATTCCTTCGGGATGCCCTCGCCGGATCCGGGCTTGGCCACGTGGACTCGTGGGGTAGTTCGCAACAGGTCAAAGGCGACTCCATCGGAGGCACCCTTACCGCCACCGGACGGCGCGACCACTGCCACGAACGTGTTGAGGCTGGCCACCGGACCCGCAAGGGGTGGCAGGACCACCGTCGGCGGGATGACCGCGATCGCTCGGGCCAGCACGTACCCGAACGTCGACCATGGGCCACTCAGGCGAGCCCGTGCGAAGTCGCGGATCGTGCGGAGTTCCGGCCGCGATTCCCAGAACTCGTCCTCGGCCTGGGCGGTCAGGGCCGACTCGACCAACACGGGCTCGTGGTCCAGGGCGCGGGCGGTGGGCAGGCTGGCGATGTTGCTCACCTCGTCACCGCCCCGGCGGCGGATCCGATGGTGCGGGCGATCTCGTGCCCGTCCAGCCCGAGATCGTCGGCGACCTCTGCCAGGCGACGCTCGGCGTCGGCGGTGAGGCACCCGCGCTCGGCGAGAGTGCGTGCAGCCCGGTACAGATCCGCGTTCCGGCTTCCCGGCACCGCATGGCTCAGGACCTGGCAGTGCCAGCTGATCATCGCCTCGGCCAGCGTCGGGTCAGTGACTGCCGTGGGACGTGGTCGGGGCGCACGGCGCAGGCGCTTGGCCCAGGTGCTCGGGAGGTGGGTAACCTCCGCTGTCTCGACCCACTCGTATTCGCCGGGCTCGACCCGCGACGGTGGCGCGACGACGTAGCCCTTGCCCGCGATCTTCACGTCCACGCCCGCACCGAGAGACCCGCTGGTCTGCTCGGGGGCGAGGTAGGAACGGAACCAGTAGTGGTAACCGCCGGCACGGGTCCGGGCGATCAGCGTCGGGGGCACGGGTCCGAGCTCGTCCACCAGGCGTCGGATGGTTTCTGCCCCGCCGTTCCGGGGGTCCTCATCGACCACCAGGTAGCCCGGCGGAACCGCGAGCCCGATGTTGTAGTCGGCCTGCGCCCACCAGGACTCGACCTGGGCCAGGTCCGTGGCCGCGTCTTTGAACCCGTGCGCGGTGGCCGGGGCCTTGCCTCCGATCACCAGGGGGTGGACTGGCCAGCCCTTCTGGGCGTACTGGATGGCCGCGTCGCGCAGCCGCTGTTGGGGGGTCATCTCATCCTCAGTTCTCGGCAGGTCCGTGCTGGTGTCTCGCTTGGCTTCCCTTGGCCTCTCGGGGCGGGGGCGGGCGTCTGGCCCGCCCCCGTCGGTCGAGGCGCTCGGGGGAACTAGATTCCGTGCCCGGGGTTCAATAGCTCGGTGACCTCCGCTCGGACCTCCTCGCGGCTCAGTCCTGCCAGGTCGTCCGTCAAGGAGGTGACTTCTTCCTCGACATTCTCGATACCTACGACACACGCCGGGACGTCCTCTTCATGAGGCAGGACCAAGTTCGCCAGGTGCCAACGCAGAAAGATCTGAACCAACTGGTCGCCTCGCTGGAGCGTGCAGAAACCCTCCCAAGGGGTTACGGGCTCGAACCCGAGTTCCTGGAGCACGCTCAAGGCGTAGTAGATGGCGGTCACGACCTGCGGAGCCAGCGAAACTTCCTGGCAGGCGTTCGGGGTGGTGGAATTGTCTTGCATCTCAAGTCCCTCCTCAGGGGATTTGGTGACCGGCAGGGCACCGGTCACTCGGTGTGGTGTTTCTCGGGTGATGAGGCCGGGGTCTACGGACTCCGGCCTCATCGCTGTTTCCGGGGCTGTGGGTCCGAACGGGTGGAGTACGTCAGCTCCGACGGCCTCGCACTGCGGGCCTCGATGGCCTCGCGCTCCAGACGTCGCTTGCGTGCCCGCTTCTGCTCGGCCCCGGACCTGTTGCGCTTGCTCACGCCGCACCCTCTTCGAGCCAGTCCAGGACGTCCTGGGCGCGGTAGAGCACTCGGTGACCGGCCTTGACGTACTTCGGCCCTCGCTTCTTCGCCCGCAACAGACGCAGCGCGTTTGGGGTCGTCAGCAGATAGTCGGCTGCCTGTTGAGGCGTCCAAAGTTCGGGCGCTTCGACTGTTCGTTTCATGGAGGGACCTCCTCAGGTCTCGTGCGGTGTCTCGGGCTACTAGAGCAACCGACGAGACGACGCTAGCACCCGGTGTCTCTAGCGCACAAGAGCAATGACTGGTAAGGTGGAAACCGCAGGTCACCCTGGGTGGCCAGACCGAAACCGCTGGAGGGATAACGAGATGCCACGCCTGAACCCCGACCTCGCCGAGAAGGTCGACGCCGTCGAGACCGACCTGCGCAAGATTCTCGGGACTGGAGCTCGACGCATTCGGCAGGACGCCAGTGCCAACCTCGAACAGGTCTCGCAGGCCGCGAGGCGGGCTGGCCTGCCGTGGTCCACCGGCCGTGTTTCGGACCTGGAAGGGGGCCGGGTCGAGGTGAAATTGGAAACCCTGCTGTCACTGGCCCTAGCTCTCGGCGAGGTGCGGGGGGAGCCTGTGACCCTGGCCGAGCTGCTCCCCAACCCCGGCCCGGTCCTGGTGAACGGGCGAGAGATCGCGAGCCTTACCGGAGCAGTGGGGGGCGAGGCGGTCACGGTCTCCGAGGGTCAGCGCGAACATGACCAACTGAACCGCCCAGACCCGGTGGACTCTGCCGGGCTCGCGGAGAAGCGAGCCGCCAAGTCGATGGGGGTCCCGCTGGTGGACCTGGTGACCGCCACGCACGAACTGTGGGACCACCACCTGACCGAAGAACGCGACCGGCGAGCAGGGGCAGATGCCGATGTCGCCACCCGTGGACGAATCACTCGCGAACTGACTGACCAGATCCGCAAACACCTCGGGATCTGACCCCGACTCAACTGCGCTCGCCCGCCCCCACGAGGGCGGGTTTTCGCGGTTACAGGGAACCCGGCACCCCCCGGACCGCCCAGAGGGCGTCCCCGGGCAAGGGAGACACCAAGGAGAGACCATGACGACGACCGGCGGGGGCTTCGTCGCCCCCTACCAGACCAAGACCCAGGGCAGGCTATGGGAAGCCCGCTGGCGTGATGACGCGAACGCGTCGAAGCGCAAAAAGGGCTTTAAGACCAAGCGATCCGCCCAGGAGTGGCTCGCCCAGAACCGCACCCAGCGGGTGCAGGGCACCTACGTCGACCCCCAAGCCGGGCGAGTGACCGTGGGAGCCCTGTGGCCCTCCTACGAGGCCTCGATGGCATCGCTCAAGGGCACCACCCGCGCCTACCGCGATTCATTCTGGCGTAACCACGTCGAGCCCAGGTGGGGCGCGGTCGAGGTCGGGCGGATCCGGCCCTCGATGATCCGCACATGGGTGTCCGAACTCGTGGTCCAGGACCTCGGCGCATCCGGTATCGAGAAGTGCCTGGAGGTCCTGCGCGGCATCCTGGCTCTGGCACACGAGGACCGACTGCTGAACTCGAACCCGGCGATGGGAGTGAAGGCACCTCGGCGCACTCCCCGCCCCCAGCGGTTCCTGTCCCACGACCAGGTCGACGCCCTGGCCTACGAGTGCGGCAAGGACGGCCTGGTCGTTCAGATGCTGGCCTACACCGGGCTGCGCTCCGGCGAGTTGGCTGCGCTCCGGGTCGGAGACGTCGACTTCCTGCGTCGCCGGATCTCGGTCGCGAGGTCGCTGTCCTACGCCCGGGGGCAGGGATACGTGGAATCCGCCACGAAGACCTACGAGGTCCGGTCGGTCCCACTCGCCCAGTTCCTGGTCGAGCCACTATCGGTCCAGGCCCAGGGGCGCGGACCCGACGACTTCCTGATCGGCCCTGCTCCCGACGAGTTTCTAAAGTTCCCGGCCTGGAGACCCCGAGTGTTCACTCCGGCGGTCAAGCGGTGCCGCCAGGCGGATCCGATGTTCGCCGCCGTCACGATTCACGATCTGCGGCATACAGCCGCGAGTCTCGCCGTCCAGGCCGGGGGGAACCTGCTGGCGGTATCCAGGCTGCTCGGCCACGCCTCCCCGGAGATCACCGCGAAGGTCTACCTGGGGCTGTTCCCCTCGGACCTCGACGCGCTCGTGGACGGCCTCGACGCGGCGCGTGCGTCCTCGGTGCGTCCTCGGCCTCAGCAGGTCGGAGGCTGACCCGACCCCCTCCGAGTGCCCCGTCCCCGGTCAGAGGGGGTCCGAAATGCACGAAGACCCCCGCTTGTGGCAGGGGTCTCCGAGTGCCAGATGATGGATTCGAACCAACGTAGGCTAAGCCGACGGATTTACAATCCGCTCCCTTTGGCCGCTCGGGCAATCTGGCGTGCACCTCAAGGGCGCTACGACACGATACAACGCCTGTGACCCCTGGTGCCAAATCGGGGCACTCAGGGGTAGTGCGGCGGCGACTCCCGGCCCCGCCCGTGGCGGCCTCGGGCTCTGGCCGTGGCGGGTAGCCTGACCGGGACATCCCCCAACGACAGGAGTACGTCCATGGCCTCGGAGTCCTCGTTCGACATCGTCTCGGAGTTCGACCGCCAGGAGGTGGACAACGCCCTGAACCAGGCCGCCAAGGAGCTGGGCACCCGCTACGACTTCCGCGGGACCGACGCGAGCATCGAGTGGAAGGGCGAGGACGCGGTGGAGATCGTCGCGAACTCCGAGGACCGCGTGCTGGCCGCCAAGGACGTCTTCGTGGAGAAGTTGGTGCGCCGCGGGCTGAGCATGAAGGCGCTCGAGGTGGGCGACCCGATGCCGTCGGGCAAGTCGTTCCGCCTGGTCGGCTCGCTCAAGCAGGGCATCGACAAGGAGAACGCCAAGAAGATCACCAAGCTGCTGCGCGACGAGGGCCCCAAGGGCGTCAAGGCGCAGATCCAGGGCGAGGAGATCCGTGTGTCGTCCAAGAAGCGCGACGACCTGCAGGAGTGCATCTCGCTGCTCAAAGGTGCCGACTTCGAGGTCGCGCTGCAGTTCACCAACTACCGCTGACCCGCCGACGGTGCCGTTCCGCATCGGCGCTGGGCGTCGGCTCCGCGCCGCCTCGGTGGTCGCCGCCGTGGGCCTGTCCACGCTGGTGGGGTGCGCGTCCGGGGGCGACGACGACGAGGGCACGCAGCAGCTGACCGTCTTCGCCGCCGCGTCGCTCAGCGGAGCGTTCACCGAGATCGCCGAGGAGTTCGAGGGGGCGCATCCCGGTGTGTCGATCCGGCTGGGTTTAGACGGCTCCTCCGGCCTGGTGGATCAGCTGGCCGGCGGTGCCCCGGCGGACGTGTTCGCCTCCGCCGACGTCCGGACGATGGACCGCGCCGTCGCCGAGGGCCTGGTCGCCGGCGAGCCCACACCGCTGGCCACCAACGTGCTCACCCTCATCACCCCGCCCGGCAATCCGGCGGGGATCACCGGTCTCGACGACTCGCTGGACGGCGCACGACTCGTGGTGTGCGCGGCCGTCGTGCCGTGTGGTGCGGCGGCCCGCACGCTGGCGGACGCCGCGGGGATCGACCTGGCCCCGGTGAGCGAGGAGTCCACCGTCGCCGACGTGCGCGGCAAGGTCACCTCCGGCGAGGCCGACGCCGGGATCGTCTACGCCACCGACGCCCGCGCCGTCGCCGGCCGTGTCGAGCGGGTCCCGATCGCCGGTGCCGACGCGGTGCCGAACGTCTACCCGGTGGCCGTCCTCGACCGCGCCGCGGACTCCGAGATGGCCCGCCTTTTCGTCGACGCCGTCACCGGCCCCGAGGGGCGTGCGATCCTCGCCGAGCACGGTTTCGGTCCGCCGTGACCCGGCCCCCGCTCCCCCGCTGGCTGCTCGCGGCCGCGGTGCTCGCCGTCCTGCTGGCGGCCCTGCCCCTGGCGGGCATGGCCGCGCGTGTCCCGTGGGCGCGGGTTCCCGAACTCCTCGCCTCGGAGGCCGCCCGCGACGCCCTGCTACTGAGCCTGCGCACGTGCGCGCTCTCCACGGTCCTGTGCATCCTGCTCGGCACCCCACTGGCGGTGGTGCTGTCCCGCAGCAGTGGGCCGATGGCGGCGCTGGCACGGACGGTCACCGCGCTGCCCATGGTCCTGCCCCCGGTCGTGGCCGGCCTGGCCCTGCTCATCACGCTCGGGCGCTCCGGCGTCGTGGGACAGCACCTGTCCGTGCTGGGCATCGAGATCGGGTTCACGACCGCGGCCGTGGTGATCGCGCAGACGTTCGTGGCGATGCCGTTCCTGGTGGTGGCGCTCGAGGGCGCGCTGCGCTCGGTGGACTCCGGCCTCGAGCGGATCGCCGCCTCACTGGGCGCCTCCCCGACCCGGGTCCTGACGACCGTGACGTTGCCGCTGGTCCTGCCGGCCCTCGTCGCCGGCGCGACCATGTCGTTCGCCCGCGCTCTCGGGGAGTTCGGCGCCACCCTGACCTTCGCCGGTTCCCTGCAGGGCACCACGCGCACCCTGCCGCTGGAGATCTACCTCAGCCGGGAGGCGGACACCGAGACCGCCCTCGCCCTGGCCGTGGTGCTCATCGCGGTGGCCGCCGCGCTCATGGCGGTCTCCGCGCTCGTCGCCCGCAGGGCGGTGGTGGGCCGTGGCTGACCACCCCGCCGCGTCGCACGCCGCCCCCGCGCCCGGCCCCGCCGAATCACACCCCGTCACCTCGCACCCCGCCGCCGAGCTGGCCTGCCGGGTCGCCGCCCGCGACGTCGACCTCCACCTCAGCGTGCCCGCCGGCCGCCGGGTCGCGATCGTCGGGCCCAACGGGGCGGGTAAGTCCACGGCCCTGTCGCTGCTCGCCGGGCACCTGCGGCCCGACTCGGGCGAGGTCCGGCTCGACGGCCGCGTCGTCGGCTCGCCCCGCACCCACCTGCCCGCCCACCGCCGCCGCGTGGTGGCTCTCGAGCAGCGTCCCGGCCTGCTGCCCCACCTGTCGGCCGTGGACAACGTCGCGTACGGCCCACGCGCCCGTGGCGTCGGCAGGCGGGCCGCGCTCGACCGTGCCCGCACCGAGCTCGAGGCCGTGGGGTGCGGCGACCTCGCCGACCGCAGGCCGCACGAGTTGTCCGGCGGGCAGGCGCAGCGCGTCGCCCTGGCCCGGGCCCTCGCCGTGGATCCGGAGCTCGTCCTGCTCGATGAGCCCCTGGCCGCCCTCGACGTGGAGGTCGCCCCCGCGGTCCGGCGTCTCCTCGCTGATCGGCTCACCGGACGGGCCGTGGTCCTGGTGACCCATGATCCGCTGGACCTCTGGGCGTTGGCCGACGATGTCGTCGTCGTCGCCTCCGGCCGCGTCGCCCAGTCCGGCACGGTCGAGGAGGTCCTGGCCCGGCCCGCGTCCGACTTCGCCGCGCGCCTGGCCGGGGTCTCACTGGTCGAGGGGATCGTCGACGACGACGACGACCTGCGCACCCCCGGCGGCGACCTCGTCTCGGGGGTCCGCACGAGCGCGGCGGCGGGATGGCGGCCGGGGGCGCGGGCGGTGGCGACCGTCGACCCGCGGGCGGTGGCCGTCCACACCGACCCCGCACCCACCGGCTCCACTCAGGCCCCGACTTCGGCTCCGGCTCCCACGAGCCCCACGCAGCCATCCGCGCACGCGCCTGCGACGAGCCCGCGGAACTCCTGGCCCGCGCGGGTGGTCTCGCTCGTCCCCGCGGGGGCGTTGACGCGGGTGACGGCCGAGCTACGGGACGGTCAGCGCGTCGATGCCGAGATCACCAGCCGCTCGGTCGCCGAACTCGCGCTGGCCCCGGGTTCGCCCGTGATCCTCGTGGTCAAGGCTGCGCAGGTCGCGCTGTACCCGCGCCGCTGACCCCGGCGTCACTGAATCCCGCCCCTCGGCCACAGCCGCCCCTCGGCCACAGCCGCTCCTCGCGACGGCGTCTCGCCGTCACCGATGAGCACGCCAGACGCCATGGCAGCGAGCGGCTGTGATGGGGACTGGCAGGCGCGGGAGCGAGACGCCAGGCCCGGGGGCGGCTGCCGGGCCGTGCGGGAGCGAGACGCCAGGCCCGGGGGCGGCTGCCGGGCCGTTGGGGGAAGGTCAGCCGACGCGGTCGACGGTGAAGCGCACGAGCCGACGCAGCGCCTCGTTCGCCGGGCCGGCGGGCAGCACGTCGAGCTCGGTCATGGCGTCATCAACGTACTTCTCGAGCGTGGCCCGCGCGCGCCGCATACCGTCGGACGCGCGCAGCAACTCGAGGGCTTCCGCCACCTCGGCGTCGTCGGTCAGCGGCTCGGCGAGCAGGTCGCGCAGCCGCGCGCTGTCCGACGAACCCGCCTCCATGGCGTAGATCATCGGCAGGGTGTGGACACCCTCCCGGAGGTCCGTGCCGGGGGTCTTGCCCGACTCGGTGGACGGCGAGGCGATGTCGATGATGTCGTCGGCGATCTGGAACGCGATCCCCACGGCGTCACCGAGGCGGCGCAGGCTCCCGATCTGCTCGGCGGTCGCCCCCGAGTACTCGCCGCCGAACTGGGCGGCCGCGGCGATGAGCGAGCCGGTCTTCTCCCAGATCACCCGCAGGTAGTGCTCGGCGGCACCCTCGTCACGACTGCCGACGCCCGGGCCGACGGTCTCGCGCATCTGCCCGGTGACCAGTTCGGCGAACGTCTGGGCGATGAGCTGCACGGCCTCGGGTCCGAGGTCGGCCAGGAGCATCGAGGAGTGCGCGAAGAGGAAGTCGCCGGCGAGGATCGCGGTGGAGTTGTCCCAGCGGCTGTTGGCCGACTCGACACCGCGGCGCATGGCGGCCTCGTCCATGACGTCGTCGTGGTACAGCGTGGCCAGGTGGATCATCTCGCACACCACCGCGGCCTTGACCAGCCGCTCGCGGTCGGGCGCGGGGCCCAGCGAGCCCGAGAGCAGGGTGACGACGGGCCGGAACCGCTTGCCGCCGGCGGTGACGAGGTGCAGGGCGACCTCGGAGAGGAAGTCCTCGCCGGTCTGGAGTCGGCTGACGAGCAGCTTCTCGACCTCGTCGAGCCGTTCGCGCAGGTCGGCTGCGAGGTCGGCGTCGCCGACGTCCACGCCCGCCACCGTGTGGTCGGTCGCCGTCTCCGCGGTGCCGGTCACTGAATCGCTCGACATCCCCACTCGTCCTCGTCGCCTGGTGAAGGGTCGGCGTGGCCCGCCCTTCCCGACAGACTACGTTCCCGCGTCGCGGGCGGTGGCACCCCACCCCGCCCGAGGTCCCGGCGACCGCCGCACCCGCCGACCTGCCACCATGGAGCGCATGGAGTCAGGTATGGGTCTGCCCGCGTCGACGGACGTCCTCGTGGTGGGCTGCGGCCCGGCCGGTTCGGCGACCGCGACGTGGTTGGCGCGTGCAGGTCGCGAGGTCACCGTGCTCGACGCGGCGCGGTTCCCGCGCGACAAGACCTGCGGCGACGGGCTCACGCCGCGGGCGATGTTGGAGGTCGACCGGCTGGGTCTCGGCGGGTGGGCGCGGGATCGGATCACCATCCGCGGGCTCGAGTTGCGGGGCTTCGGCCACTCCCGGCGGGTGCCGTGGCCAGCCGGTGAACACGGTGGGACCGGGTCGGCGGTGCGACGGACGGTGTTCGATGACCGGCTACGGCAGGCGGCCGTAGAGGCGGGCGCCGTGGTGCATGACGGCGTGCGCGTGACCGACGTGGAGAGAGGCGACGACGGCGAGGTGACCGCCGTCCGGACCGAGGGCGGTCGCGTGGAGTGCCGAACCCTCGTGGTGGCCGATGGCGTGCGGTCGCCGGTGGGTCGTCTGCTCGGCCGGACCTGGCATCGCGACACGGTGTATGCCGTGGCCGCGCGATCCTATGTCCGGTCCGGGCGTCATGATCATCCGTGGATCGGCTCCGATCTCGAGCTCCGCGACGAGGCGTGCGCCATCCAGCCCGGCTACGGCTGGGTGTTCCCGCTCGGCGACGGCGAGGTCAACCTCGGGGTGGGTGCGCTGGCGACCTCGGCGCGGCCGGCGAACGTCGCGGTCAAGGAGCTACTGCAGCACTACGCCCGTAGCGTCCGCGGCGACTGGGGCCTGGCCGGCGAGCCGAGGGCGGTGACGTCCGCGTTGTTGCCGATGGGCGGGGCGGTCTCGACGGTGGCCGGTCCCAACTGGGCGGCGGTCGGCGACGCCGCGGCGTGCGTGAACCCGCTCAACGGCGAGGGGATCGACTACGCGCTCGAGGGCGGCCGCCTGCTTGCGGAGTTAATCCTGGCGGGAGCGGGTGTCGGCCGAGGAGGCCCGGGCTCGAGAGTGGGCGCGGCCGGTTCGCACTCGCGCACCACTGCCGGTGACCTGACGCATGCGTGGCCCGCGGTGCTCCGCGAGACCTACGGCGAGTCGTTCGCGATCGCCCGGGACGCCGCGCGTCTGCTCACCTATCCGAAGTTCCTGCCGCTGGCGGGACCGGTCGGGATGCGTTCGCAGGCGCTGATGACCGCGGCGGTGCGGTGCATGTCCAACACGGTCGCCGATTCGGACCGCGATGTGGTGGCCCGCGGCTGGCGGGCAGCGGGGTCGATCGCCCGCAGGCTGGACCGTCGGCCCCTCTTCGCCGACTGACCCGCCGGGCCTCCGCCCCGGGCCTCCGTCCCGCCCGGATTACGCGTAGGGCCTCTGCCCCGCCCGGGTTACGCGTCGGGAATGGACCAGAGCGGCAGCGCAAGCGGCCGGAAAACGTACAAAGACGGCGCGCACCCCGGGAGGACGGCGCAGCGCGCCCGGGGTGGCGCCGCGTTCGCTGCGGCCGCGCCGGGGTCAGGCCGCGCCGGGGTCAGGCGGAGCCGGGGTCAGGCGGGGCGGCGCGCCAGGTGGATGGCCGCGATGCCGCCGGTGAGGTTGGTGACGCTGCCGCGCTCCCAGCCGCTGGCCTCGATGATCTCGAGCAGTGCCTGCTGGTCCGGCCAGTCGCGGATGGACTCGGCCAGGTAGACGTACGCGTCCGGGTTGGACGAGACGCTGGTGGCGATCTTCGGCAGCGCCCGCATGAGGTAGTTCATGTACAGCGCGCGGAAGGGCGGGAACACGGGCGTGGAGAACTCCACCACGGCCAGTCGCCCTCCGGGCCTGACGACGCGGGCCATCTCCCGCAGTCCGGCAGCGGTGTCCTGCACGTTGCGCAGCCCGAAGCTGATGGTGGCGGCGTCGAAGGAGTCGTCGGCGAACGGCAGCTTCATGGCGTCGCCCGCGACCTTGGGCACGTCCCGGCCGGCGCCCGCCCGCAGCATTCCCAGCGAGAAGTCCGCGGCCACGCACCACGCGCCGGACTTGGCGAGCTCGACGGTCGACACGGCGGTGCCTGCGGCCAGGTCGAGGATCCGCTCCCCGGGGCGCGGCGCGAGCAACGAGCGGGCCCGCCGCCGCCACACGTGGTCCATGCCCCCGGAGAGGACGGTGTTGGTCAGGTCGTAGCGCTTGGCGACACCGTCGAACATCGACGCGACGTCACGGGGCTGCTTGTCGAGATTGGCGCGGGACACGCCGTCGACGCTACCCGCCCCCGGCGCGCGTGGCCGATCAGGCCACCACACGTGGGGCTCGGCTCGTGCCCACACCACGCGCGTCCGTCCGGTCCACCACGATCGTGCGCGCGCGGACCCTGTCCATGCCACCCCTGCCCACGCCGACCCTGCCCGAATCGGACCGGGCGCCCGCCGCCGCGTAGTGGTCGAAGAGCTGGGCGCAGATCGCGTCCCAGGTCCGACCGAGGACGGTGGCGCGGGCGCCGGCGGCCAGTCGCTCGTGGTCGGCGAGCACCGCGTCCACGGCCGGCGACACCTCGGCGGCGTACCGGCGCGGGTCGAGCAGGACGCCGTTGACCCCGGTCTGCACGAGGTCGCGGGGCCCGCCCTGGTCCGGGCCGACGACGGGCACGCCGGACGCCTGCGCCTCCTGGATGGACTGGCAGAACGTCTCGAACTCACCGGGGTGGCAGAACACGTCCATCGTGGCGTAGGCCTGCCCGAGCCGGTCGCCGTGGAGTTCGCCGGTGAAGATCGCGTGGGGCATGGCGGCCTGGAGTGCGGGGCGGTCGGGGCCGTCTCCGACGACGACGAGGTGGAGGTCTCCCCCCGGGCCCGACCGGTCGGCCAGCGACTGAAGGCGCTCGACGTGCTTCTCCGGGGCGAGCCTGCCGACGAACCCCACGACGGGCCGCCCCTGCGGGGACCACAGCGCGTGCAGGGCCGCACTGCGTCGGGAGGGCGAGAAGCGCTCGGTGTCGACGCCCCGCCCCCACCGGTACAGGCGCGGGATCCCGTGGGCCGCGAGATCCTCCATCGCGGCGGTCGACGGGGCGAGGGTGCGGTCGCAGCTCGCGTGGATGGCCCGGGTCCAGGTCCAGGCCGCATCGGCGACGACACCGATCCCGTAGGCATCGGCGAACCCGGCCACGTCGGTCTGGTAGACGGCCACCGAGGGCACGTCCAGGGCGCGGGCCGCGGCGGCACCGGCGGCACCGAGCACGAACGGCGACGCCAGGTGCACCACGTCGGGGCCGAAGTCGCGCAGGGCGCCGAACACGCTCGGGCTGGGTGCGCCGACCGGCAGCGACGACACCACCGGCACCCTCACCGCGGTGACCCGGTGGACGGGGTACCCCAGGTGGTGGTCGGGTCCGCTGGTGTCCGCCCCGGGCCCGCCGAGCAGCGGCGCGACCGCACTGACCAGCGGGTGCGCCCGAACGGCACCGGCGGCGCCCTGCCAGAAGCCGACCTGCCCGGACGGGGCCACCACCAGACAGTCATGCCCGTGCCGGCGCGCGTACTCCAGCACGCGCAGGACAGAGTTGGTGACGCCGTTGACGTTCGGCAGGAACGATTCGGTGACGATGGCTACGCGCACGACCCCACTGTCGCCGGGCCGGGACACGGGCCGGTGATCAGCGAGAAACGGTGCGTCGAATTCGTAGTGCCGCCCGGTGAACCCTCGGTGACGCGGCGGCGTAGGCGAGCGCCGCCAACGGGACGACCACCGCGGGCACGGACAGGGCGGGCACGACGGCGACGGTCCAGCTGCGTCCCGAGACCCGCACCAGATCCGGGTTCGCGCGCCGGAACTCGACCTGCACCCGCTGCCCCTCGACGAGCCCGGTCGGGTAGAACACGCCGGTCACCGGTCGGACGGTCCGCCCGCCGCCGGCGTCGAACTCCACGGCGGCCCGCCGATCGGTGACCTCGGTGACGAACGCGGTGGCGCTGCCCATGTCCCGGTCGATCCGCTGGTCGTTGATGAAGCACGCCAGCACGAGGAGCACGGCTGTGAGCAGTGAGAACACTCCCGCGGTCACGGCCACCACCCGCACGCCCCACCGGATACGGCGAGCGCGACGGATCTGCCGGGCAGAGACCGGGGCCGTCGCGGTCACCCGTCCGCCACGGCTTCCGAGCGCAGGGCCGCGTGGAGGTCGCGCAATCCCTGCCGGTCGGTCGGGACGCGCACCACCCGCAGGCCCTCGGGCACGACGTCGCGGTGCCCGTTCGGGAACGCGGGCTGCGCGAGCAGGGCCTCGAGTCCGGCCGGGTCGGTGTCGGTGAAGGGCACCCCGGCGCCCGCGCACAGGGCGCCCAGGTCGGCGCCGTGGGGGGTGCCGAAGACGCGCTCGAAGTCGGCGGCCAGGCGCGGGTCCCCCTGTTCGAGCAGGGAGAAGATGCCACCACCGTCGTCGTCGGCCACGACGATCGTCAGGTCGTCGGGGTGCCGCTCCCGCGGCCCGAGCAGCAGGCCGGACACGTCGTGCAGGAACGTCAGGTCGCCCAGCAACGCGACGGTCCGCCCCGGCGCCGACAACGCGACCCCGATCGCGGTGGAGACCGTGCCGTCGATCCCCGACGCCCCGCGGTTGGCGTACATCGCCACATCCGGATCGAGCGGGCCCACGAACGACAGGTCCCGCACGGCATTGGAGGCACCCACCACGAGGTTGTCCCCGGCCCGGACGCCGCGGGCCACGGCACGCGCCACGTGCAGTCCCGTCGGCGCACCGGTCTCGAGATGCCGGTCCAGCAGCCGGTCCACGGCGGCGCGGGCACGGGCGTCGGCGCGGGCCGTGGTCTCGGTCCACTCGGGGTCCACGCCCCACCCGGTGAGGACGGAGTCGGCGAGCTCGGCGGCGCTACCGGTCGGGTTGGGCGAGCGCGGGCCGGCGTCGAGGATCACGAGGTCGACGTCCGGGTCCGCCAGCAGGCGCGTGACGGCGCGGTGCAGCGTCGGCCGCCCGGTGACCACCACCTGCTCGGGCCGCAGCGCCGGGATCGCCAACGGGTGCACCGGGTGCAGCGGGACGGGGGCGCCGGGCTCGGCCACCGTCGGCACCGCCACCAGCCCCGACACCGGTGCCGCCCCGACCCCCGAGACGACCAACGTGGGGCGCGTGAGATCCACCGCCACGGCCGAATCGGCGGGCGCCGAGTCGACCCCCGCCCCCGCTCGCTGCACCCACGGACGACCGTCCGCACGCCCCTCCGGCAGACGACATGCCTCCGGGCCGCCGCCGACCTCGTCGTCGTCGTACTCCGGTGAGTTTCCCCCGAGGGCGAAATCCTCGTCGCCCTCGCCCGGCACGAGCGGCTCGCGGAACGCGATGTCGACCTGCACCGGACCCGGGTCGGCCGCCGCGGTGGCGGTGAGGATGGCCCGGCCGATCGCGCTGCGCCAGTGCCGGTGCTCGGACTCGGGGTCCCCGGCCGCGCCGAGCTCGACGACCGCGCGCGCGTGCGGGCCGAACAATCCCACCTGGTCGATGGTCTGATTGGCGCCGGTACCGCGCAGCTCGGGCGGCCGGTTGGCCGTGAGCGCGAGGATCGGTACGCCCGAGTGGGCCGCCTCCACCATCGCCGGATGGAGGTTGGCCACCGCGGTGCCGGAGGTGACGACGACGGGGACCGGCCGCCTCGAGCCCAGCGCGAGCCCCAGCGCGGTGAACCCGGCGCCGCGCTCGTCGATCCGCACGTGCAGGGCGAGCCGGCCGGACCGCTCGGCGGCGGCCAACGCCAGGGCCAACGGGGCGCTGCGCGATCCCGGGCACAGGACCACGTCGGTGATCCCGTGGCGGATCAACTCGTCGACGAGGACACGGGCCTGCGCGGTGCTCGGGTTGCTCACGGTGGGGTTCATCGCCCCCCAGCCTAGTCGGGGGAGGTGCCCGGGTCGGCCGCATGCGCGAGCCGCCCGGCCAACCCCGCCAGCCGCTCCCGCAGCCCGTCCGGCGACTCCACGGCGAACGGGCCCGGTAACCGCGCGAGGTACCAGGCCAGCACGTCGAGGTCGGCGGCCCCGGTCTCCAGCCGGCAGGCCGGGCCGTCCGGATGGTCCTCGGCGCGCAGCTCGGTGACCGTCCCGTAGGTGGGCGGGAACTGCTCGACCACCTCCGCCGCGGGTGCGAACACCACCACCCGCGCCAGGTGTTGGTACGGCGCCGCGGTCACCGCGTGCTGCACGTGCGCGGCCGGATCGGGCACGTCGGGGCGGGGGGTGAAGCGCCAGCGGCTGCGGTGGACGGCCCGGATGCGGTCGAGGCGGAAGGTGCGCCAGTCCGCGCGGTCGAGGTCGTAGGACAGCAGGTACCAGCGCCGGCCCAGCACGACGATCCGGTACGGCTCCACCCGCCGCTCGGTGTCGCGGCCCGCGCGGTCGCGGTACTCCAGTCGCACCTGCTCGGTGCCGCGGACCGCGTGGCCCAGGTCGATGAGCAGCTCCGGCTCCACCGGGGTGTCCGAGCCGGGGACCGCGACCATCGACTCGGTGACGTCGGCGACCCGCTCGCGCAACCGGCCGGGCATGACCTGGTCCAGTTTGGTCAGGGCGCGCAGCGCGTGTTCGCCGACGCCCGCCACCGCGCCGCCCGCGGCCAGCCGCAGGGCGATCGCCACCGCCACGGCTTCGCGGTCGTCGAGCAACAGCGGCGGCAGTCGCCGGCCCGAGCCCATCCTGTACCCACCACCCGCGCCGCGCTCGGATTCCACCGGATACCCCAGGTCACGGAGCCGGTCGACATCACGGCGGATGGACCGCGTGGTCACCCCCAGCTCGGCCGCCAGCTCGTCGCCCGTCCACACCGATCGCCGCTGCAGCAGGTCGAGCAGCCCCAGCACGCGCTGGGTGGTGGGCATCCTGTCCTCGGTCATGCCAGCAGTGTCCCACCCTCAGCGGACCGATCCTGTCCGGATGGGCTGACACGCTGGGCGGACACCACCATCGTCAGGAGACCACCGTGACCACCACGACCCGCCCCATCGACTGGACAGCCCAGCTCGTCGACCAACTCGACTTCCACTGGAACGGCCAACTGCGGCCTCGCCTGGAGGGCATGACCGACGACGAATACCACTTCTCTCCCGCCGCCGACGAGCGCACCTGGGACGTCCGACCCCGTGGGACCGGCACCGCGCCCATGCAGGGCGGCGAGGGCGAGTACACCATCGACTTCGAGTTCCCGGAGCCGGTGCCCGCCCCGCTGACGACCATCGCGTGGCGGATCGGCCACGTCGTCGTCGGCGTCCTCGGCGCCCGGTGGCACTCCCACTTCGGCGGACCGCCCCACGACTACATGACCCACACCTACGCCGGCGACGCCGCGGGCGGACTCGCCCAACTCGATCGCACCTACGCGGGCTGGATGGAGGGCGTGCGGGCGCTCGACGCCGAGGCCCTGGCCGCCCCCGTGGGCGAGGCCGAGGGCCCGTGGGCCGAGTACTCCATGGCTGCCCTGGTCCTGCACATCAACCGTGAGGTCATCCACCACAGCGCCGAGATGTGCCTGCTCCGCGACCTGTACGCCCACACCCGCTGACCCGACCGAAACCGCCCTGACACACCCGAACCCGCCCTGACCCACCCGAACCCGTCGAGGAGTCGTCATGCCCCTGTTCCCCACCACCCGCGTCACCGAGCGGGAGAACCTGCTCGAGTGGATCGACGCCGAGCTGGTCAACGCCCGGTCGATCGTCCACAGCCTCACCGGTGACCAGCTGCGCACCTGCCCCGTGCCGTCGAGCGAACTGACGCTGGGCTGGCTCATCCTGCACATCGGCGAGGTCGCCGAGAGCTGGACGGCCCGCGCCGCCGCCGCACCCGACGCGCCCGCGACCGGACGGTCACTGCCGGAGGCGTTCGCCTGGGCCGAGACCGTCAACCGGGTCGACCCCGACGCCACCGTCGAGGAGATCCTCGCCGAATTCGACCGGCGGCGCTCCGCCGCGCTCGACAACCTCCGGACCTGCGACCTCGACGCCCCGGTGCCGGTACCCGCCGAGATGCCGTGGTTCCCGCCCGGCCAGCCGTCGTTCAACGGACGCTGGGCGGCGATGCACGCGCTGAACGAGATCGCCCGCCACTCCGGACACGCCGACATCCTGCGCGAGGCGATCGACAGCCGGACGATGTACGAGCTGATCGCCGAGGACCAGGGCATCGACATGTCCTACATCGGAGCCTGGTTCGCCGCGCACCCTGAGGTGCCGGCCCCGCAGTGGTGACCGGCGCAGTGGTGACCGACGCAGTGGTGAACGGCGAAGTGGTGGCCGGCCCTCGGTGGCCGGCCCTCGGTGGCCGGCGGCGGGCTCAGTCCTCGTCGTACCAGCCGTCGAACGTGGTGAACTGGCCCTCGATCATCCCGGCGACCGCTCCCGGTTCGGGGATGAGTTCGGCGTCGGTGGCGATGCCCACGGAGACCGTGCCGTCGTAGCTGAAGATGCAGATCCCCAACGCCTGGTCGCCGCTCATCGGCACCCACCCGAGCATCCCCGACACCGGCGTGCCGGCCAGCGAGACGGTGGAGACGGGCCCGGGCACCGAGGTCAGCTGGCCGACGGTCTTGTTGGCGAACAGGTCGATCACCGCGTGCGCCACCGGGCCGGGCGTGACGGCCACGGTGAGCATGGTGGCGAAGTTGACGTGCGGCTCGAGGGAATAGCGCACCCGCGTCATCGACGTGGTGATCGCCTCGATGAGCTCGTCGGTGTCGTCGACCCACAACGGGAGTCTCATGAGGATGAGCGTGATGTGGTTACCCAGTTCCTCCGGCAACTCGTCACCGACCGGGGAGACCGCCATCGGCACCATGAGATTGATGTCGGAGACCCGCCGGTCGCCCTGGGTGTCGAGGTACTCGGTGAGCGCCTTGGACACGGCGGCCAGCATCACGGTGGTGACGGTCGTGTCGTGCACCTTCGCCACCCGCTTGACCGCCGCCAGGTCGAGCCCCGCGATCCAGGAGACCTTCTTCTCCGCGTGCGCCTTTCCGCTCCAGGACAGTTCGGGGGATCGCGGCTCGAACAGCAGCCGGAAGACGCCCCGGTAGGTGTTGGCGGTCCGGTTCTCCGCGTTGATGTTGTCCGTCAACGACTCCACGACGCGCGTCGGGACCCGCGTCAGCGTCCGACCGGGTGCCGCGACGTCCCGCGCCAGGCGGGCCAGCGTCAGCGGGAACCGGAGTGTGGCGCCGGTCACGCCCCGGGCGATCCCCCACGAGTCCTTGGCCAGTCCGGCACCCGCGCCGGTGACCGCCCCGAGGATGCCGCCGCCGGAGGGCGCGAGATCCCGGCCGACGCTGGGCAGGGACGAGTCGTCCTCGTGTTCGCACAGACCCAGCACGAGCTGGGTGAGCCGGATCCCGTCGACGACGCCGTGCTGGACGCGGAACAGGATCAGCGCCCCCTCCTGCTCGCCCTCGTGCCCGTGGTAGCCCTCGATGAACTCGGCCCGCCACAACGGTTGCCCCTTCGGCAACTGCACCGCCATCTGCTCGGCGATGTAGGCCTCGGCCTCGGCGCGACCGCCCGGCTCGGGAAGCCGGCTGCGCACGAGGTGGTTCGAGATGTCGTAGTCGGGGTCGTCGACCCAGTACCAGCGGCGGCCCCGGCGGACCGGGATGCGGTGGAACACCGGGTGCGCCTCGACCATCCGCGTCTGGATGGCCCGGGTGACCTCGTCCCAGTCGGGGATCTCGGCGAACCACACCAGACAGTTGATGTACATGAGGTTGTCCGGGCGGTCCATGAGCAGCCACAGCTGGTCGCGCAGGGGGATCCGGATCCCGTCGTTCGCCGCCATAGCCCCGGCTCCTCTCGCTCGCCGACCACTCACCGCCGACCACTCTCCGCCGACTGCTCACTGTTGCACCCGTCGATTCGTCCCCACGCTAGAGCAGCGTCGACATGCCCCACCGGGCTATGACCGAAACGGCAACGCAGACGGCGGCACAATGGGCGGATGCGCATCGTTCACACCCCGGATGATCCCCCGGCCAAGGGCATGTACGCCCTGCTCACCGCGTCGATCACACCGCGCCCGATCGCGTGGGTGTCGACGATCTCGGCCGACGGGGTGCCCAACCTCGCGCCGTATTCGTTCTTCACCGTCGCCTGCGCCGACCCGGCGATCCTGTCCGTGACCTCGATCGGGCGAAAGGACACCTATCGCAACGTCGTGGGGACGGGCGAGTTCGTGGTGAACATCGGCACCGAGTCGCTGATGGAGGTCATGAACGCCACCTCGGCGCCCGTCGGCCCGGAGGTCGACGAGTTCGAGATGCAGGGGCTGACCGCCGACCCCTCGGACGTCGTCGCGCCGCCACGGGTCGCCGAGGCGCCGATCGCGTTCGAGTGCGTGCGCCATGACGTGATCGACCTGGGCACCAGCGCGATGCTGCTCGGACGCGTGGTGAGCGTGACGATCGATGACGAGATGCTCGCCGACGACGGTCTGCCCGACTTCGGATCCCTGCTGCCGCCGTCGCGGTTGGGCCGCCACCAGTGGGGGTACGCCCCGCGCACGCGCGAACTGCCCCGGCCGAGGAGGTGAGTGGGTCCCGGAGGTGACCGGTCCCGCGTCCGGCCGCGCCTCCAGCAGCAGCCCGTGCGTCGGCCGCCCTTGCGGCGCCCGCCCCAGTCGCACTAGCCCTGTCGCAGTAGCTCTGCCGCAGCTGCCCCTGTTGCAGCCGCCCCTGACCATGGCGTCTCGCGTGCACCGCGGTGTGGGCGGGACGCCATGGTGGCACGCGGCTGGGCCGCGCGGCTGGGGCGCGGGCGGTGCATAGCCGGTCAAGTAGCCGGCAGTCCGTCAAGTAGACGACAGTCCGTCGAGCTCTTTCCGACGCGCCTGCACACGACCGCCCGTGCCCCGGAATCCACAACCCCGGCCGTCTCCACAGGCCGAGCCGGAAGCGGCCCCCGCTGCGGCGATCCCCGCCTCCCCCAGCGCAATACTGCTTGGACATGAGCACCGATCACTCCCGCCCAGTCGTCATGTCCGCAGCCGAACTCCTCGCGCGCGGGTACAGCCGCCGAGCACGAGAACACGCCGAACGAACGGGTCAGCTCTACCGCGTTCGCCACGGCGTCTACGCGCTCACATCGGACGTCCCCACCGGCCCCGACCAGGCCGAGGCCATACTCGAGATGCGCTCGCGGGCCGCGGCGGGGAGCATCAGCCCGGGGACTGCGATGTCCCACACGTCGGCCCTCGTGTTGCACGGCCTCCCCGTCCACGGAATGGATACCCTGCGGGTCACCACCACCAGGCACCGCCCCGGGAGCGGGAGCAGGCGCAGGAAGAACACGATCTGCCACAATCTCGATCTCGCCGACGTCGTGACCGAGGTGGACGGGATCCCGGTGACGACCCCGGCGCGGACGATCGTCGACGTCGCGCGGTCGAGTCCCTTCACCGGCGCGGTGTGTGCGGCGGACGAGGCGTTGCGTCGCAATCTGTGCAGCTCGGGCGACCTGGCGTCAGAGCTCGAGGCAGCTGCCGGCAGGGTCGGCATCGCGAGGGCCCGGGCGGTGGTGGCGTTCGCCGATCCGGGCGCCCAGTCTGTCCTCGAATCGGTCAGCAGGGTCACCATCAGCCGCGCCGGTCTGCCGATGCCGCAACTCCAGCGGGAGTTCATCTTCCCGGACGGGACCTCGACCTTCGTAGACATGTACTGGGAAGAATGGGGGCTCGTCGGCGAGGCCGACGGGTCGGGGAAGTACGGGATCGACGACGGCGAGGGGTCCGTCCGCCAGAAGCTGCGCGACGAGAAGAAGCGGCAGAACAACATCGAAGCACTGGGCAACATCTTCCGGCGTTGGCAGTGGGAGGACTATCTGCGCGGCAGGATCGTGCCCATCATCCGCGAGGCGATGAGGATCCAGAATTCCCTCGGACGGGGCCCGGGCCGCGCAGCGTGACCTCGGGCCAGCGCCCGGCGCCCCCGCCCCCACCGATGGCGTCTCGCTCCCGGGCAAGGCGTCTCGCTTCCGGACCTGGCGTCTCGCGCCCGGCGCGGCGTCGAAATCCCCCGCCAGCCGCTCCTGGATCTGGCGTCGTGCTCCTGCCGTTGTCCGCGATGGGCGTCCCCGCGCCTGGCCATGGCGTCTCGCCCTCCCCGCGGTGCGTGCGAGACGCCATGGCCAGGCGCGGCTGCGGCGGGGCGGCTGCGGCGGAGCGGCGGGGCAGCTGCGGCGGAGCGGCGGGGCAGCTGCGGCGGGGCCGCTCAGAGAAGTTCGTAGCAGCGGCGGATCCGGTCCAGCCACCAGTCGCGGACCTCACCGCTCACACGCAGGCCCTCCAGCCTCGCCGGGTCCGGCGCCACCGGGCGGACCGGGAGACAGCCGTCCTCGAGGGCGAACGTGCCCGGTTCGACCACGTCCTCGACGAAGAACCCGCCGGTGCCCAGACCTGCGGCGGGAATAGCGTTGTCGTCGTCGTCGTCGGGTCCGGGACGGCCACGCCCGGCACCACCGGGCAGCGCCGCTGCGGCGGCGACACCCGCGGCGACGCCCACCGCCGAGTCGAGGGCGCTGGACACGGTGACCGGCACCCCGAGCTCTGCGGCCACCGCGAGCAGGCAACGCGGCCCGCCCAGCGGCGCGACCTTGACCACCGCCCGGTCGGCGCCGCCCGCCCGCACGACGCGCAGGGGGTCGGAGGCGCGGCGGATGGACTCGTCGGCGGCGACGTCCACGTGCACCCCGTCGGCGGCGAGACGCTCCCGCAGCGCGACCAGCTCCTCCACCGTCGCGCAGGGCTGTTCGGCGTACTCCAGGCCCGGCCCATCCAGTGAGACCGGGCCGGTGCCGGGGCCACGCGCGACGTCGTCCGCACGCACCGCCTGGTCCAGCACCCGGATCGCGTGGGCCGCCTCGGCGACCGACCACGCCCCGTTGGCGTCCACCCGCACGCGCGCGCCGGGGCGGGCCTGGAGGACGGCGGCGACGCGGGCGACGTCGTCGACGAGCTGCTGCCCGGACTCGGCCACCTTGACCTTGACCGTCATACAGCCCGGGAAGCGGTCGAGGATCGCCGCGACGTCCCCGGCCGCGACCGCCGGGACCGTGGCGTTGACCGGGACCCGGGAACGCAGCGCCGGCGGCGGGCCCTGCCACGCCATCTCCAGCGCGGAGGCCAGCCAGTGGGTGGACTCGAGATCGTCGTACTCTCCGAACGGACCGAATTCGCCCCACCCGGCGGGGCCCTCGATCAGCGCGACCTCACGTTCGGTGACGCCGCGGAACCGCACCCTCATCGGCAGGGCCACCACGTGCACGCGGGCGAGCAGATCGTCGATCGACTCGGGGCCCGGTACGGATGTCATGGCTCCACGCTAACGTCGAACCCATGACCGAGAGCAGCGCACCGCAGGACCAGGCCACCGGAAACCCGTTCGACCCGTCGCAGTGGCGGGAGGTCGAGGGCTTCCGGAACGGGGAGGACCTGACCGACCTGACCTACCACCGCCACGTGGGCGAGGGCCGTGTCAACGGGACCGTGCGGATCGCGTTCGACCGCCCCGACGTGCGCAACGCGTTCCGCCCGCACACCGTGGACGAGCTGTACCGCGTCTTCGACCACGCGCGCCGCTCCCCCGACGTCGGCACCATCCTGTTCACCGGCAACGGGCCCAGCACTCGCGACGGCGGGTGGGCGTTCTGCTCGGGTGGCGACCAACGGATCCGTGGCCGGTCCGGATACCAGTACTCGACCGAGCACGACTCGGACGTCGCCGGCGCCACGGCCGACAAAGTCGACGAGGCGCGCGTCAAGGCCGAGGGCGGGCGGCTGCACATCCTCGAGGTGCAGCGGCTCATCCGCACCATGCCGAAGGTCGTGATCTGCCTGGTCAACGGGTGGGCGGCCGGCGGTGGGCACTCGCTGCACGTGGTGAGCGACCTGACCCTGGCCTCCCGCGAGCACGCCCGGTTCAAGCAGACCGACGCCGACGTGGGCTCCTTCGACGCCGGCTACGGCAGCGCCTACCTGGCCAAGCAGGTGGGCCAGAAGTTCGCGCGCGAGATCTTCTTCCTCGGCCAGGCGTACACGGCCGAGGAGATGTTCCACATGGGTGCCGTCAACCGGGTGGTGGACCACGCCGAGCTGGAGAACACCGCCATCGAGTGGGCGCGGCAGATCAACGGCAAGTCGCCCACCGCGCAGCGGATGCTCAAGTTCGCGTTCAACCTCACCGACGACGGACTCATGGGCCAGCAGGTGTTCGCCGGTGAGGCCACGCGGCTGGCGTACATGACCGACGAGGCGGTGGAGGGCCGCGACGCGTTCCTCGAGAAGCGCGAGCCCAACTGGGACGACTACCCGTACTACTACTGAGCAGGCGGCGACGCGAGCCGCGGATACAGTGCTCACACGACGAGTAAACAGCGCGGTCCACTGGAGCGCGACACATGTCGCGACCTCGTGGTGCCCGCCCTCCGCACGGCTGGCTGGGCGGCAGAGGCGATCACGCCGGAGTATGCGCTCGCTCAGACGATGCGAACAGGGCCGGATGGCACGGTCCAGGCGCTCCCCGGTCGGCGCGTGGATTATGTTCTCGAGATCGCCCCGGGTCAGCCGGTCGCAGTCGTCGAAGCCAAGCGTGCGTACCGCTCGGCTCGAGATGGGCTCCAACAGGCACTCGATTACGCCAAGAAGCTCGAGGTCCCCCTCGCCATCGCGACGAACGGGTCCGAGATCATCGTCCATGACCGCTCGGCCGGGACTGAACGGAAGGTGGACGGATTCCCCACGCCTGTCGAGGCGTGGGACTCCTACCGCACATTCATGAAGCTCGAAGGGCCGGAGGCCGACCTCCTCCTCGAGCCACTCAGTAGGAGGAAGGTCTCGACTGACGGAACGATCCACGAACCCCGCTACTACCAGGCGCTGGCGATCAGCGCGGTCCTCCGGGCGATCGCCCGAGGTGATCAGCGGATCCTGCTCCTCATGGCCACTGGCACGGGCAAGACGTTCACCGCCATGCAGATCGTCGCCAAAATTCTCGGATACCAGGAGAAAGTGCGGCCCGAGGAAAACTACAGGGTGCTCTACCTGGCCGACCGGGACGTGCTCCTCACTCAGCCGATGCGTAACGACTTCGGTCCGGCCTTCGGCAACGAGCGGCTGCAACGTGTCCGGCTGGGCGCCGACCAGAGCGGGGAGCTGTACTTCGCGAGCTACCAGGCGCTGCACCAGGGGGCTGCCGGTGAGGAACTCCTCGAGCAGTTTCCCCGAGACTTCTTCGACCTCGTCATTGTCGACGAGTGCCATCGCGGAAGTGCCACCGCCAACTCCCGATGGCGCGGCACCCTCGACCACTTCGCCTCAGCGATCCACCTCGGACTCACTGCCACTCCGCGCGACGACACGGTCCACAGCTACGAGTATTTCGGCAACCCGGTCTATCGCTACTCCCTCCGCGACGGGATCGAGGACGGCTACCTCGCCCCCTACCGAATTCGGCGGGTGATCCTCGACGCCGACGCAGAGGGCTGGACGCCCGACCCCGGGCAGCGGGATCTCTACGGACGCGAGATACCTGCGGGGGTGTACACCACTCGCGACTACGAGCGCGCCCTCTCACTCCTGCCTCGCACCAAGGCCATGGCCCACCACCTGTCCGGGCTACTTCGGCAGAACCCTGAGCACAAGGCGATCGTCTTCTGTGTGAGCACGCAGCATGCCGACGACGTTCGGTCCGCACTCGTCGTCGAGAACCCGGACCTCGTCCGCGCGGATCCTGAATGGGTCGTCCGGATCGTCGGCGTGGAGGAGGAGAAGGCGCGTCTACTCGAGGCGTTCTGCGACACGGAGTCGGCGTCGCCCGTCGTCGCCACCACCTCCCGGCTCCTGTCCACCGGCGTTGACGTTCCCGACCTGCGGTACGTCGTGATCTTCCGACCGGTGGGCTCGTCCATCGAGTTCAAGCAGATCGTCGGCCGAGGCACCAGGCTCTTCCCCGAGGGCGGAAAATCGGTATTCGAGGTGGTCGACTACGTCGGTGCCTCTCAGCATTTCAGTGACCCGGACTTCGACGGCACGCCCCCCGACATCACGATAGAGACGACGGACGGCAGTGGCGACGTCGTCGAATCGATTTCCGAGCCCGGTAGCGACTCGACCGGAACCGGCGCCCCCGCCCCCGCGCCCGCCGACCCGACGCTGAACGAGCCCGAACCCGAGTTTCGGACCGAGGACCCTGACGACGTCGACAACCCCGGCGGGACCAGAGAGCCCCGAACTACTTACGTCGTGGTCGACGGCGTCGTGACGGTGACCTCGGAGGCGGCGATGGTGATCGACAGGTCGACCGGCGAGCCACGGATGGTCGAGGTACGGACTGTGGTCGAGGGCACCATGTCCGGTTACGGGGACGCCGCCTCGCTCGGCACGCTGTGGGCGGACGAGTCCACCCGCCATGAGATCCTCGAGTCCCTGGCGGGGCGGGGAATCGACCTTGACGGACTCAGGGCACTTGCAGACGAGTCGGGTTCCGACTTGTTCGACGTGCTGCTCTCGATGGCGTTCCAGACGCCGGTCCGGACCCGGGCCGAGCGGGCCCGCCGTGCACGGGAATCGCACGCCGAGGAGATCCGCGCCCAGAGCGAGGCCGGCCGAGCCGTTCTCGTCGGGCTCCTCCAGCGGTACGAGGAATTCGGCATCGACGACATCTCGATGCGCACCGTCCGGCTCCGGCCGATCTCTAACGCGGGGAGCATTACCGAGATCGCCAGTGCGATGGGCGGCCCAGACGCCCTGCGCGAGGCAGTTCGCCAGGTTCCCGACTGGCTATATGGCGCCTAGCTACATAGTAACTTTAGTTTTGCGCATAAGTGCATGGTATAACTATATGGTTCTTTGATTTCGCGCTGATGGTAGGCTCATTGCATGACCGCCTCCTCGCTCGACCTACGCCGCCGCCTACACGCGGTCGCGTTCGGTCAGGCGGGCTATTTCTCGTCCGCCCAGGCCGTAGAGGCCGGGTACTCGCACCAGGCGCAGAAGTACCACGTGGACGCCGGGAACTGGACCAGGGTCGACCGTGGCATCTTCCGACTCCCCGACTGGCCGCCTAGTCCCGAGGACGAGTATGTCCGGTGGACCCTGTGGAGCCGGGGTCGCGGAGTTGTCTCGCACGAGTCGGCTCTTCGCGCCCACAGCCTCTCAGACGCCAACCCGGCGCGCCTGCACTTGACGGTGCCCCCGGGGTTCCGCGCCCAGGACGATTTCGTGGTCACCCACATCGGTGAGCTCGATCCAGCCGACCGAATCGATTACCACGGGTGGTCGGTCACCTCGATCCCACGCACTCTCGCCGACGTCGCGGGGACCGAATCAGTTTCGCAGGAAATCGTCGACGACGCGGTCCGTGGCGCCCTCGCCGGCGGGAACACCACGGAGCGCCGACTCCGCCGCCTCGCGCACGACCTGCCCGCCGTCGCCGCACTCCGTCTCGAGCGCGCGTTGGGAACCGTGGCCCGTGACTGACGCCCGCGCCCGGAGCGTCAATCACCGGCTGCGCAACCTCGCCGCCGAGCACCGAGTTGATCCGCTCCGCCTACGCAACCGCGTGCTCTTCCAGCTCGTCCTGCGGCGTCTCGCGGCCGACCGTCGCTGGGTCCTCAAGGGCGGATTCGCCTTGGAGACCCGTCTCTGGCTTGACGCCCGCAGCACCAAGGACCTCGACCTGGCTCGACTCAGCGCCGGATCTCCCGACGCCGACGAGCTGCACGACCTCCTCGACGAGGCATTGGACCACGATCCGGGAGACGGCTTCCGTCTAGTCGCGCGGGCGCCCCGGCCCGTCCGCGCGGAGGACGAGCTTCCCACCACGTGGCGGGTGGTGATCGAGGCCTATCTCGGTTCGACCGAGTTTGGGGTCGTCACTCTCGACGTCGTCACCGCCGACCACCTTGACGACGACGAGGTGGAGCACCTGCTCGTCGAACCGCTCCTGCTGGGCGAGCCGTTCACCGTTCCCGCCGTGGACGTAGACCGGCACGCAGCCGAGAAGCTGCATGCCTACTCGCGGATCTACGCGCACAACCGCCCGTCGTCCCGAGTCAAAGACCTCGTCGACCTCGCATTGCTCCTAGACCGTGGCCTCGTCGATCCGACGCGGTTGGGTGTGCGACTCACCGCGGTCTTCACCGATCGTGACGGCGAAGCGCCGCCGGCCGACCTCGAACCACCGCCCGGGTCGTGGGCCGAGCCGTTCGCCGCGATGGCGGCTGATCTCGGGCTCACCCACCCCGACCACGCCTCCGCGTTCCGCGCCGTCCGCGAGACGTACCTGACCGCACTGTCCCGCATGCCCCCGACCGAGAAAGACCTCCCATGAGCGCCCGCGTCACCGCGAAGGAACCCACCACCCAGGCCCGGCTCCAGTCGGTCATCAAGACCTCCCGGCAGATCATGCGCAAAGACGCGGGGCTGAACGGCGAGTTGGACCGCCTGCCCCAGCTGGCGTGGCTGTTGTTCCTCAAAGCCTTCGACGACCTCGAAGAGGAGCGCGCGCTGGTCAACGAGGCCTACGAGCCCGCACTCCCCCAGGCGCTCCGCTGGTCCACCTGGGCGCACGAGAAGTCCGTCACCGGCGACCCCCTGATCGCCTTCATAAACGAGCGGTTGATTCCACACCTGCGCACCGTCCACGGATCGGGTCGGCCAGGGGACCCCCACGACACGCTGGGGCACGTCTTCGCCGACGTTCGGAACCGGATGCAGTCCGGGCACCTTCTCCGGCAGCTGGTCGACCAGGTGGACAAGATCAGCTTCACCTCCCGTGACGAGGTGCACACCATGGCCATGTTCTACGAGACCATGCTCAAGGAGATGCGGGACGCCGCCGGTGACTCCGGCGAGTTCTACACCCCGCGTCCGGTGATCAGGTTCGTGGTGGACCAGGTCGACCCGAGGCCCGGCGAGAAGGTCCTCGACCCAGCGTGCGGGACGGGCGGGTTTCTCTCCGAGGCCTACCGGCACATGACCGCCGGGGACGTCTCGGCCGCCGATCACGAGAAGGTCTCCGCCGGGTTGCGCGGGATCGAGAAGAAAGGCTTGCCCTACCTGCTGTGCCAGATGAACCTCCTGCTCCACGGCGTGGATCGGCCCAACGTCACCGAGGGCAACGCTCTCATCCACCCGCTTTCTGAGGTCAAGCGGGACGGCGTGGACGTGGTGGTGACCAACCCACCGTTCGGTGGCGAGGAGGAGCGGCTGATTCTCGAGAACTTCCCCACCACCTTCCGCACGGCCGAGACGGTGTGGCTCTTCTTGCAGTCCGTCATGGCTCGCATCGAGAAGAGCCCGCGCGGGCGATGCGGGATCGTCGTGCCCAACTCGGTGCTCTTCGACACCGGCGTGGGTGGGCGAATCAAGAAGGACCTTATGACGCGGTTCAACCTGCACACCGTGGTCCGCCTCCCCAACGGCGTCTTTGCTCCGTATACCCTCATCCCCTCGAACATCCTGTTCTTCGAGAAGGGCGGGCAGGGCCCCGTGTGGTTCTACGAGGTGCCGCCGCCGGAGGGGCGCAAGAACTACACCAAGACCAAGCCCATGCGCTACGAGGAGTTCGAGACCTGCCAGCGGTGGTGGGGCGGCGCGAGCCGCGAGGGCAGAGTCGAGAACGAACAGGCGTGGAAGGTCGATTACGCAGATATCGAGGCCGGCGGATTCAACCTCGACCTACACAACCCCCACCGCCCCGACGCGCTGGACCAGCGGCCTCCCGCCGAGCTGATTGCCGATTTGATCCAAACGGAGAAGGAACTCCTGGCGGTCTATGAGGAAATGCAGGCGGCCATCGCGGAGTTCGAGCTGTGAAGGTCGATTGGGTGCCGCTTGGGGAGGTTGCCTCCCTCCGCCGATCTCCTGTCGACGTCGACCCGACAGCTTCCTATCGCGAGATCGGGATTCGGTCCTTCGGCAAGGGTTGCTTCATCAAGGAGCCGGTATCCGGCACCGAGATCGGCGACAAGAAGATTTTTCAGATCAAGTCCGGCGATCTGTTATTCAGCAATGTCTTCGCATGGGAGGGCGCGGTCGCAGTTTCCGACGAGCGACACGAGGATCTAGTTGGCTCGCACCGTTTCATGACGTGGGAATGCACCCCAGAGAGGGCGAGCGCAGAGTTTCTCCGTGACTATTTCCTCTCCGATCGCGGGCTCGCGGAACTTAGGAAGGCATCTCCGGGCTCCGCCGGACGCAATAAGACACTGTCGATCAAGAACCTCGAGCGCCTGAGAGTTCCCCTCCCCTCGCTCGCCGAACAGACCCGAATCGCCGAGCACCTGAGACAAATCGGACGCGAACACAAGAGCACCACTCGCCAAGATCCCTCGAGAGTCGCACTCGACTCGACCTTGTCCGCGTGGTTGGGCCAGCTTCCTGCGGCACCACTTGGCGAGCTGATTGAGTTCGCTCCAAAGCCAAGAAAGGTCGACAGTGCCGATGAAGTGCAGTTCGTACCTATGGCAGCAGTCGACCCTATTACAGGAACTATCACCAATGTTGAGGTGAAGTCTCGCGGCGAAGTCGGAACCGGCTACAGGCAGTTCATTCCTGGTGATGTGATATTCGCCCGGATCACACCGTGCATGCAGAACGGCAACTGTGCGATATACGTAGACGAGCTGGGTCGCACCGGATACGGGTCTTCCGAGTTCTTTGTCCTCCGCGCTTCTTCACCGGAATTTGCAGAGTGGGTGTGGCGCGTCCTCAGAACTGAGTGGTTTACATCGCAGGCAAGAAGGGCCTTCACTGGTACCGCCGGACAACAGCGCGTTCCCGCCGATTTTGTGAAGACTGTTGCCTTTCCTCTGCCGGGCGACGATGAGCTCGCGGGCGCAATCGAACGGATTCGCACCATCCAGGAGCTTCGCCTCACGTCGGCAAGTCTCCACGGCAAGCGCAACGAGCTCGCCGTCGCCGTCCTGCCCGCCGCCCGGAACGAGATCTTCACCGCGATGCACTGACGCTCCGCCACGCCTCGCCGGCCACCACCACGTGGTCAAGGAACCGAAGTCCCACCTCCTCCGCGGCGGACCGGATCCGGTCGGTGGCGGCGCGGTCGGCGGCACTCGGAGTGGGATCCCCCGCCGGGTGATTGTGCGCGAGCGCCAAGGCGGCCCCATCGTGACGCAACGCGACGGCCAACACTTCACGGATCGGCAGGCTCGTCGTCGTCGACCCTCCCCGCGCCACGGACTCCACACGCGTCACCCGGTTGCGGCCGTCGGCCACCACCACCAGGACCTCCTCGCGCGTGGCAGAGCCGATCAAGGGGATGGCGACGGTAGCAATATCAGCCGACGAGCCGAGGATTCGCCCCTCGGCCGGGCCCTGGACGCGGCCGGCGAGTGCGAACGCGGCCACGATCCTGCATGCCTTGGCCGGGCCAATCCCGGGCAACCGGCCGAGGTCCGCCGCGGTGGCCCGGGCCAGTCCGGCGAGCGAGCCGAACTCTGCCACGAGCCGCGTGGCCAGGGCGACGGCGTTCTGCCCCGCTACACCAGAGCCGACATGGATGGCGATCAGTTCGGTGTCGCTGAGAGCCGACGGGCCGAATCGCACAAGCCGCTCACGAGGGAGGTCGTGGGCGGGGAGATCCCTGAACGGGGTGGCCATGGCACCGACCGTAGGTAGCCGGCCACCGAAGCGTCCACCCCTTGAAGCGCTCTGTGGAAAAGGTCGACAACCATCCACAGGACTATGACTATGACTCCGACCCGACTGTGCGGGCACTAAGACGCCCGGCGGGTCGTCGCGCATCCGGAGCGCAAGTCTGGGGTTGTCGCCGAGCGCGGCGGCCATACGGCGCCCTTCCCACCGGACCGCGGGGGCTGGCCGCGACCGGGGTCATCGGCGCAGCGGACGGCGGCGGGGCCAGACGCGAGTCCCGGCTCGCGAGCACCCTATGTAGGGCCCAAATGCCACAGCATCGGCTCAGGCGTGGACATCGCGATGGGCATCTGCGGGCGCTCGACAGTCAGTCCGGGCTACGCGGCGCAACGGCGTAGTGGCGCGGCTCGCGACGGAGTGGCTCGGAGGGGCACAGCTGCGGATAGGGTCTGCAGACCATGGCCAAACCCCGCGACACGCGCGCCTGCCGCGAACTGCGCACCCTGCCCGTCCCCGGCGGCCCGGCGGTCGCCGAGGTGTTCCCGGCACTCGCGCGGATGCTCGCCGACCGCGGGCCGGCGCTGCTGCCGGTGCCGGCCGACGACCCGGTGCGCTCCCGGATCCTCGTCGACAGCCAGCGCCCCGGCGACCCGATCGACGACCGCACCGCCCTGGTGGTGAGCACCTCCGGGTCGACCGGAACACCCAAGGGCGCGATGCTCTCCGCCGCCGCGCTCGCCGCCTCCGCCGAATCGACCGACACCGTGCTCGGCGGGCCCGGCCGGTGGCTGCTCGCGCTGCCCGCGCACCACATCGCCGGGTTGCAGGTGATCCTGCGGTCGCTGCGCGCCGGGCACGAGCCGGTCGTGATGGACGTGACCCGCGGGTTCGACCCCGCGTCCCTGCCCGACGCTGTGGCCGCGTGCCGGGCGGGGGCCGGGACCGGGACCGGAGGGCCCGCGACCGGGGGCGGGACCGGAGGGCCCGCGACCGGGGGCGGCAGCCCGCGCGCGTACACCTCGCTCGTCCCGGGTCAGCTGGCCAAGGTCCTCGACGACGGCCCGCCCGACGCCGTGGCCGCGCTCGCCGAGCTCGACGCGGTCCTGCTCGGCGGGGCCGCGGCCGCACCGGAGCTGCTCGCCCGCGCCGCGGACGCCGGCATCCGGGTAGTCCGGACCTACGGCATGAGCGAGACCGCGGGCGGATGTGTCTACGACGGCGCCCCGCTCCCGGGGGTGACGGTGGAGGTCGACGACGACGAGGGCCGCGTCTGGCTGGCCGGCCCGCAGCTCGCGTCGGGGTACAGGAACGCACCGGATCACCCCGCGTTCGCCCGGGCGGGATGGTTTCGCACCGACGATGCCGGGACGCTCGACCCCGGGGGCGGGCTCCGGATCCTCGGCAGGGTCGACGAGGCGTTGAGCGTCGGTGGGCTCACGCTCCTCCCGCAGACCGTGGAGGATGCACTCCGCACGCATCCTGCGGTGGTCGACGTCGTCGTCGTCGGGATCCCGGACGAACGGCTCGGGACCAGGCCCGTCGCGGCGGTCACGCTCCGCTCCTCCGCGTCGCCGGACGACCTGCGCGCACACGTGGCCGCGTCTCTGGGGGCGCACTCGGCCCCTGCGATCGTCGCCGTGCTGGACGCGTTGCCCATGCTGCCGGGCGGCAAGGTGGACCGACGCGGCGTCGCCGCGGGCTTCCTCGATGGGACAATCGGGGCATGAGCCGCGAGACCGATCCCGTCATCCACCGCGAGACCCCTCCCGCCAGCGACGCCGACGCCGCCACCACCGAGCCCGGGGGCGCCACGTTCTCCCACTGGCTCGAGGGCGCCCGCCCCCGCACCTGGCCCAACGCGTTCGCCCCAGTGCTCGTCGGCTCGGCGGCCGCGGCGCTCGCGGGCGGGTTGGTGTGGTGGCAGGCGATCCTGGCGCTCGTGGTGGCGTGGTCGTTCATCGTGGGCGTCAACTACGCCAACGACTACTCGGACGGCATCCGCGGCACCGACGACGACCGCGTGGGCCCGCTGCGACTGGTGGGCTCGGGACTGGCCCGGCCGACGACGGTCAAGCGCGCCGCGTTCGGGTTCCTCGGACTGGGCGGACTCGCCGGGCTGGTGCTCAGTGCGACGTCGGCACCGTGGCTGATCCTGGTCGGGGTGGCCTGCATCCTGGCGGCCTGGTTCTACACGGGCGGCAGGTCCCCGTACGGCTACCGCGGTTTCGGCGAGGTCGCGGTGTTCGTGTTCTTCGGCCTGGTCGCCGTGATCGGTACGCAGTTCACGCAGCTCGGGTCGGTCACCTGGTACGCGGTGGTGGCGGCCGTGGCGGTGGGGAGCTTCTCCTGCGCGGTGAACCTCACCAACAACCTGCGGGACATCCCCTCGGACACCGAGTCCGGCAAGATCACGCTGGCCGTGCGCCTGGGCGACTCGCGGACCCGCGGCCTGCACGCGGTCCTGGAACTGCTGGTGCCGCTGTTGGCGACGCTCGCACTGATCCCGGCGACGCCCTGGGCGCTGCTGGGGCTGCTGTCGTTGCCGGTGGCGTGGAAGGCCAACGCGCCGGTGCGCGCACGGGCGACGGGTGCCGGACTCATCCCCGCGCTGACGATGGCCGGGATGGCAATGCTCGCGTGGAGCGTGCTGGTCAGCGCCGGGTTCGTGATCGCCTCGCTGTGACACGGCGGTGCGCGTTCACCCCGGCGGTCCGCGGAGGCCCGGCGACGAGCCCCCCGCGCCCGGCGCGGTACAGACGACGGCGGCCGGCCCCCACCTCGGGGACCGGCCGCCGTCGATGTACGTGCGGACTACCTGCCGGATGTACTGAGTGCCGAATGTGCTGAGCGCCGGGTGGCTACTTGCCGAGTGAGCCCTCGGGCACGGCGTTCCAGGCGGACTGGATCCCGTTGTTGAGGGCCAGGGCGGCACCGCGGAGGGCGTCCTTGACCTGCTCGGGCACCGGCAGCGTGTCGATATCGGCGATGGTGACCGTGCCGGGGGCCGGAGGGGCCACCGGCGCGGCCACGGGCGCCGGAGCCGGGGCCGGGGCGGGACGCGGTGCCGGGGCGCCGCCGCCACCGGTACCGCCGGTGGTCCCGCCCGCACCGCCGGTGACGGTGACCGTGGTCGTCTCGGTGCGTACCGGGACCCCGAAGATGAAGGCGGTCGCCACGGGCTCGTACACGCCCGCGACGGTGGGGGTGCCCCTGATCGCGGTGGTGGCCGGATCGTAGGTCAACCCGGGCGGCAGGCCCCGGAACTGGATCGAGGCGCCGGGGGGCGGTGTCACGTAATCGCTGACCCGCCGCTCGAAGTACTGTCCGACCCGCATCGACAGGGACGGCAGCGCCGCGGGCGCCACGTCGGTGGCCTCGACGACCAGGGGCGCATGGTCGGGCGCCTCCGCCTGGCCGGACGCGACCCCGACCGCGGCCATGGCGGCGAGTGCGAGGGAGGAGGCGACGACAGGACGGGAGATACGCATACAGGCCTTCCAGTGGGTGACACCGCGAGATCGCGACCGTCCCAAGGTAACCCACGAGAGCACCACACCCCGGGGCCATCTCACGAAGTGAGACGACCCCGGGGTGGAGGTGGTCACCGGCGACCTACCCGGCCGCCGGGAGTCTGTCGGTCAGCCGCGACCGTTGGCGACCGTCGGGCCAGGGGCCTGGACCCTGTTCGGGGCGCCGGCGGCCACGGTCGGCGCACCGGCGGCCACGGTCGGGGCGACCGACCCGGAGGAGCCACCGTTTCCGGTGTCGCTCGATCCGCCGGTGGTGGTGCCACCCGTGGTGGTCGACCCGGGCAGGGCCGGCAGGATCGCGGTCGAGCCCGGGATCGAGGAGCCGCCGCCCAGCGCCAGGCTCAGCCCGGCGATGCCGAGGAGCGCTGCGCCCGTCAGCGCCAGCCCCGGGGCCAGGGCCCCGAGGGAACCGGTGTCCGCGGGGAAGGACGATCCCGGGACGGTGATCTCGCCGCCGCCGGTCAGGTCCCCGCCGGTGACGATCTCGGTACCGGTCTGGGTTCCGCCGGTGGTGGTGGAGCCGGGGATCGTGGAGCCGGTGGTCTCGGTGTCGCCGTCGGCGGTCGAGCCGGTCTGGGCGTCCGAGTCGATCAGGGAGCCGAGCGGGGCCAGCGGTCCCAGGCTCTGGGTGTCCAGGCCACCGGTGGCGTCACCGCTCACCTCGCCCTCGGCGGTGGAACCCGGCATGCCGAGCGAGCCGTTGGCCGGGGCGTCGGTTCCGGGACCGTCGGCGTCCGGCGCGTCCGGGGTCTCCGGCGCGCCGTTCGACAGGCTGCCGAGGCCGAACTCACCGTTGGCCGCGCTGCCGAGCGGGCCGGTCGGCGCATCCGTGGCGTCCGGGCTCTCGGGGGTGACCCCACCCTGTCCCGTCGAACCGGCGGCGAGGTCGGCGACCGAACCGGCGTCGCCGCCGAGGGAGGAGACGATGCCCGCCACGGCGCCGAGGATCGCGTCCGTGCCGTCGGAGCCCGTGGTGATCTGGCCACCGGCCTGCGCCTCGCCGCCCAGGCTGCCCTCGACTGCGGCCGTCCCCTCGCCCGAGGCGCCGGCCGGCGCGGAACCATTGGCGTTGTTGATCGTCAGGGTGACGGGAATCGTGACTAGTCCGCCCATGCCCCGACCGGTCACCTGAATGGTGTACACGCCCGGAGTGGTCACCGCGCCCGAGATGCGGCCGTTGCCGTCATACTCCAGCCCTTCCGGAAGTCCGGTGACGTCCTCAATGACGAACCCGGCCGACTGGGTGGCCTGGACCAGCGTCCCGGCGTCGAAGGAGAACTCCGCGCCAGCGTTGAACGATGGGGCAGCCACGGCGACCGTCTGGATGTCGCTACGGACGGTGGGCGCATCGGGAGCGGCGATGACCATTCCGCCCACGAGCGCGACCGCTGCTGCGGCTGCGACGGGGGCGGCAAGGCGACCCCGGACGATACGACGAGGACGGGCGAGGCGAGCACGCATCGGCTGGTTCCTTCCGGAGGGGTTCAGATCGCTCACTCCGCGGAACGGGAGGGCAGACCATTACGAGTGCCACTCTAACCACATGCACACCGACTGTCTACTTCTGTCACATAATTCACTCGGTTCTCATAAGTCACACCAGTAACACACCCCCTGGGTATATTCGCGCGCGCGGATCCGCGCTCACCGCTTCGGCATGCGCAGCGCCGCAGGGAGACGGCCGCGGGAAAATCACGGCGGCCCGGCCCCCGTGTCGGGGCCGGGCCGCAGGAGACCGAGAGGCGGGGTCAGGCGCCGGGGACCGGGACCGAGGTCGCGAGCGCCGCCTCACCGGCATCCGCGTCGTCCGGGTCGCCACCGTCCCGGTTCGCACCGTCGGTGCTCGCATCGTCGGAGGCGGCGATCGAAGTTCCGGTTCCGGCCTCGTCGGCGGAGGTCGTGGTGGTGGCCGGGGCGGACGTGGTGGAGCTGGCGGTGGCCGTGCCGGTGACCGTGCTGACAGGATTGCCGTCACCGTCGACGATCACCGTGACCGGCGGCGGGACCATCTCGCCGCCGAAGACCAGCGAGCACAGCCCCTCGCTGAGCGAGCCGGCCTCGCCGACGAGCGCCGACCCGCGCCCCTCCCCCGCGACCATGTCGAGCAGATTCGGGAAGGAATCCAACGCCGAGGTGATCAGATCGATGACGCCGGTGGGCACACCGTCGATCCCGAACAGCGGGTAGAACTTGGCGACCGAGCCGCCTAGGGCGGGCAGCTCGCAGACCTCATCGGTCTCGGGCGCGAGGTCACCGACGCTGGTGTCGTCCCCACTGCCGGAATCGAGACTGTCCGACTCGAGACTTCCCGGCGAACCGCCACCGAGCGAACCCGAATCGGCACCCTCACCGTCAGCTCCGCCCTCACCGTCGACTCCGTCCTCGCCGGAGGCGTCGTTCGAGGCGCCCTCGGACCCTCCGGCGAGGCTGGACGCGTCGGGGTCGCCCCCCTCGAGACTGCCGAGCGAGATGCTGCCGGACGTGGTCTCACCGGGGAGGGCACCGTCGTCCTGCGCGTTGACGACGGGGACGGACAGGGTGACCAGCGCGAGTGCAGCGGCGGCGGCGGTGACGACCTTGCGGGTGAACATGTGTGATGGACCCTCTTCGACGGCGACGGAGGTAATCGAGCCACTGCGCCCCACCGGGCCGCCTGAGGTCGACAGGGGGACTCTATCGCCCCGACCCGCGCCCCGTGGGGACATTGCCCGGGGGCGCGGGGAAGGTCACTGCCCGAGGCTGCCCGCGCCGGTCGTGAGCAGACCCAGCAGCGCGGCGGGGCCGTCGCCCGGAACAGCCGCACCGGTCGTCGCCCCGCCCGTGGTGGCATCGCCGCCCTCAGTGGTCGTCGCCCCGCCCGTGGCGGTCTCTCCACCGGTCAGGCCGCCGAGCAGCGACGGGGAGATCGTGCAGAGGATCTGACCCACCGAGCCGAGGCTCTCGACCGAGCCGCCCTCGCCGAGCACGGACGGGAGCAGGTTGACGACCGTGTTGAGCAGAACCATCACGAGTCCGGCCGATTCGGCATCGTCGCCACCGGTCACCAGCGGCAGCAGCTGGACCAGCGAGGCACCGTCCATCTGCCCGTCCCCGATGACCGCGCACAGATCCGGGGTGGCGCCGACCTCGTCGTCGTCCCCGGTCGTCTCACCGTCGCCGGCGCCCGTTCCGTCACCCTCATCGCCGGCGAGGGTGTCGTCCTCGGCGGTCGGATCACCGGGGACCGCCGAGAGCGTGGGGTCGGACTGCGTGGCGGTCGTCGTGGTCTCGGCCGTGGTGGCCGGGCTGGTGGTGGCCGGGCTGGTGGTGGCCGGGCTCGTGATGGCCGGGCTCGTCGTCGCCTCCTCGTCCTCCGACGGGGCACCCGCGCCGTCGGTGACGGTGATGGCGACCTTCTCCGACTGCGAGATCCCCGAGTTGGAGACGGTGACGAGCACCTCGTACTCGCCCGCGCTGGTGGGCGTGCCGGAGATGACCCAGCCGTTCTGGGTCAGACCGTCGGGCAGGCCGGTGACCTGCACCGTCGTCCCGGGCGGGATGGTGCCGCCGGCGGCCTGGGCGACGACGGGCTCGAGGTCGAGGTTGACGGCCGTGCCGAGCGGGAGCTCCTGCGCACCGGCCTGGCCGGTCGCGTTCTGGGTCAGCTGGATGTCGCCGGCGTCGACGGCGGCGGGCGCACCCACCGCGGCGACGGTGCCACCACCGACCACGGCGAGCGCGGCCAGGGCGCCGCCGAGGGCGAGGGAACGGGCACGGGGGGCGGTGCGGTGCGAGCGTCGCTGGAACATGAGGTCACCTTGTCGTCCGGGAGCTGGGCACGACCGGGTCCGGCCCAGTCACACAGGTACCATACGTCACATCAGTCACATGGGCCACAGGTGCGGTGTCGTGTCGGACCGGGTCTCCACAACCGGGGTCCCTACACTCACCTCCGGACGCCACGCCGCGACGGAAGGACCCACGTGACCCCACCCCCCGAGATCGCGATCCGGGCCCACGGCCTGCGCAAGACCTATTCCCACGGGCGGGTGAAGGTACGCGCACTGGACGGCGTGGACGTGGCGATCGACAAGGGGCGCTGGACCGCGGTCATGGGCCCGTCAGGCAGCGGCAAATCCACCCTCATGCACTGCCTGGCCGGCCTGGACACGCCCGACCACGGCACGGTATCGATCGGATCGACCGAGATCACCCGCCTGGGTGACGCGGGACGTACCCGGCTGCGACGCACCCGGGTGGGCTTCGTGTTCCAGTCCTTCAACCTCGTGCCGGCGCTCTCGGTACGCGAGAACATCGCGCTCCCCGTGCGGATGGCGCTGCGTCGCCCGGACCGGTCGCGCCTCGACTCGCTGGTCGGCGAGCTCGGGATCGGCGACCTGCTGAAGCGGCGCCCGCACGAACTGTCCGGCGGCCAGCAGCAGCGGGTGGCCATCGCCCGCGCCCTCCTGCCGCGCCCGGACGTGGTGTTCGCCGACGAGCCGACCGGCAACCTCGACTCCGAGTCCGGCGAGTCGGTGCTGGGACTGCTCGGCGCGTGTGTCCGCGAGGCCGGCCAGACCGTCGTCA
Source organism: Dietzia sp. WMMA184 (assembly GCF_002441635.1). NCBI lineage: Bacteria > Bacillati > Actinomycetota > Actinomycetes > Mycobacteriales > Dietziaceae > Dietzia > Dietzia sp. WMMA184. The sequence goes on along the minus strand of NZ_NXEI01000001.1, from coordinate 3,417,679 downwards.
TGGTCACCCACGACGCGCACGCCGCCGCCCACACCGACACCGTGGTGGTACTGGCGGACGGACGGATCGCCGACGAGGTCCCCTCCCCCACCCCCGAGGCCGTCCACACGGCCATGCGCTCGCTCACCGGCCGCCGGCCGGCCACCACGTGAGCCCCCACCTGGTCCTGGGTCAGCTGCGCGCACACGCGGGCCGCTACCTCGGCACCATCCTGGCGATCGCCGTGGCCGTCGGCTTCGTCCTGGCCTCGGTGGGCGTACTCCGCACGATGACCGCCAGCGCCGACGCGACCTTCGGGATGCGGTACTCGGGCACCGCCGTGCTCGTGCAGAACCTCGGCGACCGCACCTCCGCCGGCACCGACGCCGCGCGCGAGGAAGCGGCCGAGGCCCAGCGGCTCGGCCTGGGGGCCATCGCCGCCACCCCCGGGGTGCGGGCCGTCACCGTGGACGCCCAGACCTACGTGCGGGTCCGCGCCGAGGGACGCGCCCAACAGGTGACGACGACGACGGCGCTCGCCACCGACGACGGTCTGCGCTGGCAACCGCTGGCCGACGGGCGGCTCCCCGCCGCTCCCGGTGAGGTGGCGATCCGCAGTGACGCGGACCTCCCGCTGGGCGCCACGTTCGAGGTGCTGCCGAGCGGCGCCGGTGATCCCGTCCCCGTCACGGTGGTGGGGCTGTTCGACCTTGCAGGGCAACCGGACATGAACTCGGCGTTCCCCCTCTACACCGTCGACGAGCAGGTACAGCAGTGGGCGCCGAACGGGGCCGGGGGCGATATCCGTGTGGCCGGCGACGGCACGGTGTCGGACGAGGCGCTGGCGGCGGAGATCGAGCAGCGCCTGGACCGGATCCCGGGCACGTCCGCCGTCGAGGTGTCCACCGGCGCGGCCGAGGCGGACGCTCTCGCGGAGTCCTTCATCGGCAGCCGCGACGTCTACACCCGGGCCCTGCTGGCCTTCACCCTGCTGGCCGTCGCGGTGGCCGCCCTGGTCATCGGCACGACCTTCGCGGTGGTGTTCGCCGCGCGCGTCCGGGAGACGGCACTGTTGCGCTGCCTGGGCGCCTCGCGGCTGCAGTTGCGACTGTCCGGGATGGCCGAAGCCCTGGTTGTCGGCGCCGTGGCGACCGCCGCGGGGTTGGCGTTGGGTCGGTTCGCGGTCTCACTCGCGGCCCGGGAGGCCCCCCGGCTCGGCGTGACGATTCCCCTGCAGGAGGTCAGCGTCCCCGGATCCGCCTATCTGCTCGCCGCCGCGGTGGGCGTGGGCGTCACCCTCGTCACCGCTCTCCCGCCCCTGTGGCGCGCCACCTCCGGCAGCCCACTGGAGGCGCTGCGCCCGGCCGATGTACGGCCCGACCCGTGGTGGCGGCGGCTGGCTATGGTCGCGGTGGGTGCCGTGGTGGGCGCCTTCGGCTGGCACTCGATGTCGGCGGCCGTCGAGGCGGGGGCCGTCGTCCAGGCCGGCGCGTGGGGCGTTCTCGCGTTCCTGGGGATCCTGGCCGTGGTCGCCGGTGCCCTGCCCACCCTGCTCGGGGCGCTCGGCAGCGTGGTGGGAGTGCTGCTCGGCCCGGTGGGTCTGCTCGGCGCTCGGAACATCGCCCGCAGTCCGCGCCGCACCGCCGCCACCTCGGCGGCCGTACTGGTGGGCGTGACTCTCACCGCGACGATGGTGACCGGCATCGCCCTGCTCGGACCGGCCATCCAGGCACGGCTCGTCGACCGCGTCCCGCTGGACATCGCCGTGACCGCATCGAGCGGCGGCACCCTGCCCGAGGGACTGCCGGGGACGCTGGCGGAGCTCCCGGGCGTGGACGAGTCCCTGGTCGTGACCGACATGTACGCGGAGGGCCCCGGGGGAAAGCGCACGGTCCTCAGGGTCGCCGACCCGGAGCGGGTCGGCGACGTGATGCGCCGCGACGTCGTATTGCCCGGGCCCGGGGAGATCGTGCTCCCGGAGTCCTCCCCCGTGGCCGCCGGTGCCCGCGACGGCGAGACCGTCCGGTTCACCTTCTTCTCCGACGACGACGGTCGCGACCTGGTCGTGCGTCGGACGAGCGATCAGTGGGCCCTGGCCGCGCCCGGGAGCGTGCCCGCCTGGCCCGTGGCGCAGTTGCCCGACGGGTCCCCGTGGCCGGAGGGCGTGGAGGTGCCCACCCAGTTCGTCCCACGCACCGAGGTCTGGCTGCGCATGGATGACTCCCTGGCCGGTCAGCAACTCGAGTCGGCACTGCAGGGCGTGCGTTCCGCCGTCGTGGACGCCGCGCCCGATGCGGCCGTGACCGAGAGCTTCGCCTCCCGCGAGCAGATCGCCACCTCTGTCCGGACCGTCCTCACCTCCAGCTCGTTGTTGCTGGCGGTGGCGGTCGCACTGGCCCTGGTGGGGGTCGCCAACACGCTCACGCTGGCGGTCCGGGAACGGACCCGGGAGATCACCCTGCTCAGAGGCGTCGGGGTCACCCGCTTCGGCGTGTGGCTCATGCTTGTCCTCGAGACCGCGTTGGTGGCCGCCTGCGCCGCAGCCCTGGGCGTGCTGCTGGGGGCGGCCTTCGGCACGGCCGGGGCGGCCGCGCTCACGGGGACCGGTTCCGGCGCGGGAGGCATCTTCAGTGACCTCGGTGGGGTCGGTAACGATGGTGTACCCGTGGCCGATCTGGTGAAGGTGGGGTTCGGGGGCGTCCTCGCGGCTGTCCTCGCCGCCGCCGTCGCCTCCGTCGGGGCGGTCCGATCCCGGGTCGCGTCGGACTAGATGCTCGCGCTTCCCGACCGTCCTCCGGGGTGAAAAAGATTCCACCCCGTCCGTCCGGTAGCCATCCTTTGACAGAACTGAGACACTATCGTTATGAGAACTCGGGTGCTCCTCGCCGCCGGCGCAACAGCGCTGGTGGCCGCGTCCTGCGCGCAGCCGGAGCCACAGGTGCTCTCCGAGGCTCCGCGCTCTGCGTCCGCGACGGAGATCACGTCGCCGACCACCACCGAGCGTGACGAGCAGCCCGGGAAGTTCATCGCGCGATGTGCGACCGAGGCCGACGGCGGGACGCCCGGCCTCACCATCTTCACCGACGGATCGCAGAACGTCACCGATCACTGCCTGAGCAGGTACTACATCGGGGTCCAGCCCGCTCCCGGGGCACTGTACGTACCCGACGAGGAGGCCGGTACCTACGCGCCTCCCAGCGAGACCGCACCCGTCGAGACGACGGGCGAACAGTGGACGCCCGCCCAGCCGCGAACCGATATCGGGTTCGAGGATGATCAGGAGCTCCTCGGCGACGGGGAGACGACCGAGAATCCGGATGAGCCGGGCACCGAGGATCCCGACACGGACGATCCGGATACCCCGACGAGCCCGACCGACGGGACGTCGCCCACCTCGCCCACGACGCCGCCCACGACCGAGCCGGGCGGTACCGAGCCCGTCGTGACGGATCCGACCACTCCCGGGACCAGCACTCCCGGCACCACCGAACCCGGCGACACCACCCCCACGGGGACCGGCTCGTCCGAGCAGCCGACGACGGTGCCCACCGTGACCGAGGCGCCGCAGGAACCGCAGCCGGGCCCGCTGACATCCGTGATGTCCGCCGCCCCGTCGGGGTCGGTCGGCCCCACCGGGTCGCAGACCCCCACCGAGTCGGGGACGTCAGTGGGGCTCCCCGCATTCCGCTGGCCCGGGTCGTTCTGGCCGGGCGGCCCGCAGGGCTGACCTTCCGAGGGCATGCCCTCCGACCGGGTGTGAACTCCGGCCGGACACCGCACGCCGGTCTGGTGCGACGAGCGTCAGGCCTCGTTCATCCGACGGCGCAGGTCCTCGCGCTTCTCCCGTCGTCCGGCGTCGACCGCCGCGATATCGGAGTTGATCTGCGCGCGCATCCGGCTGAACAGCACCATCGACAGGGGCAACGCGATCAACACAGAGATGATCGCGGCGACGAGCACGGGGACCTGCACACCCGCCAGGCTGCCGATCCCGATGATGAGCAGCGTCAACGCCACCACCAGCAGAAGTCGGACGACGGTGTAGACGACCATGTTGCGGGCCAGTCGCGCGCCGGGCGCGGACCCCTCCGGTCTGGCCGCCGGGCTGGCCGTCCCCTCCGCGGGGTGTGTTGTCTCGTCTCGCTCGCTCATGGTCCCCAGGATACGTATCGTGGTGGGAAGGAGGTTCGAGTGATCTGGCTGTTCGCACTCATCGGAGTGGTGACCGTGGCGATCCTGCTGTGGCGGGCCTTCGGGCCCGGGTCACGGCCGGCTCCCCCACGGGTGATCGCCCCGGACGACGACCCTGATTTCCTACGGGATCTGGACCGTCGCAAACCGCTGGACCCCTGACGTCGGCAGCGCACGGGTCCCGGCGCAGCCCTGCCCGATGCAGCCCTGCCCGGACAGGTCTCGTCGGCCGGGTCAGTTGCGTGACAGCAGGCGGACGATGGAGTCCACGGCGTCGCTGATCTGCGCCCCCGTGCGGTCGAACACCTCCGGCTCCCGGCCGATCGGATCCTCCACGTCGAGCGCGGGATCGTCGGTGTCGATACCCAACCTCGCCCGCGACAGACCCGCGAGCGTGACGGACTCGTCGGAGTCGGCGAGCCGGGCGGCCTCCAGGATCGTGTAGGTCTTCTTCCACAGCAACGGCGCCAGTTCCTGCACGGCATCGCGGTGCGCCCGGGTCGCGGTGAGGACGAGGTCGCGTCCTGTCAGCAGCCGGGCTGTGAGCAGTCGCGACGCGAAGCCCCCGCCGTCTCCCCCGTACCCCTGCAGCACCCGCAGGGTCTCGCGGTGGATCTCGACGCCATTGGCCGCCCGCGTCCCCGCGGAGTCGACCGACACATCGAGTCCGGCTGCCGCGGTTCGCGCGGCCAACAGACGCTCGGCCAGCGGCGACCGACACATGTTGCCCGTACACACCGTCATCACCGAGATCGCCATGGCGACGATCCTAGTGCGCGCTGCGCGTCACTCCCCGCGCCACTGCGGGGCGCGCTTCTCGAGGAACGCGGACATGCCCTCCTGGGCGTCGCAGGTGACGGCGTTGGTGGCCATGGTCTCGGCCATCTCGCGGTACGCCTCGTCCTGGGGCAGATCGATCTGCCTGTAGAAGGCCTGCTTGCCGATCTCCAACGTCAGCGGGCTGGAGTCGGCGATCTGCAGCGCCAGCTCATCGACCCGAAAACGCAGGTGGCCCTCGGGCACCGCCTCGTTGACCAGCCCCCAGTCCACCGCGGTGGCGGCGTCGATCGTCTCACCGGTCAACAGCATCTGCATGGCCCGCTTACGGCCGATGGAGCGGGAGACCGCCACCATGGGGGTCGAGCAGAACAGGCCGATCTTCACGCCCGGGGTGCCGAAACGCGCGGTGTCGACCGCCACGGCCAGATCGCAGGTGGCGACGAGCTGACAGCCGGCGGCGATCGCGTGGCCCTGCACCTCGGCGATGACCGGCTGCCGGATCGCCTGGATGGTCTCCATGAGCTGCACGCACGTGGTGAAGACCTCGCGCTCCTGCGTGAGGGTGCGGTCGACCATTTCACCGATCTCGTGCCCGGCGGACAGTGCGGGGCCGGACCCGGTGAGCACGACGACCCCACAGTCCGGGTCGTCACCGAGGTCGCGGATCGCCGCCGTCGCCTCCCGCATCATCTGCAGGGAGAGCGGGTTGCGACGCTCGGGCCGATCGAGTGTGACGCGGGCGATCGGGCCGCTGCGCTCGACGAGGACGAAGGGGGTGCTCATGGGGCCTCCGGAGGGGATGAGGGGCTAGCCTCCGCTGGTTCTACCCCGCGGCGCCCGTCGACGGGCCGGGACGGGGCCGGGGCGCCCCCACCGGGGCGTGGCGAGGGGCGTGGCGCTCCCCTCTGGTCACCCCGGGCCCCGGGCCGGGCCCGGCTCGGACCGGACCGGACCGGGTCAGTTCGCGGCGGCCTCGTGCGTGCCGTCGCACCACTGCTCGGCGGGGACGGTGTCCTTGACCTGGTCGACATGCTGACCGCAGCCGTCCCACGTGGTCTTGCCGCAGACGGGGCAGGTGACGGGGTAACACATAAGAATCTCCTCAGATCCGACATCATACCCTAGGGGGTATGCCCGTAAGGGTATGTCAGTTCTCGTCCGGCCGCCACTCGGCGTCGACCCTGGGTGTGGCCTCACGCAGTCGTTCGACGTGGGCCCGGCACTCCTCCCACTGCGGGAGCCGGCCCGCAGCGGCGACGTCGAGCAGGCTCGGGGCGTCGCGGTCGCGCTCGCTCATGACGTGCTCGATCGAGGTGCCGTCGAGGGCCGATCCGGGCCAGTCGATCGCGATCTTGGGATCGAAGGCGTCGATGACGTGCTCGGCCCCGGGCCGCCAGCCCTCCGAACAGAAGTACATCACCGTGGATTGCGGCTCGAGGGCCAGGAAACCGTGCGCCACGCCCTCGGGGATGTAGATCGCCCGCTGCTCCACGGAGTCCAGGATGACCCCGGCCCACTCACCGAAGGTCGGCGAGCCCACGCGGACGTCCACGACCACGTCGAACACCGTGCCGGACGGGCACAGCACGTACTTGGCCTGACCGGGCGGGACCTCGGCGAAGTGCAGGCCGCGCAGGACCCCCTCCCCCGAGACCGACACGTTGACCTGCGCGAGATCGAAACGGTGGCCGGTCATCCGACGGAAGGTCTCGTCGGTGAACGCCTCGTGGAACACCCCGCGGTCGTCAGAGATCTGCCGGGGGGTGATCTCCCACGCCCCCGACACGCTGAGCTCGCGTAGCTGCACTCCGGTCCCGCCTTCCCGTTGTCTATCGATCCCGGTCGCCCCCGGCGCCCGGGTGACGACCACCCTAGCCGCGCATGGCGTCCACGATCTGCGCTGCCGTCCACTCGCCGATCAGCAGGCAGCCCATGGCGTCGTCGTGGACGGAGGCGTCCTCGTCCCAGCCGGTGACGACGAACTGGAAGATGTAGGTGGCCTCGTCGTCGCTCCATCCCACGATCAGACTCGAGGTCGCCATCCGGCCCGGCTCGGCCGTGTACATGCCCCGCAGGTAGCGGTAGACGCTGCGGACGGCGCCGGCGGACTCGTCCCCTTCACCGGCGACCTGCTCGAGCAGAGTCCAGTCGGGCAGTGCGTCGGCGGTGGCGACGATCATCTCGACCGCCTGCTCGGTGTCCATCGCGGGCGCGACACGGGCGCAGGTGGCCACCGCGTTGGGTGAGAACCCGTCACGGTGCGCACCCGGGTCCACGTAGATCACCGCGGACGGCTCGGGCGATTCGATGCGCTGCCACGGCGGGCTGTCCACCCAGGTCAGCGGCTGTGCGGCCACGGCCATCGGTGGGCTCGCCTCGAGAATGCGACCGGTCGACGCGCAGTACTCCTGGATAGAGGTCATGTCCGGGTCCCCGCGCCCCGTCAGCCCTGTAGTCCCGCGCCGACGATGTGCGCGCCACCGTCGACGACGAGGGTCTGCCCGGTCATCCAGTGCGCGTCATCGGACAGCAGGAAAGCCACGGGACCGGCGATGTCCTCGGGCACCCCCAGTCGCCCGGCCGGCAGCGCCGCGGACATGGCCTCCTCGCGGCCGGAATACAGCGCCTCGGCGAACCTGGTCTTGACCACGCCCGGGGCGACGGCGTTGACGCGCACGGCGGGTCCGACCTCTACGGCGAGCTCCTGGGTCAGCCGCATGACCAACGCCTTGGTGGCGCCGTACCAGCCGATCCCCGGCGACGGTGCCAGGCCGGCGATGGAGGCGATGTTGACGACGGCGCCGCCGCGCTCGCCGAGGCCCGAGTGGTAGACCTTCTGCGTCCAGGACAGGGTGCCGAGGGCGTTGACCTCAGTGATCTTGCGGGCCGCGGCCAGGTCGATGTCCACCGTGCGGCCGAATGCCGGGTTGATCCCGGTGTTGTTGACCAGCAGGTCGATGGGCCCGAACGACTCTTCGGCCCGGGCCACGACCTCACGCTGGTGGTCCTCGTCGTCGCTCTTGCCCGCCACCGCCAGCACCCGCTCCGGTGTGCCGAGATCGGCGACGGCGTCGTCGAGCCCCTCCTGGCCGCGCGCCGTGATGACCACCGACGCGCCTTCCGCGAGCAGGCGACGGGCGATGCCCAGGCCGATCCCGCGGCTCGCGCCGGTGACGAGCGCGGTGCGGCCGGCGAAGCGGTCCGGGACGACGGGGCCGGTCCGGGGGGCGGGCAGGGGGGTAGCGGTCACAGCCGTCTCCTTGCGAGGGTCGGAATGCGTCTGGCGTGCGTCGCCCAGCCTAGAGGCCATGTCGGTGTGCCAGGCCGCGCCGGGGCCTCACGGCATCTCCTCAGCGGACCCTCCGGCTTTCCTTCACTACGGCGCCGCCGGGCGCTAGAGTTCGTGACAGGTCCCATCCGGCCGCCCCCTCGGGCGGCTCCACTACCCCGGGGTGTGTGCATGTCACCACTAATTCCACGCGCTGGCGCGGACTCACCCGTGTGCTCGATCCTCGATATCCCGGGCCCGCGGTGGTTCACGGCGAGCGATCCCATCTGGCGGGTCCACGGCGACGTGTCCACCCCGATCGGCATCACGACCGGTCTGCTCATGCTCGCCGCCGACCCCGCCTACTCCGCCGGGATGATCGCGTGCGGTGCGGACGCCGAGCCGTGGACGATGGACGACTACCTGCACGACCTCGTGGAGATCTCGACGTTCGGCACGGTCGACGACGCCATGGTGACCATCGAGCACGCCCGCCGTGACCACAATTCGTTCTCCGGCACCACCGAGTACGGCGACTACTTCTACGGCTCCGACCCCGGGCTGATCGAGTGGTCGCAGGCCGCCATGACGTGGGCCCTGCTCGTCGCCTTCCAGCGCTTCTCGGGGCGTCCCCTGTCCCCCGCCGAATCCGACCGGTACGTCTACCAGTGGGCGGGCCTCGCGCGGCTCCACGGTGCCCGCAGTTTCCCCTCGACCGTCCGCGAACTCGAGCAGCTCCTGCGCAGGTCCCGCGGCCGCGCCCGGCCCACCGATGCCGGTCGCCGCGCCGCGAGGAAGCTCCGGGAGGACGCCCGCGCCTGCCCCGGGGTCACGGAGAACTCGGTGATCGCGCACCGGTCGTGCACGACGGTCGTGGACGCCGCGGCGAGCCTGGTGCCGTCGGAGGTGCGCCGCGCGCTGGATCTCCCGCACCGTCCGATGGACCGCGCGGCCGTGTTCGGGAGGATCACCAGAGCGCACCAGGGCCTGTCCTCGCCGCGGCTCACGACCCGGGCGCCCATCGCGGCCCCGTCGGCGATGCGGGCCCGGCCCGCCTGAGCCCCGCCTCGCGCGGAACACCCCGGCCGCCCGGGGTCACCAGTGGCCGTTGACGCGGCCCTTGATCCATCCGGCGGCCTCCCACACCAGATGAACCGGCAGCATCCCGCGGTCGAGCCGCTCGACGGGCACCATCCGCACGTCCAGCCCGGTGGCGCTGCGCATCCATGTCCCCGCCCGGAGGGTGTGGGGCCGGTTGGTCACCACCAGGATCCGGTCCCACCCGCGCGCCCGCGCGATCGAGGCGACCGCCTGCGCCTCGCCCCAGGTGGTGCGCGGGTCGGGCGAGAAGCACACAACTTCTGCGCCCGAGGGTCGCGCGATTCCGGTGCACAGTCGCCGGGCCACCGTCTCGGAGTTGCCGCCGGGGTTGCTCACGAGCAGCGTGTCGGCGTACCCGGCCTCCACGAGGTCCCGGGCGTACAGGTGGCGACCGTCGTCGGCGCCGGCGAGCATCACCACGGCGTCGGCGCGGACGGGCTCGTCGGCGCGCGGCTGCAGCAGGAACGCGCCCCACGCGGTGAGGGCAAGCGCGGCGACGGCGGCGGCCGCCACCGCGGCGCTCCCGGCCGCGAGCACTGTGCGGCGGGTCCGGTTCACGACCCGGGCCCGGGGAGGCTGCCCCGCTCCCGCTGTCGCTGGGCGATCCAGCCCTCGTGGGCGATCGCGCGGACGAGATCCTGCGTCCAGTCGTCCATCGGCTCCAGCCCGACGGCACGCCACGAGGCATCGGAGAGCACGGAGAAGGCCGGCCTCGGGGCGGGGCGTGGGTACCCCTCGGTGGTGCAGGGTCGCACCCGCTCGGGATCCGCGCCGAACCACGTGAATACCGCCCGGGCGAGGTCGAACCACGTCGCGCGGCCTACCCCTGCCAGGTGCAGGGTCAGGCCCCGCGCGTCGAACTCGCCCCAGGCCTCCCCGCCGACGAGGCCGAGCAGTTGATCGGCCAGCGGCGCCGTGTAGGTGGGCGAACCCCACTGGTCGTCCACCACCGAGAGGGTGTCCCGCTCGCGCTCGAGGCGGACCATGGTGTCGACGAAGTCCGAGCCGCGCAGCCCCTGCCCGTGGCGCACGGGGCCGGTGTACACCCACGCGGTGCGGACGATCGTCGTCTCGGGGTACACCGCCAGCGCCGCCCGTTCCCCCGCGAGTTTGGTGCGCCCGTACGCGGTCACCGGCGCGGTCGGGTCGTGCGGCTCGAGCGCCGGAGCGGTGGCCGGGTCTCCCCCGCCGGGGACCTCGCCCGAGAAGACGTAGTCGGTGCTGATGTGGACCAGCCGGATCCCGCGGTCGCGGCACGCCACGGCCAGCGATTCCACGCCGTCGGCGTTGACCGCGTGCGCAGTGACCTCGTCGGCCTCCGCGCCATCGACGTCGGTGTACGCGGCCGCGTTGATCACGACCTCCGGTGCGTGACGGTCCAGGGCGGAGGCGATCGAGGCCGGGTCGGTGAGGTCGAGCTCGTCGCGGCCCACCGCGACCGCGCCACCGCCGAGCTGACGCCTCGATTGCCTGTCCAGGTAGTGCCCGAGCTGTCCGCGACCGCCCGTCGCGAGGATCCGCGGCCACCGGCCGGCGGTCACAGGTTGCGCCCCTTCTCGCGGCGCAGAATGTCCAGAAGGTACAGGCCGTACCCCGATTTGCGCAGGTTGTGGGCGCGGACGGTGAGCTCGTCGTCGTCGATATATCCCATCCGCCATGCCACCTCCTCCGGGCAGCCGATCTTCAGGCCCTGCCGGTCCTCGATCGTGCGGACGTAATTGCCCGCGTCGAGTAAGGAGGCGTGCGTACCCGTGTCCAGCCACGCCGTGCCCCGTGGCAGCACCTCCACCTGCAGTCGGCCCTCGCGCAGGTAGTGCCGGTTGATGTCGGTGATTTCGTACTCGCCGCGCGCGGACCTGCCGAGCCCGCGCGCCACGTCCACCACGTCGGCGCTATAGAAGTAGAGGCCGGGGACGGCGAAATCGGAGGACGGGTCCTCTGGCTTCTCCTCCAGGCTGATCGCGCGGCCGTCGGCGTCGAAGTCGATCACCCCGTACTCGCTCGGATTGGAGACGCGGTAGGCGAACACGGCGCCACCCTCGGGCTCGACGAAGCGCCGCAGCTGCGTGCCCATGCCCGGTCCGTAGAAGATGTTGTCGCCCAGGATCAACGCCACCGACTCGTCGCCGATGTGCTCGGCACCCAGCACGAACGCCTGCGCCAGCCCCTCCGGCGCCGCCTGCTCCACATAGCTCAGGGCGATGCCGAACTGGCTGCCGTCGCCCAGCAGCCGGCGGAACTGCGGAGCGTCCTGGGGGGTCGTGATGATGAGGATCTCCCGGATCCCCGCCAGCATGAGCGTGGACAGCGGGTAGTAGATCATCGGCTTGTCGTAGACTGGCATCAACTGCTTGCTCGTCGCCAGGGTGAGCGGGCTCAACCGGGTGCCGCTGCCGCCGGCCAGGACGATGCCCTTCACAGCACCGTCTCCGTCCGCGCGTACTTCGCCTCGACGCGCTCCTTGACCGGCTCCCACCAGTCGCGGTGGGCGGCGTACCACTCGATCGTCTGCTGCAGGCCCTCGCGCAGGTCGGTGTGCCGCGGCTCCCAGCCCAGTTCCTCGCGGGTGGCGGTGGCGTCGATGGCATACCGCAGGTCGTGGCCCGGCCGGTCGGTGACGTGATCGAAACCGGGATCCCCCCCGGTGCCGGCCCCGTTTCCCCCGTCGCTGCCGGCGACCCCCATGAGGTCGCAGATCATCTGCATCACCTGCAGGTTCGAATGTTCGCCGTCCGCGCCGATGAGGTACGTCCGGCCCGGCTCGCCCGCGGCCAGGATGCGCAGGACCGCCGCGTTGTGGTCGTCGACATGGATCCAATCCCTCACATTGGCCCCACTGCCGTAGAGGCGGGGCCGGCGACCGTCCAGGATGTTGGTGATCTGACGCGGGATGAATTTCTCGACGTGTTGGAACGGCCCGTAGTTGTTCGAGCAGTTGCTGATGGTGGCCCGCACCCCGAAACTGCGGACCCACGCGCGCACGAGCATGTCGGCCCCGGCCTTGGTGGCCGAGTACGGGCTCGACGGGTTGTACGCCGTGTCCGGGGTGAACTTGGCCGGATCATCGAGCTGCAGGTCACCGTACACCTCGTCCGTCGACACGTGATGCAGGCGCGCGTCGTGCCGCCGGCACGCCTCGAGTACGGCGTAGGTGCCGACGATGTTGGAGTGCAGGAAGGGCCAGGGGGTGGCCAGCGAATTGTCGTTGTGGCTCTCCGCGGCGAAGTGCAGGACGGCGTCGTCCGGCCCCGTCAGCTCGGCGACCAGCCGGTCGGTGACCGCCGGGTCCGCGCAGTCCGCCTCGACCAGCTCCACCCGCTCGTCGGGCAACCCCTTCAGGTTGGCGCGGTTGGCGGCGTACGTCATGGAATCCAGCACCGTGACGTGGGCGTCCGGGTACTCGCGGACCGCGGTGTGGACGAAGTTGGCGCCGATGAACCCGGCTCCCCCGGTGACGACGAGGCGCATGGGTTCAACCCTACCGCCCGGCTCAGTCGTCGCCCGAGGGCTCGTAGCTTGCCGGGTCGTCGCCTGCCGGGTCCTCGTGCCTGCCCGCCTCCCACCGTCGCTTGATCGCCCTCGACCGCCGCGAGTGCCTCACCGCCAGCACCGCGATCACGACGCCCGCCACGAGCGGCACCCACACCTTGCTGTACTCAAGCATGAACTCGAGCCACCCCGGCACCGTGACCTCGGGCAACGAGATCGACGGCAGGGTGATGTCGGGCCGCGGGATGGTCGGCAGGGAGATGTCCGGCCACGGGAGGTCGATGTCCGGGAGCCGCTCGAGGATCCACTCGACGACCGGTTCGAGGACCCGGCCGATCAGCGGCAGTAGGACGAGCACGGCGATGGCCCACCCGGACCGGCCCAGACCGGCCGCGACGGGATAGGCCACGCGCTTCCACGGCGAGGCCGCGATCGCGTCCTGCCTCGCCTCCGCCGCAGAGCCCGGCGGTGGATCGAAGTGGACGACGTCCCTGCCCTCGCGGAAGACCACCTGCCGCACAGCGGTGTCCGTGATGCTGGTCCGTACCTGCACTCGCGGGCCGGAGACGGACGCGGCCGCGGTGCTGTGCTCGCCCGGCTCGGGCGGGTCCGCGTCGAGCGAGAGCTTCGTGTCACTGATCTGCCGCGCCCTGGCCACCGTCACCCCGTCCCTCAGGAGCGCGCAGGCAGGGCTCTGCAGTGGCGAGGACCCTGCCGTCTCCCCCTCGGGTTTGCGCCGGAGGGGGTAACCGGGGTCGACCGCGTGCACCTCGTCGGATCGGCCGACAGCGAACTCGAGCCTGCCGTACTGCGGGTGGTCCAGCCGCCAGATCTCCGGTCGCGTGCCGGAGGCGGGGCCCTCCGGCACGCCCTCTGCGGGTTTCGGTCCGGGGTCTCGGTCTCGATCAGACACTGTCGGCACCCTACCTCCCTCCCGCGCGCTACTTCTGCGCGTCGGCGGGCTCGGTGTCGGCGGGCTCGGTGTCGGCGGGCTCGGCGTCTACGGTTCGGGAGTCGGTGTCCTCACGCCGCAGCTCGCGGTACGCGGCGAGCATCTTGGCGCGGCGTCGGTTGTGCGCCTCAAAGGCCGAGTTGTCGCGCGGGGTCACCCGGACCGCCTCCTCCGCGGGGATCCCGGCGCGCAACTGCCGCACCCGCAGTACCTCCGCGTCCAGGCGGGCGCCGTACACCACCGCCATGTTGACCAGCCACAACCACAGCAGGAACACGATCACGCCGGCGAGCGAACCGTAGACCTCGTTGAAGTTGCCGAACCGGGAGACGAACAAGTCGAAACCCGCCGTAGCCACGCCGATGATCGCCAGGGCCGCCACCGCCCCGAGCGAGACCCAGCCGAGCTTGCGCTCCGTGACGTTCGGTGCGAACCGGTAGAGGAATGCCAGTGCGAGGATCGCCGAGACCAGCCCGGCCGGCCACTTGGCGATCTCCCACGTCGCCAGGGCCGTGTCCCCCAGCCCTATCCACCCGCCGACCGTCTCCGCCACCGGCCCGGTGAACACCAGCGCGAGGCCACCGACCGCCACGAGAAGAATGAGCAGAGCCGTGAGGATCACCGCGGAGGGCAGCAGCCGCCACAGCGGGCGCCCCTCCTCCACTCCGAAGACCGCGTTGATCGCCCGACCGAGCGCCCAGACGTACCGCGAGGCCGACGCCAGGGCGACCACCGTTCCGACGATGAGCGCGGTCCCGGCGGCGGGCGTGGTCACCAGCGTTTCGATCGGCCCGCGCACCGGGTCCAGGATCTCCGGCGGGGCGACGTCCGAGAGCATGTCCATGACCGCGTCGACCGTCCGGTCGCCCTGGCCGAACACGCCCAGCAGCGACACCACGACCAGGACCGCGGGGAACAGCGAGAGCACCCCGTAGAAGGTCAGCGACCCCGCGAGGTCCGGGCCCCGATCACGCAGGAACTCCGACACCGACCTCGTGAACACCATCCGCACCGTTCGCAACCGTCTGCGGATGGTCGCGACGGGCCCGCCAGAAGTGCTCATGCACTGATTGTGACCTCCCGGGCGGGGCATGGGGCGGACGCCGCGCCCACTGGCTGATCCGTCGGGGCCGGGCGGGGGTCAGTCGCGGTGGCGGGCCTGGTCGACCTGGGCCTCGCGTCGGACGTCTGCAGCCTCGTCGATGGCCTTCTGCTGCTTCTCGGCCGCCTTGTCGCTGGCGGTGGTGTCGCGCGGCGGGAGCTGGATGGTCTCCTCGGCGTGCATGCCCGCCTGGAGCTCACGGGCGCGCTCCATCTCGGCGTCCACCTCGGCACCGAACAGGAAGGCGTTGTTGGTGATCCACAGCCAGAGCAGAAAGACGATGACGCCGGCCAGCGAACCGTAGGTCGCGTTGTAGCTGCCGAAGTTGGTCACGTAAAAGAAGAAGCCGACGGTCGCGAGGCCCCACACCACCAGCGCGACCACCGCGCCGAGCGAGATCCAGCGGAACTTGGGCTGCTTCACGTTGGGGGCGAACCCGTAGAGGACCGCCAGGATGACGACGACGACGAGGACCAGCGCCGGCCACTTGGCGATGCCCCAGACGGTGACCGCCGTCGAGCCGAGACCGATGAGATCCCCCACCCACTCGGCGATCGGCCCGCTGACGACCAACATCACGCCGGCCAGGGCGACCAGGATCAGCAGCACGGCGGTGAGAAGGATCATCAGCGGCTTGAGCTTCCAGAAGGGGCGCCCCTCCTCGACCTCGTAGATGCGGTTCATGGCGCGACCGAAGGCGCCCACGTATCCGGAGGCCGTCCAGAGCGCGCCGAGAATACCGGTGATCAGGGCGATCCCGGCGGCCGGAGTGTTGACCAGTCCCTCGATCGGCCCGCGGAGTTCGTTGAGGGTCTGCTCCGGTACCGAACCCTCGACGAGGCCCATCACCGCGTCGACCGTGGCCTGCCCCTGGCCGAACACACCGAGCAGCGAGACCACGGCGAGAAGCGCCGGGAACAACGAGAGAACGGCGAAGTAGGTGAGCGACGCCGCGAGGTCGGTGCAGTTGTCCTTGGAGAACTCCCCTGCGGCGCGTTTGAGGCCGACTTTCCAGGCTCCGCCGGTGAGCTTGGTGGGCGACTCGGGCTTGCCGGTGTCGGGGTCGGCATCCGTGTGGGGCTTGTCGGTGATGTCGCGGCTGCTCGTACTCATACCAAGCACCTTTCCACCACCGGGCCTCCCCCGCATCCGGCCCGGCCGTCCCCCCGCGGGATTACGGACGCCGCTCTGTGCGTTACCCTCTTTGATGTCACGTCACCAAAGTGTCGTATCAACAACTTCGATTTCGTCGACCGTCACCGCACCAGAGGGAGAAACACAGTGAGTCTGTCCAACGCCATCCTCCGTGGAGTCACCGGGGCCTTCGTCCTCAACTCCGGCCTGAGCAAGCGCGGCATGCCGACCGAGGCCGCCCAGGGTCTACAGGGCTTCGCCGCGACGGGAGTGCCCGCCGTGAACAACCTGGATCCCGATTCCTTCGGCAAGTTCGTCGCCTACTCCGAGATCGGCATCGGCGCCGCCCTCCTCACCCCGGTCGTGCCCCGCCAGATCGCCGGCGCCGCCCTCGGCGTCTTCTCCGCCGGCCTGCTCGCGATGTACTTCCGCAACCCCACCATGACCGAGGCCGACGGCATCCGCCCCAGCCAGGAGGGCATGTCCCTGGCCAAGGACGCGTTCATGGCCGCCATCGCCGGCGCACTGGTCACCGACCGGTAGCCTCCCCCGCCGGCGGGCACGAGCCCCCACGGCGCCCGGCCCTGCCGGCGCTACGGCACCCGGCCCTGCCGGCGCGACGGCCCGGTCCCGCAGCACGCGGGGCCGGGCCGCTCGCGTTCCCGACACACGCGCGTTCCCGGCACACGCGCGGACACCTGCCACACACCCCGGACCGGATGCGCGGCCCACGCGGGTCGCCGACCATGGTGCGATGACGCAGAACCCGGAATCCGATACCCCGGCCCGCCGGATGCGGGTAGTCGTCACCGGTGCCAGCGGCAACGTCGGCACCCCGCTCGTGCGGCGTCTGCTCTCCGACGGTCATGACGTGGTGGGACTGTGCCGCCGGATCCCCCCGGCCACGCCGCCCTACGACGGCGCGCGGTGGCATCGGGTGGACCTGTCGTACGCCCGCGCGGAGGACCTGGTGGAGGTCTTCCGCGGCGCGGACGCGGTGATCCACCTGGCCTGGGGCTTCCAACCGACCCGCGACGTCGCCCACCACCGCCGACTGGGCGTCGGGGGAACCGCCGCGGTCGTCACCGCCTGCCGACTGGCGGGAGTGCCGCATCTCGTGCACCAGTCCTCCGTGGGCGCCTACGCCCCGGTGTCCGACGGCGGCCCCGGGGTGTCCGTGGACACCCGCGTCAGCGAGGGCGCCGAGCTGGGTGGCGTGCCGACCGCCGCCTACAACCACCACAAGACCGCCGCCGAGCACCTCCTCGACCAGCATGAGCGCGAACATCCGGGAACCCCGACGATCGCCCGCATGCGGGCCGCGTTCATCGTCCACGCCGAGGCGGCATCGGGACTCGCCCGGTACTTCAGCCCCGCTCTCGCGCCCCTGCGGCTGATCCGGGCCCTACCGGTCCTGCCCGTGGACCGTCGCCTCACCGTCCCTCTGGTCCACGGCGACGACATGGCCTCGGCGCTCGCCGCCGCGGCCACGACCGGCGCGCAGGGCGCGTTCAACATCGCGGCCGAACCGCCCGTCACGCGCGACATGCTCGCCCGCGAGCTCGGCGCCGTTCCGGTCGGGCTCCCGTTCGGGATCCTGCGGAGGCTGGTACACGTCAGCTGGCTGCTCCACCTCCAGCCGCTCAGCATCGGCTGGGTGGACCTCGCGTTCGGCGTCCCACTCATGCACACCACCCGGGCCCGCGCCGAGCTCGGCTGGCACCCCACGGTCGCGGCCGACGAGGCCCTGCGCGAGATCGTCGACGCCATCGCCGCCGGACGGGCCGGGACGTCCCCGCCCCTGCGCCCGCGAACCCTGCGGGACGCGCTGGCCTCACTGCGCCGCGGCGGCCCCGTCGACGTCAGGCGCCTGCCCTGACAGACGCGGGACCGTCGTTGACGACCGTCCGCGCGGGCCCGCCGCGTCGTAACTAGCGCTTCGTCGCGCCCTCGTCCGCGATGGCACCGAGGATCGCGTCCGCCAGGTCGGCGCGGCACACGACGAGGTCCGGCAGGTAGGTGTCGGACACGTTGTACTCCAGCGGGGTGCCGTCGATCCGCACCGCGACGAACCCGCGGGCCAACGCCACCCCGGCCGGCGCCGCGGAGTCCCACTGGTACTGCCCGCCGGCGTGGATGTAGGCGTCCGCCTCACCGCGGACGACGGCCGCCGTCTTGGCCCCGGCCGACCCCAGCGGCACGAGATCCCCGCCCACCGCCTCGGCGACCGCATCCGCGAATCGAGGCGGACGGGAGGCCGAGAGGACGATCCGCGGTCGGGAGCCCGTTCGCGGGGGAAGAAGGCCACCCCCGTCGACCCCGCCGTTGCCCACGGGTGCGGCGTAGACCTCGTCGTCGTCGACCCCCGACACCACTCCGAGCGCCGGGAGCCCGACCGCCGCGGCGGTGAGTCGCGACAACGCCGGGTCCCCCGCGCGCTCCCACAGGGCGACGTGGACGGCCCAGTCCGGCCGGTCGCCGAGGCCGTACTCGCGGGTGCCGTCGACGGGGTCGATGATCCACACGCGGTCGGCGTCCACCCGGGCGAGATCGTCGGCGGACTCCTCCGACAGGACCGCGTCGTCCGGGCGCGCGGCGGCGAGCCGTTCGAGGAGCAGCGTGTTGGCGCGGCGGTCGCCGATGTCGCCGAGCTCCCGTCCGGTGGGGCCGGAGGAGCGCAGGTCCACCAGCAGTCTCCCGGCCTCGATGGCGAGGTCGACGGCGAGTTGCTGGTCCGGGGTACGTGTGGCGGCGGTCATGCCCCCAGCCTAGGAGGCGCACTCCGGGCGCGGCGCGGGACGCCTACCGACGGCGCGACCGCAGCCCCCGGCGCCGGCCACTCCCGTACTGGCGGACGACGCGGGCGGGCTCGTCCGGACACCGGTGCGCGTCGGCCGCGACCCGGGCCGCGCCCCGGGACGGCAGGACACCGCTGCGGGCGTCGCAGCGGTGACAGCCCCAGACCGCGCCGTCGGCCGTCTCCTCGACGTAGCACTGCCGCTGTCCGACCTCGTTCATCGTTCCCCCCCGGGAGAAACTGCGCCAACCTCCCGCCGGCACATAGATCGCTATTGTGTCATAAATTTTTACTACTGGACAACGAAAACATCACTGCGCCCGGCGCCCCACCTCAGCGATGCCCGATCCCGTCCTGGACGGGCGATCGAATCGCACCCGGCCCTCACTGGACAGGTCGGTCTAGACAGTGCCCCTTCCTTATGTCTACTGTACTGATCGACTTAATCGATTCACTATTCTAGGGATGCTCGTGAAGACACTCATCGTGCTCGGCGTCGTCGGCGCCATCGCCCAACTCATCGACGGGTCTCTGGGCATGGCCTACGGCGTCACGTCCACGACGCTGCTGGTCGCGGCCGGTATCGCGCCCGCCGCCGCATCGGCGTCCGTGCACTTCGCGGAGATCGGCACCACCCTCGCCTCCGGCGTCTCCCACCACCGACTCGGCAACGTCGACTGGCGGATCGTGCGCATCCTCGCGGTGCCGGGCGCGATCGGGGCGTTCGCCGGTGCCACCCTGCTGTCCAGCCTCCCCGCCGACGTCGCCAAGCCCGTCGTGGGGGCGATCCTGCTCAGCCTGGGCCTGTACGTCCTGTACCGGTTCCTCGCACTCGGCGGCCGTCGCCCCGAGTTCCGCGGGCGGGTCCGCACCGGGTTCCTCGTCCCGCTCGGACTGGTCGGCGGCACCCTCGACTCCCTCGGCGGCGGTGGCTGGGGCCCGGTCGGCACCACCTCGCTGCTGTCCTCGGGCCGGGTCGAGCCGCGCAAGGTCGTGGGCTCCATCGACACCTCCGAGTTCGTCGTGGCCGTCGGCGGATCGCTCGGCTTCCTCGTGGGCCTGGGCGCCGCCGGCATCAACTGGGGTTACGCGCTGGCGCTGCTGGTGGGAGGTGTGCTCGTCGCACCGCTCGCGGCGTGGCTCGTCAAGCACCTGCCCGCCCGGGTGCTCGGCACGGCGGCCGGCGGCCTGATCATCGTCACCAACTCCCGCACCCTGCTGGTGTGGGCCGAGGTTCCCGCGTCGGCGACCACCCCGATCCTGCTGTCCCTGGTCACCGTGTGGATCGGCCTGGTCACGTGGGCCGCGCTCGCCGAGCGGAGGGCCTCCGGCGGCGACGACGACGAGGCCGGCATCGACCCGGTCGGTCCCGCCCCTGCCGCGGCCGCCGCATCCGCCCCGGCGCAGGACTGATCCGGGCGGACGCCCGGTGGGGTGGACCCTCTGGGACACTGTCGGCATGAGGGTCACCGCCAAGTCCGACTATGCGTTGCGCGCACTCGTCGAACTCGCGGCGGCACAGCTCGCCAGCCCCGACGACGATCCCCGCGACAATCCGCTGAGCGCCGAAGAACTGGGGCGGCGGCAGGACATCCCGCACGGGTTCCTCCAGGCGATCCTGTCGGACCTGCGGCGGGCCGGGATCGTGACCAGTCGCCGGGGCAAGACGGGCGGATGGTTCCTCGGCCGGGAGGCGCGGGACATCTCGGTCGCCGATGTCCTGCGGGCGGTTGACGGCCCCTTGGTGAGCGTCTACGACGTCCGCCCGGAGTCGGTGGTCTACAACGACCGTGCCGCGATCCTGCAGCACGTGTGGATCGCCTCGCGCGCGGCCCTGCGCCGGGTGATGGACGCCGTGACGATCGCCGACCTGGCCGCCGGGCACCTGCCGGGCGAGGTCCACGAGCTGACCCTCGACACCGACGCGTGGGAGCCCCGCTAGTCGGACGCCGGTTCCGCCGCCCGGTCCGCTCCCGGCGGCATCAGGGCGCCGGAGTCCGCCCGCGCCCTCGCCCGCGGTGGCGGTCGAGCCAGGACACGGCCGGGGACGACGCCGCGCCGTGCAGGACGTTGGACGCGACGATGACCAGCGACACCGCGGGCCACAGCGACCAGCCGTCCTCCTTGGAGAAGTACCCCATGGCGTAGCAGAGGTAGAACAACGACCCCACGCCACGCACCCCGAACGCCGAGACGAACAGGCGCTCCGGGGATCGCAGTCTGCCGTCGCCGATCAGCGCGATCCAGGCGGTGAGGGGCCTGATTACGAACAGCACCCCGGCCGCGACGACGGCGTGCGACCACTCGAGCCGGAAGACCGCGTCGGAGATGAATGACGCCCCGATCACGAGCAGGACCAGCAGGGTGAGCAGGTGTTCGGTGTACTCGATGAACTCGTGGAAGTGGGCGTGCCGCTCGTCCTCGCGCTCAGCCGACCGCGCACCGAGGGCGGCGAAGAACACGGCGAGGAAGCCCCAGCCACCCACGAGTTCGCCGACCCCGTAGGCGAACAGCAGCGTGGCCACCGCGGCCGCGGGTTCGGCGTAGCCGATGAGCTGGTATCCCCCGACGCGGTGTCGGTAGAGCACAGTGGCGATCAGCCGGCCGATCACCCACCCCGCCACGGCGCCGATGACCGTCTTGCCCACGAGATCCCAGACCAGCCAACCCCACAGCCAGCCCCCCGGCCCGCCCTTGGTGGCCAGGTAGATGGCGAGGTAGACGAAGGGGAACGCGAACGCGTCGTTCAGGCCGGCCTCGGAGGTGAGGGCGAAACGCGCCTCATCGTTCTCGTCGTCGGCGGCCTCGCCCGTCCCGGGGCCCGCCACCTGCACATCGGAGGCGAGGACCGGGTCGGTGGGGGCGAGCACGGCGCCGAGCAGGACAGCGACAGCGGGGGTCACCCCCAGTACCCACCACCCCAGGAGCGCGACGCCGGCGATGGACAGCGGCATCCCGATGGCGAGCAGCCGCCACGTGGTGGTCCAGCCACGGAAGGACAGGGGGCGGTCGAGGGCCAGTCCGACGCCGAAGAGCGCCACGATCACCGTGATCTCGGCCATCCGTTCGGCGAGTTCCGCGTGTTCGATCACGTCCACGAGCTGGGACTCGTTGGGCATGAGCCAGCCGATGAGCATGCCGACACCCACCACGATGATCGGGGCGGACAGGGTGCGCTCCCGGAGCAGTCGCGGAAGGAGCGAGCCGAGGAGCAGCGCCGCGCCGACGACCGCGTAGATGAGGTCGGTGTTCGTCACGAACGAAAGTGTGGGCGCTCCTGGTGCGGCGGCGCCACCGAACCGGTCGGGAACCCGTCAGGCGCGGGAGACGGCCGGTTGGTCGGCGCGCGCGGAATACCTGCTCACCAGCACCCGCCACACCAGCGGCCCGCCCACAACGAGCACCAGCGTGATCACGCCGATCAGCGCCGGCGGGGCGCCCAGCATCGCCGAGGCGGTCACGGCCAGCACGATCGTGATGCCCCGGCGGATGAGCCCCTGCGGGACGCAGCTGGCGAACTTCGAGCCGAAGAACGTGCCGACCGCCCCACCGATCAACAACGGGACCAGCAGGTTCCAGTCGACGCCGGTGACCAGGACGTGCCCGATCGCCGCCGCGATCACCAGTGGGACCGCCTGCACCAGGTCGGTGCCCACCAGCCGCAACGCCGCCAGGGTCGGGTAGAGCAGCATGATGCACATCATGATGACGGTGCCCGAGCCGACCGACGTGATGCCGACCATCAGGCCGCCGATCACGCCGACCAGCAGGGTGATCAGCGGCTTGACCGGCGGGTCGGGGTCATCGCCGGTGCGGATGCGCCCGGACATCTCGAAGAACGCCCGCAGGAAGTAGGCGGTGGACGCCACGATCAGCGTCGCACCGATGGCCTTCTTCAGCAGCCCCTGTACGTCGTCGGCGCCGATGGCGTGGACGAGCCACGCCCCCAGGTAGGCCGTCGGCACGGAACCCAGGATGAGCCAGAACGCGATCTTGAGGTTGGGTTTGCCGTGCCGCCAGTGCACGCCCGCGCCGATGACCTTGTTGACCGCGTTGACCACCAGGTCGTTGGCGACCGCCGCCGTCGGCGGGATGCCCACGAGGATGAGCGCCGGCGTCATCAGGGCGCCGCCGCCCATCCCCGTCAGACCGATCACCACGCCGATGACGGCGCTGACGACCAGCAGCCCCAGCGAATCGTAGGTCCAGAGGGCCTCGGGCACCGGCTCAGATTCCCAGGATGGAGCTGAGGATCCGCTGCGCGACCTCTTCCGCGGTCCCGTCCTCGGGGCGGATGTGCAGGTCGGGGGTCAGCGGCGGCTCGTACGGAGCCGACACCCCGGTGAACTCCGGGATCTCGCCGGACCGGGCCTTGGCGTACAAGCCCTTGGGGTCACGGGCCTCGCACTCGGCCAGCGGGGTGTCCACGAAGACCTCGGTGAACGGCAGGTCGGCCTTGGCGTGGACGTCGCGCGCCGCGTCGCGGTCGGCGCGCATGGGCGAGATGAGGGAACAGACGACGACGACGCCGGCGTCCGCGAACAGCGCCGCGACCTCCGCGGTGCGGCGGATGTTCTCGGCGCGATCGGCGGCCGAGAACCCGAGGTCGGCGTTGAGGCCGTGCCGCAGGTTGTCGCCGTCGAGGATGTAGGCGGGGTGCCCGGACTCGATGAGCAGTCGCTCCACCTCGGACGCGATCGTGGACTTGCCCGAGCCCGACAGGCCGGTGAGCCACAGTGTGCGGCCCTGTCCCCGGTCCCCGCGCTGGACGGCCCCGGCGTGCCAGACCACGTTGGACCCCGTGGTGGCGGGCCCGATGATCATGCCCGCGCCCACGGTGTTGCCGGTGATCTCGTCGACCATGATGAACGCACCGGTGTCGCGGTTGCGCCGGTACGGGTCGTACATCAGCGGGGTCTGCGTGCGCAGTCCGATGCGGCCGATCTCGTTGAGGTCGAGCTCTGTGGAATCCGGGTCGCGGTGCAGGGTGTTGACGTCGAGCCGGTACTCCATCCCCGTGACGATCGCCTTGGTGTCTCGGGTGGTGTGCTTGATGACGTAGCGCTTGTTCTGCTGCAGCGTGGTGGCGTCGTCGAACCAGCAGACCATCGCCTCGAGTTCGGTGCCCTGGTGCGGACGGTTGCCCGGACGGGCGATCATCTCGCCGCGGACGATGTCGATCTCGTCGTTCAGTGCGATCGTCACGGCGGCGGGCGCGGCGGCCTCGTCCAGCTCCGCCCCGCCCGGGCCCCAGATCGCCTTGACCGTGGACTGCCGACCGGACGGCATGACCACCACGTCGTCGTCGACCTTGATGATGCCGCCCGCGACGGTGCCGGCGAACGAGCGGTGATCCAGGCCGTCGGCGCGCTGGGGACGGATCACGTACTGGACCGGGAACCGGACGTCGGTGAGGTTGCGGTCCGAGGCGATGTGCACGTTCTCGAGGTGGTCCAGCAGCGCCGGCCCGGTGTACCAGGGCATGGAATCAGTCGAATCGACGGCCCCGTTGACCACATTGTCGCCCTTGAGCGCGGACAGCGGCACGAACGTGACGTCGTGGACCTCGAGCTTGGCGGCGAAGTCGGTGAACTCGGTGCGGATGGCCTCGAAGGTGGCCTCGTCGTAGTCCACCAGGTCCATCTTGTTCACGGCCACGACCAGGCGCGGTATGCCCAGCAGTGCGGAGAGGAAGGCGTGGCGGCGCGTCTGCTCGAGGACACCCTTGCGGGCGTCGACGAGGATGATCGCCACGTCGGCCGTCGAGGCGCCGGTGACCATGTTGCGCGTGTACTGCACGTGGCCCGGGGTGTCCGCGATGATGAACTTGCGCCGCGGGGTCGAGAAGTAGCGGTACGCCACGTCGATCGTGATGCCCTGCTCCCGCTCGGACCGCAGCCCGTCGGTGAGCAGCGCGAGGTCGGTGTACTCGTCGCCCCGCTTGGCGGAGGTGGCCTCGATGGAGGCGAGCTGGTCCTCGAAGATGCCCTTGGAGTCGAACAGCAGCCGACCGATGAGGGTCGACTTGCCGTCGTCGACGGAGCCGGCGGTGGCGATGCGCAGCAACTGGGCCTGGTCGGACATGGTGTGGCCGGTCTCCACGGTGGCGGCCTCGGGGTTCGGGACCGCGGTGGTGGGGGCCGAACCGGCGGTGGTCGGGGTGCTCATCAGAAGTAGCCCTCCTTCTTGCGGTCTTCCATGCCGGCCTCGGAGATCCGGTCGTCGGCGCGGGTCGCGCCGCGCTCGGTGACGCGGGTGCCCGCGACCTCGGCGACGACGGCGGCGTTGTCGGCGGCGTCGGACTCGACGCAGCCGGTGCAGGTGGCGTCGCCGACGGTGCGGAAGCGGACCAGTTCGGTGCGGGCCTCCTCGCCGGGCAGCGTCTCGAGGAACCGGGTGTTGGCCAGGAGCATGCCGTCGCGCTCGATGACCTCACGCTCGTGGGCGTAGTAGATCGGCGGCAGGTCGATGTCCTCGCGCTCGATGTACTGCCAGATGTCCAGCTCCGTCCAGTTGGACAGCGGGAAGACCCGGATGTGCTCGCCCTTGCGGTGGTTGCCGTTGTAGAGCTTCCACAGCTCCGGGCGCTGCGCGCGGGGGTCCCAGGCGCCGAACGCGTCACGGAACGAGAAGACGCGCTCCTTGGCGCGGGCCTTCTCCTCGTCGCGGCGGGCACCGCCGAAGACCGCGTCGAAGCGGTTCTCCTGGATGCCGCGCAGGAGGGCGGTGGTCTGCAGCCGGTTGCGGCTGGTGCCCGGACCGGTCTCCTCGACCACGCGGCCGGCGTCGATGTCGTCCTGGACGTGGGAGACGAGCAGCTGGACGCCGGTCTCCGCCACGACCCGGTCGCGGTACTCGATCACCTCGTCGAAGTTGTGTCCCGTGTCCACGTGCATGAGCGGGAACGGCATCGGCGCGGGCCAGAAGGCCTTGCGGGCGAGGTGGAACATCACCACCGAGTCCTTGCCGCCGGAGAAGAGCATCCCCGGGCGTTCGAACTGCGCGGCTACCTCGCGGAAGATGTGGACGGACTCCGCCTCGAGCGCGTCGAGATGCGAGAGCGTCACCGCCGACCTCGTCGTCATGCGACCTCCAGTGTCGTGGACCGTCCGGGGTACCGGGCGGCTGACGGCAGACAGATCTGTCTGCCATCGGGCATCCGCACCATCGTGCGCCCGCCGAGCCGCGATATGCACCTCGGCGAGGGCATCTGGCATGCCCCTGTCGAATAACAGGCATACCCTGTCGACTATGCGACACGAACCGACCCATCGGGCGCTCTCGGTGATCGAGGCCCTCGCGAACGACGGCCCTCCCCTGCCCCTGGCCGAGCTCGCGCGCGTCGCCGGCGCCAGCCGGTCGACCCTCCACGCGGTGCTCTCCGAGATGGAGTCCCAGGCCTGGGCGGAGAAGGTCGGCGGCGGGTGGCGTGCCGGGCCGAGACTGCGCGAGGTGGGCACGGCGCTGGGCGCCGAGGTCGATCTCGTCCGGGCGGCCCGCGAGCCCCTCGAGGCCCTGGCCGACGCCACCGGCATCGCCGCCGTGGTCTTTGAGCTCCGCGACGGGATGGCCGAGGTCGTGGACTCGGTCGGTGCCGGCATGCGCACCGCCTCCCGGGAGGTCATGCCCGTCGGTCATGTGGTCCCGGTGCGTGCGCCCTTCGCCCGCGAACTGGCGGCCCGCCTCCCCGTGGTCGAGCAGCGCCGCTGGCTCGCCGACTCCGCGGGGCTCACCCCCGCCGCACGGGATCGACTCGAGACTGTCCTGCCGCAGATCGCGCGACGCGGGTGGTCGATCGAGCGACTGACCCCCGCACGACGCGAACTACTCCGGATGGCCGACTCCCTCGAGGCGTCCGGGATCGGTGCCCTGGTCCGTGACCGCGTGTCCGAACTGTTCGTGGAGCTGTCGGAACTCGACGTGACCAACGCGGAGCTCGACGCCGCCGCGGACCTGGCGGTGGCCTCGATCGCGGCACCGGTCCTGCGTGCGGACGGCCGCGCGATCGGATCGGTGGCCGTCGCCCCGGGCCGACGCATGACCGGTCGGGCCGTCGCCCGTGCCACCCGGGCGGTCAGCGCGTGCGCCGACTCGGTCTCCGCCCGGCTGGCCTCGCGCCCGGGCCGCGCCCCCGCCGTCGGCCTGCCCCCGCACCTCGTCCACCCGGCGCACGCGGCGCGCCACCCCTGAGCCCGGACCCGCCTGCCGCCGCCCCCACACCCGCCCGACCCCGCCCGACCCTCGCGGGCGCGACGACCTCCCGACCAACCGCCCACTACCGGGGGCATCACGCACGCCGCCGCGGCCGTATGGTGTAGATCACACACCCCCCGACCGGCCGGAGGCGCCCTGTGACCCAGACCGTCCGCCCCTCCTCCCCTGCCCCCGGTGAGGACCACATCGATCTGTCCTGGCGCAGATCCGCATCGTGCGGACTCACCCCGAAGAGCGCCCGGCCCGGGGCTCCCGACCCACGCGCCTCCCGCTCCCACCGGCTCGCGGAGGCCGCCCGTCCGGTCATGGACGACCTGGACGAGGTCCTCAAGGACACCGGGGCGATGCTCCTGCTCGCCGACCGTGAGGGTCGGGTCATCCGCTCGGTGCGCGACAACGCCCGGATCTCCCGCATGCTGCTGCGGCGAGGGGTCGACGACGGGGCGACCCTGACCGAGGACGCGGTGGGCAACAACGGAATCGGCACGGCCCTCGAGACCCGCGCCGGGGTGTTCATCCACGGCGAGCAACACTTCGCCGAGGTCCTGCGCGACTTCGCCTGTTACGGGCACCCGATCATCGACCCGCTCACGCGACGCCTGGTCGGCGCGGTGGATCTGACGGGTATGAGCGCCGACGCCTCCCGCATGTTCGCGCCGTTCGTACGGAAGATCGTCGCGGACATCGAGGCCCGCTACGTCGACACCGCCCGTGCCGACGACCGCGAACTGTGGCACCGCTTCGTCGAACGCACCCGCACCTCCGACACCGCGACCTGCGCGTTCGGCGACGAGGTCGTACTGGCCTCGCACTCGAGCCTGGAACGGCTGGACTCCCGCGACCTCGGCAGGCTCCGGCGCCTGGTCGACCGGGACGAGCTGGGCGACTCCGTGGAGCTGTCGGTGGGTACGGTCGGGGTGCTCTCGAGCCGTGTCGGCCGCCGTGGGCACCTGCTCGACCTGGTGTTCCCGGACCAACAGCACCCGGCCGTGCCCGTCCTGGGCAGCACCCGGCCTGCCTCCACTGCCGCCATGGCCGCGTCCACCCCGGGGAGGTCGGCGATGCCCGCCGCGTCCACGCCCGGCTCCTCCAGCGGGGCCACCGGGCGGGCCCACGCCGTGGTCGGCCCCTCCGGGTCCGGACGATCGACGACGGCGCGGGACATCGCCGGCCCGGGCGCCCTGCACGTCCGTCTCGCGGAAGCCGACAGCGCGGACGCCGCGTGGATCGGGCTCGTGGTGCCCGCCCTACGTGACCAGGGCGATCAGGGCAGGCCGCTGGTCCTGGACGACATCGACCTCCTCGACGACGCCGACCTGCGCCGCCTGGCAGCACGCCTACGGTCGGCGGAGGCCGCCCTCGTCGTCGTCACCAGTCGCGAGGACCCCCGCGCGGCGGTGACGGAGGCACTGGACGCGTGCGGGACGAGGACCGTTCTGCGGCCGCTGCACGAACGGGGGGCCGAGAGCGCCGAGATCGTCGCCCGGATGGTGACGGAACTGACCGCCGAGAAGGGGCTCGGCCCGACCGTGCCCACAGCGCGCTTCACGGACGCCGTCTGCGCCCTGGACCTGCCCAACGGACTGATCTCCCTGCGGTCGATCCTGAGCGAATGCCTCACCGAATCCGGGCACAGGGGATCGACGACCCTCGACGTGGACTCACTGCCGTCCCGCGCCCGCACCGGACGCCCGCCCCGGGCCGGGGTGCTGGCGAGAGGCGAGTACGACGCGATCGTCGCCGCCCTGGCCGAATGCGACGGCGTCCGGTCACGCGCCGCCAAACGGCTGGGCATCAGCAGGACCACCCTGTACGCCCGGATGCGGGAGTTCGGGCTGTCCTGACGCGCACACGGCGCCCGCCGTCACCGTGTCCAGAAACTGAACACTCCGGAGGGCCGACTCGCCCCCAGGATGAGTTGTGATCAGCCTCACAACCGAGGCGGTCGGATCTTCGGAGGAAATTATGACCGGCACACTCTCCCGCGACACCGGCTCGGGCACCGACTCCGGCGCGCACGTCGACGAGCGCCTGGGCGCCGAGGCCCGCGACTTCCTGGCCCGTCCGCATCGCCTGCTCATCGGCGGACAGTGGGTCGACGCCGCCGACGGCCGCACCTTCGCCACCCACGACCCTGCGACCGGTGCCGAGATCACCCGGGTCGCCCACGGCGGGCCCGAGGACGTCAACCGGGCCGTGGCCGCCGCACGCCGCGCATTCGACGACGGCGCCTGGGCCACCATGAAGCCGCGCGAGCGCGAGCAGATCCTGTGGCGCATCGGCGACCTGCTCGACGCCAAGGCCGAACTGTTCGGTCAGATCGAGGCGCTCGACAACGGCAAGTCCGTCGCGATCGCCACCGCCGTCGACGTGGCCTGGGCCGCGGACGTGTTCCGCTACTACGCCGGCTGGGCCACCAAGATCGAGGGCTCCACCGTCCCGGTGTCCATGCCGTTCGCCGGTGACAAGCAGTTCCACGCCTACACCCAGCGCGTGCCCGTGGGCGTGTGCGGGCAGATCATCCCGTGGAACTTCCCGCTGCTCATGGCCGCGTGGAAGCTCGGCCCCGCCCTGGCCACCGGCAACACCCTCGTTCTCAAGCCGGCCGAGCAGACCCCGCTCACCGCCCTCCTGCTCGGCGAGGTCTGCCAGGAGGCAGGCGTGCCCGACGGCGTGGTCAACATCATCACCGGCTTCGGCGACGCCGGCGCCGCCATCTCCGGCCACGACGACGTGGACAAGGTGGCCTTCACCGGCTCCACCGAGGTCGGCAAGCTCATCGTGGACGCCGCCAAGGGCAACCTCAAGAAGGTCTCCCTCGAGCTGGGCGGCAAGAGCGCCAACATCGTCTTCGCCGACTGCGACTGGGACGCCGCCGTGGCCGGCTCCGTCGCCGCGTGGATGTTCAACCACGGCCAGGCGTGCACCGCCGGCACCCGCCTCTACGTGGAGGACTCGATCTACGACGAGTTCACCCAGGCGGTGGCCGACGCCGCGTCCCAGGCCACCATCGGCCACGGACTCGACCCCGACACGGTGCTCGGACCCGTCGTGGACCAGGACCAGTTCGACAAGGTCTCCTACTACCTGCGCGCCGGCATCGAGGACGGCGGCCGCGCCCTGACCGGCGGGGCCCGCCATGGCGACACCGGCTTCTTCATCCAGCCGACGGTGTTCGTGGACGTCAAGCCCGAGGACCGGGTCGTGAAGGAGGAGATCTTCGGCCCCGTCGTGGCCGCCCTGCGGTTCTCCGACGTCGACGACGCCGTCCGCCAGGCCAACGACTCGATGTACGGCCTCGCCGCCGGCGTCTGGACCAAGGACCTGTCCAAGGCCCACCATGTCGCCAGCCGCCTCCAGGCCGGATCCGTGTGGGTCAACCAGTACAACGGCTTCGACACGGCCATGCCGTTCGGCGGGTTCAAGCAGTCCGGGTGGGGTCGCGAGCTCGGCGCCGGCGCGCTCGACCTCTACACCCAGACCCGGTCGGTCAACATCCAGCTCTGACACGACCGGCCCGCCCAGACCGGACCGCCCCCAGACCGGGACCCGGCGTCCCCGTGACCACTCCGGGGACGCCGGAGTCCCCCCCTTCCCACACCGTCGCCCTTCCCACACCGTCCCCTTCCCGCACGCCCCCGAAAGGACCACCACCGTGAAGACCAAGGCCGCCGTACTGTTCGACACCCACAAGCCGTTCGAGATCATCGAGCTCGACCTGGACGACCCGGGCCCCGGCGAGGTGCTCATCAAGTACACGGCCGCGGGCCTGTGCCACTCGGATCTACACCTGTCCGATGGCTCACTGCCGCCCCGCTTCCCGATCGTCGGCGGTCACGAGGGCGCCGGGATCATCGAAGCCGTCGGCGAGGGCGTCACCAAGGTCAAGCCCGGCGACCACGTGGTGTGCTCGTTCATCCCCAACTGCGGCGTCTGCCGCTACTGCTCGACCGGCCGGCAGAGTCTGTGCGACATGGGCGCCACGATCCTCGACGGCCACATGCCCGACGGCACCTTCCGCTTCCACTCCGGCGGGCAGGACTTCGGCGCCATGTGCATGCTCGGCACCTTCTCGGAACGCTCGGTCATCTCACAGCACTCGGTGGTCAAGGTCGACGACTGGCTGCCGCTGGACAAGGCCGTGCTCGTGGGATGCGGGGTGCCCTCGGGCTGGGGCACCTCGGTCTATGCCGGCGGAGTCCGTCAAGGCGACACCGTGGTGATCTACGGCATCGGCGGCCTGGGCATCAACGCCGTGCAGGGCGCCGTTCACTCCGGCGCCCGCCACGTCGTGGTGGTGGACCCCGTGCAGTTCAAGCGGGACGAGGCGCTGAAGTTCGGCGCCACCCACGCGTTCGCGAGCGCGGCCGAGGCCCACGCCGAGGTCGAGAAGCTCACCTGGGGTCAGATGGCCGACCAGGCGCTGATTCTCGTGGGCACCGTCGAGGAGCAGGTCGTCTCCGACGCGTTCGACGTGATCGGCAAGGGCGGCCGGGTGGTCATCACCGGCCTGGGCAACATGACGGACAAGACCGTGCAGGTCAGCGGCACCATGATGGCCCTGTTCGGCAAGACCATCACCGGCACGCTCTTCGGCTCCGCCAAGAGCTTGTCAAGATAATTGTGTGAGTTTTGGTTAGTGATGTCTGTCACATGTGGGGGTCGAAGCGTTCCGGGTAGGCCAGTGCGAGTTCGGCCAGTGCGGCTCGCCAACCGTGGATGGTGGCGCCTTCGACGAGTCTGGGGATCGATTTCCGGGGGCCTGCGTGGCCGTCTGCTCGGCGTTGAGCGTCCTTGGCGCGTTCTCGGTCTCGTCGGTCCTCGATGTTGCGTATGGCTAGCCATAGCAGCTTGATCGCGGCGGCATCGCTGGGGAAGTGCCCGCGGTTCTTGGTGATCTTGCGCAGCTGGTAGTTCAGCGACTCGATCGAGTTCGTGGTGTAGATCAGCTTGCGTGTGGCTGGGCCGAAGGCCAGGAACGGGATGAACCGCTCCCAGGCGGCCTCCCACGACCTGACGGCGGTGGGGTACTTGGCGCCCAGCGGCGATTCGGCGAAGGCCTCCAGTGCGGCTCTGGCGGCCTCGGCGTTGGCGGCGGTGTAGATCGGCTTGAGTGCCTTGGCCACGTTCTTGCGGTCGCTGTAGGACACGAACCGCATCGAGGCCCGGATCAGGTGCACCACGCAGGTCTGCACCTCGGCGAAAGGCCAGGTCGCGGCAATCGCCTCGGACAGTCCGGTCAGCCCGTCGCAGGCCACGATCAGGACGTCTTTGACGCCGCGATTGGCCAGTTCGGCGCACACGCTGGCCCAGAACGCCGCGCCTTCCTTGGCCTGCACCCAGATGCCGAGCACGTGCTTGACGCCCTCAAGATCGACCCCGACCGCGATGTGGGCAGCGCGGGTCTTCACGTGGGCTCCATCGCGGATCTTGATGTGGATCGCGTCCAGGAACACCACCGGGTAGAACGCCTCCAACGGGCGGTGCTGCCAGGCGGCGACTTCGTCCAGGACCGCGTCGGTGACGTTGGCGATGGACTCGTGCGACAGCTCCACCCCCAGCGTCCGCGCGAGGTGGTGCTCGATCTCCCGGACGGTCATCCCGCCGGCGTACAGCGAGATGATCTGGTCCTCCAGCCCGCCGAGCCGGCGGGCGCCCTTCGGGACGAGCTGGGAGGCGAACGAGCCCTGCCGATCGCGGGGCTGATCCAGCTCCACCGGGCCGACCTCGGTGGCCACGGTCTTGCGCGAAGTGCCGTTGCGGTGGTTTCCGTCCCCGCCACGGGCGTGGGCATCGCGGCCCAGATGCTCGGTCAGCTCGGCGCCCATGCCCCGCTCAAGGACGGCCTTGAGCATCTCGTTCAAAAAGCCGTCCTTGCCAGTCAACTCCAACCCTCGCGAACGGGTCTCGGCGAGTACGTGATCAATCAGCGCATCCGAGAACACCTCCCGGCGAAGCCCAGCAGCATCTGATACATCCGTAGCGTCGTGGTCGTCAACAGCCATAGCGTTCATGATTCCTCCTCCGGATCAACTCACACAGACCATCTGACACGCCCTCCGCCAACCCGCAGTACGACATCGTCAAGCTCCTGCGGCTGTACGACGAGGGCAAGCTCAAGCTCGACGAGCTCATCACCACCACGTACACGCTCGACCAGGTCAACGACGGCTACCGGGATCTGCAGGACGGGAAGATCATGCGCGGCGTGATCATCCACGACACCTGATCCGGCGGTAGGACCCATAGACCGGAGTCGGTCGGGCCGGGCGGGACGGCGCACCCGCCCTCCCCATCCGACCGACTCCTCCCCCCCCCCCCCCCCCCCCCCCCCCCCGGCGCGCGCCGCCCTCCCCCCTGGGCTGCGCGCGTCGGTGCGTCAGCCGGCAGCCGCTCCCGCGGATGGCGTCTTGCTCCCGCCGCTGCCCGCCCAGCCCGCAGCCGCTCCTCGCCATGGCGTCCCGCTCCCGCCGCTGCCCGGCAGCCGCTCCCGCGGATGGCGTCTTGCTCCCGCCGCTGCCCGCCCAGCCCGCAGCCGCCCCTCACCATGGCGCCTCGCCCACCCTTCGGTGCGCGCGAGACGCCATCCCGGCGTGCGGCTGCGTCAGGGTGTGGGCGCGCCGCCGGTCACCGAGAGCGTGTTGCCGGTCGTGTACGACGACTCCTCGGAGGCCAGATATACGTACGCGCCGGCCATCTCGACCGGCTGCCCCGGCCGACCGAGCGGGTTCTTCTGCCCGAAGTACGGCAGCTTCTCCGGCTTCTGCCCGCCCGTCACCTGCAGCGCGGTCCAGAACGGGCCCGGCGCGACGGCGTTCACGCGGATCCCCCGCGGCGCGAGCTGCTGCGCCAGCGCCTTGGACATCGTGTTGACCGCGGCCCGCGAGGTCGCGTAGTCCACCAGGCCCGGCGACGGCGTGTAGGCCTGCACCGACGAGGTGAAGATGACGCTCGCACCCGGCTGCAGATGCCCGAGTGCCTCCTGCATCATCCAAAACGGCGCCGAGATGTTGACGTTCATGGTCTCCGCCCACTGCTCGGAGGTCAGGTCCTCGAGGCTCTCGACGTAGGTCTGCCGGGCGGCGTTGAGCACCAGCACGTCGATCCCTCCGAGCCCGGCCACGGCGTCGCGGACGATCCCCCGCGCGACCTCTTCGTCGCCGACGTCTCCGGGCAGCAGGACGCAGGTGCGGCCGGCCTCGCGGACCAGCCGGGCGACATCCTCGGCGTCGGACTGCTCGGAGGGCAGGTAGCCGATCGCCACGTCGGCCCCCTCGCGGGCGTACGCGATCGCCACCGCGCGACCGATGCCCGAGTCGCCACCGGTGATGAGCGCGCGGCGACCCGTGAGCCTGCCGTGTCCGACGTAGGACGTCTCACCGTGATCGGCGGGCGGCTCCAGCTCGGAGGCGAGCCCCGGCACCGGCTGCGACTGCATCGGGATGTCGACCTCGTACTTGGTGGTGGGGTCGATGAGCGGCTGGGCGTTCGGGTCAGTGGTCACGGGAGGCCTCCTCGGAAGTCGGAATCTCGACCGTACGCTCGCCCACCCCGGCGGAAGCTGAACCGACACTTCTCCGCGCGTGCGCCCTGTCCAGCCACGCCAACTCCTCTTCGATTATCGAGGTCCGCATGAGAAAGCGCGCTATCCCGCCCGGCGCCCGCGACTTGATGCCCGGCTTTCGCGAGATGTACACCTTCATGATCTCCTGCTTGAGAATCCAGGACACGAAGAACATCACAATTGCGCCCACGAAGAACACATTCGTGAGCACCAGAACCGCAGGGCCCGTCTCCCGACCAACAAGAGGGCTCACGATGTAAACGGTCGACAGCAACATCGTGTAGAACGCCGAGAAGGTCCCGAGTATGGTGAGAAATCGTACAGCCTGAGCCGCGCGATACCGGGCAACCGCCTCCGCGCTGAGCGATTCCAACTCCGCTTCCAGATGAGCGCGTCCGCTGACCCGCTCGAGCGCGGCCGACAGCCTGTCGATCTTCTGGGAGAACCGCTCTCGACCCACGGAGGCTGTGATTAAGGCCCCCACCAGAGCGGGAATCGCCACAAGAAGAGACTCGGGAATGCTCGTCATGCGGCGACGCTAACTTGGCGCTACGACATCGCTATCGTCCCCTGACAGGCAATGGCAATGTCGGACGGTCGGCAGCAACGGGGGCGCCATCCTGAAAGACTGGGCGACATGCACAGCCGCCGTTCAGCACTCCTCCCGTCCGCCGCTCGTCACGTCGCCTCGGCAGTGGCGTCGGTGCTCGTGGCGGCGGGACTCGTCGTCGTCCAGGGCGCCGCCACCACCGCACCGGCCGCGCACGCCGCGCCCACCTGGGGCGCGTGCCCCGACACCGTGTCCACTCCCGGCGCGGTCTGCACGACGGTGACCGTCCCGCAGGACTACTCGCGGCCGGATGGCGAGACCATCGACGTCACGGTGTCCAAGCTCCCGGCCCGCGACCCGGGCGCCCGGCGCGGGGTGCTGTTCGGCAACGCGGGAGGACCGGGCGGGGACTCCCTGACCTACTTCGACGACAACGAACTCTTCACCTGGCCCGATGCCCTGCGCGATGAGTGGGATCTGATCGGCGTGCAGCCCCGGGGACTCGCCCACGCCGGGCCCCTGCAGTGCGCTCCGCTGAACCCGGCGGACGTCCTGATGTTGGCGACCAACGTCGGCGGAGCGCACCGGGCGGCGTGCGAATCGGTCAGCGGCGACGACTGGCGACACCTGACCACCGAGAACACCGCCCGCGACTGGGAGCAGGTGCGACTGGCGCTCGGCGAGGAGCGGATCTCGATCCACGGCCTGTCCTACGGCACCCTGCTCGGATCCACCTATGCGACGCTGTTCCCCCAGCACACGGACAAGGTCGTGCTGGACTCGGGCGCTCACCCGGACTGGATGTGGAACCAGGTCCTGCTCGAGCAGAACGAACCGCACAAGCGGCGGGTTCACGACATGTTCGACTGGATCGCGGCCAACGACGCCACGTACGGCCTGGGCGACACCCCGCTCAAGGTGTATCAGCGCTGGACGGAGCGGGTGCTCGCCGAGGCCGGCACCACCCCGACACTGGCTCCACCGCCCGCGCGCGTGGGCGATGTGCCGGCGGAGTGGCAGGCCCTGGCGCAGGCGTGGATCGACGGTACGACGCTAACCGGCCCGGCGCGGGCGCAGCTGGAGGGCCTCGCGCGGCAGCTGCTCAACCCCGGCGCGATGCAGTCGCAGTCGATCACGCTCGCCGCGACCCGGAGCCTCGCGCCACAGTCGCAGGGCTGGCCGATACTGGCGGCGGCCCTGCGCGACGGCACGCCCTTGGGCATGGTCGATCCGGAGATGCCGGCCGTCCCCGCGGAGGCGCTGATCGCGGTGAACATGCAGTCGGCGATCCTCTGCAACGAGAACCGCGTGGCCCCGCGACCACTGGACTACCCGGCCTTCCTGTGGACCCAGTTCGTCACCGGCGACATCTTCGACGCCACCGGCCTGATGTTCAGCTCGGGCGCGGCGTGCGCGGGAGCTCCCGCCGTCACCACGCCCGTCGAGGTGAGCGGTGACGCGCTCGAGGTGCCGCCGCTGCTGATCAACTCGGTGGCGGACCCCCAGACCCCGCTGCACGGCGCCCGCGCGCTGGGGGACCGGATGGGCGCACACATGATCACCGTCGACGGCGGCGATCACGGGCAGGTCGCCAAGGGCAACGACGTCGTCGACGACGCCGTGGTCGAGTACCTGCGCACCGGGCACACCGAGACCACCTCGGCGCCCGCGCCGCCGGCACCCGTCGCGCGGTGACAGCCCGCCGTGCCCGCCCGCGGTGGCGGGGCGACCGTTGCGAGGCGGCCGGGCCGCGCGGTCGACAGGCCTCGACCGGATGCGAGACGGCGCCGGATCACCCAGACTGCGGAGACGACCGGATTCCATCGATTCGAAGGAGCACGCATGCCCCGTTACCGCGTAGTGGACCCCGACCAGAACGTGATCGAGGAGAAGGAGTTCGCTGACGACACCAAGGCTTACGACTGGTTCAAGACGGTCGAGGTGCCCGACGACGCGCTCGGGTACGCCATGGAGGTCAACATGGACGGCAAGTGGACCCGGTTCGAGATCAACGACGGCGGCACCAACACCTCCCCCGCCGCCGACGAGGGCACCGGTACCCCCTGATCGTTCACGACACGATCTGACGCGGCCGGCCGCACCCCGCTCCACCGCGGGTCGGTCGGCTCTCGCGTGTCCGGGGCCGGGGCCCGCGCCTCCGGGGCCGGGCCGTCAGAGCCAGCCGCGCGCCTGGGCCTCCCGCGCCGCCTCGCCCCGCGTGGACGTATGGGTCTTGGCGATCGCCGAGGACAGATGGTTGCGCACGGTGCCCTGCGACAGGACCAGCTCGGCGGCGATGTCGGCGACGCGGGCCCCGGACAACGCGTGACGCAGGACGTCCTTCTCCCTGGGCGTGAGGGGGTCGGGGCCGGCGACCATCGAGTCGCGGGCGAGCACCGGGTCCACGACGGTCTCACCCGCGTTCACCCTCCGCACCGCGTCCGCCAGCTCGCCGGCGGGCGTGTCCTTGACCACGAAGCCGCCGGCCCCCGACTCGAGCGCGCGGCTGACGTAGCCGGGGCGGCCGAAGGTGGTGACGATCAGGACGCGAACGCCCGGGTGCTCGTCGCGGATCCGGCGGGTGGTGGTGATGCCGTCCCCGCCGGGCATCTCGATGTCCACCACGCAGACGTCGGGCCGCAGGCGCTCGACCGCCGCCAGGAGTTCGTCCCCGCGGCCCACCTCGGCGACCACGTCGATGTCCCGTTCCAGGGCGAGCAGCGCCGCGAGACCACCTCGGACGAGCGCCTGGTCGTCGGCCAGGACGAGTCGGATCGGCGCCGCCGCGGGGGCGGAGCCGGACACGGTCTCGCTCATCGCGCCCACCCCACTGCCACGATGGTCCCGGTCTCGCGTGTGTCGGACCCGGGCCCGCCCGCCCCGGGTCCAGCCGACCCGACCCCGGCCACGGCGGTGCTGCGGTCACACACCTCGAACCGCGCGCCGGCGTCGGCGGCCCGCGCCGCGAGCCCCTCGAGCCCCCGTCCCGCCGTGTCGGAGCCCGCAGTGCCGGAGCCGGCCTCCCGGCGGGCGCCGATCCCCCGGCCGTCGTCGGTGACGCGCACGCCGCCGGCGGTGAACTCGACGGTGACGCGGCGGGCCCCGGAGTGTCGGGCGATGTTGGTGCCCGCTTCCCGTAGCGTCCACGCGACGAGCACCGCGTACTCCGCGGGAACGAGATCCGGGGTGCCGTCCACGCGCACGTCCATCCCGGCGGCGCGGAGGGATGCGGTGAGGTCCGCGAGCTCGCGCGCGGGATCGGCGACGCGCATCCCGGACACGGTCTGCCGCATCTCCGCCAGAGCGGTGCGGGTGAGCATCTCGATGTTCTCCAACTCGGCGCGGGTGATGTCCGGGTCGGAGTCGAGTCGGGCGCGGGCGAGCTGTGCGCGGATGGTCAGGGCGGTGAGGGTATGGCCGAGCACGTCGTGGAGGTCCCGGGCCATCCGCTCGCGCTCCTCCACCACCCCCAGCGCGCGCCGGTAGTGGCCTTCGCGGTCGCTGATGCCCACGGAGATGCGGGTGCCGATCATCGACAGGACCACCGGGATCACCAGGAAACACGGGATGAGCATGGCGACGTTGCTCTCGAACAGCGCCGCGCCACACCCGATGAGGATCAGCGCCACCGCGGCGGGCACGCTGCGTCGGAGCGGCCAGGCGGCGGCGATGAAGCAGGCGATGAACGGCAGGAAGTTGGTCGGGCCGTTGATCCCCGCGGCGGGCAGGGTGCCGAACGCGCACACCACGAGCCCGGCCAGGTAGCCGAGGCCGAGCGGCGCCGGAGGCTCCGCCGGGGGGTCGAGCCAGTTCTCATCCGCCGCGAGCGGCGACTCACCACGGGCCGCGAGCGTCGACGCATCTCGGGTGGGGCGCGCCGTCCTGCGCAGGTGTAGCGGGTAGTCGCGGGTGACGGCGGGCGAGGCGAAGCCGGCGAGGTAGACGGCGGAAAAGACGGCGACGGAGGCCAGGCCCAGCACCGTGGGTGCGGTGGGCGCGCCGGAATAGACGACGGCGAGGACCGGGTAGATCAGAAAGACCTGCCAGATCAGGGAGAACAGGACATTCGGGCTGGTGAGGGCGTCCCGGACCCGGCGCCAGGTGGTTCTGCTGCCCGTCGTCATCGACCCGACCTCCCCTGCCGTCTCTAGTCCCGGCCCCGACGGCGACGCACCAGAACTGTTGCCGTCGTCCCCAGTATGAGGGCCCACGCGGTCACATTGAGCAGCGGAAGCCACAACGGGTCGGTCACGGACTCGGTCACCACCCCGCCGGTGAGCGGGAAGCGGGCCAGCGCGTTGATCCCGTACAGCGGCGTGAACCGGGCGAGCTCCAGCGCGGTCCCCGACAGCGGGATGAACAGGTTGCCGGCCAGGGCGAACAGGACCAGGCTCCCACCGGCCACGCCCAACGCGGATTCGGAGCGGAACGCCATCCCGGCGGTCAGTCCGTACCCGGCGAACACCGCCGACCCGATCCACGCCGCGGCCAGGGCCAGCACCCACGCGAGCGGCGTGGCTTCAGCCCCCGTGAGCGCGCCGACGAGCCCCACGGAGAGGACGGGCACAGCCGCCACCGTCATGGCCACGGCGGACTTGGTGATCACGAAGCCGGTGCTGCTCCACGGGGTCAACCCGAGTTGACGTCCCCAGCCCTGGAAGCGTTCGAGAGCGGCCCCGCCGCTGATCGAGGTGGTGGCGGTGACGGCGCCGTAGACGGCCATGGAGATCATGACGACCGAGCCCACGTTGCCGTGTGCGACGGGCTCGTCCCGGTAGGACTGGGCGCTGCCGAACACCAGGTACATGATGAGCGGCAGTCCGGCGATGAAGAAGATGTTGGTGATGTCGCGCAGAGTGCGGCGCAGGTCGATGGCCCAGTAGGTGGCGTTCATCGGGCGGCCTCCTGGTCGGGGTCGGTCGTGTCGGGGTCGGTGGTGTCGGGGGCTGTGGTGTCGGGTGCGGCGGTGAGGGCGACGAAGGCGTCGTCCAGCGACCGCGGGCTGATGGTGAGGTCACGGGCGGCGGTCCCGCGCAGCAGCGCGCCCGCGGTGGCGTCGCTGTCGGTGCTGGTGAGGATGACCAGGGTGGGTGTGCGTTCCACCGCGGTGACCCCGGGCAGGTCGTGGGGTGCGGGTTCACCGGGCCCGGGGGTCCAGACCGCGGTGACGCGGGTGCCCGTGGCCATCGCACGGATCGCCTCGACCGGGCCATCGGCCACGATCCGGCCGCGGGCCATGAGCACGATGCGGTCGGCGAACGCCTCGGCCTCCTCCAGGTGGTGGGTGGCGAATAAGACGGTCGACCCGGACGTGGCCTCGGCGTGCATGGTGGACCAGAACTCGCGGCGCGTGCCCACGTCCATCGCGGCGGTCGGCTCGTCGAGGATGAGCAGGTCGGGATCCGGCAGCAGCGCCAGGGCGAAGCGGAGTCGTTGCTGCTCGCCGCCCGAGCAGCGGGAGACCTTGCGGCGGGCGATCGTGGCGATCCCCGCCCGGTCGAGTACCTCGCCCACGGAGACCGGGTCCCGGTACAGGGCCGCGATGGCCCGGACGGTCTCCTCGACCGTGAGGTCGGAGAGCAGTCCGCCGGTCTGGAGGACGGCGGCGACCCGCCCGTCGGCGACGGCCTGCCTGGGGGCGGCGCCGAACGCGCGGGCCCGGCCGCCGGTCGGTTCGGTGAGGCCGAGTGCGATGTCGAGGGCGGTGGTCTTTCCGGCACCGTTGGGGCCGAGCAGCGCCACTACCTCGCCGGCCTCGATGCGCAGGTCGATGCCGCGGAGGGCGTGGACAGTCTCGGCGCGCGGCGGCGTGAACGTCTGCGTCAGGTCATGGAATTCGAGGGCGGGCGCGGGCGCGTCGGTGTCGATCACCGCGCCGACGCGGTCTGCTTCCCGGGGGCGGGTAGAGCGGTGGGTAACCATGCCTCCACCCTCGCTTACCTGCGATGACGTTCGGAAGGATCGCCTGTCACGACCTCACCGGTGACAACTGTCACGGGTCCGCCGCATGGGGCCCCTCACGAGCGGTCGGGACGAGGCGGGGCCGGTTCAGCGGAAGAGCGCGCCCGGGCCCCGACGCCGCGGGGGCCGCGCACGGTGGATCCGGGTGCGGATCTCGAGCGTCATGGCGTCGATGCGGGCGGCCTCCTCGAGCAGGTCCGCCACCGAGTCCGGCTGCTGCGCGGGTCCCGCCATTGTGGTCTCGTTGGCCTGCTCGAGGACGGCGCGGAACCGCGGGTCGGGGTCGACCTTGCTCTGTATCTCCGGGTAGACCACCTCGAGGGCGGTGCCGATCCCCTGCGTCTCCCGCAGGTCGTACCACGCGTCGACGGTCGCGCCGAGCGCCTCGAACGCCAGTGCATACGACCGGCGGGCGGAGCCGAGCGCCTGCTGGGCGGTCAGTTGCAGCGGGTCGGTGCCGCGCAGGAGCCGCCGGCGGCGTGCGAGATCCTCGAGCCCGGAGCGGATGAGCCATCCGGTGGAGCCGATCCACACGACCGCTCCGGCGATGAGCGCCACCACCACGATGGCGAAGATCAGCGGCACGACGTCACCTCCTTTCCGGTCCGAACGCCGGCCCACCCGGGCCGCAGACCCGGCATCCTGCTTCTCATCCCACCGCCGCCAGGACGAGCGAGATCGGCAACGACAACAGCACCACAGCCGAGACTGCACCGCCGATCACCTTGCCGATACCGGACCACCACAGGGTGGAGCACTCCGCGGCGAGGGCGTTGGCGGACAGCGGCGCCGCCTGCTGCCCGAGCGCGGTGGCGTCGGCGACGGCCACCGCCGGCCAGGTCCCGGGCACACGGCGCCGCGGGTTCGTCCCGAGGTCGTCGGCGACGAGGGCGGCCCGCTGGGCGTCCCACTCGGAGAGCTGCCGGGTGAAGCGGGCGACGGACTGCTCGGCGAGGGCTGTGCGCCGCCCCTCGGCCGTTCGCGCGAGGCCCGTGGGCACCGTTCCCATACGGAATCCCTCCTGCGTGTCACCGTCCGGGCCGCGCCCGGTCCTGTCGTCGGGACCCGAACCCGGGCCCTACGTCGAACCTAGTCCAGCACCACGACACGCAGAACCCCC
Source organism: Dietzia sp. WMMA184 (assembly GCF_002441635.1). Lineage (NCBI taxonomy): Bacteria > Bacillati > Actinomycetota > Actinomycetes > Mycobacteriales > Dietziaceae > Dietzia > Dietzia sp. WMMA184. Next base: position 3,375,477 of record NZ_NXEI01000001.1, on the reverse strand, counting down.
GCGAGCGGGCCCGGCCGACTCAGCCCTTGACCAGGCCGCCGTCGAGGATGAGGTTCTGCCCGGTCACGGCCCGTGCCCACGGGGAGGCGAAGAACAGCACCGCGTCGGCGAGTTCGGCGGGGGTGATCGCGCGCCGTAGCGGCGTCCCGGAGGCGATGACGTCGAACACCTCTTCAGGTGTAGCGGCGCTGGCGTCGGTGGTGCGCAGCAGGCCACCGGAGACCATGTTGACCGTGATGCCGTCCGGCCCGAGGTCGGTGGCCAGGGTGCGGGTCAGCGAGAGCGCGGCGGCCTTGGCGGCGGTGTAGTCGTGGTACGGCACCACCGGGTGCTGGAACAGGTTGGTGCCGATGGTGACGATCCGCCCGAAACCGGCTTCCCGCATCCCCGGGAGCGCGGCCTGGGTGGTGGCGAGGGTGCCCTTGACCGCGCCACGCAGTTGCGAGTCGAAGTCCTCCCAGGTGAGGGTCTCCGGCCGCGGCCTGGCGTCGCCGTTGAACTGGAAGTCGACCAGGGCGTTGTTGACCACCGTGCTGATCGGCCGACCGAAGTGGGTGCGGGCCGCGTCGACGAGGGCGCGTACCTCGTCGTCGTCGGTCACGTCAGCGCGTAGTGCGACGGCGCGGTCCTCGCCGAGCTCACGGACGAGGTCGGCGGCGGCGGCCTCGCTGCGCCGGTAGTTGACGACGACGAGGGCGCCCTCGCGGGAGAAGGCGCGGATGATCTCCACGCCGAGTCCGCGGGCTCCGCCGGTGACCAGGACGACCTGCTCGTTGATACGCATTCCACTCGCTTCCCGGTGGTTCCTCACGGGGAGCGCGATGCCCACCTGCCCGCCGCACGATGACCGCACGAGAGGCGACGACGCCCGGCGACGCGCACGACATTCCTCCGCTGGAACTACCCAGTTCAGGTTCGACGGGTGTGTTCTCAGCCGCCCGGATGGGCGGCACCCCGTGTCGAGTGCGAGCCTAGGCCACCCGCGGCCGGCTGAACACGAAGCCACACTGCCTGATCTGTCCCGCGTGCTGGACAACCGTCCTAGGATCGGCGAACGCCCCCGACGATCGGAGCCCCGTGACCGCCACCCTTCCGACGTCGCTCGGCCGATTGCGCGCCCTGTTCTCGCGGGCCACGCCGCCGACCGATCTGCCCGCCCCGGGCGACTACCTCGTCACGTTCGTCGGCCCGGCACCGCTGAAGGTGGTGGCCCCGCGCGCGATCGCCCTCGGCGGGATGCCGGGCTGGCAGGGCAAGCGTTTCGCCCCCGGGGGCGGCGCGGTGAACCTGGTCGACGACGACGAGGGCCGCCCGCCACGGGAGACCCTGCCGATGCGGGTGATGCTGGAATCCTCGTGGTTCGACGGCGGTCAGGTGATCGTCTGCTCGTACAGCGCCTCGAGCCCGGTGCCGTGGCGCTGGGTGCGGGACGAGTTCCGGCCGCTCGACGACCGGCGCCTGATCGGCCTGACCTTCGCGGGCGGGCCCTGGTCGCGGGTCGCGGCGGCTCCGCTGCTGCTCACCCGGGCCTGAGCGCGGGGTGGGCGGCCGGGCGGGCGGCCGGGCGGCCGGGCGCGTCACAGGCCCGCCCGCGGCGCCTACGCGAGGCGACGCAGACGCGGTTCGAGGTCGGATGTGAACAGGTCGAGGAAGCGTTTCTGGTCGTGGCCCGGGGCGTGGAAGACCAGATGGTTCAGGCCGGCGTCGACGTACTGGCGGACCTGCTCGACCGCGTCGTCGGGGTCCGAGGCGACGATCCACCGCTTGGCGACTTGCTCGATGGGCAGCTCGTCGGCCAGGCGCTCCATCTCCCGCGGCGAATCCACCGAGTGCTTCTGCTCCGGGGTCAGGGACAGCGGGGCCCAGAAGCGGCAGTTCTCCAACGCCGCCTCCGGGTCCGGGCCGTAGGAGATCTTGATCTCGATCATCCGATCGATCCGCGCCGAGTCCCGCTCGTTGATCCCGGCGCCCTCCTCCACCGCGGGCAGCAGCTTGTCGGTGTACAGCTCCATCCCCTTGCCCGAGGTGCAGATGAACCCATCGCCCACCCGGCCCGCGTACTTGGCCACAACCGGACCACCCGCGGCGACGTAGACAGGCACGCCACCCTCGGGCACGTCGTAGAGGAACGCGTCCTTGGTCGAGTAGTAGTCACCCTCGAATTTGGTGGTCTCACCGGTCCACAGCTCGCGCATGAGCCGGACCGACTCACGCAGGCGCGCGAACCGCTCGTTGAACTCCGGCCACTCGCCTTGGTGCCCGGTGGCGATCTCGTTGAGCGCCTCACCCGTACCCACACCGAGGAAGATGCGGCCCGGGTACAGGCACGCCATCGTCGCGAACGCCTGGGCGAGCACCGCCGGGTTGTAGCGGAACGTCGGGGTGAGCACCGAGGTGCCCAGCTGCAGCCTCTCGGTGCGCTCGCCCACCGCCGTCATCCACGCCAACGAGAACGGCGCATGACCACCGTCGTGACGCCACGGCTGGAAATGATCCGACACCGTGGCCGAATCCATCCCCGCCTGCTCCGCCATCACGGCGAACTCCACCAGATCACGCGGACCGAACTGCTCGGCCGACGCCTTGTAACCGAGCTTCAGGGACGGGGTGTCGGGCATGTGGGGCTCCTTGGGGTCGTAGCGGTGTGATTGATGTGTGTCGCGGTCATGCGCTGATGTACTTCTCGCCGAACCGGGCGATCGACTCGCGCTTGGCGTCCAGCGGGGCGTCGTATCCGTGGCCCTCGATCAGCCACGGGATGACGATGACATCGGTGACGCCCGCGTCCTCGAGTTGGGCGAAACCGCGGCTGCCGTACCGGTCGGTACAGGCCACCTGAATCTCGAACGGCCGGCCGTCCCCGCGGTCGGCGAGGGAGCGGCCGTCGGCCTCGAGCAGTTCTCCGAGGCGGGTGATGGTGGCGGCGATCTCGTCGAATCCCATCATCGCCGAGGTCCACCCCTGGCCGATCCGGACGGCTCGGCGGAGCGCCGGAGCGGTGTGGCCGCCCACGTAGAACGGCACCTGGGCCACGGGCGGCGGGTCCAGTGTGAGGCGGTCGAAGTCAAAGTGCTCACCGTGGTACTCGAACCACCCGCCGTCACCGGCCAGGCGGATGATCTCGAGCATCTCGTCGACCCTCTTGCCACGCCCCGGGTAGGGGACTCCGCACCACGCGAACTCATTGGGGTCCCATCCGATCCCCACCCCCAGGTCGATGCGTCCGCCGGTCAGGTGGGAGACCGTGGACAACTGCCGCGCCAGCAGCAGGGGCTGACGGGGTCCGAGTTTGAGGACCTGCGGGCAGAACCTGATGGTCGAGGTGGCGACGCCCATCGCGGCGATCGCGGTCAGGGGTTCGACCCACGGGGTGTGCTCGTCCCACATCCGCGCCCCGTCGGGCGTGTACGGGTAGTCGGTGTCCTGCCGGTGGGGCAGGAACAGCGAATCGGGAAGCGTGACGCGGGCGAAGCCCGCGTCCTCGGCCGCGCGGGCCAGGCCGAGGAGTTGGTCGATCGGGCTGAACGCGACCGGAACGGAGAACTGCATGATGTGACCTCTTCTGTCGGAGAAATGTGGATGTGGTGATCAACCCCACCGGGACTGACCGCCGTCGAGCGGAATGGTCACGCCGGTGAGGTAGGACGCCTCCGCCGTGCACAGCCACGCCACGGGCCGGCCGATGTCTGCCACGGGGTCGCCCACCCGCCCGGCGGGTATGCGGGCGATGAACCGCTCGGCCTCCTCCGGGTTGTGACGCATCCACCAGTCGAGTCCGGGGCTGTGGGCATGGGGGGCGACAGCGAGCGCTCGGATCCCGTCAGGACCCCGTTCACAGGCTGCCGCCCGGGGGAGCGATCGGATCGCCTCCTTTGCCGTGCGGAACGCGGCGTCCGAGTACTCGTCCAGCGGCATCGGTTCCGCGAGCAGCACCACCGCGGCTCCGGATTCGGCCAGCGCGAGGGCTATGCCCCGGCCCACCCCCTGACCGGCGCCGGTCACGACGGCCACCTTGCCGGACAGGCGGGCCGCAGCACGGGCGGGGATCATCGTCGTGCTCGTGGTGGTCATCGAGGCCTTTCACGTCGGTGCAGCCGGGCGGGTGCGTCGACCCGCCACCGCCACTGTAGTCACCTGTGTACGGAAACTGTAGTCAACTGTGTACACCACGGTATCGTCAGCCTCGCCCCCCTCCGCCACCACACCGAAGGACTGCCCGTGAACAGCATCGACATGGACATCAGCACCACCGATGAGTGGCGAGCGGTCGAGGGGCTGGCCGCCTCGACGGGTGAGACCACCCTGCGTGAGTTGTTCGACCGAGACCCCGACCGCGGGAGCCGACTGGGCGTGACGGCAGGCGATCTCTACATCGACCTGTCCAAGAACCTGGTCACCGATGAGGTCGTCTCCGCGCTCCTCGGCCTCGCTCGCGTCGCGGACCTGCCGGTCCGCCGAGCAGCCATGTTCCGCGGCGACCGCATCAACACCACGGAGGACCGTGCCGTCCTGCACACGGCCCTCCGACGAGATGCCGATGACACGCTGACCCTGGATGGTTGCGACGTGGTCGTCGACGTCCACGAGACCCTCCGGATGATGACCGCCTTCGCCGAGCGGGTCCGGAGCGGGGAATGGACCGGGTACACCGGCAAGAAGATCACCACCGTCCTCAACATCGGCATCGGCGGATCGGATCTCGGGCCCGCGATGGTCGACCGGGCCCTACGCCCCCTGCAGACCGGCGGGATCACCGCCCACTACGTGTCGAACGTCGACCCCCGCGACCTCGACTCCACCCTGGCCGGGATCGACCCCGAGACCACCCTGGTGATCGTCGCCTCCAAGACGTTCACCACCCAGGAGACCCTCGCGAACGCCCACGCCGCCCGTCGATGGTTTCTCGATCGCCTCGGCGCGGAGGACGCCGTGGCCGCTCACTTCGTCGCGGTCTCGACAGCCTCCGACGAGGTGGCCGCGTTCGGCATCGCCGAGGAGGCGGTGTTCGGCTTCTGGGACTGGGTCGGTGGCCGTTTCTCCGTGGGGTCCGCGATCGGGCTCAGCTGCATGATCACCCTCGGGCCCGGGGTCTTCACCGAGTTCCTGGAAGGCATGAACTCGATGGACGAGCACTTCGCCACCGCGGCGGATGACCGCAACGCGCCCCTGCTCATGGGGCTGCTCGGCGTCTGGTACACGAGTTTCCTGGGGGCCCAGTCCAAGGCCGTCATCCCCTACGCGCACGATCTCGCCCGCTTCCCCGCGTACCTCCAGCAGTTGACCATGGAATCGTTGGGCAAATCGGTCCGGCTCGACGGCTCCCCGGTGGCTCACCCCACCGGGGAGATCTACTGGGGTGAGCCGGGGACGAACGGCCAGCACGCGTTCTTCCAACTCCTGCACCAGGGCACTCACCTCGTCCCCGTCGACTTCATCGGCATCGCCCGCCCCTCGGACGGAACGATGGCGGCCGACGACCGCGTGGCCATGCACGACCTGCTCGTGAGTAACATGTTCGCCCAGTCCCGGGTGCTGGCTTTCGGCCGGACCGACGCCGAGCCGCGCGCCGACGGCATCGAGGCCGCTCTCCGCCCTCACCGGGTGATGCCCGGAAACCGTCCCTCGACGACGCTCCTCGCGCCCTCGCTGTCCCCCGGCGTCCTCGGGCAGCTCATCGCCCTGTACGAACACGTCGTCTTTGTCCAGGGGGCGATCTGGAACATCAACGCCTTCGACCAGTGGGGAGTCGAACTGGGGAAGAAGCAGGCCCGCGACCTCTACCCGGCACTCGCCTCCGACGAACCCGGCGGTCCCGAATCCAGTGGTGCCGAATCCAGTGGTGCCGACACGGATTCCTCCACAGCGGCCCTCATCGCCCGCTACCGGGCCGCACGCGGCCGTGACCGGGCGGCGGACCGCGGTTAACCCGCGGTCTCGTACTTCGCGGCCAGGCGGGAGAGCGTCTCGGTGATGCCGGACGCGTTCTGGTCGGCGACGCCGATCTTCTCGAAGACCTTGCCGATCTTCGAGGGCCGGGGATCGAAGCACTCGGTGACCTCGGTACGCCCATCCGCGGTCGGGGTGAACTCCCAGCGCCAGCGGTGGCCCGCGGGGTGCGCCCACTCGATGACCTTCTGGTCGGGCGTGTCGATGTACTCGGTGACCGTGCTGGTGATGCGGTACGGGACGCCGTACATGCGCATCGAGGTGGTGAACTTGGCGCCCTCGGACAGGGTCGACGGCCCCTTGACGTTGCTCTTGACGGTCCCCGAACCGTCGACGAGCCCGTGCTTGCGCGGGTCGGTGACGAGCCCGAACAGCTCCTCGGCGGGGGCGTTGACGGTGACACTGCGGGCGACGACGCGGGGGCCGCGGTCGACGGTGGTGATGGCGGTCATGGCAGATCGGTCCTTCCGGAGTTCTCGGGATCGGATCACACCACGATAGGGCCGCGGCCGGTACCGCGGTGGTCTGTGATCAGTGCGCGGTGGGCGTGGGTCCGTGAGCTGTTCGGCGTGCCACGTCACGCCACAGTTCGGCGACACTCCCCACGACCACACCGATGCCTGCGCCCATCACCATCCAGGTGGCCAGGTTCGGGGCGCCGGCGATCACGACTCCGAGGACGGTGCCCACCCCGGCCCCGTAGAGGAGCCCCAACCCGACCAGCGGTCCCGCCGCGTGCGACCTCATGGGTCCACGCTAGAACCAGCCCGGGACGGGATCAACGGATCAGTGCGGACTCGCCTGACGGACCGGACCCGGGGCGCCGTGGACTGGGGCATCATCACCGCTACGACACCCCACGGCCGGCCATCGTGCCGGGCGCCCCTCGAAAGGAAACCCCTTGATCACTCTCACCGTCCTCTACGGCACCCCCGACGACCTGGAGAAGTTCGACGAGTACTACACCGGGACGCACATTCCCCTCGCCCTCAAGGTGCCCGGCCTCGAGGACGCCAAGGTCACGCGCTTCCTGCCCGGCCCGGACGGATCCGCACCCGAGTTCCATCTCATGGCCCAGTTGTTCTTCGCGGACGCCGAGGCGATGGGTGCCGCGATGTCCACCGAGGAGGGCCGGGCCCTGGCCGCGGACGGCGCCAACCTCGGCGTCACCCCGACCATGCTCGTCGGCAGCACCGAGTAGTCGGTAGCGCCGGGACACAGCCTCACCGGACCTCCGCCACTCCCCACGCCCCCAACCAGATCGCCTTGATGGACGCCAGCATCCGGGCGGACTCGGCTTCGGCGGGCTTGAGCGACCGGTCCTGGTAGAAGGCCATGACGATCATGTCCGTCAGCCTGTCGACGATCGCCCCGTGGTCATCGGACAACGGGGCGATCAGCCCGGCCTCCGCGTCCTGCCCCATCTGCTCCGAGAGGTGGGCGTTCAACCCCGTCACCAACTCGGTCCAGCGGGACCTCACCTCGTCGTCGTATCCGGTCGCCTGTACTCCGGCCACCATCACCTGGTCGTGTTCCACCCACGCGGCGTAGGACTGGCCGAAGAGCCGGTCGAAGTAGTCGGAGTGCGATTCCCCGGCCCGCCGGTGGTAGCTCCCGACGGTGTCGATCCAGGCGTCCCAGGCCCGCCCGACCAGCTCCCCCAGCACCTCGTTCTTGGACTCGAAGTAGAAGTAGAAGTTCGGCCGCTTGATCCCCGCGGCCTCGGTGATGTCCTTGACCGAGATGTCCGATGCCGGCATCTGCTCGAGCAGTCCCTCGAACCCGTCGAGGATGACCTGCCGCTGGACCTCGCCTTTAGGGATACGCCTGCGACGGCCGTCGACAGCGTCGGAGGCCGGTGTCGGTGACGGGCCGGAAACCATGATCGCCAATCCTAGGGTCGCGGGGCGCGGGGTCCGTCAGGCGTGCGGCCCGTCGCTCAGGCGACCGGGACCGCGGTGCGGGACGACTCGAAGACCAGGCCCTCGAAGCGACCCGAGTTCCACCAGTCCTCGATCATGTTCCAGAAGTCGATCTCCGACGAGTTGTACACGTCGCGGAACACGGCCTTGGACACCTCGCCCTGCCCGTTGTAGTACCCCGGAGTGCACCCACCCCAGTACGCCTCGCGCGGCTCGTTGGACCGGCGCACCTCGGCGACCCAGTCGGCCTCGGCCTCGGCCGTCGGCTCGAAAGTGCCGAGATCGTTGTCCAGCAGGTGCTTGACCAGCCGAGCGGCGTGCCGGGCCTTGCGGTCGAGCATGTAGACGAAGTTGACGTAGTAGGCGGTCTGCGACATCCCCAGCTCGACGAAGTTCGGGAAACCGTGCGTGAAGAACCCGTGGAAGGTCCGGGCCCCCTCGGAAAAGTACTCCTGCATCGAGTGACCCTCGCGCCCGATCACGTCGTAGCCGTAGATGCCCGCCGGGCCGGACCCGGTCTCGAAGCCGGTGGCGAAGATGATGCAGTCGACCTCGTAGTGCGTGCCCGCCACCACGATCCCCGTGGAGGTGATCCCGTCGATCCCGGTCGGCGACGCGGCCAGCGTGACATTGGGCCGGTTGAACGTCTGCAGGTACTCGTCGTTGAAGCAGGGGCGCTTGCACATGTAGCCGAACCACGGCTTGAGACCGTCGGCGGTCGCGGGATCCGTGACGATCGAGTCGACCCGCTGATGGGCGCCCATGAGCAGCTTCATGTCCGCGAGCTCGGCGACCAGCGCCTGGTCCGCCTCCGGGAGTTCACCGACGGGCGTGTCCACCAGGGGCTGGCCCGTCAACTGCGGGAACAGGTGGGTCCAGCCGTCGTCGACCAGGTTCCCGTCCACCTCGTGCCCGGAGATGATCCCGTTGAAGTTGTCGTGCCGCTCGTACTGCCAACCGGGCTGGAGCGACTCGGCCCACCGCGGGTCGGTCTTGCGGTTGTTGCGCGGCTGCACGACGCTCGGCGTGCGCTGCACCACGATCAACTCCTCGGCGTCCTCACCGAGGTAGGGCACCACCTGCACGCCGGTGGCGCCGGTGCCCACCACGGCGACGCGCTTGTCGCGCAGGTTCTCCAGGTTCCCGGCCGCCGATCCGCCGGTGTAGTCGTAGTCCCAGCGGCTGGTGTGGAAGATCTTGCCCTCGAAGTCCGCGATCCCGGGCACCTTCGGCAACTGCGGCTTGGTCAGTGCGCCGTTGGAGCGCATGAGGACGCGAGTGCGGAACCGGTCGCCGCGGTCGGTGGTGACCTCCCATCGCTGGGCCTGCTCGTCCCACTGCGCGTGGGTGGCGCGGGTCTGGAAGTAGGTCTTGTCGTAGAGGTCGTAGTGCCGGCCGATGCGCTGGGCGTGCTCGAAGATCTCGGAGCCGTCGGCGTACCGCTGGCTGGGGATGTACCCGGTCTCCTCGAGCAGCGGCATGTAGATGTGCGATTCGATGTCGCACTGGACGCCCGGGTAGCGGTTCCAGTACCAGGTACCGCCGAAGTCGCCGCCGTACTCGACGATCCGGAAGTCCTCGACGCCGTTCTGCGTGAGGTAGGCACCGGCGGTCAGCCCCCCGAACCCGCCTCCCAGGACCAGGGTGTCGAGCTCCTCGGTGACCGGCTCGCGGGTGATCGGGTCGGAGAACGGATCGGCGTCGTCCACCTCGAGGAGGTCCTCCAGGCCCTGGAACTGGGCCAGTTGGTCCCGGCGCAGGCGGGCCTGCTTGTCCGCCTCGAAACGCTGACGGAGGTGGTCGGGGTCGAAATCGATGTCGAGGGGGATCTGCGATTCGGGGAGGGTGAAGGCCATGCTGGTGTCCTTTGGCGAAGGGTGCGTCCGCGGGCAGGGGTTCCGTGGACGGGGTGTCGATCAAACTTGACGCTCCGTCAAGTTGTGACGAGCATTACATACACTGTGTGATGTGCGCAACAGGCCAACGGGGATTCGGGCGGGCCGGACAGGTGGCCGGCACGTCCCACACCGACAGGTCCCGGCTGATCAAAGTAGGTACGGTGGCCTCACCATGACCCCTCCGCGCTCCCCCTCGCCCGACCCGGCCGGTTCCGCGGCGAGCCCGGTCGATGTGACCGGCTCAGCCGATCAGGCCGCGCGCACCCGGCCGCTGGTGGTCGCCGTGATCGGTGCCGGCGCGATCGGCGGCGCGGTCATCGAAGCACTCGAGCGGGGCGACGTCCCCGGGGCCGGGCTCGGCGATGTGCTCCGCTCCCGCAGCACGGACGAGGAGATCACCGACGCCATCGAGGCGGCCGACGTGGTGGTTGAGGCCAGCAGTGTTGACGCTGCCGAGGAGTTCATCCCGCGAGTGACGGCCGCCGGCACGGACATGATCGTGTGCTCCTGCGGGGTGTTCGCCCGCCACTCGGACCCCCTCGAGCTCCTCGCCCGCGGGCCCGTCTCCGGTCGCGTACTCGTCCCCGCCGGGGCGGTGGGCGGACTCGACATCCTCTCGGCGGCCGCACTCGCGGGCACCGACGACGCACTCCTGCGGCACTACACCATCAAGAGCCCGGCCGCGCTGGACGTCGACGAGCAGCTCACCGAGCGACGGGAGGTGTTCCGCGGGTCGGCCCGCGAGGCGGCGCTGGCGTTCCCGCTCACCTCCAACGCCTCGGTCGCGCTCGCGCTGGCCACGCTGGGATTGGACCGGACCGAGGTGGTCGTCGTCGCCGACCCGGAGGTCCGTCGCACCCGCCACGTCGTGGAGTGGGTCTCGCCGATGGGTCGCTACGAGCTGCAGTTCGAGAACGCCGTGGACCCCGACTCCGGCGGCCGCACCTCGGCGATCACCGCGTGGTCGGTCGCGGAGGTCCTCTCCGGTCTCGCGGCCGGGGCGGGGCCGGGCGTGGTGGTGCTCGGCCAGGACCCGGGCCGCGGTTCGCGTCGAGAGGCGAAAGACCGGCCGGTGACAGGCCGACCGGTGGAAGCTCGACCGCCGAGCCCCTAGCGTGTGGGTCCCAGTCAACGAGAGGTGCGACTATGACCAACGCCCGACCGTCAGACCCGGATCCCGCCCAGAGCCCGGACGTGGATGACACCGGTTCCGCCCCCGCCGGGGTGACGCCGGACTCCGACTCGACCTCGTTGCAGTCGGACAGTGCGGCCAGGAAGCAGGCCCCCACGGAGCGGCAGAGCCCGACTCCTCAGCCGGGACGCACGAGTCCCGTCGTGTGGATCGTGGTCATCGCCATCGTCGTCCTCCTCCTGGTGGTCGGCCTCGTCGGCTACGCGTTCGAGGTGTTCTAAAGCCATGCCCGCCGCGTTCGACACCGTGATCGTCGGGGCAGGCAATGCCGGGGTCTCCCTGGCGGCCCGCCTCAGGCGCGATGGCGTGGGCGGCATCGCGCTCATCGACCCCAGCCCGGTGCACCGCTACCGGCCGATGCTGAACTACGCCGCGGCCGGGCAGGCACGCATGTCCCGCTACGAGCGGGCCATGGCGACCGTGGTCCCGGACGGGGTCGAACTCGTGCCGCACGCGGCCACCCGCGTCGATCCCGACGCCCGGACCGTCACCCTCGACAGCGGCGCGTCCGTCAGCTACCGCGACCTGGTGTTGTGCCCCGGTCTCACCCCGCACTGGGAGGAGATTCCGGGACTGCAGGAGGCCTACGTCGACGGCTGGGCGGTGTCCGCCCACGTGCCCGAGTACGCCGGTCGGGCATGTGCCGCCCTCGTGCGTGAACGTGAGGGCACCGTGGTGTTCTCGGTTCCGCCCGAGCCGGCATCCTGCGGCGGGACGGTGCTCAAGGCGATGTTCCTGGCGTGCGACCGGTGGCGGCGGGCCGAGGTGCTCGACCGGATCGACGTGCACCTGGTGACCCCGTTCGGCGGACTGCTCGGACTGGAGAAGATCGACTCCCGATTGCAGCCGTTCATCGAGGACTACGGCATCACGGTGCACGCCGACACTCGGGTGACCGCTGTGGACCACGCCGCCCGGACCGTCTCGCTCGACGGCCCCGCCCCGGTGACCCTCGAGCACGTCAACCTCGCCTACGTCACCCCGGACAGCCGCGCACCGCGATTCGTCGCCGACTCGGGCCTGGCGACGGGCGACGCCGCCACGCTCGTCGAGGTGGACCCCCGCACCCTGCGCCACACGCGCCACGAGACGGTGTGGGGACTGGGGGACGCCGCGACCGTGGACACCCGCCCGTCCGGTGGCGCGTTGCGCGACCAGGTCGCGGTGGTGGCCGACAACCTGCGCGCCGCCCGCGACGGTGGGCCGCTGAAGGAGTACGACGGCTACACGGTCATCCCCGTGGCCGTGAGCAGGGGCCGACTGGTGCTCGACGAGCACGACCGGGACGGCCGGCCGGCCCCGTCGGTGCCGGGGATCGACCTCTTCGCCCCGCGACGGATGACGTACGCGTTCGACCGGTTCGTCCAGCCCGTCGTGTACTTCCGCAAGCTCCTGCGCGGCCGGGTCTGACCCGGCGACCGGTCCGTCGCCGAGGTCAGTGGGTGGCCAGTTCGATCTCGTCCCGTCGCGCCTGCGGGAGTTCACTGCCGCGACCGAGATCCACCTGCACGTGGTGGAGCGTGGCGCCGCGGACCGGGAACGATCCCTCGTACGCGGTGCTCACCGCGCTCCCCCGACTGCGCCCGATGTCGAGGGTCTCGTTCATGCTGAACATCGCGGGCGCCGTCACGGCGATCCGCCCGTGCCCCACCTGCTCACCGTCGACGAGCAGGCGCAGGTCCGCGCCCGCCGCGATCCCTCCGTCGTAGGCGAACTCGAGCTCGACGGTGCGCGCACCCGCGGCGAGCGGTTCGCTGCCGGCTGCCCGGCCGTGGTGGCGACCGAAGAAGTTGTACTCGAAGACGGGCACCCCGTCGACGATGTACAGCGTCATGCCTCCGAAGCGGCCACCCAGGCTGAGCAGCACACCCTCGCAGGACCCCGCCGCGGGGGAATCGCCGCCGTGGACCTCCAGCGACGCCGTGAGCCGGAACGCACGGTTGAGCAGCTTGGGCGCGGCCTTCTCGTTGAGCCCGTCCATGTGCGGGTACAGGGTGATCGACGAGCGGCCGCCCATGGGGTGGGGTGAGCGGTTGTCGACGCCGGCCTGGCGTCCCACGGTGCTGTCGTCCAGCGGCAGCACGTCGTACCGCGCGGCCTCGGCGATGAACTTCATCGTCAACCGCTCGAGGATCTCGGGGTGCTCGGCGGCCAGGTCACGGGACTGCGACCAGTCCGCGCGGGTGTCGTAGAGCTCCCATGTACTGTCCGCCAGCGGCGTGAGGTCGACGCCGGAGGTGGCCATCAGCCAGGGCGCCCGTTGCGCGGTCACGGCGGTCCACCCGTGGTCGTAGATCCCGCGGTTGCCGAAGATCTCGAAGTACTGGGTGGTGTGCCGGTCCGCGGCGTCGGGCTGGTCGAAGGTGTAGGTCATGCCCATACCCTCGAGGGGCTTCTGCGCCACACCGTCCACGGTGTGCGGCATCGGCAGACCCGCGGCCTCGAGGATGGTGGGGGCGATGTCCACGCAGTGGTGCCACTGGTGGCGCAACCTGCCCGGCTCGGCGATCCGGCCCGGCCAGTGCGCGACGAGGGCGTTCCGGGTCCCGCCGTAGTGGGAGGCGACCTGTTTGGCCCACTGGTAGGGGGTGTTCAGCGCCAGCGCCCAGGACGACGGGAAGTGCGGGTACGAGTCGGGGCCGCCGAGATCGTCCCACTTGGCCAGCAGTTCCTCGGTGGTCGAGGGCAGCCCGTTGAGTCCGGCGAGGTAGTTGAACGCGCCCAGCCGGCCGCCCTCCGTGGAGGCGCCGTTGTCCCCGACCATGTACAGGACCAGGGTGTTCTCCAGCGCACCCGTCGAGTCGAGATGGTCGATGAGTCGCCCGACCTGGTCATCGGTGTGCTCGAGGAACCCGGCGTACAGCTCCATGAGTCGGGCGGCGACCTTCTTCTCGTCGTCGTCGAGCTCGTCCCAGTGCGGCAGACCGGGCGCCCACGGTCCGAGCTCGGTGTCCTCGGGGACCACTCCCAGTTCCTTCTGGCGCGCCAGGGTCCGCTCGCGCAGGGCGTCCCAGCCGTCGTCGAACTCGCCGGCGTACCGGTCACGGTAGGACTCGGGGACGTGCAGCGGCGCGTGGACCGCGCCCAGCGGCAGGTAACAGAACCACGGCATGTCGGGGGCCACGGTGGAGACGTTCTCGACCCACTGGACGGCGTGGTCCACCAGGTCCTCGGTGAGGTGGTATCCCTCCTCCGGCGTCCGGGGCGGGTCCACCTGCCGACGCCCGTCGTAGAGGACCGGGGTGAAGTGGTCCGCCTCGGCGCCCAGGAACCCGTAGAAGGTGTCGAACCCCTCCTCGGTGGGCCAGCGGTCGAACGGCCCGGCGGCCGTGGTCTCCCACGGCGGGGTCTGGTGCATCTTGCCGAACGCGCCGGTGGCGTACCCGTTGCCGCGCAGCACCCGGGCGATGGTGGCCGCGGAGTCGGGCCGCATGCCCGTGTATCCGGGTGCGCGGGTGCTCATCTCGGTGATCACGCCCATGCCGACGCTGTGGTGGTTGCGCCCGGTGAGGGTCGCGGCGCGGGTCGGCGAGCACAGCGCGGTGGTGTGGAACCGCGTGTACCCCGCCCCGTTGTGGTTGAGGCGCTCGATGGTCGGGGTGCGGCAGGGGCCCCCGAACGCCGAGGACGTGCCGAACCCCACGTCGTCGAGCATCACCAGCAGGACGTTGGGCGCCCCCTGCGGTGGGCGGATCTGCTCGACGCCGGGGAACCCGTCCTGCTGGTCGCGGCGGTCCATCTCGGCGGGCACCCGACCGGCGAGCCGCCGCACGGGCAGGACGTGACGGTCGAGACCGGCCTCGGGGAACGCGTCGCCTGACGGGCTCATGCCGGCACGTCCCCGACGATGGCGACGCGCTCCATGACCCGACGATGGGGGAAGTAGTCACTGCACGCGTAGTGCTGGGTGGCCCGGTTGTCCCAGAACGCCACCGTGCCCGGGGCCCAACGCAGGCGTGCCTGGAAGTCGGGCATCTTGACCTGGTCGAGCAGGCGCCGCAACAACTCCCTGCCCTCGACCGGGTCCATGCCGTCGATACCGGTGGTGAACAGGCTGTTGACGAACAGGAGTCTGCGGCCGGTCTCGGGGTGCGTGCGGACCACCGGATGGTGCTGCGGCGGGTAGCGCTTCTGCATCTCGGCGAGCTTGTCGGGGGACATGCTCCGGCCGAACGACGGCGTGAAGTCGTGTGTGGCCGTCAGCCCGTCGATCCGCTCCTTGATCTCGTCCGGCAGCGCGTCGTAGGCGTTGCCCATGTCCGACCACAGGGTGTCGCCGCCGGCATCGGGGACCCGGATCGCCCGCAGCACCGAGCCCATGGGGGGCCGGTCCTGCCAGGTGACGTCCACGTGCCAGATGTTCTCCATGCCCGGGTTGTCCTGTCCGCGGTCGAACCTCACGACCTCGGGGATCTCCCCCTGGTCGAGGAGCGGGTGGACCTCCAGGTCGCCCCAGTGGGCGGCGAAGTCGCGGTGCTGGTGGGCGGTGACGTGCTGTTGGTCCCGGAAGAAGAGCACCTTCCTCTCGAGCAGCGCGGTCCTGAGTTCGGAGATCTGCTCGGGTGACGGGGCGGCGAGGTCGACGCCCTCGATGTCCGCTCCGATGAACGGGGTGACGGGCCGCACGCCGATGTGGTGGTAGGTGGCGGGCGGGGCATCGTCGGCCGTCAGCCGCATCCGCTTGGGGCCGAACTCGATGTCGTGATCGCCGATCGTGACCTGCATGGGGGTTCCTTCCGTGGCCGGTGGGCCTGATCGAGGGGACGACGCGCGAGGCGTAGACATCTGTCTACAGCGTGCTCAACCGTGACTGTAGACGATCGTCTACAGTGGCGTCCATGGATCTCCCCGAATCGGATCGCCCCGTCGGACGAGACGCAGTACGCCGCGCCGTTCTCGGCACCGCCCGCCGGATCTTCGCGGCCCGCGGGCCACGGGCGCCCCTGCGCCTGGTGGCCGAGGCCGCGGGGGTGAACCTCGGCCTCATCCACCGACACATCGGGAACAAGGACGACCTGCTGTCGGCGGTGCTCGAGGACGGCCTGCGGCACGGCACCGCCCGGGTGGGAGACCACGACGATGCCGGCCGGGCCGTCCACTCCATGCTCACCGGAGCCGTCGACAACCCGGATTTCAGCCGCCTCCTGGTGTGGCTTGCCCTGGATCCGGGCGCCGTGTCGCGGCCGCTGATCGACGCCTCGGTCCGGCCCGCCGGCGCGGTGTCCCGCATGACCGATCCCCCGCCGGCCGGCGAACTGCACCTCGCGCTCGCCCTCACGGTGATCTATGCCTGGCCGGTTCTGCGCGAGCAGATCCTCGACGTCCTGGACGTCGCAGCCGCCGACCGTGAGGACGTCGACACGCGGATGGCGGAACTCCTGTCCGAGGTGGTCACGGGCCGGGGAGCCGGGGAAGGACGATGACGACGACGAGGGCCTGCTGCGCACCGGGCGCCCCGCCCCCTCCCGACGGGCCGAACCTGCGGGGCCCGCGGTCCCCGGGCCGTGGAGCCGACCGTCCCCGCCGGCAGGTCCTGATTCCCGGCGGGACGTCGGTGATGGGCGACCACTTCGACGAGGGGTACCCCGACGACGGGGAGCTACCCCTGCACGAGGTGAGCCTGCGCTCGTTCCGGATGGACGAGTGCGCCGTAACCAACGCCCAGTTCGCCAGGTTCTGCAAGGACACCGGGTACGTGACCGACGCGGAGGACCTCGGCGTCTCGCCGGTGTTCCATCTCGCCGTGGAGGCCGACCCGGCCGACGTCCTCCACCACCTGGATTCCACGCCGTGGTGGGTGGCCGTGCGGGGAGCCGACTGGCGCCACCCCGGCGGGCGCCGGTCCTCGATCACCGCTGTGCAGAACCACCCGGTCGTGCACGTGTCCTGGAACGACGCGACGGCCTACTGCGAATGGGCGGGGGCCCGCCTGCCCACCGAGGCGGAGTGGGAGTACGCGGCACGGGGCGGCCTCGCCGGGGCCCGCTTCCCGTGGGGCGACGAGCTGACCCCGCGTGGTCGGTGGGGTCTCAATGTGTGGCAGGGACGGTTCCCCTCCCACAACACGCTCGACGACGGCCACCTGACGACCGCCCCGGTACGCGCGTTCCGGCCGAACGGATACGGCCTGCACCAGATGGTCGGCAACGTGTGGGAATGGTGCGCCGACGTGTTCGACCCCGGCTACTACGCGGTCTCGCCCCGAGAGGATCCCCGCGGTCCGCGCCCCGACGGGAGCCCGGGCGACGAGACGTGGCGCGTGATGCGGGGAGGTTCCTACCTGTGCCACGAGTCGTACTGCCACCGATACCGGGTGGCGGCCCGATCCGCGAACACCGCCGGTTCAGCTACTGCCAACCTCGGCTTCCGGTGCGTCCGCGACGTGTGACTCCCCTGGTCCGACCCCTGCACGCAGCGCGGCCTCGACCATGTCGTAGAGATGGGCGACGACCTTGTCGAAGTCGGCGTTGACCACGGCGTTCCGGGCGTCCCGACGGTCCTCGTAAACGGCCAGTGCACCGGTGAACATCTGGGTGGCCAGGTCGATACGTTCGAACGCCACCCGCCGCGGCAGGTGGGAGAGCACATCGATGAGGCGCACCACCACGTCGTCGGTCGCGGTGCGCAACTGCGCCTCCGGGATCCCGGGGGCCATGACAGGTCCGACCCGCTGCAGGAACCGTGCGTAATAGGTGGACTCGGGCTGGGACCGGAGCAGCTCGACGATCGGCTCGAACAGCACCCGCACGAGAGCCGCGAGGTCGGTGCCCAGGCCCTGCTCGTCGATCTCCGCCAACCGCTGCCGGCGATCGACGTCGAGGGCGGTCAGCCGGCGCCGCAGCACCTGCAGGATGAGACCGTCGCGGCTGCCGAAGTGGTACTGCACCGCGGAGTTGTTGCGTTGCCCGGCGGCGGTGGCGACGTCGCGCATCGAGACACGGTCCAGACCGCGCTCGCTGATCAGTTGCTCGGCGATCTCGAGCATCGCCGTCTTGGCGTCCCTCGCCTGGGCGGCCCCCTCGACCGAGGGTTCATTCGTCGGGTCCATCGGGCCCCTTCCTCCGCCTTGATTGAACAGTGCCCATACCGCCGCTGGACCGGGCCGGTCGGCGTCGATCAGATCTTGGCCGCTCCGGGGCTCCACTTGCGGCCGGCGGCCTCGCCCAGCTGGTTGAAGCTCAACACCGTGAGGAACAGGACGATGGCGGGAATCCCCACCAGTCCGGGGTACCTCTCGAAATCGGACTGACCGGCGCTGATCATGTTGCCCCACGTCGGTTCGGGCCGAGGAATGCTCAGTCCCAGGTAGCTCAGCGAGGCCTCCGCGACGATCAGCACCGCCACGAGCATGAAACTGTAGGACAGCACCGGCGCCACGATGTTGGGGGCCACCTCGCGCAGCATGATGCGGGTCTCTCCGGCACCGAGCGACCGGGCGGCGGTGACGAACTCGCGGCCGGCGAAGCTCATCGCGTTGGCGCGGACGAGCCGTGCGTACGACGGCACCACCATGATCCCCAGCGCCAGGGTGACGTTGAGCAGGGTCGGGTCGAGGACCGTGACGATCGCGATGAGCAGGATGAGCGACGGGAACGCCAGCAGGACGTCGCTGATGATGGAGACGATCCGGTCGGCCCAGCCGCCCTTGTAGCCGGCCACCAGGCCCAGCGCGCCGCCGATGAGGGCGCCGATGACGACACCGCCGATGCCCACCACGATGGAGACCCGGGCGCCGTAGAGCAGGCCGCCGAGGATGTCGAGGCCCTGACGGTCGGTGCCCAGGGGATGCGCCGTGAGCAGATCCGGCGGCAGCAGGGACCGGGTCGTCAGCGCGAACTGCGGGTCGCGCGCCTCGGCCAGCGGCAGGAAGTCGACGATCAACGCGCCGAGAACGATGAGGGCGGTCCACCCGAGGGCGAGCAGGGTGCCGACCGCGGAGAGCTTCGGCAGGCGCAGCTTGCGCCGGGCGGGCGCCTCCGCGGCGATGGTCGCGGTCGCGGTCGAGGCGACGGTGGAACGGGTGGGGTCGTTGTCAGCCACGGCGGATCCTCGGGTCGATGAGTGCATAGGTGACGTCGACGGTCATGTTGACCACGACGTAGAAGACGGCGATGACGATCACGCCGCCGAGCACCACGGGCAGATTATCGTTCTGGACGGCGTCGACGATCATGCTGCCCATACCGGGCAGGTTGAACAGCCGCTCGACGACCACCGTCCCGCCGATGAGGCGACCGAGGCTGATGCCGGCGAGGGTGATGATCGAGACCGTCGACGGCCGCAGGGCCTCCTTGACCAGGACGTGGCCGGTCGGCATGCCCTTCGCGCGCGAGGACAGGACGAAGTCCTGTTGCAGGGTCGAGATCATGTCGGTCCGCAGGACGCGGGTGAAGATCGCGACCTCCATCAGCGCGAGGGTGAGCGCGGGCAGCATGATGCTGCGCAGGTTCTCCCCCAGCCCCTCGGCCAGCGGCGCGTAGCCCTGGCGGGGGAACTCGGGCAGGAACAGCGCGATCACGGCGATCACCCCACCCACCGCGAGACCGGCGATGAGGGACCGGCCCCAGGTGACGCCGGGTGCCCCGCGCCCGCCCCGACGGCCCAGCGGCGACAGCGTCACCACCAGCCCGATCACGACCGCCGCGCCGAGGATGAGCTGCTGCGCGAAGGAGTGGTTGAACACCAGCAGGTAGATCAGCAGCAGCCCGGCCACGAAGCTGGGCACCGAGATGAACGCGAACGACACGACCGAGGCGACCTGGTCGAACACCCCACCACGGCGGTAGGCCGACCACACCGCCACCGGGACCGCGATCGCCAGCGACAGGATGATCGACAGGAACGCCAGCTGGATGGTGACCGGCAGCGCGTTGCCGATCATCTCGGTGACCGGCTGGTTGGGCGGGATGAGCGAGTTGCCCAGGTCGGCCGAGGCCATACTGCCGACCCATTCCGCGAACCGGGTGGTGACCGGGTCGTCGAGACCCAGCTCCTCCCGGGCTGCCTGGTATTGCTCCGCGGTCGCGCCCGGCCCCACGGCGGATGCCGCGGAGTCGCCGGGAACGGCCTCCATCAGGAAGAACGCGCCGATGGTCGCGAGTACGACGACGACGACCGCGTGCAGAGCGCGTTCGCCAATGAACCTGAGCACGTGGGGAGACCCCTTCGTTTGAGTCACCGCCTGAGGCGGCTTCTTAATCACCTTGACGTGGAGACCCTATGCCGTGATACTCATCACAGCAACACGTTCTAAGCAGTTGTCTTAGATCCCCGTCCGAGACACCAACCCCAGGAGGCAGCCATCGCCGCCGCAGCACCCAGCGGACACGGGCCTTCGGACCCCGACCTGCTGCTCGAGGTCCGGGACCTGCGCACCCACATCGACACCCCCGACGGTCGCATCACGCCCGTCGACGGGGTGAACATCTCCCTGCGCCGGGGCGAGACGATCGGCATCGTGGGCGAGTCCGGCTCGGGCAAGTCGATGCTCGTGCGGTCGATCATGGGCATCGCGCCAACCACCGCCCGCGTCGATCAGGGCTCCACGGTCCGCTTCGACGGCCGGGACGTCCTGTCCCTGTCCCAGCGCGAGGCGCAGAAGTTCTGGGGCCGCGAGATCGCCATGGTGTTCCAGGACCCGTTGACCTCGCTCAACCCGATCCGGACCATCGGGCGCCAGATCACCGACCCGCTGCGCCACCACCTGGGACTGAGCCGCCGCGAGGCCACCGACCACGCGGTCGAACTGCTGACCCGGGTGCGCATCCCCTCACCGCGCGCCCGGCTTTCCGAGTACCCGCACCAGCTCTCCGGCGGCATGCGCCAGCGGGTCGGCATCGCGATCGCCCTGTCCTGCTCGCCCAAGCTCCTCATCGCCGACGAGCCCACGACCGCGCTCGACGTGACGGTGCAGCACGAGATCCTCGACCTGCTGCACGGGCTGCAGGCCGATTCGGACATGGCGATGATCCTCGTCAGCCACGACCTCGCGGTGGTCTCGCAGCACACCGACAGGATCGGGGTCATGTACGCCGGACGGTTCCTCGAGGTGGGCGACACCCGGGCCCTGCTCGACGAGCCCGCACACCCGTACACCGGGGCGCTGCTGGACTCGATCCCGCGTCCCGACCTGCCGCCGCACACCCGGCTCACCGTGATCGAGGGTCGCCCGCCGAACCTGCGGGAGATGCCCGCCGGCTGCCGGTTCGCACCCCGCTGCCCGCGTGTGGCCGACGACTGCCTCGCCGTGGATCCGCCGCTCGAGGACCTGGCGACGGCACCCGACGTGACACCGCGGTTCGCCGCCCCCATCGCTGAAATCCACCGCGCCGCGTGCCATCACCCGCTCGTCCCCGCCACTTCCAGCACCACCAGCGAGGCATCATGACCGTCCCCTCCCCCCACCTCACCGGTTCGGCCGAGCCGGACGCCGCGGGCCCTCCGGCCGATGCCGACGTCGTCGTCGACGAGCACGGGGCCGACAAACTCGTCGTCGACCACGTGACCGTCGAGTACCACACCCGCAAGGGCACGGTCCACGCCGTCTCGGACGTCTCCCTCACGGTCCCCCGCGGCTCCACACTGGCCCTGGTCGGCGAGTCCGGCTGTGGAAAGTCCAGCCTCGGCCGGGCGATGCTGCAGCTGCCCCGCCCGAACTCCGGGCGCGTGATGGTCGACGACACGGACCTGTGCTCGCTGTCCGGAGCGGCCCTGACCCGGGCCCGCAAGATGATCCAGATGGTCTTCCAGGACCCCGTGTCCTCCCTCAACCCGCGCCGCAGGGTCCGCGACATCGTGGCCGAGGGCCTCGAGATCCAGGGCGTCGACGGTGGACGCGAGGAGATCCGTCGCCGCGTCGACGCCGCCCTCGAGGCCGTCGGACTCGACCCCGAGCACGCCGGCGGCCGCCGCCCGTCGGAGTTCTCCGGCGGGCAGTGCCAGCGCATCGCCCTGGCCCGCGCACTCGTCCTGGAGCCCGAGGTGCTGGTGTGCGACGAGCCGGTCTCGGCCCTCGACGTCTCCGTGCAGGCACAGATCCTCAACCTCCTCGAGGAGATGAAGGAGCGCTACCGCCTGACGATGATCTTCATCTCCCACGACCTGTCGGTGGTGCACAACATCGCCGACCGCGTGGCGGTGATGTACCTCGGCACCGTCTGCGAGGTCGCCGACACCGAGTCGCTGTACCGGGCCCCGGCCCACCCGTACACGATGCTCCTCATCTCGTCCGCGCCCACGCTCGGCGGCACGCTCGCCGACACGCTCGGCGAGGACTCCATCACCGCGACCAGCTCCGAGCTGCCCTCGCCCCTGAACCCCCCATCCGGATGCAGATTCCGAACCCGGTGCCCACTGGCCACCGACATCTGCGCCACCGAACGCCCCCCGTTGGTCGACATCGCACCCGGCCACCAGGTCGCGTGCCACCACCCTCTCCAGGAGAATCGATGAAGCGCACCACCAGCGCCATGGCCGTCCTCGCGGCCGCCGCCCTGACCCTGTCCGCCTGCGGCGGCGGGGAGGAGTCCACCTCCGCCTCCGGCGGCGCCGAGGGCCAGGCCCCCGACCAGTCCGAGCGGTGCACCGAGGACCGGGCCGGCGGCGAGATCACCGTGGGCGAGTTCTCCATGCTCCCGTCCTTCGCGCCCGGCCAGGGCCAGTACGGTGTCCGCGGCGGCGCGCAGTCGGCGGCCGTCTACGACCGGCTCATGGTGTGGAACCCCGAGGCCGAGGAGTTCGAGCCCAAGCTCGCCGAGTCCCTCGAGGCCAACGACGACAACACCGTGTGGACCCTCACCCTGCGTGATGGCGTCACCTTCTCCAACGGCGACCCGCTCACCGCGGAGGACGTCGCGTTCACCGTCGGCCTGCACAAGGACCCCGCCACCCGCTCGGTCGCCATGACCGACGCGATGGAGATCACCGAGACCCGCGTGGTGGACCCGCTCACCGTCGAGTTCACGCTCGCCCGGCCGTGGTCCGGGTTCCCCGTCGCGCTCGCCGGCACCATCGGTGAGGTCATCCCCCAGAAGGCCTACGAGGCCGCCGACCCGCAGGACTGGGCCCGCAATCCGATCGGCGCCGGCGCGTTCACGGTCGCCAACTACATCCCCGACCAGGAGACCGTCCTGGAGCCCAACCCCGACTACTACGGCGGCCCCGTCTGCCCGACCCTGAAGTTCATCCGCATCCCCGGCTCCCAGGGCACCTACGACGCGTTCCAGACCGGTGAGCTCCAGGTGGGATTCCTGCGCGGCGCCAAGTTCGTCAACATGGCCACGGCCGACGAGGTCCGCGGCTTCGAGGAGATCATCGGCTCCGGCTCGGTCATCAACATGAACTCCGGCAAGGCCGGCTACGACGGCATCCTCACCGATGTCCGCGCCCGCCAGGCCGTCGCCGCCGCCATGGACCGCGACCTGTGGAACCAGCGACTGTACGACGGCGAGGGTCAGCCGACCTCCGCCTTGGTCGCCGAGTCCTCCCGCCTGTTCGACGGCCAGGAGGGCCCGACGTACGACGTCGAGCGTGCGAAGTCGCTCGTGGAGGAGCTCAAGGCCGACCGCCCCGACTGGGACGGCTCCCTGCGGATGCTCATCTCCGACGGCCCCGAGAACATCGAGGCCGGCGTGGTCGCCAAGGCGCTGCTGGACGCGGCCGGGTTCAACGTCCAGATCGAGAACGCCCCGGTCTCCCAGGTCACCGCGCGTCAGTTCACCGGCGACTACGAGATCGTGATCGGCGGCCTGGCCACCTCGGACGCCGACCCGGCGTCCACGTTCGCCAGCGCGTTCACCCCGACCGGCGCGACCAACCTCACGGGCATCGACGACCCCGAGCTCACCGCCGCGGTCAACGAGCTCAAGGCCGCCGCGGACCTCGACGCCCAGAAGGAGGCGATGACCCGACTGCAGGAGGTCTTCAACGAGGTGCAGCCGTTCACCGTGATGGCCAACGCCGAGCAGTACGTGGCCGTCTCCGACACGGTCGGCGGACTCACCCCGACCCTGTCCTCGACCGTCCTGTACGACGGGGCGTTCGTGAAGGAGTGATCACTCCCCCGCGGTCCTGACGGGCCGCGCCCGAACCACACAGACGTGCCCCGGGCTCCCGCCCACCGGTGAGAGCCCGGGGCATCTCTGTGCCGGAAACACCTATGAGCGGTGAGCCGACCGGCCCGCCGCCCCTCACGATCAGGAGAACAGATGACCCGCGCCACCAGCGCCCTGGCCGTCCTCGCCGCGACCACCCTCGCGCTCACCGCATGCGGAGGAGGCGGAGCCGATCCCACCGCCTCGGCCTCCGGCGCCACCGCCCCGGACCAGTCCGAGCGCTGCACCGCCGACCGCGTCGGCGGCACCATCACCATGGGCGAGTACGCGATGCTCCCCTCGTTCGCGCCCGGCCAGGGCCAGTTCGGTGTCCGCGGGGCCACCGAGTCCGCGGCCGTCTACGACCGCCTCATGCGGTGGAACCCCGAGGCCGCCGAGTTCGAGCCCAAGCTGGCCGAGTCGCTCGAGGCGAATGACGACAACACCGTGTGGACGCTCACGCTCCGCGACGGCGTCACCTTCTCCAACGGCGATCCGCTCACCGCCGAGGACGTCGCGTTCACGATCGACCTCCACAAGGACCCGAAGACCGTCTCCAACGCGATGACCGACGCGATGCAGGTCGAGCAGGCCCGCGTGGTGGACCCGCTGACCGTCGAGTTCACGCTCACCGAGCCGTGGGCCGGCTTCCCGATCCTCCTGGCCGGGACCGCGGGCGAGGTGATCCCCAAGGACGCCTACGAGGCCGCGGACCCCGCCCAGTGGGCCCGCAACCCGATCGGTGCCGGCGCGTTCACGGTCTCCGAGTACATCCCGGACCAGGAGCTGGTGCTGGAGCCCAACCCGGACTACTACGGCGGTCCCGTCTGCCCCACCCTCGAGTTCATCCGCATCCCCGGCTCCCAGGGCACCTACGAGGCGTTCCAGACCGGCGAGGTCCAGGTCGGGTTCCTGCGTGGCGCCAAGACCGTCACCGCCGCCCAGGACGCCGGCGACCGGGGCTTCGAGACCATCACCAGCGCCGGCTCCATCGTCAACCTCAACGCCGGTAACGCCGGATACGACGGCGTCCTCACCGACGAGCGGGCCCGTCAGGCGTTCGCCATGGCGCTCGACCGGGAGCTCATCGATCAGCGCCTCACCGACGGTCTCGGCCAGCCCACGTCCGCCATCATCGCGGAGTCCTCACGCTTCTACGACGGGCAGCAGGGCCCCGAGTTCGACGTCGAGCAGGCCACCGCCCTCATCGACGAGGTCAAGGCCGACCGTCCGGACTGGAACGGCGAGCTCACCCTGCTCGTGGCGGACAGCCCGGAGAACATGGAGTCCGGCGTGGCGGTGAAGGCGCTGCTCGACGCGGCGGGCTTCAACGTCACCATCCAGAGCCAGCCGGTCGCGCAGGTCGTGGCCCGCCAGTTCACCGGCGACTACGAGGCCGTCATCGGCGGGCTGTCCCCCTCGGACGCCGACCCGGCCTCCACCTTCGCCAGCGCCATGACCCCCGGTGGCTCACTCAACATCCCGGGCGTCGACGACCCCGAGCTCACGAAGGCCGTGACCGCGTTCAAGGCCGCCGGCGACCTCGAGGCGCAGAAGGCCGCGGCGACCGACCTGCAGGAGGTCTACAACCGGGTCGTGCCGTTCGCCGTGATGGCCAATGCGCAGGAATACGTGGTGGTCGACGACTCCGTCAAGGGCGTCTCGCCGAGCCTGTACTCCACGATGTTCTTCGACGGGGCGTTCGTCCAGGAGTAATCGCGCGGCCCGCCCGCCTCTCGAACACCGACGGCCCCGGATCCCGGAGACATCTCCACGGGATCCGGGGCCGTCGGCTGTCCGGGGTGGCGCGAGGCGGGGTGGGGCGGGCGGGCCAGGCGGACAGCAGCCTCGCCGCTCACAGCCGCGCCGCTCACAGCCGCGCCCCAACGTGGCGTCTCGCGCGCACCGCGGGGTGGGCGAGACGCCACGGCCAGGAGCGGCTGGTGAGATCCCGTGCATTTCCGGGAGCGAGACGCCATGCCAGGGGGCGGCTGCGCCGAAATGGGCGCACTCCGGCGAGCGCGGGAAGCCAACCCCGAGCGCGGGAAGCCAACACCGAGCGCGAGACGCCAGGCGCGGGAGCAGATGCCAAGCGTGCCGGGAGCCCAGGAGCCCAGGAGGCCCGGACGCGGGCCAGCTCAGGCCACTCGTCTGGCCGGGCCCGTCACCACCCGTCGTACCCCGGCGCCACGGTGGCCCACGGCGCGGCCGCCTCGAGCTGCCCCGACAGCCGCAGCAGCAGGTCCTCGCGCCCGTAGTCGGCGACCAGCTGCAGGCCGACGGGCAACCCGCGGTCGTCCGCGGCCAGCGGCAGGGAGATGGCCGGCTGCCCGGAGAGGTTGAACATGCTCGTGCACACCGAGAACGCCGAGGACCGCGTCCACATCGCCTCCGGGTCGGTCGGGTCGAGGTAACTCAGCTCCGGGGTGGTGGAGGGCAGCGTCGGCAGCATCAGCACGTCCACGCCACCTGGCCCGAACAGTTCGGCCACGCGCCAGCCGGTCCGGGTGGCGGTCTGCAGGGCCCGCGCGACGTCGGGGGCCGAGTGGGTCATGGCGTTGTCGAGGATCACCCGGGTCCAGGGCTCGATGTCGTCGTCGTCGAGGTCTCTTCCCAGTGCGGCGAGGCGCGCGTCGATGGTCGCCCGCAGCTGGGCGCCCATGATGGCGCCGACGGCCGACATCCCCTCCAGCACGTCGACGTCCAACTCCACCTCGCGCACGTCGTGGCCGAGCCCGGCGAGCAGCTCGGCGGTGTGATCGACCGCGGCGCTGCAGGCGGGGTCGGTGGGGAACGGTCCGGGCGCGACACGCAGCATCCCCACGCGCAGGCGGCCGGGGTCGGCGCCGACCTCGTCGAGGAAGGGCCGCGGCGGCGTGGGGGCCCCGTAGGCGTCGCCGGGGCGGTGGCCGGCAACGGCGTCGAGCAGCGCGGCGCTGTCGCGGACGGTCGTCGTCAGAGCGTGGTGGTAGGACAGGGGCGACGACAGCGCGTCGGGGTGCGGCCACGTGGGCACGCGGCCGCGGCTGGGCTTGAGTCCCACGAGCCCGCACATCGCGGCGGGGATTCGGATGGACCCGCCGCCGTCGGTGCCGTGCGCGACCGGCACCATGCCCGAGGCGACGGCCGCCGCCGATCCGCCGCTCGACCCGCCGGTGGAGTGCGCGGTGTCCCACGGGTTGCGGCACGGCCCGTGCAGGAGCGATTCGGTGGTGGTGGACTTGCCCATCTCGGGCACGTTGGTCGTGCCGAGCACCACCATCCCGGCGGCCTTGTAGCGCTGGACCACGGTGCTGTCCACGTCGGCCACGACGTCGGCGAACAGCCGTGAGCCGTCGGCGGCGGGCAGGCCGGCCACGTCGGTGCCGAGGGCTTTGATGACGATCGGCACGCCGCGCAGCGGGCCGTCGGGCAACCCGGCCTCGACCTCGGCGCGCGCGGCGTCGAACCGGGTGGAGACCATCGCGTTGAGCTCGGGGTCGAGCCGCTCGATACGGGCGATCGCGGTCTCGAGCACCTCGGCGGCGCTGGTGGCACCGGCGCGGATGTCGGCGGCCAGGGCGAGCGCGTCGCGGGTCAGGGTGGGGGTGTCGGTCACGGGGTGGCCTCTCGTGGGCGTGGGGATGGGGGGGACGACGGTGATGATGGTGACGACGGGGACGACGACGGCGACGACGGCGACGACGACGACGACGACGAGGTCAGCCCCAGCGGGACTGGCCGCCGTCCAACGGGATGGTCGCACCGCTCAGATACGAGGCCTCGCCGGAGCACAGCCAGGCGACGGGGCGGCCGATGTCGGCGAGGGGGTCGCCCACCCGGCCGGCGGGTATGCCCGCGACGAACTCGGCGGCCTCCTCCGGGTTGTTCTCCATCCACCAGTCGAGCCCGGGGCTGTGGGCGTGCGGGGCCACGTTGAGCGCGCGGATCCCCTCGGCGGCCCACTCGTAGGCGGCGGCGCGGGTGAGGGCGCGGACGGCTTCCTTCACTGCGGAATAGACGCCGTAGTTGGCGGCGTCCCAGCGCACGGCGGCGGAGGTGACGAGGTTGATGATCGTGCCGCCGCCGCGCTGTGCCATCTCCGGCCGGGCGAGCTTCATCAGGGTCAGCGAGACGCGGGGGCCGCCCTCGAAGGCCTTGCGGAAGTCGTCGTCGGGGTAGTCGGACAGCGGCAGGGGCATGGCCATGTTGGCGTTGTTGACGAGGATGTCCACCCCGCCGAGGCGCTCTACGGCTGTGGCGATGATCTGCTCCGGTGCGCCGTCGGTGACGATGTCGGCGGCGAGGCACTCGGCGGTGCCGCCGGCGGAGCGGATCTCCTCGGCGACGCGTTCGAGCTTGTGCATCCTGCGACCGACCAGCAGGACCGCCGCGCCTGATTCGGCGAGGCCGAGCGAGATGCCGCGGCCGACGCCCTGTCCTCCGCCGGTGACGATCGCGGCCTTGCCGGCCAGGCGGTTGTCGCGGTCGGCGCCGGACTGTGCGGCCGCGCCCGGCTGGTCGCTGCCCGCCCCGGGCGTGCTCTGGGTGTTCTCGGTCATGGGGTCCTCCGTGGTTGATCGGGATGTCGGTCGTGTTCGTTCATGCGGTGATGATGGTGACGAGGCCGGCGACCACCACGAGGGCGATCACCGACGAGCGGAACACGTGGGTCGGCAGACGTGTGGCGATCGCGATGCCGAGCTGGTTGAACGCCACTCCGACGACGACGGAGGCCGCGAGCATGGGCGTCAGTTCCCGCAGGTCGACGTCCGTGCCCGCCCACAACAGCGCCAGGGACACGATGCTGGTGACGACGAAGTAACCGGCGAGGTCGGCGATGAAGCTCAGTGGGGGCAGCCTGGCGCGGCTGAGCAGCAGCACCACGGGCGGCCCGTTGAGTGAGGTGGTGGTGGAGAAGTAGCCGCCGATAGCGCCTGTGACCGCGGTGAGCCGGGCCGACGGCGGGCGCGCCACGCGTGCGGTCGGAAGTGCCATGGCCAGCCCACACAGGATGGTGATGACCCCCGCCGCCGGTTTGAGGTGCTCTTCGGGCAGCATGCTCACGGTCTGCACGCCCAGCCAGGCACCCGGGAGGCTCGCCCCGCCGAGGATGGCGACGCGTCGCCACTCGATGTGCTGGCGGAGTTGGTAGGTGACGCCCACCCTCGTCACCAGCGCCACCACGAGATTGACCACGACCGTCTCGGTCAGGCCGATGCCCGCCATGAGCATGAACGGGGTCGCCATGAGCGACGTGCCGAATCCGGTCATCCCTCCTATGACCGAGGCCACTGCCACGCACACGGCCGCGACCCAGATCAACTCCATGACGGTCCGTCCGACCTCCTACCGGTGCCCGGTGCTGCTAGTCGGCGCTCGACGGTGCGAGGTGGTTGTCGTTGAGCTGGAAGCTGGGCACGTCCTTGAGGTTGATCATCGCCTCGTAGGTGCGCTTGTAGCCGGTCTTCGTGATCATCCAGCGCCCGTCGATGCGGGCGTAGGTGTCGGAGTAGAACGCACTGCCGAAGATCATCGTGTCGAAGGCGGGGACGATCACCCGGTCCTGCAGGTACCAGCGGCCGGTGGCGGTGTCGCCGTCGACCTCGATCTCCGGGTGGTGGGCCTGGTGCTCGGTGATGACGTCGTTCGTCATCTGACCCTGCAGTCCGGAGACCACCTCGTCGCGGCCGGTGTAGGACAGGCGCTTACCGTAGGACGCGGTGACGTCGGGCGCGAGCGTCTGGGCGAGCTCGTCCCACAGCCGCAGGTCGACGCAGCGGAGGTAGCGGTACTTGAGTGACTTGATGGCGTCGATGTCGTCGCGGCGGTCGGGAGTGCTCATCGCTGGCCTTTCGCAGAGGGTCGGGGCGCGCGTGTCGCGCGCACAGCAGCGACTGTAGTCAATTGTGTACAGTTCGGGAATGGAAACCGGGAAGAATGCCGTCGGAGGCGCGTCGGGCGCCCGGAACGGCGACGACAACCGCCGCGACGACGACAACCGCGACGACGACAACGAGGGCAGCCCGTCCCCCACACGCCCGACCGGCCGCGACGAGGTCCGCTCGGCCGTCATGCGGGAGGCCCGCCGGTTGCTGTCCGAGCGCGGTCCGAACGTCCCGCTGCGCGATATCGCCGACGCGGCGCAGGTCAATCTCGGCCTGATCCACCGGCACATCGGGCGCAAGGACGCGCTGCTCACCGAGGTGATGCAGGATGCGGTGCGTTACGGTGCCGCCCGCCTGGAGGACCTCGACGACGCCGGTGAGGCCGCGCGCGGGATGCTGCTCGGGGCCTCGTCGCACCCGGAGATCAGCCGACTGCTCGCGTGGCTGGCCCTGGACCGGGAGGCGGCGTTCCCGCCGATGCTCGACCCGTCGCAGCGTCCGGCGGCCGCGTTGCGGCGGATGACCTCTCCCCCGCCCGCCGGCGACGTCGAGCTGCTGCTGGTCTTCACCGCCGTGTACGCCTGGCCCGTGCTGCGGGGGGCACTGCTGGACGCGCTCGACATCCCCGAGGCCGACCGCGACGGCATCGACGAGCGGCTGGCGGATCTGCTGGCCCGCGTCATCACCGGCGACCGCTGAGGCCCCCGCCCGGCCCCTCAGCGGTCGGCAGGCCCGTCGGGTGTGGCGTACTCGGCGGGTGTGGCGTGCTCGGCGGCGGGTGCCGGTTCGGTCGGCCCCTGGTCGAGGCGGAACGGCGGGTACTCGTCGCGCAGCAGCAGAACGTACGACGCGACCCGGTAGACCCAGCGGTTGAGGCCGACGTTCAGAACGAACAGGCCCGGCAGGTAGCGCCCGGTGAACAGCAGGCCGATCGCGGCGATCAGCACCAGGAGTCCCAGCAGGGTGAAGCCGACGCTGATGCCGTCGTTGTCGGTCGAGGCGTCGACCGCCGCCGCGCCACTGCCGGTGATGATGCCGACGATCAGCAGGTGCGGGATCACCAGTAGCCACCACTTGACCAGCACGAGACCCCGCGACAGACGTTCGGGGTAGACGACGTCCAGATCGGCGGGGTAGTCCGCCCGGCCCAGCGCGAAGGGCGGGTACCGGTCGGTGCCCAGGGCGGCGTAGGCGTAGAAGCCGACCCGCCAGTGCCACCGCATCGCGCCCACGATGAAGGAGAACCACGAGCGCGGGTAGCGGCCGGTGAACAGGATCGCCAGGCCCGCGGCCACCGTGACCACGACCGCGGCGAAGCCCAGGACCGCCAGCACGATGTAGTGCGGAATGGCCAGCGCCCACTTGATCAGCCACAGTGCGCGGGAGACGCCCGGATCCAGATGGCCGGTCAGCCGCAGCGGATCGGGGCCGGTCAACCGGCCCGTGACATCAGCGCCCGGGACGCCCGCGGTTCGGCGTTCGACGTCGCGCCCCAGCCCGGCGGCGCCGAGCAGGATCAGCGGGATCCCCAGCACCAGACCGACGATCCCGGCGATCAGCGTGGCCGGGTTCGCGAATCCGAACAATTCGGTGTGGGCCCCCGCCTGCACGTCCACCCACACCGGGCGGTTGCCGTCGCTGTTCATCACGACGATCACCCAGTTCCCGGACTGCAAATCCACATTGAGGGTCTGCTGGGTGGAGCCGGTAACAGAGCGCTCCCAGAACCGCTCGTCGGCGGGAGGGCCCGGCACTCGCGTCCCGGGGACCTCGTCGACGTCGTCATTCGAGCCTGATCGGCCGGTCCAGTCCGAGGCGTCCATGCCATAGCCGTCGGCCCACGGGTCGGTGCCGAACACGGCGTGGGGCACATCCCGGAGATACTCGTCGACGGCATCGGCGGGCGCCATGCCGAGGAACACCCGTTGTCCCGGGACGACAGGAGTGGCGCGGACCCGGACGCTGATCAGGTCCTCGAGATCGAACGCACCCGAGGAGGCAGCCTGGTCCTCGTCCAGGTTGAGGGTGAACGGGGCCGTGATGATCGCGTTGCCGACCGAGCGGAACTGCTCGGTCTCGGTGTACGCATACCGCCCGTCCCGCTGCGAGGCCTCGGCGACGGCGAGAAAGATGCCCGCAGCGCTCAGCGTCAGGCCCAGCGCCGTGAGCAGCACCCCGGCGACGAGCATGATCCAGTTGAGTGGACGGGTCCCCTGCCCGGATCTGGGCGGGGCCGTCGAGCCGGGGTTCGGATCGGAGTGGGACGGAGCGGGTTGCGGAGCACCCATAGCGGTTCCTCAGGAGTAGGTGTCACGACACTCGTCTGGA
This sequence comes from Dietzia sp. WMMA184, assembly GCF_002441635.1. Taxonomy (NCBI): domain Bacteria; kingdom Bacillati; phylum Actinomycetota; class Actinomycetes; order Mycobacteriales; family Dietziaceae; genus Dietzia; species Dietzia sp. WMMA184. Next base: position 3,343,233 of record NZ_NXEI01000001.1, on the reverse strand, counting down.
TCGACGATGCCGTCGTAAAGATGACTATATCGTTATATTCGCAGTGTAACTGCGTCGATTGTGTGTCGATTTCCCGTCCGGCCTCGACCCCCTCCGCCGCACCCGGCGGTGGCCTAGGGTGACGGGGTGATCCGCCGCCTCGTCTCCCGCGCCTTCTGGTTCTTCAGCCGTTGGGAGTTGTCGACCCGACCGGCTCCGGATCGACCCACGGTGCTCTTGGGCGCACCGCACACGTCCAACTGGGATTTCGTGTTCATGCTCGGCATCGCCTGGCGACTGGGCATCGACATGCACTGGCTCGGCAAGGCCAGCCTCTTCACCGGGTGGCGCCGGCCGATCATGCGGGCGCTCGGTGGGGTTCCGGTCGATCGGGCGAACCCCGCCCGGGTCGTCGAGGACATGGTCGGGCAGGTCCACGCGGGCGAGACGTTCGGCCTGGTCGTCGCCCCGGACGGCACCCGCGGCGGGCACACGCACTGGAAGTCGGGTTTCTACCGGATCGCCCGCGAAACCGGCATGCCGGTGACGCTGGGCTACGTCGATCGCAGCACCATGACGACCGGGCTCGGCCCGACGATCGATCTGACCGGCGACGTGGCCGCGGACATGGACAGGATCCGTGCCTTCTACGCGGACAAGGCCGGGTTCCATCCCTCACAGCGGGTCGAGCCCCGTCTGGTCGACGAGCGCCGGGCGGCGGGCACGGATGCCGAGTTGCCGCAGGAGCAGCTCGACTGACGTCCGGACTGCTGTCGGGTTCCCGGCCGCGCTCGTCGGTGCGGGATACTGGCTCCGTGGACGGCCTGCGCGTGACTCCGGGGCCCGGCGCGCCCCGTGGCCTCACGGTGCCGGCGGGAGACCTGGTCGAGCGCTTCTCGAGGTCGTCGAGCCCCGGCGGCCAGCACGTCAATACCGCCGATTCGCGCGTGCAGCTGAGCATCGACCTGGGCACCACGACGGCGTTGGACGAGGTCCAGCGCGAACGGGCCCTGCGCACCCTCGCCCCGAAACTGTCCGGCACGGTCCTCACCGTCAGCGTCGAGGAGAACAGGTCGCAGCGGCGCAACCGGGCGACGGCACGCCGGCGCCTCGGAGAGCTGTTGCGTGACGCGGTGGCGCCGCCGGTCGCCAGGCGTGCGACCCGACCCACCCGCGGTTCGCAGCGGCGACGTGTCCAGCATGAACGCCGCCGGGCCGAGATCAAGCGCAACCGCAGACGCCCCGACCACGACTGATGCCCGGTCGCAGGTCAGGCCAGGCCCGTCGCGGGGAGCGAGACGAACCCCCGGGTGAACGGCGAGAGCGCCCGAACCGCCGAGTCCCGGTCGACCCCGACCGTCGGGTGCGCGGCGTAGAGCTCCTCCACCGCGATGCGTGCCTGGAGCCGCGCGAAGTGCGAGCCGATGCAGAAGTGCGGGCCGCGGGCGAACCCGAGGTGCCCGCTGATCTCGCGCGTGATGTCGAGCTGCCCGGCGGTCGGACCGAACTCGCGCTCGTCGCGGTTGGCCGAGCCGTAGAGCATCATCACCTTCTCCCCCGCCGGGATCGTCGTCCCGCCGACGGTCACCTCGCGGGTGGTCGTCCGCGCGAGCGCCTGCACGCTCGACTCGAAGCGCAGGCACTCCGAGAGCGCGCCGGGGATCAGCCCGGGGTCGGCCGCGAGCATCTCGCGCTGCCGCGGATGGGAGTCGAGAAGCGCGACGGTGTGCGAGATGAGGTTGCCGGTGGTGTCGTTGCCGCCGGCGACGATGACGAAGCAGAAGCCGAGGATGTCCCAGTCGTCCAGCCGCTCGCCCTCGATCTCGGCCTGAGCCAGAGCGGAGATGAGATCGTCACCCGGGTGGGCTCTCCGCTCGGCGATGAGTTCACCGAAGTAGGCGAACATCTCCGCCACCGCATCCACCGCCCCGCCCTCGAGGCCGGCCGGGCGGAATCCCTCCTCCTGCAGGGTCGTCAGCGCGCTGACCCACGGGCCGAACAGCGGGCGGTCCGCTGTCGGCAGGTCGAACAGGTGGGCCAGCACGAATGTCGGGATCTGCGCACTGAAGTCGCGGTGGAGATCGACCACCTCGTCGTCGTCGTACCTCTCGGCCATCTCCGCCAGCCGCCCACGGACGAAGTCGCGGATCCGCGGCTCGGTGGCGGCGACGCGCTTCGGGGAGAACGCCTTGGCCAGCAGCCGCCGCTTCCCGGAGTGCTCGGGCGGGTCCATCATGACGATGGTCGGGGCCAGCCCCAGCTTCTCGATCTCGTCGCGGTAGAAGGTCAGCCCGCTGGCGGAGGAGAACGTCCCGGGATCGCACACGGCGGCGTCGACGTCGGCGTAGCGGGACAGCGCCCAGAAGTCGGGGTGGGCGGTGGTGCCGTCGCCGCGGTGATGGTGCACCGGATCGGTCTCGCGCAGCAGCCGGTAGCCCGGGTAGGGGTCGGCGAGGTGCGCGGGGTCGAACGGGTTGAACGTGGGGGCCGTCGCCGGCTGCTGGGTCATGGCGGGCTGGGTCATGGCGCCATTTAACACGGACTGTTAAACAAGGGGAAGGGCCCCTCTAGACTCGAGCGCGTGCCCCGCCCCACCACCCCGCGCTCCACTACCCCCCGCCCCACCACACCCCGCGCCACGGCCACCCGCGACGCTCTCTACCTAGCCGGACTGCGCCGCTTCGCCTCGGACGGCTGGCGGACGGCACGGGTCCGCGACATCGTCGCCGATGCCGGCCAGGGCAACGACTCCGCGATCAACTACCACTTCGGCGGCCGCGCGGGACTGCTCCGGGAGGTCCTGGACCGCGGCGTCCTGCGGATGGAGGCCGAGCGACGCGCGGACCTGCGAACGTGGGTGTCGTCGCCGCCCGACCTCGCCGAGATCGTGCGGGCGGTGGTGTCCCCGTTGGCGGACCTGTTGGACGACGACGAGGGCCGCTGGACGCTCCGGGTGATCGGCCAGCTGGGAGCACTCGCGGAGGTGGGCCGGACGGTCAACACCGGACCGGTCGCGGACACCGCACTGCAGGATCAGCTGGAGATGCTGGTCGCGGCCGCGACGGCGGCGTGCGGCCCGGACCTGGCCCGCCACCGGGTCCGCCAGTTCATCGTCATGCTCACCGCCGAACTCGCGGCGCGGGCCTGCGATCCGCCGGAGGTCGGCCCCCCGCACGGCACCTATGTGGCGGACCTGATCGACGGGTTCGCGCGAGGGCTCGCGCGGCCTGCGCCCCGCCCCTGAAGGACACCTCCGAGCCCCCCCACCAGGCGTTATATCGTCTTGATCTCAGGCCTTGCGCCACCGGGCGGCACTAGTAGCGTGGAGGTATGAGCACTTCCGAGATGATCACGTCCCATCCGAATCCGACCGACGGCCTCGACGTGCACCTGCTCGCCGAGGCAATCGACGCGGCCGCGTCCTGCGCCACCACCTGCACGTCGTGCGCCGACGCGTGCCTCGCCGAGGAGTCCGTCGCCGACCTGCGCGACTGCATCCGCACCGACCTCGACTGCGCGGATGTCTGCGCCGCCACCGCCGCCCTGCTGAGCCGCCGCACCGGCAGCAACCTCGAGGTCGTCAAGGCGCAGCTGACGGCGTGCCGGACGGCCTGCGCCGCCTGCGCCGACGACTGCGAGCAGCACGCCGAGATGCACGAGCACTGCAAGCACTGCGCCCGGGCCTGCCGCCGCTGCGAGAAGGCCTGCGCCGACCTGCTCGCCGCGATCGGCTGAGCCTCCGGCGGCGGCCGGGCTCACGATCAACAGCGCCCCCGGTGGCGGCCGCGCGAGCCGTCTGGACCGGCAGTCACTTCCGTTCCGCCAGTCCACGGCCCACCTCACCGAGGCGCATGAAGTAACGCTTACCAAACTCCCGGCGATGATACTGCTGGGAGAAGGGGTGGTGAGTGTCTCCCGCAGTCGCACAGAGCCGATCCGCGGCGGCGCCTTGCCGAGGGAGACACGATGGTCGGCTTCAGGCGGCCCAGACACACAGATCGCCGCCCAGTCGGAGACGACGCCGCCACCCGACAGGCCCCGTCCCCGGCTCACGGCACCACAAAAGGCGCTCCGGGCCCGGCCTCCCCTCCGGGGCTCGGCTGGGCCGTCCTGGGTGTGGCGCTCCTCCTCGGCCTGTTCTTCCTGGTGCCGCTGGGCCTGGAGCGATCGGCTGCGGTCGTCCCGACCACATCCGCCGACCCCGTCCCGCAGACTCCCGGTCCACAGACCTGGGTCCTGTCGTCGACCGTCGCCGTTCCGGGCCCGAACACCGGTGACTCCGAGGCCGATCGCGACCCGAAGGGCGCCCGCGCCACCGGAGACGACAGGGGCGGCGACGGCGACGGCGACGGCGACGATTCGGCGTCCGTGATCATCCGGGTCCCCGCCGCCGGCCCGACCCCTGAACCCGGGGCCGTCTCGGCGACCACCACGGCGCATTCCGCCGCGCCGTCGGGCGGGTCCTCGCTGACGTCCGCGACCGTGCCGACGATGTCGACGTGTCCACAGCCCGCCCCGACCGGGCTCGCGCCGAGGCTCGCGGAGAAGCTGGGTGCGGATCTCGGTTCGACCTCCGGCACCGGCGGCGGCACCGGCGGGGCGTGCGCGGGCTGACCTGCAGCGTCACCCCCGGCTGCGGAGAACTAGAGCCCGTACTCGATCAGCGGCTTGCCCTGGGCGTCGACGAGCACGGTGAACCCGCCCCCGCTCCCACCGGCCGAGCGCCACAGGTAGCAGACGCCGGTGCGGGTGTCGCGCAGGATCTCCGCGGTCCCGCCGAACCCCATCGACTCGGAGTGGATCTTCTCGAACCGCTTGTCCTTTTTCGCCATGCGCCCATCGTGGCACCGGCGGGGTGTGCCGGACAAAGGTACGACGACGACGAGGTCACCCCGCCCCGGGATCCGATTCAGGAGTCGATGTGGCGGAACAGTCCGCGGGTGGCCTCGGCGACGGCCCGGTCCGGAGCACGGAGTTCGAACGGGATGGCGGGGTGGGGCTCGCTGTCGCGGGTGCGCATCCGGGCCTCGGTGGTCTGCGGGCGTCTGCGACCGCCGATCAGGTGAACGGCGACGCCCATTCCCGCGAACACCATGACGGTGAACAGGGCGGGCAGCATCCAGGTGGTGCGGGACATCAGTGCGGCTCCGGCGGCGAGTTCGGCGGATGCGACGGTGGCGTTCAACGACGACCCGATCGTCAGCAGTCCCGTCCCCAACGCGAGGGTCGCGGCGGTGAGGCCGAGGCCGACGAGGGCGACCGTCGTGATCGTGCTGCGGCGACGTACGGGGACCGTGCTCATGATGGATCTCCTGTCTGGGCGTCTACACAGGATTCGGAGGCCCCCGCATTCCGGATGGGTGGCGGACCGGAATGTTCCCGAGATTCACACTGCCGCCCCCCGGATCCGCACCGCGGCCCCTCAGGGTGACCCGGATTCGACCCTGAGATCGGCCCTGACCGGTGTCAACGGACCGGTGTCGGGGGTTATGTTGGAGGGCGTCCCATCCCGCCAGCGACCCCTCGAATCGAGCCAGCATGAACGAGCAGCACGCGCGGCGACCGGACGGGCCGTGGTCCGAGGACTGGCTCGACCGGTCCGAGACGCCGGGGCAGGCCAACCCCACCGAGCAGTTCCCCACCGAGCAGTTCCCCACGGCGCAGTTCCCGCCCGCCGAGCAGCATGAGCCCCAGCGCTACGATCCCCCGCGCTTCGCCCACCCGCACCAGCCGGCCCAGCCGTACGCGCGACCGCCCGAGCCGCTGGCCCACGAGGGTGGGTTCCCGTACGGCATGCCGCCCGCCGCGCCCTACGGTCCGACCGCCCCGTATGGCCCCGGCCAGCAGTTCGGGTACGCCGATCAATTCATCCCGCAGCACCTGCACGTGGCGCCGCACCAGTTCCCGCAGGGCCCCTACCCGCCGCAGTTCGGCTACCCGCCCATGCAGCAGACGGTGTACGTGCACGGCGGGCAGGTCAGGCGCGTCAACCACGCCCTGCACCTGATCCTCACGCTGCTGACCTTCGGGTTGTGGCTACCGGTCTGGATCATCCTGGCGATCGCGGGTTCCTGACCGGCTCCCGCCTCAGCCGCCGGCCTGCCACCGCCCGATGATGAGCGCGGTCAGCTCCTCGACCCACTCGTCGTCCAGGGCGGCGGCAGGGCTCACCAGCAGCCGGAAGATCGCCGCACCCGCGACGACCTCCGCCAGCACGGGCAGGTGGTCGTCGCTCCGGCGAGCCCGACCGAAGCGCGATTCGAACGCGGGCAGGTTGCCGGCGAGCCGGGCGATCATCCGGGCGTGCAGGTCGGCGTCGGCCACGGTATCGGCGATGAGGCCGGGCAGCGCGACGCGCACCTCGGGTCGGTCGAACAGCACGCGGACCGTCTCGACCAGCGCGCGGATGTCGGCCTGCGGATCCCCGACAGCGGCACCAGCCCCGCCGGCGCTGCTCGCCCCGCCGTCTACGCCATCGGGTAACTCGAACGCCGGGATCACCTCCGCCTCGAGCACCGCCTCGTGGACGAGCTGCGCCTTGCTCGACCAGCGGCGATACAGCGCGGCGGTGGTCGTGCCGGCGCGCGCCGCGATGGCGGACAGCGTCAGCGCCGGGTAGCCGGTCTCGAGGACGAGCTCGCGGGTGGCGGTGATGATCGCGGCGTCGATCCGGCCGTCGCGCGGCCGCCCGGGCGCGGACTTCGCTGATCCGCCGCGCGCGGTGTCGCCGTCTACTGTCATGGTCTCACCCTAGTTCCGATACGCCGAACATCGTATTCCCGCCGCCGACGCGAGACCGCGAGACGCCGCCACCCAGCACCCCAGGGAGAGCCCCGTGCACCTGAGCCCGCTCGACGAGTTCCCCATCCACCAGACGCCCGCGCCGCTGACGTGGCCGGCCACCTCGGACCGCAACTTCTACGACCGCTCCTACTTCAACGTGCTGGACCGCGAGGGCCGCTTCATGGTGCTCACCGGAATCGGCTACTACCCGCACCTGGGCGTGAAGGACGCGTACTTCGTGGTCCGCCGCGGCGACACGCAGACCGCGGTGCGGATGAGCGACGCCATCGACGATGACCGCCTCAACCCCCACGTCGGCGGGTACCGGCTGGAGGTGATCGAGCCGCTGCGGGAGATCCGGCTGACCCTCGAGCGCACGGAGGGCATCGCCGCGGACCTCACGTGGCGCGGCCTGTTCCCCGCCGCACTGGAGGACCCGCACTCCATGCTCACCGACCGGCGGGTGACGCTCCAGGCCAGCCGGTTCGCGCAGGTCGGCTCGTGGGAGGGGTGGATCGAGGTCGACGACGACAAGATGGAGGTCACCCACTCCTCGTCGGTCGCCGCCCGGGACCGCTCGTGGGGTATCCGCCCGGTGGGCGAGGCCGAACCGGCCGGCAGGCCCGACACGGCGTTCCGGGGCATGTGGTGGCTGTATCTCCCGCTGGCGTTCGATGATTTCCAGCTGTTCCTCATCCTGCAGGAGGACCCGGACGGCCACCGCAGCCTCTACGACTGCACCCGCCGCTGGGCCGACGGCCGGGTCGAGCAGCTCGACGGCGTGCGCGTGGCGGTCGAGTACACCCCCGGCACCCGCATCCCGACGGGCGTGCGGGTGGAGTTCATGAACCGCGCGGGCGAGCAGATCCGGCTCGAGGTGGAGTCCCGGCTGTACGCCCCGATCGCGTTCGGCTCCGGCTATGGCGGCGACTCCACGTGGGCCCACGGCAGCTGGAAGGGCGAGGGCTTCACCGACCGCGTGACCTTCGATCTGACGGATCCGCAGGTCATGGCCGGGGCGGCGTTCAGCCTCATCGACCACGTGGGCCACGCCGTGTGCACCGAGGCCGACGGCACCCGACGCGAGGGCGCGGGCCTGTTCGAGCACGGGGTGATCGGCCCGCATCACCCGTCGGGGTTCTCGGACTGGACGGATGTGGCGAAGTGAAGGTCATGACGGCACTGTTCTCCCCCACCGACGCGGTCCGGCGCGCCGAGGAGCTCAGGGAGGCGGGCGCGTCCGGGGTGTTCACCTTCGAGGGCCCGCACGACGTGTTCGCCCCGCTCGTGTTGGCCTCGCAGGTCGGCGGCCTGGACCTGATGTCCAACGTGGCGATCGCCTTCCCCCGCAACCCCATCCAGCTCGCGCACCAGGCGCACGACCTGCAGACGCTCAGCGAGGGACGGTTCGTCCTGGGCCTGGGCACGCAGATCCGGGCGCAGATCGAGAAGCGCTACGGCACCGAATTCGACCTGCCCGTCGAGCGGATGAAGGACCTCGTGGGCGCCCTGCGGGCGATCTTCCATACATGGGCCACGGGCGAGCGACTGGACTTCCGCGGCGAGTTCTACCGCCACACCCTCATGACCCCCACGTTCGTGCCGCCGCCCACCCCGTACGGCCCGCCGCCCATCTACCTCGGTGCGCTCGGCCCGCGACTGACGCGCGCGGCGGCCGAGGTCGCCGACGGGCTGCTCGTGATGCCGTTCGGCACCACCCGGTTCCTCCACGAACACACGATGCCAAGGGTTCGGGCGGGCCTCACGGCCGCCGGTCGGCGCGAGGAGGAGTTCGAGGTGGTGCCCGAGGTGATCGTGTCGGTGGCGGACGGACAGAACGACGACGACGACCACATGTCCACCCGCAGATTGTTGGCGTTCTACGGCTCGACGCCTGCCTACAAACCGGTGTTGGACGCCCACGGCTGGGGCGATCTGCAGCCCGAGCTGAACGCCATGAGCAAGCAGGGGCGGTGGCAGGAGATGACCTCGCTCATCAGCGACGAGATCCTGCACACGATCGCCGCGTGCGGCACCCCGGCCGAGGTCGCCGCCCACGTCCGCGACCGCGTGGACGGCGTCGGCGACCGCGTGTGCCTGTACCAGACCGGACCGATCGCCACCGACGCCCTCGCGCAGATCGTCGACGATTTGGCGGGCCGGCCGTGAACACCGTCGAGTTCGAACAGGTCACCGACGACAGCTACGGCGGCAAAGCCGCAGGCCTGGCCGAGCTCATCCGACTGGGCCTGGAGGTACCGCCGGGGTTCGTCATCGCGGACGCGGGAGCCGACCTCGTCGTCGTCGACACTCAGTCCGACACCACCGTCCCAGCCCACACCACCGTCGCCCACACCACCGTCCCAGCCCACACCGCCGCCCGGTGGTACCGCCGCATGGCCGAGGCGGGCGCGACCCCCGTCGCGGTGCGGTCCTCGGCGGCCGGGGAGGACGGCGCGCAACAGTCCTTCGCCGGGCAGTACGACACCGTGCTGGGCGTGGACTCGGCCGAGGCGCTGGCCGAGGCGGTGCGGACGTGCGTGGCGTCGGCTGCATCGGGGCGCGCGACGGCCTACCGCGGCGCCGGGCCCGACTCCCCCGCCGCCGACTCCCCCGCCACCGACTCCCCCGCCACCATGCACCTGGTGGTCCAGCAGATGGTGGACGCCCGCGCGGCCGGCGTGGTGTTCACCGCCGACCCCACCACGGGGCGGCGCGACCTCATGGTGATCGACGCCGTCGCCGGGTTGGGCGAGTCGCTGGTCGACGGCACAGCCTCCCCCGACCACCTGGTCCTCGACGCCGCCGGCACCGTGGCGGTGCGCGACGTCGGCGAGCGCCCGGTGCTCCTCGCCGAGGACATCGCGGCGATCCGCTCTGGCGCCCTGACCGCCGAGCGGCACTGGGACCGGCCGATGGATCTCGAGTGGGCGATCGACCGGCAGGGGCGGCTGTGGTGGCTGCAGGCGCGGCCCATCACGACGCTGCCCGCGGACCTCGGCGGGATGGATTCGACACTCGCCGGCAGCGACCACGTGTACACGCGCTGCAACATCGGCGAGATGATGCCGGGGGCGTACTGCCCGCTCACCGCGTCGGTGTCGGGGTACGCGATCGACCACGCCATGCAGTTGATCCAGGTGGTCGCCCGCGCGCAGCCGAGTTATGAGCAACCGTGGCTGCAGGTGGGCTACTTCTCCGGGCACATGTTCCTCAACCTCACCGAGGGCACCGCGCTGAGCTCGGGACTGCTGGGCAATTCGCTGGAGCAGTTCTCCGCGTCGATCTGCGGGCGGGTGGTCGACGAGCTCGTGCCCAAGCCGCCGCAGCCGTTCCCGCGGCGACTCGGTAATACGGTTCGACTGTCGACGTTCGCCCTCACCGCGGGCCCGGCCGTGCGGGGTCTGGGCGAGCAGATCGGCGCGTTCGAGGTCCCCACCGGCTGTGACCCTCTACGGTTGTGGCGGCAGCTCGAGGACGGGATGCGGCTGTACTGCGAGGTGACGTTGACGCACGTGCGGTCCTCGTCGCGCGCGGCCGTCGCGGCGAACGTGCTCGAGAGCACGCTCGTACGGCAGGCCGTGGCCGCGGGTGGCAGCGAGGACGACGGTCGCACCGAGGCCTCGCGGTTGATGGCCGGCGCCGCGGATGTGGAGAGCGCGCTCATGCTGGCCGAGCTCGAGTCGGTGGTGCGGGCGTTGGCTGCTGACTCCGCCGCTACCGAGCGGTTTCTCGGAGCGGATCCCGGCGCGGCAGTGGAGGCGGTGCTCGCCTCGGCTGACGGGTGGGGCGTCGCGCTGCGGCGGTTCCTGTTGCGCCATGGCCATCGCGGGTATCGCGAGCTGTGTATGCGAGACGCGTCGTGGGCCGACGATCCCGAGGGGCTGGGCGCGATCATGCAGGTCATGGTGCGGTCCACGCTCGAGCGGGGTGGGCGGGCGTCCGAGACCGCGGAGGTCCCGGAGCCGGAGTCACCCGTGATCCGCCAGCTTGCGCGGTGGGCCCGGGGCGGGGCGCGGGGCCGCGAGGAGACCAAGTCGAAGATGGCGCTGATGGCGCATTCGCTGAAGCGTGGTTATCGACATCTGGGTGAGGTGCTCGCGGCGTCCGGCCGGCTGCCGGATGCGGATCTGGTGAATTTCTTCGACCGGCCCGAGCTGGCGCGGATCGTCGGCGCGCCGGGTCCGGTGACCGGCGGGCTCGGCGACCACGGCTCTGACGGAGACGCGCCGGTTTCGGCGGAGACGCTGGTCGCGCGGGCCGTCGAACGCCGGAAGGCACTGTCGTTCCAGGAAGCGTTGGAGTTCGCGGACGTGTCCGTGGGCCGGCCGGTCCCGCTGATCGCCCGGCCGCCCCGCGAGGCTGCGGGCGGCGAGATCGTGGGCCGTCCGGCGAGCCGCGGAACGGTGGCGGGCGTGGTGCGGGTGGCCCGGTCGATCGTCGATGCCCGGGAGGTGCAGCCCGGTGAGATCCTGGTCGCGCCCGTGACAGATGTGGGCTGGACGCCGTTTTTCACGGTGATCGCGGCGCTGGTCACCGATATCGGCAGTTCCGTCTCGCACGGCGCGGTGGTCGCCCGCGAGTACGGCCTGCCATGCGTGGTCAACACCATCGACGCCACCCGAACGCTGCGCACCGGCGACCGCGTCCGAGTGGACGGCGACCGCGGCGTGGTGACTCGACTGGAGGGGTGAGGGCCAGCGCGTCTCTCCGATCTCGTCGCCGACAATGGGTCGGTCAGGACCCCGGCTTGAACTGCCACACCGGGACGTCCGAATCAATGCGCCGCCAGTCGCAGAACGCTTCCTGTCCGTTCGAGGGATCAATCGCCGTTGCGCCCACTGGACCGCAGGGCTCACCGGCGAGTGAATTGGCGACACGGGTCACGGGCTTGTGTTTGAAGTCCGGCGTCCAGGGCACATCAGAGGTGTAGGGCGCCCACACCCGTGCATCGGTCCGGTCAAGGTAGGTGCACCACAGCTGAGTCCCATCCTGCGCATACGCCCGCTGATTCGCGGCCGGGCAACCGCTGAATGGCTCGACCCAGTTCGACGCCACATACCGCGGGGGCGCCGGTTGGCCGTCCACCCAGAAGAACGGGAAGGGCAGTGCGGGCAGTTGCTGTGACACGGAGCCGGGCGGGACTGCGATGGCGATCGGTTCGATCGGCGGCAACTCCACGGAACCACCCGGGAGCGGCTGCGCCTGCGCGATAGGTACAGCGCCAGCGCCAAGGGCGAGTACCCCGACCGCCGCGGCAACGATCTTTCGGAAACGGGTCATGTCCCCTCCTGGTTCGAGTCGACTACCAGAATCCAAGCAGCTTGGTCCGACACACAGGGCGGAATGGCCGGTCGACCAGCAAAGCAAACTTCTTCCGATGGCTGAATCCCATTCCACACGCCGGCAGATAAGTTAACGTTTCTCCTGAGCTGCCGAAGCCAGACACGCGAAGTGGACCCGAGGCAGACGTCCCCCTCATGCAAGACGTGCTGGTCAAGGAGATCCGTGGGCACTTTCGACCGTTTTCGCAACCCGTTCAAGAAGGACGACCCCCGCGATAAGACACCTGACTCCGCTCCCGTTCAGCCCCTGCGCGAGATCACGTCCCTGTTCAGCAACCAGTTCCGGAGGAAGCCCGATCCCGCGTTCCCGCCGGTTCCATACCCCGCTCCGTCGGATTACCCGACCGAGTTGACAGAGTCGGCCCCGCCGTCGCCAGCGTTCCCGTCCGCCGGTCAGTTGAGGTCCGCGTTCACGCGGGATCGCGTGATCGCGGCGACCATCGGTGCTGCCGTGGTGGCGGGTATCGGCCTCGCGGGAGCCGCGGTCGCTGGCGGTTTCGAGGAGGCGAACTCGGCCCCGGTCGCCGCGATCAGCGCGCCGGAAAAGGGCCCTGATCTTCGAGAGGCCGCCCCTCCGCCTCAGCCGGCCGCACAATTCCCGGTGGGCGAGTCTGCGGACGCCCTGCCGCCAGCGTTAGAGCCTATCCCCGGCCCGTTTGCCGAGCCTGTGGCCCCAGTGCCCGGCGAGCCCGGACCACCGCAGGCGCCATTCGTCCAGCCAGCTCCCCCGCCGCCCGCCGACTTCGCGCCTGCGCCGGCTACCGCCCCGGTTGCCGAGCCCGTCCCCGCACCCGCCCCGGCCCCTGCTGCGCAGCCGGTCGAGGAGTACGTACCCCCGGTGGTCGATACTTATTACAAGAACTGCACCGAGGTTCGGGCCGCAGGCGCCGATCCGATCCACCAAGGCGAGCCGGGCTACGCGACCCACCTGGACAAGGACGGCGACGGGATCGGCTGCGACACATAGCTGGGCTGGTCGTCGCTGTGTGTTCCGCCACTGGCGCCGCCCGCGGGAGGCTGCTAGAGGTGGAGACAGACGCCCCTGCGCCAGGAGGAGGACGAGATGATCGCCGAGGACCGTATCGACCCGGACGAGTACACCCCGGGCCCGGATTCAGTCTCCGCACCTGAGGAGTACGAGCCCGAGGTGACCGTCGAGGACCCCTTCCGTGAGGCGAATCCGGCCGACGTCGCCGAGCAGGCCATCGAACTGCCCGCCGACGACGGCGACAGCGACGCGGAGGGTGACGACGACCAGGGCGTCTGACCCCGCGCGATCAGCGAGCCTCCCATGCGAGTGGGCCAGTTGGATCCGACGACGACGAAGACAGCGTCTGAGTTCGGATTGCCTGAACAGGGAATTCCGAACCGGCCCTCGTCAGCGGATGAGCCCTCCAGATCGTTTCCGCCCGGGACCCTCTCGAGCCCCAGCCCGGGTACGCGTGACGCCTTATAACTTCCGGTTTTCGGGAGTAGGGTCGGCAACAACGCCGGTGATCCTCGTCACTAGCACGGGCCACACCGGCACCTCTACGAAAGGGCCGGTCATGAGTGTCAACAGTTTCGGTTCGAGGGATTCGCTGGCAGTCGGGGGCGTGGACTACGAGGTCTACCGACTCGATCAGGTCTCCACCGCGGTCCCGCTCCCCTACAGCCTCAAGGTCCTGCTGGAGAATCTCCTGCGCAACGAGGACGGTCGCGTGGTGACGGCCGAGCAGGTCGAGGCACTGCGGGAGTGGACTCCCCAGTCCCCGCCGGAGCGGGAGATCCAGTACACGCCCGCCCGGGTGCTGATGCAGGACTTCACCGGGGTGCCGTGCGTGGTCGATCTGGTCGCGATGCGCGATGCGATCACCGACCTCGGCGGCGACCCCAAGAAAATCAATCCGCTCATCCCCGGCGAGCTCGTGATCGACCACTCGATCATCGCGGACGTCTTCGGTCGCCCGGATGCGTTCGAGGTCAATGCCGAGCTGGAGTTCGGCCGTAACCAGGAGCGCTATCAGCTGCTCAGGTGGGCGCAGGAGTCGTTCGCCGACTTCGTGGTGGTCCCGCCGAACACCGGCATCTGCCACCAGGTCAACCTCGAATACCTGTCGCGGGTCGTCTTCACCCGCGAGGGGGCCGACGGTATGATCCAGGCCTACCCGGACACCCTCGTCGGTACCGACTCCCACACGCCTATGGTCAACGGCCTCGGCGTGCTGGGCTGGGGCGTCGGCGGAATCGAGGCGGAGGCCGCGTTGCTCGGCCAGCCGATGAGCATGCTGATCCCGCAGGTCATCGGGCTCAAGCTGACCGGCGAGTTGCGGGAGGGCACCACTGCCACCGATCTCGTCCTCACCGTGGCGGAACTGTTGCGCCAGACCGGCGTGGTGGGCAAGTTCGTGGAGTTCTTCGGCCCGGGCGTCGCCGCGGTCCCGCTGGCCAACAGGGCCACGCTGGGCAACATGAGCCCCGAATTCGGTTCGACCTGCGCCATCTTCCCCGTCGACGACGAGACGCTGGACTACCTGCGGCTGACCGGTCGATCGGAGCAGCAGATCGAGCTGGTCGAGGTCTACGCCAAGGAGCAGGGCCTGTGGCACGACCCGGACAACCCGGCCGAGTACAGCGAGGTCATCGAGCTGGACCTGGGGACGGTGGTTCCGTCGATCGCCGGGCCCAAGCGGCCGCAGGACCGCATCGCGCTGGGCGATGCGCCGGCCGTGGTGCTCGGCAATCTCGACGAGGAGAAGAACCGGTCGGAGAAGGACGACGGGAGTCTGGATGACGCCTCGGCGGACTCCTTCCCCGCCAGCGACCCGGTCTCCCCCGGTTCCACTACGGCGAAGAACGAGCCTCCCCGCCACTATTCCGAGGAGCAGCTGACCGCCAACGCCGAGCTCGGGTGGCCGAGCGATCCGGCGGAGATCATGATCGACGGCGACGAGTCGCCTGTGATCTTCGACCACGGGGACGTGGTCATCGCGGCGATCACCTCGTGCACCAACACGTCCAACCCCTCGGTGATGATCGGTGCGGCGCTGCTGGCCAAGAAGGCCGTCGAGCGGGGTCTGAAGCCCAAGCCGTGGGTCAAGACGACATTGGCCCCCGGGTCGAGGGTCGTGACGGACTACTACGACCGGTCCGGCCTCACCCCGTACCTGGAGGAGCTCGGGTTCGATCTGGTCGGCTACGGCTGCACGACGTGTATCGGCAACTCCGGGCCGCTGACCCCGGCGGTGAGCAAGGCGGTCAATGACAAGGACCTCAACGTCGCCGCAGTCCTGTCGGGCAACCGCAACTTCGAGGGCCGCATCCACCCGGAGGTCAAGATGAACTTCCTGGCGTCTCCGCCGCTGGTCATCGCCTACGCACTGGCCGGGACGATGCGCAAGAACCTGCTCGAGGACCCGCTCGGAACGGGCTCGGACGGCGAGCCGGTCTACCTCCGTGATGTGTGGCCCAGCTCGGCGGAGATCAAGGAGGTCGTGGACGCCAATCTCGAGGCCGACATGTTCACCAAGGGTTACGCCGACGTCTTCGACGGGGACGACAACTGGCGCGGCATGGACGTGCCGGGGGGTGACAAGTTCGACTGGACCGGGGACTCCACCTACATCCGCCGGCCGCCGTACTTCGACGGAATGGCGGTCGAGCCCGAGCCGATGCGGGACATCACCGACGCCCGCGTCCTGGCGCTGCTGGGCGATTCCGTGACCACGGACCACATCTCACCAGCCGGGGCGATCAAGCCCAGTTCGCCCGCGGGCGAGTACCTGCAGCAGCAGGGGGTCGAGCCGGCGGACTTCAATTCGTACGGGTCGAGGCGCGGCAATCACGAGGTGATGATCCGTGGCACGTTCGCCAACGTCCGGCTCCGGAATCTGTTGGCGCCCGGCACCGAGGGCGGGGTCACCACCCACTTCCCGAGTGGTGAGCAGACCAGCATCTATGACGCCTCGAACCGCTACGCCGAGGAGGGAGTGCCGTTGTGGTGATCGCCGGCGCCGAGTACGGGTCCGGGTCGTCGCGGGACTGGGCGGCCAAGGGCACGTCGCTGCTCGGGGTCCGGGCGGTGATCGCGCAGTCGTACGAGCGGATCCACCGCTCCAACCTCATCGGGATGGGCGTCCTGCCCTTGCAGTTCCCCGAGGGCGAGTCCGCCGAGAGTCTCGGTCTCAAGGGCGACGAATTGTTCTCCATCACAGGGCTCGAGGGCCGGGACAGCGTTCCGGAGGAGGTGACGGTCCGCGCCGGGGAGGGTGACTCGGCGGTCGAGTTCACGGCGAAGGTCCGCATCGACACCCCGGCGGAGGAGGCGTACTACGAGCACGGCGGCATCCTGCCGTACATGCTCCGGCAGATGCTCTGACGCCGCGCCCCACGCTTCTTATCGAGAAGAGCGTTCCGCACACGTTCCGCGAGTGGTGGGTGCGCTGAACTGTCTTGTCGATGAGGCGCGAGTTGGCTCGCGAGGTGTCGACGACGACGAGGTGAGCTCTCGCGCACGCCCGCGTCGTCGAGGCCTTCCGAACCGGCGGAAGTAAGGGATGACGGGTCAGACATGAGAGAACCTTTGGAATAGGGGCCGAGCTCGGGTCGCCGTTAGTGCAGTTCGACGCGGCGCTGGAACGTACTCGAAGGATCTTACACCCGATCACTTCGAATTGCTCAGTATTTACACGGGTACATCTCACATTATGAGGACGAGAAAGATGGTCGCCTTCCCACAGGTGTGATCTCTGCTCGGCTGGACTCAAGTGCGGGTTCGACGGAACGTCGCAGACCCCCCGGCAAGGCAGGTAACGTCCGACACCATGCAGCCCTCGCCGGATCAGGCTTCCGAGAACCCGCCCGACCAGCCCGAGGTCATCCTCGATCGCCACGGCGAGATCGCCGTGATCCGACTCAACCGCCCGGCCAGGCTCAACGCGGCGACCTACGAGAACCTGACGGACATCATCACCGCGTTGGACAACTGCGATGCGGACGACGATGTGCGTGCTGTGGTCCTCACCGGCACGGGCCGGGCGTTCTGCGCGGGGGCCGATATCTCGGGCGGGGGCGACACGTTCGCGGCTGACCCCGATGTCGACACCGGCGAGGCCCCGCCGGACACCGGCGGTCAGGTCGCGCTGCGCATCTTCCGCATGACCAAGCCGGTCATCTCGGCGATCAACGGGTCGGCCGCGGGGGTCGGGGTGACCATGACCCTGCCGACGGACGTGCGCATCGCCGCGGACACCGCCAAGTTCGGGTTCGTGTTCACGCGCCGGGGTCTGGTGCCGGAGGCGTGCTCGACGTGGTTTCTGCCCCGCATCGTGGGCATCTCCACCGCGATCGAATGGGCTGTGGGCGGCAAGACGATCCTCGCCGCCGAGGCCCTGGAGCGAGGGCTGGTGAGCGAGGTGCTCCCGGCCGATGAGGTTCTACCGCGCGCCATCGAGGTCGCACGCGAGATGACACGGGGGACGTCGCCCGTGTCGACCGCGCTGACCCGCCAGCTGCTGTGGCGCATGCTCGGCGCGTCCGATCCCGAGGTGGCCCACCGCGCCGAGTCGATCGGCATCTACACCCGTGGTAAGTCGGCGGACGTGCGCGCCGGCGTCACCGCGTTCCTCGCCAAGAAGGAGCCGGAGTTCCCGGACCGCGTGTCCGACGGCCTGCCCGACCTCTTCTCCTGACCCCGGCCGCTCTCGGGCCCCACAACCGATAGGACCCCCCATGCCTGCTGATGACCTCACGGGTCGCGTCGCGATCGTCACCGGATCGACCGCCGGACTGGGCGCCAGGTTCGCCCACGTGCTCGCAGGCGCGGGCGCGACTGTCGTCGTCACCGGGCGGCGCACCGAGCGGATCCGGGAGGTCGTCGAGTCCATCGGCCGGAGCGGCGGCAAGGCGCACGGCGTCCGGCTCGACGTCACCGACCCCGCCTCCATCGAGGACTGCCTCACCGAAGTCACCGAGCAGATCGGCCTCCCGCAGATCCTCGTCAACAACGCCGGCATTCCGGACGCGCAGCGTGCGCACAAGATGACGTTGGAGCTGGTGGACGCCGTGCTGGACACCAATGTCCGCGGCCCGTGGCTCATGGCGACCGGCGTCGCCCGCCGCCTGATCGAGGCCGGGGTGCCGGGGCGGATCGTCAACATCACGTCGATGAGCGCCTACCAGTACGACGGCAACGGAGCAGCGCTCTACTCCACCACCAAGGCCGCGGTCAGTCGGATGACGGAGGCCCTGGCCGTGGAGTGGTCGCGCAAGTTCATCAACGTCAACGCGATCGCCCCGGGGGTCTTCGCCTCGGAGATGACCGACGGCATGCTCGCCCGCGTCGGCGACATCGCGCCCGGGCTCCCCCGTCAGCGCCTCGGCCAGCCCGAGCAGATCGATTCGACGCTGCTCTACCTGGTGTCCGACGCGTCGGAGGCGGTCACCGGGACCGTCATCAAGATCGACGACGGGCAGCTCCCCCGCTGACCCCGCTGACCCCTCAGCCGACGAGCAGGCCGCTCACGCCTCACACTTCGTCAGGTCCGTCTCGAGGAGCTCCTTGCCGACCGGGGTCACGTAGGTCGCCATCAGAACCACGTCCTCCGTACCGTGATTCCGGCTTTCATAGATCGAGCCCGCTTCCTCGATGTTCGAGTCCCCGACGCGGTAGATGCGGGAGCCGCCGGGGTGGCGATCGGAGTAGTGCGTGAGTTCGCCTTGCTTGACGACGGCGATCAGGGATCCGTGGTGGCAGTGTTCGCCGGTGCTCGCCCCGGGCTCGATCGTGATCTCGCGGAAGGTCACCGAGACGCCGTCCTCGCCGCCGTCGACCTGTAGGTCGACGGGGCGGGCCTGTCGGCCCTGCACGATGTCGACGGCCAGGAAGGGCTGCGACCCCGCGATCGTCGAGGCGGGCGGGAGCGGCTCGGTCGGGTTCACGGTCCTCACCTCGGGCGTCTCCGCCGTCGGGTCGTCGGGACTGCACGCGGCCGTGGCGAGGACGCAGACACCGGCGAGTACCGAGATGGACGATCTGGTCAGTCTGTGGGGCATACCTACTGATCCCTGAGTCGATCGACGACGGGCAGCTCCCCCGCTGACCCCCGCTGACCCCTCAGCCGACGAGCAGGCCGCTCACGCCTCACACTTCGTCAGGTCCGTCTCGAGGAGCTCCTTGCCGACCGGGGTCACGTAGGTCGCCATCAGAACCACGTCCTCCGTACCGTGATTCCGGCTTTCATAGATCGAGCCCGCTTCCTCGATGTTCGAGTCCCCGACGCGGTAGATGCGGGAGCCGCCGGGGTGGCGATCGGAGTAGTGCGTGAGTTCGCCTTGCTTGACGACGGCGATCAGGGATCCGTGGTGGCAGTGTTCGCCGGTGCTCGCCCCGGGCTCGATCGTGATCTCGCGGAAGGTCACCGAGACGCCGTCCTCGCCGCCGTCGACCTGTAGGTCGACGGGGCGGGCCTGTCGGCCCTGCACGATGTCGACGGCCAGGAAGGGCTGCGACCCCGCGATCGTCGAGGCGGGCGGGAGCGGCTCGGTCGGGTTCACGGTCCTCACCTCGGGCGTCTCCGCCGTCGGGTCGTCGGGACTGCACGCGGCCGTGGCGAGGACGCAGACACCGGCGAGTACCGAGATGGACGATCTGGTCAGTCTGTGGGGCATACCTACTGATCCCTGAGTCTGCTCGGACCGAAGGGGGCTCCGGTCGGCTACCTGAACGTTATCAGCGAACGGCATCGAGATTCGGCGCTCCATCGTTCTTCTGCCGTGTGTGTCCGGCGCGGCGCTGACCATGCCGGCCTGTGGAGGGACGACGACGACGGGGACGACGACGAGGGCAACCCCTCATCGAAGCGCCGCCGCCTCGCGGAAGGCCGAACCGGTCGCGCGACCCCGCTGCTAGCGTGGGGCCTCTCTCACCCACCCAGGAGTTGCCGTGCCCCTGCCCCATTTCGCGTGTCGGAGTCTCGGCCTCGCGGTCGCCCTGGCCGGCGCGGTGAGTGCGCTCGGCACCGCCACCGCTGCCGCCGATCCGGACGCCGCGGGACTGCCCGCCGCGGCGCCTCCGGTGCCCCGCGGGATGCCGCAGGTCGTCAGCGACGTGCTCGGGCCGGAGGACCCGGCGTTCTGGAACCCGGCGATCCCGGGGACGAGGGTCCTGACCCCGCTCGAGCCGCGCGCCGAGGTGATCTGTGCGACGGGTTTCGTGCCGGTCATCTCGTGTTCGACCATCAACAGGTGGGGCTTCGACTCGAGGCAGCGTTCGCTGGAGTTCGTGGACGTGCCCGCGATCGGTGGGCCGCCCCTACGGGTGTGGTTCGACGTGCCCCGCCTGGGCGACGGGTCCACGCGCGAGCCGGTGAACCGCGCCGTGACCTGGTGGCTGACGGATCGCACGCTCTCGTAGCCCGTTCACCTAGCCCACGCCCCGAGCGGCCCACTGACGGGGCCGGGCCTCAGTCCTCGCCGACCGAGACGGTGACCTCGATGTTGCCCCGCGTGGCCCGGGAGTACGGGCACAGCTCGTGGGCCAGCTTCGCGAGTTCGTCGGCCTTCTCGGCCTCGACGCCGGGGATGATGACCTCGAGGTCCACGGCGATGTCGATGCTCTCCTCGCCCGAGCGCACCAGTGACACCCGCGCGCCCACGGACGAGCCGTTGATCGTGACCTTCTTCGCCCGCGCCGCGCTCTGCAGGGCGGAGTGGAAGCAGGCGGCGTACCCGGCGGCGAACAGCTGCTCGGGGTTGTTTCCCTCGCCCGAGCCGCCGAGCTCCTTGGGCGGGGCCATCTCCAGGTCCACGGCCTTGTCGGCGGTGGCGACGTGCCCGTCCCGGCCGCCGCCGGTGGAGAGGGCTTCGACGGTGTACAGCGCATCGGACATTCAGGATCTCCTCGGGTGGGGGGCGTGCAGGTGTGGCCCAACGTACGCCGCGGCAGCGGGCGATGTCGGGGTCGTGGCGCCCGGTCGGGGCGGCCGGAAGGGATTCGGAGTCACCCCCGCCGCGGACTACTCCACGCTCGGTCGAACCGCTCAGAGGTCGGCCGCGGCCGCGTACGCCCCGGCGAGCTGGCGGAGTGTGTCGTGGTCGCGTCCGAGCAACCCCATTGGCGAGCGACGATCGGGCAGGGAGTCGGCCGGCGCGGTCCACCATGCGGTGGCGGCCTCCGGGTAGTGGCCGGCGTCGAGCATCCGGTTGATCACGGCGACGATGTTGTCCGGGTCGCGCGGGTCGAAGTGGCCGAGCTGGAAGCGCGGGTACACCCACCGTCGGTCGCCGCGGAGCACGATGAGTCGGCCGTCCCGCGCGAACGTCCGCAGCGCATCGGCAGGCGTGGAGCTGGACACCACGCCCCGCTGGACGAGGATCTCGCACGCCTCGGACGAGCAGGCGTGGGGCACCTGCAGGACAGCGCTGTGGACGGCGGAGGCGATCATCGCGCGACGGGCAGCGGCGGCGGGGTCCGCGGGCGGGCGGAACGGATCCCCGATCGGGAACCGCGCTGTCCGCAGGGCGCCGTCGACCTGGTCGGCCACCCTGAGGAACGTCCGGCGTCGCCGGAGTTCGCGCAGCATGACCTCGGTGAAGTGGCGGTCGTCGAGGTCCCGCAGCGCACGCTCCGCGGTGTCCTCGGACACGCTTCTCCGTGACGCCGTCCGGTTCTGAAGAGTCATCGCGGGCACCTCGCCTTCTCCAGCGAATTCTAGGCCGCGCGGTCGCCCGCAGCGAGGGGCTGGGCCGACTCGAAACATGCTGGAAACGTGGCCGCCGGTACGACTCTCAGGACTCCGCCCGCCGCAGCTTGGCTGCCTTGCGGGCCAGGTACCGGCGCTCGGCCACCGACGTCGCCTCGGTGGCGGCGCGGCCGTACAGCCCGGCGGCCCCGCCGGTGTCCCCCGCCAGTTCGTGGAGGTACGCCTGCGCGGCGGTGCGCCGGGGCAGCGACTCCGGCAGGTCGACCAGCGCCGCCAGGCCGGCGTGCGGGCCGACGGCGTGGCCCACCGCGACGGCCCGCCCGAGCCGCGCCACGGGGTTGTCGCGCAGGGCGAGTAGCTCGTCGTACCACTCGACGATCTGGACCCAGTCGGTCTCGGCGGTGCGCGCGGCGTCGGCGTGCAGAGCGGCGATCGCGGCCTGCGCCTGGTACTCCCCCAGCTGGTCGCGTGCGAGCGCTGCCTGCAGGATCGCGACACCGTCCGCGATCGCCCGCGCGTCCCATCGGGTGCGGTCCTGCTCGGCGAGGGGGATCAGCTCGTCGTCGTCGCCGTCGTCGGCGTCCTCGCCAGCACCGGCGTCACCCCCGGCCCCGCCGCTCCTGAACCGCGCGGCGCGGCGCGCGTGGTGCAGCAGCATCAACGCGAGCAGACCCCGCACCTCGGGGTGGTCGATGGCCGCCGACAGCTGCCGGGTCAGGCGCAGGGCCTCGGCGGCCAGGTCGACCTCGCCGGTGTAGCCCTCGTTGAACACCAGGTACAGCACCCGCAGCACGGTGGCCACGTCGCCGGGCCGGTCGAGGCGCTCGCCGGCGATGGTGCGTTTGGCGCGGCTGATTCGCTGCGCCATGGTCGCCTCGGGCACGAGGAACGCCCGCGCGATCTGGCGGGTGGTCAGCCCACCCACCGCGCGGAGGGTCAGCGCGATCGCCGACGGCATCGGCAGCGACGGGTGGGCGCACAGGAAGTAGAGCCAGAGGGTGTCGTCGGTGGGTGCTGTCGCGGGCCCCGGGGCCGTGGTCCGGTCACCGGGGCCCGGAGGCACGAGCAACGACGACGACAGCGACGACGAGCCCAGCCCCTGTTCCTCGGCCGCCCGCTGCTCCCGGCGACGACGGGCGCCCTCGGAACGGACGATGTCGAGGAACCTGCGCCAGGCCACGGCCGTCAGCCAGGCGCAGGGGTCGCGCGGTGGGTCGTCAGGCCAGACGCGCAGTGCCTCGATGAGCGCCTCCTGGACGGCGTCCTCGGCCGTGGCGAAGTCGGCGCCGCGGCGGATGAGGATGCCGATGACCTGCGGCGTCAGCGTCCGGAGGTCGGGGGCGGTCATGGCATCGGTGCGTCTAGGCGTGGCCGGTGCGCGGGCTGTTCTTCTGCAGGCGGTCGATGTGCTCGGAGGCCTCGGCCTTGGTCAGCGTCGCCGGGAGTTCCTCGCCGGCCTCGCGGGCGAGGGTATCGAGGTAGCTCTTCTGCGCCTCCGTCATGGGCTCGTCGCCGGTGACCCAGTCGTCGGGGTCACGCTGCACCGAGCTGCCGTCGGCGGTCCGGCCCTCGGGGACGGGCGAACCGAGGGTCTCCTCCGCGCGGTTCTGGTTCTCGTCGGGCATCGGGGTGGTCGCGTCCGGGTTGGTCATGCCCGCACGGTACGCCCGCGCTCCCGGTCGAACCACCGGCCAGTGCGGGGTGCCCGACGCCAGAATGGGGATGGTCACTGGGACCTGCTGGGGATACGATGTGGGAAACAAGGTGGGATTCAGCAGTGACAGCCCACACGTCAGGGAGCATCACGATGGCGATACTTCATCGGCGGCCGGATCTCGCCGCGTTCGAAGAGGCGAACCGGATGACGAACGCCGAGCTCGTCGGTGCACTCCGGCCACTCCTAGGTGATCGGTTGGTCGCCTACTTGGGGCAGGTCAAAGAAACCCGTGCGGTACGGGGATGGGCCGACGGCACCCGACAGATCGCCGGGCCGGAAACCGTGGAACGGCTTCGAATCGCCTACCGGATCGCTCGAATGATCTGCGAGCGCGATTCCCCGGCGGTCGCCCAGGCGTGGATGCAAGGACTCAATCCGCTTCTCGATGACAGGGCCCCGGCTCTGCTGCTCCGCGATGGTGACGTCGGAGAAACCGGCCCGATGGTGCTCGCCGCCGCGCGTCAATTCGTATCGGTCGGATGAGCCGCGAGACGGTAGTCCGTACCGACGCCGGCGACATAGTCGTCCGGAGACACACCGCCATAACAGTTCACCGCGTGGGATTCGCTGCCACACCGTGGCAGTGGACCGATTGGGCTTACGCCGAGGACGGCCGATTCGATGGACGGTGGGACGACCCCGGAGGCTCCAGAATCGCCTCCTGGCTCCACGGGGTCACGGACGTAGACGACGTCCCACTCGACGGAATCGAATTCACCTCCCGACACGGGGACGACCTCACCTTGTGGGCGATCTTCGAACGCTCCCGAGATGGGGACGTGTCAGCCATCCTGGCGCCGCGCTTCGACAACGCGGGTCTCGGAACGGGTGACGCAGACCTTAACCGCGCGATGGAATTGCTCGGCCTGCGCTGGGCCGACTGAGGCGGACCGGCCGCGGTCAATCCTCGATCTCGGTCGGAGCGCTGAGCAGCGGCCGCAGTTCGAGCCATTCGCGGATCGGTTCGCCCCCCGGGCCCGGGGCCGCGGACAGCTCGGACGCGAGCGCCAGGGCCCGGTCGTAGTCGGCCACATCGATGATCATCCAGCCGGCGATCAGGTCCTTGGTCTCGGCGAAGGGGCCGTCGGTCAGCGGCGGGCGGCCCTCGCCGTCGTACCGCACCCACGTCCCCGACTCCGACAGTGCGTGGGAGTCCACGTACTCCCCGGAGTCCCGCAACCGGTCCGCGAAGTCCTCCATGTACTGGAAGTGGGCGGCGACGTCGTCGGGGTCCCATTCGCCCAGCGGCGGATAGGTGGGCTCCTCGGGTGCGGAGCCGCGATAGTGCTTGAGCATCAGGTACTTGGCCATGACAGAACCTCCTCGTGCTGTGCGACCCAGTGTGGTCGCTTCATCGGGGAGACGGAACAGGTCGCGGGTTCTCGACGTCGGGGCCGCCGCCCACCGCCATGGCCCGAGCCGTCGCCGATCCGCCGCGCCGGGCGCATAGTTTCTAGTAGAACTTGTTCCGGTAATCAATTTAAGAAACCGACTTAAGGATGGGCATGGGAACTCTGGACGGACGGGTGGCCGTGGTGACCGGTGCCGGGATGGGCATCGGCCGGGGGATCGCCGGGGCGCTGGCCCGCGAGGGCGCGTCGGTGGTGGTGGCCGAGATCAACGAGGCCGCCGGCACGGACACCGCGCAGTGGCTGCGGGACGAGTGGGGTGCGCAGGCCGAGTTCGTGCGCACCGATGTCACCGACAAGGAGCAGGTCCTGGCCATGGTGGACGCCGCCACCGACCGCTTCGGCCGCCTGGACATCCTGGTCAACAACGCCTGGCGGGGATCGGGGTTCGCCCGCCTGGAGAACATGACCGACGACAAGCTGCGCGCCGGCTTCGACATGGCCGTGATGGCCGCGTTCTGGGCGATGCAGGCGGCCCTGCCGGAGCTGGAGAAGCGCGGGACCGGCCGGGTCATCAACCTGTGCTCGCTCAACGGCGTCAACGCGCACATGTACTCGGTGCAGTACAACGCGGCCAAGGAAGCGCTGTGGACCCTCACCCGCACGGCCGCCCGGGAGTGGGCGCCGCGTCAGGTGTGCTGCAACGTCATCTGCCCCGGCGCGCAGAGCGAGGCCTATCGGCGGGTGGCGGAGGCCGATCCGGAGATGGCGGCGGGCATGGCGGCGGCCAATCCGATGGGCCGCGTCGGCGACCCGCTCGCCGACATCGGCCCGGTGGCGGCGTTCCTCGCGGGCGACGCCAGCCGCTACCTCACCGGCAACACCCTGTTCGTCGACGGTGGGGCGCACATCAACGGTGTGCAGTGGGCGCCGTCGGTGGACTGAGGAACGACGACGAGGGCCTTCAGCAGCAGGACGAGCCCGCGGTCGCGGCCCCCTCGGAACGGGTCGAGTCGGCCGGGTCGTCGAGGTGCTGTGGGCTCGTGCCGAAGGTCTCGGAGTCGGCGAGGACGGTGTAGACCTCCCACTTCTCCCCCGCCGGCCCGGTGACCCACACCTTGTCCTGGGTGGCGAAGCAGCAGGTGGTGCCGATCTCCTCGTCGGTGAACAGCCCCTCGTCGGTCAGACGGGCGATCTCGGCGTGCACCTTCTCCGACGACTCGACCTCCACCCCGAGGTGGTTGATGGAACCGCCCTTGCCGGGGTTCTCGAGCAGGACGAGCTTGAGCGGGGGCTCGGCGATCGCGAAGTTCGCGTAACCCGGCTTGAGCTTGGCGGGCTGGACGCCGAAGAGCTTGGAGTAGAACGTCACCGCCTCGTCGAGGTCGTCGACGTTGAGGGCGAGTTGAGCGCGGGACATGGTGACCTCCACCTGTGCGACGTATATCGAATTAGTTCGACCCCGCCAGAATGCTCCCGCTCTTCGATATATGTCAAGAGGGTCGCTAGGATCGGCTCATGCCCAGAGCGCTCCCGGTGATCGACGTCAGCGGACCCATCTGTTGCGAGCCCGTGTCGGCCGCCCCCATGAGCGATGCCGCCGCCCTCGAACTGGCGCTGCGCCTCAAGGCCCTCGCCGACCCGGTCCGCCTCAAGCTCGTGTCGATCCTGCTCACCGACAGCGGCGACGGCGTGTGCACCTGCGACCTCGCCATGGGTGTCGACCTGGCCGAATCCACCGTCAGCTACCACCTCGGGCAGTTGCGCAAGGCCGGCATGGTCGACTCGCAGCGCCGCGGCATGAACGTCTACCACCGGGCCCGCGCAGAGTCGCTCGACGCCCTGCGCGGGGTGCTCGACCCGAACTGCTGCCGCTGACCGCCCGGCAGGCTGACCACTCAGTCGACGCGCAAACCACCCCACGGTCGTCGCGCCTCGGCGGACACTGTCTTGCGTGCACACGATCGAGGCAGAGGACTACCGGCGCGAGATCCTCGGCTACTGCTACCGCTACTTCGGCTGCTTCGCCGAGGCCGAGGACGCGACGCAGGAGACCATGCTCCGCGCGTGGAAGGCCCGGGACGCCGCCGGGTTCCAGGGCCGGTCGTCCCTGCGCACGTGGCTGTACTCGATCGCCACCCACGTCTGCCTGGACATGACCCGGGCTCCGCAGCGCAGGGCCCTGCCCGCGGACCTCACCGGACCCGGCCGCGTACCCGACGACCCCACGACGCTGACCACCCTGCCCGAGACCACCTGGATCGGCCCGGCGAGCGACGCGCACCTGGGGATCGACCCCTCTGCGACCGCGATCGAGCGTGAGTCCGTCCGGCTCGCCTTTGTCGCCGCCCTCCAGTACCTGCCGCCCCGGCAGCGGGTCGTCCTGCTCCTCCGCGACGTCCTCGACCACTCGGCCGCGGAGTGCGCCGAACTCCTGGGGATGACGCTCCCCTCCGTCAATTCCGCGCTCGCCCGGGCCCGGAAGACCCTGTCCCAGCACGAGACCGCGCTCCCCGGGCCGACGGAGAACACCTCGTCGTCGTCGTCGCCCCGCCCCGACCCCCACGTGGACGCGCGCCTCCTCGAGCAGTACGTCGCGGCGTTCGAGGCCTACGACGTCGACCGCCTGGTCGCCCTGCTCACCGACGACGCCGAGTTCACCATGCCGCCGTTCGAACTCTGGCTGCGCGGAGCGGAGGAGATCGAACGGTGGTGGCGTGGTCCGGGCGAGGTCTGCCGGAACGCGCGCACGATCGTCACCTCCGCCAACGACCGGCCAGCCGTCGCGGTCTACCACCAGGCCGGCGACCAGCGCTGGGAGCCGTTCGCGATCCACGTCCTCGACTCCGACGCCGGACGCATCTCGGCCATCACCCACTTCATCGGCGCACACCACTTCGCCGATTTCGGCCTCCCCGCACAGCTGCCGTAGGCGCGGAGCCCCTGTGCCCCCGACCCCACCGGCCTGCTGGCCGACCCGCGCACCGAAGAATTATTCGCGGCGCCGACCATTTCCGCCGCCCCGTTCCGTCTACCCCTGTGAAGGCAACTCCCCCGGGCCACGAGCACCCGCTCGACCGGCCCCCGAAACCCCCGCAGGAGGGATCATCATGAGCCGCAGGATCACCGCGCACATGTTCTCCACGCTCAACGGCGTGTCCGAGCACGCGGAGCGCTGGCAGTTCGACGCGTTCGGCCCCGACGAGATGCAGTCCATGCAGCAGATGACCACCACCACCACGGACCTGGTGCTGGGCCGCACGCTCTGGCAGGAATGGTCCGGGTTCTGGCCCACCTACGCCGACGACCCGTTCGCCCAGTGGGTCAACCCGGTCCGCAAGCACGTGCTCACCTCGACGCTGACCGGCGACCTGCCGTGGAACAGCACGATCGTCTCCGGCGACCCGGCGGAGTACCTCGAGGAGCTGCGCACGCGGCCCGGCGGCGACATCGCCGTGGGCGGCGGGATCGAGACGACCCGACGACTGGTGCTGGCCGGCTTGGTCGACGAACTCACCCTGACCATCCACCCGGTGATCACCGGCGACGGTCGCAGGCTCTTCGACGACTCCGTCCCCACCATCCGGCTGCAACTGCGGAGCTCCACCCAGACCCCGGCGGGAAACATCGTCGCCACCTACTCCGTCCGCCCGGACACCCCGGCCGCCTGACCGGCCCGCCCAGCACCCACACGCACATCACCCACCAGCAAGGAGAACCCCATGTCATTCCAGGCCTACCTCGACACGATCGAGACCAAGACCGGACTCACTCCCCGGCAACTGGTCGACGCCGCCACCGAGAAGGGCTTCGGCCCCGGAACCAAGGCGGGCCCGATCCTCGCGTGGCTCAAGGAGGACTACGACCTGGGCCGTGGACACGGGATGGCGCTGGGCCACGTCATCACCACGGGTCCGACGATCGACCCGAAGCACGTGGGGTCGGGGGGCTCCCACTCCGACGCCTCCGACCCGCTGTGGCTGGACGGGGCGGCCACCAACCCCGACAGGTGACAGGACGGCCGGCCCGTGACAGGGCCGGCGGCCGACGCGGGCGCCCGAGGGGTACCTCCCCGACGGCAGCCCGGAGGCATGGTCTAGAGTTCTTTCTCGCAACGCGGTGAGCGAGCGCGAGCCTGCGGAGCGATGCGGATGTGGCGCAGCTGGTAGCGCATCACCTTGCCAAGGTGAGGGTCGCGAGTTCGAATCTCGTCATCCGCTCTCGTGAACCACATGGCATTCGCTGTTTCCTCAACCAACAGCCGGACGCCGCTCTACCCTCCTGACATGAGTAGAGGCGCGTCCCTCCTGCGAATCACCCTCGCGTACGTCATCGCCATCGCCGCCGGATTGGCGTGGCTGGTGTGGGGTCCGGGCACCGGGCAGTTGTGGCTGGACGGGCTCATCGCCGACCTCGTGGCGACACTCGTGATCTTTGTGGCCAGCCGCATCTTCCGGAACTCCAGCACGTACGACGCCTACTGGTCGGTCATCCCGCCGCTGCTGGCGTTCTACTGGTGGGTCGCCGCCGATGCCGGCGTGAACGACGTCCGCTGGTGGCTCATGATGGCCGTGCTGGTGGCGTGGGCGATCCGCCTCACCGCCAACTGGGTCCGCACCTTCCCCGGGATGCACCACGAGGACTGGCGCTACCCGCTGGTCCGCGAGCGGGCCGGGAAGTTCGGCCTCGTCGCCGACCTCATGGGCATCCACGTCTTCCCGACCCTGGTGGTGTTCGCCGGCCTCGTCCCCGTCTACGTGGTGGCCACGCGCGCCGGGCAGCCACTCGGCTGGTTGGACATCGTCGCGTTCGCCGTCGGCATCGCCGCACTGGCCCTGGAGACGGTCGCCGACCTGCAGATGCACCGCTTCCTCGCCACCCGTACGCCGGGCCAGGTCATGCAGACCGGGGTGTGGTCGTGGTCGCGGCACCCGAACTACGTCGGCGAGTGCGGCATCTGGCTGTCGATGGCCCTGTTCGGCCTGGCCGCCTGGCCCGGCGCGTGGTGGGTGTTCGTCGGCGCCGCCGCGATGCTCGCCATGTTCCTCGGCGTGAGCATCCCGATGATGGAGCGCCGCAGCCTCGAACGCCGCCCCGAGTACGACGACGTCGTGCAGCGCGTGTCCCGGTTCCTCCCGCGACCGCCCAGGAAGGCCACCGCCCGCGTGTGACGCGGCACCGCGTATGACCCGACCCCGCGTCGTGATCGTCGGACTCGGCGACACGGGCGTCCTCACCGCCATCGCGCTGCGCCGGTACGCCGACGTCGTGGGCATCACCGCCACGCCGGAGTTCGTCAGCGGCCAAGAGCTCGGCCTGCGCCTGGCCCGGCCGGAGGCGTGGGAGCGGGACTACCGCATCGCCTACCGCCGGTTCCGCGGGCTCGACCGCACGCGCATCGTGCACGGCACCGCGACCGGCCTGGACCCCGAGCAGCGGCTCGTGCGCGTGACCCGTGCGGACGGCACAGTGGCCGAGGAACCGTACGACGTCGTCGTCGTCTCCACCGGGGTGACCAACGGCTTCTGGCGCCACCCCACCATCCGGGACGCGGCGGACGTCGACGCCGACCTCGCCTCGCCGCACCAGCGCCTCGCGGCGGCCGGGTCGGTGGCGGTGATCGGCGGCGGCGCGGCGGCGGTGAGCGCGGCCGCGCAGGTGGCCGAGCGGTGGCCGGCCACGGCCGTGGACCTCTACTTCCCCGGCGAGCGCGCGCTGCCCCATCACCACCACCGCGTCTGGCTGCGCGTGCGGTCCCGCCTCGAGCGCCTCGGCGTGGGCATGCACCCCGGGCACCGCGCGGACCTGCCGCCCGACCACGACACCCGCCACCTCACCGGCGGGCCCGTCACCTGGACCACGGGGCAGCCGCTGGCCGACGCCGACGTGGTGATCTGGGCGATCGGCCGCGTCACCCCCAACACCGCGTGGTTGCCCGACGGGGTGCTCGACGACCGCGGCTTCGTCGCGGTGGAGCCGTCACTGCAGGTCAACGGGCATCCGGGCGTGTTCGCGGTCGGGGATGTCGCGGCCACCGACCCGCTGCGCACCTCCGCCCGCAACCGCGGGCACGTCCTGCTCGCGCGCAACATCCGGGCGCATCTCGCCGGCCGACCGCTACGCGCCTACCGCCGGCCGCCGCGCCGATGGGGCTCGGTGCTCGGTCCGCTCCGCGACGGCCTGATCGTGTTCGCGCCCACCGGCCAAGGCGTGCGCGTGCCGGCGCGGGTCAACGACGTCGTGCTCCAGCGCCTCATCACCCGCCAGGGGATCTACGGCGGGGTGCGGCGCCGACCGCGGTGACCCGCTCGCGGCGATCGCGCCCGCGGCGAATCGTGTACACACGGGCTATGACGACTACGCCCCCGGATCCGGATCCCAGCGACTCCCCCGACCTCGACGCGGGCGGCTCCCCCGTGGGTCCCATGACGCCGGACTCGGATTCCACCTCCCTGGCCTCGGACAGCGCTCGCACGGGCCAGAGCCCGACCAAGTCGAACTCGCGGGTCGGCATCGTGGTGCTGCTGGCGATCGTCGTCCTGGTGGTGCTGGTGCTGGTCTTCGGGCTCGTCGGGAGGATGTTCGGACTGGGGTGACGACGACGAGGGCCGCGGCAGAGTCCGATCCTGCCGCGGCCCTCGGTGCTCCAGGGCTCAGCTCCCGGCGACGGCGCCGATCAGCTGCCCGACGTCGATGTTGTTGATGAGGTCGGCGGAGACCACGGCGGGGTCGGCGCCGATGTCGCCCAGCGCGCTCGAGCCGGAGGTCAGCGACCCCAGACCCAGTCCCTCGAGGCTGCCGGTGACGGCTTCGGCGGGGTTGGGCTCGCGGATGGTGACGCAGGTGTTGATGGGGTTGGCCACCTTGCGGCCGCTGGCCAGGACGAGGGTGGTGGCGGCGCCGGTGTTGAGCACGTCGCCGGGGGTGGCGTCGTCGGGCACGCGGTAGGTGGTCTCGAGGGTGGCCTTGGCGTTGCCGGCGGTAGTCCATCCGGCCCCGGAGTGGCGGACGGAGTTGGTGGCGGAATCGCGGATCACGTCGTCGGTGACCGTCGACCACGTCTGGCCGCCGACCAGGTACCAGACGCTCTCCCGCGCCCGGACCAGCTCGAACCCGGCCGGGTGGAAGTCGTCGATCCGGCCGACCAGGGCCCCCGCGCCGCTGACGGTGGTCCGGAACGTCACGGTCCCGCCGGGGGCGGCGGTGCCGTCGCCCACGACCTCCTTGGTGAGGTGGTAGTCGGTCCACAGGGTGGAGGCGTCGTTGAACGTCACGGTCTGCGAGGTCGCGCACTCTGTGGCGGTGGGCTCTGCGGTGACGGGCTCGGCACCGGCGACGCCGACCCCGGTTCCCGCGGCGAGCCCGGAGGCGACGATCAGCGCGGCCGCGCCGGTGGCGAGGGATCGGAGGGTCCGTGATGTCATGTGATTCCTGTCTTCAGGCGACGGCCGCGGGGCCGCTCGATGCGGGCGTGGTGGCCGGCAGGTGAGCTGGTGCTCGCCACGGGTCGGCGCTCCTGATGCTAGGTCGAAACCCGCCGTTTTGGACGGTTGTCCTGGTCTTGACGGTGTCAACCTCACGGCCGATCCCCGGCCGATCACCGGGCCGATCGCCGGGCCGCGCCGGTCGGCGGTTCGCACCGTAGCGCCGATCGGTCGCGACCGGCCGAGCCCGCCGCTACGGTCGAGCCATGCCTCAATTCACTGTTCCCGGACTGTCCAGCGCCGACTCCGCCACGCTCGCCGAGACGCTGCAGAAGCGCCTGACGGCGTGCAACGACCTGCACCTCACGCTCAAGCATGTGCACTGGAACGTCGTGGGTCCCAACTTCATCTCGGTGCACGAGATGCTGGACCCGCAGGTCGAGCTGGTGCGCGGCTTCGCGGACGTGCTGGCCGAGCGCATCGCCACGCTGGGCGGTTCGCCGGTGGGCACGATGGGCGCGAACGCCGATCACCGCTCGTGGGACGACTACTCCCTCGGCCGGGACACCGCGCAGGCCCACCTCGGTGCGCTCGACAAGGTCTATGACGGCATGATCTCCGATCACCGCAAGGCCATCTCGGTGGCCGGCGACGTGGACCCGGTCACCGAGGACATCCTCATCGGCCAGACCGCGGAGCTGGAGAAGTTCCAGTGGTTCGTGCGCGCGCACCTCGAGAACGCCGCCGGCAGCCTGCCCACCGCTGACGACGCCTCGGAGAGGGCCGCCGCCAGGGACGCCTCCGCCTGACGCGCGACGCGCACCGAACCGACGGGCCGGACCCCTCCCCGGGGTCCGGCCCGCTGGCGTCTCTGGACAGCCGGCGCCTCTGGACAGCCGGGGGATACTTGTGATGGGCGTCACTCGTACGGTGCGTCCTCCGGCGATTCAGCGAGGTGCGCAGCCATGAAGGCAATCGTATTCGAGGGTTTCAAGACCTTTCCCGTACTCAAGGACGTCGATCGGCCCTCCCCGGGCCCCGGTGAGGTTCTGCTCAAGGTGGCCGGTTCCGGTGCGTGCCATTCCGACGTGGGGCTGTTCCACGACTATCCCGGCGACCCCACGGGCTTTCTCACCCCGCCGTTCACCCTGGGCCACGAGGTCTCGGGCTGGGTGGAGGAGCTGGGCCCGGGCGTCACCGGGCTCACGAAGGGCGATGCCTACCTGGTCTACGGCCCGATCGGCTGCGGCCGGTGTAAGCCGTGTTCGCGCGGGCAGGACACGTACTGCCAGGACGTGCCGTCGGTGGGCTACCTCGCCACCGGGTTGGGTCGCGACGGCGGCATGGCCGAGTATATGACCACCTACGCCCGCAACCTCGTCCCCCTCGGCGACGCCGACCCCGTGGCCGCGGCCCCGCTCGCCGACGCCGGCCTGACCCCGTACCACGCCATCAAACGCGCGCTGCCCCACCTGACCACGCCCGGAGCGAGCGCGCTGTGCATCGGCCTGGGTGGTCTGGGCCTGGTCGGGGTGCAGATCATCAAGGCGCTCACCGGGGCCACCGTCTACGCCACCGACACCAAGCCCGACGCGGTCGCCGCCGCGGAAGCCGATGGCGCGATCGGTGTCCCGACCGACGGCGCCGCCGAGAAGATCCGGGAGCTCACCGGCGGGCTCGGCGTCAACGCGGTGTTCGACTTCGTCGGCGCCGCCCCGACCCTCGAACTCGCCGCGGCCTGCGTGGCCCAGCAGGGCTCGCTGACGGTGGTGGGCCTGGCCGGCGACGACTTCGCTTGGAACGTCTTCAAGCTGCCCTACGAGGTCGACTTCTCCTCCACCTACTGGGGCACGCTCGAGGACCTCCACGAGGTGGTGGAGTTGTACCGGGCGGGCAGGATCTCACCGGAGGTCCACGTGTACCCGCTCGACCGGGCCCTGGAGGCCTACCAGCAGCTCGTCGACGGCCAGATCAGCGGGCGGGCGGTGATCGCGCCGCACGACACGTAGCCCCGCGAGGCGACCACGCCCACCCCGCCGAAGGAGCCAGCCGGCCCTAGCGGTTGTCCCGCTCGCAGGCGATGCCGTCGTTGTCGCCGTCCATCGACGGGTCGTAGTACTCGCTGCCGCGGTGGATAGGGGCCACTCCGAGGTCCCACGCCTCGCGACAGCCCGAGAGCCGACGGGCCGGCGTGGTCGCGGGCGCACTCTCGACCGGCGCGGGCATGAACTGCGGGGCCCAGACCAGCGGGAACGGCAGGAGCGGCAGGGTGGCGGGGTCGAATCCCATCGGGACCGGTACGACGATCGGCGCGATGTCCGGCACGGCGATGACCCCCGAACCGACGGGGATCTCGGCGGCGACGGCGGAGGGAGCGGCGCCGAGAGCGACGAGAGTCGCCAGGCCGAGAGCGGTGAGGGAACGACGGATCATGGTGAGAACCTCGAGGGGGGGAAGGCCATGAGAGTGGCGTTGAATAGTGAGCTCAGATTAACCGAGTCATGTTCACGTCGCTGACCGTTTCGCGCGGATCTGCGCCGCGCCGCGGTGTGGGGCGCGAATCGGGTCGCCGCTGGGGTGGCGGAGGAGAGTACGACGACGACGACGACGACCCGCCTGCGGATCACCACCGCGGCCGCCCAGTTGAGTGCTTCGCGCGGCTAGTACCGGCTGCTGGCTAAGAACCCCGCCGAGATCCACGAGAATCCCAGCCAACCCGCATCCCACTAAACCTCCCCTCAGTCGCGAACGGCCCTATTGCGAAGCGAGCCCGCCGAATTCGGGGACACGGCGATCAAAGTAGGCACGAACGTACGACGGAAGTCGCCTGCTACTACGTGTACGTTCCAACTAATGTTTACTAATACGCAATCAACCGCCTCTGACCACAACCCGCCGCTAATCGCGGCAGGCAACGTCAACCCCAGAAGAGAACGACGCTTAGAACCATTCATCCACTTTCCACATTCGCGGAAGCAGGAAATTGATCGGACGCCCATCTCCACGCAGGCTTCCTAATCCGAAGACGTTCACACGGCCACCAATCGTGGGCGGCTCATGTTCCAGCTCGAGCGGAGAGATGATGCGAGAATTACAATCCGGCCAGGCAATAGGCGAACACTATACGTTAGGACGCCACATCGCCAAAGGCGGTAGTAGTTCAGTCTACGAAGCGTATGATGCACGCTTTGATCGGCAGGTCGCCATTAAGATATTCAAGTCGAGCTACGTAGCCGAAAACTGCGGAGCCGCTCGCCTTCGCCGAGAGTTTCGGGTGATGGGACGCATGCGTGCACCGTTTCTGCCAATCTACTTAGACGTTGGAGAGTTCGATGGGCTGCCGTGGCTGGCGATGGAATTGATAACCGGCGAAAGCTTTAGGTCGAAGATCAGACTGGGAACGCTAGATTGGGCCTCCACAATTCGTATCCTCGGGAGCGTCGCCGAGGCATTGGACTTCCTTCACAACAATAACGAGTCGGTGAAATCACAACGCGATCCGATAGTCCATCGTGACGTAAAGCCTGGGAACATAATATGTCCGGTGAACTACCCGTACACTAGCGCAGTGTTGGTGGATTTCGGCATATCTAAAGCCATATCCGACTCCCAAATTACAGAACACGGTTTTGTTGTGGGCACAGGGGGCTACTTCGCCCCTGAAGCTTATCAGCGCGGACGAGACGAGCGGGGCGTTGAATCCGACCGATGGTCGCTAGCCGCAGTGGCATGGGAAAGCCTGACGGGGATCAACCCGGGTTCGAAATCAGTTCTACAATTTCCGATGGGCCTGGCCGGAAGAACCAGCCAGGAGCTAGCTCGCCTAGCACAAAGATCGAAGAGCAAAATCCCGGTAGAGGCTCTAACCGTGCTCGAAAGAGGGCTCGCCTTGAACCCCCAGGCGAGGCATGAGTCCTGTATCGGTTTTGTACGTGACCTAGACCGAGCGCTGTTTGGAAAAGAGACCAGCCTGATCGACCCCGGCGAGGACGACGACAGCCCCACACCAGGCGAGCATGATTTCGACGGCACGCGCGTCCTGACGGAGATTGTCGGTCCAGATGGCAGTCCCTTTCGGCCCGTCTACCTGCAGACGGAAATGATCAATCAGAGAAGTCCGGTCGAACCAGGCAACTCTGAAACTTCCGCAGACAATCAGATCGAACGGCGCCGCCCGAGAGCCCATCATCCGCGGGGCGTTGACAAGGAAGCTCCAGCGCATCAGCGCGACTCCCGTGAGGGACGCGACAGAGCTCGAGGTACTGCGTCTTCCGGCACAGCAGGAGAGCTTGGCGGCGAGGACAGCGCGAATGATCGGAACGGCGTGTACCTAGTCGACGCAGATCCAGAGGCCCCAAGACAGGTTCCATCGCTAAGCCGGCGCCTACGACGCTTGGCCGCCAAGTACCGGGAAGAGGGGTATCTGGAATGAGCAAGAGAAGCACCGTCGTGGTCAGCGACCGGTTCCGAGGAATGGTATACGCCCATCTGACAATGAACCTACACTCCCAGGTGATTCCAGGAACTCCTCTAGTACTCGCCATTCACGGCCAGCCAGGGACTGGAAAGAGTTTCCAACTAGGCGAAGTTCTGGAAGAACTAGGAGTTGAGGCACGCACGCTTGTGAGCTCCGACTTCGAGGATCAATATGCCGGAGAGCCCGCAAGAAAGATCCGGCGCGCCTACGAGGAGTGCGGCGCAGTGTCCCAGGGCGGCGCCAGAGCTTTAGTCATAAACGACTTCGATGCCGCGGTGGGAAAATGGGGCGATCTCGTCCAGACAACTTCAAACAGACAGCACGTTCTGGGTGAGCTACTAGACATTTGCGACCGCCCATCCGGCGATACCGACGACCCGGTCCTCCGGACCCCGATTTTCATCACCGCCAACGACCTAACAAAACTTTATCAACCATTAATGAGAAGCGGTCGAGCGCGGCTTTTCTACTGGGAGCCAGACAGAGGCGAATTAATAAGAATCGTCAGTGGGATCTACGCCGACGCTTTGGATGTCAGTGCAACCGAGAAGATCGTTGACCACCTGGGTTCATCACGAATTTCTGACTATTCCGACCTACTGAATTTCTACGTCCATTCCCAAGTTATGGAGATGGCGAAGCAGAAGTCATCACGGGCGGATTTTGACAAACTTGTCGCCGGCAAGGCTGCATTCGGGGTGCGCTACGAAGTGCGCGAATTGATACGGTGCATTGATGACTGGAAGGCCGAACGGCGCAACGTAGCCGACTTTTCGCAATTACCCAACTAGCGGAGGCTTAAACGATGGCTTCGATTCGCACCTTCTCGTCGACGGTATCCCGTATCGGCGCGCTCAATATCTCGCTCAAAGAGGCGCTCCGGAACTTGGGCTGGTCCGACGCCCAGATAAAGTCCTTTGTCGGCGTTGGTTGCACGAAGGAAAACAAGTGGATATCTGAATTCTGGACGCATGGCGTCAAGGACGGGAAGTGGCGTATTCGGGTCGTCATCTCGGTGGATTGGGACGAGCACGACCGGCTAAACGCCAACAGCAATCTCATAACCATCGATAACAGGTTCGACAAATCCGGAAAAAGCATCGGCTTGACCGAAATGTGCGCGGATATTCGGACAATAATGGTGGAGGAATCGCTTAGTATCCATACATCCGTGGTATACACAGATGCCGTACTCGGTGACCAGCGGACGCTACTAAGAGTCAGGCGAGCACTCGGAACCTCGCCTTCGGAGCCAATCCAGCCGGCGGGGCAGATTCACTTACAAGACTCATCGCAGATCGCGGGGCTAAGCGAGTTGGGCATCCGTCTCGAGTCTTCGGAATAGCCAATCCAATTTAGTTTGGGCCAGACGCCTAGTCTAATTTTCGGAGCACGCTCTTTGTGTACTTGGGAAGACTGCCGCTCGGTTTTATACAAGCCGCCTGTTTTCATGTGATTGAGAGAGTTCGTAGGTCTTGACGATCCAGAACGTCGCGAAGGCGTAGAGCGCGGCGGTCTCGACCAGGAACAGCCACAGGGTGGAGTCCATCAGCCAGGCGATGAGTAGTGCGAGGGCCGGGAAGAGCAGGACCAGCACCACGAGGATCCGATAGCCCAGTCGATAGCTGCGCTGCAGCTCTGCGTTCGGGATCGAGGCGATCGTCTCCTGTCCGTAGAAGAAGATCGACCGTGCCGCCAGGACGAAGAAGGACGTGGCGGCCACCGCGTGGGTGATGCTCACCGCGTTCAGCCCGGGCATCACCGGGTCCTCGGTCGGGAAGAGTGCGACGACGATCGCGAGGGTGCCGGCGGCGTTGAGCAGCCAGTTCTCACCGCGCGTATAGCCGCGGTACGCCACCAGAGCGACCCCGATCGCCACCAGGGTTCCGACGAACAGCCCGCGGGCCGGCGTGTAGTAGAAGGAGCTCAGCGAGTCCATCATCGGAAAATCAGGGTCGAGGGTCACCCACACCAGAAGAGCCACGGGCAGGCCGATGGCGGGGCCGGCGATCACCATCCGGAGCACGAAGTACGTCTCCACGATGTAGGCCGCCGGGGCCTCGCAGAAGGTCGCCCGATCACCCGGGGCCTGCCGACCACTCTCTGACTGCTGCACGCGCACACCTCGAATCCGACTCGGCCCCGCCGTGGTCTCAGCCTCGCAGTCGGGTGCCCGTCTTGGTGTAGATCCGGTTGAGGTGCCCCTCGACCGTCCGCTTGGACAGGTGCAGCTCGGCGGCGATCTCGGCGTTGGTCAGCCCCTGGCCGACCAGGTCGGCGATCTGGGATTCGCGGCGGGTCAGCGAGACCCCGGCCGGGACCGAGACGGTCGGGGCACCGACGCGGGTGAGGCCAGCCAGTGGCCCGCCCAGCTCTGTGGTCGCGAGCATCCGCTCGGCCTGGGAGTGGAACTTCGATCCCGGCGACGCCGCGTCGCGGGCACGGTCCGCGGCGACCGCCGCCACCATGTGCAGCCCGTACGTCCGGGCCCGGCGGGCCGCGTCCAGCAACAGCCGGGGGTTGCGGGCAGACATCGCCACCGCCAGGTCGCGGACCAGCACCGGCACGTCGCCGGTGACGTCCACCTCGGCCAGCGCCCGACAGATCTCCGGGTCCGCGGTGAGGACCCCGGCCATGGCGGCGCGGGTGGCGGCGCCGTTCAGCCCCTCGTCGATCAGCGACCGGACGACCTCGCCCGCCTCGCCGGGGCGACCCAGGCAGATCAGGACGCCCGCCTCCACGCCGCGGATCTCCGGACCCACCGGCGAGTTGGTGTACCCCGGGATGGCGCGCATCCGCTGCAGGTACTCCTCCGCGGTGGCGGCCTGCCCGGACATCGCGGCGGCCAGGGCGTACAGGGACAGCGAACGGGACAGGAAATCCTCGGGACCGTCCACCTCGATGATCGCGACCGCGTCGGATGCCGCCCCCACCGCGGCCGGGAGGTCCCCGGCGGCCAGGGCGATCTCGGCGTCGACCAGCCGCCGCACGCCGTGATCGACGCGCACGTGATCATCCTGCTCGACCGCGATGACGGGCGCGAGCTCGGCGAGCAGCGCGTTGATTCCGAAGCCGTGCAGCATCACCGACACCAGCGCCGCCAGGAACTCCTCCGACGCCCACGTCTGGTTGCCCATCGAGCGGGACCGGCGGGCCTCGCGCCGAATCACGGCCAGTGCGGCCTCGGACTGCCCCATGGAATCGAGCGCGAGGGCGTGGATCGGCTCCAGGCGCCGCTCCCACTCGGGCGGCAGCTCAGCGGTGAGCTCGGTGTAGGCCCGGTCCGCCTCGCGGTAGCGGCCCGAGTAACTCAGGTGCACCACGGTCAGCGCCTCCAACACCGCGCGCCCGGGGTGCCCGTCGGGAAGCCACTGGTGCGCTGACTCGATCAGTGGCAGCGACTGCTCGGGACCCCGGTCCCGGTAGTGCGCGAGGTCCGCCCGGGCCGTGACGTTCTCGATCAGCACCCGGGTGTGGTCGGCCCCGCCGGGATCGTCCCGCAGGCAGGCCAATGAGCGGTCGAACATCGCGGCGGCGTCGGGCAGCCGGTCGAGCAGGCGAAGGCACGAGCCCGCGATCAGCGACAGCTCGGCCTGCTGCAGCGACGCGGTGGTGAGCGCGGAGCGCTGGGCCGCGTCGTGAAGCTCCACCCCGGTGCGGTAGTCGTGGCCGTCGAGGGCGGCGCGGGCGGCGGCCACCACACACCCCGCGTCGACGGGGCGGGCGTTGACCAGCGCCCACAGGACGATCCGCGGGTCCGGTTGGAAGGGAGCTGCCATGCCGGTGATCTCGCCTGCAGCCCGCCCGCCGGCCCGGTCGTCGGCCCGGCCTGCGTCACGGCATGCGGCGCGATCGAGCACGGCCGCGTAGACCTCGCGTCGCCGACGGTGGTCGGCCCCGGCCCGCAACGCCCTGGCCAGAACGGGCGGCTGCACCGAC
Source organism: Dietzia sp. WMMA184 (assembly GCF_002441635.1). Classification (NCBI taxonomy): domain Bacteria; kingdom Bacillati; phylum Actinomycetota; class Actinomycetes; order Mycobacteriales; family Dietziaceae; genus Dietzia; species Dietzia sp. WMMA184. The sequence continues at coordinate 3,302,540 of NZ_NXEI01000001.1, read as the reverse complement.
AGCACCTCGACGCCGCCCTCGTGCCGCTCGAACAGCAGCCCACGGGCGAGGAGATCGCTCACCACGTCGTCATCGTGCAGCCGAGCCAGGTCGTCGAGCGGGATACGTCGGGCGAGGGCCGCGGTGGTGAGGGGGCCGAGGTCCGCGGCGGCGGTGCGGGGGTCGATCCACAGGTGCGGGTCGACGGCGACGCCGGCGATCGCGGTGGCGGGATCCTCGACCAACTCCAGCCGGTCGCGGGTGCGGCGGGTCAGCCGGCGGGCGGCCAGGTCGTCGTAGGTGGCGCGCAGCGCCGTGAGGTTGCCGTGCGAGGACGCCCACAGTGCCTCGACCAGCCGCGCCGACACGGGCATACCGACGGCCTTGGAGACCACCATCTCCGATTCGCCGCGTGTCAGCAGGCGTAGTGGAAGCCGGGTGGTGCGGGTGCTCACCTCGTCGTCGTATCCGGGAGGCAGTGCCGCACCCACCCTGGCCGAAGCCACCAGGACCGCACCATCGGGGACCTTGCGGGGCGGCGCACTCAGGCGATCCAGGTCGTCCCACACCACCACCGGGACCCCGGCGGCGCGGAGACCTGCGGCGATGTCGGCCGCGCACCGGCTGGCGCCTGCGCCCGGAGGCCCCACCACGAGCACGCCTCGCCGCGTGTCGACGCATCGCGCGGTCGCGCGTGCCACGGTGTCGGACCGCACCGCCGCACGGGTCGTGTTCCACGCGGGCACGGGACCCTCCTCGCTGCGCCAAAAAATCAGGTGTGACGCACTCTATCGACACCTGTCTGCGGCGGTACACGCTATAGGCAATCTGTTCCGTTCTCGTGGAGAGGTAACCGCATGACCCGTCCGTCGACCGTCACCGCCGCGTCGTGGATCTGGCTGTTCTGCGGCTTGTTCAGCACGCTCACCATCACCGGCGTGCTGGCGGCGACCGACCTGCTCGGGTTCGTCGTGCCGCTCGGCGGCACCGAGGACGCGTCGACCGCCGCCCCGGGGGTCGCATGGATCGGCGCGATCATCGCGATGGGCGTGGTGTCGGCGATAGTCCTGCAGGTGGTGGCCGCGGTGAAACTGCGCGACGGCGAGCGGTGGGCGCGGGCGCTGCTGACGATCGCGGCAGGCCTCACGCTGGTCACCGCACTGTGGGACATCACCCTGTGGTCGGCGTGGGTGCTGCTCGGGGCCCACCTGGTGGCGTTCGTCCTGGCGTACACCGACTCCGCCACCGCGTACCTCGAGGTCCGGTCCCCCGACCCGGCGTGGGCGCCGGTCTACGCGTAACCCGGGCAGGAGGGTCGCTGGTCACACCGGCTGCCTACTGCTCACACTTCGCGAGATCCGTCTCCTCCGTCGGCATCCCCTCCGGAGTGAAGTGGGTGACCATCACCACCAGGTCCTCCGACCCCTCATTGACCGTCTCGTGCACGTACCGAGGGTCTTCGACCACCGAATCGCCCGCGCGGTAGACGTGGACGCCGCCGTGGTAGACGTCGGCGTAGTGGGTGAGCTCGCCCTGCTCCACCACCGCGAGCAGTTGCCCATGATGGCAGTGTCGGCCGGTGCCGACCCCGGGCGCGAGGGTGATCCTGCGATGCGTCACCTTCACCCCGTCGGCGCCGCCGTCCACGGCCAGTTCGATGGGTTCGTCCTGCCGGCCTTCGACGATGTCCAGGGCGCGGATGGTATCCCGCTTCACCACAGGAGGCTCGGTCGATTGCGGGCTGCACGCGACCGTCGCCAGCACGGGTACTGCGACGGCGAGTGCGACGCCGCCTCGGATCGATGGGCGCGTCATGGTCACTCCCCCGCGTCCGCTCGGACGGTCTCGACTCCACAGGCTCGGCACCACGCTAACGCACACCGGGACGCGGGTGAAGGATCGATTACGGAAGGTTGATAAGGGAGCTGCACCGACGACGACGGCTCTCCCGCGTCCGCCCCCAAGCATTGGGAAGGCGGAACTGACGGGGTGGGCGGTCACTGCACGGCCGGTTGGCACTCCGGCCGCGGCAGGGAACTTTTTTCGTCAATGCGCGTCCACCAACGAGCAGAGAAAGGAAGCGGCGGTTTTCGGGCTACAACCAGGCCGCTCGAGGGAGCAATCACGACTGCGGCGAATACAAGGTCAACCAGCCAGCCTGCGCCGACCATTTGGCGATTTACAGCTCTCGCGAACCACGCAAGAGCGTTGCCGGAGTCCAATCTGGCCAATCAGGCTCGTCTACAAGTATGCCATTGATATATTGCGCAACCACGCGCGTTCTTGAGCGCTCGTTGCTGTATATCGTTGCCTGCCCACAGCGTGGGATGGCAGCTTGAACAAGAGGCCACACACGGTGGTAACGCTCACGGATCTTGCTTTCGGGAACAGAATGGCCGCCACTATTCACGCGCAGACGGACCCTTTCGACTGCAAACTGTTCGGGCACCATCAATACATGGAGGACCACTCGGAAACCCGCGTCGCGGGCACGATCAATTAGTTCGAGCTTCGACGGGTGCGAAAAGACCGTTTCTGCAATGAATGACCTGCGGCGCACAATAAGCTGGTTCCGAGTTAACTCCGCGACCTTTGCTGCTTCGTAGGAGTGCGACTCTGGGTCTGTCGGCCATTTGCGTTTAGCGATCTCGTCCGCATTTACAAACGGCACACCCAGTAGCGGCTGCAATTGTCGATCGACTAGTGTCGACTTACCCGCGCCGTTGCAACCCACGACCAAGTCTAGGCGCGGATTCACCAGTCAAGTACGACCGTAGATCCGTCTGGCCGGTATTCGACCATACGTCCAGCGTCATCCAACGCGACCGAGGCAAATCCTTCCGACGCGCGACGCTCTACATGATCGTCGCTACTTAGCCTTTCCTCCAGCCGGGCATCGAAACCGGCGTCGTGAACCACCGCGTCCTCCTCGGGAAGTAGCTCGCTCGGTATTGATCCCGTTTTTTCTTCAACCAAACGTCGATATACGGACAACCGAGCAATTAAGTTGCCGGCGATCTTTTTCCAGTCATCGACTTCCATGCCTCGCCCGGCCACCACCGCAGAAGCTTTTCTATCCCCCTCGTGCACCTCTGGACCCAGTGAAGCATCTGTAAGCCGCTCATCGGACCCCGCCGAGCCTAGAGTGTTCACATAGTTTTCAATGAGCACTCGCGAAACAAACGTTTTGAGTTCGGAATCTAAGACGTTTTCGCTGGCGACTACAAGCCTTACCGACTTAGCGAATTCATCCGCGCGCGCTTCGCTACCACTTAGCGCCGATCGAATTGCCATGTATCCGGGACTTCCTGAGCCTGACAAGATCGCCTTATACGCGGAGTTGAATTTATCTTCCGAAGACGGTAGGTGCGAAATCCCCGCAGCCCTATCAGTTAGTGTCATTATCGGATCAAACTCCTTGTAGCGTCCGTAATAGAGGCTTCAAAAGCATAGTTCTTTACCGCCCTTAGCGAGGCCAACTCGTCCACCAATTGATCCCCCATCCTCTCCGCCGAAACATCAATCACAACGGGCCGCCGCGCGTCGATATCCAAAACAACCTGAACGCCGCCAGGCTCGTCGCCATCCGGCGGCAGGCTGGCTGTCGTGATAGCGACCGTGCCCTCTTCCGCTATGGGTAGGACTATTTTGCCGAAAAATCCTACCGCGGATTGCGTCAGGAAGGAAGGGATCTCGACAGTGGTTCTTACGTAGTCGCGAATATCTGTTACTCTGTCGGGGAGTTCGATCTTATTAATGTACCTAATTCCTATAGCTACTATCCGGCGTGGGGCGACGGCCGCAACATAGCTAGAAAGGGCATTCGTGGCGTGCGCGAGGAATCTCTCCCAGGTCAAATATTTCTCAGTGGTGGAGTACACGAACTCAGTCGCCCCACAGAACGCTACGTGCTCACCTTCCTCCGAATAAGGCGTGGCGCTTGATTCAAACGTGTACCCCTTAATATGCGCGTCTCTGGTGGCGGTGGGGGGGTCGCTAAGTGTGTAACGGACTTCGCCGACAGCTTCAGCGGTCACCGTAGGGCCTGAGAAGGTATCTTGATCGCCGTATACGTGTTCCAAAGAGTCGAGTTCAAGCCCCAGTCTTGGTTCAACCTCGATGGACATTATTGCTTCCACGATCGGCGCGGCAGCATAACTCTCCACCGGCAACTCGATTTGCGGCGAAGACGTCAAAACGTTGACATCGTCGTCTCGGAGCTCATGGGTACTCACAGATCCCACACTAGCCGAGCGGTTACCGCCGCTTGGCGGACCGACATCGGCGATCCGGCGTTTCTAGGTCCTGACGGCTCCTGCATGCCTTCCCCCCAGGGCCCTGCCCTCTAGCAGTAGTGCCGATCCATCCCGCACTCATGCAGTACACATGAGTCGGCGCGCACCCCTACTCTGGATCACCGCCGCAACGTCGTTGTCATCGCCACCGGTCGCGCGGCTGCGCGCTGGCCTGATACCGCCAAACTGTGACTGGACGACCTCATCGTTGAGCCCTCGCGTGATCGGGAGCTCGGCAGCGCTGCCGCAAGGCTGGCGCGCCGGGGCCAACGGCAAGCAATGCCCATGACGTCGACGTCTCAGACAACGGGCAGCGGAAGTGGCGGGCCGGCTGGTACCGGCCCGCAGTCACCGGGTGGCACGGAACCGGCCGTCCTCCGCCGCGTCGCGACCGCCGCCTCGCGCACCCCGATCTCATAGCGAGGTCGATTTTGATCGCGTTTGCTCAGGCGAGACCAGCACCGATCGCTCAATTATGAGCACTCGACGAGGCCGCCAACCAGAGCGTTCCGAGCTTTCAGTGTCAGTTCCGAGGGTGGTTTATGGGTGGGGCAGGCGTCGTGGGCCATGTCGAGACTCCCACGCGAGTGCGTGGTACGTTCCTACATCCTCACCTGGGGCGGGTCGGTACGAGGACTGCAGCTCCACCCCAGCCCGGGTAGCTCGCGTGAGCTTGGAACCCCTCATCTCACCCCGTCCGCTGCCGCCCGGCGAGCTTGTGCCGGTCGAGTTCAGTCATCCCGCCCCAGACGCCGTAGAGCTCGCCGGCCTCGATCGCGAACTTCCGGCAGGTCTCGAGCACGGCGCAACCGGCGCAGATCGCCTTGGCTGCGTCCTCCTTGCGACGACGCACACCCTTGGGCTCGTCTTCGGCGCTGTAGAAGAGGTCGGGGTCCCCGACGCACGCTCCGTCGTCCCTCCAAGCCCAGTACTCCGATGTGGGTTTCAGATTCCTGAACCGTGGCACTCGTACTCCTGTCGCGGAAGGCGGAAGATCAACGACGAAGTGTCTCCCGGGACCACCCGGGCGCGCCTCACCCTTAGGGGTGTAATCGCTGGCGCGGCCGGTTGTCGTCCGTTGCTAGGCTCTGCACATGCCGATCAGGGTCACAGTGGTCAATGACTACCTCGTCGTCGTCGCCGGGGTGAACGCCTTCCTGGCCCCCTACTCCGACCGGATCGAGATGGTGGAGACGGAGATGGTCACCAGCGGCTCGGCCACGGTGGACGTGGCCCTGTACGACTCCTTCGCCTCATCCCTGGGCAAGGACGACCGCCTCGAGAACCTCCTGCAGGATCCGACCATCGCGACGGTCGCCGTCTACTCGTTCACCTCGGACCCGGCCGCGGTCCGAGACAGCCTCGACGCGGGCGCCCACGGGTTCCTGTCCAAGTCCCTGACCGCTCCCGAGCTGGTGAGCGGCATCGAGCAGATCGCCGCCGGGAACCGCGTCACCCTGACGGGAACGGGCCTGCCGATCATGGGTCCCGACAAGTGGCCCGCCAAGGAGGCCGGCCTCTCGCACCGTGAGGCCGAGGTGGTCAGCCTGATCGTGCAGGGGCTGTCCAATGATCAGATCGCCGAGCAGTGCTACCTCTCGCTCAACACGGTCAAGACCTACGTGCGTTCGGCCTACCGCAAGATGGACGTGACCACCCGGGCGCAGGCTGTCGCGTGGGGCATTGAGAACGGCCTCAAGCCCGACCGGTAGGCCGGGCGCGGGCAAGGCCACCACGTCGCCGTCCGCCCAGGGCAGCAGCAAGACCCACCATCCATCCGCCACTTGCGTTGTGACCGAGCCAGCCCGTGAACACGGACGTATCCGCTGTTCAGGCGCTCAGACTTCATGCGTTCGGGGGACGCGACGCGACTCCGCCGGTTCCTAGGCTTGCCGGACAACTCTTAGAGAGGAACTGCCGGTGAAGCTCAGAAGACCTTTGATCGCCGTGGCGATGTCTACGGCACTCGCGACATCCGGACTTGCGCCGATCGCGCACGCTCAAGTCGCTGACGATCTGCCAGAGAGGAGGGCGTCGGCACCCAGTGGCAATTCTCAGAAGATGTCGATGCTCGCTGCCCCGGACGAAGTGGATGTCCGTTCGGCGATCGATGCGCCTGACGGGGTGGATGTCTCCATCAACGCCGACCCGAACGGAATCGCGGTCACCGGTACCGGTTATGGCCCGATGCCCACGAAGGATGGATCGGCGCTGGTGTTGTCTACTGGCCGCGCCGCAGACGCGTTTCGGCCCGGCGCTATTCCGGACGAGTTCTCCAGCACGGAGCTGGTCGACGGACCTCGGGGCGCCTCGGGCAACGACCTCACCCAGGTCACTCTCGACTTCACGCCTCCCAGCGGTGCGAAGTGCGTGGCCCTCGACGCGATTTTCGCTAGTGAGGAGTACCCGGAGTACGTGGGGTCGCAGTTCAACGACGTGTTCACCGTCGAGACTGTGGAGAGCGACGTTCGATACAACCAATCTGACTTCTCTATCACCGCGCCCAATAACCAGGCCTTTGATTCAGAGGGGCGTCTCCTCTCGATCAATACGGTCTACGGAATCGCTCCCGCCTCCGTCGTGGATTTCGGGAGCACCACGATGGACGGTCTCACCGAACAGCTCACGGCGACCGCTCCCGTGGAAGTCGACGGCGCGGGCGCAATGCGCCTGATCGTCAGCGTGCAGGATATCGGCGACAACGTGTACGACTCGGTAGCCCTGGTGGACAACTTCCGATTCCTCTTCAACGATTCGTGCAGCTCCGGTGCGACTCCGGTCAAGGACTCCGACGGCGACGGTCTGCCGGATGAATGGGAGATCAACGGAATCGATGGCCTGGACCTGCCCGCCATGGGCGCGGATCCGTATCGGAAGGACCTCTTCGTTCAGGCGGACTGGATGGTCCGACCCGCCGTGCCCGGTGGGTGGTTTGGCTTCGGGGCGAAACCGGCGGTCTCTTTCAAGCCGGACACGGACGCGATGCGCAGGGTCATGAGGGCCTTCGATCAGGCGCCCACCCCCGCGGTCCCCCAGCCAGTTGGGGCCCCCGCGATCAAGCCCGGGATCTCTCTCCACATCGATTCGGGACCTGATTCATACCTCGACGGTGCTACCGAGACGAAGTGGGGCGGCCTATCGCGCGCCAGAAAGGTTGAGCACACGGAGCTCCTTGGTTCCGAGGCTGCACCGACGTCATTGATCGATGACTTCAACAACCGCGCGCAGTTGGATGACGCCCGCTCCAAAGTCTTCAGGCACGCGTTGTTCGCGGACAGGTACCTCTACGACGGCGGTAAGAACTCGAGCGGCATCGCTTTCGAGAGCTTCGCATCCTCGTCGTATACCGGAACGAAGTTCATCGTCGCCAAAGGCTCGGATGCCATCACCAATCGGCAGTCCGAAGCCGGCACCTTCATGCACGAACTCGGCCACATCCTGGGTCTCGGTCATGGCGGAGGAGATCACACCAATTACAAGCCCAACTACGCGAGCGCAATGAATTACGCCTTCCAACTCGGCGGCATTCGGGGACCGCAGAAGTTGGATTTCTCGCGGGAAGTCGCGACGACCCTGGACGAGACATCTCTCTCCGAGCAGGATGGGGTCACCGGAACCACCCAGATGACCCAAACCTTCCGGTACTGCCTAAATCCGCTCATGCGTTGGGTAGATATAGGCGAGATTGACTGGAACTGCAATCTTTTCATCGATGGGGGCCGAGTCGAGGCAGACATCAACCGCAAGGACGTCGGGGCGGATGTCGAGCTGACGCAGCTGCACGGGTGGGACGACTGGGCGAACATCCGTTGGGATGGCTACGGTATCGGTGGTCAGGGTGCCGACGAGCCGTTCGAGGCCGCAGCGCCCACCGAGGAACTCGACTTCGACACTGCTGCCGACCTCGACATCCTGGCTGCACCCGGTTCGACCTCGGTGTCACTGGTCGGCCCGGGAACGCTCCTGACGGGTGTCGCCGGACAGGAGCTGCACGTTGACGTCCTCAACCCGAGTTCCGAGGAGGTCACCACGGAGGTTTCCCTTGCGATGCCCGGACTGGACTTCACCCACACCCTGCCTGTGACCGTTCCAGCCATGGTTGATGGGCAGCCAGGCCGCACCCGCATCGTGATAGACGCGCCGGCAAGCACCACACCAGGACTGGAGACTGGCTTCGTCAGCACCCCGGGTGAACTCGGTGTTGTCACCGAGTTCGAGGTCGAGTACTTCGAACTCACCGAGGAGCAACAGGCGGAACTTCGCAACTACCTCGAAGCTGGAAACGGACCGGAACTCGACCCGCAGGTACGCGCCTCCATTATCGACGCCCTCAGTGATGACGTTCCGGTTGACCCAGTTGATCCAGTCACCCCGTCCTTCGGGAGCCTCGGAAGTCTGACCGACATGTTCGACTCCTGATCCAATCGAAGTAGGGGCGGCCCGGCGAGCTCCCAGCTCGCCGGGCCGTCGAACGACATCGGTCTTTCGATCACGAGTATCAGCGTCTCACCTGCTGCTCACCGGAATCAGATGCCGCAAACCCGCACCGGGGATCAGCTCCGGCCACGCCGATCGAGCGGCACCACGGTGGGCGTTCCCGTCACCGGGTCGGCGGCGATCAGGCACGGGAGCCCGAAAACCTGCTCCACCAGCTCGGCGGTGAGGACCTCGGCCGGGGCGCCGGTGGCCACCACGCGGCCGTCCTTCATCACGACCAGGTGCGTCGCGTAGCGGGCGGCCTGGTTGAGATCGTGGAGCACGGCGATCACCGCGCGACCGCTCTCGTGCTGGTCTCGGAGCAGGTCCAGCACGTCGTACTGGTGCGCGATGTCGAGGTAGGTGGTGGGCTCATCCAGCAGGAGGATGGGCGTCTCCTGGGCCAGCAGCATGGCGACCCACACGCGTTGGCGCTGGCCGCCGGAGAGTTCGTCGACGAACCGGGTCGCCAGATCGGACACCCCGGTGGAGGCCATCGCGGCGGTCACGGCGGTGTCGTCGGCGCGGCTCCACTGGCGTAGTGGGCTGTGGTGCGGGTGCCGGCCACGCGCCACCAGGTCGTCGACCCGGATCCCCTCCGGAGTGACGGCGCCCTGCGGCAGGAGCCCGATCCGGCGGGTGACCGCCTTGGTCCGCAGCTTGTGCAGGTCGTGGCCGTCCAGCAGAATCCGTCCCTCGCCGGGGGCGATCACGCGCGCCAGCGCCTTGAGCAGCGTGGACTTGCCGCAGGCGTTGGGGCCGACGATCACCGTGAACGCATCCTCGGGCAGTTCCAGGTCGAGGTCGGTGGCCACGACCCGGCGTTCGTACGCGAGCCGCGCCCCCTCCACCGTGAGCCCGCGCCCGCGCTCGAGCTGGGCGCCGGCGCGGGCATCACGGTCGAGGGAGGTGGGGCGCATCAGCCCAGGATCTCCTGGACGTCGTCGAGGATCTCGCCGGCACCCAGGACACCGATGCCGACCATCCAGGTCTCGTCCTCGACCTCGTAGGCCTGGCCGGACTTCACAGCGGGCAGGTCGCCCCACAGTCCGGTCACGGTCGCCATGGTCGTCGCCGACGGGTCGCCGCCGGGGTTGGTGAAGAACACGACCTCGCCGGTGATCTGTTCGTACAGCTCCGGGGAGAGCTCTGCCATGGAGTACTCGTTCCACTCGCGCTCACCCAGGTCGAAGCCCATCTGCGACAGGATCGAGCCGGAGAACGTCTCGGGTCCGTAGAGGCGGAAGTTGTCCGGGCGGAACCGGACGATCGACAGCGTGGTGCCCTCGGCGCCCACCTGCTCGCCGACCTCGGCGATGTGGGTGTCGAGGTCGTCGATGAGCTGCTCCATCTCCTCGTCCTCACCGACGGCGGCGGCGGTGATCCGCGCCTGCTCCTGCCAGTCGGTGCCGGAGTTCTCGGAGTACACGGTGGGGGCGATGCCGGAGAGCTCGTCGTAGATGGCCTCGTGGCGGACCTTGGCGCCGATGATGAGGTCAGGGGCAAGGGCGGCGATCGCGTCGATGTCGGGCTCGGAGGTCAGGCCCACGATCTCGGCGTCTAGGTCCCCGAGGTACGGCGGGGCGCCGGTGCTGGCGCCGGACTCGGTGATCCCGACGGGGGTGTGGCCGAGCGCGACGAGCGCGTCGAGGTGCGGAGAGTCGAGGACGACGACCCTCTCGGGCGTCCCGTCGATCACGGTCTCGCCCATCGCGTGGGTGACGGTATAGGCCTCGTCCGAAGATGCCTCGGCGGTGTCGCTGCTGCCGGAGCACGCGGACAGAGCCACCGCAGAGGCGAGGGCCATGGCGATCAGGGCGGGCACCGAGCGGCGCCGGCGTGAGATTCTGGTCATGACTACAGATCAAACCACACAGGCAAGGCTCACCTAACAATCAGTCTGGTCTAGGGTTCCACCGTGGCCCCACGACCTCTCCCCGACTCCGACGCCGACGCACGGCCCGCGGTGCCGGCCGCCGACCGGGCAGCCGCCCCGGCAGCAAGCGCTGGCCAGCAGCCCCGCCGCGGAGCCGGGTTGTTCCCCGGACTGATCGTGGCCGTCCTGGCCCTGGCGGCCGCCGTGGTGGCCAGCCTCGCTATCGGTGCCCGCCCGATCCCGCCGGCCGAGGTGGTGGGCGCACTGCTCGGCCAGGGCACGCAGAGCGTGGTGGGGATCGTCGGCGAACTGCGGGCCAACCGGACCGTGCTCGGGCTGGTGTGCGGTGCGGCGCTCGGCGCGTCCGGAGCGCTCATGCAGGCCGTGACCCGCAATCCGATCGCCGACCCGGGAATCCTCGGCGTCAATGCCGGCGCCGCGCTCGGGGTGGTCGCCGGAGCGACGCTCACCGGCGGCCTCGGCCTGGCCTCCACGGTGTGGTTCGCACTGGCCGGCGCCGGTGTGGCGTCCGCGATCATCCTCCTGCTCAGCACCTCAGCGCTCGCGGCGTCCTCACCCGTTCGGCTCACCCTGGCCGGGGTGGCGCTGGCGGCGGTGCTGTCCGGTCTCAGCCAAACGTTCGTCGTGCTGGACGAGACCGTCCTGCAGGCGTACAGCTTCTGGCAGGTCGGCTCGCTCACTGCGCGGTCGATCGACGAGGTCACCGGCGTGATCCCGCTCGTCGTCGCGGGCGCGGTGATCGCCCTGCTGCTCCTGCGCGGCCTGGACGCGCTCGCCCTGGGCGACGACTCGGCGGTGGCGCTGGGCGTGCGCCCCGGGTGGGTGCGGGTGTGGTCGCTCGTCGCCGTCGCACTGCTCGCCGGGACCGCCACGGCGCTGGCCGGCCCCATCAGCTTCGTGGGACTGGTCGTGCCCCACCTCGTCCGCGGTCTCGTCGGCCCGAGCCTGATCCGGGTGGTCCCGCTGTCCATGGTGGTGGCGCCCGCGCTGTTGTTGGCGGCCGACGTGATCGGCCGGGTGATCGCGGGCGGGTCCGAGACCCCGGCGGGCGTGGTGATGGCGTTCATCGGCGCGCCGCTGCTGGTGGCGTACCTGGCCGCCGGCCGACGAGTGGGTGTCGCATGACGATAACCGCACCGCGCCCCGCAACAGCCCTGCCCAGCGACGAACGCCTCCTCGCCGCCGGCCGATTCTCGGTGCGGCTGCACCTGCGCACTGCGTGGGTCACTGCGATCCTCGCCGTCGTCGTCGTCATACTCGTGGCCGCCTCGCTGGTGATCGGCGAGTTCATCATCTCGGTCCCCGACGCGGTGGCGACCCTGCTCGGCGACGCACCCGACCGCACCACCAACTTCTTCATCCACGAACGCCGCCTGCCCCGGGCGCTGGTCGCGCTGGCGGTGGGCGCGGCTCTGGCGACGTCGGGCGCGCTGTTCTGCGCGCTCACCCGCAATCCGCTGGCCAGCCCGGACATCATCGGCATCACCCAGGGCGCGTCGGCGGGCGGGGCGACGGTGATCCTCGTGCTGGGCGGCGGGATCGCGCAGGTCGCCACGGGCGCACTCGCGGGCGCGGCGCTCACCACCGGGTTCATCCTGGCCCTGACGTGGTGGCGCGGGCTCAGCGGCGCCCGCCTGGTCCTGCTCGGCGTGGCCCTGGGCGCCCTGGCGATGGCGTACGTGGCGCACCTGCTCTCCCGCGGCTTCGTGGCGAGCGCGGTCACCGCCCAGATCTGGCTCACCGGCTCGCTGCAGGGTCGCGGCTGGTCCGAGCTCTGGCCGCTGGCGTGGGTGCTGCTTGTGGCGTCGGTGGTCATCGCGAGTCGGTCCCGGGCCATGCGCGCGCTCGCGCTGGGCGACGACGTCGCGGTGGCCCTGGGCGTGCGACTGCGGAGCACGCGGTTGGTCCTGTTGGCGGCGGCCACCGTCCTGGCCGGGGCGGCGGTGGCGACGGCCGGGCCGATCTCGTTCGTGGCGCTGGTGGCTCCGCACCTGTCGCGGCTGCTCACCAGCAGTGATCGCGTCCTGCCGGCGGCGCTGCTGGGCGGGGTGCTGCTCCTGGCCTCGGACCTGGTGGCCCAGCACGCATTCGCCCTGCCGCTCCCGGTGGGTGTGGTGACGGTGGTGCTCGGCGGGCTGTTCTTCCTGGGCCTGCTGTGGCAGGAGGGGCGTCGTGCCTGAGCAGGCGGTCCGGCGCCCGCGCAACCCCCACCGGGCGGAGAGCCGGCAGCCGACTGCACTGCGCCGGGTCCGGGTGCGCGCCGTCGAACCCCTCTCGCCCGAGCTGGTGCGCGTGACGCTCGAGGGCGACGAGCTCGGGGAGTTCGCCGCCGCCAGCTCCGCATGCGCCACCGCCTCCGCCGCGGCCGGCGACACCGGCCTCGTGCCCGCCGTGCGCAGCCCGTCCTTCGACGACGTCGTGGTCTTCTGCCTGCCCGATCCCGTGACGGGCGAGGTCACCCTCCCCGTTCCCGCGCCGGGTGGCGGGCTGGGCCACCCACCGGGCAGCGCCGCGCTGGTGCGGGAGTACACCGTGCGGTCCTTGCGAGACGGCGCCCTCGCCGTGGACCTGGTCCGCCACGCCTCGGGCGCGGGCGTGCGCTGGCTCGAGTCGGTCCGGCCGGGTGACGCGCTGACGATCGTCGGCCCGCGGGTGAGCCGGGCCCTTCCCGCGGTGGACCGGATGCTGGCCGTGGGGGACGCCACCGCCCTGCCCGCGCTGGCCCGGCTGATCGAGGAGCGACCGCCGACGTTGGCGCTCGACGTGCTGGCCGCGGTGCCCGACCCGTCCGCCCTCCCCCGCACGGTTCTGCCCGCGGTCTCCCCCGCCGACGCCGACCGCGTCCGGGTTCGGGTGGTGGCGGCGGCGCCCGGCTCGGCGGATGAGCTCATCAACGCGATGGCCGCGGTCGAGCTCCCCGCCGGGTTCGCGTGGGTGGCCGGCGAGTCCGGGATGGTCACGGCCGTCCGCCGGCATCTCCTCGCCCGCGGCCAGGAGCCCGACCGCGTCCAGTTCACCGGCTATTGGCGCCTCGGCGGGCCGCTATAGGCCCCGAGTCGCTCGCCCAGTTCATCACGACGGAGGAGTAACTCCGCGCTACATAGCCACCGGCGGGTGCAACCGCTCCAGGGTCCACACTCGATTGCGGTGCGCCGCCCACGTACTGATGCCGATCGCGCCCACCGTCACCAACGTCAGCACCAACACCGGAATCCACATCTGCGAGGGGCTCCCACCCATGATGGTCTGCCGTAGCCCCTGCACGGTGTAGGTCATGGGGTTGAACGGGTGGATCCAGCGGAAGAACGAGGGCTCGACCGCGGTCGGATAGATGCCGTCCGCGGAGGTCAGCTGCAGCATCAGCAGTGCCATGGACAGCACTCTGCCGACCGACGGGCCGAACACCACGTTGAGCATCTGGATGAGTGAGATGAACGCCACCGCCGACAGCGCCATGATGGCCAGTGCGCCCATCGGGTGAACCGGCGTCATGCCCAGGCCGAAGCGCAGCACCAGCAGGATCACCACCGCCTGCCCGAGCGCCAACAGCAGCGCCGGCTGCAGCGAGGCCATCACGACCCGCAGCGGGTGCAGCCGGGTGGCCACGGCGCGCGGCTGGAGTGGCGTGAGCAGCAGCCAGATCATGATGCCGCCCACGAACAGTGCCAGCGGGACGAAGAACGGGGCGAACCCGTAGCCGAACGTCTCCGCCGGGTTGTCGTACATCGACGTGAGCGTGATCGGGTCGCCGATCGTGCGCGACATGTCCTCGCGGTGCTGGTCACTCCACTCCGGCACCCGGTCGGCGCCGGCGGCCAGTTCGCTCGACAACCGGCCGGTGCCGTCTTTGAGGGTGTGCGAGCCGTCGGCGAGCCGGTTCGTGCCCTCCACCAGGCGGCCGGTGCCGTCTGTGAGGTCGCCGGTGCCCTCGGCCAGGGTGGCCGCGCCCTCGTCCAAGCGCGCGGCGCCCTCGTCGAGCTGGCGCACGCCGTCGACCAGTGTGGTGGCGCCCGTGCCGAGCCGCTGCAGCCCGTTGTCGAGCTGCGTCGCGCCGTCGCCCAGGGCGTTGATCCCGGTGAGGAACTCGCCGGAGGGGTCGTTGAGTGCCGACGACAACTCGCGGGCGCCGTCGCGCAGCCGGTGCAGGTCCGACAGCTGCGACGAGCCGGCGCCGAGGCCCTGCGATTCGAGTTGGTCGGCCAGCGTCTCCAACTGCACGGAGACCGGTACCCCGGCCGATCCGGCGGAGCTACCCGATCCGGTGGTGGCCTCGACCTGCCTCATCTGCGCGGCGGCCTGCCGCAGCGGGGCGATCGCGGCATTCTGTGCCTGCGAGAGCTGATCCAGGACACCGGCGAGCTGGTCGACTCCGCCGCTGACCTGCGCGGCCCCGTTCCCGAGCCGCTGCACTCCGCCGTCGAGGCGCTGGACGCCCTCGTTGAGCTGCGTCGCGCCTTCGGCGGCAGTGCCGATCCCGCCGGCCAATTGGTCGACCCCGGAGCGGGCCTCGTGGATCTTGGTGGCCAGCTGGTGGTTGCCGTCCGCGAGCCTGGCGGCGCCCTGGTCGAGGGTGCGGGCGCCGGCGTCGAGTTCAGCGGACTTCTCGCTCAGCTCGGTGATGCCGTCGTCGAGTGTGCCCGCGCCGTCGTCGAGCTGCGCGGCACCGTCGGCGGCCTCGCGCAGCCCGGCGCCGGCATCCTGCACACCCACGAGGACTTTGTCGACGGCCTGCGCTGAGATGGCCGAGCCCACCGCGTTGTGCAGTTCGGCTGTGGCGCTGCGTCCGATGAGGCTGGACAGGTAGTTGCCGGATTGGTCGTAGGTGACGGTGATCGCGGCCTGGCGCGGGTCGTCCCCGGTGGGTGAGGCGACGGATTCGCTGAACTCCGGGGTCAGCCGAACCACGAAGTTGTAGTGGTGATCGGACAGTCCGGCTTCGGCCTCGGCGGCGTCGACCAGCCGCCAGTCGAGCTGGTCGTTCTGCAGGAGTTCGTCCACCACCTGGTCGCCGGCGCGTAGTGGTTCGCCGTCGACCTGCGTCCCGGTGTCGTCATTGACCAACGCGACCGGCAACTGGGAGGTCCGGCCGAACGGGTCCCAGAAGGCGGCGAGGTACAGGGCGCTGTAGAGCAGGGGCATGAGCACCAGCACGACTATCGCCACGCGCGGTAGCCGTCCGCGGCCGAAGCGCTTGAGCTCACTGCCGATGGACAGTCCGGAGATCATGCGAGGCCTTCCTTGGTGGCGGGGACGGTGACCATGTGGTGCTCGGGCGACCCCGCGGGCAGGGAGTCCACGGAGGACAGGATGACGGTGCTCTGGTCGGCGTCGGCGATCTCGGCCAGGCGTTGCAGCGCTCGTGCGCGTTCCGCGGGGACGCGGACCTGTTCGATGTCGTCCACCACCAGTATCGGCGTGCCCTCGTAGCGGGCCAGCGCTATGCGCAGCAGCAGGCGATCCAGTTCGGTGAGGTCGCCGACGTAGGTGCGCAGCCCGGGCAGGCGGAGGTCCCCGTACACCGGGCCGAGGAGCTCCTCGAGTTGGGCTGGGCCGGTGCGGCCACGCGGGCGCCACCACGGGCTCATCCACGCGCGCTGCTCCGCCACGACCGTGCGGACCGTGACCGCCGGGTCCAGCTCGTCGATGCCCGAGAATCCGGCGATCGCCGACCGGGTGAAGATCTCGCGACTGCCGGTGTGACCGAGTACCTCGAGCCGTCCCTCGGTGGGCGCCATTCGACCGGCCAGGGTGAGCAGGAGGCATGTGCGGCCGTTGCCGGGGTGGCCGCGCAGGACGGTGATTCCACCGCGGTCGATATCCAGATCCAGGGGGCCGAAGACCCGGCCGTGGTCGCCCACCAGCCCGAGGCCGCGAGCGTGCACCGCTGGTTCCGGGACTTCAGGTGGCTCAGCGCTTTCGGCGGGCTCAGCGTTGTCGGGGGGCTCAGCGTTGTCGGGGTTCTCGCGTGCAGTGGTCATGGTGACGTCCCGGGTGGGTGAGGTCTTCATTGTTGGCGGGAGCGACCGGTGGCCGCGGCCGCGCGCTTCGTTGCGTACGCGGCGATCTCCAAAGCGGACTAGACTCCACTTTATACACCGCTGCCGATCCCACCGCATGGCAGCCGGCCACGCCCCCCATACGGGCGGGTCGCGTCCCGGCACATCAGAACCAGTCGAGCGGCGTGCCGTAGAGCCGGTCGTGCGGGATGCTGCGGGCGATGAGGTCGGCGAGAGCCTCGCGGTCGTTCTTCAGCGCCGCACCCCGGCGGGTGGGCCGTAGCTCTCCCTTGTACTTGCGCACCAGCCCCAGCGCCCGGGCCCAGTCCCGCAGCTGCCAGATCGGGAACGTGAGGTCCTCGCGGTTGTTCTTCCCGATCCACTGGCGGTGCCAGCCGGTGTCGATCATCAGTTGCTCGACCATCGTCGGCGGCAGGTACCCGGCCGCGGTGAGCTTGACCCCGTCACCGACCCGCTCGAGCAGGATCTGCAGCTTCGCGGCCTCGTCCCGCTGGACTTCCCGGAGGGTGGCGGGCATGTCAGCGATCTCTACCACGCGCTGTTGCGCATCGTCGAGGTCGAACGCTTCCGCGTCCAACCCCGCCCAGAACTCGAGGGTGTGCGGGTCCCAGCCGTCCGGGTCGGCGTCCCCGGCTATCCACTCGTTGTATGACCAGATCCCTCCGCAGTCCTCCGGTGGGCATGCCCGGCGGCCGGCCACCACGGTTGCATCCGGGGACTCGCCGTCGTCGTCGTCGGGCTCCAGGACCTTCTCCACGGTGACGCGATGCCACCAACTGTCACCGAAGTCGTACAGGTAGAGAAATCTGTCGCCCGCACTGTGCGCCAGCTCGTCGAGCCGTACGTCAGCCTCGTCGAGCTCGCCCATCTCCCCGGCGTCGGGATAGTCCATCGAGGCGAAGCGCTCGGCGTCGCGGTCTCGGCGCGAGGATGCGTGGACGAACTCGTGCAAGTGGCTGTTCGTCCAGCCCATGGCTTCCTGCAGGATCAGGTGCAGGCGCGGCAACTCCAGGTCGCTGCGCAGGTCCAGGCGCCGCCAGATGGGCGGGGACGAGTCCAGCAGCTCGACCTTGACGCGGTACGTCACCGGCGCCTCGCGCCTCGGGTGCCGCCGGTTGACGGCCGGGCGCTCCCACGGGGACTGGTAGTCAGCCCCGGCCGCCAGCGAGGCCATCAACTCGGTCTGAGGGACTCCCGCGCTCGCCAATGCGTCGAGAACCGCGTGCTTCAACTCGTCTGCGGTGAGGTCGCCTGGTCCGTAGGGGCGATCTATCGAAGGCGTCACCTCACCGACGATACGAGATGCGAGTGGCGTGCTGGGACGCCCCCGTTCGGAGAAGTAGTCTCACCTGCCATGGACACCGACGAGCCCGGGCTGTTCGACCTACCCGAGTCCGCGCCTGAGCCCACCCCGCAACCCTCGCCTGCGCAGCCCCGTCCCGGGAGGAACCGCGAGACGTGGGCCTGCACTGTCACCGCGGAGGTGACCATCGTCGATGCGGCGACGGTAACGGCGGCCCTCACGCGGTACCTCAAGGACACCGTGGTGGTCGACGCGTTCTCCGGTGAGGTGATCGAGGATCCTGCGAGTGAGGATGCGGGACCCGATCCCGACCTTCCTCCACTGCCTCAACTGGCCTGGCTGATCTGGCCTACAGGCGGTGTGGAGGAACTCCTCGAAGAGGGCGCGTTCCGGGTTCTCGATGTCGAGAGCACTGTGACCACCGAGACCTACGACCGGGGCACGATCACGTGGACGGTCACGGTCAAGCTCACCGACGTCCAGCTCCTTCGTCGCCTCGCCACGCAAGCCCAGCCCGCCGACGCCGTCCTTATCGCGAGCAGTCTGGCGGTCGCGTGGCAGCGCGCTGCCGACTCGTTCGCTCCCTTGCGTTCGATCCCCGGGATCTCGTGGCGGCCGGTGTCCGTCGACATCGCTCACGTGCCGGCGCGAAAGCGATGACGACGACGAGGAGGTCAACCAACGCCACGGTCGGCCCGTCTCGGAGAGCCTCCGGAGCGTATCGAGCTTCACCCGATCACGTTCTCCACGTTCGATATCCGATACCCGGTTCTGCCCAACGTGCAGCTTGTGCGCGACGTCTTCTTGCGTGAGCTCACGTGCCCAGCGCAGGCGTCGCGAAATTGCCGGTCCACCCGCTATCGAAAGTTAGGGGTCGGATGTCGGTCGCTCACCCAATTCGAGTAGCAGGTCCCGAGCGAGGAAGTATGCAGCAACTGCGACTTGTTCAGGTTCCCCAATCCCCTCCTCGGCGCGCCCCGCCATTGCCGATCCGAGAGCCTCCGGGCTATGAGCGAACAATTCATCGAGGAACCCGAGGGCGTCTTCTGTTGCGGCCGCGCTGAGTTCATGGGTTCGGAGCTGCGAGAACACTGTGGCCAACTCATGTGTACCGAACGCCTGGAGGAGCCGGTAGGCGTCGTGCGCGTCTTTGTCGTTCAGTCGGTGCGGGGCATCAGCACGCTCGGCGATCTAATGTAGTTTGGCAACCAGCAATGCTGCAGGTCCAGCTACCCGGAGGCGGGCCCGACGCTTGTCTCGCGGATCGAGCGCAGGTACATCCATTTGTTCGTTGTCGACTAAGCATGCCTCCAGTCCTCGTGCCCGGCGGGCTGCGTGCTTCGAATGCGGCGGTATCCGAGCACCTCGCGCACCGCGACCGCCTCCACCGGCAAGCTCTTCTGGGACCATGAGGTCAACCGGTATCCCTTCTCGATTGAGCCAGGATCCCGGTTGATCGGAGCGGTAGAAGCCCGCTCGCGTCATGGCGTCGTCGATGAGCGGCTCGTCTGCGACCGTGCGAGGGTCGAGCGCGACGTCACTGTCTTTCGTTGCCTCCGCGAGTGCCACCCGGAGACCGCCGGTTCGAAGGTAGACCGCTTGCGCCCCGATCAGGACGAGAGACTCCCGGTGCTCGGACAACGCCTCGGCCGCGTCCAGAAGCGCAGACCGGGCACTGACGAGCAGATCGCCACTACCCCCTCCAGGACTGTTCATGTGCCCTCATCCATTCGATCAACTCGTTCGCCTCTGCGGGTGCCCGGCCCGGCCCGGTCATGAGGTCCACAGCCACCTGGGCCGGGCGGGCGACCGTGAGCCCTTCCAACGCGGTCATGGCGCGTTCCATGACGACGGGGTAAGTGGGTTCGATCAGCAGCACGTTCGCTCCCGCTTCGGTCGCGCGCAAGCCCCAGTTCGCCGCTGCACGTTCGACGTTTCGGACGTACACCATCGCCGACCTGGCTGGCGCGTAGGCAGCCCACGCTGCTGCTGCGACGGACCCGGTCAGCGCGTAGTCGACGTCCTCTTCCTCGCGCACCGTATCGAGAAGGTCCGACAGGCCCCGGGGAGCGATCCAATGGGACACGGCATTGGACCGGAGCAACTGATAGTCGTCGCTCCATCTGCGCAGAAGAGCTGCCCAATCGGACACCAGGAATCGCCGGTCAGGCAGCCGCTGCGCAAGTTCCTGATCTTCGAGAAACTGCATCACACGGTATACCGACCCCACCGAGGCATTGGCGACGTCGGCGAGTTCCCGCACACGCCATGGCCCGGGAAGATCGAGTAGCGCTCTGACTACCTTCGCTGCGGGTTCTCCCTTGAGGGTGCCCCTCGGGCGCCCTGGCCCCCGCCAGGGATCTCTTTCGGCACCACGATCCGAGACGAAGAGTGCGGGAACGGGGGATGAAACCCTCATATTGCCGGTCGCATCGATATATGAAATGCCAGCCGCGTCGAGCCGCGCACGGTCGGCGGGCGCGAGATAGCGAGTCAAGACCAGGCACCCACTGTCCGGCACCTGGGCCATAGTGTCGCCGCACCTCTTCCGAAGCGCAGGTATGTCGCGAGCTACGACGGCGCTCTTGACGGTGACACAGAATGTTGCGGCACTCCCATCGGGAGCCTCGGCGATCATCAGAGAATCGGCGCCGCCAGATGTCGACGATGTAGCGCCCTGCCTGGTATCGATCTTCCACTCCGGCGGGAGTCTCTCGCGAAGTGCCTGGGACGCGGCATCGACGAGTTCCGCCTCCGAAGGGGGTCTCGAATCTATCGTCTTGCCGTTCATCATGTTCGGATAATAGCGCCGTTCCGCAGCCAACGGAAGCGGACAATTTGCCGAACACCGCCAGCGCGACGCGAGTCAGCCGCCTTCGGGCCACACCACGTCCTGCACCACCTCGTTGCGCCGTAGAAACCACGGCGTGAAGGGCGGGTCGAATCTGGCGTACCTGGGCGGCCCGGTGGCGACCAGCCCGGCCCGGGCGATCGCGGCCTCGAGGTCGGCCAGGTGACGTCGATAGGCCAACTCGCTCCACCGTCCGGAGTAGCGCACCGCTGCCGCAACACGGCCGGGCACCTGCCTGACCCGCACCCGAGGATCGGCGGGCACCGGCGCGGTCGCGGCGGTGAGCGAGGCGGGCAGGACAAAGGCGACCACGTGCTCGCCGCCGTCGGCCTCGGTCTGGACCACGGGCGCGGTCATGGCGACCTTCTCGGAGCCGGAGGCCTCCTGGACGACCGGTGCCGTCATGGCGATGGACCCGGCGGACTTATTGTGACCGGTGATGTACCTGAAGAGAGCCCTGAACGCCTGGTTGCCGGCACTGCTGAAGGACCCGCGAACGGACACCTCCGCCGCGGCGTGGGAGGGGTACCGCCGCAGCTCGAACTCCGGGTGATGCTCGAGCACCTCGTAGGGCTGCTGCTCGGTCATGAATCGACGGTACGCGCGCGAGCGGTCAGTGGCGGCGCCGCGCGTCCAGTCACCGGAGACCGCCAGGCGGGCATGCCACTGGGCGACGTGGTGCGGGTGGAAGATCGCGACGACGACGATGACGACGACGAGGCCCACCTCCACCCGCCGGGCCCGCGGCTGCCGGGTGGCGCGGAACCGGCCGGGTCAGCCCGAGAGTCCGCGGAGCCAGTCGACGATCGCGCCGGCCAGCTCGTCCGGGGCCTCCACCGGCAGCATGTGTCCGGTCTCCGGGATCTCGACGTAGGTGACGCGACCATCCCCGGCACCATTCACCTCAGCCCACCGCCGCTGCTCCTCGGTAGGCACCACCTGGTCGTCCGACGCCCCCACGATCAGCACCGGGACACCAGCCTGCGCGGGAAACTCGCCGCGATCCGGCCGGCCGCCGATCGCCACCGAATGGGCAGCGAACCGCTCCGGCCCGTACACCCGCGCCGCGCGCAGCCGCTCGGCCCGGACCTGCGGATCGTGGCCGCGGTCGCCGTAGTACACCGCCTCCATACCGTCGAGCGCAATCTCCTCGTACGCCTCCGGGCTCAGTCCCGCGGCGCGGTCCGCCCGCGCCTTCGCCGACTCCGGATTTTCGGCACCCACCGGGGCGGTGACCAGGACGAGCCCGGCCAGCAGCGACGGGTGCCGCTCGGCCAGATGCATCGCCACCACGCCGCCGAGCGAATGCCCCACAACGACGCTGCCGGGCGCAACCCGGCCCGCCACCTCGTCGACGAGTGCATCGAGGTCGGCCACGGCCGGAAGATCCAGCGGCGTGGCGTGGACGCCGTCCGGCAGCGCGCGCATGACCGGCGCCCACGTCTGTGCGTCACCGTGGAGGCCGGGGAGGAGGACGAAGTCGGTCATGGCCGCGAGGCTACCCATCCGGCACTCGGCACCGAGTCGATCGACCTCACCCCGGGGTACGCCACGCCCGGCAGCGCTGCGTGTCGGACGGAAAATAGCTGATCGAACGGCCAGTTTCGGCTGTATGGTCATTCCGATGGTGTTACGTCTGTCGAGACTGCCGCAGGAGGCCGGGGCGCCCGGCTCCCGTGCCGATGATGTCTGCCCGGCGAACGGACTCTCGGACGCAGACCCCGAGGAGAGGATCGAGGCAGGCGCTCCGGGTCGGGCGCAGGGACCGAGTTCTGCAGGCGTCATCGTCGTGGGACTGGATCTCTCCGGCGGCTTCCTGGCAGCACACGGTTTCGCCACCTCGGCCCTGATCACGACCGCTGCACAGTCATCTATTCGCGCCGCCCTGGGGGGCCATGCCATCGTCGAGCCCGGACCCGTCGACCGCACCGTGGTGATCCGGTTCGACGCGGGCACCCACTCCGTGGACGACCTCACCGCCGAGCTGAAGGAACACCTCTCCCACCCGCTCCTCCTCGCCGACCGGGAGCACTTCGTGCAGTCACAGGTCGGTTCCGCCACTGCGGCGTCGGTGGGTACAGACGACCCGGACCTCCTGATGCGGGCGGCGTTCGCGGCCGCGCATCTCGCCATGGAGACCGGGTCGCATCTGCACGCGGCCACGCAGTCCATGCTCGAGGAACTCGCCAACGCCTCAGAGCTGAGGACTGCGATGGCGCGCGCTGCCTCCTCGGATTTCGAGATGCACTACCAGCCCATCGTCGACCTGGCCGACGCCCGCGTGCTCGGCTACGAGTCCTTGATCCGGTGGCGGAGAGGCGATGACCTACTCACCCCGCCGGCGTTCCTCCCCGCCGCCGAGGAGACCTCGCTCATCCTGCCGATCGGTAGAGCAGGGACGCGTTCCGCGCTGGAGCAGCTCGCCCGGTGGAGTCCCCATAGTGTGACCACGCCGCTGTTCATGTCCGTCAACTACTCCGCACGACAGCTCGCGGATTCGCGGCTCCTGCCGTACGTACGACGAACCCTGGACGAGTGGTCGCTGAGCGCGTCCGACGTCTGGATCGAGATCACGGAGCAGGCCCTCATCGATGTCGCCTCCCCGGCGATGCGGACTATCGAGGGGTTGGCGGAGATGGGCTGCGTCATCTGCGTCGATGACCTGGGGACGGGGTTCGCGGCACTGCGCTACCTCGCCGACCTCCCGGTGAGCGTGGTCAAGGTGGACCGCTCCCTGGTGCGCTCGGTCTCGGACCCCTCCATCCGCAAGATCATCGGCGCCGTCTGCGACATCTCCCAGACGCTCGGGATAGCGTCCGTCGCCGAGGGCGTGGAGGACGAGGGCCAGATTCCCGTCCTACGAGACCTGGGCTTCACGCATGCGCAGGGATACTTCTACGGCCGTCCGGCGCCCGCATCCCAGATCCGTATTCCTTAATAAAAGCTAAGAGGATTCCTTCGGCGAAGCGCCGAGGTCCGGACGCTCTAGGGAAGTTAAAAACTTGCACATCTCGTTAATCAAGCTACGCTTATCATGAACGCGTCGAGGCGGGCACTAGGGGACCCGCTCCGGCGACTGAGGTAGCGGAGCACTCTTATGGACAGGACAGTCATCAGCAGGCCCGGCACCGAGTCGACGTTCGCCAGGGGGACGGGATCTTTGAGGGTCCTGGTCACGGGTAATCAGGGGTACCTGGGGACCGTGGTGGCAGACGAGATCTCGGCCGCCGGCCATGAGGTCACCGGGCTCGATACAGGGGTGTACGCCGCCCGTGTCCTGGGGCCGATCCCACACGATCCGCCCACCCTCTGCGCGGATCTGCGTGAGGTCTCGGCAAAGGATCTCGTGGGATTCGACGCCGTGGTCCATCTCGCCGCCGCGCCGGACGGGGGTGGCCTCGGAACCCTCCAACGATCCGTCGGCGAGTCCGACCACCTCGTCTCGGTTCGCCTGGCGCGGGAGGCCAGGGCTGCGGGGGTGAGTCGATTCCTCTTCGCCTCGACATGCGCGGTGTACGCGCCCGGGGACGGGGACCCGGCGACCGAGTCCAGCCCCCTGCATCCGACCACCCCGTGGGCGGCGTCCAAGCTGCGGGTCGAGGAGGACATCGCGGCGCTAGCCGACAGCGGTTTCAGCCCGGCATCCCTCCGATTGGCTACGGCGTTCGGGGTCTCCCCGCGGCTGCGCTCGGATCTGCCGGTCAACCGCATGGTGGCCACCGCGGCCTTCGACGGCCGGGTCGTGCCGACGGGAGCCACCGCCACCCTGGGGCCATCGATCCACGTGAGGGACGTCGCGGACGCCTTCGTGCGGTGCCTGGAGGCGCCGGCGGAGACCGTGCGCGCAGCGTCGTTCAATGTCGGCGGCCATCCGGACTCGGTGACGAAGACCGAACTCGCCCGCATGGTGGCCGAGGCCGTGCCGGGAACATCCATCGGAGTCGCCCACCACTCCGGGAGTGCGCGCGAGCCGCGCCGAGTGGACTCCGGGGAGATCCTGCGGGCTGTCGGCTTCGAGGCCCGTCGCGGGCTCGCCGAGGGAATCGCCGAGCTCCTGCGCGCCTACACCGCCGCCGGCATGGACGCGGGCGTGCACGCGCAGGCGGCCGCGGGTGTGACCACGGACGAGTTCCTCGCCACCTTCTCCAGGACGCATCAGCAGGGCACCCCACCAGCCTTGTTCGGCTTCGGCACTGCACACCACATCGAGAGCATCGCGTCGTGACAGTTCGGGAAGTCGCTGTAGGCCAGAAGACCCGACGTCGGATGCCGCGGCACCGGTCCGACCATTTCCTGGCCGGGCTCGACGCGGTCGTCCAGACCGCGGTGATCTCCGCGCTCGTCGACTCCCCGGCAGGTGCCGTGGTGGCCGCGATTCTCGTGGTGCTGGCGGTGGAGTTCTCCGGGAACTATCGCTCCCTCCTCACGCTGTCGGCGCTCAACGACGCCCCACGTCTGGCCGCGGCTTCCATCGTCGCAGCCCTGGTCGTGGAGTTCGCCCGGGGCGGGCACGACTCCATCCGGGATCTGCTCGTGATGATCGCGGCAATCTTCGGCGCCCTCGTCCTCACACGCGTGATCTATTACGCGATCGTGCGCCGCCGGCGGCGCCGCAATCCCGCCGCCCGTCGACGCACGATCATCGTCGGGGGCGGTGTGGTCGCCGGTGAGCTTCTCGACAGCATGGACGAGTTCCCCGAGTTGGGCCTGAAACCCGTGGCGGTGATCGACTGCGACCCGCTGCTGGGCGCGGGCCGGCTCCCGGTCCCCGTCCTCGATCGCCCGTTGCACGAGGCGGTGGTGGAGCTGGACGTCGAGACCGTGATCGTGGCGTTCCAGCACCGCCCGGACTCCTCCCTCATCTCTCCACTGCGGCAGTGCGACACCCTGGACTGTGAGATCTTCCTGGTGCCCCGGTTGTTCGAGTTCGTGCACCTCAACGCGGACATGGACCGGATCCACACCATTCCGCTGATCAGGGTCCGGCGCCACATCCATCGCACGTGGTACTGGCAGGCCAAGCGGGTGTTCGACGTGGTGGTCGCCGGGAGCGCGCTGGTCCTGTTGTCGCCGCTGCTGGCCCTCACCGCCGCGGCGGTGGCGCTGTCCGACCGGGGTGCGCCGATCCTGTTCCGCCAGGTGCGCGTCGGTCGCGGCGGACGCGAGTTCGTGCTCTACAAGTTCCGCTCCATGCGGCCCGTGGATCCCGGGGCGTCGGACACCGACTGGCATCCGGAGGACCGGATCGGTCCGCTGGGGCGGATCCTGCGGGCTTCCTCGATCGACGAGTTGCCCCAGCTGTGGAACGTCGTGCGCGGGGACATGTCGCTCGTCGGCCCGAGACCCGAACGGCCGCACTTCGTCGAGCAGTTCGCCCGCAGTGTCCCGTCCTACGTGGACCGACACCGGGCCACGGTGGGACTGACGGGGTGGTCCGCGGTCCACGGCCTGCGCGGCGACACGAGCATCGACGACCGGGCACTGTACGACAACTTCTACATCCAGAACTGGTCGGTGTGGCTCGACATCAAGATCCTCCTGCTCACCGTCAGGGCGGTAGTTGCCGGCACGGGTTCATGAGCGTGCCCGCCCGCTTCTGGGAGAGATTCGACGCCAGGTCGGCCGCGATCCTCGTCAGCAGCGGGTGCGGGGCGGTCCTCCCGGTGCTCGCCCTCGGCAGTCCCACGTTCGTCCGCCCGGGAATGATGCCGGCGTTCATCGCCATCTGGGTGATCGGGGTCGCGCTGCTGCTGTTCACCGCCCGCGTCGGTCGCCTCACGGATCGCCAGTTCGCGGTCGTGGGGGTGGGCGCGATGGTCTGCATCGCGTTCTCGGCGACCATCGTGACGGATCCGGCGGCCTCACGGGCGATCGTCGCCCTGCTGGCCACGGCCCCCGCCATCGCCGCGATGGCCTCGACGATCCGGGCGACCATCGGGTTCAGCCTGACGGCCATCCTGCTCGCCTCGGCCTTCTCCGCCGTGTCGTCCACCTCGGTCATCGGCGGGCTCGTCGCGGCGGGCGCATCGATCCTCACCGTCTGCATCCCGGTCTTCATGGTGGTGGTGCTGCGGAGTTCCCTCGAGTTCGCGATGGAGAGGGTCGCGCTCGTCGGCGAGATCGACCCGCTGACCAGAGCGCTGAACCGGCGGGGACTGATCCGACGCCACGCCCGCGTGTTCGGTCACTGCGCCGATCACCGCCGGCCGGTCGGTTTCCTGCTGATCGACATCGACCACTTCAAGGAAGTCAACGACACGTTCGGGCATACCGCCGGGGACATCGTGCTCGTCAACGCGGTGCGCGTCATCACCACCGCCGCCCCGGCCGGCAGCCTGGTGAGCAGGATCGGGGGCGAGGAGTTCGTGGTGATGTTCCCGGTCGACAGCGTCGCGGAGATCAGTGCGGCGGCCTCACGCATCCGGGGAGCCGTCGCCGCCGAGGGCGAGGTGACGGTGAGCGTGGGCGCGGTCCTCGGCCCGATCGAGACGAGCGACTCGGGCCCCCCGAACGCCTCGGAGATCATGGACCAGCTCACCCGGACCGCCGACCGCTGCGTGTACCGGGCCAAGTCCCTGGGCCGCGACCGCGTGGTGATGCAGACCTCCACGCTCATCCGGTGGCGACCCGGTGTCGCCGACGAGAGCGCGGAGTTTCCTCAGGATCCGCCGAACGGTTTCGGCCTGGCGACCATCGTGGGTCGCGAGATCGTGCGCCACCGGCGCGGCACGGCCGCGTAGGTGCGGCTGCTCGCGGAGCCGCGTAGGTGCGGCTGCTCGCGGAGCCGCGTGGCACCGGTCAGGGCACGCTCGGGGCGAGGGCGACACCGGACTGCTCCACCCATTCCGGGCCCCAGTCCTCCCGGATCGCCGTCCACAGTTCGGCGGCGCGCGCCCGGTCCAGCCGGACCACGCTCTGCCCGCCCACCTGGTCGAGGCCGGCGACCGGGACCGTGGTGAACGTCAGGCCCGACTGTCCCAGGTACTGCAGGGACCGTGCGAGTTCCCTCATCTCGTCGGCACTCCACTCCTCGTCCACGACGATCGAGTCGGTGGCCGCGCCGACCAGCCGGTGGACGGTCCGCGGATCTGCGAGCGCGTCGAGGCCGAGCAGCTCGGTGGCCATCGCCCGCAGCACGTTCTGGTGGCGACGCACCCGGTCCAGGTCACCGCCGTCGAGTCCGTACCGCTGGCCGACGTAGTCGAGTGCCGCGGCGCCGTCGAGCCGGTGGGTGCCGGCGGTCCACGTGACCCCGCGTGCGCTGTCGTGGACGGTCTCCGGGATCTCGACCGTCACCCCGCCGAGCGCGTCGGTGAGCGCACGGAATCCGTCGCCGTCGATCATCGCGACGTGGTCGACGCGGATCCCGGTGAGGTCTTCCACGGTGGCCACCGCCAACGGGGGTCCTCCCAGGGGAAGCGCCGAGTTGATCTTGGCCTCGCCATATCCGGGCAGGGTCACCCAGGAGTCCCGCGGGATCGAGACGATGGTCACGGTGGATCGGTGCCAGGGGATCCGGACGAGCAGGATGGCGTCGCTGCGGCCGTGCTGCTCAGCCTCGGGCGACCAGTCCTGGCCGAGCAGGAGGAGTGTCAGGTCCTCCGAGGGCGTGGCCGGCGGGCGCGTGTCCTCGGCGGGGAAGGCGGAGACGCGGGCGACGTCCCTGCCCACCCCGTCGTGCAGCAGGAGGAACCCCCCGACGGCCGCGACGGCCAGCACGGCGGCGGTTGCGACGAACCGGATGACGACGACGACTACGTGGCGGGACATACTGCGGCCCTACTTTCCCGCGAATGCGCGGTCGTAGCGTCCCAGCGCCGCGTCGCGGGAGTACGCGCGGGCGAAGTGGCCGGCGGCGGCCTGCGAGTGGGCGGCGTTTGCGGCGGGGTCCGCCAGGTCCAGCAGGTGGGTGGCGAACTCCTCCGGTGAGTCGGCCACCAGCACCCCGGAGGTCCCGGAGAGGTCTATCCCGTGCGCCCCGATCCCGGTGGACACCACGGGGAGGTCGTGGCCGAGGGCCTCGATCACCTTGAGTTTGATGCCGGAGCCGAAGCGGAGGTGGTTGACCATGGCGGTGGCCGTGGCCAGCGCCTCGGCGAGGTCGGGGACGTAGCCCTCGAGGACGACCGAGTCGGCGTGGGCCGCCACCGCCTCCGTCAGCCCCGGGCGCGGTGATCGTCCGATGATCCGCAGTCGCGCCCTCGGTTCGGCTGCGAGCACCAGGGGCCACACGGTGGCGAGGAAGGAGCGTAAACCGTCGTCGTTGTGCGGGAGGGACAGCTGACCGAGGAAGACGTACTCGGGGCGCCCCGACGGCCGGCGGGTCCGCCGGGTGGGCTCGGCCAGCAGGGGCGGGACCGACATGATCCGGTCCTCCCCCAGCCCGGTCCGGGCACGCAGGACCTCCGCCTCGGGCTCGCTGATGAGCAGTGCCCGGTCGACGTCGTGGGCGACGCGGTCCTCGCCGCGCCGGATCAGATGCCGTTCCACGGTCAACAGGGACTGCCATCCGCGCCGGTGTGCGGCGATCGGTCGCAGGGGGGCCGGGACGAACCCGGCGAAGTTGCCCAGCGGCGCGATGTCGATGTCGGGGTGCAGCCGTGCGGTCCGCAGCATGGTGGCATACCGCTCCGAGAACAGGTCGTCGAGGTAGCAGATCTGCAGGGCCGCGCC
The DNA here is from genome assembly GCF_002441635.1 of Dietzia sp. WMMA184. NCBI lineage: Bacteria > Bacillati > Actinomycetota > Actinomycetes > Mycobacteriales > Dietziaceae > Dietzia > Dietzia sp. WMMA184. Next base: position 3,273,049 of record NZ_NXEI01000001.1, on the reverse strand, counting down.
GCTCTGCCCGGCGTACTGCGCCATCCGGACGGTGTCGTAGACCACCGTGTCGGGACGCACCCGGTCCAGCGCCCGGCGGATCCCCTCCCCGGTCCGCGGTGAACGCAGGAGCGACTCCTGGAGGCTGGAGCGACCGGTGGTCGTGCGGGTGAGGACCTGCCGCACGGCCTCGTGCGTCCGCGGGGCGGGGACCGCGCTCGCGGCCGTGTGCCAGTCGGGCGGGGGAAACGAGCCGTCGTCGGCGCCCACGTGGACGTAGTGGACCGCCTCCGGGCCGTATCGCTCCGCGAAGTACGAGAGGAGCCCGGCGAGGACGACTTTCTTCCCCCCGGAGGCCCCATGGATCAGCCGTCCACCGCCGCCACCGCCACCCCGGACACCGGGCGGCAGTCCGCGTGGAACTACGCCGTGTTCTCCCTGAGCAAGTCCTCGACCCTCATCATGATGGTCGTCCTGGCCCGGCTGCTCGAGCCCGCCGAGTTCGGCCTGTTCGCCTTCGCCCTGCTGGTGGTCAACCTCTTCGACTACGTCAAGGACCTCGGCTTCGGCGCCTCGGTGGTGCAGTCCCGCCGCCCCTGGTCCGTCATCGCCCCCACCGGTCTGCTCGTCACCACCGTGACCGGGGTCCTGGCCGCCGCCGTGCTGGTGGTGGCCGCGCCCGTCCTCGCCGAGGTGGCCGACAGGCCGGATCTCGCGTCGCCGGTCCGGGCTCTCGCGGTCGCCCTGGTCATCTCGGCGCTCGGGGTGGTCCCCCAGTCGGCGCTGCGGCGCCGCCTGGACTTCCGGGCGCGGCTCGTCCCCGAGGCGGCCGGGGCCGCGGTCAAGACCGTCACCGCGATCTCCCTGGCGGTCGCCGGTCAGGGCGTCTGGAGCCTGGTCTACGCCCAGATCCTGGGGGTCGCGGTGACCACGGCCCTGTACTGGCGGGCCGGTGGCGCCGGGTTGCGGTTCGGCTTCGACCGCGGCGTCTTCGCTGAACTCCTGCGGTTCGGGCTGCCGGTGTCGGCGGTGACGCTCCTCGCGTACGGGATCTACAACGTCGACTACCTCGCGATCGGCGCGCGCGCCGGGGACGAGGCGCTGGGGATGTACACCCTGGCCTACCGCGTGCCGGAGCTCATCGTGCTCAACCTGTGCATCGTGGTCAGCGACGTGCTCTTCAGCGCCCTGTCCCGGCTGCAGGACGATCCCGAGGAGCTGACCCGGCACTACCGCGTCGTGGTCGCCTGGGTGGTGGGCCTGACCGCGCCGGTGGCCCTGGGGCTGGCGGTGGTGGCCGACCCGCTCATCCAGACGCTGTACGGCGAGCGATATGCCGACGCGGCGCCGATGCTGGCCCTGATCAGCCTGTTCGCGCTCGTCTACGCCACCTCGTTCCACTCCGGCGACGTCTTCAAGGCCCTCGGGCGGCCGGGGATCCTCACCGCGCTCAACGCCGGCAAGCTCGCGGTGATGGCCGTCCCCGTGTGGTGGGCGGCGGGCCACGGCGCGGTCGCGGTGGCGGGCGTGCTGGTCGCGATCGAGCTGGTGAGTTCGGCCGTGCGACTGTGGGTGGTCACCCGGGTCACCGGCACGGCGGCGGGCCCGCTGCTGGCGTCGATCCTGCGTCCGCTGGCCGCGGCCGGGGTCATGGCGGGCGTCGTCTGGGCGCTGTCACTCGTCACCGGCACCCTGCACCCCGCGGCCGAGCTGGCCGTCCTCGTCGGCACCGGAGCCGTGGTCTACCCGCTGCTCGTGCGCCTGACCGCCCCCGACCTGTTCTCCTCCGGGGCCGCGCTGCTGTCGCGGGCCCGCACCACCACGACCGGCCGCACGCGCGCCGTACCCACAGGGAGCCCGAAATGACGTCACGGACACGCCGCGCCTGGATCGTCGCCGCCACCACGGTGCTGAATGCGCTCACCGGCGCCGGGGCGGGGACCGCGTTGGCGGACGCCCCCGCACGGTACGCATCGACCGCCACCGTCGCGGTCGTGCCCGCGGCGGGCCTTCCCGACGACCTCGCGGCCGACTTCTGGCAGGTCCTCAGCGAGGAGCAGGTGGTCCGGACCGCGGCGACCATCTACGGCAGCGAGCAGTGGGCGGTCGAGGCCGCCCGGGCGCTGGACGTGCCGACCACGGAGGTCGTGCTCTCGGCGAGCGCCCTCGTGGACACCACGCTCGTCGAGGTCACCGTGGAGACCGGTTCGGCGGCGTCCTCCGACGCCGCGCTGGCGACGGTGCTGGGGTCGGCGAGCACGTCGGCGTCGACGATCCTGGCGCCCTTCGTCATCAGCGAGGCCGCCGTCCGTCCGGCGGAGACCGCGGGCGGGGCCTCGCCGGCGCAACTGGTCGGGGTGGCGGCCATCGCCGGCGCCCTGGTGGGGGCCGGGATCGGGCTGGTGATCAGCGCGATCGGGCGACGCGGGCGCGGCGACGGGCCCGCCGCGGGCGGCGATGGTGCAGCCGGTGGCGGTGCAGCCGGTGGCGATGGTGCCGCGGACGAGGGTGTCGGGACCCCGGGAGCAGACCGTGGGACGCCCGGCCCCGGGGGCGACGACGACGAGGTCGGCCGCGGCCCCGACCAGTGGCGGCACGCCGACGATCTCGCCCACGCCTCGACCCGGGAGTCCGCTGCGGGACGACATGCCGCGGGGCAGGGCCCCGCCGCCGGGATGGGCCCGCCGTGACCGCCGCCGGCGCGCGCCCGACGCACACGGGCCAGACGCCCTCAGTGCCCACCCGCTCAGTGCCCACCCGCTCAGTGCCCACCCGCTCAGAGCCCACCGGCTCCGGGCCGACGCCCACGGGCGTGGCGACCGGTGCCGCGCTGGCGGGCGGCGGGGCGGCGGGATTCGCGGCGCTCGCCGTGCTGGGCCTGTCGCCGGCACTCGCCGGGGCGGTGGGAGCCGTTGCGGCGGTGGCCGTGTGGTGCGCGGTCGCCCGGCCGGTGGCGATGCTCGTGCTGGCGGTGGTGGCCGAGGTCGTCAACCTGCCCGGCGTCGCGGCCGGGCTCGGCGTGCCCGGCGTGTTCCAGGCCCTGCTCCTGCTGGTGACCGTGGCGCTGCTCTCGGGCCTGCGCAGCGAGGAGGCCAGGGCGCGGATCAGCAGGCCCGCCTGGTGGTTCGCCGCCCTGCTGCTGGTGTACCTCGCCTCCCAGGCGCTCAGCTTCCTGACCACCACAGACCTCGCGGCCACCGTGACGACGGTCGACCGGCGGGCGGTGGATGCCCTCGTCGTCGTCGTCGTCCTGCTCCTCACCGTCGCCACCGACAGCGTGTGGCGGGTCGCGGCGGCCGTCGCGGCGCCCCTGGCGGTCCTCGCCGCGCTGACGGTGATCAACCTCGCCCTGACCGGCGGCACGTGGGACATGCTCGGGTTCTCGGTGGTCACCCAGGCCTCCGGCGAGCTCACCACCACGGTGCGGTTCGGCGGGCCCCTCCCCGACTCCAACTTCTGGGGCCGGCACCTCGTGATCGGGCTGCCGCTGGCGGTCGCCCTGGCCCTGCGCGCCCACCGGCACCGGCACCGGGCGGCCACCGCCGGCTGGGTCGCGGCGGTGATCGTCCTGCTGGCAGGGATGTACCTCACCCAGTCCCGCGGCACGTACCTCGCGGCAGCGGTGGGGATCGCGGTGTTCCTCGTGCTGGCCGACCGGGCCGTGCGCCTGCGGGGACTGTGGCTCGTGCCGGTGGGGGTCGGCCTGGCCCTGCTGCCGGGGATCGGGGAACGCTTCCTGTCGCTGGTGGAGGATCTGGGCTCGGACGCCACCACCGGGGTGGACCCCTCGGTCCTCGGCCGGTCGGCCGCGCTGGAGATCGCGTGGCAGATGTTCACCGAACGCCCCCTCACCGGCTACGGCGCGGGCAGCTACGCCGGGCTCGTCACCGAGTACGCCGACCGCGTGCCCACGCCCGTGGCCGACCCCACCGACGCGACCCACAACCTCTACGCCGAGCTCGCCGCCGAGACCGGCGTGCTCGGCCTGCTCGGCTGGGCGGTGCTCGTCACCGGCATCGGCGGGCTCGTCCTGCACCGGCTGCTCACCACCCGCGACCTCGACCAGCGCCGCCTCGCCGCCGCCGTGCTGGCCGGGCTCGTGGCCTGGTCGATCGCCAGCGTGTTCCTCCACCTGGCCTACTTCCGCACGTTCGGGCTGCTCGCGGTCCTCGCGGCCGCCCTGTGCTGCCGCCCCGAACCCCACCCGAAGCGGATCGACGGACCCCGCACGCTGCGCCGGCTCGCAGGCGCCGGGGCCGTGGTGGCACTGGCGGTCCTCGCCGCCGCCGGGACCGCCTCGGCGCTCGCCACGGACCGCGCGCGGGCGACCGCGCAGCTGGTGGTGATTCCGCGCACCACGCCCGGCACGCTGTCCGCCTGGCCGATGGACGTGCGCTCGCGCGAGATCGTCATGCCCACGCTCGCCGCCCTGGTCGACCCGGGCACGCCCGACACCCGGTACCGCGGCGACCCCGTGCGCGGCCTGGTGACCGTGGACGCCACCGCCGCCGACCCCGACGCCGCCCGCGCGCTGCTCGTCGCCGCCGAGGGCTCCGCCCGCGCCCGGCTGGAGGAGTTCGGCCTCACCTCCACGTTCCGGGTCGTGGCCCTGGGTGACCCGGCCGTCACCCCGGAGCGTCACCTCACCCCCGCGGCGCTGGCCGCCTGCGCCGCGGTCGGCGCGGGCGTGGCCGCGCTGGGCTGGATCGTCGTGCGGCGCCGCACCCCCACACCCGCAGCGCCACTACCCCCACAGCCGAGGAGCACTACATGACGTCACGAACGATCGTCCTGGTGGAGTTCTCACCGTCCGGGGGCCTCTTCCAGTTCGCCGTGCGCCTGGGCACGTCGCTGGCCGAACGCGGCGAGCACGTGATCCTGCTGACCGGCCCCGACCCCGAGATCCGCACCGGCGTCCCCGGCCTGGAGATCCGCTCGGTGCTGCCCACCTGGCATCCGGCCGAGGGGTCGCCCGGCACGGCCGGGCCGCCCGGGTCGTCTGGGTCGGCCGGGTCGGCGCGCGCCGCTGTCACGAGGGCGGCGACGCTCGTGCGCCGCGGCACCCGCGCGGCCCGGCTGGTCGCCGCGTGGGTCGTGCTGGCCGCCACCCTGGCCCGCCTGCGGCCCGACGTGGTGCTGTGGTCCAACTGGCGCTTTGCGTTCGAGCCCCTGTTCGTCGTCGCCATCACCCGCCTGCTGCCGCGGTCGACCTACGGGATCGTCGCCCACGAGCCGCTCCCCCGCTCCGACGCCCGCGACACCAGCACCCCGCGCGAGGGCCGGGCCCTGCGCGCGGCGTTCGCCGCCGCGTGGCGACGCATGGACATCGTGTACGTCCTGGGCACCTCCGCCCGCCGGGAGGTGCTGGAGAACTGGCGACCCCGCGGCGAGGTGGTGGTGATCCCGCACGGGCCCGTCGAGGCGTTCGGCGACCACGACCCCGGCGCCTCCGCCGCCGCCACTGGCCCGGAGATCCTGTTCTTCGGCACCTGGACCCGCTACAAGGGCCTCGAGCAGCTGCTCGAGGCGTTCGCCGAGGTGCGCCGGACCGTCCCCGACGCCCGGCTGGTCGTGGCGGGGGCGGTGAGCGCCGACCTGGATCTCGCCGCCGTTACCTCGCTCGCCCACCGGGTGGGCGGGGTGGACCTACGCCCCGGGTATGTGGACGCCGCCGACGTGCCGGGGATGATCCGCTCGGCGCGGGTGGTGGTGACCCCGTACCTGCGCGCCAGCCAGAGCGGGGTGATCCACCTGGCGTACACGCACGCCCGCCCCGTGGTGAGCACCGACGTCGGGGACCTCGCCGAGGCGGTCCGTGACGGCGAGACCGGGCTGCTCGTGCCCCCGGGCGCGGTGCTGGCGCTGGCGGGGGCGCTGGAGCGCCTGCTGCTGGACCCGGCCCTCGCCGCCCGCCTGGGCGCGCGGGGCCACGAGGAGCTGGCCGGGACCGGTGAGGACGCGGCGCGGTTGGTGTCCGAGGCGCTGGACCGCTGCGTCACCGTCGGGAGCGACCGGTGACGACGACGAGGCCCCGGTGGCCGGTCAGGGTGGCGGTGGCCGGTGTCGCACTCGGGCTGGTGGCGGTGCTCGCGGTGGTTGCGGCGATGTGGGCGGGTTCCGAGCCTGCCCACCGGGCGACGGCGGCGGAGCCGTTCGCCGCGGACAGCCCGTTCCGCACCCCGGTCCCCGCCGATGCCCGCGTCGACCCCGCCAGCGACCTGGTGACCGCCCACCTCACCGGCGAGGGGCGGGTCTACGCCGGGCTGGTGGAGTTCGGCATCCCCGTCTACACCGCGATCGCCGACACCCCGCGGTACCGGGTGCAGTGCCTGCGGACGCAGTGGGGGCCCTGTCCCTTCGACGGGGTGGACACGCCGATCCCGGACGGGGCCCGGCCGCACACCGGCTCCGACGGCGCGATGGTCGTGGTGGACGAGGACGCGCAACTGTCGTACGAGTTCTGGCAGGCCGCGCGGACCGTGCCGGGGTGGGTGACCTCGTTCGGCGCGATCAACCCCCTGGCGGGCAGCGGGTGGGGTGGCGCGGCCACCGGTGCGGGCGCCTCCCGGTTGGCAGGCGTGGTGCGGGTGGCCGAGATCGAGCACGGGGAGATCGAGCACGCCCTGGTCCTGCAGTCGGACAACACCTGCGCCCGCATGTACCGGGCGCCGGCGATCAAGACCGACGGCCGCTCGGACCGCCCGGACTGCGTACCCCAGGGCTCGCGGCTCCGGCTGGACCCCGCCCTCGACCTGGACGCCCTCGGCCTGCCCGCCGCGCACCTCGCGGTGGCGCGGGCGATGCAGCGGTACGGCGGGTACGTGGTGGACCGGGGCGGGTCGCCGCTGAGCATCAGCTTCGAGCTCGCGCCGGACGCCGACGGTATCTACCCGGGCGCCGTGTACCGGCAGGCCGGCCTGGACTGGGACTACGACGGGCTCGAGCAGATCCCGTGGGACCGACTGCAGCTGCTGGAGGGGGAGACCCGATGAAGGTGCTCGTACTGATAGACGGGTTCCGGCTCGGCGGCGCGGAGACCCTGCTCATCCCCTTTGCCGCCGCCGCTCGCGAGGCCGGCGTGGAGGTGGACCTGGTGAGCCTCGTCCCGATGGAGGACGCCGCGCCCGGGTTGCTGGAGCAGTACCGGGCCGCGGGCCTGACGCCGCGCGCGGTGGGGATGCGTCGCCTGCTGCGCCCGGACGCGGTGCCGCGCCTGGTCCGGTTCATCCGCGCCGGGGGGTACGACGTGGTCCACGCCCATCTGGCGACGGCGATCACCCTCGGTGTGCCCGCCGCCCGCCTGGCCCGCCGGCCTGTGGTGACCACCTTCCACACCCTGGCCCCGGTGTTCGAGGGGCGCGCCCGGCTGAAGGAACGGCTGGCGGTCCTCACCGCCACCCGGTCGGACGCCGCGCTCTTTGCCTCCCGCGCCTCCCTGGACACCTACGCCGACCTGCACTACGCGGGCCGCCCGCCGGGGAACTGGCGGGTGGTGCACAACGGCATCGACGTCTCCGGCTACGAGCCCGGGCCGGCGGACCCGGCCGTGCGGGCGGAGCTGAGCGGCGGCCGCGACGGGTTCCTGGCCGTGCTGCCCGCGGCGTTCCGGGAGCAGAAGGGCATCCCGCACGCGATCGCGGCGTGGTCGCGCGTGGTCGCGGAGCAGCCGGGCGCGGTGCTCGCGCTGGTGGGCGGCGGCGACGAGGAGCCCGTGCTGCGGGCCGCGGTGCGCGAGCACGGTCTGGACGACTCGGTGGTGTTCGCCGGCGTCCGCACGGACATGGCGGCGGTGTACCGCGCCGCGGACGTGGTGCTGCTGCCCTCGCTGGTGGAGAACCTGCCGACGGTGCTCATCGAGGCCGGCGCGACGTGCCGGCCGGTGGTGGCCACGACGGTGGGCGGCATCGGCGAGATCGTCGATGACGGCGTCACCGGCCTGCTGTGCCCGCCCGCCGACGCGGAGGCGATGGCCGAGCAGATCCTGCGCCTGGCCCGCGACCTGCGGCTGCGGGAGGCGATGGGCGCGGCGGCCACGGAGCGGATCCGGTCGTGTTTCTCCGCCCGCGTGTGGGTCGAGCAGCTGATGGAGATCTACCGCGAGGCCGCGCGATGACCCCGACCCGCATCGACTACCTGGTCTCGCGCTTCCCGCGCACCTCGGAGACGTTCATCGTCCGGGAGATCGACGCGCTCGCCAGTGCCGGTGACGGTGACGGTGACGGTGACGGTGACGGTGCCAGTGTCAGTGCCGGGGCCCCGATCGGCACCATCCGGTCCCTGTTCGCCTCCCCCGACACCACCGTGCACCCGGTGGCGGCCCGCTGGTCGGGACGCGCGTGGCGGCCGGGCGCCCGCGACGTTGCCGCCGGCCTGAGGTGGGCGCTGCGCCACCGGCCCGGGCCCTTGGCCCGGCTGCTGGGCGCGGTCGCGGTGGACTTCCGCCGCTCCCCCGCCATGCTGCTGCGCGCGCTCGCGACCCTGCTGGTCGCCGCCGCGCACGCCCGGGATCTTTCGGGCACGAGCGGCGTCCATGTGCACGCGCACTACGCGACCTTCCCGCTGCTCGCCGCGTGGGCCTGCCACCGGCTGACCGGGGTCACGTACAGCGTCACCACCCACGCGCACGACATCTACGTGGACACCTCCGGGCTCGCCCGGCGCTGCGCCGAGGCGCAGTTCGTGGTGGCCATCTCCCGGCACAATCTGGATTTGCTGCGCGGACTACTCGGTCCCGCCGCACCGATCGAGTTGGTGCACTGCGGCATCGACACCGCCGGCTACGAGTTCCGCCCGCGTCGGCTGCCCGAGACCGGCCCGATCCGCGCCCTGTGCGTAGCGTCCCTGCAGGAGTACAAGGGGCACCGGCACCTGCTCGAGGCGATGGCCGTGGCGGGCCCGGCGACGGCACGCCTGGAGCTGGACCTCATCGGGGACGGTCCCCTGCGCGGCGAATTGAGCGCCCTGGCCGGCGAGCTGGGCATCGCCGACCGGGTCCGGTTCCGGGGCTCGTGCCCGGAGTCGGAGGTCGCCGCGGCGCTCGCCGCGGCGGACCTGTTCGTCCTGCCCAGCGTGGTGGCCGCCGACGGCCAGATGGAGGGATTACCCGTGGCCCTGATGGAATCGCTGGCGAGCGGGGTGCCCACCGTCTCCACCCGCCTGTCCGGCATCGGCGAGATCGTGGTGGACGGCCACACCGGGCTGCTGTGCGTGCCGGGCGATGCGGCGGACCTGGCCCGGGCTGTGGAGCAGCTCGCGGCCGATCCGGAGGCGACCCTGCGGATGAGCCGCGCCGGCCGGGAGCTCGTCGAGGAGCAGTTCGAGCTCCGACGCAGCGCGGCGGCGCTCCTCGGGCTCCTCGACCGGGTCGACCCGCCGGGTGCCGCCCCTGCGTGGCCCGGGCCTGCGGAGCCCGGCCCTGCAGCCGGTGCCTTTCCCCCGCGGGAGGCGCAGTGGTGGCGGCCGCGCGCCTGGGCGGTGTATCTCCTCGCGCTGGTCGGCCACTACCTGGGCGTGGACGAGCTGGTGCGTCGGCGGCAGGGCCCGGGTCTGGTGGTGCTCATGTTCCACCGGTTCAGCGAGGTGCCGGACCCGCACCCGATCACCGTCACGCCGCGGACGTTCCGGCGGATGGCGGCGTGGTGCCGGGACCGCGAGCTGCTGGTGGATCTGGACTCGGGCCTGCGCGCGCTGGACGAGGGTCGCGCCGGGACCCGGTACGCGATCACGGTGGACGACGGCTACCACGACAACCTCCAGGCACTCGCGGCCCTGGGGGCGCCGGTGCCCGCCACCCTGTACGTGACCACCGGCCACATCGGGGGCGCGACCCTGTGGCCGTATGCCCTGTCCGATGCGATCGCACAGAGCCCCCACGACTCGGTGGTGGTGGAGCTCCTCGGGCCGGACGCGGTGCTGCTGGACTCCCCCACCGCCCGCCAGCAGGCGCTGGAGCGCCTGGTGGCAGCACTCAAGTCGGTGCCCTCCGCCCGGTTCGACTCCGCCCTCGCCGAGGTTCTGGTCGCCCTGGACGCCGACGTGCCGGCGCGGGTCGGCGACATGCTGAGTTGGGATGATGTGCGGCGCCTGCACCGTTGGGGGGTGGAGATCGGGGCCCACACGGTGCACCATCCGATCCTGGCCAACGCCAATGACGCCACGGCCGAGGCGGAGATCGTCGGCTCCCGGGACCGGATCGCCGCCGAACTGGGGGGCCGCCCCCGGCACTTCGCCTATCCCAACGGCGGACTGGCCGACTTCGGCGACCGCGACGTCGCGACGGTCGCCGCCGCCGGCTTTGCCAGTGCTGTGACCACCATCGAGGGGATCAATCGCCCGGACACCGACCGGTTCCGGTTGTTGCGGGTCAACGTGCACGAGGACCGCTTCCGCGCCCCCACGGGCCTGCAGTCGCGGTCGCTGTTCTTCAGTTCCACGAGCGGGCTGGTGTGGTGGCTGCGGTCGAGAGGTGGCGGGGACGGTCGGTGACAGGTGGGCGACGGTGCCCGCCGTGCCGGTAGACGCCGGCGGCAGGACGTCGACCCACGTCGGGTACCCCGCGTCGGCACGGATTCGCCAGCCGAGCATCGCTGTATAAAGCCCGGCCAGGGTGTGCTACGTCGAGGGCGCCGTGCGTGAGCTGGCAATGCCCGGCTTGGCCGCGGGGTCCGACATGCGGGCGTTGTTGGTGTCGACGGGGCAAACGTTGGCGGTCGACGCGGGGGGCGGGGGTGCGGGTGCGGCTGCCGGTGTCTCCAGCGCACGTGGTGCGGCTGAGTGGGAAGGTCAGCGCGGTCGGCAGGTATGCCGCGGCCGGGGGCTGGGATGGGAATGGGCGACGACGAGGGCCGCTGGCCCAGCGGCTCCCTATTGCCCACACTGCGCACGGTCCGTTTTCCTCCGTCGACCTTCCCTCCGGAGTGAAGTGGGTGATCATCACCACCAGGTCCTCCGACCTTTCATTGCCGGTCTCATGGATGTACCGAGAACCTTTGACCACCGAGTCGCCAGCGCGGTAGACGTGGACTCCGCCGTGGTAGGCGTCGGCGTAGCGGGTGAGCTCGCCCTGCTCCACCACCACGAGCAGCTGCCCATGATGGCAATGTCGGCCAGTTCTAGCCCCGGGCTCAAGGGGGATCCGGCACCCCGTCGGCGCCGCCGTCCACGGCCAGCTCGACGGGTTTCTCCTGTTGACCTTCGACGATGTCCAGAGCGCGGATGGTATCCCGCTCCGCTACAGGAGGCACGGTCGATTGCGGGCTGCAGGCGGCCATCGCCAGCACCGGACCGCGACGGCGAGTGCGACGCCGCCTCCGGTCGATGGGCCCTTCATTGCCACCCCCCGCGTCCGTTCAGACAATCTCGACCCGCAGGCTTGGGTCGGATTCGGACTAAGAACCGCCCCAGCGCAATTGATTCAATTTAGCTCTCGACAGCAAGGTCAGTCTCTTGCGAATTCCATGCTTGCCGTCGCTACTGTTCAAATTTCTCAACCGCCACGTCGACCAGACATCACTTGGGGTTGCACTAGGCGAGCGATCCAACACCTCTTGGAGCACCTCGTGAAAACGGGCCTGTTCCTTCTTGCTGAGTTGCTCCGGAACAAGCACATCATCTGAGTTGTGGACTATCCTGTATTCAACTACTTGGACACCTAGTGGACCGAGGTGACCTTGAGGACCTCGAACCATGGCTGCCATTCTGTGATTTCCATCTAGTATGAATAGTCGATCCTCCAGTTTCAGGGTGACGACTTCTGCAATATGCAGACCACTGCTATTCGTCCTGAAGTTGAAGGTCTGGGCAATGTTGTTTATGGTAGCGCGCGTATCGTCCGGAAGTATATTAAACTTTCGGCCCACCTCGCGCAGCGCTATTGGCCTTGCGGATTTTTCATAAAAGTCGCAGAAATCCCCCTTCGGCGTAGCGTGCCAAACAGTTAACGCATCATTTTCCCCGAGCCAATCCACCGACCATTGACGATGAACCTTCAGCGCCGTGTCGCCTTTTTCGATTCCATCCCTTAGGGTGTCCCAATCGAGCATTGCGCGAATTTTCTCGTGCACGTCCCCTCTGTAATAGGCGGATTTAAAAGTTTTGAATGGGATAGACTCGCGGACCGCCAGACTTTTTTCTATATTTTCAAGCAGACTTCCCAAACAAGAATGGGCGCCCTCCACACTTCGCCGTGCGGATTGGTCGATCTCGGACAGGTCACTTCTGAAGGACTTGACACATTTGTAGATCTGACTCCAGTCGTCCTCCGCCCAAGTAGACCGTGCCCGCAGTCTCTCACTCAAATCTTTATCAATGCACCGAGAGGCTTCGCAGGCTGCCTCTAGAAACTCTTCCCTCGCCCATGGTTCAGAATATTTCAAGAGCGGCAAGCCCGATCTCGACTTAGTTATAACGGCCATCACTGCAGCCGAGTCGAAACTCTTTTTCACAGCTTCCAGTGAACCCCGTATTGAGGAAATCGTAGCCACCAGCGTAGCGTCAGCCAACGCCTGCTGCAGCGCTTGCTGCCGAAGTCCTAGCATCGCCGTAGCGATTGCAACAGAAACACCGAAATAAACTGTAGCTATAGCATCCCTGATCGACCAGGGATCGTAAATATGGAGCAGGGCGGCCACCAGTAGGAGCAACACGAATGGCCATACCAACCGAAACAGCGAGCGGAAATAGTTGCCCATAAATCCTCCGAAATGAGCTTAGTAATACCTATTCGAGTCGACACTACTGCACAATTCTAGAAACGATCAGCGCCCAGAAATATGAGCATATCTCCGTATTTCGATCGGGACACCCAATCTGACCGAAGAATGTTGAACCGGGTGCCCGTCCCCGACCAACCGGAGGGAGAGGAGGGAACGCGGTCTGACGAATGAATGACCGGCCGCGCGCCCCGGCGAGTTGGCGGCCACCACGCCGCCAAGGGAATGCCCCACGATGACGCTGCCGGGCGCGACCCGGCCCGCCACCTTGTAGACGAGTGAATCGAGGTCGGCCACGGCGGGAAGGTCCAGCGGCGTGGCGTGGTCGCCGTCCGGCAGCGCGCGCATCACCGGTCATTCCTCCGCCACCGTGGAGGCCGAGAATTGGTACGAGGTCGGCAATGGCCTCGAGGGTATCCACCCGGAACGCGGTCCGCGCCCCGCCCAGCCTCACTCCTCACAGAGGCAGAACGGATGCCCCACCGGGTCGAGGTACACCACGAACCGCCCGTCGGGGCTGGGCTGGTGCTCGTGTCGGCGGGCGCCCGCGGCGAGGACGGCCGGCTCTGAGTCGGCGATCGAGTCCACGTAGAAGTCGAGGTGCACCTGCGTGGGGACCGGGCCATCGGGCCAGGTCGGGGCGCGGAAGTCGGGGACGGTCTGGCACGCGAGCGCGACCGCGCCCGGCTCGCCCTCCGGCGGCACGACGTCGACCCAGTCCGAGTACTCGGCGTCGTCGCGAATCCGCCAGCCGAGCATCGCTGCGTAGAACTCGGCGAGCTCTCGAGCGTCGGGGCAGTCGAGTGCGACGACCACACGCCGCGCGGTGATCCCAGCCATGGCACCGCGCTACGACCTGCACTCCAGGCGCCTCAAGCACTCACGGACCGAGGCTCCTCCCGGCGGCCCGAGCTGGGGCGCTCCCCCGGTGCGCTCTGGGAATCGGCGACGACGACGAGGGCCCGCCGCCGCCCGAAGCGACCCGCACCTGGCGGCGCTGCGCCTGACGCAGGCGGGGATCGCGACCCACATCGTGGAGATGGGCCGCAGCTGGGACACGCCGGGGCCGGACGGCAAGATCTTCTCGGGGATGCTCAATCCGGACAAGCGCTCCACGTGGCTCTCGGACACCACCAGCCAGCCGGTCAGCAACTTCATGGGCTTCGGGATCGACAAGAAGGTGGAGCGCTACGTCGGGGTCCTCGACGCCGAGAAGTTCTCAGGGGTCAAGGTGTGCCAGGGCCGCGGTGTGGGCGGCGGCTCGCTGGTCAACGGCGGCATGGCGGTCACGCCCAAGCGCAGCCACTTCGAGCACATCCTCCCGAACGTCGACTCGGCCCAGATGTACGGCACCTACTTCCCGCGCGCGAACGCCGCCCTCGGCGTCAACCACGTCGACCAGGCGTGGTTCGAGTCGAGCCCCTGGTACCAGTTCGCCCGCGTGGGCCGGAAGACCGCGCACCGCTCCGGGTTCGCCACGACCTTCGTGCCCAACGTCTACGACTTCGACTACATGAAGCGCGAGGCGGCGGGTACCGCGCAGGCCTCCGCACTCGGCGGCGAGGTGATCTACGGCAACAACGCCGGCAAGAAGTCGCTGGACAAGACGTATCTCGCCCAGGCCGCCGCCACCGGCCGGCTCACCATCTCGCCGCTGCACCGGGTCACGGCAGTCACCCCGGCCACCGGGGGCGGGTACCGGGTGACGATCGAGCAGATCGACGAGCAGGGCACGGTGATCGCCACCAAGAACGTCACGGCTGACCGGGTTTTCTTCGCCCCCCGGCAGCATCGGGACCAGCAAGCTGCTCGTGTCGATGAAGGCGCAGGGCCTCCTGCCCAACCTGTCCAACCAGGTCGGCGAGGGCTGGGGCAACAACGGCAACATCATGGTCGGGCGCGCAAACCACATGTGGGACGCCACCGGCTCCACGCAGTCGACCATCCCCACCCTCGGGATCGACAACTGGGCCGACCCCACCGCGTCGATCTTCGCCGAGATCGCTCCCCTGCCGGCCGGACTCGAGACCTACGTGAGCCTGTACCTGGCGATCGCCAACAACCCCGAGCGGGCCCGCTTCCAGTTCAACGCCGCCACCGGCAAGGTCGACCTGACCTGGAGCGTGTCCCAGAACCAGCCGGGCATCGCCATGGCCAAGAGGGTCTTCGACAAGATCAACAAGAAAGAAGGCACCATCTACCGCACCGACCTGTTCGGCGTGTACAAGACCTGGGGCGACGACTTCACCTACCACCCCCTGGGCGGCTGCCTGCTCGGCAAAGCCACCGACAACCACGGACGCCTCCACGAATACCCCGGCCTCTACGTGGTGGACGGCTCCCTCGTCCCGGGCAACGTGGGCGTCAACCCCTTCGTCACCATCACCGCACTCGCCGAGCGGAATATGGACGCCATCGTCGCAAGCGATCTGCGGTAGGCGAGCTGCTTTCGAGCGGTTCCGTTTGGCATGGGCGACGCCGATGGGCCGGGCTCCCCACCGGGGTCAGGCCCGCCCGCGCGTGGTGGTGCAGGTGTGGAACGGCACGACGACGAAGCCTGACTCCCTTCCGGCCGGCCCGCTGCCCCCGGGTGGCGCGGAACCGGGGCAAGAGGGCTATTCAGCCGGAACCCCCTGGAGGCGGAGCGTCGGAGAAGGGAAAGGGCTCCAATCGTTCGGTCGCGGTGGACGTGGCCCGCCAAGGAGGCTGGCCTATCACCCCGGGAAGGCGAGATGAGCGGTCTGATCGAGCAGGGTCTGTCCAACGAGGAGGTCGCCGAAAGGTGTTACTTCTCGCCCAACAGCGTCAAGACCTACGTGAGCTCGGCCTGCCAGGAGATGGACGTGTCCACCCGCGCGCAGGCTGTGTCGTGGGGCATCGGGAACGGCATCAAACTGGACCGGTAGCGCTGGGAACGAGGACGACGACAAAGCCCGCCGACGCCCGGATCGACGCGCACCCACCGGGCTGCGCGGAACCAGCCGGGTCAGCCCGATAGGCCGCGGAGCCAGGCGCCGCGCCGAGCTCGTCGGCCAACTCGTCCGGTGCCTCCACCGGCAGTTTGTGTCCGGTCTCCGAGATCTCGACGTAGATCACGCCGTCCGCCTACGGTCTCGGCTTCGGGCGTCCGCGAGATATGGCGCTACGCGATGGCTCGCCGACGCGGCAGAACAGTGATAAGCGGGCACGACGGAGGCCCGCCCCTGCGAGCAGGGACGGGCCTCGAGTATGTCGTGGGGCCTTCCGCTCAGCCCCTGCCGTTGTTGGCGTCGGGGCCGGGCGCGGCTGCTGCCTGATTGACGGCGGGCATCCCCGGGATCGACGAACCGGCCGGGAGCTCGGGAAGGGGCGGAAGTTCGGGCAGGGGCGGGAGAACGACGCCCATGTTTGCGAGGGCGTCGGAGATCATCGGGGCGCCGATGACGGCCGCGGCGACCGAGCCACTAATGGCGACAACCGGCAGGAGCGCGCCGACGGACGCGGAGGGTGACGAGCCCGCCGAACCAAGGATAGTGGTCAGACCATCGTCGATGCCGAGTGAACCCGCGACCGGGGCATATGTAGAGGCGAGTGACCCCGTGGTCGGCTCACCGATCAGAGAGCCGGTTGTGTCGACCGAACCGGTGCCCGGTGCGGGATTGGAGAAGTCAGCTGAGCCCGAGGACGCATCGGCCACCGAGGCGAGCGAACCGGTAGTCGGCTCTCCGATCAATGACCCCTCGGTGTCAAGCGAGCCGAGCCCGGTAGCGTTAGCCGGCGGACGAACAGAACCGTCCTCGCCCAAGGAACCCAGGCTTCCCGGAGTAGACTCGGCACTGCCCGTGCTTCCGAGGATGCTTGAGGAGAGCGTACCGCCCTCATCCTCCGCGGACTGGGCACCGGCAACAGCCGTGCCGCCGGAAAGCGCAAGAGCGGAGGCAGCCGCAATGGCGGCAACTCGGGAAAATGTGGACGACATGAGTCGGTCTCCTCGTTTAGCGTTATGATCTGGCGGGACGCCCCGCAGTAGTCACCGGGGTCGGGTCGGCGGACGCGAGGGGCCGCCCCTAAGACGCGGCCCCACGGCCCCAGCGTTGAACGTTAACACGCCGCTAAGGTAACTGTCAGACTAGGCCCACCTTCGCATTCCGAACTAATCGTAGCCTCAGACACGAAAGACAATATGCCGCTGATCAGAGGCCACCCCCAAAAGTAAGCGGGTAAGAGCCAGTGGTGTCTGCGAGACAACCTTCCGCCGGGGGATGAGGGCTTCGGGCATGTCGCGATTCGCTGCTTCCAGGACCGGCCTCGCGTCGCCGCCCACTGATTCCAGTTGCTCCTACATGGATCTCCTGTTGGCCCAGACCAGATGAATCCCCGCTGCGCGCGGACGCGGTATCCACTCATCCTGCCGACGGCTCCGGC
This sequence comes from Dietzia sp. WMMA184, assembly GCF_002441635.1. Taxonomy (NCBI): domain Bacteria; kingdom Bacillati; phylum Actinomycetota; class Actinomycetes; order Mycobacteriales; family Dietziaceae; genus Dietzia; species Dietzia sp. WMMA184. Next base: position 3,255,956 of record NZ_NXEI01000001.1, on the reverse strand, counting down.
TGCCCTCTCGCATGCCGCTGACGCGGTGACCATATAGTTGTGAGGATGCCCGCCATAAAGTGGCCGCCGAGGAGCGGCGGCAACGTCGAACCAGGTCGTCGGGTCCGTGGGCATTCCCATTACCGAATCTCACCGTGGTTGCTGGTCGATGCAGCGATGTTGGCTGTCCTGGCAATCGTGGCGCTTCTCCTGCTCTTTGACTTCGAGATCGCCACGGCGATCGGCCACGTTCCAGGCATCCCGTTCAGTGTCACCGCCGCTGGGATGATTCTGCTGGTGTGGGCTCTGGGCCTAGCGTCAGGGTTGTACCGGGGTCGATTCGCCCCGGGGAGCGCCCATGAAATCACCGCCCTCCTCGCCGTTTTCGTGGGCTCGTCGCTCGCGGGCTTCATCGTCCTGGTTCTTGTGGGCGCAACGCCCGGTGTCCCCGAGTCGCTTCCTCTGATTACCGGGGCGTTCACTGCAACAGCTGCGCTAATTGCGCGATTCGTTGTCCGTCGTAACGAGCTCTTCGGTGCTGGGGCTAAGCGCACGGGGATCCCGGCAATAGTGTTCGGCGCTGGTTCCGGGGGATCCTGGCTGGTCAGTCTTCTCCGCAGGGGTTCCGCCTCCCCGTATGTCCCCGTGGCGATTCTCGACGACGACAGGTCCAAATTCGGCATGTTGGTCGATGGCGTCAAAGTCGTGGGAGGCCGCCTCCAGTTGCGTGCCGTCGCGGAGAAGTTCTCGGCCACTTCTCTGCTCATCGCTGCACCGAGCATCCCCGCCGATGACCTCGCGGAAATCCAGGATGAGGCAGCGGCACTGGGGCTGGAAGTGGTGGTGATGCCGACGATCGGATCGATCATGCGGAATCGATCAGATTCTGGGGAACTCACACGAATCGATGTCGACGATCTCCTCGGCCGGACCCCTGCCCACCTCAATTCCACGCAGATCGCCGATTCGATCCGCGGAAAGAAGGTACTCATCACCGGGGCCGGTGGGTCAATCGGTTCCGAACTCGCCCGTCAGATTTACCGGTTCCGGCCTTCCAACCTAATTCTTCTTGACCGGGACGAATCGGGGTTGCATAGCGTGAAGCTGACCCTGGACAGGCAGGCCATGCTCGACGGCGAAGACACGCTGCTGCTTTCGATTCGGGATTTCACGGCCCTACTCGGTGCTATGACCGCACACGCGCCCGACATCGTCTTCCACGCAGCGGCGCTAAAACACCTGCCGTTGCTCGAGCGCTATCCACTGGAGGCCCTCAAGACCAACGTCCTCGGCACGCACAACGTCCTCCGAGCCGCAGCGATCGCGGGAGTCACCACCGTCGTGAACATCTCCACCGACAAGGCCGCCAACCCCTCATCAGTCCTGGGGGCTTCCAAGCGCGTCGCGGAGCGGATCACTGCGGCGGTGGCACGGGACCACCCTGACCGCTGCATGGTGTCCGTCCGGTTCGGCAACGTCCTGGGGTCCCGGGGCTCTGTCCTGACCACGTTCGAACACCAGATCCTCGCCGGGGGGCCGATCACGGTCACTGACCCCGACGTAGCGCGCTACTTTATGACGATCCAGGAGGCGTGCAAGCTCGTCCTCCAAGCTGCTGCGATCGGCCGCAACGGCGAGACGCTGGTGCTGGACATGGGTGATCCCATCAAGATCGCCGACGTGGCCGACTCCCTAATCGCGCAATCCGGACGCACCGACATCGAGGTCGTGTACACCGGACTCAGAGAGGGCGAGAAGTTGGTAGAAGAGCTCCTTGATCACACCGAATCGCCTGTCAGTGGTGAGCGCCACGACGCGATTTCCATCGTTACCGTGCCACCTCTCGACACCGACACCGAGGAAGTTCTGAGCATTTCCGAACCCGAGACGGCGAAGCAATGGATCACCCGGCACGCTTACGAGTAATCCCTTTCGGCATCGCGAGTGTGACGACCGCACTCGTGTGTCCGCCGCTCGAACAACTGTCGCGCCGATATGGGGTTATGGACGTCCCTAACGAGCGCTCGTCGCACACGGTCGTCACTCCGCGAACCGGAGGTATTGCCTGCGCAGTGGGAATCCTCGCCGCGGACGCTTCAACGCGCGGGTGGTCCCGCGGAGGTCGCGCGGCTCGAGCGGCGACGTTCGCACTGGCCGGGCTCGGACTCGCCGACGACAAGGTGGGGCTCCGCCCCCTTCCGAGACTGGTCGCGCAAATCGCGGTGGGCGTCGCCTATGGTGCCGTCACCGCCGGCCTCCGTGGCGCTCTCGTGGGCGGGTCAGTGCTGCCGGCGACAGTCAACGCGACCAACTTCATGGACGGCATTAACGGGATTACCGCCTCCACCGTCGTAACCTGGGCACTGAACCATGGATTTCAACTCCCCAGTTCCCCAGTCCGCCGAGCGGGCGGCGCCTCTCCAGCCCCCATTGCTGGCGCAGCTCTCGGCTTCCTGCCATTCAACGCGCCCTCCGCGCGGCTGTTCCTTGGAGATTCGGGCAGCTACCTCTTCGGCGCCGCCATGGGCGCGACACTGATCGCAGACCTCACCGAACCTGACTCCCCCGGCGCCGCACGCGTCGCAGCCGCCCATGCTCCCTTGCTTGTCTACTTTGCTGATACTGGGTTCACGATCGTCTGGCGCGCCATGCGGGGCGCGTCACTTACCGAGGCACACCGCGAGCATATTTACCAAAGGTTACAGGCGTCAGGACCGTATCCGCACTGGGTTGTCAGCGCATTCATCGCTGGACTGAACGCGGTGTTGGCCGGCCTAATGCACGCGTTCAGTCGCAGTAGTTACCTGCGGAGTGACGGTGAACCTCAGTAGTGCCCCTTAGAGTGGTGTAACTCGGTGGCCGAGCCCGTCTACGAATCCGTGTTGTGCACGAATGTAGAGCGGCCACCGTGTGACACTTCGAGTCAACCGTCTAAAGAATCCTCGAGAAGTTATCACGATGACCGCTCCCCATATTGTCGACCCTGCAGGCCTGCTTAGCCATGCCCTCTCCGACGCGTTGCCGGATCTGATGCGTGAGCTGCTGCAGACCATGATCAACGCCCTGCTTTCGGCGGACGCCGACGCCGTGTGCGGTGCCGAGTGGAACGCCCGGTCCGCCGAACGCACCATCCGGCGCAACGGTTACCGGCACCGGCCCCAGGATACCCGCGTCGGCACCGTCGACGTCGCCGTACCGAAGCTGCGCTCGGGCAGCTACTTTCCCGAGTGAATCGCCCCGGGTTTGATGGAGACATCGATTACCCGGGAAGGGATTATCAGAACCATGGGAGCACCTCGCAAGTACCCGGATGAGCTTCGTGAACGAGCGACGCGGATGGCGCTGGAAGCATTGGCCGATCCCGATCGCTCGCATGGTGCGATCGTGCGTGTCGCCGAACAGCTCGGCGTGCACCGCGAAGCACTTCGCACCTGGGTGCGCAAAGCCCAGGCTGACGGCCAGGACGCTTCGTCGGTGTCCGCCGATCGCGACGCCCGCCTGGCGCAGTTGGAGAAGGAGAACCGCGAGCTACGGCGGGCGAACACGATCTTGAAGCAGGCGTCGGCTTTCTTCGCAGCGGAGCTGGACCGTCCACAGCGATGAAGGTCGAGTTCATCGACCGCCACAAGGACGAACACGGTGTCCAGCCGATCTGCGACGCACTGTCCGAGACCAGCGCCGCGATCGCGCCTTCGTCCTACTAGGCCGCCAAGTCCCGTCCACCGTCGGCGCGGTCGCTCCGCGATGCGCAGCTCACGGCGGCGATCACCACGATGTACGAGGAGAACTACCACGTGTACGGCGCCCGGAAGATGTGAAAGGAGATGGGACGCGCCGGCCACCAGGTCGCCCGCTGCACCGTCGAACGCCTCATGCGCGCCGAAGGTCTCAAGGGGGTCCAGCGGGCCAAGTCGCCGCGTACCACCCGCCCGAAGGCCGAGACCGAGCGTCCGGCTGACCTGGTGGAACGCAAGTTCGTTGCCGAGCGGCCCAACCAGCTGTGGGTCGCCGACATCACCTACGTCCGCACGTACGCCGGGTGGGTGTACGCGGCGTTCATCATCGACGTCTATTCGCGAATGGTCGTGGGGTGGCAGCTGTCCAAGAATCTGTACACCGACCTGGCTCTGGATGCGTTGAACATGGCGATTTGGCATCGCACCCACGCCGGCGACGACCTGGTCGGGTTGATCCACCACAGTGACCGCGGCGTGCAGTACCGGGCGCTGCGTTACACCGAGCGGCTCGACGAACAGGACCTGGTGGCCTCGGTGGGTTCACGGGGCGACTCCTACGACAACGCCCTCGCGGAGGCGTTCAACTCGCTATTCAAAGCCGAGCTGATCCGCAACCGCCACAAGGGGCCATGGCGAGACATCGACGACCTCGAGATCGCCGTCGCCGAGTACATCGACTGGTTCAACCATCGACGGATTCACGGCGAGATCGGCTACGTCCCACCCGCCGAATACGAAGCACAGCACGCGGCGGTCGAACCGTCACCTGAACCCGTCGACCACCTCGTCGACGCCAGATAACCACCCTCTGCAAAACCCGGGGCTTGACAACCCCCTTGCCGGCGGTGGCGTCGGCGAGCCGCAGGGAGGTGCCCTCGGTGATGATGACGTGGGCGTGGTGCAGTAGTCGGTCCACGGCGGCGGTGGCCAGGGTTTTGGGCATGAAGGTGTCGAATCCCGCGGGGTGCAGGTTGCTGGTGACCGCCAGGCTGCGGCGCTCGTAGGTGGCATCGACCAGGCGGTAGAACGCCTCCGCGGCGGCTTGACCTGCGGGCAGCATCCCAATGTCGTCGACGACGATGAGCTCGGCGCGGGTGATGCGGGCGATGACTTTGCCGGCGGAGCCGTCGACGTTGGCGCGTGCCAGGGCTTCGGTCAGCGATTCGAGGGTGAACCAGGAGACCCGCATGCCGGCGTCGATGACGTTGTGGGCCAGGGCCTCGACGAAGTGCGTCTTTCCGGTGCCTGAGGGGCCACTGATGGCGAGGTTCTCGGCTCGGTGGACCCATTCCAGTCCGGCGAGCGCTGACTGGGTCGGCGCGGGGATGGAGGAGTCGGCTTCGCGCCAGGAGTCGAACGTCTTGCCGGCTGGGAGTCCGGCGGCCTTGCGGCGGGCGGCTTTGGTGGCCTCGTCTCGCCCGCGGATCTCCTCGGCGAGCAGGACCCGCAGCAGTTCGGTGGGGTCCCAGCGTTGGGCCCGGGCGGTGGCCAGGACCTCGGGGGCGGCGGCCCGCAGGTAGGGCATGCGCATTCGTTTGAGTACCGCGGTCAGGTCCTCGGGCAGTGGCACCGCCGGCGTGGTGGTCGGTGTGCTCATCGGGCGGTGTCCTTTCGGGTGCCGAAGCCGGCCCAGGCTCCTGTCCCAGGCTGAGCGGAGTGGGCTTCGTCGGCGATGACCAGGTCCGCACCGGTCGCGCCGGTGGCCAGGTGCCGGCAGATCGCTGCGACGTCGCCGTCGGCGAACCGTCCGGCCGCGGCAGCAATCCCCAGTGCTTCGTCCACCTCGTCGGCGCCGACCAGGGCGGCCAGCTCGACGGCGTCGACCATCTTGGCCCGGATCCGCGAGGTCCCGGCGGCGGAGGCCTCGATCAACCAGGACTGGGCTCCATCGCCCAAGGCCAGGAACTCCTTCTCGGCCTGGGATCGAGCCTTGGGCCGGGGTGGGCGCGGTGCCCCGTCGGGCTCCTGCGGGTGATCGGGGTAGTGGCCCAGATCGATGCGCGGCGTGCCCGGGGTGGACAACTGGTGCCGCGCCACCTCGCAGAGTCCGCGCCGATCGGCGACCCAGTCCGGGGCCACGGGCAGCCGGTCGAGGTCGGCGACGATGACCAGGTCCATGCCGTCGGCGCGGACCCACACCTCAGCGCCGACCAGTCCCGGCGGGGTGGAGTAACGCACCGACCCGAACCGGATGGTCTGATCGGTGCCCACGGTGCGGGTCTGGCCCAGCGCCATGGTGTGGGGCGCCGCCGGCAACACGTGCAGACGCCGGCGTTCGTCGATCAGCGCCTCATTCGGGACCCTTGCCGACTCCCGATGCTTACGGGAGTTGACCTTGGCGCAGAACTGCTCGCATGCTGCCTCGAGCTCGGCGAACGAGCCGTACTGCTCCCGCAGGTTCGCCTCGGTGGGCACCACATCGGCCTTAGCCAACCGGACGGTGGACTCGGTGCCGCCCTTGGACTCCGGATCGAACGGCACACAGGTGTGCACCTGGGTGCCGTAGTGACGTGCGGCCTGGACGATCTGCGGATGACGCACCGGCACACCGGCGACGTGATCCACGCTGACCGTCTTGGCGTTGTCGGTCAGCACGTAGGTCGGTACCCCGCCCACGCGGCGCAGGGTCGCATCCAGGCAAGCGATCAGCGTGGGCAGTTTCTGGTCCCACACCGGGATGACCACCCGGAAGCGGGACCACGCCAACCAGGCGCAGAACAGCAACGTCGAGCGCAGGACCCCGTCCGGGCCGGGGACCTTCGGCCCTTCGCCCCAGTCGAACTGCAGCCACAGGCCCGGCTCGGTGATCCACGGCCGGTAGGTGCGCTGATGCCCGGCCCGCCACGCGGCCTTGACCTGCGCCACCGCCCGCCTGGTCGTGCGCTCAGTCCCGGTGAACCCCATCGCCACCAGCCGTTCGTGGACAATATCGGCGCGGACCTTGCCGTTGCCGCACTCGACCCACTCCTCGATCTTGGGCATGTACTCATCGAGCATCCGCGGACGGCGGCCCGCGCCGGTCACCGGACGCCCCTGGTCACGAGCGGCGACGTACCGCCGCACGGTCTTGGGATCCACACCCGCCAACTGTGCGGCGGAGTGCGCACTTTCAGTGGCGTCGTACGCCTCCAGAATTTCCATGATCTCCCTGTCAGACTTCTTCATGCGTCCCTCCGGTGGAACAGTGCTCGTGGTGGTCGAAGACCTCGAGCACATCCCCGGAGGGGCGCTCTTCGCGGGACCGACACGGCCCGATCCCTTGGCCACGGACAGGGAGATCAACTGACCGTCAGCAGGGAAGTACGTGTCCGTCTACAGGGAGATTGGCATGGCCGCTAGGGCGTGTCTCCCATAGCTGAGCGGTGACCCGCGAGACCGTGGCCGTATGGGACAGACGAAGTCACGATTTCGCCAGTTCACCGACGAGCAGTGGGAGCGGATAGAGCCCCTGCTGCCCTCCAATGAAGGGCGGCAGGGGCATCCGTTTCGCGACAATCGCAAAGTCGTCGAGGGGATCATCTACCGCTACCGAGCAGGTATTCCCTGGCGGGACCTACCCCGCGAGGAGTTCGGTGCGTGGCAGACCGTGTGGAAGCGTCACGCCCGCTACGCCCGGGACGGGACCTGGGATCGCATCCTGCACGTGATCCTGGCCGATGCCGACGCAGCCGGAAAGATCGACTGGAACGTCTCGGTCGACGCCACCATCTGCCGCGCTCATCAGCACTGCACAAATACAACGCGCCCTGAGCAGGACACAGGGGGCAGGGTCGAATCACAAGAACCGGCCCTTCCGGGACTGTGAATGAACCCGCAGGTCACGGCATCGGTCGCTCGCGAGGAGGGCTGACCACCAAGATTCACAGTGCTGTCGATGGCCGCGGCCGACCGCTGGCGAACGTGATCACCGGTGGGCAACGAAACGACGGCGCGATGCTGGCCGAAGTCCTGGCCAAACAACATCCACGTCCCACGCCACGGCAAGGGCCGACCCCGCACCCGCCCCGACGCGGTAATCGCAGACAAGGCCTACTCGTCCGGCACGATCCGACGCCAGCTCCGCAGTCGCGGTATCGCCGCTGTCATCCCGGAGAAAAGCGACACCATCGCCGCTCGCGAACGCCGCGGCAGCCGCGGTGGCCGACCCCCGAAACTCGACACTGGCCTCTACAAAGACCGAAACGTCGTTGAACGTTCCTTCGCTCTGGCCAAGCAATGGCGAGCGCTGGCCACCCGCTACGACAAACTCGCGATCACCTACCGCGCTGCCGTCACCCTCTGCGCAATTCTCACCTGGCTACGCCGATTGGGAGACACGCCCTAGCAGACGCGGGGATGCTCTCGGCGGCCAACCTCAACGCCCTCGAGGACGCCGGCCTCTCGTTCATCGTCGGCTCCCGCACCTCCAAAGCGCCGAAGGAGCTCGAAGACCACTTCGGGCACCGCGGCAACGCGATCGCCGACGGCGAGACCGTGGAGCTGACCCGACCCATGGGGCAAGGCCGCGACCGCCGAGACCGCAGAGTGGTGTGGCACTACAAATGGGAGCGTGCCCAGCGAGACCGTCGCACGCTCAATGCGCAGATTGACCGCGCCCAGCGAGTGGCCGACCGCGCCGAACCGTTGAAGAAGCAACGGTTCGTCAAGCTCACCGGCCAGAACGTCACTTTGGACGAGGCTTCGATCGAACGAGCTCGTCAGGCGGCCGGCTACAAAGGCTATGTCACCAATATCGACCCGGTGATCATGGACGGGCAGGCGATCGTCGCGGCGTACCACGCCCTGTGGAAGGTCGAGCAGTCCTTCCGCATGGCCAAATCCGATCTGAAAGCGCGGCCGATCTTCCACCGGACCCGGGACTCAATCGAAGCGCACCTGACCGTCGTGTTCGCCGCCCTTGCGGTCGCCCGCTACCTGCAGAACATCACCGGCACATCGATCAAGAAGCTCGTCGGAACCCTCGAACCCCTGCGCACCATTGTCGTCGCCATCGGCGAACACGAGATGGTCGTCGAACCGACCGTCAACGAAGACGGCCGAAACCTCATCGACGCCATCAACGCGGGTCACTAAAAGTTGTGGAACTCAGGACTGGGGCTACTCGAAACGCCTGAAAGCTGCACCTGGCCAGGATGATTCGACGAGTGCTGGCCCGGTAGATCCTCTCTATGGGCCGTGAATATGTTCGGGCGACTTCCTACTGCCGCTCAATTAGTGACCCGCGCGACTGGCGTCCAACGCTGTTCAGACGCCACTTGGGGCTTAAGTCGATCTGCAATGAGAATTTACTCCCCGTGTCGACGCCGGCGACGACCCGAAGATCACCCCGGCGCCACACTCCACCTAGCAACGTCGGCCCCAGATTCCAACGCCCAACGCCACGCGACCGGTCACTCGGTTTAACCGCAAGTCTCCGCCATGTCGCGCTCACCAATCGGGCTGAACCTCTTTCAGCCCCCCGATGCGGCTCACTAGCGGAGCCGCCACCCGCACATTCACCATCCCCGACTCGATGTGGCAGTTGAACGCCCATGAGCGAGAGGCGATATGAACCCTCAGCACGATTAGGTCATCACCTGCCTTTCGATATGACCAGCCGACGTCCTCGCTCGGCGAGGCAACAATGCCAGCAGTGACTATCCGATTCTCGACCCCCTGCGACACGAACCCGACGTTCCAAGCCTCTGCGAGCCGGTCGCCTTCCGCTACCCATCCGCGCATATCGGTCTCGTCGCCACAAGCTAGTTCCTGCGAGCATTGAACTTCGATCGCGGCATCGACAATCCTGAACCTCACCAGATAAAGGACTAGACCATCTCGACGCGACCGGAACCGCGCAGAATCGACAGTCGTCCCGGCTAGGTCGAATTCCCTCGCGACGTTCCAGCGCTGTGAAACCAGTACCGGGGTCGAGTCCGAGATCACCCGATCGCACACGACAAAGGGGCCGCAGTCTGTGAAGCAGGCGGAACGCTGCCGCTCCACCTCCGGATAGCCGCGGTCCCTCAAGGTCACAGATTGCCAGTTCTCACCGGTCCGAAAGCCCACCATGTCTGTATACGCGGACCAGTCGTGTTTTCGTCCTCTCACGACCGGCACGTTGTGCGCGTCATGGCTGCGCACGTAGTTTCGGGCGGGCCCAGGCGAGTATCCGACATGCCCAGGGTCCACGATAATCCTACGCCCAGCAGCCCAGTGGGTGACGCTCAGATGGTCATTGTGCCCGTGGATAATCCGTCCCGGACCGAACCTTATTGAGTAAAACGTCTCTTCGTCAGCATGACGATCCCTGCCGAAACCCGACCTCCCGAAGACGTATCCCTGCTTATAAACCTTGAAACGGGGAATCACCGTTCCCCGCTGCCCGCCGGAGAGTGCGTACTCTACGGCGCTATCCCGCATGTACGACGGCCGTCTCGGGGAGGAGTCCCCGAGCTCCACGAAGGTCCCGTCGGGGGCCAGTGAGTGCGCGATGAAGGACCGCACCAACGTTTTCTTCGCCTCAAGCGCCTCGATACCGGAGAGGTTATTGAGCTTGAATACGCGGATCGCAACCCGGATCAACCTCTCGATGTACCTCGAGTACTCGGGCGCCTGCTCGTTTATGCAGCCTTCAGCGTCAACCATCGCATCGAGGCAGTCCATGGTCCGGGAATGACCCAGCAACAAGGCCTCACGATCGTTTAGTCGCCCCGCGACGCCCATCATGCTTATCGCCTGAGCCAGGCCGTGATTCCAGAGCCCGTCGAAATGATCAACTAGTTTCCCCAAGTGGTAGCGCATCGCCGACTCAAGCCATTCGGCATCGCCGACCAAGCAACTGAGCCCGGTCAAGGTCGTTGACCTCAAGGCGACACCATGGCCGCCCCAGATATACTCGTTATTCTCCCATGATTCTTTGTTGGCCTGGTAAGTCGTCCACCATTCCCTGGCGACGCTAATCGCCAGATTCGCGGCCTGTTCCGCGAACTCACCTGCGGAAAGAGCTTCGGCGATGAGCTGATCAATCCACTTCAGCGAGTGAAGATAGAAGACAGTGGATTCAGCGGCGTCTTCCATGTCGACACTCGACCAGGAGAAGCTCTCTGCGTCAAAGGTAATCGGAGTTGCGCCGAATATCCGAACCGATCCCCCTAGGAGGTCAGAGAGTTTGTTGCAGTACTCAAGTCCATTGCTGAAGTTGACAGTCCACTTCTGCACCGGTCCATCGAACCGCTCGATGCGCTGCTCCGTACCCATCTTCACGCCCTTCAGTGATGTTGTCCGTTCTCTCAGTCGGTTCGAGATCCGAGCGTCGCCCTCCAGACTCGGCCGATTCTACCCGCTATCTGCTAGTGTCGCGTGTCGTTAGTTCCTAAATGCTTGGGCGTTTGGGAGAATGGGTTATGCCCAATAACCCAGCTCCGGCTTTGATTCTTCGTGATGGTGACCGCGAGGAGTTGGAGTCGTGGACGCGGTCAACGTCGATCCAATCGGGGTTGGCGATGCGGGCGCGGATCATCCTGCTCGCGGCGGAAGGTCAGGCGAACTCTCGGATCGCTGACCGGGAGCGAACGACGCCGACGACGGTGTGGAAGTGGCGAGGCAGGTATGAGGCGGATGGGATCGCGGGCCTGTTCGACGAACCGCGCTCTGGCCGGCCGAAGCGGATAGATGACCAGAAGATCATCACCACGACGTTGACTCCTCCGCCGAAGAAGTACGGGGTGACGCACTGGTCCTCACGCCTGCTGGCGGATCATCTGAAGATCGGTAACGCCACCGTGGCCAGGGCGTGGCGCAAGTTCGGCGTGCAGCCTTGGCGGGCCGGAACGTTCAAGTTCTCCACCGATCCCGAACTGGTCGCGAAGGTCACCGACGTGGTGGGGTTGTACTTGGCGCCACCGGACAACGCGATCGTGTTGTGTGTTGACGAGAAGAGTCAGATCCAGGCGCTGGATAGGACCGCGCCGATGCTGCCGATGCGCACCGGCAGCATCGAAAGGCACACCCACGATTACAAGCGGCACGGCACCACGACTCTGTTCGCCGCGTTGGACATTGCGACCGGGCACGTCACCGGCGCGGTCAAGCCGAAGCATCGCCATCAGGAGTTCCTGGCGTTCCTGCGTCAACTCGACCGCGCCTACCCGGAGGTTGACCTGCACTTGGTGATGGACAACTACGCCACCCACAAAACCCCGGCAGTGAAGGTGTGGCTGGCACAGCATCCGCGGTTCCACGTGCACTTCACCCCGACGTCCGGATCCTGGCTCAACCTCGTGGAAGTCTGGTTCGGGATCATCGACCGGCAGGCCATCCGCCGTGGTGTCTTTACATCCGTCAAGGACCTCAATGCCAAGATTCGCCAGTTCATCACGGGCTGGAACGACCGCAAACACCCGTTCGTCTGGACTAAAACCCCCGAACAGATCCTCGCGAAAGCGAACCCTAAACCAACTTCAGAAACGCGACACTAGAGCCCAAGCGCCGCTTTTCGCGACCATCGGTTTCCGACCTGACGAATCCGCCCTCGCGTCGTCTCCTTACCGCTTCGATCAACAACTTCGCCCACTGCTCACAGAGCGACTCCGCGTCCCACTTAGCTCGCGCCTCGACCCGGGCTGAATCAGAAGCCTCCCGGTACGCGGCCGGATCACGTAGCGCGAGGATTCGACGCGCGGCGGAGTCTAGGTCCGAGTACACGTGCGCGCCCGTAAACACCGGAACAGCGCCGGGCCTCGCCCAGACGATCGGAATCGCACCCGACGCCATCCCCTCCGCTGGAGCGAGATGGAAGGACTCGTGATCGCTCGGGGATAGAATGAAGCCGATTCCCCGCAACCAGGAGCCGATGTCCGGGCTGAACGGGCTGAACCGCACCGAAGCTCGCAGTCGCTCGTTCTCGCGAATTCGAGCATAGAAGTCCAAGTAATTCGCCTGTTGAACCGGCGCCTTCCAATGGTGCGGATACTCCCACGGTGCTCTGCCCTTGATGTCGAGCACATACCTCTCGTCCTCATCCAGAAGCCGATCGAGTAGGTCGAGCGCTCTGTCTGGCCGCTTGAGGAACGGCACGTAACCTGCAAGGCCCAGTGTGAACTGCGAAGCGGCGGATTTTGGCCGGTCGAGATCGAGCGAATCTACCATGTTAGGTATGGTAATCGCTTTCTCGTTGTCGATTTCCAATTCCCTCGCGGCCCAGTCACGGTAGTAATCCGACACGCAGACCAATGCGTCGACATCGTCGAAATCAACCTGATCGAACCATTTACCCCCCCTGAGTTCGAAGCCGTGGAGCCGACTGATCAGCGCTGTGTTGTCGCCGACCCGATTCGAATACCACACTAAGTTCGGACCCGCCCACTCGCACAAGACGACATCAGCCTCCTCGAGCAGCGCCTGGCTTTTCTCCTCGTCGTTTTTGTGGAGAGTCAACCAAGTGTCTATGTGCAGGTCGAACCGCGGATCCCGAGCCAAATAGTCGGCTAGTTCACCAACGAATTTGAAGTCGTGGGACGCGATGACAACGGACAACCTATCCGTCTCAGTCGCGTTACGATCGGCCGCGGGCTCCGAGATGAGCGCCGCGTACTTCTCCCATCGCGCTGTCGCCACCGCCATTGAGTATTGCTCGGACACCGCTCGTGCGCGATCAACCGCTCCTTGACGGTCTGGGCAGCCGACGATCAAGTCCGCTAGTTCGCCACACGTCATGTATGCCGAGGAGTACATGGGGTAGTCAGACCCATACTGCTCGATCGCATCTGTCGTCCTGTTGATCACCGGGATAGTACCGAGAGCGCCGTACTCCAGCGCCTTGGTGGAGACCTCAAGACTAGAGTCGAGTTCCTCGCTCCGCCATCCGACGCCAAAGTCGCAGCGTCCGATAATTTTTATGGCGTCAAGTCGACTCATCCCACCGTGCCAGATCACACGCGACTCGGGATCGGCGGAGACTGCCTCAAGCTGCCCACGCATGTCCTTGGGCCAGGTTGGCTCCACCCTCGAGGACTGGAACTTGTTTCCGATTACGTGGAGCTCAGCGTCGACCCCGCGGTCTGCCAGCGCGCGAGGCAAACCGAGCATCTCTAGTGTTCGCCAGTCCCGGGCAAACTTGCCCGAGTAAACTAGGCGGAGCTTTCCGTCGTTTTCGCTCCAGTTGACACTCGTGCCGAAAGCGACCTCAGGAATCATCGGTGGTAGGAGCAGCGTCTTTCCCGCCGCCAGTGGCGCAATCGCCTCTAGGTACGAGCGCGACGATTCGGTCTGCGATAGCATCCTGAAAGACCGCTGCGCAAGCCTGTTGAGCCGAGCTTGACCCACGCTTGAGAGCCTCTCCGGAGGGAAAGGCAAATCAGTCACGTACGCCCATAGGAAGCCGCCGGCTCCGCGTACGGCAGCGAAACCTAGACAGGCCTCTAGGCCGCGTACGAGCACCATGTTGAACGGTCGCGAGCCCGAAATCTCCACAAACTGCGCGGCCGCGCTCGTCGGCGTGTGGCCTCCGTCTGACGCCAGACCTTCCCTATCCTCCCCCGGCAGGTGAATAGTGACATTACTCAAGCCCTCGAAAGCGGAGGTGACCAGCGAGTTCGAAGGTTCGTATTTCAAGAGGACATCGACCTCGTCAAACACTCGAGAGAGCACCTGCACAATGGAACCGAGCCAGATCGACGATCCATCAATGACGTTTGGAGAAACATCCCCGTAGACAAGGGCCCTCAACTCCGCACCTCGCAAGAAGTTCGAGCGATGCGTTTGAGCGCTTCGCCGATTCGTGAATGTAGCGCCGTGTCCAGCGGCTCGGACAACTCTCTAGCACCAATGCGGACGTCCACTGCACCGCGCAGCGACTGGCTGTAGTGGGAGGCACTCGAGCCAGCGGATTCAACAAACATTGTGACACCGCCTGCCATGCGGACCTCCTTTATGCAATCGAACAACTGCCTATAAAGCACGAAGTTCGCAGCGTTTAACGCTCCCCGCCAGGCTCCGCGATTAAGACCGCCCGTGGTGACAATCAAGTAACTGACGCCTTCCCGCGCATGAACTTCACGCATTCCCGGGAGCAGCATCTCGACGTCTGCGTAATCGGCAAGCAAGTCGCGGTCTTCGGGAGTACCAACGAGATCGACCGTGGGTGCCTCCTCTCGAAATGCGGGCGAGAGGAGGTGCGCAAGGTACGAGTCCGTGTATTCGTCCTCGTCCATGGCCGCCGCAAATCTGCCAATCTGCTTCGACTTGTTGCGGTCTCCGACGGTCTCCCTGATCGCGCCCGGCGTGAAAGGTGACACGTTCGCCCTCGGTGTTTGATCCACTGATTTCGACAACAGGACCTCTAAGAGCGCGTCCGGCACCTCTACGGCAGGCGTGGTGGATGAGCTCCTCGCAGGGGCCGACGGCCCATTGGAGGACTGCCGCAGTGTCGACATGAGCGTCTTGCGACTTCGATCAACAAGCGTGGCTATCCGGAACTCCACGAGTAGCAGGATCGCCAGCGAGGCCAGCCCGATTCCGACGGCGGCGATTGCCGGGAGGAGACCACCACCGATCACCGCGGCAAGTACCAGCGCGAGGGCTCCAGCGCCCCAAACGACGAAAGGCGCCATAACGGACTTCATCGACCCAACTCTCGCCACTACCGCTCTTGCGATGCGCACAAGACTTCCCATCAGCACCCCTAGACCAGGTTGGAAAACGTCACGCAGTCCGGTTCGGATCGGCCCCACCAGCCCTACGCGCTCTCGAGATCCGTGCTGTAACCGAAGGTCTCGAAGTCCATGCGATACCGCTCCGAAACGATCTCCACCAGCTCGTCGCTGTAGTACTTGCTCAGCAAAGAGCCTGCCGAGGTGACCTGAGGTGAGTTGTTCTGACGTTCGAGCCTCCGGTACAGATCCGAATCGGGGATCCGGGCTTTGAACACGTGCTCCAAGTCCTCACGCATGTTCTCGAACCGGCCGATGAAATCGAAACTGACGTTCCCTGCCAGCAAATTCGAGTATTGGTCGCGCCAATGGTCGTTCATGTCGATGGATTTTTGCGAACTGATAATCTGCACGAAGTCGGAAAAAGTGACTTCGTCGTTGGAACTAAAACCGGATACCGTATTGAACCGTCTGCGCGGCACCGATCGAGGGTTGCCGTGAATGCGATCGAGATAACAAGACAGCAGTCGCGTGTACGGATTCCTCACGAAGGTGAACTTGTAATAGCTCTGAAGAACCTCGTTCGCATAGAACTCCTCGCCAACCTGATAGGGACTGATCAGTGGTGGGTTGAAGAGTTGGTGGGCGCTCTCCACCTTATACCCGGGGCCGATCGCCTCCATCTCGACCGAGCGAAAGATCGTTTTAAGGGTCCAGTTCGCGTTCTTCGATATCGGAAAGAACACGTACTTGTGTCTCATCGAGATCAAAGGATGAAGGCTCAACTCGATATCGGGAATAATTCCGCGGAGGTGCGCAATCGGGTCAGGATGCATTTCAGCCTTTCTGTATGTGCTGCGCACATCGCGTGCGCCGAAAGGAATACGGCCTCGCTCGCACCGATACGCCTGGCACCCTACAGGTCCTCCTCGGATCATCAAGCGCCGTGTAGTGCACGAAACAGCCTACGCGGGCAGCAAGAACCTGGTTTCAAGTGGTGGACTTTATCCACACTGCCTTGCCTTCTCCCATTCTAAACTGGCATGCCCTCCGAAGAAGCTAGCGCTACTGATCACGGTAAAGTCACCACGTACGCCACGCCGCCTAACTCCACCTCGATGACCTCAACGCCGGTCTCGTAACACAGACGAAAAGAGGTACAGGGCCTACCGATCGACAACACCGCAGCTAGTGGTCCCCCGCCCGCCGACGGCCCAACTGACAATACAGGAGCTTCGACCGCCTCGCCGTACCGCCCGCTGACCCATCCTTGAAGTGGCGCCGTCTCGCCGACGATCAACTCGCGGCTCCCCGGGTTCGCCCACTCCACATACGCCGTGCGAGACGAGGCGGAGAGCTTGTACCCCGCAGACGTCGCCTCGACCTCGACTCCGTGGCCAAGGTGCCACAACTGTCGCGCATGCTCCGGCACCCCTCCGCCTACCTCCTCGATTCGGTCGACCACAACAAAAAACTCACCCTCGCGGTGGTACACGAAGTCACGCCTAACCCGCAGCTGAGGCGAAGGCACGGTCTCCATCCGATAGGCGTCGAGCGACTTGCCAAGCCGGTGAGTCACCAGCCTCGCCTCATTGTTCGGATAATTGGGCCGGCGAGTGTCCAGCACAACGTTATGGGCTGCTCGTGAGCACATGTACGCGCGCATCTCGCTGTTCCCGTACGCGTACATTCCCGGATCGACCACCCATGAGATCCGCCGCGCGTGAATCGTGAAAGAGGTTGAATCTCGGTGACCGTGCATCGACTTATCAGGGCCGAACCTCAACGAGTAGAACGTCTCGTCCTCGAATCGTCGACGCCCGCGCCCCCACCCGCTACGACCGAAGGCGTAGCCGTCCCTGAAGCACCTGGCAAGCTCCGATGGCTTTCGCCCTTCGCGCCCCCGACTCCGGACATATCTCACTCTCGGGCCGACCGAGACGAGCGGGCGCTTGGAGGACGCGGTATCTCCTATCGTTTCTAGCTTCCCGTCAGGACGGACCGCGTGGATAATCGCCCCCCGCGCCGTCCTCAAGGTGTCGTTCAACCCGGGAAGGGAGTTATCCTCGCCGCTCAACCTCTCGGAAAGCTGGCCCCACCAATGGATGTTCATGTCGTGGTAGCCAAGAGCCCCTTCCGCGTTGACCCCTTCCTCGTCGAAGGACTCCGTCAAGAGTTTCGCAGCGTGGCGAAGTGCAGCTGCCTCGAGCCGGGCATCCCGTAGGAAACGCGCCGCTACGTAGAGCCCCTGGAGTTGATGAAGTAGGTGGTTGCCTCGCGCATGGTTCCGCCAATTCGCCAGGTGTTTCGCGTGTATTCGAATGCAAAAAAGAAACTTCGCGCGCTCCTCCGGTGGCACGAGAGGAAAACCGAGCACCAGCTCGATCGTCCGCACACCGACCGCCATGTCTTTCCAGGCGACCGCGTTCTCCGACAGCAAGCAGCCATCGATCCACGAGGTCGTTACCGCCAGCCAGCGAGCCTTCGCCTCAGCGCTCTCGGCCACATCAGCCAATGCGACCCTCCGCAGTGGGTCGATCCATCGCAACGTATGAAGTTGAAAGCTCCAATTCGACTGAGAAAACGGATCCTCGGTCCATTTCAAACGCTCAGGTAATGCCCAAACAGGGTGCGGCGTCATCCGGAGCCGACCATCGAGTAGTTCGCGCGCGACCTCCACGTCCGTCGACGTGGAAGCAAATCCCCCGCCGAGGGCTTGCCGACGGCAGACACCAACGTCGGGAGCACGGTTTGCAAGGAGCGAGTTGCGCACGCGCAGCAGGAACGGAGAACCATAGGTCAACCTGGCGCTCCATCGTCCGACCGCGCCTGTCGGCGGCCGAAAGACCGCGGGCTGCCCAAGGGCTCGCCGGCCCAACGCCGGCTTCGCGACGGTCAACTTCTCGAATACCCCACCAAGACACCCATCACCCCACCACTTGGACCACGGATTCACAACAACGATAGACTAGCCCCTCGAACGAGCTTCCGCGAACGAGGTCGACGAAAGGACCACACAGAATGGAGCCCACCGGCGGAGAGGCCGAGTTCGCAATGTCTAAAAAACGGATCATGATTGTATACGGGACCCGCCCCGAGGCAATTAAGGTCGCACCTGTGATCGCCACGCTCGAGAACCACCCGGCTCTCGATCCACTCCCCGTTGTCACTGGGCAACACCGCGAAATGCTGGACCAGGTCAATACGGTTTTCGGCATTTCTCCCGTTTCCGACCTGGACGTTCTCAAGCAAGAGCAGACACTTAACGGCCTCGCCGCTCGCCTGTTTGCGGAACTCGAACCCGTCTACCGAGATCTCACCCCCGACGCCGTGGTGGTCCAAGGCGACACGACCACAGTGTTGGCGGCGGCCCTCGCGGCGTTCTACGAGCGAATCCCTGTCGTCCACATCGAAGCTGGCCTCCGCTCCCACAACCTCATGTCGCCCTTCCCTGAGGAGGCGAACAGGAAGCTGGTTAGCCAGGTGACGTCCCTTCACCTCGCGCCTACAATGACGTCTAAGGACAACCTGTTGAACGAGGGTGTCGATCCCGAAAAAGTAGTAGTCACCGGCAACACGGTGATCGACGCACTCTTTCACACCGTCCGCCAAGACGTTGAGTGGACGGACTCAGCGCTAGCCGATGCTATCGCCGAAGGACGCCGCATCCTTGTGGTGACCACCCACCGCCGCGAGAACTGGGGGGGCGCGATGGAGGGTGTGGGGCGAGCACTGAGAACACTGGCGCAACGCTATCCGAACGATGTCATCGTCCTGCCCGCGCACCGTAACCCCATCGTAAGGCAGGCCATCCTGCCGGCACTATCCGGTCTCGAGAACGTGATCACGCTAGAGCCGCTCGCGTACCCGGAGTTCACCAAGCTCCTCGAGGCTGCGCACATAGTTCTCACCGATTCCGGCGGGGTTCAGGAAGAAGCGCCGTCTCTGGGCAAGCCCGTGCTCGTCATGCGCGAGAACACCGAACGCCCCGAGGGAGTCGTGGCCGGAACAGTAAAGCTCATCGGAACCGACGAGGACCGCATCGTGTCCGAGGTCAGCGTCCTGAAGGAAGAAGAAGACGCGTACTTCGCCATGGCGCGAGCCGCGAATCCGTACGGTGACGGTCGGGCCGCCGAGCGCAGCGTCGCCGCTATCGCGCACATGTTCGGTCTCGGCCCCCAGATGCCGGATTTCGTGCCCGGCAGCCCAGGTTCGTAGGCCTGCAATTGCGAGTCCTCTTCATCACCCAGTGGTGGGAACCCGACGAAGGTCCACCTCATTGGCGCCTTCGGCGCTTCGCCGGCGCCTTGGTGGAAGCTGGACACGAGGTGACCGTGGTGACCCCTCCCCCTCACTATCCAAGCGGTAGCCTGTCCTCAGATCTGGCTCTCCACCAAACTGGTGCAATCGACGAGCGGGAGCGCGGCATTACCGTCCTCAGAACCCGTTTCCGTGAGCACTCAGTGTCCCTTAGGTCTCGCGTCGCCGACCAATTGGTCGTGATGGCTTCTACCCTCCAGCTGGGAATCGTGGCGGTAGGAAGTGGCCGACGACCCGACGTGGTACTCGCCTCCGTGCCCACTCTTCCCAGCGCGTTCGGGGCCCGGGCGATCGCCGCCCTGTCCGGCGCACCATTGGTGATCGATCTCCGAGACTCCTGGCCCGACCTCCTGGAGTTCGTCGGTGGTGACAACGGTGAACCCGCGGCCACCAGGCCCGCGCTCGGCGTAAATTTCTCCATCGCGACCGGAGGGATCATTCGCCTAACCCGCAGGTTGCTCGACTCCGTCCTCCGACGATCCGACCTGGTCATCACGACGTCCGACTGGCTGCGTATTTCTCTCTCAAGTCGTGCGATCTCCCCCTGTATCACGATTCGAAACACACCGGTCGTCACCATGCCAGAGGTAACTCCACGCGCTGCGGCTCGATCGGGTCCACCTGCCAGGGAGCTTCGAATCCTGTACGCGGGCACGATCGGCCGCGCGCAGGGGTTGGGAAGTGCGGTCCGTGCCGCTTCTGCGGCCGCCGCTGCCGGCGCGCGCCTGGAACTGCGAGTCGTGGGTCAAGGCGCGGAACTCCACTCCGTGAGGCGCTTGGCGGAGAGCATGGCCGCTCCTGTGGAATTCGTCGATGCGGTTCCCCATGCCAAGACGGGAGAGCACTACGAGTGGTGCGACGCGGTATTAATCCACCTGCGCGACTGGAGACCGCTGAGCAGGACGATCCCGTCGAAACTCACTGAGGCGATGGCCCGCGGTATTCCGGTTGTCGCGGCCGTCAACGGGGAATCCGCGAAGATCGTGGAGGAGACCCGAGCCGGCATAGTCGTACCCGCGCTGGACACCGACGCTCTCGCCGCAGCATTCACGCGGCTGTACCAAGACGGGATTCCGGCCCCGGACACAACGTCTACCCGACGATGGCTCCACCGGAACGCGAACCCCGAGCGAACAAACGCCGACTTCGTCCGCGCGCTTGAGAAGGCGACCGAGTCAGCGCGCGCGAGCAGGACCTCGCAATCCGCGCGCTTTCGCTCCTTCGCCAGGCTCGCCATTCACGCCCTCGACGCGGGCCGTGACGATCCGGTGCATCTTGCCCGACTCATCTCCCGCCGGCTTCCCCCAACGGTCAGGGATCGCGTAACACGTCTCATGGTTCTCGCCTCGCCCCCCGGGGCCATCCGAGGTCTCGCGCTCCTGTTAGGCGATCAGCGGCAACATGCACAAGAACAATTCGACAAGGCAAGGCCCGGCCCCCTCCGCGACGTACTCGGGCTCCAACTCCAGGTCGTCGATGCGAACACCTCGAACCGCACGATCAGGGCGCGCCAGGCCTGGGAAATCGGGGATATCAGCCGTGCGCTCGAGCTCATCCGGCCTACTTCGCTGAGCGCAAAAAGATGGTGCGCGATCGTTCGAACACTCGATGCCGGGTATGACCCCGGCCGAGCAACGCGCACCAGGGGTACGCGACTGTCGCTCGCAGTGCACACCGCCCTCGTACGTGAATCGGGGCGAGGCGGCTCGATGCGAGTGCTGCACGTGCTTACGAATTCCCTTCCGCACACGCAATCCGGGTACACGGTGCGTTCGCACGCCATCCTCAAAGCGCAGAACCGGGCAGGGATCGTGGCGGTTGCGGCAACCCGACTCGGCTATCCCGAGTCCATCGGGGTGAGCCCTGCTGGTCCGGTCTATGAGCTTGACGGAGTCACCTACGTCCGGATGCCCGACGGGGCTCTGCCCTCCCTCCCGGACGCCCGGCTCGAGGCGGCCACATCGCATCTGCTCGCCCTCGTTGACGTATTCCGGCCCGACATCCTGCACACCACCACGAATTACGAGAACGGCCTGGTCGTACGAGCCGTCTCCCGCATCACGGGGATCCCCTGGGTCTACGAGACTAGGGGCGAAATGGAGAAGACTTGGTTAGCCAGGCACACTGGCAAGAACTACGCCTTAGCCCGAAAGTCGGAGTACTACCGCATGGTCCGTGAGGCCGAAACGAGGCTAATTCGGGACGCAGACGCCGTTATCACCCTTTCCAGGGTGCAGAAGCTGTCACACATCCGCCGAGGGGCAGATGAGGCATCGATTCGGGTCGTCCCCAACGCCGTAGACCCGGCCTATCTAAGCCTTCCGCTCGTCGATGCCGCCGATGCTCGGCGCAGATGCGGACTCGAGGAGGCGTTCACCATCGGAACCGTCTCTTCCCTAGTCGAATACGAGGGACTCGACACGATGCTGCAGGCGGTGGCGCTTCTCCGCGCCGAAGGCCACTACATCAGAGCCGTGATCGTGGGGGACGGTGCGGCCCGGCCCGGCCTCATGTCCCTAGCGAACGTGCTCGGTGTGCAGGATGCGGTGGATTTCCCTGGCCGAGTGGCCATCGACGGCGTGTGCGACTGGTACGACGCAATCGATATCTTCTGTGTTCCCCGCCGAGATGTAGACGTCACCCGCTCCGTGACACCTCTCAAGCCACTCCAGGCGATGGCGCGTCAACGCCCAGTGATCGTTTCCGACCTCGATGCGCTTACCGAAATCACTTCTGACCTCGGCGCTGGACTCGCGGTTAGGCCAGAGGACCCGGGCGCCCTCGCCGAAGCGGTCCGGTTACTGGCAACCGACCGGGCAATGTACGAAACTTGCGCGTCCGAGGCGAGGAGAGCCGCAGAGGGTACTCGGTGGGATATCGCCGCATCGACGTATCTCGCCATGTACATGCGCGTAACGGGCGGAGGACGATGAGCACGACTGGCGCTTCCGACGGCTCGAAACAGGGTGTCCACAACCGCCATCTCAAGGCAATCGGCCGGCGCCCACCACTCGGTGTATACCTCCGACGGATCCATGACCTCCGCCACTTCCTCGTCGCCCAGGCTCGTTACCGTTCGATGTCCACGGGGCGTGGCACCTATCTCGGCAGGATCTGGCTCTTACTTGAACCGTTCCTTCGGGTGCTAATGTACTTCATCGTCTTCGGACTGATCCTCAAGATCAGCAGGGGCATGGATAACTTCGTCGCTTTCCTTGCGATCGGGATCATCATGTTCGAACCACTAGCCTCCTCCCTTTCAGGAGGATCGGCAGTGTTACAAAAGAACCGAGCGATTGTCAAGTCCTTCGCGTTCCCCCGCGGTTCGCTGATCCTGTCCGACTCGCTCCGAGGCCTATACGATTCCATCCCGGATGTCCTGGCAATGTTGGTTTTCATCATGGTCATCCCACCGCACGTCCAACCCACATGGACTTGGGTACTCCTCGTCCCGCTCCTAATCTGCGCACGCATGCTCGTGACCGGCCTCCTCTTCTGCACGGCCTGGCTCTCCTCACTACTGCCGGATGTCAAGCATTTGTGGGCTATCATTAGTAGATTCTGGTTTTACGGGTCCGGAGTTGTTTTCCCCCTCGACCGATTCATCAACGACCCCGCCGTGATGATTGTAGTTCAGGCGAACCCGGCGTACGTCGTCTTGGAGATGGCGCGCGAGATCCTCATGGAGGGCACCGTTCCCCATGCAGGGATGTGGAGTCAGCTTTTTGGCTGGGGTTTGGCCTTCTTATCTTTCGGGCTTCTTCTGTTCTGGTCTCGGGAGGAAAAGTACAGCCGTGAACGTTGATAGACCAACTGACGGGAAACACCGCGCTCCCATGTTTGAGTCGGCGCCGCACGCTTCGCCAGAAGCTGAGATCACTATCATCGCAACTGATCTCGAGGTCACTTACGACTCATTCACAGTTCACGCCAACCGGTCGAGCAAGAACCCACTCAAGCGGGTGGGCCTGGTGCCTTCTCGTTCGATCAAACGAGCCGTGCACGACGCGACGATAGTCGCCCGGGCCGGCGAACGTATCGGTCTTGTAGGCCGGAACGGCTCAGGGAAATCCACAATTCTCCGCGCTCTTGCAGGACTAGAACCCATAACTGCTGGAAGCGTGTTCGCTCGCTCCCAGCCAGTCCTCCTCGGGGTAAGTCCGGCCCTCATCCCCGAACGAACCGGCTACGAGAATATCGAACTGGGCTGCCTCGCCATGGGGCTCACTCCAGACCAGGTCGAGACGCTCTTGCCTGAGATCGCCGAGCTTGCCGATCTCGGGCGCGAATTGAACGATCCGATCAACACCTATTCATCGGGCATGGGATCACGTCTCCGTTTCGCGATCGCAGCAGTGAACCCCAATACGGACATTCTGTTGATCGACGAGGCACTGGGCACCGGTGATGCGGCCTTCCAGGACCGGTCCGAAGCGGCAATCGAAAGGATTGTCTCCAACGCGGGAACCATCTTCTTCGTTTCCCATGTGCCTTCCGCAGTCGTCAAAATGTGCCGAAGGGCGATCTGGATGTTCGAGGGCACCCCGATTATGGACGGATCATCCAAGCGAGTGGCCCGCACTTACCAGAGGTGGTCCAGGCTCACCGTGGCAAGGGAGTACGAGGCTGCCCAGAGACTCGTCGATGAGGTCCGGGAAGCCTATGAACCCCCGAGGATCGATCTTCCGTAAACTTTGCTCGGCCTATCCGGTGTGGATGCCGCAGGTGTCCACCACGCGCTCGTCGGCGACCAAGCTCACCGCGATGTCGCGGAATTGGCTGTGCGCCACCATTATCACCACGATTCCAGCCTCCTGGATCGCCTCACGGAGGTCGACCAACTCGACATTGCGGAAGTTCGCCAGAGAGGCTGGTAGTTCGGTGATATTGGGCTCCACCGCTAGGATGCGCCGACCTGGGTTCTGCTCCGCGAGGCGCGCGGTGATCTGCGCCGCCGGCGACTCCCGCAAGTCGTCAATGTCCGGCTTGAACGCTAGTCCCAGGCTCGCGATGGGCGCGTCCGGCGCCACGTCAGCGAGCTTTTCCGACACTTTTTCCATCACCCAATTCGGCTTGTCGTCGTTGATCTCACGAGCCAGCCTTATGAGTTGCGAGTTTTCACGATCGGCAGAGACGATGAACCATGGGTCCACGGCGATGCAATGGCCGCCCACTCCCGGGCCGGGCTTAAGGATGTTCACCCGCGGGTGCCGGTTCGCGAGACTTATCAGCTCCCAGACGTCAATGCCCTGCCGGTCGCAGATTACGGAGAGCTCGTTGGCAAAGGCGATGTTCACGTCACGGAAGCTATTCTCCGTGAGCTTGGCCATCTCGGCTGTACGCGAATCGGTCATGTGAATGGTGCCCGTGCAGAACGTCGCGTACACGTCACGCGTACGTATCGTCGACGCTTCGGTAAGGCCGCCCACGATCCGGTCGTTCGATGCGAGTTCGGCGATGATCCGCCCTGGGAGCACACGCTCGGGGGCGTGCGCCATGTCCAGCCGGCCTTGCCCTTCGCCTGGCTCGATCGCGAGATCATGGCGTGCGGCGAGAATCCTCTGGGCCATGTACTCGGTGGTTCCTGGGGGCGAAGTCGACTCGAGAATCACCAGGTTCCCGTCCTTAAGTTGCGGGATGATGGCGTCCGTGGCGGCATCGATAAACTTCGCGTCCATCGAGTAGTCCTCGGCGAAGGGAGTGGGCACGGCCACCACATACACGTCGGCCTCGGGCGTCTCCTTAGAGGCGGTCAAGCTACCGGACTCGACCGCCGTCTTGAGCGCCACGTCCAGCCCCTCTTCGACGAACGGCAACTCACCGCGGGAGACCATGGCGATGGTCCGGTCGGACACGTCGACGCCGATGACCTCCCATCCGCGGAGCGCGAATACCACGGCGGTGGGTAGACCAATGTACCCGAGCCCGATCACGGCCAGCCGCCCGTTGGAGAGAGCACTGTCCGGATTCGTAGCTACGGCCGACTTGAACACTCGAGAACCACCTTTATCTGAGAGAGATCGCGACTCGTGCGAAGCCGCCGACCGTTCACGATAACAACCAGCCGACGAGCTGTTTACTTGTTCTCCCGGGCCTCCGCCGGAAGTGCGCTGGTTCACACCAAATCGCCGTCTCGGCGCGTCTTCGGAGTTCACCTGCCCTCAGAAGACATGCCCAACACAGTTTGTTTGGGCACGGTCCGCCACCGTGGGTTGCTGGCGAAGTCCTCGTAGCGACCAGCCGGGTCCCCGCTGTCCTGGTCAGCGCCCGTGCGGTACAGGCCGTCCTTCCCCCGACGCCGACGCCTCCGCGCGTGTCGAGAGATTAGGGTGGCCGGGGTGAACGACCACTGCTCCGTTTACGCCCGCCAGCTCGCCGAGTGGGCGTGGGCCGACTCCGTGATCGTCTCGCGCCCGACCAGCGGGACCGCGACAGCCGTCGTACTCCGCCACGGTCGCGCAAGGGCGACGACCCCGGCGTCCTGCGCTTCGACTTCCCCGGCGGCGCCGGCGACGAGTCCCTCGAGCAGATCAGCTGGGACGAGTGGTTCGAGAAGTTCGACTCGCAGGGGCTCGCCCTGCTGTACCAGGAGAAGAAGGCCAGCGGAGAGGGCAGCACCTTCTTCAAGCTCGTCAATCGCTGACCTTCTGCGGCCCGGCGCTCGGCGCTCCAGCGGAGTGAACCGCCAGCGGCCGCGGAAGGGGGGTCAGCGACCGCCGGCGATTCCATCGCACGACGCGCGGGTCGCGACCGGGAATGGTCCGCGTGTTCCGCGCGACGCGGCGGGGTCGGCGACATGAGGGGGGGATCATGTTTCGCCAACGAGGCCCACTATAGGAACGGCCGCGCCGGTTCACAAGCGTCAGTTATACGGAGGAAGGCTAAGTGTGTCATCGTCCAATCGTAGGACGATCCGAGACACGGACAGCGACCAGCGGTGTCGCTCGGCGGCGCCTCCGCCGTCCCGGACGGTGTCATCCGCTACCCCGCGGCATTCGGACGTGACCGCGCGCGCAATCGCGGCGACCGCGGGACCGGGAGGGAGGCTTGACCTCGTCCTCGTAGGCTTGTCGACCATGTCTGCGACCGCGAACCTACGCCAGGAGCTCGACGCCGCCCGGGACCGGTTCGAGCAGTACCGCGTCTCCGTGAGCGCGGCGTTCGACGATCGGCCCGCGGGCGAGCTGTCCCGGGCCGTCGAGGCGGTGCTGCCGGATCTGGCGTTCCATGAGGGGCAGGCGGTCGCGGCGGCGGTGGCTCTGGATCGGTTGGGCGCCGGCGCCGATCTGGCCGCGGTGATCCGGGCGCTGGACTTGTTGCTCCTCGAGCAGCAGGCCGCGCGGCGCAGCCGGGACTTCCTGGCCGGCGTGGCCCGGGTTCTCGCCAACGTGAGGCGGCGCGAGGCGGGTTAACCGCGGCCGCGCGCGCACCGGCGAGGGCGCCGGAGACAATGGGTGCATGGCATCCCCGGATCAGCGCGCCCAGTTCGAGCTCCTCGCCCCTCTCCTGGCCCGCGAGGGCGTCGATGTGTGGACCGCGTCCGTCGCTGACCTCGACGCCGGGATGGAGCGCGCCAAGCAGCGCCACGCTGCTGCGGTCGCCCGGGTCCGCGCTGTCCTGGACGCCCACGCCCGCGACGACGTCTCCGCCGCCGGCGCGCTCCTCGAGGAGCTGGAGCTGACCGCCGAGACCACTCCCCCGCCGATCCCCGACGCGTTGACCGTGGCGACGCGCTTCGCCCAGCTCGCCCAGACACTGGCGCCGCAGCTACCGGCGGACGTCATCGGCGCGGTCCGGGACCGGGCCCGGCTGGATGACGCTCCGGAGGGCATGGCCGAGCTGTGCGAGGCGGTGCTGCTCGACTGCGACGCCGCCACCGGCATCCGCACCGTGCTCCGCGAGCACGGGCCGGCGTCCGCCCTCTATGCCGCCGCGGCGATGACCGCCGCGGTCTTCAGCCTGTGGGCCGCGCACACCGGCGACTCCATGGACGAGCTCATCAGCGCGCACGCCTGAGCCGCGGACGCGAGCGGCCCGTCCCCGGTGCCGCATGACCCGCGCAGTTCACCGAGTGGTCGCGAAGGCAGCTTTTCGGACCGCTCGTCCTGCGAGAACTTGAGCGGGTGTGACCACTCGGTGGTCCCCACAAGTCCAACTTCTTCGCCCTCCCTTGCCACGGCCATTTTGGCGGGCGCCTTCGTCGCTGCGGCACTTCCGGCCGGTGTCTTCCCTGCCTAGCTGCTCGCGCTCATCGTGCTGGCGGCCTAACTGGCGGAGCCGGAGTTCTCGTCGTCGTCGTTGTCGTCGTTTCCTACACGGACCCGCGCTCGGCGCCCAGGTAGGCCAGCGCCGCCACCACCTGGGCGCGCGTCGCGGTGAGCAGCGTCGGCGCCTCCTCGGGGGCGAAGTGCGGCGAGTGGTTGGCCGGGATTTCCTGGCTCACCGCACCGCGAGCGACCGCGTCCCGGTAGCGGGCGGGATCCACCGAACCGACGGTCCAGTACGTGTACGGCACCCCGAACGCGTCCGGGATGAGCGAGAAGTCCTCCGACGCCGTGACCCGGCTCGCCTCGTACACCGCGCGCGGGCCGAAGTGCTCGACGAAGGCCGCGGTGACCGTGTCCGTGACCTCGGGGTCGTTGCGGGTGAGCGGGTACTGGTCGTAGTAGTGGAACTCCGGGTCGGCCGGTGCGCCGGCAGCAGCGCACTCTCCGCGGACGATGCGCTCGATCGCGGAGATCACCTGCTCGCGCACCGCCGGATCGTAGGTGCGGATGTTGAGCCGCAGCTCCGCCGAGTCCGGGATGATGTTGGCCTTAGCGCCCGCCGTGAGCGAGCCGACCGTCAGCACCGCGAACTCCCCCGGCTCCACCTCGCGCGAGACGACGGTCTGCAGGCGCAGGGCGATCGACGACGCCAACACCACCGGGTCCACCGCCGTGTGCGGCATCGACCCGTGCGCGCCCCGGCCGTGGATCGTGATTTTCAGCGAGTCGCCGGCCGAGAGGACCGGGCCCGCCACCGTGCCGATCGTGCCCGCCGCCGTGGGCATTACGTGCTGGCTCAGCGCGACATCCGGCCGCGGGACCCGCTCAAGCAGGCCGTCGTCGACCATCGCGCGTGCGCCTGCGGCCGTCTCCTCCCCCGGCTGGAACACCGCGATGTAGGTGCCGGACCAGGCTTGGCGGTTCTCGGCCAGGACGCGGGCGGCGCCCAGCAGCGCGGTCGCGTGCGCATCGTGCCCGCACGCGTGCATGACGCCCGGCGCCTGGGAGGAGTACTCCAGGCCGGTGTCCTCCTGGAGGGGCAGCGCGTCAATGTCGGCGCGGGCGAGGACGGTGGGGCCGTCGCTGCTGGCCCCGGCCCCAGCGGGGGCCGGGTTGCTGAGGACCGCCACGACGCCCGTCCCGCCGATGCGGTGGGGCGCCAGGCCCAGCGCGGTGAGCTCCTGCTCGATCCGGTCCGCCGTCGCGTGTTCGGCCATGCTGAGCTCCGGGTGACGGTGGAAGTGGCGGTAGAGGTCGCGGAGCCACGGGAGGGCGTCCGACACAGTGGCTTCCGTCGCGAACGAGGAGCCCACCATCAGGCGAGCCTTCGCGTGCGATTTCCTACTGCCCACGCCATCGCGGTCGAGTCGAGTGTGATCGTAACCAACCCCTTCGCCCTACCCTCAGACCGTACGTCAACTCGACGTCAGGCAGGTGAACAACAACTCGGCACGAGACTACTTAGTTCCAAGGTGCTAGCCGCCGACCGCATCTGCCATAAGCTACTAATAGCGGTGGCCCGATTTGGCACACGTGCGAATTACGTTGGCGTCCTCGCCGATCCGATCACGGAGCTACATGTTGGGCCTGGCCGCCAGCTGGTAGCACGTTCGGCGGAACCAAGTACGGAGGGGCCGACCAAGTCGTCAACTATCCAGACTTTTCCGACCCACTTAGCGCCTGCCGAATCGTGGCTATGCGTATCCTGCACATATGCCCTCGATCGGAGATCAGGCGATCAAGACTGCCGCGGACGATCGGCTCGATCGCGAGCAATTCGCAGCAGACGTGGCGCAGAGCATCCGCAGCATTGACAGCTCGCAAGGCTACGTCTTTGGCTTACTTGGCCCTTGGGGGTCAGGAAAGACCTCGCTCGGCAATCTAATCGTCGAAAAGCTGCAGCAAGAGCCCGCTATCCCAGTCGTGGAATTCAATCCATGGCTGTTTGCCGGCACCGAGAGCCTGATCGATTCTTTCTTCAAAGAGCTCTCCGCCCAGCTTCGCCTAAAAAATCCCGCGAGGTACAGCAACCTGGCAGATCAAATTGACAGGTACAGCCAGTTACTGACACCGCTCACTTGGATACCAGTTATCGGGCCGTGGGCTGGCCGAATCAAGACACTAGCCGGCGTGGCCAAATCGCTACAGAGCAATCGCAAGGACAGCGTTCATGAGCAGAGGACGAAGCTCTCCAATGCGCTAGACGGAAACGCCTCGCCCATACTGGTTCTAATTGATGACATCGACCGACTTAGCCGTCGCGAAGTCCAAGACATTTTCCGCCTAGTTCGACTAACCGCAAGTTTTCCCAACATTATTTACCTGCTCGCGTTTGATCGCGACAGAGTCGAAGCCGCACTTTGCGAGGAGGGCATGCCCGGCCGAAGCTACCTGGAGAAAATTATCCAGACCGTTTGGGACGTACCTGTCGTCCCGCACCATATCCTACTCGAGCAGCTAGTCGACGCGCTAAATCAGAGCTTAAAAGATGTCGCAAATTTCGAGCACTTCGACGAGACTCGGTGGCCCGACACTCTTGCTGAGATAATATCCCCGCTCATCAGGAATATGCGGGACGCCAAGCGCTACGCCGCATCAATCCCTGCCGCGGTAAGCGCCCTCCAGCATCAGGTCGACCTGGGCGATATATTAGCACTTGAGGCGTTGCGCATATTCTTGCCCGACACGTTCGCTGCCATGGCTCGAGCTCAGATGGCACTCACCTCGCCCGCTCCCCACTTCGGTGCAAACCAGGAGAATCCTGCTTTCAAGGCGCAAATAAATGAGCTACTAAGCTTGAACGAGGACAAGCGAGACGTCGTTCGAGCCGCCCTGCGCCGACTCTTCCCTGCCTCTGTCCGTCACTTCGAAAATAGCAGCTACGGACCCGAGTGGCGGAGGGTCTGGCTTAAAGAACGGAGGGTAGCTAACGCGGACATACTGGCACACTACCTCGCTCGAATTATGCCCGCCGGCCTCAGCGCCTTTAACGACGCAGAGCGTGCAGTTGACCTCGTGAGGGACCCAGCCTCCTTACGCGAGGTTTTAGCCTCAATTCACCGATGAAGTAGCCGGGGCGGTCGCTGGCATGGTCGTGGGTCGTGACCGTATGGAGGGCGTGTGAGGTCCGCCGGTCTGCCCGGCTTTCCACTTTGGTTCCTGGTCGTAGGTGCTGGAGTTGGGAGTCAGATCGGCACGTTGGGCCGGCGCGGGGAGAAGACGGTGTCGTAGAGCGCCTGCCAGGCTGTTTGCCATGGCCAGCTTTCGGGTAGATGGAGTCGGAGCCGCCGGGCTGAGGAGGCGATCCGGGCCGGGATGTTGATGAGTTTGCGGCGGATCGTCGCGGTCGTCGCGCGTGCCAGGCTCGAGCTTGTGGTCAGGGTGGCGGCGGCGCGGGTGAGGTTGAACGCCATGACGGCGCAGGTCAGCCAGGCGGCGTTGGCGTTGAACACGCCCGAGGGCAGGTGCGCCAGCGCGGAGGCTTTCAGGTCAGCGTGGACGTTCTCGATGATCGCGTGTGCGCGGTGGGTCTTGTCGGCCGCCACTGTGTCGTACTGCTCTACGGATGTAGTGGTGAAGAACGCATGGAACCGCCAGGTATCGAACAGGCTCGCCTGCCCACTTGCAGCCTTGGGATTCAGGTCGGGGATACGGCGCACCACGAGCCGACCCGGCACCTGGTCGTTCTTGGGCTTCGAGGTGAATGCGGTGAAGTCGACCTCGGCGACTTCGGCGCGGGAGATCCAACGGTTGGTGTGTTCGTCGAAGATCGCGTCGGTGTAGTTGATCGTGGTCCACGCGTCGTCGTCGATGGTGGCGATGGCACGTTTGACCGCCGGGTCCATGCGTACGGTGACCGAGACCTCGGCTCCGGCGGCCAGGCAGGCGGTGACCATGCTGTGGGAGTAGAACGCCGAATCGCCTCGGACCAGCACGTCACGGCCGTGAAGGTGGGTGCGGCGGATCAGTGCCAGCGTGTCGGTGGCCAGCCGGGCAGCCCCTCGCGGGGACCCGGCAGAGCCCTTGCGCAGCCGTTGAGCGGCGATCACCGGAGCAGCCTGCTCGGTGGAGACCGTGGCCAGCAGCGCGTTCAGGCCACGTACCCCGGAGTAGCCGAACGAGGCGCCCTGCTTGGCGTGTCCGTAGACCTCCACGATCGTGTCGTCGATATCGACCATCACCGTCCCGGTGTCCGACTCATGACCGAGCAGTCCGGTGTGTTCGGCCAGTGCGCGCACGAACCGCGAGGCGATCGCATCGGTTTGGCGGACGTGGCCGAAGGTGAACTGCCGCAGGAACGATCCCAGCGTCGAAGGGGCGTACGGGCGGTCGAAGAGTGTGCCCATCGCCCCGTGGCGCAGCAGGGCCATGTCGTCGATGCTATCCGCGCCTGCGGCCATCCCGGCCACGAGCGAGGCCAGTTTCACTCCACCGTTGGAGCCCTTGTCGGTGGGCACGCTCAGATGCTCGTCACCGAGCCGGTGCAGGCCCGCCCGGTCGGCGAGTTTCATCAGCGGCACGAGGCCGGCGCCCGACACGAGGTTGGGCTCATCGAACGTCGCGAAGCTTACGGGCAGAGTGTGAGATAGTTGCATCTGCGGGATGCCCTTCTTGAATTGGCGATACGGACCTTAAGCAAGTCGTATCTTGCCAGTTCAGAAGGGCATTCTCGCGTTCCCACACCGCGCTAGAAGTTCATCTCATCGGTGGATCCAGGTTTAGGCGCCTTGGAACCGACGCGTCTACGCGATCTAATTTCCGCCCTAGAGGACTTCGAAGGTGAATTCCCCATAGACGGCCTCGATGACGCTATAGCGACATTATTGAATTTTATCCCGAGGCTCCCCGAGCCCGAACAGGGATTGCTCTCTATCGGGTCAAGCTTCCTGGTGTCCCGGGTCGCCCTACGCATGCTTCGCCAATACGACGGGCCCGAACGAACTCAGCGAGCCGTCGAGAATATTCTCCCTGATCTAGAATCTCTTAGCGCGGAGCGGGAACTAATCGACCTCATTGGCCACCTAGAAGGAGCGGGCCACAAACTAGTTCCGGAAGAGGTCGCACAGAAATTGCAGATGCAGTTCCTCGCAAAACTTCGAGGGGCCTCGTTGGAGCATCTAGAGAGAGAATACGACCTGGCAAGTGTATTGCTGGCACCGAAGCACTACGCTAACGACCCTGTCTTCAGGGTTCCCGTAGGCGCTGCACCGGAGCTCCATCTAGCAGTGTTTCGCGCCTTCACCTCGGAGATTCGCAAACAAGGATTCGGCGACAGGGCCGTGCGTCGCGTACCGACACTATCCTGGGACATTCTCATGGATATATACGGGGACGAAGAGACCATTCAGAAGGTTATCGATACCGCTCGCGACGCGGATACTGATGGTTCGGACGCGACGATCGAGCTTGTCGAAAAGTACCTTTCCGGCTGGCGGCCCCCGACCTTTGGTCAGGGCAACGACTAGTCGCGGTCCATTACATAGTGCGCAATATGGCTGATGATTCAGCCTAGCTCCTTAGGGGCAACTGTCGTTGACTAACTATCCGTTTCACTGCATCAAGGCCCAGTAGAATCGACACCGCAGCGTGCGCAAGAGCGCTTGTACAGCGCTGGCATTGCCATCGAATAGATTCGTCGAGCATGGCCAGCTTAGGCCGACTTCTTGGCGGGTGTCTTGCGGGCCGTCGACTTTTTCGCGGGCGCCTTCTTGGCCGTGGATTTTGAGGCTGTCGACTTCTTCGCCGTGCCCGAGCTGGAGCTGCCGGAGTCCGACTTGGAGGACGTCGACTTCTTGGCAGTCGACTTCTTGGCCGCGGCCTTTTTGGCGGGCGCCTTCTTCGCCGCAGTCTTCTTGGCCGGTGCCTTCTTTGCCGAGCCACTTCCGCTCTTCTTACTGGCGGTCTTCTTGGCGGAGCCGGAGTCCTCGTCGTCGTCGTCCTCGTCGTCGTCCTGGTCGTCGGCGTCGTCGGCCTTACCGCCCCGGTCCTTCACGCTCGCCCGCAGGGCCGCGAGGAGATCGGCCACCTCGTCGTCACCGTCATCGTCGCCTGAGGTGCCCTTCTCCTCCACCGTGAACGCCTCACCGCCGGCCGCCTTGGCCTCGATGAGCTCCTTGAGCTGATTCTGGTAGTCGTCCTCGTACTTCTCCGGCTCGAAGTCCGCCGCCATGGTCTCGATGAGCGACGCCGCCATCTTGACCTCCTGCGGCCGGACCTTCGCTTCCTTGTCCAACCCCTCCAGGATCGCCGGGCGGATCTCATCGGGCCACAGCAGCGTCTGCAGCATGAGCACGTCCTTGTACACCCGCAGGGCGCAGAGGCGCGTGCGGTTACGCAGCGTGAACGTGCAGATCGCCAGCCGGTCCGTCTGCTGCAGGGCCTCCCGCATCAGCACGTACGCCCGGTTGGACCGCGATGCCGGCTCCAGGAAATAGGCGCTGTCAAAGGCCACCGGATCCACCTGATCCGCCGGGACGAACTCCGTCACCTCGATCTCGTGGGACTGCTCCACCGGCAGGCTCGCCAGGTCCTCCTTGGTGAGGATGACCATCTCGCCGTCCTCGGACTCATACGCCTTGGCGATGTCCGAGAACTCGACCTCCTCGCCGTTGTCGTCCCGCACCTTCTTGTAGCGGATGCGCACGCCGTCGGGAGTATGCGACAGACGGGGGCTCGGGGCAGCCGGGCGCCGGTGCCCCCGGTTAAGAAGGCCTCCGTAGCCTGTATCCGTGAGACCACGCTCCCGACGCCGCCGCAGCATCGTGGTGCTCGCCCTTGTCCTGGTGGCGGGGCTGCTGGTCACGGGACTGACCGCCACGCGAGCCGTGCTCTTTCCCCAGGTCGACTCGCCAGAACGCGTCGACGCGATCGTGGTGGTCGCTGGCGCAAGTGACGACCGCTACGTCTACGCCCGCAGCCTCGCCGAAGGGGGCGTGGCCGACCACATCCTCGTCTCCCAGCCGCCGAGCGGCACCGGACGCTACGCCGCCGCAATCGAGTCCTACTGCGCCTCCACCCCGGTGACCGCCCGCGACGGTCGTCGGATCAATGTTGAGTGCTTTGCCCCCGACGTGGACACCACCGAGGGTGAGACCACCGCCGCCATCCGCATCGCCCGCGAGCGCGAGTACAGCTCGCTGCTGGTGGTCACCTATTGGGGCCACGTGTCGCGGGTGCGAATGTACTTCGAGCAGTGCTTCGACGGACCCGTCTACGTAACCGACACGCCCCGGCCGTTATCCAAATCGAGAAAGGACGCCCTGCTGCACGAGACGGGTGGCTACCTCAAGGCGTTCATCACGCCGGCCTGTTGAGAGTGCGTGCGTCGCGGTACGACGCCGCCGGGAGTGGTGGACCGACGGCGCGCGCGGCAGAAAGCTGAAAGGTGGCATGCCTCCGTGGGCGCTGGTTTCCCAGCCGATTATCAAACGCCACCGGGTAGGCACCGAGTGCCTAACGAGCTCAAGACGATTGAGTCGCCGGGGCCGCGGAGGGGGAGCCCGCAGCCGCCGGCGACTCTGTCGCGCACGATGAAGGATCGCGACCAAACGAGGTCAGCGTAGTCCGCACCGTTGCGGAGCCGGCGACACCTCGAGGGGGGATAAGGCTACGCCACCGACTGCCAGCGACAATATCCGCAGAGTGGCTACTACACAACTGTCAAGTTTGTATGCACGCCTAACGACTCAAGGCCCGTCAGGGCGGGCCTCCGCCTCCCGCAGCGCGCACAGACGGGCCCGGCCAACCTGTTGATTCATCGGCAGCGCGAGTCGATCGCGTCCTATGGTCAACCAACACCTCCGTATCCCCTCACGAAGGACCACCATGACCACGCAGACCATCGACATCCCGCACCTGGGCGGCTCGACCATCGGCTACCGGTTCGGCCGCGACTACGACCCCTCCCTGCCCACCCTGGTGATGTCCAATTCGTTCACCACCTCCGTCGAGCTGTACCGACCGCAGTTCGCCGACGACACGCTCGGTTCGCGGATGAACCTGCTGGCGATCGAGCCGTACGGGCACGGCGCCACCCGTTCGCGATACCGGCACTTCACCTACTGGGACAGCGCGATCGCCAACCTCCAGGTCCTCGACGCACTGGGCATCGACACCACATTCGCCCTGGGCACCTCGCAGGGCGGCTGGATCGTCACCCGGATGGCGCTGCTCGACCCCGACGCAATCCGCGGCATCGTCGTGGTCGGGACCTCGATGGACTACGAGAGCCAGGCCAGCATGGACCGCGGCTGCTGGGACGGCTCCGACTTCTGCAGCCCCGCGATCGACGCACTCGCGGCCCCCGTCGGCGACGACTGGGTGGTCGACGACGACTTCGTCCTGGGCGTCCTCGCCGCCGGCCTCGGCGAGAACGTCTCCGACGCGGAGAAGCAATTCTGGCTGGAGACCTACCGCACCAACTATCGCGGCGACGACGGCCGGCACCGCCTGCGCACCGCCAGCATCAACCTCCGCGACCGAGACGGCCTCGAAGCCCGGCTCGACGGCGTCACCTGCCCGGTCCTGTGGCTCCAGGGCACGGCCGACCAGGTGTACTCAGTGGCCAACGCCGAGGACGGCATCACGCGGTGCACCACCTCCCCCTCCGCCGAACTCCAGATCGTCGACGGCGGACAGCACTTCCTCACGGCCTCCGATCCCGACACCGCCAATACCGCCACCCTGGCATTCGTGGAGAAGTGGAGCTGACGTCACCGCGCAGTGAGCGACTCCCCGACCGCCTGGACATACGGGTACTCGTCGCCGAACAGCAGCTGATCGGCCTTCGCCCGCCGGAAGTAGTGATGCAGCGGATGCTCCCAGGTGAACCCGATCCCCCCGTGCACCTGGATCGCCTCCTCCGCCGCCGTCATCGCCGCCCGCGAGGCCAGCACCCGGGACGACGCGGCGAGGTCGGCCACCTCCGCCGCGCTCGGCCCGTCAGAACCCTGCTCGGCGCCGCCCGAGGCGTCCAGCACGGTGGCCTCGGCCAGCTCGATCGCGACGAGCAGGTCCACGAGCTTGTGCTTGATGCCCTGGAAGGAGCCGATCGTCCGCCCGAACTGCTGACGCGTCCCGGCATACTCCACCGCCATCTCCAGGCACCTCCGCGCGAGGCCCACCTGCTCCGCGGCCAGCGCGATGAG
This sequence comes from Dietzia sp. WMMA184, assembly GCF_002441635.1. Taxonomy (NCBI): domain Bacteria; kingdom Bacillati; phylum Actinomycetota; class Actinomycetes; order Mycobacteriales; family Dietziaceae; genus Dietzia; species Dietzia sp. WMMA184. Next base: position 3,218,877 of record NZ_NXEI01000001.1, on the reverse strand, counting down.
GATGCGCGAGCGCACCCCCTCGAGACGCGACGCGACATCCGTCCCCGAGATGCGGCGCACCGCGGCTTATCCCGGTCGAGTCCCGCGAATAGCCTCTCGGATAACCCGGTTCCGTGCCTACTATCGCGAGAAGGTTGATCTCTTGCACACGATCCCACCTAGAACAGAACGGACCTACCGTGACCTCTGCTGTCGCCAATATCGCCGCCTGGACCTTCGTCGCAGAGTGCCCGATTCCAGAAGATATCGGGCCTCTGCTCGTTCAGGGTGAGCAGCCGATCGCCGCGTACAAGACATTCCGCGACTCGGCGATCTTCACCACCAAGCGCCTCATCGTGCGGGACGCACAGGGACTGACAGGCAAGAAGGTCGAGATCTACTCCCTGCCGTACAACGCGATCAACATGTGGTCGTCCGAGAACGCGGGGAGGATGCTCGACTTCAACTCCGAGCTCGAACTGTGGACACGGGCCGGCCACATCAAGATCAACCTGAACCGGGGAGTCGACATCCGAAAGCTAGACCACCTCATCGCGCATGTCGTCCTGAACGGGTAGCCCGTCGCTAGACGTTGTAGCTAGGCCTACTTCTTGGTCGGAGCCTTCTTCGACGCCGTCTTCTTGACCGGGGTCTTCATCGCCGAGCTCGAGCTGCTCTTCTTGGCCGACGACTTCTTCCCGGAGCCGGAGCCCTCGTCGTCGTCGTCGTCGTTGTCGTCTGCGTTGCCGCCGCGGTGCTTCACACCCGCCCGCAGGGCGGCAAGCAGGTCGGCGACCTCGTCGTCACCGTCGTCGTCGCTCGCCTCCTCGCGCTCCTCGACCGTGAACGCCTCTCCCCCGGCCGCCTTGGCCTCGATGAGCTCCTTGAGCTGGAGCTGGTAGTCCTCCTCGTACTTCTCCGCCTCGAAATCCCCGTGATCCGGACGCGGCCGAGGCCGCGATGGAGGTGTTCGCGAGCGCTCCGCCCGGCACTACCGCCGCTACCTGGCCGACGTCATCTCCCAGCCCGTGAAGTGGGAGCTCTAGCTCATACCCCGTGACGCGCCAGGTAAGCGGCGGTGGCGGCGTCAGCGGGAAGGAACGTTTCAATGACCAGTTCGGACAAGGTGACATCCAGAGCGGTTCCGAACGTTGCCATCATCGCCAGGAACGACAGACGCGCATCGCCGACCTGTACGAGCAGCGGAACATACACGGGATTCGCATCGGTGTCGGTCGGCTGTCGGTCGTCGGAACCGTGGTGGGGGTAGGCGGCCAGCTCATCGTGTAGCGAGAGCATCTCGGTGTCAGCGAACGCCAGCGCACTCCGACGAAGTCCGCCGAGCACGAATGCGCGCCACTGAGAGAGGTTGGCGATGTGAGGTGCCATACCCTCCGGATGCAGCGTCATGCGCAGAGCGTTCAGTGGTCGCTCAGCGAGTAGATCCGGGGAGACGACCTGGGTGAGGACACCGACCGCAGCGTTGGTCTCGATCACATTCCACATCCGGTCCACCGCCAGGGCCGGGTACGGCTCGTGGGCTGCGAGAATCTCGCGCACCGCAGTCCGAGCCGATGCCATTCCGGGAGAATCCAGGTCATTCTCGGAGTAGCGCGGCGCGAAGCCGGCGGCCATCAACAGTTGATTGCGGTCCCGCAAGGGGACTTCGAGGTGCTCCGCTATCCGAAGCACCATGTCCCGGCTGGGTTGGGACCGCCCGGTCTCCACAAAACTGAGGTGACGAGTGGAGATGGCGGCCTCGTTGGACAACTCGAGCTGGCTCACTCGCCGATGCATGCGCCATTGCCGGAGCAGTGCGCCGACAGAAACGGAGGCAGCGGTGCCGGTGTTCGTCGTCATGGGACAAGTCTGTCCCAGTGAACGACCCGGTTCCATGACCTCCCAGGTAATCGACGCCACGACTCGGCTGAGTTCAAAGTGGAGTCCGGACGATCGGAACCGCCGATAGTCCGACTTCGTGGGAGGGCGACATGACCGACATCTACTACGCGGACGATCTCGAACCCGGCCAACTGATCCCACTCGGGAGCTACACCATCACTGAGGAGGAGATCGTCACCTACGCGCGCCAGTGGGATCCGGTGTTCATCCACACCGACCCGACCGCGGCCGCGACAACCCCGCTCGGTGGCGTCATCGCCAGTGGGCTACACACCTTGGCGATCTACCAGCGCTTGGCCGTGCCCGCCTTCTGGTCCCGTTTCACGGGAGGGGTGGGACGCGGTTTCGAGATTCAGTTCCGTCGGCCGGTGCGGCCGGACACCACGTTGATCGGACACCTGACAGTGCAAGAGATGACTCCACGACCCGAACGCGGCGATGCAAAAGTCACCATAACCGCAGAACTCGCCGACACCAGCGGCGAGACCGTTCTCGAGCTGACCAACCATTCCGTACTCCCGCTCCGCAGCGCCGGTGCGCGTGGTCGTCCCGGGCTACATTGGCGCACGTAGCGTCAAGTGGCTCGAGGGGATCGCGGTCCGCAGCACTCCCTGGGCCGGCTACTTCCAAGACGTGGTTTATCGGCTGCTGCGCGAAGACCAGTCACCTGCGCCCGGGATCGGGATGCCCCTGGGCCTGGTGGCCCTGAATTCCGACGTGGTGTCCCCGGCCGACGGTGCCAGGGTCGCCCCGGGGCCGTTGGAGATCCGCGGTTACGCCTTCTCCGGCGGCGAGCGGTCGGTCTCTCGCGTCGACGTCTCGCTGGACCGTGGAGTGACCTGGGAGCCGGCCGAGTTGTTGAACGACCATTTTTCGCGCATGGGACACCTCGGCCGCCACACAGCCAGAGGACGAAGCCGCGCTGGGGAACCCCAAGGGGTCCGTCAACAACGCCCGCCCCCGCATCACCGTGCACGCGGTGTCGCCCGATGAGCGCAACAGGCAACCTGACGGCTAGGTCCGCACCCCGCACTGCGACGCGGTTTCAGCATCCCGCGCCGGGTCGCACCGCGAACGGATCCCGCTGCGGCACCTCCGCGCACCGATCCTCACGATGAAGACACCCCATGCGTCCGTTCTGGAGTCAGGCGAACTATCGCAGGGCTTCGCCGAGGCGAGCGGCGGGCGTGAGGTCGGCGGCGAGACCGCCGCCGGTCGCAGCCCGGGCAAGAGCGCGACCCAGCGCAGGTGCCTGCTTGAACAGATTGTGACCGGCCACAAAAATGACAGAGCCTGCCTCCCACACGGCCACGCCGTCCTCGCTCCATGGGAGGTCGGTCACCCAGCAGTGAAGAAAGTCGCGCGGCTCTGGGTGGAGACCGGGCAGCGCCCGTGTCACGTATTCGCGCGCGCGTTCGTCCAGCGATCGAATCGCCGCAGGGTCGATGAACGTTCCGTCGTCGCGGACGCCGACGGTTTCGCTGAGTCCGACCGAATAACTGCTGTTGCCCGGTAGCGGCGTCGCGTACACGCCGACTTCGCCGAAGACGCCGCTGCTGTCCTGCAGGCACGCGACTCGTGCCGGGGCGGCGGCTTTCACGTCGAAGGTCAGCCGGACGTGTGCGGCAAGGCGAACCGGCAGCGACAGGCCGACGCTGCGGGCCAGGCGGGCGGTTTCGCGGCCGGCGCACACGACCACCTTGGAGTAGACAGCCCGGTCGGTGACGCTGCGCACCTCGACCGTCCCATCGGCGCGGGGATCGATGGAGATGACCTCTGCGGTGGTGACGGCATCTGCGAGGGCACCCGCGAGTGCCGTGATCGCGGTGCGGGTGCGGATCGCGCCGCCCGACTCGTCGAGCACCGCTGGCCCCGAGTACCCAGCGAGCAGCGGCATTCGCTGGGCGAGCTCGGCTGCATCGATCTCGTGCGCTTCCACGCCGCCGACCTGGTCGAGCACCCGCAGCCGCGCCAGGGCGCTCTCGCCGATCGCTACGACACCGTCTGATGAGACCAGCTCGACGTCGAAGTGTTCGGCCCACTCATCCCATACGCCGCGGCTTTCGCGCGCGAAAGCGACGAGCCGCGGGTCGTCGTGGGCATGCCGGAAGATCCGCGACTCGCCCGCGGACTGACCCGTTCCGGGCAGACCGGCCTCGTACAAGCGCACCGGCACGCCCTGCTCCCGCAGCGCGTACGCCGTTGACAGACCGACGATTCCGCCCCCGATCACTGCTACCTCGGGTGAACGCGTCGGGGCAACGTCGTCGTCAGTTCCTGTCATCGCGGTTCCTCGATCTGTTGGGGATGGGCGATAGGCCGCAAGAGAAGGGGCCGCTGCCGCGTCATGGGCGGGCTGTGTCAGCTCGCTGACGCCGCGCAGCGACCCCTCCGCTCGGGTCTCGTGCTCCGAATCCGTGGTGTCAGGCGGGGAGCTTGGAAGCCAGGACGTCGAGCTTCTCGATCGTGGGTTCGGAGAACAACGTGCCGGTGTTTTCGCCGAGCGCTTCCGCCACGGGTCCGGACAGGTGGGCGTCACGTCCGGCGTCGTCCGGAAAGACGTCGAAGATTCCGAACGAGGTCGGCCCGAGGCGGATCGCGAACCACGCGGTGGTGGCCTGCTCTCCCTCGACAAGCGCACGGCCGCTGTCGAGGAAGTCCTTCACCTCGTCCTCCTTGCCGGGCAACGCGTCGAACCTGACCAGCAATCCCTTGGTCACACTCATGATGTCTCCTCTTCCTTTGTCGTGGTGCCCGCGAGTTGGGACACGAGCGCGTCGCAGAACGCCGACAGATCGTCGGGCGAGCGGCTGGTGATGAGATTCTTGTCGACCACGACCCCCTGGTCGACGACGTTCGCGCCGGCGTTGCGCAGGTCCGTGCGGATGCTCGGGAAGGACGTCAGGGTGCGACCAGTGACCACACCGGCCTCGATCAACGTCCAAGGCCCGTGACAGATCGCCGCCACTGGCTTACCGCTCTCGACGAAGTCGCGGACGAAGGCGACAGCGTCTTGTTCGACCCGGAGCTTGTCGGGGTTCACCGTCCCGCCCGGAAGCACCAAGGTGTCGTAGTCGGCCACCGAGGCCTCGGCCACCAGCCCGTCGACGCTGAACGTCCCCGCCGGATCCAGATCGTTATCGCGGGCCTGGATCTCGCCCTCGCCGACCGAGAGGATCTCTGTCTGCGCGCCGGCCCGGTCCAGTGCCTCGCGGGGTTGCTCGAGCTCGACGCGTTCGACCCCGTCCGCGGCGAGGATCGCGACTCGCCTGCCCTGCAGATCTGCTGCCACGTCAGTTCGCCTTCTTTCCGCTGGACATACCTGGCTTGATGACGACCTTGGTCCAGCCCTCGGACCTGGCGTCGAAGTTCCTGTAGGCGTCGGCGGCCTCTTCCAGCGAGATCTCGTGGGAGACGATCCAGGACGGCTTCGCCTTGTCAGCCGCGATGAGGTCGCGGAGCCGACGGTTGTACTTCTTGACCGGGGCTTGACCGTTGCCCATGGTCTGCCCCTTGAACCAGTGGGTGCCGAAGTCGATGGCCGCCTTGCCCTGCTTGGCCAAGTCGTCCTTGGCGCCTGGATCCTGGGGGACGAACACGCCGACGGTGCCGATCCCGCCGGTGAAGCGCACCGCGTTGATGAGCATGTTCAAGGTGGCAGCCGTGTCTTCGTTGCCCTGAGGATCATGGGCCTGATAGCCCACGCACTCGCAGCCACGGTCGGCTCCGAGCCCCATCGTCTCGTCCAGCACCGCCTGCACCGGGTCGGTCTTGGAGTCGTCGATGGCGATTGCTCCGATCTGCTCGGCCAGCGCGAGCCGGTCGGGGTGGCGATCGACCACCATGACCTTCGCAGCCCCCTTGATCGTCGCGGACAGGGCAGCCATCAGCCCCACCGGTCCGGCCCCGGCGATCACGACGCTGTCGCCCGGGATCACGCCGGCCATCTCGGTGGCGTGGTAACCGGTGGGGAAGATGTCGGAGAGCATGACGTAGTCGTTCTCCTTCTCCTGCGCATCCTCACCCAGGCGCAGCGCGTTGTGGTCGCCGAAGGGGACCCGGAGCAGCTCCGCTTGGCCTCCGCCGTACGAGCCCATGTCCGCAAATCCGTATGCCGCACCGGCGGCCGACGGGTCAGGCTGCGTGGTCAGGCAGTAATTCGTGAGACCGCGCTCGCAGTTCTTGCAGAACCCGCACGAAATGTTGAAAGGCAGCACGACCCGGTCGCCCACCTTGACCTTCTCCACGCCCTTACCGACTTCCACCACCTCCCCCATGTTCTCGTGGCCGAACGTGCGGCCCTGCTCGAAGGAGGTCCGGCCCTCATACATGTGCAGGTCCGAGCCGCAAATATTGGTCGATGTCACCTTGACCAGCACATCGGTGGGACGTTCGATCTTCGCGTCCGGAACATCCGTGACCGCGACATCTCTGGGCCCCTGATAGACGACAGCCTTCATGGCGAGTCTCCAATGGTTGTGCTTGGCAAACCTCTGACTTCCTCACACTCACACGGGGACGATGCCGCGTCAACCGAATGGAGGCCAACAGGCTATGCCTCACGCCGCCCAACAGACGCCACCACCGCGGCCGCCCCCGACCAGCTACCCCAAGACTCACAGTGTGAAGTGGGCCGCCGTCTGGGATTGGGCAAAGAGACCGTGCGGAGGTGGGCGGTGCAGGCCGACATCGACGCCGGCGCACGCCCCGGCGTCAGCACCGACGAGGCCGCCGAGATTAAGCGACTCAAGGCCGAGAACCGGCGACTGACCGAGGACCTGGAGATCATGCGCCGGGCCTCGATCTTCTTTGCGGGGGAGCTCGACCCCCCGCAACCGGTGATCTGCGAGTTCATCGAGCAGATGAGAGCCGAGGGGCACGGGGCCCGAGTCGATTTGCCGTGGTCTGCGCAAAGCAGGTCTGCAGATCGCCGCTCGCACCCATCGGATGTGGACCTCCCCCGGCGGGCGGTAGCGGCCCGGGTCGTCAGCGACGCCGAAGTGGAGGACGTCGTCCGGCAGCTGGTGTAAAAGCCTGATGCGCAGGGACGCCGGAGGATGCAGCCAGCCGGGCTGTACGGGCATCGCAAGATGCTCGCCGAGGTACGCCGGGCCGGGCTGGCCACAGCGAGTCCGGGCGCGGTGGACCGTGCGATGCGCACGCTGGGCCTATCCGGGGTGGTTAGCCCCGGGCTAGCCCGCCGGCGGCCGGTGGGACCTGGTCGACCTCACCGCCACCTACGTCGGCGACGAGCTGGGCACCACTACCCTCATCGGCGTCTCGTACGTGACCGAGGACGGCACGGTCATCCAGTGATACGACCACCTCGCCGTCGTCCCCCACGCCCTGAACGGCGAGCTGTACCCCGGAGGCACCGCCACCGACAAGGTAGGAATAGCCGTACCAGTCGACGACGACGAGGGCCTCCTCCGCCTGGAGACCCACGGTCACACCGAGCTCGTGTCTGTCGACTCGGGCTGACCCCGGATCGAAAGAGCGCATGACCACCTGGACCACCCGCGCAGAGACCGACGCGGACATCCCCGCGATCCGCGACATCATTCTGCGCGCCTTTCCCACCGCCGCCGAGGCCGACATCGTCGACGCCCTCCGCGCTGACCCTGCCGCGTGGATCGACGGGCTGTCGATGATCGCCGCAACCACCGACGGACGTCCGGTGGGCCACGCGCTGCTCACCCGCTGCCACGTCGGGGACGAGCCCGCCCTCCGGCTTCGGCATCCGCGCGTCGTTCGACGTCCCCGACGAGGCGTTGATGGCCCTGCCCCTCGACGACTCCCCTGCTGTCCCGGGCGGCGTCATCCGCTATCCCGCGGCGTTCGGGGTGTAACCGCGCGCGCAGTCGCGGCGACCGCGGGACCGTGAAGGCGGGGTGACCTCGTCGTCGTCGTAGGCTTGGCGACCATGTCTCCGACCGCGAACCTACGCCAGGAGCTCGACGCCGCCCGGGACCGATTCGAGCAGTACCGCGTCTTCGTGAGCACGGCGTTCGACGATCGGCCCGCAGGCGAGCTGTCCCGGGCCGTCGAGGCGGTGCTGCCGGACCTGGCATTCCATGAGGGGCAGGCGGTCGCGGCGGCGGTGGCTCTGGATCGGTTGGCCGCCGGCGCCGATCTGGCCGCGGTGATCCGGGCACTGGATCTGCTGCTCCTCGAGCAGCAGGCCGCGCGGCGCAGCCGGGACTTCCTGGCCGGCGTGGCCCGGGTCCTCGCCAACGTGAGGCGGCGCGAGGCGGGTTAGCCGGGTGGTCGGCGCCGGCGGGTTTCGCCGGGCGGCCGGGGCCGGCCAGCCGGGGCCACCGCGCGCAGCGGCGGCCGATCGGGCAGGCGGGGGCGGCCGGGCACGCCCCGGCAGCGCGACCGGAGACAATGGGTGCATGGCATCCCCGGAACAGCGCGCACAGTTCGAGCTCCTCGCCCCTCTCCTCGCCCGCGAGGGCGTCGATGTGTGGACCGCGTCCGTCGCTGACCTCGACGCCGGGATGGAGCGCGCCAAGCAGCGCCACGCCGCCGCGGTCGCCCGGGTCCGCGCTGTCCTGGACGCCCACGCCCGCGCCGACATCTCGGCCGCCGGCGCGGTCCGGGACCGGGCACGTGTGGCTGACGCTCCGGAGGGCATGGCCGAGCTGTGCGAGGCGGTGCTGCTCGACTGCGACGCCGCCACCGGCATCCGCACCGTGGTCCGCAAGCACGGGCCGGCGTCCGCGCTCTACGCCGCCGCGGCCATGACAGCGGCGGTCTTCAGCCGGTGGGCCGCACACACCGGGGACTCGATGGCTGAGGTCATCGCCGCGCACGCCTGAGGGGCGGGCGCGAGCGGCCCGTTCCCGGTACCGCATGACCCGCGCAGCTCACCGAGTGGTCACAAAGGCAGCTCTTCAAACCTTTCTACCTGCGAGAACTTGAGCGGGTGTGACCACTCGGCGGTCCCCGCAAGTGCAACTTCTTCGCCCTGCTTTGCCACGGCCATTTTGGCGGGCGCCTTCGTCGCTGCGGCACTTCCGGCCGATGTTCTTCCGGCCGAGCTGCTCGCGCTCACCGTGCTGGCGGCCTCACTGGCGGAGCCGGTGCGCTCGTCGTCGTTGTCGTCGTTCTCTATACGCCCCGGCGCTCCGCGCCCAGGTAGGCCAGCACCGCCACCACCTGGGCGCGTGGCCGTGAGTAGCGTCGGCTCCTCCTCCGGCGAAGTGCGGCGAGTGGTTGGCCGGGATCTCCTGACTCACCGCCCCGCGGGCGACCGCGTCTCGATAGCGGGCGGGATCGACCGAGCCGACGGTCGGCGGGGTTGGAGGGGGTGGCCATGGCGACCAGCTTGCTCCTCACGAGCAGCGAGGTGCACCGGTCCGAAGCTCACCGAGTGGGCGCAAACGCAGCAGTTCCGGCGATGCGTCCTGGGAAAACGTGGGCAGGTGTGACCGCGCGATGGGACTGCTACACGGTGGGCGCGGTCAGGCCGACTTCTTGGCCGGCGTCTTGCGGGCCGTCGACTTCTTAGCCGGGGCCTTTTTCGCGGTGGACTTTGAGGCTGTCGACTTCTTCGCCGTGCCCGAGCCGGAGCTGCCGGAGTCCGACTTGGAGGACGTCGACTTCTTGGCAGTCGACTTCCTCGCCGCGGCCTTCTTTGCGGGAGTCTTCTTCGCCGCCGTCTTCTTGGCCGGGGTCTTCTTCGCCGAGCCGCTTCCGCTCTTCTTGCTGGCGGTCTTCTTGGCGGAGCCGGAGTCCTCGTCGTCGTCGCTGTTCTTGTCGTCGCCGTCGTCGTCCGATTCCGCGTCGGCCTTGCCGCCGCGGTCCTTCACACTCGCGCGCAGGGCGGCCAGGAGGTCGGCGACCTCGTCGTCGCCATCGTCATCCGAGGCCTCCTCGCGCTCCTCGACCGTGAACGCCTCTCCCCCGGCGGCCTTGGCCTCGATGAGCTCCTTGAGCTGCAGCTGGTAGTCGTCCTCGTACTTCTCCGGCTCGAAATCCGCCGCCATCGTCTCGATCAGCGACGCCGCCATCTTGACCTCCTGCGGTCGGACCTTCGCCTCCTTGTCCAGGCCCTCCAGAATCGCCGGGCGGATCTCATCCGGCCACAGCAACGTCTGCAGCATGAGGATGTCTTTGTACACCCGCAGCGCGCACAGACGGGTCCGGTTACGCAGCGTGAACGTGCAGATCGCCAGCCGGTCCGTCGACTCCAGCGCCTCGCGCATCAGCACGTACGCCCGGTTGGAGCGCGACGCCGGCTCGAGGAAGTACGCGTTGTCGAACGCCACCGGATCCACCTGATCCGCCGGGACGAACTCCGTCACCTCGATCTCGTGGTTCTGCTCCACCGGCAGGCTGGCCAGGTCGTCCTTGGTGAGGATGACCATCTCGCCCTCTTCGGACTCGTACGCCTTGGCGATGTCGGAGAACTCGACCTCCTCGCCGTTGTCGTCGCGGACCTTCTTGTAGCGGATGCGGACGCCGTCCTTCTTATCGACCTGCCGCGCGTGCAGATCATGGTCCTCCGTCGCCGAATACACCTTGACCGGCACGTTCACCAGACCAAAGGAGACCTCGCCCTTCCAGATGGATCGCATGGGATGAGTATGCGATATCGGGACGTGTGGCGCCGCCGGTCGCAGGCAGGCGCACCTGGAATGCTGTGGTCCATGCCCGCCGACGTCGGTCCCCTCCTCCTGCTGGTAGCGGCGGCGTCCGTCATCCTTGGGACGGTCCTGCAGCGGGTCAGCGGGATGGGGGTCGGGCTCGTGGTCTCTCCGACGTTGGCGCTGCTGCTGGGGCCCGTCGCCGGAGTGCTGCTGACCAACATCACGACCACCGTCTCCGCGGCCCTCATCGCGATCACGCTGTGGCGCGACATCGACTGGCGGCGGTACGTGAGCCTCGCGCCGCTGATCGTCGTGGGGTCCGTGCCCGGCGCCCTCCTCGTGGGCGCTGCCGACCGCAGCTGGCTCGAGGTGGTGATCGGCGCGGTTCTGCTGGGCACCCTCGTCTTCACAGCACTCGTGCGCATCCCGCCGGTGGGCGGCCGGTGGCCGGCTGCAGTCGCTGGGACGGCCGGAGGATTCCTCAACACCGCGGTGGGCGTGGCCGCGCCCGCGATGCTCGTCTACGCGCAGGCGACAGGCTGGAACCAGCGGTCCTTCGCCGCCACCCTGCAGCCGATCTTCTTCACCATGGGCGCGACCTCCGTCATCACCAAGGTCGGCCTCGGCGCCGCGCCGATCTCCGGATTGCCGCCGATCGGCGTGATCGGGCTCGTCGTGGCGATGGTTCCGATCGGCATTCTCCTGGGCGGCATGGTGGCCACGCGGGTGTCCGCGACGGTGGGGCGACGGGTCGCCGTCGTCGTCGTCACCCTCGGGGCTCTCACCCTCCTCGGGCGAGGGATCGGGGGGTTGGCCGGGGTCCTCTGAACGGGGGCGGACCTCGCCGTGACGGCCGACGCGCCGCGGGCCTGTTCGCGCCGAGGAGACACAATGGGGCCATGGCATCCCCGGAACAGCGCGCACAGTATGAACGATTCGCCCCGCTCCTGGTCCGAGAAGGCGTCGACCTACAGACCGCGACCGTCGCCGACCTCCAGGCCGGCATGGAACGCGCGCAGCAGCGCCACAAAGCCGCCGTCGCGCAGGTCCGGGCCGTTCTCTACGCCCACGAACGGGGCGACACCTCGGCCGCCGGCGAGCTCCTCGAGGCCCTGGAGCTGACCGCCGATACCTCTCCCCCGCCGATCCCCGACGCCCTGACCGTGGCCTCCCGCTTCGGCCAGCTCGCCCAGTCGGTGGCACCGGATCTGCCCGCCGCCGTGATCGCCACAGTCCGCGACAGCGCACGGCTTCCTGACGCCCCGGACGGCATGGCCGGCCTGTGCGACGCGGTCCTGCTCGACTGCGACGCAACCTCCGGCATGCGCACCGCGATCGGCGAGCACGGGCTGGCCTCCGCCCTCTACGCGGCCGCCGCCATGACCAGCGCGGTGTTCAGCCTGTGGTCGAAGCAATCGGGGCGGTCGATGGACGACCTCATCAGTAGCCACGCCTGAGCGGCGGGACGGCCACGCGGGTGTCAGCGACGGTGGGGCGACCGGTTGCCGTCGTCGTCACCCTCGGGGCTCTCACTCTCAACCACCGGCCACGAACGCTCGGGCCGCGGCCATGACCTCGCGGTGCTGACCTTCTGCGAGCGCCTCCGCCGGTGAGACGTCGTCGAGCTGCGGGTTCATACCCATGAACCACGCGCGCACCGTTTGCGGTGCATCGACAGTTTGAATCAGCTGGAAAACCTGGAACGCGACTCGCAGATTCGCCTCTCCTGATGCGCGAGCTGCAGCCCCCTCGGCCCAGCGGTTGACGGTGCGCCGGTCGACCCCGGCGATGTGCGCTGTCAGCGCAGAGCCGAGGTGATCGATCAGGAAGCGGGCGATGTCCTGAGTCGACCCAGTCACAGCGCTGCGGTGCGCCGCGCTCGACCGAGCGCCTGCATTGGTGTCCGTGGCCATTTCCGTAGCTCCCCACTAAGATGACGCGCTTCTCTTGTCCCACCAATGTCCCATAAATGCCCGCCCTGCGTCAGGGCGCCGAGAGCGCTCGCTGACACTCGGCCAAGAGTCGTTCGCGGTCCTTGCGCCACACCTGCCCCGAGAAGTCAGCCTGCAGAGGGCGCGGCTCGTCGTCGTCGTCACATAGCCACACCACCCCACGCCGACGTGCCAGGCGGCGCTACCGCCCCGATCAGTTGGCGCTACTGCTGAGACCTCGGGGGTTGGCCGGAATGTTCTAGATGGGCACGTGGTTACTCGGCGGGGAAACAGTCGCTCGTACCACCAATCCAGCGGAGCCGTCCAGACTCACGGGTCCCGCGGGAAAGAGGAACAATGACCGTCTCAACCAGCACCGTCCGCGCCGTCGGAGTGACGACCTACGGGGGCCCAGACGCCCTGCAGGTCGTCGACGTCCCCGCCCAGGAACTCGGGCCGACCGAGGTTCGCGTCCGCGTCACGGCCGCCACCGTCAACCCCACCGACACCTACACGCGCAACGGTTCTCGCTCGAAGACCGGAACCCCACGCGGAGCTGCAGACGTCCCGGGCATGGACATCGCGGGAACTCTCGTTGAGATCGGCGAGAACGCGCAGACCTCCCTCTCGGTCGGCGACCGGGTCATGGGGATCGTGGTCCCCCGCGACGAGCACGGTGCGTACCGCGAGGACATCGTCCTGCCCGCGCAGTCGGTCGCCGCCGCGCCCCGCGATGCCGACGACGTCGCCGCGTCGACCCTCCCGATGAACGGGCTCACCGCCCGGCGCGCTCTCGACCTGCTGGGGTTGAAGCCCGGTGAGGTGCTCGCGGTCACCGGAGCGGCTGGATCGACCGGTGGATACGTAGTGCAGCTGGCCAAGCATGCCGGCCTCGTCGTTGTTGCCGACGCATCTGAGGCGGACGAGAAGCTGGTCCGGTCCCTCGGCGCCGACCAAATCGTGCGGCGCGGCGACGGCGTCGCCGACCGCATCCTCGAGCTCTACCCCGACGGCGTCGACGGCCTCTTCGACGGAGCCGTGCAGGACGCCGCCGTACTCCCCGCGGTCAAGACCGGTGGCGGGGTCGCGACGGTGCGGTGGTACCAGGGCGACGGCAGCCGCGACCTCAAGGTCCGCGCCGTGAGCGTGGCCGATATGGCCGAGGAGCAGGACAAGCTCGCCGAGCTGCGGCAGTTGGCGGAAGACGGCGTCGTCACCCTCCGTGTCGCGGACAGCTACGCGCCCGAGGACGCGTGGCGGGCGCACGAGCGACTCGAGGCCGGCGGGACGCGGGGGCGGTTGGTTATCGACTTCACGCGGTGATGGTGGGGGCGCAGCGTGGGCCCGTCGCGAGCCGGTTTCGGTCGCGGGCCGGCGTCGTCAGTCGTACCGTTCTCCCGCCGACCTCTCACCGGCAGCGCCAACAGCTCCGATCGGTCAGCAACACCGCCGAGCCCCTCAGCGGAGTGCGAAGCCTGCTTGCCTCACCATAGCTGTACGCTCCCCGGAAAAAATTCGTACCGTACACTTTGCGAACGCCCACCAGCAATTTCACCACCAAGTCGAACGGTTCGATTACTTCTTCCCACGCGTACACATTGGAGCGACATGGCACGAGGCCGACCATCGCGTTCAGACATCTACACCCGCCTCGACACCCAGATCGCCGAACTCTGGCAGCGTCTTGGGGGTCTACCGAGTCCCGCCGAGGCAGCGGACATCTGGACCGACATCTGGACAGAGGAGGCCCATCATTCGACGGCGATCGAAGGCAACACGCTCATTGGCCGCGAGGTCGAGCAACTGCTGAAAGAGGGACGAGCCGTCGGAGGGAAGCAATTGCGGGAGTACATGGAGGTCCGCGGGTACGCCGATGCCTCGGAATGGGTGTACAAGCAGGGAATTCAACCAGAGAGCTTCGACCCCGAGCGGGCCATAACACTGACGGAAATCCGCAACATCCACCACCGGGTCATGCAGCCAGTGCGGGATGTCGAGCCGCACCCCGAGGCGACCCCGGCAGAGGGGCCCGGCTCGTTCCGGCAGCACGAAATCGCCACTTTTCCGGGCGGGATGAAGCCACCGAGCTGGCCTATGGTGCCCGCCGAGATCGACAGCTGGCTCGAGCGGGTAAGCGCACTCGAACCCCGCACCCCCACGTTCGCTGAGGATATCGCCTCACTCCATCGCGATTTCGAATACATCCACCCCTTCCTGGACGGAAACGGGCGGACGGGCCGCCTGGTCCTCAACCTGATGCTTGTTCGGCTGGGCTACCCGCCCGCGATCATCTACAAGAACGACAGGTCGCGTTACCTGCGGGCGTTGCAACGGGCCGACGGCGGCGATTGTGGGGCTCTGGGGGAATTCATTGCCAGAGCAATCCTGGACAACCTCTACAAATTCATCGTTCCAGCAATCGCCGGGCCCGCGCGGATCGTCCCGCTCGCTGCACTCGCGACACCCGAGGTGTCGGCCAGCGCCCTACGAACCGCCGCCAACCGAGGAACTTTGCAGGCGACCAGAGGGGCCGACGGACAATGGCGTTCCAGTGCCAAGTGGGTCGAGGACTACCTGACGAGTCGCTACAAGCGGCAATGACACCGAGCCCCGACAATGTGAACTGAGCCTCTAGCAGCGGGCGGGCCGGTCGCTGATGTCCGACCCGAGTGCCAGAGTGGACCCATGGCGAGCAAGGGGACCAAGGAGTCGGTCGAGGTCGACGGGCGCACCATCCGGTTCACCCACCCCGACAAGGTGCTCTACGAGGCCACCGGCACCACCAAGGCCGACGTGCTGGAGTACTACCTGGCCGTCGCCCCGCTGCTCATGACGTACGCGGGGCGGCGGCCGGTGACGCGCAAGCGGTGGCCCGACGGCACCAACGCCGACTCGTTCTTCGAGAAGAACCTCCCCTCCCACGCGCCCGACTGGGTGCCGCGCGTGGCGATCGAGCACTCCTCGCGCACCGTCCGCTACCCGGTGCTCGACTCCCCCGCCACGCTCGCGTGGTTCGCGCAGCAGGCCGCGCTCGAGCTGCACGTGCCGCAGTGGACCCTGGAGAACGACGAACCGGGCCGGACGCGCCGGATCGTGATCGACCTCGATCCGGGCGAGGACGTGGATCTGGATACGACGGCGAAGGTGGCCCTCCGCGTCCGCGACCTGCTCTCTGCGGCTGGGCTCGACTCCTTCCCTGTCACCAGCGGGTCCAAGGGCATCCACCTCTACGCCCGCCTGGACAAGGCCGTCACCGCCGCCAGCGCCTCCAAGGTCGCCAAGCAGATCGCGCAGTCGCTCGCCAAGCAGACCCCCGACCTGGTCACTGCCACCATGAAGCGCTCCATCCGCGAAGGCAAGGTGTTCGTCGACTGGAGCCAGAACAGCGGCGCCAAGACCACCGTCGCCCCCTACTCCTTGCGCGGGCGGGCCGAACCGTGGGTCGCCGCTCCCCGCTCGTGGGAGGAACTCGGCGACGGCGGACTCGCGCACCTGCACTGGGATGAGGTCCTCAAGCGCCTGGACTCCGCCGGCGACCTCCTCGACGGGCTCGAGGGGCCGGCCACAAAGAAGCCCACCGAGAAGAAGTCGACCTCCTCCGCCAGTTCGGCATCGCGGGCCAAGAAATCGGGGGGAAGCAAGAAGAGCTCGTCGTCGTCGTCAGATGACGAGGACCCCGAGCCCGCCGACTCCGACTCCACCGACGGCGAGGACTCCGACGCCGCCACCCGCGCGGCGGAGGCCGAGGGCTGCGACGCCGAACCCGCCGGTGAGGACGCGGTGGTCACCAGCCTGGCCGAATACCGGCGCAAGCGGGATCGTCGGAGTACGCCGGAGCCGTTCGAGGGTGAGGTCGAGACCGATCGCGACGACGTCGACGGGCCGATCTTCGTGATCCAGGAGCACCACGCCCGCCGCCTGCACTTCGACCTGCGGCTCGAGCACCACGGGGTGCTGGCGTCGTGGGCCGTGCCCAAGAACCTGCCGACCGAGCCCAAGGACCGGCGGCTGGCCGTCAACACCGAGGACCACCCGCTCGGCTACGAGACGTTCGAGGGCACCATCCCCAAGGGCGAATACGGCGCCGGCCACATGACCATCTGGGACCGCGGCTGGTACGAGTGCGAGAAATGGCGCGAAGACGAGATCATCGTGTGGCTCCACGGCGACAAGGTCTCCGGCCGGTACGTGCTCGTGCGCACCAGCGCGGAGAAGAACCAGTGGATCGTGCAGTACATGAAGGACCAGTCGCCGGACTCCTTCTACGGCGGGCGCGACAACCCCAAGTCGTCGTATCCCGAGGGCGACAAGCGCGCGCGGTCAGGCAGTGGATCCGGCGGCTCGTCCGGCGGCTCGGGCGGCAGATCGTCTCGCAACTCGGACAGCGCCAACCGCCCCGACGCTCCCCCGCTGCCGATGATCCCCACCGCCGCCACGGTGACCGAGCTGCCAGACGACAAGTGGGCGTTCGAAGGCAAGTGGGACGGCTACCGGGTAACCATCGCGACGAGCGGCGCCGGCGGACAGGCGCGCCTGGTCAGCCGCAACGGCAACCCGATGGACTGGCTGACCGACGGCTTCCCCGGGCTGGCCGACGCGCTCGAGCGGCCCGCCGTGATCGACGCCGAACTGGTGATCCCGGGCCCCGACGGCGTCCCGGACTTCGCGTCTCTGGCCAAGCAGGCCGCGGCCGAGGGGCAGGATTCGTCGCTCCCGGCGGTCGAGCTGTTCGTCTTTGACGTCCTGGAGGTCGACGGCGTGGACCTGCGGACCCAGACGTGGGAGCGGCGCCGCGAAGTGCTGGACCTCCTGACCCCGGCGCTGACCGGCGTGGATCGAGTGCACGTGCCGGCTGTGCTCGACGGCCCCGGCGACCGCGCCCTGGCCGAGGCGGAGGAGTTCGGCTGGGAGGGCATCGTCGCCAAACGTCGGGACTCGCGGTACGAGTCGGGGCGGCGGTCCAAGGCGTGGCTCAAGGAGAAGCTGCTCACTACCACCGAGGCCGTGGTGGGCGGCTGGCGGCCAGGCAAGGGCGGGCGCTCCGGGTCACTGGGCTCGCTGCTGCTGGGCCTGCCCGCCGAGACGGGGCTGACCTACATCGGCCGCGTGGGCACCGGCTACTCCGACAAACAGGCGCGTGCGCTGCTGGACGAGCTCGAGCCGCTGAAACGCAAGACCAGCCCGTTCATCGAGCAACTGCCCGCCGACGCCCGCCGCGACGCCAACTGGGTGCTGCCCAAACTCGTCGTGGAGGTCCGCCACCAAGGCTTCACTGACGACGGCCACATGCGCCAACCCTCCTGGCGCGACGTCCGACGCGACAAGCTGCCGGGGGATCTGTGAGAGGGCCGAGGTGCCAGCACCCGCTCCAACCGCCGGTCCGAAACCCTGGGCATCGCCGTCTCGCGTAACACGGCTGACCTCGTCGTCGTCCCTCTTTCCTCTACATACACGGCCGCTACCTACACGGCCGCGCGCTCCGGACAGTGGAGCGCGCGGCCATGGTGGGACCGGGTCCGCTCAGGCGTCCGAGACGGTGAACCGCGTGTTGCGATGCTTGGGAGACTGCAGCTCATCCAGCACTGCCACTGCCATTGAGCCGGCTGAGGTGTGGGACTCACCGTCCGCAGCGGTCAGAATCTCGTCGCGGCCCAGCTTCGGCGTGGTGGCCTCGCCCGGCACGAACATCATCTGCGGGGAGACACCCACCCACTCAGCGGTGTCCACCGTGCGGAGGTACTCGAGTTGCTTGAGCTGCTGAGCCGGGATCTCGATCCACGCCTCGGAATCCGGGATCTGCCGGATGAGGTCGATGCCCAGCTCGCCGGTCGCGGTATTGGTCAGCGAGCCCGCGCCGAGAATGAACACCAACCGCGGGGAGCCCTCCGCCGTCGACGGAGCAGCCTCCACGAGTCGGCGCGACAGATCGATATGCCGGGACGCCTCACTCGGGGCCGCAGCAAAGGCGTTGACCACGGCGTCAAAACCCGACAGGTCCTCAGCGGTGAGATCGAAGGCGTCCTTCTCCACTACCTGCACGTCAGCACCCAGCAGGTCGCGCGCCCTGGCCCCGTCGCGTACGAACGCCACCACGTCCTCGCCCCGGCGTGCTGCCTCCCGATAGATCTCTCGCCCGGCCATGCCCGTGGCGCCGATGATGCCGATCCTCATGTGAGCTCCTCAGATTGGATTTAGCGTTCACGTCAACTAACCGCCAGGCCTGTCAGGACATTCCCCGGCCCTTCCCTCTTCCAATGCACGCAGGTGCGGTGCGCAGTGATAGGCAACGGATCGACCTCGGCGATGATTCTGCGCGCGTGCGAGTTCGTCGATCCCAGAGCTGACCAGCCACCTCGTGCAGCTGAGCCACCCCGCGATGACCGCCAGCAGCGTCAAACCCACTACCAGTAACAAGACCGGTCTCACCACGCGGTTATCCGATCGACGACGCCATGACTGCCCATCGTCGGCCGAGGGGCAGGACTCGTCGCTGCCGGCGGTCGAGCAGTTCGTCTTTGATGTGCTGGAGGTCGACGGCGTGGACCTGCGGACCCAGGCGTGGGAGCGGCGCCGCGAAGTGCTGGACCTGCTCACCCCGGCACTGACCAGCGTGGATCGAGTGCACGTGCCGGCTGTGCTCGACGGCCCCGGCGACCGCGCGCTGGCCGAGGCAGAGGAGTTCTGCCGGGAGGGCATCGTCGCCAAACGCCGGGACTCCCGCTACGAGTCGGGGCGGCGATCAAAGGCGTGGCTCAAGCAGAAGCTGCTCACCACCACCGAGGCCGTGGTGGGCGGCTGGCGGCCGGACAAGGGCGGGCGCTCCGGATCACTGGGCTCGCTGCTGCTGGGCCTGCCCGCCGAGACGGGGCTGACCTACATCGGCCGCGTGGGCACCGGCTTCTCCGACAAACAGGCGCGTGCGCTGCTCGATGAACTCGAGCCGCTGAAACGCAAGACCTACCCGTTCATCGAGCAACTGCCCGCCTACGCCCGCCCCGGTGCGATCTGGGTCCTGCCCAAGCTCGTCGTGGAGGTTCGCCACCAGGGATTCGCCGACGACGGCAACATGCGCCAACCGTCCTGGCGCGACATCCGGCGCGACACGCTGCCGGGGGATCTGTCGGAGAGCTGAGGCAGAGTCGCCGAGCAGTCCGCGTCTGAGGCCGCGGGTCCGCTCCCGCCACGGCAGCGCCAGCCGGTTCGGCGCACCGAGCGAGTGAATGAGTTGGCGAAGGCTGCCAGCCCTCGTCGTCGTGTCCCTCCCGGCGGGGCCGGCAGCACGCGCGCCCACGCCCTCTGACCCCGGCCCTCGGGAGCTGGCCGGTTGATGAGAACACCCCGTGACGGGCTCGCTGTAGCGCAGCGGAGGAGCGCGTCATCGTCGTAGGTTTCCCTTCTGAGCACAGCGTCCAGGACGCGCGTCCAGACGAGTCTGTTCAATACTGTGTCCACTTCAAACCTGAAGTAGACCTCATATGTGCTGGTACAGCCGCCTCGGAGCAGGAGTCGTCCAAGTCGAGCACGACCGTGCCCGGGACGACCGAGCCGGCCAGTGAGTCTTCCGTCCCGGCCGAGGAATCGGCGCCCGAGACCACCGAGCAGACCGCCGTGGCCGAGGGGCCGCAGCATCCCGAGTCGGTGCGCGTCGGGCGAGAGTTCGCAATCGTGAACCGCGACGGCATCGAGTTGGGCACCGCGAAGGTCGAGGACATCGAGCGGACCCCCGGCTGCGGAGTCGAGCTCACGCTGAGCATCACCACCTCCGCCGAGGCGGGTCCGGAACGGTGGTCGTCCGTCGGTCCGGACGACTTCGCCGAGGTTCGCAACGGCCCGTTCACCCGGGGGGCCACACGCCTCAGCTCGGACTGCGAGCAGTCAGCCAACTCGAGGACCACCGACCTGTCACCGGGGCGCGACTACGAGATCGTCATCGCGTTCCACCTCGCCGACTCCGCACAGCAGACCATGCTCCGCCCCGACGGCACCGCCGGGTGGATCTTCGACCTGCCGCCGCTCCCCCTGGTGACGGTGACGACCAGCCCGTCGGCCCCGGCGACCGCCGAGAGCCGGACCCCCGACGCGAGCGCGCCCGCCGTCGAGGGCTCCGTGCCCACTGCTGAGGCGTGAGCACACCTCGGTAGGCATGGTCCGAGGCGCTGCGGGCCCTCGTCGTCGTCAAAATCGTCCGAACGTACGACGCACTCGGCTGACCTGGCCAGATACGACCGGAGGCCGTCCCGGCGGCCCCACCCATCACGCTGGCCCATCCGGCACCACACCGTGAGGTGAGGGCGACCGGCGAGACGACCACATCGGATAAGTAGAGCCTTAACGTGAACATCGTCAGATCCACTCAGGCGTCCGCCGCCCGATCGACGGGAGCACGTTATGCCACCCTCCAGACGACCACTCCGGGCCACGTTCAAGGCGTCGGCAGTCGCCCTGACCGCCGCCCTCCTGGTGACCACCGCCGGCACACCCCTCGCCGGAGGCCAGAACTCGGGGTCACTCGACACCGACTCCCTCAGCCCGGGCACCGGCTCGAGCGGCTCGCTCGGATCGGCAGGCAGCTCGGGCGGAGACGAGATCGAACTCGTCGGGCCAGATGCTGCTCCCTTGTGGCCCAACGGACGCCCGGTCGAGCACAGCATCGTCCCCAAGGCCGAAACGACAACCGCAGACCCCGGCACCGTCATGAGCGTGACCGGTGGGACCGGCGACAATCAGTCGACCGTGATCACCCCTGACCAAGACGATCTCCCGACAGTCGGAGATCCATTTGTCGTCGACGTGGCTCCGGGTTCGCCGGTCGGCGTCCTCGGCAGAGTCACCGGGCTCACGACCCTGCCCAGCGGACTCGTCCAAGTAACAACTGAACCGGCCGACATCGACGAGGTATACGACGAGTTCTCCATCAACACAACGGTCCGGCTCGAAGATGCGGTGTCCACCGATGGCGGGTCCGGGACAGGGCCGATGGGACGGATGCAGGCGAGGTCCGGGGCGTCCATGCCATTCAGGGGGCTGGGTTCCCACCTCGTGTGCGAGGACTCCGTTCCGGTCGACTTCGACGTGGACCTCAACATTGCAGACATGTCCGCGCAGGTGGTATTCAATCCCCTCGACAAGTACCTCAAGATAGTCATGACCTACGAGCAGTCGGTCGAGTTCTCCCTCTCGTACAACGACGGGTTCGAATGTCACGTTCCTCCGGAGCGCATGCCACGCGCCCTCCTGCCGCTAGCCGGACCCCTCGGACTCCAAACGGGCCCCGCCCTCGAAATCGAGGGAGGCTCAGCGATCACACTGAGCGCCACGAGCAGGTCAACGCGCTCGGACGGCATCGAGATCTCCGACGAAAGATCGCGTGCCATCTCCGATGCCGATTACTCACTCAATGAAATCAGTCTCGATGCCGGCGCCGAGGCCACGGTGTTCCTCGGCATCAAGGCCGAAATCGCGGCCGATATCGCAGCCGTGAGAGCCGCCGCCGGAGTTTCGGCCGGGCCCGAATTCACCGGGAGCCTGAACTCACGGGACTGCGCCGAGCTCACCGCGTCGATCCGGCTCGCCGCGACGGTATCTGCATCAGCTTTCTGGACGTTCCGGTGGACCGTCAACATCGTGCTTGCCCGCATCGGATTTCTCTCGCTCATCATCGAGTGCGGATCCACCGGCACCACGACGACCCGTCCGACCGGAACGACGACCACCACCCCGACGACCACCACGAGCGCGCCCCCGCCCGGATTCCAGGACGGCGCGATCACCAACCTCGTTGTGGGCCAGGGCCTGAACTGCGACGTCCAGTCCCCCACCGACGGCAGAAGCGTCTACTACGGGCCCGGCGCCTGCGCGACGATCGCGTTCGTCGACGGCCAGTCCTACGGCACCGCCGTCCCCGCGAGCGGTGGATTCAACACCGGCTGGACCCCGGTGGCCCAGTCCACCACGGGCAGCGTGACCGCAGCCGACCCTCTGGTCATCCGGACCACCGTCCGCGCCGGCGACACCGGGATCGAGCTCACCCAAGTGGACTACTTCGTCGACGGCAGCCCCGGCTACCAGACCGACATCACGGTCCGGAACTCCAGCGGAGTGGCGAAGGACGTCACGATCTACCGGGCCGTGGACTGCTACCTCAGCCGCAGCGACTACGGCACCGGGTCGGTGTACAGCCGGTCGGTCTCCTGCAACGACAACAGCGGTCGACGCATCGCCTTCACCGACCTCACCGGAGGCGCACTACGGCAGGAATCGAGCTACGGCCAGATCTGGGACGTCGCCCGGACCGGTGCCGATTACAGCGATACCTCCCTGTCCACCGAGCACGACAACGGGATGGGCATCAACTGGAACCGGACGATCCCGGTCGGAGGGTCCGCAATCCTCAGGTCCCGCTTCCAACTGGACGAGCCCGTCAACCCGGCCAACGGCCGTGCCGCCGCCCGAATCGCCCCGCTCGGCGCCGGCCCCGACGTCAAGCGCGACCAGCCCACCGAGGGGGTGCAGAACCTACCGACGAGCGTGCCGACCAGTTGATGCGCTGAGCGTGACACACACGGCCCCGGCCAGGAGAACTCCTGGTCGGGGTCGCTGCGTCTCAGTCGCCCGGACTCGGGCCGGCTCGGGGACTGTCGACGACCCGAGCCGGCTACGTCGGCCGGTTCGGCATGGCGGGTCGGCGCGCGCTTGAGGAGAAGGGCGCACCTCGTCGTCGTCGTCGTCGAAGGGCCGATCAGTCTCACCCGCGTACGGAACCGGCGCGCTTCGTTAGAGCGGAATGAGGCGGGGCGCCACCGAACCCGAACCGGGGAACCCGAGCGAACCGCTCGCAAACCTACTGATTTCCCAGAGCACCCGATCCCGCCACCAGAACACCATCTCGGACATAGTCCTACCTCCTGCTCGGTGAGCCAGACGGCCTCCGGCCCGCTGGGTCAAGTGTGGACCGACACCCTGGGAATCAACCCTGCAGTGGACTGAGAGTCAGGGAGGAGAGTCCGAGGGTCTCCTACTTCACCCGCTGACTTACAACGAAACAATCACCCATCCGTCCGAGTGGGCGAGCAGCCTCTCGGCGCGGAATGGCGTTGCGCGGCGCGGCGCGGAATGGAGTTGCGTGGCGATCACTCCGCGGCGTATGGATTGGTCGCGGCATGACGGCGGACGCGGGCGGGGACCACGAACAGCATGACCGCCACGAAGGCCGCCATCACCGCCGCCGCAGCAAGGCCCCACGCGGTCCCCAGCACCAGCGGGAACACCAACGCGACCAGACCCACGAGCGCGATCGACAGGATCGCCAACCCGATACGAGCGAGCGTCGCCGACAGCCGGAGCACCCGGTCCTTGCGGTGAGAGCGGAACACCGCGCGGTGGATCATCACCGGCGCCAGTAGGAGCACCGTCGACACCAGCGCGAGAGACAACACCGCCAGATAGAGGGCGCGAGCGCCGCCGCCGATCTCCGCGAAACGATCCTGGAACGGCAGCACGAGCAGGAAGCCGGTGAGCACCTGGCCACCGGTCTGCACGATGCGCAGCTCCTGGAGCAGCTCGATCCAGTTGCGGTCGATGCGCTGCGCCTCGGTTTCGTTGCGCTCAGAGGTCTCGTTGCGTTCAGAGGTCTCGTGCTGTTCGGTGGCCCGTCGGGGCTCGTCGGCTCCCTCGATGTCCATGCCGCTCCTCCTCCCTCCTACGCGTGCTCTCGATGATCGTCCGGTCGGCGCGGCAGCGCGGGGCTTCCCGTGCATCCGCGGTGCACCCGGCCGGTTCGGTGCAGCCCGCATCGGCCCAACCCATCGGCTCAGCGTGGCGGAGGCGGTCCTCGTCGTCGTCACCCCCACAGTCCCCTGACCTGCGGCGCCCTGAACGGGGTCTGCAGGGCACCGCAGGTCAGCGCGGCTCAGCGCCAGTTGCCGGACGCCACCTCGGCGGCGTGGATCGGCGACCGCGGGCCCGCTTCTGCGGCAGCATGGGGTCATGGTCAAGCCGTCCAACACCTCCGCCATCGCCTCCGCCACCGGCCGCCCGTGGGACGAGTGGGTCGAACTCCTCGAGCAGGCCGGGGCGCGGGAGAAGAACCACACCGCGATCGCCCAGCTGACGCTCGAGCACATGCCCGGGTCGGTGGAGCGGGCCGAATGGTGGGCGCAGGGCACGGCCATCGCCTACGAGCAGCACGCCGGCCTGCGGGTTCCGGGCCAGTCCTGCGACGGCGACTTCCAACTGTCCACCTCGCGGACCGTGGCCGGCGACAAGGACTCTGCGCTGAAGGCGTGGACCGAGCTCGTCGCCGGGCGCGAGGAGTTCGGCGGGATCCCGGTGGAGGGCGAGCCGTCGGTGACGCGGTCGGAGAAGTGGCGCTACTGGCGGGTCCCGCTGGCCGACGGCACACGCGTGGCGATCAACTTCAGCGACAAGGCCGGCGGCAAGGCCAGCGTGGGGCTGGCGCACACCAAGCTCGACTCGGCCGAGGCGATCGACTACTGGCGGCCGGTGTGGAAGGAGCTGCTCGGGCGGCTGTGAGCCCGAGGGGGACGAGCAACGCCGCCTATCGGATCTGCTCGCCGCCGTGCGGGCCCCATGGGTGGCGCGGATTCGGATGGGCGTCGTTGCGGGCGAGCGATCCCCGGGCAACACACGACCGCGGGCCCCGGTCCCGAGCGACGGGAAAGGGATCCGTCGGGGTGAGACCGGGGCGCGCGGCTCCAGAGGGTGTACAGCGGCAGAGGGGCCAGTGGTGGGCTCTCGGGAGGCGGGACTCCAGGAGGGTCTGCCGAGGGTGTCAGGTCAGGCAGCGGGTCGGGCGGCCGGAACTCCCACGCCGGTGAGCCGCTTCTCGTCGATGGTGCGGTCGAAGACGAACGCGTACAGCAGCCCCGCGCCGACGGCCGTGTAGGGCCAGACGAAGTAGACGATCACGCCCATCGCCATCGACAGGCCCCAGAGGGTGGAATCGCCGGCCTCGGAGAGCACCGACCACAGGACCAGCACGGCCAGTCCCGCGCAGTAGGCCACGATCGCCATCGAGGAGGCCTTGTCCCAGGTGCCGTTGGAGCGCAGTGAGCCCAGCAGCATGGTGGTCACGGCGAACAGCGGGACGGCGAGGAACACCATCTGCCACACGTCGAAGATCATGCCGAGCAGTGCGAAGGCGGCTACGCCGACGAACACGTGGATCAGGGTGCCGGCCCGCTTGTGCTCGGGCATGGGGACGCCGGCGCGGTCGAGTGCGGCGAGATCAGACATGGTCGGGCCTTTCGGTGGTCGCGGGAGCCGAGCTGGAGGAGGGTGCCGTGGCGGTCGCGCCGGCGAGCGGACGGTCGGTGCCGGTGCCCGGGCCGCCGTAGAGGAACGCCAGGGTCGCGTCGGGGTGGCGGTTGGAGGTGACCAGCGAGACCACGTAGAACAGCAGGATCGACACGAGCAGCGAGATGCCGCCGACCTGCATGTACTCCGGCAGCGAGATGATGTCGCGGGCGGCCAGGGAGCTGATGATGAGGTTGCCGAGGATCGCGAAGACGACGGTCACGGTGGCGGCCGTCGCGGTGGCGCGCTCCCAGTAGATCGACATGACCACCGGGCCGACGATCGCCGCGGCGAACGCGGCCCAGCCCAGCGCGCCGAGCAGGAACACCACCTGCGACAGGAACAGGGTGAGCAGTACCGAGAGCACGACCAGCGTCAGCGTGGCGATCCGGCTCCACAGCAGTTCACGGACCACGCGGACGCCGAACGCGGCGGGCAGGTCGCGCATCATCGACGAGGCGCCGATGGTGATGAAGCTGGAGGCCGAGGACATGATCGCGGCGAGCAGGCCGGTCAGCGCGATGCCGCCGACGATCGGGTGCGTGACCGAGTCGAGGAACCAGATGGCGGTGTCGTCGATGTTCTCCAGCTCGGGGGCGTCGCCGGTGATGGTCATCGAGCGGGTGGCCAGGCCGATGCCGACCGAGAACAGGGTGGTCACCGCGTAGGCGATGCCGGCGACCGCGGCGCCCCACTTGAGCTGCGTCATGTCACGGAGCATGAGGAACTTGGTGAGCAGCTGCGGCTGACCCACGGCGCCGACGAAGATCAGCAGGCCAAAGGCGAAGATGTAGGTGGGCGACTTCACGCCCTCGATCGCGAGCATCTCCGCGCTGGTCGTGGAGATGGTGTCGAGCATGGGCACCCAGCCACCGGCCATCTGGACAGCGAAGAAGAACAGTCCGACGGACATGACCACCATGAGCACGCCCTGGATGAGGTCGGTCCACACGGCCGCGAGCATGCCGCCGGCCATCGTGTACGCGGCCACGACGAGCGAGCCGATCCACGCACTGGTGGAGACGGAGGTGCCCAGCAGCAGGGAGATGATCACGCCGATCGCGGTGACCTGCGCCGTCATGTAGGCGACCGAGGCGATGAACACCGCGACCGACATGGTGGCGTGGGAGGTGCGGTCCTGGAAGCGGATGCGGATGAGGTCGGGCACCGAGTAGACGCTGTGCTTCTTGCCGATCCAGTTCAGACGGCTACCGAGGAGGAACCAGGCGACGGCGAAGCCGAACGGTGCGAACAGCCCGACGGCGATGAGTGCCTGGAAGCCCCACGCGTACGTCTGCCCGGTGCCGCCGACCATGCCCCAGCCGGACTGGATGGACGAGAAGCTGGCGATGGCCATCACGAAGAAGCCCAGCGACTGGCCCGCCACGAGGAATTCCTTGGCCGACTTCATCTTGGTGTTGGCCCAGGCGCCGATGGCGAACATGAGCACGAAATAGACGATGACCACGCCTATCACTACGGGACTGTTCATTTCGTGTCCTCTTCAGTGGGTGTCACGGAGTGCGCTGGATGATTAGCGCGCAGGTGCGCGCGGCGGATCTTGCCGGTGTTGGTGGTGGGGAGTTCGTCGAGGAAGACGACCTCCCGCGGGTACTGGTAGAAGGCCAGGCGCTGTTTGACGAAGGCCTGGATCTCGGCGGCGAGGTCGGCGGCGTGCTCGCCCGTGCGGTCGACTCCCTCCGCGGGGACGACGTACGCGACGATCGCCTCTCCGCGCAGCTCGTCCGGCACGCCGATCACGGCCACCATCTCGACGGACGGGTGGCGCAGGATCTGGTCCTCGATCTCGCCGGGGCCCACGCGGTAGCCGGCCGACGAGATGAGGTCGTCGTTGCGGCCGGAGAACCAGAAGTTCCCCTCGTCGTCGACCCTGGCGAGGTCCCCGGTGTGCAGGACGCCGTCGGCGGTCTTCTCCGCGGTCTTCTCGGGCGCGTTCCAGTAACGCAGGAAGGCGTTCGGGCTGGGTAGTTTCACGCAGATCTCGCCGACCTCCCCCGCCGCGACCGGCTCGCCGAGGTGCTCGCCGAGGCTGTCGAGCAGCACGAGGTCGAACCCGGGGGTCGGGCGGCCCATCGAGCCGGGCGGAGTCGAGAACTCGGCCTGGCACGTGCCCACGATGAGATTGCATTCGGTCTGGCCGTAGATCTCGTTGACCCGCACGCCCAGTGCCTCGCGCGCCCACTCTGCGACGGCCTCGCCGAGCGCCTCACCGCCGGAGAACGCGGCCCGCAGTCCGGTGCGCGAGTAGTCCACATCGGACGCACGCATCATCTTGAGGATGGTCGGCGGCAGGAACGAGCAGGTCACACCGTGCCTCCGCAGGATGTGCTCGACGGCCTCGGGGCTGGGCCGCCGGGTCGACGCGACCACGGGCACCCCGCTGTAGAGGCTGGGCAGCAACACGTCGAGCAGCCCGCCGGCCCACGCCCAGTCCGCGGGCGTCCAGAACACGTCGTCGAACTCGCCTGGCTCGGCGGGCTCGGCGTCCGCGGCGCCGCGCGGGAACCCGTCGAGCGCGCGGACCACGCCGGGCATGTGGCCCAGTACGACCCGGTGCCCGTGCAGCGCGCCCTTGGGCTGGCCGGTGGTTCCGGAGGTGTAGATGAGGAGCGCGGGGTCGTCGGGTCCGGTGTCCGCGACGACGACGGCAACGTCGGCCTCCTCAGCCACCGCGAGCGGCAGCACGGTCAGCGCGCCGGCCCCTGCAGCGCCGGCAGCAACGCCGGCTCCATCGGCGGCCGCCGCAGCGGACTCGTCGACCGCCGGGGCCGTGCCCGCCGCGTGCATCGCCCCGGCCACCGGCGAGGTGGCGTCCGGCACCGCATCGCCGGTGACGAGCACGGTCCGCAGCTCGGGGAGCTCGGCGAGTTCGTCGGCCAGGCGGGCGTAGCAGTCGGCGTCGAACACGGCCGCGACCGCTCCGGAGTCGCCCATGCGGAACAGCGCCGCCTCGGGACCGAACTTCACAGACAGCGGCACCGCGATGGCGCCCATCAGATAGGCGGCCATGTGCCCGACGGCGGTCTCGGCGGACTGCGCGCACATCACGGCGACGCGGTCACCCTCGCCGACCCCACGCTCCCGCAAGAACGTGATGAGCCGACGGGCACGCTCACCGAGTTCACCGAACGTGGTGATCTCCGGTGGGTCGTCCCCGCGGTCCACCACGATCGCGGGTGCGTCCTGGGGATGTGCGTCCATGCACGCGGCGCCGATGTTGAATCGATCCGGGATCTCCCAGTGAAAGCCCTCGGGCCGCAGTGGCGGACTCCAGGGAGTCGCCTCGGCGTGGGATGGCATGGGTCTCGCTCCTTCGTTCGTGATGGCTGCCGCCCTCGTCTCGAGATTGTGAGCATGCTCACGTCACAGGCACCCCATGACCGTAGAAGTGGTGTGGACCACATACAATGGAGATCCCCCCTAGCTTCGGAGTGTGCCCATGTCTGAATCTCCATCCACCCCGTCCACCTACGAGTTCCTCGCCCTCGACGTCACCGACGGCATCGCGCTGGTCACCCTGGGCCGGCCGCCGGTCAACGCCCTGTCCCGCGCGATGCAGGAGGAACTCCGCGCGGTGGCCGGCGAGGTCTCCGGCCGCGACGACGTCGACGCCGTGGTGTTCACCGGCAGCGAGCGCGTCTTCGCCGCCGGTGCCGACATCAAGGAGATGCGGAACATGCCGTATGCCCGGATGGTCGCCGAGGCCCGCGAGCTGCAGTCCGCGTTCACGGCCGTCGCCGCGATCCCCCAGCCCACCGTCGCCGCCATCACCGGCGCGGCCCTGGGCGGCGGCATGGAACTGGCCCTGTGCTGCGACCGGCGCATCGCCGAGGACAAGGCCAAGCTCGGCCAGCCCGAGATCCTGCTCGGCATCATCCCCGGCGCCGGCGGAACCCAGCGACTCACCCGACTCGTCGGCCCGGCCGTGGCCAAGGACCTGTGCCTGACCGGCCGCACCCTCACCGCCGCCGAGGCCCTCGAGCTGCGCGCGGTCGAGGAGGTCGTCCCGGACGGGCAGGCCACCACCCGCGCCCTCGAGTGGGCCCGGCAGTTCGTCGGCGGACCCCGCATCGCCCTGCGGGCCGTCAAGGAGGCCGTCGACCGCGGCATCGAGGTGGACCTCGACACCGGCCTGGCCATCGAGCGCGCCCTGTTCGCCGGGCTCTTCGCCACCGAGGACCGCGAGATCGGCATGCAGTCGTTCATGGACTCCGGCCCCGGCAAGGCGCAGTTCACCGGCCGCTGAACCCCGCTCGACCCATGGCTGTCGACCTCGCCCTCGGGCTGCGCGACGTCCTCGACGCCTCCGCCGAGCTCGCCTCGGCGGAGGACGAGGACGCCGTGCTGCACATCGCCATCCGCCGGGCCCGCCAACTCGTGGGCACCGACCTGGCGTACGTCATGCTGCTCGACCCCGAACGAGGCGACACCTACATGCGGATGGCCGAGGGCGCCACCAGCCCCCGGTTCGACACCATCCGCCTGGGCATGGGCCTCGGGCTGGGCGGGCAGGTCGCCGAGGCCATGGCACCCCGCTGGACCCGCAACTACCTGGCCGACGAGCAGTACACGCACGTCATCGACCCGATCATCCGCGACGAGGGCGTCAAGGCGATCCTCGGCGTCCCCGTGCGCACCCACGGCCGACTCACCGGGACACTGTTCACCTCCGACCGGCGCGAACGTGCCTTCTCCCAGGACGAGATCACCCTCGTCGCTCTGCTGGCCGACCAGGTCTCCGCCGCCCTCACCGCCGCCGAACGCGCCTCCCGCCGCCAACGCGATCTCGACTCCACCCGCGACGCCCTCGACATCGCCCACGCCGAGACCGCCCGCCTGTCCGCCACCGTCGACTTGCACGAACGGCTCACCCGGCTGGTCATCGCCGGCACGACCGTCCCCGAGATCGTCGACCTCGTGGTGGACCTCGAGGGCGGCACCGCCGCCGTGTTCGACCTCGCCCACCGGGAGATCGGCTCGGCCCGCTCCCCCGAGGGACCGCCCGTCGACCTGCTGCGGCAGGTGTTGGCCGAGGTCGGCGCGGAATCCGAGGGATCGACCAGCGCCGTCACCCGGTCGGTGGACGGCCACCTCGTCGTCGTCACCCCTGTCGTCACCGGACCCGACCACCTCGGGTACGTCACGTTCGCCAGCCGCGGCTCCGTGCCCGCGATCCGGCCCGTGCTGGCGCGCGTGAGCTCGGTGATCGCGCTGATCCTGCTGGGGCACCGCGCGCGCGACGAGGCCGACAACCGCGTCCGCGGCGAGCTGCTCGCCGAGGTCCTGGCGCCCGGCGAGCACGACCTCGACGCCATCGCCCGGCGGGCCGCCCTGCTCGGGGTGGACGTGGACGCCGACCTCGTGGCGCTGGTGATCACGCCCGCCGAGGCCCGGATGACGCGCGCGCTGGAAACCGAGTGCCGCTCCCTCGCCCGCGCCGACGACGGGCTGGTCACCACCTACGGCGACCGCGGCGTGATGCTCCTGCCGGGGACCGATGCCGGCGCCACCGCCCGCGACGTCGCCGCCCGGCTGGCCGCGCACCGGGCGACCGTCGGCGCCGCCGGATCGATTGCCGGCATCGCCGGGCTCGCGGAGGTGGGCGACCACGTCGAACGGGCCGGGCGGGCCGCGCGTCTGCTCATCGCGCTCGACCGGGCCGGCGACGGTGCCGCCACCGAGGAACTCGGGCTGTACGGGCTGCTGCTCAGTGAGGTCGATCGCGAGTTCGTCACGCAGTTCATCGAGCGCAACCTCGGCCCGGTGCGCGACTTCGACCGCACCCGCGGCACCGCGCTACTCGACACGCTCGAGGCGTGGTTCGCCGCCGACGGCAGTCCCTCCGCCACCGCCGAGCGACTGTTCGTGCACGTCAACACCGTGTACCAGCGGCTCGACCGGCTGGACCAGGTGCTGGGCACCGGCTGGCGACGCGGCGACCGCGCGCTGGAGCTGCGGCTGGCGCTGCGGTTGGCGGAGTTGCGGGGGGCGTGAGGTGCGGGAGTACGACTCGCGCGGGGCGTGAGCGGCACGCGTCCAACTGCGGGTGCGGGTGCGCGTCGCGCAGCCGCGGCCGATGCCCAACTCGCACGCCCCTCGACAGTTGCGCGTCCTCTTCGCTCGAATTCGGCTGGGCCGCGCGCTGGGTTTGGTCCATTCAGGACGCGTATCCGCGGCCGCGTACCCACCGCCGCCGCGCTATCCCGGATTGGTGCCGCTGACCTGGGGTGCCCTAAACGGGCCGAGCAGGGCACGCCGGGCCAAAGGCAGTCAGAGCTCGAGCGGGTTTTCCTCCGTGCCGAAGTCCGCCCAGAACTTCCCGAAATCTTCGAGACCAGAGAGGGGGGATGACTGAGCGAGATCAACGATTCCACGGACGACTGCGTGAACCAGTTGCGGGTCGCCCGTCTCCATAGCCTGGTCCAGACGCTCGAACATCGCTTGATTGGTCTCGCGACGCTCTTCGAAGACCCGGTCGAAGTACATATGGAGGGTTTTCTCGGCGGCCTCCAACCTCGCCACCTGCACCGACTCTGCAGCAGCTATCGCTGCTCGGCGCGACTGCTCTACTTGGCTGATCTCGCCGTACTCGCGCGCCGCCGCAACGACCGTATTCAGAGCTCTGAACGCGTCCAAGACATCGATCGAGCCGGTGAACTTGCCGACAACCTCACCGGGTATTGGTTTCGTACTCACGCACTCGGCTCCTTCACCCACGTCTTGTACTTCACGACAAACCCAGCCGACTCTTCGTCCAGGTGACCGTCTTCCGTGACCAGGGCAGCGGACGCTACGTCGCGCACGCCCAAAGTCAGGTGCAGCGCTTCCTGGAAAGGAGCGGCATGCTTCTGCGGATCGAAGTCTTCCGCCTCAAGTACATCGAGGGCTGCCACGGCGCGCTCTACCAGGGCATTCAGAACATCCCCCAGCTCGGTAGCCCTTAACGTGATCGCCTCGAACTCGGCCCTGGCCACGTTCATCTCCGCAATAGCCTCAGCCACCTGCGCTTCGCTGGCTCGAGCCCTGGTCTTTGCCTTCTCGCCCTGCCCGTTAACAACAAAACCGCTCACCAAGAGCGCCGGCCCGATCGTGACGAAGTTAAGTGCGAGCGCACCTGCCGCCATACCCCCGCCCCCGGCAGCGAGGCTTCCGCCACCAAGGGCCGCCATCGTCGCGTTGGTGGCTGCGACGCCGGACAGCGACGATATAGCGGTCCCAGTGCTCGCACTGGCAAACGCCGTGACAGCCGATGTGACCCCGCCGCTGGCGGCCATGCCCGCAACCGCCGACCCGGCCAGTCCTCTGACCCAGGCCATCGACTTCTGATCGAGACCAGTACCGATCGCCACCTGGCCGGTAGTCAAGTCGAGACCATCCAGGAGCAGCTTTTCGCTCTCCTTGATCTGCTTCTGGTTTCGGCGCATGAATTCCGCGAATCGCTCAACTACCAGCAGCAGAGCGCGCTGCTGATGCGAACCAAGCGCCACCAACGCGGTGTTGGTCCGATCCCCTAACGCCTCCAGTTCGGCGCGCTCCGCCTCGTACTGTTCGATCGCCGCTCGAATCGATTCCTTGGCGTTCTTGATTCCGAGCCCGCCCTTGAGACCGAGGGCGGCGCCCCCCATGCCACTGACAGCGCCGGCGCCCATCAGTGCAAGGGGGATGAGGGGTAGAACCATGGCGTTCCTCTCGGGCCAATGGATCGGCCGCACGCATCTCGCGCGGCCTGAGGGGAGCCCCGTTCACATACGGAGCGACGATCAGAATTCTAAGCATTCGCTAGCGAGAGCGCACCATTCGGCCAAAAGCAACGGCTCCTCAAGTCTCGGAGGCAGCTGCCCTGCGGTGCCCTGCAGCGATGTTGCAGGGCACCGCAGCTAGTCACTTGATGAGAGGCCTTTGCCTCCGTCGCCGAGCCGATCGTCCACCTGCACCCATGAGCCCTCTGACCTGGGCGCCCTGAACGGGCCGTGCAGGGCACCCCAGGTCAGGGCGGTTCCGGCGAGCGCCGACCGGCGCGCGGGCGAGCGGGCACGCGGGCGCCGCCTCAGATCGCCAGTGCCGCCGAGACCTCGTGGGCGGCGGTCGCGTCAGAGGCACCTGAGTGCGAGACCCGCCCGGACTCCACCACGTAGTAGACGTCCGAGGCGCGCAGCGAGAAACCCACGTGCTGTTCGACGAGCAGGACCGACAGGTCGCCGCGGGAGGCCAGGTCCACAATGATGCGCTCGATCTCGGCCACGACGTTCGGCTGGATGCCCTCGGTGGGCTCGTCCAGCACCAGCATCCGCGGTTCGGTGATGAGCGTCCGGGCGATCGCCAACTGCTGCCGCTGGCCGCCGGAGAGCAGTCCGGCTTTGCGGTCGAGCAGCTCCTTCAGCGCCGGGAAGAGGTCCAGCGACTCGTCGATCAGCGCCTTGCCGCGCTTGCGCCCATCGGCGACGAGCTGCAGGTTCTCGGCCGTGGTGAGCTGGGTGAACGACTGCTGTCCCTGCGGGACGTAGCCGATCCCGCGGGCCACCCGCGCGTGTGGACGAAGGGAGGTGATGTCCTCGCCGTCGAACTCGATCGTGCCGCCCTTGCAGGGCAACAGCCCCACCGCGGTCCGCAGCAGCGTCGTCTTGCCGGCGCCGTTGTGACCGAGGATCGCGGCCACTCCGCCGGCCGGAACCTCGAGGTCGACACCGTGGACGACCTCCGAGCCGCCGTAGCCCGCGCGGACGCCGGTCATCTTGAGCAGTGCGGTCATCGTGGGCTCTCCTCGGTCTCGTCTGCCAGCTCGGTGCCGGTCGCGGCGGCGGTGCCCAGGTAGACCTGCTGCACCTTGGGGTCGGCCTGGATCTCGGCGACGGTGCCCTCGGCGAGCACCTTGCCCGCGGCCAGGACGGTGACGGTGGTGGCGAAGGCCCGCATGAAATCCATGTCGTGCTCCACCACCACGACGGTGCGGTCGGCGGCGATCCGCTGCAGCAGCTCGCCGGTGGCCTGACGCTCCTCGGCGCCCATGCCGGCGACGGGCTCGTCGAGCAGCATGACGTCGGAGTCCTGCACCAGCAGCATGCCGATCTCCAGCCACTGCTTCTGCCCGTGCGCCAGCACCCCGGCCTTGGTGCCGGCCAGGTGCTCGAGCCCAATGGTCTCCAGCGCCTCGGTCACCTTGTCCTCCCGGCCGTGGCGGCGCCGCAGCAGGGTGAGCGGGCCGCGTTGGGCGCCGGCGGCGATGTCGAGGTTCTGCTCCACGGTGAGGTCCTCGAACACCGACGCCGTCTGGAACGTGCGCCCGATACCCATCTTGGCGATCTTGTGCGTCTTGAGCCCGAGCACCGGCTGGCCGGACTTGTCGACGGTGCCGGTCGCGGGCACGAGCCCGGTGATCGCGTCGACCACGGTCGTCTTGCCGGCGCCGTTGGGGCCGATGAGGAACCGCAGGTCGCCCTGGATCAGGGTGAGGTCGACGCCGTCCACGGCCTTGAAGCCGTCGAACGTCACCGTCAGGTCGCGGACCTCGAGGTAGGTGCCGGCGCCTCCTTCCCCGGAGCGAGTCCGGGCGTTCTTGCGGGCGCCGGAGCCGGGCAGGCCGATCTCGGCGCCGGTCAGGGTGCCGGCCGACAGCGCGGCACCGATGCCGAAGGCGGTGGACGGGGTCATCGGGACTCCTCGGGGGAAGCGGCGCCTGACGCCGTCGAATCGGGTTCAGGTTCGGCGGTGCCGGTGGTGGCGGGCCGGTCAGAGGTGGCGGCGCTCGTCGTCGTTGTCGTCGTCGTTGTCATTGCGGGGGTGCCCTTCGCGCGCCGACGTCGCATCACGAACAGCGACGCCAGGCCGCCGGGCAGGAACCCCACCACCACGATGAACAAGATGCCCTGCAGGTAGGTCCACTGCGACGGGTAGGCCTCGGAGAACGCGGTCTGCGCCCACGCCACCCCGATCGCGCCGAGCACCGGGCCGAGCAGGGTGGCGCGGCCGCCGATCGCGACGCCGATGAGGAACGCGATCGAGGGCGCGATACCGATCGCCGACGGCGAGATGATCCCCACGATCGGCACGAACAGCGCCCCGGCGAGCCCCGCGGCGAACGCGGCCACGGCGTAGGCGAACGACTTGACCATCGCCGGGTCGTAGCCGAGGAACCGCACGCGCTCCTCCTGGTCACGGACGGCCACGAGCAGCTCGCCGAACCGGGAGTTCATGAGCTGGCGCACCAGCAGCACCACGACAAGCAGAGCGCCGCCGGCGAGGAAGTACAGCATCCGCCGGTTGGCCGGGTCGGACAGCGCGAACCCGAAGAACCCGGTGAAGCGGTTAAGCCCGTTGGACCCGCCCAGCTCCGGCCGGCTCACGAGGAAGATCGCGGCGGCGGCGGCCAGGGCCTGCGAGAGGATCGCGAAGTAGGCGCCCTTGACCTTGCGGTTGAACACCAGGTAGCCGAACCCGAACGCCAGCAGCGGCGGCACCAGCAGGATCACGGCCAGCGTGAACCCGGGCGAGGCGAACGGCACCCAGTACCCGGGCATCTCGCGCATCCCGGCGATCTGCATGAAGTCGGGCAGGGCGTCGGCGCCACCCCGGTCGCGGGCGTCGGAGATCTTGAGGAACATCGCCATCGCGTACGCGCCCACGCCGAAGTACACACCCTGGCCGAGGGTCAGCATGCCGCCGCGCCCCCACGCCAGACCGATGCCGCTGGCGACGATCGCGTAGCAGAAGAACTTGGCCAGCAGGCTCAGCCGGAAGTCGGACAGCAGCGCCGGCGCGAGCCCGAAGATGATCAGCGCGGCCACCGCGAGCCCGGCCCAGAACATCCACCGGGGCCGCTCGGCGTCTCCGGTGAGCAGGCGCCGGGCGCGGGTGCGCCGGGGCGGCGCGGCGGCGGGATCGGGTGCGGTGGTGGCAGCGGAGTCGGCGCCGCCAGCCGCTCGGGTGACGGAGATGGTCTTGGTCATGCCAGGCTCCTGGTCTTGACGGCGAACAGGCCCTGCGGGCGCACCTGCAGGAAGATGATGATGGCGACAAACACGAGCACCTTGGCCACCGACGCGGTGGTGGAGTACTCGAAGAACGAGTGCAGGACCCCGAGCGCGAACGCCGCGATCACGGCGCCCCGCAGCTGGCCGAGACCACCCACGACCACCACGAGGAACGCGTCGATGAGATACGACTGGCCGATCGTCGGGCTCGTTGAGCCTATGAGCGTGAGCGCCACCCCGGCGACGCCGGCCAGGCCGGAGCCGATGAAGAACGTGGTGATGTCGGTGCGGCGGGAGCTGATGCCCGACGACTCGGCGAGGTCACGGTTGAGCGTGACCGCCCGGATGCGCCGACCCATGGGCGTGAACTTCATCGCGGCCATGACCGCGGCGACGCAGGTGATCGCCAGGACGAAGATGAACACGCGAGTCAGGGGCACCGAAGCGCCCAGCAGTTCGACGCTGCCGCGCAGGAACTCCGGCACCGCCACGTTGACGGCCGGCGCGCCCCAGATGTCTCGGGCGATCTGCTGCAGGACCAGGCCCACACCGAACGTGACGAGCAGGGTGTCCAGTGGACGGGCGTAGAGGCGCCGGATGAGCGTCACCTCGAGCAGCACGCCGAGCAGGCCGCCGACGACGAAACCCAGGGCCAGGGACAACAGCAGGCTCATCCCAGAGGCGGCGGTGATCTGCTGGACGACGTAGGCGGTGTAGCAGCCGGCCATGATGAACTCGCCGTGGGCCATGTTGATGACGCCCATCTGGCCGAACGTCAGGCTCAGGCCGAGGGCGGCGAGCAGGAGGATGGAGCCGATGCTCAATCCGGTCGCGAG
Organism: Dietzia sp. WMMA184; assembly: GCF_002441635.1. Taxonomy (NCBI): domain Bacteria; kingdom Bacillati; phylum Actinomycetota; class Actinomycetes; order Mycobacteriales; family Dietziaceae; genus Dietzia; species Dietzia sp. WMMA184. The sequence continues at coordinate 3,181,333 of NZ_NXEI01000001.1, read as the reverse complement.
TTGTCCGATGAGGATGTCCACATCGGCTCCTTTCTCCGGGTCCCGCCCTCCCCCTCCCCCGCTCCCGACTGACGGGCCGGGAGCGGGGTGGGTCGGGCGGGGTGGGCGGGGCTGGGTGATCCGGGCTGACGGTCGGGCGTCAGTTCCCGGACAGGTCGCCGGCCCAGTCGTAGGACTCGAGGAACGGGTCGGGCTCGATCGCCTCGCCGGAGCTCCACACCTCGTAGATCAGGCCGTCGGGGCGGATCTCGCCGACGATCGCGGTCTTGGAGATGTGGTTGTTCTCGCCGTTGATGGTGACGGTGCCCTCGGGGGCGTCGAAGCTGACGCCGTCGGCGGCGTCCTGGATGGCGTCGACGGCGAAGGAGTCCGCCTTCTCGACCGTGTTCTTCCACAGGTAGACCGACGTGTACGCGGCTTCCATCGGATCGGAGGTGACGCGGTTCGCGCCGTACTTCGCCTTGAACGCGTCGACGAACGCGGTGTTCTCCGGCGAGTCGATCGTCTGGTAGTAGTTCCACGAGGTCAGCTGGCCGTCAATATTCGCGGCGCCGATGCCCTGAACCTCCTCCTCGGCGATCGACACGCTCACCACCGGGGTGTCCTCGGCGGACAGGCCGGCGTTGGAGTACTCGCGGAAGAACGCCACGTTGGAGTCGCCGTTGAGCGTGTTGAACACGGCGTCCGGGTTGGCGGTGCGCACCTTGTTGACGATGGTCGAGAAGTCGGTCGAGCCGAGCGGGGTGTAGTCCTCGCCGAGGATCTCGACCTCGTTGGCCTCGGCCCACGCCTTGATGACGCGATTGGCGGTCTGCGGGAAGACGTAGTCCGAGCCCACGAGGTACATGGACTCCACGCCCTGCTCCTTGAGGTACTCCAGGGCGGGGACGATCTGCTGGTTGGTGGTGGCGCCGGTGTAGAAGATGTTCTCCGACGCCTCGAGGCCCTCGTACTGCACCGGGTAGTAGAGCAACGCGTTGGCGTCCTCGACCACGGGCAGCATCGCCTTGCGGGAGGACGAGGTCCAGCCGCCGAAGATCGCGGCCACGCAGTCACTGGTGATGAGCTTCTGCGCCTTCTCCGCGAACACGGCCGGGTCGGAGGCGCCGTCCTCCACCACGGGTTCGATCTGCTTGCCCAGCACCCCGCCCTCGGCGTTGATCTGCTCGATCGCCAGCGCCACCGAGTCACGCACGGTCTTCTCGGAGATGGCCATGGTGCCCGACAGCGAATGCAACGAGCCCACCTTGATCGTGTCGCCGGAGGTGTCCACGCAGGATTCGGCGGCGGCCGCGGCGGTGTCGCCGGTCCGGCTTCCGCAGGCGGTGAGCGCACCCGCACCCAGGATCACGAGGCCGGCGGTGGCCAGTGCACGCCGGGTGCGGATCGAGCGCGGCGTCTGGCTCGCGCGAGCTGTCTTCCCAGAGGAGATGGAGGTGGAGTTCACGTGGTTGACCTGACCTTCACTGACCGGCTGTCGAGTGCTCCCGCGGGCTGCGGGGCTCGAAGCGCGATGTGGATAAAGGTAAGGACATGATGTGAGTCAGCTGAGTCGCCGGCGTTTCGCCACCGTTGCCTCTACCGGCGTTGTGTGAACGCTGTGTTTCTCGTCCACCCCGCGATACAAGTGCGCGGGCGCGGCCGGCTGAGCCCGCACGCCGCTCCTGCGCCTGGGGTTACGCGTCCCCTTCGGCTTGTGATGCCTCTATGTACGCGTACGGGCGGGATGTGCTGGCGGAACGGTCCAGAGAGGGCGCATACCTGGGCGTCGGCGGGCTGGGCGGCGGCCGACGTCTCTCGGGGCCGGCCCGGCTCTCAGCTCTTGCGCAGGTCCGGCGCCGGCGCACCGAGGAGATGGACTCGCGCGGCGGACCAGACGGCGTGCACCGCTGCCTCCACGTTCTCCTGCCCGCGGCCGAGCACCCGCAGCCAGGCGCCGCAGCCATCCGGCAAGGTGCTCACCCCGCAGCGCACAGACCCCTCGGGATCGAGCCGGCCCGCCTGTGTCGCTACGACGCCGGCGGCCGCGTCGGCCGCGTCGCGCATGACCGCCGCGAGCTCCTCCGCCGGGCCGGGCGCCACGACGAACAGGGTCCCGATCGCGTCGGCGTCTCCTGTGACCAGCGGGTGGCCGGCCTCGTCGCGGGTGATGTGGGTGGTGTCCACGGCGAGCAGGGTGCCGTCGGGGCGGGAGATCTCCACGGCCGAGACGTAGGCGGCCACGTCCCAGCTCTCCCCGCGGGCCACGCGTCCGGCGGTGAGGACGTCGCCGGCGATGAGCACGGCGTCCTCGGGCACCTCGGCCCGCAGCCGCTGCTGGAACCTGCTGCCGCCGTACGGAATGAGCGGGTCCGGCAGCCACTCGCACACCGCGCCCTCGCCCAGCGTCAGGGAGACGGTCTGCGTGGCGTAACCGACGTCCATCCGGTGCACCCGGTTCGCGGCCTGCGTGGTGACCAGCGCCTGCGCGCCCTCGGCCAGACGGACCTCCATGTCCAGCCGGTCGCCGCCGACGATCCCGCCGCCGGTCGACATCACGTACACCGTCGGCATCTCGCGGAGGACCGGGTCGATGTACAGCGACCGCATCACCTGCAGCGGCGACTTCTGGAACCGTTCGGCCAGTACCGTGCGGCCGCGGCCGTCCCGGCGGAAGGCCAGGTCCAGCACGCCGACCTTGCCGGGCGAGCCGACGGGCAGCGCGCCGGGCCCGGACTGCGGTCCGGCGGCGACGGCGGGCCACACGAACCCCGGGTCGGCGGCCCGGGTCAGCCGGTCGCTCACCGTGCGGGCAGCAGTTCCACCCGGCGGGACTCGAAGTAGTCGAGCACCTCGGCGATGCCGGTCCCGGAGAGGCAGTCGGTGAGCGCGACGGGCTTGCCCGAGCGGACGCGGTCAGCGTCCGAGGACATGATTCCCAGATCGCAGCGCACGTACTGGGCGATGTCGATCTTGTTGATCACCAGCAGGTCGCACTCGGTGATGCCGGGCCCGCGCTTGCGGGGCATCTTCTCGCCTTCGGCGGTGTCCAGGACGAAGACAAACAGGTCGACCAGCGCCGGCGAGAACGTCAGGGTGAGATTGTCGCCGCCGGACTCGTAGATGAGGGTGTCGACGTCCGGGTGGTCCTCGAGCATCTCCGCCCCCACCGCGAGGTTCATGGTGGGGTCGTCGCGCACGGCGGTGTGCGGGCACGAGCCTGTCTCCACGCCCACCACCCGGGCGGGATCGAGGACTCCGGCCAGGGTGCGGCGGACGTGCTCGGCGTCCTCCTGCGTGTAGATGTCGTTGGTGATGACGGCCGGGGTGCGTCCCCGGGCGATCAACTCCGGGACCAGCGCCTCGATGAGAGCGGTCTTGCCCGAGCCCACCGGCCCACCGATCCCGATCCGCAACACCTGCTGTGCCTCTGCCATGCAACGAACGCTAGTGCAGCCGTGTTTCGGCAGTGTTGCGCGGCGTACGCAGCGCGGCCCTGCCCTCGGCGGGATCCGCCCTGACCTGGGGTGCCCTGCAGCGCACGTTCAGGGCACTCCAGGTCAGAGCGCTACCGGGTACGCAGGTACTCCGGTCAGGAGGGTGGAGGCCGGGTCACGAGGCGAACAGCCGGGCGTCGGCGCGTTCGTGGTGGCAGGACGCCAGGTCCAGCACTGGCGCGAACCCGCCGAGTTCCTCCAGCGACCGGCCCACCGCGGCGTCGGCGACCTCGGCGATCACCGGGGCCGCCCCGCGCACCAGCGCCTGCGCGGTGCGGTGATCGGCCAGTCGCAGCCGCAGCGCGGCCCCCGACAGGCTGATGACCAGCGCGGTGAGGTCGGCGGCCACGGCCTCCCGCTGGCTCAGCCCGCCGCGGGCGTAGACCACGCCCATGACCACCGACTGCGATCCCGGCGAGCGGCGGGCCCGGACGTGGTCGTTCCACGCGGACACCACCGGGTCGTCGAGTAGCTCGGCGGCCAGGTCGAGCACCTGCTTGCCGGTGCGGGTGGCGCCGTCGCGGAACTCGCGGGTCAACCGGGTGGCGTGCAGCCGCCGGTCGATGCGGGTGAGCGCGGCGAGCAGAGCAGCAGTGTCAGTGCAAGCAGGATTGGCGGCCGGCGGCGGGGCGAGCTCGTGGGTCGCCGCCCAGGCGAGGGCCAGCGCGGTCGCCTCGGCCGGGCCAGCGGAATACCGCAGGATCCCGTGCACGGCCTCGGCCACGGACCGCGCCCCGGCCCCGGCGCCGCCCTTGACAGCGCCGCCCTCCACAGCGCCCAACTGCCGGAGCCCCTCGAGCCCGTGCGAGAGCGTGTACATGCCCGAGGGGAACGAGGAGTCGGTGAACTGCAGCGCTAACAGCAGAGTCGCCAGTTCGGCACGACCCGCATCCGGCACACCATCCGGGACGCGGCGGCCCTCGTCGTCGTCGTCGTCGTGGTCGTGGTGGTCGTCGTGGTCGGACATCACGCGAGGTAGTGCAGCTGGGCCAGCGGCAACGTGGTGGCGGGGGCGATGGTGGCGGGCTCGCCGTCGACGGTCACCACGTAGGTCTCGGGATCCACCTCGATCGTCGGGCAGCGGTCGTTGCGGACCATGTCCTTCTTGCCGATCCCCCGGCAGCCACGCACGGGCAGGCACGGCGAGGTCAGGCCCAGCTCCTCGGGCACGCCGGCCTCGATCGCGGCGGCGGACAGGAACGTCACCCGCGTGGACTGCAGCGCCCCGCCGTACGCGCCGAACATCGGGCGGTAGATCACCGGCTGCGGCGTGGGCAGCGACGCGTTGGGATCGCCCATCGGCGCCCACACGATCATCCCGCCCTTGATGATCAACGACGGCTTGGCGGCAAACGAGTCGACCGGCCACAACACGAGATCGGCGAGCTTGCCGGGTTCGATCGAGCCGAGGTGGTCGGCGATGCCCGCGGCGATGGCGGGGTTGATGGTCATCTTGGCGACGTAGCGCAGGACGCGCTCGTTGTCGTTGCGGTCGCTGTCCTCCGGCAGCGGGCCCCGCTCGACGCGGCAGTGGTGGGCGGTCTGGAACGCGCGCTGCCACGACTCCCCGATCCGGCCCATGGCCTGCGAGTCCGACGAGAAGATCGAGATGATCCCCTCGTCGTGCAGGACGGTCTCGGCGGCGATCGTCTCGGCGCGCACGCGGGAGTCGGCGAAGCTCACGTCCTCCGGGATGTCGTGCGACAGGTGGTGGCACACCATGACCATGTCCAGCAGTTCGTCCACCGAGTTCACGGTGTACGGCAGCGTCGGGTTGGTCGAGGCGGGCAGGACGTTGGGCTCGCCGCACACCCGCAGGATGTCGGGGGCGTGGCCGCCGCCTGCGCCCTCGGAGTGGAACGTGTGGATGGTGGAATCGCCGAACGCGGCACGCGTGTCCTCGTAGAAGCCCGACTCGTTGAGGGTGTCGGTGTGGATCGCGACCTGCACGTCGTACTCGTCCGCGACCTCCTGCACGCAGCGGATCGCCGCAGGCGTGGTGCCCCAGTCCTCGTGGATCTTCAGCCCCGCCGCGCCGGCCACGATCTGCTCGACCGCCGACTCGGGCTGCGACGTGTTGCCCTTGCCCAGCACCCCGATGTTCACCGGCAGCCCGTCGGCGGCCTGCAGCATCCGCCCGATGTTCCACGCGCCCGGCGTGCAGGTGGTGCCCTTGGTGCCCTCGGCGGGGCCGGTGCCGCCGCCGAACAGGGTGGTCACGCCGTTGCTCAAGGCTTCCTCGACCTGCTGTGGCGCGATGTAGTGGATGTGGGTGTCCACGCCGCCGGCGGTGACGATCTTGTGCTCACCCGCCACCACCTCGGTGCCGGGCCCGATCACCAGCTCCGGATGCACCCCGTCCTGCAGGTGCGGGTTGCCTGCCTTGCCCACGGCCACGATCCGCCCGTCGCGCACACCGATGTCGCCCTTGACCACACCGAGCACCGCGTCGACGATGATCGCGCCCGTGATCACCAGGTCCAACGCGCCCGACGCCCGCGTGCCCGCCGGGTCCTGCGCCATCCCGTCGCGGATCGCCTTGCCGCCGCCGTAGACGGCCTCGTCGCCGTAGCCGCTGCTGCCGTCGGTGGTCACCGCGTTGTGGTCGGTGGCGATCTCGATCACCAGGTCGGTGTCGGCCAACTGAAGTCGGTCGCCGACCGTGGGTCCGTAGATATCGGTATAGGTGGCGCGCGGGAGCACGGTCGGCGGGCCCTCGGCTGCGGGCACAGCGTCCGGGGCGGGCGCGACCTCGTCGTCGTCGTTGTTGTCGTCGTCGGACCTGTCGGGGCGGTCACACAGGAACCCACGCTCGGCCATCCGCTCCAGCGCGCGCTCGCGCACGGCCGGGTCGTCGAGCGGGCCGTCGACCAACCCGGAGAACCCGTGGCACACGCGCTCGCCCGCGAAGTCGACCAGTCGCACCGTCCGCGTCTGGCCCGGTTCGAAGCGCACCGCCAGGCCCGCGCCAATCGCCAGGTGCCGCCCGTACGCCGCGATCCGGTCGAAGCGCAGCTCCCGGTTGGCCTCGAAGAAGTGATAGTGCGAACCCACCTGGACGGCGCGGTCGCCGGTGTTGGTCACGCGCACCTCGAGGGTCGCGCGGCCGGCGCCCAGCTCGATGTCCCCGTCGCCGTAGAGGTAGTGCACCGAACCGGACATGTGTGGCTCCTGGGGTCGTCGGGGTGGGGTGAGTCGGGGTGGAGTGGCTGGGGTGGCTAGTGGGAGTGGGTGTAGACGGAGCCGTCGGCGGCGACGTGCGAGTGGGCGTACCCGTGGCCGTCCTCGGCGTCGAGGGCGGCGTCGATGCCGTCGTCGCCGTGGTCGAGCCGGTGCACGGCCTCGCGGACGCGGGTGTCGATCACGCTGCGCAGCACGGCCGGGCCGAACAGGTGCTCGCCCTCGCCGGGCAGCTCGAGTCCGGTGACCGGCGCGGGGGCGAGGGTCGCCGAGACCAGCACCGGCCGTCGGCCGCCGAGGGCGCGGACGCGCTCGAGCCCCTCGGCGAGGTCGGGATCGGGTTCGTCGCCGCCGTGGAACGCCACCTCGACCAGGCCGGGCTGCCCGTACTGCCGCGCGAGCCGGGCGAGGCGGTACAGCTCGGCGTCGGCGAACGGGTCGATCGCGCGGCTCACCAGAAGCGCCGAGCACACCGCGCCGTGCCGCCGGATCACCGCGCGCAGGCGGGTGACGAGCATGGTCGCGTCGCCGAGCGGCGCCGCCAATGCCACCGGGCCCATGGAACCAGCGGAGCCCGGGGCGAGCCGTGCGCGGTCGGTGCTGCCCCGGACGTCGCGCAACGTCCGGGAGCAGTCGGCGACCATCGCGGGCGCGCGGCCGAACGTCATGGGGACGACGACGACGACACCGGCACCCTCTCCCGCCGCATCCGGTCCCCCGGGCCTTCGCGCCTGCTCCTCCACCAGGTCGGCCAGGGCGCGGCCCGGCCGTGCGGCGGGGATGCCCAGGTCCGGCATCTGCTCGGACTCCGGGCCCAACGCGAGGACGATCCGGGCGGTCGCCGGGTCGGTGTGCCCGTGGCTGTGTTCGTGGGCGTCGCCGTGCCCGTGGGCGTCGCCGTGCCCGTGGCCGCTCACGCGCTCTGCTCCACCGGCCCGATGGGGTCGTGCACGGTGACGAGTTTGGTCCCGTCGGGGAACGTGGCCTCGACCTGGATCATCGCCAGCCGCTCGACCACGCCGTCCATCACCCGGCCGGCGTCGAGCACCTGCCGACCGAGGTCCATGCACTCGGCGACGGTGCGGCCGTCGCGGGCGTGCTCGACGATCTCCCACGAGATGAGCGCGGTGGCCTCGGGGACGTTGAGCAGCACCCCGCGCTCGAGCCTGCGGCGCGCGACCTCGGCCGCGGTGAACAGGGTGAGCTTGTCCAACTCGCGGGGGGTGAGCTTCATCCTGGGGTCCTCTCGTGCTCGGGCGGCGGCGCGTCGACGCTTCTGAACGCTAGCGACGTTGTGTGTCGGCAGTGTTACTTGGTTCCGACCCGGGCCTTCCTCCCGCCGCGCCCTCGCTGCGCCCTCGCTGCACCCTCACCGCTCGAGCGCCTGACCTGCGGTGCCCTGGGGGCGGCGTGCAGGGCACCGCAGGTCAGGGCGCCGGGGCCGATTGTTACGCCGTGTTACGACTGCCGCGTCGGCGGTGTTCCGGGCCCCTGCCGCTGCGATGATGAGCCCGTGCCCGAGACCACCACACCCCCCGTTTCCTCTGATTCTGCCGAGACCGTCGATCCCGCCGTGAGCGGATTCGATGCCGCGCGCGCAGAGGAACTGATGCCGGTCCTGACCGAACTCTCCGGGTCGAAAACCTGGGCGCGCGCGGTGTTGGAGGGGCGGCCGTACGGCTCCCGCGACGCGCTACATGCGGCGGCCCGGCGGGTGCTCGACGAGCAGAAAGACGCCGAGGTGCTGGCCGCGGTCGACGCGCATCCGCCGATCGGCGCGGGCTCGGGCGGCGCGGGCGGCGGCGCAGACACGGGCGCGCCCCGGGAGGTCGGTCAGGCCTCGGCGCGGGAGCAGAGCGCAGCCGCCACCGCGGACGCCGAGCTCGCGCGCCGGCTCGCCGAGGGGCAACGTCGGCACGCCGAGCACTTCGGCCACGCGTTCCTCGTGTGCGCGACCGGGCTGTCGGCCCGGGACATCGTGGCCGAACTCGACCGGCGGATCGACCTCACCCCGGCAGAGGAGCTCGCGACCACCCGTGACCACCTGGCCGCCATCAACGCCCTGCGGCTGGACCGACTGCTCGAGACCGGAGCCCTCTGATGTCGCTGAGCACCCACGCCCTGGACACCGCCACCGGCACCCCGGCGGTCGGCCTGGGCTACCGGCTCACCGACTCCGCTGGCACTGACCTCGCCTCCGGGGTCACCGACGTCGACGGCCGGGGCCCCGATCTGGCGCAGGTCGAGGTCGGGGCCGGGGTGTACCGACTGGCCTTCGACACGGGCGGCTATCACCGGGCCGCCGGAGTGAGCGGCTTCTACCCGGAGGCGGTGGTGTGCTTCGAGGTGACGGACCCGGCCGCGCACCACCACGTGCCGCTGATCCTGTCGCCGTTCGGGTACAGCACCTACCGCGGATCCTGAGGCGCGGGGCTCTCCGACGCTCTGACCTGCGGCGCCCTGCACCGGGCCTGCAGGGCACCCCAGGTCAGCGCCGGTCAGCGTCCGATGCCCCGCCGGGCGCACTGCTCGCGCAGATCCGCGGCCAGGGCCCGCTCGTCGGCGGTGACGAGCTCGAAGTCCCGCACCACCACCTGGCCGCCCACCACCACGTGGCGGGGCCGGCGCCCGGGTGCGGCCCACAACAGTCCTCGGATCGGATCCGCGACGCCGGCGTCCGCGACCCCGCTGACGTCCCACACCACCAGATCCGCCGCCGACCCCGGGGTGAGCCGGCCCAGTTCGGGGCGCCCCAGGCCGTCGGCGCCGCCGGCGGTGATCATCTCCAGCACCTCGAGCGCGTCCAGAGGCCTACCGGCGAGCGGGGCGACCTGTATCGCCAGGCGCGCGTCGGCCAGGAGGTGTCCGGCGTCGTTGCTGCCACCGCCCGAGGTCCCGAGTCCCACGGTCACCCCGGCGTCGCGCAGTCGGGCCACCGGCGCCACGCCCCACCCCATCGGAAGATCGCAGGCCGGGGCATGGGTCGCGGTGACCCCGCTCCCGGCGATCGACGCGATCTCGGGGTCGGTGATGTCGCAGAGGTGGGCGAGGGTGACGTCGGGGGCGAGCCAGCCCCACTCCTCCAGCAGGTCCAGGGGGCGACGGCCGTACAGTTCGGCGGCCCGGGCCACGTCGACCTGCTCGTTGGCCTGGGTGCGCCGCCGCAGACCGAGCCGGCGCGCGACCTCCCCCATGGCGGCGAAGGTCGCGGGCCCGTCTGCGTGCACACCCGACGGCCCCACGGCCAGCTGGCGCATCCCGTCGGCGGTGGTCCCGCCGGACGCGCCGGGCAGGTGCGCAGCGTGGATCGCCTCGACCGACGCCGCTGCGGCATCCGGGTCGTCTCCGGCGTTGCCGCGGACGAAGGCCAGTCGCGATCCCAGCGCCTGCGCGCCGGCGTACGCAGCACCGGCGATCTGCATGGGGTCCGCGCCCGCCGGCCAGGTGAGGTGGTGGTCGGCCACGGTGGTGACGCCGCACAGCAGTGACTCGGCCAGCGCCACGCGGGCGGACAGTTCGACCAGCTCATCGTCGACCCGCGCGGCGACGTAGGCCTCGCGCATCCGGGCCAGCCACACGGCCATCTCCACGCCGCGGGTACCGGGCAGGGTGCGGAACGCGCTCTGCAGCAGGTGATGGTGGGCGTTGACCAGGCCCGGGGTGACGACGCCGCCGTCGGCGTCGAGGGTCTCGACCACGGCAGCGCCGTCGGGCGCGGCGGCAGCATCGTCCGGCGCGGCGGCGATCCGCCCGTCCACGCACTCCACCGTGGCGGCGACGCCGGACTCGAGCCCCGGCGACCAGACCGCCGAGGCACCGGTCACCCGCAGCACCCGCGCGCTCACGCGCGGCCGCCGGTCGACACGGCGGCGGACGGGGTCCGGCCCGTCGCCGCGGGAGACCCGCCGTCGCGCGGCGCGAACGACCTCATCCACACCAGGTCCGGGGTCAGGGGGATGAGGTCCTGCCGGACTCCGGTGGCCCGCCGGACCGCGATCCCCACGGCCGCGGCGACCGGGCAGTACGGGGCCTCGGACATGGACTTGGCGCCCAGGACGCCCTCGGGCTCGACGGTGTCGGCGAAGAACACCTCGGTGCGCGGGACGTCGCCCATGCGGGGTGGGTGGTAGTGCCGCAGGGTCGCGTTGGTGACCGCGCCGGTCTCGTCGAGCATCACCTGCTCGTACAGCGCCGCCCCGAGGGCCTGGGCGACGCCGCCCTCCACCTGCCCCCTCAGCTGCTGCGGGTTGAGGACCCGCCCGGCGTCGACGGCGTGGACGCTGTGCAGGACCTTCACCGTCCCGGTGTCGGGGCACACGGCCACCCGCACGCCCTGCACGGTGAACGCGGCCTGCCGACCCAGCCCGTCGGCGCACCCCTCGGCGGACACCGGCAGGTGGGCTCCGGCGCGGAGCAGCTCGGCGACCCGGGTTGCCGCGCGGTACAGGGCGCGCCCACCGACCACGGTGCCGGCGGAGCCGAACGCACCCGTGTCGTGGGTGAGCAGGGCGGTGTCGGACGCGTGCAGGACCACCGAGTCGGACGGCACGCCCAGCGCCTCGGCGACGATCTGGGTGTGCACGGTCGCTGTGCCGTTGCCGAATTCGGCCGTGCCCACGTAGGCGTGCACGGTGCCGTCGGCGGTGATCTCGACGCGGGCCGAACCGTGGTGGCCCCCGGGCGGATTGGTGGCGATCATGCACAGCGCGATCCCGGTCCCCTCCGCCCACCCGGGCGGCGCGGTCTCCCCGCGACCGGAGGCCAGGGCCCCTGCCACCAGGTCCAGGCAGTGGTCGAGTCCGTAGGAGGACAGGGCCAGCTCGTCGTCGTCGCCCGCGGAGCTCACCAACGCGTCACCCGGGCGCACCACGTTGCGCCGCCGCAGCTCCACGGGGTCCAGCCCGGCGGCGTCGGCGAGTTCGTCCAGCGCGCTCTCCAGGGCGAACCCCACCTCCCCCAGCCCGTACCCGCGGAAGGCCCCCGACGGCACGGTGGTCGTGTAGACGGCCTCGGCGGTCACCCGCTTGGCCGGGCAGCGGTACAGCTCCACGGACTCGGTGATGGAGTGGAACATCACGCCCGCGGAGTGGCCCCCGTAGGCGCCGGCGTCGGACAGCACGTCCAGCTCGAGAGCGGTGAGCCGGCCGTCGTCGTCGCAGGCCACGGTGACGGTGGTGCGGTACGGGTGGCGCACGGTGGCGGAGGTGAACTGCTCCGCGCGCGAGTACTCCCACACCACGTCGCGGCCGGTGCGCAGGGCCGCGAGCAGGGCCAGGTCCTCGACGATCATCTCCTGCTTGGCCCCGAACCCGCCGCCCACCCGCGCGGCGTGGACGCGCAGCTCATCGCGGTCGAGGCCGAAGATCCACGCCAACTCGTCGCGCACGAGGAACGGCACCTGGGTAGAGGAGCGGATGTCGAGCGACCCACCGCCCCGGGGCCCGCCGTCGACGTGCCGCACGATCACCGCGTGGGTCTCCAGGTGCGTGTGCTGGACCCGCGAGGTGCTCCACGTGCCGGTCACCGTGTGCGCCGCGCGGGCGATCCCGGCGTCGACGTCGCCCACCTCGCCGAACCAGTCGGCCACCACGTTGCGCGCGGGGTCGGCGATCCGGGACTCCGGACCCTTGTCGCCGTGGATCGCCGGCGCTCCGGGGGCACGCGCGGCCTCGGGATCGAGGACCGACGGCAACACCTCGTAGCGCACCTCGATCAGCTGGCAGGCCCGCCGGGCGAGTGCCTCCGACTCGGCCACCACCGCCGCCACGCGCTGACCGTGGTAGCGCACGACCGGGTCGAGCACGCGGGTGTCGTCGGGATCGTCGGTACGCCGCTGGTGGCGGGCGGTGGAGAACAGGACGTCGGGGTCGTCGTGGTGGGTGAGCACGGCGACCACGCCGTCCATCGCGAGGGCGCGGGAGGCGTCGATCGACACGATGCGGGCGTGCGCGTGCGGGGAGCGGAGCACCGCGAGATGCGCGCAGCCCGTCAGGTCGGTGTCCAGGGTGAAGGGTTCGGCGCCGCGCACCACGCGCTCGGTGGCCGGGGCGGCGACCGGGCTCCCGATCCCCCCGGCGGCGCACGCATTCCGGGCGCCGTCGAGGGCGTCCTCGACCGCCCGGTAGCCCGTGCAACGGCACAGGTTGCCCTTCATGGCGGCGATCCTCGGCGCCGGCCCGCCGTCCCGGGCGCACGGCGCGTGCCCCAGCCCGGTGACCGTGGTGACCATCCCCGCCGTGCAGAACCCGCACTGGAACCCGGCGGCGCGGGCGAACGCGGCCGGCACCTCGTCGGGCACCCCGGCGGCGGTGCGGACGTCGGCGCCCTCGGCGCGGTGCGCGGGCAGCACACAGGAATGGGTGGGCACGCCGTCGACCAGCACGGAACACGCACCGCAGTCGCCGGTGTCGCAGCCCTTCTTCACCGCGTGCACCCCCGACTCGCGCAGCAGCGTCCGCAGGCACTGCCCGGGGCGCGGGTCCAGGTCGTGGGCGCGTCCGTCGACGGTGATCAGCATGGTGCCTCCCGGTAGATGGGGTGGGTGAGTTCGGCGACGACGGCGAGGGCCGCGATCCCCGCCACGTGACGCCGCCAGCTCGGATCGCCCTGGGGGTCGTCGTGCCAGCGGGGCAGGTCGCGCACGGCGGCCTCGGCCTCGCCGGCCGTGGGGGGCCGGTCCCAGGTGAGCACCTCCGGGGCGGGCACTGCGGCGGTCACGACGAGCGTGCAGCGGCCGCCGGGGTCCAGTCGCCCGGTGACCAGGGAGCCGGAGCGGCCGCTGGGCACCAGCGAGTGCCGCCGGACCGCGTAGCGCGCCCGGCTCGCCGACGCGGGGATGACGAGCGCGCGCAGGATCTCGCCCGGGGCCAGGCAGGTGCGGCCCTGGCCCACCACCACCTCGGCGGCGGGGACGGTGCGGGTGCCGCCGTCGGGGGTCCAGATCTCGGCGATCGCGCCGAGCGTGCAGGCGGCGGCGGTCCCGGCGCCGGCGGGCAGGGCCGCGCAGAGGTTGCCTCCCCAGGTGCCGCGGCCCCAGATCTTCCACGAGGCGAGCAGGCAGGAGAACGCGTCGTGGAGGAACGGGCGCAGGGGCGCGGTGAGCGGGTGGTCGAGCACGGTCCGCAGCGTGGCGGTAGCGGCGACCCGCAGGCCGCCGTCGGGCAGCGGTTCGACGTCGGGCCAGCGCAGGTCGAGCAGGTCCACGAGCGCGGTGACCGGTGTGGTCTCCCCCGGCGGGGCCGCGGCGCCGGCCGGGTGCAGGTGCGCCTCCCCGTGCAGGGCGGTCCCGCCGGCCAGGGCCGTGGCGCCGGCGAGCAGGGCCGCGTGCGCCTCGTCCCGGCTGCGCGGTCGGTGGAGTGCGGTGACGCTGACCAGGTCCACCGCCCTCACCCCGCCCGGGCCAGCAGCCGCCCGCGAGCGGCCACCACGTCGCGGGCCACGGCGTCGGTGTCGACGGTGAGCACGCGCCCGTCGGCCACCACCCGGAGCCCCTGCACCCACACCCCGGCCATCGGCGGGCGGGACCCCAGGACGAGCGCGGCCACCGGGTCGTCGATCCCCGCGTGGGCCGGGGTGTCCAGGCGCCACAGTGCGACATCGGCCTGGTATCCGACGGCCAGCCGCCCGATCTCACCCTCCCGCCCGAGCGCGCGGGCACCGTCCACGGTGGCCATCCGCAGCGCCGTCCGCACGTCCATCGCCCGGGGCCCGCGGGTGGCGCGGGCGAGCAGGAGCGCGGTGTGCATCTCTTCCCACAGCACGCCCGACTCGTTGCTCGCCGAGCCGTCCACGCCCAGCCCCACCGGGATCCCCGCGGCGAGCATGTCCGGGACGCGGGCGATGCCGGCGCCCAGGCGGCCGTTGGAGACGGGGCAGTGCGCGGCCGCCATCCCGCCGGCGGCCATCGCGGCGATCGCCGGGTCGTCGAGGTGCACGGTGTGGGCGAACCATACGTCCGGGCCCACCCAGCCCACCGACTCCATGTACTCCATCGGCGTGCTGCCGAAGCGTTCGCGGCAGAATTCCTCTTCGTCGTCGGTCTCGGCCAGATGGGTGTGCAGGCGCACGCCCCGCTCGCGGGCGAGCTCGGCGCTGGTGCGCAGCAGGTCGCCGGTCACGGAGAACGGTGAGCACGGCGCCACGGCGATGCGGCACATCGAGTCGGGGCCCGCGTCGTGGAAGCGGTCGATCACGTCGGCGGTGCCGGCGAGGATCGCGTCGATGCCCTCGACCACGGAGTCCGGCGGCAGCCCGCCCGAGCTGCGGCCCAGATCCATCGACCCGCGGCTGGGGTGGAAGCGCAGCCCCACCGTCGCGGCCGCGTCGATCTCGGCGGCGAACACGTCCCCGGCGTCGGCGGGCACCACGTAGTGGTGGTCCGTGGTGGTGGTGCAGCCGCCGAGGGCCAGGTGCGCGAGCCCACCGAGGGCGGCGGTGCGGACGTCGTCGGCGTCGATGCCCGCCCACACCGGGTACGAGGCGGTGAGCCACTCGAAGAGCGTCGCGTCGGCCGCGAGCCCCCGGGTGAGCCACTGGTACAGGTGGTGATGGGTGTTGATCAGGCCCGGGGTGGCCAGACAACCCGTGCCGTCGACACGTTCCGCGCCGTCCGGAACGAGCGCCGGATCGCACGGCCCCTCCCCCACCGCGGTGATCCGGCCGCCTTCGAGCAGCACGTGGCCGGCGGTGTACTCGGCGCCGACGCAGTCCCCGTCCCCAGCCCCGGCCCCAGCCCCGGCCATGGTCGCGACCGCGCAGTTCTCGATGAGCACCGCCGCGGCTCCGGAGGTCATGCCCGCACCAGGCCCGGCGTGAACGCCGGGGTGAACCCCCGCGCCCGGGCCGAGCGGATCATGCGCTCGGTGAGCTGGGCGTCGGCCTCGTCGGCGAGCGGGTGCAGGCTGCGCGCGCCCTCCGCCACCAGTCGTCCGCCCACGTAGACGTGGGTGAGATTGCGCAGCGAGCACGCCAGGACGTACGTGGCGACGGGGTCCCAGATCGGTCCGGTGGCCGGGGACGTGGGGTCGACGACGACGAGGTCCGCGTGCTTTCCCACCTCCACGCTGCCCACCCGGTCGGACAGGCCGAGGGCGTCCGCGGCCCCGAGGGTGTGCATCCGCAGGACGTCGCGGGCGGCCAGCACCGCGGCGTCGGAGTGGACGGCGCGCTGGGTGTACAGGCCGATCCGCATGTTCTGGAACGGGTCGGACACGTCGGTGCAGGACTGGTCGTCCAGGCCCATCCCCACGCGGATGCCCGCGTCCCGGTACCGGGTGATGTCGGCGATGCCGGAGCCCAGCCGGCCGTTGGAGGTGGCCTGCCAGATCACGGCGGAGTCGGTCTCCGCGACCCGGCGGACCATGTGGTCGGTGGGGTGGACGAAGTGGCCGAACGCGAAGTCGGGGCCCAGGACCCCGGCGCGGTCGTACCAGTCGAACTTGGCCCGCTGTACCTCGAGGTGTTCGGCGGTCTCGACGAAGTGCGCCTGGTTGCCCACGCCGTGGGTGGCCATGGCGTGACGCTCGCGCTCGGCGGTGACGGGCGACGACGACCACTGCACCGACCCGAACACCGACCCGCCCAGGTCCAGCTCCCGGGGGACGGTGCGCAGCCGGTGCTCGGTGACGTGGGCGAACGCGTCGAAGCACTCGGCCTCGGGCAGCTGCTCGTCGTCGAGGCGGGTGGAGGTGAGGCACCGGAGACCGGAGTCGGCCTGGGCGTCGACTTGCCGGGTGAGGAAGTCGATGTCGTGGACCCGCTCGGCGACCAGGGTCGAGGTGAAATGGTCGAACACCGCCACCACCCGGCTCTGGGTGAAGTTGTAGGCGCTGGTCACACCGTTGCGCAGGAAGTCCAGGCAGCCGGCGAGGGTGAACCAGTACAGGTCCTCGGCCTCCGCCCCGACCATCATCTCGCCCAGCGTCGACACCCAGCCGTAGAGCGTGTCGTCGGGGGCGGTGCCGCGCATCCCGGCGGTGAACAGGTGGCTGTGCGCGGAGACGAACCCGGGGGCGAGGATGGCGCCGCCGAGGTCGTGGACTTCGCCCGGCAGGCCGGGCGGCGGGTCGCCGGGCCCGAGTCCGGCGATGAGGCCGGCCTCGTCCACGTGGACCCAGCCGTGGAACCAGGCGGGCGCGGCCGGGTCCGCGGACACGGGCAGGACCAGCGCGTCGGTGAAGGTGATCATGGGTTCTCTCGTTCTCTCGTGTGTCAGCCCGGAAGTTCCTCGGCCCGCCACCGCTGCCCGTCCGTCACGAAGCGGCGCCGATGGGAGGGCTCGTCGCGTCCGGCGGCCCAGAAGGTCACGGACCCGGGCCGCAGTCGCATGCCCAGCCACGTCTCGGGCGGCTGCGCCGGCGACGGGCCGAACCGCTCCACCGCGGCGGCCCACACCCGGCGTCTGCCCGGCGGGGCGAGTTCCGCCGTCGCTTGGTCGTTGGTCCAGGCCAGGAGCTTGAGGTACTCGCTGCGGGAGTGATAGCTCGCCAGGTGCTCGTCCCGATCGGTCGGCTCGGCCACGCCGGTGACCGTGAGTTGCCGCGTCCGGTCGGCGGACACCACGACCAGCGTCGCGCGCGGGTCGGTGGCCAGGTCCAGGGCCTTCTGGGACCGCGAATCGGTGTGGAACGTGGGCCCGTCGGTGGTGGCCCCGGAGACCAGCAGGTGCCGACAGTGCGGGGTCCCGTCCGGGCCGACCGTGGCCAGGACCCCCAGCGGCGGATCCGCCGGGTCGATCGCCAACCACGCGACCATCGCCTCCAGTGGATCGTCGGTGGAGCCGGGCATGGTGACCACGGGCATCTCGACGGCGGTCACCGTGCACCTCCCGTCACGGTGGCCGCGGCGGTGACGGTGGCCGCGGCGGACACCCCGCGCGCCGGGTCGAACTCCTCGATCTCCGCGAGCGCGGCGGCCACGGTCTCCACGTGATCGGCCACCAACCGCCGGCCGGTCTCGGCGTCGGCCCCGGTGGGGTCGCCGATCACCCCGGTGTCGGACAGGTCGTCGGCCAACCAGCCGAACCGCACGGGGCCGGTGAACCCGATGTGCTGGCACTCGGCGATCCCCGCGGGGACCCTCGCCTCGGCCGCCGACATGTCGACGAGCTCGGGGTGCAGGTGCAGCATCATTGACGTCTCCGCCCACCCGGCGTGGATTCCCATGCCCAGCTCGGTGGGACCCGGGACCGCACGCCCGGCGTAGAGGAAAGTGCGCAGCCCGAAGCGGCGGCGCAGTTCGCGCAGCGCCACCTCGAGCAGCGCCGAGTTGCCGCCGTGGCAGTTGACGAACAGCACCCGGGTGAACCCGCTGGCCCGCAGTGCCGAGCCGAGCTCGACGACCTCGCGCATCAGCGTCTCCCCGGAGATCCACAGCGCCCCGGTGAGGTTGGCGTGTTCGTCGCTCTTCGTATATCCCAGCGCCGGCATGAGCCAGGCGTCGACGCCCGCTTCCGCCGCGGCGGCCACCGCGTGGGCGGCCACGTGCTCGGCCACGAGGAGGTCGGTCGCCAGCGGCAGGTGCGGACCGTGGGGTTCGATCGCCCCGGCCGGGATGACGGCGACGGGGTCACCGCATCCGACCCGGCCCGCCTCGACGGTCGTGAGTTCGGCGTAGCGCCGCTGCGGCCCGATCACGCCTCCCACCGCCCGGGGTTGAGCAGGCCGAACGGGTCGGTGCGGGCCGCCAGCGCGCGGACGGCCTCGGTGCCGTGGTCCACGCGGTACTGGTGCGGCGAGTGCACGCGCACCCCCAGCTCCTCCAGCTCAGGCACACCCGCGTACGCGGCCTCCGGCGAGATGTAATGACCGTTGAGCATCCCGAACATGCGCCCGTGTCCCGCCTCCAGGTGCAGGGTCCCGCCCGGGTAGACGGCCTCGACCTCGTCGAGGCGTTCCACCAGGGCGTCACCCTGGCACTCCATGTGGAACCAGGTGTCCGGCTCGGCCTTCTGCAGCCAGTGGGTGGGGTGGTTGTAGGACAGGGTCGAGACCTTGATCGTCTCGTTGACGCCCGTGCGGACCGCCTCGACCACTCCCCCTGCGGCGTCGATGATCGCCCGGACCTCGTCCACCGCGGCGGCGTCGACGATCGCCCGCAGGCTCGCCCGGCCGGCGGGGATGGCCGCGTCGGCGGGCAGGCACGAGGAGACGTGGGCGCCGTCCGCCGAGCACAGGCGCGGCGCGGGCTCGACGAGGTGGACCCGCCGTACCGCGGCGAACGCGTCGTGGTGGTCGTCGAAACTGGCGTACACGCACCGCCAGTCCTGCAGCGGTTCGATCCGCACCGTGGCGCGCACGATGATCCCGGCGACCCCGTAGGTGTGGACGAACGGCTGGGCGTCGGCACCCTCCAGGTGCACGATCTCGGCGTCCTCGTGGGCGAAGACCACGTCGAGCGCCTCGACGAACCCCTGGTGGTTGCGGCCGTGCACGATCGTGCCGGTGCCCGCCGACCCGCCGGCGAGGAACCCGCCGAGGGTCGACTGCACGGTGGACGGGTACATCCACAGCTGACTGCCGTGGTGGGAGGCCAGACGCTTCTCGAGGGTCAGCATGCGGACCCCGGCCTCGGCGGTGACCACGCCCGCCCCCGTGTCCACGTGGTCGACGCCTCGCAGCGCGGTCAGGTCCAGGACCAGCCCGCCGTGCAGCGGGACCACCTGGCCGTAGTTGCCGGTGCCCTTGCCCCGGGAGGTGATGGGCACCCGTCGGCGGACGGCCGCGCGGACCACGGCGGGCACCTGCTCCACGTCCGTCGGCCGGCACACCACCTCGGGCCGGCCGATCGGCCACTGCGCCCGCAGGATCGGGCTGAGGTAGGACCCGTCCACCGATGCCTTGTCCAGGGAGCGGTCGTCGGTGTGCACGGCATCGGGACCGAGCAGGTCGAGCAGGTCGTCGACCAGGCCGGCGACGTCTGCGGTTGATCCGGGCGATCCGGTGGGAGTGGCGGGTGCGGTGGAGGTCGCGGTCACGAGGGGCTCCGATCGGGTGCGGGGGCGGCGGGAACTGAAGGGGTGAACCGGGCAGCGGAGCCGGATCAGTTCATCCCGATGGCCGGGTCGATGAACTGGTTGGTGGCGACGGTCCCGGGCGAGACGTCCTCGGCGATCGCGACGTCGGCGGCCACGTAGACGCCCTTGACCTTGGCCACCATGTCGGCGAGGCGCTCGTCGTCGAAGTCACCGATCGTGGCGTTGGGTCCGTTGCCCACCAGTTCGCGCTCGAGCATGGCCTCGACGGCGAAGTCGGCCAGCTCAGCGCTGTAGACCCAGCCGGTGTTGAACTGCTCGACGGCGTCCACGATCACGGCGTTGGTGCGGGCCGGGTCCTCGAAGTACTCGACCTCGGCCTGCTGCAGTACGGGCACCAGCTTCTCCAGGCACGCCGCACTGTCCTCGAGCTCGGCGCTGCGCACGGCCATCATCGACTTGTAGATCGGGTAGCCCAGGTCGTGGAGCAGCTGGTACTTCACCGGCTTGCCCCATTCGGCGACCTCGTTCTCGTAGATGAACGGCTCGGCGCTGGCGAAGCCCTGCTGGGCGACCGCACCGCCGGAGGCGACGAAGTTCGAGGGCGAACCGTCGTAGCTTCCGTCGACCTGGGCGGGGTCGAGGATGCCCTCGCCGAGGAGATAGTCCATGTAGGCGTTGCCCTCGAAGTACAGGACCCGCGTGTTCTCGTCCTTGAGGTCGCTGACGGTCTCGACGTCGGGGTAGGTCTCGGGGTCCCACATGATCATCTGCGGATTGATGTCCAGCGGTGCGAAGACGCCGATGGTGGGGTTGTTCAGCGAGTTCTGGACCGCCTGGTCGGCGTCCACGTAGCCGAGCATGATGTCGGTGTCCTGGTACATCTGCGCGGTGACCTGCTGAAAGCCGATCGCGGGGCCGCCGGCCCGGACCTCCACGTCCACACCGGTGTACTCACCGGAGGCGAACAGCGGCCCGGAGACCGACTTGGCGCCGGCGTCGATGGTCGGCTCCGGTCCGAGAAGTTCGTAGAGGTGGCCGTGCTCGGCCTCGGGGTTCCAGTCCGTCTGGACCACGACCTTCTCGGGGCAGACCTCGCTGAGGTCGACCGCGCCGATCTCGCCGGTGTACCCGGAGGAGGCCTCCGCGGACTCGGAGCCGCCGCAGGCGGTGAGCGTGACGGCGCCGAGGGCGCAGAGCGCGGCCACGGAGACGGCGGTACGGGGGGCGGTGGTGCGTCGCATGGGAACTCCTGGGTGTGGGTGACGGAACGACGAGATGGGAGCGAGTGCTGTATTGATGTGATCAATACAGAAGAGTGAACCGCTGCCGTGTTTCAGTGGTGTTGCGGGTTCGGTCGGGAGTCGTTACGGCTGGTCGCCGGGGGTTACGACTAGCGGTCGGCGTCCGGGTTGTACCAGCGCCCCACGACCTTCCGGGACAACAGACCGAAGAACAGGAACACGGCCACACCGAGCAGCGAGGCCAGGATGATCGAGGCGAACAGTTCCGGCGACTGCAGGCGGGCGCGGAAGGTGTCGATGAGGATGCCGATGCCCGGGTCGCCCTGCTTGAAGAAGAAGTCGCCGACGATCGCACCGACCACCGACAGTCCGGCGGCCACGCGCAGGCCCTCGAACAGGGCGGGCAGTGCCGCCGGGGCCTCGAGTTTGCGCAGCACCGTCAGGCGCCCGGCGTGATGGAGCGTGAACAGCCGGCGCAGGCCCGGGTCAACGGATTTGAGACCGAACAGCGTGTTGGACACGATCGGGAACAGGGCGATCAGCACGCACACGAACACCCGGGCGGTGAACCCGAAGCCGAACCAGAAGCCGATCAGCGGCACCAGCGCGAGGATCGGGATGCACTGCAGCACCACCGCGTAGGGGAACAGCGAGCGCTCGGCCCACTTCTCCTGGCTCATGACGATCGCCCACACGACACCGATCACGAACGCGATCGCCAACCCCGTCAGCGCGACGGTCGCGGTGCGGCCGAGCGCCTCGAGCATGCCCGAGATGCTGGGCCCGAACAGCCCGTCGGTGACCACCACGTGCGGCGCCGGCAGCAGGAACCGCCGCGACGGCTCGAGCACCCCGTAACTCACGAAGTACCACAGGCCCAGCACCGCGGCCAGGACCGCCAACGGGCCGCCGTAGCGGACCACGGGCCCGTCGGCCGAGAGGCGGAACCGGGGGCGGGCGGGTCCGGCGGCGGGGGCTCCCCCGGCCGGTTCGGCCACGGGGCCGGGGCCCACGTCGGCGGCGGTGACCTCGTCGTCGTCGTCGTTTTTCACGGTCGCGCGGGCGGTGATTCCGTTCATCAGTGTGCCTCTCATCAGTGCGCCTCCTCGAGTGCCTGGGATACCTCGCCGACGAGGTTCATGTAGTCCGCCGTGTAGCGGATCTCGGGGTCGCGCTCC
Source organism: Dietzia sp. WMMA184 (assembly GCF_002441635.1). NCBI lineage: Bacteria > Bacillati > Actinomycetota > Actinomycetes > Mycobacteriales > Dietziaceae > Dietzia > Dietzia sp. WMMA184. Next base: position 3,159,285 of record NZ_NXEI01000001.1, on the reverse strand, counting down.
GGCCCGAACGGCACGTCCACCGAATGGGTGATCCGCCCCGGCCGACCGGACATCACCACCACGCGCGTGGACAGGTACACCGCCTCCGCGACCGAGTGCGTGATGAACAGCCCGGCGAACCGCTTGGCCGCGAACAGCCCCAGCAGCTCGTCGCCGAGGCGCTGCCGGGTGATCTCGTCCAGCGCGCCGAACGGCTCGTCGAACAGGAACAACTCCGGGTCGAGGGTCAGCGAGCGGGCCAGCGAGACACGCATCTTCATGCCGCCCGACAGCTCCCGCGGCAGCGACTTCTCGAACCCGGCCAGGCCCACCAGTTCGATCGCCGCCGCCGCGCGGTCACGGCGTTCGGTGCGGCCGATGCCGTCGAGCTCGGCGAGCATCTCCACGTTCTGCTCGACCGTCCGCCACGGCAGCAGCGTCGCGTCCTGGAAGACGTAGCCGATGCGGTCGGTGCCGGTCTGCATGTAGCCGTCGGTGTGGGTGGCGAGCCCGGACGCGAGGCTGAGCAGCGTGGACTTGCCGCAGCCGGACGGGCCCACGACGCTGACGAACTCTCCGGCGCGGATCCGCAGGTCCACGCCGTCGAGCGCGCGGGTGCCGTTGGGGTAGGTCACTCCGACGCCGTCGAATCCGAGGATCTCGCTGCCGGGCCGGGCGGCCTGCGCCGCCCGCATGTCGGTGGGTGTGGTCATCGGGTCTCCTCGTAGGTGGGTGTCTGTGGGTGGGTGGTGGGGGCTTGGTCGTCGAGCAGCGCGACACCGGGGTCGACGACGACGAGGACCTCCCTCTCCGCCACCACGCAGCCCGCCCGCAGCACGATCCGGTCGGGTGGCGCGTCGGCGATCACGTCGTCGAGCCCGCCCGCCCGGACCAGCAGCAGGTCGGCCCGGAGGCCGGGCGAGGGGCCGGCGGGCGGCAGACCCATGACTTCGCGGGCGCCGCCCGTGACGAGCTGCCAGGCGGTGTCCATGTCGAGGTGGGCGGCCACGATCAGCAACATCGCCGTCTCGGTGGCGTCGGAGCGGCCGACCGGGTTGAACGGGTCGCGCACGTTGTCGGCGCCGGCGGCGACGGTCACGTCGGTCTCGAGCAGGGCCCGCACCGGGGGCAGGCCGCGCGGGACCGAGGTGCAGCCGGCTCGGCCCTGCAGGTACAGGTTGGTGATCGGCAGGGTCACCACCCCGACGTCCGCCCTGCTCAGCGCGCCGGCGGCGCGGGATTGGCCCGCCCCGTCGAGCGAGCCGATGCGGCAGCAGTGCCCGGCAGTGCGGATCTGCCCCGCCGGCCAGGTCGCGACGCGGTCGGTGAACACCTCGAGCATGGCGTGGTCGCCGTCGAGGAACTCGTCCACGTGCAGGTCTATGCCGGTGCCCAGCTCTTCGGCGAGGTCCACCAGTCGGTTTGTCTCGGCGACCGGGTCGGTCGAGATGTGTGGGGCCCCGCCGATGAGGTCGGCACCGGCCGCGATCGCGGCGCGGGCCCGGTCCGACGGGTCGACCTCGTTGACCATCACCGAGATCTGCAGGTCCATCACGCCGGCGAGCTCGTCGCGGACGCGGACGAGAGCGCGGACGCCGCGCAGCGGGTCGTGGTCGTCGTGCAGGTCCACGTGGCTGCGCACCGCGGTCGTCCCGTTGGCCACGAGCTTGCGCGCTGCAGCGAGGGCGCGGGCGTGGATCTCGTCCTCGTCGACCGTCGCGGCGTAGGCCCGCCACGCGTCGATCGCCGCCCCCAGGTCGCAGCCCGGCGGCCGCGTGGCGCCCCAGCTCAGGGCCTTGTCGAGGTGGGCGTGCGGCTCCGCGGGCGCGGTGAGCACCATGTAGCCGCGGGCGTCGATCACCGATTCGCCCCCGGTAGGACCACCGCGCGTCGGGGTGGTCCCCGCATCCGTCACGGCCACGACCACCCCGTCGACGATGTCCACGTCGACCACCCGGCCGCCCTGCAGCCGGGCCCCCGCGATCCGGTCCACGTGCCGCGGCGCGACTCGCTCGGCCCCGGCTCCGCGCTGTGCATCGCGCTGTGCCGCTCGTCGTGGTTCCATCGTTCCCCTCCTCTGCCGACTTGTGCGTTCCCCGCCGACCCTCCGACTCGGCCCCTCTCGGCAGCCCGGGCTTTCTGATCGGGTGCGGCACTTGTGCATCCGACCCCGGAGCGGGATAGTGACCCCGGGTATTGATCGGATCAATAATGATGAGTGTGGTGGCCCCGTGTTTCGGCGGCATTACCCCGCTGTTCCGGCGCGGTTCCGGTGTCCGCCGATTCCGCGCCAACGCGACTACCTGCACGAACTACCGACCCCGGCAGACCGCGTCCCACCAGATCCCGCCCCGCCAGACCCCGACCCGCCCCAACCCGCCCCGACCCGCCCCGACCCGACCGCAAGGGAGGCCCCATGACCACCGCACGAGGCGACTCGCTGGACCGTCTCGGCGCGCGCATCCGGCACCACCGCCGCCAACTCGGACTGACGCTCGTCGAGGTGGCCGACCAGGCCGGGATCTCGCAGCCCTTCCTCAGTCAGATCGAGCGCGGTAAGGCGGCGCCCAGCATGTCCACGCTCGAGGGTCTCGCCCACGCCCTCGGCACCACCCAGGCCCACCTCCTCGACGCGGTCACCGCCGGCGGGGCCTCCGACACCGGCGGACCCGGAGACTCCGGCCGGGACCCGGCCCATTCCGACCGGGTCGACGTCCAGCGCTCCACCGAGGGCGCCACCCTGACCCGTGCGGAGGGCACGGTCGGCGGTCACACCCGACTCCTGCCCGGAGGCCCGGGGGGCACGCAGTTCCTCGAGTTCGTGGAGACCAACCACGTCCCGGGCCGGTTCTTCGAACACCCCGGCCAGGAATGGCTCTACATCACCCGGGGCACCGTCCTGCTCGAGGTCGGCGATTCGCTCACCCGACTCGAGGCGGGCGACGTCGCGAGGTACAACGGCACCCTCCCCCACCGGTGGTACGTCCCCGACGGCGGCGAGGCGTGCCTCATCGTCGCCCGACCGGGTTGACCGCGACCGGGTTGACCGCGACCGGGCCGCCCGACCTGCGCCTGACCAGTACGACCACCACGACCACCCACCTCACTGCCCTGGGACATCCCCGCCCCGGCGCCCTCCCTCGCGCGCCGACCTGGGGCGCCCTGCGGGGGCCGAGCAGGGCACCCCAGGTCAGAGCACCCAAGACCGTGCACCGCCCACGGCGCCACACCCTTCACCGAACCAGAAGCCGGACCCGGACCCGGACCCCCCCGAGACCGCCCGCACCACGCATGCCCTCTACCTGCGGTGCCCTGCGGAGGGTGCGCAGGGCACCCCAGGTCAGCGGGCGCCGCGGTGATCAGCGACGACGACGAGGCCGGGCATCTCCCCGTAATGAGATGACACTCGCTCGCGTGTTCGATCCAGTCTCCCTGCCCACGATGTCAGACCTAGAACATACGGTCGAACCATGACGAGCACCTCCAAGTCCGACGCCCATGATTCCGCCTCCCATGCGGCGATCGTCCCCGATGCCCCCGACCCGTTCGTGCCGCCTAAGGGGTTCACCACAGCGACCGGTCCCGCCGTCGACGTGATCGTCCCGGAGGCCTACGCCCGGTGGGATCCACATCAACAGCGCGGATATCTCGCCCAACGCCTGATCAACGCGGCCGAGGGACGCACCGTCGCCTTCGCCTACGATTGCGTCCGGGTCGCGGGGCAGCGCGACCGCCACCGGGACCCGTGGGAGACCGCCGCCTCGATCGTCAGCGCCTCGATGGCGTTGTCCCGGCACGGCGCCTCGCGTCTGGTCACCACCGCGGTCGAGTTGACCGAGCGGCTCCCCCGTACCGCGGCCCTGCTCGCGACCGGATGGATCGGCATCCTCGCCGCCCACACGATCGCCGAGGAGACCGCGATGGTCTCCGATGAGCTCATGCCCGAACTCGACAGGCGGATCAGTGAGGCACTGGCTCCCACCAGGCGCCGCACACACCCGCCGAGACTCGGCCCGCTACGAAAGATGCTCACCAAGACCGTCTCGGCGTGCGACCCGGTCGGGGCCGACGCCAGGGCGAGGGAGGCGCGGCGGGACCAGGACGTCGAGATGGTGCCGCTGGCCGACGACAGGGCCCTCATCACAGCGCACCTCACCGCGGAGACCGCCGTGGAGATCGCCGACCGTATCGAGGCCCTCGCGCGCACCGCCTCCGAGGACGACCCGCGTTCTCTCGGTGAGTTGCGTGCCGCGGGCCTACTGGCGCTGAGTCGCGGGTGGGCCTGCCTGCCCGACGTCGACGGCGAACACCCCGGTGACCCGGACGGACAGGCGGCCGCTCGGCGGGTGACCATCTACGCCTACGACGACGGCAGTCCGGACAACCGTGGCCTCACGCTGGCCGGCTACGGGCCGATCACCGGTCACACCGCCGACCAGCTGGAGCGCAGCGCTCGTCGCCGGATCGACTCACTGGCAGATCTCGCGGACCCCGACTGCTACGCGGCCCGGCGGTACACGCCCTCCGAGGCGTTGGCACGCTTCTGCAAGGGCCGCGACGGCACCTGTGTCTTCCCCGGGTGCCAGACGCCGGCCGAGAAGACCGACCTCGACCACATCATCCCGTTCGACCATGACAACCCGGAGTGCGGCGGGCACACCACGTCCGATGATCTCGGCTCCCTCTGCCGCTTCCACCACCGACTCAAGACCGAGGGAATCTGGGCTTACTACCGGGACATCGACGGAACCTACGTCTGGCTCCACGGCCCCAATCACCCGGAGGCGGATCCGGGAACGCGCATCACGACGGCCCCCGGTGGACCGCTGGCCGCGCTCGCCCCGCCGCGGCATCCGGAGTCCAGCCGACGGCAGCAGGACGCGGCCGAAGCCGGCAGGACCGGCAGCGGCTCACCGGCGTCGAGGAGGCGCCCCCACCTGCGTCACCGCCGCGCGGCGGAGCGCAGCAGACTGCGGGCCCAGGCGCACCATCGTCAACAGGAACCCCGGTCAGGGCGCCCGCCGCGCTCGGCTCCCCCGCAGGATGACCGGCCCCAGCAGGACCAGCCGCGGTCCTCGGCGTTCGATGATGAGCCGCCGTTCTGATGGCGGGGCCGTCAGTAGCGGGGTCTCGTCGGGTACCAGCCGTCGTCGGGGCGGTGCGGGCCGATCGACCGGACCTCGCGAAACTCGAAGCCCGCGAAGTCGTCCGCGAGGCGGTCCCAGTTCTCGCGAGTGATCGCGGTGGTGACCGCCCCCGCGATGCGACCAACACCTCCGTAGATGCCGGACAGCTGGTTTCCGGTGACGCCCATGGACGTGCGCGCGCCGGTCGAGAAGTGGTGCAGCCTGGTCACCCAGGGCGCGGAGCCCGGTCGGCGTTCGGTGAACTCGAAACCCGGTCCGAGGTAGGGGTTGCGTCCTGCCGGGTGGCCGGCGGCGAAGTCGTGCACGTCGGCCCACAGGGCGATGTCGTCGACGAACTCCGCGAGCTCCGGGCGCAGTCGCAGGTCGACCTCGTACCCGGTCGCGGCGATCACCACATCGGCGTGGAACCGGCCGGCGGGGGTGACGATGGCGAGCTCGGTCCCGCCCGCGCCGTCGTCGACCACCGCGACCGAGTCCCAGGCACAGCCTGTGCGCAGTGCGAAGTCGGGATGGGCGAAGCACCGCCACACCGTGTGCTGGGTCGGCGGCTGCGGCAAGCCCCCGCTGAACAGGGTGAAGTCCCACTTCGCGCGATCGTCGAGGTCGTAGAAGCGTTCCTGCATGCCGGGGAACTCCATCCACCGCAGCGGGTTGGAGTCCGGGACGGTGTCCCGCCGCATGAACACCTCCGCTCGCGCGGCGCCGTGGTCGAGCGCGGTGGCGGCGTTGTCGAACCCGGAGGCTCCGCCGCCCAGGACGGCGACCCGCCGGCCGCGCAGGGCCTCGAAGTCGATCGGGTCCTCGGTGTGGAACCAGCGCTCGCGCGGCAGCGCACGGACCATCTCCGGCACCCGCTGTCCGCCGCCGCCGCTGAGGCCGAGGGCGAACACGATCCGCCGGGCGGTCACGGTCTGGGTGGCACCGCCGGCGGCGGCCACCTCCACGACGAACGGGCCATCCGCCGTGGCGGGGCGGTGCACGGCGGTCACCTGCGTCTCGTGGCGGACCTCGATCCCCGCTGCCTCGCGATACCAGCGCAGGTAGTCGTTCCAGTCCAGGCGCGGAACGAGGTCGATCTCCTGCCACGCCTGCTCGCCGTAGACCGCCTCGAACCAGCGGCGCACGTGCAGCGACGGGACGTCGAACTCGATGCCGCGCATGTGTTTGGGGCTGCGCAGGGTGTGCATGCGTGCGTAGCGGTCCCAGCAACCCACCCGGTCGGCGGGCCCGTCATCCACCACCAGGACCCGGTCGATCCGTTGACGTCCGAGGGCGAAGGCGGCGCCGAGTCCGGCCTGACCGCCTCCGATGACGAGCACATCGAGTTGCGCGCATCCGGGTTCGCGCGGGATCCAGTCGCGAGCATGGCTCGTGGTGGCGATGTCCTCGCGGACGCGCGCGGTCAGCGCGGCCAGCCTGGCGTCGGCGTCTGCGAGACGACGGGGGCTGCGGCCCGCGGTGGCCGGGCTGGTGTCGCCCGGAGTGGGCAGCGTGGGCGCGTCGGGCATCACGGAGGTCATGGACGTCTCCTGCGGCATCGGGACCCGGGTCCTGTGCCCGGGCGGACACCGCGCCGCTGCCTGACTGATGACTCGGCCGCCGGGGCGTCGGTCGCCCGGCGGCCGGGTCGGCTGGGCCGACCGCACCGCCGCGGTGTCGCCTCCGAGTCTGACATCAGCGCTTTTCCGCCGTGTTACGCCGACGTGAGGGCGATGTGGCGCGCCGGCCGATCCGCGTCGCCGGCGGCGACGTCCCGCGTGAAGCTCGCCAGCGCCGCGCACAGTGGGCCTGGTGCGGACAGCTGCGGGACGTGGCCCGTGTGGAGCGTGACCACCCGGGCACCAGGGGTGAGCTGCTGCATGCGTCGCTGCGCGATGATCGGCACGGTGCGATCCCCGGTGGCTTCGACGTACAACCGCGGCAGGGCGCCGAAGCGCGCAGGGGTCCAGGCGGCGGAGATCAGCCGGGCGCTCTCCCGCTGCGGACGCAACCGTCGCGCGGCAGCGATCGCCTCCCCCTCCAGGGCATCGTGGAAGAACACCGCCGCCGCGGCCTCGGGCGGGACCGAGGTCTCGCGACCATCGGCGCTCGACTCGAGCCACCGGGAGATCCCCACATCCGTGGGCAGGCCGATCCCGGCGCAGAGCTGCGCGAAGTCCACCCCCGAAGGCAGCATCATCCCGGCGACGAAGGCGACCCCGGCGACCCGGTCCGGAATCAGTTCGGCGACCCGGGTCACCACGACCCCGCCGCCGGAGTGCCCCACGAGAACGGCGGGTCGTTCGAGAAGCCGCACGAGTGCCGAGACATGGTCGGCCAGGGTGTCGAGGTCGACCACCTCGTCGTCGTCGCCGCCAACGCCCGGTAGGTCGACCACATGGGGGCGGAGGCCGGCCGCACGGAGCGGACCGGTGACGGTGTCCCACACCCAGCCGCCGGCCCACGCGCCGTGGACCAACACCACGTCCGTCACGGTGTCGACCTCCATTACCGGGCCGACGCCGCCAGGACCCGGGCCGCCTCGCGAACCGCCGCGGTATTGGCCTTGCCGTGCCGGGACCCGGCGAGCTTGGCTGCGATGTGTTCGCGGACGGTGACGGGCTCGTAGGCGTCGCCGTCGGTGCCCACGAACTCGGGCAGGGTGGCCACCACGGCGTCGACGTTGCCGTCGTGAAAGAACGCGGCAGAGCGGCGGCGGACGATGCGGCCGTCGACGATCGGTGGCGCCACGCGGTGCAGGGTCGACATCCACCGGTCGTTGGTCAGCCGCGCGGTGAGGTCGCCGAGGTTGACCAGCAGGCCGTCCTCCACGGGCTGGACGTCGTGCCAGCCTCCGTCGGTGCCGAGGACCTGGAGACCGGCAACCCGGTCGGCCCACAGGACCGTGACCAGACCGAAGTCGGTGTGCTCGCCCATTCCCTTGAGTTCGCCGTCGAGCGAGACGGGCCCCTCGTCGAGGGCGTAGTTGACCATGCGGAGAACGTCGATCGAGTGGTCGGTGAGCTGCTCGAAATACCCCGCGGGCTGGCCGAGGGCGTCGGCGAAGACGCGGGTGAGCGTGCGCGCGACACGGGAGGCCTCGGCGAAGTAGGCATCGACCCGCTCGCGGAAACCGGGCCGCCGGCCACCGGGGAGATCGGGCCACACGTTGATCCCGTAGTCGTCCTCCGACAGGTCCAGGCCGACGAACGAGCGTGCCTCGACCCCGACGTTGAACGCCTCGAAGAAGTCGTTCATCCGTCCGGCGGACTCCACCCCGAGGCTCAGACTGAGCGACTCGCTCCTGGGCGGGCTGTACCCGCGGTTCGCACCGTCCACGCGGTAGGCCTTCTTGGCCTCGAGGGGCAGGGCGAAGAAGTCATCGATCGCGCCCGCCAGACCGTCGATCACCGCGGGGGCCACACCGTGGCCGACGATCTGCATGAACCCGACGGTCGAGCAGGCCTCGTCGATCTCGCGGGCGACCCGCGCGCGGTCGTCGGAGGACCCGCCGACGACGTAGGGAGACAGGTCCACCGTGGGGACGTGGAAACCGGGGTGATCAGTGGTCATGAGCTTCTCCTGTGGCGGAGTGGCCGGCCGAGGTGACGGGGGCCGGAGTGCCGGGCCACGGCGCCCACCACGCGGGGTGGGGGCCGGTGCACGACCATGTCTACCGAGGGCGGGTTCCGTCGCCGTCACCCGCGTGTGACCACCGCATTAACGGTCAGCTCCGCGGGAGCCGGGCGGCCATCGCCTCGAGCGCGTCCGCCGTGAGCCGCCCGTGCACCCGGAGTCGCGCGATGCCGCCGTCGGGGAAGACGTCGATGCGGACGAACCGGACGGGGTCGGGGTCTGTGCCGGGAGTGCCGGGGCCGGCGGGGGCCCCGACGAGGAACCGGTGGCGGCAATCGGGCTGCAGCGGGGTGCGGGGCACCAACTCGACCCAGGTCTCGGGGCGGTCGAGGTCCTCGGCCCTGCGGATGCCGTGCAGGGACGCCGATCCGGGGGCGTTGCCGACGTAATAGGAGGTGTCGATCTCCACGTGATCGACCGTGCCCGGGCCGGCCAGGGCGATGGTGACGTGGTCGTTGCCGTCGTCGCGGCGGCGGGCGTTCTCCCAACCCTCGCCCATGTGGCGGGAGCGGCCGGGGGCGATGATGTTGGCCGGTGACGAGTAGAACAGGTCGGAGCAGTCGACGATCCGCCCGCCGTTCTCCGCCGCCGCCAGGTCGACTGTGCCCGCCAGGAACCGGGGGTCCGGCGCGGGTTCGCCGTGCACCCGCAGCCTGGCGATGCCCCCGTCGGGGATCATCCGCAGCCGCACGTGGGTCACGGGCGTCTCGTCGGCCACCGCGTAGGCGTTGCGGGTGTCGCCCTGCGCGGGGGACGGCGGGACCAGCGGCCGCCACGATGCCGCGGCGAGCTGCTCGGCGTCCGGGTAGCCCTCGACCCACGCACCGTCGAGGGCGACCTGCGGCGGGTAGTTGCCGCGGAAGAAGGCGGTGTCCACCACGACGCCGCGGACCACGCCCGGCACCCCGAGCCGGATGATCGCCGCGTCCTCGCCCGGCGTTCGACGGCGGCGGCTCTCCCAACCGTCGTAGACCTTGCCCTTGTGCCCGAACAGGGTCGGGTCGAAGACCGGCTCGCCGGGCAGGAGCAGATTCTCCTTCTCGGCGAAGAACTCGTCGTCGGCGTGGACGACCGCGCCCGCGAGGGTGCGGGAGGCCAGATCCGGCAGTGTGAGGAAGTCAGGCGTGGTGGACGGGGTCGCGGTCATGCGGGGGTCTCCATTCTGGACGAGGCCAGGGAAGGGATGGGGCGGAGCACCGGGTGGCCCGCAGCCGGGCGGTCCAGGTCCACGCGGTGGCCGGCGAGGTAGACCTCGCGCACGACGCCGGCCAGGGCCCGTTCGGCGTAGGCGGTCACGGGGTTCTTGTGCTCCAGCCGCTCGGGCAGGACCACGAAGGCGTCGTCGGGGGCCAGGACCACCAGGTCCGCGCGGGCGCCGGGACGGATAGCCCCCCGGTCGGGAAGGCCGACGAACGCGGCGGGCCCGGAGGCCATCCACCGCACCACGTCGGGCAGCCCCATCCCCCGGCGCCGGGCCTCGGACCACATTATCGGCAGGCCCAGTTGGACGGAGGCGATCCCGCCCCACGCCTCACCGAAGTCGCCGGTGTCGAACCGCTTGAGCTCGGGCACGCACGGGGAGTGGTCGGAGACCACCAGATCGATGGTCCCGTCGCGCAGCCCCTCCCACAGTCCCTCGCGGTTGCCGGCCTCCCGGATCGGCGGGCAACACTTGTAGTGGGTGGCACCGGGTTGGATCTCCTCGGCGAAGAGCGACAGGTAGTGCGGGCACGTCTCCACGGTGATCGGCAACCCCTCGGCCTTGGCGGCGCGGATCAGCGGCAGTGCGTCGGCGGCGGACAGGTGCAGGATGTGCGCGCGGCACCCGGTGCGCCGGACGCCGTCGATCACCTGCGCCACCGCGCGGACCTCCGCCGTCACGGGCCGCGAGTCGAGGAACCCGGCGTATGCCGGCCCGGACGGCGCGGGCTGCGCGTCGATGGTCCCGGCGTCCTCGGCGTGGACGATCAACAGGCCGTCGAACGACGCGATCTCCGCCATGGCCGCGAGCATCTGCGCCGGGTCCAGCGGCGGGAACTCGTCGATCCCGGAGTGCAGCAGGAAGCACTTGAACCCGAACACGCCGCGGTCCCACAGTTCACGCAGCCGGCCGAGGTTCTCCGGCACCGCGCCGCCCCAGAAGCCGGTGTCGACGTGCAGTTTGCCCACCGTGCTGCCGAGTTTGGCGTCGAGCGCGGCGGGGCCGGTGGTGACGGGGCTGGAGTTGAGGGGCATGTCGATCAGGGTCGTCACGCCGCCGCGGGCCGCGGCGCGGGTGGCGCTGGCGAAGCCCTCCCAGTCGGTGCGTCCGGGTTCGTTGACGTGCACGTGGGTGTCGACCAGGCCGGGCAGCAGGACCACGTCGCGGGCCAGGGTCACCGTGTGGGCGCCGGTGGGTGCCCGGTCGAGTGCGCCCGGGGCCACGTCGACGGTGGTGATGGTGCCGTCGGCGACGACGACGAGGGCCTCCCGCTCGGCACCTTCGACGATCGCCCGGTGGGCCCGGATCACCAGGTCGGGGTGGGTCATCTGCTCTCCTCATGGTCGGTTCCCGGGCGTGTCAGCGCGGCCAGGTCGGCGCGATCGACGCCGGCGCGGGTGGTGATCTCGTCCGCGGTGACGGCCCCGCAGTCCAGTGCGCGGACGCAGAAGTCGGCCAGGGCGCGGGCGGTGGCGGGTTCGTCGAGGTATCCGGCGTCCGGGCCCGTGCCGAGGTAGGCGGCGATCCTCGCGCACGCGGCCGGCACCGAACGCCGGTAGAAGGCGTAGGTGGCCACGTACCGGGACACCAGCTGCGCGGGATGCAGGTCCCAGCCCTGATAGAAGCCGCGGCGCAGTGACCGGTCGATCAGCCGCGCGTGCAGACGCCACCCCGCGCGCACCGCCTCCGCGTCGCCGACGGGCAGCCGGTTGGTGGAGCCGTCGGACAGCGCCACCCCGGTGCCGGCGGCCGCGACCTGCATGACGGCTTTGGCGTGGTCGGCGGCCGGGTGGTCCATGGCCTGGTACTCGGCGGCGATCCCGCAGGCGGCCGAGTAGTCGTAGGTGCCGTAGTGCACACCGATGCAGCGCCCGTCGGCGGCGTGGATCAGCCGGGCGACCAGTGCCGAACCGTCGGGGGCGCAGATCGACTGCGGGGTCTCGATCTGGATCTCGAACCGCAAGGCGCGCTCCGGCAGGCTGCACGCCGCTTCGAGGTCGCGGCAGATCCCGACCATCGCGCGCACCTGGTCGACGGACGTCACCTTGGGCAGGGTGGGCCGGAACCCCGCCAACAGCGCGTCGCGATCCGGTGCGGCGGCCAGCCCGGCGACCACGCGGGTGAACGTGAGGACACCCCGGCGGCGGGTGGCCGGGTCGAGGGACCCGAACCGCACGCCCCAGAACGGCGGCGACGACGACCGCCCTGACCAGCGGGTGATCACCTCGGCCAGCACCCGGTCCACGTGCCCGTCCTCGTCGCGGTCCCGCCTCCCGGGGGGCACATCCCGCTGGGTGAAGCCGTCCTCGAAGTCGATGCGCAGGTCCTCGACCGGCTCGACCTCGAGCTTTGCCCGGACCAACGCGTGAATCGCGGGGGCGTCCGCCGGGGCCACCAGATCGCCGCCGCCGGAATCACCGCTGACCTGGGCTGCCCTGAACACCCTCTGCAGGGCAGCGGGGTCCGGCAGGTGTTCGTCGAACGCGGCGAGAGCGACCGCGCCCACTTCGCTGACAATCCCGGCGTGCACGCGATCCGCGGGCAGGTACAGGGTGTGGACGGGTTGGCGACCGGTGGGCGGCCCGGGGAACAGCTCGGCTTGCTCGGCGTCGTGGGCCGCGAGGCGGGCGTCGACGCCGGCGAGGACGACGTCCGTGTCCGGGCCGACGACCGGGTCCGGTGTGGGGAGTGGGTTCACGCGTACTCCTGGGAACGAGGGGGTGGGCGCGACCCGCCCGCTACACCTGTCTATCGACGCACGGTTCCGCCATGGTCACCCACGCGTGTCCCCCGTGTTACGCCGCGAATGGATGCGCCCGACGGCGCTCACCGGTGGATCGCGGCATCCATCCCCACCAGCGGTGCCCCGGTCCCGCCCCGGCGATGGGCGACGAGCTCGGCCGCGATCGACAGCGCGGTCTCCGCGGCAGTTCGCGCGCCCAGGTCCAGCCCGATCGGCGAGTGCACGCGCTGCAGCCCCGCCTCGGGGACCCCCTCCGCGCGCAGATCCGTCATCCGCTGGGTGTGGGTGCGTCGGCTGCCCATCGCGCCGATGTACCCGGCGCGGGTCCGCAGCGCCTCGACCAGCAGCGGGATGTCGAACCTGGGATCGTGGGTGAGGACGCAGATCGCGGTGGAGGCGTCGACGCGGGTCCCGGCGAGGTACTGGTGCGGCCACCGCCGCACCACCTCGGCGGCCGCCGGGAAGCGCTCGGCGGCCGCGAACACCGGTCGGGCATCGCACACCGTCACCCGGTACCCGAGCTGCGCACCCATCGGTACGAGGGCCTCGGCGAACGCGGTCGCGCCGAACACCAGCAACCGCGGCGGGTCGAGCCGGTGCAGGAAGACGCGGGCCGGCAGGGCGGCGCCGTCTGCAGCGCTGTCGGCGGCAGGGTCGGCGGCAGGGGCGGCGAAGACGACGCCGGTTCCGCGCCCCTCGGCGATCGCCGCGGCCACCGGCCCGCCGGCCCAGGGCGGGGCCTCGTCGTCGTCGACCCCTGTGCCGCCGTCTCCCCCCGCCACCATCCACTGCCCGGCGCACGGGCCGTCAAGGACGGTGGCCGCGACCACGGCGTGGCCCTCGCGCGCGGCGGCGAGCAGTCGGTCAACGGGGTGCGCGAGGCCCGGCGGTGGCGCGGGGGCGAGGGGTTCGACGAACACCTCGAGCGATCCGCCGCAGGTCGGGCCCACGTCGAGGAGTCGGTCGGGGAGTTCGTCGCCGTCGGGGCCGAAGCGCGCGAGGGCGGGGCCGCCGTCGACGATGACCTGCTCGCACAGCGTGTACACCGCCGCGTCCACGCAGCCGCCGGAGACGCCACCGACCACCTCGCCGGTCGCGGAGACCGCCATCGCGGTGCCCGGGGCCAGCGGCGCCGACCCGCCCGTCGCGACGACCCGGGCCAGCGCAGACGCGACGCCGGCAGCGCGCCAGCGGGCCAGGGTCTCGGCGACGGGGATGTCCATGCGCTCAGGATGGCGAGGTCACATTGCCGAGGTGTTACCGCCGGGCTTCAGTCGTGGCGCGCGCCCATGAGGTGCAGGATCCGGTGCACGGTGTCGTCGACGAGCGTGTAGCGCACGATGCGGCCGTCGGCGTCGTCGCGGGTCGCGCTGACCCAGCCCTCGTCGCGCAGGATCCGCAGCGCCTGGGACGCCGCGTTGCGGGTGATGCCCACGGATTCCGCCAGGTCGGAGACCGTCGCGACACCCGGCCCGGCGTGGTGCATGTGCGCCAAGAGACCGAGGCGGGTGGGGTCGGCGAGCAGGTCGAAGCGCGCGGCCCAGTCGTTCACGTCCATCGGTTCACGTCCATCGGTTCCTCCGTAACAGCCGCGACACATTCCGCCTCTACGCTCGAGCGCACTAGGTGTCCGACCGGACACGTATCTCCCGTGGGTAGGAGACGCCTTGAGACCGTTCTACGCCGTCACCGGTGTGGGCCTCGCAGTGGCCCTGGCAGCGTCGGGATGCGCGATGCCGTCCGCCGCTGGTGACGGCGGGGAGGGTGGTCACAGCGGCGGGACCGGCAGCCGAGTCGTGCTGGCCGACTCCACACCGTTGGACGAGTTCAACCCGGTCTCCGGCTACGGCTCCACCGGAGTCTCGCCGCTGTACGAGGGGCTGCTGCGCCCGTCGGCCACGGACGACGAGTCGCTACCCGACCTCGTGCCCGCGCTCGCCGCGGCCGACCCGGTGGTCAGCGACGACGGGCTCACGTGGACCGTTCGGCTGCGCGAGGGCGTGCGGTTCCACGACGGCACCGCGCTGGATTCGGGGGACGTCGCGGCCACCTACCGGGCGGTGGCCGATCCGGTGTCGGGCTCGCCGATCGCGTCGGACTACACGTCGATCGCCCGGATCGGGACGCCGGACCCGCTCACCGTGGAGTTCGGGCTCGACGCGGCGGACCCGGGGATGCCCGCGCGACTTCTGCTGGGCATCGCCCCGTCCGAGCTGCTCGCGCCGGGGCCGGCCGCGGAATCGACGCTCAACACCGCACCCGTCGGCACCGGCCCCTACCGGCTGGAGCGCCTCTCCCCCGGCGAGGCCGTGCTGGTGGGCGATCCCGACCACCGCGACGGCGCCCCCGATGTCGACACCCTTGTCCTGCGGTCGGTGCCCGATGAGAACGCCCGCGCCCAGATGATCGTCACCGGCGAGGTCGACGGCACCGTCCTGCCGCCCGCCCTGGCTGCCGGGCTGGCCGACCGCGACGGGCTGGAGCTGGTGTCGGTCAACACCGCGGACTGGCGGGCCGTGGCCCTGCCCACCGCGCACCCCTTCACCGGCGACCCCGCGGTCCGGCGCGCGCTGACGCTGGCCGTGGACCGCGAGTCGCTGGTCGAGCACGTCCTCGCCGGGCACGGCCGGCCCGCCACCTCCCCGATCACCGACGCCTACCCGGAGTTCGAACCGGTGGGCGTAGCCGGCGTGCAGCCCGACGCGGACCCGGCCGCGCGCCGGGCCGTCGCGCGGGGCCGGCTCGCCGAGGCCGGGTGGCGGCCGGGGCCTGACGGGGTGCTGGTCCGCGGAGGCTCCGCCGACAGGGCAGAGTTCGTGCTGGCCTATCCCGTCGCCGACTCGCTGCGCCGCGAACTCGCCTCGGCGGTGGCCGACCAACTGCGCGAGGTGGGCGTGGCCGTGGAACTGTGGGGCGGGACGTGGGACGAGATCGAGGCCCGCGCCGGCGAGGTGGCGGTCCTGCTCGGCGGCGGCGACAACCCGTACACCGTCGACACCCAGGCCTACCGCACCCTGCATTCGCGGACCCCGCTGTCCGGGCCGCTGGACAACCCCGGTGGCTACGGCAACGCGGACGTCGACCGCGCCCTCGACGCCGCCCGCCGCGCCGCCGACCCGGCCGAACGGACCCGCCTCTACCGGCGGGCCCAGCGGGCGTACCTCCAGAACCCCGGGCACCTGTTCCTCGTGACTCTCGACCACACCTATCTCGTCCGCGACACCGGCCACACCGGGCCCGCCCCGATCCTCGAACCGCACTCCCACGGCGCGACCTGGGGACCGTGGTGGGCGGTCGCGCACTGGACGGCCCGCCCGTGATCCGGCGACTGCGTGAACGACGAGCCGAACTCGCACGCGTCACGGTCCGCCGGGCGCTCGCCGCGCCGATCGTCGTGCTCGCCGTGACGCTGGCGGCGTTCATCATGGCCGACGCCTCACCGCTCGACCCGCTGGCCGCCCACCTCGGCGACGGCTACGAACGCCTGACCGCCGCCGAACGCTCGGCCTCCGCCACCGCCCTCGGCACCGATCGGCCCTGGTGGCAGGCCTGGACACAGTGGATCGCGGGACTGGCGACCGGCGATATCGGCTACTCCCCCACCTTCCGCCAACCGGTGCTCGACGTGCTCACCGAGCGGCTTCCGTGGACCGTGGGACTGTCGGCGGTGGGGCTGGGGATCGCCCTCGTCGTCGTCGTCCTCTCCGGCCTCATCGCGGCGGCGCGCCCCCACGGCGCGGTCGACCGGGCGCTCGCCGGGGCGGCGGTCACGCTGAGTTCGATCCCGACGTTCGCGCTGGCCCTGGGCTCGGTGGCGGTGTTCTCGGTGGCGTTGGGGTGGCTGCCCGTCTCCGGCGCGGCCCCGCCCGGGCAGGCGGCCACGGTGGGCGGCGTGGTGCGGTACGGCATGCTGCCCGCGCTCGTGCTGGCCGCCGGGCAGGTGCCGTGGATGTTGCTCGCGTTCCGGCGGGCGGTGCTCGACGCCGGGGCCTCGCCGGCCGTCGCCGAGGCGCGGGCCCGCGGACTGGGCGAATGGACCGTTCTGACCAGGCACGTCGCGCCCGTCGCGTGGGCTCCGCTCGTCGCGCTGCTCGGCTCGCGGGTGCCCGAGGTAATGGTCGGATCGCTGGTCGTGGAGACCGTCTTCGCGTGGCCCGGGGTGGCGGCCGCAACCGTCGACGCCGCGCTCGGGGCCGACTTCGCGCTGCTCGCCGCGGTGACGGTCGCCGCGTCGCTCACCGTCCTGGTCGGCACGTGGCTCGCCGACTGCCTGCTGCTCGTCGCCGACCCGAGGGTGCGGATCGATGCGTGATCGGGCGGTGGGGCGGGTGGCTGGCCTGCGGGCGGCGGGCGGGGTGATGCTCGTGGCCGTGGTGGCGTTCGCCCTGGTGTGGCCCGTGATCGCGCCCGCGGGCATGGTGTCGTCGGGGTACCTGTCGGCCGACCTGCCGCCGACGTGGGCGCACCCGATGGGCACCGACGGGCTCGGGCACGACCTGTCCGTGCGGGTGGCGCAGGCGCTGCGGGTGTCCCTGGCGGTCGCCGCGGGCGCTGCGGTGCTCGCCGGGGTGCTCGGCGTGGCGGTGGGCGCCGGAGCGGCGGCGTGCGGTGGCCGGGTCGACGCGGCACTCATGCGGTGCACCGACGCCGTCGCCGCCGTGCCGCACCTGCTCGCCACGGTGGTGGTGGTGGCCCTGTTCCGGGGGTCGCTCGCCGCCATCGTGGTGGCCCTGGCGCTGACCCACTGGCCTGCGGTCGCGCGGGTGGTGCGGGCCGAGGCGCAGACGATCATGGCGTCGCGGTACGTCGCCGCGTCCCGCGTCGCCGGGGCGTCCCCGCTGCAGCTCGCGCGGTGGCACGTCCTGCCGGCCGTGGTCGGGCAGGCCGGCCTCGCGACGGTGCTCATGGTCCCGCACGCCGTGTGGCACGAGTCGACCCTGTCGTTCCTCGGCATCGGCATGCCGCCCGAACGGCCGAGCCTCGGCACACTCGTCGCGCTGTCCCAGCCCGGCCTCCTGCTCGGCCGGTGGTGGCCGCTGGCCTTCCCCACCGCCGCGCTCATCGCGGTGACCGTGGCGGTGGCGCTGCTGGGGCCCGGGACGCCGGGGCGCAGGGCGGCACGACGCGGGGCGGTGCGACGCGGGGTCCCCGTAGGTGACCACAACCCCGGCGACCACCACCGCGACGACGACGAGGTGGGCGCCAGCCGGGCGAGCCTGACGGTGGACGATCTCGTGGTGGCGCACCGGGATCCGGGCTCGGTGCGGGCGGTCGACGGGGCATCCCTGCGGATCGAGACGGGCCGGGTCGTGGCGATCATCGGGCCGTCGGGCGCCGGCAAGTCCAGTCTGCTCGACGCCTGCGCCGGGCTGACCCCGGCGGGCGCGATCACCGCAGGCCGCGTGGACGTGGGCCCCGGCGGGTCGACCGGACACGTCCCCCAGTCCGCCGCGGCCGCGTTCACCCCGACCCGGCACCTGCGAGGGCAGCTCGAGGAGGGACTCGCCGTCGGGCGCCGTGGCCGCGGTGACCGCGGTGACCACTGCACCCGTGACGTCGACGTCCTCTGCCGGCTCGCGAGGGTCGACCCCGCCCTGGCTGACCGGTACCCGCACCAGCTCTCGGGCGGGCAGCTGCGCCGGATGGCGATCGCGGCCGCGCTGAGCACGAACCCCACCGTCCTGCTCGCCGACGAACCCACCACCGGCCTGGATGCCGACCTGGCCCGGGCCGTCCTGACGACGCTCCGCCGACTGGCCGACGACACCGGGCTCGCAGTGCTGCTCGTGACCCACGACCACGCCGCGCTCGCGGAGAGTGGCGTCGCCGACGAGGTCCTCGAGATGCGTGGCGGTAGGCTGCGGCCGATCGCGGAGCTGGTGTCGCCATGACGCTGTCGGCACGCGGGGTCGCCTTCCGGCACGCCGGGGCCGACGGATTCACGTTGCCCCCGACCGATCTGACCGTGCGCGGGGGCCGGATCACCGCGCTCGTGGGTCCCTCCGGAAGTGGAAAGACCACCCTCGCGCATCTGCTCGCCGGGTTGCTGACGCCCACAGCCGGGGCGGTGACGGTGACCGACGAGCCCGGGACGCCGACCAACGGCCCGGGTGTGCGGGCGGTGCGGCGCCGGCGCGGCCGACTGCCCGGGCACACGGCGCTGCTGAATCAGGACCCGATGGCGTCGGCGGACCCCCGGATGACGCTCCGGCAGATCATCGCGCTTCCCGGACGGCTGCGCGGGATACCGGTGGACGTGGGCGCGCTCGCCCTCGAGGTCGGTGTGGATCCCGGCCTACTCGACCGTCGGCCCGGACAGGTCTCCGGCGGACAGCTCCAGCGCTCCTGCCTCGCCCGGGCGCTGGCCCAGCGGCCGCGCTACCTGCTCACCGACGAGCCCACCGCGCATCTGGACCCCGAGAGCGCGAACGCGATCGCGGGCGTCCTGCGGGCTCGCGCAGACGGGGGGCTCGGGGTTCTCGCGATCACCCATGATCAGCGGCTCGCAGCCGACTGGGCCGACGTCGTCCACACGATGGGCGACGCCGCCGGGAGCTAATTCAGCCCGGCGTAGGAGTGCAGGCCCGAGACCACGATGTTGATGAAGAACAGGTTGAACACCAGCACAGCGAAGCCGGCGATGTTGATCCACGCCGCCTTCTTGGGGCCCCAGCCGCTGGTCGCACGGGCGTGCAGGTAGCCCGCGTAGAGCACCCACGAGATGAACGACACCGTCTCCTTGGGGTCCCAGCCCCAGAAGCGGCCCCACGCGCTCTCCGCCCACACGGCGCCGAGCAGGATGCCCACGCCGAACACCGGAAAGCCGATGACCGTGGTGCGGTACGCGAGGCGGTCGAGGGTCTCGGCGGCCGGCAGTGGACGGGCCAGGCGGGCGCCCCAGCCAGCCTCCTGCCCCTGCGGCTGCCACACGCGGATGAGGTACATGATCGACACGACACCGGGGATGAGCAGGATGCCCGAGCCCAGCGCGATGATCGACACGTGGATCGGCAGCCAGTACGAGCGCAGCGCCGGCACCACCGGGGCGGCATCCGAGTACAGGTGGGTCCCGCCGAAGAACAGCAGCACCAGGATCGGCACCAGCAGATACGGCCACACCACCTGCAGTGCGGGCTTGCGCAGCCAGATCAGCCCCGCCGCTACCGCCAACAGAGTTGAGCCCAGGATGAACTCGTACATGTTGCCCCACGGGAAGCGCTCCGTGGACAGCCCCCGCAGGACGAGGGACGCGGCGTGGAACACGAACCCGAGCACCACGAACAGCTGCGCGATCCGCGCCCAGCGCACGTTGCCGGCCGAGGCCCGCTCCTCGTCGCCGGTGTCGGTGAGGGACCGCGACTCGGTCAGCCCGGTCCCACCGGCCGTGACCAGCTCCTTCTCCGAGACCTTGGCCACGCGGAAACCCGCGTAGTAGATCAGCGACGCGATCAGCGCCAGTGCATAGATCCCGAAGGCCGTCCGGAACGCCAGGTCCGAGTAGGTGGCCAGCGTCTCGTCGATGGGCAGGCCCTGTGCGAGGGTCGAAGTGATCACCGGGTGTCGTCCTTCCGCGCAGCGTCGGCGGCGGTACCGCGACTAGTTGAAGTGTGGCCCGTGTCGGCCTCACCCGGCAACACGGGTGTGACAGCCGCCGCCGAGACCAGCCGGTCCCGGAGCTCGTCGAACTCGCTTCCCCAGCCCGATCGGTCCGTCTTGGCCAGGCCACCCAGATCGACACGGGTGACCTCGTCGTCGTCGACACTCACCCGCGCCCAGATCCTCCGGCGCCGCACCATCAGGCTGAGCACCAACCCCGCCATCATCACGGCGGCCGACACCCCCACCCAGATCTGCGTGGGGTCGGAGGAGACCTGGATGTTGACGAACTCCTCGGCGCCGTCGAAGCGGACCTCGGTGCCGTCGGGGAGGGTCGTGGATTCGCCGGGCCTGAGGTTGACGCGCGCCTCACGGTTGAGGGCGCCGGTCTCGATGAGGTCCGGCTCGAGCGAGAAGATCGACTGCGGGCGGCCCGTGTCCAGGCCGGCGTCGCCGCGGTAGACGTCGATCGCCACCGCCGGGTCGTCCATGCGCGGGAAACGCGAGCTCAGCAGGGTGCCGTCGAACTGGGCGGTCGGCGCGAACAGGCCCTGGATGGCGATCTGCTGCGTGCGCCGCTCGACCAGGTCGGGGTACATGCCGGCTGGCGGGTCGAAGCGCATGATGCCCGAGGACAGGAACGTCTGCAGCTCGGTCGGCGACCAGTGCTGGGTGTCCGTGCGGGTCTCGCCGTTCGGGAACGTCACCGTGAACGTCGGCGCGAAACCGTGACCCTGCAGGTAGACGCGGGTGGAACCGATGCGCAGCGGGTGGTTGACCCGCATCTCGAACGGCTCCCACGTGTCGGGGTCGGTCGTGGTGACCTCCTCCGTGTACCGCACGTTGGAGGTGAACATCTCGGCCTGGCCGTTGGGCAGGTAGTCGGCGCGGAAGTCCTCGACCTTGATGCAGAACTGCTCGAGGTCCGTGCCGTCCACCAGCAGGCCGGCGCGGAACGAGTCGTACGCGCTGGGCGTGGTGTTGCAGAACGCCGGCGACTCCTCATTGGCGACGATGACGCGCATGCCCTCGGCGTAGACGAACTTGCCGGCCGCGAACATGACGAGCAGCGCGAGCAGGCCGAAGTGGAAGACGATGTTGCCGACCTCGCGCGAGTAACCGCGCTCGGTGGACAGCTCGATGGTGCCGGGGACGCGGCCGTCGCCGTCGTTGCGGCGGACCCGGCCCTTGAGCTCGCGGCGGATCTGGTCCGCGGCCTGCTCCGGCGTGGCCGTGGTCCGGTATGCGGCGTGGTGCGGCAGGCGGGACAGGTTGCGCGGGGTCAGCGGCGGGGGCGTGCGCAGCTGGCGGACCAGCTCGAAGCAGCGCGGGGTGAGGCAGCCGACCAGCGAGACGAACAGCAGGACGTAGATGGCGGTGAACCACCAGCTGCTGAAAACGTCGAACAGTTGGAGCTTGTCGTAGGTCTCGCCCAGCCACCCGTTCTCGGCGATGTACTCGTTGACGTTGCCCTCGTTGAGGCTGCGCTGTGGCAGGAGCGCGCCCGGGATGGCGGCGACGGCCAACAGGAACAGCAGGATCAGCGCCGTGCGCATGGCGGTGAGGGTGCGCCACGCGTTGCGGAGGAACGCGGTGACGGCAGCGGTTCTGGGCATGGGGTCCATCTGCGGGTCGCGGCGCGCCGAGGCGGCTCGGGGCCTGACTCGGCGCCGGTCGCACCCAGGCTAGTGGGGCGAACCTGAGCGGATCCTGGCAGGGTATGGCCAACTGCGGGGAGGTCGCGCCGGGTGTGGCGGGGGTCTCCGGCCGGCTGCCGGAGCCTCCCCCGCCGCGGGGGTTCCTGGTCGGTCGGGGGGTTCCTGGTCGTTCGGGGCCGTCACCACCGATAGCCGAGGAACTTCCCGTCCAGCGTGATCACGACGCGGTCGCCGTCGGGGTCAGGGCGACGGTTGATGTCGACCGTGAAGTTGATCGCGCTCATGATCCCGTCTCCGAACTCCTCGTGGATCAGCGCCTTGAGCGCCGGCCCGTACACCGACACCGCCTCGGTCAACCGATAGATCGTCGGATCGGCCATCACCTCCGCCGGTGTGCCGCGGCTCGGCTGCAGGGCGAGGCTCTCCGCCACGGCGTCGTCGAGGCCGAGGAGGTCGCACACCGACCGTGCCTGCTCGGTCGACAGCGGGTGCTGGCCGAGTAGCGCCGCGGTGGTCCACACCAGCGGGGTTCCCAGATGCTCGGCCAGGTCGGCCCAGGTGCGGCCCTGGCGGATGCGGGCGGAGTCCACGTGCGCCGCGGCCTCGTGCCTGGACATGATGGGGGTCATCAAACGGATCCTCTCGGTGGGCGGGTGGGCTGGCGGGTGGGCTCGCGGGCGGGCTGGCGGGCTGGCGTGCCCTCGGGGTCAGACCGCGGCGGGCTCGGTGGTCGCGCGCTCGGTTGTGGCGCGCTCGGTGGTGGCGGACGGCGCGCCGACCGTTGCCGTGTCCGTGTCCGTGTCAGGGGACGACGATCGCCGGGCCTTGGTGCGCGCGTGGGTGACGTAGAGGGTCAGTCCCACGAACAGCAGCCCGCCAACGAGGTTGCCGGCGACGGTCGGGATCTCGTTCCACACGAGGTAGTCGCCGAGGGAGAAGTCGCCGCCCAGCATCAGGCCGGTCGGGAACAGGAACATGTTGACCACGGAGTGCTCGAAGCCCATGTAGAAGAACAGCATCACGGGCATCCACATGGTCAGTGCCTTGCCGCTGACGCTGGTGGACATCATGGCGGCGACCACGCCGGTGGAGACCATCCAGTTGCACAGCACGCCGCGGAAAAACAGTGTCAGCATCCCGGCTGCACCGTGCTCGGCGTAGCCCAGCGTTCGGGATTCACCGATCTCACCGAGCCGCTGGCCCACCTCGTCCGGGGCGACGTTGAATCCGTAGGTGGTGATGAACGCGATGAGGAACGCCACGGTCAGCGCGCCGGCGAAGTTGCCGACGAAGACCAGACCCCAGTTGCGCAGCATGCCCCCGACCGTGACGCCGCGGCGCTTGTCGAGCAGGGCCAGTGGCACAAGGGTGAACACGCCTGTGAGCAGGTCGAAGCCCAGCAGGTACAGGAGGATGAAGCCGACCGGGAACAGCACTGCTCCGAGGAGTGCACTGCCGGTCTGGACGGTGACGGTGACGGCGAAGGCCGCCGCGAGCGCGAGGATCGCGCCGGCCATGAATCCGCGGATGAGTGTGTCGCGGGTGGACATGTGGACCTTCTTCGCCCCGGCGTCGATCATCGCGCGGGTGAAGTCCTGGGGTTGAACGTAGGACACGGGTTCCTCCAGCTGTGCGGCGGTGGTGGTCGTACCGCGCCAAGTCTGGGAGGTCTGTGTGTCTGGTTGGTGACCCCACTGTGCGGGCTGGTTACCCTTTGCTCACCGCGCGGGGGATCTCCCGTGAGGCCGGCGCCGCCCGGCCGGACACGCGGGCGGGCAGCACCGGCGTTCCCAGGTCAGCGCTCTGGTCGCATACTCGACTGCCGCTCGCGTCGCTTAGTGCCGGTCCGCACCCCCGCCGGTGTAGTCGCGGCCGATCACGCGGCCTCGGAACGGCTCGGGCTGGTCGGACTGACCGGCAGCGGTGGGGTCTTCCACGGGTCGGCGGCCGAGCACAGCGGGCGCGACCTTGACGGGGTCGCCGATGATCGCCGTGGTGTTGGTGGCGTTGGTCAGGTAGCTCGCGGGGGTGTGGCCGCGGCGGTCGTTGTTCTGCCCGGCCCCTGCCGCGCCCATCACTCCCCCCATCGGCATCGCCCCCGCTCGCCCGGCGTGTGCCGCACTTGGTGACGACGACGAGAACGCCCCGGCACCCGGTCCCGCGGCACCCGCGCCTGCCGAACCGGCCCCGGGAGCTCCTACGGCCGGGCCGCCGGCACCGAATCCGGCCAGAGTGCCGGCGCCGCCCATGCGTGAGGCTCCTGCACCTGCGGCCGCAGCCCCGCCACCTCCGACCAGCCCGGCGGTCGAGCCGAACCCGCGATCCCGGTTGCGATTGCTGTCGCCGACGGTTCCGCCGCGGATCCCGCGGATTCCGGCGGCGCCGCCGGCTCCGGCGCCAGCGCTGGTCTGCTGACCGTGTGCGCCCGGTATCGGCGCGAACGGCGCCCCCGCTGCGGTCGTCGTGGCGTTGACCCCACCACCCGCCCCTGCCTGTCCCGCTGACGGCGCTGCCGCTGCTCCCCCGTCACCCGCGCCTGCCCGCGCAGCCAGGAGAGCCTGTTCAGTGGCGGCATCCGTGGCTGCGGTGGGCGTGCTCGTCGTCGTCATCCCCGGCACTGCGCCGCCCGCGGTCGCGGCGGACACCGGCGCCTCGTCACCCGCGCCGCTCGCGCCACCCGTGATGGCGGCGATCGCGGCAGCATTCGGCGCCGTCGGCTGGGCGGGCCGCGGGATGCCCTCGGTGTTCCAGACGCGCGCCATGTCGATGCCGTTCGGTCCGCCCAGCGCCGACGTCGACACCACCCGGTAGGCGGCGGTGAAGTCGAGGTCATCGAGATTGGCGTCCATGACTGCGGGGCTGTACTCGGTGTTGACGATCGCCCTGGCCTGCTCCTCCGCCGCCGCCAATCGCGCTCGCGACTCCGCAGCGGCAGTCAGCCCCGCAGGGCCGTGTTCCCGGCCGGAGAGCTGCGCGATCTTCGCCTGCGCCGCCTGCTCGGCGACGTTGGTGCGGGTGGTGACGAACCCGTCGTGCGCGCGCCTGGCCTTGGCTGCGACCTGCTCCAACTCCCCCGACAGGGCGAACGCCGAGTTCACCAGGCCCGTCACCGATTCCTGCGCACTCGACGCGAACTCCCCCTGCCACGCACTGCCCAGGATGTTGTTGAGGTCGTTATTGAGCTGCTCCGCCGCGGTGTTCAGTGCCTGCGAGACTCTGGTGGCTCGCTCGTCGATGTCACTGAACTGGCTCGGTTGCAGTCCTTCAGCACACTGCGCGATGCGCTCCAGCGGCGAATCCGACACATCCTCCGGCCCCACTCGCCCGTAGGCGCCCATGACGCACATGTCCTGGAGTGCGAAGACGTCCGATTCGCTTGCATGTATCAAGCCGAGGCTCTGCAACCCTGCCGGCTCGTCAGCCGCCTTCGACAACGCCCCCGCCAACGCCTCATCCTGCGCCTCGATCAAACCTCCGGCGGCGGCGAACAGCATCGACATCGCCCGAGCTTGAGAGACGAAACCGTCAAGCAGTGTCCGTAGGTCTTCCGCAGCGAAGAGCGAGTACACCGCCCCCAATTGCCGAACTGTATCGAAAGAACCGGCACCGACGGACTGCAATTGCCACAAGCGAAGCCTAGATGCCGACGAAATTTCATCGACGAACCGTTCACACGCACCGAAGCAAGCTTCAGCGACGCCCGGGTCAAGGTGAACCATCATTTGAAGTCTCCTTGTGGCAGGTACGGCATTACCGCGAGGATCGATTCATCCAGGGCGGCGCATGGGTCCGCGAAGTTGTTTCCCTTGTACGCGGATAGACCATGTATAAGGTCTACGCTCACAAAGAGTGTGCCCTTGTGCGTAAATAGAGTCCGCTGGCAGCCGTTTTCGCCCATGTCTGATTTGCTAACCAGTCTTAAACTCGGGCGACCTCGAATTTCGGACTCACTTGAAACAAATGATTGGTCTCGCAGATAATCGCTTCGCGACTTCCACGTCGAAAGCACTCCGAAAATGACTTCGTCGTTCTTCCAACCGCAGGCAAGCAAGTCTCCGGGCTGATTAATTCGCAACTGCTCGTCCTGCCGCACAGGCGAGCCAACCCCCTCTTCGATAGCTTCGATCGGGATCTCGGCACAGGGATCGAACAGGGCAGGCCTCTGCTCGATCGGCAGATCCCAGGGATTGCCCGGCTCCCCGGCAGCGGCTGGGCTCGTCGTCGTCGACGTCTCTTCTCCCCGGTCAGCCGACGCGCACCCGGACACCACCACACCGGCGGCCACCACCGCGGCTACGAAAGCTCTACTTTTCCCCACAACCTGTACGACGGGCCGAGCCGCCGAACGGTTCCCCCGACCTGAGGTTCGCGGCGCCAAATCGCGTCGCCGCAGGTCGGAAGGGGCGTCGTCAGGTCGGTAGGCGCTCACGATCAGAGATCATCGCAGTCGTCGCCAGCCGACGGGTGGGTCATCACAGTGCCGGGCCCAGAGATTTCTGTGCCGGGTGCGGAACCGGACGGTGGGCTCGCGACGTCGTATCTGGTGACGGACAAGCTGCAGAAAGGGCGAGGCGTGAGTTACACGATCGGGCTGATCAGTCGTTGGGACACCACCGCGCTGACCGCCGCCGGGGACGCCATTGCCACCCGTCGTGCCACTGCAGAAGGGTTACGGACATCCTTGGCCGACGGGCGGGACACGCTTTCCGAGGGCTGGTCCGGCGTCGCCGCAGACGCGGTCATCGACGCCGCCGACACCGAGAAGTCGCACGTCACCAAGCTCGTAGACGGACTCGAAGACCTCACCGACGCCCTGTCCCGAGCCGAAGCAGCCCTGCAACCCGCAGTCCAATCGGTACGCGACCGAGTCCGGGACGCCGTCAGTGCCGGACTGGTCGTCGGCCAAGACTCCGTCGGCCCCGCACCAGGCCGCGACGACATCACCCAGGACACCGTCAACGCCCGTGCCGAAACGATCCGCATGGCCCTGGACACCGTGCAGTCGCTCGACGAGCACTACGGTCGCGAAATCGACCTCGTGGCCACCCGGATCCACGATGCGATCCCGCCAGAAGTCGACCGGCGACCGATACCGGGAGGGTCACGAAACGGTTGGTTTGGCGCAGTCGACGCCGTGACCGGCGCGGCCGGCTACGGGTTCCCCATAGCGGCCGACGAGCTGGACCCCGAAACTCGTGGAAAACACAAGCTCAACCCTGTTGCGGACGCCCCCGGAAAGGCGTGGGCTGGCGTCCTACGCGGCCTCGGCAGAGCGGCCGGCCCTGCCGGCGCAGCCGTCACCATCTACGACGGCGTCGAGGGATACGCAAGGGGCGAAACCTCGGCTACTGAAGCGTCACTGGAGACAGTAAGCGCTCTCGCCGGTGGCGCCACAAGCGGTGCGGCGCTCGGGGCCATGACGGGCGGTGCTGTCGGCCCACTTGGCGCGATCCTCGGCGCTGGCGTCGGCGCAGCTGTCGGCAGCTACTTGGGAAAGAAGGGGGGAAGTGCGGTGTTCGACCGTTACTTCACCCCGTAACTAGGAGGAACCGAATGGACGACGACAAACCTGCCGATGACCACAAAATTCGCTGGATCTGGCTAAGACCGCCAACCTGGGCTGCATTCACACACAACATCCGCCTAATAGTAGATAACGACCCCTCGGTCCTCGTTCGAATTTTCGGAAGTCTGGCGGTTATCGGCGGAGTGATCATCTGGGGCGAGTTCTTTGCCTGATTGGAGGTCAGCGGCGCAGGCTCGGATCACTCGTCGAGAAGATCTCTGCATTCCTCTTCGGTCGATTGCTCGAGGCACTCCATCCACCGAACCTAGTCGTCAACCCAGGGATGCCGCGGTTCCTGTCCGACATCCTGACGCCACACGTAGTTGTCGCACAGGATCGCAACGCCACTGGCGTCGACCGCCCTGCGGCCGATATCCGCTCCCATGCACTGCGCACCGAGGCGTGGCCCCGCCTGCCGCATCGCCTCCTCGACTGCCGGATTCGGCGCCAACTGCGGGTCACGCGACCACGCGGCACCGTCGGTGTACTGCAAACGGGCGCAGTAGGCGGTCACGCCGTCAGCGAAGACGGCCAACGCACCGCGGGGCCCGCACTCAGCACCCTCGGCCACGATCGCCGGGGTCGGCGCAGCAGGACTGTGGGGTGTCTCGTAGAGCGGTGTGGAGGTCGGTGTTGCGATCTCCTCCGAAACGGTCAATTCGGCCGTGGTCGCAACCGGCGACGACGAAGTGGCGGATGTGGGAGCCGGCCCCGGCGCCCGGTCAGCGTCTCCTCCGGGCTCGCCGCACCCGGACACAACGACGAGCACTGTCGCCAGCACACCGATCACTCTCACTCGCTCCGCGGCTACGTTGATGTGATCAGTATTGACACCGTCATCATGGTCGGAGGCCTCTTGCAGAAACCAGTTCGCGCAGTCCCCCGCAAGGCCAGCTGAGCCCAGGCGCAATCGGGCGAGTAGTCCGCGAGCACTCGGCGATGGCGGCGCCGGCGTTCTCCTTTCGCCGACGTGAACTGGGACGACGCGTTCGTGTCGTACCCAGGTGATCTAATCGAACACATGAGCGACACCGGGATGCGAGCCACGGCCAGCAGTGAGCTGACCGCCGTGCTGTCCGCGCTCGATGCCCACCTCGAGCGCGACTGGGCGGAGGTGTCACCGGCCGAACTGCACGCCGAACTGGTCGCCCTCGAACAGGCCCAACGCCGCATCCGCGCGTCCCAGGCCCGCGTCATGGCCACCGCCCGCACCTCGCGTACCGCGCGGCAGATGGGATTCGTCAACGAGCGACAGATGCTCACCGGCGGCCTGGGCCTGGCCCCCGGGGAAGCGCGCGGCCGACTCGACGACTCCGCCATCGCCGACTCCGCCCGCATGCGCGCCACTGCCGAGGGCACCCTGTCCGCCGGACACCTCAAGATCATTAACACCGCCCTGGCAGCCCTGCCCGACGACTACGACGACGAGGTACGCGCACACCTGGAAGCGCAGCTGATCGCCCTGGCCGCCGACCAGTGCACGACCCGCCGCCTCCAGGAACACGCGCAGCGGCTCCTGGATGCGGTGGATCCGGGACGCACCGAGCGCGGCGCAGCAGAGCGAGCCCGCCGCCGCTCAGTCACGTGCGGCGGCCAGGGACTGGACCTGATGGCCCGCGCGGCCATGACCATGGACCCGCAACTGGCCGCGCTGATGCGCGAAGTCCACGCCCGCTGGGGCCAGCCCGGCCGCCTGTGGCCCGACCCCGAGGAGAAGGACACCCGCACCGACGGTCAACGCATGCACGACGCGATGGTCCACGCCCTTCAACTGGCCCTGTCCGCAGATGCCGCCAAGACCGGGGCACCGGCGGCGATCGTGGTCCGCGTGGACCTCGACCAGCTGGCCACGCTCGCCGGCTGCGGCGAGACCGACGGCGGGATCCGCGTTCCCGTGCCCCAGGCGCTGGCCATGGCCCGCGGCAACCACTGGTTCCTGGCCCTGTGCGACAAGGAGATCGACCTGCGACTGTTCCGCAGTCGCCGCACCGCCTCTCGCTACCAACGCCTGGCCCTGTTCGCCGCGTACGGAGGCTGCACACACCCCGACTGCGACCAGGACGCCCGACACTGCGAAGCCCACCACGCGGGCAGACCCTGGGCCGCCGGAGGCCTCACCAATATCGACGAACTCGCCCTGGCCAGCGGCGACTGCCACGCGATGATCCACGACACCGGCTGGTCCACCATCCCCGACCCGCGCGCGCCCCAGGGCGTCAGGTGGATCCCACCCGCTGGAACCCCCCGCGCGGCCGACCCGCCACGGCCCAAACCCGGACCACCACCACCGTCACCACTCGAAGCGCCGATACTTCCGTTCGCGCTCCTCCACGACCTCGACGCCGCGATCACTCGACGCCACGACGCAGTCCGGGAGGCGGCGTGATGACGCCCGGCGTGGGTGGGTCAGATGGGCAGCGTGGTGTCCGAGATGGCGAAGTCGCGCAGCCAGTCGATGAACAGCGCCCACCCGCCGGACAGCAGCAGCAGACCCACGATGATGAGCATGACTCCGCCGAACACCTGGATGGTCCGGGTGTGCTTCTGCAGCCAGCCGACGGTCCGCATCGCCCAGGTGGAACCGAACGCCACGACGACGAAAGGCAGACCCAGACCGAGGCAGTAAGCCACGATCAGCAGCACTCCGCGCGCCGCGTCGACCCCGGTGGCCGCGGCGACCGAGAGCGCGGCAGCCAGGGTCGGCCCCAGACACGGGGTCCAGCCCAGGGCGAACACGGCGCCGAGCATCGGGGCGCCGATCCATGTGGACAGCGACTTGGGTTGCATGCGGGTGTCCCGCTGCAGGGTGGGGACGAGGCCGATGAAGACGAGCCCCATGAGGATCGTCACCACGCCCCCGAGACGCTGCAGCAGCTCTTGCTGGGGTGCCAGGTACTGCACGGTGCCCAGCACCATGGCGCTGAGCATCACGAAGACCACGGTGAATCCGCCAACGAACAGCAGCGACGCGCCCACCACACGGGCGCGCGAGGACCGTCGGGTGCGGCGCTCCTCCATCGTCAACGTGGCGGTGGCGGCCCGCTGGCGTTCGGCGGCGGCAGCGGTAGCCGGCGGACGTTCGGCGCCCACGACGCTGGCGAGGTACGCCAGATAACCGGGCACCAGCGGGATGACGCACGGCGAGGCGAACGACACGAGTCCTGCCAGGATGCACGCGCCCAAAGCCAGCAGGATCGGGCCACTGGCGACGGTCTGCTGAAACGTCTCCCCCACACTCTGGGCGAGCAGGATCGTCTCCGGATTCACGTCTGGTCGACCTCCTCGGCGAGGATCTCGCTCACGGTCTCGCGCAGCTCGTCGTCGGTGATCTCGGCCAGGTACACGGCGGCCACCCGGTGCTGCTTGTCGAGGATGATCGTCGCCGGCACCACGGACGTTGGGAAGCCCCGCAGCGCGGCGACCGCGGCGTTACTGGGATCCCAGATCGAGGGGAACGTGATGCCGTTGTCCTTGACGAAGTCCACCGGCTTCTGCCGGTTGGGGTCGCGCAGGTTGATGCCGAACACGGTGGCACCCTGGGGCTCGAATTCCTCCTGTAGGCGCTGCAGGTCGTCGGACTCGGCCCGGCACGGTCCACACCACTGGCCCCACAGGTTGAGGATCACCACCTCGCCGGCGAAGTCCTCCTGCACGGTGAGTGTGCGGTCCGGGTCGAGCAGGTCGGGACCGGTGAGCGTCGCGACGGGCTTGCGCTCGGCCGGGGGGTCGTAGTGGATCTCGATTTGCCCGTCGGGGCTGACGAACTCGAACGTCTCCGGGCCCACCACCACGGCGTCGTCGCCGGTCGCACAGCCGCCGACGAGGGCGCCGGTCAACAGCAACGCGCCGAGGGCGGCCTTGGGCTTGCGCATGATTCAGGCTCCAGTCTGCGACGGGTCGGACGCCCCCGCCGGTTCCGAATAGACGATGTCGCGCAGTGTCGTGCCCTCGAACACCAGCGAGGTGATCGAGGCCAGCGAGCACTGCCGCTTGCGCGGGTCGTGCCACAGGCGCCGCCCCTCGAGGAAGCGGCGTGTGGTGTAGACCGGCAGCTGGTGGCTCACCAGCACGGCTTCGTGCCCGCGGGCGGTGTCGAGGGTGGAGTACACGGCGCCGATCATGCGGTGCGCGATCTGCAGGTAGGGCTCACCCCACGACGGCCGCATCGGGTTGAGCAGGATCGGCCAGTACTGCGGGTCGCGCAGGGCGCCGCCGGGGCCGCCCACCTTGCGCCCCTCGAAGCGGTTGTCGGCTTCGATGATGTCGGCGTCGATCCCCACCGGGAGTCCCAGGGCCTCGGCGAGGGGGGCCGCGGTCTCCTGTGCACGCTGCAGCGGCGAGGCGACGATCGACACGATGTCGTGCCCCTGCCCCAGCACTCGGCCGACGGTCTCGGCCTGGCTCCGTCCCAGCTCGGACAGTCGGAACTCGGGCAGTCGCCCGTAGAGGATGCCCTCGGGATTGTGGACCTCACCGTGACGCACCAGGTGCACGATCGTCTGCGTCTCGCCGGCGCGAGCCGAGGTGTCACGAGGGGTCGACGACGACGAGACCGGCTGTCCCGGAGCGGCGATCGTCCCCGGCTCGGCCCCGTAGGCCGCGGACCCCTCCGGCTGCGACTCGAGGGGAGGCTCAGCCGGGGTCGCGGTGGCCCCGGACCCGCCCAGCGACGGCGGCGCCACGGCGGGGGAGGGATGATCTCCCCGGAGGGGGATCGGCAGTGAGGTGGGTCCCGTCGACGGGACGGCGAGCCGCCCGCGCAGTCCTCGTCCGCTGCTGCTCATCGGCCCGTCTCCGGGGCGGACGCCGCGGCGGCAGCTTCCGCGGCCACCGGCAGCGCGTCGGAGATGTGCTGGAAGTCGTCGTCGGTGAGCGCGGTGGAGACGAACCAGGTCTCGAACGCGCTGGGCGGAGCGTAGATGCCGCGGTCGAGCAGCGTGTTGAAGAACGGCGCGTAGCGGAAGGTCTCGGCGGCTTTGGCCCCGGCGTAGTCGGTGACCTGGTCCTCGGAGAAGAACACGCTGAGCATGGTGCCCGCCCGCTGGATGGTGTGCGCGACACCCGCGGCCTGCAGAGCGTTGCTGATCAGCGCCTCGAGCCGGTCCGCGTTGGTCTGCAGCGTGTAGTAGCAGGCGTGGTCGGCCAGTCGCAGGGACGTCAGGCCCGCCGCCACGGCGACGGGGTTCCCGGACAGGGTGCCGGCCTGGTAGACGGGGCCGGCGGGGGCGAGGGCGGCCATGACGTCGGCGCGGCCACCGAACGCGGCGGCGGGCAGCCCTCCGGACATGACCTTGCCGAATGTGGTCAGGTCGCCGGCGACACCGTCGATCCCCCACCAGCCGCGGTCCCCGGCACGGAATCCGGTCATGACCTCGTCCATCACGAGCAGTGCCCCGTTGTCGGAGCACAGGGTGCGCAGTTCTTCGTTGAAGCCGGGCAGCGGCGGGACGGTGCCCATGTTGCCGGCGGCGGCCTCAGTGATCACGCAGGCGATCTCGTCGCCGTGGTTGGCGAAGGCCACCCTGACGGCGTCGATGTCGTTGTACGGCAGCACGATCGTGTCGTGGGCGGTCGCGCCGGTGACGCCGGGCGAGTCCGGCAGCGCGAACGTGGCCAGGCCCGACCCGGCGTCGGCGAGCAGTGCGTCGACGTGTCCGTGGTAGCACCCGGAGAACTTGACGATCTTGGAGCGGCCGGTGAATCCGCGGGCCAGGCGCACGGCGCTCATGGTGGCCTCGGTGCCGGAGTTGACCAGGCGCACCTCGTCGACGGAGGTGCGGGCGACGATCTCGCGGGCGAGGTCGACCTCCCCCTCGGTCGGGGTGCCGAAGCTCAGTCCGCGGGTGGCGGCGTCGCGGACGGCGTCGACGATCCCGGGGTGGGCGTGCCCGTGGATCATGGGGCCCCACGAGCAGACGAGGTCGATGTAGGTGTTGCCGTCGACGTCCGTCATGCGGGAACCCCGCGCTTCACGCATGAAACGCGGGGTTCCGCCGACGGAGTTGAAGGCGCGGACCGGGGAGTTGACTCCGCCGGGGATCAGCTCGCAGGCCTCGGCGAAGAGCTCGGCCGATCGGGTGGTGCCGGACATGCCGGACGGGGTCTTGAAGGCATCACTCGAAGAGGTCACCGGACCAGTGTCTCAAAGTCCGGCCGCGAGCACCCCCTCGCGGTCTCAGCCCTGCGGCGAGGCCGGCGGGGCGAGGGGGGCGAACAGCGACTTCGCGGCGGCGTCGACCTGTCCGGCGAAGTCGTGCACGGCCTTCTCCGCGTCGGCGACGGCCGTCTCGGCCTGCTGCTGCAGCTCCTGCGGCGTGGGCAGCGGTACGGGTGCGGGCGTCGGTGCGGCGACGGACCCCGAGGCGGGCGTCGGCGCGGCGACGGAGCCGACCGCCGGGGCCCCGACGGAACCGGTGCCGGCGGCGTTCACGTCGCCGGTGCCGGCGTCGCGGTGGGTGCCGTACCAGTCGTCAGCACCGTCGACGGGAGCGGACATGCCCTGCTGGGCGGCGGCAGTGCGCTCGGCCTGGCCCCACTTCGGCAGGGGCTCCGGCGACGGCTTGCCCGCGACGTGGCCCGGCTCGGCGATCCCGGTCTCCAGGAACTCCATCACGAGCTTGTCGACGGCCTCGTTGCCCATGCGGAAGGTGCCGTGGTCGCCGCCACCGACGGTGACCAGTGCGCCACCCATGGCCTCGGCCACGCGGTGCGCGCCGGCGATGGGGGTGATGGCGTCGTCCTCGGAGTGCAGCACCAGCGGCTTCTCGTCGAGGGCGTCACCGTTGGGGCTGATGGTCTTGGCGACCGGCTGCCAGCCCACGCAGTCGTCGCCGGCTGCCTCGACGGCGGCGCGGGCGGTGAGGCGGTTGCCGCCGGTGTACTTGTCGGCCTTGGCCGCGATGACACCCAGCTGGTCGGCCGGGGCAGCGGTCTCGTTGCAGGTGATGATCGAGTTCATCTCGATGTCGGTGCGGTACACCGGCGAGCGGTTCTCCTGCGCGGCCAGGATCAGGCCCACGGTCTCGTAGTCGGCGCGCGCGATGGTGCCGCCGTCGTTGTAGTACTTGAGGATGTGGGCGAGCATCGGCCAGGCCTGCTCGGAGTAGGTGGCGCCGACCGTGGCGTCGTAGAGCCCGGTGGTGGCGTTGTTCGTCAGCCCCTGCAGCGCGGCGGCGCGGGCGAAACCCTCGACGCGGGCGCGGGCGGGGGCGGTCCCGTTGATCACGTCGAGCGCGGGCTTCTCGACGGCGCTGCCGCGGAGCTCGACGGGCAGGTCGCCGGTCTGTGCCGGCGGCGGGGTGAGGTTGGCGGGACCGCCCACCTCCTGGTCGGTGACCCACTTCCAGGAGTGGAAGACCTTCAGCGGGGTGTCCCCGAGGCCGTAGTAGTCGTCGCGCTCGGCGATCCAGGCGAAGATGTCGTTGACCCGCTGCTCCTGGGCGAGCGCACCCTGCTCCGCCTGCGTGTTCCAGCGCCAGTCGGGGTGGGTGTTGGAGTCCAGCACCATGCGGCCGGTGGCCTCGGGGAACAGCGTGGCGAAGTCGGTGCCGATCGCGGTGCCGTAGGACACGCCCACGTAGTCGACCTCTGCGAGCTCGAGCGCCTCACGGACCGCGTTCATGTCGCGGGCGGCGTTCTCGGTGGTCATGGACTTCATGTACTCGGGGTCGGTCCCGTAGCACGCGTCGTGGAGCGGGTTGACCGTGTTCGGGCCCACGTAGTCCACGTTGCAGACCATGGGATTGGAGCCGTACAGCCCGCGGGGCTGGACGGCCACGAGGTCGTGGTTCTCGTACAGGCCGGCCGGGTTGGCGCCGTCGAGGGCCGGGCTCCAGAAGTTCAGGGCGTAGTTGCCGGGCCCGCCGGGGTTGCCGAACACGGTGGAGCGCGCCTGGCCGGACGAGGCCTTGATGCGGGTGAGCGCGATCTGGGTCTTGGCGGCGTCGGGCGCGGTGTAGTCCACGGGGACCTCGACGGTTCCGCACTCGAGACCGGCGGGGACGTACTCGGCCTCGATGCCGAGCATCTCGGTACAGTCCTGCCATTCGACCTGGGCGGCCGAGGCCACTCCCGATCCCAGAAGTGCGATCGCTCCCACGACCGCGGTGGTGCCAACGAAAGTGCTGGAAGGCTGCACCGATCCCCGTTTCCCTGTGCTGTAGGCGTTACTCCGGCGAATCGGACGCACCGACCACTCATTTTTACGAGCGTCACATGCGTCCGAACCGCCCCAAATGTAGCCTGTGGCCGACGCCACGACACACCCGACCGGGCACACTCAGAAAACCGTCATCCGATCGTTACCGCGACGTCCGCGTCGCCCGGAAAAGCCCTGGCAGAAGTAGATCTGTCAGGATCCGACCCGGGGGGCGCGCCGGAGGACTGCGAGGGTGGTCAGGACCATCGTCAACCCCGCCAGGACGGTCGCGGCCAGGAGCAGCCGGGGATCGGTGTGGATGCGTTCGATGCTGCCCTCGACGGGCGGGTCGATGACCGGCGGCGCGCCCGTCACGATGTCCCTGGCGAACCACCACAGCACCACGGCGAGTACAGCGCAGGCGACCGCGGCCACGCCGAGGCGACGCGAGTTCACTCGGGTCCCGGCTCGCGCGGGAGACCGGCGACAGCGCCGGCCAGGGCGCCGTGCAGGGCCGCGGGGTTACGGGACCAGGCGCGGACCTCGCCCCCGGTGTCGAGTCGCAGACCCACGGCCGCCCGGCGGCGGGGCATCTCCCGCAGCTCGCCGAGCAGTCGGGCCGTCTCCCACGAGGCCTCGGAATCGTCGGCGGCGGTGAGGGGCAGCACCTCCTCGATCCGGCGCAGTTCGAGCTCCTCGGTGCCCTGGAGGTACACGTCGGGGGTCAGGCGGACGCGACCGTGGACGCGGGTGGCGGCGATCATCACGCCGTGGCAGAGGGCGGTCGCGATCGCGCAGACGGTGAGCATCAGCCAGTGCACCGGGGCGCCGGTGGCGAGCTCGAACCCTCCGGCAGCGGCGCAGAACGCGGGCGCCGCGAGGATCCAGGCCCAGCTCCAGCCGTCCTCGGCGTACAGGATCGGCCCCTCGGGTTCGATTCCCGGCCGGGCGGCGATGGGTTCACTTGCCGGCACGCGCGCCGCCTCCCGGGGTCGTGTACTGGATGGCCTCGGCCTTGTGCTGGCGCCACACGGCGGCTGCGGCGCACAGTCCCGCGAGGATCTGGAGGGCGATGACGACGAAGCTGATGACGTCTCCCCGCTCCCCCGCGGTCGCGACTCCGCCGAACACACCGATCACCACGGACACGGCGTCGACGACGAGGAAGATGGCGACGATGTCGAGCATCGTGCGGGCCCACCCCTTGCCCGCTCGCAACCGGAAGGCCAGCCACACGGTGACGGCGGCGACGATGAGCGCCAGCACCGCCCCGGCCGCCAGAGCGATGGAGAACATGCTCTCGACGGAGACGTCAGTGGACCCGGTGTTGGCGACCGCGTCGCGGAAGGCGTCCCGGGTGGCGGTGGGCAGGTCCCCGAAGCTGGCGGTCGCGGAGTTGATCAGCATCCCGAGCAGTCCGAACGCGGCGGCGGCCAGCCACAGCACCCACGCGGTGTGGATCTCCTCCGGCGGCGGACCGGCCGGCTCGGCGGGTGGCTCGGCGGGTGCGTCGACGTGCGGGTCGCCGGGCGCAGGGCTGTCGCCGGGGCGGTTCCCGCTCGTGGTGTCACCCGACCCCTCGGGGCCCGGTCCGGTCCGCGCGGGTGGGCGCCACGGCCCGCTGCCGCGGGTCACCGGGACCCCCACCCGTCGGCGAGGAGGCGCGCGGCGTGCAGGGCCCAGTAGGTCAGGACGATGTCCGCGCCCGCGCGGCGGATGGAGGTCAGCGATTCCATGACGGCCGGGTCGTGGTCGATCCAGCCTCGCTCGGCGGCGGCGGAGATCATCGCGTACTCGCCGGAGACCTGGTAGGCGGCCACCGGCACGTCAGAGATCTCGGCGGTCTGGCGCAGGACGTCGAGGTAGGACATGGCGGGCTTGACCATCACCATGTCGGCGCCCTCCTCGAGGTCGAGCTGCACCTCGCGCAGCGACTCGCGCAGGTTGGCCGGGTCCTGCTGGTAGGTGCGCCGGTCGCCGCGCAGGGACGAGCCGACGGCCTCGCGGAACGGGCCGTAGAAGGCGCTGGCGTACTTGGCGCTGTAGGCCAACACCGCGACGTCCTGATAGCCCTCGCGGTCCAGGGCTTCGCGGATGGCGGCGATCTGGCCGTCCATCATCCCGCTGGGCCCCACGACGTGGGCTCCGGCGGCGGCCTGGGCGACGGCGAGGTCGTTGTAGGCGGCGAGCGTGGCGTCGTTGTCGACGATCTGCTCGCCGCGCGGGTCGATGCCGAGCACACCGCAGTGGCCGTGGTCGGTGAACTCGTCGAGGCAGGTGTCGGCCATGATCACGAGGTCGTCGCCGACCTCGGCGCGGACGGCGGACAGCGCGCGGTTCAGGATGCCGTCGGGGTCGGCGCCGCAGCTGCCCGTGGCGTCCTTGTCCGCGTCGAGGGGCACGCCGAACAGCATGATGCCGCCCAGTCCCGCCTCGGCGGCGGCGACGGCCTCGCGCCTCAGCGAGTCGACGGTGTGCTGGACGACCCCGGGCAGCGACGAGATGTCGCGCGGGGCGTCGATCCCGTCGGCCACGAACGCGGGGAGCACCAGCTGTCGCGGGGCGAGCGTGGTCTCGGCGACGAGCCTGCGCATGGCCGGCGTCGAGCGGAGTCGACGCGGGCGCACCAGCGGCGCGGGAACGGACGTGGTCTCGTCTGGCGGTGTCGTCACGACCCCCACTGTACGAAAGTCGCCGGTGGTCGGGCGCGGCGCTCACCCGCGCTGCGCCGGGACGCGGGCTCGTCGACCCCTGAACACGCGCCTGCCCCGCGCGGCTGGTCGGCCGGGCGGGGCAGGCGGTGCGGGCGGCGGGGCTGCGGCTCAGCGGCGCCGGGCGCGGCGGCGCGGGGGCGGCAGTTCGCCGGCCGCGCGCAGGTGGTCGGCGTGCGCGGCGAGGGCATCGACCAGGTCGAGCACGGACGCGTTCTCGGGCTGGACGTCCACGCGCAGGCCGAACTCGGCGGCGGTCTCCGCGGTGCGCGGCCCGATGCAGGCGATGAGCGTGCGTGCGTGCGGCTTACCGGCGATGCCGACCAGGTTGCGGACGGTGGACGAGCTGGTGAAGCACACGGCGTCGAACCCGCCGGTCTTGATCATCTCGCGGATCTCGGCGGCCGGCGGGGCGGCGCGGACGGTGCGGTACGCGGTGACGTCCTCGATCTCCCAGCCGCGGCCCGTGAGACCCTCGGCGAGGGTCTCGGTGGCGATGTCGGCGCGCGGCAGCAGGACCCGGTTGACGGGGTCGAGCACGTCGTCGTACGGCGGGAACACCTCGAGCAGGCCGAGGCTGGACTGCTCGCCACTGGGCAGCAGCTCGGGCTGGATGCCCAGTTCGCGGACGCGGGCGGCGGTGCCCTCGCCGACGCAGGCGATCTTCACGCCGGAGAAGGCGCGGGCGTCGAGGCCGAACTCGACGAACTTCTCCCACACGGCGCGCACGGCGTTGGAGGAGGTGAACACGACCCACTGGTAGCGGCCGTCGACGAGGCCCTTGACGGCGCGCTCCATCTGGGCGGGGCTGCGGGGCGGCTCGACGGCGATGGTGGGCACCTCGACGGGCACGGCGCCGTGCTCGGCGATGCGGTCGCTCATCTCGGCGGACTGCGCCTTGGTGCGGGGCACGAGCACGTTCCAGCCGAACATGGCGCGCGACTCCCACCACTGGTGGCGGTGACGCTCACCGGCGGACTTGCCGATGGTGACCACCAGGTCCCCGTCCATGTCGCGACCGACCTCGGCCATGGTGGCCAGGGTACCGTCGGCGGACTTCTGGGCACAGAGCGAACCGGAGCAGGTGACGGTCACCGGGGTGCCGGCGGCGAGGCCCTGCTCGGCGAGGCTGGAGGCGGCCTCGGCGAGGTGCCGGCCGGTGGTGCGCAGGACGATCGGGCCGGGCGAGCCGACGAGGGCGGCCCAGTCGACCTTGCCGCGGCCGTCGGCGAACACGTAGCCGGAGCCGAGCGCGATGCCGGCGAAGGCGGGCACGGCGGTGGCCTCGGCGACGCCGGGGACGACCTCGAACGGCACGACGGTGCGGCCGACGGCGGCGATCTCGGTGACGGTGGCGTCGGTGGTCATGGGGTCGCCGGTGACGAGACGGACCACGTCGCGGCCCTTCTTGGCCTCGGCGACGAGCTGCTTGGCCACGGCGGCGGGCTCACCGAGCACGGGGCGGACGTCGGCGGCGGTGGGCGCGGGCAGGGCCTTGAGACGCTTGATCTCGGCCTTGTCCTCGGCGGCCACGGCGGCGTCCATCTCGGCCCGGCGCGCGTCGAGCAGTTCCTGCGGCACCGGGACCTCGGTAGCGACCAGCGCCAGCACGTCGGACGAGACGTCGGCGTCGGCGAACACCAGCGGGTTGCCGGTGAGGACCTCTTGGGCCCGGCAGGTGAGCATCCCCGCGTTGCCTGGACCGCCGCCGACGAAGCGGACGGTTCCGGGGCGGGTGGTGCGTGCTCGAGTCATTGTTCGTCTCTCCGTGGGGTGGGTGCCGCGCGCTGGCTGCGCGCGAGATGGGAGTTCGGGGATCAGGGATCGGTGACGGTCGGTGGTGCCGTCGTGGATTCCCTCGGTACGAGTGGGGCGCGTTGCTCGGGCGATTCCCCGGCCATGAGGTCACGGGCGCCGCGGTCGAGCAGTTCGGCCGCGAGTCGGCGGCCCAGCTCGTCGGCGGCGGCGATCGGTCCGTCCGGGTGGTCTGCGGTGGCGGTGGTGCCGTGGGTGCGCAGGACGGTGGAGCCGTCGTGGGAAGCGGCCACGGCGTGCAGCGTCAGTTCGCCCTCGTCGAGTTCGGCGCGCGCGCCGACGGGGGCGGTGCAGCCGGCCTCGAGGTCGCGCAGGAGCCTGCGCTCGGCGGTGATCCGGACCCGGGAGGGCAGGTGGTCGACGACGGTGAGGGCCTCGGCGGCCTCGGTGTCGTCGGCGCGACATTCGACGGCGAGGGCGCCCTGCGCGGGGGCGGGGAGCATCTCGTCGATGCCGAACCGGTGGGTGGCACGCTCTCCCGCACCGGTGCGGTCGAGGCCGGCCGCCGCCAGGACGACCGCGTCGAGGTCGCCACTGGTGACGTATCCCATCCGCGTGTCGATGTTCCCGCGCAGGGGGTGCAGGTCGAGGTCGGGGCGCAGGGCCGCGAGCTGGGAGCGCCGGCGCGGGGCGGAGGTCCCGACCCGGGCACCCTCGGGCAGCGTGTCCATGGTGAGCCCGTCGCGGGCGATGAGCACGTCGGACGGGTCGACGCGCGGCGGCACGGCGATGGGGGCGAACCGGTCGTCGGGCGCGGTCGGCAGGTCCTTGTACGAGTGGACGGCGATGTCGCAGTCCCCGCGCTCGAGGGCGGCGCGCAGTTCGAGGGTGAACACGCCCACGCCGATGCGCTCGACGGGGGCCATCACCACGTCGCCGCGGGTCCGCACGATCACCAGTTCGGCCGGGTACCCGGCGGCGATGAGGGCGTCGCGGACGTGCCCGGCCTGGGTGGTGGCCAGGGTGCTGCCCCGCGTGCCCACCTTCAGGGTCCTGCTCATGACGCCTCCTCGCTTCTACCGTCCACGGTGTTGTCCAGGTCGAACAGTGTGCGTACGACCGCCGCGTAGTTCTCGCCGTCCGGTTGGGCGGCGAGTTCCCGGAACCGCACCGTGGGCGGGTGCAGGAGCTTGTCGACGACCCGGCGGACGGTGTTGGCGACCTCGTCGCGGACCTTCTCGTCCATGTCGGGCAGTCGGGACTCGAGCCGGCGCATCTCGGCCGCGACGACCTGCCCGCCGCGCCCACGCAGCTGCCCGATGAGCGGTCCGACGCCGGCCATGCGCTCGGCCTGCGTGTACGCGGTGAGCTCGGCGTCGACGATCGTGCGGGCGGCGTCGGCGTCCGCGGCGGCGGCGGAGGTGGCGGGGTCGGCCTTGAGCGCCTCGATTCCCAGGACGGTCACGCCGGGCAGGCCGGCGACGGCGGGGTCGACGTCGCGCGGCATGCCGAGGTCGCAGATGACGAGCGGGCCGCGGTCGCCGCGGCCCGCGAGCGCGGTGTGTACGTCGCCCAGGGTGACGACGGTGCCGACGGCCCCGGTGCAGGTGAAGAGGATGTCGGCGCGGGCGACGGCCTCGGCGAGCCCCGCGAGGGGGAACGCCGTGGCCGGGGTGCCGGAGTCGCCGGCGATCTCGGCCAACCGGTCGGCGCGCTCCGGGGTGCGGTTGGTGATCTCGATGTGGGAGATCCCGCCGCGGCCGAGGTGGGCGACGGCCAGGCCGCCCATCGCGCCGGCCCCGAGCACGACCGCCCGGCGTCCGTCGAGACTGCGGCTGGCGCCGTCCGAGAGGATCTCGGCCGCGCGGTCCAGCGCGACGGACACGACCGACGCGCCGGCCGAGTCGATGCCGGTCTCGGTGTGCACGCGCTTGCCCACGTGCAGCGCCTGCTGGGCGAGCCGGTGCAGGGTGGTGCCGGCCGCGCCGATCTCGGACGCCGACTGGTAGGCGGTGCGGATCTGGCCGATGATCTGCTGCTCGCCCACGACCATCGAGTCCAGTCCCGAGGCCACGGAGAACAGGTGCTCGGCGGCGGACTCCGAGTAGCGCACGTACAGGTGGCGGCTCAGTTCGTCGGCGCCCAGGCCGGAGTGGCGCGAGAGCAGGGTCACGACGTCGTCGAGCGCCGGGTGGAACGCGTCCACGGCGGAGTAGACCTCGACGCGGTTGCAGGTGGTGACGATCATCGCCTCGTCGACGTTCTCGCCGGCGATGAGTTCCTCGGTGAGCCCGTCGCGCTCGGACTCGGAGACGGCGACCGCCTCGAGCAGTGACACCGGCGCACTGTGATGGGACAGCCCCACCAGGAGAATGCTCACAACCGACCCCCGGACGCCAGGGCCTCGGGGGCCGATGCCAGAATGGATGCCAACTCGTCAACTCGGCGAGGAGACGGCCGGAGAACAGACGGGGCCCCGCAGGACGAACTCGCGGAACGCTGGTCCACAGTCGGTCGTCTCCCGTCGGTGTGCACGGCTGCGTACAAGGCGCTCCCATGGCGGAAACACCCTGCCGGGACGGCCGTGGCCTCAAGCCTGCGTACGACCCGTAACGGGCTCCACCGTAACCCGCCTGACACCCCGGGACAAAACCGTGACAGGGGCGGATGCTATATCCGGCCGCCCTCCCGCGGGCACCGTGAACAGCACGGACCGCAGTACGGTGGCATCCGTGCCCCCTCGCCGCAGGTCCTCGTCGACCATGTCCGCCGCGACCCGCGCCCGATACGCGAAGCGTCGTCAGCGGCGTCTGTCCCGCGTCGACAACGACCTCACCTACCCGCAGTGGGCCCGGATCCTCGACGCGTGGAAAGCCTGCGCCTACTGCTCCGCGACCGGACCCGCGCTGCAGAAGGACTGCGTTCAGCCCATCTCACGCGGCGGGCGCTACACCCTGGAGAACGTGGTCCCGGCCTGCGCGTCGTGCAACGCGAGCAAGCACAACAGCGAGGTCACCGGGTGGCTGCGGCGCAAGAAGCTCGACGAGGGCGCGTTCCTGCTCCGGCACGCGACCATCCTGCGAGACCTGCGCGACGCGCCGCAGGAGGGGTGACCGCCCACCGTCGCGGCCACCGCCGCGCGCACCCCCCGGCACCGCCCGCGCCCGTCGGCCGGTTCAGTCCCATCCCGGGAACGGGCCGGCCCCGGCGAGGGTGGCCAGCAGCTCGTCGTCGTCGACCTCCCAACACGAGTGCTCCGCGCCGTCGACCAACACCACCGGCAGGCGGTCGCCGTATTCGGCGGCGAGTTCGCGGTCCGCGGCGTGGTCGACGTCGGTCACCTCGAGCCGGGCGCCCGCACCCTCGCACAGTGGGATCAACTGGCCGTGGACGCGGACGCAGCTGCCGCAGCCCTCGCGGGTCAACAGGGTCACCGTGTGCACCATGGCTCGATAGTGCACCACCCCCTCGGGGCTGCTCTAGGATGGGGTCCCCGCGCCCTTCAGGAGGTCCCGCCCGGTGAACGACTCCCGCCCGGTGAACGACGACGCCGACGACAACGACGACGACAACGCGCCCACCCCCGGCGGCGAGGCCTCCGAGGACGCCGCCGAACCGGTGGAGTCCCACCGCTCCCGGTCCGGCCCGCGGCTTCCCGGTCGTGCCGATCTCGGCTCGGCTCTGGGTCGGCTGCTGTGGCGGCGCCGCGACGCGCGGATCCAGCGGCGCGCCGGTGAGGCCTCTGCCCAGCACGCCGTCAAACTCGAACCCGGTGCCGAGCCCGGCCCGCCGCTGGCCGACTACGACCCCGCCGAGGGCGAGGGCGAGGGGTCCGGCGCGGGCGCGGGCGCGGGCGCCGGGACCGCCGTCGCCGACCGCCCCGCGGACGCCGTCGCGGAGCGTGCGGCAACCGACCGTGCCGCCGCCGACCGTGCCGCCGCCGAGACCGACGAGTCGCTCGAGCCGTTTGTGCCGGACCCGCGGGTCGCGGCGTTCTTCGACGTGGACAACACCCTCATCCAGGGCGCGTCGATCATCCTGCTGGCCCGCGGGCTGGCCAAGCACCGCTTCTTCACCGCGCGCGACGTCGCCGGACTGGCGTGGTCGCAGGCCAAGTTCCGGATCTC
The DNA here is from genome assembly GCF_002441635.1 of Dietzia sp. WMMA184. Lineage (NCBI taxonomy): Bacteria > Bacillati > Actinomycetota > Actinomycetes > Mycobacteriales > Dietziaceae > Dietzia > Dietzia sp. WMMA184. The sequence goes on along the minus strand of NZ_NXEI01000001.1, from coordinate 3,115,050 downwards.
CGGGGAGGAGAACGCCGAGGACGTCGCCACCGGACGCGACAAGGCCCTGAGCTTCGTCAAGGGTCGCACCGTCGCCGAACTGACCGAACTGAGCGAGGAGGTCGTGGACACCTCGATGCTCGACCGCGTCTGGCCGGGCACCCGCTCGCTGGTGCAGATGCACCTGGACGCCGGGCAGCAGGTCTGGCTGGTCACCGCGACGCCGGTGATGCTGGCGCGGGTGATCGCCGCCCGGTTGGGCCTGACGGGGGCGCTGGGCACGGTCGCGGAGGAGGAGTACGGCGTCTACACCGGCCGGCTCGTGGGCGACATCCTGCACGGTCCCGGCAAGGCGCACGCGATCGCCAAGCTCGCCGAGGCCGAGGGCTTCGACCTGGCCAAGTGCTACGCGTACTCGGACAGCTTCAACGACATGCCGATGCTCACGATGGTGGGCAACCCGGTCGCCATCAACCCGGATTCGAAGCTGCGCAAGTACGCCTCGGAGAACGGCTGGAACATCAAGGACTTCCGCACCGTCCGCAAGGCCGCGAAGAAGGCGATGCCGGGTGTTCTCGCCGTCGGCGGGCTCGCGGGCGCCCGGGCGGCCGCGCGCTCGGACTACGCCAGCCGCGCGATGGACCGGGCGCGCCGCATCTTCTGACGCGGGTCCGCGCCGGGGCGCTCCCCCGCCGCCGGGTCAGCCGAAGAAGACGCTGCCGCGACGCGCGAGGTTGCGGAACAGCGTGTTCTGGATGGTCTCGCGGACCTGGTCGGTGATCTCGAAGACCACCATCGGGTCCTCGGCGGCGTCGGGCCCCAGGTGCGAGGTCTCGATCGGCTCGCCGAACTCGATCGTCCACTTGGTGGGCAGCGGGATGCCGCCGAGCGCGCCGAGGAGCGGGAACGCGGGCGTGACGGGCATGTACGGCAGGCCGAGCAGCCGCGCGAGCGCCGGGACCTCACCGATCTTGGGGTAGATCTCCTCGGAGCCGACCACCGAGCACGGGATGATCGGCGCACCCGCGGCCAGGGCGGTCGCCACGAACCCGCCGCGGCCGAAGCGCTGCAGACGGTAGCGGTCGGCGAACGGCTTGCCGAGCCCCTTGAAGCCCTCGGGCCACACGGCCACCACGTGACCGCTCTCCAGCAGGCGCTCGGCGTCGGCGGCACAGGCCAGGGTCGCCCCCGCCCGGCGGGCCAGCGGCGCGGACACCGGCAGCGACATGGCCAGGTCGGCGGCGAGCAGACGCAGGGCGCGTCCGGCGTGGTCGTGGACGGCGACGGTGGTCATCATCCCGTCGAGAGGCAGGACGCCGGCATGGTTGGAGACGATCAGCCCGGCGCCGTCGGCGGGGATGTTCTCGGCACCGATCACCTCGACCCGGAACCAGTGCTCGAACAGCGGCCGCCACAGGGGCAACCACACGTTGGTGTGGAAGTGCTCGTCGAACCCGAACTCGTCGACCTCGTACCCGCCGGTGACACGGGAGGCCAGGAGCTCGCCGGCGGCGTTGACGGCGTCGGCGAGGGTGGACAGGGCACTGATGTCGCCGGTCGCGAGCATCGTGTCGACACCGCGGGTCAGTTCGCGGACGGGCGCCAGGACCTCGGCGTCGAGGGGCAGTGCGTCGACGACCTGCCCGATCGAGCTGCGCAGGGAGGTGAGGAACCGGTCGACGATCCTGCCGAGCTCGGTGGCCGCGGCGTCGCTGCTGGTGGTCTCCCCGACGAAGCCCTCGCCGACCGCGCGGTCGCCGCGGGCGTCGCGTCGGCCCTCTCCCCAGCGGGGGCCGCCGAGTGGTTGGGACAGGTCGAATTCCGGGCCCTTCACGGCGCCCCCTCCTCGATCGGGTCGGGCTCGTTCGTCTCCGGCCGGTTCGGGTCGGGCTCGATCGGCTCCGGCAGGGCCCCTATCGACTCGAGCTCGCCGATGGTCGAGTTCACGCCCGCGCGCAGTCGGCTGGCCACCGGGCCGGGCAGTCTGCTGGCGATCTTGGCGGTCTTGCGCTCGAGTGCGGCGCGCGTGACGAGGGGCTCGGCCCCCGAGTCGACGAGGTAGGCGTGCAGCGCCTCCTCGGTGGTGTACCGGGGCGTGAACCCGAACCTGGTGCGCATCCGGGTGGTGTCCATGGTGCGGCCGTACCGCAGGTAGCGCAGCTGCGAGGGCCCGATGTCGCGCAGTCCCTGGCTGGAGAGCAACCGGGCCGCCAGCTTGAACGTCTGCGGCATCACCGGCAGCGGGATGTGCCCGGCCCGGCGGATGGCCTGCGTCAGGGTGAGGATGCCGTCACCGGCGATGTTGTACGTCCCGGGGGGCGCGCCCGTCGCGGCGTGCAGCAGCGCGTCCAGGGCGTCCTGCGGGTGCAGCAGCTGGATGCGCGGGTCGTACCCGGCCAGGACCGGTGCGACGGACGGCAGCAGCAGCTCGCCGACCACCGTGGGCTCGGGCAGCCCGAGGATGGCGGGGATGCGCAGGATCGTCACGTCGATGTCCGGGCGTTTGCGCGACATCCCCCGCACGTAGCCCTCCACCGACGAGTGGTCGAGCGGGATGCCGCCGCTGGGCAGGCGCCGGGCGGCCATGTCCTCGGTGAACATCGCCGGGTCGACGCCCGAGGAGCCGTACACCGAGGTCGAGGAGATGAGCACGAATCGCTTGACCGTCGCGGCCCGCCCGCACGCGGCGATCACGTGCATGGAGCCCATGATGTTGGCCTCCTTGACGGCCGCGCGGCCGCCGGGGGCGAAGTCGGTGTGGTGCAGCCCGGCGTGCACGACCGTGTCGATGCCGGCCTCGCGCAGGATCCCCTGCAGGCGCGGGGACTGCGGGTCGAGGCGGACGAATTCGGCGTCGCGCATCCGTCGGCGGTGCTGCGGCGACGGCTTGACCGAGTCGATCGCCAGGACGCGCTCGACGGAGTCGTTGCGCAGCAGCATGCCGACCAGGTGGGCGCCGAGATACCGGCTACCGCCCACGACCGCGACGGCACGAGCCGGGCTACGGTCGGGCAGTTCGGTGTCCACCCGGCCGAGTCTAACTGCGGACCCCCCTGCCCATGTGCGCGGACCTCGCCGCCGACGCGGGCCGAGCGGCGCCCCGCCCTGCCCCGCCCTGCCCTGCCCCGAGTCGACACCCCGCCCCGAAATACACCGATGCCCGCCACCACTGTCGGTGACGGGCATCTGCTACAGGCGTGAGTCCGGGCGCTACCGAGGCGCCGCCGGACTCACTTACCGAGTTTGCGACGCTGCACGCGGGTACGGCGGAGCATCTTGCGGTGCTTCTTCTTGGACATACGCTTGCGGCGCTTCTTGATCACAGAACCCATATCGGGGTCACCTACCTGTCGACTACTGGTCTGGGGCCTTACAGCCCGCGAAGGGCCTTGACTTGCGCTCCGGCGCCTGAGAGCGAGCTCGAAAGCCGGGACGGAACCCATCCAGACTACCTCTCGCTCCCCGCGGCCACGAAAACGGGCCGGACACCGCCCCGCCGGGGCGGTTCAGTGCGTCAGCCCGCGGAGAAGTACGACGTGTCGAGGTACTCGTGCACGGCCTTGGAGTGGACCCGGAACGACCGCCCCACCCGCACGGCGGGCAGTTCGCCCGAGTGGACGAGCCTGTAGACCGTCATCTTGGACACGCGCATCAGCGCGGCGACCTCGGCCACGGTGAGGAACTGCGAGCCCCCCGCCGCCTGTGCGCCGCTATCGGTCTTGTCGGTAGTCGCCATTGTCACAACCCTTCGTGGCACGCGTCGTGCCGCAGGCTTCCCCTCCTGCGGTACGGACACGCACGTGCTGGGTATGAGCCTAGCGTGAATGGTGTGATCAATGCGACGGGAGTGGGCGAATTACATCGACGACACGCCGCCCGATCCGCGCCTCACCCGCCCTGAACTGGGCTTGTGCTACATAAGCGACCCGCCGGGTGGGTCACATCTCACCCGGCGGGCCGGTTCGGTACGCGCACACCCGGCCCGTTCGGTCGCCTCGGCGACGGGCCCGGGTGGCGGGGTCAGTCGATCTCGTCGTCGTCGTCGCCATCGGTGGAGGCCAGTGCCAACGCCCGCGACCGCGACGCCGCCGCCTCGACCGCGTCCGCCACCGCCGAGCGCAGTCCCCCGGCCTCCAGCCTGCGGATCGCCGCGGCGGTGGTTCCGCCCGGGGAGCTGACGTTGTAGCGCAGTTCGGCGGGTCCCTCGCCGCCGCCGGTGAGCATCGCGCCCGCGCCGAGCGCCGTGCCGGCCGCCAGCTTCAGCGCCACGTCGCGCGGCAGCCCGCGCTCCACGCCGGCGTCGACCATCGCCTCCGCCATGAGGAAGAAGTAGGCGGGGCCGGACCCGGACACCGCGGTCACCGCGTCCATCTGGGCCTCGGTGACGACGACGACGAGGCCCACGCTCTCCATGATCGTGGACACCTGCTCGAGATGCTCATCGCGCGCATAGCGGCCCTTGCAGAGCGCGGAGACGCCGTGCCCGACGAGCATCGCCGTGTTGGGCATGACCCGCACGACCGGCGAGCCGGCGCTGAGCTTGTTCTCCAGCACGGTCGTCGGCACGCCGGCCGCGAGCGAGACCACGATCGACTCGTGGACGCTGTCGGAGATGGCGTCGCCGATGCGGCCGACCACCGCCGGCACGTCCTGGGGCTTGACGGCAACCACGATCACGTCGGCGCCCTCGCAGCCGATGTCGAGGCTGGTGGACAGGATGTTGTATTTCTTGGCCAACTGCTCGGCGCGGGCCTCCACGGCCTCGATCACCACGATGTCCGACGGCTCGGTCCCGGCCTCACGGAGTCCCGCGATGAGGGCCTCGCCGATGCGTCCGCCACCGACCACTGCGATTCTCGTCATGCCCTTTACAGTGCCACACGCGTGCGCGGCCGGCCGCGGTCGAACGGGGCCGCCCGCTCGCGCCACCCATCGAATCGCGCCCGCCGCCACCGCCGCCTATTCGATGTCGCTCCACCTATCGCATCCGGTGGGTGGAGCGACATCGGATGGGCGGCGGGAGGGATTCGGTTGCCCGTCGCCGGTTCCCGCTCGCGCACCGCGGCTGAAACGGCCCCGCCCGCACCTGGAGCAGGCGCGGGCGGGGTGCGGGTCGTGGCCGGGATGCGGCTAGGAGACGAGTCTGAGCAGGAGTGGCCCGCACGTCACGCCCAGGCCGACGATCACCGCGAGGGCGATGCTGACGGAGTCGTTGCTCCTGCGCAGGACGCGGACCATGGCCACCAGTCCGACGATCACGACGATCGCCAGCGCAAAGGCCACCCACGGCAGGTCGCGCCAGAGCAATTGGAAGCCGATGAACAGTGCCGCGCCCGCGACCGCGGAGGCGAGCACCTGCGCGACGAGGATCAGCCACTGCGACGCCGGCGACCGCTCGGGCTCGGCTCCGCCGGGGGCGTCGTCGATGTCACGGTACTGCGAGCTGTCCGGCTCCGCCGGGGTCTGCTGCGACGCGGGTGCGGGGGTCGGAGCGTCGGCCCGGTCGGCGCCGGGCTGGTCTGTGCTCGTCCGGTCGGCGACGGGGGCGTCGGCCCCGGGCCGGGCGACCGGCTGCTGGTCCGCTGTCGTTGCGCCGGCCTTCGTCGCCTCGGTCTTCGTCGCGTCGGTCTGCGCCGCGTCGGACTTCGTCTCGTCGAGCTTCGGCCGCTCGGTTCCGGTGCCCGCGCCGGCCACTGCCGCGGCCATTCCCGCGACTCCCGCACCTCCGGCGGCGGCAGCGGTCGCCGCACCCAGGGCACCCCCGCGCGTGGCGGAGTCGGAATCGTCGGACTGCTCGGCGGTCGCCTCGGGGGCGCGGCGGGCGGTCGAGCCACTGCCCGACGGCACACCCCATGCGGAGGCATCGGCCCCTGCGGCGGGCTTGTCTGCGGCGGCGGGCTTGTCGGCCGCCGGAGCGGCGGGGGTCCCGGCGGACTTCTCGGTGACGCGCTTGTCTGCTGTGACGGCCGTGTCGGTGGCCCCGGAAGCCTTGCCGACCTCGGCAGAACCGGAGGTCGCGGCAGACTTGTCGGTACCGGACTTGCCGGTGGCGGGCTTGCCGGTGGCGGGCTTGTCGGTGCCGGGCTTGACCGCCGGGGCGGTGGACGAGGCCGGCGCGGCCTTGTCTGCCGTTCCGGCCGCTGCGGACGGAGCTGACTTGTCGCCCGAGCCCGGGGCTGCGGTGCCGGCGACACCGGCAGCAGCAGCGCCCGCAACACCTGCGGCCGCGGCGCCGGCGGGCCCCACGCCCCCACGATCAGCGGGCGTCGGGCGGGTGGCGGGAGCGTCGGACCCCGACTGCTCCGCATCCTTGCGCTTGCGGCCGAACAGCCCGCGCAGACCGCCCTTCTTTCCCTGCTGGCCGGCGTCATCGGAGGCGGAGCGCGACGGGGCGGGCGCGGACGGAGTCGCCGACGTCGGGGCCTGCTGCGGGGCCGGCGAGGTGGTGGGCGTCGGTGCGACGGACGACTTCTCGGCCGACCCGGCCGGCGTGGACGCGGGCGCCCCTGCCTCCGGGGCCCGCCGCCGTCCCGAGGGCCGCGGGGTCTGCGGGGCCTCAGAGGTGGACGACCTCGTCGTCGTCGTCCCCGGGGTCTCCCCGGCGCCCGTCGGGGCACCACCGTCGGCACCCGACTCCGCGTCCCGCTCGGCGTCGCCACCGGCGGCCGCGGCCTCTTCGGCCTCCCGCGCCCGACGCCGCGCCGCGCGACCACTGAGCACGGTGTCGTCGGTGATCTTGGGGATCTCACCGGTGAGCTCGGAGACGCTGAGTCCGCCGCCCTCGTCGGCCCGGCGACGCCGACGCCCGGCCGGGGCGTCCTGCTGCTCCGCGCCCATGCGCTTGAGCAGCTCCGCCACGGTGATCTGCTGACCGTCTGAATCCTCGGCCATCGTCAGCTCCCCTTCCCGTCGCCGCCCACGTCCCGGTCGAGACGCTGCAGGATGAGCCCCTCTCGCAGAGCCCACGGACAGATTTTCACACTTTCCAGACCCAACGCACGCATGGACGCCTCCGCCACCAGCGCTCCCGCCACCACCTGATGCGAGCGGTCGGAGCTGATGCCCTCCAACTCTGCCCTGTCGGCGGCCGTCATGCGGGAGATAAACGCGATCACCTGCCGCAGACCGGCGGCTGTGAGCACCCGGTCCACCCGTGGGCCCTCCGACGACGGCGCCGCACCCGTGAGCCGGGCCAACATACGGAACGTCTTGGAGGTGGCGCACGCGAGGTCGGGCTCACCGGCCGCCCGGAGTTCCCGGGCCGGCCCGTCGAGCTCGGCGTCGATGTAGTCACGCAGCTGGTTGATGCGCTTGCGCTCCGGCGGGTCGGTCTTGAACCAGTCGTGGGTGAGCCGGCCGGCGCCCAGCTGCAGACTGAACGCCTGCTCGGGCAGCTCGTCCTCCCCGTGGGTCATTTCCAACGACCCACCACCGATGTCGAGGTTAATGATCCGCCCCGCGCTCCAGCCGTACCATCGACGCGCGGCGAGGAACGTCATGCGCGCCTCGTCCTCACCGGAGAGCACCCGCAGCTCGATGCCGGTCTCCTTCTCCACCTTGGCCAACACGTCGTCCGAGTTGGCCGCGTCGCGCACGGCGGAGGTGGCCAGCGCCATGACCTCGCGGCACTTGGTGGCCTCGGCGAGCTCGGCGGCCTCGTTGACCGCGTCGATGAGCCGGGCGATGCCGGTCTTGGAGATGTTGTTGTCGTCGTCCAGGTACTCGATCAGGCGTAGCCGGGTCTTGGAATCGTTCATGGGCGTGGGATGACCACCCCGGTGGGCATCGACCACCAGGAAGTGGACCGTGTTACTTCCCACGTCCAGGACACCTAATCTCACACGACCACCCTAAACGGTCTACGGTCGCAGGTTGTGACCGCCACCGAACGCCCCCCGACCCCGGGCGCCCCTCAGCCCGAGGTCCCCCTCGACTTCCCGCGGGAGTGGTACACGTTCCCCGACCCCGCGAATGACGAACATCTGATCTCCGCCGACATGACCTGGCTGCTGTCGTCGTGGACGTGCGTCTTCGGCACGCCCGCCTGCCACGGCATCGACCGCGACCAGCCCGACTCCGGCTGCTGCACGCACGGCGCCTTCCTCTCCGACGACTCCGACCGGCAGCGGCTCGAGGCCAACGTCGCCCTGCTGCGTCCGGAGGAATGGCAGCACCGCGAGGCCGCCCACGCCGCCGCGACGGCGGAAGGGGCCGCGCAGGAGGCGTGGCTGGAGGAGGACGAACTGACCGGCGACGACGGCGAGATGGAGCCCGCTCTCAGGACGCGCCGCCTGGGCGGGAGGTGCGTATTCTTCAACGACGTCGGATGGCCGACCGGGTCGGGCTGCGCCCTGCACCACCTGGCCGGGCGGACGGGGCGGAGCCTGCCCGAGTCCAAGCCGGACGTCTGTTGGCAGCTGCCGATCCACATGTCACACGAGTGGGAGACCCGCCCCGACGAGGTGGAGATCCTCCACACCCGCGTCGGAGAGTACGACCGCCGCGGCTGGGGCCCGGGCGGGCTGGACCTCGACTGGTATTGCACAGGCTCGCCCGAGGCGCACGTCGGCGTCGACCCCGTCTACATCTCCCTACGTGACGAGCTGGTCGAACTGCTGGGCGCCGAGTGCTACGAGGTGCTCGCCGCGGCGTGCCGGCGTCGGCGGCAGCTCGGGATCGTGGCCGTGCACCCGGCGACCGAGCGGGCGCAGACCGAACGAGCCAGCGAGACCTGACCGGGAAAGTCCGGAATCCGCTACCCTCCGTCCGGATCCGCTACCCGTGTAGGGGTAGCGGATCCGGACGGAGGGTAGCGGATTTCCAGCGGGGGCGGATGCTCCTATGGATGTCAAGCGGCTTTGGCGAGGTCGGCGGTGGTCGGTGCTTTGGTGGCGGGGTCGCGAGCCTGCAGGTCGTTGATCAGGGCATGGTAGATCTCGCGCGCGATGTGGCGTTTGAGGCAGCGCATGATGTCTTTCTTGGACAGGCCTTGCGCGGTTCGTCGGTCAACGTATGAGCGGGTGCGTTCGTCCCATCGCATGCGGCTCAGTGCGATGGTATGCAGGGCGTGGTTCGCGACCCGGTCGCCACCGCGGTTGAGTCGGTGTCGGTCTCGTCGTCCTGAAGAGGCAGGGATCGGGGCCACGCCGCACAGGTGCGCGAACGCCGCTTCGGAGCGCAGCCTGTCTGGGTTGTCGCCCGCGGTGGCCAGAAGCTGCCCGGCGACGTCAGGTCCCACGCCCGTGCGGTTCATCAGGGTCGGAGCCGTCTGCGCGGTCAGGGCTTTTAGCTCGACGTCGAGGTCGGCGATCTCCTCACTCAGTGCCAGGATCCGGCGGCTCAGAATGCGTAGTGCCGCCTTGGTCGCGCCGAGGGGACTAGCGAGGTCGCTGGGACGGAACCGGGCGCAGACTGCGGCCAGCTCGCGGGCGGGCAGGCCACGCAACTGGGCTCGCAATTCCTCCGGAGCGGTGATCACCAGCTGCCTGGCCTGGTTGATCGCTTGGGTGCGGGCCTTGACCGCGGAGCGCCGAGGCACACGCAAGGCCCGGACGGCCTCCACGATCCCGTCGCGGGTCTTCGGCACGCCAGTGGCACGCCCGGAGGCGACCGCGGTAGCAGCGGCATAGGCGTCTATCGGGTCGGACTTGCCCTTCATCCGCCGGGTCTTGCGGTCGGGTCGGTCGACTTCGACCACCGGTAGTCCGGCCCGGGCCAGCACCCGAGACAGCTCGGCGCCGTAGGCTCCGGTGCCCTCGACCCCAACGGCCTGCACGGTGCCGTGGCCGCCGAGCCATGAAAGTAGCTGCCGGTACCCGGAACCCGTGGCCGGGAACTCTCGGTCGGCCAGATGCCGCCCGAGGGAGTCGATCACCGCCGCGTGATGGGTCTGGCCATGCGTATCCACTCCGGCGATGACATGCACGTGCTGATCGGACATCATGGTCACTGCTGCCTTTCTCGTTGATCCCGGTGGGGCAGCACGCGCCGGCCAGGCGGGCGGACAAGACAGTGGCGGGGCTTCTGAACCAAGCTCCTATGAGGTCACAAACGCCCGTCCGGTCGCGTGCGTAGCGATCCCCCGAGCGGGCCGACAAATCCGCTTCTAGTCAGCCACCGCGACGGTCAGCCCGTGAGTCAGACCCGCCCGAAGAACCACTACACACATCATCACTGTCAGCCCTCGAACTTGTAGCCCAGCCCGCGGACGGTCACCAGGTGCACCGGCTTGCCGGGATCGGACTCGATCTTCGAGCGCAGACGCTTGACGTGGACGTCGAGGGTCTTGGTGTCGCCGACGTAGTCCGACCCCCACACCCGGTCGATGAGCTGTCCGCGCGTGAGGACCCGGCCCGAGTTGCGCAGCAGGTACTCCAGCAGGTCGAACTCCTTGAGCGGCAGCGTGACGGCCGTGCCGCGGACCAGCACCGTGTGCCGCTCGATGTCCATCCGCACCGGCCCCGACTCCAGGACGCCGATGTCGCTGACCGGCTCCGCCTCGGCCTCGGCGCCGCGGCGCAGCACCGCCCGGATGCGGGCGATGAGTTCGCGGGCCGAATAGGGCTTGGTCACGTAGTCGTCGGCGCCCAGCTCCAAACCGACGACCTTGTCGATCTCACTGTCGCGGGCGGTCACCATGATCACCGGGACGGTCGACGTCGTCCGCAGTCGCTTGCACACATCGGTGCCGGACATCCCGGGGAGCATGAGGTCCAGCAGCACGATGTCCGCGCCCTCGGACTCGAAGTTCTCCAGCGCGGTCGGGCCGTCCCCCGCGACGGTGACCTCGAAGCCTTCCTTGCGGAGCAGGAACGCCAGCGGATCCGCCAGCGAGTCCTCGTCCTCCACGATCAGCACCCTGGTCACGGCACCTGGTCCTCTCCTTGGTCGGCGTGCTCGGCGCCGGGGGTCCCCCCGGCGCCACCCGGCTCCACATGAGCCGGAAGTTCGAGTGTGAAGGTCGACCCCGTACCGGGGCGGCTCCACAGGCTGACGGCGCCGTTGTGGTTCTGGGCGACGTGCTTGACGATCGCCAGACCCAGCCCGGTCCCGCCGGTGGCGCGGGAACGGGCCTTGTCGACGCGGAAGAACCGCTCGAAGACGCGGGCCTGGTGCTCCGGGGCGATGCCGATCCCGCGGTCGGTGACCCGCAGCGTCACGGTGTCCCCGGTCGCGGACCGGGTGATCGACACCGGGGTGTGGTCGGGCGAGTAGTTGATGGCGTTCGAGATGAGGTTGGCCACCGCCGTGACCAAGAGGGTCCAGTCCCCCTTGACCTCCAGCCCGGACGGCGCATCGGTGATGAGCTCGATCCCGGCCGCCTCCGCCGCCGACGCGGACCGGCGCAGGGCCTCGGCCACCACGTCGTCCACGTCCACCGGTTCCGGGTCGCGGATCCGTTCGGCGCCCTGCAGTCGAGAGAGTTCGATGAGCTCGGAGACCATCTTGCCGAGCCGCTGGGCCTCGCTCACCACGCGTCCGCCGAAGTACTCGACCGAGTCCGGGTCGTCCTTGGACTCCAGCAGCGCCTCGGCGAGCACCGCCATCGCCCCGACCGGGGTTTTGAGCTCGTGCGACACGTTGGCGACGAAGTCGCGGCGGGCCGCCTCCATACGACGGTGCTCGGAGTCGTCGTCGGCGAAGACCACGACGAACTGCTCGCCGTTGCCCTCGAGGATCTCCCCGCGCCCGCTCACCGACGGTATGCGGCGGCGGCCGGGGGCCATCTTGGCGGGCAGGTCGAACCGGGCGGGGTGGCCGTCCGTGAACGTCGACCGGGCCGCGCGCCAGACCGGCTCCACCAGCAGGCGGTCATCGACGATCCCCAACTCCGCTGCACGACGGTTGTAGAGGACCACGTCCTGGTGGCGATCCACGACCGCCAGTGCGTACGGCGCCTGCTGATAGACGCCCCGCAGGACATCCAGCCGGCTGGGCCCGGCCTGCTCCGCGCGCCGACGCTCACCGCGTCGGTGGATCAGTGGGACGACGAAGCCGCCCACGATGAAGCCGATGATCCCGGCGACGATCGCGAGGAAGATCCCCAGACTGACCTGCACGACCCCGATCCTACGGTGTGGCGTTCCGGCGCCCGAATCGCCAAACCCCCGGCCACCTGCGCGAAGTTCGCAGGCTGCCGGGGGTTCGCGACCCGTTCACCGGGCCTTCACCTACTACTTGCCGCCCTGGTTGGCCACGGCGGCCGCACCCGCGGCGGCGGCCTCCGGATCGAGGTAGGTGCCGCCCGGGTTGGCGACCAGCCCGGTCTCGTCGAAGTGGTAGACCAGCGGGATCCCGGTGGGGATGTTCAGGCCGGCAATATCCTCGTCGGAGATGCCGTCGAGGTGCTTGACCAGGGCGCGCAGCGAGTTGCCGTGCGCGGCCACCATCACGGTCTTGCCCTCCGCGAGCTTGGGGGCGATCTCGGCGACGTAGTACGGGATGAACCGGTCCACGACGTCCTTGAGGCACTCGGTCAACGGCACCTCCGGCAGGTCCGCGTAGCGCACGTCGGAGGTCTGCGAATACTCGCCCGCCGGGTCGATCGGCGGCGGCGGGGTGTCGTAGCTGCGGCGCCACAACATGAACTGCTCGTCGCCGAACTGGTCCTTGATCTCCGCCTTGTTCAGGCCCTGGAGCTTGCCGTAGTGACGCTCGTTGAGCTTCCAGTGCCGGATCACCGGGACCCAGTGGCGGTCACAGGCGTCCAGCGCGATGTTCGCGGTGGTGATCGCGCGACGCAGCAGCGAGGTGTACAGGATGTCCGGCAGGATCCCGGCCTCGGCGAGGAGCTTTCCGCCGCGGACCGCCTCCTCCCGACCGAGATCGGTGAGGTCGACATCGACCCAGCCCGTGAACTGGTTGGATGCGTTCCACGTGGACTGCCCGTGACGCAGGAGGACGAGTGTTCCGTAAGCCATACGGCCATTATGACCCGCGCTCCGAGGACTACGGTGCAGACATGACCGCACACGCCGGAGACACCCCCGAATCGACCGGGCGGCCGTGGACCGTCCACTACACGCCGGGGACCACGCAGGATCTCGACTACGGCACCACCACGCTGATCGACCAGTTCGACGACGCCGTGAGCTCCTACTCGTCCCGGCCCGCCACCGAGTTCTTCGGCCGCCTGACCACCTACGCCGACCTGGGCAGGCGGGTGCGCCGCGCCGCCGAGGGCCTGCGGCGCCTGGGCGTCGACCGCGGCGACCGCGTCGCCGTGCTGCTGCCCAACTGTCCCCAGGGCGTCGCGGTCTTCTATGCGGCCCTGCGCATCGGTGCGATCGTCGTGGAGCACAACCCCCTGTACACCGCCGACGAGCTCGAGGGCCCCTTCGCCGACCACGGGGCGAAGGTGGTCGTGACCTGGAACGTCGTCGCGCCCGTGGTGCGGGACCTCGCCGACCGGCCCGGCACCGCGATCGAGCACATCATCTCGGTCGACCTGCTCGACGAGCTCCCCGCCGCCAAGAGGCTGGCGCTCAAGCACCTGCCGGTGCCGTCACTGCGCGCCTCCCGGGACAAGCTCTCCCGGCCGGCACCCGGCACGCTGGACTGGGCGGACCTCGAGACGGGCGCCGAGCTGGATTTCTCGTACCCGCGGCCGGCGGCCGAGGATCCCGCGTTGATCCTCTACACCTCCGGCACCACCGGCACCCCGAAGGGCGCCGTGCTCACCCACGCCAACCTGGTGGCCAACGCGAAGATGGGTCGCGCCTGGGTTCCCGAACTCACGCCGGGCGAGGAGAAGTTCCTCGCCTCCCTGCCGATGTTCCACGCCTACGGCGTCACGCTGTGCGTGGTGTTCGGGATCGCCGAGGGCGCGCGGCTCCAACTGGTCCCGACCCCCGACATGGACCTCATCATGCCGATCCTGAAGAAGGAGCTGCCGACCTTCATCCCGGCCGTCCCGCCGATCTACACCAAGATCCTGGAGGAGGCCGAAAAGCGGAAGATCCCGCTGCACGGCATCCGGCACTCGCTGTCCGGCGCCATGAGCCTGCCCGCCGAGCTCATCGAGAGGTGGGAGTCCGCCACCGGCGGCCTCCTGGTCGAGGGATACGGGATGACCGAGACCTCCCCCATCACCGTCGGCAACCCCATGTCGACGGCGAGGCGGGCCGGCTCCATCGGCGTCCCGTTCCCGGACACCGATATCCGTGTCGCGGACAAGGACGACCCCTCGGTCGACGCACCGGCCGGCGAGCCCGGTGAACTGTTGGTTAAAGGACCGCAGGTGTTCCCGGGCTACTGGCGCAACGAGAAGGCGACCGCCGAGACCTTCCACGACGGTTGGATCCGCACCGGCGACGTCGTGGTGCAGGACTCCGACGGCTTCCTCCACGTGGTGGACCGGATCAAGGAGATGATCGTCACCGGCGGGTTCAACGTCTACCCGTCGGAGGTCGAGGCGGTGCTGCGCACGGCCCCGGGCGTCGCGGACTGCGCCGTGGTGGGCCGCCCGAGCTCCGACGGCGGCGAGAAGGTCATCGCCGCGGTCGTGCCGGAGCCCGGCGCCACACTCGACCCCGACGCCCTGCGCGCGCACTGCAAGGGCTCGCTGGCCGGGTACAAGGTCCCGCGCGAGTTCGTCGAACTGGACGAACTGCCCACCAACCCGATGGGCAAGGTCCTGCGCAAGAGGGTCGCGCAGCAGATCAACCCCTGACCGGCGGGTTGTCCCGGCCCCGGGCTACTCGGGCTGGGGCAGGTCCTCGGTGAGGTGGCGGAACGCGTCGAGGTTGCGCAGCGGCTCGCCCCGGGACACCCGCCACTCCCACTCGCGGCGGATCGAGGTGTGGAAGCCCAGCTCGATGAGGACGTTGAAGTCGTGGTCGGCGGCCTCGAGCACCTGACCCAGCACGCGGTCGAGCTCCTCCTCGGTCACCGCGACCAGCGGCATCCGGCCGACGAGGTAGATGTCGCTGTTGTTGTCCAGCGTGTAGGCCACCTGGTAGAGCCGCCGGTTGCGCCGCAGCAGGTAGTTGTAGACCTTCTCGAAGTCCTCGTCGGGTCGGCGGCACACGAACGCCTCGATGCGCACGCTCTCCCGGTTCACCGTCAGGTGGCACGCGGTCTTGAGGCGCTTCTCCCCCGGCAGGATCACGACGAAGGTCCGTCCGTCGGCCAGCGTCGACTCGATCTCCCGCTCCACGAGGAAGTTGCGGATCCGCTCGACGGTGGGGGCGTCGACATCGTCCCGGTGCGGGGCCGGCCCGTCGTCGTCCATGCGCTTGCTCTCGGTGGGGTCGATCATCGTGACTCCTTCGGGGTGGTCGGCTGGGACTTCTCGTCGGCTGGGGCCTGTCGTCGGCAAAGACTTGTCGTCGGCCGGGCCAGGCGTCGGCCGGGCCTCGTAGGCGATTCGACGCGGCGGCTCCTGCGGACGGGAGATCAGGACGCGGTTGCCTCCGCACGTCGGGCCCGGTATGCGGCCATCGTGCCCGCATACGAGGACAGCAGCCCGTCGGCGGTGGAGTCCCAGGAAAACCCGGAGGCGTGTACCGGGGCGGCCCGCGACATCGACAGGCGCAGCTCGTCGTCGTCCAACAATCCCGACAACACGCGCGCCCACTCCCGCGGATCGTGCCCGTCGACGGTGATCCCGGTCCGGCCGTCGCCGACGGCCGTCGGCAACCCGCCCACCGCGGCCGCGACGACGGGGGTGCCGCACGCCTGCGCCTCGAGCGCCACCAGCCCGAACGACTCCGAGTACGACGGCACCGCCACGATGTCGGCGGCGCGGTAGACGTCCACCAGCTCCGACGGCGGGCGCGGCGCCAGGAAGCACACGCGGTCGGCCACGCCCAGCTCCTCGGCCAGCTCCATCAGCGAGCGCGGCCTTTCGAGCCCCGACCCGCTGGGCCCACCGACGACCATCAGACGCACATCGCGGCGGGGCTGGGCGCGCACCATCTCGGCCAGCGCCCGCACGATCACGTCGGGCGCCTTGAGCGGTTGGATCCGGCCGACGAAGGCGATCACCTCGGAGTGCTGCCCCAGCCCGAGTGCGCGGCGGGCCCGCTCGGTCCCGCGTTGGGTGCCGGGGGTGTATTGCTCGAGGTCGGCGCCGGGCGGGACGACGTCGGCATGCGCGGGGTCGGCGTCGTAGTAGTCGACGAGTTCGCGCAGTTCGCCGGTGGTATTGGCGACGAGCCGGTCGGCGGCGTCCACGATCTGCTGTTCACCGATCCGCCGGGACTCGGGCTCGGGGGTGTCTCCCTCGGCGAGGACCGCGTTCTTCACCGCCGCCAGGGTGTGCGCGGTGTGCACCAGTGGCACCCCCCAGTGCTCGGACGCGACGAGCCCGGCCTGGCCCGAGAGCCAGTAGTGGGAGTGGATGAGGTCGTAGTGGCCCGGCGCCTGCCCGGCCTCCGCCCGCATCACGCCGGCGACGAACGGGCACAGCTGCGTGGGCAGGTCCTCCTTGCGCAGGCCCTCGAACGGTCCGGCCACGATGTTGCGGACCAGCACGCCGTCGCCCGCCTGCTCGACCGGCGGTTGCGACGAGTGGGTGGCGCGGGTGAAGATCTCGACCTCCACCCCGCGGCGGGCCAGGCGGCGCGCGGTCTGCAGGACGTAGACGTTGAGCCCACCCGCGTCGCCCGTGCCCGGCTGGGCGAGCGGCGAGGTGTGGAAGGACAGGACCGCGATGCGCCGGGGCAGGGGGTGCGCGGCGCCGGGGTCGAGGTCGGTTACGGTCACCCGTCCGATTGTGCCCCCGCCCGCGCCGGGGTGCACGTCGCCCGTGCCCCCGCCCGCCCTGAGGTGACGACGACGAGGTGGGCTCCAGCGCGCCGGGCCCGCCCGCCACGAACGGCTACAGGGAGGCGGCGAACTCGTCGAGCTCGGCGAGGAAGCGCGGCGTCTCCTCGAGGAACGGCGCGTGCGCGGACTCGGCGAACTCGACGTAGCGGCCGCCGGGGATCATCTCGGCGTTCGCCTGCCCGGCCGACGGCAGCACCACCCCGTCGTGGGCGCCGTGGATGACCAGCGCGGGGATCGACAGGCCGCGCAGGGTGTCGTCGTTGTCCACCTTGCGGGTGAGCAGCGCCTGCCGGACCGTCGGCGGCGTGGCCAGCGACAGGCCCAGGATCCGCTGCCCGTCCGAGCCCGATCCCGAGCGCATCATGGCTGCTCCGAAGCTGGTGAACGCCGCCAGCGCGACCGACGGCTTCTCGTCGAACGCCCCGCCCGAGGTGACCTCCTTCATGGCCGGGCCGATCGCGCCGCCCGCCGAGCGGGAGAGGGAGGTGACCGCACCGCACAGCACGATCCCGCCGACCCGGCCCTCACCGCGGGCGGCCAGGTAGTCCGCGACCACGACCCCGCCGTAGGACCAACCCAGGAGGATCGCGCCCGAGCCCTCGGTGATCCCGGCGGAGTCGAGGACGGCCTCGACGTCGTCGGCCCACTGCGGTGCCGAGTCGTAGCCGCCGGCCGGGACGTCGGAGTGCCCGTGGCCGCGCAGGTCGATCGCCACCACGCGGAAACGCCGGGCCAGGTCGTTCAGCACGTCCTGCCCCCAGCTCGCGCTCGACTGCGCCCACCCGTGGATGAGCACGAGCGGCCGGGCGGCGGGGTCACCGAGCACGCGGTAGGCGATCGCGGTGCCGTCGGACGAAACGGCCGAGGCGAGGGCGGGCGCAGGGAGGGTGGGCGCGGGCGTCGAGGCGGCGGGGGCGTCGGTACGGGCGTCGGTTGGCGAGGCGGAGGGGGAGGCTGAGGTCATGAACCTCATGGTGCCAGAGCCGATCGCCGCGATCCGGCCCCCAGACCCCGCCCGCGGCGGTTACCGTTGCGCAATGGCAGCCACCAGCACCCGGACCGACCCCGATGTCGTGGTCCGCACGTTCTTCGACGCCCTGATGACCGGCTCCACCGCCTCCGCCGCGGACCTGCTCAGCGAGGACGTCTGGTGGGCCAACATCGGCCTGCCGACCATCCGGGGCAAGCGCGCGGTCGTCGGCGCGATCTCCTCGATGAACCGCAGCATCCGCTTCGGCGTGGAGATCCACCACCTCGCGGTGTCGGCGCCCGCGGACCCGACCGACCCGGCGGCCCCCGTCGTGGTGCTCACCGAGCGCACCGATTACCTGGGGGTGGGGCGGTTCCGCGTCGGCTTCTGGGTGTGCGGCCGCCTCGAGGTCCGCGATGGCCGGGTGTGCGGTTGGCAGGACTACTTCTCCAAGGCCGACATGGCCAAGGGCGCGGTGCGCGGACTCGTCGAAATGGTCACTGGTCGGGGTCGCTGACCTCGTCGTCGTCGTCCTCCCCCATCGACCGTGTCGGACCCGCCGCCTAGTCTCTAGGCCATGAGCATCGACCACTCCGCCGCCCGTGAGCGGCTCGCCGCCCTGCCCGCCGAGACCCGCATCGCGGTGGTGACGGGGGCGTCGTCGGGGATCGGTGAGGCGTCCGCGCGCGAGCTGGCCGGCCTCGGGTTCCACGTGGTCGTCGGGGCGCGGCGGGTCGACCGGCTGGAGGCGCTCGCGGCGGACATCGGCGGCACCGCCCTGCCCCTCGACGTCACCGACGCCGACTCGTGCGAGGCGTTCTGCGCGGCCATCCCCCGGCTGAACGTGCTGGTCAACAATGCGGGCGGCGCCAAGGGCACGACCAGTGTGATGGACGCCGACGAGGACCAGTGGCGCTGGATGTGGGAGACCAACGTCATCGGCACGCTGCGCATGGTCCGCGGTCTCATGCCGGTGCTGGTAGATACGGGCGACGGGCTGGTCATCACCATCACCTCGATCGCGGCCCTCGAGTCGTACGACAACGGCTCCGGTTACACCTCGGCCAAGCACGCTCAAGCGGTCCTGCACCGGACGTTGCGCGGGGAGCACCTGGGCCAGCCGGTGCGGTTCACCGAGATCGCGCCCGGCATGGTCGATACCGAGTTCTCCCGCGTGAGGTTCGACGGCGACGACGACAAGGCGGCCGCCGTCTACCGTGGGCTCACCCCGATGGTGGCCGAGGACGTGGCGGAGATCGTCGGGTTCGTGGCGAGCCGGCCCTCGCACGTCAACCTGGACCAGATCGTGGTGAAGCCGCGGGACCAGCACTCCGCGATGCGCGCCCACCGGGGCTGATGTGCGGTAGGTGAGGCTGGCCATGGTGTACCCAGGTTAGGCTTACTGACCTGGTGAAACGTCGCCGGCGAACATAGGCTGGCCCCCTACCGAAAGGGGCCTCCTCCATGGCCAGGAACAAGAACTCATTCGTCGAACTCCTCTCCGCTCAGGTCGGTCACGAGTTCGCCGCCAGTCAGCAGTACATCGCGATCGCCGTGTGGGCGGACGCGCAGGACCTACCGCAGTTGGCGTCGCGCTTCTACTCGCACAGCCTGGGTGAGCGGAACCACGCGATGATGATGGTCCAGTACATGCTCGACCGGGAGATCGCCGTGACGATCCCGGCCGTGCCCGCGCCGGAGGCCCAGTTCCGCGGTCCCGCCGATGCGCTGCGCGCCGCACTGGAGCAGGAGAAGCAGGTCACCCGGCAGATCGAGGCGATGTTCCAGGCCGCCCGCGCCGAATCCGACCCGCTCGGCGAGCAGTTCATGCTGTGGTTCCTCCGCGAGCAGGTCGAGGAGGTCGCCAACATGAACACCCTGGTGACCATCGCCGAGCGCGCCGCCGACGACTGGTTCCGCATCGAGGAGTACCTGGCCCGCGAGACCGACTCCTCCACCAACACCGGCACCCCGCCCTCCGTGGCCGGCGGCGCCGTCTGACCCTGCGCCGGCTGCGCCGCCACGCCGCCGGGCCACCGCGCCACCTGGCCACCTCGCCGTCGAGAAGAGTGTTTCGCGCGCCTCTACTCGACAGATACGCGCGAAACACTCTTCTCGACGGCGGCGCGGTGGCAGGCGCGGTGGCGGGGAGGCAGCGGCGCGGCGGGCGTTGCGATCAGCCGCGGGAGAACTCCACGTAGCTCACCCCGCTCTCGAAGTCTCGACGCGTCCGACGGGTCAGCGCCAGCGGGAGCGCCCCGCCAGCCGCGCCCGGCCCGCCCGTCGCCCGCGCCACCAGCGGGATGCCCGCGCCGAGGACGACGGGATTGACCTTGAGGCGGAACTCGTCGATCTCGTCGACCACCTGCCCGGCCAGCATCCCGCCCCCGCACAGCCAGATGGCCAGCGGCGAGCCCTCGGCCTTGAGCCGGCGGACCAGCGTCACCGGGTCCTCGTCGGACGCCGTCAGCCCCTCCTCGGCCGGCAGCTCGTCCGGCCGGTGGGTCACCACGTACTGGCGCAGGTGCGGGTACCCGCTGGCCAGTCCCTCGTCCACGGCCACCTGATGGGTGGTGCGGCCCATGATCACGGTGTCGAATGCCCGGTGCGGGGTCCGCGCCAGCCCGAGCGGCTCGCGCAGGTGGCCGGGGATCGTCTCCGGATAGTGCTCGATGATCCAGGGCATGTGGTCGCCCTCGACGGGGAAGGCGTCGACGCCGCCGTCGGGGTCGGCGATGACACCGTCGACGCTCACGGCCACGTAGTAGATGAGCTTGCGCATGGTGGGCCCTCTCTCGGGGATAGGTGTGTTCGCGTGCGTCCACCCCGCCGGAGCGGGGTCAGCCGAGGGTGATCACGTCGTCCACCCCCACTCGATCGCAGAATCCGTCGTCGTGACTGATCAACAGCAGCGCACCGCGCCACTGCGAGAGCGCGTCGGCGAGCACCTCTACACCGTCGAGGTCGAGGTTGTTGGTCGGCTCGTCCAGGACCAGCAACTGCGGGACCGGGCGGGCGAACAGCCGCGCCGCCAGCGCCGCACGGAGTCGCTCGCCACCCGACAGGTCGCCGAGTCGGCGGAACCCGGCCCGGCCGGTGAACAGCAGCCGCGCCGCGTGGGCATGGGCCTCCTCCGCCGACGCGGCGGGGCGGACGGCTCGGATCGCGTCGATGACCGACCACTCCGGATGCTCGACGCGCAGATCCTGCGGCAGCAGGGCAAACGGGACGTGGACCACCTCGTCGACGAACCCCTCATCGTCGAACCCCTCGTCGACGCCGCCGGCGCGGTCCGGACCGCGAGCGCCGAGGAGGCGTCGCAGCAGCGTCGTCTTGCCGCTGCCGTTCGGCCCGGCCAGGCGCACGCGCGCGGGCCCCGCGAGATGGACCCGGCCCGCGACGGGGTCATCGACGTCCAGCACCACCCGGCCGGCCGGCAACCCTGG
This sequence comes from Dietzia sp. WMMA184, assembly GCF_002441635.1. Classification (NCBI taxonomy): domain Bacteria; kingdom Bacillati; phylum Actinomycetota; class Actinomycetes; order Mycobacteriales; family Dietziaceae; genus Dietzia; species Dietzia sp. WMMA184. The sequence goes on along the minus strand of NZ_NXEI01000001.1, from coordinate 3,093,885 downwards.
GTCGGGCAGCTCGACCCGCAGCCGCTCCTCGCGCCGGACCGCGGCATTGGCCGAGCGCATCCGCTCCCGCGCCTGCTCGACGCCCTGGTCGTGGACCGCGCGCAACCTGCCGGCCGATTCCTGCGCCGACGCGCGACGGGCGTTCATGAGGATCTTGGGCATTCCGCCCGCCGCCTGCACCCGCCGCCCCTGCGCGACCCGCCGGCTCGCCTTCTCGACCCCCTCGACCCTGTCCCGCCTCTCGGCGCGCAGATCGTTCCGCGCCCCGGCCAGCGACTGCACCGCGGCCGCCTGCTCGGTCTCGATCACCTCGCGATAGTGCGAGTACGGCCCGCCGAACACTCGGCACCGGCCGGCCCGCAGCTCGACCGTCCTGCCGGCACGGTCCAACAATTCGAGATCGTGGCTCACCACCAGGACCACGCGATCGCCGCCGCCCACGAACCCGCCGATCGCCGCGAACAGCCGCTCCCGCGCCCGCCCGTCGAGATTGTTGGTGGGTTCGTCCAGCAGGAGGACCCGGGGCCGCCCGAGCAGTCGACCCGCCACCGCGGCCAGAGTGCGCTCCCCGCCGGACAGCGCCACCACGGGTCGGCCCAACTCGGTCGGCAGGCCCAGGTCGTCGAGCAGCGCGACCGTGCGCTCGGCCACGGCCCAGTCATCGCCGACGAGCTCGAAGTCGTCGTCGTCGCCCTCCCCCGCCTCGATCCGCGCCAGCGCCTCCAGTCGCCCGCCCACGCCGAGCTCATCGGCGAGGGTGCGCTCCGCCGGGGCGTCGGCGAGCAGTTGCGGCAGGTATCCCACGGTGGGCGGGCCCGCCGGATCGCCGTCGACGGTGATCGACCCGCGCGTCGGCCGACGTTCGCCCGCGATGAGGCGGAGCAGGGTGCTCTTGCCGGCGCCGTTGCGACCGACGAGGGAGGTCAGGCCGGGACCGACGGCGAGGTCGAGCCCGTCGAAGAGTGGGGTGTCGTCGGGAAACGCGTACGCGACGTCCGACAGGACGAGGAAAGACATGCGTGCTCCAGGAGAGGTGGCGTGTGGCCGGGACTCACCTGCGGTTCAGCACTGTCCTTCGATCTCCTCGTCTCATTCCCCTCGGCTCCGCGCCCCTCGCGGCCCCGGGTCTCCCCGGAGTCGCGCCGTGCGCCCGACCGACGTTCACGCTGAAGCTACACCGCGGTCCCGGCGGCGGCAAGAGCCGGATTCTGCACGAACCCGCGTCCGTTCATCACGACCCCGCGCCCGTCCACGGAGTTCCGGTGCCTCGGCGGGCGGGTCGGTCGATGCGGCAGATCGCGTGGAGGGGCGTGTCACCGGGGTTGTCGGGCGTGAGCTCCGCGTCCGGCAACCGCCGGAACCCGGCCCGGAGCAGGGCACCCCAGGATCGCGGGTTCTCGATGTTCACGGGAACGATCACGCAGCTCGCGCCGGGGTGGTGAGCCCAGATCTCGGAGACCGCCCGGGCCGCCATCGCCGCACCGGCGCCCCTGCCGCGTGCCGCCGGTTCGGCGATGCATTCCGTCTGTGCGTCATCGAGGTAGGGGCCGAAGTCCTGTTCGACCCGGTCCGGCGAGTTCTCCGACCACCATCGTGCGACGAGCGGCTCGGCCAGCCAACGCGCGAGCGTCGGCAGGTCGTCGCGGGTCAGCGGACGGAACCTCACCTCTGGAGCGGCGGTCTCCACGGCTCCAGCGTAGACCCGGCCGGGACTCCTGCCGAGGGTGTGACGGCGCGGGTGTGACGGCGCGGGTGTGCCGGCGAAGGGGGGACGGCGAGGGCTACATGAACGCGCTGGGCGGCAGGCCCTCGCGGCTGCTCATGGGCAGTTCCTTCTCGAGCCGCTCCATGAAGAAGTGCGACTGCACCGCGGTCCAGATGTTGTTGGTGAGCCAGTACAGGCCGATCGCGATGGGGAAGTTGAAGAAGTACGCGCCCACGATCGGGAAGAACGGGAACAGGTACATCATGATCTTCATCGACTGGTTCATCGACTCGGTCATGGACTCGGCCATCGACTGGAAGTCCTGCGGCTTGGCCGCCGCATCAGCGCCTGCTCCAGCGCCCGGACCGGCCGCGCCGGCAGCGCCCGCGGTGGCGGGAGTGCCCGGGGTGCCGGCCGTACCATCGCGGCGGTCGGCGGCAGTGGAGCCGCCCTCCGACCCGACGTCGGCGTCGGCCGCGGTGGCGGGCTTCTCACCGTCGATCTCCACCACTTCGCCGTCGACGAACGGCCCGCCGGCGCGGTCCTCGGCCTCGACCTGCGCGATCGCCGCCTGCTCGGCCGCCTTGGCCGCCTTCTGGCGGCGGAAGGAGTTCCACATGTTGATGAACGTGGCGATGCCGGCCAGGACGAACAGCGGCACGGCCAGCATGAGGATGTCGCTCTGCTGCAGCCCCGGGTGCAGCGAGTCCATGACCTCCTGCGGCATCCGGATGTAGGACGCCAGGGGCACCCCGAAGATCTCGGCGTTGAGGAAGGAGGCGACCTGCTCGGGCTGGAACGCCCCGTTGGTCATGGTCGAGGCCTCCTCGATGGACTTGCCGGGAGGCGAGAAGTTGAGCAGCACGTAGTACAGGCCGAGGAACACCGGGATCTGCACCAGCAGCGGCAGGCACCCGGCCGCGGGGTTGACGCCGGCGCCGGAGTACAGCTCCTGCATCTCCTTGGCCTGCGCCTGGCGGTCCTCGGGGGACTTGCGATCCTTGTACTTGAGCTGCAGCTCCTTCATCTTGGGAGCGAGCTGCGCCATCTTGCGCATCGAGTACTGCTGCCGCCACATGGACCGCATGAGCAGCAGCCGCACGGTCACCACCAGCAGCAACACCGAGCCGACCCATGCGATGCCGGAGTCGGGGTCCACGACGAAGCTCAACGCCCAGTGCCAGAACTTCATGACGAGTGACACCGGATACGCGAACAGGTCCACGGGCTTCTCCAACGACGAGCGGCGCCGGATCGGGCGCACGGGGCGGGACAGACCACGAAGGTCGGGCTCCAGCGTGCCAGGGTGGGCGGCGCAGGGGGGAATCAGGGTCGCGCGGCTGCGCCGGGCGGCCCGGGTCAGATGTGGCAGCCCACCCACACCGGCTCGGGGTGCAGCTCCACGCCGAACGCCTCCCGCACCCCGTCACGTACCTCGCGCGCCAACGCGATCACGTCGTCCGCGGTGGCCTGACCCCTGTTGGTCAGCGCCAGCGTGTGTTTGGTGGAGAGACGAGCGGGTGACGACGACGAGGGATGCCCCTTGGAGAAACCGGCCCGCTCGATGAGCCATCCCGCCGAGAGTTTGACGCCCCCGGGTGCGGAGAAGGCGGGCATCTGCTCGGACTGCGCGGTGCCGAGCCTGGCGGCCACCCGGGATCGCACCGTGGGGAGTTCGTCCTGGGGTATCACCGGGTTGGTGAAGAACGATCCCGCGGACCAGGTGTCGGAGTCGTCGTCGTCGAGCACCATCCCCTTGCCGCGGCGCAGGTCGAGCACCGTGCGCCGCACCACGGCCGGGTCGGTCCGGTCACCAGGGGCGACACCGAGGCGGCCGGCGAGTTCGGCGTAGCGGATCGGTTCGCTGCGTCCGGCGGGATCGAGGCGGAACTCCACCTCGAGGACCACGGCGCGGTCGGTGTTCTTCAGGATGGACGTGCGGTACTCGAGGCCGAGGGCGTCGGGGGTGACCCATTCGTCGACGCCGGTGGCGCGGTCGAACCAGCGCACGCGGTGCAGGATCTGGGCGACCTCCACCCCGTAGGCGCCGACGTTCTGCACGGGCGTCGCGCCCACGGATCCGGGGATGCCGGACAGGCACTCGAGGCCGCCGTACCCGCGCGCGACCGTGTCGGCGACCAGATCGTCCCAGGTCAGGCCCGCGCCCGCGCGGACGACGAGCTGGTCCTCGGTCGGGCCGGCGAGGTAGTCGATCTCCCGGTTGCGCACCGCCACCGCCACCAGGTCGAGGTCGCCGCCGGCCACCACCAGGTTCGAACCGCCCCCCAACACGAGCACCGGCACGTCCGCGGCGTCCAGGGCGCGGACCGCCGCGAAGACCGCGTCCGGGGTCGCACACTCCAGCAGCGCGCGGGGGCGGCCGCCGATGCGCAGGGTGGTCAGGTCCGCGAGGCGGGCACCGGGCGCCACGTCGATGCCGCTGATGTGGGACAGCTCGGCGACGACCGGGTCGGCGGGGTGCGGATGGGTGCCCGCGGGGGTCGGCGCGGTGCCGGCGGGGTCGGGCGACGACGGGTTCACACGACCGAGGGTAACCGGCGGCTTGTAGGGTCTGACCCCATGGCGACCCGCTTCTCCCACACGGCACGTATCGACACGCACGTCGAGAACGTGTTCACCTCCTACGGCGACGAGGCCTTCTGGCGCGACCGCATCGCCGCCGTCGGTAGCCCCGAGGACACCCTCGACGACTTCTCCACCACCGGCGACACGATCACCGTGGCCGTCACCCAGCACATCCCCGACTCCGACATCCCCGACCTGGCGCGCAAGGTCCTGCCCGGGCAGCTGGTGATCGTCCGGACCAGCACCTTCGGCGACTTCGACGGCGAGCGGTTCACCGGATCGGCCCGCGCCGAGGCCGCCGGTGGGCTCGGGATGATCGACGGCGGCGCCGAGACCGTCCACCGGGACGGGGCGGCCCACGAATCCGTCTCCGGTCAGGTCAAGGTGTCGGTGCCGCTGCTCGGCGGCAAGCTCGAGAAGCTCGTCGTGGGGCACCTGGACCGACTGTTCGAGGCCGAGTACCAGCACCTGCGCCGCTGGACCGCCGCCCGCTGACCTGCGGCGGGGACGTGGGCACTGCACTCCCGGCCCGGATCGGTGACAATCGGACGAATGCAGCAGCCGCACGACACCCAACGCCTCCCCGCCTACGACCGACCCGGCGTCCAGCACGCCGAGACCGCGCAGTTCGCCGCAGCGCCTGGAACCGGCTCGCAGGGCCCCGGCGCCTCCGACACGGGTGGACCCTGGACGGCCGGGCGCAGCCCGGGCGGATCCCGCTCGGGCGGGCCCGGTTCGGGCGGATCCGGCGCTGAGGGCGGGAGCCGGCGGGGACGCGGGCCGCTGATCGCGCTCATCGCGGCGCTTCTCGCCGTCGGTCTCGTCGCGGCCTTGGTCGGTCTCGAGTTCGGCATGCGCAACGCCATCAAGAACCGCATGAGTGACGAGGTGACCGCCAGCCTGGGGTCGCCCGCCCAGGTCGAACTCGGCGCGCGCCCGGTGATCCTGTCCTACATCGACGGCAACCTCGGCTCCGTGCGCATCACCACCGACGGCTCGGCCGCCGACGGCGCGACCGGACCGGCACCGCAGATCGACATCCGGGCCGACGGCGTGCGCACCGAAGGCGACCTGACCTACGTGGACTCGCTGACCGGGACCGCGTTCGTCTCCGAGCAGACCATGTCCGCCGCCGCCCAGTCCGAGGGCGCGGCCGGCGACACCCTGCTCGGCGGGCTGATCCAGGTCCAGGAGATCATCGCCGACCCCGCCGCCGGCACCCTGCGGGTCTCGATCAGCGGCCTGGCCGAGGCGGTCGTGACGCCGAGGCTCATCGGTGGCGTCCTCGAGATGCAGCCGGAGCAGGCGTCGATCCTCGGCTTCCCGCTGCCCTCCGAGTTCCTCGGCGGGACCGTCTCGATGATGGACTCGGCGCTGGCCGAACTGCCCGAGGGGGTCCAGTTGACCGGCGTCCGGGTGGTGCCGGGCGGCATGACCGTCGACATCGCCGGTCAGGATGTCGTGCTCGAGGCGACCGAGTGACCCCTGCGCCTCATGCGGACGGCAGGGTCTTGGGCGGCAGGGTCTCAGGCGGCAGGGTCACGGGCGGCAGGGGCACCGGCGGCAGTGACGCCGGCACCCGCCTGCTGCTCATCGCCGACACCCACGTCCCCACGCGGGCCCGCGACCTGCCCGAGCGGGTGTGGGATGAGGTCGACGCCGCGGACATCGTGATCCACGCGGGCGACTGGATGGACGTGGGGCTTCTCGACTCGTTGGAGGAACGCTCGGCTCGACTCATCGCCTGCTGGGGCAACAACGACGGCCCGGACCTGCGCGAGCGCCTGCCCGAGGTGGCACGCGAGACGATCGACGGCGTGCGTCTGGTGGTGACGCACGAGGCCGGCGCGTCCGCGGGCCGCGACACACGCATGGCCAAGGCCTACCCGGACACCGACGTCCTGGTGTTCGGGCACTCGCACATCCCGTGGGACACCACCGCGCCGAGGGCGTCCGGCCAGGGCGGCCTGCGACTGCTCAACCCGGGCTCCCCGACCGACCGGCGTCGCCAACCGCACTGCACCTACATGACCGCGACCATCGACGGCGGCGCGCTGGGTGACGTCGAGCTGCACCGGCTCTGACGTCGCCCCGCCGCTTTGCGCCCGACCGGCGACCGCGGAATCTGCCTACCCTGGGTCCATGAGCAATGACACCACCATGCGCGCCGTGCACCAGGACACCCTCGGGGAGCCGGACGTCCTCGCCGTCGTCGACCTCCCCCGCCCCACCCCGCGCACCAACGAGGTCCTCGTCCGCGTCGAGGCCGCCAGCGTCAACCCCACCGACTGGAAGCACCGTGAGAACGGCGGCTTCCTCGGCAAGCCCCCCTTCGTGCTCGGCTGGGACCTGTCCGGTGTGGTCGAGGAGGTGGGCATCGGCGTCGCCCGCTTCTCCCCCGGCGACGAGGTGTTCGGGATGCTCTCGTACCCGTTCGGGCACGGAGCCCACGCCGAGTACGTCGCCGCCCCCGCGGCCTGGTTCGCCCCCAAGCCCGCCTCCCTCGACCACGTGCAGGCCGCCGCCCTGCCGCTCGTGTCGCTGACCGCATGGCAGGCGCTCGTCGAGTACGCCGACATCCAGCCGGGTCAGCGGGTGCTCATCCACGCCGCCGCCGGCGGGGTCGGGCACGTGGCCGTCCAGATCGCCAAGGCCCGCGGCGCATACGTGATCGGCACCGCCAGCGCCGGCAAGCACGACTTCCTGCGCGAGCTCGGCGTCGACGAGGCGATCGACTACCACGACGTCGACATCGCCGAGGCGGTCAGCGACGTGGACGCCGTGCTCGACACGATCGGCGGTCAGACGTCCCTCGACTCCCTGCGGACGCTGCGCCCCGGCGGGATCGTGGTGTCGATCCTGCCCGTGGGGTCCGGCGACTTCTTCCGGGAGGCCGAGGAGCTGGGGGTGCGTGCGGTCCGGATGCTCGTGGATTCCTCGCGCCACGACCTGGTCTCGATCACCGAGCTCGTCGAACAGGGTGCGCTCCGGGCGACGATCGCCGAGGTCTTCCCGTTGGAGCAGGCCGCCGAGGCGCATCGTCGCGGCCAGACCGGTCGGACCGCCGGCAAGATGGTGCTGACCACGGGCTGATCCCGGGCGGTCGGCAGTCGGGCGGTCGGCAGTCGGACGGTCGGCAGTCGGACGGTCGGCAGTCGGACGGTCGGCAGTCGGGCGACGCGGCTATTCGGGGAAGCCCTCCAGCACCGCGCGGGAGCCCGACAGCCCGAGGCGGGTCGCACCGGCGGCGATCATCGCGCGGGCGGCATCCGCGTCACGGATCCCGCCCGAGGCCTTGATGCCCAGCCGGCCGCCCACCGCCCGGTCCATGGCCTCGACCGCGCGCACGCTGGCGCCGCCGGCGGGGTGGAAACCGGTGGAGGTCTTGACGAAATCGGCCCCCGCCCGGGCGACGGCATGGCAGAGGGCCTCGATTCGTTCGTCGCCCGCCTCCTCGCCCAGCGCCTTGTGGATGGCCGCGGTCTCGAGGATCACCTTGATGACCACGGGCGGCGGCACGGCATCCCGCATGGCCAGCACATCGGCCATGACCTCGTCGACCAGTCCGGCGATGGCGGCGCCCACATCGATCACCATGTCCACCTCACGGGCCCCCTGGTCCACCGCGAGCCTGCCCTCCATCGCCTTGACCAGCGAGTGGTGCTTGCCGGAGGGGAAACCGGCCACCGTGGCGACGACGAGCTCCTCACCCCGCACCGGGAGCATGGCCGGGCTCACGCACACGGCCTTGACTCCCAACTCGCGGGCCTCGTCGACGCAGGCCCGGACGTCGTCGCGGGAGGCGTCGGGGGAGAGCAGGGTGTGGTCGATCATGGCGGCGACCCGGGCGCGGGTCAGCTCGTTCGTCGCAGTGGCGTCCATGCCGGCCAGCCTAGCGGGGGCGCCCGTCTTCCCTGCTGGCACAATGGGCACTCATGTCACGTCGCTTCGTCCTCACCCTGGGTTGCCCGGACCGCATCGGTATCGTCGCCCGGATCGCCACCTTCCTCGCCGAGCTGGGCGGGACGATCACGGAGGCGGCCTACCACGCGGACGAGGACTCGAACTGGTTCTTCACCCGCCAGTCCGTGAGCGCCGAGTCGATCGGCATGGAGATCGACGAACTGCGGCGCCGCTTCGAGCGGGTTGCAGCCGAACTGGGCCCGGAGACCGACTGGCACATCTCGGACTCCTCCGAGCCCAAGGACGTCGTCATCCTGGTCTCGAAGGAGGGGCACTGCCTCCACGACCTGCTGGGTCGGGTGGAGAGCGGTGACTACCCTGCGCGGGTCCGGGCCGTGATCGGCAACCACGAGAACCTGCGCGGCATGGCCGAGTCGCACGGTGCGCCCTTCCACCACGTGCCGTTCCCGGCCGACCCCGCCGAGCGAGGCCCGGCATTCGCGGAGGTCGCCGCGATCGTCGACGAGATCGACCCGCACGCGATCGTGCTGGCCCGCTTCATGCAGGTCCTGCCGGACGAGCTCTGCACGAAGTGGGCCGGGCGTGCCCTCAACATCCACCACAGCTTCCTGCCCAGCTTCGTGGGCGCCCGCCCCTACCACCAGGCGCATGTCCGCGGCGTGAAACTGATCGGGGCGACCTGCCACTACGTGACCGCCGACCTCGACGAGGGGCCGATCATCGAGCAGGACGTCATCCGCGTGGACCACACAGCGACGGTGAAGGACATGGTCCGGCAGGGGCGCGACGCCGAGAAGCTGGTCCTGGCCAAGGGGCTGCGCTGGCACCTCGAGGACCGGGTGCTGGTCCACGGCGGACGCACCGTCGTGTTCACCTAGGTCCGCTCCCGGGAAAGTCAGCTCCCCTGGGAGGTCCGCTCCCGGGGAGGTCAGCCCTTGGGGAAGCCGTGCCGCTCGCTGAGCAGGGTCTCGGCCGCCGAGAGGAAGATCAGGCGGGCGGCGGCGCCGGCCCGGGGCATGATCCCCGTGACCCTCTTGATGATGACGGACTGGTCCATCCCGGCGTCGCGCATCGTCTCCACCAGGATGTCGAGCGCCTCGGCCGACGTACTCTGCCCCTTGAGGAACAGGCGACCGATCTTGTCGATCCCCTCCTCACCGACCCCGAGGACGATGAGTTCGCGGAACAGCTCGTACATGTAGCGGTCCGCGAAGAAATGGTCGGCCGCACTCGGCTCACTGACCAGGCCGATGGCCGATCCCTGGTCGAGGAGTTCCTCGGCGAACTCGAAACCCGCGACGGCCTCCACGCCGCCACGAGGGAGGCGGCGGCGGGTGCCGCTCGAGCGTCGCTCCGGTAGGACGGCGTCCGAGTTCAGCAGCTCGGAGAGCGTGAAGCCGTGGCGCTCCGCGATGAACAGCTCCTCGATGGTGGCGAACGTGTAGCCGCGGTCGAGCAGCCGGAGGATCTGGTTCAGTCGGTTCTTGTGGTCGGGCCCGTAGAACGCGGTGCGACCCCTGCGGACGGGGGCCGGGAGAAGTCCCCGCTCCTGGTAGACGCGGATGTTACGCACCGTGGTGCCGGAGTCCTCGGCCAGCTCCTCGATCCGCTGGAACCCGTCGGCCTCCGGTGGTGTCACCTGCGCCGTCCCCCGACAGCGGGCCGGACGTCGGCGAAGAACACACCCACTGCCACCATCGCGATGATGCTGAGGAAGCCGAACGGCCGGATCGCGAACATGAGGGCGGCCACGGCGCAGATGCCGATCCAGGCGGGCTTGGGCCACTTGCCCTCGATCGAGTACGCCGACGCGGGCGGGAGGACTGCCAGCACCAGTCCCGCCAGGGCCCACACGACGAGCGCGCCCTGGATAGCCAGCTGGACCATGCCCCACGTCCCGGGAAGAGTGTCAATCACGCGGCCCAGTGTAGTCGGCACTCATGTCACCGCGGTGTGACCATGTTCACGGCGTCCAGATCCCGGCCCGGCCCCTGCGGCGGACCTCAACGCACGACGCCCCGGCCCCTCCGGAGAAGGAGGGCCGGGGCGTCAGGTGCCGCTGTATCAGACGCGGTCGGTGCCGGCGGGGGGCAACGGGGTGTCCGCGGTGGTCAGCGCGGGATCGTTGTCCGCGAGCTCCATCGGCGTGGGGGCGTCCGAATCGCCCCCGGCCGATGCGGCGGCCGGCTTGGCAGCAGTCGACTTGGTGGCAGCCGGCTTGGTGGCGGCGGGCTTGGACGCCACGGGCTTACCGGCGGCCGGCTTGGTCGCGGCCGGCTTGTCGGCGGTTGCCGCACCCGACGACGACGGGGTGGCCGTGGCCTTGGTGGTCGTCGACTTCGCGGCGGCCTTCTTGGCGGGCGCCTTCTTGGCCGGGGCCTTCTTGGCGGCAGCCTTCTTCGCCGGTGCCTTCTTGGCCGTGCGGGCCTCGACCTCGGCGGTGCCGCGAGCGACCTCGGCGGACGCCTTGGAGGCGGCCTCGTCGACGCGGTCGGCGGCCTTGCCAGCGACCTTGTCGACGTTGTCGGCGGCCTTGCCCGCCGTCTTGTCGACGCGCTCGGCCACCTCGTCGACCCGCTCGGCCGCCGAGTCGGCGGCGTCGCCGGCGGTCTCGGCCGCCTGGCGGGCGCTCTTGGAGACGCGGCCAGCCGCCTTCACACCGATCGTGCGGGTCTGGCGGGCGACGGTGCCGAGGGCGTCCTCGCCCAGTTCGACCTGCTCCTCGACGGCGCCGGCGGCGCGGGCCACCTGCTCGTTGACGCGGGCCAGGCCGGCCTCGAGCTGCGGGTTCTCCTCGCGTAGCCGGCTCACGACGTCTTCACCGCGGGCGGCGAGGCCACCGTAGATCCCGGCCGCGACCTGGACGTACGCGTCGGCGACCTTGCGCAGCTCCTCCGGGCGGAACCGGGTGACGAGCTCCTCGACCTCGGCCGGCAGGGCCTGGACGCGCTCGGGGACCTCGCTCACGCGGTTCTGGACCTCGGTGACGCGCGTCTGCGCCCCGGCCACGCGCTCGTTGATGCGGTTCTGCGCCTCGGCCACGCGCTCGGTGACCTTGGACTGCGCTTCGGTGACGGCCTCCTCGGCGCGACGGCGCAGGTCCGCGACCATGCCGGAGACGGCCTGGATGGCGAGGTCGTTGACCCCGACGTAGGCGTAGACCGGCGTGCGCACGGCGGCGATGGCCTGACCGAGCGGACCCTCCAGGGCCTGCTCCTTGACGGCCTCGCCCTTGGCCTTCTGCTCGGCGGCCTCGGCGGCGGTCTTCTTGGAAGTGGGCTTCTTATCGGCCATTTTGACTCCTCGGTGGTGTCGTGCGGGTGTTCTCTTGTGCGGTGTCACGTGGCCCTGCGGGCCGTCGTCCGGAGTTCCCTCAGGGAACGTTGACGACCTGGGCGGCTGCCGTTGCGTTGTTCGCTCGGAACGACTCGTAGATCTCCACGAGCACCTCCCTCTGTCGCTCTGTGAGGTCCGGGGCGGTGAGGATCGCATCCCTCACCGGACTCCCCTGCTTGAGTTCGAGGATCCCCGCGCGGGCGTAGAGCACCTCGGCGGACAACCTCAGACCTCGGGCGATCTGACCCAGGACCTCGGCGGACGGCTTGCGCAGCCCGCGTTCGATCTGGCTCAGATACGGGTTGGAGACGCCGGCACGCTCCGCGAGCTGCCGGATGGACACCTCGGCGGCCTCCCGCTGGGCGCGGATGAACGACCCGATGTCCTGCGACTCGGACGAACGCTTGTCGTCCTCACCGTGCGAGGTGAGATCGCTGTGACGCGGCACCTCACCCGTCGGCTTGTTGCGACGCGCGAGGGTTGCGGCGGTCGGTTCATCGACCTGTGCTCCGGTGCTCTCCGCAGCCTCGTCGTGTGTGTGTCCACTCTGTGCGGCCATGGAGTCACCTCCCTCCAGCGTCCGTCTCTCATCGCCTGACCCCAACGCTAGCAACGAGTGCTTGCTACAGCAAGCGCTATGTGTACGGCGATGCGGTGCGATGGGTCACACAGGCCGGTCGGGATCAGACTCGGGCCGGGATCAGAAGATGAGCTCGGTGGTGGTGTGGATGACGAGTCCCGCCAGGGCCCCCACGACCGTGCCGTTGATGCGGATGAACTGCAGGTCCTTGCCCGCGAGCAACTCGATCTTCTCGGAGGCCTCGTCGGCGTCCCACCGTTCGACGGTCTCGGAGATGATCGAGGTGACCTCGCCGGCGTAGTTCTCCGCGACGTAGCGGGCGGTGCGGGTCATGTAGTCGTCGAGGCGCGCCCGCATCTTCTCGTCCCCGACGAGCATGTCGGCCAGGCGGCCCAGGAGATCGTCGATCTTCACCCGCAGCGTGGACGAGGAGTCCTCGGTGGCCTCGACGATCATGTGCTTGGCGGCCGCCCACGCCGATCCGGCGGCGCGGCGCACCTCGTCGCGGCCCATGACCTCGTGCTTGAACGTCTCGAGCTTGGCCATGGTGGACGGGTCGTGCTGGAGGTCGCGGGCGAAGTCCTCGACGAACCCGATCAGCGCCACCCGAACGGGATGCTGCTTGTCGACCTTGATCTGCCAGGTCCACTCGCGCAGCTCGCGGTAGGCACGCTCGGAGAGCAGTTCGTTGACGAACTGGGGCGCCCACGTGGGGGCCTTCTCGCGGACCCAGCGGTCGATGGTCTCGGGGTTGGCCTCCACCCAGCCGTGGGCGCGGTCGGCCATGAGGTCCATCAGGGGCAGGTGGCGTCCCTCGTCGAGGAGCTCGGCGAGGATCCGACCGGCCGGCGGCCCCCATTCCGGCTCGGCGATGCGGGAGACGATGGTGCGTTCGATGATCGCGACGGCGTCGTCGTCGCGGAGCACGGCCAGAACGGCACGGATGGCCTTGGCGGCCTGGTCCGAGGCCATCGCGCGGTGGTCGTCCTCGGCCAGCCACTCACCGGCGCGTTCGGGGATGCGGGCGCCGCGGACCTTCTCGCTCACCATCTCGGGGTCGAGGAAGTTCTCCCCCACGAACCCGCCGAGGGAGGTGCCCAGCTGGTCCTTCTTCTTGCGGATGAGCGCGGTGTGCGGGATGGGGATCCCCAGCGGGTGCTTGAACAGGGCGGTGACGGCGAACCAGTCGGCCAGCCCGCCGACCATCCCCGCCTCGGCGGCGGCGCGGACGTAACCCACCCAGGGGTCGGCGCCGTTGTGTAGCGCGTACTCCGCGACCAGATAGACCAGTCCGGCCACGACGAGGAACCCCGTCGCGACCATCTTCATACGACGGAGGGCTGACCTCCGCTCGGCGTCGGTCGCCGGGTCGCCCGCCCTGAGAGCGGGCGCGCCGGCACCCACGACCGGGTCGACCGTCAGTGTGCGTCCTCGCGGCCGTGCTTACGGAAGCCGTACATACAGATGAACAGCCCGAGGAGGAAGACGGCGGTGGTCGCCACGACCGCCGCGATGACCAGCCCCAGGGAGACCCCGGCGTTCTCCGTGTAGTACCCGATGGCGGTGATGGGCAGGCCCAGCATGCTCATGCTCAGCAGGATGATCACCGAACCCAGGTAGATCGTAGTCGAGTACAGCGGGTACGTGGGGGCGACCTCCGTCGCGTACGACGGGTAGTACTCCTCGACGATGGCGGCACCAGTGTGCTCGAGCGTCTGACCGGCCATGATGTCGTCCTCTTCTCTCCACTACCGATCCCGGGCCCGTGACCCGAGACTCGTTCTATGTCCCATCTTATTGGAACCCCGGGGATCCGGGGCAACCGCCCGTCGGATCCGCCGCGCGGCGGCGACCAGATTGCGCAGGCTCGGCTCCAACTGCCAGGTGTAACGGCTCTTGAGCCCCCCGTCCGGCACCGCCCACACGCGGTCCACCCCCACCGCGTCCACCGCCCGGAGCAGCCTCGAGTGCAGCAGGTCGATGTCCGGGACGAACCCCGACCGTGACTCGTACACCCCGGGCGCGACCTGACGGGTCAGGGTGTGATCCTCCAGGGCCTCCAGTACCCACTCGATCGACCGCGTCGCGACGATCGCGGTGACGTCGGCGTCGAGTCCCTCGATCGCCGCCCTCATCTCCCGCAAAGACGAGTAGGTGAGGTGCGTGTGGATCTGGGTGTCCGGTCGCGTCCCGGCCGAGGCCAGGCGGAAGGTGCCCACCGCCCAGTCGAGGTACGCGCGTCGGTCCGCGCCGCGGCGCGGCAGGAGTTCCCGGATGGCGGGTTCGTCGATCTGGATGATCGCCGTCCCCGCCGCCTCCAGGTCCGCCACCTCGTCGCGCACCACCAGCGCGAGCTGCGTGGCGACCTCGGGCAGTGCCAGGTCCGTGCGGCAGAAGGACCGCGCGAGCATCGTCACCGGGCCGGTGACCATCCCCTTCACCGGCCGGTCGGTCAGCGACTGCGCGTACCCGGTCCACTCCACGGTCATCGGCGCGGGTCGGGCCACGTCGCCGTACAGGATCGGCGGCCGCACACAGCGCGAGCCGTAGGACTGCACCCAGCCGCTGCGGGTGGCGGCGAACCCGTCGAGCAGTTCGGCGAAGTACTGCACCATGTCGTTGCGCTCGACCTCGCCATGCACCAGCACGTCCAGCCCGATGTCCTCCTGCAGCCGGATCACCGAGGCGATCTCGGCGCGCAGGTAGTCGCAGTACCTGTCGTAGTCGATCCGCCCGTCCGCCAGGTCCCTGCGGGCACGCCGGATCTCCCGCGTCTGCGGGAACGAGCCCAGCGTCGCCGTCGGCAGCGTGGGCAGTCCGAGCCGGTCGGCCTGCCGGGCAGCCCGCTCGGCGTAGGGGACGCGGACCTTGTCGTCGTCGTCGACCCGGGCGGTCCTCGCCCGCACGTCGTCGCGGCGCGCGCTGGGCAGTACCGGCAACCGGCGCCAGCGCGGTGTGGGGCCGTCGACCAGGGCGTGCGCGAGCGAGACCACCTCGGCGACCTTCTGCTCGGCGAACGCCAGCGAGTCCGCGAGCTCGGCGGGCAGGTCGGGCTCGGCGTTCACGTCGTACGGCACGTGCAGCAGCGTGCACGAGGTCGACACCACCACGTCCGGGAAGACGGCCCGCAGGTCACGCAGGTAGTCCAGGGTGGCGAACTTGTCGGTGCGCCACACGTTCTGGCCGTCCACGACACCGGCGTAGAGACGCTTGCCGCGCAGCCCCGGCACGTCCGCGAGGTCCGCGGCCGACCGCCGCCCGTACACGAGGTCCAGGCCGATCGCCTCGATGCCGGTCGCGGCCAGCGCCGACAGCGCCTCCCCCAGGTCGCCGTACTGCCCCGTCACCAGGATGCGCGGTCGCGTCGTCACGGCCGCCAGCCGGTCGTAGGCACGGCGCAACGCCGCGATCTCGTCGGCGGTGCGTTCCATCGTCATGCACGGCTCGTCGAACTGCACGCACGTCACGCCGGCTCCGGCCAGGACCCCCAGCAGCGCCTCGTACTCCGTGAGCAGGCGGTCGAGCAGGTCGATCGGCGCGAATTCCGGCGCGGCGTCGGGCGCCGCCTTGCTCAGCAGCAGCAGCGAGACCGGGCCGGTGACGACGGGCCTTATCTCCAACCCCTGTTTCCGCGCCCGCGCCACCTCCGCGAGCAGTTCGTCCGGCCGCAGCCCCAGCTCGGAGGCCTCGTCGAACTCGGGCTGACGGTAGAGGTAGGAGGTGCCCTGCAGCGGGACGAGTTCGAGCGGCGGCACGTCGGCGCGGCCGCGGGCGAGCGCGAAGACGGTGTCGACGGGGCCGAGGTCGCGGACGAGCTCGCGGAACCGCGCGGGGACCGCGCCCATGAGCAGGGCGTCGTCGAGGATGTGGTCGTAAAAGGAGAAGGTGTTGCCGGGGATCTGCGTGATGCCCGTGGCGCGCAGGTCGTGCCACGTGGCGTCGCGGAGTCTGCGGCCGGTGGCGAGCAGCTCGGCCCGGGTCCCGTCACCGTGCCAGTACCGTTCGAGGGCGCGTTTGAGCTCGCGGCGCGGGCCGATGCGTGGGTACCCGAGGACGGACGAGGCGCGGGTGGTTTCGAGGTGCGGCGGCGTGGGCGACGACGGTGGCTGTGACGACGGCGGCGGCGGTGACTGTGACGACGACGACGACGACGACGACATGATCTCAGCGCGCGGCGCGTGCCATCGCCCGCGGCGCGTCATAGCGGTAGAAACCGTGGCCGCTCTTCTTGCCGAGCCTGCCCGCCTCGACCATCCGCAACAACAGCGGCGGCGGCGAGTACAGCGGCTCGGCGAACTCGGTGTACATCGAGTCGGCGATCGCCTTGATGGTGTCCAGGCCGACGAGGTCTGCCAGGGTGAGCGGCCCCATGGGGTGGGCGCAGCCCAGGACCATGGCCTTGTCGATGTCCTCCGGGGTGGCGAACCCGGACTCGGCCATCCGGATGGCGGAGAGCAGGTATGGCACGAGCAGGGCGTTGACCACGGCCCCGGCGCGGTCGGCGGAGTGGACGACCTGTTTGCCCAGGACCTGCTCGGCGAACGCCTGTGCCCTGTCCCGGGCCGCGGCCCCGGTCTCGAGGGTGCTCACCAGCTCGACGAGCGGGAGCACGGGAACCGGGTTGAAGAAGTGCATACCGATCACGCGCTCGGGCCGGGCGGTACACGTGCCGAGCTTCATGATGGGGATCGACGAGGTGTTGGAGGCCAGGACGGCGTCGGGGTCGGTGACGACCGCGTCGAGTTCGCGGAACACGGCGGTCTTGGCGTCGGTGTCCTCGACGATCGCCTCGATGACCAGCTGCCGATCGACGAAGTCGCCGAGGTCGGTGGTGAAACGCAACCGCAGGGCGGCCTGCTCACGCTCGCGGGCGGTGATCTTGCCGGAGGACACTCCCTTGTCCAGAGAGTCGAGGACGCGGGCGCGGCCGCTGGTGGTCAGCTCCCGGGTGGACTCCCAGACGAGGACGTCGAGATGCGCGCGGGCGCACACCTCGGCGATGCCGGCGCCCATCTGTCCGGCGCCCACCACGCCGACGCGGGTGATCCGCCCCGGGTCGGCGCCGTCGCGGGAGCTGTTCATCTGTCCAGGGTCCTTCGGGAGGAGGGAACTTGAGGGTGGAGACACCACCGGGGGCCGGGCCGCCTCGTCGAGACGGCCGCGGCCCCCGGTGTGTTCACGCTGTTACCGCGTCGACCGTGTGGGGTCGACCGGTGGTCAGTGGAACTGACCCTCCTCGGTGGAGCCCTTCAGCGCCGCGGTGGACGTGTTGGGGTCGACCGTGGTGGCGATGCGGTCGAAGTAACCGGCGCCGACCTCGCGCTGGTGCTTGACGGCGGTGAAGCCACGCTCCTCGGCGGCCTTGAACTCGCGCTGCTGCAGCTCGACGAACGCGGTCATCTGGTTGCGGGCGTAGCCGTGGGCCAGGTCGAACATGCCGTAGTTGAGCGAGTGGAAACCGGCCAGGGTGATGAACTGGAACTTGAAGCCCATCGCGCCGAGCTCCTTCTGGAACTTGGCGATGGTCTCGTCGTCCAGGTTCGCCTTCCAGTTGAAGGAGGGCGAGCAGTTGTAGGCCAGCAGCTGGTCCGGGAACTCGGCCTTGACGCCCTCGGCGAACTTCTTGGCGTACTCGAGATCCGGGGTGCCGGTCTCCATCCAGATCATGTCGGCGAACGGGGCGTAGGCCTTCGCACGCTCGATGCACGGCTCGATGCCGTTCTTGACGTGGTAGAAGCCCTCGGCGGTGCGCTCACCGGTGATGAACGGGCGGTCACGCTCGTCCACGTCGGAGGTGATGAGGGTCGCGGCCTCGGCG
Source organism: Dietzia sp. WMMA184 (assembly GCF_002441635.1). Lineage (NCBI taxonomy): Bacteria > Bacillati > Actinomycetota > Actinomycetes > Mycobacteriales > Dietziaceae > Dietzia > Dietzia sp. WMMA184. Next base: position 3,075,936 of record NZ_NXEI01000001.1, on the reverse strand, counting down.
TCGGTGCGCGCGATGATCACGGACGGCACGTTGGCCACATCCGAGGCGAGGCGGGCCGAGGTCAGGGTGCGGATGTGCTGGTTGGTCGGGATCAGCACCTTGCCACCGAGGTGGCCGCACTTCTTCTCCGACGCGAGCTGGTCCTCCCAGTGCACACCGGCCGCACCGGCGTTGATCATGGCCTTCTGCAGCTCGTAGGCGTTCAGGGCGCCACCGAAGCCGGCCTCGGCGTCGGCCACGATCGGGGCGAGCCAGTTCTCGACCGAGGTGTCACCCTCGATGCGGGCGATCTCGTCGGCACGCAGCAGGGCGTTGTTGATGCGACGGACGACGGTGGGGACCGAGTTGGCCGGGTACAGCGACTGGTCCGGGTACGTGTGGCCCGAGAGGTTGGCGTCGCCGGCGACCTGCCAGCCGGAGAGGTACACGGCCTCGAGGCCGGCACGGATCTGCTGGACGGCCTGGTTACCCGTCAGGGCGCCGAGGGAGTTGACGAAGTCCTTGTTGTTGACCTTGTCCCAGAGGATCTCCGCGCCACGACGGGCGAGGGTGTGCTCCTCGACGACGGTGCCCTGCAGCTCCGCGACCTGCTCGGCCGTGTAGTTGCGGGTGATGCCCTTCCAGCGGGGGTTGGTGTCCCAGTCCTGCTGGATCTCTTCAGCGGTACGTGCCTTGCCGATGTTCGACATCGCGACTCTTTTCTGTCTCGGGGGCGGGTCCGGATTCGCACTCTTGCGAGTTACGGCCCCTTACGGGAGACACAATGCCACATGGCAGGCAGCGCGTCTACCTGCGACAAGTGCGAATGTGGCGAGTTTCTTTGCCTTCTTTGCAAAGTTTGCGAAGATTGTGGGGCTCGCCACGGACCTCGGAGGGAAAGCCGATGACGGCCTCACATATGGGATCGCGACTCCGCCGACTGCGCGAGGAGAACGGCCTGACCCAGGCCGCCTTCGCGCAGTCGCTCGGCTTGTCGTCGTCGTACCTCAACCAACTCGAGAAGGACGCCCGCCCCGTCACCTCCCGGGTCCTGGTGAAGATCTCCGAGGTCTACGGCGTGGACTCCGCGTTCTTCGCCTCGGACTCGGACACCCGGCTCATCGCGGCGGTCACCGAGGCGCTCACCGACACGCAGCTCTCCGCCGAGGTCCCGGCCGCCGAGGTGGTCGACCTCGTCCGCGCGCACCCGGCACTCGCCCGTGCCTTCATGCTCCTGCACCAGCGCTACCGCAACTCCTCGGATTTGCTCGCGGCGCTGACCGAGACCCGCAACGTCCCGGACAGCTCGGTCGACCGCTCGGTGCTGTCCATGCCGCACGAGGAGGTGCGGGACTACTTCTACCAACGGCAGAACTACATCGACTCCCTCGACACCGCCGCCGAGGATCTCACCACCCGCATCCGGCTCAACCGTGGCGACGTCCGCGCCGAGCTCGAACACCGCCTGGCCGAGGCCCACGGGGTCCGCATCGCCCGCCGCGTCGACCTGCCCGACGGGCTGTGGCACCGCTACTCCACCGAGGACCGTCGTCTCGACCTGTCCGCCCACCTCACGCCCGGTCAGCAGGCGTTCCGCGTGGCCTCCGAGCTGGCCTTCCTCGAGCACCGCGACCTGCTCGACAGCCTCGTCGAGGAGGGTTCGTTCAGCTCCCCCGCCGCCGTCGCGCTCGCGCTGCGCGGCCTGGCCAGCTACTTCGCCGCCGCCGTGCTCATGCCCTACCAGCGCTTCCTCGACACCGCCGAGGACTTCCGCTACGACGTGGAGCGGCTCATGGCCTTCCACGCCACCGGCTACGAGACGGTGTGTCACCGCCTGTCGACCCTGCAGCGACCGGGCGCGGCCGGGGTGCCGTTCAGCTTCGTGCGCGTCGACCGCGCCGGCAACATGTCCAAGCGGCAGTCCGCGACCGGGTTCCACTTCACGACCTCCGGTGGCACGTGCCCGCTGTGGAACATCTACGAGTCGTTCTCGTTCCCCGGCAAGATCATGCGGCAGGTCGCGCAGATGCCCGACGGCCGCCTCCACCTGTGGGTCTCGCGCACCGTCACCACCCGTCCGATGCGTTTCGGCCAGCCGCGCAAGACGTTCGCCATCGGCCTGGGCTGCGAGGCCCGCCACGCCCACCGGACCGTGTACGCGCAGGGCCTCGACCTCGACGACGTCGACGCCGCCACCAAGATCGGCTCCGGCTGCCGCATGTGCGACCGCCCCGCGTGCCCGCAGCGGGCCTTCCCGCCGCTCAACCACGCGCTGCGGGTGGACGCCCACCGGTCCTCGCTCTCGCCGTATCTCCTCGACCAACCGTCCGCCCCCGGCGGGACCGCTGGCCTACCCTGACGGCCATGAGCCAGCCCCACGAGAGCAGCGACAGCCACGACGGCACCGCCGCGCAGGTCCCCCGCATCCGGCCCGGCGGCTTCCGGGAGCTCGGCCCGTTCGGCTGGGTCGTCAACCGGCTCGGTGCACGCGTCACCGGCTCGCGCGACGTGAACCTCTTCGCCACCCTCGGCCACGCCCGCCGGCTCTTCCCCGCGTGGCTCGCCTACTCCGGGATGATGATGCCGTTCGGCGTGCTGGACCGCCGCACCACCGAGCTGGTCATCCTGCGCGTCGCGCACCTGCGGGGCAGCGCGTACGAGCGGGCCCACCACGAGCGGATCGGCGCGGGCGTGGATCTCGACGACGACGAGATCACCCGCACGACAGCCGACCCCGCCACCGCCGGGTGGCCGAACCGGCTGCGTGTGCTGTTGACCGCAGTCGACGAGCTGGTGCTGACCAAGGACATCTCCGCCGACACGTGGGCCGGGCTCTCGTCGCACCTCGGCTCGTCCGAACTGGTGGGGCTGGTGCAGTTGGTGGCGCAGTACGACGGGTTGGCCACGTCGCTGCACGCCCTCCGGGTCCAGCCGGACCGCCCCCGCTGACCCGCCGCGCCTGACCCCGCCGGTCCGCGCCTTCGGCTCGGCCGACTCACGCGCCCCCGTCGGCTCGGCCGACTCACGCGCCCCCTTCGGCTCGGCCGACTTACGCGTCCCCTTCGGCTCGGCCGACTCACGCGTCCCCTTCGGCTCGGCCGACTTACGCGTCCCCTCCGGCTTACGCGCCCTCTCTGCCCGCAATCGGCCCCGGTGCGCGCCCGGATCGGTCCATTCCCCACGCGCACCCGCCCAACGCGTCCCCGGAAGCCCGCGACCTCGGCGATTCCTGCCGCTCACCCGCCCTGCGCTTGCGCGCCCCCTTCGGCTTACGCGCCCTCTCTGCCCGCAATCGGCCCCGGTGCGCGCCCGGATCGGTCCATTCCCCACGCGCACCCGCCGGAGGCCGCCCGATCAACCGGCCCTGGCGTGCGGCCACTCCCGAGAAGCTCTCCCGCCCTGAGCCCGGATTCCACACCCGCAGCCCTCTCCACAGGCCAGCGCCTCGGCACCCGTCGACGGCCACCGCGCACCTGCTCGCTTGGCATGCTGCGGTCCATGACTCCACACCGCCGAGGCCCGGTGCACCCCGTACTCACCCGGGCGCGCCTCAGCAGCGAACTGTCCGACCTCCCCCGGCGGCGCCGCGAACGCGACTTCGTCAAGATCGCGGACGAACTCTGGCTGCCGACCAGCCACCCGACCAACTTCGAGACCCTATCGGTCGCCTACTCCCGGCTGTACCCGGATGCCGTGCTCACCGGCTGGTCTGCCGCGGTCATGCACGGCATCGCCCCGCCAGACGACGCCGTACCGGAGCTCTGCGTCGGCCCCGTCGGCCGGACCCGCAGTGGCCTCCGGATCCGTCGCTACACCATTCCGCCGTCGGCGATCGAGGTCCGGCGGGGAGTCCGCGTCACGTCCCGTCGCAGGACCGCTTTCGACCTGGCGAGATTCAGCGACCACCTGAGCGGTGTGCTCGCAGTCGAAGCGTTCTATCGACGGGGATACGCACAGCGCGAACTGGAGGAAGACGTCGCTGCGGGCGCCGGCGCGTGGGGGGTCGCTCGGGCCAGGCGTGTGCTCGCCGACGCGCATCCCCGCAGCGAGTCTCCCAGGGAAACGGAGACCCGCCTGTTCCTGCGTGCCGCCGGATTCACGTCTTTCGAGCCCCAGGTGGAGGTGCCGGGGCTCGGGAGCCGGCTCGACCTGGCCGACCCGGTGGCGCGGATCGCCGTCGAGTACGACGGGGCCCACCACGACGATCCCGTCCAACAGTCCAAGGACCGTTACCGACGCAATCGCCTGCAGGCAGCCGGCTGGATCGTCATAGTGCTCGACCGGAGACTGTTCCGACACCGGCGCGAGGAGATCCTCGACCAGGTGCGGGAAGCCTATGCGCGGCGGGCCGCCGGTTCGGCGGCATGAGGCCCCGCGCCCCGCGGCCCCGACAGTCCCGGCCGGACATGCCCCGCGGCCCCGACAGTCCCGGGCAGGCCCCGCGCCCCGACTTACGCGTCCCCAATGGACCCTTCCAGGCGCGCACCCGGCCTCAGGTCGGGCATTCCGAACGCGCAAGCCGAAGGGGGCGCGTAGGTGGGCATCGGCGGGGCGGCTCAGCCCGCGTCGACGCAGGGCAGGCAGACGCGAGCCCGGGCATCGAGCTCCATCGACATCGTCCGCCCCGCCGGCACGGTCACCGGCTGGCCCTGGACCGAGCACGCGAAATCGGCGCCGTTGAGGTTCTCGATGGTGATCTCCGTGTGCGTGCACCGCACCCGCACGTGCGTACCCCGCACCGTCAACCGGAAGGTCAGTCCCGTCCACTCCGCGGGCACCCGCGGGTCGAACGAGATCTCACCCCGGTAGTCGCGCATCCCGCCGAACCCGCTGACGAGGGCCGACCACACCCCGCCGGTGGAGGCCACGTGGATGCCGTCGGCGGCGTTGCCGTGCACGTCGGCCAGATCCACCACGAGCGCCTTGGAGAAGTGCTCGAAGGCCTCGTCGCAGTAGCCGATCTCGGCGGCGATGATCGACTGGACCACGGCGGACAGTGTCGAGTCGCCGGTGGTCAACGGGTCGTAGTACTCGAAGTTCGCCCGCTTCTCCTCCTCGGTGAACTCGTCGCCGCGCAGGAACATCGCCAGCACCACGTCCGCCTGCTTGAGGACCTGGTGCCGGTAGATCACCAGCGGGTGGAAGTGCAGGAGCAGTGGCCGGCGGGGATCCTCGAGGTCCTGGTCCCAGACCTCCTTCGCGAGGAAGTCCTGGTCCTGAGGATGGACCTTCAGATCCTCGTCGAACGCGATCACCATGTTCTCGGCGGCACGCCGCCATTCGCTGGTCTCGTCGTCGCGCAGCTTGAGCCGCCGGCAGACGGCCTCCCACTGGCCGTCACCCAACGCCGCGATCCGCTTGCAGGCGATCGCGGCGGCCACGAGGTTGAACCGGGCCATGGCGTTGGTGAACAGGTTGTTGTCCACGACGGTCGTGTACTCGTCCGGCCCGGTCACGCCGTGGATGTGGAACATGCCGTCGCCGTCGAAGAAGCCGAGCGAGACCCACATCCGCGCGGTCTCGACCAGCACGTCCACGCCCTCGTGGATCATGAAGTCCTGGTCCTCGGTGGCCCACATGTATTTGACCATGGCGTGCGCGATGTCCGCGTTGATGTGGTACTGGGCGGTGCCGGCCTCGTAGTACGCCGACGCCTCCTCACCGTTGATGGTCCGCCACGGGTAGAGGGCGCCGTTCACGGAGAGGTATTTGGCCCGGTTCCGCGCCTTGTCGAGCATGTTGTAACGGAAGCGCAGGGCGTTACGCGCGAACCGCGGCATGGTGTACGTCAGGAACGGCAGGACGTACGTCTCGGTGTCCCAGAAGTAGTGGCCGGAGTAGCCACTACCGGTGACGCCCTTGGCGGCGATGCCGTTGTACTCGGCCCGTGCCGAGGCCTGGGCCAGCTGGAAGAGGTTGAACCGGATGGCCTGCTGCGTCTCCGCGGGGCCCTCCACCTCGACGTCGGCGCGATCCCAGAAGTGGTCGTACCAGTCCCGCTGGGTGCGGTGCAGGTCCTCGACCCCGCGCACGCGGGCCCGTCCCAGGGTGCGCGAGCACCGGTCCGCCAGCTCGCTCGCGGGAACCACCTCGGAGGTGTGGTACGCGGCCAGTTTGGTCAGCTTGAGTACCCGTCCCGGCGTGACGTGGGCGTGGTAGACGATCTTCGAGGAGTCGTCGTCGATCTCGTGGCTCATGGCCACGTCGTCCTCGGTCTCGAGCAGGTGGTCCACGGCGACGGCGATCGTCATGCCCGAGTTGGTGCACCGGTACCCGTGCACGTGGTACCCGCCCTGGTCCTCGGTGACCTGGGGCTCGAGCACCCGGTGCTCGAGTCCCTCGGCGCGGCGGGGGTCGAAGCCCTCTGCCGGGGCGCCGTCGTCCGCGGCGGAGCTGTATTCGTCCTCGCCGTCCTGCCGATTGAGGACCTGCGAGGAGATCACCACGGGGGCGGGCTCGTCCGGGAGCTCGATCTCGTACGTCATCACCGCGAGGTGCTTCTCCACCATCGACACCATCCGGCTGGTGCGGATGACGACCTTCTTCCCGGCGGGGGTGCGCCACACGATCTCCCGAAGCAGCACCCCGTCCCGGAAGTCGATGCTGCGCTCGTAGTGTTCGAGGTCGGCCACGGATAGCCGGAGCGGTTCGTCGTCGACGTAGATGCGGATGGTCTTGGTGTCGGGGGCCTGGATCATCGTCTGGCCCTCGCGGGCGAGCCCGTAGGCGTCCTCGGCGTGCTGGATGTGCCACGTCTCGTGGAAGCCGTTGACGAAGGTGCCGTGCTGGGCGGAGTCGCGCCCCTCCTCCGGGTTGCCACGCATGCCCAGGTAGCCGTTCGCCACCGCGAACTGCGTCTCGGACACCCCGAGCGGCGACGCGTTCGGACGGGTCTCGACCCAACGCCACGGGTCGGCGGGGTGGGTGGAGCGGTTGATCTCGGGGACCTCGAGGTGGCTCCGGAGGTTCACGCCGTAGGTGGTGCGGATGTTGCCGGGCACGGACTCGCCGACGGTGTCGTGGACCGGTCCTCGGGAGAAGGGGATACGGGTCACCGGTTCGCCTCCGTCAGTCCGGGGATGAGCTCGGCCAGGTCGACGACGACGAGGTCGGCGCCCTCCGCGAGCAGGGTCTCACGCCCGGCTCCGCGGTCCACACCGACCACGCGCGCGAACCCGCCGGCGGCGCCGGCCTGCACGCCGGAGACGGCGTCCTCGATCACCACGCAGCGGTCCGCGGGTACACCGAGCAGCTCGGCGCCCCGCAGGTACGTGTCGGGGCGGGGCTTGCCGGGGATCCCCTCGGCGGCGGCGACCAGCCCGTCGACGATCACCTCGAACCGGTCCCGCAGTCCGGCCGCGGTGAGCACGGCCTCGGCGTTCTTGGAACTGGAGACCACGCAGGAGGCGATGCCGGCGGCGTCGAGGGCGTCGAGGTAGGCCACCGACCCGGGGTAGGCCTCGATGCCCTCGTCGAGCAGCTCACGGAAGATCACGTTCTTGCGCAGACCGAGCCCGTGGATCGTGTCCGCGTCGGGACCGGCCTCGTCGTCGTCGTCGCCCTCGGGCAGGGTGAGGCCCCGCGCGGCGAGCATCGACGCGATGCCCTCGACCCGCGGCTTGCCGTCTATGTAGCGGAAGTAGTCCTCATCCGAGTACGGGTCGATCCCCCGGGCGTCGAAGTAGGTGGTGAACATCCGATTCCACGCCTGCATGTGCTTCTCGGCCGTCGGGGTGATGACCCCGTCGAGGTCGAAGAGCACGGCGTCCACACCGTCATGGTCCATAGCGTTGTCCTAGTTCCGGGTCGGTTTGACGGGTCGGGGTGTTCGTCCGGGTGCCGATCGGGCTCGTCCGGTGACGGACCAAGGCTAGTCCCACCCGGCGATTTCCACTGCTTCCCCCCGCCCGGGCGCCGCCCCCGACTTCGGGCCCCCCGGGGCGGTCGGCGTCGACTACCGGGCGGCGGCGCGCGCGGACTTGATGCACAGAACCGACCGACCCGGTGGCACTATGAGGGGTAACCGAAAGACAAAGGAGAGAGATGCGCCTGCGCACCCGCACCCCCCGCCGCGTCGCGATCGCCGGTCTCGCGCTGGCCACCGCGGCCGCACTCACGGCCTGTTCGTCGGACGAGGAGAACGCCCAGGGCGGCGAGCCCGCGAGCGAGACCCAGACCTCGGAGACCGTGGCGCAGTCCGCGCCGCAGGCGCCCGTAGAGGAACTCGTCCTGTCGGAGGGTGAGGCGCCCGGTGGTGGCGTCGTCCAGGTCGTCGACCGTCAGCTGCTACAGGAGGCGGTGGACAAGCTCGTCGCCGACCAGGGCCGCCAGCTCATGGAGGACCCGGCGTGCGACAAGGTCTCGCGCCTGGAGACCGTCTCCAACCACGCCACCACCGATGGGGTGACCGCCGCCGTCCGCTACAAGCAGTCGGAGGAGGACGAGACCGAGCACCGCTTCGGCATCGGCATGGTGGGCGAGCGGCTCGACGAGTTCATGGACCGCTCCCTCTACGAGGCGTGCACCACCTCGCGCAGTGCCGCCAACCCCAACGTCGAGCTGAAGATGACGGTCGCCGACGCCCCGGCCATCGACGGCACCGAGGGCTTCCGGGTCACCAGCGATTTCATCACGACCCAGCCGGACGGCACGCGCACACTGAGCCGGGCCATCGCCATCCACGGCTTCGCTCGCGACACCACCGTGAGTGTCGAGTACGCGGCCCGCGGTGACGACCCGGCGGCGGACCCGGTCCTGCCGACCGCGGCCGGCGCCCTGGACGCGATCTACGTCGCGCAGATGGAGAAGATCCTCAACGCCGAGTAGTCGCCGGGCACACCGCGACGGGCCCCCGTCGGGTGGCCCCCCGACGCCGGCGGACCCGGTGCCGGGCCCGCCGCAGGCTGTCAGAGGTTGATCATGTGGCCGCCGACGCCCTCGACGGCCTCCTTCATGGCCTCGGACAGGGTCGGGTGCGTGTGCACGTTGCGGGCGATGTCCTCGGCGGTGAGGTCCCACATCTGCGCCAGGGTCAGCTCGGGCAGCAGTTCGGAGACGTCGGGGCCGATGAGGTGGGCGCCCAGCAGCTCGCCGTGCGTGCCATCGGCGACGACCTTGACGAACCCGGTCGCGTGACCGAGCCCGTGGGCCTTGCCGTTGGCCGAGAACGGGAACTTGCCGACCTTGACGTCGTAGCCCTCGTCCTTCGCCTGGGCCTCGGTCAGCCCGAACGAGGCGACCTGCGGCTGGCAGAAGGTGGCGCGCGGCATCATGCGGTAGTCGCCCAGCGTCTGGGTCTCGGCGCCGGCCATGGTCTCGGCCGCCACCACGCCCTGGGCCTCGGCGACGTGCGCCAGCTGCAGCTTGGCGGTGACGTCGCCGAGCGCGTAGATGCCGTCGACGTTGGTCCGCATGTTGTCGTCGATGTCGATCGCGCCGCGGTCGGTCAGCTCGACGCCGGTGTTCTCCAGCCCGTAGCCCTCGACCCGCGGGGCGAACCCGACGGCCATGAGCACCTTGTCGACGGTGACGATCCGGGTGTCCTCACCGTCCTTGGACTCGATCTCCACCTCGACCGAATCGCCGTTGTCGCTGATCGAGGTGGTCTTGTGGCCGGTGAGGAGCGTGATGCCGAGCTTCTTGTAGTGCTTGGCGATCTCCTTGGAGACCTCCTCATCCTCGTTCGGCAGCAGCCGATCCATGAACTCGACGATCGTGACGTCGACGCCGTAGGCGTTCATCACGTACGCGAACTCCATGCCGATCGCCCCCGCGCCGACGACGACGATCGAGTCGGGCAGGTCGCGCGTGAGGATCTGTTCCTCGTAGCCCACCACGTTCTCGCTGAACTCGATCCCGGGAAGCGTCTTGACCACGGAACCGGTCGCGATGATGCAGTTGTCGAAGGTGTACTCCGTGCCGTCGACCTCGATCGTCTTGGCGTCGGTGAACTTCCCGAAGCCGTCGATCTCCGTGATCTTGTTCTTCTTCATGAGGAAGTGGACGCCCTTGACGATGCTGTCCGAGACCTTACGGCTGCGGTCGAACGCGGCGCCGAAGTCGAAGCTCACGTCCCCGGAGATACCGAAGAGCTTGCCGTCGCGCTGGACGGTGTTGGCCAGCTCCGCGTTGCGCAGGAGGGCCTTGGAGGGGATACATCCGACGTTGAGGCATACGCCGCCCCAGTACTTCTCCTCGACGACGGCCACCTTGAGGCCGAGCTGCGAGGCGCGGATGGCGGCGACGTAGCCACCGGGGCCCGCGCCGAGGACGATGAGATCGTAATGAGTGTCAGCCACGACACTCAGGGTAGCGCTCCCGGCGGCACCGGAACGGCGGAGCGGGCCGGAACTGCACCCGAAATGACCGACGCCGCCCCCTCCGTGTGGAGAAGGCGGCGCGACCGCTCGCGTGAGCGAGGATCAGGACAGGTTGCCCAGGACCGACTTGAGGGCGGTGGCGACCAGCTCGCCGATGGTCTCGGCGATCGTGTCGGTGATGTTGCCGGTGGCGCTGCCGCCGCTGAGGGAGCCGGACTCGCCGGAACCGGCGCTGAGGAGGTCGGTGATGGAACCCATTGTGTGTATCTCCGTTTATTGAAATGCACTCCCGCGTTGATCGGGAATGGCCGGGTCAGTCGACCCGCGGCTACGGAAGATGCTACTGACCTCACGAACGCGTGACAAGAGCTTGTGAACATCCGAGGTGGGTTTCGATCTGTTCGCTTGATCACGTGCATCATCGAGGGCATGACCGACACCACGATCTCCGACCCGTTCCTCCACCTCGAGGCCGTCGACTCCCCCGAGGCGCTCGGATGGGTGCGTGAGCGCAGCGACCGGACGGTCGCAGATCTCGCCACCGGCGATCATGCCGAAGCCGCGCATTCCCGCGCCCTGGAGATCCTCGACGCCACCGACCGGATCGCGTGGCCGGTCCTGCGCGGCCGGTACGCCTACACGCTGTGGAAGGACGGTGACCACCCCCGCGGGCTGTGGCGCCGGGTGCCGTGGACCGTGCTGGCCGACGGGGCGCCGGGGGTCGACCACCCGGCCTGGGAGACGCTCGTGGACGTCGGGGCCCTCGCCGACGAGGAGGGCGTCAACTGGGTGTACTCCGGCACGGTCGTGCGTCGTCCCGTCGACGACCGGGCGCTCCTGCGGTTGTCCCGCGGGGGCGCGGACGCCGTGGAGGTCCGGGAGTTCGATCTGACCGAGCGCCGCTTCGTCACCGCCGGGGAGGGGGCGTTCCACCTGCCCGAGGCCAAATGCTCGGTGTCCTGGGTGGACCGCGACACCGTGCTCCTCACCGCGCCGCTGGACCCGGACGGCTCCGACGCCACCGACTCGGGGTACGCGCGTGTGGTGCGGCTCTGGCGTCGCGGGACCGATCCCGCCCAGGCCCCGGTGATCTTCGAGGGCCGCACCGACGACGTCGCGGTGGGCGCCTCGCACGACCCCGTCACCGGGCGGTTCCTGGCCAGCCGGGCGCCCGACTTCCACACCTCGCAGGAGGTGTTCTGGACCCCGGGCACCGACCCCGCCTCCACCACCCCACTCGCGGTGCCCGTGCCCGAGGACTGTGACGTCACCTCGTGCGGCGACTGGCTCATGCTGCGCCCCCGCACCGATCTGGAGATCGCCGGCCGCTCCCACCCCGGCGGGTCGGTGCTCGTGGTGCCGTGGGCCGCCGTCGACGCCGAGCCGGGTCGGCTGCCGGAGCCCGTCGTGCTGTTCTCCCCCACCCCGTCCACGACCGTCGAGGACGTCACCTGGGGCCGCGGCCGGATCCTGCTCACCGTCCTCGACGACACCGAGTCGCGGATCGACGCGTTCTCCCTCCCCGACACCGCCGACGGCGAGTGGTCCCCGCTGCCCGTCGAGGGCCTGCCGGAGCACGTCTCGGTCGACGTGCTGTCCTGCGACCGGCTCTCCGGGATGGACGACGACCCGGTATCAGGAGCCGCACCCGGCTCAGCCGCACCCAGCTCAGCCGTACCCACCCACGCGGGCGAGCGGCCACACCCCGACGACGCGGTGCTCGCGGTCTCCGGGCCGGTCGTCCCGCCGTCGCTGGTCCTGCTCCGGGCGGACGGCAGCACCACCAGCCTCGGCTCGACGCCGCACCGGTTCGACTCCTCCGGGATCGAGGTCACCCGCCACACCGCCGTGAGTGACGACGGCACCGAGGTGCCCTACACGGTCATGCGCGGGCCCGGCCCCGCCGGACCACGTCCGACCATCCTCTACGGCTACGGCGGGTTCGAGGTGTCCATGCGCCCCGCCTACGCCGCCCTCCGCGGCGCGCTCTGGCTCGAGGAGGGCGGGGTGTACGTCGTGGCGGGGATCCGCGGCGGCGGTGAGTACGGGCCGTCGTGGCACCGCGCCGCCGTACGGGAGAAGCGTCCCCGGGCGTTCGAGGACTTCGCGTCCGTGGCCCGCGCCCTCGTCGAGGAGGGCGTGACGACCCGCGATCAGCTCGGGGCGACCGGCGGGTCCAACGGCGGCCTGCTCATGGGCGTCATGCTCACCCGCTATCCGGAGCTATTCGGTGCCCTCGCGATCGCCGTGCCCCTGCTGGACATGAAGCGCTACCACCTGCTCCTGGCCGGAGCGTCGTGGATGGCCGAGTACGGGGACCCGGACTCCGCCGACTGGGACGACTTCCTGGGTGCCTACTCCCCCTACCAGCACATCCGGCCCGCCTCGGAGGTCCGCTACCCGCCGGTCCTCATGACCACCTCGACCCGGGACGATCGCGTCCATCCGGGCCACGCCCGCAAGATGACCGCCGCCCTGGAGGACGCGGGACACGAGGTCCAGTACTACGAGAACATCGAGGGCGGGCACGCCGGCGCTGCCGACAACTCCCAGGAGGCCCGGAAGGCGGTCCTCACGTACGAGTTCTTCAGGCGCCGACTACCTCGTCGTCGTCCCCACCAGGGGTGACGGCACCCAGCTCGCGGTCGATCCACGACAGCACCCGGGCGACCACCTCGGCGGGGCGGCGGGCCCACGCGTTGTGGCCCAGCGCCTCCGGCTCCAGCTCCAGCGTCGTCCGCGCCGAGGGAAGCATGGCCAAGAGGTTCCGCGCCGCGCCGGCCGGGGCCAGAGGGTCGCCGGCGATCGCCACCGCCAGCGCCGGCACGGTGACGCGCGCGAGGCCCGCCGGGTAGTCGAGGTCCGCCCGTGCCGGCTGCATGACGCCGCGTCCGGCGAGCCTGGACCAGTCGCGGACGCGGTCGGCCGGGATCCTCCCCTGTGCGCCGAAGAACTGGCCCGGCACGTGCCCGGACAGCCAGGCCAGCGTCGGGAGGATGACCGACGCGGCGCGCAGCTTGTGCCCGAAGGAGCCCGGGAACCCCCGGTGGAACGGTGACTGGGCGGCCACGGCGATCAGGCCCACGACCCGCGGGTCGTGGCGGGCGAGGTGGTAGACGCCGATCTGCGCGCCCATGCTGTGGCCCAGCAGCACGACGGACCGCGCGCCGAGACGCTGCTCCATCGCGTCCAACGCGAGCGGGACGTCCTCGGCGGCGCTCTCGTGGTAGCCGGCCGGGCCGCTGCGACGCCCGATGCGGTAGGTGCTCTCACCCTGACCGCGGAGCTCGGTGATCGCGACGTCGACGCCCTCGGCCGCCAGTGCGCGCGCGAAGGGGAGGTAGTACCGAGCGCCGACGGCGATGCCCGGCAGCACCAGGATCGCGGGCCGGCCCTCGTCCCGCCGATCGGCCGCCACGATCAGCAGCGGACTGGTGCTGCCGTCCGGGTGCTGCATGTCCACCCGCTGGGGGTCCTCGATCTTGGTCATGAGTAGAGCTCGATCTTGGTCATGAGTAGAGAATGCCGGAGTACGCTCCGGCCTGCGCGGTCATCCCTGAACACGACGAACCCCGCGCCACCCGTTGCGGGCGGGGCGGGGTTCGTGGAGATCCGGGGCGGCGCGTACGACCCCTGCCCCGGGGGAGCGGACTCACCCCCAGCTGGCGCCCATGGCGCGGCCCATCATCGGCCAGGACTGCTTGAGGTCGTCCTCCCAGTAACCCCACGAGTGCGTGCCGTTGGGCGCGAAGTCGAAGTGGGCCGGGATGCCGAGCTCGCCGAAGCGGCGGGCGAGGTTGGCGGTGCAGTACTGGGTGGCCGCCTCGATGACGCCGCCGACGATCGCCTGGTTGGCCAGCGCCGGGATGCTGTTGCGCAGACGCCAGTTCTCGAGCGACTCGTGCGGCCCGGGCAGGCCGTTGCCGGTGGAGATGAACATGGCGGGGAGCTGGTTGTTCTTCATCTGCTCCTGGAAGCGGAAGGCACCCCAGACCGGGTCGTTGTCGAACCAGTTGTTGGTCCCCGTGCGGGGCTCGCCCGGGAAGGGGCCCCACATGTTGTCGAGGTTCGCGCCGCCGCGCATGCCGGTGACGATGTTGATGAACTGGTAGCCGATCGGGGTGGACGTCTCGGCACAGCCCGAGTACGAGCCGATGGCCTGGAACCTGCCCGGGTGCTTCTGCGCGATCGTCAGGACCGAGGTGGCGGTCATGGAGATCGCGGCGATGCCACGCTTACGGCCCTGGTAGTTACCGCCGTACTTGCCCTCGAAGAGATTCGGGAGCTCCTCGGCGAGGTAGGTCTCGAACGCCATCGGACGGTCGGTCTCGCGGGCGAAGCGGGTCTGGACGTTGGGATCGTGCCGCTGCCAGTCCGTGTAGTACGAGAAGGCGCCGCCGATCGGGGTGACGGTCCACGCGTCCTTGTCGGACATGAACTTCTTGACGTCGGACTGCGCCTGCCAGGTGGCCGAGTCCTCGCCACCGCCGGCGCCGTTGATCAGGTACAGCACTGGGGCCCCGGGGTTGCCGTCACGCGGCGGCTGGACGATGTTGGGCACCTCGATCGCCATCTTGTCCGACCACACCGAGACGATCATGCGGCCGTCGGAGAGCTTGGTCTCGACGACCTTGTTCGCGGCCGTGGCCTTGGAGTACTGGATGTTTCCGCCCTGGGCCTGGGCCGTGCCCGTGGCTGCGACGGGGACCATGGCCGCAGCGAGGGCCACTGTCGCGACCTTCGTGCCGAACCGCTTCACTGAACGCATATCTCGACGCCTTACATTCTCGTTGTTCACAGACGGACTCGGGCAGACCCGTGCAGGAAAGCTAACTCAATTCCCAGGAGTCACACAAGCCCCACTGACCCACTCGCACTTCGCGAGAGTGCCAGCAGGGCCGAGCCTTGCGCCGCCGGGCATGATCCTGGGATCCCGTACCCGGGTGGCCCGCCGGAAACCGCGGGACCGCCCTTGCGGCTCACGTCACTATTATCGACGCCACCCGGCTGGTCGTTACGGATATGAGGAAATTCCTATACAAGCGCCACCCCGGGAACGGTGAACGCCCGGGGACGGGCACGACGAAGGGGGTCCGGACACAGCCCGGACCCCCTGTCGGAACGTGGTTCGACTCAGGCCATGAAGCCGGCGTCGAAGGCCTCCTGGAAGTCGCCACCGAGGAAGTAGCCCAAGCCGCTGGCGAGATCTCCCATCCAGCCGAGGGCCTCGTTGAGGATACCCAGGGGTCCGCCCTCGCCGAGGACCATGCCGATGCTGCCAGTGGGTTCAAACGCTTCGCTGCCCATGATGTTTCTCCTAGAAGTTGGGGTGAGCCCGGTTGGTTCCGGCGCTCGGGGTGGTGTAGCCGTGGCCGGCCGCCCGCTCGTTTCGCGGCCAGCGCCGGAGCCCGACTCCGTGGGAGCCCGACTCCGTGTCAGGACAGCTCTTACTCTGCGCCGTTGAGAACCTCGAGGCTACCGAGAGCGTCCTCAAAGCCGGTGCCACCGATCGAGCCGACGAAGCCCATGATGCCGCTGAGAATGTCCGAGACGCCGCCGATGGCATCGGCGATCGCGTTGAAGTCAGGCATGTGAATGAATCTCCTTGGATAAGCGGTCCCGCCCCAGATTCCGAGGCTGCACTCAGACTAGTCAAGGGCACGTGATTGTCCACAGTGACGCTGGCCACAAGACGACTGTGCGCGTCCTGAGGACCCGGTCGGGGGCGAGTCGTCGATCTCGACGGTTCGCCACAACATCGTGGGCTGCTCGGCCTGGTCGTAGACGGCGTCGGGGTAGGCGATCAACCTCCAGGCCAACTTCGATGCCGGTGACCGCGGCGTTGACCTCGGGGTCCATCCGGGTCATCGCCCACCAGCTGCGACGCGAACTGTTCATCTCCTCGTCATCCCAGGTTGCGGCGAAAGAGAGATGCCTCACGCTCCCGCTGGCACACAAAGGCACTGTTGGTACACAACGGCACGAACTTCCTCATCGGTGTAGCCGTCCGAGCGCATCCGCAGTGCCGTGACCGATTACGGCGGGGCGCAATCCCCGTCCCCGAACTCCCGTCTGGTCGCGGTCGGATGACTCGCAGCCAGTCTGACGAAGAAGAGGCGAAGAAGAGGGAGGAGTGCGCCTCTGTCGCCGTGCTCCGGCGAAACGCGTTGCAGCCGGGGTACCGCGCTCAGCGGTACCCCGGCTGCAACCGTCTCCGGGGAGGCAGGGCTCAGATCAGAAACCCATGCCGCCCATCTCGTCGCCACCCGGCATGGCGGGCGCGGCGGGCTCGGGCTTGTCGGCCACGACGGCCTCGGTGGTGAGGAACAACGCGGCGATCGACGCGGCGTTCTGCAGCGCCGAGCGGGTCACCTTGACCGGGTCGTTGATGCCGGCCTCGAGGAGATCCTGGTATTCGCCGGTGGCGGCGTTCAGGCCCTCGGCGCCCGGCAGGTTGCGGACCTTCTCGGCCACGACGCCCGGCTCGAGGCCGGCGTTGTGGGCGATCTGCTTGAGCGGGGCGCTGAGCGCGAACTTGACGATGTTCGCGCCGGTGGCCTCCTCGCCCTCGAGCGACAGACCATCGATGGCGACCTCGGACTTGACCAGGGCGACGCCGCCGCCGGCGACGATGCCCTCCTCGACGGCCGCCTTGGCGTTGCGCACGGCGTCCTCGATGCGGTGCTTGCGCTCCTTCAGCTCGACCTCGGTGGCCGCGCCCGCCTTGATGACGGCGACGCCGCCGGCGAGCTTGGCGAGGCGCTCCTGGAGCTTCTCGCGGTCGTAGTCGGAGTCCGAGTTCTCGATCTCGGCGCGGATCTGGTTGACCCGACCCTCGATCTGACCCTGGTCCCCGGCACCCTCGACGATGGTGGTCTCGTCCTTGGTCACGACGACCTTGCGGGCCTTACCGAGCATGGAGATGTCGGCGGTCTCGAGCGAGAGGCCGACCTCCTCGGAGATGACCTGGCCACCGGTGAGGATGGCGATGTCCTGCAGCATGGCCTTGCGGCGGTCACCGAAGCCCGGGGCCTTGACGGCGACGGACTTGAAGGTGCCGCGGATCTTGTTCACGACCAGGGTCGACAGGGCCTCGCCCTCGACGTCCTCGGCGATGATGAGCAGCGACTTGTTCTCTCCGATGACCTTCTCCAGCAGCGGGAGCAGGTCCTTGACGGTGGAGACCTTGCCGGAGACCAGCAGGACGTACGGATCCTCCATGACCGCCTCCTGGCGCTCCGGATCCGTCTGGAAGTACTGCGAGATGTAGCCCTTGTCGAAGCGCATGCCCTCGGTGAGCTCGAGGTCCAGACCGAAGGTCTGGGACTCCTCGACCGTGATCACGCCCTCCTTGCCGACCTTGTCCATGGCCTGGGCGATGAGCTCGCCGATGGCCGGGTCGCCGGCGGAGATCCCCGCGGTGGCGGCGATCTGCTCCTTGGTCTCGATCTCCGTGGCGGAGTCGATCAGGTGCTTGGTGACGGCCTCGACGGCCTTCTCGATGCCGCGCTTGATGCCCATGGGGTTGGCACCGGCGGCGACGTTGCGCAGGCCCTCGCGCACGAGCGCCTGGGCGAGAACGGTGGCGGTGGTGGTTCCGTCGCCGGCGACGTCGTCGGTCTTCTTGGCGACCTCCTTGACCAGCTCGGCGCCGATCTTCTCGTACGGCTCCTCGAGCTCGATCTCCTTGGCGATGGAGACGCCGTCGTTGGTGATCGTGGGGGCGCCCCACTTCTTCTCCAGCACGACGTTGCGGCCCTTGGGGCCGAGCGTGACCTTGACGGCGTCGGCGAGCTGGTTGAGACCGCTCTCCAGGCCGCGCCGGGCCTCTTCGTCGAACGCGATCATCTTTGCCATGGGGTGAATCATCCTCCGGGTATGGGGTGACACGCGTGTGGTCAGCGTCGGTGCCCGCGACGGACGGTGCGGACCGTGTCGGATCCGCGCCTCACCTTGCGACCTCGGTTCTCAGATCTTGCTGGCACTCAGGGTAGCCGAGTGCCAATCGCTTTTCTAGCACTCGCCCCCGACGAGTGCAAAGACCCGGACGGCTGATTCGCGCTCGGCGAACGACCCTCATGTCGCCCGGCCCTGCCCTACCATCGAGACGCCGTCCCACCCGTTCGCCCGAAAGGCTCGTCAATGCCCACCGAACCCGCCGCAGCAGGCGCCATCGAGAGCTCCATCGAGATCGACGCCCCGCCGGCCCGGGTCTGGGAGGTCATCTCCGAGGTCCGCAACGCCACCCAGTGGAGCAGCCAGGCCTGGAAGATCTTCCCCCTCGGCGGCCGCACCGCCAAGGGCACGTGGGCACTGAACCTCAACAAGCGCGGGCCGCTCCTGTGGCCCACGACCAGCCGTGTGGTGGAGTTCGAGCCCGGCCGCCGGTTCGCCAACCGCATCACCGAGAACACCACCATCTGGGTCTTCGACCTCGAGCCGACCCCCGCCGGCGGCACCCTCCTCACCGAGCGCAGGGAGGTCCCGGACGGGCTGACCTTCATCTCCCGATTCCTCACCGACAAGGTGTTCGGAGGACAGAAGTCGTTCACCAGCGAGCTGGACCGGGGCGTGTCCACCTCCCTGCAGCGGATCAAGGCGCTCGCCGAGCGGAGCTGAGGCCGGGATGGCCCGGGCCGCCGCGGCCCTCATCGCGGGCTCGCTCGTCGCGTCGCTCTCCGGCTGCGCCCTGTGGTCGGGCGACGGCGACGACGTCGACGCCCCTGCCCGCGAGCAGCCCGGGCCCACCCTGGCCGCCGGCCCCCCGCCGGCGGACTGGCAGGACGTCCGCAGCCCCACCGGGCTCGTGTACTCGGTTCCGCCGGGGTGGGAGGTCGGGGACCCGTCCGGGGTCGACGACGACGCCGGCGACCCCGGATCGGACTGGGGATCGGGCTACGTCACCACCGCCAACGCCATCGCCGACCGTGGCTACTGCCGGCTCGGGGGCCTGAGCTTCCGGACCCTGGTCGGCATCAGCGCGACGGCACTGCCGGGCGAGGCGCGTGAACAAGCCGAATCGGCGTCCCGGGCCATGGCGGACTCGATCGACCGACGGTTCACCCAGGCCGGTGCCGACGTCCCCGTCCCCGATGCCCGCAGGATCGGGGTCTCGGGGGTGCCCGCCTGGTACGTCTCGCTGCGCGGCGAGGTGCGTCCCCCGCGCAACGACTGCACCCCGCCGACCATCCGCTTCGACACCATCGCGGTGTCCACGCGGGGCCCGGACGGCGCGCCGGCCTCACTGGTGTTCGTGCTCATGTCCGATGAGGGCGAGGCCGGCGTGCAGCCCACGGAGACGATCGACGCCGTGGTGGCGTCCCTGCGCTACGACATCTCGGTGTGACGCCACCCGGGCGCGGCCACCCGGTTCAGGCCGCGGTGGCGGAGTCTCGTCCGCCCGTCGCGGGATCGCCCCCGGCGGACGGTGCGATCACCTCGTCCGTCCGCGCGTCACGCGGCAAAAACTCCGCCCACCCCTGGTCGCAGCGGGCCCACGCCCAGCCGGCGTCCGCCGCGGCGTCGGCCGCGTCGACCGGGACGGTCCGTCGGCACACGGGGACGTCCGGCCCGTCCTTCGCCTGGATGAGCAGGCAGTCGCCAGACCGCTCGAAGCGGAAGCAGCGTTCGCCGTCGACCTCCAGCTCCAACCGGTCGCCGTCGATCAGGAGCTTGCCGATCAGCTGGCCCAGGAGTTCACGGGTGACCCACGGCAGCGTGCCGCGGGGTCGACCGCGCACCGCGTGGTCGGCGATCCCCGCGCCCACCATGGTGGGCCGACGGTGGACGTCGACATCAATGCGCTCGCGCGGGTCGGCCACCAGTCCCAGCTCGGGCGAGGTCACGCGGAGCTGGCGCGGGGCGGCGTACCGCATGACGGCGTTGACCACGAGTGGGCGGGTGATCACCTCGGGCCGGATGACCACGCCCACGCCGTCGATCTCCGGGCGCGAGCACAGAGCGCCGGTCTCGCCGATCGCCTCGGCCTCCGGGAACCGCTCCGACAGCTCGTCGCACAGCGCCTCGAGGTCCGCCCGCACGCGTGCGGGCAACTCGTCGACGGAGGTGAGCTCGCGGAGCTCCTTCTCAGCAGGGGTGACGACGATCACAAAGCTACTCATGTGCACACCATACTTCATGCTGCGTTCACTTTCCGTTCATGTCGCCGAGTCGTGTCGGAGCGGGCAACTACTCTGTGCGCATGGCCGACTCCCCCGCGTTCGCTGACCCCCACGCCGATCTCGCCCCGCTCGCGGCCGCGGTCGCCGCCCAACTCGACCGGGCCCGCTCCGATCTCGCCGATCTCGTCGCCCTACCGTCGGTGCACGATGCCGAGCCGGAGGCCGGCGCACAGGCCAGCGACCTCGTCCGCGGCCTGCTCACGGACCTGCCGATCCCGGGCCTGGGCCCGGACTCGGTCGAGGTGATCGAGACGTCCGACGGGTCGCGCGCGGTGTTCGCCCACCGCCCGGCCGCACCCGGCCGCCCCACCGTGCTGCTCTACAGCCACTACGACGTCCAGCCCTCCGGGGACCCGGGCGAGTGGACGTCCTCGCCGTGGGAACTGACCGAGCGCGACGGCCGGTGGTACGGCCGCGGTGCCGCGGACTGCAAGGGAAACCTCGTCGTGCACCTCGCCGCCCTGCGCGCCCTCGCCGCCCTGGGTGACGACGACGAGGTCGGCGACCCCGGGGCGGACCCGCTGGACGGCCTGGGGATCCGACTCGTCGTGGAGGGCTCCGAGGAGACCGGCGGAGGGGGCCTGGACGATCTCGTGGCGTCGCGGCCAGACTTGGTGGCGGCGGAGGCGATCCTCATCGCCGATTCCGGGAACGTCTCGGTCGGCACCCCCACGCTCACGACCAGCCTCCGGGGGATCGCCAACCTCGTCGTCGTCGTCGACACCCTGGAGGCCGGGGTCCACTCCGGACAGTTCGGGGGCGCGGCGCCCGACGCGCTCGCCGCCCTCATCTCCATCCTCGCCTCGCTGCGCGACCCCGCCACCGGCGCCACGACCGTCGACGGCCTGGACTTCACCGGCGAGTGGGACGGGCAGGCCTACCCCGAAGAGGCGTTCCGCGCCGACGCCGGGATCCTCGACGGGGTGGAGGTCTCCACGGCGGCCCCGCTCGCGGACCTGGTGTGGTCACGGCCCGCGGTGACCGTGCTGGGGATCGACTGCCCGCCGGTCGAGGGGGCGATCGCCGCCGTCCAACCCCGAGCCCGCGCCCTGATCAACCTGCGCGTTCCACCCGGGATCGACCCGGTCGAGGCGCAGCGGCTACTCACCGCGCACATCGAGCGGCGCAGGCCGTGGAACGCCCGGGTGACGGTGGAACCCGAGGCCGTCGGCCACCCGTTCCGCTCGGTGCCGGCGGGCGGCTCGGACCCGGTCCACGACCTGCTCTCGCAGTGCCTGGTGCAGGCCTACGGTGCGGAGGAGGTCGCCGTGGTCGGCTCCGGCGGATCGATCCCGCTGTGCACCGCGCTGCAGCGGGCGCATCCCGACGCGAGCATCGCACTGTTCGGCGTCGAGGATCCCGCGGCCGCTATCCACTCCCCCGACGAGAGCGTCGACCCGCGGGAGATCGAGCGCATCGCACTGGCGGAGGCGGCGTTCCTGCAGCGCTACCGCTGAGCCCCCCGGCCCGGAGAACCGGTAACGGTGTGATGCCCGTGGGCCGATACTGTCACCAGAGGCGGCGCGACCAGGTCTCGGCTGCCCGGAAGAAGGAGCCGCCATGCCCGTGCCCGCACTCGCCCACCGCGTCACCCGCGCAGGCCGCGCCCTCCTCGCGACCGCTGTCGCCGCCGCGCTGACGGTGGGGCTGCTCCCCGCCCCCGCGCAGGCGCAGGGGCTACCGGGGTCGATCAGCCCGGAGCAGATCGCCAACGGTGCTCTCGGCACCATCTCGCCGGAGAGCCTCAGCCAGCTCCTCTACTTCGGCAACCTGCCAGGCTCGTCCGGGTCATCGATGATGGGCATCGCCAACCGACTCGGATTCTCCCCCAACATGTTCGCCGGACCCCCGCCGCCGGCGCCCCAACCCAACCCGAACATCACCGAGACCCGTGTCGTGCGCAAGGACGTCGACGGCCGCTACGAGCGGTGGCTCATCGACTCGGCCGACATGAAGCGCGGGATCACCGTCGAGGTCTACCGCGCGCCCGACGGTAATCAGAACGCGCCGTTCCTGTACCTCCTCGACGGCGTCGGTTCCGAACTCCCCAGCGGCTTCATGCAGTGGGGCGCGGCAGAGCAGTTCGCGGACGAGAACGTCAACCTCGTCATCCCGACCGGTGGCCAGGGTTCGATGTGGGCGGACTGGAACGAGCCCGACCCGGTGCTGGGCATCAGCAAGTGGGAGGCGTTCATCACCCGCGACCTGCCCGCCCTGGTCGAGCCCGAGGTCAGCACCAGCCGCAGCCGCGCGATCGGCGGCATCTCGATGGGCGCCGGCGCGGCCGTGACCATCGCCACCCGCCACCCCGATCTCTACCGGGCCGTCTTCGGCGTCTCGGGCTGCTACTCCACCGGCACGCTCGGTCAGATCCTCACCCGCTACACCGTGGAGAGCCGCGGCGCGACCCTGACCAACATGTGGGGCGAGCCGGGCACCGCGCAGTGGGCGGCCCACGACGCGCTGATCAACGCGGAGGAGCTGCGCGGAAAGGCGATCTACCTCTCGTCCGGCACGGGCGTGGCCAACCCGGGCGACTGGGAGGACTACAACAACGACGCCGCCAACTTCATCGCCGGCATGGCGCTCGAACAGGCCACCGGGCAGTGCACGCGCGCGGCGGACCGTCGCCTGCGGGACCTGGGCATCCCGGCGACGATCGACCACCTGCCCACCGGGCTGCACAACTGGTCCTACTACTCGCGTCAGATCCCCGTCGCCTGGAACGCCATCCGCGGCGCGCTGTAACCCCACCGGGGACCCAGAGGAGCCGGCGCTCGCCGCGATACGCTCACCTCCGTGAACCCCCGCCCGGATCTTGACCTGACCCTGCGCCTGTCGGCGTCCGCGGCCGACTCCCGACGGGGAATCGTCCGCGCACACCCGGAAGTGATCCTCGCGCTGGGGATGCGCGAGTGGGATGCCATCGAGATCATCGGTGCCCGCACGACGGGCGCCGTGGTCGCCGCCGCGGCCACGGGCGCGCCGAGCGGCGTGCTGGTCGTCGACGAGGTGGTGGCCGCCAACTGTGGCCTCGGTGAAGACGCGCGGGTGACCGTGCGGGCCGCGGAGGTGACGGGCGCGCAGTCCGTCGAGGTCCAGGGCCTCCCGCCGGCGGGTCGCGGAGTCGCCGAGCGTGTGCTGCGGTCGGCGCTGCTGGGCAAGGTGGTGCGGGTCGGGGACTCGGTCACGCTGATGCCGCGCGACCTCGGCCCCGACTTCCCCACCTCCGACACGACCCGCACCCTGCGCAACACCATGGGCGCGGCATGGGGCACCGAGCTGCTCACCGTCACCGCGACCGTGCCCGGCGGGACCGTCTCCGTGCAGCCCACCACGGCGATCGTGACCGGCGTGGGCACCGGGGGCGCGGGGGCCGGGGGCACCGGTCCGACGGCGAGCTCCCCCACCGCGGCGGCTCCTGCCGCCGCCGGGGGCAGCGCGGGCCCGGAGACGGCCGGCGGCTCGGCCATCACTGCCGTCGCGAGGGAAGACCTCGTCGGCGTCGCCGACCGGGCCGAGGTGCTGGAGCAGTGGCTCTCCCTCGCGCTGGACCGCTCGGAGTTGTTGCGGACGCTGGGCGCGTCGCCGCACCTCGGGGTGCTGGTGGCGGGACCTCCGGGCGTCGGCAAGACGACGCTGGTCCGCTCGGTCGCCGGCCACCGGCGGCTCGAGGTGGTCGACGGGCCCTCGGTCGGAGCGCTCGACCCCGCCTCACGACTCGAGGCGGTCCGTGCCGCCGCCGAGCGGGCCCGCGAGAATGGCGGGATCCTGCTGGTCACCGACGTCGACGCACTGCTCCCCGCCCAGCCCGAGCCGGTGTCCACGCTGGTCCTCGACCGACTGCGGTCGGTGGTGGCGTCCCCAGGATCGGTGCTGGTGGCGACCTGCGTGCGCCCAGAGGACGCCGACGCCCGGCTCCGGGAACCCGACCTCTGCGACCGCGTGCTCGACCTGCCCCTGCCCAACGCGGCCGACCGCGCCGCGCTGCTGGAGGTCATGCTCAGAAACGTGCCCACCGGGACGCTGGACCTGCCCGCCATCGCCGAGCGCACCCCCGGGTACGTCGCCGGCGACATGAGGGCACTGACCCGGGAGGCGGCCCTGCGGGCGGCCGGGCGGGCCGCGGGCGACAGCGCCGCCGACCACGCTGCACCCGACCGTCCCGCGCCAGACCACCCCGCCGCCCGTCTGGAGCAGGACGACCTCCTGGGCGCGATCAGCGTGATCCGGCCGCTGTCCCGGTCCGGCACCGAGGAGCTGAGCCTCGGATCGATCACCCTCGACGACGTCGGGGACATGGAGGAGGTACGTCAGGCGCTCACCGAGACGGTGCTCTGGCCGCTGCAGCACCGCGACTCCTTCGAACGGCTGGGGGTGCAGCCGCCGCGGGGCGTGCTGCTGTACGGCCCCCCGGGGTGTGGCAAGACCTTCGTCGTGCGGGCCCTCGCCGCGAGCGGCCGGCTGACGGTGCACATGGTCAAGGGCGCCGAGCTCATGGACAAGTGGGTCGGGTCCTCGGAGAAGGCCGTCCGCGACCTGTTCCGCAAGGCCCGGGACTCCGCGCCGTCGCTGGTGTTCCTCGACGAGATCGACGCGCTCGCCCCGCGGCGGGGCCAGTCCGGCGATTCGGGCGTCGGCGACCGGGTGGTCGCGGCCCTGCTCACCGAACTCGACGGTGCGGAGCCACTGGGTGATGTGGTCATCCTCGGCGCCACCAACCGGCCCGAACTCATCGACCCCGCCCTGCTGCGTCCGGGGCGGCTCGAACGCCTGGTGTTCGTCCCCCCGCCGGACGCCGAGGCCCGGGCGGACATCCTCCGGGCGGCCGGCCGGGACGTCCCGCTGGCCGACGACGTGGACCTGACCGAGCTCGCGACCGACCTGGACGGGTACTCGGCCGCGGACTGCGCCGCACTGCTGCGGGAGTCGGCGCTGACCGCGATGCGTCGCGACATCGACGCGGCCGAGGTCACCGCCGACGACGTGGATCGCGCCCGCCGCGCGGTCAGACCCACTCTCGACCCCGTGCAGGTGGAGGACCTCCGGCAGTACGCCGAGCGTCGCGAGAGCTGAGCAGCGCGAGGGTGCCGCGCGCGGGGGCGGGGCGCCACGGGCTTGCCGGGATTTACGCCGGCGGCCTAGAGTGTCTGACCATGCGGAAGATTCTCGTAGTAACCGGACGTAACGGGGCCTGACAGACCGGCACCCCCGTTGCGTGGTTGCTCCTTCTGACGTCGGTCATCTCACCGACGCACCAGAAGCGAGAACTCCATGACCCCCACGGCGAATCCCACGTTCGGCGGACCCCACGCGACCACCGGCTCTCCCATCTGCCCCTTCGCGGATCGATTCGGCCGCCGGCTGCCACGAGGGTTCGCCTCCGAGGCCGCGGGCCTGGACTGGCGCACGCTGCTCGACACCTACGCCCCGTCCTCCGACCGCTTTCATCTGGCCGATTTCTCCCGCCGCCCGCTGGGTCGGGGCATCATCGCCTACGAGGCGATCCTGGCCACCCGTGCCGCAGGGGACGCGCCCGGCGAGTTCACCGCCCGCCGCCTGACCACCGAGTCCTGCGGTGACGTCACCGCGATGTCCGACATGCTGGGCCAGGTCGGCGCGCGTGCGGAGATCGAGCAGTTCCACCAGTACGAGGGCCACCGGCACGGCGGCCACGCCTTCGGCGAGGCCGGATCGTGGTGCACGATCCTGCGCGCCAGCTGTGGTCGCCGCGAGACGTGGGCGCTCGGGTTCGGGCAGACCTCCACCGAGGCCTCGATCGCGGCGCTGCTCAGCGCCGCGACCCGTCTCCACCTGCGGTGAAGTCGGCTCGGAAACACCGTTCTGTAAAGTGATCACAGGAACCACGCCCCGGTCGACCACCGACTCCCCGCCGCCTCGCGGCGGATACGT
The DNA here is from genome assembly GCF_002441635.1 of Dietzia sp. WMMA184. Lineage (NCBI taxonomy): Bacteria > Bacillati > Actinomycetota > Actinomycetes > Mycobacteriales > Dietziaceae > Dietzia > Dietzia sp. WMMA184. The sequence goes on along the minus strand of NZ_NXEI01000001.1, from coordinate 3,049,544 downwards.
CCGCATGTCGTCGTCCGTTCGACGCAAGGAAAGGAGCCGCCGGTGATCGTGATCCTCGCGGCCCATGCCGTGGCCGCCCTGATCGCGATCCCGTTGGTGTCCAGGTTCGGACGCCGCGCCTTCCCGCTCCTGGCGTTGGTCCCCGCCGCCGGCGCGGTCTGGGTGGCCGCGAACCTCGACCGGGTACCCACGGAGTCCATCCAGTGGGCTCCCGGCATCCACCTGGCGCTCGACCTGCGGATGGACGCCCTGTCCGCGCTGATGTCCCTCATCGCACTGGGCGTCGGTGCGTTGGTGCTGTTCTACTGCACCTGGTACTTCGACGACTCCGAACCGCGACTCCACCTGTTCGCCGCGGAGCTCGTCGCCTTCGCGGGCGTCATGTTCGGCCTGGTCGTGGCCGACAACATGATCCTGCTGTACATCTTCTGGGAGATCACCTCCGTTCTGAGCTTCCTGCTGGTCGGCCACTACGCCGAGCGGGCCTCGTCCCGGCGTGCCGCCACCCAGGCACTGCTGGTGACCACCCTCGGCGGCCTGGCGATGCTCGTCGGCATGATCATCCTGGCGCAGGAAGCCGGGTCGTACCTGCTCAGCGAGATCATCGCGGCCCCACCGTCGGGGCCCCTCGTCCACTGGGCTCTCGCCCTGGTCATCATCGGCGCGGCGAGCAAGTCCGCCATCGCTCCCCTGCACTTCTGGCTACCGGGGGCGATGACCGCCCCCACCCCGGTGAGCGCGTACCTGCACTCCGCGGCCATGGTCAAGGCCGGCGTCTTCCTCGTCGCGGCGTTCAGTCCCGGGTTGTCCGGCTCGTCCACCTGGCAGCTGCCACTCATCGCCCTGGGCCTGGTCTCCCTGCTCATGGCCGGGTGGCGGGCGCTACGCGAGACGGACCTCAAGCTGGTGCTGGCCTTCGGCACGGTGTCCCAGCTGGGTTTCCTGCTCGTGCTGGTGGGCATCGGCTCCCGGGACACCATGCTCGCCGGGCTCACCATGCTGCTCGCACACTCGCTGTTCAAGTCGTCCCTGTTCATGGCGGTCGGCGTGATCGACAAGACGACCGGCACCCGCGAGATCCGCGAGCTGTCGGGCCTCGGCCGCTCGCGGCCCGCACTGGCGGTGTTCTTCACCCTCGCCGCCGCCTCGATGGCCGGGCTCCCGCCCTTCCTCGGGTTCATCGGCAAGGAGTCCGCGTTCGCCACCGTGCTGACCGAGGGCCGACTACACGGGATGCCCGCGATTGTTGTCACCGCGGGCCTCGTACTGGGCTCGGTGCTCACCTTCTCGTACACCGCCCGCCTGGTCATGGGCGCATTCCGGGACAAGCCGACCTTCCCCGACGGGATCAGCCCCGCGGTCGCCGACTCGAAGCCCGTCAACCCGATGTTCCTCTCGGTGCCCGCGGTCCTCGCCGTCGCCGGCCTGGTGCTCGGCCTGTGGTCGGCGCCCGTCGAGAACCTCCTCGTCCGGTTCGTCGATGTCGCGTTCCCGCCCGGCAGCCCGTGGCGCGGAGACGAGGCCTACCACCTGGGACTGTGGCACGGCGTCGGCATCCCGTTGGCGCTCACGGCGGTCGTGTACGTGCTCGGAGCCATGCTCTATGTCGCCCAGCGGACCGTCGAGCGGATGCAGTTCGAGTCGCCCGCGCTGGGTAACGCCGACCGCATCTACGACGCCGTCCTGCGCTTCTTCGACCTCTTGTCACTGCGCCTGACCGCGAGCATCCAGCGCGGCTCCCTCCCGCTGACGCTCGGCATCATCCTGTTCACCCTCGTGCTGTTCCCGTTCGCGTCCCTTATGGTCGGCACCCGCGAGGGCCTGCGGATGGAGCTGGCGGGCAACCCGGTCGTGCTGTTCGTCATGATCCCCATGACCGTCGCCGCGATCGCCGCCACCGTCCTGCGCAACCGCCTCGCCGCGGTGATCAGCATGTCCGTCACCGGCTACGGCGTCGCCATCATCTTCGCCTTCCACGGCGCCCCGGACCTGGCCCTCACCCAGGTGTTGGTGGAGACGCTGCTGATGGTCGCGTTCGTCCTGGTGCTGCGCACGATGCCCGCCGAGGTCCCGTTGTCGGACGGCTTCCGCCGGACCCGCGCCTGGCTCGGCATCGGGGTGGGCCTGCTCGTGGTGATCGTGGGCGCCTACGCCATCAACGCCCGCCAGCGACCCGCCGTGTCCACGGTCTTCCCGGACCTCGCCTACGACATCGGCAACGGCGCCAACGCGGTCAACGTCACCCTGGTCGACATCCGCGCCTGGGACACCCTCGGCGAGATCACGGTGCTGCTCGTCGCCGCCACCGGTGTGGCCAGCCTGGTCTTCCGCAACCGCCGCTACGGCTCGGGCCCGCGCCTCGCCGACGCCGGCAAGACGCGTTCCGGCCGGCGCGGCATCGAGGCCGCCCGGATCGTCGTCGAGGCTCCCGGCGCCTCCCCCGGCCGCTGGCTGGTCGGGGCGACCGTCCGCGATCCGCGCGCGCGTTCCCTCGTCCTCGAGGTCACCACCAGGCTCATCTTCCCCACCATGATGATCCTGAGCCTGTTCTTCTTCTTCGCCGGGCACAACAACCCCGGCGGTGGCTTCGCCGGCGGTCTGGTGGCCGGTCTGGCCCTGGTGCTGCGGTACGTCGCCGGTGGCCGCTACGAACTCGGGGAGGCCATCCCCATCGACGCCGGCCGGATCCTCGGATTCGGGCTCCTGCTGGCCGCCGGCACGGCCACCGCCTCGATGTTCTTCGGGGCACCTCCCCTGTCCAGCGCCACCTTCGAGGGAACGCTTCCCGTCTTCGGGGACGTCAAGTTCGTCACGGCGCTGTTCTTCGACGCGGGGGTCTACCTCATCGTCGTCGGTCTCGTCCTCGACATCCTCCGCAGCCTCGGCGCCCGACTCGACCTGGACGCCGAGGACCTCGAGGAACTCCGCGCCGTCTACGTCGACGCCACCGACTCGCCGTCCACCGCCTCCCTGCGCCGCGTCCCCGGCGTCGACGGCGCCGCACCGCGGTCCGACCTGGCCGCCCGCCGCGCCGACCGCCTGAGAGCCGCCGAGAACCAGGGCACGACCTCCCGGGGGATGCCATGACCGCCGACTTCGCACTGCTGCTCCTGGCGGGCATCCTCAGCGCCGCCGGCGTCTACCTACTGCTCGAGCGCGCCATCATCAAGATCCTGCTGGGGATCATGATCCTGTCCAACGGCGTCAACCTGCTGCTGCTGGCGGCCGGCGGCGCCCCCGGGAACCCGCCCATCCGCGACCGGACCTGGGGCGGCAACGCCACCGACTCCGATCCGCTGGCCCAGGCCATGATCCTCACCGCCATCGTCATCACCGCCGGTGTCGGGGCGTTCATCCTGGCGCTGGCCTACCGCTCGTACCAGTTCACCACCGTGGACGAGGTCGCGGACGACGTCGAGGACACGAAGATCGCCCGACGCTCCCCCACCGACGCCTGGTCCGCTCCCGACCGTGACGCCTCCGACGACCACGCCACCGGTCAGCCCACCGAACTCGGTGACCACGTCGACTACGACGACGAGGACCTCGAGGAGGCCGAAGCCGAGGCCGCCGCCGAAGCCCGAGCGGAGGCCCGGGCCAGAGCCGAGGCCGACGCTCGCGCGGAGGCACGGGCCCGCGCCGAGGCGGAGGCCCGACGTATCGATCGACGCGTGAAGCGCAACAAGGACGCCGGAAAGGAGGAGGACCTGTGATCTCCCCCGAACTCTTCGGCTACCTCATCCCGTCGGTCGTCCTCGCCCCGATGCTGGCGGCCGCCCTCTGTCTGGTGGTCTCCCGCCGACCGCGGGTGCAGAACGTCATCACGATCGCCACCCTGACCGGGGTGTTGGTCATCTCCGGCATCCTGCTGGTGCTGACCGAACAACACGGGATGCACACCGTCCAGGTGGGAGGCTGGGACGCCCCGGTCGGCATCACCCTGGTCGCGGACCGGCTCAGCGCGCTGATGCTGTGCGTATCCGCCGTGATCCTGCTGACGGTCATCATCTACGCCGTCGGCCAGGGTGTCCGCGACGGTGACGGCGACCAGCCGACCTCGGTCTTCCTGCCCACCTACCTCGCGCTGGCCGCCGGCCTGAACGCGGCGTTCATCGCCGGCGACCTGTTCAACCTGTTCGTCGGGTTCGAGATGCTGCTGGCCGCGTCGTACGTGCTGCTCACGCTGGGTGCCAGTCAGGAACGTGTGCGCGCGGGCGTGTCGTACACCGTTGTGTCGATGGTGTCCTCGATGGTCTTCCTGCTGGGCATCGCGCTGACCTATTCCGCCGTCGGAACGCTCAACCTGGCGCAGGTCGCCACCCGGATGGCCGAGGTCCCGGACGGCCTGCGGCACACCATCTTCGCCGTGTTCCTCGTGGCGTTCGGCATCAAGGCCGCCGTGTTCCCGCTGTCCACGTGGCTGCCCGACTCGTACCCGACCGCGCCCGCCCCGGTCACCGCCGTGTTCGCCGGTCTGCTCACCAAGGTCGGCGTCTACGCGATCATCCGCTTCCACACCCTGGTGTTCCCCGGGGGCAGCATGGACGGCGTCCTCCTGGTGGCCGGCCTGTTGACGATGGTCGTGGGGATCCTCGGTGCGATCGCCCAGTCGGACATCAAGCGGATATTGTCGTTCACCCTGGTCAGCCACATCGGCTACATGATCTTCGGGGTCGCCCTGTCCACCGAGTCCGGGCTGAGCGCCGCGATCTACTACGTCGGCCACCACATCGTCGTGCAGACCACACTGTTCCTGGTCGTGGGCCTCATCGAACGGCAGGCGGGGTCGTCCTCCCTCCGCCGGTTGGGGTCCCTCGGCGTCGTCAGCCCGGTCCTCGCCGTCACGTTCCTCATCCCGGCGCTCAACCTGGGCGGGATCCCGCCGTTCTCCGGCTTCGTCGGCAAGCTCGCCGTGGTCCAGGCCGGCGCAGAGGTCGGCGGGGTCCTCATGTGGGTGCTCGTCGCCGGCGCCATGGTCACCAGCCTGCTGACGCTGTACGTGGTCGTGCGCGTGTGGTCCAAGGCGTTCTGGCGGCCCCGGGCGGACGCCCCCGAGGGCGCGATCGCGCTGGCCAAGCCGCTCGCACTGCTGCCGTCCGACGAGTACGTCGAGTTCGACGAGCGCGACGAGGTCGGGCGGATGCCGTGGAGCATGCTGGCCCCGACGTGGGCGCTCATCGTCGTCTCGCTTCTCATGACCGTCTTCGCCGGCCCGCTGCTCGCGGTCACCGACGGCGCCGCCGAGAGTCTGCGGGAGCGTGTCGAGTACCTCGTGACCGTCCCCACCGACGCCACACCCGAACGCTTCGTCGACTCCGTGACGGGGGTGCGCTGACATGGCCCGGAAGATGACGTTGGAGCCGCGGGTGCTCGGCGCCCGCCTGTTCATGACCCTGTGGCTGGCATTCGCCTGGGTCCTGCTGTGGGGCAGCATCGACATCGGCACCATCGCCGCCGGACTCATCGTCGCGACCGTGGTGATGGCCGTCCTCCCGCTCCCCCGCGTCCCCGTCGAGGGTCTGCTGCGGCCGGTGTCGATGGTGTGGCTGGTGATCGTGGTGGCCTACTACCTCGTCCGGTCGTCGATCGCCGTCGCCTGGCTGTCGGTCCGGCCCCAGGCTCCCCCGCGCTCCGCCGTGCTGCGCGCCCCGATGCGGCTGAAATCCGACTTCACACTGGCGCTGGCCGTCAACACCCTCAACCTCATGCCGGGCGGCATCGTCGTCCGCGTGGATCCCGCGGCCCGGTACGTCTACATCCACGTGCTGAACACCGGAACCGACGACGCCGTGGAGCATTTCAGATCCCAGACCGCGCACATCGAGACGCTCTACCAGCGCGCCTTCGAGCGCGACGAGGACTGGAAGCCGAGCCCGGAGCACTACTCCGCACCCGCCGACAGCGCCCCGACGACCGTGGGCACCGCGGACTCCGCGGAATCCGCACCCCACGCCGCTAACCAAGCCGCGCCAGCTCACGCCGCCGCAGACCACACCGACGCAGAAAAGCCCGAAGCTGCACGAGCCGAAGCAGAGCAGGCCGCAGCCGAGCACGCGGCACACCACGCGGACGACGCCGACGGCCCCACCCCGGAACAGGAGGCCCCCCGGTGAACATCATCTCGCTCATCCTGTGGAGTCTGGCCATCATCGCGCTGACGGCCGCGCTGTTCGCCACGATGATCCGGCTCGTCGGCGGCCCCAACACCCTCGACCGCCTGATCTCCCTGGATGCGCTCGTCGCGGTCGCCCAGGGTGGCATCGGCGTCTACATCGCCTGGTCCAAGGACACCACCCCCGCCGCCGCGCTCGTCGCGCTCGCCCTCGTGGCGTTCCTCGGCTCGGTGTCCGTGGCCCGTTTCCGCGTGAACGACACCGTCGGAACGCCCGAGGAGGCCCTCCCATGACCAACGACCTGGTGGAGATCATCTCCGCACTGTTCGTCCTCGCCGGGGCGCTGCTGACACTAGCCAGCGCGATCGGCCTCGTCCGCTTCCGCGACACCCTCAGCCGCATGCACCCGGCCGCCAAGCCGCAGGTCCTCGGCCTCGTGCTGATCCTGCTCGGCGCCGGGATCCGGATCTTCCCGGACATCGACCTGGGCATGCTCGTGCTGGCCGCCATCGTCGCCGTGTGCACGGCGCCGGTGATCGCGAACCGCGTGGGCAACCTCGCCTACCGGGAGAGCGTCGAGGACGGCACCATCACCCACGAGGCCCCCGTGCTGGAGAAGTTCACCGGGTCGGGCCTCGACGGCAGCGCCGCCAACTGACCCGTCGCGCGGCCGGGGCCGGCCGCCGGCTCAACGAGAAGAGCGTCCCGCACCTGTCCCTCTCGGGGAACGTGTACGGGACGCTCTTCTCGTCGTCCGGGGGTGGTGCCGACCCGTCAAGTCAGGGGCGGGCTGCTCAGGGGGCGGGCTGCGCCGGGGCGTTGCCGGCCTGCTGCCCGGCTCCCGGGACGACCACGCCGTCGTCGGTGGTGGCCTGGCCGCCGCCCTCGCCACCGGGAGTGCCCGTCTCCGTCACGCCGGGCTCGAAGTCGCCGGCACCCTCGGGCACGTCGGTCTCCTGCGTCTCCGGGATCGAGCTCGTCGGCGCGGCGTCCTCGGTGTAGCTGGGCAGCGTGTACGGCGCGTCGGCCTCGGCCGGCTGCTCGTTGGGCGGGCTGCACGCGGCCACGGCGAACGCGAGGGCGAGTGCGGGAGCCGCGACCAGGAGGCGGCGGGCGGTCTGACGCGGGGCCATGGGGGCTCCTTCGATCTCGGGAAGCTGCAAGTCGCTAGTGAGCACGCAACCCGCGGAACGGAATGCGTGGGCTCATCATATCCTCAGGGGTCAGCGGTCGAGATCCTGGGTGACGATCACGATCACCCCTGGCGCCTCGTCCGCGAGATCCGCCGGCCGCGGCTTGGCGGTGATGCCCAACTGGGAGGCGATCGCCTGTGCAGCCTGCTGTTCGCCGGGGCCGGAGCCGTAGAAGGCGGTCGACTCCGCCACGACGCCGCGGTTGGACGGCATGTTGGCCACCTCACCCACGGCGTACCCGTTCTCGCGCAGCGTCTCACCGGTGCGGCCGGCCAGCCCGGTCACGGTGCTGTTGTTGAAGATCTGCACGGGCACGGACGTCACGTCCGGCACCGCTCCGCCGGGGACCTGCCCGGCGGGCTGGCCCGGGGCGGGCGCCGCGGGGTCGCCCGACTGCGGGTCCTGCCCGTCGGCTCCTCCGCCGGGCGCACCGTCCGCGCCGCCGGCACCGTCCTGACCGGCCCCGGCGTCGCCCGGGGCAGTGGCAGCGCCGGCGCCGTCGGTTCCGGTCTGACCATCGGCACCCTGTCCGGCCGAGGCGTCCTGCTCGACCTGGGAGGTGGTGTCGTCGGCGGTGGGCGTCGCCTCGTCCTCGTCACCGCCGAACAGCTGGACCAGTCCGACGCCGACCGCCAGCACGACCGCGGCCAGCAGCACCATCGCGATGGCGCGGTACGGCGGGCCGGTCGGCTCGTCCATGGCCGGGCCGTCGCCCGGCGTGTAGGGGTCGTCGGCGCCGTGCGGGCCGCCGTATTCGGGATCGCCGTACTCGGCATCGCCGGGCTGCGGGCTGTCGTACTGCGGGTTTCCGGACTGGGAGCTCACGCCGCCGAGTCTAGGTCAGTCGAGCCGCATTCCCAGGTTGCGCGCCGCGCGTGCCTTCTGTCGGCTGGAACGCATCCGGCGCAGCCGCTTGACGAGGAGCGGGTCCGCGGCCAGGGCCTCGGGGCGGTCGATGAGGTCGTTGAGGATCTGGAAGTAGCGCGTGCCCGACATGTCGAACTGCTGCCGGATCGCCTCCTCCTTGGAGCCGGCGAACTTCCACCACTGCCGCTCGAACTCGAGCATGGCCCGGTCTCGGTCGGACAGGACGGGATCGGCGGCGTGGAGCTCGGCCGTCCCCTGCTCGCGGTCCTTCTCGCGCTGCACCTCGCGTGCCGCGGTGGCTGAGCGACCCATGTGCCTGCCTCCTGACCGTGATGACCTCTGTTGACCACTGATGACCACTACCCGGATCACCGTGCGGATGGAATACCGTGCGAGTGGAACGCTGTGCGGGTGAAATACACCCTTGTGATTCCACCGTAGTGAACCACACGCCTCCGACACATCGCCATGTCCGGCGCTCTAGAATCGACCACCATGGCCGTCCGTCCCATCGTCATCCTCGGCGATCCCGCGCTCCACGCCCCCACCGAGCCCGTCACCGAGTCCCCCGAGGAACTCGCCGGGCTGGTGCAGGATCTCTACGACACGATGGACGCCGCGAACGGGGTGGGCCTGGCCGCCAACCAGATCGGCGTGCGCAAGCGCCTGTTCGTCTACGACTGCCCGGACCTGGACACCGAGGACGGCGAGGGCGTGACCCGCGAGGAGGTCGAGGCGCGCGGGGGCTGGCTCAACCGCCGCGGGTGCATCGTCAACCCGGTGCTCGAGACCTCCGAGATCCCCGAGACGATGCCGGATCCGGAGGACGACCTCGAGGGCTGCCTGTCCGTCCCCGCGGTGAACTTCCCGCGCGGACGGGCCTGGTGGGCGCGTGTGACGGGCACCGACGAGAACGGCGAACCCGTGTCGGTGGAGGGGTACGGACTGTTCGCCCGCTGCCTGCAGCACGAGGTGGGTCACCTCGACGGTTTCCTCTACACCGACGGTCTCATCGGCCGGAACCGCAAGGCCGCCAAGCGCCACATCCGCGACGCCGGCTGGGGAGTGCCCGGCCTGAGCTGGGACCCGGCCACGGATCCGGACCCGTTCGCCGACGAGGAGGACGACTACGACGACGACGAGGTCGTCCCCGACCATGACTGAGCGGGACCGGGACCTGTCGGAACGGTCCCGGTGGAACGCCGGCCGCCGGGTGGCGGTGGGCGATCGCGTGGTGGTGCGTCGTCATCTGGAGGCGGGCCAGACCTCGCACCTGTACACCGACGTCATCGGTCGCGTGGTCGAACTCGAGCCGGAACTGGTCGTGGCCCGGGAGTCCGGTGAGCAGGTGCGGATCCCCGACGCCGACATCGCCGTACTCAAGGTGGTTCCGCCGCGGCCGGTGCGGGCCCGCGCCATCCGGGCGCGCGAGTACGCCGGCGCCCTGGCGTGGCCCGGCCGGGAGTACGAGATCGTCGACGGCTGGTTCTGCCGCGCCGGCGACGACTGGTCCTACCGCGGGAACTCCGCGGTGCCCGTCCTGCCGTGGGCCAACTGTGAGGACCTCGACGGGGTGCGCGACTGGTACGCCGCCCGCGGCCTGCCGCTGCGCCTGGTGGACGTGGACCGGCTGGTGAAATCCGAGCGAATGAAACTCGACGGCGCCCCGGTGGACGCCTCGCGGATCCATGCCGACCGCGACCTCCTGCTGTGCACCGCCGACAGCCGCGACCTGCTCGCGGTGGTCGACGAGGCGTTCCCCGCCCCCACCCGGCCGGCGGTCACCCTGGCCGAGCGCCCCGACGACGACTGGCTGGCGCTCTACCACGCCACCGCCGACCTCGACCCCGAGCGAGTCCGGCCCGCGATGCTCGCCACCGCGGGGCTCGTCGCCTCCGGGCCCGACGCCGGTTCCCCCGGCCCCGGCGGCCACGCGGTGTTCGCCCGACTCGAGGAGGACGGGGAGCTGGCCGCGATCGCCCGGGGCGCCGTCACGACCGGTCCCGACGGCGAAGCGCGGATCGCGGTCTCGTGCGTGGAGACCGCGGACGCCCACCGCCGCCGCGGCCTGGCCGAGGTGGTCACCGGCTCGCTCGTGGAGTGGGGACTGGGCCTCGGCGCGCAGGAATGTCACCTGCACGTGTTCGCGGACAACTCCGCCGGGCGCGGCCTGTGGGCCAAGCTCGGACTGCAGCCGCACCATTCGCTGCGCCACCTCGTCGTCGTCGACTGACACCGGCTCCGCTCCCACGGTGACACCGCCGCGCCGAGGGCAATACACTCGGGCGCATGCGTCTGGCCACCTGGAATGTGAACTCGATCCGCGCCCGGAGAGACCGCGTGCTCGCGTGGCTCGAACGGTCCGACGTCGACGTCCTGGCGATGCAGGAGACCAAGTGCAAGGACGAGCAGTTCCCCACCGAGGCCTTCCGGGAGGCCGGTTACGAGATCGCCCATCACGGGCTGAGCCAGTGGAACGGCGTCGCCGTGGCCTCCCGGGTGGGGCTCGAGGACGTGCGCCTGGGCTTCGACGGGATGCCGGGCTTCCACAAGGACCCCGAGGTCTCGCAGGACCCCGAGGCCCGCGCCATCTCGGCGGTCTGCGACGGCGTCCGCGTGTACAGCCTCTACGTCCCCAACGGCCGTGAGCTGGGCGATCCGCACTACACCTACAAGCTGGAGTGGTTGGCCCGCCTGCGCGACCACGCGTCCGCCGAACTGGCCGCCGACTCCGACGCCCAGATCGCCCTGGTGGGTGACTGGAACGTCGCGCCGCTCGACGAGGACGTGTGGGACATGGAGGTCTTCGACGGCAAGACCCACGTCTCCGGCCCCGAACGGTTGGCGTTTGCGGCGTTCGACGGCGCCGGGTTCCGCGAGGTCACCCGCGAGCACACGCCCGGACCCGGCGTCTACACCTACTGGGACTACACCGGGCTCAGCTTTCCCAAGCGCAAGGGCATGCGCATCGACTTCCAACTGCACTCCCCCGCGCTGGCCGCGCGGGTGAGCGGGGCGTTCATCGACCGCGAGGAACGCAAGGGAAAGGGCGCCTCGGACCACGCGCCCGTCGTCGTGGAGCTCGACTGAGCCATGTCCACGTTCCAGCTACGCCATTACATCGACCGGCTCCGCGCCGAGGGTTTCACGGTCCGCGACGACCACGGTGAGGACCCGGACCTCATCGACATCAACGGCCGGGCCGTCGACACCTGGCGGGAGAACTACCCGTACGACGAGCGGATGGACCGCAACCAGTACGAGGTCGAGAAGTACCTGCTGCAGATCGAACTGCTGAAGTTCCAGAACTGGCAGGCCGAATCAGGGCACCGGCAGGTGATCGTGTTCGAGGGCCGCGACGCCGCCGGCAAGGGCGGGACCATCAAGCGGTTCACCGAGTACATCAACGTCCGGCAGGCCCGGGTCGTCGCGCTGGTCAAGCCGACCGAGACCGAGATGTACCAGTGGTACTTCCAGCGGTACGTGGCCCATCTGCCCAGCCGCGGCGAGCTCGTGCTGTTCGACCGCTCCTGGTACAACCGCGCCGGCGTGGAGCGGGTGATGGGCTTCTGCACCGATTCCCAGTACGAGACGTTCATGGAGCAGGCGCCCATGTTCGAGAAGATGCTGGTCGAGTCCGGGGTCGGTCTGACCAAGTTCTGGTTCTCGGTCACCCGCGAGGAGCAGAAGACCCGGTTCGCGATCCGGCAACTCGACCCGGTGCGGCGCTGGAAACTCTCGCCCATGGACCTGGAGTCGCTCGACAAGTGGGACAAGTACACGGACGCCAAGGTGGAGATGTTCCGGCGCACGGACACCGACCACGCGCCGTGGATCACCATCAAGTCCAACGACAAGAAGCGGGCCCGCATCAACGCGATGCGCTACTTCCTGAACCAGTTCGACTACCCGGACAAGGACCCCCAGGTGGTGTTCGACCCGGACCCGAAGATCGTCCGCCGCGGCAAGGACGCCGTCGGAGACTAGCGGAGGGAGCGCCAGCGAGCGGAGCGATGTCCCCGCGCACAGAACCCGTCGGGGACTGACTGACCGGGCCTGATGGGAGGCCCCGGGAATGTCTCGGCGGCGGCGGGCCTTGCACTGGGTATGAGCCATACCAACGACCCCGCCGTCATCAAGCGCCTGCTCACCGAGAAGGGCCGCTGGGCCGTCGCCGGCCTGTCCACCAACTCCGCGCGCACCGCGTACGGGATCGCCGCCTACGTCCGCGACCTGGGACATGAGATCGTACCGGTCCATCCCAAGGCCGAGACCGTGCACGGTCAGCAGGGCTACCCGGATCTCGCGTCCGTTCCCGGCGAGGTCGATGTGGTCGACGTGTTCGTCAACTCGCAGCTCGCGGGCGGCGTGGTGGACGATGCGATCGCCAAGGGAGCCAAGGCGGTCTGGTTGCAGCTGGGCGTGGTCGACGAGGCCGCGGCGCAGCGGGCGAAGGATGCCGGGCTGGACGTGGTGATGGACGCCTGCCCTGCGATCGAAGCCCCTCGTCTGGGCCTGGCCTGAACCGCGGACCCGGCCCGGTCTAGAAGCCGCTCGAGGCCAGTCCCACCATCGCGAAGATGAAGATGAAGTACAGCACGATGAGGACTGCCACGATCGCCAGCGAGATCATGCCGAGCTTCTTGGCGGTCGCACTGGCGGCCTCGGCTTCGGCGTGGCGACCGGCGGCCCACAGCGGGTAGACGTCCAGCGCGCGGGTCATCGCGACGAACGACAGCGGCCAGAAGAAGAGAATCGACGCGACCGCCCAGCCGACGTTCGACGGCGGGCCGGGGCGAATTGCCGAGGTGGTCCCGTATCCGCCCGCCCCGCCGAAGGACGGGGTCTGCGCGCCGTAACCGGTCGGGGTCTGCGCGCTGTAGTCGGTCTGCTCGTACGAGCCCTGGCCGTACGGGCTCTGTCCGTATGTGCCCTGTCCGTACGGGCTCTGTCCGTATGTGCCCTGGCCGTACGGGTTCTGGCCGTAGGAGCCCCGACTCGCATCGTCGCCACCGGTCGAGTCGCCGTCGGCAGTATTCCCCTGGGGCGGGTAGGTCATGGGAGTCCTCCGGGTAGCTGGTCGTCTGGGGTCAGATTACGTCCCGCTCCTCCGGCCGCTCCTCAGCCGCTCGCGGGGCGACTGACACCGGTCACCGCAGGCGGTCGACGGTCACCGCCCGGCGTCGGTCACGGCTGGGCGACCAGGAGCTGATACTCCGGGAAGCGAACGAGGAACCGCCGCACATAGCTGCACACCGGCCGGATCTTGAGCTCATCGAGCCGCATGCGGGTGAGGACCAGGCTGACCAGCAGGCGGGCGATCCCCTGCTGGCCGTACCGCTCCTCGATCACGGTGTGGAGCAGGATGTAGACGTCGCCGTCCTTCTCGTAACCAACGAGACCCATGAAGGTCTCGCTGTCCCACAGTTCGAAGCGGTCTCTATCGGTGTTGTGGACCAGCTTGAGCGACGTTACAGCGGACATCAGAACTCCTTCTGCAGGGCGTGTTCCACCCGCGATGCTACTCGTCGGGTTACGCTCGCCCCTGCACAATCACATACTCATCCACACGGGAGTCCGCTTCGATGCGCGGGCTGAGAGGACGACCAGCCGGGTCGTCGACCGTAGAACCTGTCCGGATCATGCCGGCGTAGGGAGATCAGGAAACACCATGGGCACAGCTCTATTCACCGACGGCACCGACGGCACCGACGGCACCCCGATCGACGCCGTGACGTGCGGCCCCATCCATTCCAGCAGTAAGGCTCATCTCGAGGTGCCCGGTGAGTCCGGTGACGGCCAGCGCGTGCCCGTGCGCCGGATCGCGCTCACCGACGGCACGACGTTCGACGTCTACGACACCTCCGGCCCGTATACCGCCTACGCGAGTGCGGCCGACTGCCATGACCTCGCCCCAGGCCTGCCGCCCACCCGCCGTGAGTGGTCCCACCCCGGGGCCGTCCCCGCCTCGCCGAACAACCCCACCCTCGTCCGGACGCAGTTGGCCTGGGCGCGGGCGGGGCTGACGACCCCCGAGATGCGGTTCATCGCCGTGCGGGAGGGGATCGACGTCGAGGTGGTGCGTTCGGAGGTCGCCGCCGGGCGGGCGGTCATCCCGGCCAACCACCTCCATCCGGAGAGCGAACCGATGATCATCGGCAAGCGCTTCCTCACGAAGATCAACGCCAACATCGGCAATTCGGCGGTCACCAGTTCGATCGCCGAGGAGGTCGAGAAGATGGTGTGGGCTGCCCGCTGGGGCGCGGACACCATCATGGACCTGTCTACCGGCCGGGACATCCACGAGACGCGCGAGTGGATCCTGCGCAACTCCCCCGTCCCCGTGGGCACCGTGCCCATCTACCAGGCACTGGAGAAGGTGGGCGGCGACCCGACCCGTCTGACCTGGGAGTTGTACCGCGACACCGTCATCGAACAGTGCGAACAGGGCGTGGACTACATGACCGTCCATGCCGGCGTGCTGCTGCGCTACGTCCCGCTGGCGGCCAAGCGGGTCACCGGCATCGTGTCGCGTGGCGGTTCGATCATGGCGGCGTGGTGCCTGGCGCACCACCGCGAGTCGTTCCTCTACACCCACTTCGAGGAACTCTGCGAGATCCTCGCCCGCCACGACGTGACGTTCTCCCTCGGCGACGGCCTGCGCCCGGGGTCGATCGCCGACGCCAACGACGAGGCTCAGTTCGCCGAACTGCGCACGCTCGGGGAGCTCACCGGGATCGCCAAGAGCCACGGCGTGCAGGTGATGATCGAGGGACCCGGTCACGTGCCGATGGACAAGATCGTGGAGAACGTGCGCCTCGAGGAGGAGTGGTGCGAGGAGGCCCCCTTCTACACGCTGGGCCCCCTCGCGACGGACATCGCGCCGGGCTACGACCACATCACGTCCGCGATCGGTGCAGCCCGCATCGCCGAGGCCGGCACGGCGATGCTGTGCTACGTCACCCCCAAGGAGCACCTGGGCCTGCCCGACCGGGACGACGTCAAGACCGGAGTGATCACCTACAAGATCGCCGCGCACTCGGCCGATCTGGCGAAGGGTCACCCGGGCGCGCAGGCCCGCGATGACGCGCTGAGTACCGCCCGGTTCGAGTTCCGCTGGCGGGACCAGTTCGCCCTGGCCCTCGACCCGGACACCGCGCTGGCGTACCACGACGCGACGCTGCCCGCGGAGCCGGCGAAGACCGCGCACTTCTGCTCGATGTGCGGTCCGAAGTTCTGCTCGATGCGCATCTCCCAGGACATCCGC
Organism: Dietzia sp. WMMA184; assembly: GCF_002441635.1. Taxonomy (NCBI): domain Bacteria; kingdom Bacillati; phylum Actinomycetota; class Actinomycetes; order Mycobacteriales; family Dietziaceae; genus Dietzia; species Dietzia sp. WMMA184. Next base: position 3,034,104 of record NZ_NXEI01000001.1, on the reverse strand, counting down.
GACTACGCCGCGGAGCACGGGATGGAGACGGTGGAGGCGATCGAGGCGGGGATGGCGGAGAAGTCGGCCGAATTCTCCGAACTCGGTGGCCGCGTCTACCTGCCGATCACCGGTCGATAACCGCTCCGGCCAGGCGAGTCGACCGGCAGGTCGCACCGGTGGAGCGACGGGTCGACCTCGTCGTCGTCACCGACAGCGCCGCCACCCACCAGTCCCTCGACGGGGCGAGCCCCGGTGCGACGTCGGATCGGGAGCCCGGACTCAGGCGTCCCGGCGCAGCGTCATCAGCACCCCGACGACCCACAGGGCCACGCACACGGCCGCGAACCAGGCGAACGCCGGCCACTCGCCCCACGTGATGTACCCGCGGACGCTCTCTCCCTGGGTCCAGAAGTCACCGTTGGCGAACGGCATCCAGGCGGCGATGTCCTCGCCGACCCGCGGGATCAACGAGACCATGCCCTCGAGGGCCAGTATCCACACGAGGAACAGGGAGATCGTGCCGGCGGCGTTGCGCATGATGTACGCCAGGCCCGTGACCGCGATCGTCCCCAGTGCGGCGTAGACGGGGAAGCGCCACAGGTAGGTCAGCCCGTCTCCGGAGAACGGGGTCCAGCCCTCGTTGCCGGAGAGCGCCCCGGCCACGAGGAGCGCCAGGACCACCGCGACGGCCGTGACCACCATCGAGAGCACCGTGAACAGGGCGGTCTTGGCCACGATGGCAGGCCAGCGCGACGGCGTCGTCAGGAACGTGGCCTTGATGGTGTGATACCGGTACTCGCCGGTCACGCCGACGATCGCGGCGATCCACGCCAGCAGGACGGTGAACGCACTGACGCCGAGGATCGCGAACAGCGGGTCGCTGCCGCCGCCGGGCGCACCGGCCATCGGGTCCCCTGTGGCGGGCTGCTCGAACTGGCCGATGACCACTGCGAGTACCACCGCCAGGCCGATGCCGATCGCGTACAGCCAGTAGGCGCTCTTGGTGGTGGTGACCTTGATCCACTCGGACTTCAGCTGATTCATCGGGTGGACTCCTGACCGTGGTACTCGACGTCCTGGTCGGTGAGGGCCATGAAGGCCTCCTCCAGCGACGCCCGCTTCTCGTGCAGTTCGTGGACGGTGATCCCCAGGCTGGCGGCGACATCGCCGACCTGCGGCGCGCGGAGATTCTGAATAAGGAAGACACCCTGTTCCGCGTCGAACGTGGCCTCGATGCCCTCATCGCGCGCGGCGGCGGTGAACTCGTCGACGTGCGGGGTGCGCAACACCACCGAGGACGTGGCGGCGTCCAGGAACTCCTCGACGGAGGTCTGCGCGCGCAGCTTGCCGCGGCCGATCACGACGAGGTCCTGGGCGGTCTGCGCCATCTCCGACAGCAGGTGCGAGGAGACGAGCACGGTGCGGCCCTCGGCGGCGCGTGCGTGCATGAAACGGCGGATCCACAGGATGCCCTCGGGGTCGAGACCGTTGACGGGCTCGTCGAACAGCAGGACCTCGGGGTCGCCGAGCATGGCGGTGGCCAGACCGAGTCGCTGGCGCATGCCGAGCGAGTAGCCCCCGACCTTGCGGCCGGCGACGTCGGTGAGGCCGACCAGGCCGAGCACCTCGTCGACGCGGCCCGGGGCCACCCCGCCCGCCGCGGCGACCATCCTCAGGTGCGCGCCAGCGGAACGGTTGGCGTGGGTCCAGGACGCGTCGAGCAGACAGCCCACCTTGTGGGCGGGGCGATCCAACTCGCGGTACGGGGTGCCGTTGATCAGTGCCTGCCCGGACGTGGGGGTGTCGAGACCGACCATCATCCGCATCGTCGTGGACTTCCCGGCGCCGTTCGGGCCGAGGAATCCGGTGACGACGCCGGGACGGACCTCGAAGCTGAGGTCGTCCACGGCGGTGGAGGCGCCGAAGCGCTTGGTGAGATTCCGTACCTCGATCATGGTCCCCAGTCTGCCTGCCGGGGCGCGGGCAGCGTGCGTCCACCTACTCAGCCCGCGTACAGGTAGTGCAGTACTAGGCTCGTGACCATGGATGACGCCACGCCCGAGCCGGATCGCCATCTGCCGTCGGTCCGCGCCTCCGACGCCGAGCGCGACGCCACCGCCAGGCTCCTCCAGGAATCCTTCTCGGAGGGGAGGCTCACGCTCGCGGAATTCGACGACCGGACGTCGCGGGCGTACGCCGCACGCTTCCGGTCCGAACTGATCGAGCTAACACACGACCTGCCCGTCGTCCACCACGAGCACGACTCGACGCCCGCGGCCCGGCCACATGGGGCCCCGGCGCGTCGCGTCACCGGGGCCAGCGGGCCCGCCTCGTCGCTGGCGATCATGGGCGGAGTCGAACGCAAGGGGACGTGGACCCTTCCCTCCGTGCACACCGCGTTCGCGCTGATGGGCGGCATCGAGATCGACCTGCGCGGCGCCTCCCTGCAGTCCCACGAGACGACGATCCGGGCGTTCGCGATCATGGGCGGCATCGACATCTACGTCCCCGACGACATCCATGTGGAGATCGAGGGCCTGGGGCTGATGGGGGGCTTCGGCGAGGAGTCCGGGAACTGAAAGCCCGATCCGCGACCGGTCCGCCAGGCCCCGCCCGGAGCCCCGGTCATCAGGGTCACGGGACTGGCGCTCATGGGCGGGATCGGCGTGCGGCGGGTGCCGCGCACCGAGGACTGACCGTCGGCGGGCTGGCGGACAGGTCGCGCGCATGCCGTCGGGCGGCCGGTAGGGCCTCAGTCGACCGGAGGGCTGGACGCCTGCGCCCAGAAGCGTTTCGGGATGCGGCCGGCGAGGCGGGCGGCGTGCCCGGCCCGGACGGCCTCGCGCATCGCGGCGGCCATGAGCGGCGGGTTCTCCGCCCGGGTGACGGCGGTGGCGAGTAGGACGCCGTCGCAGCCGAGTTCCATGGCAAGTGCGGCGTCGGAGGCGGTGCCGATCCCCGCGTCGCAGATCACCGGAACTCCGGCGCGCTCGACGATCATCTCCAGGTTGTGCGGGTTGCAGATCCCGAGCCCGGTGCCGATCGGTGCGCCCAGGGGCATGACCGCGGCGCAGCCCACGTCCTCCAGGCGGCGGGCCAGGACGGGGTCGTCGGTGGTGTAGGGAAGGACGACGAAACCGTCGTCGACGAGGTCTTCTGCGGCCTCTACCAGTTCCACCCCGTCGGGCAGGAGCGTGCGCTCGTCGGCGATCACCTCGAGCTTCACCCAGTCGGTGCCGAGCGCCTCACGGGCGAGCCGGGCGGTCCTGACGGCCTCGGTGGCGGACCTGCAGCCGGCGGTGTTGGGCAGCGGGCGGATGTCGAGCTCTTTCAGCATCCCGAGCAGCCCGAGTCCGTCTGAGCCCAGCCGCAGGTCGACCTTGCGGATCGACACGGTGGTCAACGCGGTCCCCGAGGCGATCAGCGCCTCGCGCAGGACCTCCTGGTTACCGGCGCCGCCGGTGCCCGTGATGAGCCGCGACGAGATCTCCTCGCCCGCGATCACCAGTGGCGAGTCCAGCACCGACGCGACGTCGGACGAGTACGCCGACGTCTCCACGCCGCGAACCGGGGTCGCGGCCGAGGTCGGGTCAGCCACCCTGGACCGCCGTGAGGACGTCGATCTCCGCGCCCGCACCGAGCGGGGCGTCGTCCCAGCCCGAGCTGGGCACCACCACGCCGTCGACGGCGATGGCGACGCCCTCGTCGGGCAGGTCCAGCTCGGTGACGAGTGCGCGGACGGTCGCGCCGTCGGCCAGGGTGCGGTCCTCCCCGTTCACCGTGACGATCATGGGCCCTCCTAGTTCCGGGTCGCGGCTGTACGTCTCCACCGTAGTCGCCTGCGCGGGGTGCCCGTAGTCGCCGGCGCGGGGTCCCCGGCGACGTCGATGCGGTGGGCCCACAGCGACCGGCACCCGGGCCCCACGGCGTCCGGCACCCGGGGCTCACCCGCGGGCGAAGCGGTCGGGAGCGGCCGCACGCGCCGCCGCCGGACCGCGCACCGCGTGCAGTGCCGCCCAGACCGCCGCGACGGTCACCGGGGTGAGCGCGATGCCGTTGCGGCCGTGCCCGGTGGCGTGGATCACGCGCGGGTCCGTCGGGTCGGCGCCGAGGAACGGCAGGTTGTCCGGTGACATCGGCCGGAGCCCGGCGATCGCCTCGGCCAACTCGTACTCCCCGATCCCGGGGAAGATCGTCTCGGCGTCGGCGAGCAGGTCGCGCACCCCGGCGACGGTGACCTGCCGGTCGTCGCCGTGTTCGTACTGCGTGGCGCCCACGACCAGACCACCGTCGCGCGGGACCAGGTACAGCGGTCGCCCGCGGACGAACGCCCGCACCACTCCCCGGGGCGGGTCCTCGCAGCCGGGCCGGGCGCGTAGCCGGAGCACCTCGCCCTTGACCGGGCGCACCGGCAGCCCCGCCAGTTCGGCGGACCCGGAACCTGCGGCCAGGACGATGCGGTCCGCGTCGACGTCGTCGAGCGAGGTCACCGCGCTGCGCACCCACCTCACACCCTCGGCGCGGCAGGCTCGGGTCAGGGCGGCCAGCAGGACGCGGTTGTCGACGGCCCCCTCGGAGTCCATGCGATAGGCGGCGCGGGCGACGCGGGCCAGGGACGGCTCGGCCTCGCGCAGCTCACGCCGGGTGATTCGGCGCAGGTCGGCGTCGGTGGAGTCCGGCTGGCGGGCGGCCCACTCCATGGCCATGTCGAGGTCACGGGCGTCGGCCTCGTCCACGGCCAGCATGTGCGTGTGGGTGGCGGTGCGGACCGGCGGGCCGGGAGGGACGTACGGCTCGAGGGCGTCCAGCATGTCCGGCCACCGCCGCAGGGAGTCCACTCCGAGCGCGAACACTGCCTCCTCTCCCGGCCAGGCCTCGCTGAACGGGGCGAGCATGCCACCGGCCACCCACGCCGCGGCCGCGGCGGGCACACCGTCGGGGCCGGACTCGTCGGGCTCGTAGATCACCACTTCCGTGGCCAGCTTGGTCCTGGCGGCCGACCACGCGCAGGCCAGGCCGATCACCGAGCCGCCGATCACGGCCAGCCGCCGGGCCCCGATACGCGCGATACCGTTATCCGCGGCCTCCCGGGCCACGGCGGCGGCACCGGCACCGGCACCGGCACCGGCACCGGGGCGGAAGCCGTCGTCGGCGGCGGGACGGTGGCCGTCGTCGTCGGCGGCGGGACGGTGGCCGTCGTCGTCGGCGGCGGCACGGGAGGTCATGACGGCCAGCCTAGTGGTGCCCTGGCCTACGGTTGTGACCATGACCTCCCGCGCCGACCGCCTCCGTGCCCGCCTCGCCGACGCCCGTCTCTACCTCTGCATCGACGCGCGTCGACACCTCGACGAGCAGGCGCGCGAGCAGGGGTGGTCGGGCGACTTCCCGGCGCTGCGCAGGGACGTCACCGCGGCTCTGGCGGGCGGCGTCGACATCGTGCAGCTGCGGGACAAGAACTCGGCCGGCGAACGCGACCTCGGGCCGCTCGAGGCCGGGCACGAATTGCGGGCCCTGGCGGTGATGCGCGAGGTGTGCGATTCCCACGGGGCGCTGCTGTCGGTGAACGACCGCGCCGACGTCGCCGTGGCGTCCGGGGCGGACGTGCTGCACGTCGGGCAGGACGACCTGCCGGTGGAGTGGGCGCGCCGGATCGTCGGAGACGACGTGGTGCTCGGCCTGTCCTGCCACGCGGTGGACGAGGTCGACAGGGCCGCGGCGAACCCGCTGGTCGACTACTTCTGCACGGGCCCCGTGTGGCCCACCCCGACCAAGCCGGGCCGCGTCGCGCCGGGCCCGGACCTCGTGCGCCACGCGGCAGGGACCACCGCGGGGTCGGGGTCGGCTGCGGGGTCGGCTGCCGGGTCAGGGTCGGCTGCGGGGTCGGCCGGGACGCCGTGGTTCGCCATCGGCGGGATCGACGCGACGAACCTGCCGGAGGTGCTGGCAGCGGGTGCGACCCGGGTGGTGGTGGTCCGAGCGATCACCGGCGCCGCCGACCCCACCGCCGCCGCCCGCGAACTCCGCGCGGCCCTGGCCTAGCCGGTCGGCGGTGTCGGTCTAGCGCGCGGCCTCGGTCCGGACAGCCGTACTCTGACCAGCCCCGCCCCGGAGAGCCCCGTCCCGGTCCGCGTCCGTCCGGTCAGCCGATCCCCGCGGAGACAGGCCCTCCCCCGTCAACTCCTTGCTCAGCGTCCTGCGCAACACCTGCCGGGGCTTGCGGCCCAGCGAATCGCCCTCTCGTCGTCGTCGTCCCCATGACTCCGGCGCCAGCCCCGGCACCAGGGTGAGGGCCTTGCCCAGTCCGCGCGCGGGCCACTCGACGGTGGCGTGATCGACCTGCACCGTGGCGCGGCGGCCGCGCAGTACGAGGGTCATCACCCCGTTGTCGAACCAGAGTCCGTCGGTGACCCGCCACCGCGCCTCGGGCTCCCGCACCCCCACCGCCCGGGCCAGGCGGCGCGTCAGGGCGGGCACGGGCTCGCGGACCGACAGACGGTTCACCGCCCGGATCGACTTCTGTAGAGGATTGCGGAACGGCGACATCACCAGCTGATGGACGCGGGTGGTTGAGTCCGCCACCCGCTCCGCGGTGAGGTCGATTTCCTCCAGGTAGGAGCAGTGCACGTCGCCGCCCAGCAGGAGGATCGACGCGGGCGCGGGCCCGTGATCGCCCGCGGCCACCTCGGTGAGCAGACCCACCAGATCGTCGAAGCTGTTCCGGAACGCCGCCCAGTGCTCGAGGTCCACGGCCAGGCGGATCCACTCGCCGACCCGCGCGGTGGCCGGCTTGCCGGGCCGGTCCCGGGACACCGCCTCGTTCCAGCCCTCGAGGTTGTGCAGGGCCGGCAGCATGAACGCCGGGAGGGACGAGCCGATCACCAGGTGGTCCACGTCCGCGTCCAGGCAGGACTCGCGCGTCCACTGCCATTCGTTGGCGTCCATGACCCGCCGGTCCTGCGGGTCCAGATGCCGCGACGCCCGCACGTCGAGCATCACCACCCGCACCCGACCGAAGTCACGCTTGAAGCTCCACTGCTCGGTGCGGCGCTCGGAATCGGTGGACAGCGCGAAGTCGTCCAGCAGCGACTCCCTCTCCGCGTCCGAACCGGCGGACCGCAACGCCCGGTACATCTCGTTTCGCTCCAGCTCGTCGGGGGCGAGATTGCCCAGGTGCTGGTAGACGAAGTAGCTGCCGAACGCGCCGATCACCCGGTCGCTCCACCACGGCTGGGCGGTCATCTCGCGACGCCACGCGTGGGAGGAGTTCCAGTCGTCGCGCAGGTCGTGGTCGTCGAGGATCATGCAGCTCGGCACCGTCGACAGCAACCAGCGCACATCCGCGTCACGCCACGACTCGTGGTACAGCCAGGAGTACTCCTCGAAATCGCAGATCTCGTCGGAGACGTCGCGGTCTCCCCCGGCGCCGGCAGAGTCCCGCACCGACTGCGGGCCACCGCCCGCGCGCCGACGCTCGGCCAGCCGCTCGGCGATCTCCCGGCTGGGGATGTCGGCGTACACCTGGTCGCCGAGCAGGAGCATCGCGTCCGGCCACTCCTCCTGCGGGGTGTGCGCCATGCGGTGCGCCAGGGCGACCAGTGCGTCGGCACCGATCCTGCGCAGCGCCACCGGGGTCTGGCTCTCCCCACGCCGGCACGACCCGAACGCCAGCCGCACCGTGTCGTCGGCGCGAGGCGTGCGGATCACGCTGGGCCGACCCGGGTCGACGGGCCAGGCGAGCCGGTCATCGAGCGACACCTCGTACGGCGTCATCTCGCCCTCGGGCAGCCGGCACAGGTGCAGTACCGCGAAGTGGTGGCCGTGCACGCCCCAGGAGCGCTCGGTGACCACCTCGTCGCCGGCACGGATGGTCACCTCGCACGGCGCCGACACCTCCACCCACACCGTGGCGTCGGTGCTGTCGACGTAGCGCAGCATCGGGCCGACGAGGATCTCCGGGGGCAGGGTCATGCGTTCCAGTGTGCACCCGCGGGGCGGTGCGGCGCGCAGATCCAACCCGTCAGGTCGGGTGGACCCGGTGAACCGGGCCGGGACCGGGGCGGGGCCGGGGTCGGACCGGGGCGGGGCCGGGGCGGGACCGGGGTGGGACCGGGCCGGCGTGCGCGCGTGCTACCCGAGGAGGGCGCGGGGTCCGACGACGACGACGTCGCCCGGCAGCCTGTCCCGCAGTCCCCGGTCGGCCGTCACCACCACCACCCGGCGGGGCCCGCCATCCAGCTCGGTGGCCAGATCGACGATCGCGTCGTCGCCGGACCCGGACGCGCGGTGGACGACGAGCGGGCCCTCGTGCTCGGCGGCCTTGGCGACGCCCTCGATGACGGCGTGCGCGCGGGCGACCCAGCCGAACCCCCCCGGCAGTTCGAGGGTGCGGGGCATCCCGGCACCCAGGTCGTCGAGCAGTCGCGAGGTGGAGCCGGCCCGGTCCTTCCACCAGCCGTCGGGGCGGGAGCCGAGCACGTTGGCCACGTCCACGACCAGCTCGACGGGGTCGGTGCGCAGCCCGTTCGCCCAGGCGTGGGCGAACGCGGGCATGAGCGGCAGCTCGGCCACCAGCGTCTCGGGCACCCAGCGGAGTTCGAGACTCTCGTTGTTGGGCACGGTCTCCAGCGCGCGCGGGGCGTCCGCGATGACGGTGGTGTACGTCCACTCCACCGCGTCGGGCGACTCCTGGACCAGCGGCGGGACGGTGCGGGGGCGGGCGGAGCCCGACGGGTTCTCGGGCAGCTCGTCGTGGCGCTGGTCGGGCCGCAGCCGGCTCAGCAGCTCGGCCGCGTGCCGCAGCTCGAGTCCGGGCCGGTGCCACACGGTCCCGGGCATGCGGGAGGTCACGACCTGCGCGCGGACCACCACGTCGGCGGGCCGGATCTCGGCCTCCTCCTCCGTCTCGCGCAGCGCCGCCACGGGCGCGTCCTCGTACGAGTCCCGCGCTCCGCCCGGCAGCGCCCACGTGTCGCCCGAGGCCGTCCACACGGCGCGGTGCTGCAGCAACACGAGCGGGGTGTCGGGATCGGACGGGTCGGCGGCCCGCAGGAGCAGCCCGGCGGCACCGAACCGACCCCACCGGCGATCGCCCTCGTCGGACACCACCCAGCCGTTGCCGTCACCTTCGCTCGCCGCCACCGGTCGTCCACCTCCCCTGGACCCGTCCACCCCCGGATCGGGCGGAACCTTGAGTCCTCGTCGACCAGTCTGCCCGACTCCGCGCCGCCACTTCACTAACCTGGGAGACACTCCCGTCGGATCGTCGGCTCGGCGGGCGGAGACCGGGGAGGTGAGCGAGCAGATGCGCGCCCGAACCTTCTCGCTGCGCCGCGCCCGCGGTGCGGCCGCCGACACGCCCGCACCCGGCGACGCACCGGTGGGCGGCGCCCCGGCCGGGTCGACGTCGGCATCCACGCCCGCGGCGTCCGCCGCCGGGGCCACGCCTGCGTCCGCGTCCCAGTCAGGCTCCGCGTCCCAGTCAGGCTCCGCGTCCCAGTCAGGCTCCGCGTCCCAGTCAGGCTCCGCGTCCCAGTCAGGCTCCGCACAGTCCACCCCGGCATCCTCGGCCGACGCCGCTCCCCGGGCCGGCGCCGCACCCGCATCAGGTGCCGCCTCCGGCTCCCGGTCCGGCTCCGCCTCCACGTCGGCCTCCGGCTCCCGGCCCGGCTCCGCCTCCACGCTCACACCAACGCCCGGCTCGGGTGGCGAGTCGTCATCCACCCTCCAACCCCGCAGGCCGGTCCGTCGCCGCGCCGCCCGCTTCTGGAACGACGTGCTCACCACGCCGGGCCGCATGTCGGTCTTCGCGTTGCTCGCGATCATCACGGTGCTCACGGGCGGGATCGTGGCGTCCTCGACGATCACCCAGCGGCAGAGTTATCACGAGACGCTGCTGGCCGAGGTCGAGCCCGTCGCCAACGCGTCGCAGACGTTGTACAGCTCCCTGACGATCGCGGACTCCGCGGCGAACACCGCGTTCATCACCGGCGGTATCGAGCCTGCGGAACTGCGCGAACGCTACCTCCAGGCGATCGCGACCTCGTCGTCGTCGATCATCGCCGCCTCCCAGGGCCTAGACCGCACCGACACCGAGTCCATCGAACAGCTCGCCCTCATCAACGCCCAGCTGGCCACCTACACCGGCCTGGTGGAGACGGCGCGCACCAACAACCGCGTGGCCAATCCGGTCGGCTCGGCGTATCTGGCGTCGGCGTCGACGCTGATGCAGGACACGATCCTGCCCGCCGCCGCGGACCTGTACGACCGGCAGTCCACGTCGGTGGGACAGTCGGACAGGGAGTGGTCGTCGCCGCCATGGGGGTCGTTCTTCCTGCTGGGGCTGGCGATCGCGGTGCTGTTGCTGTTGCAACAGTGGCTGTGGCGGCTCACCGGGCGGCGGTTCAACCCGGCGCTCGCCCTGGGCTCGCTGCTCATGGTGGCGACGTTCCTGCTCACGATGATCGCCGGGTTCCTCGCGGCCAATGACAACGCCAAGGGCCTGTCCGAGGGCGCGGCACCGATGAATGAGCTCACCCGCCAGCGCATCAACGCCCAGAAGGTGCGCGCGCAGGAGACGCTCAACCTGGTGCGGCGCACCGATCCGGAAGGGTCGGCGGCCGAGCGGGCGACCACCCTGGGCAACGTGCGTGACACCCTGACCGTCTACCTCGACGACGAGGACGACGCGGACTCCTCCGGCCGCATCAACCTCGACTCGCAGGGTGCGGTGACGGACGCGATCGAGGCGCTCGACGCCTGGATGGCCGCCCAGAACCGCGCCGACTCCCTATACCAACAGGGCGACTACCAGGGCGCGATCACCATCTCCTCCGGCCAGAGCGAGGGCGACTCGGGGGCCGCGTTCGAGGAGTTCGACGAGTCCATGCAGGACGCCATCGAGGAGGCCCGCGACACCCTGCGCACGCGCATCGACAACGCCCGCCGCACCTCCTCCAACGGGCCGGACCTCATCATCGCGCTGTCCACCCTGGCCGCGTTCGCGGTGGTCGTGGGGATCGCGCCGAGGATCAGGGAGTACCTGTGACGGCGGGGGTGCGGACCGGGTCGGGCGCGCGGGGACACGGCGCGCGGCGCCGGGCGAGGCGGGTCGCGCTCGGGGGCATGTTGGTGGCGGCCCTGGCGTTCGGGGCGGCGTGTGGGGTCGACGACGACGAGGGCGGCCCCGGCGCCGGCGGGCCGGAACGGGACGCGACCGCGGAGTCGGCCGGGATCGCCGGGGCGGGGATCCCGGAGATCGACGCGGTGATGCCGCTTCCCGCCGGCGCGGTGATCAGCACGGACGTCCCCGCCAGCCTGCCCGACGAGAACGACGAGAGCTGCGATCCTCTGCCCAGTCTGCGGCCGAACGACGCCACCCCCGCGGAGCGGGTGCCGCGGATCCTCGAGCGGGGTCGACTGATCGTGGGACTGGACCAGGGCTCCAACCTGTTCTCCTTCCGCGACCCGGCCAGCGGCCAACTCACCGGCTTCGACGTGGACCTGGCGCGCGAGATCGCCGCGGACATCTTCGGCGATCCGCGGCAGGTGGAGTTCCGGTCGCTGACGTCGTCGAACCGGCTCGAGGCGCTGGAGAACGACCAGGTGGACGTGGTGATCCGGTCGATGTCCATCACGTGCGCACGGCGCGAGCGGGTGACGTTCTCGGTGCCGTACTACCAGGCCTACCAGCGGGTGCTGGCGGTGCGCGGGTCGGGGATCACGGAGATCGAACACCTCGAGGGCAAGCGCGTGTGCGTGGCCGCCGGGACGACGTCGGCGTCGCGGTTGTGGGAGGAGTTGGATCGGATCACGGTGCTGTCGGTGAACACGTGGGCGGACTGCCTGGTCGCCATCCAGCAGAACCAGGTGGACGCGATCACCACCGACGACGCGATCCTCGTGGGCATCACCGCGCAGGACCCGTACCTGGAGATTGTGGGGCCGCAGCTCGACGCGGAACCGTACGGGGTGGGCATCGCCAAGTCCACGCCGGGCGACAACACCGACGGGCTGGTCCGTCAGGTCAACTCCACGCTCGAACGGATCAGGGCGGACGGCACGTGGAACCGCATGTATTCGACGTGGTTGTCCGGGCTGGGGCCCAACCCCGGGATGCCGGTGCCCAGGTACGTGCCGGAGGAGCAGCGATGAGTTACCGGAAGTGGGACGACCCGCTCGAGGAGGGCGAACCCAGCGTCGGTACGCAGGCCACGATGCGGACCGAGGCGGTGGCGGTGACGGAGGCCGCCACGGCGACCGGACTGACCGAGGCGACGGGCGCGTTGGAGGCCACGGGCGCCATGGAAGCGACGGGCGCGATGGAGGCCACGGGCGCCATGGAAGCCACCGGGGCCATGGGGGCGACCGGGCAGCTCGAGGCCACGGGCCCGCACGTCCATTCGGGAAGCATGGCGGAGACCGGGGCGGTCGAGGCCACCGGCGCGGCGTCGATGACCGGGTTCCTCGCCGACACCGACCCTGGTGGCGGCAGCAGCCCGGGCCGGGCGGGCCCGGCGCGCGCGGCGGGCGCGGGGCGGAGTCATGATCCCGAGTCCCGCACCGAGTCCGTCCCCGGCGCGCGGTCCTCCGCCCGGACCGGCGAGGTGATTACCGGCGACCGGTCGACCTCGGCACCGTTCCGCATGCGGCACCCCGACAAGCCGGAGGACCGCCCGAGCCAGGCCGCCGAGGGTCTGGTCGACCTGCCGTACATCATCCCCGTCGACCCCACCTCGGCAATGTTGGAGCCGGAGGACATCGAGGCCGAGTGCGCGGCCTCCGACGGCAGGCTGCCGCGGCCCGAACTGTGGCCCGGAGACATCGTCGCCGACCAGTACGAGGTCCGCGGTGCGCTCGCCCACGGCGGGATGGGCTGGATCTACCTGGCGGTCGACCACAACGTGTCCGACCGCTGGGTCGTCCTCAAAGGCCTGCTCCACGCCGACCAGGCCGAGGCCCAGGAGGTCGCCGTCGCCGAGCGGGAGATCCTGGCCGAACTGTCCCACCCGTCGATCGTGCGAATCTACAACTTCATCCACGACGACTGGGCCACGTCGCCCACCCATGGCGGGTACATCGTCATGGAGTACGTCGGCGGCCCCAGCCTGCGCGACGTCCGACGAGCGGCACCCGGGCGGGTGCTGCCGGTGGAGAAGGCCATCGCCTACGTGCTCGAGGTCCTGCAGGCGCTCTCCTACCTGCACTCGGTGGGACTGGTCTACAACGACCTCAAACCCGAGAACATCATGCTCACCGAGGACCACGTCAAACTGATCGACATGGGCGCGGTGTCCGGCGTCGGGGACTACGGGCACATCTACGGCACCCCCGGTTTCCAGGCCCCGGAGATCCCCCGGACCGGGCCCACCATCGCCTCCGACCTGTACACCGTCGGCCGCACCCTCGCCTCGCTCATCGTGCGGCTCCCCGTGGTCGACGGCCGCTACGCCGACGGCATCCCCTCCCCGATGGAGGAGCCGGTGTTCAGCCGGTACGACTCGCTGTACCGGTTCCTCCTGCGCTCGACGCACGAGGAACCCGACTCGCGGTTCCGCAGTGCCAACGGGATGGCCAACCAGCTCATGGGCGTCCTGCGGGAGGTACTCGCGCTGCGCACCGGGGTCCCGCACCCGGCGTTCTCCTCGGTGTTCTCACCCCAGCGATCGACCTTCGGCACGCTGTTCACCGTTGAGCCGACCGACTTCCTCGTCGACGGCCGCGCCCGCGACACGACGCTCACCGGGTCCGAACTGGTCGACGCCCTGCCGGTGCCGCTCATGGAGGCCTCCGACCCCGCCGGCCGCATTCTCGCCGCGACCTCGTACACCTCGGTCGAGCAGCGGATCGACACCCTCCTCGAATTGTATTCCGACACCGAGTCCGAGGCCCACGAGAGCGTCGGCGTGATCATGTCACTCACCCGCGCCTACCTCGAGAGCGACGATCTCGCCGCGGCCGAGGCGCTGCTGGAGGAGAACGCGTACCGGATGCCCGCCGAATGGCGGCTGGTCTGGTACGACGGCGTGACCGACCTGCTCAAGGGCGACCCCGTCGGGGCGTATCCCAAGTTCCAGAGGGTGCTCTCGGCCATGCCCGGCGAGAACGGCCCCAAGCTGGCCCTGGCCGCGACGGCGGAACTGATCCTCGACGTGTGCCCCGAGAGCGACCGGGCCCGCTGGGCACGCTCGAGCGAACACTTCTACCGCACGGTGTGGTCGGTCGACCGGTCGGTGATCAGTTCCGCGTTCGGGCTGGCGCGCCAACTGCAGCGTCGTGGCGAGGTCAAGTCCGCCATCGAGGAGCTCGACCGCGTCCCGCCCAACTCCCGGTACTCGGCGCTGGCCAACCTCACCGCGATCCTCCTGCTGTGCCAGGGCCGCCCGCTCGACGAGACCGACGAGTCCCACCTCCGCGAGGCCGCCCGCCGTGTGACCAATCTGTCCGCCGGTGAACACCGCGCGTTCCAGATCCGGCTCACCGTGCTCACCACCGCACTCGCCTGGGTGCAGCTGCCGGGCAACGAGCCGTCCCCGTCCCCCCTCATGCGCGGCGTGCCGTTCACCGAGTTCGGGCTGCGCTCCGGCGCGGAGACCGTCCTGCGGACCCTCGCGCGGTCCACGGAGACCCGTCAGCAGCGGTTCAGGCTCGTCGACCAGGCCAACAGCATCCGTCCACGCACCCTGTTCTGAGTCCGCGGGGGTTCCACCGGCCTCGGGCGCTCCCACCGGGCCGGGCGGCTCAGCCCTCACGGTTGAGAGCGGGGTCGAGAGCGGGGTCGGTGGCGAGGGCCGGGTCATCGTGGCGGCGGCGTCGCCGGGCGAACAGGATGAGCGTCGCGCCGGCCGCCGCCGCGGTGAGCGCCCACAGCACGAGCTCGGCCCCGCTGACGCCGGTGGTGGCCAACGACCCGCGGACCTCGGAGTTGGCGCGGATCCACGCGTCCGACGGCGCCCCTTCGCGCGGTGTCACCGCACTCTCGGCGACCCGGCCGGTGGCGCCACCCTCGTCGGTGGCGGGGTCCGCGTCAGGCGTGGTGGCCGCGGTCGCGGGGGCGGTGGGGGCAGAGGCGGTGGGGGCGGTGGTGCCCGCCAGCGAGTCCGAACCGGCGGAGCTACCGGGGCCACCGGGACCACCGGGGCCACCTGAACCGGATGAACCGGACGAGTCGGACGACCCACCGAGCGAACCGGCCAGGGAGCCCAGGGCGGGGCCGACGACACCGATCACCACACCGATGACGCCCCCTACGATGACCGGCCAGACGACGTCCGGCAGGTCCGTCGAACCGCCGGTGGGGGCGGGGTGGACCACCACGCGCCGGACAGAGGTGTAGGTGGCCCCTCCGGGCATGGTGACCGAGAACGAGACGTCGTAGGTGCCGGCGCGGGTGGGAGTACCGTTCAGGGCGCCGTCCTCGAGTCGCATGCCGGGCGGCAGCGTGTCGGTGACCACGTCGGGCACGGTGCCCTCGGGCGGGGTCGGGAGAAACCGCTCGGGCCCGTACTCGTGCCCCGCGGTCACATCGGGCAGTCGGTTGAGCGGATCGGACGGATCGGTTCCGAGCAGGTCCTCGGTGGTGTCGGGCAAGCCGTCGCCGTCGCGGTCGAGGCCGTCGACGTCGGAAAACGACACCCACATCCTCGGGCTGACACTCTGCCGCTGCGCGCTGTTGGGGACGTCGAGCGGAACGGAGACCTCGTCCACCACTCGCGCCGACTCCCCCGGCCCCAGTTCGAGGGCGGCCACCGTGGCGCCGCGGGCCGGAGAGCCCCCGGCCTGCCCGGTTTCCGCGCCGTGCAGCATCACGGTCCCCGAGTCGGCGGCCGTCGCGCCGGTGATGCTCGAGCGCACCTCGAACTCGGCGCCCTCCGACACCACGAAGTCACCGACTCCGACCGCATACCGGCCGGTGCGGCCGGAGTCGGCCGCATTGCGGACGTGATAGGTGCGGTCGACGGATTCGCCGGGGAGCATCGCGCACGGGTCCACGTCGGGGATGCTGGCGCTCGCCCCGGGCGGAGCGGGGCTTGTGGGCGGAGCGGAACCCCGGGCCCACCGGCCGGGTCGCAACCCCACGAACCGAGAGCGAGATCCGGGGCGTCCGTCCAGATGGAACCGTCCAGCGAGAACTCCAGATCGGCGCGGGCATCGAGGGCCGGCACCGTCACCTCCTGAGCCACGGACGCCCCGCCCAGGACCAGGGTGGCGACCGCCGCCAGGATGAGCGGCACGATCCCGCGACTCCTGGGCCAACCCTGCGTCGGGCCGGGAGGCGGCCCGTGCTCGGGCCGGTCGTCCGGAGAGGAGGGTGAGGCGTGGGGCATCGTCCGACTTCGTCCAGCCCGGGCTCGGATGCCGGGGATCACCCCGCACTCTATAACTAAAGTTGTTCTTAGCAAATGTGGACGGGGTTATCCTCCCAGGCCCAGCACCTCGTCGCACGCCCGCGCGATCGCCAGTTCCTCGTCGGTGGGCACCACAAGCACCGTCACGCGACTGTCGGGGGTGGAGATGACCCGCTCGCCGGCGCCGTTCTCGTTGGCCTCGGTGTCGATCTCCACACCCCAGCCGCGCATGGTGGCCAGCGCGTCGGCCCGCAGGCGCGCGACGTTCTCTCCCACCCCTGCCGTGAACGTGATCGCGTCCACGTCGCCGAGGACCGCCCAGTAGCCGCCGATGTAGCGACGCAGGCGATGGATCACCACGTCGTAGGCCAGCGTGGCGTCCTCGTCGCCATCGTCGACCCGCGTCAGGAGTTCGCGGAAGTCGCGCGCCCCCGACAGCCCCTCCAGCCCCGACCGGCGGTTGAGCAGAGTGGAGACATCTTCGGGCGACATGCCCCGGTCACGGATGAGGTGGATGATCAGGCCGGGGTCGAGGTCTCCGGGTCGTGTACCCATGACCAGTCCCTCGAGGGGCGTCAGACCCATGGACGTATCCATGGCGCGGCCACCTTCGATAGCGGACGCCGACGCCCCGTTGCCCAGGTGCAGGACGATCTGGTTGAGCTCGCCGTACGGGCGGCCCAGGACGTCGGCGGTGCGGCGGGAGACGAACTCGTGGCTCGTGCCGTGGAAGCCGTACCTGCGCAGGTCCCACTCGCGTGCCGTCTCGCGATCGATGGCGTAGGAGTGGGCGGCGGCGGGCAGGGTGTGGAAGAACCCGGTGTCGAACACGGCCACGTGCGGCAGCCCCGGCAGCAGGTCGCGGGCCACCCGGATGCCACGCAGGTTGGCCGGGTTGTGCAGAGGGGCGAGCACCTCGAGCTTCTCGATGTCGGCCTCCACCTCCGGCGTCACCTCGACCGGCTCGTGGAAGGCCGGCCCGCCGTGGACCACACGGTGGCCGATCGCCTCGACCCCCAGGTCGGTGGGATGGACGTGCAGCTCCTTCGCCAACTCCAGTACGTGTCCGAGCGCGGCGGTGTGGTCCGGGAACTCCGCCTCCGCGGTGCGTTCTTCCGCACCGGCACCGGCCAGGTCGCTGCGGCGAACGGTCAGCGTGCCCACGGGCTCACCGATCCGCTCGACCAGCGCCCAGGTCAACTCACCCTCGACGGCGGTGTCGAGGATCTGCAGCTTCAGGGAGGAGGAGCCGGAGTTGATGACGAGCACGCGGGTCATGAGCCGCTTCCCTGGAGGTCTCCGACGCCCTGCGCCTGGACTGCGGTGATGGCGACCGTGTTGACGATGTCCTCCACGAGCGCACCGCGGGACAGGTCGTTGATCGGCTTGCGCAGCCCCTGGAGGACCGGGCCGATCGCGACCGCGCCCGCGGTCCGCTGTACGGCCTTGTAGGTGTTGTTGCCCGTGTTGAGGTCGGGGAACACCAGGACGGTGGCCCGGCCGGCGACCGGGGAGTCGGGCATCTTCTTGGTCGCGACGGTGGGGTCGACGGCGGCGTCGAACTGCAGGGGCCCGTCCACGACGAGGCCGGCAGCCGGATCACCCTCGGTCGCCTCGGCGATCCGCGACCGCACGAGTGCGGTCGCCTCGCGCACCTTGTCGACGTCGGCCCCACTGCCGGAGTCCCCGGTGGAGTAGGAGAGCAGTGCCACACGCGGGTCGATCCCGAACCGCGAGGCGGTCTCGGCGGACGACACCGCGATGTCGGCGAGCTGCTGGGCGGTGGGGTCGGGCACCACCGCGCAGTCCCCGAACGCCAGTACGTGGTCGGCCAGGCACATGAGGAACACGCTCGAGACCGTCTTCACGCCGGGGCGGGTCCGGATGATCTCCAGGGCGGGGCGGATGGTGTGCGCGGTGGTGTGGGCTGCGCCGGAGACCATGCCGTCGGCGAGCCCGGTGTGCACCATCATCGTGGCGAAGTAGGAGATGTCGAGGATGCGGTCACGGGCCACGTCCGGGGTCATGCCCTTGTGCTTGCGCAGCTCGACATACTCATCGGCGAACCGATCGGCGTGCTCGCTGGTCCGCGGGTCCAGCAGTGTCGCGCCGCTCAGGTCGATGCCCAGCTCGTCGGCACGCCGACGGATCGCCTCGGGGTCACCGAGGATCGTCAGGTCGGCCACGTCGCGCCGCAGGAGTCGGCCGGCGGCGTGCAGGATGCGGTCGTCGTCGCCCTCGGGGAGCACGATGTGGCGCTTGTCGGCGCGGGCACGCTCGAGGAGCTGGTGCTCGAACATCTGCGGCGTCATCACGTCGGGCGCGTCGACCCGCAGCGGCGCGAGCAGTTCCTCGGTGTCGACGTGCTTCTCCATCAGGCTGAGCGCGGTCTCCACCTTGCGCCCCGAGCCCGAGAAGACGCGCCCGCGGGTCTCGGCGGCCAGACGGGCGGTGTCGTAGGTGCCGTGACCCGTGCAGATGATGGGGAGGGTGGAGCGCATCCCGCGGACGAGCTTGTCCAACGCCGCGTTCGGCCTGACCCCACCGTTCCAGATCATCCCGGCCAGCGAGGGGAAGCCCTCGGCGGCGTGTGCGGCGAGGATCGCCAGGACCGCGTCGGTGCGGTCGGCGGGGACGATGACGACCATCCCGTCGACCAGTCGCTCCAGGATCCGGTCGCCGGTCATGCCGCCGACCATCACGGCCATCGCCTCGCGGTCGAGCAGGGCCGGGTCGCCGGAGTAGAGCTCGCCGTCGACCGCCTCCATGAGCTCGCCCATCGTGGGCGCGGTGAGCAGCGACTGGGAGGGCAGCGTCCAGGCCGGTACGTCCAGCGAACCGAGCTCGGCCCGGATCTCCTCCAGCGCGCCGGGATCGCACCGGTTCACGACGACTCCCACGGGGTGGGCGTGCTCGACACGCAGCTCCTCGAGGGTGAGCCGGGCGTTGGTGGCAATCTCGGCCGGGGTGCGGTCGGATCCGCGGAGCACCAGCAGGACGGGGGCGCCGAGGTTCACGGCGATCGTGGCGTTGAAGTCGAACTCGGTGGGGCTGGGCACCCCGGTGTAGTCGGTGCCGACGATCACCACGACATCGCACTGCCGGGCCACCGCCTCATATCGGTGCACGATCTCGCTCAGGGCGGCGTCGCGGTCGGAGTGCACGCGCATGTTGGTCACGCCGATGCAGTCCTCGTAGTCGAGGTCCACGGTGGTGTGCTGCAGCAGCATCTCCACGATGGGGTCGCGTACCGGTTCCTCGTCCTCGACGCCGGGACCGGCGGGGCGGGGCGCGACCGTGACGGGGCGGAACACCCCGACCCGCTGGACGGTCCCGGCCAGGATGCGCAGCAGTCCCAACGCGACGGTCGACTTGCCCGTGTCGCCCTCGGGGGCCACGACGTAGACCGCGGACGAGGAGAGCGGCGCACCGTCCGACTGGGACGGGATCGAGAGTGCGGCGACGTCGGAGTCGGACAACTCGGCCCCGGTGGGATCGCCTGACCCCGAGGCGCGGGGTTCGGACGCGAGGGTGTCGGACGCTACGGACTCGGGAGGAAGGGATTCGGGCACGGGGGCATTGTGACAGCGCCGGCGGCGCAGCACACCTTGTACACACCCGACGGCCCGATCCCCCACCCCGGTCCGGGGCGGGTCGTCACACATCGGTGAGCCTGTCGACGCCGGGAGGCAGCCACGTGCACAGGCCGGGCGAGGCGGCGTTCACCACGGTTGTCCACCCTCCGGGGCCGTCGCCGACGAACCCGTGGTGGACGGGACAGCCGAGTGCCCCGTTGGCGACCGTCGTCGGCCCGCCCCTGGACCATTCCCTCACGTGGTGGAACTGACTTCGCCTGGCCGGGGCGGTGCACCCGGGGAAGGTGCACCCTCCGTGGGAGGCGTAGAGGACCAACCGCTGGATCGACGACGCCAGGCGCCGATCGGGGTGGGCGTCCACGTCGATCCGGTGCAGCTCCTCCCGGCCGTCGCGCAGCAGGGAGACGAACCACGGCATCGTTCCGGCCATGGAGACCGCCTGCCGCACGCTGAGCTGGGTGCCGGCGTCGGTCTGCACGAGCGTCGTGGGGTCCTCGAGCTGCTCCGGTGTCACCCGCACGACGATGGTCGCGATGCCCTTGGGGCGGGCGGGGTCGACGGTCGAACCGAGGGCCCACTGGTGCACCAGGGCGTCGTGGGCGCGCTGCTCGGGGGTGCGCTCGTCGGACCCGGGTTCACACTCCACGGCGCCGCCGGGCCCGCCGAAGTCGCACAGTGCCCTCTCGACCAGGGCGCGGCCGCGGGGCGTCAGGGTCATCGTCAGGGCGCTGGTGCCGTCGGACCGGACCGCGCCGAGCCGCGCCGAGCGCTGACGTTCCTGGTGCTCTTCGCGGTCCCGTCCGCGGTCCGGGCACAGGGCGGCGACCCGGCGGGCGGCCTCGGCCCGCAGGTCGGCGGGCGCCGCCGTGCGGGCGAACTCCGTGAGCTCCTCGGCGAAACACACCTTTGCGTCGCCGCCCATCGTTCCGGGCAGACCGGAGACGGCTCGGGCGATGATCCGCTCGTGCTCGCCGGTGATCTCCCCGTTCGCGGCCGCCCGCCCGGCCGGGGTGGCCTGACGTCCTCCGGCGTCGATCCGACCGTGCACCGTGCCCTTCGCCAGTCCCAGCTTCTCGGCGAGGAGCGCGGCGACGCCACCGGCGGTGCGTCCCTTCTGACGGTGCAGCGCCGCCAACTCGGCAGTGGCACGGGAGCCACTGGCGTCCAGCCGCCGGGCCACGATCTCCACCCGACCCACCGCGTGGGCGAGCGCGTCCGCGTCGTGCTCGGCCCAGTCGACCGCGCACAGCGTCTCCACCGACGCCTCCAGGAACGCGAGAACGTCGGTCAGCGGGGCCGGCTCGTCCCGCTCACCGCCCCGCCCCTCCGCATCCCATACTCCCTGTTCCATACGCCGAAGCATAGAACACAGGTACGACACGAACCGGTCCGGAAGCGCATCGTCGTAGGTCGGCCCGCGTCATCCCCGCGAAGTCATGAGGCGGAACTTGAGCTCGTCGAGCATCGCGCCGATCTCCGTGCTCACCAGCGCGCGATCCAGTGCGACGAGCCGGGGCAGGACGGCGTCGGCGGCGTCCCACCGGCGGCGGTCGAGGTGCTGCGACGCGCGCGAGTACAGCAGTTCGAACTCGGCGAAATCCCGAACGCGGTCCGTCGCCAGCTCTCCCAACCACATACCTTCGCGACCCCGACTGTCCGCCGCCTCGATGACCCGCCGAACGGAGACGAGGGTCGCCCGCGGCCCGGCCCCGCCGTCGGCGGCGCCTCGCCCGCCGCCGTCGGCCCGGTCGAGCTCGGCGACGAGCCGATCCGCTACCCGGGCGATCACGTCCAGCTCGTCGAGCAATCCGCTCACCAGGTCCCACTCGGCCGCGACGTGCGCCCCGCTCCGGGCGGCCTCGGCCCGGGTGCCGGCGCGCGCGACCTCCCCGCCCAGCCGGAACAGTTCAGCCGCCGCCGAGTCGACGGCGGCCCCGGCCGCGCGGGCCTCCCCGAGGAGGCCGCGGGCCCGATCGGCGAGATCCGGATCGTCCGGGCTGGTCACGGGACGCCCCTGTCGTCGACGTCGGGGAGCCGCGAACGGTGCCGCCGAACGCGCGCCCGTCGCGGTGCGACGTCGCGGTGCGGGATCTCGGCCGGCTCGATGGGGACCGCCCCTAGTCGACGACGACGAGGACCAGCCCGAAGTCCCCGGCGTCGTCGGTCCACACGGTCGGGCCGACGAACCCGTGGCCGGCGAGGTCGTCGGCGAGTGCGTCCGGCTCGAACTTCCGAGCGATCTCGGTGCGGATGCCCTCCTCCGCGGCGAGGGTTCGCGAGCGCCCCAGCGTCGGGAAGTCGACGTGCACGTCGCGGACCGCCCGCAACCACATCTCGATCCTGCTCTCGGCGGCGTTCCACACGGCCTCGTGGCGGAAATCGCGCCTGTCCAGCCCGGTGCACTCGACGGTCCGGGCGATCACGTCGAGCATGTTGAGGTTGAATTCGGCGGTGACGCCGTCGGCGTCGTCGTAGGCCGCGACCAGCCGCTCGGGGCTCTTGACGAGGTCGAAGCCGAGCGCCAGCCGGTCGCCCGGGTCCATGACGCCGCGCAGCATCGCGAGGAACTCTGCTCGCTGGGCCTCGCTGAAATTGCCGATCGTGCCGCCGAGGAAGAGCACCAACCGCCCGCCCGGCTCGCCCGGTAGGGGGCCGTCGAGGGCGGTGAGGTCACCGACGACCGGGACGACACGCAGTCCGGGGTACTCGGCCGTGAGCGCCCGGGCGGAACCGAAGAGCATCTCGGTACTGATGTCGACCGGAACGAACAGTGGGCCGGCTGGATCAGTGGCGCCGGTGGGGCGGGAGGCGAGGACGTCGAGCAGGACCCGCGTCTTCTCGCAGGTCCCGGCCCCGAGCTCGACGAGTGTGTCGGCATCGCCGACGATGTCGACGGCCCGCGACCGCAGGATCTCCGCCTCCGCGCGGGTGGGGTAGTACTCCGCGAGCCGGGTGATCCGGTCGAAGAGCAGGCTGCCCTTCTCGTCGTAGAACCAGCGGGGCGGCACGGTCGGCGGGTCGTCGAAGAACCCGGCGCGCAGATCCGATTCGAGCGCGGCGGTGTCGGGATCGGCGGTGCTCGTCGTCGTCGTTGTCATCGTTGTTGTCGTCGTCGTTGTCTTTGCTGTTGTTGCACCGGGGCCGTCGGGCCCGGCGGCACCGCACTGGGCGGCCACCTCGCGCGCGCCGGTCACCGGGCGAGCCTCAGTCCGGCGGCCGCCCACCTCGAGGCGGCGGGATAGAAGTTCCGGTAGGTGTGCCGCGTGTGGCCGACGGGCGTGAACGCGCTGCCACCGCGGAGGACATGCTGGTCGGACATGAACTTGCCGTTGTACTCGCCGGCCGCGCCCTCCTCGGTGACGAACCCCGGATACGGCAGGTAGGCGCTGGCAGTCCATTCCCACACGCCGCCGATCGTCCGCTCCGCGGCGGGCCGCGGGTGGCAGCGGTCGGGGTCGAGCTCGTCGCGGATCTCCCAGCCGGTGGTGGCGACCTCCCACTCGAACTCGGTGGGCAGCCGTGCGCCGGCCCAGCGGGCGTAGGCGTCGGCCTCGTAGAAGGACACGTGGATGACGGGCTCGGCGTCGACGACCGGCCGCCGGCCGCTCAGGGTGAAGGTGGTCCACTCACCGTCGGCGGCGGTCGCGGGGCCAGCGGCGGTCGCGGGGCCGGCGGCGGTCGCGGTGTCGGCGGCGGTCGCGGTGTCGGCGGCGCGGCCGACCGGGCTGTCGTCCTCACGTCGCCAGTACCCGGGCGCATCCCAGCCCTCGGCCTGGACCGTGGCCCAGCCGTCGGACAACCACAGTTCGGGCCGGGAGTAACCGCCGTCGGCCATGAACTGCTTCCACTCGCCGACGGTGACCTGGCGGGTGGCGACCTCACCGCCGGGGATCCACACCCGGTGGCGGGGACGCTCGTTGTCATAGGAGAACGCGGGGCCTGCGGCGGTGGCGGGGCTTGCGGCGGTGGCGCCCGAGCCGTCCCCGACGTCGGAGTCGCCGGGAGCCGGGGCGCCGACCTGCGCGACCCCCTCGGCGACGGCGAGCCACTCGGTCTCCCCCGGCGCCGCTCCTGCCGGGTCCGCCGCCCTGTGGACGTAGACCGGGTCGGTCGGGTTGTGCGAGAAGAGGTGCTTGATGTCCATGAGCAGCAACTCCTGGTGCTGCTGCTCGTGATGGCAGCCCAGCTCCAGCAGTTCGAGGCCACGCTCGTCGACCCGGCCCGCCTCGAGGGCGTCGACGACGGCCTCGTCGATGCGGGCGCGGAAGTCCCCGATCTCCGCCACCGACGGGCGGGTGATGAGCCCGCGCTGCGGCCGCGGCTGCCGTGGGCCGACCGCCTCGTAGTACGAGTTGAACAGGAAGCGGAACACCGGCTCCGGCGAGGTGTAGCCCGGCAGCCGACCCAGCACGAACTCCTCGAAGAACCACGTGGTGTGCGCCCGGTGCCACGCTGCGGGGCTGGCCGCGGTCATCGACTGGGGGATCTGGTCCTCCGGGCTGAGCCGGGACGCGAGCAGGTCGGTGAGCCCCCGGACCCGCTGGAACTTCTCGACCACGCTCTCGGCGCGGGCAGTGGTGGCGACGGTTCCGGCTGTCATGGCTTCCCCCGTGGGTTGTGGTCGACGGCAGGCGGTCCGCACCGGCGGACCCCTCGGCCCCCGACGCTGACCGCCACCCTAACCACGGTGTGGCCGCCGTCCCACCGATCCGGCCATGCCCGGACGAACGGCGGCGATGCCTACCGGAACGGGAGCGGGCCCGGCTTCCCGGCACGCTCGGCGGCGATGTTGCGTCGCTCGTGCTCGAGCAGCCGCAGCCGGTACTCGGGGCAGTTGCCCATACCGCCGTCGGCGCGGATCACCCGGTGGACGGGGATGACGAACGGCACCGGCACCAGCGTGCACAGCCGGCCGACGCGACGGGCGTTGCGTGGCCGGCCGGCGTCGATACTGACCTGGCCGTAGCTGGAGGTCTCGCCGTAGGGGATGTGCTGGATCTCGCGGTAGACCTCACGTGAGAATTCATCGTGGACCCCGGCCGCCGCCCAGTCCAGCGGGACGTCGAACCCGCGGAGCCTCCCGGCCAGGTAGTCCTCCACCTGTTCCGCCAGGCGGGCGAGGTGCTCCGCCGCGGCGCCGGGCTCGGGATCGCGGCCCTCGTCGTCGTCGTGATGTTTCACGTTGAACCAGGTCGCGGCGGCATCCCTGTGGTCGAGCTGGTCTGCGTCGAGCTGGTCCGCGTCCACCTGGACGAGGCGCGCGATGCCGTCGGGGGTGGCCTCGACGAGCATCAGCCCGGCCGCGGTGGTGAGTACGTGCGTGACACCGCGGGACGTCCGGGGCGCAGGCGCGCTCACACGGGCCCCACTCACACCAGCCTCACTCACACCACGCTCGGGCGGTCCGGGTTGGTGACGTCGGCGTCGGCGGTGTCGAGCCGCTCGAACAGGGCGTCGGCGCCGTCACGTCCGATGGCGGACATCTCCGCGGTGGTGATCGGCACGGCCTGCAGGCGCGTGAGCAGGGGGCCGGTGCCGTCGGGGCCGCCGGTCTCGTCGACCACCTGCAGGTCCGGCCACAGGAACGGCGGCGTGAGGACCAGGTGCTCGCACGTACGGCCGGGATCGACCAGGCCGACCGCGTTGGGGATCACCGCACCGGGCGCCACGTGGATGGAACCGGTGGCCACCGCGAGCGCGCACGCGTCCAGGACGTCGGCCATGGCGCGGTGGCCGGTGCGGCCGACGGTGACGAACTCGGAGCGGATCTGGCGCCCCTCGGGCGTGGTGACGTTGGTGGGGAGCTCGCGGGCGCCCACGGTGGCGTAGGTGGAGAAGCCGGGCGCGGGAACGTCGTCAACGACGACGATGTCGCAATGCCACTCCGTTGTCTGACCCTCCTCATCCGGCTCGGTCTCGTGCGGATAGCGCAGGACGCGGACCGATTCCTTGTGGCCGAGGATGCCCTCGAGGCCGGAGAGATCGGCCGTGTCCGGGCCGGGGAGGTTGTTCTCGTTACTCATGCAAGGGCTCGCAGTCGCGGTTCGAGGTCGGAATTGAAGAGGTCGAGGAAGCGTTTCTGGTCGTGGCCCGGGGCGTGGAAAACCAGATGGTTCAGGCCCGCGTCGACGTACTGGCGGACCTGCTCGACCGCGTCGTCGGGGTCCGAGGCGACGATCCACCGCTTGGCGACCTGCTCGATCGGCAACTCGTCAGCCAGGCGCTCCATCTCCCGCGGTGAATCCACCGAGTGCTTCTGCTCCGGGGTCAGACTGAGCGGCGCCCAGAAGCGGCAGTTCTGCAGCGCGGCGGCCGGGTCGGGGTCGTAGGAGATTTTGATCTCGATCATCCGATCGATCTGCGCCGAGTCCCGCTCGTTGATCCCGGCGCCCTCCTCGACGGCCGGGAGCAGCTTGTCGGTGTACAGCTCCATCCCCTTGCCGGAGGTGCAGATGAACCCGTCGCCCACCCGGCCCGCGTACTTGGCCACCACCGGACCACCCGCCGCCACGTACACCGGCACACCGCCCTCGGGCACGTCGTAGAGGAACGCATCCTTGGTCGAGTAATAGTCACCGTCGAAATTCGTCGTCTCACCGGTCCACAGTTCGCGCATGAGCCGGACCGACTCACGCAGGCGCGCGAACCGCTCCTTGAACTCCGGCCACTGGCCCTGATGCCCGGTGGCGATCTCGTTGAGCGCCTCACCCGTACCCACACCGAGGAAGATGCGGCCCGGGTACAGGCACGCCATCGTCGCGAACGCCTGCGCCAACACCGCCGGGTTGTAGCGGAACGTCGGCGTCAGCACGGAGGTGCCCAACTGCAGCCGCTCGGTGCGCTCCCCCACCGCCGTCATCCACGCCAGCGAGAACGGCGCATGACCCCCGTCGTGGCGCCAGGGCTGGAAATGATCCGACACCGTCGCCGAATCCATCCCCGCCTGCTCCGCCATCACGGCGAACTCCACCAGATCACGCGGACCGAACTGCTCGGCCGACGCCTTGTAACCGAGCTTCAGGGACGGGGTGTCGGGCATCGGCTTCTCCTGCAGGTAGGCATGTGACCAGATTCACCTCTGGCGCGCGCGGGGCACGGGGCCGAGTATGCCAACAGGGCCGGGCAGGGGTGCACGTGTTGACAAGCGCCACCCCTGCGACTCGTTGAGCTCGATAAGCAGGACGCCGCATTCCGATTCAGACTCACAGCCACGGCCAGTGTCATCCGCGTTCCCCGATAGTCAGGAACACCATCCCCACCGACGCCCAGCAGGGGCTTGCGGCGCTCGCGATCTGGCTGGGCGGCAGCGACCCCGGCGCAGCGTGGGCCACCTTCACCTCGGACGACCCCGCCGCGCACGGCTGGCGCTGGGCCGCCATCAACCAGGAGACCGGAACCGTGGTCTACGGCCGCTGACGACCGGTCGACACGCCGCAGCGAGAGTGATATCGGACACACCCAAGGGCGCTGTAACGATGCTTCGGCCGCGAGCCATAAACTAGTTGAAACGGCGATCACTGCGGCCCCGCCCGCACCGGAGCCCCCTCCTCTGGACCGATCTCCACCAGACGGCCCCTCGGAGGAGTCATGCGCATCCGGCACGCGGCGACCACCCTGGTCGCACTCGGTGCCGCCTCCGTCTGCGCACTCGGCGCGACGGTGATCGTCCAGGACCGCGAAGCGCAGACCCGCGAGTCCGAACTGCGCAGCTCGGCGTGGTCCGTCCAGGCGTCCACCGACTTCGGTACGACCTGGACCGCGCCCATCTCCTCCTACGGCGGCCACTTCCCCGTCCGCGTGGACACAGCCGGCCTGCGCAATCGCTCCGCCTACCAGCCCCTGACACTACGCACCACCGTCGACTCCCGGTCCGACGCCCACGTCGACATCGGCGAGGGCGCCCTCGTCGAAGGCGACCCCGAGACCGCGTCCCACGTGCGGGTCCGGGCCGTCTCGGCCCGCGGCGGAGCATGCGCCGCGCCGGCGTTCGATCTCGACTCGCCCAGCATCCTCGCCGGCGACAGTGACCGCCCGGTGCCACTCGACGCGCCGACGGTCGACGAACCGCTGGTCCTGCCCGGCGCCACCCGCACCACGCCCGGATCCCCGGTCACCGTGTGTCTCGAGCTGAGCATGGACGCGGCCGCCCCGGCCACCGACTCGATGCTCACGCTGGCCTGGCCGGTCGACATCGCCCGCGGCGACGCCGACTCCTAGCCTGCCCGGCGCAGCCCCCAGCCCGGCCCGGCCGAGCGCAGCCACCACCCCACCGCGCGCCGGCCCGACCCCGGACGCTCAGCGGCGCCCGGCGGCCTCGTCGTAGATCCGCGCATAGGCCGCGATGACGCTCGTCGGATCAGCTCCCTCGACCCGCGGCGGGACGGCCCGCGGATTCTCCAACGCCGCCCGGACCGCCACCGCCACGGCGGACGGGTCGCCGGGATCGTAGATCTCCCCGGAATGATCGCCCGGATCACAACGGTCGAACCACTGCTCCCGCAGGAATCCCACCGCGGGGAACACCGGCGAGACGCCCAGGTCGCGGCACAACTCCAACCAGGTGGAATGGGTGGCGAACCGGTACGGCAACACGCACACGTCGAGAGCGGCGAACTCGGGCAGCACCGGCGCCAGGTCCAGCGACTCGTACCTCACCAACCGCACCGACTCCCAACCACCCTCGGCCGCCAGCTCCGCAACCAGGTGGTGCCCGCCGGCCTCGCGGTCCTCGCCGCACGCGTCCCGCCACGCCTGCGCCTCCACGACGATCCGCAGGTGTGAGCCCCGCCGCCCCTGCGCGACGGGCGCGAGCTGGTCCAATAGCTCCGGGCCGTCGATGTTCTCGCCCATCCGCTCGAGCAACACCCCCACCACCAGCGGGTCGCCGGAGCCGCGCAGGTGCTTCCCGGCGCGGATGGCGGAGGAGATCTCGTCCTCGTCCAGCAGCCGCGGGTGCGGCACGACCACCGGTTCGACGCCCCACCGCACCCACAGTTCGTGCGCCGCCACCTCGGTCAGCGTGATCACCGCGGCGGCGGCCTCGACCAACGTGCCGGTGTGATCGCGGTGCGGCAGCTCGTCCTCGTGGGACGGGTAGACGATGTCGTGGACGGTGAGCACCATCGGCACCTCGGCCCGCGACAGGTGCTCCACCACCCCGTCCACGCTCTCCGGCTCGAGGTAGTCGTAACCGAAGTGCACGTGCGCCAGGTCGACGCCGCCCAGCGGGTCCCCGTCGCGCTGAATCTCGCCCGACGCCTCATGTCCGGGATCGAACTCCGCGGGAGTCACCGCATCGGGCGGGGTCTGCCCGTTCACCACCCCGGGCCGGACGGGCACCAGCTCCACGTGGCCCAGCCCGTCCAGGCCGGTGATCCGGCGAACCGCGGGATGGGCGGCGGGCAGGACCGCTACCCGGACCCGGGAATGTTCACCCCGATCAGACATACGATCAATCTAGACCGTCACCCCAGACCGCGACGCAGGTCCTCGATGAGGTCTCCGGCGAACTCGAGCCCCACCGACAGTCGGACCACGTTGTCGCCGATGCCCACCGCGGCGCGGGCCTCCGGCTCCATGGACGCGTGGGTAGTGGTCGCGGGATGGGTCACCAGCGTCTTGGCGTCGCCCAGGTTGTTGGAGATGTCGATGACCTCCAACGAGTTGAGCAGGGAGAAGCACTCCTTCTTGCCGCGGCCGCCGTTGTCGTCGTCGTCGCGGCCACCGTCACCACCGTCGTCGTCGTACTTCAACCCGAACGTCACCACCGACCCGCCGCCCGACATCTGCGCCCGCGCCAACTCGTACTGGGGGTGCGACTCGAGCATCGGGTATGTCACCCGCTCCACGGCCGGGTGCGACTCCAGGAACCGCGCCACCTCCAGCGCGTTGGCACTCATCCGCTCGACGCGCAGGCTCATGGTCTCCAGGCCCTTGAGCAGGACCCACGCGTTGAACGCGCTCATCCCGAACCCGGCGTGGCGCATGAGGTTCTGCACAGGGCCGGAGATGTACTCCTCGGTGCCCAGCACGGCGCCGCCGAGCACGCGGCCCTGGCCGTCGATGTGCTTGGTGGTGGAGTACACGACGATGTCCGCGCCCAGCTCGAGCGGCTTCTGGTGCAGGACGGTGGCGAAGACGTTGTCCACCACGACCTGCGCGCCGGCGGCGTGGGCGAGATCGCACACCGCGCGAACGTCGACCAGCTCCTGCATGGGGTTGGAGGGGGTCTCAAAGAAGACTGCGTCGGTGGGCTCGCTGAGCGCCTCGCGCCACTGGTCGAGGTCGGCGCCGTCGACGAACACCGTCTCCACACCCCACCGCGGCAGGATTTCGGCACAGATCACGTAACAGGAGCCGAACAGCGCGCGCGAGGCCACCAGGCGCGACCCGTTCCCGCACAGCGCGGCCAGGGCCACGAATACCGCGGACATGCCGGAGGAGGTGGCAAAGCACGCCTCGGCGCCCTCGATCTGCCGCAGCCGCTCCTGGAACATCGCGACCGTCGGGTTGCCGTAGCGGGAGTAGACGAACCGCTGCTTCTCGCCGTTGAACGACGCCTCGGCCGCCTCCGCGGACTCGTAGACGTAGCCGGAGTTGAGGAACATCGGCTCTGTGGTCTCCTCGAAGCCGGTGCGCATCTGCCCGGCCCGCACGCCCAGGGTGTCGGGGTGGAGACCGTCGGGGAGCTCGTTGTTTCTCATCGCTGCTTTCTTGTGTGTGGTGCGTGGGTGATGCGGCGGGGCGAGGGGCGTACGGGCGTGGCGGGCTGGCCGTGGTGGCCCGGTCAGGACTGGCGCCAGGCCAGGCCCGCGACCTTCCACCCGTTGACGGTGCCGCGGTGTCCGGCGGCGTCCGGGTCGCCCTCGAACCCCTCGGCCACGTTGTAGGCGGTGCGGTATCCGGCGGCGGTGGCCAGGCTCGCGGCGGCGGCGGACCGGCCACCACTGCGGCACAGGAACAACACCGGTGTCTCCGCGGCGACACCGGCCTCGCCGAGGTGCTCGACGAACCGCTCGTTGGGCTGGCCCGCCGAGGTCATCCACTCGATGCCCAGCGTGCGCTTGCCCAGCTCGGACAGATCGGCGCCGCCGACCCACTGCCACTCGGCGCTGGTACGGACGTCCACCAACACGGCGTCGGGATCGGAGGCGAGCAGATCCCAGGCCTGGCGGGGCGATAGGTCCCCGGCGTAGTCGCTCATGGGTGTCGATTATGCTCCCCCGACGGCAGATCGACTGGGTCGAGGTACCCCGCTCGCCTTTCTGTGCGACGATCGCGGACATGACGCCTGTCACAGATTCCCCGTTCCGGGTGGCCGTAGTGGGGTCCGGCCCGGCGGGGGTGTACGCCAGCGAGGCCCTGCTGGACTGGAGTGACAACCGGGATCCCTCCGGACGCGGGATCGTGGTGGACCTCATCGACCGGCTCCCGGTCCCCTACGGTCTGCTGCGGCACGGCGTGGCCCCCGATCACCCCCGGATCAAGGGCATCGCCCGCACGCTGGAGGGGATCGCCGCCGATCCGCGCATCCGGTTCCTCGGAAACGTCGAGTTCGGCAACGACCTCACCGCAGACGACGTGCACCGCTTCTACCACGCGGTCGTCTTCTCCACCGGCGCGCTCGCGGACCGTCGGCTCGGCATCCCGGGCGAGGACCTCGAGGGCTCGTACGGGGCCGCCGAGTTCGTGACCTGGTACGACGGCCACCCGGATGCGCACCCCGAGTGGGCGCTGACCGCGGAGCGCGCGGCCGTGGTGGGCGTGGGCAACGTCGCCCTGGACGTGGCGCGCATGTTGGTGCGCAGCCCCGAGCAGCTCGAGCCCACCGACATCCCCGAGCACGTCCGCACCGGGTTCGGCACCAACACGACCCGGGTGGTGTCGGTGATCGGCCGCCGCGGCCCCGTGCACGCCAAGTTCACTCCCCTGGAGCTGCGGGAGATGGCCAAGGTGGAGGGCGTCACGATCGTGGTGGACCCGGCCGACCTGGAGTACGACGACGACGAGGCGCGCGCCCTCCGCGACAGCGATCGCCGGGTCGGGCAGGTGTGCACGCAACTCGAGAAATGGGCCGGGGCGCAGCGTGAGGCCGGTCTGGGGACGGCGGATGAGGCCGAGGCCGCCGCCCTCGCGGCCGGCGAACGGGTGGTGCGGTTCCGCTTTCACCGGTCCCCGGTCGAGATCCTGGGGTCCGACGGCCGGGTGTCCGGGCTGCGCCTGGCGGTGACCGAGCCCGTCCCCGGACCCGAGGGCGTCGGCGGGCGGGTGCGCAGCAGCGGCCGGACGGAAGACCTGCAGGTCGAGGCGGTCTATCGCGCGGTCGGCTACCGCTCGGCCGCCCTGGAGGGGGTGCCCTTCGACCACGACTCGGCGACCATCCCCAACGACTCCGGCCGGATCCTCGACTCGCCGGGCGGTCAGCACCTGCCGGGGCTGTTCACCGCGGGCTGGGTCAAGCGCGGGCCGTCCGGGGTGATCGGCACCAACCGTTCCTGCGCGGTGGAGACCGTGGGGCAGCTGGCCACCGAGCTCGAGTCCGGCGCCCTGCCCGAGCCCGCCGAGCCGGACCCTCAGGCCGTGCGCGACCTGCTCACCGACCGCGGCGTGGACCTCGTCGACGGCGACGCCTGGCTGGAGATCGACGCCCACGAGCGTGGGCTCGGCGAGGCGGCGGGCCGCGAACGCACCAAGCTGCCGGGCCGCGCGGAGATGCTGGAGGTCGCTCGCGCCTCCCGTTCCACCAGCCGCTGACCCTTCCCTCCCCTGTCGGATCCGCTCCACCGCGAGCCTCTGAGAAATCCGCTACTCGGATTCCCGATCCGCTACCCGAATCCGGGTAGCGGATCCGGAGACGGGGTAGCGGATTGTGCCGGGGTGGTTTTTCCGGCCGGGGCGGTCGATGCGGGGCGCTGTCGGTGTCGGGGATGCGGGGCGCTGCCGGTGTCCTGAATGTGGGGCGCTATCGCTATCGGGGTCAGTCCGTCTCCGCGACGAGCCGGCCGATCTCGTCCAGTGACACCGTGCCCGGGTCGAAGTAGCGGGAGTGCGCGCTGCGCACAGAGTCGGCGCCCGAGCCAGGCTCGGTGACGTCCACCGCGAGCCCGCCGAACTCCCCGGTGCCCGGCCGTCCGCCGAGCACGCCGGTGACCGACCACCACGGCACCGGATCCCAGCGCGAGGCGACTCCCACCACCTCGTCCTGTCCCGCCCCACGCGCGACGCCGGCTTCGTCGACCCGTTGCACGGCGATCGAGTCGACACCCGCGCCGGGACTGCCGACGTGGATCATCCGGTCGGCTGCCAGCCCCAGCGGGTCCGCGGCGGCCACCCCCAGGACCACGGACCCGTAGCTGTACCCCACCGCGGCGTGGGGGGCATCGTCGCCGTCCACGCGCTCCACCGCGTCCAGGCCCGCCGCGAACGTCCGCAGGTCCGCGACATGCGCTCGCGCGGGTGCAGTCGAGGAGCCGGCGGCCGTGACGTCGGCGGGCGCGTCGTAGCCCTGCCACGACACCGCAACGCAGGACTCGACAGCCGCACCGGGTGCGGAGTCGGCTGCACCGGGATTCGAGCCGGCCCCGTCGAGGCCCGAGGCGGCCGCCTCGCACACCGCCTCCGCCCGGCCGGCGGTACGAGCGAGCGTCTCCAGCGACGACCCCGTTCCCGGGATGAGCGTGACCACCCGGTCGGCGGTGTCGGGATCGGCGCTCGCGACCACCGCGCGACCGTCCGGGTGCAGGTCGAGGAGATGCCGTCGCGGGTCGGCCTCGAGATGCGCGGCCAACGCGGACAGGCCCCGAGCGGCACCGGCGAGCCCGTCGCCGCCGGCGCCGGTGTCGGCCGCGTCGAGCAGTCGGCGCAACCGGGTCCGGTTGATCGCATCCCGCGTGGCCGACGACAAGCCGTCCACCGAGCCCAGCTCAGGGTGGTCACGAGCCAGCCTGGCCCGATCGGCGGGTCCCAGCCCGTGCCACAGTTCGGCGACAGCGCGGGGATCGTCGTCGGTCGATCCTGACAGGTCGATGCATGGCCGCGTCGCCGGGTCCGTGTACCCGGCGAGATGGTCGGCGGCTTCCCACAGGCGCATCGCCAGACCGCGATCCGCCTCCTCCACAGCCACAGCGTCCCCGGTGCCGGGCGCGGTGAGTTCGTCGTCGCTCCAGTTGATCACCGCCCGCGCCAGCCGTGCCCCCTCGGCCCGCAGGACGTCGGCCACGTAGAGGCAGTTGCCGGAGAGCATCCTGGCCTCGGCGGCCGCATCCGCAGCGCGGCTGCGCGCCCGGGCCCCCGCCTGACCGGACCAGCCACCCTCGTCGACGCCAGCACCGACCACCGCGCCGCCGTCCGCCACACCTCCGACCACCGCGCCGCCCAGCCGGCGGGCGACCGTTTCGAGGTCCTCGGCCGACTCGGCGATCCGCCGGCCCACCGCCGCCGCCCGCGATTCGGCGTGGTCGATCGCCACCACCAGCGCCTCAGCCCGCTGCCCCGGCGACACCGCGGGCCACCTCCTCATCCGCCTCCACGAGGAGTCCGGCCGCCCGTGCCATCGCCTGCGCGATCCGCTGGCTGTCCGCCTCGTGGTCTCGGGAGCGCCGGGCGAGCAGGGCCGCGCACTCGGCCAGCGCGGGACCGGTGAGCAGCGCCCCCGCGCCTCCCGCCGCCATGCCGGCAGCCGCCGCCGAGGCCTCCGCCAGCGCCGAGACCAGGCCCGCAGCACTGTCGACCGTGACCGCGCCCGCCTCGCGGACACGGGCCGCTTCGGCAGTCACCGCCACCTGTTCGAATGCAAGCAGCATCTCACCGAAAGCCCCCTGCCCCGCCATGACCCACGCTCCCCTCCGGCCCGGATGTGGCGGGCCGCTCGGGAATCACGCTAGGGGCGGCACGCGTCGGGACGGAGTTCACGACGAGGGCCTGTGGATGGGGTCGACGACCATTCACAGGAAGGTCAGTCGAGGTCGGACTGTTCCTCGTAGCGACTGCCGTACATCCTCGCGAGGACGACTCCGGTGCCGACGAACGCCACGATCAGCGGGCCGGCCAGCCACAGACCCGGCAACCGGCCGTCGTCGGTCTGCGCGGCCCCGGTGATCCCCGCCTGGACGCCGATGAGGGTCACCAGCATCACGGCCGTGATCAGCCACAGGTCCTCACGCATGAGCCGCTCGAACCGGCGCAGCCGTGGGCCCGTCGCGGTCCACCACTGCTTGTTGGGGACGTTGATCGACGACGGCCACCGCAGGACCATCAACGACATCAGCGGGAGTGGCAGCGCGAACAGCAGCGGCCCGAGCACAGAGAACGCGAGCGCGCCGCTCTTGCTCGACCAGCCGTCCGGTTCACCGCCCGAGCCGAAGTGCGTGGGCACCCGCTCCGGCAGGACTGTCGCCTGCCAGGCCAGCACGCCCAGCCAGACGGCCACCAGTCCGGTGATCAGCACCGTGATCCACCGCGCGGTGGGCTCGCGGGGCAGTTCGCGCGCGTCGTCCGCCGGGGACCTCGTCGTCGTCATCTGTCGGACCCCCGCGATCTGTCGGACCCCCGCGCCATACTCTCGGCCATGACGACCTTCCGCACCTACCTCACCACCGTCACACGCGACGCGGCCTCACGGGCGCGCTCACGCGCGATCTCGACGTCCTCGCCGGTCGCGACGGCCACGCCCATCCGGCGGAACTCGCTGGCGGACGGCTTGCCGAACAGGCGGACATCGGCCTCCGGCACGGCGAGCGCGCGGGCGACACCGGCGAAGCCGACGCCCTCGACGGTCCCGTCGCCCTCGGTGCCGTCCGCCGCGATCCCCGTGCCGCCGTAGATCACCGCGGACGCGCCCGGACTGGCCATGGTGGTGACCACCGGCAGACCGAGGACGGCGCGCGCGTGCATCTCGAACTCACTGAGCACCTGGCTGCGCAACGTCACGAGGCCGGTGTCGTGGGGACGGGGGCTGACCTCGGAGAAGTACACGTCGACGCCCTTGACGAACAGCTCCACGCCGAACACTCCGACCCCGCCGAGCGCGCCCGTCACCCGCGCCGCCACCGACCGCGCCGAGTCGTAGGCGTCGCGGGTCATGGCCTGCGGCTGCCACGACTCGACGTAGTCGCCGCGCTCCTGGCGGTGGCCGATCGGCTCGCAGAAGTCGGTGCGGATCTGCCCCGTCTCCGGGTCGACGCTGCGGACGGTGAGCAGGGTGATCTCGTACTCGAAGTCGACGAACGACTCCACGATCACGCGCGCCCCAGCGACGCGGGCACCGGACTGCGCGTAGTCCCACGCCGTTTCCACGTCCTCGGGACCGTGGAGGGACGACTGTCCCTTGCCCGACGACGACATGGTGGGCTTGACCAGGCACGGGAACCCGATCCGGGAGCACGCCTCCCGCAGCTCCTCCAGCGAGGAGGCGAACGCGAAGCGGCTCGTGGGCAGGCCCAGCTCCTCGGCGGCGAGGCGGCGGATGCCCTCGCGGTCCATCGTCAGCTGCACGGCGCGGGCGGTGGGCGCGACGCGGGCGAGGCCGTCCTGTTCGATCTGCGCGAGCGCGGCGGTGGCGATGGCCTCGATCTCCGGCAGGATCACCTCGGGCCTCTCCAGCTCGACGACCCGGCACACCTCGTCGGCGTCGGTCATGTCGATGGTGTGACTGCGGTGCGCGACCTGGTGGGCGGGAGCGCCAGCGTACCGGTCCACCGCGATGACCTCGACGCCCAGACGCTGCAGCGCGATCGTCACCTCCTTGCCCAGCTCGCCCGAGCCGAGCAACATCACGCGGGTCGCGGTCGGCGCACCCGGCGTGCCGAAGCGGTCCACGACGGGCGGGGCGAGGGGATCGTGAGCGGCGGTCATATCGTCCACGCTAGTAGACCTGCGACGACGGGCCGAACGCGACCGAACAGACGCCCGGGCCCGGCACCATGTGGTGCCGTGCCGTGCCCGGTCCGGTTCTGACGGGTTATGACTGGGTCAGCCGGCGTTCAGGGCCTCCAGTTCGACCTCACCCTCGCCGTCGGCCTCGGCGGCGGAACCGGCGCTGCCGCCCTCGCTGATACCGGTGAACGAGCTGCCACCTTCGGCCTCCTCTTCGCCATCGGTGTCGGTAGCGTCACCGCCGCCGAGCGACCCAAGAAGGCTCGCTCCCGTCGCGACGCTGCCACCGCTGATGCTGCCGGCGGAGACGGGCTCCACGGAGCCCCCGGGGATCCGGCCGTTGATCTGGTCCGCGACGACCTGCGGGTCGATGCCGAAATTGGTGCTGAGGGCTGCGATACGTGCGTCGTTACCCTCGACAGAGTCGGGGATACAGAGTATTGCAGCAGCAGCAGGCTCTTCCGGTGCTGTCGCCACCCAGGTCGCGGTAGCCCCCTCGGCGACCGGCAGTCCGGCCCCCGCTGCGATCAGGAAGAGCGCTGCCTGCGCGACGCCATCGGTGGCGGTGGCGTCGTATGAGGTCGGTTCGCCTTCGACTGCGTTGAGCATCGAAACACCGCCCATTGCCTGGATCTCGAGGATCTGAGGCAGCAGATCTATGACCGGGCCGTCGCCAGTTGGATCGAGTCCGACCTCATCAACCGAGGCGTACGGCATGGTGAAACCGACGCGCAGGTTTCGTCTTCCCCGGACTCGTTCACGTAAACAACCGTCGGGCCACCCTCCTCATTCGGGGTCACCGACACGGGGCCGTTTAGAGCGGTCGCGGCCAGTTCGAGGACACGGCGGCGATTTCGGACGAACCCTGAGCTCCGGCGAGAGTGGCTCCGGCTGCGAGGGCGATGGCCGAGGCGCCGGCCAAGAATCGGCTACGAGCGAACATGAATGCTCCTTGTAGTGAGTGAAAGCCACCACATCGAGGACCACGGTGACACTTGCGGACGCTCCGGTGAACGCCTTCGCAGGGAGTGTCATAGATCACACCAACAACGGTCGTAAGCGGCGCAAACTTTAAGGTTCCACAACTAGATTTTAACTTTCTTATTACCACTGGCCACAGGCGCAACGGCAGTACCGGTCACCTGAGTCAAATCCATTCGGCTGTAGGCGATAATGTGTGTTCAAAGCCACATGAAAGGGCACACCTGTGAGCAGTTCCTCTTCCGGCCCCCTGGCCGGCCTCCGCGTCGTCGAACTCAATGGCATCGGCCCCGGCCCCCACGCCTGCATGATGCTCGCCGATCTCGGCGCCGAAGTCGTGACCGTCATGCGTCCCGGGGAGCTCGACACCCAGGTCGGCGGCTGGGCGCACATCACCCGCCGCGGCCGCACCGTGGTGGAGGCCAACCTCAAGAGCGACGAGGGCTTGTCGCAGGTGCGCGGACTCATCGCCAAGGCGGACGTGCTGGTCGAGGGCTACCGCCCCGGGGTCACCGAGCGCATGGGCCTGGGACCGGAGGAGTGCTTGGAGCTCAACCCGCGCCTGGTCTACGCCCGCATGACCGGCTGGGGCCAGCACGGCCCGCTCGCCCACACCGCCGGGCACGACCTCAACTACATTTCCCTGACCGGCCACCTCAACGCCACCGCCCGGAAGGACGAGCGCCCGGTGCCGCCGCTTAACCTCGTCGGTGACTTCGGCGGCGGTTCGATGTTCCTCATCCAGGGCATCCTCGCCGCGATCATCGAGCGCGCCACGTCCGGCAGGGGCCAGGTCATCGACGCCGCCATGACCGACGGCGCCTCGGTGTTGGGCCAGTTCCAGTGGGCGATGCGCGCCCGCGGCCAGTGGTCCGACGTCGCCGGGACCAACATGCTCGACACCGGATACCCGTTCTACGACGTCTACACCTGCTCGGACGGCAAGTACATGGCCGTCGGATGCCTCGAGCCGCAGTTCTACTCCGAGTTCGCCCGATTGCTGGGCATCGACGGCGAGGGGATGCCCGGGCAGTTCGACATGGACCGCTGGGACGAACTGCGCGAGATCATCGCCGCGAAGTTCGCCGAGAAGACCCGTGACGAGTGGGCCGAGCTGTTCTACGGCACCGACGCCTGCACCACGCCGGTGCTGACCTACACCGAGGCGCTCGACCACCCGCACAACGTCGCGAGGGAGACCTTCGTCGAGGTCGCCGGCGATGCCGGGCCCGCGCCCGCGCCTCGGTTCTCGCGCACCCCGGCCCCCGCGGTCCCGACCGCCCCGCCGACCGGGCCAACCGCGATCGACCAGGTGTGGGCCTGAGCATGAACGACCCGCGGGCCGAATCCGGCTCGGCGGACTCCGCCCTCCCGACCGGCGGCTCTCGCGTGGCCGGGGTCGTCCTGATCGTCGATCCCGCGTCGCCCAACCCGCCGTTCCGTCAACTCAAGGGCCAGATCGTCGAGGCGGTCTCACGCGGGAAACTCACTGCGGGAACCCGCCTGCCCGCGGTTCGGACGCTCGCCGCCGAGGCTGGCATCTCGACCGCGACCGCCGCCAAGGTCTACCGCGAACTCGAGGAGTCCGGCGTACTCGAGGGCCGCGGCCGCTCGGGCACGTTCGTGGCGGCCGGCGACGTGGCCGGCGCGGCGTTGACCCGAGCTGCGGAAGAGTTCGCCTCGTCAGCCGCAGGCGCGGGCTTCGGGGTCGACGACGCCGTGGACGCACTACGAAACGCGTTTAAGAACCTGGGTTGAGGGTCGTTCGGCCCCGCAACGAACACATGCAGAACGCCCCGCCACCGTTAGGTGGCGGGGCGTTGCGCTCAGGTGCTCCGGTGATCAGCTACCGAGCGAGCCCATGTCGAGCGAGCCGAAGAGACCGCCGGGCTCGTAGGCGAAGGCGACCTCGTCACCACAGTCTGCGGCGCCCGCGCGGAAGTCCTCTGCGGGGCCGTAGCTGCCGATACCGGACCACGTCACGGTTTCACCAGCGGGCACAGTAGCGAAAGCCAAGGCGTTCTGTCCCAACACGTTAGCGGCCTCCCGCTCTGTCGCGACTGCAGCGTTCGCTTCGTCGAAGGAGGTCTCATCATCGATCCCGTTCTCGATGGCGGAGATCACCTCGGCATTCGAAACACCGATGGTGCAGGTCAGCGCACCGTCCGTGTTGTTAGTGATCTCACCGCCGACGGCCTCGGTGTCGCCCGCGACTGTCAGCGTGACAGCGTCGGGCGCCGACGACCCCAGCGAACCGAGCGACTGGGCCTGGGCGACCCCGGCACCGCCCAGAACTGCAGCGGCACCGAGAGCCGCGGTGGAGATGGAAGTACCAAGCTTGGTGGAAAGACGCATGGATCAGTCCCCCTTGCGCTCGAAACTGCGACCGTATTTCAGCAACAGTTTACGATGCTAACCAAGTAAACACTCGATGCGAACCAGGCTCTTCCCAGATGAGGGTGTAGGCCGGTCGGGCGCGTCGGTCCGCAGATAGACGTCGAGGTCTCCCGACGATGGAGGTTCCTACGCCATCCATCCGAAAGACCTCGACGTGACCGACACAACCCCGCCGGCCGGCTTCGGCCGCCCTGACCTCACCGCCTTCGCGGCTCATCCCAATCGACCCTGATCGGGTCTGCTGACCCCCTCGACGAGAACGCAGCGACATCACAGCCACCCAACCCCGACCGTCCGGGAAGCTGGGGCACGTCACACGGCCTGTACTGCGGGCGTGTCGAGTGGGTCGTCCAGGGGCGACGCAGGAGCGTCGACGCGACGTGCTGAGAGGTGGTTCCAACCGAGCGCTAGGACACCGGCTACAGGCATGGCGATAGGTCAGGAACGGCGTCGCTCCCTGCGCAGGAGGGAGCGCAGAGTCTCGGCGTTCGCGTAGCCGACCCGTAGCGCGATCTCGGCGGAGGTGAGGTCCGTGGTTGCTGAGAGGTGCCGAGCTCGTTCGATGCGAAGCCGTTGGACGAAGCCGAGCGGAGTGAGGTTGAGCGCCGCACGGACTCGTCGTTCGAGGGTGCGCCGGCTGGTGCAGAGCGACTGCGCGACGAAGGCGACGTTGAACGGTTCGTCCAGGCGGGCGCGCACGAAGCGTTCGAACTCGACGACGATCGGGTCCTCGTGCCGGAGATGATCGTAGGCGACGAAGGCCGCCTGCGACGGACGCTCGTCGATGATGAGGAGCTTGGCGACATGTTGGGCCAGGTCGGGGCTGATCGATCGCACGAGTGAGAGCGCGAGGTCGATGTGGGCGAACGCGGCGCCGGCGGTGACGAGGTTCCCGTCCACGACGACCATGGTGTCGAGATCGAGGGCGACGGTCGGATAGCGCTTCAGGAACTCCGGCCCCAGGAACCAGCTGGTCGTCGCCCGCCGATGATGCATCCGTCCGGTCTCGGCGACAGCGAACACGCCGGTGCACGCCGCGGCGATCCGGGTGGTCGCGTCGTCGAGGCGCCCGAGCGAGGCGATGACCGAACGAGCATCTCGGCTCTGGAGGGCGTCGTTGGTAGCGGCGGCCGTAAGGGTTCCAAGCGCAGGGACGACGACCACGTCGAACTCTCCGGACTCCGACAGCGGGTGGTCCACCGACAGGGTCATCGATGCCGTCGTGGTCACTCGCCGTTTCGGTCCGAGGATGGCGAGTTCGATCGGGTCGATCCGCGGGTCGACATCGGCGCGGGCTCCGTCGGCCACCCGCACGATGTCGATGATCGACGCGACAGCCGAACCGAAGCAGCCGTCGATCGCGATCAGTCCGATACGCATGGCGCAAACAATAGCAATACTGCCGTATACGCCACTTCCCACCGGCCCTCGCTCGTCATACGCTGAACTCGCTTCACCAAGAAACCTCGACACCTAGGAGAACCCCTCATGTCCACA
The DNA here is from genome assembly GCF_002441635.1 of Dietzia sp. WMMA184. Lineage (NCBI taxonomy): Bacteria > Bacillati > Actinomycetota > Actinomycetes > Mycobacteriales > Dietziaceae > Dietzia > Dietzia sp. WMMA184. The sequence goes on along the minus strand of NZ_NXEI01000001.1, from coordinate 2,992,436 downwards.
CCCGCATCACTTCCGTATGCCTTCGTCGCCAAGATCGTCGCGGCCGATGGACAGCACGACGCGCTCGCCGATCTGCTCGCCGGCGCTGTCGCGCTCGCCAACGATGAAGTAGGAACGATTGTCTGGTTCGCGGTCAGGACCCACGCCGACACCTTCTGGATCTTCGATGCATTCCCCGACGAGGCCGCTCGCGACGCCCACGCCAACGGCGCCATCGTCGCAGCCCTGATGGACAACCAGCACCTCCTCGGCGCAGCACCCGAGATCCTGGCGGCCGACGTCCTCGCGTCCAAGCTTCCGTAGTCCGCCAACGCACGAGACGATCGCGCCCCGCTGAGCCGTCGCCAGGTCGCGACGCAACGCCACGCTGCGTTGCCGAGCGGTGCGAGGCCTATCGGCACACGGACAGGATGCCGGCCGCGAGCGCTCAGCCGGCGAGGGGTCCGTCGCAGAGGAGAGCGACGTCGGTGTCGGGCAGAGCCGTGAGGCCAGCGCATCGCGCGACCACCAGAACCGAACCGCCCCTGCCCTGCGTTTCCGCAGGTCAGGGGCTGTTCGCCGGAGCCGCCTGTCGGAATCGAACCGACGACCTAATCACGTCGGCTTTGCGTCTATCGCTTGATGCGCCCACTGGCGAACGAGCCGCTGACCTGCGCAAACGCTGAGCGTGGGGGGCGCCGCCATCCGGTGGTGACCGACGACGACCGACCAGTACCGACCGTTTCACCGGAGCTTGCGGCGGCGTCCAAGCCGAGCAAGCTCCATTCCTTTAGCTCACCGCGCCCTCTTCCTCGCCGGTCCCGTCGTCGTCGAAGACGTTTCAGGGGTCTTCTCAGATGACGGTGTAGGTCGGCCGGGCGCGTCGGTCCGCAGATAGACGTCGAGGTCTCCCGACGATGGAGGTTCCTACGCCATCCATCCGAAAGACCTCGACGTGTCCGACGCTACCCCGCCGGCCGGCTTCGGCCGCCCTGACCTCACCGCCTTCGCTCGACTCGACGGCCTCGGTCTGAGCGTGACCGGACAACGACTTGAACCGGATCGTGCGGTCCTCGCGTGCCGCGTGGTGGAACCAGATCAGTGGTGCCGACGATGCGGCAGCGAAGGCGCTGCTCGTGACACCGTGATCCGGCGGTTGGCCCACGAGCCGCTGGGCTGGCGACCGACCGTGCTGGAAGTTGTAGTGCGCCGCTACCGCTGTGCCGACTGCGGACACGTGTGGCGCCAAGACACCAGCGCCGCGGCGGAGCCACGCGCGAAGCTCTCGCGCACCGGGCTGCGGTGGGCGCTGGAAGGGATCGTGGTCGCACACCTCACCGTCGCCCGTGTCGCCGAGGGACTCGGGGTCGCGTGGGACACCGCCAACAACGCGGTCCTGGCCGAAGGCAAGCGGCTGCTGATCAACGACCCCACGCGGTTCGAGGGCGTGAAGGTCATTGGCGTCGATGAGCACGTCTGGCGCCACACCAGGCGTGGCGACAAGTACGTCACCGTGATCATCGACCTCACCCCGGTCCGCGATGGCGCCGGCCCAGCAAGGCTGCTGGACATGGTCGAGGGCCGGTCGAAGGCGGCGTTCAAGACCTGGCTCGCCGACCGCGACGACGCCTTCCGTGACGCGGTCGAGGTGGTCGCGATGGACGGTTTCACCGGGTTCAAGACCGCCGCTGCGGAGGAGATTCCGGACGCGGTCACGGTGATGGATCCCTTCCACGTCGTGCGCCTGGCCGGTGACGCCCTCGATAGGAGCCGGCGCCGGGTCCAACTCGCGATCCACGGGCACCGTGGGTTCAGGGACGACCCGCTCTACAAGTCGCGGCGCACGCTGCACACCGGCGCGGACCTGCTCACCGACAAGCAGAGCGACAGGCTACGCGCGCTGTTCGTTGATGACGCTCACGTCGAGGTCGAGGCGACCTGGGGTGTCTACCAGCGCATGATCGCCGCCTATCGCCACGAGGACCGGCAACGTGGCCGCGAGCTCATGGAGAAGCTGATCACCGACCTCAGCGCCGGCGTCCCCAAGGTGCTCACCGAGCTCACCACCCTGAGCCGGACCCTGAAGAAGCGAGCCGCTGACGTGCTCGCCTACTTCGAACGACCCGGCACCAGCAACGGGCCGACCGAGGCGCTCAACGGACGGCTCGAACACCTGCGCGGCTCCGCACTCGGGTTCCCCAACCTGACCAACTACATCGCCCGAAGCCTGCTCGAGACCGGCGGCTTCAGACCCCAACTCCTACACCCCCGATTGGGATGAGCCGCGAACCAGCTCACTATCTGATTCTCGATCGAGACGGTCACGACCATGGACCTGACCCTCTGCGCCAAGAAAGCGCTGCCGCCACAACGGCCCTGTTAACACCACCCAAACCATGGCCGCCCCGGGTCAGGCTGGGCGCCCTTGAATTGCCCCAGATCCACGGCGCCCGCCGATCTGCTCCATAAGCAGATTCGGAGAACAGACCTCACCCCCGACACCGCTCAGCTGCCGGGGGTGAGGACTATTCGGTCGACTCAGCTGCCGAGCGAACCCGTGGTCTCCGCCACCGAGCCCGAGCTGCCGATGCCGGCAAGAGCGGAATCCAGCGACCCGAGGCCGGCCGGAACACCGGCACCTGCGGAGATCTCGACCTCGACGTACGGGTCGTCATCCAGCCCCTGGGAGTTACACACCGTGAGAGCAGCCGGGGAGAATGAATCATCGGTGAGTGTGCCCTCGACAACCCCGCCGATTGCTCCTTCCATCAGCTCAGCGGTCTCACCGTTCTCGACCATTCCGCCGAAGAATCCGATCTGCCCCTTGCCCGCAGCCTCCACGAAACGTGCCGTCCAGCTCTCCGGGAGAGTGCTGTTGATGTCCACCGTCTTCACATAGCCGTAGAGGTCGGAGACCAGACGCCCCGTACCCACGAACGAGTAGCACATCAAGTCCTGACCCGACTTGTTGGTGTAGGTCACCTCCGTGGCCTCACCCTTGCCGCTCACGCTCACACTGCTGGGGCTGTTGAACACGGGATCGACGTCCTGGGCGCCGGCCACCCCGGCGCCGGCGAGGGCGGTGACTGAGGCGATGGCGGTGGCTGCGGTGGCGACGCCGAGGCGGGTGAGGGAACGCATGTGGTGCTCCGATCGGAAGGGGACGCGACCGGTCGGCCGCTTCCATGGAGTCCACCCGATGCGCCGTCACCGCACTATCGGCCGTTCATACGACATGTGCCGTACGTTCACACCCGATTCGGCCCCACCTGACCCGCACGCACCATCGGCCTCACTCGTCACACGAGCGGCCCCCAGATCACCCCAGGATGTCGCGCCGCACCACGTTCTGGTCCCGGCCCGGGCCCACGCCGATGTACGACATGTGGCAGCCGGCGAGCTCCTCGAGCCGCAGCACGTAGTCGCGGGCGGCGGGCGGCAGGTCGCTGAACTCGCGCGCCCCGGTGATGTCCTCGTCCCAGCCGGGCATGGTCTCGTAGATCGGCGTGGCGTGGTGGAAGTCGGTCTGCGTCATGGGCATCTCGTCGTGCCGCACGCCGTCCACGTCGTAGGCCACGCAGATGGGGATCTCGCCGATGCCGGTGAGGACGTCGAGCTTGGTGAGGAAGTAGTCGGTGAACCCGTTGACGCGCGCGGCGTAGCGGGCGATCACGGCGTCGTACCAGCCGCAGCGGCGGGTGCGGCCGGTGTTGACGCCCACCTCACCGCCGGTGACCTGCAGGTACTCGCCCCACTTGTCGAACAGTTCCGTGGGGAACGGCCCGGCGCCCACGCGGGTGGTGTACGCCTTGACGATGCCCAGCGAGTGCGTGATCCGGGTGGGGCCGACGCCCGCGCCCACGCAGGCCCCGCCGGCGGTGGGGTTGGACGAGGTGACGAACGGGTAGGTGCCGTGGTCCACATCGAGCATGGTGGCCTGCCCGCCCTCCATGAGGACGGACTCGCCGCGGTCCAGCGCCTGGTTGAGCATCAGGGTGGCGTCGCAGACCATGGGCCGCAGTCGGTCGGCGTAGCCGAGGAAGTACTCGACCATCTCCTCGACCTCGACCGCTCGACGGTTGTAGATCTTCACCAGGATCTGGTTCTTGAGGTGCAGCGAGCCCTCGATCTTCTGGCGCAGGATCGACTCGTCGAAGATGTCCTGCACGCGGATGCCCACGCGGGAGACCTTGTCGGCGTAGGTGGGCCCGATGCCGCGGCCGGTGGTGCCGATGGCCTTCTTGCCCAGGAACCGCTCGGTCACCTTGTCCAGCGCCTGGTGATACGGCGCGACGAGGTGGGCGTCGGCCGAGATGCGCAGCCGGGAGGTGTCGGCGCCGCGGGCCTCGAGGCCGTCGATCTCCTCGAACAGCGCCTCGAGGTTGACCACCACGCCGTTGCCGATCACCGGAGTGGCCGTGGGCGACAGGATGCCGGCGGGGAGGAGCTTGAGCTCGTACTTCTCGCCTCCCACCACCACGGTGTGGCCCGCGTTGTTCCCGCCGTTGGGCTTGACCACGTACTCGACGCGGCCGCCCAGGATGTCGGTGGCCTTACCCTTGCCCTCGTCGCCCCACTGGGCGCCGATCAGAACGATCGCTGGCATGGTTCGCTTTCACCTCGAAATGAGTCGTCTACACGGTGAGGGACGGCCACATTCTCATGATTCCGCGCACACCAGCGATCCAGAGTAGTCGCATCCGCGCTCTCACCCTATTCGCCGACCCCCCGCAGCCTGCGCAGTCGCACGGGCGTTCCGGGCAGGAGCTGCGAGATCCTGTCCGCCGAGCGGGCGGTGAGCACCCCGATCACCGGGTAGCCGCCGGTGACGGGGTGGTCGGGCCCGAACACGACGGGTGAGCCGTCGGCGGGGATCTGCACCGCGCCGCGCACCATGCCCTCGCTGGGGATCTCGCGCGTGTCGAGGCGCGGGACGGGCCGGGCGGGGTCGATGCGGACGCCCACCCTGTCGGCGTGCCCGCTGACGTGCCCGGTCGCGGCGAGCACGTCCCACGCGGCGGGCGGGAACAGGTCGTCGCGCGGCCCGGGGATGACGTCCAGCTCCACGGATTCCCTGGCGCCGGTGACCGCGCCCCCGCCGACCACACCCCGGCCGGCGGAGACCTGCCAGCCGTCTGCCCACGGCCCCACCACGGCGTCGCCGACGTCCAGCACGTCGCCGGCCACGACGGGCGGTGGACCCAGCCCTGCCAGGGTGTCGCGCGATCGACTGCCCAGCACCGCCGGCACGTCGATCCCCCCGCGCACGCCCACGTAGCTGCGCACCCCGGCGACGGGGCGGCCGATCTCCAGCGTCGACCCGGCGTCCAGTCGGAGGACCTCGCCGGTGGCGACGGTCCGTCGGGAACCGTCGGGGGTGACGACGACGACGAGGGCCTCCGCTCCCGTGATCGCCACGATCGCGGGCTCATCCGTCCTGACCGTCAGCCCGCCGAGCAGCACCTCGAGCACGGCGGCCGCCGGGTCGGTGCCGACGGCCCGCAGGGCGGTGGCCGCGGCGGCGCGATCGGCGGCCCCGGACGCGGTCACCCCGAGCGAGGCGTGACCGGGGCGGCCGAGGTCCTGCACGAGCGCGGACGGTCCGGCCCGCAGTACGAGCAGGCTCATCGGGGCGCGTCCGGGCTCATCGGCGCTGGTCCGAGCGCCCGCGGTCGTCCCCGGATCGCCCGCCCACCTCGCGGAACCGGACGGTCATCCCGGGGGCGAGCAGGGCGGGGTCGGGCCGGTCGAGGTCCCACAGCCGGGCGTCGGTGGTGCCGAGCAGCTGCCACCCGCCGGGCGAGGCCCCGGGGTAGACGGCGCAGAAACGGTCCGCCAGGCCGACCGCTCCGGCCGGGACCCGCGCGCGCGGCGAGTCCAGCCGCGGCACCGCAGGCAAAGCGGGTTTCGCCGACGGCCCTGGGGCCGCCTCGCTCGCACCCGCCCCGCCCGCATCGGCCCCGCCCGCATCCGCCCCGCCCGCGTCCAGCTCCCGCGCGTCGACGAGGTAGAAGAAGCCCGGCGCGAACCCGCTGAACGCGGCCCGCCACGTGATCGAGGAGTGCGTGCGGACCAGCGCTTCGGTGGACATCCCGGCGAGGTCGGCGACCGCGGCCAGGTCGGGCCCGTCGTAGCGGACGTCGATCGTCACCCCTGCCACCCCGCGTTCCGCACCTGCTCCCGAGCCCGCATCCCCGCCCGCATTCGATCCCGCATCCCCGACATCCGCTACTCCCCCTACGGATCCGCTATCCGGATCAGAAGCGCCGATCCGGAATCCGGATAGCCGATCTCGGGAGGGCAGATTTGAGGCGGGCCGATTTCGGGAGGGCAGATTGCCGGAGGATGGCGGAGCGACGGGGTGATCAGCGGGGTCCGCGAGCAGGGCCTCCAGTCGCCGCCGCAGTCGGGGTAACGCAGAGGAGTCGCGCACGGTCACCAGCACCGTGCGGGCCGCCGCCACCACGTCGAGCGGCTCCGGCCGCACCTGCCCGATCCTCCCGGCCAGCCGAACCGCCTCGGCCAGATCGGCACAGTCGAGCAACAGCGCGGCCTCCCCGCAGCGGCGGATCCTCGTCGTCGTCATCCCGGGCCGGCCTCCCCCACCGGCCCGTCCCCCACCGCATCACGCCCGGACCCGTCCCCCACCGGGCCGCGCGGCGGGACGTGAGGCGCGGCGAACGGCGCCACCTCCACGCCGGCCTCCTCGAGCGACGCGCGCACGCGGCGCGCCAGGTCGACGGCGCCGGGGGTGTCCCCGTGCACACACACCGAGGCGGCGGCCACCACGACCCGCGATCCCTCGGCGGTGGTGATCGACCGCCCGGTCGCCATGGCCACGACGCGCTCGGCGACCTCGTCGACATCGGTGATCACCGCGCCCGGCTCGCCGCGGGGCACGAGTGTGCCGTCGGGCCGGTACCCGCGGTCGGCGAACGCCTCCGTCACCGTGGGAACGCCGACGGCCGCGGCGTGGGACAGCACCACAGCACCCGGCAGGCCGAGGATCGGCAACGGCTCCTCCGAGGCGAGTTCGGCGAACCGCATCACGGCGTCCACGACACCCGCGGCCTGCTCCGGGTCGCGGACGATACGGTTGTAGAGCGCGCCGTGTGGCTTGAGGTACCGCACCCGCGTCCCGTGCCGTCGCGCGGCCATGTCGAGCTCGACGAGCTGGAACTCCACGAGACGGGCGACCTCCTCGCGGTCGAGGTCGTGCTCGACGCGCCCGAAGTTGGCGCCGTCCCGGTACGAGGGGTGAGCCCCCAGGGCGACCCCGCGCTCGGCGGCGGCGACGGCCGTGGCGATCATGGTGGGCCGGTTGCCTGCGTGGAAACCACACGCGACGTTGGCGGACGTCACCACGTCCAACAGTGCGGCGTCGTCGGGATCCGGCCCGGCGCCGGGTGCGAGCGACGCGGGCCACCGCGGCGTCCCCCGACGGGCCTCGCCGAGGTCGCAGTTCAGATCGATCCTGCGCGCCTGTCCAACCACGCTTCCATCCTGCCCCAGGTTCGCCCCCGCCATCAGCTGCGGTCATGATGGAGGTCATGATCGTCATCCGCTGCGGCTCGGCCCCGGTCCCGACGGTTCTCGGTGAGCGCCCCCGCATCCAGGTCAGCGAGGTGCCGACCAAGGACGAGGTCAACCGTGCATTGGCCGAGGTGGGCCCGGGGCGTCGACTGGTCCTCTGCGGCACCGACGCCGCGTTGGCCGCGGTGCTCACCCGCCTGCTGCGGACCGAGAACCTCGACGCGGAGATCGCCTACGTCGCCGACGAGCCCACCCCCGCCACCCGCGCCTACGGGCTGCCGACAGGGTCGGAGGCGGCCAAGCTCGGCATCCGCGGCACGTCGCGTGAGGTGCCGCTAGTCCGCGACGAGACCGGGACCGCCCTCGTCGGCGAGGCCCTCGTACGCGGCGCCGAGGGCGACCGACTCGTGGGCGAGGCCTACGCCGACGACACCGTGGTCTTCTCCGGCGAGACGCACACCCTCACCGTCCGGCCCACACCCGAGCTGCCCGGCGTCCGGGCCACCGCCGCCCGGCCCCGCAGGCTGCGTCGCCGTCAGTGGGTGGCGGCCCGGGCGGTGCAACTGGGCACCGAGGCCGGCCTGCTCACCCGGGACGGACTCACCGGACGGCGGGCCATCAAGAGGACGACTTTCTATCGTCATACCGAGCCATGGAGGCTCGTGTCGCCCTGAGCGGCGGCATCACCGGCGCCGGTCGGTCCGGCGCGTCCGGCCACTCCTCCGTCAGCTCCGGCTCGACGGCGGGATTGCGGACGGTCGGCGGCAGCGTGGCGAGGGCCGAGATCTTGCTCAGCCCCGCGACCTGCATCATGTCCACCAGGATCGAGCGCAGCTGGGCCAGCATGACGGTCTCGGTCAGGCCCGACCCCGTGATCAGCTCCCGCTTGGCGCGCGACGCGACCGCCCGCAACTCGCGGTGGACCTCGGCGTCCGTGGGTGCATCGGAGTCCGCGGCCACACGCCGTGTGAGCACCTCCAGAGCGCCGGCCAGCGCCGCGATCAACGAACTCAACGCGGGCGGGACGTCCACCTGATCGTCCGCCGCCACGATCGCCCGACGCGCGAGGACACGGATGTTGCGGATGCCGTTGTCCAACGGGTTGAGCATCGCCGTGAGGACGATCTCCTCCGGACGCCGACGCCGGTAGAACGGGGAGATCCGCACCAGTTCCCGCGCCCCAGCGAGCTGCTCGGAGATCGCATCGACGGCCGGCTGCGTGTCACGGGCCTCCTGCAGGGCGGAGCGGATGAGCTCCGAGTCGCGCCGCTCCAACCCGTCCGCGACCTCGGCGAGCACCGACGACGCCACGCCCAGCAGCGACGCCGCCTCCCGGCGGGCGCGGCGCAGGGGATGGACGGGCATGAGTGCCATCGCGGCCAGCGCGACCACCCCGCCCACGGCAGCATCGAGCATCCGCTCGTAGCCGCCCGCGCTGCCCGGCGGCAGGATCGTCGCCACGAGGATCGCCGACGAGGCCGCCTGGGTGCCTGTGATCGCCCCGCGGTCGACGAACACCGCCGCAGACATCGCCAGGATCACCACCAGCGCGATCTGCCACGCCCCGGAGCCGATCTCCCGGATCAGCAGGTCACCGAACCCGACGCCGACGATGACGCCGAGCACCAACTCGACACCCCTCCGGACGCGACGCCCCATACCGGTGCCCAGGGCGATGGCGGCCGCGATGGGCGCGAAGAAGGGCGCCGAGTGGTGCAGCACGTCGTGCGCGAGGAACCAGGCCAGTCCCGCGGCGAGACCGCACTGCAGGATCGGCAGGAACGCGTAACCGAGTCGCCGGGCGCGCGCCCTCAGCGGGCCCGGCAGCGCGGCGTAGACGCCCAGCGCGCGGGCGTCCAGTCGGTCACGCCAGGCCGAGAGACGCGGCGGCGTGCGGGTCTGACTCATTGACCAGGTCCAGACAACGGATGTACTCGTCCTCCTCACCGATCGACTGCGCGGCGCGGGCCAGCGCGGCGACGCAACGGAGGAAGCCGCGGTTGGGTTCGTGGTCGTACGGCACCGGCCCGAAGCCCTTCCAGCCGTGGCGCCGCAGCTGGTCCAGCCCGCGGTGATACCCGGTGCGGGCGAACGCGTAGGCGCTGATCACCTCGCCGGAGTCGAGTGCGCGCTCCGCGAGCTCGGCCCACGCGATCGAGGCGGTGGGGTGGGAGGCCGCCACGGTGCGGGGATCCTCCCCCGCGGCGACGGCGGCCTCCGCCTCCGGGTCACCGGTGAGACGGGTGGGCGGGGGGCCGAGGAGATCTCCGAACTGGGTCATGCCCCCATTGTCCACTAATCCGCCGCATCGCCTCCCCTGCCCCCATTTGCTAAGGTCGAGGGCATGCGGCGCCCCGGACGGGGCGCCGTGCGCTCGTCGCGGGCAGTGGTTTCACGCCCCTTCGGAGTGATAGTGGTCCCGGTGTCGAGGCCCCGTTACGCGGACTCATCCGGTCCCCGCGTCGGACGAGCTTCCACCGGCACCAGTCGGAGTGAACGAACAGGTCGAACGTGGGCCGGAAGGAAGACTGTGTCTAGACAGCGCATTGCGATCATCGGAGCCGGACCGAGCGGAATGGCCGCCCTCAGGGCATTCGAATCGGCCCAGCGGTCCGGGGCCAAGATCCCCGAGATCGTGGCCTACGAGAAGCAGGACGACTGGGGCGGCCAGTGGAACTACAACTGGCGGTCGGGCACCGACAAGTACGGCGAGCCGGTCCACTCCTCCATGTACCGCAACCTCTGGTCGAACGGCCCCAAGGAGGCGCTCGAGTTCGCCGAGTACACGTTCGACGAGCACTTCGGCAGGCCCATCTCGTCGTATCCGCCGCGTGAGGTCCTGTGGGACTACATCGACGGCCGGGTCCAGGGGTCCGACGTCAAGAACAAGGTCCAGTTCTCCACGGCCGTCCGTTGGGTGGACTACGACCGCGATCTGGACACCTTCACCGTCACCGTGGAGAACCTCAGGTCCGGCAAGACCACCTCGTCGGAGTTCGACCGGATCATCGTCGCCACCGGCCACTTCTCCTACCCCAACCTCCCGGACTTCAAGGGCATCGAGACGTTCCCCGGGTCTGTCCGCCACGCCCACGACTTCCGCGGGGCCGAGAAGCTGGCGGACAAGCGCGTCCTGCTGATCGGCGCCTCCTACTCCGCCGAGGACATCGGCGTGCAGGCCTTCAAGATGGGCGCCCGGTCGGTGACGATCTCCTACCGCACCGCCCCCATGGGCTACGACTGGCCGGACGGGATGGAGGAACTACCGCTCGTCCAGCGGTTCGACGGCGAGACGGTCCACTTCACCGGCGGCGAGACCCGCGAGTTCGACGCCGTGATCCTGTGCACCGGCTACCTCCACAAGTACCCGTTCCTACCGGCGGACCTGTCGCTGCAGTCGCCCAACAACATCTACCCCGCCGGCCTCTACCGCGGCGTGGTGTGGCAGAAGAACCCCAAGGTCTACTACCTCGGCGCCCAGGACCAGTGGTTCACCTTCAACATGTTCGACGCCCAGGCCTGGTATGTCCGCGACCTCATCCTGGGCCGGGCCAAGCTGCCGTCCGCCGAGGAGCGGGTCGCCCACATGCGGGCCTGGCGGAAGCGGTTCCAGGAGCTGGAGGGCGACGCCGACGACGTGCGCTTCCAGGCCGACTACGTCCGCGACCTCATCGAGGCCACGGACTACCCGATGTTCGACCTCGACGAGGTGGTCGAGATCTTCCTCGCCTGGAAGAAGGACAAGAAGAAGAACATCCTGACCTACCGGGACAAGCCGTACCGCTCCGTCCTCACCGGCACCATGGCGACCGTCCACCACACCCCGTGGCTCCAGGAGCTGGACGATTCGCGCGAGCGGTACCTCTCGACGCCGGAGAAGACCGAGATCGAGGAGCTCGTGGTGGGCGCCGACACCACCCCGGGACAGGACGCGCAGGTCGCCGGCGAGTGAACCGTCGGTGACGTCTGGGGCGAATCCGCTCCCGGACGTCACCCGAGGGGACAGACTTGAACGCGTGACCGCGTCTCCCGCCCCCTCGCCCGAAGCTCCCGGGTCAGCCCGCATCGCCGGAACCGCCCGCATCGCCGATTCCCACCCCACCGGTGGCATCGGCAGGCGCTCCCTCCTCCGGGCCGGAGCGCTGGCCGGTGCCGCCGTCGGGACCGGTGCCCTGGCCGGACGCACCGCGGCCGCCGGGGCCGCGGCTGCCGGAGGCACGGGAGGTGGCGGGGCCCCGGCCGGAGCCGTCTTCCGGCACGGCGTCGCCTCGGGCGACCCCATGGCGGACCGCGTCATCCTGTGGACGCGCGTGACGCCCACCCCGCAGGCGAGCCCCGGTTCCGGGATCGGTGACCCCGTCGTCGTCGCCTGGGAGGTCGCCACCGACCCGGGGTTCACCTCCCTCGTCCGCACGGGGTCCGTCGTCACCGACGCCGGCCGCGACCACACGGTCAAGCTCGATTGCACCGGACTGGCGCCGGACCGCTGGTACCACTACCGCTTCCGCGCGCTCGGTCAGGTCTCACGGACCGGGCGCACCCGCACCGCGCCCGCCGACGGCGCCATGCCCGCCACCGGCCGCTGGCGTATCGGCGTGGTGTCGTGTTCCAACTGGGAGGCCGGCTACTTCTCCGGCTACCGGCACCTCGAGGCGCGCGGCGACCTGGACGCGATCATCGAACTCGGTGACTACATCTACGAGTACGGCCGCGGCGAGTACACCGCCGCCATCGGGGCGATCCGCCCGCACGAACCACCGCACGAGATCGTCACCCTGGCCGACTACCGGATCCGGCTGGCGCAGTACCACACCGATCCCGACCTGCAGTCCCTGCACGCGCACGTCCCCTGGATCTGTACGTGGGACGACCACGAGCTGGCCAACGACTCGTGGGAGCACGGTGCCGAGAACCACCAGCCGCACGAGGGCCCGTTCTCCGACCGCAAGGCCGCGTCCTCGCAGGCGTACTTCGAGTGGATGCCGGTCCGGCCGGAGTCCCTGCGCGACGGCGGGCACCTGTACCGGCGCCTGCGTTGGGGGTCGTTGGCCGAGATCAGCATGTTGGATCTGCGCTCGTACCGCTCCGAGAGTCCCGATCGGTTCAACGGCCTGGCGATCGACCAGACCAACACGATGACCGGCGCCGAGCAGTTCGACTGGCTGGCCCGCGGGCTGCAGTCGTCGACCGCCCGCTGGAACGTCATCGGCAATTCGGTCATGGTCTCGCCCGTGCTCATCCCGCCGTTGGATGCGCGCACGACCGGCGCGCTGACAGAGCTCCTGGGGGTCCCGCGGGAGGGCATCACCTACAACTCGGACCAGTGGGACGGGTACGCCGGTGAGCGCCGCCGCCTGTTCGAGGTCATCCGCGCCACCGGCAACCGCAACCACGTCTTCCTCACCGGCGACATCCACACGTCCTGGGCCAACGAGGTGCCGTTCGACCCGGCCGACTACCCCGGGGCCGGCACCGGGGCGGTCGAGTTCGTCACCCCGTCCATCACGAGCAACAACATCAACGACATGGTGGGCGGACTACCCGAGGGCAACCCGCTCTCGCAGGCCGCCCAGGGCGCGCTGACCGCCGCGAACCGGCACGTCCGCTGGGCCGATCTCGACCGCCACGGCTTCACGGTGGTCGAGTTCACCAGCGACTACGCCCACGCCGACTACTGGGCGCTCGTGGCCCGCGAGGACCCGAACAGTGGCGCCTACCCGATGGCGAGCTGGCGGACCCGGCACGGCACCGACCGCCTGGAGCCCGCGGGCCCGCTCCCCTGACCCGGCAGGTCGGGTGGGCCCGGGGGCCAGTGGGGCGAGCCGGGGGCCGGTGGGGCGAGACAGGGGCCGGCGCCGGCGCCCGTCAGTACGCGGGGTCGAGCGATCCCGCGTCCGTGCCGAGCGATCCCGCCGCGGACGCCGCGGACCCCGCGGCGCTCCCCCACGGTGACGCCGGGTCGCCGAGGCTCGCGGTCGCGCCGCCCGTGGCGCGGGAGTCGGGGAACTCCTCGAGCGGGACGAAGTAGACGTTCCGGCTCTGGCTGGGGACCACCAGGGTGTCGTCGACGAGGATCGGCCCGGCCGGGGCCAACGGCCCCTCCAGCTCGAGGACGCCGGTGATCGCGCCGGTGCGGACGTCGAGGCGGTACACGTTCCCGGCGGTGGTCGAGAAGTAGGCACCACCCGCGTGGATCACCGGGGCACCCTTGATCGCGCCGACAGGGTTACGCCACAGTCGCTCGCCGGAGTGCAGGTCATACGCGTAGGCGGCGCCCGTGGTGGGACTGCCCACGAAGACGGTGCCGTCGTGGATGGTCGGCGCACCGGACCGGTTGTTGGTCGGGGCGGGCCCGTCGCCGATCACGTCCCGCCACACCACCTCGCCGGACTGCTGGTCCATCGCGATGATCGTGTGCTCCTCGCGCGCGCCGGCGATCCCGGGCAACAGGGCGCGGTTGGCCGTGGTGACGACGATCCCCTCGTCGACGGCCGGCGGGACGTCGTCGAGGCCGTGGGTGAACTCGGGGAACTCCCGCTGCCAGGCGAACTCGCCGGCCGCGGTGCCGTAGGCGAAGAACGTGTACGGCCGGGGCGCGCCGCCGCCGAAGTACAGCACTCCGCCCTGTTCCGACGGCGAGGACATGCTCACCACGTGGCCGGTCTCCACCACCTCGAGCGCCTCACCGGTCGCCGGGTCGAGTTTGTACAGGCGACGGTCCCCGGTGACCGCCCAGACCGCTCCGCCCGTCACGGCGGGTGTCGGCATGACCTCGCCGGCGGTGTCGTGGCGCCACAGGATCTCACCGGTGTCCGGGTCCAGACCCAGGACGCCGGACTCCCCGGTGCCGCGGTAGCCACCCGGCCCGTCCTGGAAGAAGCGGTTGCCGAATCCCACGAACAGCCGCCCGTCGGAATGGATCATCTCCGAATGCACCCAGTTCGGCGCCTGCGCCTGCCACAACAATTCGCCCGTCGCCAGGTCGAACGCCTGCAGCTCCCCGGAGCCGTGACTGCCCACGAACACCTTGCCGTCGGCCACCACCGGGGTCGCCCGCACCTCGTTCGCGGTGGGGATGGTGCCGGAGAAGATCTGGGCTCCACCGGTGACGACGTGGGTGTTGTTGGTGGGGGTCGCGCGGTACTGGCTCCAGTCGCCGGCGTCAGCGTGGGCGGGGCCGATGCCGGACAACAGGAGCGCCGAGACGGTCAGGCCGCCGGTGAGAACACGAACAGAGCTGAGACGGAGCCTGGGCATACCTGAAGGCTAACTGGCCATCTCATGTGTAGCGCCCGTGGCCTGGCGGGAGCGGTGTCCGCGCCGGTGCGGTCGGCGCCCCTGCACCCCCGGAATCACAGGTCGGTCCGCTACGGTGGCGGGTCGACGCGGCCCGTCCGGGGCCGGCGACGCGCACCGGGAGTAGTAGATGACGACGACGAGCCAGCAGCCGGCCGCCGGGGAGCCGAACCCCGCGGGACAGCCGGGCGGGGGCCCGGAGGGTGGGGCACGTCCGGGCAGCGGCCGGCAAGGCGGTCGCGGCGGGCGGGGCGGCGTGGCCGTCACGGCGGCCGTCGTCGTGGCGCTCCTCGTGATCGCCGCGCTCGCGTGGCTTTTCCTCGCGGGCCCGCTGTCGTCGTCCGCGCGGGCCGAGCGGGACGTCGAGCAGACGCTGGAGAGCATGAGTTCGGCGGAGTCGTTCGCCGAGTTCAACGGGCACATGTGCGCGGAGAACCGCGTCCCGCAGGAGCTCGTCGACACCATCACCGCGTCGAGCGAGGCGACGGGCTCGGACCTCGACTCGATGTTCCGCGAATCGATCGCGGGTTCGTTCCCCCAGGATCTCGAGGTGCTCGGGGTGGAGATCAGTGACAACGGCGCCGAGGCGACCGCGACCGTGGAGTCGGCGTCCGACGGGACGGGCCCGGAGCAGATTCATATGCGCGACGAGGACGGTGCCTGGAAGATGTGCCAGCCCGGTGTCGGGATGGGCGTGGTCCCGCAGGACCAGCAGCCGGGCTGACCCGACCCGTCGAGGGTCAGGCGGGCCGGGTGTGCCGCTGGCAGCCAGGTGGGACGGGCCAGCCGTGGGAAAACTGGCGGGCCGGGTCTGCCCCTGGCAGTCAGGCTGGCCGGGAACCGTCTCGGCCGGTGCGGTAGTCCCGCTCGATGCCGGGCGGATTGGTGAGGTGGCCGTCGTCGGCGATGAGACGGTCGACGTGTTGTCGCCATCGGTGGTCGAGAATCCGGTCGCGCGCCTGGGCCAGCGGCCCGTGTGGTGTGGTGCGGTGTTCGTGACCGGTCTCGGTGATGATGGTCAGCTCGCCGAGCGGTCCGGGCCGGTAGGCACAGTGCCCGAAGGTCTTCTCCCGATGGTGCTTGCGACACAGGCACACGAGGTTCCACTCGGCGGTGGGTCCGCCCAGTTCAGGTCGCTGATGATCGAAGGCGATGACATGGTCGATCTCACAGTCGTGGGCGTCGACCGTACACCCCGGGTGGCGGCACGTGCCGTCGCGGAGCCGGATTCGCTCGGCCAGCGCCGGGGTGATGAAGTACTTGAGCACCGCGTCCGGTGTGTCCTGGACACCCGGCTGCGGGTCGAGCATCTCGAACCTGACCCTGGAGTCGCCGCCGGACAGGAGCTCCTCACACAGCCAGTCGAAGCTCGAATAGGCGCCGTTCACGAACTGCACGCGGTTGGGCAGCCCCTGGGCGACGCTGTCGATGATCGAGATCCGGATGGGCTGCTCGGTGCCCCACGACGCTCCCAGCGGGGGCCTGTCGGCGGCGTCGGCGCAGGTGCCGGTGGTGGCATTGCACGCGCCCGCCGACTCTTCCGCGTCGTACAGGCTCGTGCCGATGTCGTTGGTCGTGGGGTCCCCGAGTGCGCACAGGGCGTCGGCGCGCAGTTGGTCGCGCGTGCGGGGGTGGCCCGACTCCGAGGCAGCGCGGGCGGCGGAGTCGATCCGGCGGCGGAGCTTCTCTGCATCCCCACTGGGCAGCGAGGCCCACATGCTGGTCATGCCGTCGCGGGCCGGGCGGAACCGAACCGTCCGCTGGTCGACGGCGGCGTCCACGGCGTCGCCGGCGGCCTGTGGGTCATGACGCTCCCGGGACGCGTCGACCGCCGTGTCCAGGGCCGAGCGACTGGGCCGGTGGCCCCCGTCGAGGTCTCGGCTCAGGGCGCCGACGACGTCCGATTCCACCGCACCGATGATCGTGTCGGGCACCTCTGCCAGACGGCAGGCGGCGTCGATGGCCAGCTGCTCGGGGAACAGTCCGCGTTCTACAGCCTTGCGCAGACGCGGCAGGCGAGTGTGGATCTGCACACCGGCAGTGACCAGGCGGGCAGCGTGCCACCCGGTCAGCGACATGGCCGCGGCCAGGTGGTTGCGCGCACGCTCAGTGGGTTCGAGCCGGGAGTAGGCGGGACGGGAGTCCCCGAACGGCGGCGTATCGGCTCGCCCCGGGGAGCCCCTGTCGACACTCCCCATCGCCTGGACCAACAGGTGGGCCGCCTGCAGCCGGGTCGCCGCCGCCAGGTTCTGCGCCAGCGTCGCCGAGCGCGCCACCTCGCTCAGGGCCTCGGCGCCCAGGGTGTCGAGGGGCTCCGGCACCGCGCGGAGCGCCCCGGCGAAAGCCGACCTCGTCGTCGTCCCCGTTTCCTCGCTCACCACCGCACCCCCTTCAGCATCGCACCCGACTCGAACATACAAGCGATCTTACCGGCACCCTCCGCGTAGCACAAGGGTTCGATTCGGCGGCGAGAGGTCCACACATGACAGCGGCGCCCCTCCGGGTGGAGGAGCGCCGCTGATGGGGCGGTGTCAGGCCGCGATGAGATACGACCGATCAGGCAGGCCGATCAGGCAGGCCGATCAGGCCGTGATCGATCAAGCAGCGTTCACTCAAGCAGCGTTCGATCACGCAGCGGCACCCTTGGACTTGCCGGCCGACTTCAGGTCGTTGCACGCCTCGACGACGCGCTCGGACATGGCCTGCTCGGCCTTCTTCAGGTAGGAACGCGGGTCGTAGACCTTCTTGTTGCCGACCTCGCCGTCGACCTTGAGGACGCCGTCGTAGTTGCCGAACATGTGCGCGGCGATCGGCCGGGTGAACGCGTACTGGGTGTCGGTGTCGACGTTCATCTTGATGACGCCGTAGGACAGCGCCTCCTCGATCTCGCTCTTGGCCGAGCCCGAGCCGCCGTGGAAGACGAAGTCGAACGGCAGGTCACCGGCGTTGAGGCCCAGCTTCTCGACCGCGACGTCCTGGCCCATCTTCAGCACCTCGGGCTTGAGCTTGACGTTGCCCGGCTTGTACACGCCGTGGACGTTGCCGAAGGTCGCGGCCAGCAGGTAGCGCTGCCCGGTGTTGCCGGCGCCGAGGGCGTCGATGGTGGCCTCGAAGTCCTCACGGGAGGTGTAGAGCTTCTCGTTGATCTCGTTCTCGACGCCGTCCTCCTCGCCGCCGACGACGCCGATCTCGATCTCGAGGATCTGCTTGGCGTTTGCCGTCTTCTCGAGCAGCTCCTTGGCGATCTCCAGGTTACGGTCGAGCGGGGTGGCCGAACCGTCCCACATGTGGGACTGGAAGAGCGGGTTCTCGCCGCGGTCGACGCGCTCCTGCGAGATCTCGATGAGCGGCCGCACGAAGCCGTCGAGCTTGTCCTCGGGGCAGTGGTCGGTGTGCAGCGCGACGAGGACGTCGTACTTCGCCGCCACCACGTGCGCGAACTCGGCGAGCGCGACCGCGCCGGTGACCATGTCCTTGACGTTAAGGCCGGAGCCGAACTCGGAACCGCCGGTGGAGAACTGGATGATGCCATCGGACCCGGCATCGGCGAAGCCCTTGATGGCCGCGTTGATGGTCTCCGAGGACGTGCAGTTGATCGCCGGGTAGGCGAAGCCCTCGTTACGGGCCCGGTCGAGCATGTCCTTGTACTGTTCGGGAGTTGCGATGGGCATGTGGTCTCCTCCAGGGTTCTCGGCTGTGCGACGCGCGCATCTCGGGGCGCCGCACCCCTGTGGAGGTGGGCGCACACCCTCCAGCCTAGGCGAGCGTGACGACGCGCACCCGCGAGCCGTGCGGTACCGGTCAGCCGGGGAGCAGTTCGGCGAGCGCAGCGTCGGCCCGGGCGAGGTCGTCGCGGTCAAAAATGGAGGTGGACGCCATGATCTCGTCGGCCCCGGTCCGCTCGACGAGCACGGCGAGTTCGCGTGCGACCTTCTCCGCGTCCCCCTGGACGGCCCCCGCCATCCAGTCCTCGACCCGTCGCAGCTGCTGCGGACGGAACCTGCGGTCCAGGATCTCCGTCGGCGACCGCAGCGGGCCGAACACCCCGGTCTCCCGGGATTCCGCCATCGCCCACGCCTCCGGGAGGAGTAGCTGTCGCGCGGTCCCGACCGAGTCGGCGACCATCACCTCCAGGCTCACCACCACATAGGGCTCCGGCGTGGCCTCGCTCGGCCGGAACATCTCGCGGTAGCGATCCAGGGGCGACGGGTCGGCGAGCAGCCTCGGTCCCCCGACCACGACGGGCAGTCCGGCCCGTGCAGCGACCTCCAGGCCCCGACCGGTCGCGAGCACGAACAACGGGGGCGGGGCCTCGACGACCGGCAGCGCGGTGACGGGCCCCCGACCGTGGAGGAAGTCCTGCACCGCGGTGATATCGCGGGCGAACGCGTCGGTGTCGTACTCGGCGACGCCGAGCGCCGCACGGACCGGTGCGGTGAACCCGAGCGAACGTCCCACCCCGAGGTCGATACGGCCCGGGTGCATCGCCTCGAGCATGGCGAACTGCTCGGCGACGATCAGCGGTCGATGGTTGGGCAGCATCACGCCCCCGGATCCGAGGCGGATACGGTCGGTGCGCGCGGCGGTGGCCGCGATCAACAGCGGCGGGCTCCCGCTCGCGATCCCGGGCACCGCGTGGTGCTCGGCCGTCCAGTAGCGGTGGAAGCCCAGGGCGTCGGCCCGCTCCGCGCGGGCCAGGGTGCCCTCGATCGCGGCGGCGTGAGACTCGCCGACGCGGGTCCGGGACCTGTCCAGGAGACTGAGGCGGAGGGTGTCCGGCAGGTCGGTGGGGGCCACGACCACACCGTAGCGCCCGGAGTGACGTCGATCGCGGACACGGCCGGGCCCGGGGTCCGCGGGAGTATGATCCTCCGGTGAACACGCACCTCGTGGCCGAACAGGCACAGCAGGTCCTCGCCCTGGGCCCGGGCTTCATGGATCCCGAATTCTGGCTGTCCGGCGACGGACCGTTCGGCAACGCCATCCTCCCCGCGCTGCTCGCCGTGGTCTTCATCGAGTCCGGACTGTTGTTCCCGTTCCTCCCCGGCGACTCACTGTTGTTCACGGCCGGCCTGCTCACGCAGCAGGACAGCCCGTTCGCGCCACTGTGGGTGGTGCTGGTGACCGCGCCGATCGCGGCGTTCCTCGGGGACCAGGTGGGGTACTTCATCGGCAACCGCTGGGGACATCACCTGCGGGAGCGGCCGGACGGGCGGTTCTTCAAGCAGGCCTACATCCACGAGGCCCACGAGTTCTTCGACAAGTGGGGCCCGGCGACGATCATCCTCTGCCGCTTCGTCCCGATCGTCCGGACGTACGCGCCGCTGGTCGCCGGCATGGCGGGGATGCGCTACCGGGTCTTCGTCTCGTTCAACGTGATCGGGGCCCTGCTGTGGGCTGCGGGCGTGACCGCGCTGGGCGCGTGGCTCGGCCAGTTCACCTTCATCAAGGAGCACATCGACCTGATCCTCATCGGCATCGTGCTGGTCTCGGTGCTGCCGATGGCGATCACCGCGGGCCCCAAGGTCGTCGACCGGATCCGCAACGGGCCCGCGGCACCGGCCATGTAGCGCGCCCTCCTGCCGCCGACGCCTAGTCCGGTCCGCGCTCCCCCGGCCCGCGCCAGCGCAGCGCGACGACCGCGGCACCGATCACCACGAGCACCCCGATCCCCTGCAGACCCGGGGAGTCGTCGGCCTCACCGAGGACGACCGCCGTCGCCCCCAGCGCGATTATGGCCAGCACTGCGGCCAGGACCAGCAGGAAGTGCACCCGGCGCTTCATTCCTCGACCCATTCGAGCAGGTCGCCGGGCTGGCATTCGAGCACCCGGCACATCGCCTCGAGCGTGCTGAACCGCACGGCCTTGGCCCGACCGTTCTTCAGCACCGAGACATTGGCGGGCGTCAATCCCACCCGCTCCGCGAACTCTCCGACGCTCATCTTGCGCTTGGCGAGTTCGACGTCGATCCGCACGATGATCGGCATCAGACCACCATGTCCATCTCGGAGCGCAGGGAGGTCGCCTGCCGGAGGAGCGCGCGCATGACGACCATGAGCAGCGCGGCGACCGTGATGATGACGACGACGAGGAAGAGCAGTAGCGGCAGGCCGGGATCAGTCGCGTTGATGCCGACCAGCACGAGCACCACCACGAGCATCGCCCAGGCAGCGACGATCGCCCCCAGGATCACATCGACCCAGACCAGGGACCCGTCCGTGAAGATGCGGTCGGCCCTGACCATCGAGAGCAGCTTCCAGGTGGCCACCACCACGACCTGGATGCACACCACCCAGTAGATCGATACGGCCGTCAGCGGCCACCGCAGGTGCGCGTCGCCCGGTGACGTCTCGGCCATGTGCGCGAACTGCCCGGGCAGGGACATGGTCTGCAGCAGGACCAGTATCGCGAACAGCACCACCAGGCACACCCGCAACGGCAGGACCGCTCGTTTCTCGATATTCATACACCGACTATGGACCTATACCTATCGAAAAACAATAGGCGCGGGAAACGGCGGGCGGGCGTCGCGGTGGGCGGGCGAGATGGCGATCAGGCCGGGGCGGCGTGTTCGCGGATCCAGGCGTGCATGGCGATCCCGGCGGCCACGCCGGCGTTGATCGAGCGGGTCGAGCCGAACTGTGCGATCGAGACGGTCTTCGCGGCCCGCAGGCGCGCGTCCTCGCTCACCCCGGGCCCCTCCTGTCCGAAGAGCAGGACGCAGTCGCGCGGCAGGCTCGCGGTTTCGAGGGGCTCGGCACCGGGGAGGTTGTCGACGGCGACGACCGGCAGCCCCTCGGAGCGGGCCCACTCCATGAGGGCGCCGACGTCGGCGTGGTGGCGCAGGTGCTGGTAGCGGTCGGTGACCATGGCCCCGCGCCTGTTCCAGCGGCGGCGGCCCACGATGTGCACCTCGGCGGCCAGGAAGGCGTTGGCGGTGCGCACGACGGTGCCGATGTTGGCGTCGTGGCCGAAGTTCTCGATGGCCACGTGGAAGGGGTGCCGACGGGTGTCGAGGTCGGCGACGATCGCCTCGCGGCGCCAGTAGCGGTAGCGGTCGACAACGTTGCGACGGTCGCCTGCGTCCAGGAGGTCGGGATCCCACCGGTCGCCGGCCGGGCGCGGTTCTCCGGGATGCTCGAGCTCCCACGGGCCGACGCCGACCGCGCCCTCGCCCCACTCGGTCGGACCCGCCGCCGTCACGAGGTCAGGCGCTGATTGGACAGCTTGACGAGTCGACTGGGGGCGACCTGCGAGGCCAGGTACATGGCGGTGGCCTGCTTCCCGACCGGCCGGTGGACCTCGCGGCCCAGCGCCCGGCGGATCCTGCCGAACACCCCGGAGGACTCACGCGCCGTCTGCTCGGCCAGGTCGAGGATCTCGCCGGCGACGTCGCCCTCCGTGAGGCGCACGCCCATCGTCCGCATCCCGGTGGTGTTCACGCCCTCGAGCATTCCGGTGCCCACGTACAGCGGCCACACCGAGCACACCTGGATGCCGTGGCGGGCCCACTCCAGGTCCAGTGCCTCGGTGATCCCGCGGACCGCGAACTTGGTCGCCGAGTACGTCGCCATCTCGGCCTGGCCGTAGATCGCCGACGCCGAGCAGAGGTTCACCACGGTCGGGGTGGCGGACTTCTCCAGGAACGGGAACGCGGCGCGACAGCCGTAGAGCACCCCCTTGACGTTGACGTCCACCAGCGCGGCGTCCTGCTCGAAACTCGCGTCCATGAACGGAGTGCCGTAGAGCAGGCCGGCGTTGTTGACCAGCACGTCCAGCGCGCCACCGCTACGGGCGGCGAGCTCGGTGAGAGCGGCCTCCCACGCGGCGGGATCAGTGACGTCGAGCGAACCGGTGACGATCCGCTCGTCTCCCTCGGCCCACGCACAGGGCTGGAGGTCGTACGCGCCCACGAGGTAGCCGGCGTCGGCGAACCGGCGCGCGGTGGCCTCGCCGATCCCGCGGCCGGCGCCGGTGACCAGGACCGTCCGGACGGTGCCGGAGGACGGCGTGCCGGAGCCCGGTGCGCCCGCGGCGGTCACGACGCGCTCCCGGCGGTACGCGCCGCGGCGGCGGTACCGGTGAGCAGCAGGAGCGCCGCGGTGGCGTAGGTGTCGATCACTCCGACGTCCAGCGCCCGGGCGAGTGCGGTCCCGCCCTCGGTCTTGCGCCGGGCCAGGATCAACGCGTCGCTGAGCAGGAAGACCGGCCCGGCGACCGCCAGGACCGAGGCCGCCGGTCCGTGCGACCGGTCGACGGAGGTGGCCAACGCGGACAGCGTGGCGAGCAGCCCGCCGTACGCGGCGAGCGGGGCGTTGGCGCGATCTTCCGTGAGCAGCACGGCGCCCGCGACGCCGGCGACGACACCGTGCACAGCGGACTGCACCGGCTTGAACCGCAGCCCCGACCGGAGCATGAGTCCGCCCAGGGCCAGGTGCCCCGCCCCGAACGCCGCCGCACCCGCGACGAGCCTCGACTTGGACCGGCTCGCGTGGCCGCCACCGAGCATGAGGATCACGTCGCCGGCGGTGTACGCCGCTCCGGTGGCCGACAGCAGCGCGGTGTCGACCGCGGAGAGCCGACCGTCGCGCAGCGCGATCGCCAGCGCCGCCGGCACGATCACCGGCTTGCACAGCTTCTCCAGCGCGCCGACCCCGGTGGCCTTGGCGATCTCCGTCCCCACCGCGGCCGCGAGGAACGCGGGCCCCTCCGGGCGGGACGTGTCGCCGAGTGCGCCCACCCGCTCCGTCAGCGCCTGCACCAGGCGATCGCGGAATGCCCTCGTCGTCGTCGTTGTCGTCGTGGTCCCCATCCTCGTCACTCCAGCCCCAGGTCGGTCAGGCCCAGCAACGCGCGGTACTCCACGTCCTCCGCCCGGATCACGTCGTCGGCACCGGTCGCGCGGTCCACCACGGTGGCCACGCCCACGACCTCGGCGCCCGCCTCGCGCAGGGCGGCCACGGCCGTGAGCGGCGAGTTCCCGGTGGTGGTGGTGTCCTCGACGACCAGGACACGGCGACCGACGATGTCGGGGCCCTCGATGCGGCGCTGCATCCCGTGCTTCTTGGCCTCCTTGCGCACCACGAACGCGTCGATCGGCCGGCCCGGCGCGTGCATGATCGCCGTGGCCACCGGATCGGCGCCCAGCGTCAACCCGCCGACGGCATCGAAATCCCAGTCCGCGGTGAGCTCGCGCAGCAGCCGTCCGATCAAGGGCGAGGCCTCGTGGTGCAGCGTGGCGCGGCGCAGGTCGACGTAGTAGTCGGCCTCGCGCCCCGAGGAGAGGGTGACGCGACCGTGGACGACGGCCAGCTCGGCGACCAGCTCTGACAGTCGCGTGCGGGCCTGGGCGTCGACGGTGACGGGATCGGTCATGGGACTCCTCGCGGGGACACGGTGTTCATTGACACGGTTGTGTGGTGACACGGTTTGTGGTGACACGGTGGGCGGAACGGCTGCCCCCGACTCTAGTCCGCCCCCGGAACGCCCCGACCCGCTGCGGCGTCGGGTCAGTCCCTGATGTCGGGCGGGAGCCGCAGCTTCGCGGTCTGCTCCACGTCCGGGTCGATGCCGGGACGCTCGCGGCCGGAGGCATCGTCCGCCTGCTCGCCGGCCTCGTGGCTGGGTCGCCCGTCGGCCTGCTCATCGGACTCCGCGTTCGGCTCCGCGTCCGGCTCCGCGTCCGGCTCCGCGCGCCGATGATGACGTCGCCCGCTCGACGGCGTCGCCCCCACCTTGGCCGCGAGGTCCGCGACCGTCAGCCGGCCCGACTCTCCCTCCGGATCCTCCTCGGTGGTCTCGGCCCCGTGCCGGCCACCCGACGTGCGGTCGAGGTCGGAGCCACCGTCGATGCGGGCGGCGTCGAACCGCTCGACCTCGTCGCGGATCTCGTCCTCGTCGTCCTCCGAGCCGAGCGGCTTGATGCCGGCGGCGCCGGTCGCCGCGCCCGCGGCGAGCGGAGGGACCGACGCGTCCTCGGGGTAGGCCTGCCCGACACCGCGAGTCGGACGCGACAGCGGGGGCCTCGGCGCCAGGTGGTCGGCCGCCACGTCGCCGCGGGCCGGAATCGGCCCCGACGGCTCCATGATCTCGGCGAACGGGTCGGGTTCTTCGGCGGCGGGCTCCGCGGTCTGTGCTGGCCCGGCGGCGACAGCGGTGACGGGTTCATCTGCGGCCTGGTCGCCCGCAGCGCCGTGCTCGGTGTCGTCCGCGGTGTCGTCGGCGGGGTCCCCCCGGTCGGCCACGACGGGCACGTCGGTCAGGTCGCGCGCCCCCCGGCGGTCGGGGACCAGGCGGAGGTGACCGGCCCGCCGGGGCTCGGGCGCCGGAGGCGACGTGCCCTCCTCAGTGGCGACGGCGGTGGCCACGCCGGCGACCCGGCCGGTGTCCGTGTCGGTGTCCGTGTCGGTGTCCTCGTCGTCGACAACGGCGAAGTCCTCCGGGTCGGGCAGCGCCGCCGTCGCCGGGGCGCCGTTCGTGCCGGTGCCGACCTCGCCGTCCATCCCGACGGTGGGGTCGGCCTCGGGGCCCGCCGCCGCGCCGGGCGCTCCGGGATCGATCTCGGAGGGCAACGCGCGGGCCCGCCCCCCGATCGGCGGGAACGGAGCCAGCACATCGGCAGCCCCGTGCAGTGCCATCACCACGTCATCCCAGGTGGAGGGGTCGTCGACGCCGTCGACCGTCGCCGCCACCCACTCGCCCTCGGCCCAGATGCGACGCACCCCGGCGGGCACCTCCCGAACGGCGTCGACCAGCCGATCGCGGTCGATGAGATCGAGACGGCCGTAGTCCGAGGTCCGGGCCTCCAGGACGCCGACCTCGCCGGCGTCGTGGAAGCCGGGCTCGGCCTCGACGTCCGGGCGGCTCAGGTCGAGGACCACATCGGAGGCGGTGTCGCGGCGCAGCGCGAGGACGGTGCGTCCGCCGGTGACGCCCATGATCGCCCGGCGACCACGGAAGATCCCGTGGGACACGGTGCCCAGTGCGCTGAGTCCACCAGAGAAGTCCCCGTGCATGAACTCCGGCGCCGGAGTGGGGGTCGGGGCGAACTCCCGGTCCTCCAGCCAGCGCACGACCGGCGAATCCGCCAGCGGATCGGCGGGCGACTCCTCGACCGGCTCGAGCGCGGACGTAGGCTGCCGACGCGCCGGCAGCAGTGCCCGGACCCGGTCCAGCAGCCGCGGCGACGACTCCGCCGTGGGCTCGGCCGGATCGAGCGGGGCTGGCTCGGCGGGGCCATCGTCGGCGACGGGGCCCGTCGTGGCGACGGCGTCCGCGCTCGCGTCCGTGTCCGCGTCGGAGCGGTCACCGAAATCGGCCACCGCGTCCGGCCCTGCCTCGGCGTCGGCGTCCGAACCGTCGGCGCCATACGCCGCCGCGGTTGTCTCCACGACATCGCGCGGCGCGTCCCCCGTCGCCGGCTGCGCGCCCACCTCCGACTCCGGGCCGCCCTCGGCCACCTCGCGCTCGATGTCGGACGCCTCGGACCGCTGGAACGGCGCGAGACGGGGCTCGCCCGCACGCTCGGCCGAACCGGGATCCTGTCCCACCTCATCCGCAGGCGAGTCGTGGAGCGGGACCTCGTCGTCGTCCTCGTCGTCCGGGGACTCCCCCTCCGGCGGCGAGTCGACAGCCGTCCGCCTCTCGCGACGGGCGCCGCCACCCGCGCCGCCTCCCCGCTGCTTGGCGTCCAGGCGCAGCAGGACGAGCGCCGCGGCGAGCAGCACGAGGGCTACGAGGAACCAGATCCAGACCATGCCCCCAAGGGTAGTCAGGGGCGGCGGTGTGTCCGGCCAGGCGCAGCGGCGCGTGGGGGCGCGACCGGGTGAGAGACGGGCGTGGTCGCGGTGCCGAGGGCGATCAGCGGGGTTGCTCGCCGATCGAGACCGGCCGCTTGCGGTCCGCCGACCACGCGGACCACGAGCCAGGGAACAAGCGGCCCGCCTCAATACCGGCGACCTCCATCGCCGCCAAGGCGTGGCAGGCGTGGATGCCCGAACCGCAGTACACGACCGCGTCGGACCCACTGGTCACGCCCACCTCGGCGAACATGCCGCGGATCTGGTCGGCCGGCAGGAAGCGGCCGCGCTCGTCGAGGAAGTCCCCGGTGGGCATGTTCACCGCGCCCGGGATGTGTCCGGCGCGCGAGTCCATCGGCTCGGTGCGGCCCTCGTAGCGCTCCGGGGTGCGGGCGTCGATGAGCACGCCCCGCTCGGGCCACGTCGCGGTGTCCTCGATGCCGACGGTGAGCATGTGGTCCAGATCGAAGGTGAAGTCGCCGCGCGAGACCGGGTTCCCGGGCCCCACGGCGAGGTCCTCGCCCTCCGCGATCCACGCCTTGAGCCCACCGTCGAGCAGGTAGACGTCCTTCTTGCCGGCCCAGCGCATGAGCCACCAGGCGCGGGCGGCCGACGTGTTGCCGCAGTCGTCGTAGATCACCACGCGACTGTCGTCGTCGATCCCGACCCGGCGCATCGCGTCCTCGAAGTCCTCGGGCGACGGGAGCGGATGACGCCCCTCGCGGACGTTGCGCTGCCCCGCGAGGTCGCCGGGCAGGTCCAGGTACTGCGCGCCGGGGATGTGGCCCGACCAGTAGTGCTCCCGGCCGTTCGCGTCCCCGAGCTGCCAGCGCACATCGAGGATCACCGGGGGAGGCAGCGTGACGACGTCCTCGATCAGCTCACGCGCCGTGACGAGGAGGGGGCTGACCTGGGTATCGGTGGCGGGGTCTGGGGTCACGTGTTAAGAGTAGTCCTTCCGCCGACGAGGTGACCCCCACCTACCGCGCCGCCGTGACGAGCTTCACGCGACCGTGGGGGTGCCGACAGAGCGAGACGGGCCCGGAGGCGGACCCGCCGCCACCTGGGACCGCGGTTCAGGCTGCCGCAGGCCCGTCGCTGCGCGGGGCGAACACCTCCAACGGCCCCGGCGACAGCTGCCACATCATGTCTGCGGCCTCCTGACCTGTGTCGGCGAGACGCTCCAGCTCGCGCTGGCCGGCCGCGCGACCTCGCTCGCGGAGGAGCCCCGAGGCCTCGTCGAGCACCCTGGCCACGTAGGTCCCGTACGCCATCCGGTCCACGAGTGCCCGGGGGGCCGGATCGTCGATCACCGATCCGCACTGCATGGCGCTCGCGGACAGCAGCTGCAGCGGGACCATCTCGAGCGGGGTCAGGGGCCGCGGGTCGGGGATCACTCCGACGCCGTCGCCCATGTCCAGGAACTCCGTCGCGTGGTCCGGATGGGGGTCTAGATCCCGCTCGAGAAGGAACTCCACGGCGTCGCCGACCACCGTCGTCTCGTCGCCGCGCAGCGATTGGTCGGAGAGGGCGTTGTCCGTCGGGCCGGCGGCGGCATCGGCCGGGCCGGCGGCGATGTCCCCCTCCGCCCCGGCGATCGACCGGGCGAGAGCACCGGCGGTGCGGGCCGCCCAGCCGAGCTGCTGGCGGGCCTGCTCGAGCAGGACCCAGGCGGTGGTGGGGTCACCCAGCTCGCGGCGCTGGCGCAGGGACAGCTCGACCAGGGTGCTCATGGTGCAGAGCTGGTCCACCATCCTACCCAGGTGGCGGGCCCGCTCAGAGGCCTCCTGACCGCGGCCGGAACCGTCCGGGGCGATGTCCGAGAGCCAGGTGGCCAGGTCCACGGTGAGGTACTCCACCACTTCGAGGGCGTAGTCCATGCCCCGATCCTGCTCCTCGCACAGATGGGACACCGTGACCAGGACCGGGGTGCCTCCCGTCAGGTCACCGTCCGTCGGTCCCCCCAGGTTGGGAGGCGCGGGGCTCGGCGGAGTGGGCGGGAGGCCCTCGGGGTCGGGGTCGGACGGGATGGGGTCGCGGGGGTCGGTCATCTCAGGCCGCCTTTCGGGGGTCGCGGTAAGTGGTGACGGAGTCGAGGAGGTCGGGAGCCAGGTGGTGCACCCAGAGGCCGGGTTGACACAGCGTGGAGGCTTGCCACTCCCAGTGTGCGACCTCCACGTGTGTCCGGCGTCTGCTGCGGATATCGGCTACGTACCCGGCGTGGTCCGCGTCGGCACTGAGGAGGATCGCGGCGTCGGTGAGACCGTCATCCGTCCACTGCGTCAGCAACTGTTGGACCGCCGCGTCCCCGTACTCCTCGCGATATCGGCGGATCGGGACCACGGTGGTGTGGGTCGTCCGGTCTCCCGCGGTGGCAACTTCGGCCGTTGCCCTGCCGACCGGGACCATCCCCGGGTCGATCAGGGTGACCCGGGAGTCACGGGCCCACTGTCGCGTGGCGGCGTCCTGGGCGGCACGGGCCGCCGGGTTGGCGGCCCCCTCATGCCTCCCCAGGATGATCCCGATCCGCACCGCCCTGCCCGCCCGTCGGCGACGGGCGACGACGCCATCTGCGAGGCGGGGCATGTCGAGCGTGAAAGTCGAGAGTGGGCGTCGCGAGTAGCCGAATCCGTCTGCGGCTCCGAGTAGGACGTTCCATCCGTCCACGATCACCGAGACGGATTCGGTGCGGGAATGAGGGAAGGGCACGATGTTCGAATGATGGTAGTTGTTCACGAGGGCTCCTGTGGTCTCCGGATGGGCGGGACGGGCGCCCGCCGACCACAAGAGGAACACACCTTTCAACGCAGGTCAAGCAGCATTTTCGCCGGTAAAGTCCCAAAAAAATCCCGGATTCGAACAGAGTCTGTTTCCCAGGGATCCCTTCTCTTTCCCGGACCGGAAAGGCCCTGGAATGTTCGAATAAGTGGTGCGGGGCAAAAGTCCGGACGAATCGATAAATCGGCAGATTTTCTACCAGCGGCGATGTGCCTGCCCGCCTCCGCCACCACGGCCCGCGGCAGATACTCAGACCTCGGCCACCCGCCCCGGAAGCCCGTCCCCAGGCCACGATCACCGTCCTCGACCGAGCCTGAGCGCCGCCCCCGGAGCACCCCGGCCGCCGCCCGCCCACCCCTCGAAACGAGGATGTGATATGCATCACACCGGCGCGGCAACACCGTGCGGACGCCCTGACACGACGAGAGACGGGCCCGACCACCATCCCCGGTGGTCGGGCCCGTCCGAGCCGAGCGCGTCAGCCGCGTCAGCTGAGGCTGAGCGACTCGCCGTCCTCCGCCAGCGAGACCGTGACGGTGTCGCCGTCGCGGATGTCGCCCCCGAGTAGCGCCCGGGCGAGCTTGTCGCCGATCGCCTGCTGCACCAGCCTGCGCAGCGGGCGGGCGCCGTAGGCCGGGTCGTAGCCCCGGCGGGCGAGCCAGCCCTTGGCGGCGTCGTCGACCTCCAGAACCAGTCGCCGACCCTTGAGGCGACGCGCGAGCTCGTCGATCTGGATGTCGACGATCGACTCGAGCTGCTCCTCACTGAGCGCGTCGAACATCACCACATCGTCGAGTCGGTTGATGAACTCCGGCTTGAACGCGCGCTTGACCGCGTCCATCATCTGCTCCCGCGATCCGCCCGCGCCCAGGTTGGAGGTGAGTACGAGGATCGTGTTGCGGAAGTCGACCGTGCGCCCCTGCCCGTCGGTGAGGCGACCGTCGTCGAGCACCTGCAGGAGGATGTCGAAGACATCCGGGTGCGCCTTCTCGACCTCGTCGAGCAGGACGATCGTGTACGGCCTGCGCCGCACCGCCTCGGTGAGCTGCCCGCCGGACTCGTAGCCGACGTAGCCCGGAGGGGCACCGACGAGCCGCGAGACGCTGTGCTTCTCGGAGTACTCGCTCATGTCGATGCGGACCATGGCCCGCTCGTCGTCGAACAGGAACTCCGCGAGCGCCTTGGCCAGCTCGGTCTTGCCCACGCCCGTCGGGCCGAGGAACAGGAACGACCCGGTCGGCCGGTCGGGATCGGCGACCCCGGCGCGCGCCCGGCGGACCGCGTCGGACACGGCCCGGACGGCCTCGTCCTGGCCGACGACCCGGCGGCCGATCTCGTCCTCCATGCGCAGCAGCTTCTCGGTCTCGCCCTCGAGCATCTTGCCCACGGGGATACCGGTCCAGGCGGAGACGACCTCGGCGACGTCCTCCGGACCGACCTCCTCCTTGAGCATCGCGCCGGCCGCAGCCTCGCTCTCCTCTGCGTCGGCGAGTTGCTTCTCCAACTCCGGCAGCCGGCCGTAGCGGATCTCGGCCACCCGGGCGTAGTCGCCGTCACGCTCGGCCTTCTCGGACTCGGTGCGCAGAGCGTCGAGCTCCTCCTTGATGAGCTGCACACCCTGGATGGCGGTCTTCTCGTTCTGCCAGCGGGCGGTGAGCTCGGCGAGCTTCTCCTTGGCGTCGGCCAGCTCGGCCTGCAGGGCCACCAGTCGATCCTTGGACGCCGCGTCGGTCTCCTTCTGCAGCGCCACCTCCTCGATCTCGAGTCGGCGGACGATCCGCTCGGCGGCGTCGATCTCCTCGGGCCGCGAGTCGATCTCCATCTTGAGGCGGCTGGCGGCCTCGTCGACGAGGTCGATCGCCTTGTCCGGCAGGAACCGCTGCGTGATGTAGCGATCCGAGAGCGCGGCGGCGGAGACCAGGGCGGAGTCGGTGATGCGCACACCGTGGTGCACCTCGTACCGCTCCTTGAGGCCGCGGAGGATCCCCACGGTGTCCTCGACGCTCGGCTCGCCCACGTACACCTGCTGGAAGCGGCGCTCCAGGGCCGCGTCCTTCTCGATGTACTTGCGGTACTCGTCGAGGGTCGTGGCGCCGACCAGCCGCAGCTCACCGCGGGCGAGCATCGGCTTGATCATGTTGCCGGCGTCCATCGAGCCCTCGCCGGTCGCTCCCGCGCCGACGATCGTGTGGATCTCGTCGATGAACGTGATGATCTGCCCCTCGGCCGCCGTGATCTCGTCGAGCACCGCCTTGAGGCGCTCCTCGAACTCGCCGCGGTACTTCGCGCCGGCGACCATCGACCCCAAGTCGAGCGAGAGCAGGGTCTTGCCCTTGAGGGACTCGGGGACGTCGCCCGCGATGATGCGACGGGCCAGCCCCTCGACGATGGCGGTCTTGCCGACCCCGGGCTCGCCGATGAGCACCGGGTTGTTCTTCGTGCGGCGGGAGAGGACCTGGACGACGCGCCGGATCTCGGAGTCGCGCCCGATCACCGGGTCGATCTTGCCCTCGCGGGCACGGGCGGTGAGGTCCGTGGCGTACTTCTCGAGAGCCTGGTACTGGTCCTCGGGGTTCTCCGTGGTCACGCGCGTGTTCCCGCGGACCGCCGTGAACGCCGCCTTCAGGGCGTCCTCGGTGGCACCGAGCTCGGTGAGGAGCTTGGCCGCATCGCCACCGGTGTGACCGGCCGCGATCCCGACGAGGACGTGTTCGGTGGAGACGTAGTCGTCGCCCATCTCCGCCGCGAGGGTCTGGGAGTAGTTGATGACGGCGAGGGCGTCCCGGTTGAAGTTGGGGGCGGCGAGCCCCGAGCCGGACGCCTTGGGGTAGCCGCCGACGAGGCCCTTCGCCTGGGTCAGGGCGAGCTGCGGGTCCACCCCGCAGGCCTGGAGGAGGGGACCCGCGATCCCGTCCTGTTGTTCGAGCAGGGCCACGAGCAGGTGGCCCGGACGCACATCCGGGTTGCCCGCCGCGGAGGCGGCTTGGACTGCGGCCGACAGAGCCGCCTGGGTCTTGGTCGTGGGGTTGAACTGGCTCATCGACCGGTCCTTTCTTCGACGTATTGTTGAGCGTACTGGAATCAATGCCGGTTCCGTTCCGGCCGGACGCCTAGTACAACCTCCGCCTCCTTGAGTCTATTCCGCTCAAGTTAAGAGTTAAGTCACATACGAATGTGAACACCGTCCCGTCCTGAGTACACTCTGAGAGTCCTCCGCGGCCCCTCCCCCTCGGCCGCCCTCCCTCCTCCTCAGGCAGATCCCGTGACCGACACATCCTCCCCCTCCCCTGCCCCGACGACCAGTGAGACCGGCCTATTCCGCCCTCCGAGGGGGTCGCGGGCCGCGGCCGCGCTAGCGACCCTCGTCGTCGTCACAGCCGCGTGCACGCCCGCGGACGACCAGGCGATCGCCACCGAAGCGCCCGGCACGGTCACGGTCACCATCACCGGCCCCTCGACCACAACCACGACTGCGACGACGACCGTGACGCGGGAGACGACCATCGCCGCCGCACCTGACGGCTCCCGCGAGCCGGCGGCCGGACCGACAGCTCCAGCAGGCCGGACGATCCCGGATGCCGTGGCGTCAGCGCCCCGAGTCGCAACAGACGTCAGCGCCGGCCAGCGCAACGCGGCCAAATCGGCCGAGCAGTACCTCGCCATCTCTGGATTCTCGCGCTCCGGGCTCATCGAACAACTCCAGTACGAGGGCTACTCCGCCGCCGACGCGACAGGCGCCGTGGACTCCCTGACCGTGAACTGGAACGAGCAGGCCTCGCGATCGGCCCGCCAGTATCTGGACATCTCCGGGTTCTCCCGTTCCGGACTCATCGAACAACTCCAGTACGACGGCTACTCGGCGGACCAGGCCGCCCACGGGGCGACCGCGGCCGGATTGTAGAACGGTGGACTACTACAGTCCCTTGGCTCGCGCGACCAGGATCGTCATCTACATCCTGGCGGTCGTCATTCCGGTGGCGATCGCCTTGGCAGTGGTCGGCACGACCCCGTACCTGTTGGCCAAGGTCCCGGAACAGCACCGCAGCACGGTCGCGGCGATCGGCGAGGGCGCGGTCCGGCTCTCCGGAGGCAACGGGGGAATCTTCGGGTCACCACGCACCCCAGCCACCGCAGCCCAGTACCCGCTACCGGCCGGGACAATGCCATATAAGGGCGAATGGTCACCGCGACGTGCCCAGGACTTCAGCGCGCCGGCCGGACTCCGGACCGGTCTTGACTACTCGGTGATGACCACCGACGGCGGACACATCACCCATTGGCCGTGCGGTCACGAGATACAGGTGTCGACTTTCGGAGCGCCGTCGGGGAACGTCGGGGACGTGGTCTGGGCCGTCGACACTCTCGCCTGGACGAGCGGACTGCCACTTCGGTACGCGGGCCCTGGTGCCGAACACGCTCGCGAGGCGGAAGGCACGATCTCCGTCACCTTCGGTCATCATCCGGATTTCGATCTCGACCCGACCATCGCGGGCGTCGGTGGGCCGACCGCACTGTGGGCGGATGGCCGAATCTCACGGGGCGCGGTGACGCTGCGGCCCGAGAAGATGAACCCCTATGGCGGCGATCCCGGAACTCGCACGGTAATCCTTCACGAACTGATGCATGCGGTCGGGGTGAACCACGCTGCCGATCACCGCGCTGAGGTAATGGCCCCGCAGACTGCCCCTATACCGCAGACGATCCTCGGCTACGGCGACCGGTTCGCGCTGCACATGGTCGGGTGCCATTGAGCCCGGGCATCGCCCGAATGAGGAATGCCGCCGACCCGGCGGGCCTACGCTCGCCTCATCTGACGACACCATCCCCGGAGGTTCCCATGTCCACTCGTACCCGCCCCGCGGCACTGGCCGCCGCCACTGCTTTCGCCCTCGCCGCGCTGACCGGCTGCGGTGCGATGGACCCGAACAAGGGAGGAGACACCACCTGTGGCGACTACATGGAGATGGCGCCCGAGGACCAGCGCGAGGTGATCACCACCTTCCTCGACGAGAAGGGGCAGTCCGATCCCGCCGGCATGGAGGTCACGCTCAACCAGGAGGCGGCCAAGCTGTACTGCAGCACCGTGGGTCAGACCAGCGATCCGATCCGCAACGCCGAGACCGGGTGACCCCTGAGCATCAGACCCCGTACCCCCACCCGACCGGAGTCGACACCCAGCCCGCTGCTCGACCGCTACGAATGAGTGGTGAGAATAGAGGCGGGCGAACCGGAGGTGCAGCGATGAGGAACGGCGTCGTCGTCGACATCGGCGGCAGTGGTACGCGGATCGGCGCCGTGGTCGACGGCCACGTGGTGGGCGTCCACGGGGCCGAGGTCGCCACGGCCGAGGACCTCGCCGCAGCGGTCCTCGCCGTCGACGACTCCCCCGCCGGTGTGGGCGTGTCCCTCCACGGCCACGTCGACGCGGACCGGGGACGAGTGGTGTCCTCGCGGGCCGCCGCCTGGGCGGAGGGCGACCTGCGTACCGAACTCGTGTCGCTGATCGACGCGCCCGTCTCCGTCATCGGCGACGGTGACGCCCACGCCCTCGCACTGACGCGACTGCCCGACGTGGAGTTCGGCGGGATCGCCATCTCGCTCGGCTCCTCCCTGGCGTTCGGTGCGCTCAATCACCACGGCGCGCTCATCCACCCGTGCGGCCACACCGGATGGGACCTCGGGCACTGGCGCATCGTCGGCGACGGCACCAACACCGAGGCCTGGTGGGGGCTCGGCGGTCACGGGCTGTACGACCTCGAGCGCGAGCACGGCGACGGCGCCGCCGAGATCTACGCCTACCGGCTCGGCTCGTTCCTCGTGGACGCCGTCCAGCTCTTCCGCCCTCAGACCGTCCTGCTCACGGGGGGCATCGTGGTCGGTCTGGGCAAGGCCCTGCACGGCCCGGTCGCCGAACAGCTCCAGTCCCTGCCGATCTCGGTGT
This sequence comes from Dietzia sp. WMMA184, assembly GCF_002441635.1. Lineage (NCBI taxonomy): Bacteria > Bacillati > Actinomycetota > Actinomycetes > Mycobacteriales > Dietziaceae > Dietzia > Dietzia sp. WMMA184. The sequence goes on along the minus strand of NZ_NXEI01000001.1, from coordinate 2,957,111 downwards.
CCACCCCTCGGGTGGTCTTCTCGCCGTCGCGGGACACCGCGCTGTTCGGGGCGGCCGTCGCCGCGGGGCTGGCCTTCCCCGAGCGACGCTGAGGCGACGCTCGGGGCCTGGCCCCGACACCCGGCCCGCACGTTCTAGTCGAGCAGCCCCCGCAGGTCGTCGGCGGTGAGCGCGGCCGAGAAGTGCTCACCGCTGTCCAGGACGGACGCGAACAGCTCGGCCTTGCGCCGCTGCAGCTCGACCACCCGTTCCTCGATCGTGTCCCGGGCGACCATCCGGTACACCAGCACCGGTCGGGTCTGGCCGATGCGGTGCGCGCGGTCGACGGCCTGGGCCTCGGTCGCCGGGTTCCACCACGGGTCCAGCAGGAAGACGTAGTCGGCGCCCACGAGGTTCAGCCCGACGCCGCCGGCCTTGAGGCTGAGGCAGAACACCTGCGCGCCGCCCTCGGTGAACTCACCCACGGCCCCCGCCCGGTCGGTGGTCCGGCCGTCGAGGTGCGCCACCGTGATCCCCTCTGCGCGCAGGCGGTCCACGACCGTGTCGAGGTAGGTGGTGAACTGGCTGAACACCAGCGCGCGGTGCCCCTCGGCCACCACCTCCCGCAGCGCGGCGATGAGCTCGTCGGTCTTGGCCGAGGCGACCCCGGCGTGGGCCGGGTCGATCAGCGAGGCGTCCAGGCAGAGACGCCTGAGCACGGTCAGCCCGGCGAGGATGCTGATGCGGTTGGCCTCGAAGTCGTCGAGCAGCGCCAGCAGGGACGCGCGTTGCCGCGCCAGTTCCCGCTCATAGAGCCGGCGGTGCGTGGCCGAGAGTTCGATCTCCATCACCGCGTCCGTGCGCGGGGGCAGCTCGCCGGCCACGAGCTCCTTGCGCCGCCGGAGCAGGAAGGGCCGCAGACGCCGCCGCAGCCGTTCCAGCGCGGCCGTGTCACCGTTCTTCTCGATGGGCGTGCGGTACTGGGCACGGAAGTCCTTGGCGTCGGGCAGGACACCGCGGCACGACAGCGCCGCGACCGCCCACAGCTCGGTGAGGTTGTTCTCCATCGGTGTGCCGGTGACCGCCAGTAGGAAGTCGGCCCGCAGCCCGGCCAGCGCGGCGAAGAGCTTGGAGGTGGGGTTCTTGGCCTGCTGGGCCTCGTCGAGGATCACGCCGGCCCACTCGATGCCGGCGTAGGACTCGGCGTCCAGCCGCAGGACCGTCGCCGAGGTCACCACGATGTCGTGCGCACCGGCGTCCTCGGCGACCGTGGTGCCGGACTTGGCCTCGGTCGCCGACCGCCGCGCCACGCGCAGCGAGGGCACGAACCGGCGGGCCTCGGCCTCCCAGTTGGGGACGACCGACGACGGTGCCACCACCAGGAACGGGCCGGGCGCTCCGGGGCCCGCCGCGTCGCCCCCCGGCCCGACCTCCCCGGTGTCGGCCGTCTCGTGGGCGTGGGCGATCAGGGCGAGCGCCTGCACGGTCTTGCCGAGGCCCATGTCGTCGGCGAGGATGCCGCCGATCCGGTGGCGCCAGAGCATGGCGAGCCAGTCCAACCCGTGCTGCTGATAGGGCCGCAGGTCGGCGTCGAGCATGGCGGGGACGGGCACGGGTGCGGGCGTGTCGGAGGCCAGCTCGAGCAGCGCTCTGGCGCGGCCGGAGGGCGGGGCCAGGTCGTCGGCCAACTCGGCGAGGTCGGCGAGGAGACCCGCCTGCCCGAGGCCGATCCGCACGCCCGTGGAGTCCGGTTCCCTGCCCACGCGGTCGGCGGAGGCCGCCATCGCCTCGTCGAGCAGTACGCGCAGCTCCCCGAATCGCTCGAGGTCCACCGGGACCAACAGGCCGTCGGCGGTGATGAACTCCTCCTGGCCGGTGACCACCGCCCGGAACACCTCCGCGAACGGGACGGGGCGGCCCTCCACGGTCACCGAGACCGTCAGGCCCAGCCAGTCGATGCCGGACCTGTCGTCCTCGGTGGCGACGTGGATCCGCGGCCCCTCGCTCGCACGGCGGATCTGCGGCACGCCGTCGAGGACCGTCACGCGGATGCCGTCGAGGGCGCCGAGTTGCTCGATCCCGTCGGTGAGCACCAGGCCGGCGTCACGGCCGGAGATCCGGACCGGGCCGTCCGCGATCGTCCAGGCCCAGCCCGCTTCCGCGACGGCCGCCGCCAGCACAACCGCATCGAGGTCCGACGGGTCACCGCCGCGTGAGGCGACCACATCCGCCGTCAGCGGGCGGCGGCGCTCGGCCTCGGTGCCGTCGGACATGCGCATCACGTCGACGCGCCGCCACTGCAGGACCAACTCCAGGCCCTGCCCGGCAGCAGACCCGGCAGCGGGCCCCACAGCAGACCCGGCACCCGAGCCGCCGCGTGCGCCGGTTCCCGCCCCCATCCCCGCGAGGGGGCGGATCGTCAGTTCGAGCTCGACGCGGTCCCACTCGGGCAGTTCGAGCCGCCCGACGCGGTCGACCACCGGGAACCGGTCGGCGAGGTCGGGCAGGAAGTCGGCGCAGAACTCCGCGACGGCCTCGTCCGGGACGCTGAGCGCCCGCCAGTCGCGCAGCCGCCGGGCCACTCCGGGGTCGAGCCGCCCGACCGGGGAGAGCTCCAGCACCCGGCCCCGGACCAGCGCGACCATGTCCCCGTGCTCCCCCACGAGGGCGCCGGGCAGGGGGCGGTCGACCTCCTCGTCGTCGTCGGATAGAGGCCGGGTACCGTCCGGTCCCGGTTCCACCTCGGCCGCGGCGACCAGCACCAGCTCCGAACCGTCGGGGCTCCACGCGGTCAATCCCACACGGCGGGGTGGCCCGGGCACGACCTCGCGCAGGCCGTCGCCGGGGACGATCTCGATCTCCGCCTCGGCCGCGGTCGCGATGAGCGGCCACAGCGCGGGGACCTCGGCGTCGCACAGGTCCAGCCACACGCGTGCCTGCCGGTGGCTGCGGGCGAGGGCGTCCACGGCGCGGAACCACCCGGCCTGGGCCATCGACAGCGCGCCGTCCCAGCCGTAGCGGAGGCGGTCCCATTCCACCCCGGCCGACTTCCACCGTCCGCCGCTGCCGGGGACGACGATCCGGGCCTTGAGGCGGTTGCCCAATCCGGGACGCAGGCCGCCCGAGCCGTCGTCCGCCGCCAGTTCGTCCGGGACCACCGAGAGCTGCAGTCCCACCACCGGGGCCTCGGGTTGCCACCGCGGGGTGTCGAGCGCGCGCAGGGAGTCCTCGGCCTGCCGCCGCCAGGCGGGGATCGACTCGTCCTGGCTCGCCTGCGCGCTGACGAACAGCATGAGGGCGGCGGCGTGCTTGCAGTTCAGCCCGACGGGGCACGAGCACATGCTGCGCAGCGGGCGGGTCGACCCGTCCGCGGCCGGCGCCGTGAGGTGGACGGCGGTGGAGTACCAGCGCCCGCTCCCCGCGGCGCCGCTGCCCTTGACGTTCGCGGTGAGTCGGTGGGTGGCGGCGTCGTACGCCACGTCGCGGATCCGCGTCGCGTTGGCGTAGCCGCGGGCGCGCCCCAGCGCCGCCGAGCCCACGAAGGACTCGACGTCGGACTCGGGGACGCGGACGGTCGATGTCAGCACGCCGCCAGGCTAGAGGACGACGACGACGAGGTGCCCGGACACCGGAGTCGGTGAGCCCACCGCTGTGGAGTCGGACCGGGCTGTGGAGAACCGGATGCCGGTGGACCGGATCTTCCGGGCCCTGGCCGACGCGACCAGGCGGGACATCCTCCGGCGCACCCTGGCCGGGGAATCCACCGTCTCCGAACTCGCGGACCGCTACGACATGTCGTTCGCGGCCGTCCGCAAGCACGTCAACGTACTGGAGGAGGCAGGACTGATCACCGACCACCGGATCGGCCGCGAGCGCAGGATCCGGGGAGACCTCCGGGCGATCCGGGGAGCCCAGCGCCTCCTCGACGCCGTCGAGGACATCTGGCAGGCACGCGTCGGCAGACTCGACGCCCTCCTCGCCGAGGACTGACCCGTCACCGCAGGACACACACGAGGAAAGAGGCAGGCCATGCCTGTGACATCAGTGGACAGAGACCTCGACCGGCTGACCCTGACCATCACCGCGGAGTTCCCGGTAACGGTCCGTCGACTGTGGGACGCGTACGTCGACCCGCGCCAGCTCGAGAAGTTCTGGGGACCGCCCACGTGGCCGGCCACCTTCACCCGGCACGACGTGTTCCCCGGCGGCCGCTCGGACTACTACATGACCGGGCCGGACGCCAGCCGCGCTTGCGGGTACTGGGAGTACCTGTCGGTGGACGAGTGCCGGTCGTTCGAGGTGCTCGACGGCTTCAGCCACGACGACGGCCGGCCCAACACCGACCTGCCCACCCGCGAGGCGATGGGCCAGATCGAGGCCGTGGTCACCGACGACGCCACCTTCGCCGCCGACACCGGCACGCAGTCGCAGCTCCTCGACGAGCGGACCGTGCGCGTCACCCGGATCCTGCACGGCACGCCCCGGCAGGTCTGGGACGCCCACCACGAGCCGGAGCTGCTGAACAGGTGGTTCCACGGACCCGACGGCTGGGCGCTGGTCGGCTGCCGGGTCGCCCCGGCGCCCGGCGAGACCACCCGCTTCGAGTGGGCCCCCGACGCCGGGGTCGAGGGCGAGGCGTTCGCCCTCACCGGGCAGCTCTTGGAGACCGACCCACCCCACCGGGAGGTCTTCACCGAGACGATGGAGGGCGTCGACGCACCGCCGACGCGCAACGAGCAGACCCTCACGGCCGTCGAGGACGGGACCCTCATGACGCTCGTCATCACCTACGACAGCGCCGAATTGCGCGAGACGATCCTCGGCACCGGCATGGTCGACGGGATGGAGGCCGGCTACCGGAGGCTGGAGGCGGAGGTGCTGACCAGCCCCTGACCGCCGCCCGACCGGCTACGGCCTACCCGCGGTCCTCGAGTGCGGAGGTCCGCGGGTCGGGGTCGGTGGTGGCCGTCTTGTCCGCGAACACCCGCTCGACGGCCAGCACGATCAGCACCACGACGATGCCGGCGGCCACGGCGGCCAGGACCGTCGGCCAGTCGGCGCCGGGAGCCAGGACCTCGGCCTCCTCGGTCTGCCACGGCCACAACGCGCGCAGCGACCCCAGCATGAGTCCGGCCATGGCCACCAGGGTGGGCTTGCGGAAGTCCTCGAGCAGGCGGTCGAGGACCTTGACGAACAGGGAGATCCCGACGAGCGCGCCGAGGGCGAACACGCCGAGGTAGGCGAAGTCCCGGTCGTCGACGGCGCCGAGGGTCGGGGCGTAGAGCCCCATCGCCAGCAACAGGTAGGACCCCGAGACGCCGGGCAGGACCAGGGCACAGATCGCCACCGCCGCCGCGACGAACACCAACAGGTAGGAGGGGTCACTGATCGAGCCGCTCGGCAGGCCGGACAGGACGAACGCGAACGCGGCACCGAGGACGAAGATCAGGCCCAGCACCCAGTTGCGCCCACCCGGGGTGGACCGCGCCATCCCCAGCGGCACGGCGATGCTGGCGGCGACCATGCCGAGGAACAGCCCGCGGGCGATCTCGGGGCTGCCCTCGACGAAGCCCTTGAGCACACCGGCCATGGTGAAGACCATGACGAGCATGCCCAGCGCCAGCGGCAACAGCAGCCACCAGTCGACGTGCCGGAACGCCGCGCGGGTGCGGGCCCGACGCTCCGGCCCGAGGGCGGCCGAGCGCAGGCCGTCCACGACGTGCGCCCCGGAGTCCAACAGGCGCGGATAGACGCCGGTCACCAGCGCCACCGTTCCGCCGGAGACGCCGGGCACGAGCTCGGCCATCCCGATGAGCGCGCCGCGGACGACGTTGCCGGCCATCCCCAGCGGTCCGGGCCGGACCGGCACCGGCGTGCCGGCGTCGAGATCGGCGTCGTCGACCGGGTCGTGGACGGACCGGACCGGATCGTGGACGGACCCGGCCGGGCCGTGGGGGTCGCGGGAGGGCCTCGACGAATCGGCAGTCATCGTTACAGCTTCCCCGAACCACGCCCCTCGATCCAAGCGACGCACCCGGGGCGCGGGGGGATGACTAGGCTCGACAGTCCAGCGGCACGTCATCCGGCGACGTGCCCCCGGGCCGGCGTGGGAGGTCGGGACATGCCGATGCACTACCCCCCGCTGCCCGACGGCACCTACCGGTACGGCGACCCGCCGCAGCCGTTGCCCTCCCCCGTCCCCGGGCCGGATCCGAGCTCTCCTGCCCCTGATCCGGGCTCCGCGTACCCGCCCCCGGCCCCCGATGGCCGCCCCGGCGACGGCCCACCGCCCGCCTGGGCCCCCGCGGAGGGCCGCCCTCCCGGCACCGCGGCGGCCGCGGCGATCATCGGGGTGGCGGCCCTCGTCGTCGTCGTGGTCCTGGGCGTGGTCTTCCTCGGCCCCGGATCCGACCCCGGCCGCGGTACCGACCCGTCGCGCGGCCCCTTCCCGCAGGTCCTCCCCCCGGCCGAGCGGGCACCGGGGTCCGGATCGTTCACGGTCGACGGCACGTTCACCGTCGTCTCGACCCCCGCGGAACCGGTCTCCGGCGACCGCACCGGCTGCGACCTGCCCATCACCCTGTCCGACATCGGCGAGGGCACCACCATCACGCTCATCGACAGCGGCGCCGCGCAGATCGGCACCGCCATGCTCGTCTACTCCGGCGGCGACCTGTCCTCGTGCACCTTCACCTTCGAGTTCCCCGACGTCCCCGCCGGCGGCTCGTTCTACATGGTCGAGCTGCCCGGCCGCGGCCAGCTGACCTACACCGAGGGCGAACTGCGCGCGGGCGTCGACATCACCCTCGGTCGGTGAGCAGCCCCGGTCGGTGAGCAGCGTCGGGCGGGGAGGGCGCCAAGCGCGAAGGCGGGCCGGGGTCGAAGGCGGGCCGGGGTCGCGCGCACTCCCGGCGGGGGTGCCGGGCGCGCGGATAGGGTGGGGACAGCGACGACGACGAGACGGGGAGGCGTGCAACGGTGAGCAACGGCCCCGGACCGGACCACGGTGACGAGGCGTTCCGTGCCTCCGAGGTGGAGCGCCTCGTGGGGGACATCGACCTCGGCCCGTTCCTCGGTACGCCCGTCGACCCGTTGGCTGAGCCGCTCGAGCAGCCTGTGCCCGTCGAGGCGCAGACCCCGCCGCTGCTGGTCCTGAGGGACCTCCTGGTCGACGAGCGGTTCCCGGAGCTGTTCGCCCGGGCGCTGCGCGCGGCCGACCCCGACTTCCGTGAACTGTTCCCCCGCGACGCCACGCCGGTACTCCGGGACTTCGCGCGGGCGATGAGGTGGGCGTTCGAGACCACCGAGCACGCGCGCGGCGACCGGGCCAAGGTCGAGGAGGTCGTCGAGTTCGCCCGCCACCTGGGCGCCGACCACCGCAAACTCGAACTGACGCCCGGGCACCACCGGCGCTTCGGGGAGGCGCTGGCCCACACCCTGCGCCACCTCGCCGGACGCGCCTGGGACGACCGGCTGGAGACCACCCTGGGCACCGCCTACCGGGTGCTCTCGACCGCCCTGCAACAGGGCGCCGCCGCCGACGAGGGCCCCGCGCGCGTCGGCGCGACCGTGGTGGAGATCCTGCGACCCACCCGGGACGTGGTGGTGGTGCGGCTCATCAGCGACGTGATGGTCGACTACCACCCGGGGCAGTACCTCAGCGTGCTCACGCCCTACGCGCCCGGCGTGTGGCGGCGGCTCAGCCCGTCGATCCCGTCGAACCCGGCCGGGCAGATCGAGTTCCACGTCCGCGACGTGCCCGGCGGCGCGCTCAGCGGCTCACTGGTCCGCAGCGTCGGCGTCGGTGACCGTTGGGTGCTCGCCCGTCCCCTGGGGATGCTCGAGGTCGACCGGTCCGAGCCGACCCGGGACGTGCTCATGATCGCCGGCGGCACCGGGATCGCGCCCCTGCGGTGCCTGCTGCTGGACATGATGCGCCACGCCGACAACCCGCGCGTCCACCTGTTCTACGGGGCCCGCTTCCCCGGCGACCTCTACGACCTGCCGACGTTGGTCGACCTCGCCGCCACCGCCCCGTGGTTGACGATCCAGCCCGTCGCCGAGGAGGACGAGGACCCCTGGTGGGCCGGCCCCCGGCAGGACCTGCCCCGCACCCTGCACCGTCGGCAGACCGGGACCCTGGTCCGGGCGGTCACGCAGTGGGGGTCGTGGGCCGACCGGCAGGTCATCGTCTCGGGCTCACCCGAGATGCTTCGCGCGACGGTCCGCGGTCTCGTCGCGGCGGGCACCCCGCGGGAGAACATCAGCTTCGACCGCCCCTGACAATCCCGCCGCGCGGCGCGGCCACCCACGTCGAGACGAGTCCCCGCGCGCAGAGAGGCAGCACACCGCCGCCGCCGACACGGCCTCATCGAATTGCGCACGCGGAATGCACGCTTTTCCCGAGGCTGTGCTGCCTCTGTGGACCAAAGACGACGCGTAAGTCAGCGACTCCACGATGACGACGGTTCAGGCCTCGGTCTCGTCCGCCTCGGTCTCTGTATCGTCCGTCTCCGTGTCGTCTGCCGCCGTGCCGCCATCAGCGGTAGCGCCGTCCCCGCCGACGCCGGCGGCGGCGCCCTCGCCCTCTCCCTCGCCGTCGCCGGCCGCCTGGGGGTCGCCCGCCGGCGGGGTCGGGGTCGCGACGCTGGTCTGCGGAGTGGTGGAGGTGCCCGTCGTGGTGGTGGGACTCGTCGGGCTGGTCTGCGAGGTGTTGCTGCTGGTGCTGGTGCGGGTGCTGGTCGTCTCGCAGGACTGGAACACGCGGCGGAACCGGTCGGGGACGCCCAGCTGCTCGAGTTGCTCGCGGCACACGTCCGAGGTGGGCTCGGCCAGGAACTCCCAGTCGTCGTCGCGCCACGAGAGCAGCTCGATCTCCCCGTCGTCGCGGGTGACCAGCAGGAACCGCTCGTCGCATTCCCGCACGGTCGTGCCGCTGCCCAGCTCATCGGCCACGAAACCCGGGCTACAGCGTTCGGCCGGACTCGGCGGGCCGGTCGTCGTGGGCTGCGTCGTCGGCGGCGTGGTCCGCGTGCTCTGCGAGGTGGTGGTCTGCGTCGTCGTGGTGGGGGTGGCGACCGGGTCCTCGTCGTCGCCGGTCGCGGAGACCAGCCACACCACCAGCGCAGCCACCAATGCGACCGCGAGCAGGATGGCGGCGATCATCCACGGCGTGGACCCGCCGTCACCGCCACCGTCGTCCCAGGCGTCGCCGTCCCCCGGCGGCGGGACGTCCCCCGGCGGCGGCACGTCCCCGGCGGGGTGGCCGGAGGCGGGGACGCCCGCGGCGGTCGGATAACCGGACGCGCCGGGACCAACCCCGGGCGCCCCGGCCCCGGCGGCCGCGCCGAACGCCCCCGCACCACCGGCCGCCCCGGCAGCCCCACCCGCGGCCGCGGCTCCACCGTCCGCCGGGTACTGCGACCACGCCGTGCTGCCCTCCCCCGCGCCGACCGGCGGGAGGTGCTCGGTCGGCGGGTCGGTGGGCGGGAGTCGCTGCGTCGGCGGGTCGGCACCCGGCTCGACGGCCGGATTCGGCTCGGTGACGGCGTCGTCGCCCGGGCGCTCGGAATCAGCGGGGCCCTCGTCCCGGTTCGGGCCGCCCGGTCCGGTCACCGCGGGACCTCCCCGCCCGAGGGCTCCGTGACCCGTCCGTTGGCGAGCACCGGGATCACCTTCCGGATACCGGTGACCTCGTCGTCGTCGACATCCACCACCAGTAGCTCCGATCCGGCGCCGGCCTCGGCGCGCACGGTCCCGTCCGGGCCGACGAGCAGCGAGTGACCGACGCCGGTGGGGGCGCCGGGCTTGACCTCCACGCCCTCCACCTCGGGATCGGCCTGCCCGACGGCGAACAGGAACGCGGTCGAGTCGAGCGCGCGGGCGCGGGCGAGCAGTCGCCACTGGTCGACCTTCCCCTCGCCCGCACCCCACGAGGCGCTGCACAGGGTGATCCGGGCGCCGGCGGTGGCGAGCGCCGTGTACTGGCCCGGGAAGCGGATGTCGTAGCAGACGCTCAGACCCACGCCCACGCCGTCGACCGTCACCACGTGCGTGGCGTCGCCCGGCTCGACGGTGTCGGACTCGGCGAACCCGAACGCGTCGAACAGGTGGATCTTGTCGTACCCCAGGTGGAGGTCCCCGCCCTGACCTGCCCCGGCGGAGCCGCCGTCGGCGTCGCCGGCCGGGCCGGTGACCAGGAGGGTGTTGCGGACGCGGCCGCCCTGCCCGGGCGTGAACATGCCTACGACGACGAGGACACCGTGCTCCCGAGCCGATTCGGCCACCGCGGTCGCCCACGGGCCGTCGAGAGGTTCGGCGATCTCGTCCAGCCGGCCCGCACCGAACGCCCGCATGGTGGCCTCGGGGAACACCACGACCCGGGCCCCCTGCGCTGCGGCCTCGGCGACCGACTCGCGGACCAGCCGAAGGTTGTCCTGCGGGTCGCGTCCGGTCAGGATCTGGGCGGCGGCGATACGCACGGGTGGTCCTCCTCGTCGGCGGCGGGCTGTCGTCTCAGCCGGCTGGGGCGTCTCCCCGACGCTACCCGCGTGCGAGGTCGGCGTCCCCGCCCCGGGCGGCGACCCGCCGCGCGATCCCGACACCGCGCTCCCACAGCCACCACACGCACACCCCCACCGCGAGCGAGGCGCCCCACGAGAGCCACGGGTGGCCCGCGTCCCGGATCGGCGGGTACACGAGGAAGTGGGTGAGATAGATGAACAGCGAGGCCGCTGCTAGGGGGGTCACCACCCGGACCACCGGGCGGGGCAGCCGGACGGCGGGGATCCAGATCAGGGCGAGGATCCCTCCCACGATCACCACCTCCCGCCCGGGATCGCCGAACCAGCCCGGCACGCACACGAGCGCGACCGCGGAGCAGGCGAGCCGCGCCCACATCGCGGTGAGCGCTGCCCGGTGCCCTCCCGGTCCGCCCGGCCCGCCCGGTCCGGCCCCCCCGGGTTCGGCCCGCGCCACGGCCCAGCCGAGCGCGAACAGCCACAGCACCGCCGGCGCCGAGTACCACACGAGGGGCCCGCCGCCGAGGTCGATGACGGCGTAGCGCACGAGCAATCCGAGCCCGACCAGCGTGGCCGGCAGCGCGTACGGCCACCGCCGGTCGAGCCTGCTGACCGCGGGGACGGCCATGAGCGCGGCCACGCCGAGCAACAGGTAGACCGTCGCCTCGACGAACCACATCTGCCACGGATTCCACCAGCGGTCGTCGGACCAGGAGCGGGGACCCAGGAAGTGGGTGGCCAGCAGCGGCGAGTACCAGTGGTAGCGACTGGTCAGGGGGGTAACGAGCAGCAGCCACACCACGGCGGGGACCGCGATCCTCCCGACCGTCGTGAGCACGCCCCGGGCCCGCTCGCGGGCGCTGGCGGAGTGCAGCCGGAAGCGGGCCAGGGAGTAGCCGGTCAGAGCCACCAGGACGTGGGCGCCGCCGTAGACCGCGAACGCCCGGGTGTGCCCGCCCACGATCGTGAGGATGAACAGGGCGCGCAGCACCACCGAGGTGTCGACGCGGGCCCACGCCCGCCAGGGGGTCCAGCGGGAGGCCGCCGGGGGACGCGGTCCGGCAGCGCGGGTGTCGAGCTCCCCCAGTGGGCGCAGGTGCCAGTCGCGGGGTAGGCCGGGCACCCGCTCCTCGAGCCGGGTCGAGAGCACCACGTAGGTCAGGGAGTCCCCGCCGAGGTCGACGAACGTGGCGTCCGGCGGGCAGGAGTCCAGGCCGAGCGCATGGGCCACGAGCGTACTGGGCGCGTCGGCGTCCGCCCCGGCGCCCGTCCGCGCGCGGTCGGCGACGAGTGCACGGAGTGCGGCCTGGTCGACCTTGCCGGCGGGAGTGCGTGGAGGGTCGACGACGACGACCTGCTCGACCGCCGAGGTGGGCAGTCCCGAGGCCGTCGCGGCGGCGGTGGCGAGGGCCTGCGAGCGCTCGCGGGTGACCACGACCAACCGGTCGGGCTCCCCGACGCACCAGGCGTCGAACCCGCCGTCCGCCAGGGTCGATTCCACCCGACCCAGGTCGATCCGGTGCCCGAAGATCTTGGTCTCGCGCCCCATCCGCCCGACGATCTCCACGAGGCCGTCGTCGGCGATGCGGGCGAGGTCCCCGGTCCGCAGCTCGTCGAGCTCGGACCCGCGGGCGAGGTCGGCCGAGGTGCGGGCGTACCCCATCATCACGTTGGGGCCGCGGTACACCAGCTCACCGGGGGCGTGCGGATCGGTTCCCCGCGGACGGTCGACGCGGAAGGAGCCGCCGGGGATCGCGATCCCGATGGCCCCCGCACGGGTCCGCGCGAGGCGAGGGGGGAGGTACGCCATACGCGCGGTCGCCTCGGTCTGGCCGTACATCACGACCAGTTCTGCCCCGCGTGCTTCCAGGTGCGCGGCCAGGCGACGCACCGCCTCCGGCGCGAGGCGCCCGCCCGCCTGGGTGAGGTAGCGCAGGCGGGTGAGGCGGTCCAGCCGGTCGAGACCGACGCGCTCGAGGAGTTCGACCGTGTGCGGGACGGCGGCGAACGTCGTCACCTGCCCGGCCTCCGCCCGGTCCCAGAACGCCGGTGCGGAGACGGAGTCGGAGTTGAGCACCACGGACGCGCCGGCCAGCAGGTGACTGTGCAGGACGGACAGGCCGTAGCAGTAGTGCGGCGGCAGGGTGGTGATCGCCCGGTCCCCCGGCACGATGCCCAGGTAGTCCACGATCGACCGCGCGTTGGCCAGCACCGCCCGCCGGGACTGCCGGACGAGCTTGGGTGCGCCCGTGGACCCGGAGGTGCTCAGGAGCAGTGCGAGGTCGGGATGCAGGTCGTGCCGCGGCGGCGCCGTGAGCACCCCGGCCGGGAGGGGTCGGCCGTCCCCCGCGACAACGTCGGGGTGCCATGCCGCGAGGAGGTTGTCGGTGGCCGCGCCGTCCGGCGGCAGGAGGACCACGACGTGGCCGGCGGAGTGGGCGGCGAGATAGTCCACGAGGAACTCGATGGTGTTCGTCGCCACCAGGCCGATCAGGCGACGACCGGTCGTCACGGGCGGGTACTCGGCGGCGCGCTCGGCGCTCATCCGGGAGAGCGCGGAGTAGGTGTACTCCGCCTCGTCGGTCACCACGGCGACCGCGGTGCCGCGCCCGGCGGACTCGTCGAACAGGCCGGGCGGAGCCTGCCCCTGATGCGTACGTGCGACGGTCACGCGCCGAACTATATTAGGTGAGGCTTCGCTATGAAAGTCGGGCGGATCCGGTCATCAGCCGTCGCGGCGGCCCGTCTCCCGGTGGTGACGGGGCCGCCACACGACCACCGACGTCGAGCGGGGCACGTGGACGAGTTCACCGCCCGCCCGGGCGGAGGACCCGGAACGGCGACGGAGTTCGGCGACCTCCTCGATCAGTTCTGACACGCGGCTGCGCAAGGCGTCGACCTGATTGGTCAGCTCGATGATCCGCTTGATGCCGGCGAGGTTGACGCCCTCCTCCTGGCTGAGGCGCTGGACCTCGCGGAGCAGTGCCACGTCCCGCAGCGAGTAGCGTCGCCCACCGCCGCTGGTGCGCTCGGGGGTGACGATCCCGAGGCGGTCGTAGGTTCGCAGGGTCTGGGCGTGCAGCCCGGACAATTCGGCGGCCACTGAGATCACCAGGACGCTGTCGTCGGGCCCCAGCTCCCCGACGTCCCGCCGGGGGCTCATGCCGACCCGGCCCAGCCCGACCGCGGATCGAAGCCGGCGGCGCGCAACGCGTCGTCATAGGCGGCGAGCTCGGCTTCGGCCATCCCGGCGGGGGGCGTGGCCACCCGGAGGGTGACCTTGAGGTCACCGGTTCCGGACTTGCGTGCGATACCCCGGCCGCGCACCCGCAGGATCTGTCCGTCGCGGGAGCCGGCGGGGATCTTGACGGTCACCCGCCCGGTGAGCGTGGGTACCGACACCTGGGCGCCGCGGACCAACTCCGGGTAGGACACCGGCAGGTCGACGAGCAGGTCGGCCCCGTCGCGGTCGAACACCTGGTCCTTCTGGACGGTGACCGTCACGTACAGGTCGCCCGACGGTGCCCCGCGGAAGCCCGCCTCACCCTGCCCCGAGAGCCGGATGCGCTGGCCGTCGGAGACGCCGGCCGGGACCTTGACGTTGATGGTGCGGGTGCGGTCCGTGACGCCGCTGCCCGCGCACTCGGTGCACGGGTCGTCGATCTTGGACCCGGTGCCGCCGCAGTCGGTGCAGGGCTCGGCGAAGCCGAAGGCCCCCTGGGTGCGCTGGGTGACGCCCGCACCGTGGCAGGTGCCGCACACCTTGGGGCTGGTCCCCGGCTTCGCGCCACTGCCGTGGCAGATCAGACACGGCGAGGCGGAGGAGAGTTTGATCTGGACCGTCTCGCCGAGGGCGGCCTCACGGAAGGACAGGGTCAGGGCGGTCTCGACGTCCTGGCCGCCCCGCGGGCGCTGTGCCCGGCCGCGGCCGGCCCCGCCGCCACCCGGGCGGGCCTGGTTGAACAGGCCGCCGAAGAGGTCCGAGAATCCCCCGGTGCCGCCGGCGGGCCCGCCGCCACCGAAGAGGTCGTTGATGTCGAAGTCACCGCCGGAGGCGGTGTACCGGCCCCCGCCGCCCGGGGCGAAGCCGCTGAACCCGCCGGAGGTGACCTGGTCGCGGAAGGCGTCGTACTCCTTGCGCCGGGCGGGATCGCCGATGACGTCGTTGGCCTCGCTGATCCGCTTGAACTTGTCCTCCGCGGCCGCGTTGCCCGGGTTGGAGTCCGGGTGGTTCTCCCGCGCGAGCTTGCGGTAGGCCTTGCGGATCTCGTCCTGGGTGGCGGACTTGGAGACGCCCAGTTCGGCGTAGTAGTCCTTCTCGACCCATTCGCGCTGACTCACCAGACGCCTCCCTTCTTCTTGTTGCAGTTCTTCTTCTTATTGCAGTGTTCGGGTCTACGAATTCTCTCAGTTCCCCGGCACATCCGGGGTGGGTCGGCGTGCGGGTGCGTCCCGAGATCATCGGGACGCACCCGCACGCCGGGGTGATGAGCCGGTGGGCTCAGCGGACGCTGACCATCGCCGTCCGCAGGGTCCGCTCACCGTGGCGGTAGCCCTTGCGCAGGACCGTCCCCAGCACGGGCTCGGATCCCTCGGATTCGTCCTGCACGGCCTCGTGGAGGGCCGGGTCGAACGGATCGCCCTCGTTGCCGAAGGACTCGACACCCTGGGATGCCAGTAGCGCGCGGACCTTGTCGGCGAAGACCTTGAGCGGCCCCTCGGCGAGGTCGCCGTGCGCCTCGGCCCGGTCGAGGTCGTCGACGATACCCAGCAGCTCGGTGAGGACCGAGCCCTTGGCGGTGTCGATGATCGATTGGCGGTCACGTTCGACGCGGCGCCGGTAGTTGGCGAACTCCGCCGACACCCGCTGCAGGTCCGCGGTCCGCTCGTCGAGCTGCGCCTGCAGCGCGGCGGCCGGATCGTCCGCGGGAACGTCCCCGGTCGGGGCGCCCCCCGCGTCAGCGGCATCGGCTGCGGTGCCGTCGGCATCGCTGTCGGTCAACGGCGGGGCGTCGTCGACGATCTCGGCCTCGACCGCCTCGGCGGCCTGCTCGGCCTCGTCGTCAGCGCCGGCCCACGCCGCCTTCTCGGAGGCGTCGGTCTGCTCGGGGCGGGTCACTTGGACTCACCCTTCGACTCGTCCTCGTCGACCACCTCGGCATCGACCACGTCGTCGTCGGCCGAGCCCGCACCCGACGCGTCGCCGGCCTCGGCACCCTCGGCCGCGGAGGCCTCGTAGATGGCCTGGCCGACGGCCTGCGCCTCGGTGTTGACCTTCTCGACCGCGGACTTGATGGCGTCGACGTCCGAGCCCTCGAGGGCGGTCTTGGCGTCGGCGATCGCGGCCTGGAGCGACTCCTTCTTGTCGGCCGGGATCTTGTCCTCGTTCTCCGAGACGAACTTCTCCGTCTGGTAGATCGTGGACTCGGCCTGGTTGCGGGCGTCCGCCTCCTCGCGACGCTTGTGGTCCTCGGCGGCGTGCTCCTCGGCGTCCTTGATCATCTGGTCGATCTCCTCCTTGGACAGGCCGGAGCCGTCCTGGATGATGATCGTGTTCTCCTTGCCGGTGCCCTTGTCCTTGGCGGTCACGTGGACGATGCCGTTGGCGTCGATGTCAAAGGTGACCTCGATCTGCGGCACGCCACGCGGCGCGGGGGCGATACCGGCGAGCTCGAACGAACCGAGCAGCTTGTTTTGCGCCGCCATCTCGCGCTCGCCCTGGAAGACCTGGATCTGCACGGACGGCTGGTTGTCGTCGGCGGTCGTGAAGGTCTCCGAACGCTTGGTCGGGATCGTGGTGTTGCGCTCGATGAGCTTGGTCATCACGCCACCCTTGGTCTCGATGCCCAGCGACAGCGGGGTCACGTCGAGCAGCAGGACGTCCTTGACCTCACCGCGGAGCACGCCGGCCTGCAGCGCGGCACCCACGGCCACGACCTCGTCCGGGTTGACGCCCTTGTTGGGCTCCTTGCCGCCGGTGAGCTCCTTGACCAGGTCGGTCACGGCGGGCATACGGGTCGAACCGCCGACCAGCACGACGTGGTCGATGGAGCCGACCGAGATGCCGGCGTCCTTGATCACGGCCTGGAACGGGTTGCGGCAGCGATCGAGCAGGTCCTGCGTGATCTTCTGGAACTCGGCGCGCGAGAGCGTCTCGTCCAGGAAGAGCGGGTTCTTGTCCGCGTCGACGGTGATGTACGGGAGGTTGATCGAGGTGGACTGCCCGCTGGACAGCTCGATCTTGGCCTTCTCGGCCGCCTCGCGCAGGCGCTGCAGGGCCATCTTGTCCTTGGTCAGGTCGATGCCGTTCTGCGCCTTGAACTTGTCGACGAGCCAGTTGACGATCCGCTGGTCCCAGTCGTCGCCACCGAGGTGGTTGTCGCCCGAGGTCGCACGGACCTCCACGACGCCGTCGCCGATGTCGAGCAGGGAGACGTCGAAGGTGCCGCCACCGAGGTCGAAGACCAGGATGGTCTGCTCCTTGTCGCCCTTGTCGAGGCCGTAGGCCAGGGCTGCCGCGGTGGGCTCGTTGACGATGCGCAGGACGTTGAGTCCCGCGATCTGGCCGGCGTCCTTGGTGGCCTGACGCTGGGCGTCATTGAAGTAGGCCGGAACGGTGATGACGGCGTCGGTGACGTCCTCACCGAGGTAGGACTCGGCGTCGCGCTTGAGCTTCTGCAGCGTGCGGGCGCTGATCTCCTGCGGGGTGTAGGTCTTGCCGTCGATCGAGTCCGACTTCCAGTCCGTGCCGATGTGGCGCTTGACCGAGCGGATGGTGCGGTCGACGTTGGTGACCGCCTGGTTCTTCGCCGGCTGACCGACGAGGACCTCGCCGTTCTTGGCGAACGCGACGACCGACGGGGTCGTGCGCGCGCCCTCGGCGTTGGCGATGACCGTGGCGTCGCCGCCCTCGAGGACCGCGACGGCCGAGTTGGTGGTGCCGAGGTCGATGCCTACTGCACGTCCCATGATGTTCTCCTTCTACTGACGTGTACGGGTTCTCTCTAAGCGGACCCGGCTCAAGGCTCGGATCGATGGCTCCACCCTGCCTGCCAATGGCCTGCCGCGTCAACCCGAGTTGAGCCTGGCCCGCTGAGGTTTGTCGCCCCGTATAACCCCCACTCTGTCGAATCCATTCCGGCGGTGGCGCAGCTCACACCATTGATTGAGCCCGCCGGGCTCAACAACGGGAAGAGCGCCCCGGCCGCCGACTCTCGGCGGTGCGGCTCGGAGCGCTCTTCGTATGGGAAGGGGAAGGTGCGGGAAGGAGAAGGAGGTACGACGACGACGAGGTCCGCCGTCACCCGGATCAGATCAGATGACACCCTGCGCGAGCATGGCGTCGGCGACCTTGCGGAACGCGGCGATGTTCGCCCCGGCCACCAGGTCACCCGGGGCGCCGTACTCCTCGGCGGTCGCCGCCGCGGTGGCGTGGATGGAGGTCATGATGCGGTCGAGCTCGGAGTCCACCCGCTCGAAGTCCCACAGCAGCCGACCGGCGTTCTGCCGCATCTCGAGACCGCTGGTGGCCACGCCGCCGGCGTTGGCGGCCTTGGCGGGCCCGAAGAGGATGCCGGCCCGGTGGATGACCTCCACCGCCTGCTCCGTGCACGGCATGTTGGCGCCCTCGGCGATCACGCGGCACCCGTTCTTGGCGAGCGTGCGCGCCTCCTCGGCGTCGAGCTCGTTCTGGGTGGCACAGGGCAGCGCGATGTCGCACTCCACGTCCCACACGGAACCGGTCTCCAGGTAGGTGCAGTTGCCCCGCTCCCGGGCGTAGGCCGACAGCCGTTCGCGGCGGACCTCCTTGACGTCCAGGAGCAGGTCCAGGTCGAGACCGTCCTCGTCGTGGACGTAGCCCTGACTGTCCGAGCAGGCCACGACGGTCGCGCCGAGCTGGGCCGCCTTCTTGGCCGCGTAGATCGCGACGTTGCCGGAGCCGGAGACGACCACCCGGGAGCCCTCGAGGCTGTACTCGGTGTCGCGGAGCATCTCGCGGACGAAGTAGACGAGCCCGTAGCCGGTCGCCTCGGTGCGCGCCCACGAGCCGCCGTAGCCGACGCCTTTGCCCGTGATGACGCCCGCCTCGTTGCGGCCGGTCACCTTCCGGTACTGGCCGTACAGGTACCCGATCTCGCGCCCGCCCACGCCGATGTCACCGGCCGGGACGTCGAGGTCGGCACCGATGTGGTGCGCGAGCTCGGACATGAAGGACTGGCAGAAGCGCATCACTTCCGCGTCGCTGCGGCCGTGCGGGTCGAAGTCCGAACCGCCCTTGCCGCCGCCCAGGCCGAGACCGGTGAGGGCGTTCTTGAAGACCTGCTCGAACCCGAGGAACTTCAACGTGTCCTCGTCCACGGACTTGTGGAAGCGCAATCCGCCCTTATACGGGCCGAGATCGGAGCTGAACTGCACACGGAAGCCCCGGTTGACCTGGACCGCGCCGGCGTCGTCGACCCACGGCACCCGGAAGGACACCACGCGCTCGGGCTCGATGATCCGCTTGAGGATCCCGCCCTCGACATATTCCGGGTGCTGCTTGACCACGGGTGCGAGCGACTCCAGCACCTCGTGCACAGCCTGCCGGAAGAGGTGCTGTCCGGGATTGCGTCGCACCACGGTGTCAAGGGCGTCGTGAAGTGCGGCGTCAGCGTCGGACATGGGACCTCCGGGTAATAAGTCTTCGGTGATGACGCGTACGTCGTTGCCGAAGAGGCAGCCTAGCGGCAGGGCCCGCGATTCTCCGACTCAGCGTCGTCACATCAATCGACAATCGAATCCCACTAATCACACGTGTCACACTGGACTCACTAATCACATCTCCGTAATCTGAGCCGCGACAACCCGATCCACTGCCGGTCGACGCGCCGTCGCCCAGCCGTGCATTCCGGAAGGCCATCATGCGTATCACCTCGAAGTTCGCCGCCGTCGCCGCTGCCGCGGCACTGGTGGTCACCGCGACCCCTGCCGGCGCGGCCCCCTCCCCCACACCCGGTAACCCGGCTCCGTCCGCCTCCCGACCCGCCGTCGCCCAGCCCCTGCCGGCGTTGGCCGATGCCCTCGGTCCGGAGCTGACCTCACTCGTCGAGGCACTGCGACGTGATCTCGGACTCACTCCCGAGCAGTTCCTCGCCCAGGCCGGCATCGGGGAACGTCTGGCCGAGGCCCGTCCCCGGTGGGAGCAGCAGTTCCGTCAGTCGTTCGGCGGCGTCTGGCTGGACGAGGAGGGCACCGGCCTGGTCGGCGTGGTGGCCGGCGCCGCCGGAGACGAGCTGCGCGACGAGGCCACCCGGTCCGGGTTCACGGTCAAGGATGTGGCGCTGACCACGATTGAACTCGAGGCGCGCGAGCGTCAGGTCATCAAGATCATCGAGGGCACCCCCGAGGACATGCAGGACCTCGTCACCGACGTCCGCGTCGATCCCACCCGCAACGCGGTCGTCGTCACGACCCGCGGCGGCGAGGCCGCGCAGCTCGGCAACCTCGACGCCCGACTGCGGGACCTCGCCGAGATCGACATGATTGAGGCCCCTGACCCGGCGTTCGACACGGCCCCGTTCGGCAGCGAGGGGGGCACCGGGTCCGACGGCGAGCCGACCGTCGACGGCATCGTGCCGGCCACCACCCGCGCGGACGACCCGGACGGGACCGGCGCGGCGCCCGGTAGCGGCGGCGACTCCGGCTCGCTCGGCAGCCTGGCCCTGCTCAATGACGCCGGCCTCGTCCCCGAGGGCCCCATGCGCACGGTCATCGACCTCCTCGCCGGCCTGACCCCCGGCACCGGGTCGATCATCGACGGGATGATGGCCCAGACCATGGTCGACCCCGGCACCCCCGTGCCCGAGGACCAGCCGCGGGCCATCGAATCGGTCCCCGCTCCGGCGGGGCCCGTCACGGGCGGTACCGGGTACCAGGTGGGCGTCCCGGGAGGAATCCTCGAGTGCTCGACCGGGTTCAACGGTGAACTGGACGGCAAGCCCGTCGTCATCACCGCCGCGCACTGTGCCGGCGCCGACGGCACCCGCGCGGCCCTCGCCGACGGCGAGGAGTTCGGCACCATGACCCGCAGCGAGCGGGAGGGCATCGACACCGCCCTCATCGCGGTCGACGACGACGTGGCGGACCGGTTCCGCACCAACCTGGTGGGAGACGGGCCGGACAGCACCCAGGGGATCATCGGCACCGCGGACCCGGTCGTCGGCCAGAAGGCCTGCAAGACGGGGTTCCGGACCGGCTTCTCCTGCGGCACGATCTCGCAGGTCGGCACGACAATCGACGTGGCGGGCACGCGCACCATCTCGAACGCCTTCACCGTGGACCTGTGCGCCCTGCCCGGCGACAGCGGCGGCGTCGTCTTCTCCGGCGACCGGGCCCTGGGTATCTCGAGCGCGTCCAACGTCGCGGACTCCGTCACCTGCGCCGACGCCGATGCCGTGGCCCGGACGGCCGGGTTCACCCCGCGCCTGTCGGCCGTCCCGATCGCCGACGTCCTCGCCGCACACCCCGGGCTGACGCTCCGGACCAACTGATCCTCCCCTTCCACGCGGGCCCCGCCTGCGAGTGGAGTCTGCTCCGGTAAGGGCAGCCTCAACTCGGCAGACGGGGCCCGCGTGGCTTACCTTTGACCTCGACACAGTCGACGGGCGCCCACAGGGTCCTATGAGTGCTCGTGCGTCGAGAAGTGCGACGAAAGGCCGCGAACCATGTCAGGCGTGACCATCACACTCGGGACGATCGGCGTCCTGCTCAGTCTGTTCTGCTGGGCATCCTTCATAGGCGGCGTCACCCGCATGGTGCGCAGCCTGTTCCTGGGACAGAAGGACGGATTCGACCGGCTGCGGCCGATCCTGCCCCGATTGAAGAACGTCATCGTCGAGGTGGGCGCCCACACCCGGATGGCCCGCAAACGTTCGGTGGGCTTCTTCCACTGGTTCGTCATGGTGGGCTTCCTGCTCGGCTCGATCGTCTGGTTCGAGGCCTACATCCAGACGTTCAACCCCCGCGGCGGCTGGCCCTGGCTGTCCGACCAGGTCTGGTGGCACGCGATTGACGAGTTCCTGGGCCTGGGCACCGTCATCGGCATCACTGTCCTGATCATCATCCGCCAGGTCAACCAGCGGAAGGGCCTCAACCGCTTCGAGGGCTCCGACCGTAAGGCCGCGTACTTCGTCGAGATCGTCGTGCTCCTCGAGGGCCTCGGCATGGTCTTCGTCAAGGCCGGCAAGCTCGCCCTGCAGGCCGAGGAGGGCCACCACTTCCACTGGGCCACCGACTGGGTCTCCGGTCCGCTCTCGACCCTCCTGCCCGCCAACGAGCTCATGGTCTCGATCTTCGCGCTGATCAAGCTGCTCTCGGGCATGGTCTGGCTGTACGTGGTGGGCCGCAACATCACCTGGGGCGTCGCCTGGCACCGCTTCGCGGCGTTCTTCAACATCTACTTCAAGCGTGAGGCCGACGGCCGCACCGCGCTCGGCCCGCTCAAGCCGATGACCATGGACGGCGTCCCGCTGACCATGGAGAAGATCGAGGAGCTCACCGAGGAGGACGAGGACTTCGAGCCGAAGCTCGGCGCCGGCGCCATCGAGGACTTCTCCTGGAAGGGCTGGCTCGACTTCTCGACCTGCACCGAGTGTGGCCGCTGCCAGGAGCAGTGCCCCGCCTGGAACACCGGCAAGCCGCTGAGCCCCAAGCTCATGATCATGTCCCTGCGCGACCACGGTGCCGCGAAGGCGCCGTACCTGCTCGCCGGTGGGCAGACCACGATGGGCGAGGAGACCGGACTGGTCGACGCCGAGGGCAACCCCGACGAGGCCAAGCTCGCCAAGATCCCGGAGGCGGCCCGCCTCGAGGCCCAGCGCCCCCTCGTCGGTCACACCACAGCGGACCTCTCCGACGACCCGATGGCCGCCGGCATCATCGACCCCGAGGCCCTGTGGTCCTGCACCACGTGTGGCGCCTGCGTCGAGCAGTGCCCGGTGGACATCGAGCACGTCGACCACTTCATCGATATGCGCCGCTACCAGGTCCTCATCGAGTCCGAGTTCCCGACCGAGCTCGCGGGCCTGTTCAAGAACCTCGAGAACAAGGGCAACCCCTGGGGCCAGAACAACTCCGGTCGCGACGAGTGGATGAACTCCCTCGACTTCGAGATCCCCGTGATCGGCAAGGACATCGAGGACTTCGCCGACACCGAGTACCTGTTCTGGGTGGGCTGTGCCGGCGCCTTCGAGGACCGCGCCAAGAAGACCACCCAGGCCGTGGCCTCGCTGCTGCACACCGCCGGTGTGAAGTTCGCGGTGCTGGGCCAGGGCGAGACCTGTACCGGCGACTCGGCCCGCCGCGCGGGCAACGAGTTTCTGTTCCAGATGCTCGCCCAGCAGAACATCGAGGTCATGAACGACGCGTTCGACGGCGTGCCCGCCGCGCAGCGCAAGGTCGTCGTGACGTGTGCCCACTGCCTCAACGCGCTGAAGAACGAGTACGGCGACTTCGGCGGCGACTACCAGGTGGTCCACCACACGCAGCTGCTCAACCGTCTGGTGCGCGAGAAGCGCCTCGTGCCGGTGGCCCCGATCGACGGTGGCGTCACCTACCACGACCCGTGTTACCTCGGCCGCCACAACCAGGTCTACGAGGCCCCGCGTGAGCTCATGGACGGCTCGGGCGTGACCCTCACGGAGATGCCCCGTCACGGCCAGCGGTCCATGTGCTGTGGCGCCGGTGGCGCGCGCATGTGGATGGAGGAGACGGTCGGCAAGCGGATCAACATCGACCGTGTCGACGAGGCCCTGTCGACCAAGGCCACGAAGATCGCCACGGGCTGCCCGTTCTGTCGCGTGATGCTCTCGGACGGGGCCACCGCCCAGACCGACGGCACCGAGCAGGAGGGCCAGGTCGAGGTCGTGGACGTCGCCCAGCTGCTCCTGGAGTCCGTCTCCCGTGACGGCGGCCTGCCCGAGCCTCGCGAGGCCGCGTGGCTGGAGCAGCCCACGCGTGAGAAGACGAAGGCGGAGAAGGAGGCCGAGCAGGCCGAGCGCGACGCCGCCGAGGCGGAGTCCGCCACGGCCGCCGCCCCCGCTGCCCCGGCCGAGGCCGCGCCGGACAACGCCGTCGTCGACGAGGGCGAGGGCGCGGAGGTCGCCGCCGCCGGCACCGGTGGCGCGGCCAGCGCGGCCGAGGCCGGCCCGTCGGCCGCCGATTCGACGGGCGCACCCAAGTCGGGTGGCCTCAAGCTCGGTGGCGGCGGCAAGGCCCCCGGCGGCCCCAAGGCCCCCGGCGCTCCGAAGGCCCCCGGCGCCGCCGGGAGCGGCGAGTCCGCCACCGAGGCCCAGTCCGCGGTGAAGGACGCCGAGCGCACGGAGGAGACCCGCGAGGCCGCGCAGGGTTCCGCTCCGGCCACCACCGGCGCTCCCAAGCCGAGCGCCGGTGCGCCGAAGTCCGGCGGGCTCACCCTGGGTGGCGGGGCCAAGGCTCCCGGCGGGGCCAAGGCTCCGGGCGGCACGAAGGCCCCGGGCACGGCCAAGGCAGCGGCGTCCGAGCCGTCCGCGGGCGAGTCCGCCGCCGCGCAGACCGAGACCGCCGATGCCGGGTCCGCCACGGACACCGCACCGGCCGCGCCCGCGAAGCCGGCCGTCGGCCTGGGCCTCAAGGGTGGAGCGAAGGCGCCCGGCGCGCCCAAGGCACCCGGTGCTCCGAAGGCACCCGGCGCTCCGAAGGCCGAGCCCGCCGCCCCGGCGACCGAGGCCCCGGCGAAAGCCGAGCCCGCCGACACTGCCGACACCGCCGAGTCCGCGACCGGTTCCGCCGACCAGGCTGAGTCGACGTCGACCGAGTCCACCCAGGCTGAGTCGACGCCGACCGATGCCCCGGCGAAGCCCGCGTCGGGTGGGGCGATCCCCCGCTCGAAGAAGTCCGGAGGTTACGGCCTCTCTCTGGGCTGACGCCCACCGGACGCCACCGCGGCCCGTGATCAGATCTCCTGATCACGGGCCGCGGCGCATGTGGACGTTCCCCGGGGGGAGGGCGTACGCGCGTCCGCTCGCGACGCCGCCCTCAACCGCTCCCGCGCCTGGCGCCCAGGGCGCTCCCGCAGATGTACTGCACGAAGGTCGCCGCTCCTGAACATGGCGTCTGGCCTGCCCTTCGGCGGGTGCGAGACGCCATGCCCGCGGGCGGCTGGAGCTCCAGCCGGCGACCGCGTAGAAAGGTGCCACCGCCGCGCGGCGTTCACGACATCCCTGTGGGGCCACGGTGCTCTCCTTCGGCCCCGGGCATGGTGCCGCCATGCCCCACCGGACATACGCCCTCCGCGACGCGGGCCACAGCGACCCGAGTGGCACAATCGCAAGGTATGACGCCTGAGACCACGGGACGAACGCTCCACCAGCTGCGCACTCTCGACCAGTCCTCCAAGCTCAAGGACGTCCTCTACGAGATCCGCGGGCCGGTACTGGCCAGGGCCAACCAGCTCGAGGCCGAAGGTCACCGCATCCTCAAGCTGAACATCGGCAACCCCGCGCCGTTCGGGTTCGAGGCGCCGGACGTGATCATGCGCGACATGATCGCCGCGCTCCCCCACGCGCAGGGCTACTCGGAGTCCAAGGGCATCCTGTCGGCCCGCCGGGCGATTTTCACGCGCTACGAGCTGGTCCCGGACTTCCCCCGTCTCAGCGTGGACGACATCTACCTCGGCAACGGCGTGTCCGAGCTCATCACCATGTCGATGCAGGCGCTGCTGGACGACGGCGACGAAGTCCTCATCCCCGCACCGGACTACCCGCTGTGGACCGCCATGACCTCACTCGCCGGGGGCAGGCCCGTCCACTACCTCGCCGACGAACAGGACGACTGGAACCCGTCGCTTGAGGACATCGCCTCCAAGATCACCCCGCGAACCAAGGCCATCGTGGTGATCAACCCCAACAACCCGACCGGCGCGGTCTACTCGCGTGAGGTCCTGCAGGGGATCGTCGATCTCGCCCGCGAGCACAGTCTGCTCATCCTGGCGGACGAGATATACGACCGGATCGTCTACGACGAGGCCGAGCATACCTCCATCGCCACCCTCGCCCACGACCTGCTCGTGCTGACCTTCAACGGACTGTCCAAGACCTACCGTGTGGCGGGCTACCGGGCGGGCTGGCTGGCGATCACGGGCCCCAAGGCGCACGCGGCCGGCTTCCTCGAGGGGTTGGAGCTCCTCGCGTCCACCCGCCTGTGCCCCAACGTGCCCGCGCAGCACGCCATCCAGGTGGCGCTCGGTGGCTATCAGTCGATCAACGAGCTCATCGAGCCCGGCGGCCGGCTGCACGAGCAGCGGGGCATCGCGTGGGAGAAGCTCAACACGATCCCGGGCGTGAGCTGCGTCAAGCCCATGGGCGCGCTGTACGCCTTCCCCAAGCTGGACCCGAACGTCCACGAGATCCACGACGACCGGCTGTTCGCCCTCGACCTGCTCGAGCAGGAGCGGATCCTCGTCACCCAGGGCACGGGCTTCAACTGGCCGGACCCCGATCACTTCCGGGTGGTCACCCTGCCCGCCTCCCGCGATCTGGGCGTGGCGATCGAGCGGATCGGCAACTTCCTGGCCTCGTACCGGCAGTAGCCCGGGGGCCGCGTCGGCCGGTGTCAGGTCGGCCGGGGGTCAGGTCGACGGGTGTCCGGAGCGCATCGACGGGACGACCCCCGGCCCGGCGGGGGCCGTCCCCGTGCGGCGGGTGGCGCCCTCCACCGGCACCCCGCGTCCGAGTGCGCGGTAGGTCCAGCCGGCGGCGCGCCAGCGGTCGGCGGGCATGCAGTTGCGACCGTCCAGCAGGACCCGGCCGCGCGCCACCCCGGTGACCGCGGCCGGGTCCAGCTCGACGAACTCGGGCCACTCGGTGGCCACCAGCACCACGTCGGCGCCCTCACAGGCGGCCAGCGCCGACTCGGCGTACGTCAGCGTGGGGAACAACGCCCGGGCGTTGTCCAGGGCCTGCGGGTCGTACACCACGGTGCTCGCGCCCTTGAGCGAGAGCATCCCCGCCACGTTCAGCGCCGGCGAGTCCCGCACGTCGTCGGAGTTCGGCTTGAACGCCGCCCCCAGCACCGCGACGGTCTTGCCGATGACCGTCCCGCCGCACGCCTCGACGGTCAGGCCCACCATCCGCTCGCGTCGGCGCATGTTGATCGAGTCGACCTCCCGCAGGAACGTCATCGCCTCGTCCGCACCCAACTCGCCGGCGCGGGACATGAAGGCCCGGATGTCCTTGGGCAGACAGCCACCCCCGAACCCCAGGCCGGCGTTGAGGAAGCGTCGACCGATCCGCTTGTCCATGCCGATCGCATCGGCCAAGACGGTCACATCGGCGCCGGCGGCCTCACACACCTCCGACACGGCGTTGATGAAGCTGATCTTGGTCGCGAGGAACGCGTTCGCGCTGACCTTGACCAGCTCGGCCGTGGCCAGATCCGTCACGATCACCGGGCACGGATCCGCCTTGAGGATCGGCGCGTACGCCTCGGACACCAGCTCCCGCGCGAGCCCCAGTGCCGACTCACCGCCGGCCAGGCCGATCACGATCCGATCCGGTGTCAACGTGTCGGCCACGGCGAAGCCCTCGCGCAGGAACTCCGGGTTCCACACCACCTCGACCCGCACCCCGTCCGGGGCGTGCCAGTCGGCGATCCCCTGCAATCGCGCGGCCGTTCCCACCGGCACCGTCGACTTGCCCACCACCGCCGCGTCCGCGGACAGCAGCGGCGTCAGCCGCGCCACCACGTCCTCCACGTACGAGGTGTCGGCGGCGAACTCGCCCTTGCGCTGCGGGGTCCCGACCCCGATGAAGTGCAGGTCGGCGAACGCCGCGGCCTCGGCGTAGTCGGTGGTGAACCGCAGCCGCCCCGACTCCACGTGCCGCAGCAGGATCTCCGGCAGACCCGGCTCGTAGAACGGCACCTCGCCCCGACGCAAGCGTTCGATCTTGGCCTCGTCGACGTCCACCCCCAGCACCTCGTGGCCCAGCTCGGCCATGCAGGCGGCGTGGGTGGCGCCGAGGTACCCGGTCCCGAACACGGTCATACGCATGGCGCTGTTCTACCCCGTCGACGCGGCGCGGCGGGAACGGACTGGTGAACGAGGGGCGAGTAACAGTCGCCGGGCTGCCGTCGTCCGCCGGGTCACCGGAAGTTCAGGTACGCCTTGGAGGCGGTGGGGCCGCGCTGGCCCTGGTACTTCGAGCCCACGGAGGCACTGCCGTACGGGGTCTCGGCGGGACTGGAGAGCCGGAACAGGCACAGCTGGCCGATCTTCATCCCGGGCCACAGCGTGATGGGCAGGTTCGCCACGTTCGACAGCTCGAGGGTGATGTGGCCGTCGAACCCGGGGTCGATGAAGCCGGCGGTGGAGTGCGTGAGCAGCCCGAGTCGACCGAGCGACGACTTGCCCTCGAGCCGGCCGGCCAGGTCGTCGGGCAGGCGGAGTCGCTCGAGGGTGGCCCCCAGGACGAACTCGCCGGGGTGCAGGACGAACGGGTCCCCCTCGGCGGGCTCGACCAGTTCGGTGAGCTCGTCCTGCTGCTGCGCGGGGTCGATGTGGGTGTAGCGCGAGTTGTTGAAGACGCGGAACATCCGGTCGAGGCGGACGTCGATGCTCGACGGCTGGATCAGCGCGGGGTCGAGGGGGTCGATGCCCAGCCGCCCGTCGGCGAGCTCGGTACGGAGGTCACGGTCGGAGAGCAGCACGGTCCTGAGGGTACCGCGCGCCTCCCGCGAGCAACCGGAGCTGGGTCCCCAGCTCGGTGACGTCCGTGCACGCCTCGGCGAACGGCAGCCGTTCGCGCCGGGCGCGGCCCTCGCGGTCCGTCAGCTCGATGTCGACGCCGGCGCGGTCGATGCCGATCAGGAGGGGTCGCTCGGCGGGCAGGCACCGGCAGACGCGCAAGGCCAGCCGCGGCACCACCTGGCAGCGCGGATCGTTGAGGTGGTCGAGCCAGTGCCCCTCGAGGTCGGTGAAGGGGTCGGGCCCGGAGGTGGCGAGGTCGTCGAGGGCGATGTCGGTGACGCCGGAGTCATCGGTGAGCAGGATCCGCTCCGTCCGGAGCCGGACGAGCGCCGACTCGGATCCGACCCCGAGCAGGGCCGAGTCGGGCAGGTCTCGCGCGATGCGGGTGGCGGCGTGGCGTTGGGCGCGCGCGTCGATCTGTTCGACCAGTCCGTCGACGACGACGAGGCGGCGACACCGGCCCCGGGCTGCCCCGCCGAGGATCTCGTCGAGCACCTCGAGACGGGCGTGCACTCCCCCGGACGGGATCGCCGCGGCGTCGGCCGTCGGGATGACGAGGCTGAGGTCGGCCGTTCCGGAAGTCCGGTGCGCGAGCGCGACCGCGGGAGTGGCGTTCACGCGGGAGCCGGCGGTGGGAGCGGGGAGACTCAGCGTGGCCCTCGCGCAGCGCCGCAGTGCCGAGCTCGCCCGTTCGGCCGGCTCGGGAACGGGTCCCACCAGTGATCGCATGCCTTCGCCCTCTCGTCATCGCGGTCCCAGCCTTTTCCGTTCCGGCGCCTCAGGGGTAGTGGCGCCGGAACGGAAAACACCGGAGCGGGGACGTGACTACCCGCAGCGAATAACTTAGGTAAGGCTTACCTGTAAAGACAAGGGCTTTCAGCGAATTCTTGTGAAGTGATTCACCGCGTCAGCGCGGAGAGTTGGGCGAGAACGTCGTCGGAATCGGCGCAGACCTGCGCGAACGGGAGTCTGACGAGGTCGCGGAACCCGCCACCGGTCGATCCGATGCGTAGGTCGACCCCGTACCGGTCGATCGCGACGATCCGCGGATCCGTGCCCGCGATCTGCCGCCCGGCACGCAACGCGAGACGGGAGGCGAGCCCGGTGTCGGCGGCGAGGCGGTGCAGCCAGACCTGCTCGTCGACGCCGATCGGGTCGACCGCCGCGGCGGCAAGGGACGCCCGGGGAACCACGTGGACGCCGTCCGCGGTGAGGTAGGTGATCTCCAGTGGCTGCAACTCGCTCAGGCGGAGCGACCCGCCCTCCGAGTTCGGGCCCGTCCCGCCCCCGTCGGCGGTGACCAACCTGCGCCGACGCGCCGGGGACGAGGCCGTCACGATCCCGGAGAGGGTGACAACTCCCCGGGCGACAGCGCAGTCGTCGTCGTCGCCCCCGGCAGCCCGCCCCCCACCACCGGCCCCTCCGCGTCCCGCACCACACGACGCGGGTCGGCCGTCGAGAGCGAACGACGGGCGCGGCGCGCAACCCCGGCACCGACCGGTACACACCGTGTCGACGATCTCGACGGTGGCGGTGGCCCCGGCGGCCGCGACCCGGTCGACGTCACCGGCCTCACGCGACATGCCCCCCACGTCGACCACCAGGACGATCACCCCGTCGTCCCGGACGCGCGCCGAGCGCAGCGGCCGCCTGAGCATGCCGGCCTCGATGGCCCCGGCCGCACCGCGGGCGAGCACCGTCCGTACCCGCTCGGCGATCGGCCGCTCCATGGCCTCGCGCACGTCCACCACGCACCTCCTGCAGGGCTGAGCCCGCGGACCGGCCATCCGGTCGCACAAATCGGACTGTCCTCCAGTTCAGCGCATGGCACGCCCGTTTCGTTCCCGAACCGACCCTCGAAACCACGTGAGACCTGCCACATCCCGGCGCCCTCCCGGCCCGGCGACCCCCCGGGAGCGCCTGGCGGATATGCACCGACCCCCGCTGCCGTGGTGAAATAGGCGCATGGACGAGATCAGGGACGAGCCCTCGAGGTACTTCTGGCGCTGGACCCAGTGGTCGTGGGTGTGTGTCGGCGTCGCCGTACTCATCGTGCTGATGGGGATCACCGGCGGCGGATCGGTCACGCCGTGGATCATCGGCGCGATCGCGGTGGCGGTGATCGGGGGCGTGGCGTTCGGATTCGTCCCCCGCGCGTCGCTCAACCAGCCCAAGCGGCCGATGACCACGGGCGCGAAGCGCAAGTCCGCCCGGAAGTGACCCCACCGCGCCTGCGGCCACCGGGGCTCGTGCTAATCTGAAGCCGCCTCCAGCAGGCACTGCCGATGTAGTTCAATGGTAGAACTTCTGCTTCCCAAGCAGACAGCGCGGGTTCGATTCCCGTCATCGGCTCCCTCGCCCGAACCGGGCCATTCTGCGGGGCACCTCCACCAGCGAGGTGCCCCGCAGTTCGTTGTTCCGGCCCCGTCCGCACCGGCCGTCCGCACCGGCCGCCCGCTCCTGCCATCCCGCCCGGATGAGCACCCGACGCCCCCGGCGCCACCTCCCCCGCTTGTACATCGTGCACTAACGCAAACGTGAAGTTCGTCACATCTACCGATGTGCGGCCCGCCCGATCTCCGTAGTGTCCGAGATCACACAGGTCGCCGACGAGAAGTAGATGTGCAGCCCGGATACCTCCCCAGAACACTCGCGGAACGCTTCGGCGACGCCCCCAGCATCCGTGACGACGCGACCCGGATGTCCTTCCGCGAACTCGACCGGGCGGTGACCTCGGTGGCCGCGCAGTTCAGCGAACACGGCGTCACCAGCGGGGACGTGATCGCGGTGATGCTCCCCAACCGGAGCGAGCTGGTGATCTCCATCTTCGCGGCGTGGTACCTCGGCGCAGCGGCCACCCCGATCAACCCGAACTTCACGCACGACGAGGCCGATCACCAGATCAACGACGCCGACGCCGTGCTCGTCGTGAACTCCACCGCCGACTCCCCCTCCGGCGGGCGACCGGCGATTAGCGTCGATGACCTAAGGACGTCGGGGAACGGTGCGCAGCTCGACCCCGTCGACCTGGCGGACGACGACCTCGCCCTGGTGATCTACACCAGCGGATCCACCGGGCGTCCCAAGGGCGTCATGCTCACCCACGCCAACGCCACGGCGATGTCCCGGACCATGGCCGACACCATGCGGATGACCGCCGAGGACCACTGCCTGCTGGTCCTGCCGCTGTTCCACGTGAACGCGTTGATGGTCAGCCTCCTGGCTCCCCTCCAGGTCGGCGCGCAACTGACGATCATGGGCGGCTTCGACGCCCAGAAGTTCTACGACACCGTCGAGAACCTCCGGCCCACCTACTTCTCCGCCGTACCCACCATCTACGCACTGCTGCTCACCAGGGCGGAGGGCCGGCAACCGGACATGTCCTCGCTCCGGTTCGCCGTCTGCGGCGCTGCTCCGGCCACGCGGGAACTCCTCGCGGCGGCCGAGGAGTTCTTCGACGTGCCCATCCTGGAGGGCTACGGCCTGACCGAGGCCACCTGTGCCTCGGCGGTCAATCCGATCGACGGCCCGCGCAAGCCCGGGACCGTGGGGCCGGCACTGCCCGGCCAACGTATCCGGATCGTCGACGACCTCCTCCGCGACGTACCCACCGGACAGACCGGGGAGGTACTGATCACCGGGGCCGTCGTGATGGCGGGCTACCTCAACATGCCGGAGGCCACCGCTCAGACGATCGTCGACGGGTGGGTGCGCACCGGTGACGTGGGCCGGCTCGACGAGGACGGCTACCTCAGCATCGTCGACCGGCTCAAGGACATGATCATCCGCGGCGGGGAGAACCTGTACCCCAAGGAGATCGAGAACGCCATCGGCAGCCTGCCGGGTGCACTCGAGGTCGCCGTGGTCGGCCGCCGGGATGACGTGCTCGGTGAGGTCCCCGTGGCCTTCGTCGTCCCGTACCCGGACGTGGAGCTGACACCCGACGCCGTGATCGCGCACTGCCGTGACCGCCTCACCCGGGTGAAGGTGCCGGTCGAGGTGACGATCACCGCGGCACTGCCCAAGAACCCGGTCGGCAAGATCGACAAACCGCGCCTGCGCACCTCGCTCGTCGCCTGACCCCTCAACCCTCGTTCCCTCAACCCTCGTTCCCTCAACCCTCGTTCCCTCAACCCGACCCGAGAAGGAGTCCCCCATGGGGTTTCTACAAGCCGATGTCCCGGCCGTCGATCCGGCCAAGTTCGAGTCCATCCCCACGATGGAACGGATGAAACTGCTTGCTCACCACTGGGTGGAGTTCGGATTCGGTGCGCCGAAGATCATGCACTCCCTGTACCTCGTCAAGGGCCTGGTCTTCTTCCTCGGCGGCTGGCTCATCATCGGGCTCTCCACGCCCGGCCTCCCGCTGACCGACCTCGGCGCGTGGTGGGGCGAGGTGATCGTCTACCAGAAGGCGATGATCTGGGTGATCCTCTGGTCCGCCACCGGGTTCAACGAATCGTGGGGCCCGTTGGCGTTCAAGTTCAAGCCCAACACAGCAGGGTACCGCTACTGGATGCGCACCGGGACGCTGCGGCTCCCGCCCTGGCCGGACAAGATCCCCTTCACCAAGGGAGACGAGCGTAAGGCCATCGACGTCGCGCTGTACTTCGCGATGCTCGCCACCCTCGCGCTGGGCCTGGTCCTGCCCGGTCAGCAGACCGCCGCCGCCTACAGCGAGGCCGGACTCGTGCCGCTGTGGCCGTTCGTCACGTTCGTCGCGATCCAGCTGGTGATGGGTCTGCGGGACAGGGTCACGTTCCTGGCGTCGCGTCCCGAGCAGTACTCCGTCATCATGCTCGGTTTCGGTGTTCTCACCACCTTCGGCGCCGGCCACGTGGACATGATCATCGTCGCCAAGATCGCGATGTTCGCGGTCTGGTGGGGCGCGTTCATCTCCAAGCTCGGCGTCCACTTCACGCCCACCGTGCAGACGATGCTCACCAACGGCCCGCTGATCAAGTCCAAGGCGCTGCGCCGGTCGCTCTACCGCAACGCGCCCGAGGACCTCATGCCCACCAAGGTGGCGTTCTTCGCCGCGCACGTCATGGGCACGATCGTCGAGTTCGTCGTCCCGCTCGTCCTGCTCTTCACCACCAACTGGACGGTCGCGGTCCTGGCCGCCGCGTTCATGATGTGCTTCCACGTGTTCATCTACTCGATGTTCGCGCTGGCCATGCCGCAGGAATGGAACCTCTTCTACGTGTTCGCGACGCCGGTGGTCTTCCTCGGCTTCTTCGCCGGCGACGGGTACGCCCTGTGGGACGCCAGCAGCGTGTGGGTCGTGGTGATCGCCGCGGTGCTCACCCTGACCGGCCCGATAGTCGGCAACTTCCGACCCGACAAGATCTCGTTCCTCATCGGAATGCGTCAGTACGCCGGCAACTGGGCCTCCTCCACGATGGCGTTCCGCAACAACGGGTGCGAGGCCAAGCTGGACAACCCGGCCTTCGCGACGTCCATGACGTCCCCGCACAACCAGCTGTCGGCACTGTTCGGCCCCGAGGGCGCCGAGATCTTCCTCCAGAAGACCACCGCGTTCCGGATGATGAACACCCAGGGACGCGGCCACATGTCGATCATGCCGTCGGTCCTGGACAGCATGGAGAACTACCGGTTCCGCGAGGGCGAGGTGCTGTGCACCTTCTTCTCCGGGTGGCAGTTCGGAGACGGGCACCTGTTCGACGAGCGGACGATCTCGGCGGTGCAGAAGCGGTGCAACTTCGAGCCGGGTGAGTTCATCAGCGTCTGGACCGAGTCCCAGCCACTGCACAAGAAGACCATCGAGTACCGCGTGATCGACGCGGCCCTCGGGGTCGTCGAGCGTGGCCACTACGACGTCCGTGACGTGGTCACGGAGCAGCCATGGCTTCCGAACGGGCCCATCCCGTTCACCGTGACCTGGCGCCACCCGGAGTACCTGCCGGCCGATCAGCGGGCGTCCGCGAGCGTTCCCGCCTCCCCCGGCGCCGAGGGCCCGCTCACGGACACGTCCCCCGCGGGCGGTCGCGACGAGTCCACGGTCGGGATGAGCTGAGTTCATGCCCACAGCGATCATCGTCGGTAGCGGGCCCAACGGCCTGGCAGCCGCGTTGACACTGGCCGCCGATGGAGTCGATGTCACCGTTCTGGAGGCATCCGACTCCATCGGCGGCGGCACCAGGTCCGGCGAGATGACCTCGCCGGGCCTGCTGCACGACCAGTGTTCGGGATTCCACCCCCTCGCCGTCGACACCGCCTTCAGCCGCCGGTTCGACCTCGAGGCCCACGGCCTACGGTGGGCGCTCCCCGAGGTCCAGTACTCGCACCCGCTGGACGGTGGCAGGGGTGCGGCGGTCTGGAAGTCGGTGGACCACACGGCCTCCCGACTCGGCGACGACGGGGAGTCCTACCGACGGATGTTCGGAGCCCTCACCGCACGCTTCCCACAGATCGCCGAGGAGTTCCTCCAGCCCCTCCTGCACGTCCCGGACCATCCCCTCGTCCTCGCCCGCTTCGGGGCCTACGCCGCCATGCCTGCCAGCGTGTTGGCCCGCCGGTGGCACACCGACGAGGCGCGGGCCCTGTTCGGAGGCGTCGCCGCACACGCCTTCCGCCCGCTCGGCTCGGTAATGTCCTCGGCGATCGGCGTCGCCCTGGGTACGGCCGCACACCGGTTCGGCTGGCCGGTGGCCGTGGGGGGTTCGGCGACGATCGCCACCACGATGGCGTCGATGTTGACCTCGTACGGCGGCCGGATCGACACCGGGGTCACCGTCCGCGACCACCGCGAGCTGGGGAACCCGGACATCGTCATGCTCGACACCTCTCCTGCCGCCGCTGCCGGGATCCTCGCCGGCGTCATACCCCGCAGGGTCGACCGCGCCTTCCGCCGCTTCCGACACGGGCCCGCGGCGTTCCAGGTCGCCTTCGCGGTCGAGGGCGGCATCCCGTGGTCCCACGAGCCGTCCCGGTCGGCCGGCACGGTCCACGTGGGGGGCACCTTCGCGGAGATCGCCGCAGCCGAGCGGCAGGTCGTCCGAGGGGAGATGCCGCAGCGGCCCTTCGTCCTGGTCGGCCAGCAGTCCGTCGCCGACCCCGCCCGCGCGAGGAACGGGCTCCATCCCGTCGACGCCTACGCCCACGTACCCGCGGGGTGGACGGGCGATGCCACCCAGACGATCATCGACCAGATCGAGCGATTCGCCCCCGGGTTCCGCGATCGCGTCCACGAGATCCACACGCGCTCGACCCGTGAACTCGAGGATCACAACGCCAACTACGTCGGCGGGGATATCGTGACGGGTGCCAACGACCCCCGCCAGTTGGTCTTCCGGCCGCGGGTCGCCCTCGACCCCTATTCGACCGGCGTGCCCGGCGTCTACATCTGCTCGGCGGCCGCCCCGCCCGGGGCGGGCGCCCACGGAATGGCTGGGTGGAACGCCGCGCGTTCCGCCCTGTCGTACCTGTCCGGACGGTGATCACGCAGGAAGGACACGGCGGGACCTGAGCCACCAGACGGACCCGACCCCGCCCGCACACATGCTCAGCACAACACCGCAGGATCCCGAGCGCCTCCGCGAACTGACCCGCCGCATAGGTCTGAGGCTCAGTTCGCGGACCGCGGCCATCTCCGACAGCATGACCGCGGCCATCGAGGACGCCATCGGCGAACTCACCGATGAGGACACACACTCGGCTCTGCACGCCAGCGTGACGAACAACGTCGAGGTCATCATCGACATGCTGTCGCACACCAAGGACGCACACGACCTCCCTCCCCTGCCCGACGCGGTGCACTACGCCGTCGCGCTCGCCCGCAGGGACGTCTCGAGCGCCGCACTGCGGCGGGCCTATCACGTCGGTTCCGACTGTCTCCTGGCCCATGTGTTCGACCAGGTGCAGGAGGTCGAGTGCGAGGACCACGAGAAGCTGCCGCTCTACCACCACCTCGCCGGATGGCTGTACCAGTACGTCGACGAGATCACCCGGACCGTCATCGCCGCACACGAGGAGGAGGTGCGCTCCTCCCACGACCGGGCGGCGCGGTCGATCAACTCGATCGTCAACCGGGTCCTCGACGGCGAGGGCATCGACCCCGCCGAGTTCGAGCGGGTGACGGGATACCGACTGAACCAGGTGCACGTCGGGTGCCGGGTGTGGATCGACGACTTCGGCGCGTTCACCGATCAGTCCCGATTGCTCGAGAGCGTCGTGGACAGTCTGGCCGGGCAACTCGGCGACCACCGCCCGCCGCTGATGATCGCCACCGGCCGCGCCACGGCCGAGGCCTGGTTCGGCATGGAGGGCCGTCGCCTCGCCGTCGACACGGGAGTCCTCGCGCCGATCGCCGCGGCGACCCCCGCGGCCCGGATATCCTTCGGCGCGCCCGGTGCCGGGGTCGAGGGGTTCCGCACCACCCGCACACAGGCAGCGCTCGTCGGCACGATCGCGCAGGTGTGCACCGGCGACGAGGCGCGTGTGGTCTCGTACGCGGACGACGGGATCCCCGTCATCGCCCGACTGGCCGAGGACCTCGCGTCCACCCGGCGATGGATCCGCGAAGTCCTCGGCGGCCTGGCGAGGGACACGGACGACGCGGCGAGACAGCGGGAGACCGTCCGGGTGTTCCTGGACTCGGCGGAGAACTACTCGGAGACGGCGTCCCGGCTGCTCCTGCACCGCAACACCGTGAGGTACCGACTGACCAAGGCCGAGCACGAACTGGGCCGGGAACCGGGGGCCAGGCGCCTGGACACCCACCTGGCTCTCACCCTCTGCCACGTGCTGGGCAGCGTGGTCCTGATCGCTGACGACGGCACGCCGGCGGGCTGAGCACACTCACCCGTGCCGGACCGGTCGGGCGCCGCTGGGAAGTCGGGCGCCGTCCGGAATCAGATGCGGTCCGGAGTCGCGGCTCCGGGACTCGGGCGCTCAGTCGGCCTTACCGTTGTCCCCACCGCGGCGGCGCAGGAGCTGGAATCCGGGGATGCCGGCGACCGCCTCGAGGCACTGTTGCGCCACCTCGAGGATCTGGTGGACCTCGGGGGCAACGGTGTCCAGTGAGGCCAGGACCGGCATGACGTCGTTCTCGAGGGTGTCGCCCAGCGCCGGCAGGTGGTCGATGAACTGGATGACCGCCTTGACCTCGTCGGGGTCGACCGACTCGAGGACGTCGTCGGCGATCGGTTCGAGCAACCGGATCGTCTTGTCCGCCCACGCCAGGACCTCGGTCATCCGGGTCGCCACGACCCGGGCGGCCTCCACGTCCAGGTCGGCGTCCACGAGCAGTGCCTCGACGACCGGCTTGACCTGAGCGAAGGTGGAGTCCGCGAAGTCGACGAGGGGGACGACCCGTTCGATGAGCCCGCCGGCGTCGAGGACCAGATCGTCCGCGGTGTCCACCGTCGTCCGGACGCGAGCCACCACGCCCTCGGCGGACTCGACGGTGCTCCCCACCCGCACGACCACGCCCTCGGCGGAGTCGATCGTGCCGTCCACGCGCCGCACCACCCCCTCCGCGGAGTCGATCGTGCCGTCCACGCGCCGCACCACGCCCTCGGCGGAGTCGATCGTGGCGTCCACGCGCCGCACCACGCCCTCGGCGGAGTCGATCGTGGCGTCCACGCGCCGCACCACGCCTTCGGCGGAGTCGACGGTCGAGCCCACCCGGCCCACGATCCCCTCGGCGGCAGAGACCGTGTCGGCGACCTCGTCGACGACCCTGTTGGCCCTGGCCACCGTGGTGCGGACACCGTCGACCGTGTCGACGGCGGTGGCCACGATCCCGTCGATCTGCCGCACGGTGCGGCTGACCTCGTCGAGCAGGTCCTGGATCCGCACGACCACGTCCTCCACGTCCGCGAGTAGCACGAGGACGCGGGCGGGCAGCATGAGCAACTCCCTGGCCATTCTCAGCTCCCACTCCACGACACGGAACGCCGTTCCCACCACGGAGGAGGCGGAGGGAACGCGGAGCTGGATGTCTGCCATGCGCTGATTGTGCCTGAACCACCCACACCGGGCAGCCGGTCCGCCCACCATGGAGACAGCGACGGTTCCGACCGGTCGGGCCGCGATCTCGAAGGAGCGAGCGATGGACGCACGATGGGTCGCCGATTTCTCCGAGCTGAGGCTGGCGGACGCACCCGAGTACGGCGGGAAATCCGCCAATCTCGGGGAGATGACGGGCGCGGGGTTCCCCGTGCCGCCGGGATTCTCGGTCGGACAGTCGGCCTACCTCGCCGCGATGGAGACGGCCGGTGTCCGGTCGCGCCTCTACGACGGCCGGGTCCCTGCCGACGGGACGAGCGAGGCGGAGCTGATGTCCCTCGCGGCGGAGTTCGGTGGCACCGTCGCCGGGGTGGAGATGCCGGCGCGACTGCGCGAGGACATCGTGGCGCACTACCGGTCGCTGGGGTCGGACGTCCCCGTGGCGGTGCGTAGTTCCGCGCCCGCGGAGGACGCCGGTGACACCTCCTTCGCGGGGATCCACGAGTCGTACACGGACGTCGTCGGCGAGGAGGCCGTGCTCGAGGCCGTGCGGGACTGCTGGTGCTCGTTGTGGACGCCGCGCGCCATGACCTACCGGGCGGTGTCGGGGTACGACGACGAACCGTCGATCGCGGTGGTGGTGCAGAAGATGGTCCGTTCCGACACGTCGGGCGTGGCCTTCACCGCCGACCCCCGCACCTCCCAGGTCGACCGCGTGGTGATCGAGGCGGCGTTCGGACTCGGCGAGGTGGTGGTGGGCGGCAAGGTCGAGCCCGACACGTACGTCGTGTCCAAGGCAGACCTGAACCTCCTCACCGTGCACGTGGGCCGGAAGGTCGCCCGGATCGTCGCGGGCCGCACGGTCGACGGGCTCGTCCCCGTCCCGGAGGCCGAGCAGTTGGACCGGGTGCTCGACGACGACCAGGTGCGCCGGGTCGCCCGCCTGGCCGTGATGTCCGAGCAGCACTACGGCGTGCCACAGGACACCGAGTTCGCCTTCGAGGACGGTGAGCTGTACATCGTGCAGACCCGCCCGATCACCACTCTGGACGCCGAGGCGGGGCGTGCGGGCTATCCCGGGACCGCCGGGACCACGGGCGATGAGGTGGATCCGATCGTCTCCGGCCTCGGCGCCGGGCCCGGCACCGCGATCGGGACCGCGCGCGTCCTCACCGAACTGGCGGACGGGGTGAACCTGGCCGCCGGCGAGATCCTGGTGGCCACGATGACCGACCCCGACTGGCTGCCGATCCTCCAGCGCGCCGCCGCGATCGTCACCGACGAGGGGGGCGTGACCTGTCACGCCGCCATCGTGGGGCGCGAACTGGGGCGTCCCGTGATCGTGGGCACGCGGTCGGCGACCGCCGACATCGCCGACGGGCAGACCATCACCGTCGACGGCACCGCCGGCGTCGTCTACCCGGGAGAGGTCCGCGCGGCCACGGCACCGCAGGCTCCCGCCGATGCCGGTGCGGCTCCCGAGGTGCGCACACGCGAGGTCACCGCCACAGCCGTCTGCGTCAACCTCGCGACGCCCGACGCAGCGGCGCGGGTCGCGGCGATGGACGTCGACGGCGTCGGCCTGCTGCGGGCGGAGTTCCTCATCACCAGCGCTCTGCAGGGGTTGCACCCGCGCCGGCTCATCGCGGAGGGCAGGACGGAAGAGTACGTGGAGCGGATGGCCTCGGGGATCAGCACCATCGCCGCCGCCTTCGATCCGAGGCCCGTGGTGTACCGCGCCACCGACCTGCGGTCCAACGAGTTCCGGGGGCTGCTCGGAGGGGAGGTGGAGGCCGAGGAGCGCAATCCGATGATCGGCTACCGGGGCTGCTTCCGCTACACCCGGGAGCCTGACCTGTTCCGGTTGGAACTGGACGCGCTCGAGCGAGTGCGGCGGCGGCACCGGAACCTGCACCTGATGATCCCGTTCGTCCGGACCGGGTGGGAACTGCGGGCCTGTCTGGACATCATCGACGCCCATCCGATCGGTCGGGACACGGGGCTCAAGCGCTGGATAATGGCCGAGGTGCCCTCGGTGGTGCACTGGATCCCCGAGTACGCCGCCATGGGAATAGACGGCGTATCGATCGGTTCCAACGATCTCACCCAGTTGACGTTGGGGGTCGACCGCGACTCGGAGGTGTGTGCGGACCTGTTCGACTCGATGGACCCGGCGGTGCTCGCGTTCATCGACCAGATCATCGACCGCTGCCACGAGTCCGGCCTCACCGTGTCCCTGTGCGGACAGGCGGCGTCGACCGATCCCCGTATGGCCGAGCACCTCGTCCGGAAGGGGGTCACGTCGGTCTCCGTCACGCCGGACTACGCAGAGGTGACCCGGCGGACCGTCGCCCGGGCCGAGCGGACGATCCTGCTCGACGCCGCCCGGGCCGCCGCCCGTCCCGGGCGTGACTGACCGCGCGGCGCGCCCTCGCAGGTCCGCGCCGAAATCAGAGCCTTCCCTCACCTTGGACTGTTTGCTGACAACGCACTAGCATCAGTTTTGTTACCGGCGAGTAGGTTCCGGCGTACCAGTGGTTACGTGCACCGACTCCTCGGGCGCGACACAGTCATGACACCGCACTCCGAACGGAGAAGACCGTAATGGGTCACTACAAGAGCAACGTCCGCGACCTCGAGTTCAACATGTTCGAGGTCCTGCGTATGAACGAGGCACTCGACGCCGGCGAGTTCGGCGACATGGACACCGAGACCGCCAAGGGCATCCTCTCCGAGGTCGCGACCCTGACCGAGGGCCCTGTCGCGGAGTCCTTCGCCTCCGCCGACCGCAACCCGCCGGTGTTCGACCCCGAGACCCACTCGGTCTCCATCCCGGAGGACTTCAAGAAGTCCTTCAAGGCCTGGTACGACGCCGGCTACTGGTCGATGGGACTGCCGGAGGAGCTCGGCGGGATGCCGGCCCCCCGCGCGATGGTGTGGGCCACCGGCGAGATGATGCTCGGGGCCAACCCGGCGGCGTTCATGTACGGCGCCGGCCCCGCCTTCGCCGCCGTCCTCTACGAGAACGGCACCGAGGAGCAGAAGCAGTGGGCCGCCACCTGCGTCGAGCGCGGCTGGGGAGCGACCATGGTCCTCACCGAGCCCGACGCCGGCTCCGATGTCGGTTCCGGCCGCACGAAGGCGGTCAAGCAGGACGACGGCTCCTGGCACATCGAGGGCGTCAAGCGCTTCATCACCTCGGCCGACTCCGACGACATGTTCGAGAACATCTTCCACCTGGTCCTGGCGCGCCCCGAGGGCGCCGGCCCCGGCACCAAGGGCCTGTCGCTGTTCTTCGTGCCGAAGTTCCACTTCGACTTCGAGAAGAACGAGATGGGCGAGCGCAACGGGGTGTTCGTCACCGGCGTCGAGCACAAGATGGGCCTCAAGGTCTCCACGACCTGCGAACTGACCTTCGGCGGTCACGGCGTGCCCGCCAAGGGCTGGATGGTCGGCGGCGACGAGCTCAACCAGGGCATCCGTCAGATGTTCGATGTCATCGAGCACGCGCGCATGATGGTCGGCACCAAGGCCATCTCCACCCTGTCGACCGGCTACCTCAACGCGCTCGAATTCGCCAAGGAGCGTGTCCAGGGCGGCGACATGACCGAGATGGCCGACAAGACCGCCCCGCGCGTCACCATCACCCACCACCCGGACGTGCGGCGTGCGCTGATCCGCCAGAAGGCGTTCGCCGAGGGTCTGCGCGCGGTGTACATGTACACGGCGGCCCACCAGGACGTCGAGACCGCCGCGCGCGTCTCCGGCGCCGACGGCGAGCTGGCCCATCGGGTCAACGATCTGCTGCTGCCGATCGTCAAGGGCGTCGGTTCCGAGCGCGCCTACGAGCTGCTCACCGAGTCGCTTCAGACGTTCGGCGGGTCGGGCTTCCTGCAGGACTACCCGATCGAGCAGTACATCCGCGACGCCAAGATCGACTCCCTCTACGAGGGCACCACCGCGATCCAGGCACAGGACTTCTTCTTCCGCAAGATCGCCCGTGACCGCGGCACCGCCGTGGGCCACGTGTCGGCGCAGATCAAGCAGTTCCTGGACAGCGACGCGTGCGGCGGCCGACTGGCGGCCGAGCGGGAGCTGCTCGCGACCGCTCTCGCGGACGTCGAGGCCATGATCGGCACGTGCTTCGATCACCTCATGGGTTCGCAGGACGACCCCAAGCGCCTGTACACGGTCGGGTTCGCCTCGGTGCGCGTCCTCATGGCGTTCGGTGACCTCATGATGGGCTGGCGTCTCCTGGTCGGCGCAGAGGTCGCCCTCGGCGCGCTGGACGGGGCGTCCGACGACGACAAGGACTTCTACAACGGCAAGATCGCCGCCGCCCGGTGGTTCGCCAAGAACGAGCTGCCGCTGATCAGCGCCACCCGCGCGATCGTCGCAGACCTCGACAACGAGCTGATGGAGCTGGACGAGTCCGCGTTCTGATCCCCATCTGACGGGCCCTTCCGGGTCCCCACCGTCGATCCGCCGCCCCTGCCCGGGCGGCGGATCGACTCGTTTCGCCGGATGCGGGCAGCCCACCCCCACGAATCGGCTACCCGGATTCCGGATCCGCTATGCCTATGGGAGTAGCGGATCCGGAATCCGGGTAGCGGATTCGGCGCTCTAGTTGCCGGGCACGCCGGGAATGCGGAACTCCGGTAGGCCCGGGATCCGGATCGGGTCACCGGGTCCGGGGAGCGCGGGCGGCGGTGGTGGCGGTGACGAGGTGGGATCGTCGTCCTCGGGAGTCTCGGCCCGGCACACGATCCGGTCTCGCGGCGCGTAGCTCGACGAGACGGTGTCGGTGCTCACGGTGTCGCCGCCGCGCAGGACGACCCGGGTCACGCGGGCGGTGTACCCGTCTGCGCCCGGACTCGGGGTACACCCGGCCGTGCCGACGACCCGGGTCTGGGCCCGCCGGATGTCGGTCCGGGGGGCCGTCGAGACCCTCACCGTGTACTCGGGCGTCCCCCACAGCCGGACCGTCACCGAGTTGCCGCTACCCGATGCATCGATCACCAGGCCGGTGTCCTGGGCGTTTCGGAATCCGACGTCGGCCGAGGCGGTGGCATCGCGGCCCGCCGGGAACGCGTCGCCGTCGACACCGCGGGAGCTGCGGACGAGGTCCTGTGCGCCGGAGTCAAACGCAGCGTTGAACAGGGCGGTGGCGACGGCGTCGGCGGACACGTCTCCGGAGACGGTGCCGGCGACCTCCGCCATGGAGAAACTCCCGCCCGCCGGGATGAAGTGCCCGGCCAGCGAGGCGATCATCGACTGGGCCTGTCCGCTCGCGCTGACGGCCACCGTGAACTGGCCGACGGGCTCGCGGATGCCGGCCCGCTCGGCCTCCGCGGTGGTCAGCTCGGGGTCGCGGCCCACGTAGCCGACGGGGAGCACGCGCGGGCCGTCGACGTCGGTGAGTTGCCCGGGCAGCCGACCGAGCAGCGGGCCCCATTCGACGGTGCGTCCCTGGACCGCGGGCACGATGGTGGCGCTCGACCCGCTGAACTCGAAACTCGCGTCCCTGCCCACCTGCTCGGTCTCCTCCAGGAGCGGGTCCAGGATCCCCTTGGCGGCGTCGGCGTCGAAGCGGGGCTCGAGCACGCCGCCCTCGCGGACGAAGCTGAGGTACTCCCCGATCCGGTCGCGGGGGAAAAGCACCGGCACCGCGCCCGGGTCGTCCGGGTCGACCATCTCGATCTCCCGCTCGGCGGGCTCGGGCCGCTCGCGCCCGGGGGCCGATGGCGGGGCGGGGAGCCTGGTGGTGACGGTGATGGTCGCCGGCTCGGTGCCGTCGTCGCGCATCCGCGAGGCCAGCAGCGTCAGGTCCCGGGAGGCGGCGGGCTCGGCCACGTCCCGGATCAGCGCCCGCACCTGCTCGGCGTCGGTCTCGGTGGGCGTGTAGTCGACGGGCAGGTCCACTCCGTCGTCGTCGAGCCAGTGCTCGAGCACCGCGTCGCGGGAGTTCTCGATCTGTAGGCGCTGCCCGTCGAGCGGGATGGCCGAGCGGACCTGATCCCGGTCGAACCAGATGGCGCCCTCGCGGGGTTCGAAGTCCGCCTGGAGGGCGAGGCGCTCGAGGAAATCGGTCAGCCGGGCGTCCGGGATGACGCTGGCGATCCCGACCTCGGTCGACCACACCACGCTGATCAGCCGCTTCAGCGGGTTGAGGGGCTGTTCACCGCCCCGGTCGAGCGTGCCCTGCCAGTCCACCGACAGGCCGACCGAGTCGGGGTCCAGCGTGGTCGACACGGCCCCGGCGCGCAGATCCACCTCGTCGTCGACCCGCGGTCCGAGCTCGGCGATCAGTCGCTGTTCGGCGTCGGCGGTCCGCATCCCGCCCACCTGGATGCCGGCGACCTCCGTCCCGCGCGGGACCCGGCCGATGCTGTGCACAAGATCGAAGCCGTACAGGACCGCGAGTGCCATGAACAGGCCCACACCGGTGTAGATCCACCGCGACCGCACCCGGTACCGATGTCGGTCGGACGCAGCCGGGAGCGGGCCCGCGCCCTCGATCGCGACGGGGCGTGCCGGGG
The DNA here is from genome assembly GCF_002441635.1 of Dietzia sp. WMMA184. NCBI lineage: Bacteria > Bacillati > Actinomycetota > Actinomycetes > Mycobacteriales > Dietziaceae > Dietzia > Dietzia sp. WMMA184. Next base: position 2,912,340 of record NZ_NXEI01000001.1, on the reverse strand, counting down.
TGTCGTCATCGTGGGACTCGACCACGCGTCATCCACCTCCTCCCGAGCGGGGGACGGCGGAACCCCGCGGGCCGCCGGCCGGGGACGTCCCCGCCCGAACCACTGTGAACACCACTATGACGGACCGATACCGATGAGTGCAGCCCCCGCGCCGGACGCGGGGGCTGCGCTCATCGGACTCACGGGACGAGCCCGCGGCGAGATGGACGAGGTGCGGGGGTCAGCGCTCCACGATCGCGGTGACGCCCTGGCCGCCCGCGGCGCAGACGGAGATGAGCGCCCGGCCGGAGCCCTTCTGCTCGAGCAGCTTGGCCGCGGCGGCCAGGATGCGGCCGCCGGTGGCGGCGAACGGGTGACCAGCCGCCAGCGACGAGCCGTTGACGTTGAGCTTGGAGCGGTCGATCGACCCCAGGGCCTTGTCCAGGCCCAGGCGCTCGGTGCAGTACTCCTCGGACTCCCACGCGGCCAGGGTGGCCAGCACCTGCGAGGCGAACGCCTCGTGGATCTCGTAGTAGTCGAAGTCCTGCAGGGTCAGGCCGTTGCGGGCCAGCAGCCGCGGCACCGCGTAGGTGGGGGCCATGAGCAGCCCGTCGGGCGTGCGACCGTCGTGGCCGTGGACGAAGTCCACCGAGGCGGTCTCCGAGTCCACCAGGTAGGCGCGGACCGGCAGTTTGTTCTCCTTCGCCCACTCCTCGCTGGCCAGCAGCACGGTGGAGGCGCCGTCGGTCAGCGGGGTGGAGTTGCCGGCCGTCATGGTGGCCTCGGTGCCGTGGGCCTCGGCGTCGCGCTTGCCGAAGACCGGCTTGAGCTTGCCCAGCTTCTCTTCGGAGGAGTCGGGCCGCATGTTGTCGTCGCGGGCCACGCCGAGGTAGGGCGTCACGAGGTCGTCCTGGAAACCGGACTCGTAGGAGGCGGCGAGGTTGTGGTGGCTGGCGACGGCCAGCGCGTCCTGGTCGGCGCGCGTCACCCCCATCTCGCGGGCGGTGATGGCGGCGTGCTCACCCATCGACAGCCCGGTACGCGGCTCGGCGTTCTGCGGCTGCTCGGGCACGAGGCCCTGCGGGCGGATCTCGCCGAGGAGCTTCAGGCGGTCGACGGTGGACTTGGCGGAGCTGACCTTGATGAGGGTCTTGCGCAGGTCGTCGTTCACCGAGAGCGGCGCATCCGAGGTGGTGTCGGTGCCTCCGGCGATGCCGGACTCGATACGCCCGAGGGCGATCGCGTCGGCCACCTGGATCGCGGCGGCCAGGCCGGTGCCGCAGGCCTGCTGGACGTCGTAGGCCGGGCTGGCCGAGTCGAGCACCGAGCCGATCACCGACTCGCGGGTGAGGTTGAAGTCGCGGGAGTGCTTGAGCACGGCGCCGGCGACGACCGACCCGACGCGCTTGCCCTGGAGGTTGTAGCGGCTGGCCAGTCCGTCGATCGCGGCGGTGAGCATGTCCTGGTTGGAGGCGTCCGCGTACTTGCCGTTCGAGCGGGCGAAGGGGATTCGGTTGCCGCCGACGATGGCGACCTTGCGGGGGCTGGTGGTCACGTGTGTCACTCCCGTTGTGTTCTCGGTGTCCGGTGGCCCGAAACGCGGCCCTGCACGTATTGTTACTCAGCAGTAAGTTACTTGTCGACCCGTAGTACCGCACCTCTCCAGGAGATGATCGCCATGGCACAGGGCAACCTCGACCTCTACTCGCAGTTCGTGACCTCGGCCCCGGGGTCGTTCATCGCCGGCAAGGTCGGCCTCCCGCAGCCGGAGCAGCTGCGTCGGTACGAGGCCGGACAGCCCGCCCTGCACGGTCCCGTCCTCATCGGCGGCGAGGGCCGCCTGGCCGAGCCCGTCCGGGAGATGCTGGTCGGCGACTACGAGCTGGCCGCCGCGGGCGCCGAGGGCAAGTTCGCCGGCCTCGTCTTCGACGCCACCTCGCTGCGTCGCCCGGAGGACCTCAAGGCCCTGTTCGAGTTCTTCAACCCGGTCGTCCGCAACGTCGCCGCCAGCGGCCGCATCGTCGTGCTGGGCACCACCCCGGAGGAGACGGGCTCGGTCGAGGAGCGCATCGCCCAGCGCGCGCTCGAGGGCTTCACCCGCTCGCTCGGCAAGGAGATGAAGCGCGGCTCCACCGTCCAGCTCGTGTACGTCTCCCCCGACGCCGACGCGGGAGCCTCCGGGCTCGAGTCCACCCTGCGGTTCATCCTGTCCGGCAAGTCGGCGTACGTCGACGCGCAGGTGTTCCGCGTGGGGGCCGGCTCGGCCACCGCCCCGGCATCGTGGGACCGCCCGCTCGAGGGCAAGCTCGCCGTCGTCACCGGCGCCGCCCGCGGTATCGGCGCCGAGATCGCGGCCGTGCTCTCCCGCGACGGCGCGCACGTGATCTGCTGCGACATCCCGGCCGCCGGAGAGTCGCTGTCCGCCACCGCCAACAAGGTCGGCGGCACCTCGCTGCCGCTGGACGTCACCGCCGCCGACGCCGCCGAGGTCCTGGCCAAGCACGTGACAGAGCGTCACGACGGCCGCGTCGACGTGCTCGTCCACAACGCCGGCATCACCCGTGACAAGACGCTGGCCGGCATGGACAGCGCCCGCTGGGACTCCGTCATGGCCGTCAACCTCATCGCCCCCGAGCGCATCACCGCCGAGCTCGCCGAGAAGGGCGTGCTGGGCGAGGGCTCGCGCGTCGTGGGTGTGTCCTCGATGGCCGGCATCGCCGGTAACCGCGGCCAGACCAACTACGCGGCTTCGAAGGCCGGTGTCATCGGGTTCGTCAACGGCGCCTCGGCCGAGCTGGCCTCGAAGAACGTCACCGTCAACGCCGTGGCGCCGGGCTTCATCGAGACGCAGATGACGGCCGCCATCCCGTTCGCCACCCGCGAGGCCGGCCGTCGCATGAACTCCATGCAGCAGGGCGGTCTGCCGGTCGACGTGGCCGAGACGATCGCCTACTTCGCCAACCCCGCCTCGTCCACGGTCACCAACAACGTGATCCGCGTGTGCGGCCAGTCCCTGCTGGGTGCGTGATCTGACGTGGAGTACACCCGCCTTCCCGCCATCCCCAACCTGCTCGCCCAGTACGGCAAGGCCGCGGTGGGAGCCCTGCCCGTCGTGGGCGGCTCCCGCGACGGCAAGGCCATGCCGTCGAAGGGCGTCGAGGTCGCCGGCGTGCGCGTGGACGTGGCCAACTTGGCCGCCTACGCCCGCGTCTGTGGCCTGCGGCTGACCGACGAGCTGCCGCTGACCTACCCGTTCACCCTGGCGTTCCCGCTGAGCATGCAGCTCATGCTGGATCCGGACTACCCGGTGCCGGCGATGGGGTCGGTGCACCTGACCAACGAGATCGAATCGCGCCGCCCGCTGCGGGTCGGCGACGAGCTCAACATCCGGGCGCACGCCGAGAACCTGCGTGAGCACCCCGCCGGGTTGCTGCTGGACGTGGTCACCGAGATCCGTACCGGTGACGACGACGAGCCCGCCTGGGTGCAACGGTCGGGCCTGCTCTCGAAGCGGCGGACCTCGCTGACCCCGGCCAAGGACGCCCCGCGCCCGCCGAGGCCCGAGCCGCCGACCGCGGCCGAGATCGGCGACCCCACCGTGGTGAAGTCGGTGTCCGAGGCGCAGATCGCGGAGTACGCGGCCGTGTCCGGGGACCGCAATCCCATCCACGTGTCCAAGGTGGGCGCGAAGGCGTTCGGCTTCCCGAACGTCATCGCCCACGGCATGTGGACGGCCGCCACGCTGCTCGGCACGGTCGAGGGCGGGATCCCCGAGCGGGCCCGCTACTCGGTCGAGTTCGGCAAGCCCGTGATCCTGCCGGCCAGGCTGGGCATCTACGCCCGTCGCGGCGGCGCCGGGGATCCCGCCTGGTCGCTGACCGTGCGCAATCCCAAGAAGCTGGGCACCGTGCACGCGACCGCGAGCATCGAGGAGCTCTAGGCCCCACCCGGCACGCGGCCCGACCGGGCTCCGTCGTCGAGAAGAGCGTCCCGCACACCTGCCTCTCGGGCGACGTGTGCGGGACGCTCTTCTCGTCGCCGGGCCGGACCCGCCGGGCCGAGATCCGGTGTCGCGCGGCCCGCGCGTCGAATAGGTTCGGCCGCAGGGAGGGAGCCCTTCCGGATCCCCTCACCCCGGCCCAGGAGTAGCTGTGCACCGCACCGAGTTCCCCCGCCTCCTCGCCCGGCCGGCCGCCCTCGTGGCGGTGGCCGTGGTCGTCACGCTCACCGCCTGCTCGACGACGGGCGACCCGGATGGCACCGACTCCGGTGGCGCCCCGGGCGCCGGCCCAGTCGGGTCGCAGCCCCCCGGGCAACCTGCCACACAGGGCCCCGTCGTCGAGGTGGAGACGGTCGCCGACGGGCTGACGATCCCCTGGGACGTCGTCCGCGACCCCGAGGGCGTCATCGTCACCGGCGAGCGGGGTTCGGGCACCCTGTACGCGATCCGCGGGAGCGGGGAGCGGACCGTTGTCGACGCGGACCTCGGCGAGCTGTACGACCGGGGCGAGAGCGGCCTGATGGGGATGGCACTGTCCGGGGACTTCGCCACCAGCCGCGAGGTGTACACCTGCCATTCCTCGGCCGAGGCGGACGACAACCGCGTCACTTCCTGGACCGCCACCGAGGACTGGTCCGCCCTCGAGTCGCCCCGGGTTCTCGTGGACGGCATCCTGCTGGCCGACCGGGGCCTGCACTCGGGCTGCCGCATCCTGGTCCATCCGGACGGCACTCTGTACATCGGCACGGGCGATGCGTTCACCGGCCCGGCGCCCCAGAACCCCGAGTCGCTCTCGGGCAAGATCCTGCACATCACCCGCGACGGCGAGCCGGCCGACGACACCATCGGCGACTCCCCCGTCCTGACGTACGGCCACCGCAACGTGCAGGGGCTGGCCCTGCGGCCGGACTCCGACCAGATCGTCGCCGCGGAGCACGGGCCGGACGTCGACGACGAGGTGAATCTCGTGCTCGCCGGGTCCAACTACGGATGGGACCCGAACTCCGGCGGCCGGTACGACCAGAACGTACCGATGACCGACACCGGCGACTTCCCCGATGCGGTGGAGGCGGCGTGGCGTTCCGGGGACCCGACCCTCGCTCCGGGCGGGATCGCGTTCCTCGACGACCCCGCGTGGGGCGAGTGGGACGGAGCCCTGGCGGTGGCGATGCTCAAGACCAGCCAGATCGTCCTCATGACGCTGTCCGAGGACGGCACCTCCGTCACCACGACCGCAGCGATCCTGCGAGGAGAACACGGCCGCCTGCGATCGATCACCCCGGAGCCCGGCGGGTCGCTGCTCGTCACCACCTCCAACGGTGGCGGCACGGACAAGGTCCTGCGCGTCCGGCCCGCAGCGGGCTGAGTCACCCGGCCCCGGCCGCGGCCCCGGACCGGTACCGCTGCCCGCTCGTGACCCCTAGCCTGTGGCTCGCATCACTTCTCACACCACAGCAGGGAGCTCTTGGGAGCTCTCCGTGCACGACCGCGCTATATCCCGTTCGTCCCGCACCCGCACCCGCTCCCTCGCAGGGGCCGCCGCCGCTGCCGCCGTCGTCGTCGTCATGCCCGCCGTGGCGTTCGCTCAGAGCAGCCTGCCCGGTGGCTCCTCCGGGTCGCTCGACACCAGTCTGATCCCGCCGGGCGTCCTGTTCCCGCCCGAGGTGGGCAACGGTGCGGGGGACGGCGTCGAGGTGGTGGAGGGTCCGGCGGTCCGCGCCACCACCGTCATGGAGGGGCTCAACATCCCCTGGGACGTGGTCCGCACGCCGGACGGCACCCTCCTCACCGGCGAGCGCGGCGGCCGGATGGTCGTGCAGGAGCCCGGCGCGGAGCAGCGCACGGTGCAGATCGACCTGCCCGGCCTCGTCCGCCAGTCCGAGAGCGGCCTCATGGGCATGGCCGTGGATGCCGGTTTCGAGCAGAACCGTCAGATCCACGTGTGCTGGTCGCGATCGGCCGACGGTGAGAGCGACAACCGGATCACCACCTTCGAGGCCGCCGGGGACTGGTCCGCGCTGACCAAGGTCCGCGACACCCTCACAGGGATCCCGCTGGGCGAGGAGGGCATCCACAGCGGGTGCCGGCTGCTCACCGCCCCGGACGGCACGATCTACGTCGGCACCGGCGACACGTACACGGCCACAGCCCCGCAGTCGCCCGACTCGCTGGCCGGCAAGACACTGCATATCAACCCGGACGGTTCACCCGCGTCGGGCGACTCGGTGGTCCACACGATCGGTCACCGCAATGTCCAGGGGCTGGCCATCGACCTCGACAGCGACCGTCTCTACTCCGCGGAGCACGGGCCGGACGCCCACGACGAGGTCAACCTCCTCCAGCCGGGCGCGAACTACGGCTGGAACCCGAACGTCGACGGACGCTACAACCAGAACGTCCCCATGACCGACACCGAGGAGTTCCCGGACGCGGTCGAGGCCGTCTGGTCGTCCGGGGAGCAGACCCTGGCCCCGTCGGACATCGAGTTCCTGCGGGGATCCGAGTGGGGCGAGTGGGAGGGGGCGCTCGCGATGGCCAACCTCAGGAGCCAGAAGCTCGTCCTCCTCCGACTCAGCGAGGACGGGCGGTCCGTCGTCGACTCCGCGGTGCTCCTCGAGGGCGAGTTCGGTCGCCTGCGGTCCCTGGCGCCCGAGCCCGACGGCTCGCTGCTGGTGACGACCTCCGACGCCGACAATCGCGACTCCGTGTTCAGCATCAGCCCGGCGGCGGGCTGACCGGCCTAGAGCCGTAGGACCTGCCGGGCGGCGTCGGCCAGTGCGATCGCGTAGCCGGCGCCGTGCCCGGCGGAGTGGGTGGCCAGCGGGTGCAGCTGATGCAGCGGGACCCTGTCGCGCCATCCCTCCCGAAGCGGGTGCGCCTCGTCGTACCCGCGGAGGATCTCGTCCGGGTGCGGCGAGCCGAACAGCGCGAGCATCGCGAGGTCGGTCTCGCGGTGGCCGCCGTGCGCGGCGGGGTCGATGAGCACGGCCCCGACGTCGTTCTCTCCGCCGCCCTCCCCTCCGGCCCGCGCCGGGGTCCACAGCACGTTGCCGGTCCACAGGTCGCCGTGGAGGCGCGCGGGGACGTCGCCGGGGTCGTCGAGTTCGCCGGACGCGACGCGGTCGCAGGCCCGCTCGACCACGGCGAGGTCGGCGCCGCCGAGGACACCGAGGTCCACCGCTATCCGGACGAACGGGCGGACCCGCTGCTCGGCGTAGAACTCGCCCCACGACGCGGTGGGCGCACACTCCTGGGGCCGGTTGCCGATGAAGCACCGGCCCGCCCAGCCGTCCGCGGGTGCGCCCCAGGCGGCCGCGCCCGCATCGTGCATCGCCGCCAGCGACCGACCGAACCGCAGAGCCGCCCGCGTCGTCGCGCGACCCGCGGGAATTCTCTCGAGGGTGATCTCGTCGTCGTCGACCTCCTCCACCCGGACCACCCTCGGCCCGCCGGGGGCCGCGGCGAGCCAGGCCAGACCCGCGGCCTCGTGGCGGAAGAAGTCGGGGCCGTGGCGGGAGCCCCTCTTGACGAACACCCGGTCATCCACGTCGATCTCCCCTCGTGTGGCGGCCGAGCAGCGGCCCCGCGAGCGCGGCGATGAGCACGCCGCCCACCAGCATCGGCACGACCGTCCAGCGCATCCCGACATGCTCCGCGATGAGACCGACGAGCGGCGGGGAGGCCAGGAAGCCCAGTCGCAGGACCCAGTTGAGCACCGCCAGGCCCGCGCCGGGAGCCAGGCCGGGCACGGAGTCGGCGGCGACCATCGCACCCGGGATCACGGTGGCGATGCCCCACCCGGCCAGCGCGAATCCCGCGAGCAGGACCATCAGCAGGGCGGGGCCGTCGAGCAGCGACGACGCGACCAGCGCAGCACCCGAGCCCAGCACCACGCACGCTCCGCCCATCCGGCCGACGTGCGCCGCGCCGAACCCCTCGACCAGGCGGTCACCGGTGACGCGACCGACGAGCTGCGTGCCCTGCACCGCGACGAACCCGAGACCCGCCAGGCCGGCGCCCGCTGCCGCGACCTCGCGCAGGTAGAGCGCGGACCAGGTCTGGGCGAAGTCCTCGACGAGGGTGGCGCATCCGGCGAGCACCCCCAGCGCGAGCAGGAGCAGCAGCGCGCGACCGACCGGAACGCGGCGGGAGACGTCCCGGTCGGCGGGAGGGGGCGCCGCGGACGGGGGCGTGGTGTCGAGGTCGCGCCCGGAGTCGTCCTCGGCGACCGGCGGACCCAGCCGGAGGGGAAGTGCGGCCAGCGCGGCGAGCGCACAGACGACTCCCGCCACGATCATCTGCCCCACCACCGGCGTGCCGACGCCCGCGGCCACCGATCCCCCGACCGCGCCGAGCGCCGCACCGAGCGACCACACCGCGTGGAACCGGTTGATCAGCGACCTGCCGTGACGCGACTGCACGCGGATCCCGTGGGCGTTCATCGCCACGTCGGTGATCGCGTCGGTCAGCCCGAACAGCAGCAGCAATCCCGCGAACACCGCCACGACGGGCGAGAAGCCGACGAGTGCCGCGATACCCGACGCCACGACCATCGCCGCGACCGCGACCGCCCCGTCCGAACGCCGCCGGATCAACGCGGGAGTGAGCAGGCCACCGACCAGCGCGCCGGCCGGATAACAGGCCATGGCCAGGCCGAATCCGGCCGCGCCCAAGTCGAGGGCGTTCTTCAGGTCGGGCAGGCGGGGCACGATGGCGCCGAAGATCGCACCGTTGGCGGCGAAGAGCAGGGCGGTCGCTGCGATCGGTCCGCGGGTGGTACCGGTCCCGGTCGTCGCACTCACGACCGCCACACTACGTCCGGCCGGCGCGCCGGTAGCGTTACGCAGCAAGAGCAGCGGACCGGTGAGGGGAGTACGCCCGTGTACGACGTGACGGCGGGGATCGAGACCGAGGACGGCGGTCGGCGCGTGGCGTGCCGGGTGCCGCTGCCCGTGGCGCCCGCGGTGGTGTGGGACGCGGTCGCCACCGGCGAGGGGATCTCCTCCTGGTTCGTGCCGTGCGCGATGGAACCGCAGGTCGGGGGCCGGATCGTGCAGTTCGCCGACCCCGGCGCCCCCGATCCCACGACCGGCCCGGAGGCCGCGGCCGAGGCGATGCTCACCGCGACGGTCGGCGAGATCACCGTCTACACGCCGCCCGCCGGGAGTGTGCCCGGACTGTTCTCCTACGCCGAGCGGGACTGGATGGGCGAGGGCGTCCCGGTTCCGCCGTGGGAGACGTCGTGTGAGGTGGTCGACGACGGCGAGGGCGGCAGCGTGCTCACCCTGCGGTCGGGGTTCGGCTCCGGCGGGCAACTGGCGGAGGAGTCTGTGGATGGCAGTCTCGACGGGTGGGTGCAGGCGCTGACGGTGCTGGCCCACCGGCTGACCCATCGCCCGGCCGACGGGGTGGTGACCGTGGACGCGGCCACCGATCCGGTCGAGGCCACGGTGCCGGAGCTGTGGGCCCGGGTCACGGCGGCGCTCATCGCCCCGGCGTCCGGTGTGGGCGGGAACCCGGGTGACGGCGGCGTGGTCGCCAGGTCCGGTGAGGTGGGCGGCATCGTGGCGACCGGGTCCGAGGCCTCGCGGACGCTCATCCTCTCGGCGCCGGCTGACGGCATGCTCGAGCTGTTCGCCTTCCCCGCCGGCGAGACCCACGAGGACGCCGTCGGCCGGGCCGCGCTGGCGGTGCGGGTGTTCGAGTACGTCGACGCCCCCGGTGGCGACGGCCGACCGCTCGGGGCCGCCGCGGTGGACGTCCCGCCTACCTGGGACGCGCCGCGCTGGCGGGAGTGGCTCAAGGGGCTCGCCCGCGGGTGAGGCGGGTGCCCACGCGCCTGGACGCTGTCGGCGGTGGGCATCGTCGGGGGTGATCGCTGCCGGGGGCGAAACGTCGCGGTCGTATGCGCCGATGTTCTCACCGACCGCAGTACTGTTGCGGGGACGTATCGTGACGGTCCGCGCCAGCGTGACCCGATCGCGAACCGCACACCGACGAGGAGCTACATCCGTATGGCGGATTCCAACGAGACCGTGACCATCGCGACCGGCGAGGGCGCGCCCGGCTCCACCCTGCTGGGTATCGGCGCGTACCGCCCGGAGCGCGTCGTCAGCAACGAGGAGATCTGCGAGACGATCGACTCGACCAGCGAGTGGATCTACGAGCGGTCCGGGATTCTCAACCGTCGTTTCGCGAGCGCAGACGAGTCGATCGTCATGATGTCGACCGAGGCGGCCCGGAAGGCCGTGGCCTCCGCGGGGATCGAACCCGAGCTCGTCGACGCGGTCATCCTGTGCACGTCGACCAACTGGACGCAGGTGCCCCACGCCGCGCCCCAGGTGGCCACGAACCTCGGACGCAACGGCATCGCCGCGTTCGACCTCACCGCCGGCTGTGCCGGGTTCGGGTACGGCCTCGCGGTCGCGACGAACATGATCCGTGGCGGTGCTTCCCGGTACGTCGTGGTGATCGGTGTGGAGAAGATGAGCGACGGCATCGACTTCACCGACCGGAACACCTCGTTCATCTTCGGCGACGGCGCCGGCGCGGTCGTGGTGGGCCCGGCGGAGACCAACGACATCAGCCCGGTGGTCTGGGGCTCCGACGGCGAGCAGGGCAGCGCCATCAGCCAGACCAAGGACTTCAAGGCGTACGTCGACGAGGTCGACTCCGGCGCCGAGGACGTCCGTCAGCCCTTCCTCACCATGAACGGGTCCAAGGTGTTCCGTTGGGCCGCCGTGCAGGTGTCGAAGGTCTGCGCCGAGACGCTGGAGACGGCCGGGGTGACCGCGGAGCAGATCCAGGCGTTCGTCCCGCACCAGGCCAACGGCCGCATCAACTCGGCCATGGCCAAGCACCTGGGCCTGCCCGACACCGTGGCGATCGCCAACGACATCGAGCAGACCGGCAACACCTCGGCGGCCTCGATCCCGCTGGCCATGGAGACCATGCTGCGCGAGGGCCAGTCCAAGCAGGGCGACGTCGCACTGTGCATCGGGTTCGGTGCCGGCCTCTCCTACGCCGGCCAGGTCGTCCGACTCCCGGCGGCCCCGCCCGCCGACTGACGGCCCCGACGCCCCTTCCGAGCCCTCCCGTCGCGTCCGGGAGGGCTCGGGAGGCTCGGGGAGAGACGCCCAACTAGACAGGTGTTCATGGGACAGTGATCCCATGCACACGTCTCCTTCCCGCGCCATGCGCCGCCTGGTCGCCGGCGCCGCCGCTGCCACCGCCGTTCTGCTCACCCCGCTGCTGGTCGCCCCGGTCTCGGCCGCGCCCGCCATCCCAGGCCCCATCGCCCCGCAGGCCTCCCCGCTCGAGCTCGCCGCCGGGTCGGCGCAGACCCTGGGCGGCACCATCGCCGGTCAGGTGACCGGTACCGGGATGGGCCCGACCGTCCTGTCGGGTGCGGGCACCGGCCCGTCCAAGTATGTGGCTCTCGGCGACTCCTACGCGGCCGTCGGGAAGATCGCACCCGGCGCGTGGGGGGCCGGCCCCGTCGCCTGCGTCCGCACGGACGACGCCTATCCCACCGTGGTCGCCCGCGAGCTGGGGGTGGGCACCTTCGTCAACGCCAGCTGCGGCGGCGCTGTGGCCGACGACTTCACTGCCGTCGGCCGCACGGGCGCCCCGCCGCAGTTCGACGCCCTCGACGCCGACACCGACCTGGTGTCCATGACCATCGGCGGCAACGACGTGGGCTTCGCCGCCGTGATCGTGGCGTGTGCGCTGCGGCCCAACACCGCGCCCGAACTGCTTCCGCTCGTCGACGGCGCCACCGCGAGCCTCTCGAAGGGCTTCGACCCCACCGCGGGCTGCGCGGACGTCATCGACCGGCAGGCGGCCCAGGCGCTCCAGGACCTCGACCAGCGGATGGACGCGGTGTACGCCGGGATCGCCGAGCGCGCTCCGCAGGCCCGCGTAGTGACCGTCGGTTACCTGGCCGCGGTGCCCGAGGATGACCGGATCATCGAGCAGTCCCCCGCCTGCGCGCCGTTCATGGCGATCAGCCCGGAGGAGCGGGCCAAGGTCCGCGGCTTCCAGGACAGCATCAACCGCGTCGTCCGCGACGCCGCCGAGCGCAACGGCGCTACTGTCGTCATCCCGGACGAGCCGGGGCACTCGATGTGCACCCCGCCCGAGAACCGCTGGGTCGACTTCACGGGCCTCGAGACCGGCGCGGTGCCGGTCCATCCGACCACCGCCGGCCATGCGCACGTCGCGGATCGGGTGCTCGCCGCGCTGGGCGATGCCTGAGGCCGGTCACGTCACCTGACGTCTGTCCAATTGGGGCCGATTCGGTAACGAAGCGGCGTCGATGAGAGAACATTGATCCCATGCTCACCACTCCTCGGCGTCGCTTCGCCGGTTCCCGCACCCTCACCGCATCCCTCGCCCTGGCCGCCACTGTCGCGCTCGGGGGCTCTCCCCTGGCCAACGCCCAGTCCACCACTCAAGCCGACGGAGCGATCGCCGTCAGTTCGCTCGGGTCGACAACCGACGCCCCCGGCAGCATGACCGGCTCCCTTGGATCGCTCGCCACCCCGGCCTACGCCGAGTACGTGGCGCTCGGCGATTCCTATGCCGCGTTCGGCGATCAGAGCATCATCCAGACCGGAGCGGCTGCGGCGACGTGCATGCGGAGCATGACGAACTACCCGACCTGGCTCGCGACCAATCCGTCAATCGGCGCCGTCACGGACGTCTCCTGCGGTGGCGCCGTCACTGAGGACATCTCCAGCGCGCAGGCGCAGAACGTTCCCCCGCAGGTCGACGCGCTGAGCTCGGACACGGACCTGATCACTCTGTCGATCGGCGGAAATGACGTGGGCTTCGGCACGATCGTCGGCTGCATCACGCGCCAGGGTCCGTTCTCCGACCTGCCGGGGACGTCCACATGCGAGTCCCAGATCGGCGACATGGTCGACGCCGACATCGCCGAGGTCTTCGGGGTCGACGGCCCGGTCGATGATGTCTACGACACGATCGCCGGGGCTGCCCCGGACGCGACCGTCATCGCCACCCAGTACCTGCCCCTCATGCCAGCGGAGGGGACGAGCTGCGAATTCACCGATGGGCTCAATCCGGCAGATGTGGCGTGGGCTCGCGGGGTCGCCGAGGCCATCAACGACGCCGTCGACGTCGCCGCCGACCGCAATGGGCACATCTCGGTCCTGCCCACTGACAGCGTCGACCGCAGCGCCTGCGCAGCTCCTGAGGTTCGCTGGACCGACTTCCGGGGCGGGCTCCCGACCATGGCGGCCCCGTTCCACCCCACGAAACTCGGCCAGCAGGCCATGGCGCAGGCGATCGCTGCCGCCATCTGACCGCCGCCACCCCGATACGGCCACAGCCGCCCGCCGGCATGGCGTCTCGCGCGCACCGAAGCGCGCGCCGGACGCCACGCCCGGGGGCGGCTGCGGCGTTGGGGGCGCCCGTCACCCCTCGAACAGCCCCTGCCCCACGTACCCGCCCTCCGGTGCACCGGGCGGGAGCGCGAACACCGCCGACCCGATGGGGATGGTCCACGTGTTGAGCGCGTCCTGCTCGGCGAGCCGCCGCTGGATGGGGATGTACGTCCGCACCGGATCGGCCTGGTACGCGGTGAACAGCAGACCGGAGTTGCTGATCTCGCCGCCTTCCGGCGGGTCGTCGTAGTTGTACGGCCGCCGCAGCATGGCCTCGCTCCGGTCGAGCTGCCGCGCCCGGGCGATGTGGGACTCCGGCGGGATCACCGGAAGGCCCACCTCGTCGACCGCGTCGAAGTCGGCCGGGTCGTGCTCGTGCACCCCGGTCAGCGGGGCGCCGGTGTCGAGCCGCCGGCCGACGCTCAGCTCGCGTGAGGTGCGATCGATCTCCTCCCACGTGTCCATCGTCATGCGGATCCGACGCAGCACGAGCGAGGACCCACCCCGCATCCACCGCTGGACCTGCCCGTCAGACGAGGTGCCATCGGTGAACAGGACCTGATCGAAGTCCACGTCCTGCTCGGTGGGGTTGACGGTGCCGTCGACCTGCCCGAACAGATTGCGCTGGGTCCGCCCGGTCGGGTCGGTGCCGACGGCTTTGCGGAAGCCCCGCTGCACCCACTTCTGTCGCGCGACCCCCCGCACGCCGGAGGCCAACACCCGCGCGGCGTGGGACACGATCAGCGGATCGTCGGCGCAGATCTGCAGCAGCAGGTCCCCGCCGGACCACCGGTCCTCGAGTCGGTCGATCTGCGGGAACGCCGGCAACTGAGCGAGCCACGCGGGACGCTTGTCCGGCATCCCGATCGCGTCGAACAGCCCGGGCCCGAACCCGATGGTCACCGTGAGCCGCGCCGGATCCTCGGCGAGTTCGGGTTCGAGGTCCGCGAGTCCGCCTCGCCCCCGGGTGAGCCGGGCGGCGTCCTGGGACCACGCTCGCAGGACTCCCTGGATCTCCGTGCGGGTCGCCCCCGGGACGATGTCGAACGCCACGAACGCGGCATGCGATTGCGGTCGCGTGGTGATGCCGGCCTGGTGCGGGCCGTGGAACGGTTCGGTGGCGGCCCCAACGACCCGTGAGTCGGCGACCGCCGCCCAGTCTCGGATCACCTCGTCGTCGTCGACGACACCTCGACCCACGTACCCGGCGGCACCGCCCATGGCAGCCCCACCGACGACGCCGGCACCCACCGCCGCGACGCCGCCGCCGAGCACCGACCGCCGGGACAGACCGCGACGGGCCTGCTCAGCCATCGTGGCTCGTGCCCCCGCTCATCTCGCCGTGACCGCCGCCGACGTACTCCTCTTCCCCGCCCTGGAAGTCGCGGGCGGAGACGGTGACGTCCTGCTCGGCGCCGTCGAACTCGAGGGTGAGGGTGATCTGCTGGCCGGTGGTGATGGGGCGCCCCAGCTCCATGAGCATGATGTGGTTGCCGCCGGGCTCCAGGACGAGCTCACCGCCGGCGGGGATCACGAAGCCGTCCTCGCGTTCCTGCATCATCATCCCGCTGCCACCGGGGACGGTCTCGTGCAGTCCGGCGCTGCCGCCGAGATCGCTCTCGACACCGATCAGGTGCAGGTCGGTGTCGCCGGGGTTGGTGATGGTGCCGAAGACGCCGGTCATCTCCGTGCCGGTGGCCTTGGCCCATCCGTCGTCGAAGGTGACGGTCGTGGAGGCTGCGGAGTCGGCGGTGTCGGCCGCGGCGGCGGGAGTGGCGGCGGTCGTGGTGTCGGTGTCGTTGGTCGCGCAGGCGGTGGTGGTGAGGGCGAGCGCGAGTGCGGAGGCCGCGACGAAGGCGGCACGGGTGTGGGTACGCATGGTGTGGGAGTCCTCGGTGTGGTGTGTGTGATCGCCCGGCAGCGCGGGGCGCGTACCGGTGCGGGTGGTCGTCACACGGCCACGGGCGGCGCGCGGGTTCCCCCGCGGGCCAGGAGGAACCGTCCGCGGGGGGTGTCGGCGTCGTAGGACGCCAGGAGTCGGGCGACGACGACGAGGTGGGCCGTCTCCACCATGGGCGGTATCCGAGCCGCCAGCCAGGACAGGGTCCCGGAGAGGATCGCGACGAGCGCGAGCGTGACGGCGATCGCTGCCAGGTGGGCGCCCAGCATTCCCGGGGTGAGTAGTGCTGCCGCGGAGGATGCCGGGGCGGGGCCGACTCCGTCCATCGCGGCCCGGAGCGCTACGGGGTCGGTGGTGTGGTGGCCGAGTGCCCCGGTCGTGCCGGCTGTGCCGTGCGTGTGCCCGCTGGCCAGCACGAGGTGGACGAGCCCCTGTCCCGCGATTAGGCCGGCCGCGGCGGTGAGGACGGGGGCCCGGCGGCGGGCGACGGCGGCGGTCACCACTCCGACCCCGGCGCTCGCGGACGCGACGGAGAGAATCTGGCCAACCGTGGGCGGACCCGCGAGCGCGCCGGCGGCGAGTCCGTGGGCGCTGATGCCGAACACACCGCTGACCAGCGCCACCACGATGCCGACGACCGCGGTCACCGCGGGCGGGACCTCGGCGCGGAGGCGGTCGGCGGACATGCCCCGATTCTATGCCCCGGGGGGTGTGGCGGGCTATCCGGAGGTGGCGCCCTCGGTGGTGGTGACGATGCGGGCGCGTTCCTCGTCGGCGAGCCCGGCGTCGATCCGGGCGAGCATGTGGGGTCGCATCTCTGGCAGGTCGTCGACGGCAAACCAACGGACGTCGGCGTTCTCGCCGTCGGCCGGGTGGGGGTCGCCGCCGAGGTAGGTGCAGGCGAAGGTGTGGTCGATGTACTGGGCTTGGTCGCCGTTGTCGTAGGTGACCATGCGGGAGACGCCGATGGAGGCGACGCGGTCGACGCGGATGCTCACGGCGGCTTCTTCGTGGGCCTCGCGGACGGCGGCGTCGGCGGGGTGTTCGCCGGGGTCGACGATGCCGGTGACGGGGGTCCACCAGCCGTTGTCGCTGCGCCGGACCAGGAGCACGCGGGCTGCGTCGGGGTCCCGGATGACGGCGGTCGCTCCGGCCAGCCACAGCGGGGCGGTGCCCACGTGCTTGCGGAGTTCGAGGACGAAGTCGGGGGTGGCCATGTCCGAGAGCGTATCCGCGGGGCCGAAATGGCGGATCCCCCGCCGACCGTGTGGTCGACGGGGGATCGCCGGAGTGCTATCCGGTTGCTGACTCAGTCAGCGTGGATGGGGCAGAACCTCAGTTCTGCTCCTCCTCGGGCTCGCACTCATCCTGCTCCATGGAGCCGTTGCTCTTGAGGAAGTCGATGGCCTCCGGGGGGAGGTTGCAGACGAGGCCCACGTTGATCTCGGGCAGCGGCGGGAGGTTGACGCCACCGGAGACGGCGAGGCCGATGCCAATGCCGGCAGCAGCGAGCGAGCCGACAGCCAGGACGGTGCCGGCGTCGGAGCCGTTGATGTTCGTGACCGAGTCACCGGTCTTGGATCCGCTCAGCGAATCCGACTTGAGGGAATCCGACTTCAGCGAGTCACTCTTGAGAGAGTCCGACTTCAGCGAGTCACTCTTCAGCGAATCCGACTTGAGGGAGTCAGACTCCAACGAGCCGACGAGCTTTCCATCTTGGTCCAACGATCCCAGGGTGAGGGCGATCGCGGCGAGAGATCCCGTCGGGTTGCCGTCCTCGCCGATAGAGCCCGTCTTGAGCGAATCCGACTTCAGCGAATCCGACTTCAGCGAATCCGACTTGACGGAATCCGACTTGACGGAATCCGACTTGACGGAATCCGACTTCAGCGAATCCGACTTGACGGAATCCGACTTCAGCGAGTCACTCTTGAGAGAGTCCGACTTCAGCGAGTCACTCTTGAGAGAGTCCGACTTCAGCGAGTCACTCTTCAGCGAATCCGACTTGAGGGAATCCGACTTCAGCGAGTCACTCTTCAGCGAGTCACTCTTCAGCGAGTCACTCTTCAGCGAGTCACTCTTGAGGGAGTCCGACTTCAGCGAGTCACTCTTGAGAGAGTCCGACTTCAGCGAGTCACTCTTCAGCGAATCCGACTTGAGGGAGTCAGACTCCAACGAGCCGACGAGCTTTCCATCTTGGTCCAACGATCCCAGGGTGAGGGCGATCGCGGCGAGAGATCCCGTCGGGTTGCCGTCCTCGCCGATAGAGCCCGTCTTGAGCGAATCCGACTTCAGCGAATCCGACTTCAGCGAATCCGACTTGACGGAATCCGACTTGACGGAATCCGACTTCAGCGAATCCGACTTGACGGAATCCGACTTCAGCGAATCCGACTTGACGGAATCCGACTTCAGCGAATCCGACTTGAGGGAATCCGTCTTCAGCGAGTCACTCTTCAGCGAATCCGACTTCAGCGAATCCGTATCCGGAGCGGTCCCCAGCGAATCGGAGGACAGCGTGGGCAGCTTGGAAGATTCCCCACCGGACGAATCGGCTCCAGCATTGATGGCGAGGCCGAGGGCGGCCGAGCCAACCACTGCACCAACGCCGAGACCGAGCTCAACGCTCTGCGCGTTGGCGACGCCCGGCATGGACCCGAGCGCTAGTCCGGAGGCCGCGATGACCGCGAGCATCCGCTTCGAGTTCTTCATAGGAAATGCCTTCCTGTTGTCGTTGACGACGCGGCGATTCGGAATCTCCCCCTGCTCGCCGGCCCGGCACGTGGCCTTGACCACCCGCCGTTCGATCGTGTCATCACCTTATCGAGGTAATACTCAGGGCTGTTACACCACGTTCGTACATGACACAGCAACACACCGACGATGGGCAGTCGGCCAACCGCGCAGCTAGACGCGATAGCGGACGTCCCCCAGGCGTTCTCCCGCATCGACCTCGGCATATGCGAAAGTTAAGAAATAAGCGGGCGCTAACCAGATTACTGCGGAACGTCGATCGGTGAGTTTAATCACACATTCGGGTGACGACGTCGGAGAGTGGGCGAGCCGAGCACGATCCATTCGAATCTGAGGTTAACCTCGCATTATCCCCAACCTTCAGGAGCGTCATGGCATCGAGCACCACCGGAGTCCTCTTCCCCACCGATTCCTCCGGGAACCGCTCGACAGGACGGCTGGCCAAGGACGTCGTCGCCGACGCACTCGCCACCGTGGACCCGGCGGCCTCCGAGCGCGTCCACCGGATCAAGGACTGGCGTAAGGGCTACATCGAGCCCTTCACCGAACTCGTCAGCGCCGGGGTGTCCGACCCGGCGGCCTGGGACGGCGTCGCGCGTGCCGCCCTCGAGTCGCTGCAGTCCCGCATGGTCGGGGTGCACGACGCGAACGGGGAGACCGTGGAGACCCCGATGTCGGACTACCTCGCCGTCGTCGCCCCCACCACCACCCCGACCACCGACACGATCCAGGGCACGGCGACCCCGGTCCGCGAGCTGTCCATCCCCTTCCGCGGCGAGGAGCTGACCGGCGACCTCCTGCGCGCCCGGCTCGACAAGTGGGTGGCGGCCGGTGTGATCGAACCCAGCTGCGCCGACGCCCTGAAGCTCGTGCAGGACAACCCGGAGTGGCTCTCCCTGCCCGGCCGCGCCATGCTCGTCCTGGGCCTCGGCTCGGAGATGGGACCTGCTCGCCGCCTCCTGCAGTGGGGTGCCGACGTGATGGGCGTCGACCTGCCGTCGAGCCCCGCGTGGGATCGCTTCCGCGGAGAGGCCCCGACGTTCGCCGGGCGCCTGCACGTCCCCACCGGGCCGGACGGCCGCCCCGGCATCGACCTGCTCACCCAGCTCCCCGAACTCGCGGCATGGGCCAGGGCCGCGGCCCCCGCACCGCTCACCGTCGGCAGCTACTTCTATGCGGACGGCGGAACCCACGTCCAGCTCTCCTCTGCCGCGGACGCCCTCGTCGTCGACCTCCTCCGCGACAACACCGCCACCGCGCTCGCCTACCTCGCCACCCCGATGGACACCTTCGTCGTCCCCGCGGACGTGCGGGAGGCCGCCAACGCGGCGCTCGCGTCGCGCAGGATCACCGACGTCAAGCGACTCGTCGGTTCCGTCGCCCGCGGCAAGGTCTTCGCCCGCAACTACCCCGCCGGCCACGGCCCGGCGGTGCACGACGCCCTCGTCCCCCAGCAGGGCCCCAACTACACACTCGCCAAGCGCGTGCAGCGTTGGCGCGCCACCACCGCGTTCGCCGACGGACACACCGTCTCGGTCAACGTCGCCCCCGCCACCGACACCCACTCGGTGACCAAGAACAAGATCCTCGCCGCCACCTACAAGGGCGCCTACGCCTTCGGCATCGAGATCTTCGCGCCCGACACCTCCGCCGCCCTGCTCGCCGCGCTGATGGTCCACGACCTCAACGTGGGCCGGCCGCAGGTGGACGTCCAGTGGCAGCACGAGTCGTCGGGAGCGGCATCCGGCGGATTGTGGCGTCAGCCGTACCTGCCGCGGACCGCCCTGCCGGTGGCCGCGCTGATCGGTACCGTCAAGAGGTAGGAACACGCACCGCACCGTCGCCGGGACACCTGACACCGACCCCTGACACCGAGACATCTAAGGACGCCGCCATGCCGAACCCCTTCGCCAAAGGCTGGAACTACCTCAAGGCCTCGCTGGACAAGTCGGTCGACGACAACGCGGACCCCAAGATCCTCGTGCGCCAGGCGATGAACCACGCGCGCGACCAGCACAAGTCGGTGTCCGACCAGGCGGCCGCGGTGATCGGCAACGCCAAGCAGCTCGAGATCGCCATGGGCACCAAGTCGCGGCAGCTCGAGGAGGTGCAGGGACAGATCCGTCAGACGCTGCAGGTGGCCGAGCAGGCGCGCGCCGAGGGCGACACCGCCCGCGCCCAGCAGTTCGACACCCAGGCCGAGCAGCTCGCCGGGCGGCTGGTGGCGCTGGAGCAGGACCTGGACCACACCAAGCAGCTGCACGGCCAGGCGGTGCAGGCCGCAGAGCAGGCCAAGCAGGCGGTGAAGGAGTCCGAGCACCGGCTGCGCGAGACGCTGGCGCAGGAGGATCAGCTGCTCCTGCAGGCCACCCAGGCCGAGATGCAGCACCGGACCACCGAGTCCATGACCTCCCTGCAGGGCGCCGGCGGCGGCAACTCCCCGACCTTCGACGAGATCCGCGCCAAGATCGAGGGCCGCTACACCACCGCACTGGGCAAGCAGGAGCTCGCCGAGGCGACCGGCGCAACATCGACCGCACAGCTCGACGCCGCCGCGTTCACGCGCGAATCCGAGGGCAAGAGCAAGCTCGAGCAGATCCGCGCCTCGATGGGGCTCGACTCGGGTTCCGACTCCGGTGCCGACCGCCAGCTCACCGGAGGCGAGGGGCAGTCCGGGTCGTCGGCGGGGTCGCCGGCGGCGTCGTCCACCGGCCAGGCCGGGGCGCCCGGCCAGGCGGACCCGGAGGCACCGAGGGACCCCGACGAGGCGACCGACCAGCCGAGCCCCGAGGACCTCTCCGGCCCCACGCTCCCCCGGGACACCAGGGAGTAGATTCCTGCTCGCAACGCGGGCGACATATCGTGTCACGGTGACCACTCACCGCACGCCCCGTGTCCTGCCGCTGCTCGCTTCCGCGTTGGCCGCGGCGCTGGTCGGCGGGACGGCGGCCCCGGCCCTCGCGCAGTCCCTGCCCGGCGGTTCCTCGCCGGGTATCGGATCACTGACGGCGGCCGGAGGGAGCGTCGACCCCTCGAGCGCGGCCGCGGGCGCGGCGACGATCGGTTCCACCGGATCCACCGGTACGGACTCGCTGACCGGCTCGGGCACCCTCCCGCCACTGGGCACCGGCTCGCAGAACACCGCCGCCACCCCGCCGATCGGCATGGAGTCCGAGCCCGTCGCCGTCAGCGAAGTGCGGCGCGTGGAGATCGGCGACCCCCTGGTGGCCGGCGGCGATCCCCGCTTCGAACGCTGGTGGGTGGCGTCGAAGTCGATGAACCGCGTCCTGCCGGTGGAGATCTGGCGCCCGGCCACCGACGCCCCGGCACCGATGCTGTACCTCCTCGACGGCGTGGACTCCCCCTCGCCGAGCGGGTGGCTCCTGCCCGGCGGGGTCGAGCGCACCTTCGCCGGTGAGCACGTCACGCTCGTCATGCCCGCCCGCGCGGACGGTTCCCTGCACGCCGACTGGCAGCGCGATGACCCGGTCCTGAGCCGCAACAAGTGGCAGACCTTCCTCACCGACGAGCTCCGACCGCTCCTCGAGGCCGGCGACATCCCCTTCAACGGCAAGCGCGGTATGGCGGGCCTGTCGATGGGCGCGGCGAGCGCCGTCACCGTCGCCGAGCTGCGCCCCGACCTGTACGACGCAGTGGGCGCGATCGCCGGGTGCTACACGGCGCGCGACGATCTCGGGTTCATCCTCGCCAAGATCGTCACCGAGACCCGCGGCGGCAACATCGCCAACATGTGGGGCCCGCGCACCGACCCCGCCTACCGGGACAACGACGGGCTCCTCCACGCGGAGAAGCTCAGGGGCAAGGCCCTCTACTTCGCCACCGCCACTGGCCGACCCGATGCCGGCGAATGGGACCGCAATGGCCGCGACCTGCTGCGGTTCACCCAGGGTGCGGGGCTCGAGGTCGCCACACACGCCTGCACCGTGGAGATGGACCGGCGGCTCGACGACCTGGGCATCGACGCCCGCGTCGACTACCTGCCCACCGGCCTGCACAACTGGGACAATTTCGGGCGTTTCGTCGCCCCGATGCGCGATACGCTGATGCCAGCGCTGCGCTGACCACCGCGGCGTCCCTCACGTGAGGAGTCGCCATGGCCACCACACCCCGGGCCTCCGGATATCTCGCCCCCTCGGGTGCCGTTGTCTTCCCCCGCCGACTGCCACTGTCCCGGGAGGAGGCGTGGGCGGCCGTCACCGATCCGGCCCGCACCGCGCGCTGGATCGGGTCGTGGTCGGGCGACCCGGCGTCGGGCACCGTCGAGATGACGATGTCCGCCGAGGAGGGCTCGCCCGCCGAGACCGTCGGAGTACTGCGGTGTGAGGCGCCGAACCTCGTCGTCGTCAGGATCGGTCCCGACGGCTGGGTGGTCACCGTGCGGATCGAGGGTGACGACGACGAGGTCACCATCTCCCTGGAACAGGACATCGCGGACGCCGAGTCCGCGTCCGACATCGGTCCCGGGTGGGACTTTTATCTGGACCGGTTGGTCGAGGCCGAGGCGGGCCGCGATCCGGAGGCCCTGCGCTTCTCCCCCGACTACCACCCCGCGCTGGCCGACCACTACCGGGCGTTGCTGGGCGGCTGAGGCGGTTGGCTGCCGCTGCGGTCGTCGACTGCGCGCCCTCCACCTGTTTTCGCAGGTGAGAGACTCATGTCGGACCCCCTTGCTAGTGTTTCCCCAATCGAACACACAGGCGAAGCAGGGTCGTGGCGGGCAACCGCCAGCAAGGGGGTGCACATGCGGGAGACGACTACCGGCGGCCACCACGACGACCATGACGCGGCCGGGCGCACCACCGACGATCCCAGCACCGACGATCCCGGCACCAGCGGTCCCGGCGGCGACGACCCCGGCGCGGTGGCCGGCAGTCCCGCCGTCACCGCCGCCAGCTCCGCGGCCCTGGCCGCGTTGCACGCCGAGAACCGCGCGGCCGCCGCCCGACTGCGCGCCTGCCACGACCTGTGGGCCACCTGCCGCGAGGAACAGGAACTGCGCGACATCGCCGCCGGCTACGGCCCCGGCCTGGACCAACGCCCCGAACACGCCGTCATCGACCCACTGACCATCGCCACAAGTGAGATCGTCGCCACCTACGGCGTCCACCACAACCGCGCCCGCAGCCTGCTCACCCTGGCCATCACCCTGGTCACCAAGTTCCCCTCCCTCGTCGAGGCCATGGACACCGGCCGCCTCGACGAAGCCACCGCCACCCTGCTCGCACGCCACATGCGCACCGTGGACTCCCTGCACCGCGACGCCGTCCACCGCGAAGTCATCGACTGGCTCCTGGCCGCCCTCGCCGCCGGCAGACGCCCCGGACGCGACGCGATCCTGGCCCACACCGACCGCATCATCGCCGCCCACGACCCCGACGGCGTACGCCAGCGCCGCACCACCGCGGTCCGCGAACGCCGCATCACCCTGCGCCGCGGCCCGGACGGCATGGCCGACCTCACCGCCCACCTCACCGCCACCGAAGCCTTCGCCATCCACACCCTGCTGCAGACCAGGGCCACCGAACAACGCCACCGCGACACCCGCACCCGCGTCGAGAACACCCGCCGCCACGGCGCCGACACCCTCGACACCGACAACATCCGCAGCATGGACGAACTGCGCGCCGACGCCCTCGTCACCGCCATCCTCGGCCACCCCGGCACCGGCCCCGACAGCAGCACAGGCGAAGGCACGGGTACGAGCGCGGGTGCGGGTGCGGGTGCGGGTCACCGCCCGCCGGCCACCCAGATCCGCCCCACCATCACCGTGCTCGCACCCCCCGGCCCCGACGGCGAACCCGAGGTCTACCTCCCCCGAGGCGGCCCGGCCACCATCGACGCCCTCATCGAACTACTCACCCGCAGCACCGGCGCCACCATCACCGTGCCCGACACCGCACCCGGGGCCGCAGACAACCCCCACCACGCCCACCGCTATCGCATCAGCGACCGACTGGCCCACCGCATCCGCCTACGCGACGGCACCTGCCGCCACCCCGGCTGCTCCGTCCCCGCCGACGCCTGCGACATCGACCACGTCCGCCCCTTCAACCACACAGATCCCACCCGTGGCGGACTGACCATCGAGAACAACCTCGCCGCCATGTGCCGCAACCACCACCGCTTCAAAACCTTCCACGGCTGGCACTACAAACTCGCCCCCGACGGCACCCTGACCGTCACCACCGACACCGGGCACACCCTCACCACCCACCCCGACGGGCCCCTCGCACGCTGGCGCCACCACACCACCGAGAGCGACACCGCGGCCGGCGCCGGGGCCGGGGCCGGGGCCGGCAGCGACATCCCGCCCCCACGCCGACCCTGGCTCGACCCCCGACCCCAGAGCACCCACTGGTACCGACGCGCCCTACGCCTGGCCGCCGAACGCAAAGCCAACGCCATGGCCCCACCACCAGACACCCCACACGACCACCACCACGACCCCGACCCCCCGCCCTTCTGACCGGCCGGGTGGGAAGGAGTCAGCGGTGCTTGAGCAGGACTGCTCGGATCCCCTCGTGGAAGCCGTCTCGCAGACGAACCCGCTGGGCTTCCGTCAGAGTGAACTCGTTGAGCATCTGGCAGGCGAACTGCAGCAACGGGCGGTCGATCCCCGGGGGAAGCACGCCGCCCGAGAGGAGATGCGCCTGGTCCCGCTGACTCTCCGTGGCGGCCCGCTCGTACCACCACGTTGCGTACTGCTGACCCACGTCGAAGGGGGTCTGCTCACCGGACGAGGTCCAGACCTCGTCCGGGAGCGGAACGAACTTCGACCGCAATGGCCGACGATGGGGAGCCATCATCGAGGGGTTCGGCCGGGACGACCCGTTGGAATCCGCACCGAGGTCCGAGGGCTTCTGGACCGAGCCCGCGAACTGGGGAGCGACCCGGGAGGACTGCGCCGGCGGCTGGGGGCCCGGGTGCGCCTCGGCGGCCTCGGGGGACGCCTCGGCCGGGCCGGGCCGCTCGGGCTCGCCCACCTTGTCACGCTTCTCTGCCTTCTCGGGCTTGCCGCTCTGCTTGGCCAGCTGCGCGGGCGACGGCCCCGGGCCCTGTGCACTCTCGGGCTTCGACGGCGCGCCAGGCGTGGGGACCTTACCGGCCGTCGGCGATTCGGCTGGTTTCTGCGCGGAATCCCCGGCCTCCGGCGCGGGCGGCTCGGACTCGGCTCTCGCCGCGCATTCCTGCTCGTCCGCCGCCAACTCCTCCGCATCGGCCGCACGCTCCTCCTCGGCGGCCGTCAGGCGGGTCTCGTCGGCCACCGAGGTGGCCGAGGCGCGATCCGAGCGCAGGACGACGTCGGCCATCCCCACCGACTCCTCGGTCTCGTGGCCATCCTCCCCCGGATGCACCGGAGGCGCCGTCGGGGTCCTGACCTTCGGGGGGATGGGGCCCTCGAGGACCCTGATCTGCATGGCGTCGTGAAAGTCGGTGCGGGGATCGAGCACGGTCGTGGTGTCGCAGGCGTGTCGCAGCGCCGAGGAAATCGAATCCCAGCCGAAACCCACGAGGTGCATCCGGACACCGGCGTCGACCGCCACCCGCACGCCGGGGATCATGTCGGCGTCCCCGGTGACCAGGACCATGTCCGAACACTGGCCCTTGTAGGCGGCTTGGATCATGTCGGCGACGAGGAGGGTGTCGACCGCCTTCTGGGTTCGTCTCTCACCCCACTCGATCAACTGGCCGGCGCGCAGCTGCACGCCCTCGATCACGCGAAGAGTGCGCTGATACCGGTGCGGACCGGAGTCCGGGATGCCGTCATACCAGTTCTGGCGCTGGACCGGCTGGTCCACCAGACCGTGGGCTACGTGGTCTAAACGGTGCACGACCGTGGCCAGGGATATCTCCAGCTGGCCGCGCGCACCCTCCTCCCACGAGTTGTAAAAACTAGCCAGTAGATACGAGGTATCCACGAGGACCAGAGTCCGTTCAAGCATGATGATCACTACCTGTTCTGATTGTCTACGTTGACTTCCAGCATGCCGCAGGGCGGGCGACCCCGCAGGGTCCGCCGCCGAACCACGTCAGGAGCCCCGATGTCGCAAGCCGTCCCCACCCAGGCCGATCTGAGCGGAAGGGTCGTGCTGGTCACCGGCGCCGCACGCGGCCAGGGGCGCGCACACTGTGAGGCGTTCGCCGCCGCCGGATGTGACGTGATCGCCCTCGACCTGTGCCGGGACATCGACACGGTCCCCTACCCGATGGCAGATCCGGAGGACCTCGAGGCCACCGCCGAGGCCGTTCGCGCGCTCGGCCGGCGCTGCATCACCGGGGAAGTGGACGTTCGGGACCTCCCCGGCATGCGGGCAGCCGTCGACGCCGCGGTCGCCGAGTTGGGCGGCCTCGACTTCGTCGTCGCGAACGCGGGAGTCTCCCCGCAGGTCGGGACTTCGTGGGAGCGCACCGAGGAGGAATGGGACACCACGCTCGACATCAACCTCAAGGGAACCTGGGTGACCACGACCGTGGCGATCCCCCACATCCTCGCTACCGGGCGCGGCGGTTCGGTCGTGCTGATCAGCTCCATGGTGGGCCTGAGGGGCGGTTCATTCTCCGCCAGCTACGGAACGTCCAAGTGGGCGGTGCGGGGGCTCGCCAAGGCGCTGGCCGGCGAACTCGGGTTCTCCAACGTCCGGTGCAATTCGATCCACCCCGGCAACGTGCGTACGCCGATGATCGACAACCCGTCGATGATCGAGATGATGTCAGGCGGCAAGGGGACGACGCTCGAGGACACCGCAGGGACGTTCGCCGGCATGAACGAGCTGCCCCAACCGTGGGTCGAGCCGTCGGCGATCGCGTCCATGGCCGTCTACCTGTGCAGCGACGCGGGCGCGGGCATCACCGGCGCCTCCATTCCGATCGACCTGGGTGGCAGCGAGAAGTTCGGCCTCTGAGCCGGCGGCACGGCCGCTGCCACCACCGCCACCCACCCGGCCGACCGGATGAAACGCGGCAGCCCGCCCCTCGAGCGAGGGGCGGGCTGCCGCGGAGATCACCGGGCGATGAACCCGGCGCTCGAAAGGATCAGACCGACTCGGGAGTGCCCGCGGGCGGGGCCGGACGGGGAACGCTGATGGTCGAACCGGTGGCGGTCCACACGAGCGACCAGAAGATGTCGATGACCGGCTGGATGGCCTGCAGGAAGATGTCGTTGGCGTTGCTCATGATGTGTCCCCTCGTATTTACTGCTGCGTACTGAGTCGTACTGCGGTATCGGGCGTTGTGTCTGCACCCCACGTAACGCCATCTATGTCGTCACGAACCCGCTCGACGTTACACAACCGTGATGTCCGGCGTGACATCGTCGAACTCCCGCGCAGGCCACGCGCGCTACGGCGCCGGAAAAGACTTCTCGGCCACACCACAACTGGGCGGCGATCGATCAACTCACCACACACCGAAATTGTGACCCACGCAACCGAACGTACCTACGCGACCGTAAGTTACGGTACCGTAGCTTCATGGCCATCACCGACATCCCGGAATTCGCGCACCTCTCCGAATCCGACATCGAAGCCCTCGGCGCGGAGCTCGAGCAGATCCGTCAGGACATCATCGGCTCCCTCAGCGAGCGAGATGCCGCGTACATCCACAACACGATCCGATTCCAGCGGGGACTCGAGATCGCGGCCCGTGCACTGCTCCTCGTGGGCTCGCGTAACCGCACGGCCTGGGCGATCGGCGCAGGCACCCTCGGGGTCGCCAAGATCGTCGAGAACATGGAACTCGGCCACAACATCATGCACGGGCAGTGGGACTGGATGAACGACCCCGAGATCCACTCCACCACCTGGGAGTGGGACATCGTGGGCACCGCCGAGCACTGGAAGCAGACCCACAACTACATCCACCACAAGTACACCAACATCGTCGGCCTGGACGACGACGTGGGGTACGGCGTTCTCCGGGTGACCCGCGACCAGCGTTGGCACCCCTTCTACTACGGGAACATCGCCTACAACGCGGCCCTCGCGCTGCTGTTCCAATGGGGCGTGGGGATCCAGCACCTCGAGCTGGGCAAGGTCGCCAAGGGTCGTGACGACCGTCGCGAGACCATGAACAAGCTCTCGCTCTTCGCCAAGAAGGCCGGCCGTCAGCTCGCCAAGGACTACGTCTTCTACCCGCTGCTGTCCGGCAAGGGGTGGAAGTCCACCGCCACCGCCAACCTGGTCGCCAACGGGATCCGCAACGTCTGGACCAACGCGGTGATCTTCTGTGGCCACTTCCCCGACGGTGCCGAGAAGTTCACCAAGAAGGACGTGGAGAACGAGACGCAGGCGGAGTGGTACCTGCGGCAGATGCTCGGCTCCGCCAACATCACCGGCGGTCCGGTCGTCGACTTCATGTCCGGCAACCTGTCGTACCAGATCGAGCACCACATCTACCCGGACATGTCGTCCAACCGGCTCGCGGAGGCGTCCATCCGGGTGCGTGAGGTGTGCCGCAAGTACGACCTGCCCTACGTGGCCGGTCCGCTGCCGGTGCAGTACTTCAAGACCTGGCGCACCATCGCCAAGCTGTCGCTGCCCAACCACATGCTGCGCGACACGACCGATGACGCGCCGGAGACCCACTCCGAGCGGATGTTCGCCGACCAGCCCAAGCCGCTGCCGGCCGTGGAGGGTCAGCGGGCGGGCCTGAAGACCGCGCTGCAGCACCACCGTGCCACGCGGCGGGCCCGCAAGGTCGCCGCCGTGGCCTGACCAGCGGCCGCAGAATCGACGCCAGGGACGCCCCGGCACCGGATACCGGTGCCGGGGCGTCCGTGATTCCGACGCCGACGGCCCCGTACGGCGATAGGCTGTCGCTCGAGTCGGCGGGACCCGTCGACGTCCGGCACTACACCGGTCGAGCTGAATGTCCGTGGAACACGACGACGGGAGCCCCCATGGAGGACCGGCGCATGCTCATCGCCGATTCCGCGATCGAGGTCGTGGCGAGGGACGGGGTCCGTGCCCTCACCCATCGCGCCGTGGACTCGGAGGCGGGATTGCCCTCGGGCTCCACCTCCTACTACTGCCGCACCCGCGCGCAGCTGCTCACCCTCACCGTCGACCGGCTCACCTCGCTGCTGCGGGGATTCGTCGAGGTCTCGGGGATCCAGGAACTGGCGTCCTCCGACGCCGACGACGTGCTGGGGATGCTCACGCGCATGGTCGACGGACTGTTGGCCGACTACCGCGGTGAGCTGGCGGCCAGGTCGGCGTTGATAGTCGAACTCGCCGGCAAGGAGGACACCACGGACCTCGTGGCCGCCCTGCTCGATCCGAGCGACCTCGTCGGCGCACTCGACGCCGCCGGGCTGCGCGACCCGGCCACAGCCGCACTGGACCTGTTGACCGTGTACGAGGGCCTGCTGTGGGAGCGCACGGTCGGCAGGCTGGCCGGCGTCGAGGTCGACCAGAAACACGACGCCGAGGTGCTGGGCGCGGTGCTCGCCCGCCACGAGCACCGCGGTCCCCGCAACCTCTTCGGCCTGCGCCGCTAGCGTGGACGTCGCCTGCGGGCGACGCCCGCGGGCGACCCCCGCACCTAGTCCGAGATCGCCTCGAGCGGGTCGGTCTTGGCCGCCCGGTGCGCGGGCCACAGCGACGCCAGGACCCCGACGACCGCCGAGGCCGCCAGCACGACGCCGATGCTGCCCCACGGGATCGTCGTCTCCGTCAGTCCGCTGTCCGCGAGCACGGTGACGAACGCCCAGCCGAGGTAGACGCCCACCGCCGCGCCGATCAACGCGCCGAACACCGCGATCTGCGTGGATTCGAGGTTGATCGTGCGGCGGACCTGCGAGCGCTGCATGCCCACCGCGCGGAGCATCCCGATCTCGGTGCGACGCTCGATCACCGACAGGGCGAGGGTGTTGACGATGCCCAGGACCGCGATGACCAGGGCCAGCCCCAGCAGCGCGTAAATGATCGTCAACAGCTGGTCGATCCCGCCGGTCTGGGTGTCGATGTACTGCTGCTTGCTCTGGACCATCGCGATCGGGATGTCGGTGAGCTCGTCGGTCACCGCCGCGAGGACCTCGTCCCCGCTCACCCCGTCGTCCGCCGCGACGAGCACGTTGAAGGTCGACCGCAGGTTCTCCGGCACCAGGCGTTCGTAGACGTCCATCCCGGTGTAGAACTGCCCGAGGATCTGGGAGTCCTCGTAGATCCCCGTGACCCGGAGGGTGCTCTCACTGCCGTCGGGCGCGACGAGCGGCACGGAGGCGCCCATCGTCCACCCCTTGTCCCTGGCGACGGTGCGGGATACGACGAGCGAGTCGGGGCCGGGGTCGAGCGAACCGTCGACCACGGTGGCGTCGATCATCTCGCCGACGGGCCCGCCGGCGGCGGACAGCGCCTGCGGTTCCCCGGCGAGCTGGGCGAACGCGAACGCCAGCCAGGCCACGTCACCGACCTCGTCGACGTCGGCGATCTGCTGCTCGATGCCGCCGGGCAGCGGGGTCGGCGGGCCCTGGGACGCCACGCCCTGGACCACGACGTCGGCGTTGATGTCCTGGTCGATGACGCCGCTGACGCTCTCCTTCGTGGTGGCGCCGAGGGTTCCGAACGCCGCCACCAGGGTCAGTCCCAGCGTGAGCGCGAACGCGGTCGCGGCGGTCCGGCGGGTGTTGCGTCCGGCGTTGGTGGCGGCGAGCTTGCCGACCGCGCCGAACGGTGCGCCGATCACCCTGCCGATGCCACCGGCGATCGGCTTGGCGAGCGCGGGCATCACCAGGAAGCTGCCGATGATCAGCGCGGCCGCGCCGACGCCGACCGTGATCGCACCGTCCCGGGTCGTGTCCTGCCAGGTGCCTATCACCGCGAGCATGAGGCCGCTCACCACGGCGAACAGTCCGACGGAGGTGCGCCATCCGCCGCCGGCCTCGGTGGAGGCCGCGCCGACACGCATGCCCTGTACGGGGGCCACTCGTCCGGCGCGTCGGGCGGGCGCCCAGGCGGAGAAGACGGTGACGACGAAGCCCAGCACGAGCGGCGTGATGACCGACATCGGGGTGAGCGAGAGCGCTCCGGACGGGATGCCCAGGTCGAAGGCCTCGAGCGCCACGAAGATCAGCTGGGCCAGGCCGAAGCCCACCACCACGCCGATCCCGGAGCCGACGAGCCCGGTGACGGCGGCCTCCGCCATCACCGACCGGGTGAGCTGCCCGCGGGAGGCGCCGATCGCGCGCAGCAGGGCGAGCTCCCGCAGCCGCTGGGCGACGAGCATGGAGAAGGTGTTGTAGATGATGAACGTGCCGACCAGCAGCGCGATCAGCCCGAACGCGACGAAGAAGTAGTTGATGAAGTCGAGGACGGTCGACAGCTGCTCGGACAATCGCTCCTTGATCTCCTCGCCGGTCCGGACCTCGTAGTCGGGGAACTCGGCCGCGATGGTGTCGCGGACCTCCTCCTGACTCACGCCCGGTTCCGCGCGGACGGAGACGTTGGAGGCGTTCTCGCCGTCGGTGAACAGGGCGCGGGCGCGTTCCTCGGAGAACCCGACGCCCACGTACCCGCCGATGTCGGTCTCGTTGGCGTAGGCACCCACGACGGTCACGTCGAGGACGCCCTGCCCGGTGGTGTAGACCTCGGCTGTGTCGCCGACGGCCAGGCCGGCGGCGGTGAGCACGGTCTCGGGGAGGACGACCTCGTCGTCGGCGGCGGGGGCGCGGCCGTCCGTGATCCGGCTGCTCTCGCCGACCGCGTCGTCGGGATCGATCCAGGCCAGGCCCTCGGACGGCGCGCCGCCGGACTGGTACGGGGTGCCGTCGGCGTTGAACAGCACCACGGTGCCGGACACGCCGGGCATGGCCGCCTGGACGCCCGGCAGCTCGAGCACCTGCTCGGCCACCTCGAACGGCACACCGGCCCCGCGGGGGTCCTCGGGTTCGATCATCGCGGCGAGGTCCGCGGTGCCCTGGTCGAGCAGCCCGTCGAAGGTGCTCTTGAGGGTGGAGGTGAAGACCAGCGAACCGGTGACGAACGCGGTGCCCAGGACCACCGCCAGCACGGACAGCACCAGGCGGAGTTTGTGGGCGGCGATGTTGCGCAGCGACACGCGCAGCATCGGGCGCGTGTGGCGCGGGGCGTGGGCGGACTCGTGTCGCCCCCCGCCGGCGGGTCCGGCGTGCCCGGAGGCGTGCCTGGCCGCCATCACCGCTCCTCGAGGGCGCCCATGGCCGCCAGGATCTCGTCGGCGGTGGGGTGGGTGAGCTCGCGGACGACACGGCCGTCGGCGAGCAGCAGGACGCGGTCGGCGTAGGTGGCGGCGCGGGGGTCGTGGGTGACGATCACGACGGTCTGACCGAAATCGTCTGCGGCGCTGCGCAGGATGGCCAGCACCTCGGCCGAGGAGGTGGAGTCGAGGTTGCCGGTGGGCTCGTCACCGAACAGGATGTCCGGGCGGCCGACCAGGGCGCGGGCGCACGCCACGCGCTGCTGCTGGCCGCCGGACAGCTCGGACGGCCGGTGCGAGAGCCGGTCGGCGATCCCCAGACGGCCGATCACCTCGTCGAACCAGGCCCGGTCGATGCCGTGGCCGGCGATGTCCTGGGGCAGGGTGATGTTCTCCTCGGCCGTCAGGGTCGGGACGAGGTTGAAGGACTGGAACACGAATCCGATGCGGTCGCGTCGCAGCGCCGTCAGTTCCTTGTCCGCCAGCCCCACGATCTCGGTATCGCCGATCCGCACCGACCCGGAGGTCGGCCGGTCCAGTCCCGCCATGCAGTGCATGAGGGTCGACTTGCCCGAGCCGGAGGGGCCCATGATCGCCGTGAACCGCCCCCGTTCGAAGGTCGCGCTGACGTGGTCGAGTGCACGGACCTCGGTCTCGCCCTCCCCGTAGGTCATGACGAGGTCGGTGGCGACGGCGGCCGCGGAGTGCGGCTCGCCGTCGTACTGGTGGGTCTCGGCCTGGGTGGTCATGTGCTCCCTCGGATCATGGTGGTCGATCTAAAGCTTGCAGGAATTCGGAGCGGAAGCCGATGGGGGATTGCCCGGGTGTCCACCCTGATCCTGCTCACGGGTCCAGGCGTCGAGGGTCCGCCGGGTGGCGAACTCGCGATTCTCACCGGAGACGGGGTCGGTGAAGGCGATCGACTCGGCCAGCAACTGCAGTGGTGTCGAGAAGTCGCCGGGGGCAACGTCGAGCACACGGGGGTAGAGGTCGTCGCCGAGTATCGGGGTCCCGAGGGCGTTCATGTGCACGCGCAGCTGGTGGGTGCGGCCGGTGGTGGGTTCCAGCCGGTAGAGCCCGATCCGCCCGGCCCCGTCCCCCCGGGTGCCCAGGAGGGTGATGCGGGTGTGGGCGTCGGGCTCGCCGTCGACCTCGGCCGCCTGCAGGACGCCGCGGGTCTTGACGATCCGGCTGGACCGCTGCCGTTCGGCGGGAACCCCGTCGGGGGCGGTCGCGACCGCCAGGTAGGTCTTGGTGACCCGGCGGGCGGCGAAGAGTTCCTGGTAGGCGCCGCGGTGCACGGGATCGACGGTGAAGACCAGGACGCCGGCGGTGAGCCGGTCGAGGCGGTGGGCGGGCGCGAGGTCGTCCAGCGCGAGATCGCGCCGGAGCCGGACGAGTGCGGTCTCGGTGACGTGCCCCGCGCGGGGGGTCGTGGCGAGGTAGTGGGGTTTGTCGACGACGACGAGGCGGTCGTCCGCGTGCAGGACCTCGACCTCAAACGGGACCGGGATCTCCGGCTCCGGCGTCCGGTACATCCACACATCCATCCCCCGGTGCCGCCGGGTGGCGGCGGTGACCGGTGCCCCGTCGGCGGTGACGACCTGCCCCGCCTCGAGGGCCACGGTGAGCTCGGCGAGCCGGTCGGGGAAGCGTCGGCGCAGCTCCTCGGGGATGCTGCGGGGCCCCTGTCCGGGGTCGGCCAGCCGGATCCGGACCGGGTCGACACCGTTCCGCAGCGGGAGGGGCCGCCCACGGCGTCTCGAACTGGACACGTCCACGAGCCTAGTCGGTGGGCTACACTCACTCGAGCACCATCTGTCCCTCGCACCACTCTGAACACTCGGGAGCGCCCATGATCGACGTCGTCGTCGACTTCTTCCTCTTCGGCCCGGGCCGCGTCGTCCTCCCGGCGTTCCAGGGGAGTTTCAACATGGCCTACCCGGCCAACGCCCCGTTTCCGGACCAGCTCTAGACGGCCCACTCCCAAACCGCGATCCGGTGTCGTATCCCGGCGGTAGGGTCGGGGTCATGGCTTCCCTCGAGAACACCGTTGTCGTCGGCGTCGACGGCTCCGCCGCCTCCACCGGTGCGGTCGCGTACGCCGCCAACACCGCCGCCACCCGCCGCGTCCCGCTGCTCCTCGTGACCAGCTACACGATGCCGGCCGCGATGTTCGCCGAGGGGATGATCCCTCCGCAGCCCGTCTACGACGAGCTGGAGCGGGAGTGCACGCCCATCATCGAGAAGGCCCGTGAGACCGCGGCCAAGGTGGCGCCCGGCATCGAGGTGTCGCACGCGATCGTCGAGGGCAACCCCGCGCAGGTGCTCATCGACTACTCGCGCAAGGCCAAGCTCATCGTCCTGGGTTCCCGCGGCCTGGGCGGGATCAAGGGCATGGTGCTCGGCTCGGTGTCGGCGGCGGTGGCCAGCCACGCGTTCTGCCCGGTCGTGGTGACCCGGGAGGACACGGACGACCTGAACCGCAGCGGCCCGGTCGTCGTGGGGATCGACGGCTCCGAGGTCAGCGCCAAGGCCACCGAGTGGGCGTTCGCCGAGGCCTCCGCGCGGTCCGCCCCCCTCGTCGCCGTGCACACCTGGATGGATCCGCAGGTGCAGGCCGCGGCGGCCGGCATCTCCCTCACAGAGGATGACTGGAAGGAACTCGAAGAGCAGCAGCTCCAGACGCTGTCGGAGCGGCTGGCGGGATTCTCGGACCGGTACCCCGACGTCGAGGTGCAGCGGTTCGTCACGCGCGATCGCGCGGTCCGGGCACTCGTCGAGCAGGCCGAGAACGCCCAGCTCGTCGTCGTCGGCTCCCACGGGCGGGGCGGGTTCACGGGCATGGTCCTCGGCTCCACCTCCCGGGCGCTCCTGCAGGCGGCCCCGTGCCCGGTGATGGTCGTCCGCCCGGAATCGCACTCATGAGCAGCGAGGACAACGTTCAGGTTCGGCGTGACACCGCCGCCGGGCGATTCGAGATCCTCGTGGACGACGTGGTGGCGGGTTTCGCCGACTATTCCGACGGCACGGACGGCGTCCGGGAGTTCCCCCACACGGTGGTCGCGTCCGAATTCGGTGGGCGCGGTCTCGCCGGGACGCTGGTCGGTGAGGCGCTGCAGGTGACCCGGGAGGAGGGACTGCGGGTGCGTCCGTCGTGTTCGTTCGTCGCGGGATACATCCAGAAGCACCCGGAGTCCGCGGAGATCGCCTGAGGCCGCGGGCGGGTGGCCCGGCGGACACGGACCGGTAACGAGTGAGCGACGTTTAACGCCACCGTGCGCCCTACCGGAAGCTTTCGTGTCGGTGTCGTGTTCTCCTGAGAGAGCGGCCCGTTCCGGGCCGAGTACGACTCTCGGGAAAGGACAACCACAATGTTGTGGAGCATCATCTCCTGGATCATCGTCGGTGGCCTCGCTGGCTGGATCGCCTCCATGATCATGGGCAAGAACGCACAGATGGGCCTCGTCGCCAACGTTCTCGCCGGCGTGATCGGCGCCTTCATCGTCGGCCTCCTCGTCTCGCTCGTCACCGGTGGCGGTGGCATGCCGGAGGCATTCTCCATCTGGGGCTTCGTCGCGGCGATCATCGGCGCGATCCTCGTCATCTTCATCGTCTCCGCCGTCAAGGGGCGCGGACGCACCAGGGTCTGACCCGGGCGCGAGACGCCAGAGACACCGCAGCAACCAGACGGCCCGGCCCCGACGAGGGCCGGGCCGTTCGTGTACACCATCCCGAGTAGAAGGAGCCCGTCATGGGACTGTTCGACAAGGCCAAGGACCTCGCCCGCAAGAACCCGGGCAAGGTGGAGTCGGCGCTTGAGAAGGCGGGCGACGCGTTCGACAAGCGCACCGGCGGCAAGCACGCCCAGCACGTCGACACCGCCCAGCAGAAGGCCGGCGAGTTCCTCACCGGACGCACCGCGGACGCGCCCGAGGTCCCGGACGCCCCGGACGGCACGCCGACCCCGGACCCGGATCCGTCGCAGCACAGCCGCCCGCCGGCCGACGGCCGACCCCCGGCCTGACCGTCATCGACCGCACCGTCAGGCGATGGGGCCGGTGTCCGCCGCGCGCGGCACCGGCCCCGTGGTGTCGGCGGTCACTGCCGATAGTGTGTACCCCGTGACGAGCACACGGTCGACCAAGCCCGGGCCGCGGGAGCGGCTCCTGGCGACGGCGACCCGTCTGTTCTCCACCGACGGGATCCGTGCGGTCGGGATCGACCGGATCCTGCGGGAGGCCGGGGTGGCCAAGGCCAGCCTGTACAACACCTACGGGTCCAAGGACGAGCTCGTCGTGGCCTACCTGCGGTCGGTCGCCGAACGGGACCGTGACCTGTGGCGGCGCCGCGCCGACGTCGCCCCGGATGCCCGGGGCCGCATCCTGGCGCTGTTCGACATCGTCCGCGAACAGGTCGAGCCCGCCATGCCCGGGTCCTGCCACCTCGCGGCGGCGATCGAGTTCCCCAGCCCGGCGACGGACGGCGAGCGCGCGATCCGCGCCGCCGTGGCCGATCAGCGGCAGTGGGTCGCCGAGACCCTGCGCTCCGAGCTCGCCGGCATGGGCCTCGAGGACCCGGACAACATCACCGACCTGGCCGACCGGTTGGCGCTCCTCCACGACGGCTCGGTGACCGCCGCGATGCTCGGTGAGGTCCGGACCACCGCGATGACCGCCCGCAGCATGGCCGAGCTCATCCTGGGGATGGTCACCGACCCGACGTGATCCCCACTGCACTTGATCCCCACTGAGCGATGGGTCAGCCGGCCACCCGCGGTGCGGTGAGCTCGGCAATCCGCTGGGCCGTCGTCGGGTCGTCCTGCGTGGACTGCACGGCCAGCACCCGGGCGTCGCGGGACAGGACCACCAGCGCACCGCCCAGGCCCACCGTACGGCCACCGCTCCAGCCTCCCTCCGCCTGTGAGGGTTCGGCCTCGTCGGAGGGCGCCGACTCCTCCACCAGCTCCGCCGCCCGCTCCGGGGACGCGACCGAATACACGGTGGTCGTGAGCTGCACCTCGCCGTCTGAGTCGTAGAAGAAGCAGGCCGCGGGCTCCACGCCGTCGTCGATCCGCACGTCGGTGACCGGCTGGCCGCTGAGTCGTGTGACCTCGTCGGC
Source organism: Dietzia sp. WMMA184 (assembly GCF_002441635.1). NCBI lineage: Bacteria > Bacillati > Actinomycetota > Actinomycetes > Mycobacteriales > Dietziaceae > Dietzia > Dietzia sp. WMMA184. The sequence continues at coordinate 2,874,986 of NZ_NXEI01000001.1, read as the reverse complement.
GGACAGGTACGGGCACTCGGCATCCGCGACCGGTTCGACCGGCGGCAGTTCCGGCTCGGTCGTCTCGGGAGGGGCGGTCCGGATGGTGCCCATCTCCGGGGCCGGCTCGGAGCCGCCGCACCCGGCGAGGGCACCGAGCAGGACCGCGGACACCGCGACGAGGGCTGGGGAGGCGGGTTTGCGCATACCGCCAGGATAGATGCCGGGTCGGTCAGTACTGTTGACCGTGGCGGTGCGGCTGACCGCCGACACGGCGACGGCACCGGGAGGTGGCAGATGGGCGACTCCACGAGCATCGCTGCGGGCGCCGACCGCGCGGAGGACCGCCGCCGCGACCTGCGCGGTGCGATCTCCGCCGCCGCGGTCGATCTGGTGATCGAGCGGGGACTCGACGCGGTGACGGTCGACGAGATCGCCCGAGCCGCCAACGTGTCGCGGCGGACGTTCTTCAACTACTTCCCGTCCAAGGCCGCCGCGTGCATCCCCGACACGCCCCCCGCCGGTCGTGACGCGGTGAGGGAGTTCCTCACCGACCGCAGCGTGTCCACCATGACCGCCCTTTCACGGCTCATGTGGCACCAGGTGTCCAACGCACGGCGACAGAGCCGGGCCTTCGACCGATTCCACGACATGTGGCGCAGGGAGGCGAGCGTCCGGACCCAGGTCTACGAGATCCTGGCGTGCAACGAGAAGGAGCTGGCGGCCCTGGTGGCGCGCCGGGAGGGGCGGGAACCGGACTCGGTGGAGGCCGCGACGGTGGCGGCCGCGTCGATCGCGATCCTCCGCATCGCCGTAGAACGGTGGCGCACCGACGAGCCGGGTTCCCTGCTCGAGTACCGCATCCGGGAATCGTTCGATGCGATCCGAGGCTCGGTGACCGAGCCGACCGACGTCGCCAGAGGCCCGGCTGCCCCCGACGGCGCCGTGCCTGGTTAGAAAGCGCCGCCGAGCGTCCGGACCAGGCGGTCGCCCATGCGTTGGTAGGCGCGCGCCTCGCGGCCCGCGGCACCGGGCAGCACCGAGAAGGTGCGCGGCCGCCACACCGTCCGGACGGTGACGGTGACCTCGTCCGTCCCGGGGTGCAGGTCGATGTGGCAGCGGTGCTCGGCCACCGCGGTGTTGCCCTCGAGGGTGCCGACGACGACGCCCTGCCGGAGCGACTCGTCGATCAGGTCGACAAGTCGGCAGGGGCCACGCATCGGCCCGTCGAGCACGACGAGGTCCGATGCCAGGGGCGGATCCGCCGGGGCCGTCCTGATCCCCGCACGGGCGTGGGCGGCCAGACTCAGCAGATCGTCCGCGGCCCCGTCGAACAGGGCGACGCCCTCGCCGAGCACGGCGTGGGCGATGACCTCCCTCCACCCCCCGGGAGGTCTCCCGTGTTCGTGCAGGTCCGAACGCCGGTAGCCGAGTGCGGGCCCCGGCAGCGGCTGCGCGTCCCGCCCGCGTCTCGCTTCCACACCCGGCAGTGTCGCCGAGCGAGATGAGCGGGCCGCGCACGCGCGGTGAACGCCGGACGTCGGGGCCATGGCCGTGGGGCCGACCCGTAGGATCGGGCCATGCGATCGCAGCGACCCCGTCCGGCGCGCGGACGCCGTCTCGCCGGAGGGTTCGTCGCCCTGGCGGCCACGGTGACTGTCGCCGGATGCACTGCCACCGGCCCCGGTTCGGGTGACGCGGGCCCGCCGAGACTCACCCCGAATCCCCGGCACGACGTCGCCGCCGAGATGGTCGAGGGTCGGCCCGCGCCCGAGGAACGACTCAACGCCTGCGAGCTCCTCGACCTGACCACCGAGGAGATCATCGACCTCACCGGTGCCGACATGCCGGAGGTCGCCCCGACCGGTTCCGGCGACCTGGGGCTGCTGTGCACCTACGGCGGCCCGGGGTCACCCGAGAGGTACGAAGCCGGACTGGCGGGCACCAGCACGACCGACGCCGACGCGACGGGCACCGACGCCGCTACCGACGCCGCCGAGGTCCCGGATACGGGATCGGCGGACACGGAAGGTGCGGAGACCACGGCTGCGGGGGCCACGACCGACGCGTCGATGACGACCTCGGCGACCACGGCGACGACCACCCCGCCGGCCTTCGATCCGGACGTCGTCCCCGACACCGTTGCCGCCGGGGTCGTCACGCCCCGCGACGATGCCCAGGCCGCGCTCGCGGGTCAGGCCACACTGCTGGGCGCCAGGTACGCCTGCTCGGAGATCCGCGGACCGGGTGCCGCGGAGGCCGGCCTGACGGCCCCGGGCGAGCCCGGGGCACCCGCCGCGGTCGGCCCACGGCCCGCCACGTTGTACATCGACTGCGTGGCGGCGCCCACCGGCGGCGGCGTCGAGGTGCACACGATCCTGGTCTCCGGCGACGAACTGTGGCACATCACCATGCTCAGGCCCGAGACGCCCAGATCACCGCAGACCGAGGCGGTCGCGCTGGCCGGGCTGCACCGCGTGGCACGGGAGATCGTCGGCTAGAAGTGGGCTGAAATGACGGGAACGGCGCCGGAGCCCCTCAGCATCCGACGCCGTCCCTCCATCTGGCAGATCGCGTACGATCCGGCCTCCACGCTGCCTCTCGGCTGCGGGTCGGCACCCCCCAGGTGCCCCGGTCGGGAAGACCGGCCCCTCGTTACGTGAAGTCGCAGCCCCTCAGCAACCACTTCACTTCGCCACCCACCCCTCGGCGGTGACTGAGATGACCCTATGTTGCACCTGCTGTTCGGTCAAGCCCATGATCAGGCGATTCTCCGTTGACTTCCGCTCAACTACGGCCCCCGCATGGATCTACCAGCAGTTCTCCCCGCGGCGATACCAACGAACGGTGGAAAGGTGCCCGGCCGGGTCGGTGCGCGTCCCCCGCGGAGCGGGCACCCACCGTGATCCCCGCCCGACCTCGGAGATGTACAGGCCGGGCACCTGATATGTACTGTTACTGATGTTACTTATGTGACGCGTGGGGTTGGCTGTCCGCCCTCACGCGACCCCCGCTGTCGCCGCCCGCCGCGGTGCCCGCTTCCGAGGAGAACGATGTCTCGCCGCACCCGGTCCTTCGCAACGCTTCTGGCCACGGCCTGCCTCGTCGTCGTCGGCCTCTCCCCCGCCGCCTCCGCGCAGTCACTCCTCGGTCCCACCGGATCCACCGGCTCGGTCGGCGCGCTCGGACTCGAGTCCGCACCACTGCCCGCGGTCGGCGGATCGACCGGCGTGCTCACCATGCCCGTCCCCGCCGTGGGACGGACCACGGCGGAAACCGGGGTGGCCTCCGTCTATCCCACCTCGGGCGAGACGGTGGGCGTCGCGCAACCGGTGATGATCCGGTTCGACCAGCCCGTCGCCGACCGTGCCCGCGCCGAGGCGTCGGTGGGAATCCGCACGGCGCCCGCCGTGGACGGCAAGTTCTACTGGGTCGGCGACTCGGAACTGCGCTGGCGACCACACGAGTTCTGGCCCGCGGGCACCTCCGTCACCGTGTGGGCCGGAGGGCGTGAGACCGTCTTCCGCACCGGCGACGCGGTGATCTCGACCTATGACGACGCCACCCACACCGTCACCGTCACCCGCAACGGCCAGGTGGTGCGCACCATGAAGGCTTCCGCCGGCCGCGACGCCTACGCCACCCACAACGGCGTCTACTACAACGGCTGGCGGGCCCGCGAGGTGCGCATGGACTCGGAGACCTGGGGACTGTCCCGGACCGCCGGCGGGTACGACACGATCGTGGAGAACGGCGTGCGGCTGAGCTACGACGGCATCTTCATCCACTCGGCGCCGTGGTCGGTCGCCGACCAGGGTGTCCGGAATGTCTCGCACGGCTGCATCAACGTCAGCCCCGAGGACGCGGCCTGGTACTTCGACAACACCCGCAATGGCGACCCGTTCATCGTCACCGGCGGCCCCGGCCGACCGTTCGGCGCGTTCGACGGTCAGGGCGACTGGAACTACTGACCGCGGGCGGCCGCGGGCCGCCGCTCCGAAACACTTCGGTTGTGACGCACGATATATCCGGGTAGAAGTCTGTCGTAACGCTTAGAGAATCCCTCGCCGTCCTCAGGAGCCCCTCACATGACCCGTTCCTCCCGCCCCTCGGTGGCCGCCGCGGTCCTCGCCGCGATCGCGCTCCTCATGGGGGTGTCGGTCGGCGCGGGCACCGCCCCGACCGCCGAGGCCCAGTCCGTCATGCCGCTGAGCCCTCCCGGGGTGCCGCAGCTCGAGAACGCGCCCCTGTACACGCCGGCCATCCCGGGCGTCGCCGCGATGCCCGTACTGACCTACCCGGTCATCGGGCCCGCGCGGCCGACACCCGAGTACGGCAACGTCGACATCTTCCCCACCCCGAACGAGATCGTGGGCGTGGCACAGCCGGTCATGTTCTTCTTCGACCGCCCCATCCGCGACCGGGCGCGGGCCGAGGCCACGATCGGCATCCGCACCGAGCCGGCGGTCCCGGGCAAGTTCTACTGGGTGAACGACCGCGAGGTGCGCTGGCGGCCCCACGAGTTCTGGCCGGTCAACACCTCCGTGACCGTGTGGGCCGGTGGCAAGCGTCAGCAGTCGTTCCGGACCGGCGACGCCGTGATCGCCGTGTTCGACGACCGCACCAAGCTCGTCACCGTCACCCGCAACGGCCAGCACATCCGCACCATGCGAGCCTCCGCCGGACGGCCCGGCTGGGAGACCTACAACGGCACCTACTACACCGGCCAGCGCGGCCGTGAGGTCCGCATGAACTCGGAGACGTTCGGTCTGCGCATCGAGGACGGCGGGTACAACTCGATCATCAACGACGCCGTCCGGCTCTCCTACGACGGCATCTACATCCACTCCGCACCGTGGTCGGTCGCCGACCAGGGTGTCCGCAACGTCTCCCACGGCTGCATCAACGTCAGCCCCGCCGACGCCCGCTGGTACTACGACACCAGCCGCAACGGCGACCCGTTCATCGTCAAGAACGGGCCCGGCCGCCCGTTCGGCGCGTTCGACGGCCAGGGCGACTGGAACTACTGACGCCCGCTCGCCGGCGGCCCGGCCGTCCGGAATGAGAAGCGTGGGGACATCATGCTTTTCAACACCTGTACCGGTTAGACCTCGCCGGGCCACCGGCGGTCAATCGTCCGGAAAGGACCCGTTCACCTCTCCCGGCCAGGCTGCACAGCGTGCAGACTCTGTCCTCCCCGGTCGACGGGCACCCGGCGACCGCTCCCCCTGACCTCGCCGAGCGCGGCCCGGCCCGGCGCCGGGCCCGGGCGGGCGGACTGTTCCGCGAGAAGGCGCTCTTCGTCGCTCTGGTGTTGCCCAACCTGGCACTGCTCGGCGTGTTCACCTACCGGCCGTTGCTGGACAACTTCCGGCTGAGCTTCTTCGACTGGAACATCTCCTCCCCCACCTCGACGTTCGTGGGAGCCGCCAACTATGTCGAGTGGTTCGGGCGGGACGACAGCTGGCTGATCCTGCGAAACACCGGCGTGTTCACCGTCTCGGCCGTCGTGGGGTCCATGGTGCTCGGGCTGGCCCTGGCCCTGCTGCTCGACCAGCAGCTCATCGGTCGCGGCATCGTGCGCTCGGCGGTGTTCGCGCCGTTCGTCATCGCCGGGGCTGCCATCGGCGTGGCGTTCCAGTTCATCTTCGATCCCCGGTTCGGCATGGTCTCGGCACTGCTCACAATGGTCGGACTCCCGGTGCCGGACTTCTACCAGGACCCCGACTGGGCGCTGGCGATGATCACCATCACCTACATCTGGAAGAACCTGGGCTACTCGTTCGTCATCTATCTGGCGGCGCTCCAAGCCAAACCCGCAGAGCTCTACGAGGCCGCCGAGATCGACGGCGCCGGCCGGTGGACCACCTTCCGCTCGGTGACACTGCCCATGCTGCGCCCCACGACGTTCTTCTTGTCGATCACCGTGATGCTCAACTCGCTCCAGGTCTTCGACATCATCTACGTGATGACCCGCGGTGGGCCCCAGGGCAACGCCACCACGACCATGGTCTTCCAGGTCTATCAGGAGACCTTCCAGAACTTCCGGGCCGGCTACGGAGCCACGGTCGCGACGATCATGTTCCTCATCCTGCTGGTCATCACCTACCTACAGGTCCGCGTCATGGACAGGAACGCCCGATGAGCACTATCCGCGCAGGCTCCACGCCGACCATGATCATCGGGTACGCGGTGATGATCCTCGTCCTGCTGGTCATCGGCCTCCCGCTGTTCTGGGTGGTCGTCACCTCCCTCAAACCGGACAACCAGGTCTACGTCCAGCCGCCGGTGTGGTGGCCTTCCCCGCTGACCGGTGACGCGTACCCGCAGGTGCTCTCCGAGGTCCCGTTTCTCCGGTACTTCACCAACTCGGTGGTCATCACCGGCCTGCTCAGCATCGTGAAGATCACGTTGGGGGTCCTCAGCGCCTACGCGTTCGTCTTCCTTCGCTTCCCAGGCCGGTCCGTCCTGTTCATGGTCGTGCTCGCGGCCCTGATGGTGCCCAACCAGATCACGGTGATCTCCAACTACGCACTGGTGGCGCAGCTCGGGTGGATCAACACCTTCCAGGGCATCATCATCCCGCTGGCGGGGGTCGCGTTCGGCACCTTCCTCATGCGCAACCACTTCCTGACCCTGCCGTACGAGATCATCGAGGCCGCGCGCATGGACGGGTGCGGGCACCTCAAGCTGCTGTTCCGGGTCGTACTGCCGATGAGTTGGCCCACCCTGGTCGCCTTCGCGCTCATCACCGTGGTCAACGAGTGGAACGAGTACCTCTGGCCATTCCTCATCGCCTCCGACGACCGCGTCGCCCCGCTCCAGGTCGGGCTGGCCCGCCTCGTCAACACCGACGGCGGTTACACCGACTGGCCGATGGTCATGGCCGCCACGGTGCTCACCATCACCCCGATCCTCGTCGTGTTCCTCATCCTCCAGCGCCACATGATCAAGGGCCTGACCTCCGGCGCGGTGAAGGGATGACCCACTCCGCGCGATCCCACCTCCAATCCCGTCGGGCCGAACCGGTCCGGCAGCAACGAAAGGTCCGACACGAATGAACCCCATGAACCGTCGCGGATTCCTCGGCGTCCTCGGCGCCACCGCGGCCGCCACCACCCTCACCGCCTGCGCGGGCGCGGGCGGCGACACATCCGGTGAGTCGGGCGGAACCGCCTCCGGCGGCGACACCGGCACCATCACGTTCTGGTCCAACCACCCCGGTGACTCCAAGTCACTCGAGACCGACATCATCGCGGCGTTCGAGTCGGAGAATCCGGGCCTCAAGGTCAACCTCGTCGACGGCGGGAAGAACTACGAGGAGGTCGCCCAGAAGTTCAACGCGGCACTCACCGGCGGCGAGCTGCCCGACGTCGTCGTGGTCTCCGACGTCACCTGGTTCAACTTCGCGCTCAACCGGCAGATCACCCCGCTGAACGACCTGTTCACCGAGGCCGGCGTCGATACCGCTGACTACGTCGACGCCCTGCTGGGCGACTACGTCCTCGAGGGCGACAACTTCGGCGTGCCCTTCGCGCGGTCGACGCCGCTGTTCTACTACAACAAGGAGGTGTGGCGGGCCGCCGGGCTGCCCGACCGCGGCCCGGAGAACTGGACCGAGTTCGCGGAGTGGGCACCCCGCCTACAGGACGCCATCGGGGACGGCAAGCACGCCATCGCGATGTACGACGGCTCCAACTACATGGACTGGACCGGGCAGAACATCATCTGGGACTTCGACGGCGCCTTCTCCCGCGACTGGACCCCGACCTTCACCGACGACGGCACCATTCGCGGCATGGAGTACATCAAGAAGCTCGACGACGTCGGTTTCCTGGTGGTCTCCGCCGACTCGATCGTCGAGTTCGGTTCCGGTCTCGCCGCGTGTGCACTGGCCTCCACCGGCTCGCTCGCCACCGCCAAGACCAACGCCGGTTTCGAGTTCGGCACGGCCTTCCTGCCCGGGGCGGCCGAGAAGAACTCCTGCCCGACCGGCGGCGCGGGCGTCGCGATCCCGGCCGGTATCTCCGACGAGCGCAAGCTCAACGCCATGAAGTTCATCGACTTCCTCACCAACACGCAGTCGACGGCGACCTTCGCGCAGGGAACCGGGTACATGCCGGTCCGTAAGTCCGCCCGCGAGGCGCAGGAGATCAAGGCCTACCTGTCCGAGACCCCGCAGGCGGTCACCGCGATCGACCAGCTCGCGCACACCCGGCCTCAGGACAACGCCCGTGTCCTGGTACCCAACGGTGGTAGGCGCATCGGTGGCGCGTTCGACCGTGTCCTCGGTGGCGCCGACATCCGCGAGACCATGCAGCAGGTGCAGGACGAGACCGCGCAGATCATCGAGACCCAGATCCAGCCGAAGCTCAACGGCTGACCGGTCACCGCCGGCGATCGCCTACGCCCGGGGCCGGGCACCTCGTATCCGGCCCCGGCGTCGGCGTCGTTCGGCGGCCCCGGCCCCACCCCTGACCCCACAGCCGCGTCACCTCCCCCGAACATTCACGCACGAGGAGCACCCCACCCGATGGCCACCGTCCGCTTCGACCACGCGACCCGCCGGTTCGACAAGGGATCGGCGCCCGCCGTCGACGCCCTCGACATCGACATCACCGACGGCGAGTTCCTCGTCCTGGTCGGCCCCTCCGGCTGCGGCAAGTCCACCAGCCTGAGGATGCTCGCAGGTCTGGAACCCGTCGACGCCGGCCGCGTGTTCGTCGACGAGCTCGACGTGTCCGGCGTCGCTCCCCGCGACCGCGACGTGGCCATGGTGTTCCAGAACTACGCGCTGTATCCCAACATGACGGTCGCCCAGAACATGGGGTTCGCACTGCGCAACGCCGGCGTCAACAAGTCCGACACCCGCAAGCAGGTCGAGGAGGCCGCGCGGATCCTGCAGCTGGATCCCCTCCTCCACCGCAAACCCTCCCAACTGTCCGGCGGCCAGCGCCAGCGGGTCGCCATGGGTCGGGCGATCGTGCGTCGGCCCAAGGTGTTCTGTATGGACGAGCCACTGTCGAACCTCGACGCCAAGCTGCGGGTCTCCACCCGCGGGGAGATCGCCGGGCTGCAACGACGGCTGGGCGTGACCACGGTGTACGTCACCCACGACCAGGTCGAGGCCATGACGATGGGTACGCGCGTCGCGGTGCTCAGAGACGGCGTCCTCCAACAGGTCGCGGCCCCCCGCGAGCTGTATGACCGGCCGGTCAACGCGTTCGTCGCCGGCTTCATCGGCACGCCGGCCATGAACCTCCTCGAGGTGGCGGTCGAGGGCTCCCGGGCCCACGTCGGTGACGCCGAGGTGGCCATCCCCGCCTCACTCGAGGGCCGCGACCGCGTCACCCTCGGTGCCCGACCGGAGTCACTGCGGGTTGTGGGCGAGGACGAACCCGGCCTGGATCTGGTGGTGGACCTGGTCGAGGAGCTGGGCGCGGAGTCCTTCGCGTACGGCCACACCGACGCCGGCGACCGGATCGCCGTGCGCCTGGACCGGGCACACGGGACCGCGGTCGGCGAGCGCCTCCGCGTCCGGCACGTCGACTCCGAGGTCCACGCGTTCGACCCCGAGACCGGCCTCCGCTTGAACTGATCCGGCGCGCCTGGTCACCGGGGCGGAACGGGCGCGAGCACGCCCAGCAGCTGATCCGCGGGAACGCAGCGCGGCGGCGGGCCGGCCGGCTCGACACCACCCGGGCCCCGCGGCCCGCCGAGGGCGTCGATCACCAGGTCCACCGCTCGAGGCGACGCCAGCACGGTCAGGTGCCCCGAGCGGTCGACCTCGCAGCCGTCCTGCAGCCGCACCACGTCCAGGTCCACGAAGTCCGGCACCTCCGGCGCCACCACCGGCCCGGTGAGTTCGTCGTAGTCCGAGGACACCGCCACGTACCGCACCCCGCGCGCGAACGGGACGCCCTCCTCGCCCAGCCACGCGAGCGTCGCCTCGGCGTCCTGCCGCGCGGTGTCGGGCGACAGCACGCCGAGCAGATCGGTGACGAACTCGGGTGGCCCGTCGCCGGACCGGGCGGGATCGGCGCCCAGCGTGACGACGGTGCGCACGGCGTCGGCCCGGGCGGTCGCGGTGACGTAGGAGGCGATGATCGCGCCCTGCGAGTGCCCCACCAGGTCCACCTCGGCGGCCCCGGTGAGCGCACGCACCCGGTCGATCTCGGCGGCGAGCTGAGGCGCCGAGGCGCCGGTGAGCGAGTCGACGCCGCCCACAGACCCCGGGGCGCCGCCGGGTCCGGGTGGCGCGCCCACGGTGGGGGCCCACACGCAGTAGCCCTCGGCGGCCAGTGCGGCACCGAGGGTGGCCCACGAGTTCCCGCCGTTGAGCCCGGTGCCGTGCACGAGGATCACCGGCGCGGGGCGCTGCGCGGTCGGCCGGCAGTCGTCCCGGTTGATGCCGGGCGGATCGGCCAGGCCGTGGGTGAGTTGATACGCCGCGCCGTCCCACCAGCGCCACGGGACCTGGTCCGTGGTGGGGGTGGGAGCGGCCGCCGCCGTGGGCGCGGGAGCCGCGGGGCCGGGGGCGACGACGACGAGGGCTGCCGCCGCGAGCAGTCCCGCGATCCCGGTCCGGTTCACGATCCCGGCGGCGTGGGAATCGGTCCCAGGTAGGGGGCGACCGCCTCACACCGCGGTTCACGCGGGTCGGCGGGGTCGAGGGCGTTGAGCACGAAGTCCGCGGTCCGGGGATCCGAGGCGATGGCCAGGTGCTCGGCCCGGTTCTGCTCACACCCGTCCTGGATGGTGATGTTGGTGGCCCGCGGGCCCTCGACCACACCGGAGGTGTACGGCCGGACCAGCTGGTCGTACCGGGTCACGAGGTTGAGGTAGGTCACGCCCGGCGCATAGGGGGTGCCACCCGACCACAGGAGTTCGAGCGTCTCCGACCCGGCGGCCATCTGGCCGAGGGACGGAGCGATCTCGACCGCACGTCCGCGGTCCCCGCTGGCCAGGGCGGTCCCGATCGCCCCGGACCCGGTCCCGCGGGAGCCGTGCCACAGCGGGGCTATCGAGGCGACGGTGTTCACCTTGCCGGGCCGGCCGACCTTGGCGACCAGGCCGGAGACGAGCGTCCCCTGCGAGTGCCCGACGAGGTCGACCTGCTCGGCACCGGTCGAGGCGAGGACGCGGTCGACGAACTCGCCGACCTGCGGCACCGAGACCTCCGTGATGTCCGACAGGCCGCCCAGGAGACTGACCGGCCACGGCTGGCCGGGCAACGCCCCGTAGGTGAGCGTGTAGACGCAGTAGCCCTCGTTGTGCAGGAGTGGCCCGTAGGTGGCCCAGTTGGTGACCGCGCCGCCCGAGGTGCCGTGGACCAACACGACCGGGCGCGGCTTGTCGGCGGTGGGGCGGCAGGACCAGTCGTTGGCCCCGGGCAGCTCCGCCCCCGGGGCGGTGAGTGCCTGGGCGGCCCCGGTGAAGAACGAGTACGGCACCGGCAGCGGTGCCCGCGTCGACGGGTCGGTGGCGTTCGCGGCGCCCGCGCCCGTCACCGCGAGGAGGGCGGCGGCGGTGACGGCCAGGGCGGCCCGCAGGGTTCTCATGTGCTCATTAAGCCACGCCCGGTGATCAGCGGGAGGTCCTTCGCGTACACGAGTCCCGGCGCCGCCGCCACGACCGCCTCCACCGAGTTGACCAGTCGCATCGCGGTGACGAGCATGCCGGAGACGTTGTGGTCGCCGCGCTCGGCGTGGTGGCCGAACTCCACCCGCATCGCGGGCTCGCCGGCGATCTCGATGCGGTAGCAGCCGTCGCCGTGGTCGGGTCGCGGCCAGTCGGGGGCCTGGTCGTGGGCGGTGCGGGTGACGTGCTCGAGGACGATGCGGTCCTCGCCGTCGACCTGCCCCACCACCTCGAACCGCAGCGCCGCCTGCGTCCCCGCCGGGACCTCGCACGCCAGCAGGGTCAGGTCGCGGTCCGCGGGCAGTCGCTCATGGCGCTCCACCAGCGGTTCGTCCAGGGTGACGTCGAGGGCGGCCGCGAGCTGGCGGACCACCGATCCCCAGCCCGCCGCCAGCATCCCCGGACGCAGCAGTGGCGGCAGCGTGTCCATGGATCCGCCGAAGCCGAACAGTCGCCGCATGGTCTCGCCCTGGTGGTACACGGAGTAGTCGGCGATCTCGCCCATGCGGATGTGGTCGATCCGCCGGGACAGGCTCGTCATGGCCAGCGGCAGGACGTCGTTGGCGAAGCCGGGGTCGATGCCGTTGACGTGCAGTGTGGCGCCGCCTTCACGTCCGGCGGCGGCGAGCTCGGAGATCATCTCCTCGGGCAGGGTGCCGTGCGGGTACTGCAGCAGCACCGGACCGGAGGCCACCACGTCGATACCGGCGCGCAGGAAGCGGCAGAAGTCGGAGATCGCGTCCACGAACCGCGTCTCGGTCTCGGCGGTGTAGACCACCGCGTCCGGGTCCAGCGCGAGCAGCGCGTCAGTGTCATCGGTGGACGCGATACCCAGGTCGCGGTCCACCCCGGCGAGTCGCCCGGCGTCCACGCCGACCTTGGCCGGGTCGGAGACGTACAGGCCCACCAGTTCCAGCTCGGGCCGGGCGGCGATCGCCTCGACTGCCATCCGGCCCAGATACCCCGTCGACCATTCCACTACCCGGATCGTCATGGGCACCGACACTATCCGTCGCCCCGACCCGGGGGTTGCCGCTTCCACGCATCCGGCCCTCGGTGTTCAGCTCCTGTAGGGCGAGGTCCCGCGCTCCCCGACGTCCTTCGCGGTGTCCGGGTCCCGGGCCTTGCGACGGCCCCCGACGTGGGCCTCCGCCCGCATCCGCTCGCTCATGTGCGGGTAGTGCAGCTCGAACGCGGGGCGCTCGGAGCGGATCCGGGGCAGCGTCACGAAGTTGTGGCGCGGCGGCGGGCACGAGGTCGCCCACTCGAGGGAGTTGCCCGCGCCCCACGGGTCGTCGACCGTGACGATCTCCCCGTAGCGCCAGCTCTTGATGATGTTCCAGATGAACGGCAGCATCGCGATGCCGAGGATGAACGAACCGACCGTGGAGATCTGGTTGAGGACCGTGAAGTTGTCCGAATCCAGGTAGTCGGCGTACCGGCGCGGCATGCCCTGGTTGCCCAGCCAGTGCTGCACCAGGAACGTCGTGTGGAAACCGATGAAGATCAACCAGAAGTGGATCTTGCCGAGCCGCTCGTCGTACATCCGGCCCGTCATCTTGGGGAACCAGAAGTACACGCCGGCGAACGTGGCGAACACGATGGTGCCGAAGAGCGTGTAGTGGAAGTGCGCCACGATGAAGTACGTGTCCGAGATGTGGAAGTCGATCGGCGCCGAGGCCATCATCACGCCGGTCAGACCGCCGAAGAGGAAGGTGATGATGAAGCCGAGGGCGAACAGCATCGGCGTCTCGAAGGTCATCTTGCCGCGCCACATCGTGCCGATCCAGTTGAAGAACTTCACGCCGGTCGGGACCGCGATGAGGAACGTCATGAAGGAGAAGAACGGCAGCAGCACCGCGCCGGTGACGTACATGTGGTGCGCCCACACGGCCGTCGACAGTGCGGCGATCGCGAGGGTCGCGAAGACCAGGCCGGCGTAGCCGAACAGCGGCTTGCGAGAGAAGACCGGGAAGACCTCGGAGACGATGCCGAAGAACGGCAGCGCGAGGACGTACACCTCGGGGTGACCGAAGAACCAGAACAGGTGCTGCCACAGGATGGCGCCACCGTTGCCCGGATCGTAGATGCGCCCGCCGAACTGCCGGTCGTAGAAGACGCCGAGTGCGGCCGCGGTGAGCAGCGGGAAGATCAGGAGGATGAGGACCGACGCCACGAGGATGTTCCACGTGAAGATCGGCATCCGGAACATGGTCATACCCGGTGCGCGCAGGCAGATGATGGTGGTGACGAAGTTGACGGCACCGAGGATCGTGCCGATGCCGCCGATGCCGACGCCGAGGATCCAGAGGTCCGCGCCGACGTTCGGCGAGTGGATCTTGTCCGCCAGCGGCATGTACATGGTCCAGCCGAAGGACGCCGCGCCACCGGGGGTCAGGAAGCCGGAGAGCATGATCGTGCCGCCCGCGGCGAACAGCCAGAAGCCGAACGCGTTGAGGCGCGGGAACGCCACGTCGGGGGCGCCGATCTGCAGCGGAATGATGTAGTTCGCGAACCCGACGACGATCGGGGTTCCGTAGAGCAGCAGCATCACCGTGCCGTGCATGGTGAACAGCTGGTTGAACTGCTCATTCGACAGGAACTGCATACCCGGGAGGAAGAGCTCCGCCCGGATGAGCAGCGCCATGAGGCCGCCGGCGAAGAAGAAGATAAAGCAGGTGACGATGTACATGATGCCGAGCAACTTGTGGTCGGTCGTCGTCAGCATCTTCCACACGAACGAGCCCGGCCGGGCATCACCCGTGGGTTCACCCGGCGGGTGGTCGAGCTCACGCGTCGGGCGCGTGGGCGGTACAAGAGTCTCCGACATATCGCTCCCCTGTCGTTCGTTCATCCGAAACTAGGCCGGGAGCCTCGGAACCGCATTGATCTAGGTCAACTCGGTGTGAGGAAATGCACACGTGGGCGCCCCACAGGGCCACACTGGTGACATGACCGCGCACGGGGACGATTCCGGAGTCACCGGGTCCGCGCTGTTCGCGGGCTCGGTCCTGTTCGCCTCGCTGCCACCCCGGTGCGGGGCCGCCCTGGCCGCCTCGTCGCGGACGAGTACGGCGAGGCCAGGCGCGGTGGTGCAGGTGACCGGGGAACCGGTGGGCCGCCTGGTGGTGATCACGGCCGGGGCCCTCCATGTCGTCAGGGAGGACCGGTCCGGGCACCAGCGTCACGTCCGGGTCCTCGGCCCCGGGAGCCATCTCGGCCTGGTGGAGTTCGCACTGGGCTGCCCTGCCCGTCACACCGTCGTCGCCGCGGAGGCCACCACGCTGACCAGCGTCTCGCACGGCGCGCTCCGGTCAGCGGCCGCCGCGTGCCCGGTGCTCAACGACTCGATCACCCGCGAACTGGCGTGGAAGGTGGTCGAGAGCGAACAGCACCTGGCGTCGATCACCTCGGAGGACGTGCTCACGCGACTGTCCGCCTACCTCGTGTCGTTACCCGGGTCGCCCCGCCAGGACGGGCGGATCCGGGTGCGACTGCCACTGTCCCAGTCCGACCTCGCCACGCACCTGGGAACGACCCCGGAGACGCTGAGCCGTCGACTACACGACCTCATCGCCTCGGGGGCCGTCGAGAGGGTCGCGCGGCGGGAGTTCGACCTCGACCACCGCCGACTCACCGGCGCCTGAGCACCCTCACCAGATGCTGACGCGCTCCTCGGGGGCGAGCCACAGGCCGTCGTCCTCGGTCACGTCGAAGGCGGCGTGGAAATCGTCGAGGTTGCGGACCACCTGGTTGCAGCGGAACTCCGGCGGGGAGTGCGGGTCCACGGCGAGCCGGCGGCCGGCCTCCTCGGCGCGGGTCTTGGTCCGCCACACGATCGCCCACGAGGTGATGAGCCGCTGGATGCCGGTCATCCCGTCGATCTCCGGGCCCACCTCGGTGCCCTCGGCGGGTTCGCCGTCGGTGCTCTGCTCGTTCGAACCCTGCTCGTTCGAACCCTGTGCCAGCCGGTAGGCCAGCAGCGCGATGGTGAGACCGCCCAGGTCGCCGATGTTCTCCCCCACCGTGAAGGCCCCGTTGACGTGGTCCTTCGTGGCGTCCAGGCCGTCGGGGGTGAGGCCTTCGTACTGGGCGATCAGCGCCTCCACGCGGGTTCCGAACGCCTCGCGATCGTCGTCGGTCCACCAGTCGACCAGGTTGCCGTCGCCGTCGTACTTCGCTCCCTGGTCGTCGAACCCGTGACCGATCTCGTGCCCGATCACGGCACCGATCGCCCCGTAGTTGGCGGCGTCGTCGGCGTCGGCGTCGAAGAACGGCGGCTGCAGGATGGCGGCCGGGAAGACGATCTCGTTCATCACCGGGTTGTAGTAGGCGTTGACCGTCTGCGGCGTCATGTGCCACTCACCGCGGTCGACCGGGCCGCCGAGCTTGCCCAGCTCGTAGTGGTGCTCGAACTCGGCGGAGCGGCGCACGTTGCCGAGCAGGTCGTCGGCGCGGACCTCGAGCGCCGAGTAGTCGCGCCACTTGTCGGGGTAGCCGATCTTGGGCACGAACGCCTCGAGCTTGGCCAGCGCCCGCTCGCGGGTGGCCGGGGTCATCCACGGCAGACGGCTGATGGAGTAGCGGTAGGCCTCGGTGAGGTTCTCCACCAGCTCGACCATGCGCGCCTTGTGGCCGGGCGGGAAGTGCCGGGCCACGTACTCCTTGCCGACCTCCTCGCCGAGGGCGGCCTCGACCGCACCGACACCACGCTTCCAGCGGGCCTTGTTCTCCTCGGTGCCGGACATGACGGTGCCGTAGAAGCGGAAGTTCTCGTCCACCAGGTCCGAGGTCAGGAACGGCGCGCGCGCGGAGACCGTCCGCCAGCGCAGCCACTGCTTCCAGGTCTCCAGCGGCTCGGAGGCCCACAGGTCGGCCACGGCGGTGAGGAAGTCGGGCTGCATCGCGACGAGCCGGCCGAACGTCTCCTCGGTGCCGCCGAGCTCGCGGGCCCACTCATGCCAGGGGAAGCCGGGGGCCTGCTGCGGCAACTCGTCCCAGGTGACGGGGTTGTAGGTCTTGTCCGCGTCGCGACGGGCCACCACGTCCCAGTGGGCGGCGGCGATGCGGGTCTCCAGCGCGACGATCCGCTCGGCGGTCCGGCGGGCCCCGGTCTCCCCGTCCACGTCGTCGACCAGCCCGGCGAGGTCGAGCATCCGGGCGATGTGGTCGGTGTACTGCTCGCGCATCTCGGCGTACTGGTCCTCACGATAGAAGGACTCGTCCGGCAGCCCGATGCCGTACTGCACCAGGTAGAGGATGTACTCGCTCGAGTTCTTGGCGTCGTTGTTGACGTAGGCGCCGATCAGGCCGCCGACGCCCACCTTCTCCAGGCGCGCCATGGCCAGCGCGAGCGAGTCGGCGTCGGTCGCACCGTCGATCTCGGCCAGATCGGGCGCGAGCGCGGCCACGCCGGCGGCCTCGACGGCGCCGGTGTCCATGAAGGAGGCGTAGAAGGCGCCGATCTGCGAGTCGACCGGGGCGTCGGTGATGATGTCGCGCACCCGCTCCTCGGACAGGTCGCGCAGGGCGAGGAACGCCCCGTCGATCGGCCGGTCGGCGGGGATCACGTGCTCACGGATCCAGGTGCCGTTGACGTGCTGGTAGAGGTCGTCCTGGGGCCGGACGTCCGGATCGACGTACTGCAGGTCGAGGCCCGAGGGACGGGGCGCGTCGGTGGTGGGGATCTCGGTCGCGGTCATGTAGACAGGTTACGTAAGTGGTCGCGGGGTGGGCGGTCGGCACGACGTCGGAGGTCGCCACCTCCGTGACGACGACGAGGCGGGCCGACGGGATGCGCCGAACCGGTGAGGCGGGCCGGTGGTCGTGGATGCCGCGCGCGGCTGCCGGACGCGGGTCAGGGCAGGCCGTGGCGGGCGTTGTGATCCTTGGCGCCCTGGTAGGCGTCGACCATCCCCCAGATCCAGAACCCGAACATGATGGGCAGTCCGATGAGGATGACCGAGAGCAGAGCACCCACGAGGTAGCCGGCGAGGATGCCCACACCCCTACCGGCCCGGCCGACCAGCATCGTCCCCAGGCCGGGCACGAGGAGGGACGCCACCAGCATCAGCGCCGGGTCCTTGCGGGCCGCCGGCGGGAACTGACCGTAGGACTGCATCCCGTACCGCTGACCATAGGACTGCATCCCGTACGGCTGCTGCGCCCCGTAGGCGTACTCGGCGCCGTAGAAGGGCTGCGCGCCGTACTGACCCGGGTCGAACTGACCGCCGCCCTGCGGGCTCCCGTACGGCGGGGTTCCGTACTGCGGGCTCCCGTACTGCTGACCGCCGTAGCCGCCGGCCCCGTACTGCTGACCACCGTCGTGACCGGGCCACTGCTCGTTCGCCCGACCGCCGAACGGGTCGTCGGGCCGGTCGGAGGCGTTGCCGTCAGCGGGAGTACTCATGGGTCCACAGTATCGCGGCACCACGACAGGTCGTCCGCGATCAAGACCGCTCACACCGCCACCACAAGCGGCCCCGGCTCCACGTCCTCGCTGGCCTACGCTGCCCGATTGCACACTCATCGAGGGGTTGGGCTGCGTGAATGGACCATCGCGGGCGCGTAGCCGGGAGGTCCTCCCGGGCCGCCCCTTAATTGCGGGCCGTCATCCCGGGCCGCGCCCAGATGTCCGCGCAGTCCACGCACGCGTCCTCCGAGACGATGCCGACCCGCTGGAGTTGCCCGTACATCCAGCAGCCCAGGCAGAAGCCGAGCGCGGCCTCGGCGAGCGCGGCGGCGACCAGCACACCGAGCACGACGCTGCCCGCCACCGCGAACCCGGCGAGGAACAGTCCGAACGCGATCGAGGACATCACCAGGCCGATCGTCTGGGCGAATCGCTTGGGCGCGCCGGCGACCATCTTGGGCTCGTCGCTGACCCGCGGCGCGAGCACGTGAACCGACAGGCGACCGAACGGCGAGTACCGCGGGCCGCCGGCAACCCGGAGCACGAAACCCACCACCAGCGCTCCCGCCAGCCATGTCCGGGCGGGCTCGGGAGCGAGGAGGGTGATCACCGCGAGCGTCACCACGAGGGCGGCGGTGCACCGCGCGGCGTAGTCGTTGACGATCTCGGGGAAGGCGAACGCTTCTCGCAGACTCACAGTTCTCGCTCCTCACACACTTCGATAGACCGATCGGTCTACCTCGCGGACCAGAGTACGCCCGCGCCCCGCGGAATCCCAGATGCCGCTAGTGTCGGCCCATGATCCCCGGTAGAGCAGCGGCAGGCACCGTCGCCGCGGCGGCCGCGTCCCTCGCGCTGGCGGTGTCCGGGTGCGGCCAGGTCAGCGTCGGAGACCAGACCCCCGGGACCGCGGACCCCGCCGTCCAGGCCACGGCCACCTCGACCATCGCGACGGCCACCTCATCCCCGGGGGCGGCGGCCCCCACCGCGACGTCGCCGCCCCCGACGCCCGGGCCGGAGGCCACCCCGGGCTGCGGGACGCTGACCGAACCCGTCCACCGACTCGTCCACGGCGCCGACACCGACCGCGAGGCCGTCTCCGCCGAGGTCCGCCGCCTTTCCGACGGGGTTACCGACAACGCCCTGTCCGCGGTGGCGAGTCGTCTGTCGGGCATCGCAGTGCAGCCGACCGTCTCCCCGGCTGCACTCGAGGCCGAGTGGGACCAGTTCCGGCAACTCTGCGACCTCCCCTGATCGCGCCCCCTCTACGCTGACGGCCGTGCCCCCACCGCTGCGTCGCCGCTCGAACTCACCCCGTCCACCCGCCGCCCCCGTCATCCCGAGACGGGAGCAGCTCGAGCCGCCGCGCACCGAACTCGAGACGGACGGCCTGTGGGACGGGGTCCTGGCCGCCGCCGAACACGCGCCCGACCCGGAGGAGGGCGCGGCGCAGATCGGCGGGATGGAGATCCGGGAATCCGCACTCGAGAACCTCCGGTTGAGCGGCGCCCGCGCGGACGGCCTGAGGCTGACCGATGTCGTGATCAGCGGCTGCGACCTGTCGGGACTGGTGGCCGACGGCGCCTCGCTCACCCGCGTGAGGTTCGCGGGCTGCCGACTGACCGGGATCGTGCTGTCCGACGCACGACTGACCGACGTGACATTCGAGGACTGCCACGCGGACATGATCAACCTACGGATGGCCCGACTGCAGCGGGTCCGCCTCGCCTCGACACGGTGCCGGCAGGCCGACCTGCTCGAGGCGCGCATCGCCGATCTGACCACCGAGGGCTCCGACCTGCGTGGTGCCGCGTTCGACCGGGCCACCCTCTCGGCCGTGGACCTGCGCGGCGCCGACCTGGAGGACCTACGCGGGGCGTCGGCATTGCGGGGCGCCCTCATCTCGCCCGACCAGGTGCTGGGCGTGGGCCTGGCGCTGATCGGCGAGGCGGGGATCCGGGTCGACTGACCGGTCACCCACATCCGGCCGCCCGCATCCGACCGCCCGACGTCAGGGCGCAGCGCGTCGAGTCGCTCGAGGAGAGCTCAAATCAGGTGCGAGGCGGACTCGCGCCACTGGTTCACCGCGCGGTTGATGATCGCCTGGAGCTGCAGGATCTGGTCACGATCGGTGAGCGTGATGCCCTCCGCCCCGGTCTGCAGCCGCAACTCCGGAACCCCCCGCCCCGCCCCGTGCTCGTCCAGCATCACGGTCTCGGCGACCGACACCTCCAGAAAGGGGTCGTCGCCCGGGCCATCGACCTCGGTCACGAGGTCTTGGCGGTAACGCGGGGTGGTCAGGTCGATCGCATTGTTCATTGAGGGGCACTCCCGACTGGTCGGTGGGATTGCCTTAATCGTAGGTGAGGAAACCAGGTCATCGAACGCGTGGGGCAGCGTGTTACAGGTTGTGATCAACCCGTGATCTTGGCCACTCTCCGGTCGCTCTCCGGCCACCCTCCGGCGCCTCACCGCGTCCGCTGCCCGGGCCGGAACTGGACAGATGTGAGAAATGTTGCGTGAGTTGCTTGTGTGACTGAAGGGGTTGCAACATACTCAGCCCATGACATCTGCCGGACCGTCGGCCCGACGCGCCCCCCTTCCCCGCCTTCTCGTCGCCGTGGCCTCTGCAGCAGCCCTTTCTCTCGGCCTCCTCGTCGTCGTCATCTCCCCGCGCGCCGACGCCGGCGTCCCCCTGGCGCCCGCCTACCACGGCCTCGCGCAGGGGGTCGACGCCGCGAGCTGGCAGCATCCGCACGGTGCCGGCGTCGACTGGCACGCGGCCGCCGCGTCCGGGCAGTCCTTCGCGTTCATCAAGGCCACCGAGGGCACCGGACCCGCCAACCGCTACTACGAGGCCGACGTGGCCGACGCCCGCGCCGCCGGCATGCTCGTCGGCAGCTACCACATGGCGCGCCCCGCCATGGACCCCGCGCAGCAGGCCCACGCGTTCGCCGACCGACTGCAGTCCGTCGGCGGCCCGCAGCTCCCGCCGGTGCTCGATCTGGAGAAGGACGAGGGCCTCGACCCCGCCGAGCTGGCCGACTGGACGCAGGTCTTCCTCGACACTCTCGCCCACCGGACCGGCCGCGCGCCGATCCTCTACACCTACCGCTACTTCTGGATCGATCGGATGGCCAACACCCACCGCTTCGCCGAGTTCCCGCTGTGGCTCGCCGAGTACGGGGTCTCCGAGCCCACCCTGCCCGTGATCGGCGGCTGGAACGAGTGGCTGTTCTGGCAGCGCTCCGAGACCGGTGAGGTGCCCGGCTTCACCGACGGCGTGGATCTCAACGTCTTCGCCGGAACCCGCGACGACCTCCACGCCTGGCTCGGCCACGTCGAGCCCGCACCCGCACCCGCACCCGCGCCAGCCCCCGCACCCGAATCCACACCGGAGCCCGCACCGGCGCCGCCTCCCCCGCCCGCCCCAGAGCTCGTGTCGGACCGCGAGATCGTCGAGGCGCCCGCCGGGATCCCGCCGGAGGCACCCGTCCCGGTCGAGCCGTTCACGATCCCCGTACCGCGCGACCTGCCGGCCCCGGACGGGGTGCGCCTGCCGGAGACCATCGAGATCCCCCGCGAGGTCGTGGCCCAGCTGCCGCCCGGAATGCGCTGACCCGGAACGCGCCGGCCTCCGGCGATGTCAGCGCGGTGCGGGTTCGCGGCGCCGCACCACGGCGGCGCGGATCGCACGCCATCCGATGAGGAGGACGGCGGTGACGACGCCCGCCACCACCATGAAGCTCCAGTGCGGCACACGCCCGTCGCCGAGACCGCGGATCACCATGCCCACCACCAGCGTGGCCAGCCACAGCAGTACGCCCGACCCGACGGCGGCGGGCGCGCGGCGGGTCGCCAGCAGGATCAGCCACCCCACTGCCAGCCCGATGAGGAACGGCCACGCCGTGCCCCAGACCTGCGTCACGCCGAGCCCCTCGGAGTGCGCGCCCCGGCCGAAGGTGGAGAACACCACCACCAGCGCCGCGTCGAGCGCGATCATCACCGGCACCGCCACTCGACTCACCGTCTCTTCCCCTCCCGCCGCTCGCTCGCGCTGACCGAGCAGGACGCGTCGCCGGCCTCGTCCACGACCCCGTCCTCACGGACGCGCAGCAGCGGGATGGGACCCGAGTCGTGATGCACATGGGGGCGCCACGGTGTGCCCTTGAGCGGCCACATCGCCGAGAGCCCGGCCGGCGGGGCCGCCGCGACGGTCTGCTTCGACGCGGCGGGATACGCCGACGCGGGGGACCGAGAGGGGGACGACGAGGTGTTCTCCCCCGGGTCGTCGGCGTCGTCCGGGTCGGCGTCGGGGTCGAGGTCCACGGCACCCCGGTAGAAGAGGAAGAAGACCACCCATCCGGCCAGGGCGACCAGCACGAAGCTGACGATGCGGTAGACGAACACCGTCGCGAACGCCTGATGCGCACCGAGCCCGCCCGCGGTCAGGGTCGTGATGAGCGCGAACTCCACGGTCCCCAGCCCGCCGGGCGTGATGGGCGCGCTGGCCACGATCTTGCCGGTCACGTAAGCGATGCACAGGCCGCCGATGCTGTGCTGGGCACCGACCGCGTTGGCCGCCGCCCACAGGCAGCCGATGTCGGCGACCCAGTTGAGGAGGGAGAACGCGAAGGCCTTGGACAACTGCGTCTTGGTCAGTTCGACGGCCTCGGCCTGCTCGACGACCTTGCGCACCGCGGCGGCACCGTGGTCGGCGGGTTTGCGACGCCGCGCGTTGATCCACTCGAGGAGGGCCAGGAGCGCCCCCTCGATCCTGTCGGGGTTCCGGGCGGCCCACTGGACCACCACCACGATCCCCACCAGGCCCATGGCAGAAAGCGCCAGCAGGAACGGGTTGGACACCGTCCCCACCAGGAAGAAGCCGAGCAGCGCCAGCAGGACGATGCCGACGGTCGACAGCACGCCGGAGATGACGAGCTGCCACGAGGCGACGACGCGGGTGGCTCCCCACTGCCGGGTCTTGCGGTAGGTCAGGGTGGTGCCGAAGACCTGCCCGCCGGGGATGCTCGTGGAGAACGCGTTGGCGGAGAACACCAGGCCGACGCTGCCCCAGTAGCCCACCCTGACACCGGCGGACTGCAGGAGCAGTTTCTGCACCGAGCCGTAGCTCGACATCGACAGGTAGGAGAACACCAGCGCGGCCGCGACCCAACCCCAGTGCGGGCGGGTGACGGCCTCGAATCCCTCGGCGAAGAACGGCATCTGGCCACGGAGCCAGTAGAGGATGAAGGCCAGGACAGTCAGGGTCGCGATGGCCTTGAACCACGGATTGCCCAGGACCACCCGGATGCGACGCCGCGCCTCGGCGCCCCGCGTGCCCATCATCGATCCACCATATCCAAAGGATCCGACCCGGCCCAGGACCCACACCGCAGGGCCCTGGCGAGCGTCACGCGTCGCGCCCCTGCTGACGTTCCCGCATCAGACGGGCGATCAGGTCGGAGGCGGGGATCTTCCCGTCCTCGGTGATGTCGGGTTCCTCGTCGTACTCGGGGTCACGGACCGGCTCGAGCTCCGCCTCCGGCTCGAGCTCTGACTCGGACTGCCACTCCGGCTCGAGCTCCGCCTCCGGCTCGAACTCCGCCTCGGCCCCGGGCTCGCGGTCGAGCACGGCCACGGCGGTGGCGGGTCCGGCGACCTCTGTCCGTCCGGCGCCCGCGGAATCCGCGGAGACCCCGGAGTCCGCGGCGGGGACCGGCTCGGCCGCGCCGGTGGTGGCGGGTCGGCCGGTGAGCAGCTCGGGCTCGTCGTCGATCTCCGCCTCGCCGAGGCCGATCCGTTCCTGGACGCGCTTCATCCACCCGGGCGCCCACCAGTTGTCGGTGCCGAGCATCTGCATGACCGCCGGCACGAGCAGCATGCGGATCACGGTGGCGTCGATGATGAGCGCGGCGATCATGCCGAACGCGATGTACTTCATCATCACGATCTCGGAGAACGCGAACGCGCCGGTCACCACGATGAGGATGAGCGCGGCCGAGGTGATGATCCGGCCGGTGTTGGCCACTCCGCTGCGGATGGCCTCCGTCGTCCGAGCGCCCCGCGAGCGTGCTTCGACCATCCGCGAGACCAGGAACACCTCGTAGTCCGTGGACAGCCCGTAGATGATCGCCATGAGCAGCACCACGACCGGCGAGGTGAGCGGGCCGGCCGTGAACCCGAGCAACCCGGACAGGTGCCCGTCGACGAAGATCCAGGTGAGGATGCCGAGGGTGGCACCGAGGCCGAGCAGGTTCATGATCGCGGCCTTGATCGGCAGCACCAGCGACCCGAACGCGAGGAACATGAGGAGCGTGGTCGCCAGTAGGACGTACAGCACGAACCACGGCAGACCGTCGACCAGGGCCTCGACCGAATCGCGCTCCATGGCCGGGTTGCCGCCGACGTACACCTCGGTGTCCGCGGGGATCGGGAAGGACTGCAGGTACTCGACGGTCTCGGCGGCGTCGTTCCGGTCGATCACGCCGGTCTGCAACACCACCACGTCGCGCCCCTGCGCGTCCTGCTCGCCCGAGCGGGCGAACTGGAACGGACCGGTCAGACCCGGCGCCTCGTTGGCCGCCGAGCGGATCTGCGACAGGGTCGCCCCGTCGGAGCCGATCACCACGAGCTTGACCGGGTCGGTGCGGGTGCCGGGGAAGTTCTCGTCGTACTGCTCCTGCGCGACGCGGGTGGTGTTGTCCGGCGGGAGGTAGGTCTCGTTGATGCCGCCGAACTTCACGCCGGAGAACGGGATAATGAGCGCGACCAGCACCACGACGACGGGGATGGCCACAGCCACCGGGCGCTTCATGGAGAAGTCGGCGACGCGACCGAACAGGCCGTTCTCCACCTGCTCGCGCGAGCGGTGACGCTGCAGTCGCTTGATGCCGAGCATGTCGATGCGGTGGCCGAGCAGCATCAGCACGGCCGGCAGGAGCGTCACCGACAGTGCGGCGGCGAGGATGACGGCGGCGATCGCGCCGTAGGCGACGGACTTGAGGAACGCCTGCGGGAAGATGAGCAGCCCGGACAGGGTCACGCCCACCATGACCGCGGAGAACACCACGGTCCGTCCGGCGGTGGCCACCGCCCGGCGCACCGCCGCGTCCGGTGGGTAGCCCTCGGCCATCTCCTCCCGGAACCGGCTCACGACGAACAGGCCGTAGTCGATCGCCAGGCCGAGGCCGATCAGAGTCACCACGTTCTGGGCGAAGGAGTTCACCGGGGTGACCAGCGACAGCAGGTGCAACGCCCCGAGCGAACCGAGGATCGTGAGCACGCCCACCGCGACCGGCATGAACGCGGCCACGACACCGCCGAACACCACGATCAGCAGCAGGAACACCAGCGGCAGCGCGATGATTTCGGCGCGGACCAGGTCGGCGTCCATCCCGTCCTGCAGCGCACCGGCGACCGCCTGCACACCCGCGACGTCGGTCTGGATGCCGTCGATGGCGATCCCGTCCTCGATCACCCGGAAGTTCTCGAGGATCTCCTCGTCCTCGCCGGCGATCTGGATGGAGGCCACGACGATGCCCTCGTCCCTGTTGACCAGGGCCGGGGACTGGTTGAACACGAAGCTGGTGACGCCGGTGACCTCGTCCGGGTGCTCGGTGCGGATCGACTCGAGCGAGGCGCGGATCGGGTCCTGGAAGGCGGGATCGTCGACCGAGGTGCCCTCGGGTGCGTGGTACGACACCACGACGTCGCCGAGCGCGTCGCGTCCGTACGCCTCCTGCTCGAGCCGTTCGGCGGTCGCCCACCCGCTGTCGGGGTCCTCGAACCCGCCCTGACCGAACGGGTTGCCGAACGCGGTTCCGGCGAGGCTGATGAACGCCATGACGAGAACCGAGCACACCAGGACCAGCACGCGGCGGTGGGCGACGAACCGCCCGAGTGAGTTGAACACCGGGGAACTCCTAGCGCGAGGTGAGCAGGGCCGTGAGCGGCCGCAGCGGCTGCAGCCAGGCACCCTCGTCGGGCAGGTTCTCGAGGCTGACCCGGGGCAGCGGCTCGCGGAACACACCGGGGATGTCCTCGAGGTCGAGGAACGTGATGGTGTCGTGCTGGACGGCCCAGGTGGCGTGCTCGCGGAACCCGATCACCGTGACCGGGATGTCGTGGGCGAGGTCCTCCAGCGGTTCGCGGAACGCCTGACCGTCGGCCGACGCCACCACCACGCCCGCGAGGCGGCCGGAGCCGGCCCGCAGGTCGATGTGCTGGAGCATGTCCTCGTCGACGTCGGAGTCGTCGCTGGTCTTGGGCTTGGCGAACACGGCGAAGCCGACGTTGCGCAGCGCCTCGACCCACGGCCGGACGTTGTCCGAGGTGCCCTGGACGATGTTGGTGAAGACCGTCGCCTCGGCCTCGAGGGTGTCCTCGGTCTGCAGGGACAGGTCGGCGGTGTACCCGAGCAGCCACCGGCCGAGCGCGTCGAAGCGCGGCCGGTAGATCGCGGTGGGGCGGCCACCCAGGATGGACCCCAGCCCCATGTCGACGTTGGGCGCGTCCCACACCAGGAGCACCACTCCCGGGGCGTCGGGCGTGACCACGTCCGTCGTGTCGTGGTTGCGCATCTCGTCAGGTGGGGTCATCGCGTCCGCCTCGGTCGTCGTCGTTCGGGGGCTGTGGAGAAGGGCGTCAGTTCGTACGACGCCAGAGGAATTCGTTGATCACTCGCTCCTCCTGCAGCCCCTTGCCCTCGAACTTCGTCACGGGTCTGTCAAGACTGAACGGTACGTGCCCGAGGTCGGTCGCGGGGTCCAGCCGTCTCAGCGCGGGCTCGGCGTCGCCGGTCTCGCCGATCCACTCGGCGTAGTCGGCGTGGTCCGTGGCCACGTGCAACACGCCGCCGGGCGCCAGGCGTGAGGCGATGAGCTCGAAGGTGCCGGACTGCAGCAGCCGCCGCTTGTGGTGGCGGGCCTTGGGCCAGGGGTCGGGGAAGAACACGCGGACCCCGGTCAGGCTCGCCGGCGCGATCATGTTGGTGAGCACGTCCACGCCGTCGCCGCGGATCATGCGCACGTTCTCGAGCCCCTCGCGCAGGACCATGCCCAGCAGCTGGGCCAGTCCGGGCTGGTAGACCTCCACGGCGATCACGTCGACGTCCGGCTCGGCGGCGGCCATCGCGGCGGTCGAGGTCCCGGTCCCGGACCCGATCTCCACGATCAACGGTGCGCGGCGCCCGAACATCTGCTCCGGGTCCACGATCTCGTCGGAGACGTTGCGCCCGTAGGTGGGCCAGTGTTCCTCCCAGTTGCGCTGCTGGCCCGGCCGCAGGGTTCCGCGCCGGAACCGGTAGGCCGTCACCCGGGGGAACAGGCGGGCGCTGTCGTCGGGAGTGGCACCGTCGTCCGGAGTGGCACCGTCGTCCGGAGTGGCACCGTCGTTCGGGGTCCCGTCAGCCGCCGGGGCGGGGTTCTCGCTCTGGTTCACCCGGCCATCATCCCGTAATCCGTGGTCGGGTTACGAATCCGACCGACGTCCCCGCCCGTGCCGCGGGGCCGCTCGCCGCGCCGCGCGGGTGACCCTGCCTGGGGGAAGGTCTTGCCGCGGGCAGGTCCCCACGTCACGATTATCGCGTGCCGACCGTGACCCACGACACCGAGCCCCAGGCCCCGGTGCGACCCGAGAGCCCGGATCCCGCCGCGCGCGTCCGACGCCTGCTCTCCTCCGCCCGGGAACGCTCCGGACGGTCGGTCGACCCCGCCGTCGGCCCTGTCGTGTACGACCCTGGTGCGTACGGCCCGGTGGAGGAGGCCCTCGCGCGTTTCGACGCGCCCGTCGACATCCGGATCCGCGGCGGCCTGGGGTCGGGGCGCCGCACACTGGCCGCGGCGCTGCGGGCGCGGCGCGGGTGGCGGGCGCAGGTCGACGACCTCGACGTGCTCGCCGCTCCCGGCGCGCCGGCCACGACGACGCCCGATGTGGAGATCGTGTGCCTGCGCACCGCCCCCTGCCGCCACGAGGAGGCGTGGGTGCGGCGCCCGCGCCGGCACGCCCTGTTGGTGGTGGCCACGGGTGTCGGTGGCGGGGGCGCCGACGGTGGCACCGACGGCGGCGAATCCGACGACGACGAGGTCCTGCCGCGGTGGGCCCGTGGGCTGCCCGCCGTGGATGCGCGCGAGCCGGGGCACCGGTCAGTTGACGGCGTCGTGTCCTTCCTCGAGCGCGCCCTGGACGCCCTGGCGACGGTCCGGGTGGCCCGTCTCGAGGTGGAACTGGAACGCCTCGCGGTCCACGACGAGGTGGGCGACCTCGCGGAGGCCGCCCTCTGCGTCCTCGCCGGATCGGGCCCGTCGTGACCGCCGCACCCGCACCGCTCCGTGACTCTCCGCCCCGTGACTCTCCGCCCCGTGACTCTCCGCCCCGCGACTCCCCACCCCGTGACCTGACGATCGCGGTCCTGGGCGCACGGGACTCCGCCGCGCCCGCCGTCGCCGAGGCGCTGACCTCGGCCGCGGGCCCGGCCGTCGATGGCGGGGCCCGGATCCGTGTGCTCGTCGACGCGGCACCCGAGGACCGGCCGGACGCCGCTGTCCTCGTCGTCGACGCCGTCTGTCCGGTGCGCCCCGACGACGTCGAGGTCGCGCGCGGCGTCGCCTCCCGACTGCCGATGGCGGTCGCCCTGGCCGGGCGCGCCGGCCAGTGCACGGCCGAGGGCTTGTCGGAGACGGTCGACGTCACCACCCGGCGACTGGCCGAGGTGGGCGTGACGGCGCCGGTCCACGTGGTCGACGCCAGTCGCCCCGGGGCCCCGGCCGCCCTGCTCGCCGCCGTCGCCGCCCTCGTCTCCAGCGGCCGCCGTCCGCCCACCGCGCGCCCCGGCCCCGGCGGAGCGCCGCCACCGGATCCGGCCGTCCCGACCGTCGACTGGCTCCTCGCCCGTCGCACCGAGGCCATCACCACCCGTTCTCAGGCGCTGCGGCAGGACGTCCAGGCGCTGCGCATGCAGGTCATCCAGGATCTCCACCGATCGGTGCGCGACCTCGGTGGGCGGGCGCGCGAGGAGCTCGCCGCGGCCCCCCGCTCCCGAGTCGACGCGCTGGTCCACCAGCTCGCCGCCGATGCCGACTCCGCGGTGGCGGGCACCATCGCCCGCGCAGACCTCCGCGCCGACGCCCTCGTGGCCCGGCATCTCGGCGCCGCCGCGCCGGCGGGTCCCCGCATCCCCCCGCCCACCAGCGGCATCGCCCCGGGTCGACCGCCGCGCAACACGGGCGAGGAACTGCTCGTCATGATCATGGGCGCCGCCGGCGGGACCGGGGTGGGACGCATGCTGCTGTCCCCGCTCGCCGAGATCCCCGGCGTCGCGGCGGTGGTCATCCCGCTCGCCCTCCTGTGCGGGCTGGTGCTGGGGTGGATCACCGTCACCGTCCGCCGCACGCAGGCGCTGCGCACCCACACCGTCGCGGCCGTGGCCGACAGGCTCGCGGCGCTGCGGGCCGATGCCGAGCAGTCACTCGGCTCGAGGATCCTCGCCGCGGAGGCCACCATCACCGACGGCTTCGCCCACGATCCCGGCCCCCGGGTCGCCGACCTCGAACGCCGCATCCGAGCCACCCGCGCGGGACAGACCGCCCCGCCGGCCCCCACGACAGGGAGTCCCTCATGACCGATCCGCTGTTCGGTGCGGACTCCTTCGATCACCACCCGGCGCCCGACGTGTGCGGCCTCCAGGACGCCCCGCTGGCCGAACCCTCGTCGCTGGGACTGCACGTGCCCGTGGGCGAGGACGTCCTCGACCTCGGCTCCCCCGAGGCGGACCTCGACGGGGACGGCTTCATGGAGGCGGTCACCCTCGGCGACGATCGGGGGCTGACCGTGTACACCGACGCCGACGGTGACGGGACCGTCGACCACGTCTCGACCGTGCGGTTCGACGGCAGCTACGACTCATGGCGGCTGGCGAACCCCGCGGAGGGCGTGCCCTTCGGGGGATTCACGAACGAGGCTCGCGGGGACACGACCGGCGACTTCCCGTCGCCCGCCCGGTGGGAACGCATCGACCACGGCCACATCTGACCGGCGACCTGAGGAATCCCTCATGTCCGGGTGTGCAAAGGGGGCTGCGACTGAGCAGTCGACAACGCTTGACGATACTCTGTGACTAACACCATGCACCACGCGCGAGGAGCTGTGATGACCACCACCACCATTCCCGGCCTCGAGGGTCAGGCACCAACCGATCACGCGGAGTTGCTCGCGTGGATCGCCGAGGTCGCCGAGCTCACCCAGCCGGACCGGGTCGTCTTCGCCGACGGCTCCGACGCTGAGTGGGATCGCCTCACGACCGAGATGGTGGAGGCCGGGACCTTCGTCAAGCTCAACGAGGAGAAGAAGCCGAACTCCTTCCTGGCCCAGTCGGACCCGAAGGACGTCGCCCGCGTCGAGTCGCGGACCTTCATCTGCTCGGAGACCGAGGAGGGCGCCGGCCCCACCAACAACTGGCGCGACCCGGCCGAGATGCGCGAGCACATGACCGGACTGTTCCGCGGCAGCATGCGGGGCCGCACGATGTACGTCGTGCCGTACTGCATGGGCCCGCTGGAGGCGGAGGACCCCAAGCTCGGCATCGAGCTGACCGACTCGGCGTACGTGGTGGTCTCGATGAAGATCATGACCCGCATGGGCTCGGCGGCCCTGGCGAAGATCGGCACGGACGGCGAGTACGTCAAGGGCCTGCACTCCGTGGGTGCCCCGCTCGCCGAGGGCGAGCAGGACGTGCCCTGGCCGTGCAACGAGGAGAAGTACATCACCCACTTCCCCGAGACCCGCGAGATCTGGTCGTTCGGGTCCGGCTACGGCGGAAACGCCCTGCTGGGCAAGAAGTGCTTCGCGCTGCGCATCGCCTCCGCCATGGCCCGCGACGAGGGCTGGATGGCCGAGCACATGCTCATCCTCAAGCTCATCTCCCCCGCCGACGAGGTCCACTTCATCGCCGCGGCCTTCCCGTCCGCCTGCGGCAAGACCAACCTCGCGATGCTGCAGCCCACCATCGAGGGCTGGCGCGCGGAGGTCGTGGGTGACGACATCGCGTGGATGCGCTTCGGCGCCGACGGCCGGCTCTACGCCGTCAACCCGGAGTACGGCTTCTTCGGCGTCGCCCCGGGCACCAACTACTCGTCCAACCCCAACGCCATGAAGACGCTGGAGCCGGGCAACGCCATCTACACCAACGTGGCGCTGACCGACGACGGTGACGTGTGGTGGGAGGACCTCGAGGGCACCCCGGACCACCTCATCGACTGGCTGGGCAACGACTGGACCCCGGAGGGCGACGGCAAGGCCGGCAACGCCGCGCACCCCAACTCGCGCTACTGCGTCCCGATCAACCAGTGCCCGGTCACCGCGCCGGAGTTCAACTCGCCCGAGGGCGTGCCGATCTCGGCCATCCTCTTCGGCGGTCGCCGCGCCGACACGGTCCCGCTGGTCAGCGAGGCCTACTCGTGGAACCACGGCGTGTACATCGGCGCGACCCTGTCCTCCGGGCAGACCGCTGCCGCGGAGGGGCAGGTCGGCGCGGTGCGTCGCGACCCCATGGCCATGCTGCCGTTCATGGGCTACAACGTCGGCGAGTACTTCCAGCACTGGGTCGACATGGGCGCCCGGGGCGGCGACAAGATGCCCAAGATCTTCCTCGTCAACTGGTTCCGCAAGGGCGCCGACGGCCGCTTCGTGTGGCCCGGCTTCGGCGAGAACAGCCGCGTGCTCAAGTGGGTCGTGGACCGCATCGAGGGTCGCGTGGAGGGTGACGAGACCGCCGCCGGCATCACCGCCCGCGCCGCGGACATCGACATGACCGGCCTGGACACCCCGATCGAGGACGTCGAGGCCGCCCTGGCCGTCGACCCCGAGGAGTGGCGCCGCGAGCTGCCGCTCATCACCGAGTGGCTCGAGTTCTGCGGACCCAAGGTCCCGGCCGAGGTCCACGAGCAGTTCGCCGCCCTCAAGGAGCGGCTCGGCTGACACCGGCACCTGCACGGAAAGACCCACGCGGACGGGCCACACCATTCCCCGGTGTGGCCCGTCCGCCTCTACAATCTGGGCGAAGCCCTGTACTACTGCCCTTGTTGATGTCACAGTTACTGGCTGCGCGGGCAACAGCGTTCCCGCCCGGAAGGAGGGGCATGAGAGCCAGCGTGATCGGCCTCATCGCGCTTCCCATCGTGGCGAGCGGCGTCGCAGCAGCCGCCGTGGCCGGTTTCGGGCTCCCCGCCCCGACGTCCGTTCCTGCCGGGCCGACCGCCACCGCCGGGATCACCGGCGAGTCGACGGACGCGTCCCCGGCCGTCGACGAGGAGTACGCGGGCACCGCCATCGAGGGGATCAAGCCGTTCCTCACGGTGATCGACGGCAGGTCGGCCCTGCCCGTACCGGAGCCGATCCCGTCGTTCCTCTCGCTGTTGACGGTGCCCTCCGTGCCGCTGGCACCGCTTCCCCCGCAGGTCGACGGCCGGGTTGCTCCCGCGGAAACCATCGGTCCGCGCGCCGGGCAGGGCCCGGACCGGGTCCGGGACGACCTCGTGCCCCGCGACCCCACGACGCGCCCCGGTACCGGCTCCGGGACGGACGACCAGCCGGTGACCTTCGAACCCCACTCCGAGGGCGGGGCCGATCGAGGCGACACGCCTGACGACCGCGGACCGGGCGGCCGTCCCGCCGTACCGGCGCCCGATGCCGGTCGGCCTCCCGTGTCCGTTCCCGGACCGCCCGCAGCAGGTGGCCCGCTGCCCGGGCCCCCGCCCCATGCCGGAGAGACCGGCCGACCGGCCCATGCCGACGAGACCGGGCCTCCCCCACACGCGGGTCGGTCGCCCGCCGGCGGCGCTCCGGTGCTCGGCCGACCTCCCGTGGGGGACCGTGCCGCGAGCGGGCCGGTGACGACCTCGCCGGGGGCGGGCGCGACAGTGGACAGGCCGACAGAGGCGAGCCCGACAGTGTCCAGCCCGAGAGCGTCCGGCGACGACCACCCGATGCCGAGGTGAACGCCTCGATACGGCCGGCAGCCCCGATCCGTTGGTGGCACTCCGCCCGGCTCCGCATCACCCTCGGCATCACGCTGATCACCGCCGCCGTGTTCGCGGCGATGATGGTGTTCACGTTCCAGCTCCTGAACCTCAGCACCGAACGGGTGATGGACTCGCGGCTCAACCGGGAGGCCGCGGACTTCACGACCTTCATGACGGCGGGGATCCTGCCGTCGTTCGAGTCGGAGAACCCCACCGTCGAGCAGTTGATCCGGGCGTACCTCGCCCAGCAGTACCCGTCCTCGGAGCTGCTCCTGGTCGGGACGGCCACCGAGTCGGGCACCCAGTTCACGCTCTCCCGATACGGGCCCGACGAGGACCAGCTCTTCCCGCCGGCGATGCGGTCACAGATCCAACGGATCGGCCTGGTCTCCACCGAGAGTTCGGGGATCCTCGACGGCTCGGTGCGGTGGCGCAAGACCACGGTCGAGAGCCCCGCCGGGCCGGCCAACATCGTCGTCGCCGTCAACGACCGGGGCACTCACCAGGAGACACAGCGCGTCGTCTTCTACATGCGCTGGGCCAGCGCCGGAGGCATGGTCGTCAGCGCGGTGCTCGCGTGGTGGATCGCCGGGCGGATGCTCGTGCCGGTGCGCCGTATCCGCGAGGCCGCCGAGACCATCTCCGCCGCCGACCTGTCGAGGCGGGTCCCCTCCGACGGGCCCGACGAGATCGTCTCACTCGCCGACACGGTCAACGCCATGCTCGAACGAGTCGAGGAGGCCTACCGGACCCAGCGGGAGTTCCTCGACGATGCCGGGCACGAGTTGCGAACGCCCCTGACCGTCGTGCAGGGCAACCTCGACCTCATGCCCGACGACCCCGACGGGCGCGCCGAGGCCACCCGCCTCATGCAGGACGAGCTGTCGCGGATGACCCGCATCGTGGAGGACCTGCTCACCCTCGCCAGGGCCGACCGTCCCGACTTCCTCCGGACCGTCCCGACCGACGTCGCCGAACTCGTGCTGGACGTCGAGGCGAAGATCGACGTGATCGCCGACCGCGACTGGCGGGTGCTCCCCTACGCCGAGGGCGTGGCCCGACTCGACCAGCACCGCATCACGCAGGCCCTCATGCAGTTCTGCTCCAATGCCGTCCGCTTCACCGGACCCGGCGACACCATCGAGATCGGGTGCCGCATCATCGAGCCGGGGGATCCCACCGTGCCCGACGGGTTCGCGGCGGGGCCCGTCACCCCGTCGCCCAAGCGGGAGGACTACCGCCGCCGGCTCCTGTGGTGGGTCCGCGACAGCGGACCGGGGATCCCGCCCGGGGAAGAAGAGAGCATCTTCCAGCGTTTCCACACCGCTCGCGGCCAACTGCGCGACGGCCGGGGCGGCACCGGACTCGGCCTGGCCATCGTCTCCACCATCGCCAAGGCACACGGGGGACGTGCGTTCGCGTTCAACGCCATGGGCGGGGGCGCGGTGTTCTGCATCGTCGTCCCCCTCATCGCGCCGCCACCGGAGAAGCGCCCCCGCGACGACGAGGACGCCGGCGCCGGCCCGGTCGTGTCGGGGGACAGCGGTACGCGCTGATCCCGCCCACGTACCGGACGAACCCGCGGACACGGGACCGGGCAGCGTCCAACTGATGTCTTCCCGTGGGATACTCCGGGTTCGAGAAGGAGGGTTGCATGACGAACGTTCTCGTCGTGGAGGATGACGATCTCATCCGATCGGTGTTGGTGAAGGCACTCGGCGGCGCGGAGTACACCGCACTCGAGGCCGTGGACGGGGAGAGCGCCCAGGCGATCCTGTCGACGATCTCCGACATCGACCTGATGTTGCTCGATATCGGCCTGCCGGACACCGACGGGCTGACCCTCCTCCGCGAGGCCCGCGACCGCGGGTTCGCCGCACCCGTCATCATCCTCACGGCCCGCGACAGTGTGGCGAACACCGTCGAGGGGCTGGAGTCCGGCGCGAACGACTACATGGTCAAGCCCTTCCGCGTGCCCGAGTTGCTCGCCCGCATCCGTCTGCGGCTGCGCGAGCACGAGGCCACCGAGGACCCGGGCATCCTCGAGCACGCGGGCATGCGCCTGGACATCCGCACCCGCCGGGTCGAGGTGGACGGCCGGATCCAGGAGCTGACCAACCGCGAGTACTCGCTGCTCGAGATGCTGCTGCGCAACAAGGGCGAGACCATCAGTCGCGAGCAGCTGCTCGAGAGCGTGTGGGGCATGGACTTCGACCCGGGCTCCAACATCGTCAACGTCTACATCCGTTCCCTGCGTCGCAAGATCGGCGAGAACAAGGTGCAGACCGTCCGCGGCGTCGGTTACCGCGTGGAGTGACACCCGGCCGGTCGGCGCCGCGCCGACGCGTCCGATGTGTGAAGACCCCCCGGCCGAGGCCGGGGGTCTTCACATCTGTCGAGGTCTCAGCCCTCGCCGGGCTCCCAACCGAACGGCATGAGCACACTCTGCAGCTCGCAGAAGGCCTCGAGCCCCTCGGGGCCGTTCTCGCGACCCAGGCCCGAGTTCTTGAACCCGCCGAAGGGCGCGCTCGGGTCGAAGGCGTACCAGTTGATGCCCATCGTGCCGGTGCGCACCCGCCGGGCCACGGCGAGCGCGGCGTCCGGGTCGGCGGAGTACACGGCCCCGGCCAGGCCGTACTCGGAGTCGTTGGCGATCTGCACGGCCTCGTCGACCGTGTCGTAGGCGATGACCTCCAGGACCGGCCCGAAGATCTCCTCCTGGGCGATGGTCATGGAGTTGTCGACGTCCCGGAAGACGGTCGGCTGCACGTAGGCGCCCTCGGCGACACCCTCGGGCAGTCCCTCGACCGTGCCGCCCCCGTAGGCGATGGTCGCGCCCTCCTCGACGCCCTTGCGGATGTAGCCCTCGACGGACGCCTTCTGCTTGTGGTTGGCCAGCGGGCCGAATGCGGTGCCGTCGTCGGCCGGGTCGCCCACGGGCATGGCCTTGACGTTCTCCACCAGCGCCTCGACGACCTCGTCGTACCTCGACCGCGGCGCGAGGATGCGGTTCTGGGACACGCACGCCTGCCCGGAGTTCATCAGGGCGGAGAAGACCATGGTGCCGGCGTGGGCGGCGATGTCGGCGTCCTCGAGCACGATGGCGGCGCTCTTGCCCCCCAGCTCCAGCGAACAGCGCGTGAGGCTCTGGGCGGCGATCCCGGCGATGTGCTTGCCGACCCCGGTGGAGCCGGTGAACGAGATCTTGTCGACGTCCGCGTGCGAGACCAGGTGGTCGCCCACGGAGCTGGGGCCGGTCACCACGGACAGCACGCCCTCGGGCAGCCCGGCCTCACGGAACAGGTCGGCCAGCCACAGCGCGGACAGCGGTGTGG
The DNA here is from genome assembly GCF_002441635.1 of Dietzia sp. WMMA184. Classification (NCBI taxonomy): domain Bacteria; kingdom Bacillati; phylum Actinomycetota; class Actinomycetes; order Mycobacteriales; family Dietziaceae; genus Dietzia; species Dietzia sp. WMMA184. The sequence goes on along the minus strand of NZ_NXEI01000001.1, from coordinate 2,838,603 downwards.
CCGACGACGGCTTGAGGATCACCGAGCTGCCGGACAGCAACGCGGGCGCCAGCTTGGCGGTGTTGAGGTAGAGCGGGACATTCCAGGCGGTGATGGCGGCGACGACGCCGACGGGGTGGCGGGTGATGACCGACGCGCCGAAGTCCCCGTGGCGCACCTCGGACCACGAGAAGGTCTCGGCCAGGCGCGCGTAGTAGCGCAGCACGCCGAGGGTCGGCGTCACCTGGATCATGGCGGCGGTGCCGGGCGGGGTGCCCATCTCGTCGGAGAGGATCTGGCACACCTCGGCCTGGCGCTCCTCGAGCATGTCGGCCACGCGGGCCAGCAGGGCGCCGCGCTCGGCGGGCGGGGTGGAGCGCCACACGCCGGACTCGAACGAGTCGCGCGCCTGGCTGATCATCTCGTCCAGGTCCTCGGTGGTGGTCTCGGCGACCCGACCCACGACCGCATTGGTGGCGGGCGAGGTCACCTCGAGGACGCCGGTGGTGATGGGATCGGTCCAGCGGGTGCCGGAGAAGAGCTTGTCATGGACGACGACCACGGGGACCTCCGAGAGGTAGAAAACAAGAACGTGTTCCACCTCACTGTAGCGAGTCCACGGCGCCCCGTGGGGCAGCTACCCGGCCCGCATCACCAGCACGAGGTTGGACACCAGGACCTCCCTGACCAGCGGCACCCGCACCAGCCACCACGCCCACCGTGGGTGGTAGCGCGGGAACGCCGCGACCAGTTCGGCCGATCCGGTCTGGCGTGCCCAGTCGAGCCCCTCGGCGCAGCCCACCTCGAACAGGGACTCGCCGTAGACGTTCTTGGGCGGCCGGCCGTGGCGACGCTCGTACATCCGCCGCGCCCGCTCGCCACCGAGGTAGTGGGTCAGCCCCATCTCGTGGCCGCCGAAGGGTCCGTACCAGAGCGTGTAGGAGACGACGACGAGGCCGCCCGGTCGCGTGACCCGGCACATCTCCTCGGCCATCGTCCAGGGCTCGGGGACGTGTTCGGCCACATTGGAGGAGATGCACACGTCGACGCAGTCCGATCGGATCGGCAGCGACATCCCGCTGCCGCGGATCGAGCCCGCCTGGTCCAGGCCCGCCGCCGACATCTCCCCCACGTCCGGTTCGACGGACACGTACCGCGCCCCCTCGGCGGCGTAGGCGTCGGAGAAGTAACCCGGCCCGCCGCCGACGTCCAGCACCGTCAGCCCCGGGAGGCGGCCGGTGTCGGACCCGGGGCCCCGCCCGGCCGGCCGGTCACCGGCGCGCTCCCACAGGTCCGCCACCAGTTCGACGGTGTCGCGGGCCAGACCGGAGTAGAAGACGTCCGGGTCGGACTGCTCGAGCGGGAACGAACGCAGCAATCCGAGCGACCGACCGAGGGTGGCGCGGCGGGCCACCGAGCGCAGGGCGGGCGAGCGGTGGACGGGATCGGTGATCACGGCGGTGACGATACCGGCGGCAGCGTTGACCACCCCGTCGGCGGTCCCGACGCCCGCGTACAGTGTCCGCGTGGCTCGTATCCTGCTGCTGTGCTGGCGTGACAGCACCCATCCCCAGGGCGGTGGCTGCGAACGCTACCTCGAGCACGTCGCCGAGGGCCTCGCCGGCGCCGGGCACACCGTCGTCTACCGGACCTCGCGCTCGCCGGGCGCGGCCCGCTCCGCCACCACCGGGGCCGGGGTGCGGTTCAGCCGGGCCGGTGGGCGGTTCACCGTCTATCCGCGCGCGCTGCTGGCGATCCTGTTCGGCAGGATCGGGCTCGGGCCCCTCGGTGTCCTGCGGCGGCCCGACGTCGTCGTCGACACCCAGAACGGTGTCCCCTTCTTCTCCCGCCTCGCCACCACCGCGCCCGTCGTGGTGCTCGTCCACCACATCCACCGTGAGCAGTGGCCGGTGGCCGGGTGGCTGGTCGCGCGGATCGGCTGGTGGATCGAGTCGTGGCTGTCCCCGCGCGTGCATTCGCGCAGTCAGTACGTGACCGTGTCGCTCCCCTCGGCCGACGAACTCGCCGGGCTCGGCGTGGACCCCGCGCGCATCGCCGTGGTGCGCAACGGACTCGACCCGCTCCCGGCGGACGTCGAGCCGGGCGGGCCGGCCGCGCACGAGGGCCCCGGCCCTGACACCGACACCGCCGCCCCGCGGCTGGTCGTGTTGTCCCGGCTGGTGCCGCACAAGCACGTCGAGGACGCCCTCGACGTGGTCGCCACCCTGCGCGCGAGCAGGCCCGGCCTGGTGCTGGACGTCATCGGCAGCGGCTGGTGGTCCGACCGACTGCGTGAGTACGCCGCCGAGCGCGGGCTCCTCGACCCGGACGGCCCGGACACCGGCGCGGTCCGGTTCCACGGGCACGTCGACGAGTCCACCAAGCACCGCATCCTCGCCGGGGCCACACTGCACCTCATGCCCTCCCGCAAGGAGGGCTGGGGCCTGGCGGTGTCCGAGGCCGCGCAGCACGGGGTGCCCACCGTCGGCTACCACCACGCCGCGGGACTACGGGACTCGATCGACGACGGCGAGACGGGCCTCCTCGTGGACGATGTCGCGGCCATGACCCTGGCCACCGATCGCCTCCTGGCGGACCGCGACTTGCGAGCGCGCATGGGTGAGGCCGCCCGCCGCAAGGCCGCGGGACTGTCCTGGCCCGCCACCGGAGCGGCGATGGCGCAGGTCCTCCGGGCGGTCACCGAGGGCCGGCGCGTGAGCGGTGTGATCAGCGGCCGGGCCGGCTGACCGGACCTCCCGCGGCGTACGCGTCCCGGCGCGCCGTGGTGGTCGAGGCAGAGACCCCGGCGACGGCCAGGGTGAGGACCAGCGTGAGCAGCCACAGCGCGTGCGCCGCCAGCACCCACCTGCGGGCCGACGCCGGAGCGGCGGGCTCGACGGTGGCCTCCCATCGGGCATCCGCCCCACCCGGCCCGTTCGGCGCGGCCAGCTCGTGCAGGACGAGTTCGGAGCCGGTGAACCTCGTCGTCGTCGACTCCGGCGGTGTCCCGGCCAGCGTCCGCGCCGCCCGCCCGCGCGGGCCGGCGGACGTGCGCTCGTCGAGCACCCACCGCACCCCCAGTCCGGCCAGGACGCTCGGGTCGTCCCCCCGCAGCAGCGCCTCGGTGGCCCGCCTCGCGCGATCACCCTCGCCCGGCACCGCGGCCGCGTCGTCGCCGGCCGCCCCGCCGACAACCAGGTCTCCGGGCACCAGCACGCGGGTGTCGAGCAGTCGGGGCGCCGGATCGAGCACCGCCGCGCCGCCCGCCCACAACGGCGTCGAGCGGAAGGACCCCGCCGGCAGGACCAGCAGGTCACCGGGCCTCCCGTCGACGATCCGCGCCACCTGCTCCCAGTCCTGGCCGTAGGTGACCGGCCGCAGCTGGTCCCACAGGGCGCGCGGGGCGTCGGGGACGGCGGCGACGGCCACCGCCGTGAGCAGCAGGCCCGCCCCGGCCGGTCGGAGTCGCCCGGCCAGCTCGCGGGCGGCGAAGGCGAGCGCCAGCACGGTCGCCGGGAGCGCCAGTGCGACGAACTTCTGGGTGTCGCGCAGCAGACCCGCGCCGGGGACCGCGGCGACGACGGTCTCCAGCGCGGCCAGGCCCGGCCCCGTCGCGGCGGCCGCCACCAGCAGCCACGTCCCGACCGCCAGCGGTACCGTCGCCCGCACCACCGGATCGCGGCGCGCCCGCCACACCCCGCGCGCCGCCACCGCCCACACGACGAGCAGCAGCACGAGCGCCACGGCCGCCCACCACGTTGACCGCGACGGCGGCACCGCCTCCGAGTTCCAGATTCCGCCCAGGGCGACCACGGACCCGAAGGTGCCGATGCCGGGCTCGGCGCGGGCGGCGAACGCGCTCACGCCCGTGCCGGCGGTCGGCGCGGTGCCGGTCCCGGCCGGGGCGAGTGCGGTCGCGAGCAGCCACGGCAGCGCGGTGACCACGGCCGTGGCGACCAACGCCAGCGCTGCACAGACGCGCCGGCCCGGCCGCGCGGCGGGACCCGCACTATCACCGGCACTGTCACCGCCACCCGCACCGCCGCTGAACAGGGACACCGCCGCGGCGACAACCGCGAGGACCCAGCCCGTCGGCGTGAGCCCCGCCGCGGCCAGCGCCGCGCACGCCGCCGCCACCCGGCGCCGACCGGGCGCGCCACCGAGGGCGCCACCGAGGGCGCCACCGAGGGCGCCGGAGGAGGCCAACAACACCGGCATCGACATCACCGCCGCCGTCCCGGCCAGCACGGACCAGTGCCCCTGCAGCAGCCGCTCCACCACGAACGGGTTCCACACCGCCCCCACCACGGCGGGCAGGCGCAGCCAGAGCCCGGACAGCCCCGCGGCCGCGTCGCCGGGCAGGACCCGGCGCACCAGCGCCCCCGCCGCCACCGCCAACCAGATGCAGAACACGGCGGTGAGAACGCCGGTCAGCAGCCACACCGGCAACCCCACCGCCTGCAGCGCGCGGGTCGCCCACACCACCGCCACGTCCTGGGGCACCGCCCGCGCCGCCGACTCCCCCAGCCCGAGCGCGGCGTCCGACAGGGGCGGTGTCGGCGTGGCCACCCAGTCCCTGAGCAGGGGGAACCCGGGCCGCGCCACCCCCGCCAGCAGCAGGGCGGTCACCACCGCCCCCACGGCCGCGTCCACCGCAGCGTCCCTCCCGGTGGATCGCGAGGTCACGCGACGGGAACCGACAGCGGACGACATGCGCTCATTCCACCACGCCCGCGCGCGGGGCCGGCCGCCACCGCGCGGCCGCGCCGCCGGCGGCCAGCCACCGGGCCACCGCGGCTGCCCCCTACGATTCCCGGTGTGGACCATCAGGCGCGCGAGGCGGCACCCGGCACCGCCACCAGGCGCTTCCTGACCGGCGCGGGGGCGGTGACGGCCGGGTCGATGCTGGCCAACATCGCCGCCTACCTGCTGCACCTACCGGCCTCCCGGTGGTTGGGGCCCGAGGGCTACGGCGCCTTCGCCGCCCTGCTCTCCGCGCAGCTGCTGGTCGCCGTTCCGTCGCTGGCGCTGCAAGCGGTCGTCGCCCGCGACCACGTGCGCGGAGTACCGGACGGGGTCCTGCGCTCGCTCGGCAGACGGGTCGCGCTCCTGGTCGCGGGGGTCGCCGCACCGGCGGTCGTCCCGGTGTCGCTGCTGCTGGACACCCCCGTCCTGGCCACCGCCGCCGCGCTGGCCCCCGGCCCGGTGCTCTGTCTGCTCACCACCGAGCAGGGCGTACTGCAGGGCGCCGAACGGTTCCGCGCCCTCGGAGGAGTGCTCGCCCTGGCCGGCGCCGGCAAGGTGGTGCCGGCCGTCGCGGTCCTCGCCGCGGGCGGGGGCGTGGGGCTCGCGCTCGCGGCCGGGGCCGTCGGCGTGACGGTGGCCTGGCTGGCGGCGGGGTGGATCTCGACACTCGGGCCCGGGGCGTGGCGACCGCCGACCGCGACCTCCTCGACCTCACCCGGCGTCGCGGCGGTGCTCGCGGCCGGTCAGGTGCAGCTCGTGATGATGGCCCTGACCTCCGTCGACCTGCTCCTCGCACGTGCCCTGCTGTCCCCGGGGGACGCCGGCCGCTACGCGCTCGGGGCGGTCGCCGCCAAGGCCGCGTTCTGGCTGCCCCAGGCCGTGGGCACCGTCCTCTACCCGCGGATGGCCGATCCGGCCGGGCACCGGGGCGCGGTCCGTTCCGCGGTGGGCGTCCTGCTGGGCATCGGTGCCGTCGTGGTGATCGGTGCCGCCGCGGCCGCCCCGCTCGTGCCGGTGGTGGTCGGCGAGGACTACCGGCCCGTGGCCGGACTGCTGTGGGCGTTCGCCGCCCTGGGCGTGACACTGAGCGTGCTGCAGGCGTTCCTGCTGGCGAGCATCGCCTCCGACCGGACGGTGGAGGCCGCGATCGCCTGGTGCGGGCTGGTGCTCACCGCCGTCGCGGTGTGGCTCGCGCCCCGCGGCGTCGAGAGCGTCCTGGGCGCGACACTCGTCGCGGTCGCCCTCACCACGGTCGCCGCAGGCTGGCGGGCGCTGCGCGTGCGCCCCGCCTGAGGCGAGGGCGCCGAGCGGGCCGCGCCCTCGAGCCGAGCCACGTCGCCTATCCGTTGGCGACTCACCTACGGGATCCGCTAGGTGGCGCGTGATCCGATGGGCGAAGCGGCCGGCGGAGCGGCCGGCGGAGCGGGATCGTCGAGGCCGGCCTCGGGTTCGCAGCGCCCGATCCGAGGGACAGATCGCGGGAGCGGGGCGGCTTGGTGTCCCCGACGGTCGCGCGGCGGTCGCGGGGTCTGACAGATCAGGCGCGGTTCCGGGTGGTCCGTCCGCCGGTGCCGCCGCGGCTCCCGCGCAGGCCCAGCACTATGCCACCGATCAGCGAGAGCAGGCCGAGGATGCCCAGCACCGCCGGGACGATACGACCGAACGTGTTGAGCGTGTCCGCGCTGTCCTGCGCCGCGGCCAGAGTGCTCTCCTGGGTCTCGTCGTTCCATCCGGACTGGAAGCGGACGGCCGTGCGGGTCGGCTCGGCTTTCTCCTCCTCCAGGCGGGCCTTGTCGGAGAAGAAGGCGTCGGCCTCGGCCTGGTCCTCGGCGAAGAACTGGAAGATGTCCTCCTTGCCGTTGATGATCTGGCCGGTCGCCGGGTTCACGTACACCGTGCGGGTGTTGGTGTAGAAGCGTCGCATGTCGACCGGGCGGTCGGGGTCGCCCTCGAGGCCCCACTGGCCGGCGGTCATGCCCTCGCGGCGGTAGCTGGCCAGGACCGACTCCACGGCGGGGTCGTAGCCGTCGGAGATCGAGGCGAAGTGGTCGCGGATCGAGGACCACATGTCGATCGGGCCGAGGTCCTGGGTGAACTCGTAGGCCTCGATCCCACCGACGGACGTCTCGCCGACGAACTCGATCGGGTTGGTGGTGAACGTGCTGGCGTCGAAGTAGTCGTAGGCCCGCTGCTCGGTGTCGAACGGGAACTTGTACTGCAGACCCTCGCGGACGAAGCCCGTGGGGGCGGTGTCGTCGGCGCCGCCGGCGACGACCTGCAGGGTGCTGGTGGCCTCGTCGACCGGCTGCGCCGTGACGCGGTCCAGCGTGATGCGGTCGACGGTGGCGTTGATCAGGGACTCGACCTCGTCGCCGCCCGCGATGTCCTCGCGCAGCAACGACTGGGCGGCCTGCAGGGTGATGACGTCGGCGTCCGACGGCTCGACGGCCATCACCCGACGCTGCGAGTACAGGGGGATGTCGCTGTCGATGAAGCACGAGACGGGGAACTGCACCTCGGAGTCGTCGGCCTCGGCGCCGTCCTGGGTCTCGACCGCCTCACCCTCGGGCGCGTCGCCCTCTCCCTCGTCCCCGGCCGCGGCCTCGGCCCCGTCCTCGGGACGGCACTCGGGCCGGTCCGCGTTGAGCTCGGTGGGTGCGTTGCCCGCCAGTGCCCTGCCCACGAGGACCGCCCCCGGCGCGACCTCGGTGACGGTCGTCGAATTGATGTCCAGCGGGGTCTTCTTCTGCGCCGGCACCACGAAGAACACGAGCGCCAGTGCGATAGTGATCAAAAATGCGCCGAGCCCGACGAGGACCAGCGCGGGCACCGACGACCTCCGTCCCGCGGAACTGCTCTGTCGTGCCATCGGTTGTCCTCCTGGAGTCGCGCCCTCGGTCCGTGGTCACGCCCGGGTAACGTCCCCGGGCCGGCTGCCAGACCGGACCATCATCAGGAGAAGATTAACAGTGATGAAGAACGCATTTGGCACCCCCGACCACCGAGTCGGGACACTGCCCTCCGCGACGGGCTTCGTGCCGGCGCTCGAGGGGCTCCGGGCGGTCGCCGCGTTCGCTGTACTCACCACCCATGTCGCGTTCCAGACCGGGGCCTCGACGGGGTCGTTCCTCAACCGCGTCTGGGGCCGCTTCGACCTGTCCGTGGCCGTGTTCTTCGCGCTCTCGGGCTTCCTGCTGTGGCGCGCGCACGCCCTGCACGCACGCCGGGGAGGCACGGGGACCGCCCGGTCCGCCCGCGACTATCTGCGCTCCCGACTCGTCCGGATTATGCCCGCGTATCTCGTCCTGGTGTCCGCGGTGTTCCTGCTGATCCCCCGGAACGCAGGGAGCTCCGCCAGCACATGGACGTCCAACCTGACGCTCACCCAGGTGTACGTCCCGGACTCCCTCGTCGAGGGGCTCACGCACGCGTGGTCGCTGTCCGTGGAGATGAGCTTCTATCTGGTGCTGCCGTTGCTGTGGTGGGCGCTCGCGGGCCTGCGCGGGCGGGCGGCGCGGTGGCGCATTCCGGCGATCGCGGTCGTGGGGGTGGCGAGCCTGGGGTGGGCGCTCCTGCCGTGGTACGAGCTGGGTCTGCACGACCGGCTCAACGACCAGATCCTGCCGCCGGCGTTCGCGTCGTGGTTCGCGGCGGGGATGATCCTGGCCGAACTCGCCTGCGCCCCGCCCGGACGGGCGGCGGCGCTGGCCCGCCACCGCCACGCACGGTGGGGGTGGTGGGCGGTCGCGGCCGCGGCGTTCCTGGTGAGCACGGTGCCGCAGTGGTTCACCGAGGGCTTCGTGCATCCGTCGGGCCCCGAGTTCGCGCTCCGCACGGCGCTCGGCGCCGTGGTGGCGTTCTGCCTCCTGGCCCCGGCCGCGCTCGCCCCGGCCGGCCCGGGCACCGCGGACGGCGGCGGGCTGCGCTTCGCCGTTCTCGGCTCGACCGTCCTCACCACCCTGGGCCGGTGGTCGTACGGCGTGTTCCTGTGGCACGTCCTGGTCCTGCACTTCGCGTTCCAGATCGCGGCGGTGCCCATGTTCTCCGGACAGATGCTGCGGATCTGGCTGGTGACCGCGGTGGTCTCGACGGTGGTCGCGGCGGCCAGCTACGCGCTGGTCGAGGTGCCGGCCGGACGCTGGCTGGCACCCCGGCGCGCGCCGCGCGGACGGCCCGCGGACGGCCAGCTCGCGGCGAGCCCGGCGCAGACGAGCCCCGCCACCGTCGCGACCTGAGGCCCCCAGCCGTCACCGGCGTAGCCCAGCGGGTCCGGCCACGGGGCGCGGGACAGCACCGCGGCGCCGGCGACGATCCCCGCCCCGGCCCCCACGACGAGCAGGTGCCGGGCCCGCCCGGCTCCGAGGTACCGACTCGCCACCAGCGCACCCACGGTCAGCCCGGCGGTCACCCCCAGCCCGACCGGCCCGGCCACCGCGAACCCGAGCGCGGCGGTCGCGGCGACCGTCAACGGTCCGCGCCCGCGCCACGGCGTGGCGCGGGCGCCCGCCCGGTCACGGCTGCCGCGGACGAGGAACAGCAGCAGGACCAGCAGCAGCGCGAGCGGCCCGGTGAGCAGCGCCGCGCGGTACGGCGCGTCGAGCGGCACGGTGAGCACGAGGGTGGCGCCGGTGGTGGTGGCGGGCAGCACCCAGCCCTGCTTCCACCCGTCGACGGTGACCGGACGCGGGTCGGCCAGGTCGGTGCCGTCGTCGGCGACGAGCCGGGCCTGCCACGCGGGCGTGACAGATTCGGGGATCACCAGGACGCGTTCGCGCGGCGCGGACGGCACGCGCAGTTCGCGCCGCGAGTCGTCCCACAGCGCGGTGGCGACGGCCCGGGCGGGGTGCGGGGCACCGCCGAGGATCGGCGCGGGGTCGCCCCCGGTGCCTCCCGTGCGGCTCCCGGTTCCCGGGTCGACGACGACGAGGCCCACCGTGTCGACGGAGAACGCCTGACCCGGGTCCACCGAGACCTCCTGCGGTCCCGCGTCCAGCCGGACGGCGGAGTCGTCGCAGAGCTCGGCCGTGACCGCGCGGCCCTCGAGCAGCGCCCGTCGGCTGGCGGTGATCCGCGTGCCGACGACCCGGTCGCCGAGGTGCAGCTTCGGCCCGTCCCGGCAGGTCAGGGTGACGGGCTCGTCGTCGGCGGCGGGCAGCGCGCCGATGCGGGCGCCGGTGGGGTCCTGTACCCACACCTCGGCGATGCCGGTGGGCAGCCGCGCGCCGGTGGGACCGCGCACGTCCCGGGTGTCGTCGACGCGGACGGTGATCCGATCGGTGTGGTCGGCGGGGACGTCGACGACGACGGAGCCGTCCTCCTCCGGGGTGAGCGTGGCCAGGTCGACGCGGGTGCGTTGGACCCCGGTGTCGACGGTGATGACCTCGGGCGCGGCGGGGGCCGCGGAGCGGGGTGCCCAGAGGCGGAGCGAGCCGACGAGCTGGCGACCGGGCAGGCTCAGGGCGAGCGACGGCGCGGGAACGTCCGGCGCGTGCCAGCTGGTGGAACGGTCGCCGTCGACGGCCGCCGACGGCCTGCCCGCGGGGTCGTCCACGAGCGACTCGCCCGTCGCGCGGACCTGCTGTGCGCGGGGGGCCGGGTCCCCGCGCAGGACGTCGTCGAGGGCGGGGCCGGGACGTGGGCGCACGAGCAGTCGCGGGATCACTGTCGTGGCGGCGGGGACGTCGAGCAGGCGGGCGAAGCGGCCCGGTTCCTCGGGGTCGATCGCCAGGCCGGGGGCGCACCTGGCGGCGCCGGTGGACTCCTCGGCCCCGGCGAGTCCCTCGACCGGGCTGCCGGCGTGGACGCAGTCCGAGCGGCCGGACAGTTCCTGGCGCAGCAGCCAGCCGGACGGCGCGCGGGAGTCCTCGGGCCGGCCGGGCAGGGCGATGGTCCGTAGCAGTGGGATGTCCTGGCCACCGGCGGTCAGTCCGATCTCGGAGACCTCGAGGTAGGTGCCGCGGCCGCCGTCGGCGAAGCCCGTGGCCGTCACCCTGACCCGCCCGGTGGGGCCGGGCGGCAGTGGCACGGAGGTCTGTTCGCCCACCGCGGGGAACACCGTCGTGGTTCCGGTGTCGGTGCGCACCTCCAGTCTGCTGACGGGCGGTCCGGCGGCGGGGTCCGGGACGGTCAGCGTCAGGACGCCGCGGTCGAGGGGCTCGGGCAGGTCGATCTCGATCCATTCACCGAACGCGGACCCGTACCCGCCGGATCGCCAGGCGGTGTCGGGATCACCGTCGACGGCGGCGGCGACGGAGTGCGCCGGCCGCACCGGTCCGGTCTGGGCCGAGTCGGCCGCCGAGGACGACACCGTGACCCGGGCGTCCCACCATCGGGCCCGCGTGAGAGCCGGGTCGTCCTCGGCGACGGTCGCCGGGTAGTCGGGGACCGTGCCGCGGCTGCGGCGGGGGTCGCCCTCGGCCCGGACGGCCGAGGAGTTGTGGTCGACCCGGCCGAAGTCGGTCTCGCGATCCGCCGGGGAGTCCGTCAAAACCGGGCCGGTGGAGTTCAGCGGCCGCGGCCGCGGGAACGGATCGGACGCCGGGTCGACGCCGGCGGCGAGCGCGTCGGCCTCGAGCAGGCGCGTGACCCGGGACGGCGAGCCGACGGTGTCCTGAGACGCCAGCAGGTCGTCCAACCGGGACAGTGATTCGGGCCCTCCGGCGACGACCTGGAGGTCGCGGAGTTCCACCGTGTACGGCGCGGTCGCCGAGCGGGGCGGTCCGGGCGGCGCCGCATCCGATCCCAGTCGTGAGTCGACCCGGTAGATCTCGATCGCCGGATAGGCCGGCCGCAGCCCGGAATCGGGCACCACGACCACCTCGTCGTCGTTCCTGGCCCCGTCGTCACCAACCCCGTCGTCACCGACCCGGGATCCCCCGACGGGGTCGCCGAACTCGGCGACCTTTACCAACCCGGGCGAGCCGTCGATCGCCTGGTGCACCAGCGCCGGGCGCGGCGCGGCGGCGTCCTCGGACAGGTCGTTGCGCACCACGAGGAACCCGACGCCCAGCGACGCCAGTGTGGCGGCCATCCCGGGCGCGGCGCGGCCGTCGGCCAGTCGTTGCTGCACGGCGTCGAGGGCGCGGATCGCGGGGGCCGGCTGCAGCGGCACGGAGTCGCGGACCGCCCACGGCGTCCGGGCCAGCGGCTGCAGGGGTTCGTCCCGGGTGACCCCCCACACCTGGCGGGCGAACGACGCGCCGGGGACCACGAGCGCACGCGTGGTGCCGGCCGGGTCGGACTCCCCGTCCTCCCCGTCCTCCCCGTCCTCGCCGTCCGCACCCGGCCGGTCCACCGGCGCGTTCTCCGACAGCCACCGCGCCGCCTCCGGCCAGTGGTCGGGCAGCGACTCATGCGCGCCGACCGGCGCGAGCCTGCCCAGCCACGCCGGGGCCACCGACACACCCGCGGCCAGCACGATCACCATCGCCACGGCCACCGACCGGTGGCGCTCCGGGTGCGCCAGCGCGTCCATGACGCGGACGCGGGGGGTCTCGCCCGGGGCGGCCCCGTCGCCGCCCCGCGCGAGTCCCGCGAGCAGACAGGACACCAGGTGGGCGACGCCCAGTACCAGCGGCAACCGCAGTAGCGGCTCGAACTTGTGGACGTTGCGCAGCGCGGCGCCCGGGCCGTCGAGGACGGCGCGCAGGGTCTCGGCGACGCCGCCACCGGCGGGCCCGACCCACGGCGCCGCCATCGCCACCAGGCCGGCGGCGCCGATCACCAGCAGCCGGCCCCGTGCGGGCATCCCGCGCCACAGCAACCCCACGACGCCGGCCGCGGCGAGCACCCCGGTGGCCAGGACGAACACCGGTTCGCTCGTGAGGTCCGCGCCGGCGGTCCGGTCGGTCGACACGAACGGGACCCACGTCGAGGCGCCACGCAGCACCTCGGTCACCGAGGACCACCGGGTGGTGACCTGAGCCGACTCGATGTAGTCGAGGAACGGGGGCGAGACCCGGCCGAGCAGCACCAACGGCACCGCCCACCACACGCACACCGCCGCGGACAGCGGCAGCCACCACGCGGCGAGCCGCGCCCAGGTGCGGTCCGGACGATGCAGGGCCCACCACAGCACCGCGGGCAGGCAGGCGGCCGCCGTGGCGACCGCGTTGACCGCCCCCATCAGTGCCAACGCCAGCGCGGCACCTGCCCCGCCCCGGCGCGGCGACATCCGCCCCTGCAGTACCCGGATGACCGGCAGCAGCACCCAGGGCGCGAGGGCGACCGGCCAGATCTCCGACGAGATCGAGCCCAGGTCGCCGAGCATGCGCGGCGCGAGCGCGTAGAGGACGCCCGCGACCGGGCGCGTGACGCGGGTGCCGATGCGCAGCGCGGCGGCGACGCGGACCACGCCGACGAAGGCGACGGTCAGCACGACGGCCCACCACAGGCGTTGGGTCAGCCAGGCCGGCATCCCGACCAGGTCGAAGACCGCGAAGAACGGGCCCTGCGGGAACAGGTATCCGTACGCCTGGTTCTGCACCTGGCCGGAGAAGGACAGCCCGGTCCACAGGTGGGTGGCCTGGGCGAGGAAGCGCCCGGGGTCCACGACGAGGTCGTACTTGGTGTCCGGGACGACCAGACCCGGGGACTGCAGGCACGCCAGCAGGAGAAAAGCGAGGAACGCGACGACCGCGTCACGCGCGCCGGCGCCGAATCGGGCCCCGCGGATCACCTACGCCGGCGTGAGGGATTGACGGCTGCGCGGGATCAGCGCGCGCCGTACTCGACCTGGCCGAGCAGGGCCTGGTCGGCCGGCGGCTGCGCGACCTCGGGGATGGAGTTCTCGGCCATGGCGGTGTTGACCCCGAAGGCGACGATGCCGCCGAGGACGATTCCGCCGACTGCGCTGGCGAGCGCTCCGGTACCGAAGCTCATCGGGTTCTCCCTGCGGTTCACGTGACAATGTCTGACGATGTCTCACGGCGGGTGCTGTGGAGCACACCGACGCCGGAAGAGTAGCACCCGCGGCCCGCCGGATCGGCGGAGCGGCTCCCATAAGTCCTTACCGGCGGGTAAGTTGGGTGTGGCACATGACACCGCGCCACACCAGACCGCACCACACCGCACCGCAGAGCGCCCGCCGGGAGGAGACCTGTGACGACGGGGACCAAACGCATCCCACGCGCGATCCGCGAGCAACAGATGCTCGATTCCGCGATCAGCGTGTTCTCCGATCTCGGCTACCGCTCGGCCTCGATGGACACCATCGCCCGCCACGCCAGCATCTCCAAGCCGATGCTGTACCTGTACTACGGCTCCAAGGAGGAACTGTTCGCCGCGTGCGTGGTCCGGGAGTCCGGGCGGCTCATCGACCACCTCACCGACGCCGCGACCGGCAGCGCCGGGCCACGGCGGAGACTCGAGGGCGTCGTCCAGGCGTTCCTGGAGTTCGTCGACCAGCACACGGACTCGTGGAACGTCGTCTACCGTCAGGCATTCGCCGAACCCCAATTCCGTGAGGAGGTCGAGAAGACCCGGTCGGTCCTGGTGGATCTGACCACCGACCTCCTCGCGCAGAACTCCGTCGACGAGCGCAGCCGCGAGGTGCTCGAGGTCGTCGCGACCGCCCTCGTCGGGGCGGGCGAGGCGGTCGCCGACCGCGTTGCGCACCGCTCGATCCCCACGTCGGTGGCCGCCGGGGTCGTCGTCGAGCTCGCCTGGCGTGGCCTCGCGGGCGACCCAGCGAAGTCACTCACCACCGCCACAGAGGAGAAGCCGTGACCGACACGTCCACCGCCACCGCCCGCCGGTCCGAGGCCGCCCGGACCCTCAGCCCGGCCGACCTCGCCAAGGGCCTGCCCTCCCTGGTCGCCGACCTGCCGTCCGTCCTCAACGGTCTCCGCATCGTCCGCACCTCGCGCAGCAGCCACAAGGTGTCCATCGGCCGCCGCTTCCAGAAGCTCGCGGCCGACCGGCCCGACGCCCCCTTCCTGAAGTTCCTCGGCACCGAGATCACCTACGGGGAGGCCAACCGGCGGGCCAACCGCTTCGCCGAGGTGCTCAGGGCGCGCGGGGTCCAGCGGGGCGACACCGTCGGCATCTGCATGGTCAACCGCACCGAGGTCATGCTCGCGATCCTGGGTGCGGTCAAGGTCGGCGCGTCGGTGGGCCTGCTCAACCACCACCAGCGCGGCGACGTCCTCGACCATTCGCAGAAGATCATCGAGTCCAAGGTCGTGCTCGTCGGCGCCGAGTGCGCCGAGGCCGTCCAGTCCGTCCCCCGGGAGAACTGGGTCGGCGAACTCGTCGCCGTCAGCTCCCCGATCGACCTGCCCTTCCGCGAGTTCCGCGCGAACCACCGCCCGGAGGAGCTGTCCGACCTGACCTGGCTGGAGGACGAGCTCGACGCACTGGGCGACGACGGGGGTGACACCAACCCGCCGGAAGCCGACGACACCGTGGGGGACGAGACCGCCTACTACGTCTTCACCTCGGGCACGACGGGCCTGCCCAAGGCCTCGACGATGTCCCATTACCGCTGGAACAAGGCGATGGCCGGGTTCGGCCTGTCGGGCGTGCGCCTGCGCAAGGACGATGTCCTGCTCTGTCCGCTGCCGATGTACCACAACAACGCCCTCACGGTGGGCCTCGGCTGCGTGCTCGCCGCGGGTGCCTGCATGGCGATCGAGGAGCACTTCTCGGCGTCGAAGTTCTGGGACCAGGCCCGCGCGGCCGGCGCGACCGCGGCCATCTACATCGGCGAGATCTGCCGGTACCTGCTCAACCAGGATCCCGGCCCGGGCGACCGCGACCACTCCATCCGCGTCATGACCGGCAACGGCCTGCGCCCCGAGATCTGGCACGAGTTCCAGGAGCGGTTCGGGATCGGTCGGATCTGCGAGTTCTACGCGGCCAGCGAGTGCAACATCGCGTTCGTCAACGCCTTCAACGTTCCCCGCACCACCGGGTACTGCCCGATGGACTTCGCGATCGTGGACTACGACCCCGAGACGGGCGAACCGCGCCGCGGCGACGACGGCCGACTGACCAGGGTGGGTACGGGCGAGACCGGCCTGCTCATCAGCGGCATCTCGGACACGCAACCCTTCGACGGGTACACCGACAAGGAGGCGACGGAGAAGAAGATCGTCCGCGACGCCTTCTCCGACGGTGACGCCTGGTTCGTCTCCGGTGACCTCATGCTCGACCAGGGGTTCAAGCACGCGTCGTTCGTCGACCGCCTGGGCGACACCTTCCGCTGGAAGGGCGAGAACGTGGCGACCACCGAGGTCGAGGCGGCGATCAGCGCCCGGCCCGAGGTGGACCAGGCCGTGGTCTACGGCGTCGCGGTGCCGGGCGCGGACGGCAAGGCCGGCATGGCGGCGATCCGTCTCCACGACAGGTCCGACTTCGACGGTGCCGCCCTGGCGCAGCACCTGCGGGACTCGCTGCCCTCGTACGCGGTGCCGCTGTTCATCCGGTTGTCGAAGGAACTCGAGCACACCTCCACCTACAAGAGCCGCAAGACCGAGTTGCGGGAGCAGGCCTTCGACACCTCGCGGTTCGACGACCCCCTCTACGTGCTGAGCAAGGAGAAGGGGTACGTCCCGTTCTACGATGGCGCGGAGAACGACGTCGTCGCCGGCACCGTCTGAGTCCCCCCGCCCGACCCGGCCGGCGCCCCCCTACCAGGAGGTCCAGCCGCCGCATGCCCAGTAGTCGCATGCCCAGCCGCCGAACGTCGCGCCGCGCCCGGCCCGACCCGTCCCGCCGCTCGCTGTTGATCGGCCTCTCGGCCGGCCTGGGCGGGGCGGCGGGGTGGGCCCTGACGTCGATGATCGGAGCGGGTGACGACGACGAGGGGTCCGGTTCCGGCCAGAATGCGGACTCGGTGGGGCCGCGCCCGTACGTGCCGCCCGAGGGAGCCGTCCCGGTGACCGAGCCCCGCCGCCACTACTACGCCGATCCGGGCGACACCGACGGCCAGACATTCGGCGACCTTTACCTACCCGACTCCGCGAACCCGGCGTTGCCGGTGGTGGTGCTGGTCCACGGCGGGGGGTGGAAGGACTCGCTCGGCCTGGCGTACATGGAGAACCATGCACGCGACCTGGCGTCCTTCGACGTGGCGGTGTGGAACGTCGAGTACCGGCGGGTGGACTCCGGCGGCGGCTGGCCCACCACCGTGGCGGACGTCTGCGATGCCGTCGACCACCTCGCCGAGGTCTCCGCGCAGCTCGACGGCCGGTTGGATCTACGCCGGGTGGTGGTGGCCGGGCACTCCTCCGGCGGTCATCTCGCGCTGTGGGTCGCGGGGCGGGCGCGGCTACCGTCCTCGCTGCCCGGGTCCCGGCCGGTCGTGCCGGTCACCGGCTGCCTCTCCCTGGCCGGGGTGTCGGACCTGCTCATGGCCGAGCGCACCGGCGACCGGTACGTCCACAGGCTCCTCGGTGGCCGCCCGGACGATCGCCGCCAGCGCTACGTCGACGCCTCACCGACCACCCATCTTCCCGCCGGCGTGCCGGTGGTGTGCGTCCACGGCCGCGACGACAAGGTGGTCCTGCCCGAGCAGTCCGAGTCGTATGTCCGGGCGGCCCGCCGCGCCGGCGACCCGGCCCGGGTCTCGCTGGTCCCCGGCGGGCACGACCCGTGGGGCGACATCAGCGGCACCGTGTGGCACGACACCCGCGACACGCTGCTGGCCATGGCCCGCCGCAGCCCCAACCCGGCGGGCTAGCTCCAGCCGGTGTCCACGCGGATCCGTTCGAGCCGCCGGTAGGCGATCAGCCACTGCCCGTCCACCCTGCGGTACCGCTCGTGGTAGTGCCCCCAGCCGTGGAGCCGCCGTTCACGGCCGTCGACCGACCACCACAACCGATCCTCCATCGCCCAGATGCCGGTGGCCGTGGGCTCACCGGTGGTCGGGTCCGGGCCCGTCAGCTCCAGCAGCGGCGTGTGCCCGTGATGGACGCTCGTCACCGGGTTCGGACCGTCGAGGGTGTCGCGGATCGCGGCGGTGAGCGCCTCGCGCCCGCGCACCTCGGCCGCGCCGCCGCTCGCCGCCCACGACTCGCTGACCACATCCTCGGTGTGGCACGGTCCGTAGGCGTCCCACTGTTTGGTGTCCATGACGTACAGGCGCCGGGCGAAGACCGCCCGGATCGCCTCGAGGTCCTCCACCGCGCTCCCGTCGTGCAGCCGGCTCATGTCGTGTAATCAGCGTTGATCGAGATGTACTCGCGGCTCAGATCGCAGCCGTAGACGGTGCAGGCCCCGTCGGCCACGCCGGCGCCGCTCTCCACACCCAGGTCGACGGCGATGGTGACCTCCTCGGCCCGCATGATCTCCGTGAGCCGCTGGAGTTCGGCCTCGCCCGGGAACGCCGGGTAGGTCTCGAGGTCGCCGAACACGATGCGTACCCGCTCGGGGTCGATGTCCGTGTCGTCGTGGCACTTGCCGATCGCCATGGCGACCCGTCCCCAGTTGGGGTCGGCGCCGTGGACGGCGGTCTTGACCAGCGGGGAATTGAGGATCGCCTTGGCCACCCGCTTGGCCTGGGCCCGGTCCCGCGCGCCCGTGACCTCGACCGTGAGGAGTTTGGTGGCGCCCTCCCCGTCGCGCGCGAGCTGGCGGGTCAGGTCGAGGCAGATCGCCTCGAACGCCTCACGCAGTTCGACCTCGCCGACAGGGTCGCCCGCGCCGCTGGCCAGCGCGATCGCAGTGTCCGAGGTCGAGGTATCCGTGTCGACGGACAGGCAGTTGAAGGTCTCGTCCACCGCGGCCCTGAACGCCGAGTCCAGCACCCCCGGCTCCACCGCGGCATCGGTGAACAGCACCGCGATCATCGTGGCCATGTCCGGCTCGACCATTCCGACGCCCTTGGCGATGCCCACGATCTCGGCGGTGCCGCCCGTCGTCGTCGTCACCTCCACCCGCGCCGTCTTGGGATGGGTGTCCGTGGTCATCATCGCGGTGGCCAGCGCGACCGCGTCGGCATCGAACCCGGCACCGGCCAGGCCGTCGAGGTGCGTGCGCAGGAGGTCCATCGGGTACCGCCGGCCGATGACGCCGGTGGAGGCGATGAGCATCTCCTCCGGAGCCGCCCCCACGGCGGCGGCCGCGTGCGCGAGCACCTCGCGCGCGTCGGCCATGCCCTGTTCGCCGGTGGCGACATTGGCGTTCTTGGCCACGACCACCACACCGCGCGCCCGACCGCTCGCAGCATTGGCGCGGCTGAGCACGACCGACGGTCCGGCGAAGAGGGACCGGGTGAACACTGCCGACGACGCCGGGGAGGGACCGTCGTTGACGACGACGAAGATGTCATCCCCGCGCTCACGCAGACCCGCGGCACCCGCGTGGGCGCGGAAGCCCGGCGGGAGCGGGATCGTCTGGGCGGCGACGGTGGCGTTCGGCGGAGTCATGCCGACCATTCTCCCCCGCCGGGGTCTGCCCGCGGTATGTGACCGTCCGGGTCGGTCCGGGACGCCGGTTCCACCCCGAAGCATTTCAAGAATGTGACACCTCTAACAAGAGAAAGATGTGCGGTCCCGTGCTCTGCATAGATAAGAAAGTGTGCAGCCGGAACACCGGGCGAAAACCACCTCTCAATTAGTAATTCCGCGATCGCTGCGTAACGTCCTCCAGCGGATTCGGGATGTACATCGCGAGTCCGAAAGCAGGACTGCACCACGAGAGCGGCGCACCCTCGCGCCGCCCACAAACGAAAGGGGTTCCCAAATGGGTTCCATCGAGAGCATCTTCAACCTGTTCATCGGCACGTTCAACGCCTTCATCGAGACCGGCTCCACCGCTGCCGAGGGCTTCGTCGGCGCCGGCTCCACCGCTGCCGAGGGCCTCTACGGCACCATCACCGGCTCGCTCGGCGACGTTGTCGGCGACCTCTGAGACTGAGTGACGCTGGACCCGCGAGGTCCATGTAGCTTTCAACGCCGGCATTCTCTTTCGAGGATGCCGGCGTTGTGCATTTATCAGCCCATTCTTCTCCCGCCTTCCGGACTTTTCCGGGAAAGCCCGGCACGCCTTTCGACAATGAATGTGGCGCAGATCACATTAAACCGCGAGCGCCTGCCAACCAGCGAAAGTAAAGAGCATTCCCCGTGAATCGCCCGCGCGCGACACTGAACCGAGTGACTCCTGATGCAGCCGTACGTAGCGTCCGGAGGCGAGTTCCCGACAGGCCTCGTGCTCATCGAGGACTCCGCACACCGATCGACGCACCAGGCGTCGCATCCTCGACGAAAGGACCATCCCATGGGTTCCATCGACACCTTCTTCTCCGGCCTGGCCAGCGGCTCCTCCAACGTCAGCACCGGCTCGCAGGTCGTTGACGGTGCGGGCGACCTCGCCGCCAGCGTCCTCGGCTTCTTCGACGGCATCGTCGAGACCGTCACCGACGCGCTCGGTTCCTGAGCCGACGCGCCTGACGGCGCCCACCCGGGTTCGGCTACGGTCGGCCCGAGCGCACCGTGACCGGTCCCCGCTCCGGCGGGGGCCGGTTCCGGCATTTCCGCCCGTTCTCCTCGCCCGGACACGCCGGTACCGTGGAGCCATGGAACTCGACCTGACCCGCCACGTCGCCGCCGACCCCGACACCGTGTGGGCCGTGCTCACCGACATCCCCGAGGCGCACCGCACGCTCAGTGGCGTGCTGGCGGTCGAGATCCTCACCTCCGGCCCGTACCAGCCCGGTCTGCGCTGGCGTGAGACGCGCAAGATGTTCGGCATGAAGGCGACCGAGGAGATGATGGTGCTGGCCGTCGAGCCGCCACACTCCACCACCATCGTCGCCGAGAGCGGCGGCACCGAGTACAAGACCGTCTTCACGATCACCCCGGACGCCGACGGCGGTTCGACCCTTCGGATGCGGTTCGGTGCACACACCGCGCACGCCCCCGCGGTCTCCCGGGTCGTGATGTCCGTGATGGGCCGGTTCGCCGAGAAGTCGACCCGCAGGACGATGGAGCAGGACCTGGCGGACATCGCCGCCGAGGCCGAGCGGCGGGCCGGGTGACCCGCACCCGGCCGGGCGCCGATCAGCCCCGTAGCGCCACCGCTCGGTCCCACAGGTCCGCGACGACCTCCGCCGCCGGCCGATCGGCGTAGGCGTCGGCCGCCCGCCAGCGCGACCCCGCCCACAGCGGCGGCACCTCGGAGTCCCCGGCCTGCGCGGCGGCCTTGCGCATGGGCCCGGTGAGCAGGTGCAGATGCGGGTACGCCGGGGGCGCGGCCGCATCGAACTCTTCCACGAAACCGTTAACGAGCGCCCGGGCGTAGCGGCCGGTGTAGCAGCGGGTCGGCCGGGACTCTGTGAACCCGGGGTCGGCCAGCGCGCTCCTGTGCAGGTCGCTCGTACCGGCCTCCGGGGTGCGCAGCAGGACGGTGCCCAGCTGCACACCGTCCGCCCCGGCGTCGAGCACGGCGACCACGTCCTCCGGCGTGCTGATCCCGCCGGCGGCGACGAACTGCGTCTCCGGCAGCGCCTCACGCACCGCCCGCACCAGCGCCACTGTGGTGATGCCGTCGGGCTCCTCCCCCACCGTCGTGGTGGAACGGTGGCCTCCGGCCTCGGCACTCTGCACCGACAGCCAGTCCGCCCCCGCCTCGACCGCCCGGCGTGCGTCGGCGACCCCGGCCACCGTGACGACCACGGCCGACCCCGCCTCCTGCAGAGCCCGGACCATGCCGGGATCCGGGATCCCGAAGGTGAAGGAGACCACCGGGACCGGGTCTGCCACCAGCGCCGCGAGGCTGGCGTCCTGGTCGAAGTCGGTGAACTCCGGCTCCTCCGGGAGCGTGACCCCCAGCCGCTGCGCGACCGGCCCGATCGCCGCCGCATACTCCGCCACGGCGTCCGGTCCACCCGCCGGCGACAGGGCGGCGGCGGAGTCGTCCCGGTCCACGAGGAAGACGTTCACCCCGAACGGCGCGTCCGTCAGTTCACGCACACGCGCGATCTCCGCGCGGAGGCCGGCGGCGTCGAGGTACCCCGAACCGATCATCGCGAGCCCGCCCGCCTCGCCGACCGCGGCGATGAGTTCCGGTGTCGTGGGCCCGCCCGCCATCGGCGCGCCGATCACGGGACGCCGCAGGTGGGACGGCAGAAGGCGGGGCTGGACGTGGCGGGTGTCGTCGTGGGTCATGCCCCTGACGCTACGCCGGGCGGTACAGCCCGGCGTCGGGTCACCGCATAGACCGCGCCGCCGACGACGAAGACGACGACGCCCCCGATCACCGACTGCCAGGGCAGACTCCCGGCCACCACCACGCACCCGATCGCACCCAGCACCGGCACCCAGGCCGGCAGTCCCCGGCGCCGCCGATCGAGGCGCAGTGCGGCGGTGTTCGCCACGAGGTAGTAGATCAGCACCGCGAAGGAAGAGAACCCGATCGCCTGACGGACGTCCGCGACCAGCACGATCGCGGCCACCAGCACGCCCACGCAGAGCTCGGCGACGTACGGCGTCCGCGTGGTGGGGTGCACGGCCGCGAGCGGCGCGGGCAGGTGC
This sequence comes from Dietzia sp. WMMA184, assembly GCF_002441635.1. NCBI lineage: Bacteria > Bacillati > Actinomycetota > Actinomycetes > Mycobacteriales > Dietziaceae > Dietzia > Dietzia sp. WMMA184. The sequence goes on along the minus strand of NZ_NXEI01000001.1, from coordinate 2,816,404 downwards.
CGGTCGCGCGCCATCGCCAGCGCCGTTCGGGATACGCCGAGCACCCCGCCGAGCAGCGCCCCGAGGGCCGCGATCCCGGCGGCGACCCGGACCACCGACGGGAGCACCCCGCCACCGCCTGACTCGCGACCGTCTCCTGCGCCACCGTCTCCTGCGCCACCGCCTCCCGCACCGCCGATCTGCGCGGCCGCGTCGAGCACCGGCGCCGCGCTCGCGGCCACTCCCCCCACCCCGAGCACGTGCACCGTGGCGGCCAACACCGCCGCGTAGACCCCGATCACCACGATGATCGCCACGACGACCGCGCGGGGGATCGTGCGGGCGGGCTCACGCACCTCCTCCCCGAGGGTCGCGATGCGGGCGTACCCGGCGAAGGCGAAGAAGCAGAACCCCGCGCCCCCGAGGACCCCGAGAACCCGGGCGGGCCACGCCTCACCGTCGACGGCGGGCGGTGACGCCACCGGTCCGGCACTCGCGGGTCCCGTCACCCACGCCATCGCGACGAACACCGCCAGAACCGCCAGCACGATTCCGACCAGCGCCTTCGACGCGGCGGCCGTGCGCTGCACGCCGAGCACCGACAGGATCGTCAGCGCGAGCACCGCCGCGGCCGCGACGAGGCCGGCGTGCCCGGGCCACAGGTACAGGCCCGCCGTGAGGGCCATCGCCGCGCAGGACGCGGTCTTGCCCACCACGAAACCCCAGCCGGCGAGGAACCCCGGCAGCGGCCCGAGGAGTTCGCGCCCGTAGACGTACGTCCCTCCCGCCGAGGGGAAGTGCGCCGCCAGCCGGGCCGACGACAACGCGTTGCACACGGCCACCACCGCGGCCACCGCGAGCGAGACCCACACCAGCGAGCCGGCGCGGGCCGCGGCGGGCGCGAACGCCACGAACACCCCGGCCCCCACCATCGCGCCGAGCCCCAGGACGAAGGCATCGGACAGGCCCAGTCTGCGCTCCAGAGTCGACGTCACCGTGTCACCATGACAAACCCGGGTGGACGGCAGATGAACGTGGCACCCGGCCCCCCGCTCGAATTCGGCTCACCCGCCGGTCCGGATACATTGGGGGTCGTGTCCCTCACCCGCCGGCTCCGCGTGACGGCCGCCGTCCTCATCACCGGACTGGCGATGAGCGGGTGCGCGGACGACGAACCCGCGGACCCGGCCCCCGTCAGCGCTGCGGCCACCCCGGCAGCGACAGCGGCTGGCGCTGCGCCGCCCGCACCACCGGCACCGGCACCGCCGTGCGAGTCGCCGCTCGATTCGCTGACCCAGCGGGAGCGGATCGCGCAACTGTTCACCGTCGGCGTGAGTTCGATGGCAGACGCCCGGCAGGCGGTCGAGCAACACAAGATCGGAGGGATCTTCCTCGGTGGCGGCGTCGTCGGCGAGGTGGTCTCGGGCGACGCGCTCGCCCGTCTCCAGCAGGACAGTCCCCTCCCGCTGCTGGTCGCGATCGACGAAGAGGGCGGCCGCGTGTCCCGCATCGCCCCCTACGCCGGCCCGCTGCCGTCCGCCCGGGTCATGGCGGCCACCATGAGTCCGGAGCAGGTCCGGTCGGCGGCCCGCGCGCGCGGCGAGTTCCTGCGCGGGATGGGCGTGACCGTCGACTTCGCCCCCTCGGTCGACGTGTCCGCGCAGCCGGACGGTGCCGTGATCGGGGACCGCTCCTTCTCCCCCGATCCGGCCCGCGTGGTGCGCTATGCCCGCGCGTTCGCGACCGGACTGCAGGACGCCGGTGTGGCCCCGGTCTTCAAGCACTTCCCCGGCCACGGCCGCTCCTCCGGCGACAGCCACAACCAGTCGGTGACCGTGCCACCCCTGGACCAGCTCGTGCCCCACGACCTGCACCCGTTCGCCGAACTCGCCGGGACCCCCGGCGCCGGCATCATGCTGGGCCACCAGCAGGTGCCCGGACTGACCGGGGTGGACCGTCCGGCCTCGCTCTCACCGGCGGCGTACCGACTCCTGCGGGAGGGCCAAGGTTACGGGGCGCAACAGTTCGACGGACCGATCTTCACCGACGACCTGTCCGGCATGCGCGCGGTCACCGACGCCTTCCCGCTGCCCCGGGCGGTCGCCGAGTCGCTCATCGCCGGCGCGGACTCCCCGCTGTGGATCACCACGGCCGGGATCGGCGAGGCCTTGGACGCCGTCGAACAGGCCCTGGCCAATGGCGCCCTGAGCAGACAGGCCCTCGACCGCTCCCTGATGCGCATGGCGGCACTGCGCGGGATCCCCGGCTGTGTGGGCGGCCCCGCCACCGGGCAGGTCGAGGGCGCCGCCGCACTGTCCGCACCGATCCCCGACCTCGCCCCCCGCGCCGGACTGCCCGCACTGCCGGGGCCACCCGGCTGACCGGTCAGCCCGCGCCCTCCGGAGTCGCCGCGCCCCCGGTCCACACGCCCGAGGATCCGCGACGGTGCGAATCCACCAGGTGGGTGTCGACCACCCCGATCGCCTCCATCAGCGCGAAGACGGTCACCGGTCCCACGAAGCTGAAACCCCGTCGTTTGAGCTCCTTCGCGAGCGCCTCCGACTCCGGCGAGCGGCTGGGTACCTCGTCCGCGGTCCGCGGCTGCGGGGTGGTCTCCGGCCGGTACGACCAGATCAGCTCCCCGAGCCCGCCCTCGGACCGCAGGGCTACCACTGCACGCGCGTTGGCGATGGCGGCGTCGATCTTCCGGCGGTTGCGCACGATCCGCTCGTCGGACATGAGCCGGGCCACGTCGTCCTCGGTGAAGGCGGCGACAGCGTCCGGGGAGAACCCCGCGAACGCCTCCCGGAAGGCCGGGCGCTTGCGCAGGATCGTCACCCAGCTGAGCCCGGACTGGAATCCCTCGAGGACCAGCCGCTCGAACAGGCCGGCCTCGTCGCGGACGGGCACGCCCCACTCGGTGTCGTAGTACTCCCGCAGCAGGGGGTCCCGCGCCGCCCAGGGAGGTCGCCTCAGTCCGTCCTCGCAGAGCACCGTGCCGGCGGCGGAGGCGTGGTTCTGGGTCTGGTTCTGGGTCTGGATCTGTGTCTGGGGCTGGGTCTGCATGGGGTCTCCCGGGTTCATCGGACCACCCGTGTGGCGGTCGCCCGCCACCCTAGGACCGCGCTACGACAGCACGCCCGTGAGCTGGACGATCCGCACCAGAGCCAGGACCAGCAGCGCCACACCCACCACGAGGGTGAGCACGCGCCCGGCCACGCGGCCGTACGACAGGAACCGGTCGATCCGGCGGGTGGCCGCGGTGATCCCGCCCGACCGGACCCGCGCCAGGGCGACGATCAACCCGGCACTGGGCAGGATCGCGATGATCGCGAAGTACAGGATCTGCAGCAGCTTGGACCACCACGGGGTCTCGGCGAAGGAGATGAGCACCATCCCCGCGGCGAACGGCGCCGACGTCCCGGACTGGATGACGCCCAGGGCGACACCCGTGGCCATGATCCCGAACTTCTGCAGGATGTTCTGCGTCAGCGGCGCCTCGACGCTCTCCTCCTTGGCCTCGGCGGGCTGCCGCAACCCCATGACCGTGATGACGAGGCCGACCACGCCGAGCGCGACCATCGCCCACAGGTTGTAGAACAGGCTGCGGACGAACTCCTGGTTGTTGCCGATCACCCACACCGAGATCAGCGAGAGCAACACGATGCCGCAGAACGCGCCGCCGGTGAACCGTGCGGCCCGCGGCGCGAACGCGACCCCGCGTCCGGCAGAGGTCAGCCACAGGCCCGCGATGACGGCGAAGGCCAGGAGGTTGAGCGAATCGATCGCCGCGAAACCCAGCAGGCTGAGGTAGTACTGCACCGGACAACCCTACCGACGTCGGCCCGGCCGGAAGTCTCGGAGGCCGTCGGGATCAGCGTCGTCGTCGCGGTCGCGGCCCTCGTTGTCGTCCCGTTCGCCGTCGTCCCGCTCGCCGTCGTCCCGCTCGCCGGCAGAGCTCCCCTCCCGGCGCGGGCGGCCGAACACCGACCGCTCGCGGCGCCGCAGCACGTCGAGGTCCCGCACGGTCCAGCTCCGCACCGGTGCCGGGACACGCCACTGTCGCCACCACGCGACCATGCGGAACGCGAACACGAGGAAGGACAACACGGTCGCGGCGATCGGCCCCCAGGTGTCGGTGGCCACGGCGAGGGCCGTCAGGGCGGCACCGGTCGCCGCCGGGATGACATACAGGTTGGAGCCGCTGAACACCGCGGGGATCTCGTTGGCGACCACGTCCCGCAGCAACCCGCCGCCCACCGCCGTGACCACCCCGAGCAGCAGCGCCGACGCGACCGGCATCCCGTGATCCAGCGCCCGCGCGGTGCCGAAGGTGCAGAACAGCCCTAGGCCCGCGGCGTCGAACGCGACGATCAGGGTCTGCACGCGGTGGATGAGCGAACCGAGCAGGTACACGACCGCCGCCGCGACCACGGGCGCGACCAGGTAGATCGGCTCCGACAGCGCGAGCGGGGTGACCCCCAGCAGGACGTCACGGATGATGCCGCCACCGAGACCGGCGAGAAGCCCCAGCACGAGGCCACCGGTGATGTCGATGTCCTTCCGCGCCGCCAGCAGGTTCCCGGACAGGGCGAAGAAGAACACACCCATCAGGTCGAACCACAGGACCAGCGGCGAGGACTCCACGGCGGGGCCTAGACCACCGCGTCGGCCGCGTCCGACGCATCCGTGGTGGAACGCGCGTGATGACGGTTGCGCACCGCCCGGAACGTCCAGAGCTTGTTGACGATGAAGTTGATCGGCATCGTGATGAGGATCGTCAGCAGCTGACTCCAGTACTCACGGGAGTTGATCCCGGCGTCCTCGTGGAACAGCGGCTCCGGTAGGTAGAACGGGCTGGTGGGGTTGGTGAACGCGAGCTTGATGAAGATACCCGCGGCCGCCGCCACCGACCCCACCACGAGGAACGGCCAGAACTCCTGCCAGGGCGGCGCCTTGTGCCCCTTGCCGAACGTCCAGTGCCGGTTGAGCAGGAAGTTGTAGACGTTCGCCACGAGGAAGGCCACGATCCACACCAGCGTGGTGAACCGGAAGTTGAACTCCGTCCCCCCGAGCGGGAAGAGGATGTCCTGGGCGTTCTGTGTCCCGCCGTTGGCCTTGTTCATCAGGACCGTGACGATCATGTTCACGACCATGCCGGAGCCACCCACGATCCCGAACATGAGGAACTGTCGGGCGCCACGACGGTAGCGGCCGGGTTCGGGGAGGGCTGGGGTCACAGGCGATGAGTCTAGGCGTTCACCGCCCTCTCAGGCCGCGCCGTGGCCTTCCGCGATGCGTTCCGCCGGGTCCTCGATGGGCCCGGGTGCGGTGCCGTCGCCGAACGGTCGACCGCCCAGTTCCTCGCGGTGGTGCGGGGTGAGCAGACCGGACAGGTCCGGCCCCTTGGGGACCACACCGGTGGGGTTCACGTCCCGGTGGACGTCGTAGTAGTGCTCCTTGATCTGCGGGAAGTCGCAGGTGTCACCGAAACCGGGGGTCTGGAACAGGTCCCGCAGGTAGCCCCACAGCGCGGGCATCTCGGAGATCTTGTTGCGGTTGGCCTTGAAATGGCCGTGGTAGACCGCGTCGAAGCGGACCAGTGTGGTGAACAACCGGATGTCCGCGACGGTGATCGTGTCGCCGACGAGGTAGCGGCGCGTGGACAGCCGCTCCTCGAGCCGGTCCAGCGATTCCCACAGCTCGTCGTACGCCTGCTCGTAGGCGTCCTGGTCCGCCGCGAATCCGCAGCGGTACACGCCGTTGTTCACGGTGGGGTAGATCCACGAGTCCAGCTCGTCGATCTCGTCCCGGTGCTCGGCCGGGTACAGGTCCGGGGCGCCCTCGCGGTGGAAGGCCGTCCACTCGGAGAGGAGATCGAAGTTGAGCTTCTGATAGGCGTTGGTCACCACCGACTTGGTGGGCAGATCGACCAGCGCGGGGACCGTGATGCCGCGCGGGTAGTCGGGGATCCGGTTGAAGTAGGCCTCCTGCAGACGGTGCAGACCGGTCTCCGGGTCGCGCTCGTCCGGGTCGAGGTCGAAGACCCAGGAGTTGACGTCGTGCGTGGGGCCCGCGAGGCCCATCGAGATGGCGCCCTCGAGTCCCATGAGACGGCGCACGATGATGGTGCGACTGGCCCACGGGCAGGCGCGGGCGGCCATGAGTCGATAGCGGCCGGGCTCCACCGGCCACCGCATCTCGCCCACCCTGTCCCCCACCGGTTCCGACCCGGCCGGTACGTCCGCCACCACGCGATCGTTGATGTAGGTGGCGTCGCGGACGAACTCACCGTCGGTCGAGGCGTTCCTGGCGGGCGTGAAGTCGGTGTCGGCAGCCATGAGGGCCTCCAGAGATCGGCGTGAGGTTATTGATGCATCACCAACATACCGGGTGGGATGTGGCCAGGCCAGCCCTCCTCCCGACAACGGGTGTGCGACGCTGGGCACCATGGACTCCGCGCACGTCGACGACGTCCCCGCCCGCTACTCCGACTTCGCCGAGTTCGAGGTCCGCGGACGCACCCCGGTGTACCTCTCCTGGGCCCGGGGCATCGCGGACGACCCCGACACCAGCGACCTCATCGCCTCGCTGCCCCGGATCAAGCGTCAGCCGGCACTGTTCTTCGCCGCCGCCCGTCACGCCGGTGCGCCCGAGACCGAGGACTACCCGGCCTTCCGCGACTTCGTCCACGAACACTGGCCGGGGATCGAACAGATCGCGCTCACGCACTCCACGCAGACCAACGAGGCCAAGCGCTGCGCGGTGCTCCTGCCGTTCCTGTCCCTGCTGCCCGGACCGCTCTCGCTGGTGGAGATGGGCGCCTCCGCCGGCCTGTGCCTCTACCCGGACCGCTACGCCTACCGGTACACGCTCGACGGCGGCGTCACCCGCGAGCTGACGCCCGCAATCGTCGACTCTCCCGCGGCGCCCCCGGTCCTGGACTGCGACCTGCGCGACGGCGTCCCGCTGCCCCGCGCGTTGCCGGAGGTCGTCCACCGGGGCGGCGTCGACCTCTCCCCCATCGATCCAGCCGACCCGGATTCCCGCGACTGGCTACGCAGCCTGGTCTGGCCCGGACAGCAGGCCGAGCGCGTGCCCCGCCTGGACGCCGCGCTCGACATCGCGGCCGCCGACCCGCCGCAGATCATCGCCGGCGACCTGGTCGAGGAGCTGGAGGCCTCCGTCGCCGCGTGTCCCGCGGGATCGACACCGGTGGTGTTCCACACCGCGGTGCTCGGCTACCTCGAGCCGCCGGCCCGCGCCGAGTTCGTCCGCCGGGTCACCGAGCTGGACTGTGTGTGGATCTCGGTCGAGGGTGTGACCCTCCTGCCCGACGTCGCCGAGCAGGTCCCGGAGTCGCTCCGTCGACACAAGGGCATCTTCGTCGTCGCCGTCAACGGTCGCCCCCTGGCCACGGCGCACGGCCACGGCGACTGGGTCCGCGCGCTCGACCTGCCCTGAGCTAGCCGAACGGCCACCCGCGCCGCATCGGCACGTCCGTTCCGGACCCACTCGCGTCGGGCTCGATGAGGTACTCCGTGCCGAAGGCCGCGGCGTAGATGTCCGGCGGGAACGCCAGCATCATGCCGATGTCGCTGGTCTGACTGGCGTGGCACTGCATCGCGCGGCGCTTGAGGTCGATCACGTCCGACGGCAGGTCGATCGCCCACGCGATCTCCGACTCCGCGACCCCGATCGGTTGTCCGTCGTCGCCGATGAGGATCGCCTGCCGGATCCGATCCGCGTCGAGGTCCATCCCGCCGGCCGCGAGAGCCTGCATGAACTCGGCCGCGGCGGGGCTGTCGAGCATCTCCACCTGGGTGTCCCGATTGGTCGTGGCCTCCATCAGGCGGGGACGTCGCGCGGCCACCTCCGCCGCGCGCCGGGCGATCCGGTGGACCGCGATGTGGTCGGGGTGCCCGTAGTTCCCGTGGTGGTCATAGCCCACCAGGACGTCGGCGTCCTCGCGGTCGCAGATCCGCGCCACCCGCGCGGCGGCCTCGTCGACGTCGGCGCTGTGGAGGCTCAGCGGGTGATCGTTCTGCTCCCACCCGGTCATCCCCGAATCCCGGTACCCCAGCCAGTCGATCCGGGCCACGCCCAGCACCGCCGCCGCCGCACGGGCCTCCCCTCGCCGGTGCTCCACCAGGTCGCCGTCGGGTCCGAGGTGCTCGGGGCGCTCACCGTGATCGCCGTCGGTGGCGAACACCGTCACCACCCGGTGCCCGGCGCGGGAGGCGAGCGCCATCATCCCCGCGGTCTGGGACGTCTCGTCGTCGGGATGGGCGTGGAGGAACACGATGGTCGACACCCGGACATTCTGCCCTGCCGGCCGCCCCGCGCGGGGCGTCACGCCCGTGCGTCGGGATGGCCCGCGAGCCAGCGGTCGAACGCCTCGGCGCTGGTCAGCTCAGGCGTGTAGCCGAAGACCGTCCGTAGACGCGTGTTGTCCAGCACCGGGCGGTAACGCAGGAAGCCGGTCTGCTCGGGCCCGTAGCGGCTGACCCGCAGTGCGCTTCCCACGGCGAGGACCGCCTTGAGCACCGGCTCGGGGATCGCGAGGGTGCGCTTGCCGAGCCGCGCCGCGATCTGGTGGATGGTCAGCGTGCCGGTGCCGGCCACGTTGAACGTGCCGGGCGGCCCGTCACCCACCGCGCGCACGACGATCGCCACCAGATCGGTGTCCCAGATGAACACGAACGGCGAGTCCGACCCCCGCACGGCCAGCAGCCGCCGCCGGTGGAACAGGGCGGTGATCTGGTTGTCCACGGCGTCGCCCAGGATCGTGCCGACGCGCAACACGACCTGCTCCAGCTCCGGGTGCTCCCGGCGGGCGTCGGCGAGCAGGTGTTCGACGAGCGCCTTGTGGTGGCTGTACGCGAAGGCGCTGGTGCCGCGGACCGGGTGATCCTCGGTGATGGGCACCGGATTGTCCGCGTGGTAGCCGTAGGCCGCGCCCGACGAGGACACGACGAGCCGCCCGACCCCGTGTTCTACACAGGCGTCGAGGACGTGACGGGAGCCGTCGACATCCACCCGGTAAGCGGCGTGGCGCCCCATCCCGTCGGGGTCGACGATCGAGGCCAGGTGCACCACCGCGTCGTGCCCCGCAACGGCGGTGGAGACGGCGGCGGCGTCGGTCACGTCGAGGCGCACGTGCCGCACCCCGGGGGCGCCCGGGTCGTCCGGCACCAGCAGGTCGCCGCTCGTCACCTCGTGCCCGGCAGCCGCGAGTCCGGCCACCACCCCTCTGCCGAGGAACCCGCTGCCGCCGGTGACCAGAACCTTCATGCCGTGACCTCCCTGTTCTCGGCGTTCGCCGTGCTGTGCCGCGCCCACACCACGGCGACGACCAACCCGGCGATGATGTCCCACACACCCCACCACGCGGCGACCAGGGCCATCCCACCGAGTCCGTCGAAGAAGCTGAACACGAACAGCAGTCCCAGCCCGGCGTTGCGGATGCCCACCTCGAACGTCATGGCCTTGCGGGCGGGGACGTCGAGCCGGAACCCACGCGCGATGCCGTACCCGAGGCCCAGGGCGAGCGCGTCGTGGAGGAACACCGCCACCGCCACCACCCCGATGTAGGCCACGAACAGCGACCAGTTGTTGGCGACCGCGATCACGATGATCCCGCCCAGCGCCACGAACGACAGAACCCCCACCACGCGGTGGGTGCGCGCGGCGACCTGCGGCAGCAGGTGCGACACGGTCAGCCCGAGCGCGAACGGCAGCGCGATGACCAGCAGCACCTCGCTGAGCATGTCCCACGGGGCCACGTCGCCACGCGCCCGGTGGGTGAGGATGTTGGAGACGTTGCCGGGCGGGCAGCACGCCACGAGGATCATGCCGAGCGCGACCGACCCCTGCACGCCGAGCAGCAGCGTCAGCAGGAACGTCAGCGCGGGCAGCAGCGCGAACTGTGCTGCCACGGCCACCGCGAACGCCCTTGGCTTGCGCAGCGCCAGCCGGAAGTCGGAGAGCCGCGTGTCCATGGCGATGCCGAACAGGATCAGTCCCAGGACGATCTTCAGCGTGGTGAGGGACCCGGAGTCGAACGCGATCCGGATGTCGTCGACGTTCACGAGCCGGCCCCCGGTGTCTGCGCGGAGTCCGAACCCGCCGCCTCCATGCGCGCGACCAGCCCGGTCACGGCGCCGCGGTAGGCGCTCTTGTTGACGTAGTAGGCCATCCGGTCCAGCCCGAGGTAGTGGTAGCCGCCCGTGAGGTCCGGGCGGGGGCCGCGCCGGGAGGAGTCGACGACGGCGAGGGCCGCACGCCCGGCCGGTGAGTCGTCACGGTGTGCCGCGAGATAGCGGGCGACGAGGTCGGCCTGTTCGTAGCGGCCCTGCCAGCCGATGCCGGAGGCCTCGAGCATGCCGAGTACGGCGAGGTCGTCGCGGGCCGACGGGAAGATGTTGAGGTGCAGGTCCGGCGCGGCGGCGCTCTCGGCCCAGTCGAGGTGGCGGCGGTCGATGAACGGGTAGTCCAGCACGTAGCCGGTGGCGAGCATGACCAGGTCGTACTCGCCGGAGGTCCCGTCGACGAAGTGCACGGTTCGCCCGTCGAACCGCTCGATGTCCGGGCGCACACCGATGTCGCCGTGGCCGACGTGGTGCAGGACGAGCGAGTTGACCACGGGGTGCGACTCGTAGATCTTGTGGTCGGGCTTCGGGAACCCGAACCGCGTGGGGTCGCCGGTGAACAGCCTGAGCATCCGCGAATCGACGAACTGCTTGATCCGCGCCGGCAGCGGGCGGCCCGAGTTCAGCGTGTCCGCCGGCCGGCCGAGGATGTACTTGGGGACGAAGTGGTAACCGCGCCGCACGCTGATGTCGACCGAGGCGGCGTGGTGGACGGCGTCGACGGCGATGTCGCACCCGCTGTTGCCACCGCCCACCACGAGGACCCGCTCTCCGGCCAGCTCCTGCGGGTACTTGTACCGGCTGGTGTGGCGGACCTCGCCGCTGAATTCCCCGGCGAACTCCGGGATGGTGGGTTCGGAGAGGGTGCCGTTCGCGATCACCACGGCCGAGAACTCCCCGGCGTCAGCCACCGGCCCGCCGCCCACCTCGTCGTCGTCGCTGCCCCCTCCCCTGGCCGCGCCGGCGGCGCGCACGTGGAGTCGCCACCTGGAGTCGCGCGCGTCACTCACCGGTTCCGCGCGGACCACCTCGGTGCCGAAGCGGAACCGTTCGCGTAGGCCGAAGTGGTCGGCGAAGTCGCGGAAGTAGGCCAGCAACCGGCGGTGGTCCGGGTAGTCGGGGGTGTCGGCCGGCATGGGGAACTCGGCGAACTCCGTGGTGCGGGCGGAGGAGATGAGGTGGGCCGACGCGTAGACCGTGCTGCGCGGGGAGTCGATGTTCCACAGCCCGCCGACGTCTCCGGCGAGGTCGAAGCCCACCCAGGCGACGCCCTGACGGTCGAGGTTGCGGGCTGCGGCCAGGCCGGAGGGCCCGGCCCGATGATGGCGACTGGACGGGTGTCAAAGATGGGAACGGGTACAGATACTGCCCCAGAACGCGAGAATCCCCGGCCGGTTTCGTCCGCACTGGACGAAATCGACCGGGGAGGGCCCGGAAGCGACCCGGAGTCTACTTCTCGCGAACGACCGAGCCGTCGTCCTGCAGACGCAGGAGCGGGTAGATGCCGTTCTCGTCGTGGTTTTCGTCGCCGACGACCGGGGGGTTGAAGACGCAGAGCATCTGCATCTCCTCCTCCACGATGACCTGGTGCTTCTCGTTGCCGTCGAGCAGGTACATGGAACCCGCCTCGAGCGGGTACTCCTTGTCGTTGGTCAGGTCACGCAGGGTGCCCTTGCCACGGGTCAGCCACACGGCCTCGATGTGGTTGGCGTAGTGGAAGTCGTTGGTCGTGCCGGCCGCGATGGTGGTCTCGTGGAACGAGAACCCGACACGGTCGTCGGCCAGGACGATGCGCTTGGACTCCCAGTTGCCGTTGTTACCCTTGATGTGGCGGTCGGTGTCGGTGATCTCTGCGGTGGTACGAACGATCATGCGGGGCCTCCTCGGCGAGGTCGTGGGTCGAGGGTGTGTGGTCTGGGCGCTCAGAGGTACTGCTGGGCGAGGACGTGGTCGACGGCCTCGTAGCAGATCTCGATGCCGCGATCACGCTCGTCGTCGGTCAGGGTGAGCGGAGCGAGGAACTTGACGACCTCGTCGCTCGGGCCGGCGGTCTCGACCAGCATCTTCTTGTCGAAGCACCGGGCCATGACCTCTCCGGCCAGCTCCGGCTTCTCGAGGAAGGCGATACCGAACGCCATGCCGCGGCCGCGGAGTTCGAGCTTTCCCTCGTACTTGTAGACCAGCGGGGAGAAGCGCTCGCGCAGGATGCGACCGTTCTCGAGGGTGCGGTTCTGGAGGGTGTCGTCGGACCAGTACTTGTGCAGCGCCACGTCGGCGGTGATGAATGCCATGTTGTTGCCGCGGAAGGTGCCGTTGTGCTCGCCCGGGGTCCACTCGTCGAGCTCGCGGTTGAACAGGGTGACCGCTAGTGGCAGGCCGTAGCCACCGATCGACTTGGACAGGCAGACGATGTCCGGCTTGATGCCCGCGAACTCGAACGAGAAGAACTCGCCGGTGCGACCGCAGCCCATCTGGACGTCGTCGACGATCAGCAGGATGTCGTGGCGCTTGCACAGCTCGTCGAGGGCCTTCAGCCACTCGGCGCGCGCAGCGTTGATGCCTCCCTCGCCCTGGACGCACTCGACGATCACGGCCGCCGGGCGGTTCATGCCCGAGCCGGAGTCGACGAGGACGCGCTCCATCCACTGGAAGTCCTCGGTGACGCCACCGAAGTAGTTGTCGTACGGCATCGGCGTGGCGTGGACCAGCGGGATGCCGGCACCGGCGCGCTTCATCGAGTTGCCGGTCACCGACAGCGATCCGAGGGTCATGCCGTGGAAAGAGTTCGTGAAGTTGATGATGGCCTCGCGGCCGGTGACCTTACGGGCCAGCTTGAGTGCCGACTCCACGGCGTTGGTGCCGGTCGGCCCGGGGAACATCACCTTGTAGTCCAGCCCGCGCGGCTCGAGGATCTTCGAGGAGAAGGTCTCCAGGAACGCGCGCTTGGCGACGGTGTACTTGTCGAGCGAGTGGGTGACGCCGTCGCGCTGGATGTACTCCAACAGCGCGCTCTTCATGTCGTCGTCGTTGTGGCCGTAGTTCAGTGCGCCGGCACCGCCGAAGAAGTCGAGGTACTCGTCTCCGTCGACGGTCGTGAGCGCGGTGCCCTTGGCGGTGTCGAATACCACCGGCCAGTTGCGCGAGTAGCTACGGACCTCCGACTCGCGGTCGGAGAAGATGTCCGTATTGGTGCTGGTGTCGTGCGTGGACTCGGTCATGGTCTTCAGATCACTCCATTTGTGAAGAGGCGGGCGACGGTGGCGGGCCGGGCGGCCCGCGCGCCCTCGTCTAGGAAATCGTGTACAGGTCTTCTTGCTCGTGACCTTCGCCGAGGAGTTCGGAGCTCAGGTAGTCCTCGTCGGACAGCGTCATCCCGCGGTCTCGCGCGACGGCACCGAAGGTGCGCTGGGACGCCTCGTTGTCCGGGCTGATGGTGGTGCGCAGGCGCACCACGCCGCGCTCGGCCAGCCGGTCCATGAGGCTGTGCAGCAGTCGCGCCGCCAGTCCCTTGCCGCGCTGGTCGGCGTCGACGCCGACCTGCCACACGAAGATCGTGTCCGGCTCCGAGGGGCGGATGAATCCGGTGACGAATCCGACGACCCGGCCCTCGACCTCCACCACCACGGAGCTCTCCGAGAACTCCGCCCCCCACAGCACGTAGGCATAGGAGGAGTTGAGGTCGAGAACGCCGCTGTCTCGGGCGATCTCCCACATGCGGGTTCCGTCGGCCGCGGTGGGCACACGGAACAGCGCGTCGGACGAATCAGGGTTACGGGGTACTACTCGTTCTCCTGGGTTCATAGTCGGTGTCCACCGTAGTGACGTCCCCACGTTGTTGCATCACCCTTCCCCAATTCGTTACCTGAAAACACGATGAGTGTGCAGGTGGCCGCCGGGGAGTGAGGTCGGTCACGGCGCAGTCTCCGACAACGGTTCCGGCGAAGGCTCTGCGGTGACAGAATCAGGGCATGGACGCCAACCCGATCACCGAATTCGACGAGGCGCGAAGTCTGCAGCTTCTGGGCACCGTCTCCCTGGGACGCCTGGTCACCGTCTCCGAGGGCCGTGCCGACATTTTCCCCGTCAACTACGCGCTCTCCCCGGAGGGCAAGCTGTTCTTCCGCACCGCGGAGGGCTCCAAGCTCGCCGGAATCACGGTCCATCCGGATGTCGTGTTCCAGGTCGATCACATCGAGGGCGACGATGCCTGGTCGATCGTCGTGCGTGGGACGGCGCGACGGCTCGACAGCTTCGCGGAGATCAACCGCGCGGAGGATCTCGGGCTCAAGCCCTGGATCCCGACCCTGAAGTACAACTTCGTCGAGATCACGCCCGAGAAGATCTCCGGCCGCGGATTCACCTTCGGCGAGGAGCCGGAGCGCTACACCGGTTACTGACCCACGCCCCACTGGTCTGCGCCCACCCAGCCGCCTAGAACGGTGGTGGGTCGATGAGTTCGTCGAGGCGTTCGTGGAGTAGGGCGCGGATGCCTTTTTCGATGTCGCTGTGGTGGGGTTTGTTGCGGGCCCACCAGCGGCTGGCGCTCTCGGGGGTGGCGCTGGCGGGGGTGGCTTTCTCGGGCGTGGTGTCGGTGGCCGCGCCGGTGGTGGAGCCGGCGGCGTCCGTGCCCGTGCCGGGCGCGGGTGGGGCGGGGTCAAAGGTGCGGGCGCGTTCGGCCTTGCGGCGTTCGGTGTTGCGGCGTTCGGTGCGGTGGCGGGAGGCGCGGCGCGACCAGAACGTCGGCTCCGCGTTGGCCTGCTCGTCACCGGTGGGCCCGGGGCTGCGGCGTTGCTGCCGGGTCCACGCCTCGGTCTCGGCGCGCGCCTGTTCACGCCGGTACTCGGCCAGTGGGCCGGAGGGCCGGGTGAGCATGGTCGAACCGTCCGGGGTGCGCACGGTCAGGGTGCCGTCGGGCTGCAGTTCGTAGATCCAGTCCGAGAAGGTCTTGAACCGGTGATGCCGCCGGCACATCGCCGCGAGGTTGCCCTCGACGGTGTGTCCGCCCCGCTGGGGGTTGGCGTGATCGAACGGCACCACATGGTCCAGATCGCAGGCCTCGGCCGGGATCGCGCAGCCGGGGTGGCGACAGGTGCCGTCCCGCAGCCGGATCCGGCGGGCCAACTGGGCACCGGGCCGGTATTTCAGGGCGGTGCGGGCGTCATCGGCGGCCCCGATCCGCGGGTCGATGGGTTCGAAGGTGGCTCCGTCGCTGGTGGCGAGCATGTCCAGCAGGGCCTGCAGGGCGGCCTGGCCGGTGCGGGTGAACTCCACTCGGGCACCGCCAGCGTCGCGGGCGGTGTTGCCGGTGGCGATGACGGTGACCTTCGGCCGCAACGCCACCCCGGCACCAGGCGCGCCGGGCCGGCCGGGGCGGGTGGGGGTGCCGGCTAGGCCGGGATCGCCGCACACCAGGGACATCAGGGCGTCGGCGCGCCGCTCGGCGATCGAGTAATCCTCGACCTCGCCAGAGCCGCCGGTGCCGGTGTTGGTGTCGGGGTTGGCGGTGTCGGCTTGGGCGTTGGCGGCGGCTTGGGCGTCGGCGTACTTGTGGTCTTTCACCCGTTGGTCGAGGGCCTCGGCCAGGACGGCTGCTTCCTCGGTGGCCAGGATCGCCGACACACTCGACATGCCGTCGACGCCCTTGTGGAACCGCACCCCGCGGGTGCGGGCCGCTTCCTGACGGCGCAGGCGGATGCCGTTCGCGTCGTAGCGGGCGATGATCGCATCGACGTTGCCGCGGATGGCTTTCTCACCAAGGCGCACCCCGCCCTCGATCGCGGCGAGGTACTCCTCGACGACCTGCCGCTGCACCGCCTCGAGCACATCGACGTGGACGGTGGCCATCTGCGAGGCCAGGATATTCGCAGCCTGCAGATCCAGCCGCCCCTGCGCCATCGCGGACAGGATCGCCGGATACCGCAGGTGCAGATCGAGCGCGAAGGTGATCATCCGTTCGGCCCGGCCCGTCGAGATCGCCATCGCCGACACCACGTACCCCGCCGCGACATCGATCGGATCGAGCACCGCATGACCGGGCCGACACTCACCGCCGCCCGCACCGGACTCCTCCCGGCGCTGGCATTCGACAAACAACTCGTAACAGGCCACGAACCGGCGCGCCGCCGCACGATTCTCGCCCATCCACCCCTCCCGCGCCGCCGCCCGCAACCCCGACAGCGACACGGGCGCCGCGGAACCGGAGCCGCCACCGGACGGGGACGGGCCACCGGCCGCGGCGTCTTCGTTCCCGCCCATGTGCCCCACCCCCTGCCCGTGCGTACGGTCTCGAATCTGTGTTCTATGATACGCACGCACATTCGAACAGGCAAGGGTCACACATCATCAAATAGCCCCAGCCGAGAACACGCGGGACCGTCGTGCTCACCCCAGCGACGCGGCCACCGCCGCCTTCGCCCACTGCCCCACCCCGATGAGGGTCGCCGACGCCGCGCCGCACCAGTCGCCGTAGCCGAGCAAAAACAGTCCCGGGACGCCCTGCACCTCGACGCCACTCGTGACGACCCGTCCGTCGCGACGCGGCAGCAACCCCCGCAAGTGACCCAACGCCGGCCGGAAGCCGGTACACCAGATCACCGCGTCGACCGGCTCGCGTCGACCGTCCGACCACTCCACGCCGGCCGCGGTGAACCGCTCGAACATCGGCGTCGCCTGCAGGAGGCCGGCGTCACGGGCCGCGCGGACCGGTGGCACCACGACGATGTCGCCCAGCTCGGCGATGCCGCCGCCGGACTCCCCCACGCCCCGGATGGCCGCGTTGGCGACGCGGAAGAGTTCGCGGCCGTCGACATCGTCGGGCAGGTAGCGGGGCGGGCCGGTTGTACACCAGGTCAGCGACCCGCCGGAGTCGGCGAGTGGTCGCGCGAGGTCCGCGGCGATCTGGGCGCCCGAGTTCGCGCCACCGACCACAACGACGCGCCTGCCCTCGAAGTCCGACGGGCCCCGGTAGGCGGCGCTGTGCAGCTGCCGGCCACGGAAGTCGGCGGCTCCCGGATAGGTGGGGACGAAGGGGCGTCGATAGGTACCGGTCGCACTGATGACCGCCCGTGCGCGCCACGAGCGACCGTCAGTGGCGCGGATGAGGAACACCTCGTCGTCGTGGTCCTGGTCGTCGTCGTGGTTGTCGTCGTGGCCGTCGTCGCCGTTGGTGGCGTTGGTGACGTAGCCGCCCTCTCGCCCTGCCCCCGGCCGCTCCACGGCGACCACCGTCACCCCGCGCCGCACGGGGAGGTCGTAGTACTCCTCGTACCCGCGCAGGTAGTCCACGACGTGGGCCGCGCCGGGATTGGCGCCGTCGTCGGTGCGGGGCATGCGGCGGCCCGGCAGGGACGAGAAGTCGGCGGGCGAGAACAACCGCAGGGACGGCCAGGTGTGCGGCCACGCGCCGCCGGGCTCGTCCGAGGCGTCGAGGATCTCGAAGTCCGCGCCGGCGCGGCGAAGGTAGAAACCGGCCGCGAGGCCCGCCTGGCCCCCGCCGATCACCACAACATCGCGCACGACCGCGTCCGACACCCCGCCACCCCCTTCGGAACGGTCCTGAACTGTTCCTATCGACGGTTATCGGTCACAGCGCCCGACCGATGACCTCCTTCATGATCTCGTTCGTGCCACCGTAGATCCGCATGACGCGGGCGCCGGCGAATTTCTGCGCGATGGGGTACTCCATCATGTAGCCGTAGCCGCCGAACAGCTGGAGGCAGCGGTCCACCACGTCGTCGAGCATGTCGGTGGCCTGCAGCTTGGCCATGGAGGCGGTGACGGCGTCGAGCTCGACGTCGATCTCCCGGGAGATGCAGTGGTCGACGAACGTGCGGGTGGCCATGACCTGCGTCTTGCAGTGCGCCAGCTCGAAGCGGGTGTTCTGGAAGTCCAGGATCGGCTTGCCGAACGCCTGCCGCTCGCGGACGTACTCGAGCGTCTCCACGACGGCGGCCTCGGCCATGGCCAGCGCGTCCACGGCGATCGCCAGACGCTCACGCGGCAGCTGGTTCATGAGCTGGTAGAAGCCCTGCCCCTCCTCGCCGCCGAGGAGGTTGGCGGCGGGCACGCGCATGTCGTTGAAGAACAGCTCGGCGGTGTCGGCGCCGTGGCGGCCCATCTTCTCCAGCACGCGGCCTCGCTCGAAGCCCGGCGTCGAGGCCTCCACGGCGAACAGGGCCATGCCCTTGTGGCCGGCGTCGAGGTCGGTCTTGGCCACCACCACCACGAAGTCGGCGGAGCCACCGTTGGAGATGAACGTCTTGGAGCCGTTGATGACGTAGTGGTCGCCGTCCCGCTTGGCGGTGGTGCGCACGCCCTGCAGGTCCGAGCCGGCGCCGGGCTCGGTCATGGCGATGGCGGAGATCCACTCACCCGAGCAGATCTTCGGCAGCCACTCGCGCTTCTGCTCCTCCGTGGCGTAGTTCGCCACGTAGTGGGGGGTGATGGTGGAGCCGACGCCCATGCCGAACGCGGTGTCGCCGGAGTAGACGAGCTCCTCGGTGACGAGGTACTCCATGCCCGGGTCGCCGCCCTGGCCGCCGAACTCCTCGGGCACGTCGAGGCAGATGAGGC
Organism: Dietzia sp. WMMA184; assembly: GCF_002441635.1. Classification (NCBI taxonomy): domain Bacteria; kingdom Bacillati; phylum Actinomycetota; class Actinomycetes; order Mycobacteriales; family Dietziaceae; genus Dietzia; species Dietzia sp. WMMA184. Next base: position 2,797,703 of record NZ_NXEI01000001.1, on the reverse strand, counting down.
CGGCCTCGCCGGTGCGCAGCCAGGTCTCGCGGTCCACGTGCTTCTGTGTGGACCACTTCTCCTGGTTGGGCGTCATCTCCTTGGCGAAGAACGCGCGGGCGTGCTCTCGGAGCAGCCGGTGGTCGTCGGTCTCCCAGGTGGGGCGGTAGTCGGGGAAGAGTGCGGACACTGGGGGCCTCCATGAGGGGACGACGACGACGATGAGGTTCGCGGCAAGTTTACGTGTGCCCGTTCCGGCGACGGCGGGCACGCGAGCACCGAGGAGGGCCATACTCGGGTCATGAACGATTCCCCGGACCGGCCAGAGAACGCAGCCCAGCCCGAGAAGGCCACCTCCCCGGCATCCTCGGACCATTCCGTGCCCGAGGCGTTCCCCACCGACTGGACCCGGGGGCTGGTCCTGGTAGCACACCCCGACGACCCCGAGTACGGGATGTCCGCCGCGGTGGCGCGGTGGACGGCCGAGGGCCGCAGCATCGTCTACGTCCTGGCCTCCAGCGGCGAGGCCGGCATCGAGGGGATGGCACCGGCGATCGCGGGACCGATCCGCGAGGAGGAGCAGCGGCGGTCCTCGGCGATCGTCGGGGTGGACGAGGTGGAGTTCCTCGGTTTCCCGGACAGCCGGATCGTCAACAACGCCGAACTGCGCGACGCGGTGGCCGACGCGATCCGCCGCCATCGCCCGGACGTGGTCATCTCCCTGTACTCCGGTGAGGAGTTCGGGCCGGGGATGCCCAACCAGAGCGATCACATGGAGTTCGGAGCGGCCGTGGGGGCCGCGTACGACGACCTGGTCGCCGCGGTCGGGGTGGACGCCGCGGAGGGGCGTCCGCAGATGTGGTTCGAGTCCTCGCCCGAGGTGACGCACTACGTCGACGTGAAGGGCTTCGTCGAGCCGGCCGTCGACGCGCTGGCCGAGCACTCCGAGTACCTGTCGGTGCTCGACCCGGAGACGCCGGTGCGGGACCAGGCGCGCGCGCAGGTCGAGGCCGTGTGCGCGTCGCGTGAGGGACTCGCCGGCGGCAACCCGGTGGTGGGCTTCCGGCGCATGCGGCCCTGAGCCGGCCTCAGGCCGGTTCGGCGGTCGATTCCCCCGGGCCCAGTGGCGCGTAGTACGCCTCGGAGGGCCGCAGGCGCTCGACGATCTCGTCGGCCCACTCGGCGTGGGGTGACGACATGGTGCCGTCGCCCGGACGACTGACGTAGGTCAGCCAGAAGCGCTGCGCGCCCTCGCCGACGACCGCCGAGTACACCAGTGCGCCCTCCGGGCCGATGATGTCCTGCTGGACCGCGGGGAGCACCCGGAACGACACCGACCAGCCGTCGCCGACGCGCGTGGAGAGCGGTTCGATCCGCTCCTCGACCGGCCGCCCCGGGACGGGGAGCAGGAACTGACCCATCCCGTTGGCCAGTGCGAGCGCCGCGAGCTGGTTGTCCGGGTTCTCCGGGTCGAACAGGTCCTCGGTGAGGCGGCCCGCCAGCACGACCCCGTCCGATCGCCCGTCCGCCGGAGGCTCCGCCGCCGGAGGCTGCGCCCCCGACCCCGCCTCCTCGTCCACGACCGGACTCATGACGGTACTGCCGAAGACCAGCTCGCCCGACTCCGCGCGCCACCCCTCGGGGACCCGGATGACCAGGCCGGTCTCGGGATCGACATGGTCGGAACCGGCCGCCACCTGGATCTTCGGGGACAGGGTGCGCACCCCCGGGGCGTACGTCGCCGACGAGACGACCACCGTCACGACCGCGGCGACCACCGCCAGGACGGCGACGAGCGCCACCACGAGGATGGTCCGGCTCCGGCCGGCGGACGGGTTCTGCCCAGACGTCATTCGCCCAGCGTAGGCGGCCGGGTTTCCCGCAGCGTGATGTTGACCCTCCCCGGCTCCGCGCCCAGCACCTCGCGGCACCACGCGGGGGCGCTGCCGTCGAAGACCTTCGGGACGCCGTGGAAGGCCATCCGCGACGGCCCGCCGAACACCACGAGGTCGCCCGACTCCAGGCGCACGTCGGTGTACGGGCGCCCGCGGTGCTCCGGGGTCCCGAAGCGGAACGTGCACGCATCACCCAGGCTCAGCGAGACGACCGGTGCCATGCACGCCTCGTCGCGGTCCTGGTGCAGGCCCATCGTGGATCCACGGCCGTAGAGGTTCACCAGGGCGGTATCCGGGGTGTAGTCAGCAGTACGGTCGGCCCCGGGCGTGTGTGCCGACCCCGTGACCGCCGGCTCCACCGCCGCTGCCGCCGCGAGCCCGTTCCGCGCCGCCCGCACCAGCCAGTCCGGGACCGGCGGTACCACCTCGTCGTCGTCGTACCGGTACGGCACCCAGTGGCGCCCCAGGCTGAACGTGCGCACCGACATCCGGCCCCCGCCCGGCAGCACTATCGAGCGAGGCACGCGCACGGCGGCCCAGTCCACGCACGCCCGGAGGAGGAACTCCTGCTGCTCCCGACTCAGCCAGTCGGGTACGTGCACGGCGCCGGGGCCCAGGATGGTGGGCGCGCGGTCGACGCCGAACAGGGGATCGGTCACCCCAGGTCCGTGCCCAGCACCGCCCACGCCTGCTCCGCCAGCTCCGGGGTCGCGGCCGCCACGACCGTGCCGCCCTCGAGCGGCTGGCGGCCGTCCGGGCCGGTGATCACGCCGCCCGCGGCCTCGATGATCGGGATCAGCGCCACGATGTCGTACGAGTTCAGGTCGGCCTCCACGACCAGATCGACGCGCCCCGCGGCGAGCATGCAGTAGGCGTAGCAGTCCCCGCCGAAGCGCTGCAGGCGGACCCGGCGGCCGAGCTCGTCGTAGCGGCTGCGCACCTCGCCGTCGTCACCGAACATCGACGGGTGGGTGGTGTACATGATCGCCTCGGACAGCTCCGTGCACCCCGACGCGCGCAGGTCGATCGCGCCCGGGCCGTCGGAGCGGCGCCGCACGGTGGCGCGGCCGTGCACGGCCGCGAAGGTCTCGCCCAGGATCGGCTGGTCCATCCACCCGGCCACGGCGCGGCCGTCCTCCACCACGCCGACGAGCGTTCCCCACCCGGCCATCCCCGTCATGAACGCCTTGGTGCCGTCGATCGGGTCCAGGTACCAGGTCCGGGCGGCGCCGGCCGGCCCGGTCTCGCCGTTCTCCTCCCCCACGATCCGGTCGCCCGGGTAGACGTTCGAGATCCCCGCCCGCAGCAGCGCCTCGATCGCGCGGTCGGCCTCGGTCACCGGGTCGTAGCGCCCGTCCGTCGCGCCGTTCCCGGCGTGCCCTGACTCACCGCGCCCGGCCACGCCGTTCTTGTCCGCGGCGGCCAACGACTCGAGGTCACCGTGGAAGTGCCGACGGGCGATGCGGCCAGTGGCGGCGAGGAGCTCGTCGAGGCGCTCGGTCAGGTCGTGATCCAGGGGGCGTGCGGGCCGTGACGTCATGCCCCCATGGTGCACCACGCCCCGCCACCGTCCCGACGGATCGGCGCATGTGCGCCCTCTACGCCCGCCGATCCGGCTACCGTGGGCGCACCCGACACCTCATGGAGCCGAGATGCGATGACCGCCCTGATGGACTTCATCTCCACCCGCCGCTTCCAGCTCGCGACGGACTCGTGGCAGCACATCAGCGCCACCGTGCAGGCCGTGCTCATCGCGACACTGCTCTCGGTCGCGCTCGGGGTGGCCGTGTACCGCAGTCGGTCGGGGTCCGCGATCGCGACCGGCCTGGCCGCCACCGCCCTGACCGTCCCGTCGTTCGCGCTGCTCGGACTGCTCATCCCGGTCCTCGGCCTGGGCGTGCTGCCCACCATGACCGCACTGGTGATCTACGCGGTGCTCCCGATCCTGCGCAACACCATCGTCGGCCTGGACGCCGTGCCCGCGGCGACCGTCGACGCCGCCCGCGGGGTGGGGATGAGCCGGATCGGGGTGCTGGGCCGGGTCGAGATCCCGCTGGCGTGGCCGTCCATCCTCGCCGGGATCCGCATCTCCACCCAGATGTCGATGGGCATCCTCGCCATCGCCGCGTACGCCAAGGGCCCGGGGCTGGGGAACCTCATCTTCGCGGCCCTGTCCCGGGTCGGCACGCCCACCGCGCTGCCGATGGCGCTCACCGCGACCGTGCTCATCGTTGTCCTCGCGCTCGTCCTCGACGCGCTCCTCGTCCTGCTCGGACGTCTCACCATCAGGGGGAACCAGTGAGCACCTCAGAACCCGTATCCGGCGTGCCGATCGTGCTGGACGACGTCACCAAGGTCTACCCCGGGCAGGAGCGCCCGGCGGTGGACCACGTCTCGCTCGAACTGCCGGCCGGGCGGACCACCGTCTTCGTGGGCCCGTCCGGCTGCGGCAAGACCACCACCATGCGGATGATCAACCGCCTCATCGAGCCCACCTCCGGCACGATCACCATCGACGGCGAGGACAACCGGACCCTCGACGCCGACACCCTTCGCCGCAGCATCGGCTACGCCATCCAGGCCTCCGGGCTGTTCCCGCACATGACGGTCGCGCAGAACGTCGGCACCGTCCCGCGGCTGCTCAAGTGGAAGAAGTCGCGCATCCGTGAGCGGGTGGACCAGATGCTGGAGCTGGTCGGACTGGACCCGTCGGACTACCGCGACCGCTACCCCGCGCAGCTCTCCGGCGGTCAGCAGCAGCGCGTCGGCGTGGCCCGGGCGCTGGCCGCGGACCCGCCGGTGCTGCTCATGGACGAGCCGTTCGGCGCGGTCGACCCCATCACGCGCGCGTCGCTGCAGGACGAGCTCGTGCGGCTGCAGGACGAGCTGCGCAAGACCATCGTCTTCGTCACCCACGACTTCTCGGAGGCGGTCAAGCTCGGGGACCGGATCGCGGTGCTCGGTCCCGGCTCGTCGGTGCTGCAGTTCGACACCCCGGAGGCGATCCTCACCAACCCCGCCGACGAGACGGTGAGCGGGTTCATCGGCGACGACGCCGCGCTGAAGACCCTGACCCTCCGGCGCGTGGGGGACGTGGAACTGCAAGGGGCGACGACGGCGAGGGCCTCCGAGAGCCCGACCGACTTCGCGGCCCGGTTGCGCGGAACCAGCGACGAGTGGGCCGTGGTGCTCGACGACGCCGGCCGCCCCCTGCGCTGGGTGCGCGGGGACCGGGTGTCGCGGATGTCGGACCTGGGCTCGGGCGGGTTGCCGATCACCGGCACCGTGACGGTCGACTCCTCGCTGCAGGAGGCACTGGACGGGCTGCTGTCGACGGCGAGCGCCACCACGGTGGTCGTGGACCGCGACGGGGCCTACCGCGGCACGATCGGGATCGACGACCTGGTCGCCGAGTTGCGGCGTATCCACCACCGGCACAACGACGAGGGCCTCGCCGAACAGGACGTGGCGCCGTGAGCGCCCCCGCCACGGCGACGCGTGGGGGCTCCGCCGGTCGTGGGGGCGCCGCTGGTCGCGGAGGTTCTGCCAGTCGGGTCGCCGCCCTCCAGGACTCCGCGCGGCTGATCGTGCAGCCGCTTCTCATCGTGGCCGCGGCCGTCGGCGTGCTGTGGTGGGCGCTGGCCGGCGAACTGGAAGAGACGCAGAAGGCCTCGCTCAACGCCGCCTCCATCACCCAGCGCACGCTCGAGCACGTGCAGATCACGGTGACGGTCGTGGCGATCGTCGTGGCGGTCGGCGTTCCGCTGGGGATCCTGCTCACCCGCCGACGGACACGGTTCCTCGCACCGGTGGCAGTGGGGTTCGCCAACATCGGCCAGGCGGCGCCCGCGATCGGCCTGATCGTGCTCCTGTTCCTGGCCACCAACCGGACCGGGTTCTGGATCGGTGTGCTGCCGGTCGCGTTCTACTCCCTGTTGCCGGTACTGCGGAACACCATCGTGGGGATCCGCAACGTCGACCCCGCACTCATCGACGCGGCGCGCGGACAGGGGATGTCGAGCGGACGGGTCCTGCGCACGGTCGAGTTGCCCCTCGCGGTGCCGTTCATCCTCGCCGGCCTGCGCACCACCCTCGTGCTGGCGGTCGGCACGGCGACGCTGAGCTTCCTCGTCGACGCCGGCGGCCTGGGGATCTTCATCGACACCGGATACCGGCTGCAGGACTACACCACCCTCGTGGTCGGCTCGGTACTGGCGGTGTGCCTGGCGCTGTTCGTCGACTGGCTCGGCGGGGTCGGCGAGATCCTGTTCAATCCGAAGGGGCTGCGATGACCGGCACGATCCCCGCGCGCGCCGGGCTGACGCGAACAGCGTTGACACGAACAAGGCGCCTGGTCGCCGCGCTCCTGGCCACCGTGATGCTGGCGACGGGATGTGGGCTCAACAACGGCGGTTCCGTCCCGCTGCCCGTGGGCCCCGGCCCCGAGGGCACCGTCCCCGCGCTGGAGGGAGTGCGCATCACGGTCGGCGGCAAGGACTTCACCGAGGGCGTGATCGCCAGCTACCTGGTGGAGTTCCTGCTGGCGGCCGCGGGGATGGAGGTGTCCGACATGTCGTCACTGGCCGGGTCGAACAGTTTCCGCCAGGCGTTGGTGACCGGGCAGGTCGACATCGGCATGGAGTACACCGGCACCGCGTGGATGAGTTACCTGGGCAACTCCGACCCCATCCGCGATCCGCAGGGGCAGTGGGAGGCGGTGCGTGACGCCGACCTGGCCGAGCACGACCTGAGGTGGCTGGCCCCCACCACCGTGGACAACACCTACTCGTTCGCGATGAACCGGGCCACCGCCGAGGAGACCGGGGTGCGCACGTTCTCCGAGTACGCCGAGTTGGCCCGGACCGATCCACAGGCGGCTCTGACCTGCATGGAGACTGAGTTCTCCGTGCGTCGCGACGGCTGGCCCGGGCTGGCGGAGGCCTACGGGTTCGACGCGGACGCCGTGCCCACGCCGATCATGCAGCCGGGGATCATCTACCAGGCGACCTCGGTCGGCCGGGAGTGCCGGTTCGGCGAGGTCTACACCACCGACGGCCGGATCAAGGGCCTGGACCTGCTGGTGTTGGAGGACGACCAGCGCTTCTTCCCCGTCTACAACCTCGCGACGGTGGTCCGCGGTGAGATGCTCGACACGCACCCGGAGATCGAGGACGTCCTCGCACCGCTGGTGGACATCCTCACCAACGAGGTGATGGTGGAGATGAACATGCGTGTCGACGTCGACGGCGAGGATCCCGCGCTGGTCGCACGCGATTTCCTCGAGGACCGGGGGTTGGTCTCGGTGGACTGACCGCAGGTGCGCCCCCGCGCGGCCGGATGCGCCCGCCCGCCCGGTGACACACAATCGGATACCACTACCAGGAGGTGCCCTGTGTCCAGGAGGTCGATCGTCTCGCTGCCGCGGACGGCCGCGCGACTACCGCGGATGATCCCCGACCTGGCGCATCTGCCACCCGGGCGGATCGTCACGCTCGCGGACGGTGTCACCACGAAGGTCCACGACACCGGCGAGGAGCACCTCGCACCGGCGATCCTGCTGCACGGGATGGCGGCCACCGGGATGCTGAACTGGTACCAGACGTTCGAACGGCTGCGGGGCGAGTACCGGCTCATCGCGTTCGACCAACGCTGGCACGGCAAGGGCTTCCACGGGGATTTCCGGTTCGAGACCCTCGCTGAGGACGTGCTGCGGGTCGCCGACCACCTCGACCTGGCGGCACCGGTGGTGGGCGGCTACTCGATGGGCGGGATCGTCGCCCAGCTGGCGGCCCGCCGCGACCCCTCCCGGCTCGGCGGCCTCGTGCTGGCCGCCACCGGGACGGGCGCACAGCGCAATGCCCTCGAGAAGGTCGCACTCAGCGGGTTCACCCGCTCCCAGCCGCTGCTCAACACCGTTCCGGAGGAGGTCGGCGAGGTGGTGGAGGAACAGGTCGACGACGAGGCGCTCAGGCCGCACGCGTGGGCGCTGCGCGAGTTGTCGTCGGTCTCGCTCGCCACGCACCGCACCGTGATCGCCCAGGTGGCCGGGTTCAACTCGACACCCTGGCTCCACGAACTCACCCTGCCCGTCGCGGTGGTCAAGACCACCCGTGACCTCGCGTTCCCGCAGTGGATCCAGGACGAGATGGCCGATCTGCTGCCGCACAGCGCCGTGTTCCCGATCCACGCCGGCCACGCAGTCTGTGCCACCCACCCCGGCACGTTCGCCCGCCGGATGCGCACCGCGATCGGCTGGGTCGTGTCGAACGCGCGCTAGAGCGCCGAGTACCGCACCGCGGTCACCACGAACACCACCAGGGCGATCACGCCCAGGACCACGCCCGCCAGTGCGCGACGTGGGTTCGCATCGTCGTTGGTGAGCCAGCCGGTGGGCCAGCGGGCGAGCAGGCCGAACGCGACGGCCATCAGGCCCGCGAGGAACGCGATGATGTTGAGCACCGGCACCCACGAGATCACCAGGGCCCCGACACCCAGCACCAGCGCCCGGGTCCCCAGGTCCATGCCGTCGGACGAGCGCCTGCGTGGCGAGGCGGCCTCGGAGCGGGGGCGGAGCGGCATGAGTGCAGCCTAGTCGCCGGGGCGTCCCCGCTGGTCGTCCAGACGAGCGACCCGCCGGCCCCCGGCGGTCTGCCGGTACGAGGATTCGACGAGCTCAGCCACCTCATCCCAGTCCGGTCCACGGCCGCCACCGTCCACTCCACCGTCCAGCGGCAATGCCAGCCAGCCGGCCGGCCCGTAGTACGCCGGGACGTGGAATCGCTCGTCCTGCGCCAGCGCCGCGCGCTCCCCCGGATCCGGCAGGAACAGGAGTGCCCGGGCCAGGAGGGGGTCCGAGTGATCCCCCTTGACCGAGCCGCCGTACACCGCGAACACCTTGGTCGTGTACCAGGTGGGCCGGCCGTGCGAGATCTTCTCGCCGACGTCCGGCAGCGCGAGGCACACCTCCCGCAGACGCGTCAGCAGCGGATCCGCGGCGTCGAACATGATCGGATGACCCACACGGCCGAGACTACGACCCCCGACCGCGTCATCCCGGGCGAACGGCCGCCGAAACCCGCCCGGGGCCGGCTCAGCCCCCGAACTGCCCCACGACGAACCCCGCCAGCAGCACCGCGAACCCGCCCATCTCGCCGACGATGAGCGCCACCATGCCGATGTGCAGCGTCGCCGTGGGGTGCTCGAACTGGTTGGTCGTGTCCCTCCGCGCGCCGTGGAGGATGTAGCTGCCGATCGCCACCAGGAAGAAGAAGACCACCACTGCTGCCGCTGTCAGGTTCACCCAGGTCGGCCAGCTGCTCAGCTCGACGAACGCGGCGATGAGCAGCGTCGCGAACGAGTACAGCAGCGAAGCCCGGTGCGCGATGTCGACGTACGGGTGGGCGAGGTGATCGGCGGTGGTGGCCATCTGCCGGTACTTCCACACCCCCAGGCCGAGCGCCAGCAGGAAGAGGAGACCCGCGGCGAGCAGGGTGAGGCGCGTGTCGAGGCCGAGTTCCATGGATCCTTCCGAAGTGAACTTGACAGCAGTGCGTGATTTGTATGCTTCACGACCATAGGACAGCGCGCTGACCTGCGCGCTCGTTCGCGCGCGATCGCACACGGGAGGCCTCATGGACGCGCAGGTGGTGCACGCCGCGGCAGTGCAACTGGAAGGCGTGCCGGGGCACGTGGACCTCACACTGGGTCGACTGGAAAAGATGATCGTGGAGGCCGCCGGGCGGGGCGCGCGCCTGATCGCGGTGCCGGAGTTCTGCACGTCGCCGGTGCCGATGCGCGGGCAGGTCCACGACGCGGTCCTGCCGCGCGAGAACGTGGCCGTCGAGATGTTCCGACGCCTCGCCGCACGCCACTCCGTCACCGTCGGTGGGTCGATGCTCGTGGCCGACGACGACGAGGTGTTCAACCGCTATCACCTGGTCGAACCCGACGGACGCGTGCACATCCATGACAAGGACCTGCCGACGATGTGGGAGAACTGCTTCTACACCGGCGGCGGCTTCTACGCGGACGGCAGCGACGACGGGGCGTTCGTCACCGGGCTCGGCGGGGTGGGGGTGGCGAGCTGCTGGGAGCTGATCCGCACCGGGACCGTGCGCAGGCTCCGGGGGCGCGTCGCGGTGGCGGTGACCGGGACCCACTGGTGGACGGTCCCGGACAACTGGGGCGGGCTGACCCGGCGAGCGCTCGGTTCGCTCGCGCGGTACAACAGGGACCTGTCGGAGAACGCGCCGGCGGAGTTCGCCCGGCGGCTGGGCGCGCCCGTGCTGCAGGCCTCCCACTGCGGGGCGCTGCGGACGGACTTCCTGTTGCTGCCCGGTTCCGACGCATCGGTGCCGTACGCCACGGAGTTCGTCGGCGCCACCCAGATCGTGGACGCCTCGGGCACCGTCCTGGCCACCAGACGCACGGACGAGGGGCCCGGGATCGTCTACGCGGACGTGCCCCTCGGAGCCACGGACCCCGTCACGCCGCTGGAGGACCGGTTCTGGATCCCCGACCTGCCTCCGCTGCTACGCGGGTACTGGCACCAGCAGAACGTCGCGGGCAGGAGCTACTACCGCCGCCGAGGTCGCGTAGCCGGGCTGCGCGCGGCGCATCACAGGTGCACGTCGTTGTAGGCCCGCTCGTCCTCGATCGGCTCGAGGTGTGTGGTGATGTGCGAGCTCGGCAGGACCGCGTGGATCTCCTGCTCCACGGTCTCCACGAGGTCGTGCCCGCGTTCGACGCTCCACTGACCGGGCACCAACGCGTGGAACTCGACGAAGCGCCACCTGCCCGACTCCCTCGTCCGCAGTTCGTGGAAGTCGACGCGGCCGGGTTCGCGATGGCGTTCGAGGACCTCCTCGATCGCCCGGTTGTCCTCGTCGGGGAGCGTGGCGTCCATCAATCCCATCCCCGATTCGTGTACCAGTCGATAGCCGATGAACAGGATGTTCAGTCCCACGCCGATCGCGACGATCGGGTCGAGCACCTCCCAGCCGGTGGCCCAGGCCAGTGCCAGCCCGGCGACGACGCCGACCGACGTGATGACGTCGGTGACGAGGTGCTTGCCGTCGGCCTTCAGGGTGGGTGACCGGTGACGGGTCCCCGCTCGCACGAGCGCCACACCCACCACGCCGTTGATCACGGCGGCGCCCACCGAGATCGCCAGACCGATGCCGAGTGCCTCCAGCGGTTCCGGATTGATCAGCCGCTCGACGCTGACGACCAGGATGAACGCGGCGGCGACGAAGATCATCGCGCCCTCGACACCCGCGGAGAAGTACTCGGCCTTGGAGTGGCCGTACTGGTGGTCGTCGTCGGCCGGGCGCTCGGCGACCGTGATGGCGCCGAGCGCGATCACCGCGGCCACGAGGTTGACCACGGACTCCGCGGCGTCGGAAAGCAGGCCGACCGAACCGGTGACCCACCAGGCCGCGATCTTGAGCACGATGGTCACGATCGCCGTGGCCACGGACAGCCACGCGAACTTCTTCAGAGTCGACACGTCCCAGCAGCCTAGTCCCGCACGCAGGAGACCTCCTGCCCGTCGCCCGTTGTCGGTAGGCTCGGTGTCATGCATGTGGGACTGGCCTGGCTCGGAGCAGCGGTGTTGCTCGCCGCCGGAGAGGCGGCCGGGGGCGAGCTGTTCATGCTCATGCTCGCCGGCGGCGCCCTCGGCGGTTCGGCCGCGGCGTTCCTGGGCGCGCCGGTCTGGGGGCAGGCCCTGGCGTTCGCCCTCGTCTCCCTCGTCCTCGTCCTGGGGGTCCGCCCCCTCGTCCGGCGGCGCCTGCTCGCCGCACTCCCCGAGCACGACACCAACACCGCCGCGCTCACCGGCCGGGACGGCACCGTCGTCGAGGCGATCGGTGCGGGCGGCGGACTGGTCGAGATCGCGGGCGACACCTGGACCGCGCGTCCGCTCCTCGAGGGCGAGACGTTCGAGGCCGGGGACAAGGTCCTCGTGCACCAGATCGAGGGCGCCACGGCGATCGTCGTGCGTGGCATCTAGAAGGCGCTGGTCTCCGGCCAGCGGACACGCACGAGAAGCATCGGAGGAACCATGGAAGGCTTGATCTTCCTCGCCGTCATCGTCATCCTCATCGCCTCGGTGGTGGTGAGCTCGGTCAAGCTCATCCCCCAGGCGGAGGCCGCGGTCATCGAACGGCTCGGCCGTTACCAACGCACCGTGAGCGGCCAGCTCACGCTCATCATCCCCTTCATCGACCGGGTGCGCGCCAAGGTCGATCTGCGCGAGCGGGTCGTGACCTTCCCGCCGCAGTCGATGATCACGGAGGACAACCTCACACTGAGCATCGACACGGTGGTCTTCTTCCAGGTCACCGACCCCAAGGCTGCGGTCTACGAGATCAACAACTACATCGTGGCCGTCGAACAGCTGGCCACCACCACCCTGCGCAACGTCGTCGGTGGGCTCACCCTCGAGCAGACGCTCACCAGCCGCGACATGATCAACAAGCAGCTGCGCGGGGTGCTCGACTCCGAGACCGGACGCTGGGGCCTGCGCGTGGCCCGGGTCGAGCTGCGGTCCATCGATCCGCCGATGTCCATCCAGGAGTCGATGGAGAAGCAGATGAAGGCCGACCGCGAGAAGCGCGCCACCATCCTCACCGCCGAGGGACAGCGCGAGGCCGCGATCACCACGGCGCAGGGTGCCAAGCAGGCAGCCATCCTCGACGCCGAGGGCAACAAGCAGGCCTCGATCCTCAACGCCGAGGCCGACCGGCAGTCCCGCATGCTGCGCGCCCAGGGTGAGCGCGCAGCCCGCTACCTCGTGGCCGAGGGCCAGGCCGCCGCGATCGCCCGGGTCAACGCCGCGGTCAAGTCCTCCAAGCCCACGCCGGAGATGCTGGCCTACCAGTACGTGCAGAACCTTCCGGAGATGGCCAAGGGCGAGGCCGCCACGATGTGGATGATCCCCTCGCAGTTCGGCGATTCGCTGGAGAACTTCGTCAAGTCCGTCGCCAAGAAGGACGACGACGGGGTGTTCCGCTACGAGCCGGCCGACGTCGACTCCGATGCCGATCTGCCGTCGGCGCCCGACGAGTGGTTCGACACCTCCACCGACCCGGAGATCGCCCGGTCCGTGGCCGCCGCGGAGGCGGCGGCCAAGAGTACGACCTCGGTGATGGACGAGCAGCCGAGCCGGCCCAAGCCCAAGCCCGGCGTGTTCGACATGGTCCCGGAGTCGGAGGGTGGCGTGGCGCCCGACAGCCCCTCGCAGTCGGCAGGCCAGGACACCCCCGCGATCGGCGGGCCTCAGGCTCCCGGGCCGGGGCAGCCGTCCGGGTTCGACCAGGCCGCTGACCAGCGGTCGGGCGAGGGTGCCTACCCCGTCGATGGTGGCGACCAGCCCCGGCGGTGACCCCCGACGGGTGGCATTCCGCGCAGCCACCTCGGCCGGGCGTCGTAACATGGGGGCGTGACTCGTAACACTGGCCTGGGTGGTGGCCGCGCGCCTGACGCCGAGGATGTCCGGTTGATCGAGACGGCGTCCGCGGTGTTCGCCGAGCGTGGCATCAAGGGCACGAGCACCGACGACATCGCGCGGGCGGCCGGTGTCACCCGCGTGACCCTGTACCGGCGTCTGGGGCCGCGGGACGACATCCTCCGCGCCATCTACGCCCACGAGGCGCAGCGCCTGATGATGACCGTCAACGCGCGCTACACGCCCTTCGAGTCCCTGCAGTGGGACCCGGTGAGGCACATCGAGGACCTGCTGGTCGGGACCGTCTTCGACATCCGGCAGAACGAACTGCTACGTCGGCTCGTCGAGGTCGACAAGGTCGAGGCCATGGCGTTGCTCGCGGGCCAGTCCGACACGGTCCTGGACGCGATCACCGAGATCCTCGCCCAGTTCGTCCGAAGCACGTGGAACGCGGACGTCCACACCCGCCAGATGGACGACGAGGAGTGCGAGCAGCTCTCCCGCGAGGTCGCCAGCGTGGTCGGCCGGTTCCTCCATTCACTGGTCGTGATGACGGACGGCCCGCCCGCGGTCGACACGGAGGAGCAGATCCGGGCACTGGCCCGTCGCGTGCTCGTGCCGATGATCCTGCAGCGCTGAACGCTGCATCCTCCTGCGCTGAACGCTGCACCCTCCTGCGCTGAACGCTGCACCCTCCTGCGCTGAACGCTGCACCCTCCTGCGCTGAACGCGCTGTCCCCCTACAGCCCCCCGGGGAGCTCCTCGGCACCGAGTTCGTGGGCCAGCGCGCTCTCCAGCCACGGATGACGAAAACGGTGGTCCACGCCGGTCAGCGCTGTCGGCAGGATCCGCTGACTCGCCAGGGCGAGCTCGTCCGAACCCCGCCCGCCCAGGACGAGCGCCGGGGCCCATCCGGGCACCGGGACGACCGTCGGGCGCCGCAGGACCGAACCGAGAACCCGGGTGAACTCGGAATTGGTGACCGGTTCGGGGGCTATGGCGTTGACCGGGCCCGTCACCGCAGGGTCGACGATCGCCCGCAGGTAGATGTCGGTGAGGTCGTCCAGCGAGATCCACGACATCCACTGCCGTCCCGAGCCGAGGCGGCCGCCGAGCCCGGAGCGCGTGATGGCGGCCAGCGGCGGGAGCATCCCCCCGGAACCGGACAGCACGATGCCCGTGCGCACGTTCACCACCCGGGCCCCGGCGAGACGTGCGGGCTCGCAGTCGCGCTCCCAGTCGACGACGATGTCGGCGACCGGACCGGAGCCGGGAGCGGAGTCCTCGACGAGCCGCTCGTCGCCGCGGTCGGCGCCGTAGTAGCCGATCGCCGACGCGGACACGAGGGTGGTGGACCCGCCGCGGGCGGCGACGAGTTCGGCGAGACGACGGGTGGGGCCCACGCGACTGTCGCGGACGAGTTCGAGATGCCGGTCCGTGAAGCGCCCAGCGATGGGGGCACCGGCGAGATGGACCAGGACGTCGACGCCCTCGAGGAGGTCAGCGGCGGGATCGCCGGTGTCCCAGTGGCGCTCCCCCGGGCCACGGGCGTCGCCGCGGACGAGGCGGATGACCCGGTGTCCGGCGATCCCGAGCAGCGCGGTGAGGGCGGTGCCCACGAGGCCCGACGCGCCGGTGACGGCGACGGTCAGAGCGCGGTTGTCGTACCGGGCGAGGCTGTCGAGGTCGGCGGCCATCTGGCGGTACCGGTAGGCGAACACCGGCGAGAGCATCCGGCCGGGCACCCGGGCGTCGACCCTGTCGCCGAGCAGGGCGGTGCCGTCCGGACCGGCCGTCAGCGTATGCGTGTGGACCCATCCGGTCGTCGCGGCGTACGGCTGGGACACGCAGCGGTCGACGAACCGCTCACCCTCGATGAACCCGGCGGGATCGTGCTGCGCGAGCCAGCGGGGTCCGAAGCGGACTCCGAGAGGTCCCGGCAGCGCCGTACGCGGTACGAGGACCGCCACGCCGTCCCGCAGTGAATCGGCCTCGCTCACCGGTCGCAGCGGCATGAACGGGGGCGAGAGCCGGCGGAAGGCGCCGGGCGAGGCGAAGTAACGCCACGCCTCGTCGGGGGTGGCCGGAACCGTGCAGGTGAGATCGATGCTCATCGGGTGCTCATCACGGCAGTAGGCACAGTGGGGTCACGTCGCCGCGGCCGCCCGCCATAGGAACGGTGAGGAAGGCGCATGACCACCAACCGCGGTCCTCGATCACATCGCGGACGGTGGACCACTGCTCGGCGTCGAGGACCGGCTCGCGACTGAGCACGAACCCGGAGGACCGCGTGGGGTCGCCCACGATGGCCAGCGAGTAATCGTCGGCCAGGTAGGTGATCCGGTAGTTGACGGGTCCGCCCTCGTCCTGGAACGGGACCATCGGGAAGTTGACCCGGAGCGAGGCGTTGGTGTCGGTGTCGCGGACCTTCGCCTCGCCCTCGATCACCGAGTCCGAGCTGATGGCCGAGCCGCACGAGTTGCGCACGGAGACCGTGCCGGGCGCGGTCACCGCGTACTCGGCCCTGGTGTCGTTGGTGCACTGCAGCGTGTACGGCTGCGGGATGGCGGCGACCTGGAACCACTCTCCCTGATACCGCTCGAGGTCGGCGGAGTCGACCTGGGTGAGCTCGGGTCCACCGAGGGAGCCCACGGCGACACCGTCGGGCAGGAGCTGCGAGGAGCCGCCGCCGAGGCGTCCGCCGTCGGTGACGTCCTGGGCGCTGGCCACGGGGGCGGTGCCCAGGCCCGCCGCGAGGAGCGGCGCGACGGCCAGGTGCGTCATCAGGCCTCGCAGGCGGGACCGGGACGGGCCGGGGCGGGAGCTGGTGCTGGTGCGGGCGGCGGTGCTGGTGCGGGCGGTGGTGCTCATGCGTGGATCTCCTCGGTCGTGGTGGGGCCGGCGCCGTGGTCGCCGGTGCGGCGGTCGGGGTCGTCGGACGCCGAGCCTGCGGTGGCGCCGCGGCGGGTCTGTCCTCGCGGGTCACCCGGCCACCACACCTTGTCCCCCACGAGGGTGAACAGGGCGGGCACGACCAGGGTGCGCACGACGAAGGTGTCGAGCAGGACACCGAGGGCGACGATCACGCCGACCTGGGTGAGCACGATCAGCGGAAGGACGCCGAGGACCACGAACACCGAGGCGAGCACGATGCCGGCGGAGGTGATGACGCCGCCCGTCAACGCGACGGCGCGGACCATCGCCTCCCTGGTGGCGTGGGTGGAGGCCTCCTGGCGGGCCCGGATGGTGAGGAAGATCGAGTAGTCCACGCCGAGGGCCACCAGGAACAGGAAGCTGTACAGCGGCACCGACACGTCCAGGCCGGGGAAGCCCAGGATCTGGGTGGTGACGAACGTGCCGAGCCCGAGAGCGGCGAGCGACGAGAGCACGGTCGCCGCCATGACCAGCAGGGGCGCGACGACCGACCGCAGGACCAGAACCAGGACGACGAACACCACGAGCAGGATGAGCGGCGCGATCAGGGTGAGGTCACGCAGGTTGCCCTGGGACGTGTCGACGGCCTCGGCCACCGACCCGCCCACCAGCGCCTCGGCACCGGGGACCGTGTCGACGGCCTCGCGGAGCGCGATCACGCTGTCCTCCGACCGGTCGGTCGCGGGCGCGGCGTCGAGGACCACGGTGACGCGGCTCCATCCCGTTCCGGACTCGCCGGCCGGGCGGGCGGACACGACACCCTCCACATCCCGGACCGCCTCGGTGATCTTTCCCTCGGTGCCGGTGCGGGTGAGCACGGTGACCGGGTCGGTGACGCCGGCCGGGAAGTGCTCGGCGGCGGTCTCCAGCCCGGCGGCCGCCTCGGAGGGGGTGCGGAACTGCTCGGTCTGGCTCAGGCCGATACGGGTGCCGAGCAGGCCGAGCGACAGCACGGCGAGGAGCAGGACACAGGAGACGAGGACCGTCACGGGGCGATTGACCACGCGCGCGGCGACGCGGCCCCAGACGCCCGGGGGGACGTCCTCGTCGAATTCCCGCGGGGTCTCGGGGGCACCGTCGTCGGCGTGCGTGCCGGCGGGCCCCTCGACCGGGCGCGGGATGAACGGCCAGAACAGGCCGCGGCCGCACACGGCCAGCGCGGCGGGCAGCGCGACGAGCGCGTAGACCAGGGCGACCAGCAGGCCCACGGCCGCGGAGGCGCCGAGCGATCGGTAGTTGGGAAGGGCCGCCAGGAGCAGGGTGAGCAGGGCGAGCACGACCGTGACGTTGCTGGCGACGATGGCCGGGACCGCGCCCCGGTACGCGTCGCGGAGGGCGGTTCGACGATCCGAGGTCTTGCGGAGTTCCTCGCGGTAGCGGGACACCAAGAGCAGAGCGTAGTTGGTTCCGGCACCGAAGACGAGGACGGAGACGATGCCGGAGGTGGACCCGTCGACGGTGATGTCGAGTGCCTCGCCGACCTCGGCGACCAGCAACGCTGCGACGCGGTCAGCGACACCGATGATGATCAGCGGGACGAGCCAGAGCACCGGAGAGCGGTAGGTGACGATGAGCAGTACCGCGACGACCAGGGCCGTGGCCGCCAGGAGTCGGAAGTCGGCGCCCTCGAACGCGGCAGCGGTGTCAGCGGCGAACCCCGGGCCGCCGGTGAGCTGGGCGCTGATGCCCTCGTCGAGACCGTCGGCGACGGCGTCCCTCATCTCCGACACCAGGTCGCTGGCCGCGCCCCCGGAGAGGAACTGGGCGTCGACCGGCACCAGCATGAGGGCGGCGGCGCCGTCCTCGGACGGGATGGGGCCCTCTGCGGGAGCACCGACGACCTCGGCCATGCGCTCGCCGGCACCGACGGCCGCGGCGATGCCCTCGGGCCCCAGCTCGCCGCCGTCCTCGCGGGTCACGACGAGGACCGCCGGAACGGACTCGGACCCCGGGAACTCGCGCTGGATCTCGGAGACGAGTGCGGCCTCGGAGTCGTCCGGGAGCGTCTGTGGCCCCTGCGACGAGCCCTCCGATGAGGCGAAGGCGAACACCGCGCCGCTCACGAGGAGCACGACCACGAGCATCAACCACGCGGAGAGCTTGCCCGTGACGACGCCCACCCACCCGTCGGCCGCCCCCGGCCGCCCCGTCGACCCTGACTCGTCTCTAGCCGAGCGCTCAGCTCTCATCGGCTCCCTTGGCTTCACACGTCGTATTCGGAGAGGAACGCCTCGAGGATGGTGGTGACCTCGTCCGGGCGTTCCATGCTGGGTGAGTGCCCCGCGCCGGGGATCTCGCGATAGCGCGAGCCCGCGATCAGCTCGGTGATGCGTCGGGATTTGTCGGGGGGCGTGGCCGCGTCCTCGGACCCCACCACGACCAGGGTCGGGGCGATGATGCGGATGGCCTCGTCCTCGCACGGGTCACGGTCGGCGACGGAGTCGATGGCCTTGACCAGCCCCACGCGATCGGTGCGCTCGAGCTGGGTCATCCACTCCTGCACCCAGGGGGCGTCGAGGTTGCCCTCGGCCAGCATGATCGGCGCCACCCGCGCACGCAGGGGCTTCATGCCGGCCACGCGGTACACCTTGGACAGCGTCTTGTACTTGCTGCGGTTGGCCGGCTCCTCCGCGGTGGCGGCGGTGTCCATGAGCGTCAGGGTGTGCACGATCTCCGGGTTGCGGGCGGCCAGGCGCATCCCCACGAACCCGCCCATGGACAGGCCCACGAAGTTCACCACCGGGATCTGCAGGTGCCGCAGGAGTTCGGACACGTCCACCGTCAGGGTGTCCATGTCGTAGCCACCCATGGCCCGCGGGGAGTTGCCCTGCCCGCGGAAGTCGATCGTCACGCACCGGTACTTGTCGCGCAGACGGGCGATCTGGTGCTGGAACATCCAGCCCGAGAACAGCAAGCCGTGGGCGAAGAACACCACCGGGGCGTCCTGGCGTCCCGCGGGGGCGCCGGTGTCCGTGTAGGCGATCGTCGTGTGACCGCGCTGGAAGGTGGGCATCGTGGCGTTCTCCTGACGTGCTCTCGTGGCCGCCTGGAACGGCCTCTACGGTCGTACGATACGACGCCCGCCCGGGCGCGAGGCGGCCTCGAGCCGATCCGACGTGCGGTCGGCCGACATCGTCACCTCAGGGTGACCAGTCGGCGCGGGTCGTCGGGCCCGGCCGCCCGCTCGAGGTGCTGGTGTTCGTTGACCGCGATACACGTCATCCCACCGCGACCCACCACGACCCGGGCGGTCCCGGTGTTCACCGTCACGCGCTGCAACCGGGTCCACAGCCCCACGACGCCCTCGGGGTCGGCGAGGAGGCCGGCGACCGCCAGGGAGATCGTGCCGGCGGAGGAGACGACGACGGTCGTCCGGCCGGTCCCGGACCTCGCGGCGGCGTCCGCCAGGGCGTCGTCGGCGTCGCGTCGGTACTCGGCGAACGCCTCGAGTCCCGCCCAGTGTCCGAGGGCGGCGTCGAGTTGACGCTGGAACGCCTGTTTGGCCTCGTCGGAGGCACCGGCGGAGTCGAGGGTCCCGTGCTCCGTGGTCAGGCCGGCCACGCGGGCGGCCTCCAGCACCGCGTCGGCGTCGTACTCGGCCCAGCGCTCGTCGACCTCCACCGCGACGTCCTCGGCGGCGTCCCGGTCGTCGTGGGCGCGTAGCCCGGCGAGCAGGCCCTCCGCCGTCTCGCGCTGCCGGCGCAGGCCGCCGTGGATGATCACGTCGGGCCGCAGCCCGCGGCCGGCCATGTCCTCGCCGGCCAGACGCGCCTGCAGGTGGCCGGTCTCCGACAACCGGTCGTAGTCGCCGCTGCCGAACGAGGCCTGCCCGTGGCGGACGAGGTGGATGGACCCCATCAGCGCCCACCGCCCGACGTGCCGGTGGGTCGCCCGCCGATCACGGGGAGATCGCCGATCACCGGCAGGCCTCCGAGCAGACCCGTCACCTTGCCCCGGACGTCGTGGACGCCCCCGGCGAGCAACGGGAGCACGACCCGGGGGACGCCGAGCAGTTCCGGGACCACGTCACGCGGGGAGACCCGGGTCGGAGTGAGACGACCGTCGCCCGTGCGGATGATGCGCAGGCACCGCTGCTCGAGGAACGCCACTCCGGGGCGGAAGGCGCGGAACGCCGGGTTGGTGGTCTGCCCGTGGAAGTAGCGGTGGTTGATCTGCTGCGCGATCACGGCCAGGCGGAACAGACCGAACACCTCGTAGAAGCGCCACTGCTCCGCGGTGATGTCCAGTCCGGCCCGGCGGGCGTACCGCTCGACGACCTGCTTGCGGGTGAGCATCCCGGGCGCGTGGGTGGGCTGGCGGCGGAACGCCTTGAACAGCGGGCCGTCGTCGTCCTGCACCCAGTAGGCGAGTGCCCCGCCGAGGTCCATGAGCGGGTCGCCGACGGTGGCCATCTCCCAGTCCAGGACGCCGATGACGTGGGTGACGTCCCGGGGATCCAGCACGAGGTTGTCGAAGCGGAAGTCGTTGTGCACCAGGCAGTGGCCCACGTCGTCGGGCTGGTTGGCGTGCAGCCACTTCATCACCGGGGCGAAGTCGGGCACGTCGGGGGTGCGGGCGCGACGGTAGCGGGCGGACCAGCCCTCGACCTGGCGGCGCACGTACCCCTCGCCGCGGTCGAGGTCGCCCAGGCCCGCGGCCCCGACGTCCACCGAGTGGAGGTCGGCGAGCGCGTCGACGGCCGCCTCGGCGAGGCGGCGGGTGGTGACCCGGTCCATGAGCAGTTCGCGGGGCAGCTCCTTGCGCAGGATGGTGCCCTCCATCCGCTCCATCACGTAGAAGTCCGAGCCGATCACCGAGTGGTCGCCGCAGAACCCCACCATGCGCGGCACCAGCGGGTACACCGGTCGCAGCGCCGACTGGACGCGGTGTTCGCGCTTCATGTCGTGGGCACCGCGGGCCTTCGTCCCGGCCGGCGGGCGGCGGAGGACCAGGTCCGCGCCCGGGTAGCGCAGCAGGTAGGTGAGGTTGGACGCGCCACCGGTGTACTGCCGGACCTCGGGGATGACCGGCTCGTCGTCGTCGCCCAGATCCACCCCCGCCAGCACGGTCGGGTCGTCGGGCGTGATCGACCGCAGCCACGCGGCCACGGCCTCGACGTCGAACGCGTCCTCACCGCGCACCGCGTCGGTGCCGGGGACGCGGCGGCGCAGGGCGGCGTCGCGGTCGGGCGCGCCGTCTCGGGCGGTCACCGGTTCGTCCCGGTCTTCTCGGTGCCACCGGTGGTGGCGGCGTCGCGGTAGGGCGCGAGCAGGGCCCGGGCGACGACGCCGAGGTGGACCTCGTCGGGGCCGTCGGCCAGTCGCAGCGACCGCGCGGTGGCGTACGCCCCGGCCAGGGGGAAGTCGTCGCTCATGCCGCCGCCACCGTGGAGCTGCAGGGCCATGTCGATGACCTGCTGCGCCATCTTCGGGACGGCGGCCTTGATGGCACTGACCTCCACTGCGGCCTGTCCCTCTGTGTCGAGCTTCCAGGCTGCGTGCTGGACCAGCAGGCGCGCCTGGTCGATCGCGATGCGCGCCTCGGCGAGACGCTCACGGTTGCCGCCGAGGTTGACGATGGGCTTGCCGAAGGCGACGCGACCCGAGGCACGGCGGCAGGCCAGGTCCAGCGCCATCTCCGACAGGCCGATCAACCGCATGCAGTGGTGGACGCGCCCCGGGCCCAGTCGGCCCTGCGCGATCTCCGCGGCCCTGCCCGGTCCGGCGATGATGCTGGACACCGGGAGCCGCACGCCCTCCAGCGTCACCTCGCCGTGGCCGAGCGGTTCGTCGTAGACCCCCTGGGCGGTGAGCATGCGCTCGACGCGGACCCCGGGGGCGTCCATCGGCACCAGGACCATCGAGTGGCGCAGGTAGCGGTGCGCGTCCGGATCGGACACGCCCATGAAGATGCCCACCTTGCAGTCCGGGTGACCGACGCCCGTGGACCACCACTTCCGGCCGTCGAGGACGACCTCGTCACCGTCGATGCGGGCGGTGGCGGCCATGTTCGAGGCGTCCGAGGAGGCCACGTCCGGCTCGGTCATGAGGAAGGCGCTGCGGATCCTCCCGTCGAGCAGCGGGTCCAGCCACCGGTCCTTCTGCTCCTGTGAGCCGTACTTGAGCAGGACCTCCATGTTCCCGGTGTCCGGGGCGTTGCAGTTGAACACCAGCGGGGCGAGGAACGAGCGGCCCATCTCCTCGGCGACCGGCGCATAGTCGGTGTTGCTCAGGCCGGTGCCGCCGTGGGTGCCGTAGCGCTCGGCATAGGGCCCCTCGTGTCCGGCCGGGAGGAAGAGGTTCCACAGTCCCTGCTCGCGGGCGCGGGCCTGGAGCTCCGTGACCCGCGGATCGACCGCCCACGGGTCCTGGCCGGCGAGCCGACGCCGGGCGATATCGGCGTGGATCTCCGGCTCCACCGGGGCGATGTGGGTGTCGATGAACTCGCGGACGGCTGCGGTGAGCTCAGCGGCGCGGGGCGAGGAGGAGAAGTCCATGGGTTCATCGTGGCACAGCCCGACGAACGGGTCCCGGCTCCGCGGCGTCTCCACGCGCGGGCCGGGGCCGGGGGTCGCGCGCGGGCCCGCCGACGGGTGACCCACAATGGCGAGACGGAGACCCCCTCCGCGACCCGCCCGACCGGTGGGTCGTCACAGCGAGAGCGAGACGCCCGACGATGCTGCCGGACACCGAGGGTTGGTTCCGACGCCGGAGCCTGACCGCCCGGGACTTCGACGCCGCCGGGGTGGCCGCGGCGAAGGCCGGCCGACGCCTGTCGGTGGTGCTGCCCGCCCGCGACGAGGAGGCCACGGTCGGCGCCATCGTCACCGCGCTGCGCGAGCACCTGGTGGAGGCGGTGCCGCTGCTCGACGAGATCGTCGTGATCGACTCCGACTCCACCGACGACACCGCGCGGGTCGCCCGCGCGGCCGGCGCCGTGGTCCACGCGCAGTCCGAGATCCTGCCGGAGTGGGGGTCGGTCCCGGGCAAGGGCGAGGCGCTGTGGAAGTCCCTCGCGGTGACGACCGGGGACGTGGTGGCGTTCATCGACGCCGACCTGCGCGACTTCGACCCGACCTTCGCCGTGGGGTTGCTGGCCCCGCTGGTCCTGGATCCGTCGCTGGGCTTCGTCAAGGGGTGCTACGACCGGCCGCTCGCGGACGGCGCCACGGTGCTGCCCTCGGGGGGCGGGCGGGTGACCGAACTCGTGGCCCGACCGCTCATCGACGCCTGGTGGCCGGAGCTGGCGGGGTTCGTCCAGCCACTCGCCGGGGAGTACGCGGCCACCCGGGAGGTCCTCGAGCAGATACCGTTCGCCCGGGGCTACGGCGTGGAACTCGCGCTCCTGGTGGACGTGTGGGAACTGGTGGGACTCGACGCGATGGCGCAGGTGGACCTGGGCACCCGGCGTCACCGCAACTCCCCCGACGACTCGCTGGCCCGGATGGCCGCGCAGATCCAGCTCACCGCACTCGACCGTCTCATCCGCGCAGGCCGCGTCACCACGACGGCCGAGCCGCATCAGCGGCTCACCACGTTCACCCGGTCGCTGGCGGGGGCCTACTCGCCCACCACCACGCGCATCGAGACCGGCGACAGGCCTCCGATGTGCGAGGTGAGGGTTCAGCCGCGGGCGGGCTCCTGATCCTCGGGGCTGCGGGCGTCCGGCTCCTGCCGCGCCCGCGCGCGGCGGCGGTCGCGTAGCGCCCACACCGCGAGGCCGACGGCGGCCACGGCCAGCGCGGCGACGGCGAACCACAGGTCGTCGATCCCCGCGACCCGGCGCTCGATGGCGAGCTGCAGGTCGAACTGGGCGTCCACTCCCATCACCGAGCCGAGGGCCGCGGTGCCGTCGGTGAGGACGAACAGCAGTCCCACCACGATGAACAGCACCCCGGCGATGAGTGAGGTGGTGTGCGTGCGGATGGGTCCCAGGGTGACGTCGCGACCGCGGATCCATCGCCGACGCGACACGCCCAGCCGGTCCCACGCCAGGGCGAGCACCGCGAGCGGGACGACCATGCCGACCGCGTAGGCGCCCATGACGGCCGCACCGTAGGCGGGCGAACCCCCGGCCATCGCCAGGGTGAGGACACCGCCGAGCAGCGGGCCCGAGCAGAATCCGGCGAACCCGTAGAGGGCGCCCAGCGCGAGGACGGCCACGGGGCCGCTGCCCGTGACGCGGGACGAGGCGTCCGAGAGTCCGGGGAGCCGGAAGCCGCCCCCGAGCGCGGTGTAGACACCCAGGGCGACGACGACGAGGCCACCGATCAACGTCACGGTCCCGCGGTGGACGGTGAACAGCGAACCGATGGCCCCGACCCCCGCGCCGAGCGGGACCAGGACGATGGCGAGGCCGAGCAGGAACAGCCCGGTCCGGGCGAGGAGCACCCGGCGGGTTCCGAAGGCGTAGGCGAAGAAGGCGGGCAGCAGCAGGGCCGAGCACGGGCTGAGGATGCTCAGGACGCCGCCGAGGAATCCGCCGATCAGTCCGATCTGTTCGGTCATCGGGCCCACGTCACCCGTCGAGTGAGCTGTCGATGACGTTGCGGAACGTCTCCGTGGAGCGGGCGCCGATGATGCCCGTGCCGTTGATGAGGAACGTCGGGGTCGAGGTGGCACCGAGTGCGGTGGCCGCCTCGTAGTCGGCCCGGATCGCCTCGTCGTACCGGTCGCTGGTCATGTCCTCGCGGAAGCGCTCGATGTCGGCGACGCCGGCCTCGCGGGCGTACCCGACCAACTTCTCCTCGCCGAGGTCCGGATGACCGCGGTCGGGGGAGTCGGCGAAGACCACCTCGGTGAACTCCCAGAACCGCCCCTGGTCGGCGGCGGCGCGGCCGGCTCGCGCGGCGGCCATCGACTGCTCACCGAAGATCGGCAGGTCCCGCCATTCGATCCGCAGGTCGCCCTTCTCGACGTACTCCTCGACCAGGGCGGGCTCCACCTCGCGGGAGAACTTGGCGCAGAACGGGCAGCGGAAGTCGGTGTACATGGTCATCACGACCGGTGCGTCGACGGGCCCCATGGCCATCGGGTCGCCCTCCTCGAAGCGCGCGATGCCCTCCATGGACTCCGGGCCGGGGGCCTGTTCCGGGCTGGTCTGGCGGTCGTCGGACACCTCCGACGTCCCCGCGGCGGACCCGTCGGCCGACGGTTCGCCCCCGCCCACCTCGCGGGCGAGGAGGATCGCCACGAGGGCGAGGAGTACGGCCACCACGAGGGACAACGCGATGACCGGGACGCTCGGACGACGGGACACTTCAGGTCTCCTGCGGGTGCTATCGAGAACGGGGACCGACCCGCGAGCGGGCCAGTTACTACTACGTTGCATAGTAGTTCGCGTCGGTGGCGCGATGTCAACCCGCCAGCGCGGAGCACATCCCCAGCACGAGTGTCGTCGCCGCGGCCGCGGAGACCGCCGCCGGCGAGACCGCGTGCACGAGCGCCAGCGCGAGGCCGGGCCCCGTCCCCCGGGGCCCGGCCGGCACCGAGGACAGGACGGCCACCCGGCCGGCCGGGGCGCCGAGCTCGCCGAGGGCACCGCGCACGGCCGCCGCTCCACCGGCACCGAGCGCGGCCCGCCGGTCCGCGGCCAGCTCGGCGAGGACGGACACCTCCGCTGCCGCTCGCCGCAGCAGGGGCACCGGAGAGAACACCGTGCGCAGTGCCGCCGCCGACGTCACCGCGACGTGGTGACGTCCCCGCAGATGCGCGATCTCGTGGTCGAGCACGGCCCGTCGGCGCTCCTCGCCGAGATCCCACAGGGCGGTGGAGGCCACCACCGTCCCGCCGGGCGAGGCCGACCCGCGTCGCCCCACGCCCGGGAGCCCGCGCGCCGACGCCCCCGGCAACGCGTAGGCGACGGGTTCGTCGTCGGCGATCCACCACACCCGTACCCCGTCGACGTGGTCGGTGGCCTCGACCAGTGACCGCAGGGACCGGGCGTGCGCCCGCGCCGAGCGCCGGGCCCGGGACATCGCCGCCACGACCACCGTGACCGCGGACACCGCCGCCACCACGGCCACCGCGACGACCACGCCACGGACGGCGGCCGGCCACACACCGCTCGCCGCCGGATCGAACATCGTCGCGCAGGCCGTGACGGCGGTGGCGGCGGGCGCGAACCCCCTCAGCGGCTGCACGTGCATCACCACCGGGGCGGCGACGAGCAGGGTCACGAAGACGACGCCGGTGCCGATCCAGGCGCCCAGCGCGACGCCCGGCCGCGCCGCCGCGTCCACGGCGCGACGCAGGTAGGCAGGGCCGGCGGCGCCGACGACCAGCGCCGCGAGCAGCATCCCGATGCCCATCAGGTGTCCCCGCCTCCGCGGAGGCGCGCGGTGATCCTGCGGAGCACTCCCGCCTCCTCCGGGGCCAGGTCTCCACCCTCCCTCGAGACGAAGTGCAGGAGGAGCTTCTCCGCGTCGCCACTCGACAGGAGCAGTTCACCCAGGGCGTCGGCGCCGAAGTCCTCGCGGCTGCGCGCGGGCCGGTACCGGTACCCGCGTCCGACCTTCTCGCGCGTCACCGCCCCTTTGTCGTACAGGTGCGCCAGCACGGTCATCACGGTCGTGTAGGCCAGGGGCCGCCGGTCCGCGAGCCGATCCGAGACCTCGCGGACGGACAGGTCGTCGCCGTCACCCGCGCACTCGTCCCACAGCAATTCGAGGACGGCGGTCTCGAGCTCACCGAGACCGGGCAGCGAATGCACCACGACAGCGCTCCTCCCGATCGATCTACCAGGGCCGGTGGCGGATACCCCGCCCGTATGCTGACCATGGTGGCATGAACCACTCGTCCGGCGCGTCGGCCGCCCCCCGGAACGCGCCCGCTCCCGAGACCGCCTCTTCCGAGGCCGCGTCAGCCCAGACCGTGCCTTCCGAGACCACGTCGACGCCGGCGGTGTTCGCCCCCGCCCGCGCCGCCCTGGCGGCGCTCGGGACCTTCCTGCTGATCGGCATCCCCACCGACATCCTGCCCAACCCGGTGTTCGGCCGCGAGATCCCCGTCCGCTGGTGGGAGTACCCGGTGCTCGCCGCCACCGTACTGCTCACCGCCGCCTGGTTCGGCATCAGGTCCGCGCGGGAGGCCGGCGTCGGCAGCGCCGCCAGGCATCCCGCCGGAGCCGAGCCGTCCGAACGCCCTGCGCTGGTCACCGTGGGCGTGGCGACCGCCTGGTTCGCGGTGGCGTGCCCCGTCTGCAACAAGATCGTGCTGATCCTGCTCGGCACCACCGGCGCGCTCGGGGTGTGGGCCCCGCTGCAGCCGTGGCTCGCGGCCCTGTCGCTGGCCCTCCTGGCCGGCGCCGTGATCTACCGGTGGCGGGCCCGCCCCTGCGCCGATGGCGCCTGCGCGTCCGACGCCTGCGCGGTGCCGCCCACCGGGAGCGGGGACCGCGCTACCGACGCCGCGCGGACCCGCTGAGCATCGGCGTCAACGGCACCACCGGCGGGAACGGACGGGCCTGCAGGCCGGAGACGTCGAAGCCCGCCTCCGCGACGTGCCGGGCGGTGTCGCGGTTCGGGTGACACCCGCCTCCGAGTCGGCTCCACACGGGCTCGATCCGGTCGGCGACGCGACCCAGCCGACCGTCGGCCCGGACGTGTTCGAGCAGACGCAGCTCGCCGTGCGGGGCGAGCACCCGCCGGGCCTCGGCCAGGGCGGCCGGGACGTCGGGGACGGTGCACAGGACGAGCCCGAACACCACGGCGTCGGCCTCACCGTCGGCGAGCGGGAGCGCCTCCGCCACCGTGTCCACCACCTCGACGTCCACCGCCGCCCGCTGTGCGTGCCGGCGGGCGTACGCGCGCAGGTGCGGGTCCGGTTCGACCGCCACCACCCGGGTGACCTCCGGCGGGTAGTGCTCGAAAGTCACCCCGCTGCCGGCGCCGACCTCCACCACCGTGCCCGACAGGCCGTCGACCAGACGCCGTCGCGACTCGGACAGGCCGATCCACTCCAGCACCGGGCTGGCCACCACCCACGCGCGGGCGAAGAGTGACGCATCCTGCCGTTCGCGAGACCTATTCATGCGAAGATACGGTACCGGGTATCCGCCGGTCCCGGGGCCGGTCCAACGATTCCCACCGACACAGCGATTGCCACCGACACAGCTATTCTCGCCGACACAGGGAGGTCCGCCGCGATGCGCACGACGACCGGGTTACCGGACTGGGACACGGTTCTGGCCGTGGTCGCCCACCCTGACGACGAGTCCTTCGGCCTCGGCGCGATCCTCTCGACCCTCGCGGTCGCAGGCGCGCGTGTCCACGTCCTCTGCCTGACCCGGGGCGAGGCCTCGACCCTCCACGGCGCCCGTGGAGAGGAGATCGAGGGCGAGCTGTCCGTGATCCGCGAGCGCGAACTACGCGCCGCCGCCGACGCGCTCGGCGCGCAGGGGGTCACCCTCCTGGACCTCCCCGACGGTGGACTGACGGCGCTCGGTGCGGCCGGGCTCGACGACGCGGTCGAGCAGGAGATCGAGGCGGTGAGGCCTGACGGGCTGGTCGCCTTCGACTCCACCGGCATCAGCGGCCACCCCGACCACGTGGCCGCCACCGCGGCGGCCGTCCGCGCGGGCGAGCGCCACGACCTGGGGGTGCTGGCGTGGGTCCTCCCCGACGACCTCTGCGCCACACTGGCGGGCGAGGGGTACGCCGGGTTCCTCGGGCGCCCGGCCGACGAGATCGACCTGGCCCTGACCGTCGACCGTGCCGCGCAGCTGGCCGCGGTGGAATGTCACCCCAGCCAGGCCGTCCCGGGCAGCGTGCTGTGGAGGAGACTGGAACTGCAGGGAGACACCGAACACCTCCGGTGGCTCCGCCACCCCTGACCGCCCTGTCTGACCGAACCACCGAACCACCGAACCAGTCGCCGGCGAACCGGCCCTCCGCACCGAAAGGACCACCGCCCGTGGACGCCTCCGAATGGAACGCCCGTTACCTCGCGCAGCCCGACGTCTGGGGCACGACCCCCGCCGCCCGGATCGTCGCCGAGGTGACGGCCGCCGAGGACACCGGGCTGGACGTGGGCACCGCCGTCGACCTGGCCTGCGGTGACGGCCGGCACGCGCGGTGGCTCGCCGCGCACGGCTGGCAGGTGCAGGCGGTCGACTTCTCCGAGGTCGCCATCGAGCAGGCCCGCGCCAAGGACTCCGACGACGGACGCAGCGGCAGCGTCGACTGGGTCGTCGGCGACGCCACCACCTGGGCCCCGTCCGAGGCCGTCGACCTCGTCGTCGTCGGATTCCTCCACCTCGACCTCCCCGCACTGACCGCCGTGCTGCGCAGCGCCGGCACCTGGCTGCGCCCCGGCGGCCACCTGGTCTACCTCGGCCACGCCGCCGAGAACCTCCGCCGCGGCGTCGGCGGCCCGCAGGATCCCACCGTGCTCCCCGACATCGCCGACCTCGCCCGCGGCGCCGAGGGACTCGAGGTGGTCTCGCTGCGGCACGACCTGCGGCCTGCCGGCAAGGCCACCGCCGTCGACGTGCTCCTGCACGCCCGGACCTGGGGCGGGGCGTGACCCGCGCCGGCGACGCCACGCACACCGCACCGGAGACGGGCCGGGCAACGGCGCAGCGGCGGATCCTCACCGTCCTCGTCCTGGCCCAGTTGCTCGCCGGGGCCGGACTCGCCGCGGGCATCACCGTGGGTGCGCTGCTCGCCGAGGACCTGCTCGGTGGCCCCGGCCTGTCCGGGCTGCCGTCGGCACTGTTCACCGGTGGCTCGGCCCTCGCCGCGATCGCGGTCGGCAAGCTCTCCCAGGCCCGCGGCCGCCGCCCGGGCCTGGCCGCCGGATTCGTTGTCGGCGCACTCGGCGCACTCGGCATCGTCGCGGCCACCGCCCTCGAATCGCTGCCGCTGCTGTTCGCCTCGTTCGTCATCTACGGCTCCGGCACGGCCACCAACCTGCAGGCCCGCTACGCCGGGGCCGACCTCGCCACCGACGCCACCCGCGCCCGCTCGCTGTCCTACGTCCTGCTCGGAACCACCGCCGGTGCCGTCGCCGGGCCCAACCTCGTGGGGCCCACCGGCGTCGTCGCGGAGGCGCTGGGCCTGGCCCCGCTCGCGGGACCGTTCCTCCTCGCCGCCGCGGCGTACGGCGGTGCCGCGCTGGTCATCTCCCTGCTGCTGCGGCCCGACCCCCTGCTCGAGGCGCGCAGGATGGAGATCGCGGCAGCGGAGGCGGCGCTCACCTCGTCGTCGTCGTCATCGACACCGTCACCGTCGCCGTCCCCCTCCCCCGCCGCGGAGGCCGCGGCCACCGCCGCCGACTCCGAACGGCACGCCGTGGCGCCCGTACCGACCCGCATCTGGACGGCCGACGTCATCACCGGTGTCGTGGTGATGGCGCTGACCCAGTTCGTCATGGTCGGGCTCATGACCATGACCCCCGTGCACATGCGCGCCCACGACCACACCGTGACCGTGGTGGGCGTCGTGATCTCGCTGCACGTCGCCGCGATGTTCCTGCCCGCGCCCCTGTCCGGACTGCTCGTGGACAAGTTCGGCACCCGCGCAGTGGCGGTGTCCGCGGGCCTGGTGCTGTTGGCCGCCGGAGGGCTCGCCGCCCTGGCCCCGCCGCAGTCCACGGCGCTCGTCGCGCTGGCACTGATCCTGCTGGGGCTGGGCTGGAGCCTGGGACTGGTCGCCGGCACGACCGTCCTCACGACGTCCGTCCCGACCACCGTGCGTGCCAGCGTCCAAGGGCAGGCCGACGTGGCAGTGGCGCTGTCCGGCGCGGCCGGCGGTCTGCTGTCCGGCCTGGTGTTCGCGTGGATCGACTTCCGCGGGCTGGGCTTCACGCTCGCCGCCCTGTCGCTCGTCGTGGTGGCGGCTGTGCGGCCGCGGACCGCGCGCCGGACGGTCGCCCCGGCGTCGACGGTTTGACGACCCGGGGCCCGGCGGGCGGCTGGCGTCGGACAGGCCGTGGTCAGCCGACCGGCAGCTGCTCCCGCCGCTGCCCGGCGGCACCGGCGGCGTCCGCGCGTTCGGCCAGATCCACGCGCCACCACACCAGGAAACCCCAGATCACGAACGCGCCGTACACCAGGTACAGCGCCGCCGACGGGTAGTAGCCGGCCTTGAGCAGCAGCGGCACCCCCACGATGTCGACGCCGATCCACAGCAGCCAGAACTCGGTCCACCCGCGGGCCATGCCGTAGGTCGCGAGGATCGACCCGGTGAAGATCCACGCGTCGGCCCACGGCCCCCACGAGCCGAGCTGGGCGAAGATCCAGCCGAACACCAGGGTGCCGGTCACCATCCCGATGACGAGACCGGCCCGCTGCCGGCCGGTCGCCCAGTGCGGATGGACGGCCACCGCGTCGGCGACCGAGCCGCCGGGCAGGGCGGCGCTCGCACGCCTGGACTGCGACCACCGCCACCAGCCGTAGACACCCACGGCCAGGAACATGACCTGGCGGCCGGCCTGACCGTAGAGGTCCACGTCCTGTGGGGTGTGGAAGACGCCGCCGAGGAAGACTGTCAGAAGGGTGAGGTTGCCGACGATCCCCACCGGCCACGCCCACACCACCCGGCGCATACCGCCGATGGCGGCGGCCAGGCCGAAGACGTTGCCGACGATCTCGCGCCACAGGATCGGAACGCCACCGATCATCAACTGCGCGTCGAGGAATTCCACGAGAAGGCTCATCGTGTGCCCCTTTCACGGGCTCTACACAGACGGCCCAGGGCTTGTGACACGACGCCCGCCCGGCCACGGTCGTCGTCGACCGGGACCGCGTCGGGTGACGCGCGGTTCTCTTCCATCCGGACTATGACCGTCGGCCCCGGGATCACACCGGGTCTGCTGACCCCCGCGTGCGTGGCGTGGCCGGACCGGGAGTCCAACCGCACCGCGTGTGCGGGGCGCTCGCGGGCTCGCCGCCGGCCATGGGGCCGGTGACATCACCGCCGGTGGGGAGTTTCACCCCGCCCTGAGAACGTGTTCCCGTTCTACCCCTGACCGTGGCCGCGCCGCAAGCCGAGGCGGCGGCGGGTCGGCGGGCGCGGGCGGCGGCGGGTCGGCGGGCGCGGGCGGCGGCGGGTCGGCGGGCGCGGGCGGCAGCGGGCGTCAGCCGAGGGTGAGCTGCCCGCCGGACTCCGTCACCGGGATCGCGTCGAGCGGGCGCGGGGCCGGGGCGAGGGTATTGCGGCCGTCGGTGGCGTCGTATTCGGCGCCGTGGAGCGGGCAGCGCAGGGTCATGCCCTCGATCACCTGGACCACCCCGCCCTGGTGGGTGCAGCGCGCCGAGTAGGCGACGAACTCGCCCTCGACGGGCTGCGCGACGATCACCGTGGCCTCGCCGGCCCTGAACTGCTTGGCCGTGCCCGGCGGGATCTCGGCGGCGGCGATGGTGGTCGCGGGGACCGTGGTGGTCTGCTGCACCGTCGACGGGGGCTGCGCGGGCTCGGTCATGCCACAGGCCGAGGCGATGCCCGGCAGCAGGATGATCCCGGGCAGGGCGGCCAGCACCGCGCGGCGCTGGGTGCACGGCCCGACGGCGGCGGCTCCACCGGTCGAGGCGGACGTGGCGGCGAGGGGCTCGGTCATGACGCCCATGGTATCGGTCGGCGCCACCCGTCCTGTGTGTGCCGAACACCTAGGCTGCCCGTATGACGGTCCGCAGACTCCGACCCCACGCCACGACGATCTTCTCCGAGGTCTCGCAGCTGGCCACGCGGTTCGACGCCATCAACCTGGGCCAGGGCTTCCCCGACACGGACGGACCGGAGTCGATGATCGAGGCGGCCGCACGCGCCATGCGGGAGGGCCACAACCAGTACCCGCCGGGCATCGGCGCCCCGGAACTGCGCCGGGCCGCCGCCGACCACGAGACCGCCCACACCGGACTGGTGCACGACCCGGACACCGAGGTGCTGGTGACGGTCGGCGCGACCGAGGCGATCGCCGCCGCGATGGTGGGCCTGGTGGAGTACGACGACGAGGTGGTCGTGATCGAACCGTATTACGACTCCTACGCGGCCACGGTGGCGATGGCCGGCGCCACCCGTCGCGCCGCGAGGATGGTCCGCTCGGGCGGCGAACTCCGACTCGACGTGGACTCGTTGCGGGACGCGTTCTCCCCGCGGACGCGGGCCGTGCTGGTGAACTCGCCTCACAATCCCACCGGGGCCGTCCTGCCGCGCGAGGACCTCGAACAGATCGCCGCGCTGTGCCACGAGTTCGACGCGATCGCCATCTCCGACGAGGTGTACGCCCACCTCACCTACGACGGGGTGGAGCACGTGTCGATCGCGACGCTGCCCGGGATGGCCGAACGGACCCTGCGCATCTCGAGCGCCGGCAAGCTGCTCAACTGCACCGGGTGGAAGATCGGATGGCTCACCGGCCCCGCGGACCTGGTCGCGGGGGCACGCACCGCGCGGCAGTACATGAGCTTCACCGTCGCCTCGCCCCTGCAACTGGGCGTCGCGCACGCCCTGCGTCACGAGCAGAGATGGATCGCGACGCTGCGGCAGGACATGCAGGCTCGGCGGGACCAGTTGGTGGACACGCTCTCGGGTGCCGGGTTCCACCTCGTCGTCGCACAGGGCACGTACTTCCTCACCGCGGACCCGCGCCCACTCGGGGTGACCGACGCGGCGGCCTGGTGCCTGGAGTTGCCGGAGCGGATCGGCGTGGCGGCGGTGCCGTTCGCCCCGTTCACCGACGCCTTCTCGGCGGAGTGGTCCCACCTGGTGCGGTTCGCGTTCTGCAAACGGCCCGAGGTGCTCGACGAGGCGGGGCGACGGTTGCGAGCCCTGCAGGGGTAGTCGGTCCGGCACCGCCACCCACATTCCGGACTACAGTCCGTAATCGCGCCGACCGCGGGGCGCCGTGCTCTACGGTGGGCACGTGACGCGCCCCCCTGTGCGAACCACCTGTTCGACGTGTTCGGACTCGACGAGATCCTCGAGCGCGACGACGCCACCGAACTCGACGGCGACACGGTCCGCACCATGCTGCGGGAGGCCGCCGCGCTCGCCGAGGGACCGGTCGCCGCGTCGTTCACCACCGCCGACCGCAACCCGCCCACCGTCGACCCCGAGACCCACGAGGTCACTCTCCACCCCGACTACGTGGCCTCCGTCCGCCCCTGGCAGGACGCCGGCTGGGGCCTCGTCGGCGTGGACCCGGCCGTCGGCGGCGTGGCCGCACCGCGCCTGGTGACCTGGGCGATCACCGAGTATCTCGTGGGCGCCAACCCGTCGATCTTCATGTACCTGTCCGGGCCGCTGTTCGCCGGCATCATGCACTCGATCGGCAACGAACAGCAGAAGAAGTGGGCCACCAAGATCATCGAGCGCAACCACGGCTCGTCCATTATGCTCACCGAAGCCGAGGTCGGCTCCGACGTGGGCGCCGTGCGCACCAAGGCGATCCAGCAGCCCGACGGCACCTGGCACATCGAGGGCACCAAACGGTTCATCACCGGCGCCGACACGGGCGACCTGTTCGAGAACATCTGGCACCAGGTGCTCGCCCGGCCCGAGGGCGCCGGCCCCGGCACCAAGGGCCTGAGCTACTTCCTCGTCCCCAAGTACATGCCGGACCCGGAGACCGCCGCGCCGGGCGAGCGCAACGGCGTCTACGCCACCGGCATCGAGAAGAAGACGCGCCTGGCCGCCTTCGCGACCTGTGAGGTGGCGTTCGGCGCGCACGGCCGACCCGCGGTGGGGTTCCTCGCCGGTGACGACCACCTGGGCATCAAGCAGATGTTCAAGACCATCGAGGCCGCCCGGATGATGGTCGGCACCAAGGCCATCTCGACCCTCTCCACGGGCTATCTGAACGCTCTCGAGTTCGCGCGCGAGCGGGTCCAGGGCAACGACATGGCCGACGCCGGAAACCCGGACGCCAAGAAGGTCACCGTCATCCACCACCCCGACGTGCGGCGGTCGCTGCTCACGCAGAAGGCGTACGCCGAGGGGTTGCGCGCGGTGTACCTCTACGCCGCCGCCCACCAGGACATCGTGTCCGCGGAGGTCGTCTCCGGCGCCGGGCCCGAGCTCGCGCACACGGTCAACGACCTGCTCCTGCCGATCGTCAAGGGCGTGGGCTCCGAGCGGTCCTACCAGTGCCTCGCCGAGTCGCTCCAGTGCTTCGGCGGCTCCGGGTACCTCAAGGACTACCCCGTCGAGCAGTACATCCGCGACGCCAAGATCGACTCCCTCTACGAGGGCGCCACCGCGATTCAGGCGCAGGACTTCTTCTTCCGCAAGATCATCCGCGACGGCGGTACCGCACTGGGCCACGTCGCCGCGCAGATCCACCGCACCGTGGACGAGGCCGGTCCCGCCGAGACCGGCCCGGCCGAGCTCGAGACCGCGCGCGCCGGAGTGGCCGGTGCCCTGGCCGACGTCGAGTCGATGGTCGGCTCCCTCACCGAGCACCTCATGGGCGCCCAGGAGGATCCCGAGAAACTCTACCTCATCGGGCTCGGAGCGGTCCCGCTGCTCATGGCCGTCGGCGACCTCATGGTGGGCTGGATGCTCCTGCGCGAGGCGGGCGTGGCGCTGGACCGGCTGCCGGAGGCGACCGGCGACGACCACGACTTCTACACCGGCAAGGCGACGGTGGCGAACTTCTTCGCCCGCGCCCACCTGCCGCAGGTCGGCGCCGCGCGGGCCACCATCGAGGCGCTCGACGTGGACGTCATGCACATGCCCGAGGGCGCGTTCTAGGTCGGGGCCTTCCGGTTCGGCCCGCCGGGCCGGGAGCGCACCTCGTCGTCGTTCCCGGACCCGCCCCTCTCGTCGAGAAGAGCGTTTCGCCCGCGTCTGCCGAGTAGAAGTGGGCGAAACGCTCTTCTCGACGGGGATCTGGGACGGGAGGGAACTCAGCGGCCGGTGGTGAGGACGATCTTGCCCACCGCGCCGCGGCCGTCCATGAGCTCCAGGGCCTCCGTGGCCTGATCCAGGGGGAACTCGGCGCCCACCAGCGGGTCGAGCTTGCCGGCGGCCAGCAGCGGCTCGACCTCGGCCCACTGCTTCTGCAGGTAACCGGGATTGGACATCCAGTACTCGCCCCAGCCCACGCCCACGGCGCTCTTGTTGCCCAGCAGCAGCCGGTTGACCTTGACCGTGGGGATCTCGCCGCCGGTGAACCCGATGACGAGGATCCGCCCCTCCTGGCCGAGGGATCGGATGGAGTCGGTGAACCGGTCCCCGCCCACGGGGTCGACGACGATGTCGACACCCTTCCCACCGGTGAGCTCCTTTACGGCGTCCTTGAAGCCCTTGGGCGCGATGGCGTCGCTCGCCCCGGCCTTCAGCGCCAGGTCCCGCTTCTCCTTCGTGGAGGCCACGGCGATGACGTGGGCACCCATCGCGGTCGCGAACTGGGTGGCCGCGATGCCGATCCCGCCGCCCGCGCCGTGGACCAGCACCGTCTCCCCCGCCTGCAGCCGGCCGCGGTGGGCCAACGCGAAGTGGACGGTGAGCACGTTCATCGGGATCGAGGCGCCCTGCGTGAACGACAGGCTGTCCGGGAGACGGAACACCTGACCGGGATCGGCCGAGACCACCTCGGCGAACCCGCCCAGACCCGGGAACGCGCACACGCGGTCCCCGGCGGCGAAGCCCGAGCCGTCGGGGGCGGACCGCACCACGCCCGCCACCTCCGAGCCGGGGACGAACGGCAGCGGCGGCGAGATCTGGTACTTGCCGCGCGTCTGCAGCACCTCGGGGAAGGTCACCCCGGCGGCGTGGACGTCGATCAGCACCGCACCCGCGTCGGGCTCGGGGACGTCCACCACCTCGAGAGCGGCGGGTCCGTCATGGCTGGAGATGTGGATGGCACGCATGCGGTCCATAGTGTCAGCCCGTCACCGAACGCGTGCGCCCTCCGCCTCACGCTGGTGCCGCCGACGGCGGAGCAGGTGCAGGGCCAGCCCCACCGCCACGAACACCTGACCGATCTGGAAGGCCAGTGCCATGACGATGAACTCGCGGCCGAACGTCGTCGGCGAGATGAGGAGTGCTGCGCAGATGCCCAGCAGGACGACCGTGATGAGCTGCCCGCCCGCCAGGAACCTCCGCGGGTTCGTGGTGAGCTGACGACGGAACGCCATCAACAGCGAGTTGAGCGCCACCAGCAGGCACACCGGGACACCGATCTGGGCCGGGAAGAGGAACAGCACCACGAACAGCGGGTGGGAACTGAGGGTGACCGTGCCCTCGAACAGGAACTGCGGTACACTCCACAGGGCCGTGAGCAGCGCGCAGATCACCGAGATCCACGAACCGCCCACGAGGATCCTCACGCGGAGAGGATAACGCCGCGGGTCACTCCCTCGTCAGCGCCTCACCGATCGGGATGTCGCCGTCCGAGAATTCGATGGTGCGACCGGCGGTGTCCGGGCGGCGCAGGACGGCGGCGATGACAGCGGCCACCGCGTCCCTGCTGGTCGACCGGTCCTCACGCTTGTCGTCGCCCACCCCGATGGTCTCGCCGCCGGGATCGTCGGTCAGTGCCCCCGGCCCGAGGATCGTCCACCCCAGGTCCGAATCGCGCAGGTGCGCGTCCGCGGCACCCTTGGCCTCCGCGTACGGGAAGAACGAGTCGTCCTCCGGGACGCCGTGGTCGGGGCCCGCGCCGTCGTAGGAGACCATGACGTAGCGTCCCACCTCCTCGGCGGCGCTCGCGTCCATCGAGCGGATGGCGGCGTCACGGTCCACCGCGAAGGTGCGGTCGGGGTTCCCGCCGCCGGCGCCGGCGGTCCAGACGACCGCCCCGCTGCCGCGCACGATCTCGCGGAGCCCATCGACGTCGAGCGTCTCCACGTCCGCGACGACAGGGTTCGCACCCGCGGCGCGGACGTCGTCGGCGTGATCGGGATTGCGGATCACCGAATACACCTCGGCACCCGCCTCGGACAGGATCCTGGCGGCGCGGAGGCCGACCTTGCCGTGGCCGCCGATGATGGTCACTGGTTTGTCGATGCTCATCCTTCCGTTGTACGCCTCCGCGTTCGCCAGCGGGGACTCCCCGGTTCGATCACGAATCCACAACGACCGGGCGTCCGTCGGTCCGGCGATTGGCCCGGTGTCGGACCCGGAGTGCATCATGTGGACATAAGCCGGGACTCACCGGCGGCCCCGCGTTCGTTCTTTCGGAGTACCGCATGTCCCTGTCCAGGTCTCGAACCCACTCTGCTCGGGCGGTGCCGGGTCCCCTCGGCCTGCTCGCCGCTCTCCTCGCCCTGCTCCTGGTCACCGCCGGGTGCACGATCCCGATGCCCGTCGGTTCCGCCGGGGAGACGACGCCCACGACTCCGACCTCCGAGGCGCCCGCCCCGGCGACGCTGGAGGTGACCCCGGCCGACGGTGCCACGGAGGTCGCCGTGGTGGACGGTGTCCGGGCCACCGTGGAGAACGGGACCATCACGGACGCCGTGCTCACCAACGATGCCGGCAAGGAGATCGAGGGCGAACTCTCACGCGACGGTTCCCAGTGGAAGCCGGCCGTCACCCTCGGATACGGGCGCACCTACACCCTTGAGATCACGTACGAGGGCGCGGCCGGCGGGAGCCGGAGCGACACCCGCACGTTCACCATGGCCGATCCGCTGGCCGTCGTCACGCCCAGCCTCGTCACCACGGGCGGGGCCGCCCTCGAGTCCGACCGTGAGTACGGCGTCGGGATCATCGTCGCGGCCAGGTTCGACCAGCCGATCGCCGATCGCGACGAGGCCGAGAAGCACATGACGGTCACGACGACCCCCGAGGTCGAGGGCAACTGGTTCTGGCTCAACGACTCGACCGCGCACTGGCGGCCCCGCGACTATTACGAGCCCGGCACGCGCGTGCAGGTCGCGCTGGACGTCGAGGGACGCAGCCTCGGCGGCGGGCAGTGGGGCGGGGCGAGCGCGGAAGCCGACTTCACCATCGGCGAGCGTCGCGTGGCGATCGCCGACGACGCGACCAAGACCGTCACCGTCTACCACGACCAGAAACCCGTGAGGGTCATGCCGACCTCCATGGGCAAGGGCGGATGGGCCACCTACGGCGACGTGACGATGCACTTCTGGACCCAGCCGGGCAACTACACGGTGCTCGACAAGGCCAGTTCCGTGGTGATGGACTCCTCGACCTACGGCCTGCCGTTGTCCGCCGGGTACAAGGTGACCGTCGACCACGGTGTGCGCCTCACGAACGACGGGATCTACCTCCACGCGCTCGAGTCGTCGATGTGGGCACAGGGGAACACCAACACCTCGCACGGCTGCCTCAACCTGTCGCCCACCGACGCGAAGTGGTACTTCGACCAGGCCGTGACGGGCGATGTCGTGGAGGTCAAAGGCACGGGCGGACCCGAACTCGGGGTCTGGCAGAACGGTGACTGGTCGGTGCCGTGGGAGGTCTGGCAGTCCGGCTCCGCCGACTGACGTCCCCCCACGTCCCCGCACGCGGCCCACGTAGCCCACGCGACCTACGAAATCCGCTATCCGGATTCCTGATCTGCGCTCCCGAATGGAGTAGCCGATCCGGAATCCGGATAGCGGATCTTCTTATCTCGTGTTGTCTGGGGGCGGAGTCAGCGCACGCCCATCATGTTCTTCCTGATCCACGGCGACAACGCGGCCATGATCCCGGCCAGGACGATCGAGGCGACGCCCAGCACGAGGAAGTAGTTGCGCTCGGCGCCGGCGTCCGTCGGGTCGTAGTACCCCGCGAGCACACCGGACAACGCGCTGCCGATCGAGACGCTGAGGAAGAACAGCGCGACCATCTGCGTCTTGAACGCCTCCGGGGCGAGCTTGGTGGACAGGGACTGGCCAACCGGCGAGAGCAGCAGCTCGGCCATCGTGAACAGGAACAGGATCCCGACGATGCCCAGTAGCGGCGTCGCCACACTGCCCACGAAGAACAGGAACACCAGGTAGGCGATGCCCATGATGAGGTTCGCCAGGGCGAACTTCATCGGGCTCGAGGGCTGACGGTTCCCGAGCTTGACCCAGAGCGTCGCGAACACGGCGGCGAAGATGATGATGAACAGCGGGTTGATGGACTGCACCCAGCTCGCCGGCATCTCCCAGCCGCCCAGGTTGCGGTCCAGTCGCTGGTCGGAATAGATCGCGATCACCGTGAACTGCTGCTGGAACAGGGCCCAGAACGCCACCGAGGCCACGAACATCGGGATGAACGAGACCACCCGGCTGCGCTCGATCGGCTCCGTCTTCGCACTGGTGATGAGGAGGGCGAACAGCGCGATCGCGCCGACCACGGCGATCGCGGTGACGATGTCCGCCAGTGACTCCAGCGGCACGAGGCCGGTGGCGATGGCTGCGACGACGAGCGCCGCCACGACCGCGCCGATCCCCAGGTAGCGGACCCGCTGCGGCCGCGGGAGCGGGTCGGGGACGACAGCGCCGACGCCCTTGAGGGTGGCGCCGCGCATCGCGACGTACTGGATGAGCCCGATTGCCATACCCGCGGCCGCCGCCCCGAAGCCCCAGTGGAAGCCGAAGTTGTCCCACAGCACCCCGGTGAGCAGCGGGCCCGTCAGACCGCCGATGTTGACCGCCATGTAGTAGATTGAGAACGCGGCGTCCCGCCGGTCGTCGGTCCGGCGGTACATGTCGCCGACCACCGTGGAGGTGGTGGCCTTGAGGGTTCCCGCACCGACACCGACCAGCACGAGGCCGATGCCCAGGCCGATCGCCCCGGGTACGAGCGCCAGGGACAGGTGGCCGAGCATGATCATCACGGCTGCGCCGAACAGCGTCCTCTCGGCGCCGAGGAGGCGGTCCGAGACCCAGCCGCCCAGGATCGCGGAGGCGTACACCAGACCGCCGTACGCGCCGACGATCGAGGCGGCGATCTCCTGGGAGTAGCCGAGTCCGCCGTCGCCGACCGCGTAGTAGATGTAGTACGCCAGCAGACCCTGCATGCCGTAGAAACTGAACCGCTCCCACAGTTCGATCCCCGACAGGTTCGCCAATCCGAGTGGGTGGCCGAAGAACCTGCGGTCCGAATCGGCGAGAGCCACCTCGGCGTTCCGAGTTGTCATGTACGTCAGTGATACTCCTGCTCCCCGAGCCGGACAAAACCGGTGCCGCGCGAGCTGCCCCGTAGGGGTGGGAGTCGACAATCGGTGCCCCAGACGGGAGAATCGGACCGATCAGCCCGGGCGATCTGCCCCGGGCGTAATCGAGAAGCGCAGGAGCACCTCCAGTGAGCCGAGCCGACACCCCGGCCCGATCTATCAGCCCCCTTCACCGAAGGGGGGACACCGGATGAGCATCGCGCTCTCACTCCTGGTCGGCGTCGTCGTCGTCCTGGCCATCACCGCGCTCACGGGCTACTTCGTGGCGCAGGAATTCGCCTTCATGGCCGTTGATCGCTCGCGGATGGGGGCTGCCGCCGAAAAGGGCGACCCCGTCGCCGACCGCGTACTCGGGGTCACCAGGCGGACCTCGTTCATGCTGTCGGGTGCGCAGCTGGGCATCACCGTCACGACCCTCGTCGTCGGCTACGTGGCCGAGCCACTCATCGGGCGGGCCCTGGGCGAACTACTCGGTCTGGCCTCCGTTCCACAGGCCATCGGCGTCGGTGTGGGCACGGTCCTGGCCCTGCTGTTCTCGACCGTCGTGCAGATGCTCTTCGGCGAGCTCGTGCCCAAGAACCTGGCGATCGCCAAACCCGAACCCGTCGCCCGCTGGTTGGCGCGGTCGACCACCATCTACCTGGCGCTGTTCGGCTGGCTCATCGGGCTGTTCGACAAGGCGTCCGAGGCCCTGCTCAAGGCCGTCGGCATCGAGCCGGTGCACGACAAGGAGCACTCCGCCACCGCCCGCGACCTCGAGCACATCGTCCACGAGTCCAGCGAGACCGGCGAACTCTCCCCCGAGCTCAGCCGCCTGTTGGACCGGATGCTCGACTTCCCCGGACAGCCGGCGGAGCACGCGATGATCCCGCGCTCCCGTACCGACGTGGTCCGCGGGGAGGACGCGGTCCCGGACGTGCTGTCGAAGATGGCCACCGGCCACACCCGCTACCCCGTGGTCGGTGAGGACTCCGACGACGTCATCGGCATCGTCGACCTGCACGACCTGCTGGTGATCTGCGACGACGAGCGGGACACCTCCCTGACCCTGGTGTCGGAGGTCATGCGGGCCCCGATCGTCGTGCCCACCTCCCTGCCGTTGCCCGAGGTGGCGGCGCGCCTGAGCGAACAGAAGGCCGAGATGGCCGTGGTCGTCGACGAGTACGGCGGGTTCGCCGGAGTCGTGACGATGGAGGACATGGCGGAGGAGATCGTCGGGGAGATCGCCGACGAGCACGACCCTCAGGCCGCCGGGGACGCCCCGGTCAGTGAGGGGTTGGGCTGGGTCCTGGGGGGCGACACCCACCTGGACGAGGTCGAGCGCCTGCTCGACATCACCCTGCCGGAGGTCGACGCCGAGACGCTGGGCGGCCTCGTCGTCGAGACGATCGGCGACCTGCCGGACGTCGGCGACAGGGTGGACATCCCGCTGCCCGACACCGACATCCTCGAGGAGGTCTCCGCCGATCGCGTCCTGCGGGCCGAGGTCCGTCGTCTCGAGCGTCGCGTCCCCGCCGAGCTGCATATCGTGGTCGAGGAGGCCACACGATGACCCCCACCACGACCCTCATGGCCGCCGAGGCCCAGTCCGGACTCATGAGCAATCCCTGGGTGGTCCTGGCCGCGACCGTCCTGCTCATCGCGGCGTCCGCGTTCTTCGTGGCCGTCGAGTTCTCCCTCATCTCCGCGCGGCGCCACCGCCTCGAGGACGCCGCCGCCACCAGCAGGGCCGCCCGGGCGGCCCTGCGCAACGCCTCCGAACTCACCCTCCTGCTGGCGGGAGCGCAGCTGGGGATCACGCTGTGTGCACTGGCGCTGGGGTCGATCACCAAGCCCGCCGTGCACCACTGGCTCACCCCGGTCTTCTCCGGCTGGGGCCTGCCGTTGTGGACCGCCGACGTCATCGCGTTCATCCTCGCGCTGATCATCGTGACGTTCCTGCACCTCGTGGTGGGCGAGATGGCCCCCAAGTCGTGGTCGATCACGCATCCCGAGTACTCGGCCACCCTGCTGGCGATCCCGATGCGGGCGTTCCTCTGGCTCACCCGTCCGCTCCTGGTCGCCCTCAACGCCATAGCGAACAACATCCTGCACCGGCTGGGTGTCGAGTCGAGGGACGAGGTGTCCGCCGGTCAGGACGCCGATTCACTGCGCGAGCTCGTGCGGCACTCCGGTGAGGCGGGGACCCTGGACGACACCCATCAGCGCCAGCTGCTCAGCGCCCTCGAGCTGCAGGAGCTCACCGTGGGCGACCTGCTCGGGGAGCGCGGGGTCGACACGCCCGCCTCGCCGGAGGAGATGTCCTCCGTCGGCGCGGACGCCACCCCGGGCGAGATCCGCGACACCGCCCGCCGCACCGGCCACCTGCGGCTACTGGTCCTCGAGGACGACACCGCCGTCGGCGTGGTGCACGCGCGGGACGCCATCGACGTCGAGGGGCCGGCCACCGCCCGCGAACTCATGCGGTCGAGCCTGTCCCTCGAGCACGACCTGACCGTCGCCGAGGCGTTCCGCCGGATGCGCGACGCACGGGCGCACCTCGTCGTCGTCGAACAATCCGGCGGGCACCCGGGCACCCACGTCTCCGAGGTCCGCGGCGTCCTCACCCTCGACGACGTGGTCCGTCGCCTCCTGCCCGTCACCTCGGGGTAGATAGGCGGGGGGTAGATCGGCGCAGGTGGACCGGCGCGGGTCAGATCCGGCTGATGAGCCAGACCACGCCGAACAGCGCCAGCCCGGCGATCCCGAGCAGGACCAGCAGCATGAGCCCGACCGCGCC
The DNA here is from genome assembly GCF_002441635.1 of Dietzia sp. WMMA184. NCBI lineage: Bacteria > Bacillati > Actinomycetota > Actinomycetes > Mycobacteriales > Dietziaceae > Dietzia > Dietzia sp. WMMA184. Next base: position 2,753,612 of record NZ_NXEI01000001.1, on the reverse strand, counting down.
GATCGCCCTCAGCAGGTAGCCGCGCGCGTCGGTGTCGACGCGTCTGCCGTCGGCGATGGTGCGGTCGACCAGCCGCAGGTTCTTGGACGTGGCCTTGTGGGCGGCATCGGCGACGTCACCGACGAACGGGATCAGCCCGAGCACGGCGTCCACCAGGTAGTTCCAGCCCATCCGGAACAGGATCCGCACGGGCACCCGGTTGCGCACCGCCTCGGCGAACACGGCGGCCGCGAACACGGTGCCGACCGCGTCGCCGACCACCGGGACCAGCCCGATCACCGGATCCAGACCGACGCGATAGCGGGTGCCGGGGATGCGGACGAGGTCGTCGAGCACGCGCGCGAGACCGGTGGTGACCGGGGAGACACCGGTGCGGTCGACGGGTGCCGGGGCGGGGTCGGGACGGTCGGGGTTCACGGGCCCGAGCCTACGGTCCGCGCTCCCGGTGCGCCCGGGCCCGGGATCTGGTTTCGTGGAGAGATGATGCCCACGCCCGCCTCTCAGCCGAGTCTCCGCCCGCTGCGGCCCCACCGCGATCCCGGCGCGACCCGGCACCCGCATCGTCGCGCCGGAGGCCTCGTGGCGGCGGCCCTCGCCGTCGTGCTCGTGGGGTCGGGGTGCGCCGCGCTGACCGGCGACACGGGCGCCGACGAGGTGGACCAGTTCCTGGCCGCCCTCAATCGGGGCGACGTGACGGGCGCGGCCGCGCTGACCACCGACCCGGCCGCCGCGGAGGAGACCATCATCGCGAGCGTCGAGGGGATGGGGTTGCCCGCGATCTCCGCGACCACCACCGGCGACGACGGGCGCCCCGACCGCGACCCGGTGACGGTGGAGATCACGTGGGACATGGGCGCCGCCGGAGCCGACGATGAAGGCGGCGAGAACGAGGGCGGCGCCGACGGTTCTGGTGACGACGACGAGGCGGGCTCCGGCCCGGCCGGCGGGGACGAGGCTGCCGGCGCCGGGACGCGCAGCGTGACCACCCGCGGCGAGGTGCGGACGACCGAGGTGGGCGACCAGTGGAAGGTGCAGTGGGCGCCGACGGTGCTCGACACCCGGCTGGCCGAGGGGGGTCGGCTGACGTTCGCCGAGGAACTCGACTGGGACACCGATATCCTCGACCGGACCGGCGAGCCGCTCATGCAGTGGACGCCGGTCACCGCGGTGACGCTCGCACCCGACGCCGCCGGCTCCGCGGACGCGGTCGCGTCGCTGGTCAGCGGGGCCGCACCGTCGATCACCGGTCAGACGATCCGCGACGGGATGGCCGAGGCCGGCGACCAGCCGTACCAGGTCGTGGCGTTGCGCCCGGCGGACATCCAACCGATCCGCGATCAGCTCGCCGCGGTCCCGGGCGTGAGCCTGCCGGAGCAGGGCCAGCTCATCCGCACCGACCGCGACCTGGATTCCCCCGCCCTCGACGGCCTGCCGAACGCCTGGACGGAGGCGCTGCAGTCCGAGGCCGGGTGGTCGGCGCAGATCGTCAACCCCGGCGCCGAACCGATCGAGATCGGGGGCGCACCGGCCGGAGAGGTCGACGACCTGGTCTCGATGGTCCAGATCTCGATGCAGCGTGAGGCCCAGCGGGCCGTGGACGGAAGCGGGTTGGCCGCGTCGATCGTGGCGATCCAGCCCTCCACCGGCGGGGTGCTGGCCGTGGCCCAGAACTCCGCCGCAGACCGACAGGGGCCCGTCTCCCTGCAGGGGCGCTTCCCGCCGGGGTCGACGTTCAAGGTGGTCACCACCGCCGCCGCGCTCTCCGCCGGCGTCGTGGGCCCGGACGAGATCGTGCCGTGCCCGGCGTCGGTCACCGTCTCGGGCCGGACGATCCCCAACGACGACGACTTCGAGCTGGGCCCCGTCCCCCTGGAGACGGCGTTCGCCCGGTCGTGCAACACCACTCAGGCCGTCATCAGCGACCGCCTGGAACCCGCGGCGATGAAGGACACCGCCGCGACACTGGGCCTCGGCGTCGGGTTCTTCACCCCGGGGCTGAACACCTACACCGGGGAGGTGCCCGTCACCGAGCAGGGCCCGGCCCGGGTCGAGGCGGCGATCGGGCAGGGCGAGGTGCTGGCCAGCCCGTTCGGCATGGCCGTGATGACGGCGTCGCTCGCGAACGGTGGCCGGATGATCCTGCCACAGCTCATCGACGGGATGCCCGCGGTCGCCAACGACTCCCCGGAGCCGCTCGACCCGGCCGTGGTCGACACCCTGCGCCGCTACATGGTGCAGACCGTGCAGTCGGGCACCGCGACGGCCGCGAGGTCCGTGCCCGGCCTGGGCGGCAAGACCGGCACCGCCGAGGTGGGCAGCGGGCCGGCGCACGGTTGGTTCGTGGGCTTCACCGGGGACATCGCGGTGGCCGTTCTCCTCGAGGGCGCGGACTCTTCGGGCCCGGCGGTGGAGCTGGCCGCCGACTTCCTCGGGGGTGTCGGCCAACCGGCTCCCCTGGCGGCTCGGTAGTTTCGGCACATGCGCCTGCCCAAGGTCTCGCTCCCCGAATTGTCCCTGCCCGATCTGTCCCTGCAGAATCTGCCGCTGCCCGGCCTCGACCGGCTGCCGTTCTCGTCGTCGTCCCCCTCCCCCACCGACACCCACCGCCGCGTCCTGGTGACCGGCGGCGCCTCCGGCCTCGGTCTGGCCCTGGCGACGGCGTTCCTCGAGCGCGGCGACCGGGTGATCATCGCCGACCTCGCCCCCACCGACGACCGCCCCGACTCCGTGCCCGCCGACGCCCACTACCTCCGGCTCGACGTGCGCTCGGAGGACGAGTGGCAGGCCGCACGCGTCGAGGTCGAGCAGATCTGGGGCGGCCTGGACGTGCTCGTCAACAACGCCGGCATCGCCCAGGGCGGCCGCATCGAGATGCTCACCGAGGACGACTGGCGGCAGATCGTCGACATCAACCTGCTCGGCGTCGCGCGCGGATGCCGCACCTTCGTCCCGATGCTCAAGGCGCAGGGCAGCGGTCACCTCGTCAACACCGCTTCTCTCGCCGGCCTCGTCCACCCGCCCACCATGTCCTCCTACACGGCGGTCAAGGCGGCGGTCGTGGCGATCTCCGAGAGCCTGCGGTGGGAGCTCGAGCCGTTCGGCGTGGACGTGTCGGTGCTGTGCCCGTCCTTCTTCCGCACCAACCTCGCCTCCAGTCTCAACGCCTCCGACCCCGCCGCCAGCGGGTTCGCGAGCAAGCTCATCGACCGCTCCGAGCGGGGCGCCGACGAGATCGCCGCGGAGGTGATGACGGGCCTGGACGCCAAGCAGTTCCTCATCCTCCCCGACCCCGACGCCCGCAAGTCCTACCGTGCCAAGCGGTTCCTCCCCGCCGCGTACGCCAGGACCATGCTCGGCATGGGCCAGAAGTTCGCGGCGGCGACACGGGCCACGGGCGGGTCGGGCGCCGAGGCCGGGGGAACGGGCGCGACGGGCACGTGAGCACCGGGGGCGGCGCGCGCTGGTACCGCGCGCTAGTACCCTGCGGGGCATGACCCCCTCGCACCTGCTCTCCCGCGCCGACCTCGACTTCCTCCTGCACGACTGGCTCCGTGTCTCCGAGCTGTGCGAGCGGGAACGGTACGCGGAGCACTCGCGCGAGACGATCGACTCCGTGGTGGACCTGTCGGCCGAACTCGCCGAGAAGCACTTCGCGCCCCACTTCCGCAAAGCCGACCTCACCGAGCCCCGGTTGGTCGGCGAGGACGTGGAGCTCATCCCCGAGATCGGCGAGGCACTCGCGAAGTTCGCCGAGGCCGACCTCGTGGGTGCGGCGATGGACGAGCGGGTCGGCGGCATGCAGCTGCCCTACACCGCCTACCTGGCGTGCATGGCCTGGTTCTACGCCGCGAACATCTCCACCGCGGCCTACCCGTTGCTCACCACCGGCAACGCCAACCTGCTCATCGAGCACGGCTCCGACGAGCAGATCGAGCGGTACGTCAAGCCGATGATCGAGGGCCGCTTCACGGGGACGATGTGCCTGTCCGAGCCGCAGGCCGGGTCCAACCTCGCCGACATCACCACCCGCGCCGAGCCGCAGCCCGACGGCACCTACCGGCTGTTCGGGCAGAAGATGTGGATCTCCGGCGGCGAGCACCAGATGGCCGAGAACATCGTGCACCTGGTGCTGGCGAAGGTTCCCGGGTCGCCGGCGGGCACCCGCGGCATCAGCCTGTTCGTCGTGCCGAAGTTCCTGGTCACCGACGACGGCACGATCGGCGAGCGCAACGACATCGTCATCACCGGCCTCAACCACAAGATGGGCTTCCGCGGCACGGTCAACACCATGCCCACGCTGGGCCAGGGCATGCACACCCCCGGCGGTCGGGCGGGCGCGATCGGGTACCTCGTCGGAGAGGAGAACACCGGCCTCAAGAAGATGTTCACCATGATGAACGAGGCCCGCCTCGGCGTGGGCCTCGGCGCGACCGCCATCGGCTACACCGGGTACCTCAAGTCGCTGGACTACGCCCGGAACCGTCCCCAGGGCCGGCAGGTCGGGGCGGACCCGTCATCGCCGCAGGTCATGCTCACCGGCCACGCGGACGTGCGCCGCATGCTGCTGGCCCAGAAATCGTACGTGGAGGGCGCCCTCGCCCTGGGGCTGTACTGCGCGCGACTGATCGACGACGAGAAGACCGGATCCCCGGAGGAGTCGGCGGTGGCGAAGATGCTGCTCGACGTCCTCACCCCGATCGCCAAATCGTGGCCCTCGCAGTGGTGTCTCAAGGCCAACGAGCTCGCGGTGCAGGTGCTGGGCGGGGCCGGCTACACCATCGACTACGACGTGGAGCAGCACTACCGCGACAACCGTCTCAACCCGATCCACGAGGGCACGCACGGTATCCAGGGCCAGGACCTGCTGGGACGCAAGGTAATGGCCGGTGGCGGGGCCGGGTTGGCCGCGCTGACCGGGCGGATCACCCAGGCGTGTGACCGGGCTGCCGAGGCGGGCGGGTCCGCGGCCGAGATGGCCGCGCTGCTGCGCCCGCGCGTCACCCGCCTCATCGAGGTCACCACCGCGCTGGCGGAGGTGGGGGCCACGGATCCGGAGGCCTTCCTGGCCGACGCCACCGAGTACCTCGAGGCCGCCGGGCATGTGGTGATCGCCTGGATCTGGGTCGAACAGGTGATGGCACTGGGCGCGCGCACCGGCGACGAGGACGACGCCTTCGCCGCGGGCAAGCTCAGGGCCGCGGAGTACTTCCTGCGCCGCGAGCTCCCGATCGTCGACGCCAAGTTCGACCTGCTCGCCGCGGGCGACCGCACGACGCTGGACATGCGCGACGACTGGTTCTGACCTCTGGTTCTGACCCGGGTCCGGTGCTGGACCGCGCCCGGTTCGGCCGACCGCTCGGCGGCGGCACACGACGAGGCCCGGGCCGGCGCTCTCGCGTCGGCCCGGGCCTCGTCTCGTCTGGTCGACCTCACCGGATGGGCGGGAGTTCAGGGCACCCGTCCGCGGTGTTCGGTCAGATCACTCCTCGGGGATGAGGACCTGGTCGATGAGGTAGACGGTGGCGTTGGCGGTCTCGACGCCGCCGCAGACCACGTTGGCACCGTTGACCATGAGCTCGTCGTCGGAACCGGTCACATCGACGTCAGCGCCGTTGAGCGTGGTCTGCATCCCGGAGATCTCGTCGGGCGTGATCTGGCCCTCCACGACGTGGTAGGTGAGGATGCCGGTGAGCAGGTCGGCGTCGGTCTGGAGCGCCTCCATCGTCGCGTCATCGATCTGCGCGAACGCGTCATCGACGGGGGCGAAGACTGTGTACTCGCCGTTGTTGAGGGTGTCGACGAGGTTGACGTCCGGGTTGACGCCGCCGGACAGGGCGGCGGTGAGGGTCGTCAGCAGCGGGTTGTTGGAGGCGGCCGTGGCGACCGGCTCCATCGCCATGCCGTCGACCGAGCCCGGTCCCTCCGGGTTGGCCTCGGCGTAGTCCGCGCACCCGGGGCCGACGAGCATGCCGGCCGGCTCGGCCTCCATGGACGAGGTCTCGGAGGAGGCGGTGGTGCTCATCATGGAGCTGGCGGTGCCCTCGGCGGTGGTCTCGGTGTCGCTTCCGTCGTCGGTCGAGCAGCCGGCGAGGACGAGTCCGGAGACCGCGGCGGCTGCGGCGATCGAGGCGACTCGGCGGGAGATCGTGATGCCCATTGTGCTGTCCTTTCGGTGGAGCCCCTGTGGTGTGGGGCTCTGTGCGGTGGGTCACCAGTGCTTCGCCGCCCCCCGTGATCCGGATGGGTCCGGCCCGGAATTTTTTTCGAGCCGCCGGCCGCAGCCGCCTGCCGCCGCCCGTCACGATGGCGTCTCGCGTGAACAGATGCGCAGGCCAGACGCCCTCCCCGGGGGCGGCGGTCGCCGGCGCGTCCATCCGCGCGAGCAATGCGCCATGCGCGGGAGCGGATGCCGATCGCGGGGCGTCGGTGAGGTGTCCCGGTGACGCCGGGGCGCCAGCCGGGGTGAGGCCACGCTGACTCCCGGGGGTTGACCTGAGCGCGCCCGGCCGTGCAGGCCGACCGGGCCGTCCGACCGGGCTGCGGCTCCGAATCAAGGACGTGAACACTCCACAGACCCGATCCCTCGTCGCGGCCAGAGCCTGCGCGGGCCTCCTCGCCACCGGCCTCGCCGTCGCGGTGGGTCATGCCGTCGCCGGAGTCGTGGCCCCCGGGTCGTCGCCGTTCCTCGCCGTGGCCGACTCGGTGGTCGACCGGGCCCCCTCCGCGGTGCGCGAGGTGACGATCGACGCACTCGGCACCGCCGACAAGCCGGCACTGATGGCAGGGCTGGCGGTCATCCTCATCGTGACGGGCGTGGTGGTGGGCCTCATCGAGCGCCGGGGACGTCCCGCCGGCACGATCGTGCTCGCCCTCTTCGGCCTCATCGGCACCGCAGCGGCGGTGACCCGGCCGACAGCGGGGCCGCTGTGGGCACTGCCGACGGTGCTCGGCGCGATCGTCTCGATCGTGGCCCTGCGGGCGATGATCGGCGCCCTGTTCCCCGCCTCTTCCGTCGCCTCGGATGCCGGACGCCCGGAGGGGGCCGCCTCCGCCGGCACCGGGGAAAGTGCCTCCTCGCCCGGCACCGCCGCGGCGGGGACCGCGACGCGACGAGATCCCGACCGTCGACGCTTCCTGATCCTGGCCGGGTCGGCCGCGGCCGTCATCGCCGCGGCCGGTGCCACGGGAATGGCACTGACCCGCCGTGCCGCCGAGGCGGTGGCCGAACGCACCGGATTGCGGTTGCCCCGGGTCCTCGCGCGGAACGCGGCGCCTGCCGTGCCGGCAGGTGTGGTTCCGGACGCGCCCGGCGTGACCCCGTTCCTCACCGACAACGACGAGTTCTATCGGATCGACACCGCTCTGCGGGTCCCTTCGCTGAGGGCCGCCGACTGGCGACTGCGCATCCACGGGATGGTGGAGCGCGAGATCGAGCTCGACTGGCAGTCGCTGATCGACAGGGAGACCCGCGAGCGCATCATCACCATGACCTGCGTGTCCAACGAGGTCGGTGGCGACCTGGTCGGCACCGCGAGCTGGACCGGCTTCTCCATCGCCGACCTGCTCGCCGAGGCCGGGCCCCTGCCGGACGCCGACATGCTGCTGTCGACGTCGGTCGACGGCTGGACGGCCGGTACCCCACTCGAGGCCCTGACCGACGGGCGCGACGCCCTGCTGGCCGTGGGGATGAACGGCGAACCGCTGCCGTTCGAGCACGGCTACCCGGTCCGTCAGGTGGTGCCGGGGCTCTACGGGTACGTCTCGGCGACCAAGTGGGTCGTGGACTGGGAGGTCACCCGCTTCGACCGGGCCAGTGCGTACTGGACGGATCGCGGGTGGGCGGAGCGGGGTCCGATCCGGACGGCCAGCCGCATCGACCGGCCCGCGCCGCTCGCCGAGTTGCCGCCCGGACCGGTCGTGGTGGCGGGCACCGCCTGGGCCCAGCGTCGCGGTATCGAGCGGGTCGAGGTCCGGGTCGACGACGGCCCGTGGCGCGAGGCGCAACTGTCCGAGGAGTACTCGGTCGACACCTGGCGGATGTGGTCGTGGACCTGGGACGCCGAGCCCGGTCTGCACACCCTGCACGTCCGCGCGACGGACGGGACCGGTCGGGTACAGCCCGAGGAGCGGCGGGAGCCCGTCCCGAGCGGCGCCACGGGTTGGCACAACCGGACGTTCCGGGTGGCGACGGCATGACCCTCATGGACATCCGCGCACCGGGAACACGGCCGCCCCGCGACCCGGACCCGATTGGCCCTAGACTGGGGATCGTGTCCGAGCCAGTCGCCCCGCCACTGACCGACCCGGGGCGCCTGCTCGAGCTCGCCGCCTCCGGTGACCTCCAGGCCTTCGGTCGCTTCTACGACCTCATGTCCCCGCGCGTCTACGGCCTGGCCCTGAGGGTCCTGCGGGACCCGGGGTACGCCGAGGAGACCGTGCAGGAGGTCTTCCTCCAGGTCTGGAAGCAGGCTGCCGACTACCGGCCGAGTCTGGGATCGGTGCAGTCCTGGGTGCTGACCATCACGCACCGTCGGGCGGTGGACCGGGTCCGATCGGAGACGTCCGCCGCGCGGCGCGACGAGATGGACGCGGCGGCGGACTTCACCCGGTCCGGCGACATCGCGGAGCAGGTCACCGAGCAGCTCTCCCGTGACGAGGACGCCGCGGAGGTCCGCAGATGTCTGGGGACCCTCACGGAGAACCAGCGCGAGTCCATCGAGATGGCCTACTTCTCCGGACAGACCTACCGCGAGGTCGCCGACCATCTCGGCACCGCGCTACCCACGATCAAATCGAGAATCCGCGACGGTCTCCGTCGCCTGAAGAACTGCCTGGGAGGTGAGCTGTCATGAGCATTCGACACCACGATCATCCGTCGGACCTGGGCAGCGTCCGTCCCGAGGACCTCGACCTCTACGCCCTGGACGCCCTGGACGATGACGAGGCCGCAGCCGTCGAGATGGCGCTGGTCAGCGCATCGGCCGAGGAAAAGTCGTCCATGCTGGCGCACATCGCCTCGACGCGTGAGGTCGTCGCCGGCATCGTCGCCGACGCCGGGCTCGACACCGCGCCCCCGCCGCAGTTGCGGGACCGCGTCCTGGAGTTGGCCGCTGCCGGTACCCCCCGCGGGCCGGCCCGGCCGGCCGACGCCGGGGACACCGACCGGGATCAGCCCGGCGGAGGCACCGACGTGGTCGACCTGAGCCGGGAGCGCGAGCGCCGGCGGCCCGGTCCGCTGTCGTTCCTCGCCGCCGCGGCGGCCGCCGTGGTGCTGGTCGCCGGTGGCGTGACCATCGGTCGCATCACCGACAACGCAGGGGGCGACAGCTCGGTGCCCGTCGCGGCCCCGCCGTCGATACCCGGCAAGGTCTCCTCGCTGCTGGCGGCGGAGGACCTCGCGGTGGTCCGCGGCCAGGTCGGCGCGACCGGTACCGCCACCGTCCTGGCGTCCAAGACGGAGGACATGGCGGTCATCTCGATGACCGACCTCCCCGAGCCGGCCACCGGCCGCGCCTACCAGCTGTGGTTGATGGGTGACCACGAGCCCATCTCGGCGGGGACGATGGAGTCCGGCCAGGTCGGACCGTCGCCCTCGGCGCAGATCGACGGCATCCGCAACTCCGAGCAGATCGGCATCACCGAGGAGCCCGCGGGGGGATCGCCGGCGCCGACCGGTCAGGTCCTCCTGGCCGTCGACATCGACTGACCCGGCGTTCCGGCTCGCAGGCGATGCCCGCGCGGGCGGCTGCCCCTCGGAGGCCTTCGTCAGGCCTGCCACCACGGCCGCAGCGGCACATCCCAGGTCATGGTGTCGCCCAGCCGGACCGCGAGGATCTGGTGCAGCTGGATCTTGTTGTGTTCGAACCCGTACTGGCACGCGCCCATGTAAAGGCCCCACAGTTTGGCCATGGGCTCGTCGACCTCCTCCACGGCGTCGTCCCAGTGCTCGACCAGGTTGGCGCACCAGTCCCGCAGGGTGAACGCGTAGTGCTGGCGCAGGTTCTCCTCGTGCACCACCTCGAAGCCCGCGTTCTCGGCCTCCAGGTGCACGGTCCCGGCGCCCGCGAGCTCGCCGTCGGGGAAGATGTACCGGTCGATGAACTGGCCCGCCTTGACCGTGCGCGAGTTGTCCGGCCGGGTGATGCAGTGATTGAGCAGGCGCCCGCCGGGCCGCAGATAATTGTGCAGCCGGGTGAAGTAGTCGTGGTAGTTCTTGCGGCCGATGTGCTCGGTGATGCCGATCGAGCTGACGGCGTCGAAGTCGCGTTCGGGTACGTCCCGATAGTCCTGCAACCGGACCTCCGCGAGGTCACCCAGTCCGTCGCGCGCGATCGCGGCCTGTCCCCACTCGGCCTGCTCCTTGGCCAGGGTCACGCCGATCACCCGCACGCCCCGCGCGGCGGCGTAGCGGACCATGCCGCCCCAACCGCACCCCACGTCGAGCAGCCGGTCGCCGGCCTGGAGACCCAGCTTGTCGAACACCAGCCGGTACTTGTTCTCCTGCGCCTCCTCGAGGGAGGTGTCGGGGGCGGTGTAGCAGGCGCACGTGTACGTCATGGATTCCCCGAGGATCCACTCGTAGAAGCGGTTCGACACGTCGTAGTGGTAGCTGACGACCTCGGAGTCCCGCTCCTTGGAGTGTCGGCGCATCCCCGACACCACCCGCTTCCACGCGGGCTTGACCTCCATGGGCGGCGTGGGGAGGAATCTGATGTTCTCCGTGCCCACCGCCCGGGCGATCCGGGCGAGGGTCCGGGCATCGGGGGTGCGGGTCATGTGTTTGCGGAAGACCTCGAGCGCCCCGAACACGTCGTGGGGCGCCCCGGGGTGGACACCGTCCATCTCGAGTTCACCCATGAGGTAGGCCCGCGCGAGCCCGAGGTCACCGGGGGCGGTGACGAAGTACTGCAGCGCCTTCTCGCTCTTCAGCCGCAGCACCAGGTCACTGTTCTCCGGTCCGATCGAGGACCCGTCGTAGGCCTCGATCCGCAGGGGCGGTTCACCGGCGGCGAAGGCGCCGATGATCTCGCCGATCGTCATCTTCCCCGGGGCACCAGCGGTCCCCGCACTCGTCGTGGTCACCGTGCACCCACCGCCTTGTCGTAGAGGGTCGCGAACCGGCCCTCGGGATCGAATTCCGTCTTGAGCCTGCCCGCGTGGTCACCGCCGTAGAGCTGGGCGAACTCCTCGCGGGAGTAGAAGACCTCCGAGTACAGCGACTTGTGACCGCCGAGTGCGGAGACCTCCTCCTCGATGCGCCGGTTCCACGCCCCCTCGGCCGTGCCGGGTCCGATCGGCGCGGACGACCAGAAGCCGATGTTGACGTAGGTCGTCTCCGGGGCCAGCGGGTACAGCGGCCAGGGCCGGTCGGAACCGGGGCCGCCGCCCACGCCGGGCGAGGGGCTGGACTCGCGCAGGCGCAGCGGGCAGATCCACAGCGGCTCGATGGGCACCTCGCGCAGGAACCACCCGAGGAAGTCGGCGGTGTGGTCGATGGTGACCTCCACGTCCTGCACCACCCGCTCGCGCGGGCCCTCGCCCTTGAGCGCGCCGATCCTGTTGCCCAGGTCGTATTTGTGGTCCAACCCGATGATCTTCCAGTACGCCGCGCTCCTCAGCAGCTGTTGCGGCCAGAACCTGCGGATGCGCGGGTTCTGCACGCCGAACGCCCGCGAGCACCAGAACCAGTCCGTGTCCCAGCGCCAGAGGTAGTCGCGGATCGTCAGGCGGTCGCGCTCCACCGAGCCGGCGGGACCGCCGTGCTGGATCGAGCGGTAGAAGATCGCCTGCTTGTCGGCCACCCCGGTGTAGTCCGAGACGGGCCCCGGCTCGTCGGTCCGCCGACCCAGGCACAGGTACGACTCGTCGGCCGAGAACACGACCCCGTCGAGGAAGTCGACCTCCTCGTCGTCGTATCGCTCGTCCTCGCTGATCCGCGCCAACGCCGCCTCGAGCGCGGTGAGGGAGTCGAACCGTACGTGTCGCAGTTCCACGAAGCGTCCCACCGGCTCGAGTGCGATCCGCAGCCGCACCGCGTACCCGAGCGAGCCGTAGGAGTTGGGGAAGCCACGGAAGAGCGCGCGTTCGCGCTCGGTGCCGTCGGGGCGGGCGGTGACGATCTCGCCGGTGCCGGTGAGCACGTCCATCTCGAGCACGGACTCGTGCGGTAGGCCCAGGCGGAACGAGGAGGACTCGATGCCCAGCCCGGTGACCGCGCCACCGAGGGTGATGGTCTTGAGCTGCGGCACCACGTACGGCATCAGCCCGTGCGGCAGCGTCGCGTCGACCAGGTCCTCGTAGGTGCACATGCCCTGGACGTCGGCGGTGCGCGCCCCGGGGTCGACGGAGATGACGCGCGTGAGACCGGAGGTGTCGAGACCGGGCGACGACGACGAGGCGCGCGGCCGGAACAGGTTGGACGTCCGCTTGGCCAGCCGAACCGGTTCACCTGCGGGCACGGCCCGGAAGCTCTCGACCAGTCGCCGCACGCCTTCGTCATGTCGGGCGGTACCCACGACGAGTGGGTCGGCGAGGCTGGTGGCAGTTCCCATGCGCCCCACCCTAGTGCGGCTCGGGGACCCCGGCGCATGATCGGGGGATGGGTGCCGGCACCGGGGCGGGCCTCCACCCCGGTGGGCCGAACGCGTAGCCGAGCCGCTCGCGCCAGCTCGCGGCACCGCGGAGGTCCCGCCAGATGGCGACGTACTCGTGCGTCTGGAGCCAGAACGGGTTGTGCGAGGTCACCGGCGTCGTGAGCCCGTAGGTGGGCCGGTGGGTCTCGGGGCGGAAGGTGCCGAACAGGCGGTCCCAGATGATGAGGATCCCGCCGTAGTTGCGGTCCAGGTATTCGGCGTCGCTGCCGTGGTGCACGCGGTGGTGAGAGGGGGTGTTGAACACGAACTCGACCGGTCCGGGCAGCCGACCGATGCGCTCGGTGTGCACGAAGAACTGGTAGACGAGCGAGATCGAGAACCCGGTGAAGACCATCCACGGCGGCACCCCCAACAGCGGTAGAGGCAGCCAGGCGACGATCTCCCCGGAGTTGTTCCACTTCTGGCGCAAGACGGTCGCGAAGTTGTAGTACTCACTCGAATGGTGGGCCTGGTGGGTGGCCCAGACGAGCCGGATCCGGTGCCGAGATCCACTCGATGGCGACGAGCGCGATGAACACCGGAAGTGCCAGCAGAACCGGCTCGTGCAACGGATCCGCGAGGGCCCCCAGCGACTCGGAGTACCCCATCTCGTTCAGATCTCGATTGTGACACCACTCACAGACAATCGGGGCATCAGGCCCGGTCGGGCCGCGCAGGTGCAATACCCTCGCGACAGCACCGGCCCCGAGTGCCTGTGTCGCGCAACCGACTCGAAGAGGAGGACCCACCGTGGCCGTCACACCCCGGTCCGTACGCACCCGTTCCCGCACCCTCGCGGCCGCATCCGGCCTCGCAGCTCTGGCCCTCGTGCTGGGGGCCTGCGGCGAGGAGGGCGAGGCCGAGCAGGCCGTCGGCGAGGCCACCAGCGCGGTGGGGTCCGTCGCCGCCGAGGCCACGTCGGCGGTGGGTGACGCGATGAACGACGGCGGCGAGGGCGGCGAGGGCGGCGCCACGACCGGCAACGGCCCGCAGCCCGAAGGCTCCGAGGAAGGTGGGGGCGAGAGCCCGAACCCGGACGAGGAGTTCCTGAACGACATCCAACGCGTCGGCGTGGACACGCCGGACGAGCAGGACTACATCACCCGCGGCCGTGACGCCTGCGCGTCGTTCGACGAGGGCACCGGCTACATCGACGTGCTCCAGATGTACAACGACGCCCATCCCGATGCTCCCGTGATCGAGGCACCGGCAGTGGTGACGGCCGCGGTCAAGGCGTACTGCTCGCAGCACCTGCCGCTCGTCGGCGACGGAGGCGAGAACGGCGGTGGCGAGAACGGCGGAAGCGAAAACAGCGGAAGCGAAAACAGCGAAGGCGCCTAGGACCGACCCCGTCAGATCCCGGCGCGGTCGAGCGCCTCGGCGGTGAGGCGGCGGCCCAGCGCGATCAGCTCGTCCGCCCGGTGGAAGTCGAACGTCGAACACGCGTCCGAGGGGACCTCCACCAGCACATCGGGGCGGTTGCCGGCCATGCGGTAAGCCGTCACGATGCTCTCCATCGCCTCGATGGTGTGGGTGACCACGTCGAAGATCCGTAGGGACCCGGGAAGGGATTCCTCGGCATCGGCGGCGACCTCCTGCTCGCCCTCGTCGACCACCTCTTCCACCACGTCAGACGGCTGACCGGGCGCCCGGACTCCGGCCGTCCCGTCGTAGACGCCGTCGACCGCGTCGTCGGCCACGTCACCGCCGGCATCCGATGAGTCCTCGTCCTCCGGGACAGCCGGATCCTGACCGAGTCGCGCGGCGATCAGTCGCACCAGGTCGCCGTCGCGGACATCCGCTGCGGCGGTCCGGATCCGGCCTGTCAGCGTGCCCGCCGGCCTCGCCCCGGCCGCGGCACCCCTCCGGGAGATCTTCGGCTCGGCCTCGGGGGACACCTCGTCCGGATCCGAACTCTCCTGGAACGTCGACCCTCGGATCCCGGACCGACGCCCCGTCAGCGAGACCGCCAGCAGCAGGTCGCTGTTCACGGGCGCCAACGGTTCCAGCGGGACGGGGTTGGTCACGCCACCGTCGACGATCAACCGCCCTCCGACCAACGCCGGGGTGATGACGCTGGGGATGGCGAACGACGCCCGCACCGCCACGTCCGCGGGGCCGCGGGTGAACCAGACCTCCCGGCGGGCCCGCAGATCGGTGGCGACGGCGGTGAACGGGATCTCGAGATCCTCGATGCGGACGTCGTCCAACATCGCCCCGATCACCGCCATGATCCTGTTCGCCCGGATGGCGCCGCCGCCCGCGAAGGAGACGTCGAGGAGCCGCAGGACGGCGGGCTGGGTCAGGCCCCGCACCCACTTCTCGAAGTCGTCGAGCTTGCCGGCCGCGTAGAGGGCACCCACGACGGCACCCATCGACGCCCCGGAGACACCGACCACCTCGTGTCCACGTGCCTGCAGCTCACGGATCACGCCGATGTGTGTGTATCCACGCGCCCCGCCCGAGCCCAGTGCCAACGCGACCCTCACAGGCGCCCCTTTCGGTCGAGTCCGACCACGCGTCCCCCGCGTGTCCGCCCCCAGTGTGCACCCGTCCCGTCCGGGTACAGGACGTCAACTCCACGGTCCGTGTCGTAGGTGGGATCTACCGTCAGCATCGCATCGAGCACCTGTTCGACGCCGGGCACCGGGCCCGATACACCCGCACAGAGGAGATCCCATGTCCCACACCGCCATCCCGCCCCGTACCGGCTCCGCCTACGCCCCCACCATCGACCGCGACATGCTGCGGGTCGCCGCTAACGTCGAGCGCTCCGGGATGCACGTCGTCCACGTCGGCGAGGGCTGCGACTGCGGCGACTGCGCCGCCACACCACTTCCTCCGGACGACAGGTTCGGCTACACCATCGGACTGACGGATCTGGGGCACCCCGAGTTGCTCGTGCGGGGCCTGGCGGCGCGGGAGACCGCCGATCTGCTGGGCCGGTGGGGCGAGACCGTCCTGGCCGGCCAGGTCTTCGATGCCGGGCACCTGCTGTGCGAGGGCTCCGGCGGCCCGACCTGGGAACTGGTCCCCGTACGCCGGCCGTCCCGCACCCTGCGCTGGGCGGGCAGGTACTACCGCACCTCCGGAACCGGGGGCCTGGCCGCGCTGGAGTTGATCCCGGCCCGCCGGCCGTGCCCCTGCGAGGGGTGTAGCTGACGGTCCGGGCCCGGCGAGGGTCGTCGTAGGGTCTAACCATGCCCCGTCACCAGCTGCACCTGGATGCGCGTTCGCCGTCGATCATCGTCCCGATCACCGCCGGCGACCTCACGCAACTGGAGCAGCAGGCCGCGGCGTTGGCCGACGATCCCGTGGTCGATCTCGTCGAGTGGCGGGTCGACCTCTACGAGCCCGCCCCCGCCCGGTCCGGGGCGGCCGCCGCCGAGGCCGGGACGTCGACCGATCCCGGCCCGGCGGTGGCAGCGCTCGAGGCCCTGGCCGGGCTGCTTCCGGACACCCCGATCCTGGCCACGTTCCGCACCACGGCCGAGGGCGGTAGTGCCGGGATCACCGACGACGCCTACATCGCGCTGGTCGCATCTCTCGCGGCGACCGGCCTGGTGGCGGCGGTGGACGTCGAGCACAGGCACCCGCGGGCGGCACGGGCGATCGAGGCGGCCCACGCGCACGGCACCTCGGTGGTGGCGTCGAACCACGACTTCGATGCCACCCCGCCGGCCGCGGAGATCGTCGCTCGACTGGAGGCCATGGAAGCCGCCGGGGCGGACGTGGCCAAGATCGCCGTGATGCCCCGCTCGGCGGCCGACGTGGTGACGCTGATCGCGGCCACCGAGAGTCGCCACCGCGTCGCCGGTATCCCGCTGATCACCATGTCTATGGGCGCGCTCGGGGCGGTGACGCGTATCGGCGGCGGCACGTTCGGATCGGCGGCCACCTTCGCCACCGTGGGCGCGGCTTCGGCGCCGGGGCAGTTGCCGGCGGTCGGGGTGCGGGCCGCGCTCGATCTGCTGGGTTAGCCGTAGCGCCGCAGGACCTCCTTGCGGAGGCCGGAGGTGGCCACGTCCGCGATGTGCTTCTGGGCCTTCTTGAGCATCACTCCGGGAAATTTGATCTTGAGGTCCACCTCGAGGTCGAAGACCACCTCGGTGGTGCCGTCGCCCTTGTCCGTCAGCACATAACGCGCGTTCTGCACATTCTGGGTGCTGCTCTCGACGAGCGACCAGCTCACCTCGCCGTCGTACCACTCATACCGCACGACCATCTCGTCGGTCACGCCGTACTGCGCGATCTTCTCCCACACCACGATCGGCCACCCGTCGTCGTCGGCCTCGCGGATCTCGACCTCGCGGTGGGCCTCCGACCAGTCGACGAGGGATTCGACGTCGGCGAGGACCTCCATGATCTCCGGGATGCCGGCCTCGATCGTGGTCACTGACTGCACTGACACTGCCATGTCGCCAAAGTTACCCTCGCGGCCCGCCCGTGGTGCGAGGATCGGTCCATGAACGCCACAGCCGGTCCCGGCGGGTCGAGCTCAGACCGCAAGGTCGCGTTGCTGCGGGGGATCAACGTGGGCAGGTCGGCCAGGATCGCGATGGCGGACCTGCGGGCCTGCACCGAGGAGTCGGGCTGCACGGAGGTGAGAACCGTCCTCGCCACCGGGAACGTCGTGCTCACCGACCCACGCACCGAGGACGAACTCCGGGCGGTGCTCGAAGCCGCCTACGCCGACAGGTTCGGCTACGACGCGGTGGTGCAGGTCCTCACCCGCGATGCGGTCGAGGAGGCGGTGGCGGCGTACCCGTTCGAGTCGCTCGACGAGCACCACGACTACGTCGTGTTCTCCGATGACCCGGCGGTCACCCGGGCGGTCGCCGAGGCGATGGGCGCGGCGATCGAGCCCGGCGGCACCGAGGTCGTGACAGCGGGATCAGGGTGCGTGTACTGGCGGGTTCCCAAGGGGGCGACGCTGAGCTCGGCCGCCGGCAAGGCCTCCGGCAACCGAGCGCATGACCGTCACCTGACGAGCAGGAACCTCCGGACGCTACACAAGATCCTCGCGGTGGGCTGAGACGCGTCAGGGCCCCTGGACGGACGCGCCGATCGTGTCGACGAAGGCAGCGAGGGGCCCGAAGATCGCGGGGAAGATCCCGTCCCACATGGCCTGCAGCTGGGAGAGGTCGAACGGGGGCATCGGTCACGCTCCTTCTGTGGGAGGGGTGGCGTGCGGGCTCTCCGCCTGCGCCGGTTCCCTTCCGCAGACAGGATCCTCTGCACACGGGCTCGGACGCAACCCTTTGCCCGTGGCAGACTGCGAGCGATGTCCCACCGCCCGCCCACCGGATCCACTGCCGCCGCACTCGGCGCCGTGCTGTTGGCGGCCCTCGCGCTGGGTGGGTGCTCGTCGGACCCGCAGGAACCCGCGCCCGGTGACGCGGGCGCGACGACGTCCGTGTCCACCTCCGCGGCGCGGGTGCCGACAGCCGCGCCGCGGGAGTCCCCGCCCCCGGCGCGGTCGTCGTCCCCCGCCACCGACAGTCCCGTCCCCTCGGAGTGGGGCTCGCCCTCGCCCGTCCCGCCGTTCATCGAGGCCGCGACCTGGGGCGACTCCGACTACGGGGTGACGCTCGAGGTCGCCCCGTCCACCGCCGGCCGCCAGGCGTGGGGGGAGGGCGACTCGCGAACGGCCTGGCGGGAGGTCGTCCGGCTCGTCCCCGAGGCCGACAGCCCGGGGATGTGGGAGCAGTTCGACTGCCACTGGACCTGGGCGCGACTGCTCGAGCCGGACAAGCCCACCTGGAATCTCGAGCCGTGGCGGCCGGTGGTCTCGCCCGAGCGCATGCTGGCCGAGGGCTGCAACCCGGGAGGGCCGGAGGTGTGAGGGCGATCCGCCGCGCCACCGTGGCCGACGCCGCCGGTTGTCTGGACGTGTACGCGCCGTACGTCCGCGAGACCACGGCGACGTTCGAGACCGAGGTGCCGCCGGTCGACGAGTTCGCGGCGCGGATCGACCGGGCACTGGCGGGGTACGACTGGCTGGTGGCCGAGCTCGACGGCCGGATCGTCGGGTACGCCTACGCCGGGCCGGTCAAGGACCGCGCGGCGTACCGCTGGTCATGCGAGGTGAGCGTCTACGTCGATCCGGGCGCGCACGGCCTCGGGTTGGGGCGGTCGCTGTACCGGGAGCTGTTCGCCCGGCTCGAGGCGGCCGGGTTCCGCCGACTGCTGGCGATCGTGACCCTTCCCAACGAGCCGACTGTGGCCCTACACCTGGCCATGGGGTTCCGCGAGGCGGGCCGGCTGGAACGGATCGGGTTCAAGCACGGGCGGTGGCTCGACGTGGGGTGGCTGCAGGCCGACCTGGGACCGGAGTCCGGCGCGCCGCCCCACTGACCTGCCCGAGGTCTGCCTCGACCTGCCCGCCCGGCCCGGTGCGACCGGCGGCCGGGGTGGCGCGGCGCACCAACCCGGCGCACAGCTCGTCGAGCCACCCGCCCACCGAGGCCCGCGCGGCGGGCGTGTCCGGGTAGCGGCAGCGCACGTGCAGTCCCGAGCCGTTGACCACGAACCACACCATCACCCCGTCGGTCCGGATCGCGGCCGACACGTGCTGCGGGCTGAGGCTCAGGTCCACGTCAACCGGCAGGCGGCGGTGGTCGAGCCACGAGACCGCGAACATCCCCGGGGTGTGCGGCATCCCGCCGTACGGGGCGAGTATCGGCCCCAGTGCGTGCGAACCGAGGTCGACGGCCTCGCGCACGGCCACCGCGCACGCGGCCGGGTCGGGGTCGTCGCACTCGATCACGGAGTTGGTGATGAACCACCCCACCGAGTCGTTCCAGCGGGCGGAGCGCACATCGTGGCGGGAGTGCACCGGCAGGACCGCGCGCAGGCCCACCCCGGCGCGGCGGTGGAGTACGGCCGTCATCTCGGAGATCGCCAGCGAGATCATGCGTACTCCGCCGGCGGTGGCCGCCTCATCCAGGGCGGCGACCCCGGCCGGGTCGAGCACGTCGCGCACCTCGACCACCTCCTCGCGCGGGGTGGAGATGTCGCCCAGGTCGAGCGGGAATACCGGCATCTCACCGCCGCCGCGGGCCAGGATCGCGGCCCAGCGTCGGTGCACCTCGTCCGGCGCGGGCGGGCGGGCGGCGAGCTCGGCGGTGTGGGCGGCGAACGCCGTCGCCGGCGGCAGGCAGGTGCCCGGTTCGAGGCCGCAGGCCAGGTCGTCGAGGCACGAGCAGAAGTCGCGCATCAGCACCAGCAGCGACCAGGCGTCGACGTGGCAGTGGTCGAGCCCGATCACCACGACCGGCCGCTCTCGCTCGTCCCGCGGCTCCACCAGGCACAGCGCGTGCGCCGGCCGGGAGAACGGGCAGCACGCCTCGTCGAACACCCGGCGCAGGACGGCCCTCGGGTCCTCCCCCGGCTCCGCGGGCGGGGTCCGCCACCCGAGTGGCCGCACGGTCACGGGCCGAAGGCGCAGCTCGTCGTCGTTGTCGTCGTCACGGTCGTCGCGGCCGTCGCGGTCGGTCCTCCCCTCGTGCTCGTCGCGGTCGTGCCCGCCTCCGGTGAGCACCGTGCGCAGCGTCTCGTGGCGCGCGACCACCGCGAGCCACGCCCGCGCGACCTCGTCCCGGTCGGCCGGGAACGGCAGCGTGAACGCCACGGCCATCCACGAGCCCGGGCGGGGGCCGAGCAAGGCGTGGCGCGCCTGGTCGAACGAGGGAGATCGATCCTCGCCGTGAGCTGGGGTGACATCGGTCGCAAACCGGTGCACGACGCCGTCGGGGAGCGACATCCGCGTTACGGTGGTGAGCCTCATGGCCCGGACGGTAGGGGCGGCGTGTTACGGGGAAAGGCGCGAAGTGTGACGACGACGAGACGGCTCGACGCCCGGCCCGGCGGGGACGGGCCCGCGCTCGCCCGCGACGTACGCGGGGACGGGCTGCCGGTGGTGCAGTTGCACGGGCTCAGCTCGAGCCGGCGCCGCGACGAGGTGTTCGGCCTCGACCTCACGGCGGGCCGCGACGGCCTGCGGGTCGTGCGCTACGACGCCCGCGGTCACGGTGAGTCCCCGGGCACCGCGGACCCGGACGACTACACGTGGCCGGCGCTGGCCCGCGATCTGCTCGCCCTGCTCGACGAGGAGTTCCCCGGCCAGCGAGTCCACGGTGTGGGTCAGTCGATGGGGTCAGCGACGCTGCTGACCGCGGCGGTGGCCGAGCCGGAGCGGTTCGCATCGCTCACCCTGGGCATCCCGCCGACGGTGTGGCAGTGGCGGCGGGAACAGTCGCGGCTGTACGAGTTGGCCGCGCGGCAGGTGGAACGCTGGGGCGGGGCCCGGTGGTCCGAGGTGACGCGGCAGCCGCCCACCTCGCCGGCCATCGACCCGGCCCGGCCGGTCACCGCGCCCGACGTGGCGGACGAGTGGCTGCCCGCGGCGTTCCGGGGCGCGGCCGCGACCGATCTGCCGCCACGGGAGGAGGTGGCCCGGCTCGGGATGCCGGTGCTGTTGCTCGCGTGGCCCCTGGATGCCTCGCATCCGCTGGAGGTGGCCGAGGAGCTTTTGGAGTTGCTGCCCGACGCCCGGCTGGAGGTGGCTCACACCCCGGCCGAGGTGGCCTCGTGGCCGCGGGTGGTGGGTGACTTCATGCGTGCTGGCGGCGGCTGAGCGGGGCAGCGCCCGGCGACCCGGCGGCGCCCGAGCGGTGGCACCGCGGCGCCGGCCTCGCACAATGGGGCCATGCGTGAACTTCAGAGGACGATCATCGACAGCCTCGGGGTCCGGCCCGACATCGACCCCGCCACCGAGGTGGAGCGACGGGTGCGGTTCCTCGTGGACTATCTCACCACCAGCGGCGCCAAGGGCTTCGTGCTGGGCATCTCCGGCGGGGTCGACTCCACCCTGGCCGGGCGCCTGGCCCAGATCGCGGTGGAGCGGGTGCGCGCGGACGGCGGCGACGCGGTGTTCGTGGGGATGCGCCTGCCCTACCGGGTGCAGCACGACGAGGCCGACGCCGTCGCCGCGGTGGAGTTCGTCGACGCCGACGAGACCGTGACCGTGAACGTCGCACCGGGGGTCGACGCCCTCAACGGGGCGATCCGGGAGGGCACGGGGGCCGAGCTCACCGACTTCACGAAGGGCAACGCCAAGGCGCGTCACCGCATGGTCGCCCAGTACGCGCTGGCCGGGGACCGCGGTCTACTGGTGATCGGCGCCGACCACGCCGCCGAGAACGTCACCGGGTTCTTCACGAAGTTCGGCGACGGCGCCGCGGACGTGTTGCCGCTGTCGGGGCTGAACAAGCGGCAGGGTCGCGCCCTGCTCCGCCAACTGGGCGCCCCAAAGCGACTGTGGGACAAGGTGCCCACCGCCGACCTGCTGGACGAGAACGAGGGCCAGACCGACGAGGACGAACTCGGCCTGCGCTACGACGACATCGATGACTACCTCGAGGGCCGCGACGTCCCCGAGCACGTGGCGCGGACGATCGAGACGGTGTGGCACCGCAACCGGCACAAGCGCACCACGCCGGTCGAGGTCTCGGACACGTGGTGGCGTCCGGGCGAGCAGACCGCCCTCGTGGTGATCGACATGCAGAACTCGTACTTCGAGTTCCCCGAACTGGCGAAGGTGCGCGACGAGCTGGTGCCGCGGGTCAACGAGCTCATCCGCACCGCCCACGACGCCGGACGACCCGTCGTGCTGGTGCGCACCGAGCACTCCCGCGACAAGTCCACGTGGACGCTCAACATGTGCGAGGACGACCAGGGCTTCGCGTTCCCCGGCACCGAGCAGGCGCAGTTCCTCGACGAGTTGGCCACGGGCGATCACGTGGAGGTGGTCAAGACCCGCGACAGCGCCTTCTTCGACACCGAGCTCAAGGCCCGGCTCGAGCAACTCGGCGTGGACCACCTGCTGCTGTGCGGGGTGTCGACGCACAGCTGCGTGTCGCAGACGGCGATCGACGGGTTCGCCGAGAACCTCCACGTCGCGGTCGCCCGCGGTGCCATCTCGTCGGATAACTCCGCCCTCTCGGAGGCGCTGCTGGACTTCTGCGCCGACCAGATGCGCCAGCCGATCATCGACCAGGAGGCCAGCCTCGAGCTCCTGCGAACCGGAGCCTGGCCCGACGGGGGCTGACCCGTCGGCCGCGGTCTAACCCACCGGCCGCGTGACGCGGCCGTCCGGGTAGCGGGCGAAACGGGTCTCGCCGCGCGGGTGGACGGGGTCGTTCTGCGGCAGGTCCCAGGTGCCGAACACGCCGGCGCGGTACTCCTGCATGGCGGTGACGATGTCCTCGCGGGTGTTGCCGACGAACGGACCCTGCTGTACGACCGGGGCGCCGATCGGCCGGGCCTGCAGAACGAGGAACGACGCGCCCTCGTCACCGGCGGTCACGGTGACCGTCTCCGGGGCGAGGACGGCGGCGTCGTACCCCAACTGCCTGTCGTCGACCGTCAGCGGCCCGCCGTAGTTGTAGAGCACCCGGTTCGCGGAGGGGTCGGCACCGGGTAGCTCCGTGCTCACGCCGGGGTCGAGCGTGACGATCCAGATGGCCAGGTGGTTCTCGGGTCGCGCCGCCCAGGAGTGTGGCGGCGGGTCGAGCGCCCGCACGCCGTCGATCTCCCCGGCGATCAGGCGGAACCTCGCGGCGGCGCCATCGGCTCCGCGGACGACGACCGGGGTCTTCTCGGACCAGAACATGTCGAAGTGCGGCTCGGCGGACTTGTCCTCGGGTGCGAGGTTGAGCCAGATCTGGAACAGCTCCATGGTGTTGGGCCGCTCGGTGTCCAGGAGCGGGAACATCTCCGAGTGCGAGATCCCGGAGCCGGCGGTGAGCCACTGGGTGTCACCGTGGCCGAAACGGGCCGCCGCACCGAGGGAGTCGGCGTGGTCGACCACGCCGTCGAGCACCACGGTCACGGTCTCGAACCCGCGGTGCGGGTGCTGGGGGAAGCCGGGGACGGTCTGGCCGTGGTACATCGACCATCCGTCCTTGCCCGAGAAGTCCTGCCCCAGGGACCGGCCTGCGAGGGAGGCGGCGGGACGCATGGTCTCGCCCTCGGCCGGAGGGAACTCGTCACGGTGGTGGACGGCGAACAGGAACGGGTCGAGACCCGGCCACTGGCCTCCGAGCGGGACGACCTGGCGGATGGCGGACATGGTTTCCTCCTGGGGTGCACGGGTGAGCTGACACGACTTTTTGCTGTCACATCAGTTAACCGCGTGGGGCGTCGCGGTGTTCCCGCTGCTCCCTGAACTCCAGGTAGGCACGCCGCCCCAGGAACACCGCCAGCAGCACCACGATCGCCGCGACGACGGCGTTGGACGCCCATCCCGCCACCGACTCGATCCGGTGCCACTGCTCACCCAGGAGATACCCGGCCACGACGAACAACGAGTTCCAGATCAGACTGCCGGCCGTGGTGAGCAGCACGAACAGCAGGAGGCTCATCCGCTCCACACCCGCCGGGATGGAGATGAGGCTGCGCACGACGGGCACCATCCGACCGAAGAAGACCGCGCCCCGCCCGTGGCGGGTGAACCAGCCCTCGGCCTTGTCGAAGTCTGCGACCTGGATCAGCGGGACCCGGTCGAACAGCGCGCTGACCCGCTCGGCACCGAGCCAGAAACCCAGACCGTAGGCGAGGATCGCCCCCAGCACGGACCCGAGGGTGGTCCAGAAGATCGCACCGGCGAGGGTGAACGTGCCCTGCGCCGCGCTGAACCCCGCCAGCGGCAGGATGACCTCGCTGGGAATGGGCGGGAAGACGTTCTCCAGACCCACGACGAGGGCCGCGCCGGGCCCGCCGAGCGCCTCCATGACGCCCACGGCCCAGCCGGCGATCCCGCCGAGATCACCCTCGGCCGAAAGGACCACAGGAGCGGCGACCTCGATCAGCCCCGCGCGACCACGCCGGTGACCGGGATCCGGCCGTCCACGGCCTGGCGGAAGTTGAGCACCGCGCGCTTGACGTGGTCACCGGTGGTCACGACGACGGCGCCGGTGGTGCCGCGCTCCCGGAAGATCCGGTCGGTGAACTGCGCGTTCTGCACCGTGGAGGCGGAGTTCCCCTCCTCGGTGATCCGGAACGGCGCGATCCCGGCGCCACGCAGCCAGTCACCCATCGCGCGCGCCTCGGTGCGCCCGTTCTGCGGCAGGCCGCCGGTGACGATGATGCGGGCGGTCGGGTACGCCTGCGCCAACCGGTATCCGGTCCGCAGTCGCTCCTCGAGCACGGGGCGGATGCCGCCGTCGGGGAACAACCCGGCGCCGAGGATGACGATGTCGGTGGTGAACGGGTTGACGGTGAGCACCGCGGGATCGTCCACGGTGGGGACCTCGAAGTCCCGACACACCGCCAGCAGCTCCTGGCCGACGTTCTGGCAGCCGAGCATCGTCAGGCCGCTGTACAGCGCGACGCCCGACGGCACCTCGGCCGAACCAGCGGAGGCGGTGCCCGCTCCGACGCCCAGCGCGAGAGCGGCGGCGGCCGCGACGGCGGCGAGACGCCTCTGAGTTCTACGCACGATAACGGTCCTCTCCCGAGCAGTGTCGTGACCCGTTGGTTATCGCATTGTGCGTGAAGGTCGTTACCCGAGGCACGGAGCGGTCACGCGCGACCCGCGTACCCTTCACGGCATGCCGGAAGGATACGACAGGGTCACGGCCGTGCGGTACCTCCACGATGCCGACCCACACCTGCGCGCGCACATCGACGCCGTCGGTCCGTGCACCCTCACCCCGACGCCGAACACGGGGCCGCACACCCTCTTCGACCGGTTGGCCTCGTCGATCCTGTCCCAGCAGCTCTCGGTGAAGGCCGCGGCGACGATCGCGGGCCGGCTGCGCGGGCGGGCGACGAGCGACGCCCAGCTCGACCCCGCGCTCGTGGCCGCACTGTCCGACGAGGAACTGCGGGCGTGCGGGATCTCGCGGCCGAAGGTGGCCGCCCTGCGGGACCTCGCCGACGCGGTGCGTGGGGGCCGGATCCCGACCCTGGGGGAACTGAGGGACTACGACGACGACGAGGTCATCAGCTCCCTGACGACGGTCCGCGGGATCGGCCGATGGACCGTGGAGATGCTGCTGATCTTCCTGTTGGACAGACCCGACGTGTTCCCCGTGGCCGATGTCGGGGTGCAGCGGGGATTCGAACGGGTGCTGGGTCTGGACGACAAGGCCTCCCCCGCGATGATGCTGGACCACTCGGCCGGCTGGGCACCGTACCGGTCGGTGGCGTCCTGGTACCTGTGGCGGGCGGTGGACCAGACGGGCGAGGCGGCCCCGGCGCCCACCTCCTCGTCCTAGGCTTCACGACCATGGCGAACCTCTACTGGGAGCGGGTGCGGACGGCGACGGCCCGCGCCGCGGCGGGCGCACGAGACGTCAACCGTCATCCCACGTCGGTCGAACTGCTGCGGCGGGCCCGGCGGGCCCTGCCCGGGGACGCCGGTTTCGGCGACCCGCTCTCGGCCGCCGGCCGCGACAGCGCGGGGACGATCGCCCGGGTGGCCGGCCGACTGTTCGACGAGCAGCCCACCGCGTCCCGGGAGGTGACGCTCGGCGGGCTCCAGGTGTGGCACGCCGTGCTCGAGCGCACGGGGCGGGCCGGCGGCGGGAGCGAGGTGACCATCGTGTTCACCGACATCGTCGGGTTCTCCGACTGGGCGATGCGCGCCGGCGACGAGGAGTCGCTGCAGCTCCTCCGACGGGTCGCCGCGGCCACCGAACCCGAGGTGCTCGCCCACCGTGGCGCCGTCGTCAAACGTCTGGGCGACGGACTGATGGCCACGTTCCCGTCTCCCCAGCTGGCGCTGGACGCGGTGGCCGCCTGCCTGGACGGGGTCGCCGGCGTGGAGGTGGCGGGCTGGCGTCCGCGGTTGCGGGTCGGCGTCCACACCGGGCGCCCGCGCCGGATCGGGGACGACTATCTCGGCATGGACGTCAACGTCGCAGCGCGGCTCGCGGAGAAGGCCGGCGCGGGCGAGATCCTCATCAGCGAGTCCACGCGCGCCGGACTGGACCCCGACAGCGTGGCGACCCGCCCCAAGCGGACCTTCCGGTGGGGCGGGGTCAAGGGTGTGCCCGACGGGATCGCCGTCTACGTGGCGACCCCGCGCTGAGGAGTTCGGCGGGACCGGGAGCGGGGAACCCGCCATCCGCCGCCCCACCCCGGAACCGGCCGGACCACCGCCGACCACCGGCATCCGGTAGAACGGACGCATGGCAACCACCAATTTCAAGGGCAACCCCGTCAGCACGTCCGGCGAGCTCCCCGCCGTCGGCTCCAAGGCCCCGGATTTCGAACTCGTCGGCACCGACCTCGCTCCCGTGACCTCCGGGTCGCTGGCCGGCAAGAAGCTCATCCTCAACATCTTCCCCAGCGTCGACACGGGCGTGTGCGCCCAGTCGGTGCGCACCTTCCACGAGAAGGCCTCCGGCCTGGAGAACACCGAGGTCGTCAACATCTCGGCCGACCTGCCGTTCGCGCACAAGCGCTTCTGCGCCGCCGAGGACATCGAGAACGCCACCGCCGGCTCGACCTTCCGCAGCGACTTCGCCGCGGACTACGGAGTCAAGATGACCGACGGCCCCATGGAGGGCCTGCTGGCCCGCTCGGTCGTCGTGGTCGACGCCGAGGGCAAGGTCGTCTACACGCAGCTCGTCGACGAGATCACCACTGAGCCGGACTACGACGCCGCGCTCGCCGCCGTGAACTGAGCGCACCGCAGCGAACGACGAGGCCCACCCCCGAAGAAACGGGGGCGGGCCTCCTTGCTCAACTACTGCGTCCGGCTACTGCGCCTGTGTAGCGCGCCGCGACTCAGGCGCTCGCGTCCACCAGGCGGAAGCGGCGGGTGGCCTGCTCGAGCTGATCGAACAGCGTCGCCAGCTCCTCGGAGCGGCGCTCCGCGGGCTGCACTCCCTCGGGGCCGAACTCGGTGAACAGGCTCAGGGAGATCTGCTGACGCACGCCGTACATGTGGAAGTTGGCCACTATCTGACGCCAGTGCTCCACGGCGCGCACACCACCCTCGGCTCCGTAGGAGACAAAGGCGACGGGCTTGTTCGCCCACTCGCTACCGAGCGAGTCGAAGGCGTTCTTCAGGCCGCCCGGGACGCTGTGGTTGTACTCGGGGGTGACAAAGACGAAGGCGTCGTACGAGTCGATGGTCGAACTCCAGCGCTGCACCCGCTCGTCGGAGTATTGCCTGTTCGCCGCGCCCGGCACCGTGGCCGAGGTGAGCAGCGGGACGTCGAACGACTTGAGGTCGACCAGCTCATAGGTGGCGTCCTGCCGCGCCTGCGATTCCTGCGTGACCCACTCGGCCACGGTCTGCCCGGAACGCTCCTCGCGGATGCTGCCCAGAATGATGCCGATCTTCACGTACGGTCCCCTCTCGTCGTGCGGGTTGCTGACGACGAGAACACTACTTGATTGACGTGACACCTACTACCGGTGGCCGTATACCGTGACCGTCGCCACGGCACAGACACGCCCCCGCTCGTCCCTCGTCGTCACCTGGGCGATGCCCCAGCTCCGCCCGTCGTGCAGGACCTCGGCCCGGACCGTCACCGGCTGCACCAGCGGGATCTGACGCACGTACCGCACGTCGAGTGAGGACGAGCTGACCTCGCGTTCGTGCGGGAACACCGCGGCCCCGGCGACCTCCGCGGCCGCCGCGAACACGCCGCCGTGCAGATTGCCCAGCGGGTTGGCCAACGTCGGCTCCGGCGCGATCACGCCCTCCACGACGCGGGTTCCGCCCGGGCCGTCGTCCCGCTCGTCCAGCGTCAGGCACAGGACCTCGGCCAGCGTTCCCGGCGCGAGCCTGGACGGCCACGGCGGCTCGTCGTCGTACCCGTCCGGGTCCACGGCTCCCGCGATCTCCATGGATTTGACCAGTCCCGAGGCGATCACCTCGCCGTCGTCGTCGACGACCTCGCCGCGCGTCGTGAGGCAGTGACCGTCGTCGCCCAGGTGGTCCGTGCGGATGCCCAGTCCCGCCGATCCCGCGCGCGGGCGCGCCAGCAGGTCCATCCGCAGCTCGGTGGTGACCGTCCACATCCCCTCGGGGCGGCGGCGGTGGTTCTCCGACCCCAGGCCCGAATCCACCAGGACCGCCAGACCGCCGGTGGCGAAACGCCCCGACGGGTCGATGAACTGGTCGCCGACCGGCTGGTGCCAGCTCACCGACCCGTCCGGGTTCGGGCTGAACGTCAACCCCAGGCGGGGCTCCGGGCCGTCGTGCTGCGATTCTCTCACCCGCCGACGCTAACACGTGTTCTCGTTCACTCCCCGCGGCCGCGCGCGCCGCATCGCGTCCGCACAATGGAGACGTGCCACTGAACCGCGAGGCCCTCACGACCCCCCGTCGCTGGCCCATCCGCGTCGCCACGACCGTGATCGCCACCGGCATCGTCATCCTCGTGCTGGCGGCAGCGGCCGGCGGTGCGTGGCTGCTCCTGCGGTCGGCCGTGCACGGCGCGATCGACTCCGCCGACCGCGCCCGGGCGGTCGAAGTGGCGGGTGGGCTGGCGGCCCGGGGTCCGCAGGCGTCCCTCGAGCTGGTCTCGGAGCCGCTGTCCGGGGTGGACCTAGTGCGGGTCGTGGCGCCCGACGGCCGCGTCCTGGCCGGTCAGGTCACCCGCGGCCTCGAGAACGTCCCCGCGCTCCCCTCTCCCGCCCCCGGTCAGGTCATCCAGCGCGACCTCGACGCCCCGAACGGCGCCGACCTCCGCCTCACCTCCGTCGGCGTGAAGGTCCGCGGGGGAACGTTCGCCGTGGACGTGGCCACCGACACCGACCGCTACGACTCCCTCCTGGCCACCGGCGCGGTGCTGTTCCTGGCGTTCGTCCCCGTGGCCGGCCTGGCCACAGCCGTGTTCGTCCACTACGCCATGGGGCGGGTGCTGCGGCCGGTCGAGTCGATCCGCTCCCGCGTCGCCGAGATCTCCGCCTCCGGCCGTGGCGAGCGGGTCCCGGTCCCCGAGGCCGAGGACGAGATCTCCCGCCTGGCCCGGACGATGAACGCCATGCTCGCGCGCCTCGACGCCGCCCGCACCGCACAGGTCGCGTTCGTCGGTGACGCCTCGCACGAGCTGCGCAGCCCGCTATCCACGCTGTCGACGATGCTCGAACTGTCCTCCACCTCCGGCACCCCGGTGGACGTGGAGACCGTCGACGAACTGCTCCTGCCGGAGGTGCAGCGGATGCGCACGATGGTCGAGGACCTGCTCCTGCTGGCCAAGAACGACGAGCGCGGCCGGCCACTGCGGCGCGACGACGTGGACCTCGACGACATCGTGCTCTCCGAGGCGGCCCGGCTGAGGGGCCTCGTCGGCGGAGGCGACGGAGGCGGCGGCAGCGGCGACAGCATCGGCGGCGGGCTCGAGGTCGCGGCCTCGGTGGAGCCCGCGCGCCTCGTGGGCGACGCCGATGCCCTGCAGCGCGTGGTGCGCAATCTCGTCGACAACGCCCGCCGCCACGCGCGCGACCGGATCGCGCTGCGGCTCACCGTCGACCGCACGACCCCCGGGGCGCCGCGCGCGGTAGTCTGTGTCGACGACGACGGCGAGGGCGTTCCCCCTGATCAACGGGATTCGGTGTTCGATCGCTTCGCCCGCCTGGACGCGGACCGCGCGCGGGGCAAGGGCGGATCGGGCCTGGGTCTGGCGATCGTCGCCGAGATCACCCGCTCCCACGGCGGCTCGGTCCGGGCGGAGGACGCCCCTGGCGGCGGCGCGAGGTTCGTGGTCGAGCTGCCGGTCGAGTCACTGGACGACGACGTCGACGACATCCCCACCGGCCCCGCCCGGCCCGCCTGAGCGGTCATCCCGCACAGGGTCCCGCCTCCTGCGCCGGCGGGCGGCTGTGGCAGGACGGATGGCCACGCGCAGACGCCGGCGAGGAGTGGGCGAAGTGGCCCGGCTCAGGGGCGCGCCGCGACGCTGTCGACGAGTCGGTAGCCCTGCCCGCGAACGGTCTCGATGGCGCGGGCCCCGAACGGGGCGTCGATCTTGCGTCGGAGGTAGCCGACGTACACCTCGACGATGTTGTCGTCACCGTCGTAGGCGGCGTCCCACACGGCCCGCATGATCTGGACCTTGGACACCACCTGGTTGCGGTGGCGGATGAGGTACTCGAGCACCGCGTACTCGCGCGCGGTCACGGTGATCCGCGTATCCCCGCGGCGGACCTCCCGCGCGGCCGGGTCCACCACGAGGTCGCCGGCCTCGAACGTCGCCGGGCGCTCCGGTGCCCCCCGCCTCACCAGGGCCCGGAGCCGCGCCTCGAGGACGACGAACGAGAACGGCTTGACCAGGTAGTCGTCGGCGCCGAGGTCGAAGGCGTCGGCCTCGTCGTATTCGCCGTCCTTGGCGGTGAGCATGAGCACCGGGGTCCAGACCTCGCGGCGTCTCATCTCGCGGACGACCTCGTACCCGCTGCGCCGCGGCATCATGATGTCCAGCACGACCACGTCGAAGTCGTCGGCGCAGGCCATCTCGAGGCCCTCCTCACCGTCGGCGGCGGTCTCCACGGCCCAGCCGCCCGTGACGAGTCCCCGGCGCACGCTCTCGCGCAGCGCCGGCTCATCGTCGACCACCAGGACCCGCATCGGCGTGTCGTCCTACCCCTCGGGGTCGATCTCCTGGTCCATCCGCTCTGCGGGGACCAGCGAGTCGGCGTGCCGCCGGACCACCTTCGCGGGGACCCCGGCCACGGTGGTGTGGGGCGGGACCTCGTGCAGGACCACCGATCCCGCGGCCACCCTGGAGCAGGCGCCCACCCGGACGTTGCCCAACACGATCGATCCGGCGGACAGCAGCACGCCGGAGCCGATCTTGGGATGACGGTCGCCGTCCTCGTTGCCGGTGCCGCCGAGGGTGACGCCCTGCAGGATGGACACGCCGTCGCCGATCACGCAGGTCTCGCCCACGACGATCCCGGTGGCGTGGTCGACGAGGATGCCCGAGCCGACACGGGCCGCGGGATGGATGTCCATCGCGAACACCTCGGAGATCCGGCTCTGCAGGAACGACGCCGCCATGACGCGCCCGGAGTTCCACATCTCGTGGGCCACGCGGTGCACCTGCAGGCCGAGGAAGCCCTTGGCGAAGAGGTAGGGCACCAGGTAGTTGGGGTAAGCGGGGTTGCGCTCGAAGCTCACTACGAGGTCGGCCGCGACGGCCTCCAGAACGTGGGGATGCTCCACCAGCACCGCCCGGATCTCCTTCTCCAGCACGTGCCGACCGATCTCGGGGGTCGCGACCCGGGAGGCGGCGAGGCGCGCGAGGGATTCGCCGAGGTCATCACAGCCGTCGATGAGGTCCAGGACCAGTCCCGCGATCAGCGGTTCGTTCCTGCTCGAGGTCGCGTCCAGCGACAGGCGGTTCCAGACGGCGCGGACGGAGGAGTCGGCCTCTGCCCGCGGGACGCACGGGTTCTCGGTGCTCATCTCGATGGTCACCTGATACAGCGTATGCCTGCCCCGGCGATCGGGGCGAGTCGCACCTCCCTCGACGGCCCGCTCCCCACGCGGCAGGATGGGGCCATGATCCTCATCAACGTGCGTTTCGACGTCAAGCCCGAGTTCGCCGAGTCCTGGCTCGAGTTCACCCGCGAGTTCACCGAGGCCACCCGCGCCGAGCCTGGCAATCTCTTCTTCGACTGGTACCGGTCGCCGGAGTCTCCGAACACCTTCCTGCTGTGCGAGGCCTTCCGGGAGGGCGACGCCCCCGCCCAGCACGTGAACTCCGACCACTTCGCCGAGTTCACCGGCTCGGCCGCCCGCTACCTCGAGCGGACCCCGCGGATCATCAACACCACCGCCGAGGGCGAGGAGTGGGGGGCGATGGGCGAGATCACCGTCGAGTAGGCGCAGGCCCCGCCAGACGTCGCGTCAGATCGAGCTGCCGAGCGCCGACTGCGCGAGCGCGATCGGGTCGACCCGCCACCACTGGCCGTAGTCGAGTGCGTAGACACGGTTGAGGTCGGACACGACCCCGCCGACGGTGACCTGCTGCCGGACCGGCAGCTGGTGGATCGTCGCGCTCGGGTTGAGGCGCCCACCGGAGCCCCAGTCGTGCTGCCAGAAGTACCGCCCCAGGCCGGTCTGACGGCACCAGTCGATGGTGGGGGCGTTGGCGTACACGCCGAGCTCCATCCCCGCGCCGTGGAGATGGGCGCGCCAGCGCTCGAGGTACGGGCGGATCTGGTGGTCGAACTGCCACCGGGTGGGGTTGTCGTCGATCGCCACGTACATCGGCACACCGGACGGCCCGCCGGCCTCGCGGTGGATCCGGATCCCGATCGGGGCGTGGCGGTCGCCGCCCGCGGCGCCTTCCTTCCAGTCGGCGGTCTCCGCCCGCCCGTACTGGTAGCAGGAGACCATGTTGAGGCCACTGCGGCGGAAGTCGTCGACCTCGCGGCGCAGCAGCGGCTTGCCGGTCATCCACTCGGCGCCGGGGCGGCGGTTGGAGCAGTACCGCACGGCGCCCATGTGGCCGGCCGCGCGGATCGACGCGGCCGCCGGCGGGCCGGAGGCGTAGTCGAGCAGTGTGCCGATCGGGACGCCGACACCCGCCCCCGGCAGCGCACCGAGCCCGGCGGGGATCGAGGACTGGGCACCCACCGCGGGGGTGATGCCCGCGGCGAGGGCGCCCGCCCCGGCGGCGCCGATGCCGGCGCGGCGCAGGAAGGTTCGGCGGTCGAACGTCATGGGGCTACTCCGGGATCTCGAGGAAGGGGCACGCGGGGGCACGTGTGACACGTGGGACCCGCACACCCGACGAGTGTGTCATAAGGACATCGCGAAGGATATCCCGGCGTTACCACACGGACGGACCACCACAGCGCAGGCACGGCTGGTTGACTGACGTTCATGACTCGCGCGCACAGATGGTCCGCCACCGACATCCCCGACCAGTCGGGCCGGACCTTCGTGGTCACGGGCGCCAACGGCGGGATCGGGCTGGCGACCACCGCCGCACTCACGGCCCGGGGCGCCCGGGTCGTCATGGCCTGCAGGAACGAGGAGAAGGCGCAGCAGGCGCGCGCGACGCTCCCCGCCGGTGACCGGGAGCGCGCGCAGGTGCGCCTGCTCGACATGGCGGACCTGGACTCCGTCGACGCGTTCGTGGCGGCCACGGCGGCGGAGGGTGCGCCGGTCGACGTGCTGATCAACAACGCCGGTGTGATGAACATCCCCCACGCCCGCACCGCGCAGGGACACGAGATGCAGTTCGGGGTCAACGTGCTGGCGCATCACGCGCTCACCCTGGGGCTGGAGCAGATGCTGACGGACCGGGTCGTGTGGCTGGGCTCGCTCGCCCACCTGCGCGGACGACTCGACACCGACGATCTCGACATGGACGTGCGCGGCTACCGACCCATGGCGGCGTACGCGGACTCCAAATTGGCGTGCATCATGCTGGGCTACGAGTGGCAGCGCCACTTCGAGCGGTCCGGCAGCGGGCTGCGGTCGGTCGCCGCCCATCCCGGTTACACGGCGACCGACCTCACCCGCCAGAGCGGCAACCCACTGGCGGACCGCTTTTTCGAGTTGGGCAACTCCATCACGTGGGCGGGCCTGACACCGGAGATGGGCGCACTGTCCGTGCTGTACGCGGCGACGGTGCCCGGCCTCACCGGCGGCGAGTTCGTCGGCCCCGATCGCCTCGGGGGCCTGCGCGGGCATCCGAAGCCCGCCCGGTCGGGTCGCCGTTCGCACGACCGGACCACGGCCGCCGCCCTGTGGCGGCGGTGCACGGAGATGGCCGCGTTCCAGCGGGCATGACGAGGGTCACGACGACGAGGTCATCCCCCGCAGAGTGGTGACCGTGGTCGGCCGGTGGCCGGGATGGGTCAGCCGAGCCCGGCCGCGGCCAGCCCGTCGCGCAACTTGGCCCGGTGCTCGGGCGGCCCCTGGAGGAGGGGCATGCGCAGGCGGTCCGAGCCGATGAGGCCGGCCTCCTTCAGGGCCGCCTTGACCTGGATGGCGCCCTGCGAGGTGTGCATGATCGCGTCCACGGCCGGGATGAGGCGGGTGTGGATCTCGCGGGCCCGCGGCAGGTCACCGGCGTCGACGGCGTCGATCATCGCCCGGTAGTCGTCGCCGGCGACGTGGCCGACGACCGAGACGATGCCGGTGGCACCGAGGGCCAGGTAGGCCAGGTTGAGCACGTCGTCGCCGGAGAACCAGAGCAGGTCCGTCTCCGCCATGAGTCGGCTGGCCTCGAACAGGTCGCCCTTGGCGTCCTTGACCGCCCGCACCCGGGGGATCTCCGCCATCCGCCGGATGGTGTCCGTGGCCAGGGCGGTGCCGGTGCGGCCGGGGATGTCGTAGGCCATGATCGGGCGGTCGGCCGCCTCGGCGATCATCCGGAAGTGCTCGACGATCCCGTGCTGGGTGGGCTTGTTGTAGTACGGCGTCACCACGAGCAGGGAGTCGGCGCCGCGGGCGATCATCTCGCGCGCCGCACGCATCGAGTGCTCGGTGTCGTTGGTGCCGCAACCGGCCATGACCTTCACCCGGTCGCCGACGGCCTCGACGACGGCGGCCACGCTGTCGTAGTCCTCGTCGTCGGTGGTCGTCGCGGACTCGCCGGTCGTGCCGTTGACCAGCAGTCCGTCGTGGCCGTGATCGGCGAGATGGACCGCGAGCCGCTGCAGGCCGTCGAAATCGATCGAGCCGTCGTCATGCATGGGGGTCACCATCGCGGTGATGACCCGACCGAAGGGATTGTCCGACATGCGCACCAGACTAAGCCACGGTGACGCGGTCGGGAGATTCCGACGTAAGGGGTCCCGACGGGACTAGGGTCGTCAGCACCCCGGCGCCGGGGACCGGCGCCCACCACCGAGACCGCGGAGGCGATTGTGACCGACCAGACCCGACCCGACGACCCCGCGCGCATCCCGGAGGAGCCCCCGGAGTCGTTCGGCAACACCATCGACGGATCGGGGGCCGGCGACGGCAGCACCTCCCGGGGCGGGGACGAGGCGGACACCGCCACCGGGTCCGCCGCCACCGGGTCCGCCGCCACCGAGCCCGCCGCCGACCGGGCCGCCGGGGGCGCGACACCGCACGACTCCGCGGGAGCGGCGAGCTCCGCTGCGACGTCCGGCGCGGGCGGGGACGGCGCTGCCGAGCGCGCCGAGCAGAAGAAGGTGTACCAGACCCCTGAGCAGCCGGATCAGGCCGTGGGCGGCTCGGACGGTACGGCAGACGGCCAGTAGCCGGGCCTGACGTGGCCATCGCCCTGACGCTCACGCTGGCGTTGATACTGCTCATCAGTGCCAACGCCTTGTTCGTGGCCGTCGAGTTCGGGTTCCTCACCGTCAACCGGGACGACGTGCGTGCGGCCGGCTCGGAGGGCGATCGCATCGCCACGACCCTCGACGGGTCCCTGGCCAGGACCTCGACGAACCTGTCGGGGGCCCAGCTGGGCATCACGGTCAGCAGCCTCCTGGCGGGATACCTCACCGGCCCCTCCGTGGGGGAGCTGATCACCGGCGCCCTCGGCGTGTCGGGGATGTCCGAGCCGGCGGCCCGCGGCATCGCGATGACGGTGGCCTTCGTCGTCGTCACCTTCCTCCAGATGGTCTTCGGCGAACTGGTCCCCAAGAACTGGGCCATCGCCGCTCCGATGCGGGTCGCGCGGCTGGTCGTGATCCCCCAGCGGATCTTCATGGCGGTGTTCGGCTGGCTGGTCACGGGCCTCAACACCACCGCCAACGTCGTCCTGCGGCTGCTCGGGTTCACCCCGCAGGAGGAACCCGGCGAGGCACGGTCACCCGAGGAGCTGCGGGCGTCGGCCGCGCGGTCGGGCCGTCAGGGCGCGATGGACCCGCACACGGCCGAGCTGGTGACCCGCTCGATCTCGTTCGGGGAACACCGCGCGGCGGACGTGATGGTGCCCCGTCCGCTGGTGACGTTCCTGCGTGACCACACCGCGCAGGACCTGCTCGACACGGTGGCCGCGACGGGCCGGTCGCGGTTCCCCGTCCTCGGCGCGACCGTCGACGAGGTGGTGGGCGTCGTCCACTACCGGCAGGCGTTGGCCGTGCCTGTCGACGAGCGCGCCCGGACGCCGGTGCGGGAGATCGCCACCGAGGCGACCGTGGTGTCGGAGGTGATGACGCTCGACCCGCTCATGCGGCTGCTCCGTCAGACCGATCTGCAGATGGCCGTGGTGGTGGACGAGTTCGGCGGGACCGCGGGGATCGTCACCCTGGAGGACCTGGTGGAGGAGATCGTCGGCGAGATCGATGACGAGCAGGACCGTGCGTCGCGCACCCACGAGTGGGTCGACGACGACACCGTGCTCGTGGGCGGGATGATGCGGCCCGACGAACTGGGCGCCATCCTGCGACTGGAGATCCCGCCGGTGGAGACGGTGTCCACCCTGTCCGGGCTCCTGTCCGAGGCGGTGGACCGACTCCCCCGGGTCGGCGACGAGACCGAGTTGGACGCGCACGACCACGAGAACCGCGACGACGACGACCTGCCGACGCGGGCGCGTGTGCGCCTGCGGGTGGCATCACTGCGCGCGCACCGGGCCGAGCAGGTGCGCGCCACCGTCCTGCGGGACGAGCCCGAGGCGGTGGACCCGGATGAGTGACGGCGTGGCATTGCTGGTCCTGGTGGCCCTCCTGCTGGGCAACGGGTTCTTCGTCGCCGCGGAGTTCGCGATGGTCTCCGCGCGGCGCGACAACCTGGAGCCGCACGCGGCCGAGGGCAGCACGCGCGCACTGTGGTCGCTGCGCGGCATGGAGAACGTGTCGCTCTCGCTGGCGGCCACGCAGCTCGGCATCACGGCCTGCTCGCTGCTCATCGGCGCGGTCGGCGAACCCGCCATCGCCCATCTCATCGAGCAGCCGCTGGGCTGGTTGGGCGTGTCCACCGGGTTCGCCCACCCGATCGCTCTGGTGATCTCCCTGCTCATCGTCACATTCCTGCACATGGTGCTCGGCGAGATGGTGCCCAAGAACATGGCGATCGCCCGGCCCGCGGCCGCGGCCCTCCTGCTCGGCCCGGTCCTGCGGGTCTTCGTGCTGGTGTTCCTGCCCGCGATCTGGCTGATGAACAAGTCCGCGGACGCGGTGGTGAGGTACGTACTGCGGGTGGAACCGCGTTCCGAGGTGGAGACCACTTTCACGGTGGACCAGATGCACGGGATGGTCGCTGCGGCCGAGGACTCCGGCCTCCTCGACGAGGACGAGACGCTGCTGCTCGAGGGCGCGCTCGAGTTCGATCACATCACCGCCGCCGACGTCCTCCGGCCGATCGCGGAGGTGGACTCGATCGAGGAGGACTGGTCCACCGGAGACGTGCAGCAACTGTGCGTGCGGACGGGGCACTCGAGGTTCCCCGTGCGCCGCGGCGGCGCGTACGTCGGCTACGTCCACGTCAAGGACACCCTCGGCGACGACCTGTCCCAGCCTCTGCGCCGGGATCGGATCCGCGAACTGGGGATCGTGCCCGCGGAGACCCCCCTCGACGACGTCCTGGAGGCGATGCAGCGGGCGCGGGCCCACCTCGCGGTCGTCGACGATCGCGAACCCGGCGAACCCGACCCGCGTGGGCTGCTGGTCCTGGAGGACGTCCTGGCAGAACTCGTCGGCGAGGTCAGGGATGCGACGCCCGGAGCCGATCAGTAGGGCGCCCGAGGAGCAGAAAGGGCCCCGACGACCTACCGGACCTTGTCGGGGTTGGTGTCGAGCACCCGCCCGAGAGTGTTGTCCACGACGATCTGCGCCACCCCGCTGTACGTGGCCACGCCTACTCGCACCGTGGCGGCCAGCGCGTTCTGCAACATCGTGGAACCTCCTGCTAGTCGGTGTGACACTCGTCACTCTACGCTCGTCGGCGACGGGCCGCTGACAGATAAACAATCTTTCTGGACGGGCGTTCTGAACGATCGCCCGAACAGTCGTTTCGAACCCTAAAGTGCCCCCTCCATCGCCGCCACCGAACGCGCGAGAGCGCCATCCCGCCACCGGCCGGTGCTATAGTTGATGCGTCATCCACCGCTGGAGAGGGGGTGCAGAGCCCATGTCCGATATCCGTATCCACCGGTCCCGGTCGCGCTCACACGACGCCGGCGGGTGGTTGGACTCCCGCCACTCGTTCTCGTTCGGCAACTACCAGGACCCGATGAACACGCACTTCGGCCGCCTGCTGGTGAACAACGACGACCGCATCGCCGCCGGCTCCGGCTTCGACACGCACGGCCACCGGGACATGGAGATCGTCACGTGGGTCCTGTCCGGCTCGCTCGTGCACCAGGACTCCGAGGGACACAGCGGGATCATCTACCCCGGACTCGCGCAGCGGATGAGCGCCGGCTCGGGGATCCTGCACTCCGAACGCAACGACGGCTGGCGCGACGGCCCGGTCCGCCCCGAGGCCGCCCCCGCCGACCCGGTCCACCTCGTCCAGATGTGGGTCGTCCCGGACTCCTCCGGTGGGGATCCCGGCTACGAACAGCTGGAGATCGAACCGGCGGAGCTGGAGAACCAGCTCGTCGTCGTCGCCGGAGGGCTACCCACCCACGCCGACCGCGCCGCCATCCGGATCCGCGACCGCTCGTCCGCGCTGCACGCCGCGCGGCTGGCACCGGGCCGGTCCGTCCAGCTCCCCGACGCGCCCTACGTCCACCTCTACGTGCCCCTGGGCTCGGTGACGCTGGAGGGCGAAGGCCCGATGGACACCGGCGACGCCGCGCGGATGACCGCCGCCGGGGGGCGGCGTGTCACCGCCGGCGACCACGGCGCCGAGATCCTCGCGTGGGAGATGCACGCGGGCATGACGATGCTCGACGTCCGCGGCCACTAGTCCTTCTCGGTTGCCGTCCCCTTGTCGTCGCCGGCCGACAGGGGGGCACCGTCGTCCTGCTCCCCGTCCCCCGGGATGTGGTACAGCGGGTGCACCGGCTCGGGCGAGGGCGCCTCCTCGTGCTTCTCGAGCTCCTCGGCCGAGTAGGCACGGCGCCACTGGCGGGTGATCGTGGGCGGCCTCTCCCCCATGTCATTGCTGATCCCGCGCACCAGGCTGTACATCATGACGAAACCCATGATGAAGAACGGCAGGCCGATGACGGTGATGACCTCCTGAAGCGCGGTCAGTCCGCCCTCGCCCGTGCCGGCCAGCAGGGTCGCCGCGACCGCGCCCATGAGCACGCCCCAGATGACGCGCTGATGGGTCGGCGAGGGCTCGAAGTCGTCGTCCTTGCCGGAGGCCATCATGTCGACGACCATCGACGCCGAGTCGACGGACGTGGTGAAGAAGACGACGACG
This sequence comes from Dietzia sp. WMMA184, assembly GCF_002441635.1. NCBI lineage: Bacteria > Bacillati > Actinomycetota > Actinomycetes > Mycobacteriales > Dietziaceae > Dietzia > Dietzia sp. WMMA184. The sequence goes on along the minus strand of NZ_NXEI01000001.1, from coordinate 2,713,700 downwards.
AGCAGCACCGCGATACCGGAGAGCAGCGTGGCCAGCGGGTAGTTCGACAGGAACGCGAACAGCGCGCCCGGGATGTCGCCGTCGTCGACCACCGCCTCGGTGAGGCCGCCGGAACCGAAGAGTTCGATGTGGAACGAGGCCATGCCGAAGATGCCGAACCACAACACCGAGAAGCCCACCGGCAGGGCGAGGACGCCGAAGACGAACTGGCGGATCGTGCGGCCGCGGCTGATCCGGGCGATGAAGATGCCCACGAACGGCGACCACGTGATGGTCCACGCCCAGTAGAAGACGGTCCACGTGTTCTGCCACGAGGCCAGGTCGTCGTTGGCAGGAAAGACGTTGTTCCACAGCGCCAGCTCCGGCAGGGTCGACAGGTAGATCCCCAGCGACTCGACGGTGCCCTTGAGCAGGAAGAGGGTGGGCCCGGTCGCCACGACGAAGATCAGCAGCGCGACCGCGACCGCGATGTTGAGGTTGGACAGCCGCTTGATGCCCTTCTCCAGGCCCAGGGCCACGGAGATGCACGCGATGGTGGTGACCACGACGATGACGAGGACCTGGACGACCGGGGACATGGCGATGCCGAACAGCTCGTCCAGGCCGGCGTTGATCTGCAGCGTGCCCAGGCCGACCGACGTCGCCACACCGAACACGGTGCCGACGAGCGCCACGATGTCGATCGTCTTGCCGAGCGGGCCGAAGATCTTGTCGCCCAGCAGCGGCGCGAAGATCGAGCTCACCCGCGGCGGCATCTTGCGCTTGTAGATGAAGTAGGCGAACGCCAGGGCGGGCAGCGCGAAGATCGTCCAGGTGTGCAGGCCGAAGTGGTACAGCGTGAACGCCATCGCCTCGGTGGCGGCCTCCCGGCTGCCGGGTTCGACACCCCCGCGCGGCGGGGTCGCGAAGTGCGAGATGGGCTCCGCCACGCCCCAGAACATGAGGATGGTGCCGATCCCGGCCGCGAACAGCATGCCGAACCAGGTGAGTGTGGAGTGCTCGGGCAGCTCGTCGTCCCCGCCCAGGCGGACGTGACCGAACCGGCTGAGCGCGATCCAGATGAGGAAGCCGAGGAACGCGGTGACACCGAAGATGTAGAACCAACCGAGGTTGGTCATGATCCAGCCGGACGCGGTGCCGAATACGCTGCCCACCCATTCGCCGGCGAAGAACGTCACCAGGACGAAGAGCAGGATGACCCCGACAGTCGTGAAGAACACCCCCGGATCGGTCTTGAGCCTCAGTGCTCTCAGTATCCGTTCGGACATGGTCTCCCCCGTCGTCTCGGCTCTACCCGGGCGCCGGTGCCGCCGGATCGAGTGGTTCAGTCAGAGTGCTGCTTCTATTAGTGGTCGGGCTTCTACTAGTGGTCGGGCTTCTACTTGTGGTCCTGCTTCTAGTGTCGCGTGTCGTTAGTTCCTAAATGCTTGGGCGTTTGGGAGAATGGGTTATGCCCAATAACCCAGCTCCGGCTTTGATTCTTCGTGATGGTGACCGCGAGGAGTTGGAGTCGTGGACGCGGTCAACGTCGATCCAATCGGGGTTGGCGATGCGGGCGCGGATCATCCTGCTCGCGGCGGAAGGTCAGGCGAACTCTCGGATCGCTGACCGGGAGCGAACGACGCCGACGACGGTGTGGAAGTGGCGAGGCAGGTATGAGGCGGATGGGATCGCGGGCCTGTTCGACGAACCGCGCTCTGGCCGGCCGAAGCGGATAGATGACCAGAAGATCATCACCACGACGTTGACTCCTCCGCCGAAGAAGTACGGGGTGACGCACTGGTCCTCACGCCTGCTGGCGGATCATCTGAAGATCGGTAACGCCACCGTGGCCAGGGCGTGGCGCAAGTTCGGCGTGCAGCCTTGGCGGGCCGGAACGTTCAAGTTCTCCACCGATCCCGAACTGGTCGCGAAGGTCACCGACGTGGTGGGGTTGTACTTGGCGCCACCGGACAACGCGATCGTGTTGTGTGTTGACGAGAAGAGTCAGATCCAGGCGCTGGATAGGACCGCGCCGATGCTGCCGATGCGCACCGGCAGCATCGAAAGGCACACCCACGATTACAAGCGGCACGGCACCACGACTCTGTTCGCCGCGTTGGACATTGCGACCGGGCACGTCACCGGCGCGGTCAAGCCGAAGCATCGCCATCAGGAGTTCCTGGCGTTCCTGCGTCAACTCGACCGCGCCTACCCGGAGGTTGACCTGCACTTGGTGATGGACAACTACGCCACCCACAAAACCCCGGCAGTGAAGGTGTGGCTGGCACAGCATCCGCGGTTCCACGTGCACTTCACCCCGACGTCCGGATCCTGGCTCAACCTCGTGGAAGTCTGGTTCGGGATCATCGACCGGCAGGCCATCCGCCGTGGTGTCTTTACATCCGTCAAGGACCTCAATGCCAAGATTCGCCAGTTCATCACGGGCTGGAACGACCGCAAACACCCGTTCGTCTGGACTAAAACCCCCGAACAGATCCTCGCGAAAGCGAACCCTAAACCAACTTCAGAAACGCGACACTAGTACGCGAAGTTGTGTACCACGAATACCTTCCCGCCGCTCGAATAGGCGATTCCCATCCCGGCGGACCGGTAACCGGGATCGAGGAGGTTCTCGTTGTGGCCGGGCGAGTTCTTCCACAGGTCGACGAGGCAGGTCGCGCCGCAGTGGGTCCCGGCGGCGACGATGTTCTCCCCGTAGCCGCGGCCGATCAGTGCGGTGTTGTGGACCACCTCGTCGCGGGCGGCGAGTCGGTCGGCCCAGGCCTGGGCCTCACGGTCGAGCTCCGGATTCGGTGCCAGCGTCCCGAGCGCGCGGCCGACGCGGTACGAGTCGATCTCGCGGACGATGCCCTCGCGCAACCCGCCGCCGACGGCCAGGGCGGTGATGTCCTGGTAGGCCATCTCGCTGGAGCCGACCGCCGCCCACACCTCGGGGGGCAACGCGGCGCGCACCTGGGAGACGAGCCCGTCCACCCGGGGCACCAGATGGGCGGGGATCAGGTGCTGCGGGATGAAGGACGGCAGTGTCCGGTCAGCCGTCTGGGCAGAGGCGGTCGCGGCCCCACCCACAAGGGTGGCGGCGGTGACGGCGATCGTCGCGAGTGACGCGATGAGACTGGTGCGCATGGTGATGATCATGCCGCCTCGGTGCGCCTGAAGCGAACCAATTGGCCGATGAGGTAACAGGACGGGCGCGGGACGGCGTCAATGCTGTGACCAGCAGATATCAATGAGGCTGATGTGACTGGAGTGGCTTTCTGGGGACGAGGAACCGGCCCGCCCCGGGGAGTACCTCGACGGTCACAGGAAGGGGCGCGATGGCGTCCCCGTCGGCGAAGGCCTCCACGTCCGGGGCCTCGAGTCGGACCGTCCGGCACCGCCTCGTCGACACGCCGCGCAGGCCCACGTGGGCACCGGAGTAGATCGAGGGGAAGTGGCGCATGAAGCGCAGTTTGGAGATCTTCCCGACATAGCAGACGTCGAACAGTCCGTCGCCGCGATCCGCGTCGGGCGCGATCTTCATGTCCCCGCCGTAGCTGCGGGTGATCGCGAACGCGCCGAGCAGGACCTCGGTCTCGACGGTCTCCTCGCTCGGCAGTCCGGCGTCGAAGACCATCCGGAAGCGCCGGGGACGGTAGGTCGGGAACTCGATGATCGAGGCGAGGACGTAGCGCAGGGGCCCGCGGAGGAGTCCCATCTCGTTGACCCGCCGGTTGACCCTGGAGTCCAACCCCGCGCACAGCACCGAGGCGAACACCGTCGGTTCCCCGCCGTCCGGGGTGGCCCGGCCGAGGTCGACGGTCTCGACCCGGCCGTCTGCGATGACGTCCGCGGCGGCCTCGGGATCGCCCAGGGGGATGCCGTACTCGCGGGCCAGGTCGTTGCCGGTGCCCGCCGGGATGATGCCCACGGGCACATCGGTGAAGGCCTGCGCCTGCACGGCGATCGAGACCATCCCGTCTCCGCCGCACACCACCAGAGCGTCGGTCCCGTCGGCGACCGCCCGCCGCGCCAACGCGAGGGACTCGGTCGCCCCGCCGCCAGCCAGTCGCGTGACCTCGAGTCCGTGCGCACGCAGCCGGCCGGCGGCCCGGTCCGCCACCTTCTCCCCGCGCCCACCGCCCGCGGCGGGGTTGACCAGTAGCGTGACCGCGCCGATCCGGCGGTCGGACAGCTGCGCGCTCATGGGATGAGTGTGCCCGGGTTGCACACGCCGTGGGGGTCGACGGCGTTCTTCACCGCGCGCAGCATCCGCAGGCCGACCTCGCCGATCTCCGACTCCAGATACGGGCGGTGGTCCACCCCGACCGCGTGGTGGTGGGTGATCGTGCCGCCGGCCGCCACGATCGCCTCGGAGGCCGCCCGCTTCGCCTCGAGCCACTGGGCGACGGGGTCCTGCCCACGCTGACCGGCGACCACGGTGAAGTAGAGGGACGCACCCGTCGGGTAGACGTGGCTGATGTGGCACATGACCAGCGCCGGCGTTCCGGAGGCCTCGAGCGAGGTGGTCAACGCCTCCGTGACCGCGGCCCGCAGTGCTGGCAGTCGGGACCAGTCGGTGGCGGTCTCCAGGGTCTCCACCAGCGCGCCGTTGTCCAGCAGCGCATCGCGCAGGACCGGGGCCCCGAAGCGGCCGTGCTCCCACGACTGCGCGGGCCCCGGGCCCAGCGAGGTGCCGCCGTGGGCGATCAGGACCTCCCGCGTCTCCGTGTGCCGGGACCCGGCGTGGGCAGCCGTGCCCTCGAACAGGCAGAGACACAGACACCCCCCGGAGCGGTCCTCGTCGTCCCCGGTCTGCTCGCCGATCGACTCGGTCGCGGTGGCGAGGTTCACCATCGTCTCCGTCTCGTCGGACAGGCGGATGACCGTCGGGCCCGTCCCCTGCTGCTCGACCGCGCGCAGCGCCGCGGCGCCGGTGGCGAAGTCGGGGAAGCGGAACGCCTCGTGCCGCACCACCTCCGGCACCGGATGGATCCGCACGCGCACCCGGGTGCACACGCCAAACGCACCCTCCGATCCCAGGAGCCACTGCCGCAGGTCCGGTCCGGCGGCCGACGCCGGGGCCCGGCCCGCCTCGATCACGCCGACCGGGGTGACCACCGTCAGCCCGCTGACCATCTCGTCGAAGCGCCCGTACCCGGCGGAGCTCTGTCCCGAGGACCGGGTCATGGCGTAACCGCCCAGCGTGGCGTAGGGGAAGGACTGCGGGAAGTGCCCGAGCGAGAAACCGTGCTCAGCCAGCAGTTCCTCGGCCCGCGGACCCGTGACGCCCGCCCCGAGGACCGCCTCCCCCGACTCGGGGTCGATGGACTCGAGACCGTCGAAATGGGCCAGGTCGACGCTCAGCACGGCCCTGTTCGTCCCGGAGTCCGGGTCCAGGCCGCCGACGACGGAAGTGCCGCCGCCGAAGGGGACGACCGCGACCTTCTCGGAGGTGCACCAGTCCAGGAGGGCGGCCACCTCGTCGTCGTCCCCCGGGGCCACCACCGCATCGGGGCAGTCCACGGCCGGCCTCGTCCGCCACGCCAACAGGTCGGGCGTCGACTTGCCGCGGGCGCGCGGAAGGCGCTGCGCGTCGTCGGCCGAGACGTCGCCGGGGCCCACGATGTCGGCCAGTGCGGCGAGATCGGCATCGGTCAGTCGCGACGGCGAGGCGGTCACCGCGGACGGGTCGAACGTCCGCCCGGTCTCCGCGGTCACGCCGAGCACGTCGCGCAGCAGGGCGCGGATGCTCTCGCTCAGCTCCGTGGCCTCGGCGGCCGTCCCCCACCTGGACAGGTCCATCGGCGGTAGCGGCAGGCGGCCGGATCGGTGCTTGTCAGCGGGGTTCACGTCGCTCATACTGGGACACTAGAGCACGATCTGTTCCGCTCACGGGTTTTCGTCCGGTGTCCCGGCACCGACCCGCGCCCCGCGGGACCCGCCGCGAAGGAGGCCCGGTGACCATCTCCGCCCCCTCGCGCCACACCACCCGGGACCGCGCACTCACCGCCGCCCGCGCCGCGATCCTCGAGATCGGCCCCAGTCGCACCACGATGGTCGAGGTCTCGCGCCGATCCGGCGTCGGACGCACCACCCTCTACCGGCACTGGCCGGACATCAGCGCACTGGTCGCCGATCTCCTCACCCGCGAACTCACCGGCGTGGTCGAGCGCGTCGGCCCGGACCTGCTGGAAGGCGCGGTCCACGATGCCGACGAGTTGGCCCGCCTGCTGTGTGCGATGGCCGACGAGGTGCGCACCGACCCCCTGCTCGACGCGCTGCGCCGACACGAGAGCGGCATGCTCGCCGAGTACGTGTTCCGCCGGCTCGGCACGTCCCAGCACCGACTCATCGATTTCCTCCGCGACGTCCTCGCCCGCGCCATCGCGGCCGACGCCCGCCTCGCCGGCCGCGACCCCGACCGCATGGCCACCATGCTCTACCTCGCGGTCCAGGCCGCCGTGCTGTCCGCTCCACTGGCCGACCCGCCGCTCGACGCGGACTCGTGGCGCGCCGAGCTCCACCTGCTCGTGACCGGGTACCTGGGCCTGTGACCGGGCACGCGAAAGCGGACCACGGGCCCACCGCGCGCCCCGGGCCCACCGATGCGACGGCCCCGTCCACCGCGCTGTCCGCCGGTCGACGCGCGCGCGAGCTCGCCGACCTGCGCGGCCGCTCCACTCCCGTGGACCTCATCGTGATCGGCGGCGGCATCACGGGCGCGGGGATCGCGCTCGACGCCGCCTCCCGCGGACTCGAGACCGTGTTGCTGGAGGCCCACGACCTGGCGTTCGGTACCAGCCGATGGTCCTCCAAGCTCGCCCACGGCGGGCTGCGCTATCTGGCGACCGGCAACGTCGCGATCGCACGCCGCTCGGCCGTCGAGCGCGGCATCATGCTCGAGCGCACCGCCCCCCACCTCGTGCGTCCGCTCGCGCAGGTGGTGCCCGTCTACCGCGACACCCCGCCGGTGGGGGCAGTGCTGCCGGGCCTCGGGTTCGTCGCCGGCACCGTGCTCTCGCGCCTCGCCGGGACCCATGCCGACCGCCTGCCGGGCGCGCGGGTGCTGGGCCCGCGCCGGGTCGCCGAGTACGTGCCGGGCGTGCGCCGCGACGGACTGCGGTTCGGCCACCTCAACTGGGACTGTCAGCTCGTCGACGACGCCCGCCTGGTCACCGCCGTCGCGCGCACGGCGGCCGGGCACGGGGCCCGGGTGATCACGCGGGCGCGGGTGTTGGAGTCGAGCGGCACGCGGGTCACCGTCCGCGACGAGCTCGGCGCGGGCGGCGCGGGGGGCGGCGCGGGGGGCGGCCCGGGGGCCGGCGGCGCGGCGCGGAGCGATGACGACGACGAGTTCACCCTCTCCGCGCGGGCCGTCGTGTCGGCGACCGGCGTGTGGGCCGGCCAGACCACTCCCGGCGTGCGCGTGCGTCCCTCGCGTGGCACCCACCTGGTCCTCGACGCGGCCGCGTTGGGCCATCCCGTCGGCGCCCTCACCGTGCCGGTGCCGGGTGAGACCAACCGCTTCTGCTTTGCCATCCCGGCCGAGTTCGGGCGACTGCACGTGGGCTTGACCGACGTCGACGCCCCCGGCCCGGTGCCGGACGTGCCGGAGTCAACCGAGGCGGAGATCGACTTCCTGCTGGATGTCGTCAACCGGGCGCTCGAGGTGCGGCTGACCCGCGACGACGTGCTGGGCACCTTCGCGGGCCTGCGCCCCCTGGTCGATTCCGGCGACGGCGACACGGCCGACCTCTCCCGCGATCACGCCCTGCGCACCTCGGACAACGGCCTCGTCACGATCACCGGCGGCAAGCTCACGGAGTACCGGCTCATGGCCGAGCAGGTGGTCGACCTCGTCGCGGGGCGTGCAGGACTCCCCGCCGGTCCGTGCCGGACCGCCGACCTCCCGCTCGTCGGGGCGCCGGGGCATCCCGTGGCCGCGGTGGCGGCCACCTCCGCCGGACTCCTCCCCGCCTCCCTGGTCGCGCGCTACGGCCAGGAGGCCGGCACCGTGGTGGCGGCCAGCCTGCTGGACCGGCCGCTGGAGGCGGTGGCCGAGGGCCTCGACGTCACCCGCGCCGAGTTCTCCTACGCGGTCACCCACGAGGGGGCGCTGACCGTCGACGACGTCCTCGACCGTCGCAGCCGCATCGGGCTGGTGGCCACCGATCGGGCCGCCGCCGAGCCGGTCGCCCGTCAGGCCCTCGCCGCGGGACGGGCCGCCGCGGACTGACTGCCGGTACGCCTTCCGCGCCTGCCGCGACCCGACTGGAGCCGACCGGCGCCGGGAGGCCCTAGGAGACTGCTGAACAAAGTGCGTGTCCGGCCTGCGGGGTTGGGGTGGCCCTGAAATGATGTGGGTCATGCAGGGTGAGTCGGATCGGCAGCGCGAGTTGCTGGATGTGGAGTCGGTGGCGGGGCATCTGCTCGAGGAGGGCAGCGTGTTCGCGTTGCTCGCCGAGCACCGGGACCGGCTGTTCCCGGACGAGTTGTTCGCCGACCTGTTTCCCTCGGGCCGGGGCCGGCCGTCGATTCCCGGTGAGGTGATCGCCTCGGTCATCGTGCTCCAGGCACTGTTCGGTCACTCAGACCGGGAAGCGGTCGACGCGCTGACGTTCGACCTGCGGTGGAAGGCCGCCTGCGGGTATCCGGTCGATGCGAAGGGTTTCAACTCGTCGACGTTGACCTATTGGCGACGCCGCCTGGCGGCCAGTGACCGACCGCAGCGGATCTTCGAGGTGGTGCGCCAGGTCATCGCCGAGACCGGTGCGGTCAAGGCCAAGACCCGCCGGGCGCTGGATTCAACGGTCTTGGACGACGCAGTGGCCCGTCAAGACACGATCACCCAGCTCATCGCCCAGATCCGCCGGGTCGGCCGCGAGGTGCCCGGGGCGAAGGAGCTGATCGCCACCGAGTGCACCCGGCTGGCGGCGGTGTGCGGGCAGGACTACACCGAGGCCGGTAAGCCGCGCATCGCCTGGGATGACCAGGCCGCCCGTGATGAGTTGGTCTCCGCCCTGGTGGCCGATGCTCTGGCGCTGTTGGCGGCACTCGATGTTCAGGCGATCACCGCCGCCGGCGGCAAGCCGGCCGAAGCGGTCGCCCTGTTGGCGCTGGTAGCAGGGCAGGATGTCGAACCGGCCGAGGATTCAGACGGTACCGACGGGCGGTGGCGCATCGCCCGCCGCACCGCCCCGGATCGGGTGATCTCCACCGTGGACCCCGATGCCCGCCACGCCCACAAGACCCGCCAGCGCCGCCAAGACGGGTTCAAGGCCCACATCGTGGTCGAGCCCGACACCGGCCTGACCACCATGTGCTCCCTGACCAAGCCCAACGGGCCGACCAACTCCGATGCCGCGGTCGGCGCGCAGCTGGTCACCGCCGATCCCACCATCGACGCCGGCGAGCCGGTCGAAGTGCTCGGCGATTCCGCCTATGCCAGCGGCGACATGCTGCACACCCTGGCCGGCAAGCAGTGGCTGCCCCTGGTCAAGCCGTGGCCGCTACGGCCCGCAGTCGAGGGCGGGTTCACCCTGGATGACTTCACCTTCGACGCCGTGGCGGGCACCCTGACCTGCCCCGCCAACATCACCCGTGGCCTGTCTGCCAAGGGCAATGCCACCTTCGGGGCGGCGTGTCGTGGCTGCCCGCTGCGTCAGCGGTGCACCACCTCAGCCACGGGGCGCAAAGTCGTGCTCGGCGAGCATCACCTGCTGCAACGCCAGCACCGCCAGCGGGCCGGCGATGAGGACTTCAAGACCGTCTACCGCCAGAACCGACCGATGGTGGAACGCTCGATCGCCTGGCTGACCCGAGGTGCCCGCCGCGTGCCGTACCGCGGGGTCGAGAAGAACAACGACTGGCTCCACCACCGCGTTGCCGCCCTGAACCTGCGCCGGCTAGTCGCGATGGGACTAACGAGCCAGAACGGAACCTGGGCCCTGGCCTGATCAGCGGGCCGGGGCCAGGCATTCCCGCCCCAGCACAGGCTCGAACAACCCGCGGTGGGCGCCGCGAACCTCTCGCCCTTCTCGCCGAACCCAGAAATCTCCAACACCGCACCTCGCGCGACGGCCAACCGGCCCTCACGCACACCGGCCGTGCCAGGATCGCAGCTTGTTCAGCAGTCTCCTAGTCGAATCTCCGGACCAGCTGCAGGAACTCCGTGCCGTAGTCGAGCTGGGTCTGCAGGTCGCGATAGCGGGCCTCCGCCTCCGAGCGGATCTCCTCGACCGTCGTCCGGGCCGCGTGCCAGTCGTCGAGCTCCACCGAACCCGAGCCGCGGCCCGCCGAGAGGACGTCCGTCGCCCGGAGGAACTGCCTCATGCGTTCCAACGAGAACCCCAGGGGCTTCATCCGCCGCACCAGGAGCAGTCGCTGGACATCCGCATCGGTGTAGAGCCGGAACCCACCGGCGGTGTGACCGGAGGGCACCACCAGGCCGAGCTCGTCGTAGTGGCGGAGGGTGCGGATCGACAATCCGGTGATCTCGGCGACCTCGCCGATCTTGCGCACCGCGTCGTCCGACATCGTTCTCCTTGTGGGCTTGTTCACACTCATGGGCTCGGGTTCGCGCTCGGCCAACTCTACCGTTACGGTACATTCAGAATCTCCCGCTACGGGAGAGTGTGTCATGCCCCTACGTGGTGAGGAAAATTCTCCGTGACAGCTCCCGCGACCACGCCCGGGGCCGCTCCCGCTCCCGGCGTCGACGATGACGGTCTGGCGCCCGTCGGTGTCCTCGCGTCATTCAGGTACGCCCTTTCCTCGGCCCGGCGGCTGCGCACCGAGGTGCTGGCAGGACTGGTCGTCGCCCTCGCGCTGATCCCCGAGGCCATCTCGTTCTCGATCCTCGCCGGAGTCGACCCGCGGGTGGGGCTGTTCGCCTCGTTCACGATGGCCGTGACGATCGCCTTCACCGGCGGGCGGCCGGCGATGATCTCCGCCGCCACGGGCGCGATCGCTCTGGTCATCGCCCCCGTGGCGCGTGACTACGGAATGGACTACCTCGTCGCCACAGTGCTGCTGGCCGGCATCTTCCAGGTGGTCCTCAGCCTGATCGGCGTGGGCCGGCTCATGCGCTTCATCCCCCGCAGCGTGATGGTCGGGTTCGTCAACGCCCTGGCGATCCTCATCTTCACCGCGCAGATCCCGCACCTGCTCGGGGTGCCCTGGCTGGTCTACCCGATGGTCGCGGCCGGCATCGGCATCATGGTGTTCTTCCCCCGGCTCTCGGCCGCGGTTCCCGCACCGCTGATCGCGATCGTGGCGATCACCGCCGTCGTGGTGCTGTTCGGCTGGACCATGCCCAACGTGCGCGACCAGGGTGAACTGCCCGACTCGCTGCCGTCGCTGTTCATCCCCGACGTGCCGTGGACCATGGAGACGCTCCAGATCATCGCCCCCTACGCCCTGGCGATGGCCCTGGTCGGGCTCATGGAGTCCCTGATGACCGCCAAACTCGTCGACGACCTCACCGAGGTGCGCACCGACAAGACCCGCGAGGGCTGGGGCCAGGGTGTGGCCAACATCGTCACCAGCTTCTTCGGCGGCATGGGCGGTTGCGCGATGATCGGCCAGACCATGATCAACGTCAAGCAGTCGGGCGCCCGCACCCGCCTGTCGACCCTCCTGGCGGGCGTCTTCCTGCTCATCCTCGTCGTCGCACTGGGCGACATCGTCGGCCTGATCCCCATGGCCGCTCTCGTCGCGGTGATGATCATGGTCTCCGTGGCCACCCTGGACTGGCACTCCATCCATCCCCGCACCCTGCGTCTGATGCCGCTCAGCGAGACGGTCGTCATGATCGTCACCGTGGCCGCCACCGTGATCACCCACAACCTGGCCATCGGCGTCGTCCTCGGCGTCCTCACCGCGATGGTCATGTTCGCCCGCCGGGTCGCGCACATGACGAGCCTGGAGAAGGTCTCGGAGCTCGACGTGAATCACGACGGCACCATCGACATCCGTACCTACCGGGTCCGCGGGGAACTGTTCTGGGCCTCCAGCAATGATCTGGTCTACCAGTTCGACTACTCGGGCGATCCCCAGCACGTTGTCATCGACCTGACCGAGGCCGACATCTGGGACGCCTCCACCGTGGCCACCCTGGATGCGATCAGCCACAAGTACGCGGCCAAGGGCAAGACGGTCGAGATCATCGGCCTCGACGGGGCCAGCCAGGAGCGACTGGAGAAGCTCTCCGGCAACCTCGGTGAGGGGCACTGACCTGGCCCGACCCGGCCTGACCAGACCGCATCCTGGTCGACCGCACCCCGTTCCGGACCGAAAGGAGCGCTACCCGATGCACACCCTCCCGAAGCCGGGGAGCGCGCTGCGCCTGGCAGGTCTGATCCTGACCGCGGCCGTGATCACCGCGGTCATGGTGCGAGCCGCGACCGAGTTCATGCTGGACCTCCAGGTGTTCCAGGACGCCGGACGGGCCCTGCTGGCCGGGGCGGACCTGTACTCCGAGGGCTTTCCCACCCGCTCGGGCTTCAGGTTCATCTACCCGCCGTTCGGCGCCGTCGTCTTCCTGCCGCTGGCGCCACTCGGAGCCACTGTCGCCCAACTCGCCTGGACCGCCGCCACGGTGGTCGCGGTCTGGGCGATCCTGGCCATGGCCGCGTCCCGGCTCCAGCTTCAGGGCGCACGAACCCTGGCCCTGGCACTGACCGGCGTGGCGCTGCTGTTCGAGCCGATCCGCGCGAACATCGGCTTCGGCCAGATCAACATCTTCCTGTTCCTCATGGTCACCGCCGACGTCCTGGGCTTCACTCCCCGCCGCGCCCGCGGCGTCTTGCTCGGCCTGGCCGCCGGCATCAAGATCACCCCGGCCGCGTTCGGCGTTCTGTTCCTCGTCCGTAGAGACTGGGCGTCCCTGGCACGGGCGGTTGGGACAGTCGCGGCCACGATCGGCCTCGGGCACCTCATCCGCCCGGCCGAGTCCTGGCATTTCTGGACCGCCGAGTTCTTCCTCACCGAACGGGGCGGCACACGGCACTTCGTCCCCAACCAGGCCCTGAGCGGCCTGCTGGCCCGGGCCCGGATCCCCGCCGAGCACCTCGACCCGCCCGTCTACGGCTTCTTCCTGCTCGTCGCCGCGGCAGCCACCTGGGGAGCCTGGCGACTGACCCGGGACAACCGGCCCGTCGACGCCCTGCTCCTGGTCGCCCTCGGGGTCTTCATCGCCTCTCCGGTGGCGGTGACCCACCACTGGTCCGGCGTGGTCATCGCCATCCCGCTACTACTGACCGCCCGGCGCAGACCGGTCCGGATCGCGGTGGCGGTCCTGGTCCTCACCCACCTGATCGGCACGCACTACGCCTACGCGCTCACCACGGTCGACCCAGCCGCCCACGTGCTGCAGTGGCTCATCGGCAACGCGCAGGGTGTGAGCGGAATCGCCGCGTTCGCGATGCTGCTCGGCGACGCCGCTCTGGGCGACGCCGCTTTGGGCGGCGCCCCCGGGCGGCGTCAGCCGATCCGTTCGGGCGCCTGGAACTCGGCCTCGAACCTGTCGTAGGAGAAGGTGGCGAGGGCGCGGGCGCGGTCCAGCCCGAGTTCGCGTACCGCCTCGGCGAACCGCGCGACATCGGCGTCGCTGTCATCCGCGCCCGTCGCGATCGTCACGCGAGCGCCGCTCAGCGGACGCATCCGCCCACCTCGGGCGGTGGCCTCGGCCGTGACCCGCACCGGCTGACCGTCGAGGACCTGCACGCAGTTCATGGCGAGTGATTGGCTGCCGGGGATCGGGACACCGACGCGGGTATCCAGCCTGAGATCGACCCCGCCCGCGCCCGCCGACCCGACCGCCCCGAGACGGGCATCGTCGAGCGCCCCGCCGGCGGTGCCGACCATGTCGCCCTTCCACTTGGGAAAGCCCCACAGCTCGTTGCCCGCCGCGAGGGTGAAGTCCTGGTCCACCGGCAGTTCGTGGATGTGCACCAGCGTCCCGTGGCCCGGCACCTTGAGCTGGAAAGCCACTCCCATCTCGTGGTACGCACCCAGGACGTTGCCGGGCACGTCGTGGTACCGCACGTGGATCATGATCGCGGGGGTCCGGCCGCCGGGCAGTGCCACCGGCTCGGCGCCCGCAGCGTCGAGGACGGCGGACTGGCGGCCGGCGGCGATGAGCCGGCGGACGACGGCTGCCCGGGTGAGGAACGCCGCGCCGGAGACCGAGGCGGACACGACGGGGACCGGGAAGGTGATCTCGCGCCCGGCGACGACGCGGGAGGCGGGAAAGCTCATGGTGCGACGGTAGCGGGCGCGCGGGCCGGAATCATCAGTTTGCGCGGCTAACGATCGGGGCGGCGGGTCCGATATCACCTGTGTAGGCCAGCTCACGTCCCGCCGCCCGGTTCGCGGCGCGACCACCGATCCATCTGGAGGCACTCATGCTCAAGGCCATCGCCGACTTCTTCGCCCAGTTCGACTACACCGTCGGCTCGTCCGCCGCCATCAACGCCGCGATCTCGGGCTCGTCCGCATTCATCGACCAGCAGTTCGGTTTCGACAGTTCGCTGGGGAACCTCGCCGTAAGCAGCATCGGCCGCGTCGGCGAGCCCCCCGCCTGACACGGCTCACCCGGGTCGGAGTCGGACCGCCCTGGTCCGACTCCGACCCGGCGGCTCAGGCCGTGGGGCCGGTCATATCCTGCCCGGGTTGTGCCACGTCCCGTGTACCACCTTTTCCCTTGTACTTCGGCCGCAGGAGGTTGGACGGCGACAAGATGTCATCGAGCTCCTCCGCCGACAGCAGCCCCATCTCCAGCACCACCTCCCGGACCCCGCGGCCCGACCGGGCGCACTCACGGCCGACCCGGTCACCGTTGTGGTGGCCGATGATCGGGTTGAGGTAGGTGACGATCCCGATCGAGTTCATCACGTTCTGGCGGGCCACTTCGACGTTGGCGGTGATCCCCTCCACGCACTTCTCGGTCAGCGTCTCGATGGCGTTGGTCAGCAGCGAGATCGACTCGAACATCGCCTGGGCGATCACCGGCTCCATGACGTTGAGCTGGAGCTGACCTGCCTCGGCGGCCATGGTCACGGTGACGTCGTTGCCGATCACCTTGAAGCACACCTGGTTGACGACCTCGGGGATCACCGGGTTGACCTTGGCTGGCATGATCGACGACCCGGCCTGCAGCTCCGGCAGGTTGATCTCGTTGAAGCCGGCGCGCGGCCCCGAGGACAGCAGCCGCAGGTCGTTGCAGATCTTGGAGACCTTCACCGCGGTCCGCTTGAGGGCGGCGTGGACGTTGACGTAGTCGCCGGTGTCGCTGGTGGCCTCGATGAGGTTCATCGCGCCGGTGACCGGCAGTCCGGTGACGGCCCGCAGATGTCTGATGACGGCGCGACGATAGTCGGGCGGGGTGTTGACTCCGGTGCCGATCGCGGTCGCACCGAGGTTGACGTCGAGCAGCATCCGGGCCGCGGCGCCGAGGACGTGGAGTTCCTCGTCGAGCGTCACGGCGAAGCCGCCGAACTCTTGGCCCATCGACATGGGGACCGCGTCCTGCAGCTGCGTGCGCCCCATCTTGAGGACCTCGCGGAATTCCTCGGACTTGTCGTAGCAGGCCTCCCGCAGGGCGACGATCGCCGGTTCGAGCCGTTCCAGCGCGTGCCACAGGGCGATGCGGAATCCGGTCGGGTAGGCGTCGTTGGTGGACTGTGAACGGTTGACGTCGTCGTTGGGGCTGACGATGTCGTAGGAGCCCCTGGGGTGGCCGAGGCGCTCGAGGGCGAGGTTGGCCACGACCTCGTTGGTGTTCATGTTCACCGAGGTGCCGGCGCCGCCCTGGAACTGGCAGGAGGGGAACTGGTCCATGCAGCGCCCGTCGACCAGGATCTCGTCGCAGGCCCCGACGATCGCCTTCGCCACCGTCTCGTCGAGGACACCCATCTCGAGATTCGCGAGCGCGGCGGCCTTCTTGACCATGACCATGCCGCGGACGAAGTCGGGGATGTCGCTGATGGTGGTGGCGGTGATCGGGAAGTTCTCGACGGCCCGGACCGTGTGGATGCCGTAATACGCCTCCGCCGGGACCTCCTTGGTACCGAGCAGGTCATGTTCCACACGGGTCTGGCTCATTCGTCGTCCGCCTCTCGGGTCGCCTGCGGCCCACCCTAACCGCGCCGCACCCGACCTCGCGGCGATCCACCGGCGGGAAGGCCGCCGCTCTGCCTAGTGTGGGGGCATGTCGCGCACGACGACCTCCCGTCGCTCCCGAGCGTTCACCTCCGCTCGGGACATCCTGCGGCAGCTGTACCCGTCGGACGGGGTGCTGGGCAGCATCGTCGACCGGCGGGAGATGCCCCTGCCGCGCGGGACGTGGACGATCTTCGGGGTGGCGTTCGTGGGGTTCGCGACCCCGGTGATCGGATTCGTCGAGCTGGCCGAGCGCATCCGCGGCGATGCGGGCCTGCCCTTCGACCGCCCCGTCATGCTGTGGCTGCAGAGTCGCCATTCGCCGCGCAACACGCGCATCGTCCGGGCCGTCACCGAACTCGGCGGAGTCACTGCGGTGCCGTTGTTCGCCCTGGCCACCTCGGCGTATCTGGTCTCCGTCCGGGGCAGTCGCCGGCCCGCCGCACTGTTGACGGTGTCCCTGGTGGGGTCGACGGTCATCAATTCGGTGCTCAAGGCCCTGTACCGGCGGGGTCGGCCCACGTTCTTCACCCACATCGTGGAGGAGAAGAGCTACTCGTTCCCCAGCGGTCACGCCATGGCGAGCGCGGCGTTGGCCGGGTGCGCCTGCGTCCTGGCCTGGCCAACGGCGTGGCGTTACCCGGTGATCGTCGGGTCCGCCGGGTATGTCCCGGCCATCGGCGTCACCCGCATGTACCTGGGTGTGCACTTCCCGAGCGACATCCTGGCCGGCTGGTGCGTGAGCCTGGCGTGGGTGGGCGAGGTGGCGACCATCATGTGGTTGATGGACCGCCTCGACGACTCACCGACGCCGATGATCACCCACCGGAGGTCACCCCGCGAGGCCGTGACGCCCGGGGTGTCGGGATGACGACGACGAGGCGCGCCCGGATCGAGCTGGGCCATGGCGACATCACCCGGATGGCCGTCGACGCGGTGGTCAACGCGGCCAACAGTTCCCTGCTCGGGGGCGGCGGTGTGGACGGGGCGATCCACCGCGCGGGCGGGCCGACGATCCTGGCCGAGTGCCGGGAGCTGAGGGCGGGCCGCCTGCGCGACGGGCTGCCGACCGGACAGGCCGTCGCGACCGGCGCCGGAGATCTCCCCGCCCGCTGGGTCATCCACACCGTGGGCCCGGTCTACGAACGCACCGGCGGCGCGGAAGCAACGGGCGGCACGGGCGGCACCGGCGGCGGAGCGCTGCTGGCCGGCTGCTATCGCAATTCCCTCGCCGTGGCCGACGAGCTCGGCGCCCGCACGGTGGCCTTCCCGCTCATCTCCGCCGGGGCCTACGGCTGGCCGCGCGAGGACGCGATCCGCACCGCGCTCGGGACTCTCGCCGGCATCGACACCGAGGTGGAGTCCGCCACGCTGCTGCTGTTCGACGCAGCCACCCTGAGCTTGGCCGAGCAGTGCCTCGCCGAGATCCGGCCCCGCTGACCCGCCCCGCGCCCGGCCCGCCTCGCACTCCGGTCCGCCCCGCCCCGCGCCACCCCGCACCGCACCGCACCGCACCGCACGCACCACCCCACCCCGCACCGCACTCCGATCCGCCCCGGCCAGATCCGCTACTCTCCCTCCGGATCCGCTAGTCCAATCAAACCAGCGGATCCGTATTCGGGATAGCGGATTTTCGGGGGGTGGCGGAGAGCGTGGTGGTCGAGAGCGGTGCGTCGGCCCGGGGTTCGGTCGCGCCGGATGGGCGGACGCGTGGCGTGCTCCCGGCGACGGTTCTGACGGAGGTCTGCGCCCCGTGGGTGGTGCTCACCGTCGGGTCGGTGCACCTCGGCCGGGCGGTGGGGTCGACCGGGTGGGGGCTCGCGACCGCCGCCGGCCTGGGCATCGTTCCGCAGGCCGCGATCACCTGGCGGGTCCGACGCAAGGCGCTGTCCGACCACCACGTCACCCGGCGGGAGGACCGCCCCCTGGTGATCGTCGGCATCGCCGGGTCGGTGGCGACCCTGCTCGCGGCCCAACGGTGGGGCGACGCCCCGGACGAGTTGCAGCGGATGACGCGGGCCGCACTGGTGGCGCTGGGCGTGGCCGGGGCCGCGACGCTCCGGATCAAGGTGTCGTTCCACACCGCCGTGCTCTCCGGGGCCGTCGCGGTGCTCGCCCGCGAACTCTCACCCCGCTACTGGCGACTGCTGGCCCTCGTACCGACGGTGGCCTGGGCGCGGGTGCGGATCAGCCACCACACCCCGGCCGAGACCGCGCTCGGGGCGGTGATCGGCGTGGCCTGCGGCTCCCTGGCCGGGGCCGGACACCGGTGATCGGGTAGTCGTCGCCCCGGCCGTCGCTGTGGGCGGGGAGGTCGGCAACAACGCCCGCCGCGCCGCGGGAGCCCTGACGGGATCCTGCGGAGCAGCGGGCGTGCGAGCCGGGAAACCGGCGAGGCTGCTCGAGCCGACGAGGCCGCCGGGCCAGCGGCGCGATGGGCCGCTGGGGCGACGTCAGATGCGGTCGACCAGCAACTTGGCGAACGCGGCCGGATCGGACAACGTGCCGCCCTCCGCGAGGACGGCCGCACCCGACAGCAGCCGGGCGGTATCGGCCAGGCCCGGCGCCGACGGATCCGATGCGTACTGCTCGCGCAGCCGCTCGACCAGCGGGTGCGTGGGGTTGAGCTCGAGGATCCGCTTGCTCGTGGGCAACTCCATGCCCGAAGCGCGGTACATGGCCTCGAGCTGCGGAGTCATGTCGAACTCGTCGCCCACCATGCACGCGGCCGATTCGGTGAGCCGGTGCGACAGGCGCACCTGCTTGACCTCGTCCGACAGCTCCTCGCCCAGCCAGGTGAGCAGGTCGGCGAACTCGGCCGCGTCGGGCTCGTCCTTGTTCTCCTCGCCCTCCGAGCCGATGCCGGACAGGTCCACGTCGCCCTTGGCCACCGACCGCAGGCGCTTGCCGTCGACCTCGCCGACCGCGTCCACCCACACCTCGTCGACCGGGTCGGTGAGGATGAGGACCTCGACGCCGCGGGCACGGAACGCCTCCAGGTGCGGGGAGTTCTCCACCGCCGCGCGGGACGTCCCGGTGAGGTAGTAGATCTCCTCCTGCCCGTCGGCCATCCGGGAGACGTACTCGGCGATGGTGGTGCCCACCTCGTCGTCGTCACGCTCGTCGTCGCGCGGGGTCTCGTCCGATCCGGACCCGGCGTTCCCGGCGCCCGCCTGGGCGGGACGCGTGGAGGCGAACGTGCTCACGGCCAGCAACTGCTCCCGGGCGTCGACGTCCGCGATCAGGCCCTCCTTGAGGACGGCACCGAAGTTTGCCCAGAAGCTGCGGAACTCCTCCGGCCGGTCGGTCCTGATCTGTTCGATCGTCTGCAGCACCCGCTTGACCAGGCGCTTGCGGATCGCCCGGATCTGGCGGTCCTGCTGGAGGATCTCGCGGGAAACGTTGAGCGACAGGTCCTGGGCGTCGACGATGCCCTTGACGAAGCGGAGGAACGGCGGGACCAGCTCCTCGCAGTCGTCCATGATGAAGACACGACGGACGTAGAGCTGCACCCCGCGCTTGGTGTCCGGGGAGAACAGGTCGAACGGCACCTGCGTGGGAAGGAACAGCAGCGCCTGGTACTCGAACGTGCCCTCCGCCTTGAGGGTGATCGTCTCCAGCGGCTCGTCCCACGCGTGCGAGACGTGACGGTAGAACTCGGCGTACTCCTCGTCGGTGACCTCCGAGCGGGGCCGCGTCCACAGCGCCTTCTGGGAGTTGAGCGTCTCCGTCTCGGTGACCGTGCCGGGAGCCTCGGGCGCGGCGTCCTCGGCGGCGGCATCGTCTGCGCCGGCCCCGTCCGCGCCGGCCCCATCCGTCGACTCCGGCTCCGGCGCCGGGCGCTCGACGTCCATGCGGATCGGCCAGGCGATGAAGTCCGAGTAGGTTCGCACCACCCGGCGCAGCGTGTGCTCCTCGGCGTAGTCCGGGAGCGCCGCGTCCCCACCGGCCGGCTTGAGCTGCAGGATCACCGAGGTGCCCTGGGGAGCGTCCGGGGCGTCCTCGATCGTGTACGTGTCCTCGCCGCTCGACGTCCAGCGCGTCCCCGCACTCTCGCCTGCCTTGCGGGTGACCAGCGTGACCGTGTCCGCGACCATGAACGTCGAATAGAAGCCGATGCCGAACTGACCGATGAGGTCCGCGGTGGCCTGCTCCGAGACCTCACCGGACTCCTGCGCCGCCCGGGCCGCGGAGAGTGCCTCCCGCATCTGCCCGGTGCCCGACCTGGCGAGCGTGCCGATGAGGTCCACCACCTCGTCGCGGGACATGCCGATGCCGTTGTCGCGGATCGTCAGCGTCCGGGCGCCGGCATCCGGGATCAGCTCGATGTGCAGATCCGAGGTGTCCGCGCCGAGCGAGGAATCCTGCAGCGCGGCCAACCGGAGCTTGTCCAGCGCGTCCGAGGAGTTGGAGATGACCTCGCGCAGGAAGGTGTCCGGATTCGAATAGATCGAGTGGATCATCAGATCCAACAGCTGCCGGGTCTCGGCCTGGAACTCCCGGGTCTCTGCTGCACCGGAGGTCTGCGGGCTCATGGCGGGTATCGGTCCTTTCTCGTCACGGCTGAAGGGTTGGCGTGATCTGTTCACACCGTCCCAGTCAACCTAGTGTGAAGCACAGACATTCCTGGAGGTGAGGTGCCCGTGACCCCGACCCCGTTGAGCCCGGAGGACCTCGCGGTTCTCGACCGGGCCACCACCCTGTTCGGCCGCGCGCTCGCCGGCGGTCTCGACGGAGACTGCGACGCCTGCCCGGGATGGACCCGCCGCGACTGCGCCAACCACGTCCTGGGCGGTGGGCTGCGATACGCCGCCTACTCCTCACGGCTGCCGGAGTCGGAGATCGGGTGGACCCGCACCGCCGACCACGCCGGCGAGAAACCGGTCCCCGCCCTGCACCGCACGTCCGCCGGTCTGCGAAGGGAACTCGCGCGGGCCCGGGACGCGGACGCGACCGTCCCGCACCGCCTGGCCGACATCCCGGTCCGCGACCTGCTCGCGCTACGGGTCTTCGAACTGCTGGTCCACGCCCACGACCTCGATCCCCGGACCTGGGAGTCGACGGAGGCGGAGGACCTCGCCGCCTGGACGCTCGACCACGCCAGGAGCGTGGTGGAGTTGATGCGGTCATTCGACGTGCTCGCCGAGGCGAGCCCCGTGACGCTCGGGGCGGACTCTCGGGCCCGACTGCTCGCGCTGTCCGGACGGCGCCCCTCCCCGGCCGGGCCGGGCGGCAACGGCGACAGCGACAGCGACAGCGACAGCGACCAGATTTAACGTGTCCGGCGGCGCAGACGGGTCTAGCGTTGCGTATACCGGGTAGCACCGGCACGCGGTCGCCCACGACGAGAGACTCCGACAATGGCCATGACCTGCGTCCCCTACATCTCCTTCCCCGCCAACGCGGCGGAGGCGTTCCCCTACTACCAGGAACTCTTCGGCGGAAAGCTCGAGGTGATGACCTACGACCAGTTCCCCTCCACCGAGGACTTCCCGTTCGACCCACCGCACGGTTCGGTCGCCCACGCGACCCTCGAGGCCCCCGGGATCAGCCTGACCGGCGGTGACGCCATGGGCGAGAGCCTCCCGCAGCCGCGCAGCGACGTCTACTCGTTCCTGCTGGGATTCGACACCGAGGACGAGGCCCGTGCGTTCCTGGACAAGGTCACCTTGAGCGGTGGCGAGATGGCGATGCCGTTCGGGGTCGCCCCGTGGGGTGACCGGTACGGGCAGGTCCACGATCGGTTCGGCATCCGCTGGGACGTCGTCGTGCCGGGCACCGGAGACTGAATACGCACTGACCCGGCCAAGCCACCCTTATCCGGCGCCCGTGCTTGTTACCGTTCTGGCATGGAAATTTCTGGAGCAAGTGCCATCGTCACGGGCGGTGCGTCGGGAATCGGCGCCGCCGTCGTCCGTCAGCTCGCCGCCAAGGGTGCCAAGGTGGTCGTCGCCGACCTCAATGCCGAGAAGGGTGAGGCCCTGGCGAACGAGGTCGGAGGCGTGTTCGTCTCCGTCGACGTCACCAAGACCGACCAGAACGAGAAGGCCGTCGCCGCCGCTCTCGAGCTCGGCCCGCTGCGCTACCTCGTCAACTCGGCCGGCATCGGCTGGGCGCAGCGCACCATCGGCCGCGACGGTGAGTACTCGTCGGCCTTCGACATCGACTCGTTCCGCAAGGTCATCGACATCAACCTCATCGGCTCGTTCGACATGCTGCGGCTCGCCGCCACCAAGATGAGCACGCAGGAGGCCGACGAGGACGGTCAGAAGGGCGCCATCGTCAACATGGCCTCCGTCGCCGCGTTCGACGGCCAGATCGGCCAGGCCGCCTACTCCGCCTCGAAGGGCGGCATCGTCGGCCTGACCCTGCCCGTCGCGCGTGACCTGTCCGCCGCCGGCATCCGCCTCAACACCGTGGCGCCCGGCCTCATCGACACCCCGATCTACGGCGAGGGCCCGGACTCGGAGGCGTTCAAGGCCAACCTCGGCTCGAATGTCCTGTTCCCGAAGCGTCTCGGCTCGGGCGACGAACTGGCGTCCATGGTCATGGAGCTGCTCACCAACCCGTACATGAACGCGGAGACCATCCGCGTCGACGGTGGCATCCGGATGCCACCGAAGTAGCACGCCCCCGGAATCGACCACGCCCCCGGGCATCGAAAAGGACGTTCCGCGCACTCCCTCTCGGGCGATGTGCGCGGAACGTCCTTTTCGTCGGTATGGGTGCGGGTCTCCGTCGGTGCGGGTGCGGGTCAGACCTTCGCGCGGCGCTTCTTCATCCGGCCCTCGAGGTACACGGCGAACTTGGTGAGCGTGTAGTTGACGAGGATGAACAGGATGCCCGCCACGATGTACGCGGGGACGGTGTTCGCGTACGCCGAGCCCAGGGTCTTGGACCAGTTGAGCAGCTCCAGGTAGGTGATGCCGTAGCCCAGTGCGGAGTCCTTGAGGACGACGACGAGTTGGCCGACGAGGGCCGGGAGCATCGCCGTGAGTGCCTGGGGGAGCTGGATCGAGCGCAGCACCTGCCCCGGGGTGAGGCCCACGGCCAGTCCCGCCTCGGACTGCCCCGCGGGCAGCCCGTGGACACCCGAGCGGACGAGCTCGGCGATGACCGCGCCGTTGTAGAGGGTGAGCGCGGTGACGACGGCGGCGAGCGGCGCGTGCTGGTTGGGCACGATGTTGGAGGTGGCGAAGTAGCCGAAGTAGGCGAAGACCATCATCAGCAGCACGGGCACGGAGCGGAAGAACTCCACGATCACGCTGCAGAACCAGCGCAACGGTGCGAACGGCGAGAGCCGCCCCATGCCGAAGAGCAGCCCGAAGACCACGGCGAGCACGATGGAGATCGCCGCCGCCGTGAACGTCCCCTTGAGGCCCGGGATGAGGTAGGACGTCCACACCTCGGGGTCGGTGACGAACGGCTCCCACATGAAGGCCTTGAGCTGGCCGGCCTTCTCGAACTGGAGATAGATGACGTAGGCGATGGCGACCACGAGGACCACGCCGACAGCGGTGAGGATCCTGTGCCGCAGCCGGGCCTTGGGGCCGGGGACGTCGAAAAGTACCGCCTGTGTGCTCATCGCTTCACCGACAGCTTCCGGGAGAGGGAGGTGGTCCACAGTCCGATCGGGAGGGTGAGGACCACGAAGACCATGGCGAAGAAGAAGAACGTCAGCAGGCTCGCGCCCTCGTTCTCCGTGATGACCTGGAGCAGGCCGGCGGAGTCCCCGACACCGATGACCGCCGCGACGGTGGAGTTCTTGATCAGCGCGATGACCACCGACCCCAGCGGGGCGATGGACCCGCGGAACGCCTGCGGGAGTATGACCTCTCGCATGGACTGGCCGAAGGCCAGACCGATCGAGCGGGCGGCCTCCGCCTGCCCCACCGGGACGGTGTTCACGCCGGAGCGCAGGGCCTCGCAGACATAGGCCGCGTGGTAGACGGCCAACATGATCGCGGCCCACCAGAAGGCGTTGCGGGCGAAGTCGTCCGAGACCGACAGCTGGAGGATGAAGGACAGCCCCAGGATGCTGAAGACCATCAGCAACGTCAGCGGGAGGTTCCGGAACGTGTTGACGTACGAGGTGCCCAGGCCGCGCAGGACAGCCACCGGGGACACGCGCAGGACGGCGATGATCGTCCCCAGGACCATGGCCCCGATGGTGCCCAGGACCGAGAGCTGGATCGTCACCCAGACCGCCCCGAGGACGTCGTAGTCGGCGAAGATGTCGCCCATGGTCCACCTTCCGTGGTGAGGTGCCCGCCCTCCTCCCCGCGCCAGCGGGTCGGCGCGGGGAGGGAGGCGGTGGTCGGCCGGAGCGGGTGTCGCACCGGCCGGGTCGGATCAGATCAGGAGCAGGCCTCCGGCTCGGGCGGGTTGCCCTCGCCCGGGGTGAAGCCGGCGGCGCCGAGGTTCTCCTCGACGGCGGTGTCCCAGCTGCCGTCGGAGATCATCTCGCGGATGGCCTCGTTGATCTGCTCACACTTCTCCGTATCGCCCTTCTGGATCCCGACGCCGTACCGCTCCTCGGTGAACGGCGCGCCGACCACCTTGAGCTGGCCCTGGTACTGGTCCTGGGAGGCGTACCCCGCGAGGATCGTGTCATCGGTGGTCAGCGCGTCGACGGCGTTGGACACCAGCGCCGAGACACACTCCGAGTACGTGCCGAACTCCTGCAGGTTCACACCCGGCACCTGCTCCTTGACCGTCTGGGCCGAGGTCGACCCGGTGACGGAGCACAGGCGCTTGCCGTCGAGGGAGTCGGGACCGGTGATCGAGTCGTCGTCGGAGCGGACCAGGAGGTCCTGCCCGGCGATGAAGTACGGGCCGGCGAAGCCGACCTTCTCCTTGCGGGAGTCGGTGATGGAGTAGGTGGCGACGATCATGTCGACCTGACCGGTCTCCAGCAGCGTCTCGCGCTGGGCGCTGGGTGCCTGCACCCACTCGATCTCGTCCTCCGGGGTCCCGAGCTTGTCGGCGATGTAGCGCGCCACGTCGACGTCGAGCCCGGTGTAGTCGTTGCCCTCCTTCAGCCCGAGTCCCGGCTGGTCGAACTTGATGCCGACCTTGAGCTGGTTCTCGCCACCACCGTCGTCGCTACCGCACGCGCTCACGCCGAGTGCCAGGGCGACGGCCGCCGTGGCCGCTCCGATCCGTCGGATGTTCATGGGTTCTCCTCGTGGGATGGGTGGATGGGTCTCGTTCGGGTCCGCGGACGGGCCCGACTAGTTGGTGAGGATCTTGGACAGGAAGTCCTTGGCCCGGGAGCTCTGCGGATTGGTGAAGAACTCCTCCGGGGTGGCCTGTTCGACCAGCTCCCCGTCCGCCATGAAGATCACGCGGTCGGCCGCCTTGCGGGCGAACCCCATCTCGTGGGTCACCACGACCATGGTCATACCGGTCTTGGCCAGCCCCGTCATCACGTCGAGGACCTCGTTGATCATCTCCGGGTCCAGGGCGGACGTCGGCTCGTCGAAGAGCATGACCTTGGGGTCCATCGCCAGCGACCGGGCGATCGCCACCCGCTGCTGCTGACCGCCGGACAGCTGCGCCGGGTACTTGGACGACTGCTCGTGGACACCGACCCGCTCGAGCAGTTCCATCGCGCGCTTCTCGGCCTCCGACTTGGACTGTTTGCGGACCTTGATGGGACCCAGCGTCACGTTCTCGAGGATCGTCTTGTGCGCGAACAGGTTGAACGACTGGAACACCATCCCGACGTCGGCCCGCAGTCTCGCCAGCGCCTTGCCCTCCTCGGGCAGCGGCTTGCCGTCGATGGTGATGGAGCCGCTCTCGAAGGTCTCGAGCCGGTTGATCGTGCGGCACAACGTCGACTTCCCGGACCCCGACGGGCCGATCACCACGACGACCTCCCCCTGCTCGATGGACAGGTTGATGTCCTTGAGCGCGTGGAAGTCACCGAAGTGCTTATTGACGCCTGAGATCTCGACGAGAGCCATGGTGGGATCATAAGCGTCCGATGAACGCTTGCCGGTCAACTCGGCAGTAGTTGTCCGCAGTTCGGGTTTCCCGGAACGGTCGACATGACGCTGACCGCTACGTACCGTTCTTACATGGCGATATCTGATGTAAGGGAATACGCCCATCTCTCCGCCGAGGACGTCGATGCCATCGGTGAGGAACTGGACGCGCTCCGCCAGGAGGTCGTCGACTCCCTCGGGGACGACGACCGCCGCTACGTGCAGAACACCATCCGCCTGCAGCGCGGACTGGTGACCGGCGGCCGGGTCGTCCTCCTCTTCTCCGGGTACCGACCCGCGTGGCTGGTGGGCACCGGACTACTGGCGGCCGGGAAGATCATCGAGAACATGGAGCTCGGGCACAACGTGATGCACGGGCAGTGGGACTGGATGAACGACCCGGTGATCCACTCCAGTTCCTGGGAGTGGGACATCGTGGGCACGTCCGAGCACTGGAAGGCCACCCACAACTACCACCACCACAAGTACACCAACATCGTCGGCATGGACGACGATGTCGGGTACGGCGTGGTGCGGGTGACGCGCGACCAGCCGTGGCACCCGGCGAACTCGCTCAACCTGGTGTGGAACACGATGCTCGCGTTCGCGTTCCAGTGGGGCGTCGGCGTCCAGCACCTGGAGATCGCGCCGGGGACGATCAACTCCTCGGGGTGGGACGAGCAGAAGAAGCGGATCGGACAGTTCCTGCGCAAGGCCCGGCGCCAGGTGGGCAAGGACTACGTGTGGTTCCCGCTGCTGTCGGGGCCCAACTGGAAGTCCACCATGAGCGCCAACATGACCGCCAACGTCATCCGCAACCTGTGGTCCAACGCCGTGATCTTCTGTGGCCACTTCCCGGACGGCGCCGACAAGTTCACGCTCGAGGACCTGGAGAACGAGACGCAGGCGCAGTGGTACCTGCGCCAGATGCTCGGCTCCGCGAACTTCACCGGCAGCAAGCTCACGCACTTCATGTCCGGCAACCTGTCGTTCCAGATCGAGCACCACCTCTTCCCGACGCTCCCGTCGAACCGGTACGCGGAGCTTTCGGAGAAGGTCCAGGACGTCTGCCGGCGGTGGGACCTGCCGTACACCACCGGACCGCTGTACAAGCAGTACTGGCAGTCCTGGCGCACGATCGCCAAGCTCTCGCTGCCGAACCGGTTCCTCAAGGCCACGACGGACGACGCGCCGGAGACCCGCTCGGAGAAGATGTTCGCCGGTGAGCCGAAGACCTACGACGACGCGGTGGGTCCGCGGTCGGGCCTGGTCACCGCGCTCAAGCACCACACAGGCCCCGACCAGCTGCGTCGTCTGACCCGGACGGTCTGAGCGTGGCGGGCCCGGGAGAGGGAGACCGGACCCCGAGCGTCGACGAGGCGCATCGGCGGCCAGAGGGGGCGACCGACGCCGAGGTCGAGGCGGCCGGCACCGTCGGCGAGGCGATGGAGTACATCGAGCGCGCCCGCGGGCACCTGTACGACCTGCACCAGCTGATCGGCCGGGCGGACATCCTCTTCCAAGAAGCCGCCGACCAGCTGGACGATGCCGGCCGGTCCGAGCTCGCCGCGCGCATCCGCGACGAGATGGTGGGGGTCAACGTCCTGTACGGACGCTGGACGTTCCAGATCGTCGAGGAGTTCGACGACGGGTTCTGGAGCACGGCCCGCGCCCTGGACAGTGCGGTGCGCGACGAGCTCACCGGAGGACGACGGCATGTCCACGAGGCGGAGATGAAGGAGGCCAACCGGACTGGCGGCCGCCCGGGGCACGAGGCCACCCCGCAGGATCGCAACTAGGTCCCGCGGACCGCCAGCCTGCCACCCGGGTACACGGCCGCCGACTCGCCGCCCGGGTCGTCAGCCGGTGCGGTGGCGGCCGGAGATCCTGTGCCTCTCGGCCTCGGTGAGTCCGCCCCACACTCCGTAGAGTTCACCGGAATTGAGGGCGAACTGCCGACAGGTATCGAAGACCGGGCACGTGGCGCAAACCGACTTGGCCTGCTCCTCCTTCTTGCGCCGCTCCCCCTTCGACTCCTCCTCCAGGCTGTAGAACAGGTCTTCGTGCCCGATGCACGCGGCGTTGTCACGCCAGGACCAGAAGTCCGAGGTGGGTTCGAGGTTCCTGTATCTCGGCATTCATCCTCCGTCCCTGCGCCTCGCGAAGTGCCCTACCTCGAGCCCTGAAAGTTCGTCGTTCGCAGTGAGTCCCGCAATACTGTCAGGGTTCCGAGCACGTCGCGCCGCACTTCGGGGGTCGTGAGATCGAGTATCTCCCCCGGGGACGGCATGTGTGCAGCAGTTATCAGCCTTCCTGACGACCTCGTGAGAAAATGCCTATCCGCGGATCGGGAGGCGCACATCACCCGAATCGGGCCTACCTCGTCGTCGTCGTCGTCGCCGTCGCCCGGATGACCTCCGCGGCGCGGTGTGCCGCCCCGTCCACCCCCCACCACGACCGGATCCCGGCGGCCTCGCCGTCGAGGGCGCGGTCCACCTGTGCGCGCACCTCGCGCGCGACCGCCGTCGGGCCGTCGCCGTAGCGCAGGACCGACGCGCCGGGGATGGAGCCGAGCGCCTCGGCGGTGGCGTCGTGTTCGCCGTACTCGTGCTTCCCGGGGACGACGACCAGCGGCACATCGGCGCAGGCCGCGTCGGCGACGGACGCCTGACCCGCGCCGGTCACCACGACGTCCGCAGAGCTCAGCACGGGCCAGGGGTCGGAGTGCCACTCGCCGTCGGGCCCGCCCAGTTCCACCCAGTCCGTCACGCCCAGCTCCGCCGCGGTGGTCCGCACGGCGCGCCAGAAGCGGTGATCACCGCCGGTGCCGGAGGCGTTGAGGTGGACGACACGGGGGCGACGACGAGCCCGCTCCTCGCGTCCGCGTCGCTCGAACCGGGAGACGCCCCCGATCTCGCTCACCCGCTTCTCCGCCCGCGCCACGGTCTCGCGGTGCACGCCCGGCGGCCAGGCGGCGATGAGCCTCTCGGCCGCCCGGCACCGCAGCAGATGCGGTTCGTCGTCGCGCACGCCCGGGGGAAGGGTGCTCACCATGGGTGTACCGGTCATGCGGGCGGCCAGCGACATCGCCGGGGAGCCGTCGACCCACAGCGCGCGGGGGCGTTCACGGTCCATCCACGCCACGGCGGCACGACGGGCGGCGAGGGTGATCTCGTCCCGCGCCGGCGGTCCGGCCGCGTGCGCGGCGGCGGGCCCGGTCCGTGCGTCCGGCTCTGTCGGCAGGTGGACCACGCGGGTCCCGGGGGGACGCTGGGTGTCGTCGAAGGGGCCGGTGACGAGCATCGTGACCTCGTCGCCCCGGTCGCGGAGCGCGGCGACGACCGGCAGCACCCGGTGCAGGTGCCCCCGTCCACGGTTGTGGACGTACACGCCGATCATCGCCCGGTCGCCCCTAGGCCGACCCCCGGGCGGCGCCGACGAGCGCCTCGCAGAAGGCCGGGAGATCGTCGGGCCGGCGGCTCGTGAAGACCCCGTCGTCGCTGACGAGCTCGGAGTCGACCCACTCCGCGCCAGCGTTGACCAGGTCGGTCCGCAGGCTCGGGAAGGAGGTGACCTTCCGGCCGCGCACCACGTCCGCCTCGATGAGGACCCACGGCGCGTGGCAGATCGCGAACACCGGCTTGCCAGCCTCGACCATCTCGCGCACGAGGGTCACCGCGTGCTGGTCCCCGCGCAGGGCGTCCGGGTTCGCGACGCCGCCGGGCAGGACGAGCACGTCCACGTCGGCCGCGGAGATGTCCGCACTCGTGCGGTCCACGGGCCGGGTGCCGGCCGGGCTGAGGTGATCGACCAGCCCGACCTCGCCGTCCTCCGTGCTGACGAGGACCGGCCGGAAGCCGGCGTCGGAGACGGCGTCCCACGGTTCGGTGAGCTCGACGCGCTCGATCCCCTCGGAGGCCACGAGGAAGGCGACGGTACGGGTGTCAGTGAGTGCATCCTGTGTCTCGGTCATGATCCCGATCGTGAGGTCCTGCCCGCCGCGCCGCAACCGGTCCGGCGACGGTAGACCCGGGTGCTCCGGTCCGGCACGATACCCCCATGGGCAGACGAGATCGGATGGACCGCAGAGGGCGTCGCGACAATAGGCGCGGTGGGTGCGGGTGCGGGTGCTCGCTGGTCCTGCTGCTCCTGCTTCTGGCGGGTCTGGTGGTGGCCGCGGAGTTCGGCGCGCGCTGGTACCTGTCGGACCGGGCCGAGCGCGAGGCGTCGGCGGAGCTCGGGGCGCCGGTGTCCGTGGAGTTCGGGACCAGCCCCGTGTTGTGGGACCTGGCCACGCAGCAGGCCGTGGGCACGGTCCGCCTGACCTCCCCCGGTGACGCCACCGTGCCGCGGATCGACGTGACCGGCTACTCGGTCTCGCAGGTCGACGGCGGTATCCGCGCCGAGTCCGCGGACGGCACCGCCACACTCAGCGCCGACCAGCTCGCGGCGGCCGCCGCGGAGGGCAACCCGGCGGAGGGCTCGCCGATCGCGGGCATGACGGAGGTGCGCTCGGTGCGCCCCGACGCACCGGCCGGCCTGCTGCGCGCCGACATCGGCGGCATCGCGGAGATCGGGGTGCAGCCCGGGGTGAACGGCGGGCAGCTCACGCTCACGCCGCAGCAGACCTCGCTGCTGGGGTTCCCGCTGCCGGACGGGCTGTTCTCCGGCATCACCGGCACCGTCGACACGACCATGGCCTCACTGCCCGAGGGAGTGGTGATCGAGGACGCGCGCGTGGTCGACGACGGCCTCGAGGTGATGCTCGGCGGGCGTGACGTGGTGCTGCGCTAGGGGTGGTCAGTCGGGCGCCGGCGCGCACAGTCTCGTGGGCTCGGTGCGGCCGCGCACGACCTCGGACCCGACCTCCTGCCAGCGGCCACGCTCGGACTCCGCGGCGGCGTCGGCCGCCACGCCGGAGGCCAGCACCAGGCCGGGCTGCTCCTTGGCCAGCTCGCATAGCCGCGAGGCCTCGTTCACGGCGTCGCCGATGACGGTGTACTCGAAGCGGTCGTCCGAGCCCACGTACCCGGCCACGACGTCCCCGTAGGACGCCCCGATGCCGGCGCGGCAGTCCGGCACCCGCGCGGGCAGGCGCTCGGCCAGCACCCGCGCGCAGGCCAGGGTCGCGGTCGCCGGGTCCGCCATCGACCGGGGCGCGCCGAACACGACGAGCGCGGCATCGCCGAGGAAACTGTCGACGATGCCGTCGTACTCCTCCACGGTCTCCACGACCACGGAGAAGAACCGGTTGAGCACGTCCACCACCTCGCCGGCCTCGGACCGCACGGCCATCTCGGTCGAGCCGATGAGGTCGACGAACACCACGCCCACGCGCGAGTCGCGCCCGCCCAGCTCGGGATCGTCGAGCTCCGCGGCCTCGGCAACCTCGCGCCCGACGTGTCGACCGAACAGGTCGCGCAGCCGTTCGCGCTCCTGCAGCCCCGAGGCCATCTCGTTGAACCCGCGCTGCAGCTCACCGAGCTCCGTGGCGTCATAGACCACCACGCGCCGAGAGAGCGTGCCGTCGCTGATGTCCTGCATCGCCCACCGGACGCTGCGCAGCGGGGCGATCATCGACCCCGTCGCGAGGGAGATGAGGAGGAACCCGGCCAGGAGGGACGTGGCACCCAGGACGATGACGACGACGGCGAGGCGTTCCAGCGACAGGGCACGGCCCGCGAGTGTGTAGATCGCGACGATGATCAGGCCCGTGACGGGCACCCCGCTACCCAGGGCCCACGCCACCCGGAGCCGCGTCATGGCGCCGAGGAACCGAGCCCGCGGGGCGCGGCCCGTGGACAGTGCGACCGCCGCCACGGGCCGCAGGCCGAAGTCGGCGAGCAGGAACGCGGCGCCGCACACGACCATGCCGGCGAAGGAGATGGTGAACCCGACCACCGGGATCGACGTGGGGTCGACCAGGCCGTACGCGGGGGTGACGACCGCGACGCCGAGCAGCCACAGGAAGGCCTGGATGAGGGTGATGCGGGCGGGCAGGCGCAGGGTCCGGGCGCGGTCACGGTCGGTGGGCTCGCGGCCGTCGAGGAACCACCGGACGCGGCGGTAGACCGCACCGGTGACCCAGATCGTGCCCACGATGACCGCCATCGTCACGTAGACGGGCACCACGATCACCGAGGGGACGAGGAACTCCCGCGACAGCACCGCCGGGCCCGGCAGCACGAAGAAGACCAGCACCACGGCCACCGCGACGCCCACCAGGTTGGAGGCGAGCAGGGTCAGGAGCAGCAGGATCCGGACGCGCCACGCGCGCAGGCGGGCGGACTCCTCCTCCCGGCCGAGAAGCACAGACCCCAGTTCCGGTCGACGCAGCAGGGACAGGTCTATTCGCACGCCTCGTATCGTGCCACCACGGGGAGGCGATCGTGATGCCCTCGTCACACCCGGGCCGCGGGGCTGGGGTGTGGGGCCCGCTACGCGTAGGGTGGTCCTCGGACGGCCCGCACCACTCTTGCCTCGGGCCGTGCGGTTGTCGACCTCCCCGTGGTCGCGCACCGGGCGCATCGCTCATCGAAGTGGATGCGACTCCCCGCGAGCGCGCCGGGCAAGACGCCATTCTCTATGTACGGAGCCTTCTCCCTTGTCACGTTCTTTCGCCGATCTCGGCGTTCCTTCCCCCCTGCTCGACGTTCTCGGCAGCGCGGGGATCACCACCCCCACCCCCATCCAGTCGGCCACGCTGCCGGACGCACTGACCGGCCGTGACGTGCTGGGCCGGGGCCGCACCGGCTCCGGCAAGACCTACGCGTTCTGCATCCCGCTGGTCGCCCGCCTCGCCGCGTCCGGCGGCCGCCGCGCCCGCAACTCCCCGCGTGGGCTGATCCTGGCGCCGACCCGTGAGCTCGCCCGGCAGATCAACGAGACCCTCGAGCCGCTGGCGACCTCCATGGGCCTGAAGACCACCGTCATCTTCGGCGGCGTCTCCCAGGGCCGTCAGGTCGATGCGCTCAATCGTGGCGTCGACATCGTCGTGGCCTGCCCGGGTCGACTCGAGGATCTCATGGGGCAGAAGCACTGCCGCATGGACTCGATCGAGATCAGCGTGCTGGACGAGGCCGACCACATGGCCGACCTGGGCTTCCTGCCCGGCGTCACCCGCATCCTCGCGGCGACCCCGTCCGGTGCGCAGCGACTGCTGTTCTCCGCGACCCTGGACTCCGGCGTCCAGAAGCTGGTCACCAAGTTCCTCACCGATCCCGTGGACCACTCGGTCGACGACGGCACCGCCACCTCCGGCCCGACCGCCCACCACGTGGTGCGCGTCGACGCCGACGACCGCGTCCGCGCGCTGGCCGACCTGGCCGTGGCGCACCCGCGGACTGTGATGTTCACCCGCACCAAGCACGGTGCCAAGCGTCTCGCCAAGCAGCTCACCGGCCGCGGCGTCGTGAGCGTGGACCTGCACGGCAACCTGTCGCAGAACGCCCGCGTGCGTAACCTCGACGCGTTCTCCTCCGGGCAGGCGACCGTGCTCGTGGCCACCGACATCGCCGCCCGCGGCATCCACGTCGACGACGTCGGGCTGGTCGTCCACGCCGATCCGCCGGCCGAGCACAAGGCCTACGTCCACCGTTCGGGCCGCACCGCCCGCGCGGGCGCCATCGGCACCGTCGTGACCGTCGCCACCTCCGACCAGGTGCGCGAGGTGCGGTCGCTGCTGCGCGCGGCCGGGGTCACCGCCGGCGAGATCGAGCTGCCCATCGGCGCCGATGCCGCCGTCGCGTTGGCCGACGCCCCGGAGCCGCCCGCGCACGTGCCGTCCGACGACGGCGCCGAGGGCCAGTCCGTTCGCGGGCAGGCCCGTCGCAGCCGCGGCCAGGGCCGTCAGAACCAGAACCAGCAGCGTCAGGGCCGCGGTGGCGGTCAGGGCCGTGACGGTGAGCAGAGCCGCGGTGGCGGGCAGGGTCGTGACGGCGGTCAGAGCCGCCACGGCGGTCAGAGCCGTGACGGCGCCGGCCGTGGTGGTTCGGAGCGCGGTGGTTCGGAGCGCGGTGGCCGCGATCAGCAGGGCTCCGGCACCGGCGGCGCTCGTCGTCGTCCCCAGACCGCCGACGCCCACGGTGCGCCCCGTCAGGGCTCCGGCGCACGGGGCTCGGGCGCACGGGGCTCGGGCGGGCAGCGCTCGGCCGGCCAGGGTTCCGCGACCCAGGGCTCCGGCGCCCGCCAGTCGGTGGGCCAGGCGGCCGGGCGGCCCCGCAGCGACCAGCGTCGCCGCTCCACCCGCACCGCCGGCTGACCTGAGGGGAGCCGCCCTCCCCTCCCCTCCCGGAAATCCGCTACTCGGAATCCGGATCGGCTACTCCAATCGGACTAGCCGATCCGGATTTCGAATAGCGGATTTTTGCGTTGGGGCGCCGGTCAGCCGAAGACTGTGATGGTCTGCCGGCTGATCGCCACCAGCTCGCCGTCCGGCCGCCACAGCATCGCGTGGGTGTGCGCGTAGCCGTCACGGGCGGTATCGGTGGCGGCGGCGTATCCGAGCATAGAGTCGGCCGGGAACGCCTCCGGGCCCACCTCGGCGATCAGCTCCAGCGTCCACGTCAGGCTGCTGCCGGGCGCGAACCCGTCGAGCATCTGGATGGGAGCCGGCGGCCACGCGTCGGCCAACACCACCAGGTGCTCCTCCTCGAACCGCTCCGGAGTCTCGCGCAGCGACGCCCACCCGGACAGGTCGGCCGTCTCGGAACCGGAGAACGGCAACTGGCCGCCGACCTGCCGCAGCTCGACAAACTGGTAGAACTCCGGCGTCAGCTTCTCGATGTAGGGGAACGCCTCGATCGCCGTCGGATCGCCCAGCGCCGGCATCGGATGGGCGGGCGCGACCGAGATCGACGACTGCCGGTGCTTGCCGAACGCGGCCAGCGCGGTCGCGACGATCGCGCCCTCCTGCCGAACGGTCGCCTGGCACTGGACGACGTTGGAGCCCACGCGCAGGATCTCGGCGTCGACCTCGACGGGGCCGGTCGTCGCGGGGCCGATGAACGACACGGTGATTGACCTCAGTGGGTGGACGACGGGGGCCGAGCCGTCTCCGGTGTCCCGGCTGCGCAGGCACCCCTTCATCGCGGCGAGCAGCAGGGCGCCGGTCAGGCCCCCGAAGATCGCCCTGCCCTGCGTCCAACCCTGCTCGACCTCGACGGTCCCGCCGCGCGCAGCGGCCTCCAACATGTTCGTCAGCGACATGCGGTCATTCTGTCACCGGGGGTCAGCGGCTCTGGTGGGCGCGTCCCTTCCGGACCCCGGCCAGCGCAGTGGCCAGGCCGGGCATGCGCGGCCCGAGGGCGAACATTTTCTCGCTGCGGGTCTCCGGGGCGTTGTCGGCGGTGCGGCGCAGGTAGCGGTCCGGCAGGGACAGCCGCGCGATGGTGCGCCACGACTGCAGGTACTGCTTCCACAGCGGCCCGCTGACGTACGGCAGGTCGTATCGCTCGCACAGTTCGCGGACCTTGAGCGAGATCTCCGAGTACCGGTTGGACGGCAGGTCCGGGAACATGTGGTGCTCGATCTGGAACGACAGGTTGCCGGACATGAGGTTCATCGCCGGGCCGCCGTCGAGGTTGGCGCTGCCGAGCATCTGCCGCAGGTACCACTCCGCCTGCGTCTCGGTCTCGATGTCGGACAGGGTGAACTTCTCGGCGCCGTCGGGGAAGTGCCCGCAGAAGATCACGGCGTTGGTCCAGATGTTGCGGATGATGTTGGCCGTGATCGTGGCGGTGAGGGCCTGGCGGCCGCTCGGTCCGGCGAGCACCGGGAACAGGATGTAGTCCTTGAGGATCTGCTGGCCGGCCTTGCGCAGGAACGCGCGGGCCCGGCGGCGGTCGGCCGGGGACGCGTCGCGGTCGAATGCGCCGGCCGTGTCGACCGCCTGCAGGCCGATGCCCCACTCGAAGCCGAGCATGAGGACGGCGTTGACGAGGATGTTCCCGGCGAACCGGGGCTCCCAGGGGATGTCCCGGGTCACGCGCAGGACACCGAACCCGACGTCGTCATCGATGCCGACGATGTTGGTGTACTTGTGATGCAGGTAGTTGTGGGTGTGCTTCCAGTCGGCGGAGCTGCCGACGAGGTCCCACTCCCAGTTGGTCGAGTGGATCTCCGGATCGTTCATCCAGTCCCACTGGCCGTGCATGATGTTGTGGCCGAGTTCCATGTTCTCGAGGATCTTGGCCACGGCGAGTGTGCCGGTCCCGAGGGCCCACACGGTGCGGTTGCGGGCGCCGAGGTACAGCAGCGCGCGGGCACCGAACTCCAGGCCTCGCTGGAGTTTGATGATGCTGTGGATGTAGCGGTAGTCGCGCTCACCGCGGGAGGCGATGACCTCGGCGCGGACAGCGTCGAGCTCCCGCCCGAGCTCCTCTATCTGGTCGGAGCTGAGGTGGGCGTATTCGCCGACATCGGAGATCGCCATACATCCAGGATAGGCCGGTTCGGGTGCCCGCGGCTACGGCTGCGGGTCCGGCAGCCCTGCTTTCGTGATCAAGGGCACCCGATCCGACCACGTCAGTCACTCCAGGCGCGCCGCAACACTTCCAGGGAGCCGTGGACCCGCTCGACCGTCGATCCCACCGGCGCGATCATGAGTTCGTCGGCCCCCGCGATGCGCGCGAAGTCGGTGAGGTATTCGCGGACCGCCGGTCCGTCGCCGACCGCCGTGTACTGGATCATGTGCAGGATCTGGCGACCGCCGGCGGACTCCATGATCATGTCGAGTTCCTCGTCGGAGAACTCGCGTCCGCGGCCGGCCATGAGCTTGACCCGCTGGCGGCGGTACCAGTGCAGTTCGCGTTCGGCGCGCTCGGTGTCGTCGTCGGCCACCACGTTGACGGCGGCGATCATGTACGGCTCAGCCAGCTGCTCGCTGGGCTGGAAGCGCTCGCGGTAGACCTGCGAGGCCTGTTCGAGGGCGTCGGGCGCGAAGTGCGAGGCGAACGCGTACGGCAGCCCGTAGGCGGCGGCGAGCTGCGCGCCGAACAGGGACGAACCGAGGATGTACAGCGGCACCTTGGTGCCCCGCCCGGGGATGGCCGCGATCCCGCGCGTGCGGGCGAAGTCGGAGGGCGAGTCGCCGAGGAACGCCTGCAGTTCGCGGACGTCGTCGGGGAAGTTCTCCGCCGCCGACGGTTCGCGGCGCAGCGCACGCAGGGTCTGCGGGTCGGTGCCGGGGGCGCGCCCCAGGCCGAGGTCGATGCGTCCGGGGTGTAGCTCGGCGAGGGTGCCGAACTGCTCGGCGATCACGATCGGCGAGTGGTTGGGCAGCATCACGCCGCCGGAGCCGAGCCGGATCCGCTCCGTTTGCGAGGCGATGTGCGCCATGAGTACCGCCGGCGCCGAGGAGGCGATGGACGGCATGTTGTGGTGCTCGGAGTACCAGACCCGCTCGTAGCCCAGTTCCTCCGCCTTCTGCGCCAGCGCCACCGAATCCTGCAGTCCCTCCCCGATGCTCCGGCCGGGGCGGACGGTCGCGAAGTCGATGACGGACAGAGGCAGGGCGGCACTGGACTGGGGGGAGCTGGTCTCGGGGGAGGTCATGCCCCGTGCAACCCGGGCCCCCGGCAGGCTATTCCTGTTGGCGCCCGGGCGGGGGCGGCAGACTGGGGGGCATGTCCCCCGCTGCTGACCGCCCCGCTGACCGCCCCACCGACAGCCCCGACAGCCCCGCCGGCCGTCCCGTCGACCTCGCCCGCCTCGTGTCCGTGATGCGCGAGACCGGCCCGCTCGTGCACTGCCTGACCAACTCGGTGGTCCGGCAGATCACCGCGGACGTGCTGCTCGCCGCCGGGGCGGCGCCCGCGATGGTCGACCACCCCGACGAGGCCTCCGACTTCGCCGCCATCGCCTCCGGCGTGCTCATCAACGTGGGCAACCCGACGGCCGAGCAGGTCGAGGGCATGCACGCCGCGATCGCCTCCGCCCGCGCCGCCGGCACCCCGTGGGTGCTGGACCCGGTGGCGGTCGGCGGCCTGGTCCTGCGGACGGGGCTGGCCACCGACTGGCTCGAGGCCGGGCCCGCCGCGATCCGGGCGAACGCGTCGGAGACCATCGCGCTCGCCGGCACGGGAGCGGGCGGCCGGGGCGTGGATTCCACGGAGGACGTCCTCGCCGCCGAGTCCGCTGCCCGGGACCTCTCGGCCCGGTCGGGGGCCGTGGTCGCCGTGACGGGGCCGCGGGACCTCGTCGTCACCCAGCGCCCCCCGCATCTCGGCGAGGCCGCGCCTCCCACCCGCACCACGTGGGTCGAGTCGGGTCACCCGCTGCTGCAGAAGGTCATCGGCACCGGCTGCGCCCTCGGGGCGCTCACGGCGGCCTATCTCGGGGCGGCGCGGTCGGCCGGGATCGCGGACCACGACGCGGTGGTCGCCGCGCACGCCCACGCCGGCGCGGCGGGGACGGTCGCCGCGCGCACCGCGGCGGGCCCGGGCAGCTTCGCCGTGGCGTGGCTCGACGCCCTGTACACGCTGACCCCGGAGGAGATCGCGGGCCTGGTCACGGTGTCGGAGGCGTGAGCGGCGCCGGTGTCGACTGGCGGCTCTACCTGGTGACCGACCCCCACCTGGGCGGCGGGCGCGACGCGGTGCCGGGGATCGTCCGCGAGGCGGTGCTGGGCGGGGTGGGTGTGGTCCAGGTGCGGGACAAGGAGTGCGACGACGACGAGTTCGCCACGCACGCCGCCGCCGTCGCCGAGTCCGTCGCGAGGGCGTGCACCGAGACGGGCCGTGACGTGCCGGTGTTCGTCAACGATCGTCTCGACGTCGCGCGGGAGCTGGGACTGCACCTGCACATCGGGCAGCGGGACGTGCCGTTCGCTGCGGCCCGCGCGGTGCTGCCGGACGGGCTGATGCTGGGGTTGTCGATCGAGTCGGACGCGCAGTTGGCCGCGGCGATGACGGGGCCGGGACCGGCACCGGACGTGATCGGGGTGAGCCCGGTGTGGTCGACGGCCACCAAGACCGACACCGCTGACGCGCTCGGTCCCGAGGGTGCGGACCGGCTGGCCCGGGCCGCGCACTCGTACCGCCGACCCGGGGGCCCGGGCATTCGTGCGGTGGGCATCGGCGGGGTGACGCCCGAGACCGTCGCACTGTTGGCCGCCACCGAGCTGGACGGGGTCTGCGTGGTGTCGTCGATCATGGCCGCCCCGGACCCGCGGGCCGCGGCCGCCGACCTGCTCGCCCGCTGGGACGCCGCCCGCCGCTGATCCGGGGAACCGGGGTCAGGTTGCGTGTCGCGCGTTACCTCTTGCGCTCGGAGAAGTCCGCGAACCGCTCCAGGTCGCGGACGTGGCCGGACACGATGATGACGTCGTCCGGGCCGATGATGGTCTCCGGCTGGGCGTACTGGAACGGGCTGCCCGGGGCCTTGATGCCGACGATGTTGACCTTGTGACGCTTGCGCGGGTGGCAGTAGTCGATCGACTTGCCGATGACGTCCCGCGGTGGCCGCATCTTGACGATGGCGAAGTCCTCGTCGAATTCGATGAAGTCCATCATCTGGTTGGCCACCAGGTGGGCCACGCGGACGCCGGCGTCGTGCTCGGGGAACACCACGTGGTCGCATCCGATGCGGGTGAGGATCTTGCCGTGGGCCTGGTTGATCGCCTTGGCCCAGACCTGGTCGATCCCCAGGTCGACGAGGTTCACCGCGACCAGCACGGACGACTCGATCGAGGTGCCCACGCCGACGACGGCGGTGGAGAAGTCCTGGGCCCCGAGCTGTTGGAGCGCCTCGAGGTCGGTGGCGTCGGCTTCCACCACGTGGGTCAGGGAGTCGGCGTACCTCTGGACGAGTCCGTGGTCGCGTTCGACCGCGAGGACCTCCCGGCCCTGGCCGACGAGTTGGGTGGCGAGGGAGACGCCGAACCGGCCCAGGCCGATGATGAGGACTGGGGACTGGCGACGGGTGCGATCAGCCAATGATCGGCCTCTCTGTGGGTAGGCGATACCTGGTCCGCTTTGCTCGCATGGTCAGCGCGGTGGCGAAGGTGATGATGCCGACTCGTCCGGCGAACATCAGCCCGGACAGAAGGTACACCCCCGCCGGCTCGAGTTCAGCGCTGAGACCTGAACTCAACCCGCAGGTGGCGAAGGCGGAGATGGACTCGAACAGGGGGCGTCCGAGATCCTCACCGGTGAGGATCATCAGGGCCAGGGCGGATCCGGCGACCAGCGTGAGCCCCATCCCGGCCACGGACACCGCGACCCGGATCGACGAGGTGGGCAGCGCGCGCCCGTGTGCCGTGGCGTCCTCCCGGCCCCGGGCCTCGGCGAGGAAGGCCAGGAAGATGACGGCCAGGGTGGTGACCTTGACGCCGCCGGCGGTCGAGACCGAACCGCCCCCCACGAACATCAGGGCGTCGGTGATGAGCATGGTCGACGCCGTCGTGTCGACGGGGTCGATGATGGCGAAACCCCCGGAGCGCATCATCACCGAGGCGAACACCGAGTGCTGCAGTTTGTCGACCACGCCCTCGCCACCGAGGGTGGCCCCGTTGCCCCACTCGAGCGCGGCGAACCCGAGGGCCCCGACGAGCATGAGCAGCACGCTGACCTCGACCGTGAGGCGGGTGTGGAGGTTCCAGCGTCCCAGGTGCCACTGGTGCTTCCACAGCACCAACAGGACGGGGAAGCCCAGACTGCCCAGGAACACGGCGCAGATCAGTGCCCAGAACACGACCGGGTCGTCGGCCACCGAGGCCAGGCCGTCGGGGTGGAGGACGAACCCGGCGTTGTTGAACGCCGACACCGCGTAGAACACGGCTCGCCACAGCCCGTCCCCGAACGTGCCCTGGTGGGCGATGAACCGGGGCGTGAGGATGAGCGCGATCACGAGTTCCACCAGGGCGGACGAGACGATGATGGTCTTGATCAGCGATCGGACCTCGCCCAATCCGCCCGCCGACACGCCCGTCTGGGCGAGCAGCCGGGTACGCACCCCGAACTGCCGGGTCACCGAGAGTGCCAACAGCGAGGAGATCGTGACGATCCCCAGGCCACCGACCTGGATGCCCGCCAGGATCACCACCTGCCCGGCCGTGGACCAGTGGGTCGCGGTGTCGACTGTGGTCAGGCCGGTCACCGACACGGCGGAGGTGGCGGTGAACACCGCGTCGTGCAGGTGTGCGTGCTGCCCCGAGGAGGTGGCCCAGGGCATCATCAGCAGTACCGTGAAGACGACGATCGCCGCCGCGAACGCCAGGAGCGCCGACCGGGCCGGGGAACTGTAGGTGAACGCCCGGGCTGCCTGCGCGCCCGAGGACAGGACCCCCGGAATCGTCGAGACCATGCCGCGAGGGTAATCCCGGCCGCCACGTCGGCCACAGTTGGTGCGGGAACTCCTTACTGAACGGCGTCAACACTCGTAACGTCTGCGGTATGCCACGGATCCCTCTCGAAATCACGCTGGTCGAGTTCCCCAGCACCTCGATGTCCGCCACGAGTGAGTTCCTCGCGACGGTCTGCGGCTGGGAACCCACCGTGTACGGGGGGTCGTACGCCTGCTTGACCGGTGGGGGCATCGACGTGGGCGTGCAGGGGGACGCCGACGAGCAGTCCCCCGCACCGCTCATGGTGATCCGCGTCCCCGACCTCGACGAGGCCCGCGCCCAGGTCGAGGCCGCTAGCGGCGTGGTGACGTTCGAGCCGTTCGACTTCCCCGGCGGGCGGCGCTTCCATTTCCGCGAGCCCGGCGGGAACGAGATGGCGATGTGGGTGCCGGCGCCGGTCTAGGACCGTCCGGCCGGCGCGAACCCCTCGGGCAGTGCGAGCCGGGTGAGCTTGTCCGGGTTGCTGTGGAAGTAGAGGCGTGAGATCTGGCCGTCGACCACACCGACCTGCGCCGCCCGCAGGACCCCGCGGGCGAGGACCGCCAGCGCGACCTCGCCGTTGACCTCGACGGGCGCGATCATCCCGCCCGAGAGTTCCGTCGCCTTGATGAGGAAGTAGGCGCACTTGCGGGCCCCCACGATGTCCCGGCGGGCGGCGTTGACCTTGCCTCCGCCGTCCGAGATCACGCGGGCGTCCGTGGTGAGGGCGGCGATCGTCTGCGGGAGATCGCCGGCCAGGACGGCCTCGACCAGGGTCGAGATCACCGCGTCCGAGGCGGGTTCGGGTGGACGGAGGTCGGACGCCAGGCGGTGCCGGGCCCGGCTCACCCACTGGCGGACGGTGGCCACGGCCACGCCCAGGGTGTCGGCGATCTTGGCGTAGGGCAGGTCGTACGCCTCACGAAGGACGAACGCCGCGCGCTCATCCGGGCCCAGCTGTTCGTAGGCCAGCAGCACGGCGATCCGCAGATCGTCGCGACGCTCGGCCCGGTCTGCCGGCAGCAGGGCGGTGTCGACGGGCTCGGGCAGCCACTCGCCCACGTAGTCCTCCCGCTTGCGCCTGCGCAGCCGGTCCAGACACAGCCGCGTCGCCACGGTGGTCAGCCACGCGTCGACGTTCCTGGGCGCGGACGACGGATCGAGCGCCACCCACCGCGCCAGCGCCTCGTCGGCGGCGTCCTCGGCGTCGGCCCAGGTCCCGGTGATGCGGTAGCCCACCCCGAGCAGTCGGCCCCGCACCCGCTCCAGCGCGGCACGGTCCGGTAGCGCGGGGCCGGCCGCGGGGGTCGCGGGCGGGGCCACGGTCATTGCCGGGTCGCCGGTTCCAGGTCGCTCGGGACGAGACCGCGCAGCGTCGCCAGGTCCTTGCGGGTGGCGATCGCTATCCGGTTCCATGCGTTGATCGTGACGATCTCCATGACCAGCTGTCCAGCCCCACCTTCGCCCCGGTGGTGGACCACCTCGTCCCACAGCTCGTCGGGCACGGAGTCCTCACCGTCGATGCGGGTGACGGCGTCCGCGAACGCCAGGACCGCCCGCTCGGCCGGGGACAGCTCGTCGGCGTGGGCGTGCCAGTTTTCGGAGACCGCGATCCGGGTGCCGCTCCAGCCGTCCCTGCGGGCATCGCGTCGGTGCATGGCCAGGCAATAGCGGCAGCCGTTCACCGCGGAGACGCGGAGCCGGATGAGGTGGCTGTCCTCCCGGGAGACCCGCGCCCGCGAGTAGGCCTCGAGTGCCAACATGGGTGCCATCGCGCCCGCGCTGACCTGTTTGCGCTGTTCGGTGCTGCGTCGTGGTGTGCTCATGCCTCTTCGACGCACGAGCACCGCGAAGTGTGACACCGAGTCGCCACGCCGGACCCGCGCCCCAGCCCGGAAAGCCACCGGCACCCCGCCGGGCGCATCGGGGCGTTCCCCTATGTCATCGAGGGCCTAGCGGTTCTAGCATTGAGCCCATGACCGACCCGGACGACCTGCTGCTCTCCGACTCCGAGCGGCTGCACGCCCTCATGGCGCTCGGCGACCACTACGCGTCCGGCCGGCTCGACGACGCCGAGTTCCACGCCCGGTCCGGCGACGTGGCCGCGTCCCGCACCCTCGGCCAGCTCCGCGGCTCGTTCGTCGACCTGCCCGGCGGGACGCCGCTGACCTCGGTCGACGGCATGATCGTGCAGTCGGCCACTGCCACCGGTGGCGAGCTGGAGGTCTCGTCGTCGTCCTCGTCGACTTCGTCCGCCCTGTCGCCGGGGTCCCCCACAGGCGCCGGGGCGCCCGCGACCCGCGGCACCGACGCCGACCTGGAGGACCTGCGCAGGCGCGGGAAGCTGGTCGAGTCGCTCGACGGCGTGGTGATCGGACTGACGCTCATCACGTTCCTCGTCCTGCAGATCATCGTGGACTGGCAGTACGCGTGGATGGTGTGGCCTTCGCTGGTTCTCACGCTGGGCCTCCCCCGGCTCGTGCTGCGCTACACGGATTCCGACGAGAAGACGTACGAGAAGCTCAAGAAGGCCGACGAGAAAGCGCGCGAGGAGCGGCTGCGGGCGGCGACCGAGCGGATCCGTGAGCTGGGTGACGGGCGGGAGAACCGCGACTGACCTACCCGGTCGCGTTCGGTGGGCCACCGCTCCCCGCGCGGGTGCCACTGCCCCCACCGCTGGTGCCGCTGTTCCGCCCGCCGATGCGGTCGGCCTCATCACGCCTGGCCAGGGCAGTGGCCACCACGGGGAACAGCCCCATCCCCAGGCCGACGGCCACGATCGTCGCTCCGATCCCCAGGGAGGCAAGCACG
Organism: Dietzia sp. WMMA184; assembly: GCF_002441635.1. Lineage (NCBI taxonomy): Bacteria > Bacillati > Actinomycetota > Actinomycetes > Mycobacteriales > Dietziaceae > Dietzia > Dietzia sp. WMMA184. The sequence goes on along the minus strand of NZ_NXEI01000001.1, from coordinate 2,669,432 downwards.
GGGACCCGGCGCTGGGCAAGCGCGACATCACACGCCTCCTGCGCCTCCGTGCTCGGCTGGGGGCGCTCTCCCCGGAGGAGGTCCTTCCAGCTCAGCGAGGTGAGGGCGTTGTCCTTGTCGCGGGCCTCGGTGTAGTCGGGGCTGAAGTAGGTCCCGCAGTCCACCCGCTGCACGAAGCCCCCCGTGGACACGCCGATGCTGCCCAGCAGGATCCCGCCGAGCACCACGAGCAGGCCGAGGACGGCGACGAGTGCGCCGATCACGCGAGTGGTCACCGCGCCATCGTCACATCCGCGGGGCCGCACCGCATCCGGGCCGGACGGCCGCGGTCAGGTGTCCTCGAGCTCAGGTGTCTTCCAGTGCAAAGCCCTTGCGCTCGGGAAGGGTGAAGGCGGCGAGGGCGGCGACGACGAAGGCCGCCGCGAAGACCCCGAAGACCATCACCGTGTCGCCCAGATCGAGCAGGAGCGGCACGAGCAGTGGCGCAATGATGGAGGCGATCCGCCCGAACGCCGCCGCGGCGCCGGTGCCGGACCCGCGGGTCGAGGTGGGGTAGAGCTCCGGGCCGATCGCGTACAGGGCTCCCCACGCGCCGAGATTGAAGAACGACAGCGCCATGCCCGCGGCGATGATCGTGGCCGGGGAGTCCGCCAGGCCGAACAGTCCGGCCGCCACCGCCGAACCGGTGAGGAACACCGCGAGCGTGACCCGCCGACCCCAGATCTCGATGAGCCACGCCGCCACCGCGTACCCCGGCAGCTGGGCGAGGGTGATGATGAGCGTGTAGCCGAACGACTTCACCAGATCGAAGCCCTGCGCGACGAGCAGGCTGGGCAGCCAGATGAAGGCGCCGTAGTAGGAGAAGTTGATCCCGAACCACACGATCCACAGGGCGGCGGTGCGCTTCCGCAGGCGCGCGGACCAGATGGACTCGGCGGGCTCGGCGGGCTCGGCGGGCGATGCGAGCGCGGCGCCGCCGGCGACGGGCGCGGCCCCGTCGGCGCCGGCATGAGCGGGCGCGGCCGTGGACGGCGCGGCCGGCGGCTCGACCCCCGCGGACGCCTCATAGTCGCGGACGATCCGCTCGGCCTCGTCGACGCGGCCCGTCGATTCCAGGTAGCGCACCGATTCGGGCAGTCCGAATCGCACGACCAGCGCGTACGCGGCCGGGATGATCCCGATGGCCAGGGCCCACCGCCACCCGTCGTCGCCGACCGGCACCACGAAGTAGCCGATGAGGGCGGCCATGATCCAGCCGACGGCCCAGAACCCCTCGAGGATCACCACCACCCGGCCACGGATCCGCCGCGGCGCGAACTCGCTGACCAGCGTGGACGCCACCGGCAGCTCGGCGCCCAGGCCCAGGCCGACGATGAACCGCAGCACGATGAGCATGGCGATGCCGGTCGACAGGGCCGCCGCGCCGGTGGCGAGGCCGTAGACCAGCAGGGTGACGGCGAAGACCTGGCGTCGACCGATCTTGTCGGCGAGCAGTCCGCCGAGGGCGGCGCCGATCGCCATCCCCACGAACCCGATCGACCCGACCCAGGACAGCTCGGTGGGCGAGAGCGACCAGTGGACCGCCAATGCCGCCATGACGAACGAGATGAGGCCGACGTCCATGGCATCGAGTGCCCAGCCCACGCCCGAGCCGAGCAGCAGCTTGCGGTGCTTGCGGGTGAACGGCAGGCCGTCCAGGCGCTCCGTGCGGGTCGTCATGGCGGCCACGCTACTCGGCGACCCCGACACAGCCCGGCGCCAACCCGGGCTGGACATGGACGAATGTCCGAGTAGCCTGGGAGCAGCTGTGTTCCACATCACATCAAGAGGAGTTCCTCGTGAGCATCACCGAGAACGCCGATCGCGCCGATCGCGCTGAGAACGCTGAGAACGCCGAGAACGCCAGCCCGGGCGGGGCGGACTTCGACGTCGTCATCCGCGGGGGCACGGTCTTCGACGGCACCGGCGCCCCGGGCGTCCGCGCGGACGTCGGGATCAGGGCCGGTGTCGTGGCGGCGATCAGCCCGGCGCCGCTGCCCGTCTCGCCGGGCACGCAGGTCGTGGACGCCGAGGGGCGGTGGGTGACGCCCGGGTTCGTGGACACCCACACCCACTACGACGTCGAGCTGCTCGTCTCCCCGGGCCTTGGCGAATCCGTTCGGCACGGGGTGACCACGGTCCTGGTGGGCAACTGCTCCATCTCGGGCGTGTACTCGGGCGCCGTCGACGTCGCCGACCTGTTCAGCCGCGTCGAGGCCCTGCCCCGCGACTCGGTGCTCGAGGCGCTCGAGCAGAAGAAGACCTGGTCGGGACCGGCGGACTGGCGGCGCACGGTCGAGAACCTGCCGCTGGGGCCCAACGTCGCGTCGTTCCTCGGTCACTCCGACGTCCGCGCTTCGGTGATGGGGTTGGGCCGGGCGACCGACCCCGAGCAGTCCCCCAGCCGCGACGAGTTGCGGAAGATCGACCGCCGCATCAACGCCGCTCTCGACGAGGGCTTCCTCGGCGTGTCCACCATGACCAATCCCTGGGACAAGATGGACGGCGACCGCTACCGCTCCCGCACGCTGCCCTCGACGCACGCCTCGTGGGGTGAATTCCGCCGGATCAGCCGCCTTCTTCGTCGTCGTGACCGGGTCCTGCAGGGCGTGCCCAACCTCAACACCAAGGTCGACGTGGCCTTCTACGCCGCCACCAGCACCGGGCTCTTCCGCAAGCCCCTGCGCGTCTCGCTGCTCTCCGCCGCCGACACGCTGGCCGAGCCCTGGGTCAACCGCATCTTCCGGCCCATCGCCTGGGCCGCCAACACGCTGGGTAAGGGCATGTTCGTGTGGCAGCATCTGCCCACCACGTTCAAGGTGTGGGCCGACGGGATCGACCTGGTGGTGTTCGAGGAGTTCGGCTCCGGCCGCGAGGCCCTCCACCTGGCCGACGAGGTGGCACGCAACGACCTACTCAAGCAGGAGAGCTACCGGCGCTGGTTCCGCCGCGACTTCGAGAAGCGCTTCAGCCCACGCGTGTGGCACCGGGACTTCGACGACGCGCTCATCGTGGCCTGCCCCGACGAGTCACTGGTCGGCCAGACCGTCGGCGACGTCGCGCGCGCCCGGAAGCTCCACCCGGCGGACGCCTACCTCGACCTGGTGGTGGAGTACGGCACCGACTTCCGGTGGACCACCACCATCGCCAACGCGCGGGAGAAGGTCGCCAACCGGCTGGCGCGGACCCCGGGCGTGACGATCGGTTTCTCCGATGCCGGCGCGCACCTGCGGAACATGGCGTTCTACAACTTCGGGATCCGTCTGCTCGAGCGCGTGCACCAGGCGCAACTCAAGGGCACGCCGTTCCTCACCACCGAGGAGGCCGTGTACAAGCTCACCGGCGAGCTGGCGGACTTCTACCGCCTCGACGCCGGGCGCCTGCAGGTGGGCGCGCGCGCGGACGTGGTGGTGGTGGACCCGTCCGGGCTCGACGGCGAGTCCCTCGGGTACCACGAGGAGGCCATGGACGAGTTCGGCGGGATCCGCCGGATGGTCAACCGCAACGACCGGGCGGTCGCGGCGACCATCATCGGCGGCCACGTGGTGTGGTCCGACGGTCAGTTCGCCGAGGGCTACGGCCGGGGGTTCGCGGCGGGCCGGTTCCTGCCCGCGGGCGAGGCCGTGGGGCCCCGGCCGGTGGCGGCGCAACGGCCGGCCGGTCACTCGGTGGGCATCCCGGCGTCCTCCCAGGCGGAGTAGCTGCCCCCGAGCTCGGTGACGTCGTAACCGACGCTGCGCAGTGAGCTGGCGACCACCGAGCTGCGGGTGCCGGACTGGCAGTAGGTGACGATCTTTCCCGAGTCGGGCAGTTCGTCGCGCTCCCACATCACCTGGCCACCGTGCAGCTGGGTGGCGTCGGGAACGTGGCCGCCGGAGTACTCGGAGGTGGCGCGGACGTCGAGCACCATGGCGTGCTGGTGGGACTCCAGGTCCTTCGGGTCCACGGTCTCCGGGCGGAACGTGGGCAGCCCGTCGGTGGAGGTGACGTACCCGCGCGTGGTGTCGACGCCCACGCGGATGACGTGGCGCCGCAGTTCGTCAGCCTCCTCGGCGTCCTCGGCGAGGAAGACCAGGCCGCGGGTGTCCTTCTCAGGGTCGATCGCCCAACCGGCGTAGGTGCCCGCCTGGCCGGCGGGGAGGTTGATGGCGCGGTCGACGGTGCCGTCGTGGACGTCGTCGGCGGGGCGGGGGTCGACGACGACGAGGTCACCGGATTCGATGCCGGAGGCCACCTCCTCGGCGGGCAGCTCCCGCAGCTCTGGTAGGGGATTGCCGAGCACAGAGGGGCCGTCCCGGTTCTCGCGCTTCATCCGCCCGAAGTACGCCGGCGCGTCGGGCTGGCCGTCGAGGAGTTCGGAGATAAAGCCCTCCTCGTCGTCGTTCTCCACGTACTTGGGCCACCACGCGAACTTCCGCTCGTAACCCACCGAGCTGGACGGCAAGGCCCCCAGGGACTTGCCGCAGGCCGAGCCCGCGCCGTGGGCCGGGAACACCTGGACGTGGTCGGGCAGGGTGAGGAAGCGCTCGCGCAGGCTGGCGAACAGCTGCTTGGCGCTGTCGACGCGGGTGTCCTCGTCGTTCGACGCGTTGCCGCCGGTGGTCTCGTCGAGCAGGTCCGGTCGGCCGAGGTCACCACAGAACACGAAGTCGCCGGTGAGCGCGTAGCCGGGCTCGTCGGCGAACGCGCCGTCGGTGACGAGGAACATGAGGTGCTCGGGCGTGTGGCCGGGGGTGTGCACGGCCTTGAGCTGGACGTTGCCGAGCTCGATGGTGTCGCCGTCGCGGAGCCGCTCTCCCTCGAAGCCGTAGCGCCAGTCGTCACCGCCCTCGTCGGAGAGGTAGACGGTGGCGCCGGTCGCGGCGGCCAGCTCGCGGGTGCCGGACAGGTAGTCGGCGTGGATGTGGGTCTCGGTGACCTTGACGATGCCCATGCCGTGCTGGTCGGCCATGTCGAAATAGGCCCGCAGGTCGCGGCTGGGGTCCACGACGATCGCCTCGCTGCTGCTCTGGCAGCCGATGAAGTAGCTGGCGTGGGCCAGGTCGTAGTCATAGATGCGTTCGAAAAGCATCGTGCTGTGTCCTTTTTCCTTGGGGGAACAGGTACATCAGCCACCGTAAAACCCTGCGGGGTATCTGGCTACCGACCGGTTCGTGCGCCGTCGCGGTCGGGCAGCGCACACTGGGGGCGAACCGCAACGCCGATGGAAGGATCCCCGCCGTGACCGATTCCCACCTGGACGACGACACCCGCGCCGTCCTGCTCGCACCCAACCCGGCCGTCATGGCGACGCTGCGCAAGGACGGCTCCCCGGTCACCGTGCCGACCTGGTACCGGCTGGTCGAGGGCGACCGGATCCACCTCAACCTCGACGCCGGCCGCGTGCGACTGCAGCACCTCCGGCGCGACCCGCGGGTGGCACTGTCCGTCATCGCGTCCGAGGACTGGTACACCCACGCGAGCATCCAGGGGCGGGTCGTGGAGATCGCCGACGACCCGGACCTGTCCGGCATCGACGCCCTGAGCACGCACTACACCGGCGAGCCGTACCCGGTGCGCGACCGCGCCCGCGTGGACGCGTGGGTGGAGATCGACCACGTCCACGTGTGGGGTCAGCTCCGCGAGTCCTGAGCGCAGGTGGGGAGCGCGGGGGAGGGCCCGCTGAACGCGTCCGGCGATCCCGCGTGCGTCCTACGCTGAGGCGACCCCTCGCCCGTCTACGCCCCGGAGACCTCCATGTCGGACCGCTATCCCCTCGCCGAGCTCAACGACCTGCCCGATGACCTGCGCGAGCGGATCCTCGCCGAGCAGGAGAAGGCCGGGTTCGTGCCCGAGGTGTTCCTGATGTTCGGGCGCCGCCCCGCCGAGTCGCGGGCGTTCTTCGCCTATCACGACGCGTTGATGGAGCGCGAGGGCAACCTGTCCAAGGCGGACAAGGAGATGATCGTGGTGACCATCTCCGGGCAGAACAGCTGCCTGTTCTGCGTGGTGGCGCACGGGGCGATCCTGCGGATCGTCAAGAAGGCGCCGATGCTCGCCGACCAGCTGGCGGTGAACTACCGCAAGGCCGACCTCACGCCGCGCGAGCGGGCGATCTGCGATTTTGCGACCAAGGTCAACCTGCACTCCGACGAACTGGGCGACGCCGACTTCGCCGCCCTGCACGAGCACGGCCTGGACGACGAGGACGCGTGGGACATCGCCGCGATCACCGGGCTGTTCGGGCTGAGCAACCGGCTGGCCAACGCCACCGACATGCGCCCGAACCCGGAGTTCTACCTCATGGGCCGGGTGCCGCGGCAGAAGTAGTCAGTTCTGCTCGGTGTCAGTTCTGCTCGGTGACGACCCCGCAGGCCGCGCGGCTACCGCCGTCGCCGGCGTTGCGCGTCTCCTCGTCGGCCCCCTCGGGCGCGTAGCGCTCGGGGATGTTGGCGAGGTTGTCCGAGTTCTCGTGGACCATCACGGCCGAGCCGTCCTCGTCCAGGAGAAGGTCGCGGTCCAGGCGGTCGGTGAGCGTGACGATCCGGGCCGTGCCGTCCTCGGTCACGTAGAGGGTCGGCAGGTCCCCGGCGTGCTCGGGGTGGCTCGCTTCGCCGCCGGGACCGGCCAGGTGCCCGCCGGCGGAGAGGAACGCGCCCCGCTCGCCCGGCTGGGTGGGGTTCTCACTGTCGGGCTCGCACAGGCCCGCGCCGTGGATGTGCAGGCCGTGGAATCCGGGCTCCAGGTCGGTCGCGTTGACGGTGACGAGAGTGCCGCCATCGGACTCTACGAACTCGGCGGTACCCCGCGGTTCACCCTCGGGGTTCACCAGTTCGGCGGTCGCGAACGCCTGGCCGCCGGCGTTCTGGCCGGACGTCTTTGTGGTGGTCTCGGAGGTGCTGGTCTCGGACGCTGCGGTCTCTGACGTGTCGGCCGCACCGTCCTGGGGCGTGACGTCACCCCCTGCGGCCGGAGAGTCCTCTCCGGTGCCGCATGAGGCCAGCAGAAGCGCGGCTGCAGACAGGGCCACGAAGGTCGAACTCCTCCGGGCGCGGCGGGCGGTGGACACGGTGCGTGCGGTCATCACAAACCTCCTCGGACGGCGTCGTGTAAGTGACGGTACCGAGGCGGACCCGACACGCAACCGCGCATGTGACAGGCATTTTCGCTGGCAGATCACACACCGGCGACCACTACCACAAAGTAAGAAGTCACTTTCACTCCTTACTCAGGTGCCGTTCACCTCGCAGCCGAGCTAACGGACCGGCGTCCTGATGTCGTGCACGAGCGGACCGGCCAGCGCCTCCGAGACTCGTTGCGCTGGTCACTATCTCGGGGGAGCAGGGACCGCGAGCATGGCAAATGCGCGCCTCCTATGAAGTTCATCACGCAAACATATCTGAACGCTTGCACAACCTGAGAAGCGGGTGCATACTCTTCTCAGCCCCATCACAGACTGTTCCGACAGCCGAGGGGGCGTCCCTCCCCCTCGAGCCACCGGCTCAATCCCTCGCAAGAAAGGGTTCATCATGAACCAGGTCTATGCCCTCATGGCCACCTTCCAGGCGTTCCTCGACGATCGCTTCGAGAACCGCAAGGACCGCGGCGCGACCGCCGTGGAGTACGGCCTGATGGTCGGGCTGATTGCGGTCGCAATTATCGCCGCGGTCATCCTCTTGGGCGACAGCCTCACGGATCTCTTCACCGATGTTTCGACCACCATTCCCGAGGTTCCCGCCGCTGGCGCCTAGGGCTAATCAAACCGGGGCCAGCGCAGCGTCACACCTTTCGCTGCGCTGGCCCCGAATCTCCTCCCCCACGTCCCTCCCACCCTCTCCCTCAGGCGCCGCAATGCTCACGCCCTCACGTGACCGCGGATCAGCCGCTGTCGAATTCGCGCTTGTACTGCCCATACTTCTGCTCTTGGTTATCGGAATTCTGGAGTTCGGGCGCGCCTACCACGTGCAAACGACACTCTCCAACGCTGCCCGCGATGGCGTTCGGGTGATGGCGCTGCAAGATAGCGCCACGGCTGCACGTGCGACGGTTGCGGATTCCGCCCCCTCCCTCACCCTCACCGACGCGATGATCGACGTCACACCCTCTAGCTGCTCTTCCGCTACCACCACCCCTGGACAGGTATCGGTCACCATCTCGTACCCGTTCGCGCTGGTTTCAGGGTTCCTCCCTATAGATGACCTCACCCTCACTGGCAGGGGGACCATGCGATGTTTCGGATGAGAGATGATCGTGGCGCTGTCGCCGTCATAGTCGCCGTACTCATGGTGCCGCTCATCGGGTTCGCAGCGATCTCGATCGACATTGCCGCTGTCCATGCTGAGAAGCAGCAAATCCAGGCAGGCGCCGACGCCGCAGCCCTGGCGATCGCCCAGGACTGTGCTCGCGACGCCTGCGGGTCGCCGCGTGCGACCGCGCAAAGCTTCGCAGAACTCAACAGCAACTCGGGCGAGGTGGTGGCTAGCCTCCCGTCCGTTCCGACCGCGGCTACAGGCCGAGTTACCGTGGCCAGCTATGCAGTCCGCTCCCACTGGTTTGCACCCGTCCTCGGAGTGGACTCGACCGAGGTTGCAGCCTCCGCGAGCGCAGCCTGGGGCTCTCCCATCGGTGGAACAGCCGTCCTTCCACTGATCTTCTCCCTATGCGACTTCAAGGCCCAGACCGGCGGCGGTCTCCCATCGGGCACCCTCGAGCGCATCATCTTGTCCACCAAGACCGCGAACACCGGGTGCACTGAGAACGGGAACTACGTGCCCGGCGGATTCGGCTGGCTGGAAACAGACACTGGCAATAGTTGTCACGCAACCACCCGAATCGGTACGAACGCGTACAGCGAACCAGGCAACACCCCGAAGCGGTGCGACCTTTCCACGATCCGAGGAAAGACCGTCCTCCTACCCGTGTTCGACGGCGAGTTCGGCGGGAACGGCCGAGGCGCCTGGTACCGGGTCTACGGCTACGCCGCCTTCACCGTGACCGGATACAACTTCTCCGGACAGAGTTGGAACCCGCCCTGCCGCGGGAACGACCGCTGTATCGGCGGGTACTTCACCGAGATGCACACCACAGACCCCGACTTCGACTACGGCCCGGGCGCACCGAACCTCGGCGCTTCCGCCGTCCACCTACTACCTGACTAGTGAGAGACCCATGAACAGACGTCTCGTCTCGGCTATTGCAGCCGGTGCGCTCGCCGTCCTCGGCGCAGTCCTGCTCGTCAGCTACGTCAACAACGCGGACAGTCGCGCGATGGCGAACATGGACCCGATCGAGGTGCTGGTCGTGTCCGCACCCATAGCCCAGGGGACACCTGCTGAAGAAGTCGCCGCGTCAGTGACGATCCAGCGCCTGCCCAAGGCTGCGGTCGGACCCGATGCCGTCCGCTCACTCGCAGAGGTGGCCGGCCGCGTTGCCGCGACCGACCTCCAGGCCGGCGAGCAGGTCCTTGGCGCCCGATTCGTGACCCGCCAGTCATTGGAGCGGTTCGGAGGCATTCCGGTTCCGGAGGGCTACCACCAGGTGACCATCCCCCTCGAGGCACCGCGAGTCGTCGGCGGTACCGTCACTCCCGGGGACACGGTCGGCGTGTTCGTCACCCTCGGCGACGGATCCACCCACCTGGTCCTGCGGAAGATCCTCGTGACCCGCGTCCAGGGCGGGCTCGGTGCGACCCAGCCGAACGAGGGGATCGAGAACCCCGACGCGGCACCCGTCCCAGAGGGTGGCGCCATGATCACGATGGCGCTCACAACTGACCAGGCCCAAACGGTCGCGTTCTCAGTCGAGCACGGGAGCATCTGGCTGTCACTCGAGGATTCCACCGTTCCGCAGGACGGCACCGGCCGGGTCGATGCAAGGGATTTCTACTGATGAGCCGCATACTGATCGCCACCGATTCCGCCGACCTCCGCGGGAGGGTCGCCACCGCGGCCGGCGAGCCGATCTCGATGATCGCGGGGCGCCCGCTCCCCGGCGGGCCGTCGCAGTTGTTCCAGGAACTCGGACCGGGCGTCGCCATCCCCCAGGTCGTGGTGATCGACGTCGCCGCCGGCCGCAACGAGGCTCTGCAGCTCTCGTCGCGGCTCGCCGCCGAGTGCCCCGGCATGGCCGTGGTGCTGGCGAGCGAACATCCCGACGCTTTCGCCCTCGCCGCCCTCCGTGCCGGCGCGTGCGACGTGGTGCACCCCGAAGCCGAGGTCGGCGAGCTGGCCGCGGTACTCGGCCGGGCCGCTCAGGTCGCCGCCTCGACCGCACCTCAGGGTCCGGGCGACCCCGCAATGAACGGCAGCGCAAGCACGCGTGGCCGCGTCATCAGCGTCGTCTCGCCCAAGGGTGGAGTCGGCAAGACGACCGTCGCCACCAATCTCGCGGTCGGCCTGGCCCGGACGGCCCCGCTCTCGACCGTGATCGTCGACCTCGACGTGCAGTTCGGCGACGTGGCCAGCGCCCTCAACTTGGACCCCGAGCACACCCTCCTCGACGTGGTCCGCGGCCCGGCCGTCCAGGACTCCATGGTGCTCAAGACGTTCCTCACCCAGCACCAGACGGGCCTCTACGCCGTGTGCGGACCGACCTCACCCGCCGACGCCGACGACATCACCGCCGCCGACGTGGCCCAGCTCCTGCAGACCCTCGCCTCGGAATTTCGTTACGTCGTGGTGGACACCGCTCCCGGACTCGACGACCACGCCCTCGCCGCAATCGACCAGGCCGACGAACTGGTCACGCTGACCAGCCTTGACGTGCCCGGGGTCCGCGGTTTGCGCAAGGAACTGAACATCCTTCGCGACCTGGGACTGAATCTCGAGAAGCGGCACGTCGTGGTGAACTTCGCCGACCCCCGCAGCGGGCTGACCAAGGCCGACGTCGAGGCCACCATCGGCACCGGCGTCGACCTGGTCCTCCCCCGCAGCAAGGCGGTCCCCGTGTCGGTCAACCAGGGAGTGCCCCTCCTGCAGAGCGACGGCCGCGATGCGATGGCCAAGCAATTGCGCAAGCTGGTCGACCGGTTCACCCCGGCCCCCATGCGCCCCACCGCGACGGCCGTACTGACCGCCGAAGGTGGCCGGCATCGACTCCGCCGGAAGCGGGTGAAGGCGTGAGCCTGTCCGAACGTCTCCGCGCGGCCCGCGTCGCTCCGAGCGGAACTGACACGCCCGCGTCCGACGCCGCATCGTCTGCCCCCGCCGCGCCGCCCTCGACGCCGACCGTGGTCGCCCCGACGGGGACGACGACGAAGCCGGCCACGGCCACCAGCATCCCGTCCACGAAGACCTCCGGGAACGCACCCGCCGACGATCCCACTGTCGATCCGCTGGTCGCCCTCAAGGAGCGCGCGGCCAGCGCGCTATTCGAGCGCATCGGTGCTCGCCTGAACAACCCCTCGCTCACCGAGGAACAACTCCACGCCATGGTGCGGAGCGAGCTCAATAAGGTTGTCGAGGACGAGACCGTCCCCCTCACCAGCGACCAGCGGGTGCGACTTATCACCGACGTGCAGGCCGACGTGCTGGGTCACGGCCCGCTCGAGAAGATGCTCGACGACCCGGAGATCACCGAAATCATGGTCAACGGACCCGACATGATCTTCGTCGAACGCGCAGGCCAGCTCACTCGACATCCCTCCAGGTTCGCCTCGGAGGAACACCTCCGTCAGGTCATCGAGCGGATCGTCTCCCGCATCGGCCGCCGCGTCGACGAATCCTCCCCGCTGGTCGACGCCCGACTCGCCGACGGTTCGCGAGTCAACGCCGTCATCCCGCCGCTCGCTGTCAACGGCTCCTCGCTGACCATCCGGAAGTTCTCCAAGGACCCGTTCAAGGTGCACGACCTCATCCGGTTCGGCACTCTCACCCCGGAGATGTCCGAACTGCTCCAGGCGTGCGTGGAGGCACGGCTCAACATCATCGTCTCCGGAGGCACCGGCTCCGGCAAGACCACCCTGCTCAACGTGCTGTCCTCGTACATCCCGGAGGGCGAGCGGATCGTCACCATCGAAGACGCCGTTGAGCTGCAGCTCCAGCAGGACCACGTGGTCCGTCTCGAGTCGCGCCCGGCCAACATCGAAGGCCGCGGCGAGATCACGATCCGCGAGTTGGTGCGCAACTCCCTGCGTATGCGGCCCGACCGCATCGTCGTCGGCGAGGTCCGCGGCGGAGAGACCCTCGACATGCTCCAGGCCATGAACACCGGCCACGACGGGTCACTTTCCACCGTCCACTCCAATTCGCCACGTGACGCCATCGCCCGACTGGAGACCCTCGTCCTCATGGCCGGCATGGACCTGCCCCTGCGGGCCATCCGCGAGCAGATCGCCTCCGCGGTCGACGTGATCATCCAGCTCACCCGGCTCCGCGACGGCACCCGTCGCGTCACCGCCGTCACCGAGGTCCAGGGCATGGAGGGCCAGACCGTCACCCTGCAGGATGCCTTTCTCTTCGACTACTCCGCCGGTCTCGGCCCGGACGGCAAGTTCCTCGGCAAGCCGCAGGCCACCGGCGTCCGGCCCCGCTTCACCGACCGGTTCAACGAACTCGGCATCACCCTGTCCCCACGCGTGTTCGGCGCGACCACCGAGAACCCCGGATCCATCCGATGAGTCAGACGCTGCTGTCCCCCGCGGGGTTCGCGATCGCCGCCCTCACGCTCGCGCTGCTCACGGGCGGCTACCTCATCCTCTCTCCCGCGCCGGGGCGGATTCCCCGGGAACGCCGACGGCCCGGCATGGCCGAAGGACCCGGACCGATCAGCCGCGCGGCCACCGCCGCCACCGAGGCAATCGATTCCCTCCTGCGCCGCCGCGGGACCACCGGAGCCGGCCAGCTCGAACGCGCCGGAGTCCGCATGGGGCTCCAGGACTACGTCTTCCTCGTCGTCGTCGCCTCGATCGTCGCGTTCGCCCTCGGCCTCATCCTCGTCGGTCCGCTGATGGGCACGTTCCTGGCCCTTCTCGCGCCCGCAGGTGGCTACGCCCTTCTACAGATTCTCGCTTCTCGCCGTCGCGCCAAGTTCGCCGACCAACTCGACGATTCCCTGCAGCTCATGTCCAGCAGCCTGCGCGCCGGACACTCCATGCTGCAGGCGCTGGCCTCCGTCGCACGCGAAGCCGAACAACCTACGTCCGAGGAGTTCGCGCGGATCATCAACGAGACCCGCGTCGGCCGCGACCTCGGCCCCGCCCTCGAGGAGACCGCCAACCGGATGGGCAGCCAGGACTTCGTGTGGGTCACCCAGGCCATCGCGATCAACCGCGAGGTCGGCGGCAACCTCGCCGAGGTTCTCGACGCCGTGGGCCACACCATCCGCGAACGCAACCAGATCCGCCGGCAGGTGGCAGCGCTCGCCGCCGAAGGGAAGCTGTCGGCGTACGTCCTCATGGCGCTGCCGTTCGGCATCGGCGGGTTCCTGTTTATCTCCAACCCGTCCTACATCGGCGTGCTCACCCAGAGCCCGCTCGGCTGGGGGATGATCGCGGCCGGCGTCGTGATGCTGACAATCGGCGGCATCTGGTTGAGCAAGGTCGTCCGCATCAAGTTCTGACAGGGTCGGCCCCTCCCTCAGGGTCACCCTTCCTCCCCTACCCTCTCGCCCCTCGAAAGGAGCCCCGCGTGAGTTCACTGCCTGCCGCGGTGGCCGTGTTCGTTCTGACCGCTTCGGTCTTCATGCTGGCCTTCGCGGTATTCGCCGGCCGCGACACCGTCCGCGCGCGCACCGTCGCCAACCTCCGCCGGGGGATCGACGAGGGGTACGCCGCCGCGCCCGTTGACCTCACCGGGGTCGACGACGACGACTCCCGCAGTCGCCTGTACGAGGTCGCCCGCCGACTCACGCCGACGGGCACCATCCGCAGGCTCGAGAGGCTGACCATCCGCGCCGGCCGACCCACGGGCTGGTCACTCCCGCGGCTGGTGGTGGCCAAGATCGTCCTGCCACTCGTCGTGATCCTGCTGGGCCTGCTGCTGCTGCGGGCCAAGCCGGAGCCGCTCCTGCTGCTCCTTGTTCTGGGCACGGCGGCGGTCTGCTACTTCCTGCCCGAGCTGCTCCTGAGCAGCCGCAGCCAGGAGCGCAATGACGAGATCCAGCTCGAGCTTGCCGACACCCTCGACCAGATGACTATCGCGGTCGAGGCCGGCCTCGGCTTCGACGCCGCCATGGCCCGAGCCGGTCGCAACGGCACCGGCCCGCTCGCCCAGGAGCTCATCCGCACCCTGCAGGAGATCCAGGTGGGCCAGCTTCGCCGTACCGCCTACGAGTCGCTTGCCCTGCGGACCGACGTCCCCGACCTGCGGCGCTTCGTCCGGGCGATCATCCAGGCCGACGCCTACGGCATCTCCGTTGCCGACGTCCTGCGCACCCAGGCGAGCGAAATGCGAGTCAAGCGTCGCCAGCGCGCAGAGGAAAAGGCTCAGCAGGTGCCCGTCAAGGTGATCTTCCCGCTCCTGACGTGCATCCTGCCCGTACTGTTTATCGTGCTGCTCGGTCCCACCGTGATCAACATGATGGAGGCGTTCTCCTGACATGCTCGTCGTGATCGCCGTGGCCTCGGCCGTCGTATCCGGGCTGGCCGCGGCGGCGCTCGGGCGGTGGATGCGCTCCCTCGCCGAGTCCGATTCCCGGTGGTTGCGCAGTGGCCTGCACGTGGTGCTGGCTGCGGCCGGAGGCTTCGGTGCCGCGTACTTGGCTCTGGGCTGGGCCGATCTGGTGACGTTCGCTGCACTGGCTGTGGGGTGCGCGCTACTGATCGCGGTCGACCTCGCGGTCTTCCGACTGCCCGACAAGATCGTCCTGCCGCTGTACCCCGTGGTGTTCGGCGGACTGGCCGTGACGGCCGCGATGTTCGATGTCTGGGGTTCGCTCGGTCGGGCCGCCGCCGCCGCGGCCGCGCTGCTCGCGTTCTACTTCGTGCTGGCGCTCATCAATCCGTCCGGTCTCGGCCTGGGCGACGTCAAACTCTCCGGCGCGCTCGGCGCGTTCCTCGGCTGGCTGGGCTGGCCCGCCGTGCTCGCCGGGACGTTGGCCGCGTTCGTCATCAACGCCGTCGTCGCACTCGTGCTGCTAGCTGCGGGTCGGGTGGGGGCCAAGAGCGGCATCGCGTTCGGCCCGGCCATGGTGATCGGCGCAGTCGCGGGCGCCGCCTACTGGGCCGTGCGCTCCACGGCGTTGGCTGGCTGAGCCGCTCGGCGCCGCTGCCTCTTGCCGACCGTGAGTCGCCGGACGAGGGCAACGACGACCACCACGACCGACGCGATCGCCGCCGTCCACACCAGGGCCGCCGATTCGTGGGCGCCCGAGGTGCGACCGTAGGCGACCCACGCCAGCCCCCAGGCCGTCGCCAGCGCCGGTGGGATGCGCCCGCCACTGATGAGCGCGGTCGCCACGCCGACAGCCGCGGCCACGACGATGCCGACGATCCCGAAAGGCACCTCGGTCACCACCTCGACGCCGGCGCTCGCGAGCCACGCGTAGGTGTTGGCGAAGAACGCCACCGACACCCAGCCCAGGTACAGGCCGAACGTGCCGTCGGTGACCACGGTCTCGACCACCCCGCCGATGCGCGGCGCGCCGAGAATGAACATGATGCGGATCAGCACCGCCAGCAGCAGCACGATCACGATGACCGAGCCGAGGATCAACCCCAGTTGCACTGACCAGATCCACGCGGCGTTGAGCAGCACCGAGGCCAGCGCCCACGGCCGCAGCGCCGCCTGTCGGGCGGAGCGCCGGGCCATCGGGGTCAGCTGCCAGATCGCGTACGCGGCGAGCCCGAGGTAGATCACGCTCCAGATGCTGAACGCCGACCCGGCGGGAGCCACCGGGGTCGCGTCGGCGGACAGCACCCCGCCGGCAGCCTCGGCGATCGGGGTGCCGCCGAGCGCTCCACTGCCGATGAACGCGGCCACGATCGCGGCGGCGGTCCCCAGCAGGGTGATGATGGGCAGCGCCCAGCCGGTGGGGGCGCCCAGCTCACCGGATCCGCCGGCGTCGGCGGGCCCTCCCGGCAGTCCGGCGGGCCCCGGGCCTGTCGCTCGGTCACGGCTAGCGGGGTTACCGCTCGCGGGAGTCATGTGAGAGCTCATAACTCCACCGAACCACGCGACACCCGACGGTGCAGCCGGTCGCCGACGCACCCCGGCCGCCCCCAGCCGCGAAATCGGCTACTCCGAATCGGGATCGGCGAGCCCAATTGGACTAGCGGATGCCGATTCGGAGTAGCGGATCTGCGAGGGGGTGGTCAGATGGTCGCGCGGAACCTCCGCAGCCGCAGGCTGTTGGCCACCACGAACACCGAAGAGAACGCCATCGCGGCGCCCGCGATCATCGGGTTGAGCAGCCCCGCCGCGGCCAGCGGGAGCGCCGCGACGTTGTAGGCGAACGCCCAGAACAGGTTGCCCCGGATGGTGCCGAGCGTGCTCCGCGAGAGCCGGATCGCGTCGGCCGCCGAGCGTAGATCGCCGCGGACCAGCGTGAGGTCGGAGGCCTCGATCGCCGCGTCCGTGCCGGTGCCGATCGCCAGACCCAGGTCGGCGGTGGCGAGGGCGGCCGCGTCGTTGACGCCGTCGCCCACCATCGCGACGACCCGGCCCTCGGACTGCAGGCGGCGGACCACCTCGACCTTCTCCGCGGGCATGACCTCGGCGATGACGGTCTCCGGGCCGGGATCGATCCCGACCTCGGCGGCCACCGAGGCGGCCACGGCGGCGTTGTCGCCCGTGAGCAGGACGGGCGTGAGCCCGAGCTCGCGGAAGCGACGAATGGCCTCAGCCGAGGTGTCCTTGATCTGATCGGCCACCACGAGAACCCCGCGGGCCTTCCCGCCCCAGCCCACTGCGACCGCCGTGCGGCCGGCCTGCGCGGCCTCGCCGAGGGCCACCTCCAGCTCCTGCGGCAGCGGCATGCCCCGCTCTGCCAGTAGCGCGGGCCGGCCCACGACGACCACCTCATCGTCGTCGACACCCTCCACGGCGTCCGCGCCGACCGCACCGCGGGCACCGGCGCCGCCACCTACCCGGCCCGATACGCCCAGGCCCTCGTGGTTCCGGAAGCCCTCGACCGCCGGAAGCGCGCCGACCGCCTCGCGCGCGCCGGCGGCGATCGCACGGGCGATGGGGTGCTCGGAGGCGTCCTCCACGGCCCCGGCGCGGCGCAGCACCTCGGCTCGATCCTCACCGGTCGCGACAGTCGTAGAGACCAATGCGTGCTGACCGGTGGTGACGGTGCCGGTCTTGTCCAGGACGATCGTGTCGACCTTGCGGGTGGACTCCAGGACCTCGGGGCCCTTGATGAGGATGCCCAACTGCGCGCCGCGGCCGGTGCCCACCATCAGGGCCATCGGCGTGGCCAGGCCGAGCGCACACGGGCAGGCGATGATGAGCACCGCCACGGCCGCGGTGAACGCCAGGGCGGCGCCGCCTCCGGTGAGCATCCAGAAGGCGAACGTCGCCACGGCCAGCACCAGCACGACGGGGACGAAGATCCCGGAGATGCGGTCGGCGAGGCGCTGCGCGGCGGCCTTGCCGGACTGGGCGTCCTCCACCATCTGCGCCATCTGGGCGAGCTGGGTGTCGGAACCGACGCGGGTGGCGCGCACGGTCAGGCGGCCGCTGGCATTGACGGTGCCGCCCACCACGGCGTCGCCGGGACCGACCTCGGCGGGCACGGACTCGCCGGTGACCATCGAGGTGTCGACCGCGGAGGCGCCGTCGACGATCTCGCCATCGGTGGCGATCTTCTCGCCGGGGCGGACGACGAACTCGTCGTCGACCTGCAGATCCTCCACCGGGATGCGGGTCTCCACACGCCCGCCATCAACACCCCCGCGAAGCACGGCGACGTCCTTGGCGCCCAGCTCGAGCAGCGACCGCAATGCGGCGCCTGCCGTGCGCTTGGACCGCGCCTCGAAGTAGCGGCCCAGCAGGATGAACGTGGTCACCCCGGCCGCGGCCTCGAGGTAGATGTCGCCGGCGCCGTCACTGGGCGAGAGGCTGAACTCGAACCCGTGGGTCATCCCGGGCATGCCCGCGTGGCCGAAGAACAGGGCGTACAGCGACCAGAGGAACGCCGCGGACGTGCCCAGGGACACGAGCGTGTCCATGGTGAACGCACCGTGGCGCAGGTTGATCGCGGCGGCGCGGTGGAACGGCCACGCGCCCCACACGATGACCGGGGCGGCCAGCGTCAGCGACAGCCACTGCCAGTTGGTGAACTGCAGCGCCGGGACCATGGCCATCGCGATCACGGGGATCGACAGGACGGCGGAGATGATCACGCGTTGGCGCAGCTCGTCGACCCGGTCGGGCGCGGCGGTGTCGTCGGTGGCGTTGCCTGCGTGGCCGGTCGACTGCCCGGCGTCGGCCGCGGCACCGGACGCGTCGCCCCCGCCGGGCGCGGACGTGCGTGGCTGAGTGCTCCGGGGACGCGGCAGCTGCGCGTGGTACCCGGCCTGCTCGACGGTATCGAGCAGCAGCTGCGGCTGCAGGCCCTCGGGGATCCGGACGCGGGCCTTCTCTGTGGCGTAGTTGACCTCGGCGGTGACGTCGTCGAGTTTGTTGAGTTTGCGCTCGATCCGGTTGGCGCACGAGGCGCAGGTCATTCCCTCGATCTGCAGCTCGACCAAGGTGGTCCCGGCGGAGAGCGCCGTGTCCCGGCTGTCGGTGGTGGTCATGGTGTGCTCACTCCTGCGCTGTGACTGTGTACCCGGCCTCGTCCACGGCGGCGCGGACCGCCGCGGGATCGACCGGGTCGGAGGAGACGACGACGAGGCGACCCGACTCCAGATCGACTTCGACCTCGGTGACTCCCGAGATTTCCGAGACCTCCTCCGTCACGGAGGCGACGCAGTGGCCGCAGGTCATGCCGGAGACGGTGTAGGTGGCAGTGGCGGACATGGTGTTCTCCTCGTTCGGGTGGTGGGTGTGCGGTGACTGTCGGGGCCCGCGATCGGACGGCGCGGTGATCAGGACCTGACCAGGCGGGCGATGGCGGCGTTGGCCTCGGCGAGCTTGGCCTCGGCTTCCTCCGGGCTGCCGCTGGCGATGGAGCCGGCGACGCAGTGCCCGAGGTGCTCGGAGAGCAGGCTCAGCGAGACGGACTGCAGGGCCCGGGTCATGGCGGAGACCTGCGTGAGGATGTCAATGCAGTACTTGTCCTCCTCGACCATCCGTTGCAGCCCGCGGGCCTGACCCTCGATGCGGCGCAGCCGCTTGAGGTGGTCCTCCTTGTGCGGGGTGTATCCATGCTCGGCCATGGCACATACGGTACCCCCCTAGGGTAAGTGCCGCAACGGTGGATCGCGTTCTCCGACGAGCGCTCCGACCCCCGGCACCGGTTTTCAATCCGGCCCCTGCTGTTTAAGGTCGGGACAGCGTCACTTCCGATGTCGATCAGTCGAGAAAGGAATGGACTCATGACGGACACGACCCAGACCCGCTCGCCCGGCCCGGCACCGCTCCCCCGTCCAGTACGTAGCCCTCGCCTTCGGCGTGGTGTTCCTGCTCGTGGGGATCGCCGGCTTCATCCCCGGGATTACCGCCGCGTACGACACCATGCAGTTCGCCGGCCACGAATCCGAGGCCATGCTGCTGGGCCTGTTCCAGGTGTCGATCCTCCACAACATCGTCCACCTGCTCTACGGCGTCGTCGGGATCCTGATGTCCCGGACCGCCCCACAGGCTCGTATCTACCTACTGGCCGGCGGCATCGTCTACCTGGCCCTGTGGGTCTATGGCCTGGTGATCGGCCACGATTCGGCGGCCAACTTCGTGCCGCTCAACACGGCCGACAACTGGCTGCACCTGATCCTGGGCCTCGCCATGGTCGCCCTGTCCTTCCTCCACCGCGACCGCTTGCGCGAACAGCGTCATCAGGCTGAGCCGCGGCAGCCCTGAGGCGACACGCTCCATTCGACCCCTGTCGACGATCTCGGTCGTCGCCAGGGGTCGTCTGGCACAGCAGGGCCGCAGCGCGGACGGTTGGCCGCGGTGGGTGCCCACCTCGCCTACCCTGTGTCGTCGGCGCGCTCACCGTGACGGGGTCTGAACCAGGACCACACCATCATCGCGGTGGCGACGAGCCACGCGAGGAGGGCGACCCACATCCACGCCGCACCGATCTGCTCCACGATCGGCAGTGAATCGGCCCGCCCCACATACATCCCGGCGACGGCGTACATGCCGAGCGGGAACACGACGCTCCACCAGGACGACTCGTACGCAGCGGAATGTGGTGCACCACGTGTCTCCACACCCCGGCCGAGATGAGAAGCGGGATCAGCCAAGTCGCCCAGGCCCACCACAGCACGGTAAGTCCAGAAATGAGTCCGGCCGTCGCGTCCACCATCGGGGCGGACGTCAGCTCGACGATTTTGGCGCCGCGGCGACCACCGTGATCGCCGCGGCGCCCATCGCCACCCAGTACGGCGGGTCAAGATCCCGTGGCCGCAGCGGATAGAGCATGAGACGCAGGGCCACGAACACCGCACAGGCGGCGTAGAGAACGATCCCCACCGACCATGCCACCACCGCTACGACGGCGAGTTCGCCTCTCCCGGTGGGCACCAGAGGTTCGAGACTGGCCGACGCGGTGGCGATGGACTGGACGGCGACCACCCAGATGAACCAGGTCCCATCGGCCTCGGACAGCACCGGTCGCTCGGTCCGGGACAGGACTGCGGTCCAGGGCACCGCATAGGGCGAGCAGCAGCCCGGTGACGAAGCCGAGAGCGAGCAGCCCCACCGCGAGAAGGCGGTAATCGTCGGCCAGTCGGACGGCGAGCACATTCGTCCCCGCCGCGAGCGTGAAGAACCCGAAGGCGCGGCCGGGGTCATGGATATCGGCCACGACCCGGTCGCGATACCAGAGAAGTCGGCCTGCCGTGAGCATGAGAAGAGCCACCCAGGCGGTGCCGGCCAGGACGAGGCCGATGCGCGACGCCCCCGCCAGTTCCTGCCGGGACAGTCCGACCGAGAGGATCCCCGTCGCCATCACGAAGGCGAAAGCTCCCGGCGGCAGCCCCATGACGGCCTCCCGTATGCGGCTCGTCACCATCGACCTCCTGAAGATCATCGCCGTGGGCGCCGGGGCGGTCCCCGCTACTGCCAGGCGAAGAAAGCGAGCGTCACCCACGGCGGAGCGGTATTCCACAACAACGGCGGGATCTTTATCCCCGCACCCTACGAGCCCGTCCACTCGGGGCTAACCGCTCCATCAGCGGCGAGTGATTCTCTCGGTGGTGACGTCCTCGCGGTCGGCGTAGCGTCGTGGACGCCTACGAGCCGGGGAGCGAGGCTGTAGCGCCGTGCTACCGCCGATCACCATCCCGGCCGTCCGATTCGACAAGCCATGCTCCTGCTACTCGGCAGTGAGACGACGAAGCGGAGGAACCCATGAGCATCAGCTCGATCATCACCACCCACCCCAATCCGACTGCGGATCTGCAGGTGGACCACCTCGCCGAGGCAATCGACGCCGCCGCCGCGTGCGCGGTCACGTGCGCCGCGTGCGCGGATGCGTGTCTCGCCGAGGACTCGGTCGCCGACCTGCGTGACTGCATCCGCACCGATCACGACTGCGCTGCCGTGTGCGCGACCACCGCCTCGGTGCTGAGCCGCCGGACCGGCAGCGACTTGGGCACCGCCAAGGAACTGCTCACCGCGTGCCGCGCCGCGTGCGCGAGCTGCGCAGACGAGTGTGAGAGCCACGCGAGCATGCACGAGCACTGCAGGATCTGCGCCGAAGCGTGCCGACGCTGCGAGAAGGCCTGCACCGACCTACTCGGAGCCATCGGCTGATCTCTCCACCTCCCCCGGAGGTCCACGTCGCACTCCGTCCCCGGTGGTCACGCGGCCGCCGGACGCGCCGACTCTCTTAAGAGGTTGCGTTTTCATGAGCACCAACACTCACACCAGCAGCGGACCGTCCCCCGGTTCCTCATCGCTCCGGCTTCTCGTCGGGCGCGAGGAAGTGGTCATCAACGACCGCTACGAGACGCTGTCGATCGCCAATGACGTTCTGATAGCCCTGTTCTTCCTCGTGGGCAGCGTCCTGTTCTTCTTCGACTCCACACAGACCATCGGCACCTGGTTGTTCCTGCTCGGCTCTCTGGAGTTCCTCGCACGACCGGCCATCCGTCTCGCCCGTCGGGTCCACCTGAAGCGGATCGGCACGAACTCGGGGAACCACGGCAGCGACTACGACTACTGAGCCGAAACGCCACCGCCCGCGAACCGCTCCGAGAGACACTCCATGGCGTCTCCGGTCCGGGCTCTTCACGCCGTTCCGGTGGTCCGTTCGCCGGGCCGCGCGTACGGTCGGCAAGCAGCCCACAGACCTCGTCGCGAGGAATGTCAATGTCACACGGGAATCAGTCAGCCCCCGATCGAGTGGAACGCCCCTGGGGCGAACGCACCCCCTACGGCCCCGGCGAGCAGTGGCCGGTCCGAGTGGACACCTACCTGGCCGACGGAATGGCCGAGGCGGATGTCGACCGCTGGGTACAGACGGCGTCGATCCTGCACTCCAACGGCGACGGACTGGACATCGCCGTGAAGGACGACCGAATCTGCGGGGTGCGTGGACGTGCCGACGACCGGGTCAATCGCGGACGACTGGGGGTCAAGGACCTCTACGGCTGGCAGGCGAACTCCTCACCGGACCGGCTGACCCGCCCGCTGGTACGCGAGAACGGCGTATTGGTGGAGACCGACTGGGACACGGCGATGGACCGGGTCGTCGGCCGGACCACCGAGTTGCTGGACGAGCAGGGCCCCAGCGCGATCGGTTTCTACACCACCGGGCAACTCTTCGCCGAGGAGTACTACACCCTCGGTGTGATCGCCCACGGTGGCATCGGCACCAACCACGTCGACGGCAACACCCGGCTGTGCACCGCGACGGCCGCCGCGGCGCTCAAGGCGTCCTTCGGATGTGACGGTCAGCCCGGCTCGTACGCCGACATCGACCACGCCGACGTCGTCTGCCTCTACGGACACAACATGGCCGAGACGCAGAGCGTGACCTGGATGCGGATCCTGGATCGTCTGGCCGGGGACGACCCGCCCGCGATCCTGTGCGTGGACCCACGCCCCACCCCGGTCGCCGAGCACGCCACCCTCCATCTGACCCCGAGGCCGGGCACCAACCTGGCGCTGATGAATGGTCTGATCCACGAACTGCTCGAGGCCGGCCACATCGACCGCGACTACATCGACCAGCACACGGTCGGATACTCGTCACTGGCCGAGCAGGTCGCCGACTACCCGCCGGAGCGGGTGGCCGAGATCTGTGACGTGCCGGCCGAGCAGATCCGCCGGGCCGCCCGGCTCATCGGGGGCGCCGAGCGGCTGATGTCCACGGTGCTGCAGGGTTTCTACCAGTCCAACCAGGCCACCGCGGCCGCTGTGCAGGTCAACAACATCCACCTGCTGCGCGGGATGCTCGGCCGGCCCGGGTGCGGCGTGCTGCAGATGAACGGCCAGCCCACCGCCCAGAACACCCGTGAGTGTGGCGCCGACGGCGACCTGGCGGCCTTCCGGAACTGGTCCAACACCTCGCACGTGCAGCACCTGGCCCGGGTGTGGAACGTCGACCCGATGGACATCCCGCATTACTCGGCACCCACCCACGCCATGCAGATTATGCGGTATGTGGAGGACGGTTCGATCCGGCTGTTGTGGGTCAGCGGCACCAACCCGGCCGTCTCCCTGCCGGAACTCACACGCATCCGCTCGATCCTGTCCCAGGAGCGACTGACACTGGTGGTGCAGGACATCTTCCTCACCGAGACCGCCAGGCTCGCCGATGTCGTCCTGCCGGCCGCCACATGGGGCGAGAAGACCGGCACGTTCACCAACACCGACCGGACGGTGCACCTGTCGGAGAAGGCCGTCGATCCGCCCGGCCAGGCCAGGGCCGACCTGGACATCTTCATCGACTTCGCCCACCGCCTGGGGCTCAAGGACAAGGACGGCGGGCCGCTGGTCAAGTGGCACGACCCCGAATCGGCGTTCGAGGCGTGGAAGGACTGCACCGCCGGCCGGCCGTGCGACTACACCGGGCTGACCTACGACAGACTGCGCGGCGGCTCCGGTATCCAGTGGCCGTGCAACGACGACAACCCCGACGGCACCGAGCGGCTCTATTCGGACGGGAAGTTCTGGGCGGACCCGGATTACTGCGAGAACTACGGTCGCGACCTGGTCACCGGCGCCCCCAAGGACGCCACCGAGTACACGGCGATGAATCCGGAGGGCAAGGCGATGCTCAAGGGCGCGGAATACCTCCCCGCGCACGAACCGCCCGACGAGCACTTCCCCCTGCAGCTGATCACGGGCCGGACCATCTACCACTTCCACACCCGCACCAAGACCGGCAGAGCCCCCGAGTTGCAGGCAGCCGCTCCGCAGGTGTGGGTGGAGATCTGCGCCGCCGACGCCGCGGCCGCCGGCATCACCGAGGGAGACCTCACGGAGATCGCCACCCCCCGCGGACGGGTGCGGGCGGCCGCCCGGATCACCGGGATCCGACCGGGAGTGATCTTCCTGCCGTTCCATTACGGCTACTGGGACACCGGCGACAGCGCCGGACCGGAGGGCGACGCCGTGGGGACGGCGGCCAACGAGCTGACCCCCACGGACTGGGACCCCGCCTCCAAACAGCCGATCTTCAAGACCGCCGCCGCACGCATCGCCCGGGTCGCCGACCGCGACACCACCTCCCGTGGCCGCCCGACACGCGTATCGACAGGAGGCCCGACATGAGGCTCGGACCCGTTCTCCGCGAACTACACCGCTCCGAGGTCGGGCTCGCGCACAAACTTCTGCAGGTTTCCGAGCGCCACAAGGTCGATCATGAGATCTACCACGTCGCACGGGACCTGGTGGGCTGGTCCCGCAGCCACATCGCCGGGATCGCCCGGATCGGTGGCGACTACGGCCAGGACCTCGACCCCGCCCCCCGACTCGAACTCGGACTGGCCGAACGGGCGCGGGAGAAGGGCAGCGAACTGCTCGGCAGACACCACACCCCGGAGCTGCTCCTGCTCGAGGACCTACGGACCGTCTACATGGAGGCCTCCGGGGTCGCCATGGACTGGCTCCTCATCGCCCAGGCCGCGCAGGGCCTACGGCACCGCGACCTTCTCGAAGTCGCGGAGAAATGCCAACCCCAGACCACGCGCCAGGCCACATGGGCCCAGGCCAAGCTCAAAGAGACCGCCACCCAGATCCTGGTGAGCTGACAAACGAGAGGAATCGCCATGCCGAAGACAGACAGCGACGGGAACGCGAAGGACAGCGAGCTGCCCTCGACGCTGCAGCGAAGCGACCAGAAGGCCAAGGACACCTTCGCCAAGGCCTATGACTCGGCGGAGGAGGAGTACAGCGACGAGTCCCGTGTCGCGCGGACCGCCTGGAGCGCCGTCAAGCACACGCACGAGAAGGTGGGCGACCACTGGGAGCCCAAGGACGGCAAGGGACCCTCGGATTCACGCTCGGAGAGCGGCGGCCCGAACCCCTCCGGAGAGTCGAAGGGCGGGGTGGACGCCAACGCCAGCAAGGACCACCTCTACGAGCAGGCGCAGCGGCTCGACATCGAGGGCCGCTCCGACATGACGAAGGACGAGCTCGTGGAGGCGCTGCGCAAGGCCAACGACCGGAAGACGAGGGAGAGCCGAGACGACTCGTGAGCCCGGCAGGACGGGTCCCGCCCCGGCCCCTTCGCACCGAGGATGAGACCACAGATGGACCACGCCCGTGCCCGGGAATCACTCTCACTCACCGGCTCGGTCGCGCCGGGCACGGGGGGCCATGATCGGAGCCGGCATCCTCGCGCTGGGCGGCCAGGTCGGCGAGCTGGCAGGCGGGTTGATGCCACGGGCGTTGTTCGCCGGGGCCGTGGTCGCGGACTTCAGCGCCTACTCGTACATCCGGAATTCGGCGAGCACCCCGTCGTCCGGTGGTATCGCGATGCTGCTCGAGGCCGCGTACGGCCTCGCAGTGATCGCCGGCTCGTTCTCCCTTCTCATGTACGTGTCGATGATCCTCGCCGAGTCCCTCCTCGGGAGGAACCGCGGCGACCTCGACCCCGACCTGGATCCGGAGACGGTCGTGACCACGCTCGTGGCGCCACTGGTGCTGACGCCGCTCGTTCCCGTCCGATCGCTGCGTCAGGGGGTGCGCCTCGATGGATTCCGGCCTGGCCTCAAGATCGGACTTGGCCGTCCGGACGGACTGATCGACCTTCCACAGGTCGTGGACCGTCCATCACGGCCGGGTAGATATTGCTGACGTACCCCTTGTGGCCGGCCGCCTGGCGCGACCGCTCGCTCGGTGCCTCGTCCGAGGTGACGTTCTGTCCGATGACCTCGACGAACCGTTGCTTCTTCAGTGGTTCGGCCCGGTCGGCCTCCTCGAGGGCATTCAAGTTAGCCGCCGAGAGCATCCCCACATCGGCCACGACTACCATGTCAGCGATCGTGTGCCGCCCCCCCGGAAGGCGGTGATGACCGGGATCAACGTCTTGGTCTCTGCCTTGTCAGACCCACCAACCCGGGTCCCGCTCAATTGGTGACCCCCGCGCCACACGCTCAGCCTCATGAATTGCAGCAAACCTAGCGAATCAGCCGGGAACGACGTCAACTTGCGGAACTCAGGTTAGACTCAGCTCAATTTTGTGAGACAGAACACAACCAGCCCCAGGGGGGACCGTGCAACTTCGCCGAACCGGAATGCGCGCAGCCGCATTCGCCACCGCCATCGCCACCGCATTCGCCGGAGGGGCCGTGGTCGCCCCCGCCGCCGGCGCGCAGGGATCGTCCAACGACCCGGCGCCCGCCTTCTACCAGCCGCCCGCGGACCTGCCCGCAGCCTCCGGCGAGCTCATCAAGACCGAGCCGTTCCCCCTCGCCGCCGCGATCCCGCCGATCCCCGGCGCCGACTCGATCTCCGATGCAGCCGGACCGCTGTCCACCGACGCGCAGCGCATCATGTACACCTCCGTCGGATCGCGCGACCAGGCGATCGCCGTGACCGGCGCCTATCTGCAGCCGCGCGCACCGTGGACCGGCCCGGGCACCCGCCCCCTGGCCGTGATGGCGCCCGGAACCCAGGGGCAAGGCGACCACTGCGCGCCGTCCAAGACGTTCCAGAACCTGGCCACCGTCCGCACCGACCCGCCGGGAGTCGGGTTCGGTTACGAGCTGTTCCAGACCTACGCGCTGCTCGCCCGCGGGTACGCCGTCGCGATGACCGACTACGAGGGGCTCGGCACCCCTGGGCTGCACTCGTACGTCAACCGCGAGTCGCAGGCCCGCGCAGTGCTCGACCTCGCGCGCGCCGCGTCGTCGGTACCGGGCGCCGACGTCGAGCCGGACGCCCGCACCGTGTTCGTCGGCTACTCCCAGGGCGGCGGGGCGGTGGCCGCGGCCGCCGAACTCCACCCGCAGTACGCGCCCGAGATCAACTTGGTGGGTACCGCCGCGGGCTCCCCGCCGGCCGACCTGCTCGCCACGCTCGAGCAGATCGACGGCACCGCCATCGCCGGGGCGATCGGCTACGCGATCAACAGCCTGATCGACGCCTACCCGGAGATGGGCCCCCTGATCAACCCGTACTTCAACGACCGGGGCCGGGCCATGCTCGCCGTCACCTCTGACCAGTGCATCGGCGAGACCGCGGTCCAATTCTTCCAGCAGCGCACCACTGACTTCACGATCTCGGGCCTGTCGGCCGGCGACATCGTGCGCAGCGAGCCCGAGATCCTGGCGTTCCTCGAGCGTCAGCGCATCGGCCGCCTTGCCCCGACCACGCCCGTGCGTGTGCTCTCGCCCGTCAACGACGACGTCGTCCCCGGCCACCAGTCGCAGCAGCTCGGCCGAGACTGGTGCGCGCAGGGCGCCGCCGTCGACATGGTCATCGACCCGATGCCTCCCGTCGCACCCGGTCTGGCGATCGGCCACGCCGTGCCCATGCTCACCGGTCTGGAGGGCAACCTCCGGTACCTCGACGACCGCGTCAACGGAGTCCCGGCGTCGAGCAACTGCGGAACCTACTGAGGCCGGGCGGGCCCCGGCGCCGGACCCGCCGCCCTTATGCAAGCAGGTTGCGCAACTCGGTTGTAGACTCGCCGGAGTGACGCCCACCGACCCGCCGCCCGACATCGCCGCCCTGGCGGACGATCTCCGCCACGCGCTGCGCCCCCTGTGGCGACGGTTCAACTCCCACCGGACGTTGTCGATGGGCAAGGTCGGGATCCTGTCCCACCTGGAGCAGCGCGGGTCCCTGACTGCGACCGACCTGGCAGGCCTTGAGCGGATCAGCCATCAGGCCGTCGCCAACGCCGTCCGCGAACTCCGCGACCTGGGCCTGGTCTCCCGCAGCCCGGACCCCGCCGACGGCCGACGCACCCTCGTCACCATCACTACAGGCGGGCGCGAGAAGCTCCGCACCGAGCGCGCCGCGGGCCAGGACTGGCTGGCTCACGCGATCGCCGACCACCTCGATGACGCCGAGCGCGACCGTCTCGCGGCCGCGGTCCCCCTGCTCCGCCGCCTCGACTCCGAGGACGCCCGATGACCCCTCACCGGCGCCCGGCGCCCCGCTGGTTCGTCCAGGCCCTCGTCTACGCCGCCCTGACCAGCTCGATCGTCAGTTCCCTCGGCATGCTGCTGGTGCCGTCGGTCTCGGCGGAGTTCGGCATCCCGGTGAGCACGGCGCAGTGGATGCTCACGGCCAACCTGCTCGTCGGCGCGGTCGCGACCCCGATCATGGGCCGCCTCGCCGATGGTCCCCATACCCGGAGGCTGCTCCTGACCAGCCTCGGCGTGATCTTCCTCGGGTCCATCATCGCCACCGTCGCGCCGAACTTCACCGTCTTCCTCATCGGCCGCGCGATGCAGGGGCTCCTCTACGGCACGGTGCCCATCACCATCGCCCTGGCCCGCCGGCACCTCACCTTCACCGAATCGCAGCCCACCATCTCGACCCTCTCGGTCACGGTGTCGGTGGGGATGGGGCTGGGTTACCCGCTCACCGGCATCCTCGCGGCGACGTTCGACCTGCGGGCCGCGTTCGCCTTCGCGGCGCTGTTCGTGGCCACCGCGGCGTTCGGCGTGTGGCGATTCATCCCCGCGGGCCCCGATCCGCTCGCGCCCCGCACGCCGTTCGACATCGGCGGGGCCCTGCTGTTGGGCGGCGGTCTGGCCGCGCTGCTGCTGTGGATCTCCGAGGGGCAGATCTGGGGCTGGGGGTCCGCGACGGCGCTCGTCGTCCTCGTGGTCGCGCTGAACACGCTGCTCTTCTGGATCGTGCACAGCATCCGCACCCTGCATCCCCTGGTCAACCTCCGCGCGGTCCGCCGGCCGGAAGTCCTGCTGGCCAACGCCACCGCGATCGGCCTGGGCACCGCGATGTACATCGGGTTGTCCATCGCGAGCCTCGTGGCGCAGGCACCCGCCGACACCGGCTTCGGCCTGGCGGTGCCGCTGATGTGGGCGGGCTTCATGATGGCGCCGCTGTCGGCGGGCAGTCTCGTGGCCAACCGCACGGTCCGTGCCCTGTCCCGCCGCTACGACATGGCGGTGTTCCTCCCCGTCGGCGCGGCCGTGATGACGGTGGCGTCGGTGCTGTTGTGGTTGCGGCACGGCGACTTCTGGACGCTGGCGATCGGCATGTTCCTCTTCGGCGCCGGGATCGGCTCGGGTTACGCCGCGATGCCCGCGCTCATCGCCCGCAGCGTGGCGGTGGACCAGCTCGGCAGCGCGGTGAGCTTCAACCAGGTGCTGCGCACGGTCGGCGGCGCGGTCGGCGCGGCCCTGTCGGCCGCCGTCCTCGCCGCGCACCCCTCCGACTCCGCGTACTCGACCGACGAGGGCATCACCATGGCGTTCGGCGTGGGTGTGATCTGCTGCGCGACGGTGATGCTCGCGTTGGTGCTTCACGCCATCGCAGGTCGACGACGACGAGCCCAGCAGTAGCCCCGGCGTCCCGCATTCTGCGCGCGATCGCACTCGGGCATGCGCGTCGGATTCGACGTGCCTACGGGGTCGGAGTCAGGCCCAGGGGGTCGTGGCCTGAAGCACCGCTTCCTGCAACGCGCTGGTACGCAGTGCCGTGACGGTCTGATATTCGGGGTCGGCGACCATCTCGCTGAACGCGGCGCGGCTGGGGTACCGGACCAGCAGAACGGCATCCCAGTCCTGGCCGGTCTCGGCGACCAGGGCTGTGGAACCGTCACCGGCGTAGAGCACCTCGGCGCCATAGCGGGGAAGGAAGGTCTCGTTCAGCGCCGCGGCGTACTTCGCGTAGTCCTCACGCCCGCCATCGGCGAACCGGAGCAGGTTCAGCATCACCACCGGGCCGCCGGGGTCGTCGGCGAGGTAGCGCTTGAGGTCTCTTCCGCGGGGATCGATAGCCATCAGGCGAGTATCTCCGCCAGTTCCGCCGCTGTGGCGCGAACGGCCATCCTCACTTCTTCTGCCGACGGCTTCCGCCGTGCCAGTCCTCCTGCGTGCCGACCGTGTCCGCGTCGACTCCGAACGCGGCGAGCTGCGGCTTCTCGCGCAGGCTGCGCTTGAGCTCGGCGAAACCCGGGAAGCGGGCGAGCCCCACCACGTGGTCCCAGAGCTCGGCCGCCGAGTCCTCGTGTGGCAGCCGGCTGATCACGGGTCCGAAGAAGGCGACACCGGTCGGTGGTTCGAAGTGGATGATGGGCGTGCCCACATCCTTGCCCGTCAGCGAGAGCGCCTCGTCGGTCTCCCGGCGGATCTCGGCGTCCCACGACTCGTCGTCGACGGCGTCCGCCAGTTCGAGCGGCAGGCCAGCGTCGGCGAGGACCAGCCTGGCGAACTCGCTCGTGCCGCGCCGCTCACGCTCGTCGCCTTCGCTGCGGTCGTCGCCGGCGTCCGGAGCGGTGTCGAAGATGCGCGCCCCGAAGGCGGCGTACAGCGGCGCCATCGCCTCCCGGCCGTGCTCGGCTCGCGCCCGAGCCGCCACTCTCAGGAGCCGCAGCCCGGCGGTGTGGCCGGCTTCGTACTCAGGGGGGAAGTGCGCGTCGTAGTCGACCTCGGCGTTGACCAGGCGCAACGAGATGAACCGCCAGTCGACGGTGTAGTCGCGCTGCGCTTGTACTTGGCGCACCCATTTGCTGGTCATCCAGGCGAAGGGGCAGACCGGGTCGAAGTAGAAGTTGATGTCGGCGTCCATGCGCCCACCCTAGCCAGGTGTTCCGGCCGCGCAGCCCGCTGGCGAATAGCATGGTGCACAACCGGTGGCCAGGAGGACTCCGCGTGACCGACACACCAGCCGATCGCGAACAGAACCGGGGCGACGGGCTTGGGCTTCGCCGCCCGCGGGTGATCGTGTTCGACGTCAACGAAACCCTGTCCGACACCACGGCGATGGCGGCCCGGTTCTCCGACGTCGGGGCACCCGGCTCGATGTATCCCCTGTGGTTCGCCGACCTCCTGCGCGACGGCTTCGCCCTCACCGCCGCAGGCGCCGCTCGCCCGTTCGCTGACATCGGTACCGGGCTCCTGCAGGTCATGCTGTCGGAGGTGGAGCTCAACCGACCTCTCGACGAGGCGATCGAGCACATTATGAGCGGGTTCGTCGGACTCGACCCCCATCCCGATGTCGCCGACGGCGTCACGGCGTTGACGGAGCTGGGGATCCGGTTGGTCACCCTCAGCAACGGTTCGACACACGTCGCCGAGAAGCTCCTCACGTCAGCCGGTGTACGACGCGACTTCGACTTGCTGCTGTCGGTCGACTCCGCCGGCGCGTGGAAACCAGCCGCCCCTGCCTACGAGTTCGCACTCGAACAGTGTGCTGTTGCCCCCTCGGACGCCATGCTCGTGGCCGTCCATCCCTGGGACATCGACGGCGCCCACCGGTTCGGCATGACAACGGCGTGGATCAACCGCACCAACGGTGTGTACCCGAAGCACTTCAGCAACCCGGACCTCGAGGTCACGGACATCACGCAGTTGGCCCGCCGCCTCAGTTGAGAAAGCGGTTGACCATTCCCTTGGGCTGCGGGTCTCGGGCAACCCTCGGCGCGAGGCTTCAGAACACACTGCGGGCGAGAGTTCCTATCGCCATGCAATGCCATAGAGGGGTCCAACAGTTCCCGCGCACCTGCTGAAAGCCGAAGCCGAAGCGCCACTCGTGCCGGCACCGATAACCAGACGTTATGACAAGTAGACGATGCCGAGTATCCCGCGAACTCGACCCCTCCCCGAGCGGGCCAAATGGCAGGTGGATCAGCAGAGGAACCTAACGAGCTATCCGATTGCTAGTTGGTGGCGACTGCGCCTTCCGTGATTGCATCGCGCAGCACGTGCTTGAGAATCTTCCCCGAGGGGTTACGCGGAATGGGCCGGGTGATGAGCTCGCGCGGAAGCTTATAACCCGCAATGTACTGGGATCCGTACTCGCGGAGTGACTCCAAGGCGACGTCGCGGCCCTCAACCGGGGTGACGACGGCGATGATGCTCTCCCCGAACATCTCGTCCGGCCGCCCGACGACCGCCACATCGGCCACGTCCGGGTGGCTGGCGAGGGCCTGTTCGACCTCCACCGAGTAGACGTTGCGCCCGCCCGTGATGATCATGTCTTTCATCCGATCAACGATTGTGATAAACCCGTCAGCGTCCCGGACCGCCACGTCGCCGCTGTGCAGCCAGCCGTTGCGGAGCGCATCCATGGTGGCCTCGGGTTTGTTCCAGTAGCCCTTCATGATGGTCTCGCCTCGGTAAATGATCTCCCCGGGCTCGCCGACCGCGGTGTCGTTGCCCTCGTCATCGACGATCCGCGTCTCGGCATTGGTGATGGACATCCGTCCGGTGGCATCCGGGCGGGCGCGTACTTCGTCCGGGGTGAGGAAGATTCCGGTCGGGCCGCCCTCGGTCTGGCCGCACAGCTGGAAGAACTGCACGTGCGGCAAGGTGGCGAGCAAGCTGGTCGCCGCGTTCGGCGGCATTGGTGCGGCGCCAAAGAAGCCCAGCCGCCATGCGGACAGATCGCGCGTGCCGAGTTCGGGGTACTGCAGCAGCATCTGGTACATGGTGGGCACGCCCAGGAACACGGTGATGCGGTGCTTCTCCAGCGCATCCAGGACCGCCTTGGGCTCGAACGCTGGCAGCACCACGTGAGTGGTGCCCAGGCTGAACCCTGACATCACGAACAGGACCAACTCCGCGCAGTGGTACATCGGCGCGACGTGCAGATTCCGGTCGAAGCTATTCATGCCGAGTGCGGAAACCGAGTTCCCCACCCACAGCATGCGGTGGTGGTCGAACAACGCTCCCTTGGGGCGCCCGGTCGTGCCTGAGGTGTAGAGGATGATGCAGTCGTCGTCCTCGATGACCTCCGCCTCCGGCGCGGTGGTCGGCATGGTGTCTGCGAGCCGCGCGATGCCCTGCGCTGCGGCCTCGTCCAGCACCAGGCTTTGCGGCGCGGACGGCAGCGGATCGAGCTCGTCGAGACCGGCCACCACCACCGCGAGCTCCTCGGAATACAGCAGCACCGTCGCACCGGAGTCCTCGAGCAGGTAGCGAAGTTCGCGGGCCGGCACGCGAGGGTTGAGAGGCACAGCGATGGCCCCCAGTCGGAACGCTCCGTACAAGCCCAGGACGTACGCATCGGAGTTCGGGCTCAGCAGCGCCACCCTGTCGCCCTTACCGACTCCGAGCGACGCCAACGCATGCGCGTACTGATCGGTCCGGGCCGCAAGCTGCTCATACGAGTAGATGCTCTCGCCGAAGATCAGTGCAGTTTTGTCCGGGTGCCGACGGGCATTGAGCGCGAGGGCGCCTCCGAGAGTGGCCATGGTGACTCCTGAGGTGTTGAAGACTCCGGGATCGGACATGTGACCCCGGACACAGCCGAAACTGTAACCGCCAGCGCGGTGCTTGTACAAATGTTCAGTGAAGCCGGAAACGCGGCTCAGGTGGCGGGCCCGGGGAAACGATCGACAGCTCCACCCTCGGACACGCTCACGCCGAGTTCGGGCTTGCTGTGCCCCTCGGTGTGAGTGAAGGTCCCGAGGTGAGTCCAGACGGCATCGACCAGCGGCTGCAGGAACAGCCGGCCCATCTGGTTGATCATCACGTCGACCACCTGGACGGAATCGGCGCGACCTCGCGAGGCCGCGCCAGTCTCGCGCATCGCAACGACCTCCCGGTGGGTGAGTTCGGTAAGTCGCTCCAGCAGTTGCCCCCGCCGGCCACCGGGTTCAAGTAGCGCCTGTCGGAGGTAGTTGACCACCTCTGGGTTTCTGACCAGCATTTCCGCGACGGACTCGTTCCGGACGCGAGCGATTTGTTCGCCGGCCCCATCGGTCGCGGCAGAAGCAAGGGCCGACGCGAAACGTTCCACGACGATCTGCTCCACAGCCTCGCGGAGGCCGTCTTTGGACCCGTAGTGATGAACCACCAGCCCGACGGTCACCCCGGCGGCGGCCGCGACTGCCCGCATCGGTGTGCGGTCCTCGCCGTTGGCCGCGTAAAGCTCGAGAGCGGCGTTGCGGATTCGCGCTTTGGCGGTGAGGTCTTGGTCGTCGAAATGCTGGGCGGGGCGGTCCACGCGGCCTCCCTTCCGTTGATAAACGAGTCTACGGGGACGCGCCAACCGTTAGCGCTATACGATGACTAAGTTTACTGACCGCTTGTATAGTCACCGAAATGAGTCTTCGATCGCTCCGACCCCTAGCCGGCATACAGGTCGTCTCATTGGCTACCAACCTGCCCGGTCCGCTAGCCGTAGCAGGCCTTAGTGACCTCGGCGCCGCGGTGATCAAAGTGGAGCCGCCGGCGGGTGACGCCTTGGCCGTGGCCGCGCCCTCCTGGTACGCAGAACTGACACAGGGGGTGGAGGTCCGTCGGGTCGACCTCAAGAGTGGTAGCGGCCCGGAGGAGCTGACCAGGCTGCTCGATACGGCGGACGTGTTGGTGACCGCCATGCGCCCGTCAGCGCTTCGCCGTCTCGGCCTCGGCAACCTCGGCGACCGCTTCCCGCGGTTGTGTCATGTGGAGATCGTGGGCTACGACGGCGCCGACGAGGAAGTCGCGGGCCACGACCTGACATATCAGGCAAGATACGGCACCATCCGACCGCCACACCTGCCGCTGGTCCCGGTCGCCGACACCATCGGTGGGGAGCGGGCCATCTCGGCCGCCCTGGCCCTGCTGCTGGCGCGGGGACAGCACGACTCCGGTGGACATCAACGCATCACTCTCGACGCGGCCGCGTACGACTCCGCGGCCGCCCTCCGACACGGACTGTTCGGCGATGGAGCACCACTGGGCGGGGCTCTGCCCTCCTACAACATCTATGCCACCGTCGACGGCCATATCGCTCTGGGGGCACTCGAGCCGCACTTCGAGGTCCACATCAGAGAGGTACTCGATTGTGACGGCACATACGCCGCCTACGCCCGCGCCTTCAGCGCGCACCCCACGGCCCACTGGGAGGATCTGGCCGCGCGCCACGACATCCCGCTCAGCGCCGTTCGCCATGCCCGGCCGGCCACAGCGCAGACCACCCACGCGCTCACGGCGACCACCACCCGACCACCCCGAGGAAGGACCCAGTCATGACCGACTCCCCCCAGCCCCGTAGCTTCCGCGCCACCCGCGAGGCCGTGATCATCGATGCCGTCCGGACACCGG
Organism: Dietzia sp. WMMA184; assembly: GCF_002441635.1. NCBI lineage: Bacteria > Bacillati > Actinomycetota > Actinomycetes > Mycobacteriales > Dietziaceae > Dietzia > Dietzia sp. WMMA184. The sequence continues at coordinate 2,633,737 of NZ_NXEI01000001.1, read as the reverse complement.
TCGGCAAGCGCGGCGGGGCGCTGGCCGCCTGGCATCCCGCCGATCTGCTGGGGGCCACCCTCAAGGAACTGGTTCGCCGCAGTGATGTGGCGCCGGAGAAGATCGACGACGTGATCGCCGGATGTGTGATGACGCACGACCAGCAGAGCTCCAACATCGCCCGCCATGCAGTGCTCTCCTCCGGCCTGCCCGATTCGGTGCCGGCAGTGACCGTGGACCGACAGTGCGGCTCGGGGCAACAAGCTGTGGCATTTGCCGCCCACGGTGTGGAGGCGGGGTCCTACGACCTCGCCATCGCATGCGGCGTGGAGTCGATGTCGCAGGTGGCACTGCCGTCGTCCCTACAGCCCGGAGCCCCGCTCGGCACGCAGTACTCCCCCCGGGAACTGGCCCGCTACGACGGCGGACTGCTGGTGCAAGGCCCGTCCAGTGAGCTGATGAACACCCGCTTCGACCTCAGCCGAGAGGAACTCGACGCGTTCAGCCGCCGGAGCCACGAGCGGGCGCTGGCCGCCACCCGCGACGGCCGCTTCGAGACCCAGCTGGTTCCGCTGCGCCGCGACCCGCTCGATGACTCCAGCGAGCCCGTTACCGCGGATGAGGGGATCCGGGCCGAGCTCGACCCGGAGAAGATGGCGTCCCTGCGGACAGTGTTCGCCGAGGACGGCAAGACCACCGCAGCCAACTCCTCCCAGCTCAGCGACGGCGCCGCCGCACTGCTCATCGCCGACCGCGAGTTCGCCGAGGCCAACGGGCTCACCCCCCGCGCCCGCTTCGTGGTCCACGCGGTCGCGGCGGCCGATCCGATCATCCAGTTCACCGCAATCCTCGAGTCCACCCGCAAGGCCCTTCACCGGTCGGGGCTCACGGTGGACGACATCGACCTGTTCGAGGTCAACGAAGCGTTCGCCGGCGTGCCGCTGATGTTCCAAAGAGAGTTCGGCGTCCCCGACGACAAACTCAACGTCAACGGCGGCTCGGTGGCCGTGGGCCACCCCCTCGGATCCACCGGCGCCCGCATGATGACCGACCTGCTGACCGAGCTCGAACGCACCGGCAGCCGATACGGACTACAGACCATCTGCGAAGCCCACGGCACCGCTAACACCACCATCATCGAACGCCTCTGACGAGTCCCGTCCGTCCCAGCCACCGTCCCAGCCCCACTGAGGAGCACCACCATGACGTCCCACCCCATCGTCACCGGTCTGCCGTCGACACACGGTGACAGTTATCAGCTCAACACCACGACCCTGCTGCGGCACTCCACCCGGACCTACCCCGAGCAGGAGATCGTATTTCGCACCGTCGACGGGGGCTGGGACCGCTACACCTACGCCGACATGTTCGAGCGGGTCGGGAAGTCAGCCCACGCGCTGACCGGGCTGGGTGCCGGGCCCGGAACGGTGGTGGGAATCCTGGATTGGAACTCTAAACGCCATATGGAGCTGTACTGGGCGATTCCCGGTATCGCATCGGTGATGCTGCAGATGAACCTGCGCCTCGCCCCGGTGGACCTGGCATATGTCACCGACCACGCCGAAGCCTCGATCGTGCTGGTCGACGAGTCCCTACTGCCCGTGGCTGAGGCGCTGGTCGAGCAGGGTGTCGGGGTGAAGACGTGGGTGGTCATGACGGACAAACCACTCTCGGAGATCTCCACCACCCTGCCCGGGGTCGTCCACTGGGAAGACGCGCTGACGGCCGCGGAACCGGGCTTCGACTGGCCAATGATCGACGAGACCTCGGCGTACAGCGCGTGCTACACCACCGGCACCACCGGCCGCCCCAAGGGCGTGTACTACTCCCATCGCGGGATCTACCTCCACACCCTCTCCGAGGCAGCGCAGTTGAAGATGGGTGACGACGACACCGTCATGATCATCACCCCGATGTTCCACGGCCAGGGCTGGGGACTGCCGCAGTCGGCCATCTACTCGGCCGCGAAGGTGGTGCTGCCCGGGCGGTATACGGCCGAGGACACCTCTGCGCTGGTTGACGCGATGATCTCCGAGTCCGTCACCGTGGCCAACGGTGCCCCCGCCATCTTCGAGCCGATGCTCGACTACATCCGGACACTCAAGACACGCCCGGACTTCAGCCGCGCCCGTCTGCTGTCCGGGGCGACCGAACCGTCGCTGACGCTCATGCGCGGCTTCCATGACCTCACCGGTGCTGACATCATCCACGCCTACGGCGCCACGGAGACCACTCCGCTGGTCACCGTCAACGCAGGCCTGAAGCACACGCTGCGGGACGTGCTCAGCGAGGACGAGAAGTGGGATCTCAAGCGGGCCCAGGGTCTGCTGGTCAACGGGATCGACATTAAGGTCGTCGGACCGGACGGAACCGAACTACCCCACGACGGTGTCTCCCAGGGCGAGGTGCTCATGCGTGGCCCGTGGATCATCGAGCGGTACCACAAGATGGAGGACAAGGGCGACGCGTTCGCCGACGGTTGGTGGCGCAGCGGCGATGCCGGCACGATCCGCTCCGACGGTTACCTCAAGCTGACCGACCGCATCAAGGACGTGGTCAAGAGCGGCGGCGAATGGATCTCCTCGATCGACATGGAAAATGCGATCGTCGCCCACCCACAGGTCCGCGAAGCCGCAGTGGTGGGGATCGAGCACCCCAAGTGGCAAGAGCGCCCGGTTGCGATCGTCGTCCAGGAAGACGGCGCCGATCTCGGCGTCGACGACATCCACGCCGTGTTGGAAGACAAGTTCGCCAAGTGGCAACTGCCCGACATCGTCATCTTCGCCGACGCGCTGCCGCGCACCAGCGTCGGCAAGCTGGACAAGAAGACGCTGCGCACCGACCACGCCGATCTCTACCGGGGAGCCGAGGAATGAGCGGCCAGAACGGACACGATGACGTGGTCCTCAGCGAACGACGCGGCGCCGTCGCGATCCTGCGCATCAACCGACCCGAGGCCCGGAATGCACTGAACGCCGCGGTGTTCGACGCCTTGAACAAGCACCTCGCCGAGCTGCGGACCGATGACTCCGTGCGCGCCATAGTCCTGGCCGGCGCGGGCGGCGTGTTCTGCGCCGGAGCAGACATCACCGCGTTCGACGCCCTGCGCGCCGATCCGTTGATCGGGCACCGGCGGGCCTCCGGGGGGACCCTATGGGCCGACCTGGAAAACTTCCCCAAACCGGTGATCGCAGCCGTCGAGGGCCTGGCCCTGGGGGGCGGGCTCGAACTCGTCCTGGCCTGCGACACCAGCATCGCCGGCCAGGGTGCCCGCCTGGGATTGCCCGAGGTCAAGCTCGGCGTCATCCCCGGCGGCGGCGGCACCCAACGACTCATCCGGGCGCTAGGCAAACCTCGCTCCATGGCACTGCTACTCAGCGGTGACCTTGCCACCGGGACCGAAGCCGCCAACCTCGGCCTGGTGGGAAAGGTGGTCGACGACGACGAGGTCGTCGAACAGGCGATCGCCCTGGCGCAGCGGATCTCGGCCAACTCACCGCTGGCCGTGGCCCTGGCCAAAGACGCCGCCCTGGCCGCGCAGACCGGGTCGATAACCGCAGGGCTTGAGCACGAAAAGCGCAACTTCGTCTACGCGCTCGCCTCAGACGACAGCCACGAGGGCCAGGCCGCCTTCCTGGCCAAGCGTTCACCGAACTTCACCGGCCGCTAACCTGGCCCGACAAGGACAAGATCATGACCACCACCCTGTTCCCCGACCACCGCCCCACCTGGCAAACCGAGTCCCACGAGTTGCTACGGGACCACGCCCGCGCGTTCTTCGCCCAAGAAGTCACCCCCCGCCAGGCGGACTGGGCCCGGCAGGGCCACGTCGACCGCGAACTCTGGAACAGAGCCGGGGCGGCAGGCCTACTGCTCACCGACATCGCCGACGAGGACGGCGGCGGGGGAGGCGACTTCGGCCACGAGGCTGTAGTGGCCCAAGAACTGGCGTACGCGCACGACAGCGCGTTCGGCTTCACCGTGCACTCCACGATCGTCAGCCACTACATCAACGCCTACGGGACCGAGGAGCAAAAGCGCCGCTGGCTACCCGGGCTCGCCTCCGGCGAGAAAGTGGTGGCCGTCGCCATGACCGAACCCGGTACCGGCTCAGACCTGCAGAACGTCAAGACCACAGCGATCCGCGACGGCGACCACTACCTGGTCAACGGCGCCAAGACCTTCATCTCCAACGGCACCCACTGCGACTTGGTTGTCATCGTGGCCAAGACCGATCCAGCGGCCGGCGGCAAGGGCATCTCCCTACTAGTCGCCGAGGTCGACAATAACGTCGCGGGCTTCTCCCGCGGCGCCGTCCTCGAGAAGATCGGCATGCACGGATGGGACACCCGCGAACTCTTCTTTGACGACATGCGGGTACCGGTGGAGAACATCCTCGGCGAGGAGGGCTCCGGCTTCGCCGAACTCATGACCCAGCTACCGCGGGAGCGACTCATCATCGGAGTCGCCGGCGTAGCAGTGGCGGAGGCCGCAGTGATCGAGACCATCCGGTACGTCAAAGAGCGCGATGCGTTCGGCAAGAAACTCCTGGACTTCCAGAACACCCAGTTCGTACTAGCCGAGTGCAAGGCCGACGTCTACGCCGGCAAGGCGATGATCGACGACGGCATCCGCCGCCAGATCGACGGCACCCTCGACGCCGCCGGCGCCTCGATGATCAAGATGTGGGCCACCGACATGCAGTGCCGCGTGGTGGACAAGTGCCTACAGCTGTTCGGTGGCTACGGCTACATGATGGAATACCCCATCGCCCAGATGTACACCGCCTCCCGCGTGCAGCGGATCTACGGCGGCACCAACGAGATCATGAAGCTGCTCGTAGCCAGGTCGCTGTGAACGCCACGCCCCCGAGCCCGTCCGTCTACGCCGAAGACTTCACCCCGGGCCAGATCCACAAACTGGGAGATCACACCGTCTCCAAGGCCGAACTGGTCGATTTCGCCACCCACTGGGACGCACAATCGTTTCATCGATGAGGAAGCCGCCAACCAAGGGACACTTCCGCGGACTCATCGCCAGCGGGGTACACACCATCGCCATCGCTCAACGGCTGCTCACACAAACAGTGCTCAACCAATGGGCAGTGATCGCCGGGCTCGGATTCGACCGGGTCCGGTTCCCGGCGCCCGTCCGACCCGGGAACGTTCTCACTGGAACCGTCCGGATTGCCGAGATCACTCTCGACGGAACACGCGGACGAGTGAAGATGGAGATGCGGCTGACCGATCAGGACGACCACACCGTCCTCTACGCCGAACTGACCATCGTCATTTGGCGGAGAGAACAGGTCGCGACACCGTCCGGAGGCTTCAACTGACACACGGCCAGGACGTCATCCAAAAGAACGGTCCCGCACCTACATCGACGAAGCGACCTTCATCTCGGATCCGCAAGTCAGTTTGGGACGCGGCGACCCCACCTCACGACGGCGGCTGCAGAGTAGTCAGGCCCCCGTCCTAAAACCTCGTCCTTCGGCGCGGCATCCCCTATTCGACGGATCGGGCGCGTCCGCTAACGATCAATTTTGGGACAGTTGTTGCATTCGCGAATTGTCTGTGACTTCCACCGGTAACTGGCGGGGATCTTCGGGCGCTTTGCGGCGGTGCCTGTGGCGAGGGTTGCCGGCGTTCCTTTCGGACAGGGTGGCGGGTCAGACTATCGAAGGGTCCTCGACGGGTGAGGTTCCCCCGGATCCGTAGAGGGATCAGCTATAAGGGGAAGCGATGCCAGAGAAGCGCCAGAAGTACGACCGGGAGTTCCGTGAGGGAGCGGTCCGGATCGTCGATGAGACCGGGAAGCCGATCGCCCAGATCGCCCGAGACCTTGGGGTCAACGCGGGCACCCTGGGCAATTGGGTCAATCAGGCTAAGGAAGCTCGGGAGGGCACAGAAGGCCTGTCCAGGGGCGACATCGAGGAGCTCAAGCGGCTGCGAGCAGAGAACGCGGAGCTGAAGATGGAGCGTGATGTCCTCAAGCGATCCGTGGTCCTGTGGGTCAAGGAGGCGACGAAGTGAGCGTGGCACGTTTCATCGCCGACCAGAGGACCAACTACCGAGTGCCACACACTCTGGTGTGCGCCCTGCTGGGCGTGTCGCTGGCGTGGTTCTACAAGTGGCTCAAGCGGGCCACCGGGCCGGAGGCGGCCAGCGGTCTGCACACCGAGCGTGACCGCCGCCGCGAGGTCGTCGACCAGGCGGTCGCGAAGGCGTTCACCGCCGCAAAGGGCCGGCATGGATCCCCTCGCCTGTACTTCGACCTTCGTGACGAGGGCTGGCAGGTCAGCGAGAAGACCGAGCCTGTCAAGATAATTGTGTGAGTTTTGGTTAGTGATGTCTGTCATATGTGGGGGTCGAAGCGTTCCGGGTAGGCCAGTGCGAGTTCGGCCAGTGCGGCTCGCCAACCGTGGATGGTGGCGCCTTCGACGAGTCTGGGGATCGATTTCCGGGGGCCTGCGTGGCCGTCTGCTCGGCGTTGAGCGTCCTTGGCGCGTTCTCGGTCTCGTCGGTCCTCGATGTTGCGTATGGCTAGCCATAGCAGCTTGATCGCGGCGGCATCGCTGGGGAAGTGCCCGCGGTTCTTGGTGATCTTGCGCAGCTGGTAGTTCAGCGACTCGATCGAGTTCGTGGTGTAGATCAGCTTGCGTGTGGCTGGGCCGAAGGCCAGGAACGGGATGAACCGCTCCCAGGCGGCCTCCCACGACCTGACGGCGGTGGGGTACTTGGCGCCCAGCGGCGATTCGGCGAAGGCCTCCAGTGCGGCTCTGGCGGCCTCGGCGTTGGCGGCGGTGTAGATCGGCTTGAGTGCCTTGGCCACGTTCTTGCGGTCGCTGTAGGACACGAACCGCATCGAGGCCCGGATCAGGTGCACCACGCAGGTCTGCACCTCGGCGAAAGGCCAGGTCGCGGCAATCGCCTCGGACAGTCCGGTCAACCCGTCGCAGGCCACGATCAGGACGTCTTTGACGCCGCGATTGGCCAGTTCGGCGCACACGCTGGCCCAGAACGCCGCGCCTTCCTTGGCCTGCACCCAGATGCCGAGCACGTGCTTGACGCCCTCAAGATCGACCCCGACCGCGATGTGGGCAGCGCGGGTCTTCACGTGGGCTCCATCGCGGATCTTGATGTGGATCGCGTCCAGGAACACCACCGGGTAGAACGCCTCCAACGGGCGGTGCTGCCAGGCGGCGACTTCGTCCAGGACCGCGTCGGTGACGTTGGCGATGGACTCGTGCGACAGCTCCACCCCCAGGGTCCGCGCGAGGTGGTGCTCGATCTCCCGGACGGTCATTCCGCCGGCGTACAGCGAGATGATCTGGTCCTCCAGCCCGCCGAGCCGGCGGGCGCCCTTCGGGACGAGCTGGGAGGCGAACGAGCCCTGCCGATCGCGGGGCTGATCCAGCTCCACCGGGCCGACCTCGGTGGCCACGGTCTTGCGCGAAGTGCCGTTGCGGTGGTTTCCGTCCCCGCCACGGGCGTGGGCATCGCGGCCCAGATGCTCGGTCAGCTCGGCGCCCATGCCCCGCTCAAGGACGGCCTTGAGCATCTCGTTCAAAAAGCCGTCCTTGCCAGTCAACTCCAACCCTCGCGAACGGGTCTCGGCGAGTACGTGATCAATCAGCGCATCCGAGAACACCTCCCGGCGAAGCCCAGCAGCATCTGATACATCCGTAGCGTCGTGGTCGTCAACAGCCATAGCGTTCATGATTCCTCCTCCGGCTCAACTCACACAGACCATCTGACACGCCCAGAAGACCGTGGCCGACTCGATGCGCCGCCAGGGCCTCGTCGCACGCCGCATCAGACGCCGCAACGGTCTGACCAGGCAGGACAAGACGGCCCCGAAGTTCCCCGACCTGCTCAAGCGGGACTTCACCGCCGACAGGCCGAACGCCCGGTGGGTCGGCGACATGACCGAGATCCCCACCGTTGACGCCAACGGTCGGCCCGGTGAGAAGCTATATCTGGCCACTGTGATCGACCTCTACAGTCGTAGATTGCTTGGTGCTGCCACCGGTCTGCACCCGGACGCCGAACTCGCCTGCGCGGCGATCAACATGGCCGTGGCGACCCGCGGCGGTATCGAGGAGGTCCACCAGTCTGGGTGGCGTGAGGACCCGTCGAAACGAGCCATATTTCACACCGATCGGGGCAGCACCTATACCGCTCACGCGTTCACGAAACTATGCCAAGACCTCGGTATTCGCCAATCGATGGGGCGGGTCGGATCGTGCTTCGACAATGCTGCCGCCGAAGCATTTTTCAGCTCGCTGGAATGGGAAGTTTTGTCGCAACACACCTTCGAAAACACCCGCGCCGCCCGGGCCGCTGTGTTGGACTGGTGCTACGGGTTCTACAACCACGACCGACGACACAGCACGATCGGAATGGTGAGCCCGATCAGCTACGAGACCGCCGCGGCGACCGAACCGGAAGCCGCCTAGGAAACCCTCCACGATTCGGGGGGAACCACACAGGCCCGGGTCCGCCGGAACCCGGCACGCCGCACGGCACAGGTGCGACGCACACAGGCCATGGAAGGTTCCATCCGGCGAGACACGCATCAGTCGAGAGTATCCCGCCAAGGCATATGGCAATCAGCGACGGGAATCGGCGCCAGACCGCCGGGGAGATTCTGCAAGCGAGCAGCAAGCGGCGGAGTCAAGTCTCACCATTGGGGTTCGACAGCAAGCCAGGCGACAACACCCTCGAGCGCCCATAACGCATCCGCGGTGTCGACCAGATCCCCGCCCTCATCCAGTCGCCCTTCCTCCAAAAGAGCGGCCGGATGCTCGACGGCCGCCTCGTAGGCGAACCTCGCCTCCTGTCCGGTCAGCGTTCCGCACGACCCCGACGGAAAGCTCGGCTCCATAAACTCCGACGGCAATGGCCCCGGCCATTCGGGAACATCGGCGACAGTCGCGGTGGTGTCAACCATCCCCGGCTGACAAACGATCACCGCCTCAGGGATCGCGAGTTCCCGGGCCGTTGAAAAGGGCGCGCTCTCGACCGGCGTCGCCTCTGTCGACGACGGGCCGGACGAACCGTCGCGGCCACACCCTGCCAGGAGTGCAACTCCTGCAAAGCAAGCGCAAACGCCTACGCCATACCGCGTGAACATCGCTATCCCATCCCCTAATCATGGGCTACGAGCCGATGTTGTCATACCTCACGTTGCAGTCTCAGCATGTCGGCTTAGGTCACCGCCTGCCCCGCTGATCGACAGAACACTTTCCGCACACAACCGACCGTCCCAGTTCCTTGGTTGTGGGACGGTCTGATGCGACCTCGGAACTGGATGGTCTAAGAGGTGCTCGCATCGAGATGTGGAGGTCTTCTGCGATCGAAGTGTGGCGGAAGCTTGATCTCGCCCCCAACAAGCGCGTCGATGAACTGTTCCATGTCTTTACGACCTTGGTGTCGCCGGCGGGCCCGACACTCTGCACTGGAACCAGCTTCGCCGGGCCGGCTTACTCGTCGGTGTCGATCTGCCTGGCGATGAACGCCGCCATGCCCGGCACCGTGAAGCTGATCCGCCCATGCTCAGGCGAGTAGACGATGCCCTTGCGGATCGCCGCGGCGCGCAACGGTCCGGCTGTGGTCTGGGCGATCGACAACGACGACGTCTTGGGCGCGGTCTCACCCGTGGCGGCGATAGCCCGCAGATACTTTCGTTCCGCCGGCGTCGCCCGATCCCAGCGGGAGGGAAAGAACCCCCGGTCCAACAGTGCGGTCCCAGCCTCGATGGCCAGCTCGGCGTCTTCGAGCTGGAACGGCGTTCCGGCGGCCACCTCCCACATCGCCGACCCGAACTCTTGAAGAAAGTACGGATAGCCCTCAGCGGCGGCAGCGAGCTCATCCAGAGCCTCGGGGCTGTACCGGCCCCCGACTGACTCCGCTGGATCGACCAAAGCCTGCCGCGCCGCGGCATCATCGAGGGGGCCGATCTTGCAGTAGAGGAACAAGCGCTCTGCATACGAGCGTGAGTCCGCCAGGAACGCCGGCAGGTTGGGCAGCCCCGCGCCGATAACATAGAACGGCCACCCTTCCTGGCTTGCCCGATGTTGCGTCACGATCAACGCCGCGGTCAGGTCTGCCTCGAGGTCTTGCATCTCGTCGACGAACACCGCCAATGCCACACCCTTGGACCGGACCATCTCGCTGGCGGCCTCGACGATTTCCTCGACGTCGAACAGCGTGTCCTCGGCCGATCGCGGCGTCGGTGCCCCGACCGAGACACCGCCCACCGACAGTGACGAGCCCTCGATCAGGCCCATCACGCCTTCAGCCGCCTGCTTCAGTGCGTGCTTGGTGCTGAACTTGCGCAGTCCGTGACGCAGCCCCGTCGCCAACTGCTTGTGATTGACTCGTGCACCCGATTCTGAGTTCTGCGCCTCCAACCGGACGGTGAACCAACCATGGTGCTCAGCATGCGCCCGCAGATGGTTCAGCAGCGCCGTCTTACCTACGCCCCGGAGCCCGCTGAGAATCATGCCGCGGTCGTAACGCCGCGCCTTCGCCCGCGCCACCAACAAGTCGAACGCCTCAACCTCCCGGTCCCGGCCCTGCAACGAGTGAGGCCGACGACCGGAACCAGGCGTATACGGGTTACGAGCAGGATCCATGAGACGAACTATACCGAAATCTAGCTACATATACAGAAATCGCTATAACCACCTAGGTTTCGATTGAAGTCCGACCCGCAGAACCCCGGACCCAGCACTCAGCCGCGCCAGAACCCACACCAGCATGTCTCGAGCGCCGAGCACTGCTGACCATGACAGGTAGCGACTCTGAGCGCACTTGGACGAGGCAGTCTCGTTCACCGAGGCAACTCCCCCGCACCTGTCACTACCGGAGCCGTCAACACCACCGTTCGTCACGCACGTCGGCGAAGTCGGAGACTTCCACACGCAGCTCTGCCAACAGCGAGTCGCCCACACGTCTCGAGTCCTCGGCTGCCTGCTCCGACTTCCACCCCGTTTCGGGAACGAAGTTGGCCTCCCAGTGCGCCATCCACAGCGCCAAGCGCTGACCCAGCGACTTCGACAGGCCGTAATCCTCCGGGTCCATTCCGTACTTGTCGGTTCCGCTCTCCCACAACGGGTGGTCGCGACCATAGTCAGGGAAAAACCGGATCACCCGCCTGTAGTCACCCGATCCGTATATCGATTCCAGTTCCTCTTCCATGCCACCTCATCCAAGCGCACCGCTATTGGTGCAGGACCCTTGCGGCCCCTCCGCCCGCCGACGTCCGGACCTTATGGCAAGTAGTGCTTCCCCTCACCACGCGGCGATAGCGGGACTCCGGAGGCCTACATCATTTCGTGCCAAGCGGAGGAGATCGCCATGTGGTTCGTTTTGCTGCGATGACGGCAACGATTACCACACAGATGCTGAGTTGATAGACAGCGAATGCCCACGCTTGGAGAGTCCATACCGAGATGGTCAGGAGCGTGATTGTTGCTCCGACAGCGACGAGGACGTAGAAGAGGATGTTCTCCGAGTCTGGCTGGCGCCAGGCCTTGATAAGGGTCGGCGGGCGTGTCAGATGGTCTGTGTGAGTTGATCCGGAGGAGGAATCATGAACGCTATGGCTGTTGACGACCACGACGCTACGGATGTATCAGATGCTGCTGGGCTTCGCCGGGAGGTGTTCTCGGATGCGCTGATTGATCACGTACTCGCCGAGACCCGTTCGCGAGGGTTGGAGTTGACTGGCAAGGACGGCTTTTTGAACGAGATGCTCAAGGCCGTCCTTGAGCGGGGCATGGGCGCCGAGCTGACCGAGCATCTGGGCCGCGATGCCCACGCCCGTGGCGGGGACGGAAACCACCGCAACGGCACTTCGCGCAAGACCGTGGCCACCGAGGTCGGCCCGGTGGAGCTGGATCAGCCCCGCGATCGGCAGGGCTCGTTCGCCTCCCAGCTCGTCCCGAAGGGCGCCCGCCGGCTCGGCGGGCTGGAGGACCAGATCATCTCGCTGTACGCCGGCGGGATGACCGTCCGGGAGATCGAGCACCACCTCGCGCGGACGCTGGGGGTGGAGCTGTCGCACGAGTCCATCGCCAACGTCACCGACGCGGTCCTGGACGAAGTCGCCGCCTGGCAGCACCGCCCGTTGGAGGCGTTCTACCCGGTGGTGTTCCTGGACGCGATCCACATCAAGATCCGCGATGGAGCCCACGTGAAGACCCGCGCTGCCCACATCGCGGTCGGGGTCGATCTTGAGGGCGTCAAGCACGTGCTCGGCATCTGGGTGCAGGCCAAGGAAGGCGCGGCGTTCTGGGCCAGCGTGTGCGCCGAACTGGCCAATCGCGGCGTCAAAGACGTCCTGATCGTGGCCTGCGACGGGCTGACCGGACTGTCCGAGGCGATTGCCGCGACCTGGCCTTTCGCCGAGGTGCAGACCTGCGTGGTGCACCTGATCCGGGCCTCGATGCGGTTCGTGTCCTACAGCGACCGCAAGAACGTGGCCAAGGCACTCAAGCCGATCTACACCGCCGCCAACGCCGAGGCCGCCAGAGCCGCACTGGAGGCCTTCGCCGAATCGCCGCTGGGCGCCAAGTACCCCACCGCCGTCAGGTCGTGGGAGGCCGCCTGGGAGCGGTTCATCCCGTTCCTGGCCTTCGGCCCAGCCACACGCAAGCTGATCTACACCACGAACTCGATCGAGTCGCTGAACTACCAGCTGCGCAAGATCACCAAGAACCGCGGGCACTTCCCCAGCGATGCCGCCGCGATCAAGCTGCTATGGCTAGCCATACGCAACATCGAGGACCGACGAGACCGAGAACGCGCCAAGGACGCTCAACGCCGAGCAGACGGCCACGCAGGCCCCCGGAAATCGATCCCCAGACTCGTCGAAGGCGCCACCATCCACGGTTGGCGAGCCGCACTGGCCGAACTCGCACTGGCCTACCCGGAACGCTTCGACCCCCACATGTGACAGACATCACTAACCAAAACTCACACAATTATCTTGACAAGCTCCTTCGCGGTGATTTCACCAACGATCTGCTTGAGATCCACCAGGGAACGGGCAAGCCTGTCCATCGACGCGACAACCAGCTCGTCACCATCTCGTAGGTACCTGATGCACTCTTCGAGCTTCACGCGATCCGCTCGCGATCGAGCCGACTGTTTCTCGACGTAAACCCGGTCGCACTCCCCCACCGACTCGAGCTGACGCGCCTCATTCTGATCAGCGGCCGACACCCGCACATACGCCACCCGCTGCCCACGCGGACGCGACACCCGGCGAACCGGATCCGACTTCGGGTCCGTCCTTGGCTTTCGCTTCGGGTTCCGCTCGATGACGTTCTCCGAGTCCGTCGACTCCACCCGAAAGTTCCAACCCAACTCGTCCCGGCGACGGAACCGAGTCCGCACGCTCCCGCGGCTGACGATGAGCACCTCCTGGCCACCGTCACCAGAACGGTTGAGCAACGTCCCGATCCGTTCAGCCATCGGAAGACCCTTTCGCCCGGAATCTGTATCAATAGATACCAGACCCCACGGGACGACGATTCATAACTGACAAATCCGACCCTGCGACACAGCGGCGATGTCGGATCGCCCGTCGTCCCGCACGGGTGTACTTCATCGGAACAGATGCGCCCCCAGCCAGCCCGCGCTCACCAGCTGATGCGCTCCGGGCGGGCGTCGGCGAGAATCTCCGCGCGGTCGTCGGCCAGCAGGAAGCCCTCCGCGATGAGCCGGTCCGTGGCCTCCTCATAGGCGCGCAGGTACTCCTCGCGGCCCGACCACCGCTGACGCAACTGCTCCTCGGCCACCTCCTCCGTGCGACCGAGGAGCATGCAGAACGGCGCGGACTGCGGGTACGGCGCACCGACCAATCTCTCGACCGGCGCCTCCACGGCCGGGGTCCGCACGCCACCCCGGCCGATGCCCAGATCGCCGGGGACCACCTCCTCGTCGTCGAGCTCGACCGGCGGCGCGGCAGGCGGGCGCGCCCCGCCAGCCACCCACGACACCAGGTGACGCAACGCGGCCCGCACCACGAACACCTGCTGGCCACTGTTGATGGCGCCCCCGCAGTCGACCAGGCCCGCCAGCTCGCCCAACTGGTAGGCGTCCGCGTGCGCCTGGCCTGCGATCTCCCAGGTCACCACGTTCTCCGAATCGGGCTGGCGCGAGCGGGCCGAGTCGAGCAACCCGCCCAGGTCACCTTCGGCCTGGACGACCAGCACGGGGGTGTCGAGATCGTCGCGCAGGAGCATGGTGGACGAGCGGACGGCGGTGGCGATGCCGGCCGCGCAGCCCCGGTCGTCGAACGGCAGCGCGCCCCCACCACGGCTGTGCAGCAGGAACCCGTCGAACACGCCGACCAGCGGGTGCACACCGTCGATGTAGGAGGTCAGGGCGATCGCCGACTGCGACTCCCCGATCGCGAGCACCGTATCCGGCACCAGCCCGGCCAGCGGGCCGTCGTCGCGCGCCTCGCGGCAGAACCGGCCCACCTGGGTCACGATGTCGTACGAGTACGCGTCCCCCGGGTGGCGGAGCTCGCCGTAGCGCTCGGCCCGCTGCGCCCGCAGGCCGACGGTCTGCCCGCCCATCCCTACGGCGGCGTCGCCACCCTCCACGCCGATGAACTGCGCCGACACCCCGACCCACGCGTGGCCGGCGCGGACGATCTCGTCGGCGAGGTAGGTGTACTCCGGCGCGGCGTCCTGGCCGCCGCTGACATTGAGCCACTCCACCAGCACCACGCCGCTGAACCGGGCGGCGTCGGGGCGGCGGACCAGCACCCGGGTGGCGAACGGCTCCGAATCGGCCTGAGCCAGCTGGATGCGCCCGTCGGTGGGCAGTTCGCCGACCGAGTAGGACACCGCCTCACCGGCCGCCGCCCACTCCGACTCCGTGAACCCCGCCGCCGCGAGGTCCGGGCCCGGGCGGGCGGCCATGGGCGGGGCGATCCGCCCCTCGGTGAGTTCGGCGAACGTCGGCGTCTGGACTGGCTGCATGATCCAGATTCTCTCCCGACCGACGCCCGATCCGGATCCCTTTCGCGTCGCTACCCGCCGTCCGCGGCCGCGTCATTGCCCGGCGAGGTGGATGTCGGCACCTGGGTGGGCGTGGAGGACGCCGGCGTGGTGGCAGTGGTCCGCGTGGTGCTGGCCGGCGATGATGTGGACTCTTCCGACGGCGACGCGGTCCGCGTACTCGTGCGAGTCGGGGAGGTCGCGGCCGGGGACACGGTCGTCGCGCGAGGCGTGGGCGTGGACGCGACCGTCGCCGCCCCCAGCGCCGGCGGGGCGCTCCGGCCCCGTGACGAGCAGTCCCCCAGGTGCTTGCTCGCCATCCACGCCGGGGCGCCCCGGGCGATCGCCTCGTCCGAGCAGGTTCCCGCGTAGATCGATATCCTCCCGACCCTGCGCCACCTGCCGTCCGAGTACGCGACCCAGTAGGGGTCGCCCGACACCGCGCTGGCCATGACCGCCCACCCGGACTCGCAGTCGATGATCCGCGCGGCACTGTTCGGGTACAACAGGTCGGAGTTGATCACCGGGGCGTCGCACGCGGGGCCCGACACCTCGAGCATTCCGGTGACCTCGGGCGCCGACGAGCGCGGTGCCAGCCGCGACATGCGGGGCGACGAGGGAGAGGTCTCGGGGGAGGACGTCGTGGCGTCGGTGGCCACCGGTTCCGAGCGGTCGCCTCCGGGACGGACCAGCGCCACCACGCCGAACGCCACCACGAGCACGGCGGCGAGCGCCGCCACGGCAGCGATCAGCGTTCTCGAGGCGGCGAACTTGGGCAGTCCGGTCATCGCGCGTCTCCTGCACGCTCGGAGCCACACCCATTGTGAGGTCATCTTTACTATATAAACGTCGTCAAGGGCGTCAACGGGTTTCACCCGCCCCACCTGCGCGGCCGCTGCCTCGTAACCCCGAGAAAAGCCGGACGATCCCCGGTGGCGGGCGTTCCTCGTCGTCGTCGCCCCTCTCCTCGGTACGGTGAGCCCGCGCCCATCCTCGCGCCCACCCCCGCGCCCATCCCCTCGCCCCACAGGAGGTCCCGTGACCGGTCAGGACGCCCCCACCCACGTGTTCGACGAGGCCGTCGCGCTGGAACCGATCGGCGAGAACCGCTTCCGCGGCCGCACCCACGCCGCGTGGGCCAACATGGTGGGGCCGTTCGGCGGCATCACCGCGGCCACCATGCTGGGCGCGATCCTGCAGCACCCCGACAAGCACGGCGACCCGCTCGCGCTGACCCTCAACTACGCCGGGCCCGTCGCCGAGGGCGAGTTCCAGATCGAGGCCCGCCCCGCCCGCACCAACCGCTCCAACCAGCACTGGTGGGTGGAGATGCGCCAGGGCGACGAGGTCGTCACCACCGCCACCGCGATCACCGGCCTGCGCCGCGAGACGTGGTCGGAGACCGAGACCGCCCCGCCGGCCGTCCCCGCGCCGGAGGAGCTCACCGCCGCGGCGTCGGACCGCGGCGTGCGGTGGGTCGACAACTACGACATGCGGTTCGTCACCGGCGGGTGGGACGACGTGGCCTCCGGTGAGGAGCAACCGGAGTCGACGACGACGATGTGGATCCGCGACGCCCAGCCCCGCGGACTCGACCATCTCGCACTGGCGTCCCTGTGTGATTCGTTCTTCCCGAGGTCGTTCCTCCGGCTCGGTCGGCCGGTCCCGGCGGGCACGGTGACGTTGACGATCCACTTCCTGGCCACCGCCGACGAGATCGCCGCCCAGGGCACGGACTTCCTGCTCGGCAGCGTGCACTCGCACCGGTTCCACGGCAACTACCACGACGAAGCCGCGCGCCTGTGGAGCCGCGACGGCACGCTGCTCGCCACGGGCACGCAGCTTATGTATTTCAAGAACTGAGTATTTCAAGAACTGAGCATCTCAAGAACTAGAGGGGAGCACCCATGTCCTCGACCCGACACCGCAGTACCCACGTGGTCCTCAACCAGGCGCCGCCCCGCGTGGACGTGGACGAGTACGCCCTCAACCCGGCACTGCAGGAGGCCGTCGCGGTGTTCTCGCCGCACGCCCGCGTCGAGAGGTTCCACGAGATCGGCCGCCACGTGGGCACCGAGCAGTACCAACACGACGCGGAGCTGGCCAACACCCTCACGCCGGTGCACCGCGCGCACGACCGGTGGGGCAACCGGGTCGACGAGATCGAGTTCCACCCCGCCTACCACCGGATCATGGAGTACTCGGTGTCCCGCGGGCTGCACACCTCGGCGTGGGCCGACCCGGGGCCGGGGGCGAACGTCGAGCGGGCCGTGGGGTTCATGCTGGTGTCGCAGATCGAGGCCGGCCACGGGTGCCCGCTGTCGATGACGCACGCGGTGGTCCCGTCGCTGCGGTTGAGCCCCGAGCTGGCCGCCGAGTGGGAGCCGGCGCTGCTGTCGACGGTGTACGACCCTGAGCTGCGCGACCCCGCCACCAAGTCGGGCGTGCTGTTCGGGATGGCCATGACCGAGAAGCAAGGCGGCTCGGACGTCCGCGCCAACACCACCACCGCCGAGCCCGTCGGTGACGGTGACTGCCACGTCCTGCGCGGGCACAAGTGGTTCTGCTCGGCCCCGCAGTCGGACGCGTTCCTCGTCCTGGCGCAGGCGCCGGCCGGCCTGAGCTGCTTCCTCGTCCCGCGGGTCCTGCCCGGCGGCGAGCAGAACCCGTTCCTCGTGCAGCGTCTCAAGGACAAGCTGGGCAACAAGTCCAACGCGTCCTCGGAGGTGGAGTTCGACGGCACGCTCGGCTGGATGGTCGGCGAACCCGGCCGCGGGGTGCGCACGATCATCGAGATGGTCGGCCGGACCCGCCTGGACTGCGTGCTCGGCGCGGCGGCGGGCATGCGCCAGGGCGTGGCCGAGGCGGCGTGGCACGCCCGGCACCGGGCCGCGTTCGGCGCGACGCTGGTGGACCAGCCCGCGATGGCCGCGGTCCTGGCGGACCTGCAGCTCGAGGCGGAGGCCGCGACGTGGACCGCGCTGCGTCTGGCCTCGGCCTACGACGACGAGGAGTTCGCCCCTTACCGCCGGCTCGCCACCGCGGTCGCCAAGTACTGGATCTGCAAGCGCGGGCCGAACCACGCCTACGAATCGCTGGAGTGCCTCGGCGGCAACGGGTACACCGAGTCGTTCCCGCTCGCCCGCCGCTACCGGGAGCAGCCGGTCCTCGCGGTGTGGGAGGGCTCGGGCAACGTCATCGCGCTCGACGTGCTGCGCGCGATGGCCCGCGAACCGGAGTCCGTGGCCGCGTTCGACGCCGAACTGGCCGCGCAGCTGGGCGGTCACGAGCTGTACGACCGGCACGTCGAGCGGGTGCGCGCGCTGATCGGCCGCGCGGCCGCCGACCCGGGCGCCGCCCCCGGGATCGCCCGCCGCCTGGTGGAGGCGATGGCGCTGGCCCAGCAGGGCGCGGTCCTGCTGGCCCACGCACCGGCCCCGGTCGCGGAGGCGTTCTGCCTGGCCCGGCTCGGCGACGACCGCTCGGCCGAGTACGGCGCTCTGCCCGACGGCGTGGACATCGACGCGCTGGTCGCCCGAGCCTGAGTCGGGGGGCGGCCGGCCGGCGGTGTCACGGCCGGCGGGACTGCCGGCTGGCCGGGCCGGGTGAAAGAAACGACACCGCCGGTTTCGGTAATCGAGTGACAACTAGTGACGGCTGTCACACACTGGGGTCACCCGACAACGAGGTGCCTGATGTCCATCCCTGGTGATCCGCGGGAGAGGGTCTACCGACCCGGCCCGGCCCCACTGCGCTCCAAGCTGCCGATCCTCGGCGGCACGCTCGAATACGTCCACAGCCCGCTGGCGACCATGGCCCGCCGCTATCGCGATCACGGCCCCGTCTCCGACCTGAACTTCCTCGGCGCCACGTGGACCGCCCTGATCGGCCCCGACGCCTGCCAGGCCGCCCTGCAGAACGCGGACAAGGCGTTCGCCAGCGGCCCCGGTTGGGGATACCTGGTGGGGCCGTTCTTCAACCGCGGGCTGATGCTGCTCGACTTCGAGGAGCACCACCACTACCGGCACATCATGCAGGAGGCGTTCACCCGTCCCCGGCTCGAGGGCTACACCCGCGGGCTCGCCCCGCTGGTCGACGAGGGCATCGGCGCCTGGGGCCCGGACCGGGCGTTCCAGATCTATCCCGCGCTCAAGACGCACACCCTCGACCTGGCGACCGAGGTGTTCATGGGTGGCGCCGAATACGCCGCGCCCGGGGAGCTCGACAAGGTCAACACAGCGTTCGTCGACTGCGTCCAGGCCGCGAACGGCTATGTCCGTTCCACCGCGGTGCCGTTCACCAAGTGGGGCCGAGCGGCGCGGGGGCGCCGGCTGCTCGAGGAGTTCCTGCGCCGCCACCTGCCGGCCCGGCGCGCCAACCCGGGAGAGGACCTGTTCTCCGCCCTGTGCCAGGTGGCGGACGCCTCCGGCGGGATCGACGACGACGACATCATCAACCAGATGATCTTCCTGCTCATGGCCGCGCACGACACCACCACGAGCACGGTGACGTCGATGGTCTACGAGCTCGGCCGCGACGTCCAGTGGCAGGAGCGGCTCCGCCGCCAGTGCCAGGACCTGGGTCCGAACCCCACCATGGCCGAGCTGGAGGAGCTGCCCGATCTGGCGTTGGTGATGAAGGAGTCGCTACGCCTGCACCCGCCGGTGCCGGTGATGGCGCGCAAGGCGGTCAAGGACACCGAGATCCTGGGCGTGGAGATCCCGGTCGGACGACTCACCTCGATCATGCCGCTGTACTCGCACCACATGCCCGAGTACTGGACGGACCCGGAGATCTTCGACCCCGAACGCTTCTCCGACGAGCGGCGGGAGGACAAGTCGCACCGCTTCGCGTGGGAGCCGTTCGGCGGCGGGGTGCACAAGTGCCTCGGCATAATCTTCGCCAACCTCGAGTCCAAGCTGGTGCTCAGCGCGCTGCTACGCCACTTCGAGTGGTCGGTCCCGCTGGCCTACGTGCCGCCCATGAAGAACGACTCGCTGCCCTACCCCGCGGACGGACTGCCCGTCTCGCTCCGGCCGCTGGCACGCGTCGCCGCGAACTGACCCGCCGCCCGCCCCGCCTCCGCCGTCCAGAGGATTTCGCCTGTATCGCCCGAGTGGGTCTGAGCGAAATCCTCTGCTCGGCGATGATGCCGCGACGGCGGGGGGCGGGACGGCCAGCGTGTCGGCCGGCGGGACGGCCAGCGTGGCGGCGGCCAGCGTGGCGGCGGCCAGCGTGGCGGCCGGCGTGGCGGCCGGCGGGACGGTTGGCACCGAGCAGCCAGTAGCGCAGAAGCAGGGCCCGGGGGCGGTCATACCGCAATCCCGGGCCCTCCGCTGGCCGACGACGCGTTCCCGCGTTCGACCTTCCGCCTGCCTAGTTCTCCAGGGCGTTCACCACGGTGAGTTCGCCGTCGGAATGCGAGACGCGGATGCGCTTCTTGTCGAGCTTGCCGACGGAGGTCTTGGGGATCTCGTGGACGAACGCGAACTTCTCGGGCACCTGCCACTTGGCCATCCGTTCGGCCAGGTGATCGCGCAGCTCCTCGACGCTCGGGTCGGGCACACCGTCCTTGACGACGATGGTGGCCAGCGGCCGCTCGTCCCACTTGGGGTCGGGGACACCGATCACGGCGGCCTCCGCCACGGACGGGTGCTCGAGGAGGTAGTTCTCCACCTCGACGGACGAGATCCACTCGCCACCGGACTTGATGATGTCCTTCGCGCGGTCGGTGAGCTGCAGGAACGCCTCGGGCTTGATATACCCCACGTCGCCGGTGCGCAGCCAGCCGTCGTCGAAGGAGTCCGAGGCGTCCACCTTGTAGTAACTGCCGGTGATCCACGGGCCGCGGACCTCCAGCTCGCCGACGGACTCGCCGTCCCATGGCAGGGCCTGGCCGGAATCGTCGACGATACGGGCCTTCACGCCGGCGATGAGTCGGCCCTGCGTCATGCGGAGCTCGAACTGCTTCTCCTCCGGCAGGGAGGCCTTCGGGCGGGACAGGGTGCCGATGGGCGAGGTCTCGGTCATGCCCCACGCGTGGACGATGTTGATCCCGTATTTGTCCCGGAACTTGCGGATCAGCTCCGGCGGGCACGAGCTGCCGCCCACGACGACCGCACGGAAGCTCGACATGTCGATGGGGTGGTCCACGCTGTACGCGTCCACTGCCTGCCAGATCGTGGGGACGGCGGCGGCCAGCGTCGGACGCTCGGAGGCGATCATCGCGGCCAGCGGCTCGGGCTGTAGGAAACGCTCCGGCATGAGCAGCGAGGCGCCCACCATGAACGCGGCGTACGGCAGGCCCCACGACATGGCGTGGAACATCGGCACGATCGCCAGCACGTTGTCGTCGAGCGAGATGTCCATGCCGTCGGACATGCACACCTGCATCGAGTGGAGGTAGATCGACCGGTGCGAGTAGACGACGCCCTTCGGGTCGCCGGTGGTGCCCGAGGTGTAGGCCATCGCGGCGCCGGAGTTCTCGTCGACCTCCGGCCAATCGAACTCGGTGGGCTGGGCGGCGAGGAGCGCGTCGTAGTCGTGCACCTGGATGCCCTCGGGAGCCTCGAGGTTCGCGGCGCCCCCACCGGTGACGATGACGTGCTCGACCGTCGAGAACCGGGGCAGGAGCGGCTGCAGGAGCGGGACGAGGCTCGGGTCGACGATCACGACCTTGTCCTCTGCGTGGTTGGCCACGAACTCGAGCTGGTCCGGGAACAGCCGGATGTTCAGCGGATGCAGCACGGCGCCCATGGACGGGATCGCGAGGTAGGCCTCCAAGTGCTCGGAGTTGTTCCACTGGAATGTGGCGACCCGCTGGTCACCGTCGACCCCCAGGGAACGCAGCGCGTTGGCCAGCTGCGCGGCGTGCTTGCCCAGATCGCCGTAGGTGATCTTCCGTGGTCCCTGATCGGTCCAGGTGGTGACGACCGCATCGGAGTGGACGGTCGCACCGAACTGCAGGATCGTGCTGATGTTCAACTGCTCCGGCATCATCGTGCTCTTCATGAGGGGCTCCTTGATCGAGGGGTGGCGTCTGTCACTCTCGTGTCGAGACTACCTGACGTCCATGACGTCCTTGGGCCGTGTGGGCGATCACCCGTCGAGGTCGTCGAAGACGGTCTGGACGGTCCTCGTCGCCGCGAGGGCCGCCGGCGCGCCGCAGTACTCCGAGGCGTGGATGACCGCCTCGGTGATCTCCTCGCGGGTCAACCCGTTGGTCAACCCGCCGCGTACATGCCCCGCCGGCTCGGCGTCCGCGCGCAGTGCCACGAGCATCCCGATATTAAGCAGGCTGCGATCCCGTCGGTCCAACCCGGGCCGGTTCCAGATGTTGCCCCACACGTTCTCTGCGACCACGTGCTGGATCGCCTCCGACTCCGTCCCGACAGCCCGGTCCATGGCCCGGTCGACGAAGTCGTCGCTCATCACCTCGCGCCTGGTCGCGAAACCCTGCTCGCGCAGATCCGCGGCCGAAGGCCCCTCGCCTGCAGAACTCGTCGTCGTCGTCATCTCCACGGTCCTCTCCCACTGCCGACAGGTATCGCGATCCATCCTCCCCGACCGTCGTCACCAGCTCCGCGTGACCTCGCCCCGCCCCGGCCAGGCGCGGGGACGGCTCGGACAGGGGCGACAGCGGATGTATGGGATGGGCGGACGCGACGACGGGTGGGATACCCTCGACGGGTCCGGCCACCAGCGTCGGACCCCGCGGCAACTCGGCGGAAGTCGGTGCGAATCCGACGCTGTCCCGCAACTGTGATCCCGTCTCAGGACGGGCGAGCCAGGTCGGCCGGTTCCGCGGCAGCCGTACGTACTGACCTCGGACGAAGGACGGTCGCGTGCAGCGGCCCAGGCCGCGGCCCGAGCTGTTTTCTTCCTCCGAATCACGGAGGATGCCATGCACCATCCACGAGCCCGCTCGCTGCTGCTCGCCCCCCTGGCCGCCCTGGCGCTGGTCGCCTCCGCGTGCAGCGGCAGCGGCACCGGCGGCGACGAGCCGGCCCCGGCCGACCAGACCTCCGCCGCGGCGGAGGAACCGCAGGCGATCGTGTCGCTGGCCCCCACCACCACCGAGATGCTCTACGCCGTCGGCGCCGGGGACAGCGTCGTGGCGGTCGACGAGCGGTCCGACTTCCCCTCCGACGCCCCGGTCACCGACCTGTCCGGCTACACGCCCAACCTCGAGGCGATCCTGGGATACGCGCCGGACCTCGTCGTGCTCACCGACGACACCGGGGACATCGTGGCCGGCCTCGAACGCTCCGGCGTCGAGGTGCTGCAGCTGCCCGCCGCGCAGACCCTCGACGACACCTACACCCAGCTCGAGCAGGTCGGGGCGGCCACCGGGCACATCGGCGAGGCCGCCGAACTCGTGTCGCGGATGCAGAGCGAGATCGACGAGATCGTCGCCTCGGTGCCGGAGCGCGAGACCCCGCTGACGTACTTCCACGAGCTCGACGACACCTACTACACCGTCACCGACGACACCTACGTCGGGGAGATCTACTCCCTGTTCGGCCTAACCTCGATCGCCACCGGCGACGACCCCTACCCGCAGCTGTCCGAGGAACTCATCCTCGAGGCCGACCCGGACCTCGTGTTCCTCGCCGACGGCCAGTGCTGCGGCATCACCCCGGAGGTCGTGGCCGAGCGGCCGGGTTGGGACGGACTCACCGCCGTGCGCGACGGGCGCGTCCACGTGGTCGACGAGGACCTGTCCAGCCGGTGGGGCCCGCGCGTGGTCGACTTCATGCGCGAGGTCGCCGCGATCGTCACCGCGGTGCCCGACGCCGCGCCGGAGACCGCGGAGAGCCCCGCGAACCAGCCCGCCTCGTGACCCGCCCGTCGCCCCGCCGCGCCCTCGTGCTGGGCGGGGCGACGCTGTTGCTGGCCGCGGCGGTCCTGCTCGGCACCCTCATCGGCCCGGCCGGCCTCACCCCGGGCGGCGTGGTGCTCGAACTGGTGGGCCGGCTGCCGCTCGTCGACATCAACTCGGGGTTCACCGAACGTCAGCAGGTCATCCTCTGGGAGATCCGCATCCCACGCGTGGTGCTGGGCGCGATCGTCGGCGCGATGCTCGCGATCGCCGGGGCCACCTACCAGGGCGTGTTCCGCAACCCGCTCGCCGACCCGTACCTGCTCGGGGTGTCCAGCGGGGCGGGGCTGGGCGCCACCCTGGCGATCGTCGTGGGCGGCGCGATGGGCTCGGCGATGGTGCCGCCCGCCGCGTTCGCCGGCGGCATGATCGCGGTGCTGGCCACCTACACGCTGGGCCGCAGTGTCG
Organism: Dietzia sp. WMMA184; assembly: GCF_002441635.1. Taxonomy (NCBI): domain Bacteria; kingdom Bacillati; phylum Actinomycetota; class Actinomycetes; order Mycobacteriales; family Dietziaceae; genus Dietzia; species Dietzia sp. WMMA184. The sequence goes on along the minus strand of NZ_NXEI01000001.1, from coordinate 2,609,444 downwards.
GCGGTGGACGCAGCGAGGTGGTCATCATCCTCGCCGGCGTCGCCGTGGCGGCGTTCGCCAGCGCCATCCAGACGTTCTTCATGCAGCGCCACGACGAGACCCTGCGGCAGGTGTACTCGTGGACGCTCGGCCGCCTCACGACCAGCGGCTGGACCGACGTGCGGACGGTGCTGCCGTACGTGCTCGTGGCGGTGGCCGTGATCGCCCTGTTCCGCCGCACCCTCGACGTGATGGCGGTCGGGGACGCCGAGGCCGCGACGCTGGGGATCGCCCCGGCGCGGGTGCGCCTGGTCCTCATCAGCGTGGCCACCCTCGGCACGGCGGCGGTGGTGTCCGTGTCGGGCCTGATCGGGTTCGTGGGCATCGTCATCCCGCACGCCGTGCGGATGCTCATCGGGCCGGGGCACCGCCTGCTGCTGCCGGTGTCGCTGCTGGTAGGCGCGGCGTTCCTCATCCTGGCCGACGTCGTCGCCCGCACCGCGATGAGCCCGGCCGAGCTGCCCATCGGAGTGGTCACCACCGCGATCGGCGCCCCGTTCTTCCTCATCGTCCTGCGCCGCAGCCGGGGGCACATATGACCGCCACACCACCGGCGTCACCCGCGGCGGCCGCGTCACCCGCGCCGGTCGCCCTGGCCTGCCGCGACCTGCGCGTCACCCGGGACCGCACGGCCATCCTCCACGGCGTCGACCTCGCCGTGGACGCCGGCTCGTGGGTGTCCCTGGTGGGCCCCAACGGCTCCGGCAAGACGACCCTGCTGTTCGCGCTCGCCGGGCTCATCCCCGCCGCCGGTCACATCGAGGTCGATGGGCTGACCCCGCGCCGCGCGGGTCGCCGCAGGGTGGCACGGACCGTGGCGATGATGCCGCAGCGCCCGGTCGTCCCCGAGGGGGTCACGGCGCGCGAACTCATCGGGCTCGGCCGCACCCCGCACATCGGCCGGTTCGGCACCGAGAGCGCCGACGACCACGAGGTCGTCGACCGCGTCATCAATCGCCTGGACCTGCACGACCTGGCCTCGCGCACCGCCACGACGCTGTCCGGCGGTGAGCTGCAGCGGGTGGTGTTGGGCCGCTCGCTGGCCCAGGAACCGCGGGTCCTGCTGCTCGACGAGCCCACCAGCGCGCTGGACATCGGCCACCAGCAGCAGGTGCTCGACCTGGTGGACTCCATGCGCCGCGAGACCGGCCTGACCGTCGTGGCGGCGATGCACGACCTCACCTCCGCCGCCCACTACGGGCAGCGGCTGGTGTTGCTCGACCGGGGCCGTGTGGTGGCCGACGGCCGGCCCGAGGAGGTCCTCACCGTCGAGCGGGTGGCGCAGGTCTACGACGCGCGCGTGGAGGTCCTCGACCGCCGCGACGGCCGCGCCGTGTTGCCGCTGCGCGAGGCGGGCCCGGATCCCGCGCCCGGGTCGGCGCCCGGCGCGGCGCCGGGGGCGGGCGTCTGATGGAGGTCGTCCTGCTGGGGACCGGCGCCGCGGACGGCTGGCCCAACCCGTTCTGTCGGTGCCCGTCATGCGACGAGGCACGCCGGCTCGGCGTGGTGCGCGGCCAGACCTCCGCGCTTGTCGACGACGAGCTGCTGATCGACTGCGGACCGGAGGCGCCCGGCTCGGCCGTGCGGCTCGGACGGTCTCTGGCGGCGGTGGGACATCTGCTCGTCACGCATGCCCACGCCGACCATCTCGGACCCCAGGTCCTGCTCTTCCGCTCGTGGGTCCCCGACGCCGGCGAGCTGGAGGTGGTCGGCCCCCCGGACGCGCTCGATGCGTGTCGGCCCTGGGTGGGCCCCGACGACCCGGTGCGCTTCGTCCCCGTCACCGCCGGCGACCGGCTCAGGGTGGGCGCCTACGACGTACGCGTGTTGCCCGCCCGGCACCGCGTGTTCCGCGACGGCGACGCGGTGCTCTACGACGTGACCGGGCCCGGCGGCGCCCGCCTGCTGTGGGCGAGCGACACCGGGCCGTGGGACGACGAGTGGTTCACCGCGGTGCGCGGCGCCCGCTACGACGCGGTCTTCCTCGAGGAGACGCTGGGCGACCGCGAGGAGATCTCCCCCGCCCACCTGGGCCTGGACCGGTTCGGGGCGATGCTCCGGAGACTCCGGGACATCGGGGCGGTCGACGAGCGGACCGACGTGGTGGCCGTGCACCTGGGCCACCACAACCCGCCGCCCGACGAGCTGGCCGCGCGCCTGCGGGAGCACGGCGCGCGGGCCGGTGTCGACGGCGAACTCGTCCGCTGCGGGGAGGCTCCCCGGCTGTACTGACCCAGTCGCGCTGTTCGGTCGTGCTGCTCAGTCGCGCTCGAGGAACCTCGCGGCGCCGTGTTGGAGGAGATCGAACGCGTCGTCCAGGTAGGACTCGGCGGAGTCGGCGGGCCCGGCCCCACCCGGTCGGTGCCTGAGCACCGACGCCCCGGCGGCGAGGCTCAGGTCGACCATGACGCGGACCCGGAACCAGTTGAGCTGCGGTGCGCGGCGGCCGACCGCCTCGTAGAGCGGATCCAGGATGTTCTCGGCGATGCTGGTCCAGGCGTCCGGGCCCAGCATGAGGCCGATCTGCTCCCCGGCCACCAGCAGGTTCTCGGCGGCGTCGATATCGTCCGCCGAGCGCCCGTAGAGCTCGTGGAAGGTCGAGCGCAGGACATCCAGTGGCGACAGGTCTGCCGGCGCCTGCTCCACCTGCCGCACCCATTCGGCGATCTGTTCGCGCAGGAAGTGCACGAACGCGTCCTCGCGGTGGGCGAAGTAGTTGTGGAACGTCCGGGTCGAGACACCCGCCCTCCCGGCGATGGCCGAGACCGTCGCCCGCTCCGCCCCCTCGGCGACCAGCAGTTCCACTGCGGCCGCCGAGAGGCGGGTGCGGGTGTCGGCCTTCTTGCGCTCACGCAGGCTAGGCATCGACGCGGGCCTTCTCACCACCGTCGGCGGATGCCACAGCGGAGCTCTCCTGCTGCCCGGTCTCCAGGGCGGAGCCCTCCACGTCGACGGTGGGGAGGATCTTGTCCAACCACCGCGGCAGGCCCCAGGCGCGCTCGCCGAGGAGGAACATCACCGCGGGGATGATCGTCATGCGGACGACGAAGGCGTCGAACAGCACGGCGACCGCCAGGGCGAAGCCCATCACCTTGATGAACTGCTCGTCGATCAGCATGAACGCGGCGAAGACGCTGATCATGATCAGGGCCGCCGCGGTGACCACGCGGGCGCCGTGCTTGAAGCCGTTGGCCACCGCGTTGTGGGCGGTCTTGCCGTGGACCCAACCCTCACGCATGCGCGAGACCAGGAATACCTGGTAGTCCATGGCGAGGCCGAACACGATGCCGATGAGCATGATGGGCAGGAAGCTGATGACCGGCTGCGGATCGGAGATGATGCCCAGCCAGCCCTCCTGCCAGATCGCGACCGTGATGCCGAAGGTCGCCGCCACCGACAGGCCGAAGCCCAGGGCGGCGATCAGCGGCACCCAGATCGACCGGAACACCAGCATGAGCAGGACGAACGCGAGCGCGAGGACGATGCCGACATACGGCAGCAGCACCTCGGTCAGACGCTCGGAGATGTCCTCGTAGATCGGGGTGACGCCGGTGACGGAGTAGGTCCCCCCGGTCTCCTGCTCGAAGCCCTCGGCTCCGGACCGGATCTCCTCGAGGACGCTCGCGGCGCGCTCGTCGGTGGCACCGTACTCGGGGGTGATGAGCACCTGGGCGGCGTCACCGGCCTCGTTGGTTTCGATGATCTGCGCGTTCTCCACCCCGTCGAACGCCTGGATCTGATCCACCGCGGCGGCCCACGCCGCCGGACGCTCCTCCTCCGGCACCTGCAGGGTGTCGACGAGCGCGATCATCGGGGCGTTGCGGCCCGGGCCGAACGCTTCCTCCGTCATGTCGTACGCCATACGGTTCGGGGTGTCCGGGGCCATCGTGCCGCCGGACGGCATGGCCAGCCGCAGCTGCGCGGCCGGGATGGCCAGCAGGAGGAGCAGCAGGACACCGGCGCCCGCGAAGAGCACGGGACGGGCACGGATCCGGCGGACCCACGCCAGGCCCATCGTCGGCTTCTCGTCCTCCGGGTCGGGCGCCTTGACGCCCTTGATGCGGGCGGCGAAGAGCTTGGTGCCGACCGCGCCGAGGATGGCCGGCAGCAGCGTGATCGCGACCAGCACGGCGATCGCCACCGTCGCGGCGGCGGACATCGCCATCGCGGTGAGGAACGGGATGTTGATGATCGACAGCGCCGCGAGGGCGATGAGCACGGTCAGTCCTGCGAAGACGACCGCGGATCCGGCCTTGCCGACCGCGAGCCCGGCGAGGTGTGCACGCTTGTGGGCGTCGATCGCCTTGAGTTTCTCCGCGAGTTCGGCGGGCTCGAGATCGTTGCCGCCGATGTGTTTGACCAGCTCGGTGCGGAAGCGCGACACGATGAACAGCGCGTAGTCGATACCCACGGCCAGGCCGATCATGGACGCCAGGGTCGGCGTCATGGTGTTGATCGTGTCGGTGAAGGCGGTGGCGGCGAAGATGCCGCCGATGCCGATCCCGACGCCGATGACGCCCGTGAGCAGCGGCATGCCGGCGGCGATGAGCGAACCGAAGGTGACCAGGAGGATCACGGCGGCGACCGCGATGCCGATGATCTCGCCGACGGCGCTGATCTCGGACATCTGGAAGGCGTTGCCGGAGTACGCGATCGTCAGGTCGCCCTCGTGCTCGGCGACGACCTCGGCGAAGGCCTCGCGGTCCTCGGCCTGCACGTCCATCGTGCTCTCGGCGTCGAACCGCACCTCGACCGTGCCGGTGCTCTCGTCCGGGCTGAGCGGGCTCAACGCGGCGATATCGGCCGCGATCTGCTCCTCGGCGATGCCCTGCTCGGCCTTGGCCGCGGTCAACTGCTCCGACAGCCCCTCGGCCGCGATCACCGGGCTGACCAGCGCGTCGGTCCCGGCGAGAAAGTCCAGGCCCTGCAGATCGGCGAGGAAGGCATCGACGTCCTCGGACACCGCCGGGTCGGTGAGGGTGCTGCCCTCGGGCGCCCCGATGACGACGGTCCCCGTCGGGGCGTCGAGCTGGCTGCCCGCGCCGGCGAACCTCTCCTGCATCTCTTCCTGGGTCTCGATGGACTCCAGTCCCGGGATCGAGAAGGTGGTGCTGGTCTGCTGCGTCAGCGTGGCGGCGGCCGTGCCGACACCGACGATCAACAGCATCCAGGCTGCGATGAACCGCCATCTGAACAGGTAGGCGGACCGCCCGATGCGGTAGAGGAATGACGCCATGCGCTGGCTCCTGGTGCGTAGGTGCATTTCGCGAACCCTCACAGTTTTGCACGGCATCTGCACGATTCCACAGCCCGTGCAATCTTTTGTGGCGCAGGCCACCCTCGGACGCCACGCGCGGCGGCAGAACAGCCGCAAGGACATACCCCCAGGGTGTCTTGCGTATACCCCATGGGGTATGTATCGTCGTGGAACACCCCGACACCGGGAACCCGATCGACAAGGAGAGCAGCATGCTTCTCGAGCGCATCTACGACGAAGACCTCGCCCAGGCCGGTTACTTCATCGGCTGCCAGGCCAAGAACGAGGCGATGGTGGTGGACGCCCGCCGCGACATCCGCCAGTACCTGGACCTCGCGGCCCGGCACGGCATGACGATCACCGCCGTCACCGAGACCCACATCCACGCCGACTACCTGTCCGGCACCCGTGAGCTCGCGCAGGCCACCGGCGCGACCGCCTACGTCTCCGGCGAGGGCGGCGACGACTGGCAGTACGGGTTCGAAGCGGAGCGCCTGCACCACGGTGACCAGCTCAAGCTGGGCAACATCACCGTCGAGGTCGTGCACACCCCGGGCCACACCCCGGAGCACCTGTCGTTCCTCATCACCGACGGCGCCTTCGCGGACAGCCCCGGATACATGCTGACCGGCGACTTCGTCTTCTCCGGAGACCTCGGCCGACCGGATCTGCTCGACGAGGCCGCGGGTGGGGTCGACACCCGCTTCGAGGGCGCCAAGCAGATCTTCCGCAGCCTGAAGGACTCCTTCGTCACCCTGCCGGACCACGTCCAGGTCTTCCCCGGCCACGGTTCGGGCAGCGCCTGTGGCAAGGCCCTCGGCGCGCTGCCGTCGACCAGCGTCGGCTACGAGCGCCGCTTCGCATGGTGGGCCGGGTACGTCGAGCGTGACGACGAGCAGGGCTTCATCGACGAGATGCTCGACGGACAGCCGGACGCGCACGCCTACTTCGGCCGCATGAAGCGGCAGAACAAGGAGGGCCCCGCGGTGCTGGGCGCACTGGCCCCGCTCCGCGAGTTCGGCACCCTCGAGCTGGCCGACGCCCTCGAAGCGAACGAGGTCGTCGTCGTCGACACCCGTGGCCAGGACGAGGTCCACGCCGGCACCGTCCCCGGGGCGCTCAACATCCCCGGCGTCGACAAGGCCGCGTCCTTCGGCGCCTGGGTCTACGACCCCGAGCGCGAGAACACGCCCCTGGTGGTCCTGGCCGAGGACGTCGAGATTGCCGAGGCGCTGCGCGATCACCTACTGCGGGTCGGCATCGACACGGTCACCGGGTACACGACCACCTTCGAGGGTCTGCCGATGACGACCCCCGAGATGATCGGGCCGGACGAGCTCGCCTCGTTCGACGCCGCGATGGTGCTGGACGTGCGCAACAAGACCGAGCACTCCGACGGCCACATCCCGGGCTCCGAGCAGCTCAGCGGCGGCCGGGCGCTGTGGAACCTCGACCGGCTCCCGACCGACGGACCGATCGTGACCTACTGCCAGAGCGGCGTCCGCAACTCGGTCGCGGCCAGCGCCCTGCGTCGCGCCGGTTACCGCGTGGTCGAGCTCGAGGGCAGCTACGCCGCCTGGTCCGAGCGCAACCTCGCGACCGTCTGACCGGTCGCGCCCACACCCGGGGGCCGGACACCCGCCCGGCCCCCGGGTCCGGTGGCGCCCGGCGCCACCACCCCGACACCCCCACACACCCCGAACAGTCAAAGGACATCGCTCCACCCATGCTCTCCACGCTCACGCACGCCCCGACCATCGCTCCCGCCGATCTGCGAGAGGCGATGGAATCGGACACCCCGCCCACCGTCATCGACGTGCGCTCCGGGGCCGAGTTCTCCTCGGTGCACATCCGCGGCTCCTACAACGTGCCGCTGCCCCTGCTCGCCGAGCACGGTGAGGAGTTCGCCACCCGCCTGCCCGGCCAGGTCGTCCTCATCTGCCAGTCCGGAAACCGAGCCCGCCAGGCGAACGAGCGGCTCGAGTCCGTGGGCGTCGACCCCGACTCGGTGACCGTGCTCGACGGCGGCATCGCCGGCTATGAGGCCGCCGGCGGCGAGGTCATCCGCGGCAAGGGCGCCTGGGCGATGGACCGGCAGGTCCGCATGGTCGCCGGCTCGCTCGTCCTGGCCGGCGTCACCGCCTCCAAGGTCGTCTCTCCCAAGTTCGCCTACCTCGCCGGCGCCATCGGAGCCGGGCTGACCTACTCCGCGGCGAGCAACTCCTGCGCCATGGCCGCGGGCCTGTCGACGATGCCGTGGAACCGTTCGGCCGACGAGCCGGGCCTCGGCGCCGTCCTGGACTCGCTGCCCGCCCGCTCCTGACCGATCCCACCCCGGCGCCCCCGCCGGAGAAAGGCACCTGACATGGAGATCACCACGATCATCGTCGTGGCCCTGGCCGTCCTGGTCGGACTGTCCCTGGGCCTGCTCGGCGGGGGCGGATCCATCCTGGTCGTCCCCCTGCTCACCTACATCGGTGGGCTCGACCCCAAGGGGGCGATCGCGACCTCCCTGTTCGTCGTGGGCGCCACCTCACTGGTCAGCCTCGTCGGCCACGCCCGCAAGGGCAACGTCCAGTGGCGTACGGGACTGATCTTCGGCGCCGCCGGCATGGTGGGCGCGTTCCTCGGCGGACTGGCCGGCGGCTACATCCCCGGCACCGTCCTCATGGTCGCCTTCGCGATCATGATGATCGCCACCGCCGGCGCCATGATCAAGGGACGCAAGGACCGCGACGGGCAGAGCAACGATCACCACCACCCGCTGTGGCGGATCCTGCTCGACGGCCTCGTCGTGGGCGCCGCGACCGGTCTGGTCGGCGCGGGCGGCGGCTTCCTCGTCGTCCCGGCCCTCGTCCTCCTGGCGGGCCTGCCGATGACCGCAGCCGTGGGCACCTCGCTGCTGGTGATCGCCATGAAGTCCTTCGCCGGGCTCGGTGGCTACCTCACCTCGGTGTCCCTGGACTGGCCGCTCGTCGCCGCGGTCACCGCCGCCGCCATCGCCGGCTCCTTCGTCGGTATCCGCCTCACCTCCGTGGTCCCCGAGAAGGCGCTGCGCAAGGGCTTCGGGTTCTTCGTCCTGATCATGGGCGCCTTCGTCCTGTCCCAGGAGCTACCCTTCCCCGCCGCGCCGATCATCGGTGGCATCGTCGTGGTCCTGGCAGCCGCCGCCGCGATCTGCGCATTCGGGTTCAGGGAACGCTGCCCTCTCCGGACCCCGCAACCGGCCGCCGCCAGCGTGGCCTGACACCGGCCCGGCCCGACGCCGGAAGACGATCCACCCCGACCGCACGGCCCCCGGCCGTGCGGTCGGGGTCGTTGGCCGAGGCGCCGCGGCGGTAGGCCCTGCGGTCGCAGCTGTTGGCCGTGCCGGCGCGGCGGTCGGCCGAGGCGCCGGTTGCCCTCCCACCGACGAGCCCGTCGGCGAAGCGCTTCTCGTACTCGGCCCAGGTGGCCGGCCATCGCGCCCCGGGGACGTTGAGCGTCGTCCCCGGGGGTCGCGCCATCTCGATGATGCGGTCCAGCTCGGCCTCGGTGAGCGGGGCCCCCCTCGCAGCGCCCGGAAGCATGCAAGGATAGGGTCACCTAACCAACCCAGGTCGAAGGAGAACGCCGTGACTCGCCCCCAGGCCCGCCCTCCGCTCACCCTCACGGTGCTGCGTACGGAGCCGGTTACCGCGCACCTCGTGCGGGTCGTCCTCGGCGGGGACGGCTTCGACTCGTTCGCCGCCCGCGCGGAGACGGACAGCTACGTCAAGCTCGAACTGCCCCACGCCGGGGAGACGGTCGTGCGCACGTACACCGTCCGGCGGGTCGACGCGGACGCGCGCGAGATCTGGATCGACTTCGTCGTCCACGGTGACGAGGGTGTCGCCGGTCCGTGGGCCCGGTCCGTCGCACCCGGCGCCCGGGTCGCGGTGCGCGGCCCCGGCGGCGGGTACCGGCCGGACCCTGAGGCGGATTTCCACCTGTTGGCAGGTGACGAGACCGCTGTGCCGGCGATTGCGGCAGCGTTGGAGTCGCTGCCGGAGAACGCTACGGGTGCCGTGTTCCTCGAGGTGCCCGACGACGACGACGAGATCCCGATCACCGCGCCGGCGGGCGTGGAGATCACCTGGGTGCACCGCGGAACCTCCTCGGCGGACGCCGGCCCCGGGATGATCGACGGCGAGGCACCGCTGATCGACGCGGTCCGGGGCATGCCGTGGCCGGACGGGGACGTGCAGGCGTTCGTCCACGGCGAGGCCGAGACGGTGATGAAGCACCTGCGCCCCTATCTGCGCACCGAGCGCGGCATCCCCGCCGCGCGGGCGTCGATCTCGGGATACTGGCGGCGCGGGCGCTCGGAGGAGAGCTTCCGCACCTGGAAGCGGCAACTGGCGGAATCGGAGGAGGCGCCGCAGCAGCCCGTGAGGTGAGTCCGGGCTCACCATGACCGGGCGACCCGGTAACCTCATGTGCCAGCACCGTTCGCATCCGGCCCCTCGCGTGAACACCGTGAGGCCCAGAAGGCACAGACAAGGGCATGGCATATGGCATTCTCACGCGCGAAGCTCATCACCGGACTGGTCGCCACCTCGGCACTCGTCCTCGCAGGTTGCTCGAGCGGTGGTGAGGACGACGCCGCCGGTGGTGGCGGCGAGTCCTACCGCATCGGCATCAACCAGCTCGTCCAGCACCCGGCCCTCGACTCCGCCACGGCCGGCTTCAAGGAGGCCTTCTCCGAGGCCGGCGTCGAGGTCGAGTTCGACGAGCAGAACGCCAACGGCGAGCAGGGCACCGCACTGACCATCGCCCAGCAGTTCGCCTCCGACGACCTGGACCTGGCCCTGGCCGTGGCCACCCCGGCCGCCCAGGCGATGGCTCAGAACATCACCGACGTGCCGCTGCTGTTCACCGCGGTGACCGACCCGGTTTCGGCGGAGCTGGTGGACTCGATGGAGGAGCCGGGCGCCAACGTCACGGGCACCTCGGACGCCGCCCCGATCGAGAAGCAGCTCGAGCTGCTCAAGGAGATCGTCCCGGACGCCGAGCGCATCGGCATCGTCTACGCCTCCGGCGAGGTCAACTCGCAGGTCCAGGTGGATCAGGCCCGTGAGGCCGCGGGCCCGCTGGGCCTGGAGATCGAGACCCAGACCGTCACCACGGTCAACGAGATCCAGCAGGCCGTCGAGGCCCTCGGTGACGTCGACGCGATCTACGTCCCCACGGACAACATGGTCGTCTCGGGCATCGCCTCGCTGGTCCAGGTCGCCGAGGGCAAGCAGATCCCGGTGATCGCCGCGGAGTCGGGAACCGTCGAGGGCGGCGCCGTCGCCACCCTCGGCATCGACTACACCGAGCTGGGCCGCCAGACCGGCGAGATGGCACTACGCATCCTGCGCGACGGTGAAGACCCGGCCACCATGCCCGTGGAGACCGCCACCGAGTTCACCTACGTGGTCAATGAGGACGCCGCCGAGCGTCAGGGCGTGACGATCCCCGAGGACATCCTCGCCGAGGCTGAGAAGAAGTGATCGGGACCGTCGAGGTAGGCCTCATCTACGGGGTCATGGCGCTGGGGGTCTACCTGACCTTCCGCGTGCTCAACTTCCCCGACCTCACCGTCGACGGCAGTTTCACCACGGGCGCCGCGACGGCGGCCATGGGCATTCTCGCCGGCTGGAACCCGGTGCTCGCGACCCTCGCGGGTTTCGGCACCGGGTTCCTCGCCGGCACGGTCACGGGATTGCTGCACACCAAGGGCAAGATCGACGGCCTCCTCGCCGGTATCCTCACCATGATCGCGCTGTGGTCCGTCAACCTGCGGATCATGGACGGCGCGAACATCCCGCTGCTGCGCAGCGACACCGTGTTCACGCCCCTGAAGGACGCCGACCTGCTGGGCGAGTGGCCCGGGGTGGCCATCCTCGCGGTCGTGGTCCTGCTGCTCGGGTTGGTCGTCCTGTGGTTCCTCACCACCGACCTCGGTCTGTCCATCCGTGCCACGGGTGACAACGGCCCCATGATCTCCTCGTTCGGCGTCTCGACCGACTTCACCAAGACCCTCACGTTGGCCCTGTCGAACGGGTTCGTGGGCATGTGCGGCGCGCTCATCGCCCAGTACCGCGGTTTCGCCGACATCTCGATGGGCATCGGCCTCATCCTCGTCGGCCTGGCCTCGGTGATCATCGGGCAGGCCATCCTCGGCCAGCGCAAGCTTCTGCTCGCGGTGCTCGCCGTGATCCTGGGCGCCCTGCTCTACCAGCTCATCATCTTCGCGGCCCTCCGCGTCGGCCTGGATCCCAACGACATGAAGGCCGTCACGGCCATCCTCGTCGTGGTCGCGCTGCTGCTGCCCCGCTGGAAGGGCGCGGGCGGACGCTTCGGACGCAAACCCACCGCCCCGGTCGCCGCCAACGAACGTGCGGCGGCGGGAACCGGGACCGCCGTCGCCGCCGGACCCGAGTCCGCCGGCGCCGCCGCGACCGGCACCAAGGAGGCGTGACGATGCTGACCGTCACCGGAGTGTCCAAGACGTTCTTCCCCGGCACCGTCAACGAGCGCCGGGCGCTGCACGACCTCAGTCTCACGCTCGCCGAGGGCGACTTCGTCACGGTGATCGGTTCCAACGGCGCCGGCAAGTCGACACTGCTCAACGCCGTCTCCGGGCGGTTGCTCGCCGACAGCGGGAACATCGAGATCGACGGCACCAACGTCAACCGCCTGCCGCAGCACCGGCGCGCCAAGTACGTCGGCCGCGTCTTCCAGGACCCGCTCGCCGGGACCGCGCCCAACCTCACCATCGAGGAGAACCTGTCGCTCGCGCTGCTGCGCGGCCGCCGGCGGGGGCTCGGCCCGGGTCTGAGCAAGAAGCGCCGTGGCCGGTTCGCCGAGCAGCTCTCCATGCTGGAGCTCGGCCTCGAGGACCGGCTCACCGCCAAGGTCGGCCTGCTCTCGGGCGGACAGCGGCAGGCGCTGTCCCTGCTCATGGCCGGGTTCACCCAGCCGCGCATCATGCTGCTCGACGAGCACACGGCGGCCCTCGACCCGCAGCGTGCGGAGTTGGTCACCACGATCACCGAGCGCATCGTCCGCGAGGGCGGTCTGACCACCCTCATGGTCACGCACAACATGGAGCAGGCCATCCGCCTGGGAAACCGGCTCATCATGATGCACGAGGGCCGGATCGTCTACGAGGCCGACGCCGCGACCAAGTCCGCGCTCACCGTGCAGGACCTGCTGCGCGAGTTCACCAACATCAAGGGCGCGACCCTGTCGGACCAGGCCTTCCTCGGCTGACCCGCCCCACCCGCCGAGCGCGCCCGCGCCGGCGGCGGCCCGACCAGGCCCCGCTGGCCGCCACCCCGACCGGGCCCCGCCGCCGACCGCCCGACCGCTCGTCGAGCAGAGGAATTCGCACACCCGCTTCTCGGGCGATACGCGCGAGATCCTCTTCTCGGCGCGCGTGGTGCTGTGGGCAGGGGTGCGACTCAGCGGTCGACGGGGGCAGCGGCCTCCCAGCCGTCGCCGCTGCGGCGCACGAGCCCCATCTGCTCGAACTCCTCGAACCAGCCCGGGGCCGGCCAGTCACCCCAGCGCTCGGCGTAGTGGGCGCCGTTGCGCAACAGGTCGGCAAGGTGGTCGACCGGCGGATCGGCGACCGGGTGCCACCGGTGGTAGGCATGGGCGCCGGCCACGAGCAGCACCGGCACGCGGCGGTACAGCAGCCTGCGCCCGAAGTCGGTGTCCTCTGCGCCGTAACCGGTGAAGGCCTCGTCGAACCCGCCGAAGTCCGCGCGTAGGCGCGCCCACAGCGCCGGGCGCAGAGCGAACGACAGGGACCAGAACATCCCGAACTCGTCCGGCTCCAGCGCGCGGGTGCCCCGGGCCGGGAACGGGCGTGCCGGGTGCGGGTCGGTGAAGGCCGGCAACTCGGCGGGGTCGGGGGCACCGGCGGACTCGGGCAGGTAGGTGACCGGGCCCAGGCCCACGGCGCCGTCGGGCAGTTCGGAGTAGTACCACCCCAGGTCGGGGCCCGGCATGCAGTCGACATCGAGGAAGACGATCAGCTTCGCGCCCAGCTCGGCCGCTCTGTCTCCGCCGAGATTGCGGCTCCGGGCGACGGGCAGGTCGGGGCCGGCCTCCAGCTCCACGACCTCGACACCGTCAGCGGCGAGTTCCTCGGCGAGGTCGGCACTGCCCGGCCGCTCGGGCAGGACCACGACGTGCCGGGCGCCGGGCAGGTTCTGGGCCATCGCCCGACGTTGTGAGCGGAGGTGCTCGGCGCGACCGGGCGTGCAGACGGTCACCACCGCGATCGACGCGGCGGCGGTCACAGCGCGGCCTCCGCCGCGTGACGGGCCCCCTGGCCCGCCGCGTGACGGGCCCCGTGACCGGCCCCCTGGCCCTCCGGCTCGTGACCCGAGGCGACCGCGGTGAGCACGCCGGCCAGGCGTGCGGCCGCACCGTCGACCTCCCACGCCTCCCGCAGGCCCGACCCGGCACCCGGGGTCGAGCGGGCGCGCCCGAGCGTGCGCCGGATCGAGTCGACCAGCTGGTCGACCGGGTCGTCGCGGCCCACGACCTCCGCCAGCCCCAGCGTCCGGAGGGTGTCGGCGGTGGCGTCCTGCTCGCCGAAGGGGCGCTCCTCGGGAGTCACGACGACGTGGGCGTCGGCGGCGGCGAGGTCGGCGATCGAACTCTGCCCGGCGGCGGTGATCACCACGTCGGCCCGGCACAACTCCTCCCACGGGTCGGCCACCCAGCGTCCGCCCGGCCCGCCGAGCGAGATCCACTCGACGTCGCCGAGTAGCCCGGGAACGGCGTCCCAGCGGGCGTCGTGGCCGGCGCCACCGGAGCCCCGCAGATGCAGGATCCTCGGTCGGCCACCGCCCCGGGCGCCCGGGTCGGGAGCGCGGTCGGCGAAGCGCGAGACCCCGCCGACGGGCACCAGCGGGCGGTCCGCCCCTGCGGGGGCCGGCGCACCGGCGGCGCGCGGCCACCCGGCGACCAGGGCCGAACACACCCCGTGCGCGAGGACGTGCGGGGCGTCGTCGCGGCGGCCCGGCAGCACGGTGGTGACCACGGGCGTCCCGGTCAGCCGCGCGGCCAGGGTCACCTCGACGGAGATGTCGCTCCAGAACACGTCCGGCGCGGTCCGGTCGATCCACCCGGCGATCATCGCCATGCGCTGACGGAGCCCGGTCTGCCCCAGCGGCACCCAGTGCAGCCTGCCCCCGGCGGTCGGGTCCGCCACCGGCCCGGCCTCGTCGTAGTCCAGTGGGAGCGGGAGGACCCGGATCCGCCCGGGGACGGGATTGGCGTCGTCGCGGATGCGGGCGGAGGTGAGTATGGTGACCTCGTCGTCCAGGTCGGCGGCAACCGAGAGCGCCCGCTGCACGTGGCCGTTGCCCTGGTGGTGGGCGTAGATCCCGATCACGACGCGGCGCCCACCAGCAGCCCGCGCAGGCGGGCTTCGAGCAGGTCGATGCGGGCGTCGTGGGAGAACGCGGCGGCGGCCGCGCGGGCGGTCGCGGCGCGGTCCAGCGTCAACGCGGCGGGGATGCCGGCCGCGAGGGCGGACGCGGGGTCACGGCCCGGTTCGACGAGCACGACGCCGGGTTGGCCGCTGAGGATCTCTCGGATGCCTCCACGCGCCAGTGCCACGACCGGGGTACCGCAGGCCAGCGCCTCGACGGCGGTGAGCCCGAACGGCTCCTCCCAGCACGGGGTCACCAGTGCGACCGCGGCCGAGGCGACGAGCGGGACGAGCGCGTCCCGACCGAGCGGACCGTGGTAGCGCACGCTGTCGCCGGCGTCGCGCAGCCGGGGCGCGAGCATCCTCTCCATGTACCGGTCGTCGCCGACCCGGCCGGCCAGGTCGAGCCGGAGCCCGGTGCGCCGGGCCGCCTCGACCGCCAGGTGCGGGCCCTTCTCCGGAACGATCCGGCCGGTCCACACGGCGCGGGGACGGTCCGTGGGCCGGGTGCCGACCCGGGAGGTGCGCCCGGCGACCGGTCGGGCCGCAGCGGTGGTACCGGCAGCGGTGGCACCAGCAGCGGCGGTACCGGCAGCGGCGGGCCGGAAGGTGGAACGGGCCCCAGTCCGCCCGGCAGCCCCGGCCCGGGGCTGCCACACCTGCAGGTCCACGCCATTGGGCAGCACCTCGGCGCCGTGTGGCACCCGCCAGGACCCGAGCACGGAGTTGCTCACCGCGAGCACCCTGCCGGTCGCCGACCCGAGCCGGTCGAACGCCTCCTGCATGGGCGCCAACTGCGGGCAGTGCAGGGTCGTGATCATGGGCGTGTCCATCTCCGCCGCTCGGACCAGCGGGACGTGCGACAGGCTGTGGTTGAGCACCACGTCGAACCGGGACACCGCCACGTGGTCCATGAGCCGCTCGAACTCCGCGGCGTCGGCCTCGTACCCGCCGGGCGGGTAGTAGCTGTCGCCGCGTCCGGTGGCGGCGGCCAGGGTGGTGAACTCGAAGCGACGGTCGTGGCCCTCGCTGCCGGCGGCGGCGTAGAGCGTGACGCGGTGCCCGCGTGCGCGCAGCGCCCGCACCTCTTTGGCCACCACGACCTCGAGCCCACCGGCGTACGGCTCCCGGATGGGGAACCGCGACGGGCCGATCACTGCGATGTCGAGTCGATCCTCGCTACGGGCGTCCACGGTCCCCTCTCGTCTCGTCGCCCCCGGCGGGTGCGGGTGATGTCGGAACCTCTGATAGTGGCCCCCCGGGGGGCCCTCCGCCACCGCTGGCCACCCCCGGCGCTCACCAGCCGCCGAGCACCCTCTCGAGCCGCACCCCTGAGCCGTCGTCGTCGACGCCTCGGACCCCGGCGTGCGATGCCGCGACCGCGGTCGGCTCGGGTGGCTGCTCGCCCCAGTGGAGTTCGCGTGCGAGCGCCCGCGAGCTTCGGACCTCCGCGAGGCTGTAGCCCTCGTCGTCGTCCAGGGTCACGCTCCCCACCGGTGGGCACAGCGCGCGCAGGCGCCGCGGGTCGAGCGCCCCCGGCGCACAGGGACGGAGGATGTCGACGAGGACGGGGGGACGACGACGAGGGCCCGCGCCCGGCGTACCGGGCCGCCACCACCGACCGCGCGTCCCGAGGGTCACCCGGGGGTCATCGGCGAAGAGTCGGGCGACCACGGCGGCGTCGGGTGTGGCGGGGTCGACGGTCACGGCCACGTCGCCCCAGGCGAGCAGGGAGAGGCAGGTCGCGGCGGTGGAGCCGGTCCCGGCGAACTCGGGGCTGCCGGCGTGGACGTGGACCGCGACCGACGGCAGGGCGAAGATCCCGGCGGCCGGCCGGGTGAGCGGCGAGGCGATGAGGCCGGCCAGGAGGGCGGACTCGGCGTTCTTCTGGGCGAGTTTGCGCGCGAGTCGGTCGGACTCGTCGCGGTGATCGTCCGCGTGACCGCCGTCGGTGTGGTCGGCGTCGGCGCGGCCGGCCCAGTCGGGGCCGTCGTGCCAGGCCACCGCGTCGGGGAGGTAACGCAGGCGGCCGCCGGCCTGTTCACAGCGCCACGCCAGGTCCCAGTCCTCGCCGCCGTAGCCGACGATGTCCGGGTCGAACCCGCCGGCGAGGTCGTAGAGGCGGCGGTGCAGGCCGCACGCCGCGGACAACACCCCCCGCCACAGATCCTCGCCGCGGGTGAGGTCCGCCGTGTTCGCGTAGAACGCCGCAGGCCAGGCGGGGTCGGGGAGGATCTCGGCCGGTTCGACGGTCGGCTCGGCCCCGGTCCGGGTGACGGCAAACCGGCCGTACCGCCGGCGGCCCACTGCGAGCAGGTCCGGGTGGCCGTCCAGCGCGGCGCACATCGTCGCCACGAAGTCGGGCCCCGGGACGGTGTCGCCGTCGAGGAACAGCAGGAGGTCGCCGTCGCCCGCGCAGGCGCCGAGGTGGCGCGCTGCCGAGGCGCGGAAGCCGCGATCATCCTGGCGCACGACGGTGACCTCGGGCGGGACCACCGGCGCGGTGCGAGAGCCGTCGTCGGAGACGATGACGCGAACGGTCCGTCGGGGGTCGCTCTGGTGGCGCAGCGCCGTGAGGATCCGGTCGAGCATCGGCTGGTCCTCGTAGAACGGGATCACCACGTCGACACTCTTGGGGACGTCACTGCTCGGGACGTCACTGCTCGGGACGTCACTGTTCGGTGCGTCAGTGCTCGCGGAGTCTGTCATGCGAGCCATCCCTCCCACGCCCGGCGGTACGCCCCGCCGAGCTCGGCCATCCCCGATGGTGCCGCCTCGCGACGGGTGGGGGACGGGTCGTCGAGGAGTCGGCGCAGGTCGCCGGCGAGATCCGCCCCGTCGGTGATGAGCAGGGAGCCGGGATGCCGGCGCTCCATCTCGCGGGTGTAGTCCGAGTCGTAGACCAGGGGGCGTCGCCCGGCCGCGGCCCAGGTGTTGAGCGACCCCGACGCCGACACGTTCCGGAACAGGGCGACGGGCACGGTGACCTCGCCGAGGACGCGGGCGAGGTCGTCGTCGTCGATCCGTCCAGTCACCTCCACGCCGCCACCGGCGGCCCGGACGGTCTCCAGCGCGGCGTGGACGTAGTCGTCGTGCCCCTCGGCGGGCGTCCCCAACAGGCGTAGTGACACGGCCTCGTCACCGGCGTCGGCGAGCGCGGCGACGGCGTCGGCCACCACGTCGACGGCCTTGCCCGGGTGCAGGAATCCGAACACCCCCACCGACCGGGCGTCGGGGGTCAGGTCGGCGGGCGGCGCCAGGTCGGGGACGGGCAGCGGGATCACCGCGTCGACGGCGATGTCGGCCACCGCGCAGAGGTGACGCTCGTGCTCGGAGCTCACCACGACGAGCCCCGCCGCCGCCGCGATGCGCTGGTAGGCCCGCGTGCGCCGCCGACACCGCTCAGCGCCCTCTGCAGGCTGGGGGACGTCATGCAGGGTGACCGCGATGCGGCGGCCGCGCGCCAGATCCTCCACGGTCATCGCGGCGTCGTCAGCGGTGGCGCCGAAGAGGGAATCGGTGATGTGCAGGTGGACCGGCGCGCCGGGTCGGGCGTCGAGTACCTCGCGTACCCCGGCGACGTCCGCGACCTCGAGCACCTCCGTCCCGGCCGCGCGGGCGCACTCCACCGCGAACCGGGTCACCCCGTGTTCGGGCGGCCCCAGGGCGAGTGTGATCGGTGCGATCGTCAGCGGCGCGCGCTGCTCGCCGGCATGCCCTCTGCTCACCTCAGCCCCAGCATCTCGATGCGGGCGGCGTGCCGACGCAGGCCCTCCTCCACCACTCCGGGCGTGGCCGCGTACCAGTCGAGGTGGGCGTCGACGATCTCGCGGCTGGGCACCGGGACGCCGTCGACCAACCACTCTCCCGAGCGGGCGCCCCCGGCGACATCACCGGTCTCCACGCCGAGCGCCCGTGCGACGGTCGACTCCACCGGCGCGCGCGTGCCGCCGAGGGGCTCGCGGTCGCCGATGCGGGGCGGGTCGGTGAGCAGGCCTGCGGGCAGGCGCTCGATGATGCGGTCGAACACCGTGGCCAACGTGTGCCGGTCGGGGTGGTTGATGGTGTGCCAGCGCGGGGCACCCTCGAGGAGGTCCGAGGCGACCAGCGTCCCGTGGGCCTGCTCGCGCACGCGCAGCGCCTCCACCGACTCGGTGGCCGAGGCCCGCGCCTGCTCGGGGGTCGGAGCGGCGTCGAGAACGCTCCGGTCGCCGGTCGCGGCGGCGACGATCGCCCGCAGGTCGTGGTACGGCGCGATCGGCGGGACCAGGGAGCGGTCATGGGGTGGGCGGACCAGCACCTGGTACGGATGCAGTCCGGCGTACCGCAGGACGGGGGTCAGCACGACCGTGGCCGAGGCCGGCAGGCGCGCGGCGAGCTGGCGGTGTCCGAGCGGCAGGTCGCGGTAGTCGTCGCGAACGGGTTGGACGATCAGCACGTCCGTGCGGGCGAGGTCCGTCTCCAGGCCGGGCAGGTCGTCGGCCGTCATCTCGTACACCGGCCGCACGTCCACCACCCGGACCTCCGCGGAGGTCCGGAGCAGGTCGCGGTAGACGTCCGCCTGGCAGTTGCCGATCACCATGACGGTCGGGAGGTCGGGGGTGCTCACCGGGCCGAGCGTATGCAGGGGCCCAGGTGGCGGCAACCGGCGGGCGTGGCACGGTGGCGGGGTGAACACTGGCTCCTCTCCGGTCCCGCCGCCGCTGTCGTCGGCGTCTTCGCGCCCGTCAACGCCGCCGCCCACGCCGCCGGTCCGGGTGCGCTCCGTGCCGGCCGGGCACGACTACGTCCGCCACGCCATCTCGCCCGCGGCCGACGTCTCGGTGCTCGCGGACCCCGTGTTGGATCCGGCCGAGCCCGCCCGCTGGTGGCCGCACCCGGCGCTCGAGGCCGCCGACCGTCCCGAGGTCCTCGACGGGGCCGACGTCGTGCATGTGCACTTCGGTTACGAGCACCGCTCCCCCGGGCAGATCGCGGAGTTCGTGGCGGCGTTGCGGTCGAGGGGCCTGCCGCTGGTGGTCACCGTGCATGACCTGACCAACCCGCACGAGCCCGACCCCGCCGCCCATCTCGAGCGCACCGGCCACCTCGTGCGGGGCGCCGCCGCGGTGATCACGCTGACCCGCGGCGCCGCCGCGGAGATCCGCGAACGGTGGGGCGCCCGCGCGCAGGTCCTCCCGCATCCCCGGCTCATGGCCGCGGAGGTCACCGAGCCGTACCGGCTCGCGCGGCTCGATCGCTCCGGAGGCAGACGCATGGTCGGTGTGGTGCTGGGCTCGCTGCGCGCGGGAGTCGCCGGCGAGGAACTCCTGGCCCCGCTGGTCACCGCGCTGTCCGAGGGTGCCCACCTGACGGTGATGGTTCGCGCGGACGCCCTGGCCGCCGCGCGCGATCCGGAGCATCCCCGCCACGCGGCCGCGACCGCGCTCGACCGGCTCGACGCCCATCCGGACGTCGAGG
Organism: Dietzia sp. WMMA184; assembly: GCF_002441635.1. Taxonomy (NCBI): domain Bacteria; kingdom Bacillati; phylum Actinomycetota; class Actinomycetes; order Mycobacteriales; family Dietziaceae; genus Dietzia; species Dietzia sp. WMMA184. Next base: position 2,589,228 of record NZ_NXEI01000001.1, on the reverse strand, counting down.
TCCGTGCCCACGACCACCTGGCCGACGACGAACTGTGCGCGGCCCTGGCCGGATTCGACGCGCTCGTCCTGCCCCACCGCCACGGCACCCATTCCGGCTGGCTGGAGCTGTGCCGCGATCTGGGGCTGCCGCCGGTCATCCCGCGGATCGGGTACCTGGCCGAGCAGTGGGACCCCGGCGTGCTCGGATCGGGGTCGACCAGATCGGGGTCGGCCGGATCGGGCACGGCCGTCTACGGCCCGGGCCACCCCACCGCCGACGACCTGCGCCGGGCGCTGATGGCCGCCCTCGACGGCCCGCCGGTCCCGGCGCGCGCTCCCGCGTCCGAGGACGCCGCGGTCGCCGCCGCCCACGCCCGGATCTACCGACACGTGCTCTCCGCTGCGGCCGAGAGGTAGTGCAGCGGGGCGGACCCGGTCGGGTCGTCAGGCCTCCTGGCGACGGACCATCTCGCCGATCCACTCCGGCGCGTACGGCGAGGTGCAGTTCGGCGGCGTCGGGTAGTCACGCAGCACACCCAGGCGCTCGCCGATCTCCAGTGCGCGCGCCCGCAGATCCGGATGCTGGATCCCGATCTGGGCCAGGCACGTGTTCATCTCCCACTGCAGCCGTTCGTGGGCGCCGGCCATCTCGGCCTCGATCACGTCCAGCAGCGCGGGCAGGTCCAGCCCCTCGGGCTTCTTGACCACCCGGTCGGCGGTGAGCGCCCAGCCGGCGGAGGCGACCACCGGGTCGGCGTCGTCCACCCACGCCACGCGCAGGTCCTCGGCGTGCGGGCCCTTCATCACGACGTAGCCGACCAGCCAGTCGTGGACCTTCCGGGTGCGGGCCTCGCGCAGCATCGTGTCCAGCTCGGTGGCCGAGAACTCCTTGGGCCGGCAGACGAGCAACGCGAGCAGCCTCGCCGCCGAGTCGCCCGTGTCCCACAACTCCAGCGCCAGCGGATGGTTCTTCTTCACCCGCTTGGCGACCGCCCGGAGCGAGGTGAGGTTGACCGCGTGGTCGTCGCCGTGCCGCTCGTTGACCTCCAGGATCCGTGCGTCCTCGAGTTCCGCGAGTTCGGCCATCACCTCGTCGCGGGTCGGCGTTGTCGTCGTCGTCATCATCGTCTCCTCGTCCGCGCCTCCCGGCGGCGCCGTGCGCACCTATACTCGCCGGGTGCGCCTGTGGAGCATCGATCCCGTCCTGCTCGACCGCGCCGCGCTGGTCGCCGGGTGGCGCGAGGGGCTCCTGGCCCAGAAGGTACTCCGCGGGCTGACCAAGGGCTATCGCAGTCATCCGCAGCTCAAACGCTTCCGCATGCTCCCCGACCCGGTCGCGGGGGTCGCCACCTGGCTGCACGGGCTGGCCGACGCCGCCGAGGTGCGCGGCTACCGCTTCGACCGCACGCGCGTCGTCCTGCCGCCCGGGGCGGAGCGCCTGCCGCTCACCGACGGGCAGCTCGCGCTGGAGTGGGCGCACCTGCGGGCCAAGGTGGCCGAGCGCGACCCCGCGTGGTTGGACCGCCTCGTCGCACCGCGCCCGCACCCGATGTTCGACATGGTCCCGGGGCCGGTGGCCGCCTGGGAACGCGCACCCCTACCGGAGGCCTGACATGCCGAGACCGTCCGCCCGCGTGCCCTTGCCCGTGCTCGTCGCCCCCGCCGCGGTCTCCACGGCGCTGGCGTTGTGGCCGATCCGCCGACCGTTCGTCGCCGCGACCGCCGGCTGGGTGTGGAGCCTGCCCGCGCAGGAACTCCCGCTGCACGTCGGGGCGCTGGTCGGGGCCGCGACCGCGTCTGCGCTGGCCGGTCGGGGCGGTCGGGCCGCGCGTCCCTCCGATCGCGTGGGGGCCGGCATCGCTACGCTGACCTGGGCGGGTCTGGGTCTCGTACTGTCGCGGCACCTCGCCGCGGCCGCCGCCCTCGACCGCGCGCTGGCCGAGGGACTGGGCGACGGGCTGGGCGACGGGCCGGGCGAGGGGCTGGGCGAGGGGGAGACGACGACGAGCCCGTCGGCCCTCCACCGCACGCCGTGGCCGAGAGTGCTGTTCCGCCCGTGGCCGCTGCGGCCGCGCGGGGTGCGGGCCCGCCGGGGCATGGTCTACGGACCGGATCCGAAGACCAACCGCTTCGATCTCTACACCCGTACCGGCTCGTCGCGGGCCGGCGGTGGCAACGCCAGCGGCGGCAGCAGCGACATCAGCGGCAGTGGCGCCGGCGACGTCCGCGGTGTGCTCGTCCACATCCACGGTGGGCACTTCCGGGCGGGCGGCCCGAGCCGGGAGTCGCGGGCGATGCTGTTCGACCACGCCGCGCGCGGGTGGGCGGCGATCAGCACCACCTACCACCTCTCGCCGACCCCGGAATCGGGGTTCCCGCAGCACCTGGTCGACGTCAAGCGGCTCCTGCGGTGGATCCGCACCGAGGGCCCGACGCACGGGATCAGGGCCGACGCGCCGATCGTGGTGGCGGGCAGTTCGGCCGGGGCACACCTCGCGATGATGACCGCCCTGACCGGGGGAGATCCCCGCTTCCAGCCGGGATTCGAGGACGCCGACACCACGGTCGCCGGCGCGATCGGGTTGTACGGCTACTACGGTCGCCTGGGCCTCGAGACCCGGGACGTCTCCGACCCCGTGCGCCACGCGGCCTCCGGCGCCCCGCCGGTGGCGATCATCCACGGCACCCACGACACCTACACGCCGGTGAAGGGGTCACGCCGACTCGTACGGCACCTGCGCGCCGGATCGCCGAACCCCGTGGTCCACGCCGAACTGCCCGGAGCCCAACACGGGTTCGACGCGGTGCGCTCGCCGCGCTACCTGGCGGTCGTCGAGGCGGTCTCGAGATTCACCGACCGACTCGCCTGATGTGGGCAGCAAGCACGCCTTGGCGGGCGTAGTGTCGCCCTCAGCCGACGGAACCCCATCACCGAGGAGCCCCGATGCCACTGTCCGGCGAGTACGAGCCCAGCCCGAGCGAGTGGGTCCGGACGCAGGTCGAGACGTACGAGAAGACCGACGGCGCGGAGGGCGGCGACCTCGCCGGCATCCCCGTGGTCATCGTGACCACCGTCGGCCGGAAGTCCGGAAAGCTGCGCAAGACCCCGCTGATGCGCGTCGAGCACGAGGGGTCGTACGCGGCCGTCGCCTCCCAGGGCGGCGCCCAGACCCACCCGGTCTGGTACTGGAACATGAAGGCCGACCCGCACGTGGAGGTCCGCGACAGGGACCGGGTCGGCGACTACACGGCCCGCGAGCTCAGCGGCCCCGAGCGAGACCGGTGGTGGGACCGGTCCGTCGCCGTCTACCCTGATTATCGCGACTACCAGCAGAACACCGACCGGATCATCCCTGTGTTCGTATTGGAGCCGCGCGATTAGGATCAGCGCGGGGCTCTCCGGGGCGGCGCCCCCCGCGGGACACGGGGAGGGCGCCGGATGAGCCGAATCGCTCTCGTCCTCGGATGCGGGGGCACGATCGGCGGGGCCTGGATGATCGCCGCCCTCCACGCGCTCACCGAGCAGACGGGATTCGACCCCCGGGAGGCGGACGTCCTCCTGGGGACCTCGGCGGGTGCCGAGCTGGTGACCATGCTCGCCGGCGGCATCGGGGTCGACGAACTGGTCGATATGCAGCGCGGGCAGGCCTGCGACATGCGGCTCCGCGAACACATCGCCTCGACCCCGCCCGGGCGGCCGCCGCTACCCCGGCTCCCGCTGCTCAACCCCGGTCTGCTCCGCACACGGTCCGGGCTGGGCGCCCTCACCGGTATCGCCCCCACCGGTCGCGGCGACGCCGGCTGGTTGCAGCGGCTGGCCGAGGGCTTCGAGGTCGGCGCATGGCTCCCCCACACCGGTGCCCGGATCGTCGCCTACGACGTCCTCGCCGGGGAGCGCGTCCTGTTCGGCGCCCCGGGTTCGCCGATGGCCACCGTCGGCGAGGCGTTGCGGGCCTCCTGGGCGACCCCCGGGTGGATGCCACCGGTGCCCGTCGGTGACCGGATCTTCGTCGACGGCGGCATGGGCTCCACCGCGTCCGTGGACCTGGTCGGGCCGGAGGAGGCCGACCTCGTGTTCGTCCTCGCCCCGATGGCCTCGGCGCCCGGCGTCCGCGTCCCCGGCCGGGGCGGCGGGATCGAGTACCGGCTGATCCGCCGCGCGATGTCCACCCAGCTGCACGACGAGGTCGCGAGCGTCCGCGCCCGGGGTACGACCGTCGTCCCGATCCTGCCCACCGCCGTCGACCTCGCCGGCCTGGGCGCCCACTTCATGAGTGCCTCCCGACGGGAGGCGGCGTTCGAGTCGTCCATGGTGACCGCGCCGGAGACGGTCCGCGACGCGCTGGCGGACAACGCGGTCGACGTGTGAGTCCGGGTCGAATGCGCGAGCGGCGCGAACCGCGCGTGGTGATCGTCGGGGCCGGGGTCGCCGGCATCACCGCCCTGCACGTCTTCCGCGAGCGCGGCTTCGCCGACGTCACCGTGCTGGAGAAGGGCTCCGACGTCGGCGGGGTCTGGTACTGGAACCGCTACCCGGGCCTGACATGCGACGTGCCGTCCCAGCTCTACCAGTTCCGGTTCGCGCCGAAGCCCGACTGGTCGCGCGTGTGGGCCGACGGCGCCGAGATCCAGCGCTACCACCGCCGGGTCGTCGACGACCTCGGCCTGGCCGGGCACATCCGGACCGACACCCCGCCACGGAACTCCGCCAGTCCGGGGACGTACTACCGCGCCATCCAGCGCAGCGACGCCGAGCTCGTCACCGACGCCATCGCGCAGGTCACCCCGGGACGGGATCCGCACCGCCGACGGCACCGAGCGGCCCGCCGACGTGATCGTGCTAGCGACCGGCTTCCGCGCGCACGACTACATGCGTCCCATGGAGGTCGTCGGACGCGACGGCCGCACCCTCGAGCGCGAGTGGGCCGACGGCCCGCGCGCCTATCAGATGACCGCCGTCCCGGGCTTCCCCAATGCGTTCACCGTGCTGGGCCCCAACTCGGCTCTTCCCAGATGAGGGTGTAGGTCGGCCGGGCGCGTCGGTCCGCAGATAGACGTCGAGATCTCCCGACGATGGAGGTTCCTACGCCATCCATCCGAAAGACCTCGACGTGTCCGACGCTACCCCGCCGGCCGGCTTCGGCCGGCCTGACCTGACCGCCTTCGCGTCTTATCCCAATCGACTCTGATCGGGCCTGCTGATCCTCTCGACGAGAACGCAGCGACATCACAGCCACCCAACCCCGACCGTCCGGGAAGCCGGGACACGTCACATGGCCTGTGCTGCGGGCGTGTCGAGTGGGTCGTCCAGGGGCGACGCAGGAGCGTCGACGCGACGTGCTGAGAGGTGGTTCCAGTCGAGCTCTAGCACACCGGCTACAGGCATGGCGATAGGTCAGGAACGGCGTCGCTCCCTACGCAGGAGGGAGCGCAGAGTCTCGGCGTTCGCGTAGCCGACCCGTAGCGCGATCTCGGCGGAGGTGAGGTCCGTGGTTGCGGAGAGGTGCCGAGCTCGTTCGATGCGAAGCCGTTGGACGAAGCCGAGCGGAGTGAGGTTGAGCGCCGCACGGACTCGTCGTTCGAGGGTGCGCCGGCTGGTGCCGAGCGACTGCGCGACGAAGGCGACGTTCAACGGTTCGTCCAGGCGGGCGCGCACGAAGCGTTCGAACTCGACCACGATCGGGTCCTCGTGCCGGAGATGATCGTAGGCGACGAAGGCCGCCTGCGACGGGCGCTCGTCGATGATGAGGAGCTTGGCGACATGTTGGGCCAGGTCGGGGCTGATCGATCGCACGAGTGAGAGCGCGAGGTCGATGTGGGCGAACGCGGCGCCGGCGGTGACGAGGTTCCCGTCGACCACGACCATGGTGTCGAGATCGAGGGCGACGGTCGGATAGCGCTTCAGGAACTCCGGCCCCAGGAACCAGCTGGTCGTCGCCCGCCGATGATGCATCCGTCCGGTCTCGGCGACAGCGAACACGCCGGTGCACGCCGCGGCGATCCGGGTGGTCGCCTCGTCGAGGCGCCCGAGCGAGGCGATGACCGAACGAGCATCTCGGCTCTGGAGGGCGTCGTTGGTAGCGGCGGCCGTAAGGGTTCCAAGCGCAGGGACGACGACCACGTCGAACTCTCCGGACTCCGACAGCGGGTGGTCCACCGACAGGGTCATCGATGCCGTCGTGGTCACTCGCCGTTTCGGTCCGAGGATGGCGAGTGTGATCGGGTCGATCCGCGGGTCGACATCGCCGCGGGCTCCGTCGGCCACCCGCACGATGTCGATGATCGACGCGACAGCCGAACCGAAGCAGCCGTCGATCGCGATCAGTCCGATACGCATGGCGTAAACAATAGCAATGCTGCCGTATACGCCACTTCCCACCGGCCCTCGCTCGTCATACGCTGAACTCGTCCCACGAAGAACCCCGATTTCAAGGAGAGTCCCTCATGTCCACACCCGCATCACTTCCGTATGCCTTCGTCGCCAAGATCGTCGCGGCCGATGGACAGCACGACGCGCTCGCCGATCTGCTCGCCGGCGCTGTCGCACTCGCCAACGAAGAAGCAGGAACGATTGTCTGGTTCGCGGTCAGGACCCACGCCGACACCTTCTGGATCTTCGATGCATTCCCCGACGAGTCCGCTCGCGACGCCCACGCCAACGGCGCCATCGTCGCAGCCCTGACGGACAACCAGCACCTCCTTGGCGCAGCACCCGAGATCCTGGCGGCCGACGTCCTCGCGTCCAAGCTCCCGTAGTCCGCCAACGCACGAGACGATCGCGCCCCGCCGAGCCGTCGCCAGGTTGCGACGCAACGCCATGCTGCGTTTCCGAGCGGTGCGAGGCCTATCGGCACACGGACAGGATGCAGGCCACGAGCGCTCAGCCGGCGAGGGGTCCGTCGCAGAGAAGAGCGACGTCGGTGTCGGGCAGAGCCGTGAGGCCAGCGCATCGCACGACCACCAGAACCGAACCGCCCCTGCCCTGCGTTTCCACAGGTCAGGGGCTGTTCGCCGGAGCCGCCTGTCGGAATCGAACCGACGACCTAATCACGTCGGCTTTGCGTCTATCGCTTGATGCGCCCCACTGGGCGAACGAGCCGCTGACCTGCGCAAACGCCGAGCGTGGGGGACGCCGCCATCCGGTGGTGACCGACGACGACCGACCAGTACCGACCGTTTCACCGGAGCTTGCGGCGGCGTCGAAGCCGAGCAAGCTCCATTCCTTTAGCTCACCGCGCCCTCATCCTCGCCGGTCCCGTCGTCGTCGAAGACGTTTCAGGGGTCTTCTCAGATGACGGTGTAGGTCGGCCGGGCGCGTCAGTCCGCAGATAGACGTCGGGGTCTCCCGACGACTACCGACCGTGCTGGAAGTTGTAGTGCGCCGCTACCGCTGTGCCGACTGCGGACACGTGTGGCGCCAAGACACCAGCGCCGCGGCGGAGCCACGCGCGAAGCTCTCGTGCACCGGGCTGCGGTGGGCGCTGGAAGGGATCGTGGTCGCACACCTCACCGTCGCCCGTGTCGCCGAGGGACTCGGGGTCGCGTGGGACACCGCCAACAACGCGGTCCTGGCTGAAGGCAAGCGGCTGCTGATCAACGACCCCACGCGGTTTGAGGGCGTGAAGGTCATTGGCGTCGATGAGCACGTCTGGCGCCACACCAGGCGTGGCGACAAGTACGTCACCGTGATCATCGACCTCACCCCGGTCCGCGATGGCGCCGGCCCAGCAAGGCTGCTGGACATGGTCGAGGGCCGGTCGAAGGCGGCGTTCAAGACCTGGCTCGCCGACCGCGACGACGCCTTCCGTGACGCGGTCGAGGTGGTCGCGATGGACGGCTTCACCGGGTTCAAGACCGCCGCTGCAGAGGAGATCCCGGACGCGGTCACGGTGATGGATCCCTTCCACGTCGTGCGCCTGGCCGGTGACGCCCTCGACAGGTGCCGGCGCCGGGTCCAACTCGCGATCCACGGGCACCGTGGGTTCAGGGACGACCCGCTCTACAAGTCGCGGCGCACGCTGCACACCGGCGCGGACCTGCTGACCGACAAGCAGAACGACAGGCTACGCGCGCTGTTCGTTGATGACGCTCACGTCGAGGTCGAGGCGGCCTGGGGTGTCTACCAGCGCATGATCGCCGCCTATCGCCACGAGGACCGGCAACGTGGCCGCGAGCCCATGGAGAAGCTGATCACCGACCTCAGCGCCGGCGTCCCCAAGGTGCTCACCGAGCTCACCACCCTGGGCCGGACCCTGAAGAAGCGAGCCGCTGACGTGCTCGCCTACTTCGAACGACCCGGCACCAGCAACGGGCCGACCGAGGCGCTCAACGGACGGCTCGAACACCTGCGCGGCTCCGCACTCGGGTTCCGCAACCTGACCAACTACATCGCCCGAAGCCTGCTCGAGACCGGCGGCTTCAGACCCCAACTCCTACACCCCCGATTGGGATGAGCCCCCAACTCCCCCACCGGCTCGATCTCACTGCAGCACACCGCCGAGCTCACCGCCCGGTACATCGCCCACTGGATCGAACTCCTCCGCGAGGGCGCGATCCGGTCGGTGGAGGTGACCGAGGAGGCGACCGCCGAGTTCAACGACGACGTCGCCGGGGCGATGGGGCCGACGGTCTGGAACACCGGCTGCCACTCCTGGTACTTCCACGACGGCGGCACGATCGACCTGTTCCCCTTCGACCGGGCTCGACTGGCCGAGCTCATGAGGGAACCGGACCACTCGCACTTCCGGGTGGGCTGAGTGCCCGGTGCCGCTGGGTGCGCCGGGCTGGCGCGCCCGGGCTAGCTAGCGGGCCGCCCGCCGGTTGACCGGCCGGGTCCCGTCGCCCAGGTCCGGTCGGGGGAGGCGCCGGCCCGGGTCGGCCAGACCGACGACGTGGCCGTCCGCCGACAACCGCGTCATCGCCTCGAGCAGCATCCGGCGCGCGCTCGTGTTGACCGAGGACACGCGGCTGAGGTCCAGGGTCACCTCGCTCGGCCCCTCGGGGATCTCGGCGAGACGCCGCAGGACCTGCTCGGCGCTGGCGAACGTCATGGGGCCCTGCAGCCGGAAGGTGCGGCGCCCGGAGATCTCGTCGAACCGCACCGAACGGACGGCCTCCACGTCCGTGACGGTGGTGTTCATCAGGTGCAACTCGAGATCGTGGGACAGCCGCTCGAAGGTGCGCACACCCTCCACGCTGTGGCCGTGCTCGTCGAGTCGCGGGGAGAACACCCCGAGCCCGACCTGCCCGGGCAGGGCACCGAAGATCCCGCCCGACACCCCGCTCTTGGCGGGGATCCCCACGGTGGACATCCAGTCCCCGGCGGCGTCGTACATCCCGCAGGTGGCCATCACGGCGAGCACCTGCCGGGCGACCGGCGCCGAGACCACCCGCTCCTTGGTGACCGGGTTGATGCCGCCCGTCGCCAGCGTCACCGCCATCACCGCGAGGTCGCGCACAGTCACCCGATAGGCGCACTGCCGGGTGTAGCCGCGCACCACCTCATCTGGGTCGTTCGCGATGATCCCGCCTGCGCGCACAAGGTTGGCCATGGCCCGGTTGCGGAACGCCGTTCGCAGCTCGGAGTCGAGCACGGCGTCGTCCACTCCGAGCTCGCGGCCCGCGAAGGCGGACAACCCCTGCCTCACCGCCTCGTCACGGTCGTCCTGGGTCGCGTCGGGCTCGCTCACCAGCGTGTGCGTGGTGATGGCCCCGATGTTGATCATCGGATTGCGCGGCCGGCCCGTCTCTCGGTCCAGGGAGATCTGGTTGAACGCGTCCCCGGACGGCTCCACCTCGACCTTCTCCAGGACCGCCTCGATTCCCCGGTCCCGCAGCGCGAGCGCGTAGACGAACGGCTTGCTCATCGACTGGATGGTGAACTCGGCGTCCGCGTCCCCGGCGGTGTAGACGATGCCGTCCATCGTGCAGGCGGCCACCGCGAACCGGTCGGGGTCCACGGCCGCGAGTTCGGGGATGTAGTCGGCGAGCCGGCCGGCGTCACCGTTCGAGCAGGCGTCGCGGATCTCGAGCAGATAGTCAGGTACCGGCGTCTTCACGCCACCAGCGTGTCATGCCGGAGGGCCCGGGGCGGCGTGTGCACCGCCCCGGGCCCTCCGGCACCGCGAACCGGTCGCGGCCATGATCGTCGTCAGCGCTCGTGGTAAGTGGTCGTCAGTGGTCGTGCTCAGTGATCGTGGTGGTCGTCCGCCTTGGTCGGGTGGACGGTCCCGTGCTCGTGCTCCGGCGGACCGTACAGCGAGTACACCTTGAGGTCCTCCTCGCCGGTGTTGGTGACGTTGTGCCAGCTCCCGGCGGGCACGAGGATGACCCAGTCGTCGGAGACCTCGCGCACGAAGTCGAGCTGATCCTTCGCGGGGCCCATCTCGACCCGGCCCTTCCCTGCCTCGACGCGCAGGAACTGGTCGTGGTCGTCGTGGACCTCGAGACCGATGTCGTCCCCGGGCTTGATGCCCATGACGGTGAGCTGCATGTGCGATCCCGTCCACAGCGTGGTGCGGTAGTTGTCGTTGGCGAGGGTGGCGTCCTCGATGTCGACGACGAACGGGTTCGGACCCTGATCGGTGGGACTCATCGATGCTCCTGCTTCTTCGTAGACGGGTGTACGCGGTGGCCGGCGGCCAGCGTTCCGTCTCGAGTTTCGACGACTCCCGGGACGCTCGCAAGCAAGGGCATCCTCCCGAGGCGCGGCCCGGGGGACCTGTCCCCATCCCGTCACGGGGCCACAACGATCAGGCCACGGGGGTTCACGTACCCCCTGTGCAGTGCGGACACTGACGAGCAACCCCGACGAAAGGAAGCTTGATGAAGCGGACGATCGCAGTGACGGGAGCCCTCGGTCTCGCGGTGTTCATGGGAGCGTGCGGCACCGACGATGACGGTCGCACGACCACGGCCGACGAGACCACCACGGAGATGATGACGGAGGAGACCACCACCGACGAGACCACGACGGACCAGACCACCACCGAGGAGACCGGCGCTGCGGCCGAGGACGACATCGTCGACACGGCGAACGCCGCGGGCGACTTCACCACCCTCACCCAGGCCATCGAGGCCGCGGGCCTGACGGAGACCCTCAAGGGGCCCGGTCCGTTCACGGTCTTCGCCCCCACAGACGAGGCGTTTGACGCCCTGCCCGAGGGCACGCTGGACGAGCTGCTGGCCGACCCCACGGGCGACCTGGCGCAGATCCTGCAGTACCACGTGATCGAGGGTGAGGTCCCCGCGGCCGACGTCCTCGAGATGGACGGCCAGACGGTCGCGACCCTCCAGGGCGGGGAGCTCACGGTCGAGGTGGACGGCGAGAACGTCGCCCTCGTCGACGGCAACGGCACCCGCATCAACGTCGTCCAGACCGACGTGGACGCCACCAACGGCGTCATCCACGTCCTCGACGGAGTCCTGATGCCGCCCGCCTGACCCGCCGGTGACACTCGCTGCGCCCCGACCCGGCCCTTCCCCGACCGGCCGGGGCGCGGCTCATGTCAGCCGGTCGTGTCAGCTGCGCGCGCCAGCCGGTCGGGTCAGCGGGGCGTGTCGTACCTCGTGAGGTCACTGGTGGCCGGGCCCTCGATGAGCTCGCCACACGCCGAGAAGCGGGACCCGTGCCAGGGGCAGTCCCACGACCGCTCCACGTCGTTCCACGTCAGCGCCGCTCCCATGTGGGGGCACAGCAGGCCGACGCGGCAGGTCTCGCCGTCGTCGCCCGTCGCCTCCCCCATCGGTCGGATACTCGGCCGTGGCTTGCGCACCATCGCCTGCGCCGCGGTGGCCGCGAGCTGGACGGGCACGTCCGCGAACAGGGGCACGGCGTTCTTCGCGATGCCCGTGATGCTGGGCTTGCCGAACGACACCCGCGGGTCCACGCCCTCGAGCCGGTCCACCATGATCCCGGCCGCCGCCGGCGCGCCCGTGAGGCCCCACTTGCTGTAGCCGCCCGCGAAGTGCACGCGCCCCTTGCCCCACGGCAGGGGCCCGGACTTGGGCAGCATCGTCACCGGGTGGAAATCCTGCGCGGACCAGCCGTGGGTCATCGTCGCGCCGGGGAAGTACTTCTCCGCGTACTCCCGCAGCGAGTCGATTTTGGACGCGGTGCCCGTGGCGGTGCCGGTGCGGTGCCCGTTGCCGCCGACGAACAGCACCTCACCGCCGGGTGAGGGCACCGTCCGCAGCGAGCGGACCGGGCTCTCGACCGAGCCGTACATCCCCTCCGGCAGGCCACCGGGGTACTCGAACGCGCAGAGGTAGGACCGCTCGGGTTCCATCGTCGCCACGGTCGGGCCGCGGTCCAGGACCGGGGACGCGGTCGCCAGCACGACGTCGCGGGCGGTCATCGTGCCCGGATGCGCGGTGACCTCGACGAACGCGTCCTCCCCTGTCCCCTGCGCTGTGAGTCCGGTGACACGGGCGTGCTCCACGATCCGCACGCCGAGGGCCGTGGCCGCGCGGGCCAGCGCCGCGAGCGCCTCCACCGGGTCGATCTGCATCTGATCCGGCAGCTCCACGGCGGACCGGGCCGGGAACGGCACGTCCACCCGGTCGTACCAGCGGGCGGGCAGACCCAGGTCGACGAGGGTCTTCATCTCCTTGCGCAGGGTCGACGTGCCCATCCGTCCCTTGGAGAACGTCACCGCACGCCGACGCTGGGAGTCGACGCCGTGGGTCTCGCAGAACTCGGCCCACCAGTCGAGTCCGTACCGGTTGGCGTCGGCGTACGCGCGCGCCGTTTCCAACCCGTGCTTGGAGCGGATGCTCGACAGTCGGGTGCCCTGCAGGACCGAGACCTTGGCCGTGGTCGCGCCGCTGGCCCCCGCGCCCACCGTGTGCGCCTCCAGGACCACGACCGCCTTGCCGCGCGCGGCGGCCATCAGCGCCGTGATCAGGCCGGTGAACCCGGCCCCCGCGATCACCAGGTCGACGTGCTCGCCGTCCGGGAACTCGGCCGCCGGGGAATCGATCGTCGTGCGTCGCCAGAATGAAGTGCCCATCGTGCGCCTCCTGGAGGGTGCTCACCGCGGATGTCGCTGGCGCTCACTGTAAGACCGGTCACGTCCCCCCGCATCCGCTCCTCCGGCCGCCGGTCTCCCCACCGGCGGCCGGCCGGCTACTTCGCGGTGAACCCCGCGTCGACGGGCATCGTCACCCCGGTGACGTGGCGGCCGGACTCCTCCACCAGGTAGAGAACCGCCCGCGAGATGTCGATGGGCTCGAGCATCGGCACGGGCAGGGCGTTGCCCATCGTGTGGCCCTCGGGGTTGTTCGCGAACCACCTGGCCATCTCGTCGTGCGCCACCATCGCCGTCAGGACGCCGGCCGGGTGGATCGTGTTGATGCGGATGTTGTGCGGCGCGAGCCAGATCATGAAGCTGCGCATGAGCCCCACCACCCCGTGCTTGCTGGCGGTGTACCCCGTGACCGCGCCTGACCCGTCGCCTCCCCGCCCGGACAAGCCGTTGGTCGACGAGATGAGGACGATCGACCCGCCCTCGCCGCGCTCGATCATCAGAGGCGCGATCGCGTGGACCGTGTTCCACACCCCCACGAGGTTCACCATGATGGTGTCCACGAACGCCTGCTGGGCATCCGGCTCCTCGCCGCGCTGGGAGTTGATCCCCGCGTTGGCCACCACGATGTCCGGGACGCCGAACCGCTCCCGGCAGGCGTCGACCGCCGCCGCGACGTCCGCCGGCTCGCGCACGTCGCCCGTCACCGCGACGATCTCCCCGCCGACCGCCTCGACCTCGGCGACCGTCTGCTGCAGGTCGTCGGCGGTTGCCAGCCCGTAGGGGACGCTGTCGATGTCCTCGCAGATGTCCATCGCGAGGATCCGCGCCCCCCGCCGGGCGAGTTCCACGGCGTGACTGCGCCCCTGCCCCCTCGCCGCGCCGGTGATGAAGGCGACCTTGCCCGCCAGTGGCTGTTCCTGACCCATGTGTGTACCGCTTTCCGATGCGATGAGTTGACTACCGTCAGGATTCGAGCACCGGCCGGGCGTCCGCGGACGGAGATCATCCGGATCCGAGCCGCTCCAGTACCCGTCGGAGCTCCACCGCGAAGTCGGCCGCGTCGCGCGAGGAGAGCCGCGCATAGCTCAGCACCAGGCCGGACACCGAGTGCTGCGCAGCCTGCCCGCCGAGCGATCGCGTGCGCCACCCGGCCCGCTCGAGCGCGCGCATCACCTCGTCGTCGTCATATCCGGGCAGCGCCACGCACAGGTGCAGGCCCGCCTCCACGCCCGTGACCTCGAGGTCCGGGCGCTCCCGGCGCAGCGCCGCCACCAGCCGCGAACGGCGATCGCTGTACACGCGGGCCGCCCGCGCCAGGTGCCGGTCCATCGCGCCCGAGGTGATGAACGCGGCCAGCGCCTCCGCCGGCAGTGAGGACGGACCCCGGCGGTGGACCGCGAGCCAGCGCTCGACCTCGCGGCGCATCGCCGTCGGCGGCAGGCACCACGCCACGCGCAGGTCCGGGGCCACGGATTTGGAGGAGGTGCCCACGTAGGCGACGTGGTCGGTGGCCGCGGGGAGGCTGACCAGCGCGGGCAGCGGGGCGACGCCGTAGCGGAACTCGCCGTCGTAGTCGTCCTCGATCACGAGCGACCCCGTCCGCCGCGCCCACTCCACGAGCGCGACCCGGCGGTCCACACTCATGCGGTGGCCGAGCGGGAACTGGTGCGCGGGCGTGGTGAAGACGATCGCCGGCTCCGACCCCAGCCGCGCCGCGTCGAGGCCGCCGGGCTCCGCCGGATGAAACCGCACCTCCAGGCCCTGCTCGCGGGCCATGAGCACCGCACCGCGGTACCCGGGGTCCTCGGTGTGGAACCGCACGGTCCCGCCCCCGGCCCGCCCCTGCTGCCCGGCGACGAACGCCGCGCACAGGGCCGCGATCGCCGACCGCGAGCTGTCGAACAGCACGGGGTCGCCCGCGGCGATCCCCCGATGCCGGCGGAGGTGATCGGCCACCGCGACGCGCAACGCCGGGCTCGGTTCCTCCCACGGGTTCAGGCCCGCCAGACCCTGCGCCGCGGCGGCGCGCACCGCCGACCGCCAGGCACGATCGTCGATGAGGGAGGCGTCGGGGATCCCGGGACGGAGATCGCGCGGCGACCGGCCGCGGCGCGGTGCGGGTGGGACCGGCGCCGGGGGCGCGGGCGCGGGCGCGGGTGGCGCAGTGGTCGCCGCCGGAACCTCCGGTGACGAGGTGCGGGCGCCCTGCCGCATGAGTGGCGACGACGACGAGGTTCGGCTGACTCCGCGCGTCCGCGCCCCGGCCCGTGCAGCCTGACCGGCTCCGGCGACGACCCGGGTCCCCGACCCCTGGGTGGAGACGACGAAGCCGGCCGCCGACAGTTCATCGAACGCGCGAACCACGGTCCCGCGGGAGAGTCCGGTCTGCTCGGCGAGCGCGCGCGTGGAGGGCAGCCGGTCGCCGTCGGCCACGGATCCGCCGGCGACCAGGTCGATGATCGCGTCGGCCAGCTCCGCAGCCCCCGACACCTGCCCCACCACCAGGGATCCGGGGCGTGCGGTACGGGCCATGGGGTGAGCGTAGGCCACGACACCGCAAAGTGGTCTCACGCATCTGCGCAAAATGGACCTCCCGGGGGCGCCACTTTCGGGGTGGGATGGGTCCCATGACGACCTACCGCCAGTCCCGACGACTCCGCGACGTGCGCTACGACGTGCGTGGCCCGATCCTCACCGAGGCGATGCGCCTCAAGGCCGAGGGGCACGACATCCTGCGGCTCAACCTGGGCAACATGCACCCCTTCGGGCTCACCGCCCGGCCGGAGCTCGTCGACGCGGTGGCGGCGGGACTCGCCGCCGGGCAGGCCTACTCCGACTCCCGCGGCATCCCCACCGCCCGCGAGGCCGTGGCGGACTACTACCGCCGACACGGGATCGGTGGCGTCTCGACCGAGAACGTCTTCCTCGGCAACGGCGTGAGCGAACTCATCACGCTGGTCCTGCAGGCCATGGTCGACCCCGGCGACGAGATCCTGGTCCCCGCCCCCGACTACCCGACCTGGACGGGCGCCGTGAACCTCACCGGAGGCGTGCCCGTACACTACCTCGCCGACGAGACCGACGGCTGGAACCCGTCGCTGGAGGACATCGAATCCAGGGTCACCCCACGCACCACCGCCCTGGTGATGATCAACCCCAACAACCCCACGGGCGCGGTGTACAGCGAGGACACCGTCCGGGGGATGGCCGACATCGCGCGCCGCCACGGGCTCGTCCTGCTGTCCGACGAGATCTACGAGAAAGTCCTCTTCGGCGACGCCCGCCACCACCACGCCGCGTGGGCGGCCGGCGACGACGTACTGTGCCTGACCTTCGGCGGGCTGTCCAAGGCGTACAGGGTGTGCGGCTACCGGGCCGGCTGGGTGGTCGCGACCGGCCCGATCGCCGACGCCACCGACCTACTGGAGGGACTGACCCTGTTGTCCAACATGCGGGTCTGCCCCGGCGTCCCCGCGCAGCACGCGATCCCCGTCGCCCTGGCCGAGGACTCACCGTGGGGCCACGACGTGGTGGACCCGGACGGCCGACTCGAGCGGCAGCTGGCCCGGACCGCCGAGCGCCTCAACGCCATCCCCGGCGTGAGCTGCGTGGCGCCGCGGGGCGCGCTGTACTGCTTCCCGCGCCTCGACCGCGAGATGTTCGGCATCTCCAGCGACGAGCAGTTCGCCCTGGACCTCCTTCGCTCCGAGCACGTGCTGGTCACCCACGGCACCGGCTTCAACTGGCCCGAACCCGACCACTTCCGCATCGTGTGCCTGCCGGAGGCGCCGGTGCTCGACCGCGCGCTCGACGCGATCGCCCGGCACCTCGACCGCCTTCGGCTGGCCGCGGCCTGACCAGCCGCCACATCGACCCCGTCGACTCCATCGAAAAGACAGTTCCGCACACGTCGCGCGAGAGGCGGGTGTGCCGAACTGTCTTCTCGACGGGCGTGCGCGGGGGATTCCCGCCGTCGCTCAGTTCTGCAGCGCAGGCTTGATGTGGTTCCAACCGGGCGTGATGTAGTCGACGAACGTCTGCCACCCGTGGAGGCCCTCGTCGCCGTAGTCCACGCGATGCGCGATGCCGTGGCGGTCGAGTTCGCGGGAGAAGCTCCTGGCCCCCTCGATGACCCCCTTTTCCAGCACCAGGCCCTGCAGCATGTCGAAGTAGTCGTCGCCGTAGTTCCGGAGATCCCCTTCGGACACCGCCGTGCCCCCGGTCGCGAAGTACACCGCGGTGCCCTCGAGACCCTCCGGGTGGGAGATCGTGTCGTGGTACTTCCACAGATCGCTTCCGCGCGGGCCCCACATGTTGGCGGAATCGCCGCCGCGCCCATCCACCGAGCCACGGACCGACTGGTAGCCCAGCTCGTCGGTGGTCGAGTAGTAGCCGGAGAGCGCCATGACGCCGTCGTACAGCTCCGGGTAGGTGGCCGCCAGGTGCATTGCGGCCTGCGCACCCATCGACGCGCCGGCGATTCCGTTCTTGCCGTTGTGCTTCGTACCCCGGGTCGCCAGTTCCGCCTCGACGAGGTCGGGCAGCTCCTCGGTGAGGAACGTCTCCCACTTGTTGTAGCCGAAGACCTCGTCCTCGCTCTGCCAGTCGGACCAGTACGAGGAGGGGCCTCCCGTGGGTGTCACCAGGTGGACGTTCTCCTCGGCCATGCGCGCGGGCATGTTTCCGGCCCGCTTCCAGCCCGAGTTACCTTCGACCGAGTCGACCCCGTCGAGGAGATACAACACGGGCGCCGGACCCTCGTCCGTCACGCGGGACGGGAGCACCTCGAGCACGATCTCGCGCTGCATGGCGGCGGAGGTGACGAGCCAGTGCTCGTACTCTCCGTGCTGGGTGATGGCGCGGAGCTCGACCGAGTCGATCGAGTCGTCGCGCGGTCGCGGCGGGTTGGGAAGCTCCACGTATGACCCGGTGCCGCCGAGCGGGATGTTGGTGGAACCGGCCGACCCGAGCGACCCGAGTGTCGAGCCCAGCGGAAGGGAACCGGCCGCAGACCCGATCAGCTCCACCTCCTCGAGTCCCAGGGACGAGGTGTCGATATCGCCGCCGATCTGGGCGGAGGCGGGCGCGGCGAATCCCAGGGACAGGCTGGCCGCGAGAGCGGTGGCGGTGGTGCGGTGGCGGATGTTCATCGGGTGCCCTTCATTGCGAAGCTGATCAGACGATGCAGAAGCGGCCCTGCGCCCCGGTGAGGGAGGGCGCAGGACCGCTTCTCAGATGATGAATCAGGATCCGGACGAGCCCAGGGACCCGGCCGAGCCGGAGGAACCGGCTGAGCCGGATGCACCCGGGGTGCCCGTTCCGGGCTCGACGTCTCCGCCGTACAAGGCGGGCTTGATGTAGTCCCATCCGGACTCGAAGTTCTTGAGGAAGTTCGGCCAGTTGTGCAGGCCGGTGTCGGCGAAGTCCACCTTGTGCTCGATCCCGGCACGATCGAGTGCCTTCTCGAAGGCCTTCGAGTTCTCGTACACGCCCATCTCCAGCACCAACCCGATTATCAGGTCCTGGTAGTTGGCACCGTACTGCTTGACGTCATCGGGACCGATCTCGGCGTTGCCGGCCGAGAAGTACACAGCCTTGCCACGCAGGCCCTCCGGGTGCGAGATGGTGTCGTTCTCCGCCCACCGCGCGCTGCGGTGCGGGCCCCACATGTTCTCGACGTCTCCACCGCGAGTCTCAACGGAGAGCCGCACGGTCTGGTACCCCAGGGCGTCCATGGTCGAGTAGAAGCCACTGAAAGACATCACGGCGTCGTAGACATCGGTGTGTGTAGCTGCCAGGTGCATGGCCGCCTGAGCGCCCATGGAGATGCCGCCGACGCCTGCCTTGCCGTTCGTGTTGAGCCGCTCGTCGACGATCGCCGGCAGCTCCTCGGCGAGAAAGGTCTCCCACTTGTTGTTCCCCAGGCGCTGGTCGAACTCTTCCCAGTCGGTGTAGTACGAGGCGTAGGCACCCGCCGGGTTCACCACGTGAACGTTCTCGTCCTCCATCCGATCAGCGATGTACGCCTGATGAGCCCAGCCGGTGCTGCTGATCGGTGCCCCGACTCCGTCGAGCATGTACAGGACCGGGGCGTCACCCGTGCCGCGTGACGGGACGACCTCGACGGTGATCTCACGCTGCATGGCCTTCGAGGCGATGGTCCAGTATTCGTACGCCTGATCGTTTCCGGCCTCGTCGGCGCGGTAACGCTCGATGCCGCGGAACTCCGTCTCGGTGATCGAGGTGTCGACCGGCGTCGGCTTGCCGACAGGAGCCGAGGAGGCCTCGCCGAGCGGGACGTCGGCGGAACCGACCGACCCGAGGAGTCCGGCGGCCGAGCCGATCGGCACGGAGCCGACAGCGTCGATGATCGCCTCGAAGTCCTCCTGGCCGAGCGCCGACGGGTCGATGAGCGTCGAGGGGTCGATGCTGGCGGTCTGGGCGAAAGCGGGAGTGGCCGACCCGAGGGTCAGGGCGACGGCGAGTGCGCCGGCGGTCGCGGCCGCGGCGCGGCGGAGTCCGAAGGGCATTAAGCTCCATATGTTGTGAGTAGTGACTTACGGAGCTTAATCCGTTCTCAGCTGAAATCGTTACTCGCGCCGTGCGAGTCGCTACCCCCGCAGTGCCGCCTCGACCGCCTCGCGCAGGTCCTCGGGCTTCCGGTTGGGTCCGAACCTGTCGATCACGTGGCCGTCGCGGCCCACGAGGAACTTGGTGAAATTCCACTTGATCCGGCCGCCGAGCACCCCGGACTTCTCGGACTTGAGCCACTCATAGAGCGGGTGAGCATCCGAGCCGTTGACCTCGACCTTGGAGAACAGCGGGAACTCCACGCCGAAGTTGCGCTCGCAGAACGCGCCGATCTCCTCGTCGGAGCCCGGCTCCTGGTGCGCGAACTGGTCACACGGGAAACCGAGCACTACAAAGCCCTCGTCGCGGAACTCCTCGTACAGCTTCTGCAACCCCTTGTACTGCGGCGTGAACCCACACTTGCTCGCGGTGTTGACCACCAGGACGACCTGCCCGGCGTAGTCGGACAAGTCCTTCCCGCTCCCGTCGAGCAGGCTCGCCCGGAAATCCGCGAGAGTGGTCTGGTCGTGGCGCATGGGCACTCCTCGTCGTCGCCCCGGCCCCGGTCGGCCGGCCCTCGACGCCATTGTGACCGTATTCAGGCGCCGCGTGCGGGCGTACTCTGGCAGACCCGCGCGTGAGGAGTCCGCCCGTGAGTCACGTCATCTACACCGCCTTCGTCTCGCTCGACGGCGTCGTCGAGGCCCCGGGCGGCGAGCCCGGCTACCGCAACACCGGCTGGACGTTCGCCGTCGACTTCGACGAGGACGTCTACTCGATCAAGGCCCGCGAGCAGGACGAGGCCGGCGCGATGATGCTCGGCCGCGTCAGTTACCAGGCGTTCTCCGCCGTGTGGCCGCAGATGGACGACGAGTTCCCCCGCTACAACGCCATGCCCAAGTACGTGGTGTCCACGACGTTGGCCGAGAGTGACCTTGTCGAGGGATGGGGGACGACGACGATCCTGCGCACGCTCGACGAGGTGGCCGCGGTGAAGGAGGCCGAACCGGCGCCGATTCTCGTGCACGGATCGGCGACGCTGGCCCGGAACCTCTCCGACGCCGGGCTCATCGACCGCTATCACCTGTTGGTGTTCCCGTTCGTCCTCGGCGCCGGCAAGCGCATGTGGAGCGACACCGACAAGCCCCGGCAGAAGCTGGACCTCGTCGAGAGCCAGGCGTATCCCAACGGGGTGCAGAAGCTGATCTACGACGTCGGCGGATTCGACCCGGACGTCTGAGATCTAGCGGGCCGCACCGCGGGAGACCTCGGGCATCGTCATCGCCGACACCGCGCCGACCACCCCGAGCACCGCGAGGAAGACCAGCGCCCACTGCACGCCCAGCACCGCGAGCGCCGAGCTGATCCCGCCCACCACCAGCAGGATGATCCCCATGGCCGTGTTGCCCACTGCCACGTAGGTCGTCCGGAGGTCACCCTCGGCCACGTCCACCACGTAGGTCTTGCGGCCGACGCGGACGCCGGAGTGCATCAGCGTGAGCAGGAAGTAGGCCCCGACGAACACCGTGGCCCCGAGTGCCGACCCGCCGTCGAAGCCCGGGATCGAGACCGCGAGCACCAACGCGACCGCCACCGCCGACGCGGCCGTGGCTGCGCCCGCCATGAGCAGTCGGCTCGATCGGTCGGCCAGCCGCCCGAAGACTCGCCCCCCGATGAGAGACGCCACGCCCGAGGCGAGGATGAACCCACCCAACCCGGCCAGCGCCCCGGTGCCCGAGGCGACCGACATCGACACGATGAACGGCGGGCTGAGCGAGGACACCAGCAGCAGGCCGCGGACGGTCACGAACTTGCGGAACGTGGCGTCGTCCCGGAACAGTCGCGCCGCGTCCGCGAACCACGTCGACGACTCCTCCGACGCACCGCCAGTGGCCGCGCCGTGGCCCTTCGTCGCGCCGTGATCCTCCGTCGCGCCGTGGTCCTTCGCTCCCCGGCGGGCGCGCCCGTCGCCGGCCGGCTCGACCACGCGGGAGTACGTCGACGCCGAGAGCAACCACAGCACCGCGCCCGCCACCAGCAGGAACGCCAGTTCGGTGCTGTCGAGGTCGCCGCCGCCTAGGATCCGGATGGCCAGGCCGAGCGTGATCGCGACCAACCCCGCCGCCGACGTGGCCAACCCGATGATCTGGCCGCGCTCCCCCGACGGGATGGTGCGGCCCTGCACGTCCTTCGACGCGATCGAACACAGGCAGCGGCCCAGCGAGAACACCACGAGCGCGACCAGGATGCCGACGCCCGCTGCCGTCCCGTGCCCGAGGGCGGCGATCGCGGCCATTGCCGCCACCGATGCCGCCTGCACCAGCGCGCCCGTGACGAACACCCACTTGCGGCGGCGCACCCGCACCACCAGCGGCGTGAGGAAGGCCTGCGGCAGCATCGACCCGGACTCCCGGATCGGCACCAGCAGACCGACCAGCGCCGCCGGCACCCCGAGCACGTGGAACAGCCACGGCAGCACGGTCGATGCGTTGACCGTCTGGTCACCCGAGGACTGCAGCGTGTTGGCGGCCACGAGCCTCAGCCCGTTGCGCGGAAGCTCGCGGCGGACGACGTCGGGGAGGTCGCGCTCGGCGTCGGCATCGCGGGTGACGAGGCGAGAATAGAAGCGTTCGGCGGTGGTCACCATTCAAGAGAATAGCGGCCCGCCCGCCGGGGCATCCGGGCCCCTTCGCGGCCTCGCACAGATGGCGACCGGCGCCGGGGGATCACCCCGACGCCGGTCGCGTGCTCTCTGTGCGTGTCCGCCCGGATCAGGCAAGCGGACGCGCGCAGATCAGGCGAGCGGGCCGCCGCAGTTCGGCCACGCGCCCGGGCCCTGGCCCGCGAGCACGCGTTCGCCGATCTGGATCTGCTGCTCGCGCGTGGCCTGGTCGGCCGTCGCGGCGAACTCGCCGCCGCCGTAGCCGCTCCACGTCTGGGCCGCGAACTGCAGGCCGCCGTAGTAGCCGTTGCCGGTGTTGATGTGCCAGTCGCCACCGGACTCACACTGCGCGACCTGGTCCCACGTGCTCGGCGGGGCCGCGTTCGCCGCCGGAGCGGCCAGTGACGCGCCCCCGGCGGCGATACCGCCGGCCATGATCGCGCCGGTCAGGGTTCGTACGAGCTTCTTCTGCATCCCTCGTGACCTCCTGTGGGTCTCGTATCGTGAGTCGATCTCTTGTCGTGCGTCGATCTACTGTCGTGGCGGCCGACACTACGAACCGACCGGCGGGCCCCCGCAACCCCCTCCGCGGGTCCGGGGCCGGGGCCGAGCAGCACACGGGGGCACGGCGGGGACGGATCATTGCTGGTCACCGCACCGGTTCGACGGGATCGACGCCAGGCGGGACCGGTCGCGTGAGAAGGCTCACCTCGTCGTCGTCGACCCGCCGGATGTTTAGGCACCCCTAGGCTCGTCGACATGACCGAACACCGGGTGGACATCGACGGCCGCACGGTGGCCGTGCACGAGTGCGGTGATCCCTCCGGCGAGCCGCTGATCCACTTCCACGGCACGCCGGGATCGCGGCTCGAGGCGGACTTCGGGGCCGGGCTCGCCGAACGGGCCGGCGTCCGCGTGATCGGATTCGACCGACCCGGGTACGGCCGGTCGGACGCGGGACCGATCAGCCTGGCCGGCGTCACACGTGATGTAGAGGCCATCGCCGATGCCCTGGGCCTCGGGCGGTTCGCGGTGTCGGCATGGTCGGGCGGCGCGGCGTTCGCGCTGGCCACCGCCGCCGCGTTGCCAGGGCGGGTGCTGCGGGTCGGGGTCTCCGGTGGGCTCGCGCCGTATGAGGGCAGGCCGGGCGCACGGGAATCGCTCACGCCGAACGACCTCGACGCGCTGTCCCACCTACCCGATGACCCGGCCCGGGCGGCAGAGGTGTTCCGCACCGGCAACGCCGACTTCCTCGACGCGATGCTCTCGGTGCGCGACAACGAGGCGGCGCCCTGGGTCGACTGGATGTTCGCGGCCAGCGACCCGGCCGTGGTCGCGGACCCCGACGCCCGACACGCCCTGTTCGTCAACTTCCGCGAGGCGCTGCGCCGGGGCGCCGACGCGATCGCGTGGGACAACGTGGCGTTCGTGGGGCCCTGGGGTTTCCGGGTCGAGGACATCGCCGCGCCGGTGCTGCTCTGGTACGGCGACGACGACGAGATCGCCCCACCCGACCACGGGCGATGGCTCGCCGCGCATCTGGACTGGGCCCACCTGACGGTCTACGAGGGCCAGGGGCACCTGCTGCCGCTGGCCCACTGGGACGAGATGCTGCGCGCGCTGACCGCGCCGGCGTGAGGTCGCCCGTGTGAGTTCGCCCGTGTGAGCTCGCCCGCTCGAGCTGGCGGGAGAGATGGCCGTGCACTCCCGCCGCCCGGCGCACATACTGGCCGCATGAGTGACTACACGAAGGGCGACCACGTCGAGTGGAACTCCGAGGCCGGGATGGTGCGCGGCGTGATCCGCGAGATCCACACCGAGGACGTCGAGTTCAAGGGGCGCATGCGGCGCTGCAGCACGGACGAACCGCAGTACGAGATCGAGAGCGACAAGACCGGCCACCTGGCCATGCACAAGGGCTCTGCACTACGGAAGATCGACTAGCCGGGGCCGGCGCGCGCGGGGGGCCGGCCTCGCGCACAGGCAGGAGCAGCCCGCGCTGCGGCGGGGGCTGCGGCGGGAGCAACCCGCCACGATTGGCACATCCACGTGCGATCCACCGACGGAGGCCCATCGGTGGATCGCACTCGGATAGGTGGATTTCGGCTGTTACGGACGCGGGCCGGCGGTCACGGCCGAGCTCAGCCGGAGACGGCGGAGGCGAGGTTGGACAGCGAATCCTCCATCTGCTGCTCCGACACCAGTGGGAACGACACCTTCTTGAGCACGTCCTTGTCCGTGACCTTGGACCAGTCGTAGGTGTGACGCACCAGCGTGGAGTCCGGGCCCTGCGCCTCGAGCTCCCAGACCCACTCCCAGCCCTTGGGGTCGGTACCGGCGGGCGCGGGCTGCCACGCCAGGATCTTGTCCTTGCCGAATCCGGTCACGTGGTTGTCCATGCGGTACTCACCGCCCATGTGCTCGCCCTCCATGTCCATGGAGAAGACGTCGCCGACCTGCTGGATGCGGTCGGACTTGTAGTCGCCCCGGACGAAGCCCGACCCGTCGAGACGGGCGTGGTTCTCCGGGTTGGAGAGGAACTCGAAGATCTCGGCCGCCGAGTGGTCGATCACGCGCTCGACGGTGATGGCAGTGGAATTACTCATGACCCCACCGTGCACCCCGGGGCAGCGGAACGCATCCGGTCGGTCGTCCGCTCCCAATTCACCGTGGATTCACCCCGATAGCCCTAGCCCGACCGATGCGGGTGCCAGGATGGGATATCGATTCGAAGGTCCTAGATTGGGAGTGGTCGCTGTGTCGAGGTCTGTTGGTCGCCGGGCGGTTCTGGCGTCGGTCGCGGTGTTCGCGGCCGGCGCCCTCGGATTGGCGGGCTGTTCCGAGCCCGCCACCACGGGCTCCGGCGCGACGTCCGACTCCGCGGCCGCGTCCGGGGAGGTCACCCTGTACACCTCGGAACCCCAGGCCAAGATCGACGAGATCATCTCCGCGTTCAACGAGGAGCAGCCGGACATCGAGGTGAAGGTCTTCCGTGCGGGCACCGGCGACCTCAAGGCCCGCATCGAGGCGGAGCGGAGCACCGGCGCGGTGGCCGCCGACATCCTGCTCGCGGCCGACGTCCCGACGTTCGAGCAGTACAAGGACCAGGACCTCTTCCAGGAGTTCGAGCCGAGCGAGGCCGACGCCATCGAGGATGTCGCCGTCGACCCGGACGGGTTCTACGTCGGCACCCGCATCATCCCCACCGTGATCGCCTACAACACAGGCGACGTCACGGACCCGCCCACGTCCTGGGCCGAGCTGGCCGAACCGGAGTACCTCGACCGGATCATCCTGCCCAACCCGGACGTCTCCGGTGCGGCCGCCTTCAACGCAGCGGCGTGGAGCCTGCAGCCCGACCTCGGCGAGGAGTGGATCAACCGGCTCGGCGCCAACAACCCGCAGGTCGCCGAGTCGAACGGCCCCGTCTCCCAGGCCGTCGCCGAGGGATCCAAGCCCGTCGGCATCGTGGTGGACTACCTGGTCCGCGATCTCGCCGCGCAGGGCTCGCCCATCGCCGTGAGCTACCCGAGCGAGGGCGTCCCCTACATCACCCAGCCCGGCGCGGTCTTCGCCGACGCCCCGAACCCCGAGGCCGCCAAGCTCTTCCTCGACTTCATCGTGTCCCAGAAGGGCCAGCAGATCGCGGTCGAGCAGAACTACCTGCCCGTCCGCGACGACGCCGGAACCCCCGAGGGCGCCCCGGCGCTCACCGACATCACGCTGTTCGACCAGGACCTCGAGGCGATCGCCGCCTCCCAGGACGAGGCCGTGGCCGCCTTCAACGCCGCCGTCCGGTAGGTGACGCTCCCCCTCCGGCTGGCACTGTGGGCGTCCCTCGCGGGCGTCATGGTGCTGCCCCTGGCCCTGGTCATCTCCCTGGGGCTGGGGGCGAACCACCTCCCTGAACTCATCGACCAGGGCCTGCTCCGCGCCACCGCCAACAGTCTCGTCAGCTCACTGCTCTCGGCGATCGGGGCGGTCATCATCGGCACGCTGATGGCGTTCCTGCTCGACCGCACCGACCTGCCCGGTCGCGGCGCGCTCCGACTGTTGCTGCTCACCCCGCTGTTCATCCCGCCGTTCATCGGCGCCATCGCGTGGAGCGGCCTGCTCACCGACGGCGGCCTGGTGGACCGGGTGCTGGGATTCTCCCCGTGGAACTTCTACGGCGGGCCCGGGGTGGTCTTCCTCCTCACCCTGCACGCCTACCCGATGGCCTACTTCGTGGTGGCCGCGGCGCTGCGCAGGATCCCCGCCGAACTGGAGGAGGCGAGCCGCCTCTCCGGTGCCCGGCCGTCGCGGACGCAGGTCGACATCACGCTGCCGCTGATCCGCCCGGCCATGGCAGCGGCGTTCACCCTGACCTTCGTCAGCGGGATCGGCGACTTCGGCATCCCCGTCATCGTCGGCCTCCCGGCCGGGTACGAGACGCTCTCCACCATGGTCTACCGGTTCCTCGAGTCGGGTTCCGTGGCCTCACCGCTGCAGACCGTCTCCCAGATCGGGGTGGTGCTGCTCCTGCTCGGCGTCCTGGGCACGCTGCTGGACCGGCAGGTCACCAAGGGGTCCGTGGAGTTCGGCGGCACCGGACGTCCCGCCGACCCCCAGGCCCTCGGCCGTGCGCGCGTCCCGCTCGGGGTGATCGCGTGGGTCGTCAGCGTCGTGGTGACCCTCGCCCCGCTCGTCGGGCTGGCCGTCCGGGCGCTCCTGCCCGCCCCGGGGGTCCCGCTCACCCTCGAGACCGCGACCCTGGACAACTTCCGCCGCGCGCTCACCGCCTCGACCACCATCGACGGCGTGACCAACTCCGTGGTGCTCGCCCTCGGCGCCGCCGTGGTCTGTGGCGTCCTCGGCCTGCTCGTCGCGCTGTTCACCACGCGGTTGGCCGGTCGTGACCGGGAGCCGATGCTCCTGTCGGTGCTGCTCCCGCAGGCCGTGCCGGGCCTCGTGATCGCCACCGGGTGGCTCATCCTCGGCCGCTACACCGGGCTGTTCAACACCCGCTGGGTCATCCTCGGCGCGTACGTCACGGCGTTCACGGCGATCGTCGTCCAGACCGTCCGCGGACCGCTCGCGGGGATCCACTCGTCGATGGAGGAGGCCGCGCGGATCGGCGGGGCGAAGGCGCTGCGCTCCCGCCTCGACACCAGCGTGCGCCTGGCGTTGCCGTCGGTCGGGATCGGCATGATCATGGTCGCGGTGACGGCGGTCCGCGAACTCACGCTCTCGGTCCTGCTCGTCGCGCCCGGCACCCAGACCCTCGGCGTGGTGATCTTCCAGTACCAGCGGGCGGGGGACTACAACGCCTCCTCCGCCCTGTCCGTGGTCCTCATGGTGGTGGGCCTGCTGGTCCTGGCCGCCTTCGGCGCCCGCTACAGCCGACCCGCCACCGGGTCCGAATCCGCACCCAGGAGTATCCGTGCCTGAACTCGTCGCCCACGGCGTCGGCGTCCGCTTCGGCGAGACCGTCGCCCTCGACAACCTAGACGTGCGGGTGGACTCCGGCCGGATCCTCGCGCTCGTGGGGCCGTCCGGGTCCGGCAAGTCCACCTTCCTGCGCGCCATCGCCGGATTCGAACGCCCCTCCGCGGGAACGATCCGGGTCGGCGACAGGACCCTGGTCGGTGACGGCATCCACCTCCCGCCCGAGGAACGGGGTCTCGGTATGGTCTTCCAGCACCACGCCGTGTGGCCGCACCTCAGCGTGGAGGACAACGTCGCCTACCCCCTGCGGCGTGCGAAGGTCCCGGCCGCCCGGCGGCGTCGACTCGTCGCGGAGGCACTCGAGACCGTCGAACTGGGCGACTTCGCCCGTCGTCGCCCCGACACCCTGTCCGGCGGCCAGCGGCAGCGGGTCTCGCTCGCCCGGGCGATCGTCGCGCGGCCGGGGGTGCTGCTCCTCGACGAGGCCCTGTCCGCACTCGACGAACCCCTCCGCGCGTCCCTCCGACTCATGCTCCGCCGGCTGGCCGCCGAGCACGACCTCACGATGGTCCACGTCACCCACGATCGCGGTGAGGCACTGGCGATCGGGGACGAGGTGGCCGTTCTCCACCGGGGCCGGCTGGTGCAGTGCGACGTGCCCGACCAGCTCGACGCCGCGCCGAACAGTGCGTTCGTCGCGGGCTTCCTGCACGATGCCACACTCGTCGACGGGACCGTCTCCGGTGACGGGTTCCGGTCCGACTCCGGCGGGATGACCCTCCGCCCCGAGGCGCTGACCGGCCCGGCCGGGTCCGTGACGGGCCCGGCGACGCTCGCCCTCCTGCCGGCAGGGCTCGCCCTGAGCACTCCCGGCGCCGGGGTCGAGACCGCGGCCGGATCAGAATTCGGGCCGGGGGTCGGGGCCGGTCCGGGGGTCGGGGCCGGGCCCGACCGGATCGGCGCGGAGTTCGTCACCTCGCTGTACGGCCGTAGCGGTCGGACCGTCATCTGTCGGCACGAGGACATCGAGCTGCGGGTCCTCGTGCCGACGGGCACCGCCGTGCCGACGCGGGTGGGCGAGGCCGTGGGGATCGACGTACGTCGCGGGTTCGTCTACCCCCGCGACTGACACGCGGACCCGGGCCAGGTCAGCGGCCGCGCGCCACGACTCTGCCGATGAGGCGCGTCGAGCCCAGGAAGGGCACGCGGGTGAAGCGCTTGGAGTACCAGAAGAACGTCGCCAGGGCGTCGGGCGTGATCACCACTCGCCGGGCCTCGATGCCACGCACCGATCGCCGCGCGATGATCTCCGATGTCAACCGCGTCCGCGACAGCAGCTTGCGTGCCATCTCGTCCGCCCGCGCGTCCTCACCGGACAGGGAGTCCGCCAACCCGGACCGGAAGAACTGCGGGCAGATCACCGACGTCGACACCCCGCGGGGCCGCAGCTCGGCGTCCAGGGTCTCCCCCAACGCCACCGCCGCGGCCTTGGTCGCGTTGTAGGCGCCCATCTGGGGTGCATGCACGAGCCCGGCGGCGGAGGCGGTGATGACCAGGCGGCCACCCCGACCCAGCTTGGGGGCGAGCGCCCGGCAGCCGCGCACCACCCCGAGCAGGTTGATGTCCACGATCCGCTGCCACGCCTCCATCGAGGTGGAGCCGAGCGCACCGCCGATCGCGATCCCCGCGTTGTTGACGAGGATGTCCAGCGACTCGATCTCCTCCGCGGCGGCCCGCCAGTCGTCATCCGAGGTGACGTCGACCCGGCGGTACGTCCACCGCCCCACCAGTTCCTGCACGGCGGGCGGGGGCTGGGCGTGGACGTCCGTGAGGATCACCTCGTCCCCGAGTGCCAGGTACTCCCTGGCCAGCGCCAACCCCAACCCCGACGCGGCACCGGTGATGAACACCCGCCTGCCACCACCGTCGGCGACCGTCCGCCCGGACCGTTCGGCACTCTTCCGTGGGAGCAATCGGCTCATGCGGTGGCCACCTCGTCGTCGTAGTCGTCTTCGTGATCCCGTGCGTCCTCGACCTGCCCACCGTCGGGGCCGACGCCGGCGGTCCCGGGTCCACGGCGGGCGCCGGTGAGCTCCACGCGGTCCCCGAACGCCATCTCGCGGCGCTGGTCGCCGAAGGCCAGCTCGGGGATCTCCACCAGGAAGTTCTGGACGTAACGCCACGGCCGGGTCGTGCCCTGCTTGGGGAACTTGTGGCCGTCGCGCTGGATGTACCCGGCGTCGAAGTCCAGCAGGAGCTGGTCGGCCGGCCCGGCAGGAAGGCGCGGCGCGTACACCGACTCGCCCGCCTTCCACAGCTTGACCATGTACCGGGAGACCAGGTCCGCGCGCAGTGTCCAGGACGAGTTGATGTAGCCGACCGTGAAGCTGAAGTTGGGCACGCCCGCCAGCATCATGCCGCGGTAGGTCGCCAACCTCGGGACGTCCAGCGCCTCGCCGTCGATACTCAGCGTGCCGCCGCCGAACGCCTCGAGCCGCAGGCCGGTCGCGGAGATGATGACGTCGGCCTCGATCTCCTCGCCCGACCGCAGGCGGATCCCGGCGGGCGTGAACCGGTCGATGTGCCCGGTCACCACCCGTGCGCCACCACGCCGGATCGCACGGAAGATGTCGCCGTCGGGAGCCTTGCATACGCGCTGGTCCCACGGCCGGTACGGCGGGGTGAAGTGCTCGTCGATCTGCTCGGTCGAGATGTAGCGCCTCTGCATGAGCCGCAGCCCCGCCTTGAACAGCCAGGGCAGCCGCTGTGCGATGACGAACTGGGCCGTGTCCCGCGCACCGTGGTTGAGGCGCGCCGCCCGGTAGCTCCACGGAGCGGGCAGCAGTCGGCGCCACACCGCGCTGATGAGGTCCTTCTCCGGCAGCGGGCCGACATAGCTGGGGGTGCGCTGGAGCATGGTCACGTCCGCGCCCAGCTCGGCGAGCGCCGGCACCAGCGTCACGGCCGTCGCGCCCGACCCGATCACCACGAACTTCCGGCCGGTGTAGTCGAGGTCAGCGGGCCACTGCTGGGGGTGGATGATCTCGCCGCGGAAATCCGCCTCGCCGGGGAACTCGGGGCGGAACCCCTCGGCGTGCGAGTAGTAGCCGGAGCCGAAGTGCACGCGCCGCGCCCACACGATGCGTTCGCCGTCATCGGTGACGCAGGTGATCCGGTAGAGCTGGTGATCACTGCGCCAGTCCGCGTCGGCGACCCACGAGCGCAGGTGCAGGCGGTCCAGCGCGCCGGCCTCGCGGGCCGTGTCGCGGAGGTACTCCTTGATCTCCGCGCCGCTGCCGAGGGTCGAGGCGTGTGGCCAGGGCCGGAACGGGAACCCGAAGGTCGCCATGTCCGAGTCCGAGCGGATGCCGGGGTAGCGGAACGTGTGCCACGTGCCCCCCAGGTCGTCATGGGCGTCGTGCATCTCCCATCGCCAGTCGGGGAACGCCTCGTGCACGTGGTGGGCCAGGTCGATGCCGGACAGGCCCGCCCCGACGATCAGCAGGTCCAGCGGGTCTCCGGGCGCTGCGCCCGGGCCGTCCGGACGCTCGGTGGAATTGATCATGACCGGTACGGTATCCGCTGACGGCACCGCAGGCTTGCCGGAATGCGCCAATAAGTTGCTCGATCGCGCCAAGTGCCGCAGGGTGGTCCCATGGCGTTCATCCGATCGGCCGGCCTGCGCGGGGTCCGGCAGGTGGTCACCGAACTCGGCGGCGACCCCGACGACCTG
Source organism: Dietzia sp. WMMA184 (assembly GCF_002441635.1). Lineage (NCBI taxonomy): Bacteria > Bacillati > Actinomycetota > Actinomycetes > Mycobacteriales > Dietziaceae > Dietzia > Dietzia sp. WMMA184. The sequence continues at coordinate 2,557,827 of NZ_NXEI01000001.1, read as the reverse complement.
GCCCGCCGGTCCGGGCTCCCCGCCGGCGCGCTCGACAGTGACGAGATCCTGGTGGAGGACCTGTCGATCGCCCTCCTGCTGGAGACCGCTGCCGCGGAGCTCCGGTGCCCCGACCTGGGACTGCGCGTCGCCGGGCACCAGGATCTCGACATGCTCGGCCCGGTCGCCGTGGCCGTGAAGAACGCCCGGACCACCACGCAGGCGCTCGAGGTGACCTCCAAGTACCTGTTCTTCCACTCCCGCTCGATCGAGATCACCGTGGTGCCCGATCCGCGCGACGAGGCCGACATCCTGGGGGTGCGGTTCGGCTACCGGGACCCCGGGCAGCTCATCCCGCCGCAGACGGTGGATCTCGTCCTGCTCTTCCTTCACCGCGCCATGCGCAGTGTGCTCGGCGGGGACTACGGCCTGGTGTCCGTCGACCTGCCCAACCCGCTCAACACCGACGCCGCGCGGTACGAATCGCTCTTCGGCGCGCCGGTCACGCCGTCCTCCCCGGCCGCGGTACTGCGCGTACCGTCCGCCCTCTTGGGCCGCACCATCTCCGGCGGCGACGAGGCGGTCCAGCAGCTCGCCCTGCGGTACCTGGATCAGCACATCCCCGAGGACCGGCGGAGCATGACCGAACGGACGCGCGCGGTCCTGCACCAGTCCCTCGACACCGGCACCTCGTCGCTGCCCCGGGTCGCAAGATTGCTCTCGGTCTCCCCACGCACGCTGCAACGCGGGCTGGCCGGGGAGGGCACGAGTTTCGCGACCCTGCGGGACGAGGTCCGCCGCGACATCGCAGTGCGCCTGCTCACCACGACGGAGATCCCGCTGGCCCAGATCGCCTCGGCGCTGGCCCTCGGCGACGCCACGACGTTCAGCCAGTACGCGAGGCGCTGGTGGGGGATGACCGCACGCGAGTTCAGGCACGGGCACACGACCCCGCCCGGAGTGGGACAATCGCGCACATGAGCGACACCCCCGCGTCCGACCCGTTGGCGATGTTGCGTTCCGGGCGAAGCCTCCCGGACGGCACCTCGATGGACGACCCCATCCGGGAGCAGATCCTCGACGCGGCGTCCGCACAGTTCGAGAGCGTGGGGATCGCCCGGTGCACGATGAACGACATCACCCGGCGGGCCGGGCTGGCGCGGATGACGCTGTACCGGCGCTTCGCCAACAAGCAGGAACTGGTCGAGGCGACGCTGCTGCGCGAAGCCGCCTGGTTCCTCGCCGACCTGCAGCGGGAGATCGACGCCCACGCCACGGTGGAGGACAAGCTCACCGAGGGCTTCGCGTTCACCGTCGAGACGCTCCGCGACCACGACCTGCTCAACCGCCTGCTGGAGACCGAGCCGGAGGCGACCGTCCCGCACTTCACGGTGCAGGGGGCGCCGCTCATCACCGCCGCCGCACACTTCCTGGCCGCCGAGATCTCGCGGACCGTCCCCGACTCCCGCCCCTACGAGGAACTGCTCGTCGGGGCCGAGCTCACGGTTCGCCTCGTCATCTCGTTCGTCCTCACGCCGTCGACCGCCATCGATCTGGACGACCCCGAGGTCTCCCGGGCGTTCGCACGCACCCACCTGGGCCCGCTGCTCGGCGGTGGACTCGCCGAGGGCTGACCCGCACCGCCGTGCAGAGCCCCGCCGCGCAGAGTCTCGCCGCGAGGATCCCCGCCGCGCAGATCTGAACCGAACCTCATGAATGGTTGACGAATCGCCTCTGCGTGTCTAGCGTCAGGTACAAATAGATCGCGGATGTCACTCTGTCACCGTCGATCTGCAGTCCACGCTCCCGATCCACGAGTCGGGAACCGGAAGGATGAGCCATGACCGCTGTCGCCCCCTCCCCGTCGGCCACCACCGAGGAGTACGAGGACACGCTCCGGCGCCTGTCGCACGCCTCGGTCCACCGCAGCTTCGACGCCTTCAAGGACATCCCGTGGGACGACCCGGACTTCGCGGTGGACCCCACCGACGAGCGCTGGATCCTGCCCGCCGGGATCGACCCGCTCGGCGGCCACCCGTGGTACCTGGGGCTGCCCCGGGAGAAGCAGATCGCGATCGGCCTGTGGCGTCAGGCCAACATCATGAAGGTCGGCCTGCAGTTCGAGAACATCCTCATCCGCGGGATCATGCAGTACGTCTTCAAGAGCCAGAACGGCGCCGCGGAGTTCCGGTACCTCACCCACGAGGCCACCGAGGAATGCCACCACACCCAGATGTTCCAGCAGGGCGTGAACCGCATCGGCGCCGACGTGCCCGGCATGGCGCGGTGGATCCGGCGGCTGTCCCCGATCATCCCGCTCGCCGCGGGCCCGTTCCCGGTGGCGTTCTTCATCGGCGTCCTGGCCGGTGAGGAACCCATCGACCACACCCAGAAGCAGGTCCTGCGCAACTCGGACACCCTGCCGCCGGTCCTGTCCCGGATCATGGAGATCCACGTGGCCGAGGAGGCCCGGCACATCTCGTTCGCGCACACCTACGTGGCCCGCAACGCCCCGCGGATGTCGCGCAACGAGTCGTTCCTCGTGTCGCTGGCCTTCCCCGTGATCATGCGGGTGCTGTGCGACGCGATCCTCAAGCCCACCAAGGAGTTCCGCGAGACGTTCGACATCCCGGACGAGGTCGTCCGCGAGCTGTACTGGGACAGCCCCGAGTCGCAGCGGTTCCTGTCGGACCTCTTCGGCGACGTCCGCAAGCTCGCCGAGGACTCGGGCCTGATGAACCCGGCCGCGCGGCGGGTGTGGAAGGCCCTGAAGATCGACGGGCGCCCCTCCCGGTACCGCGGCGAGCCGCCCGTGGCGTTCCGCGACTAGGCCGCCGACATGCCCCACGTCGTCACACAGGCCTGCTGCGCGGACGCCTCATGCGTCCACGCCTGCCCGGTCAACTGCATCCACCCGACCCCCGACGAGCCGGACTTCGCCACCGCCGAGATGCTCTACATCGACCCGGTGTCCTGCGTGGACTGCGGGGCGTGCGTGGGGGCGTGCCCGGTCGGGGCGATCGTCCCGCACACCGCGCTGGCCCCCGAGCAGCAGGACTTCCTCGGGATCAACGAGGCACTGACCGGGGACGACCGGCCGAGAAGGCCCCAGGCCCGCGTCCCCACGATCGTCCGCCTCGGTCCCACCCGGACAACCCTGCGGGTCGCGGTCGTGGGAGCCGGCCCCGCCGCGCTGTACGCGGCCGACGACCTCCTCCGCCAGCCCGGCGTGGAGGTGACGGTGTTCGATCGGCTCCCCGTCCCCCACGGGCTCGCCCGGCACGGGGTGGCGCCCGACCACACCAGCACCCGCGCGGTCGCGGACCTGTTCACCGCGATCGAGGAGCAGCCCGGGTTCGGCTACCGGCTCGGCGTGCACGTCGGCGAGGACATCACCGCCGAGGAGTTGGCGGCCCACCACCATGCGGTGGTGTACGCGACCGGGGCCGGCACGGACCGCCCCCTGGACATCCCGGGGGTCGACCTGCCGGGGAGCACGTCGGCCACGCGGGTCGTCGGGTGGTACAACGACCATCCCGACCACGCCGACGCCGACGTCCCGCTGGATCACGAGCGGGCGGTGATCGTCGGCAACGGCAACGTGGCACTGGACGTCGCCCGGATCCTGGCCACCGACCCGGAGCGGCTCGCGGGCACCTCCATCGCCCGCCATTCCCTCGAGGCGCTGCGGGGAAGCCGGGTCCGCGAGGTCGTGGTTCTCGGCCGTCGCGGCCCCGAGCACGCGGCGTTCACCCTGCCCGAGCTGGTCGGACTCGACGCACGTGAGGACATCGACCTGCGCGTCGACGCCCCCGACGGCATCGACCCGGACGCCGCGACCACCAGACAGGGCCGCCTGAAGCTGGAACTCCTTGCCCGGATCGCCGACCGGCCGAGCCGCGGGACCGCGGAGACGACCCCTCGTCGCCGGATCATCCTGCGTTTCGCGACCGCGCCCGTGGAGGTCGTGGGCACCGCGCGGACCGAGGGCCTGCGGGTCGTGCGCACGGAACCGGTCACCGACCCCGACGGCCGGGTGCGCGCCGTGCCCCGCCCGGGCTCCGAGGAGACCCTCGCGGCGGGCCTGGTCCTGGGCTCGGTGGGCTACCGCGGCGTGGCGGTGCCCGGGGTGCCGTTCGACCCCGCGTCCGCGACCATCCCCAGCCGCGAGGGCCGCGTCCTCGACGCCGCCGACGGCCGCGAGGTGCCCGGGCTCTACGTGGTCGGGTGGATCAAGCGGGGTCCGCGCGGGTTCATCGGCTCCAACAAGACGTGTGCGCGCGAGACGGTCAACTCTCTGCTCGCCGACGCGAACGAGGGTCGCCTACCCACTCCGGGCCCGGCCGCGCGGTTCGAGGAGTTGCTCCGGAGCCGCCGTCCGGTCCCGGCGACCGTCTAGCCGTACCGAACCGTCTGGCTGTACCGAACCGTCTGGGTGTACCGACCCGCTCAGGCGGCCTGATCGGACGCGACCTGATCCGCGATGACCCTCGCGAGCCGCGCCAGCGGGGTGGCACCGTCGACGTCGGCTTCGTACAGAGCGGCGTACCCCGCGTCGCGATAGGTCAGCAGGGTGTCGGTGACGTCGTCGAGCTGACGGAGCAGATGAGGCGACCACCGTCCGGGATGCTCCACGACGTGCAGACGCAGGGCTACCCGGGTGCGGGAGTCGGGGAGGTTCTCGATCAGCTCGTCGTAGACCTGGACGGGCGTCAGGTCCGAGTCCCTCACGGCGCCGCGGAGCAGGTTCGACGGTTGCACGCCGCTCAGCGGATCGCCCGGCACGGACACCCAGTGGGTGCGCTCGGGGATCGGTCCGCGGCGCGGTCCCGCCACGCCCTGCCCGCGCGGATCGGGCGTGCCGGCGAGCCAGCGGTCGCGCGGCCGGAACGGGTCGGCGACCAACCCCACGGCGGCGACCCGGTCGAGATCCTCCGGGCGGGCGTCCATCCAGTCGTGGATCACCCGGGTGCCGCAGCACGCCCCGATGAGCACGAGGTCGTCGGACGGGTGGAGATGGACGAGGCGGTTGAGGTCGGCCACCCCGGCCGCGGACGCCGATTCCCAGGTGTGCGACCGCCGGAGCCGACCCGACCCGGGCGCCGGCCACTGCACCCGAACGGCCTCCCGGGCACCTGTCCATCCGGCGAGGTCGTCGACGAACCGGCCGAGGATGGCCGAGGGCTGGCGGTACCCGCCGTCGCTGTCCGCGATGAGTAGTCGCATGTGGAGGCCTCCCGCCCGTCTCACGGCCCGGCCGTAAGATTGATGTGACAACCTCATTGTCATACGAACGGCTGACAAACAGCACCCACGGAAGATAAATGTTTCGTATCAATACGCGCGTACTGCTGGGCGAGTCGGTCAGGTACCGCAGTAGGTGACGTGAGGCGCGGCCTCGGGAGGGGCGGGACGTTCGTAGCGCTCGTAACCGGCGCGCCGGGTGTAGGGGTCGGTGACGACGACGAGGAGTTCGGACAGCGGACCCATGTCCCCTGCCGTCGCCGCGTCGAGGGCGTCCTCGACGAGATGGTTGCGCGGGATGTAGACCGGATTGACCCGGTCCATCGATCCCCGGTCCGGTCCGAGGGCCCGCCAGGTCGCCAGCCAGCCCTCCGCGAGCGCCCCGACCAGCTCGCGCACCGGCTCGTCGTCCCCGTCCGCGGCCGCCCCGAGCGCGCGGAAGAAGCCGGTGTAGTCGGCCCGCGTCGCGCTGAGCAGCCGGGACAGCTCGTCGATGAGGTCGGTCGCCTCGGTGTCCCCGACCTCGTCCGGCAGGCCGATCTTGGCGCGCATCCCGGCCGTCCACGCCCGCTGGTAGTGCTCCGGGAACGTGCCCAGCACCTCGGTGAGGAGCCGGACCGCCTCGTCCTGGTCCGGGTCGACCAGCGGGACGAGGGTCTCGGCGAACCGGGCGAGGTTCCACTGCAGAACCGGCGGCTGGTTGGCGTAGGCGTAGCGGCCACCGGTGTCGATGGAGCTGAAGACCGTGGCCGGGTCGAACTCATCCATGAAGGCGCACGGCCCGTAGTCGATGGTCTCGCCCGAGATGGTGGTGTTGTCCGTGTTCATGACGCCGTGGATGAACCCGAGGAGCATCCAGCGGGCCACGAGCTCCGCCTGGCCGCGGAGCACGGACGCGAACAGCTCCAGGTACGGGTTCTCCGCGTCGGCGGCGTGCGGGTGATGCCGGGCGATGGCGTGGTCGGCCAGCCGACGCAGCAGCTCGTCGTCGTCGACCGATCGCGCGAACTGGAACGTCCCCACCCTCAGGTGGCTCGCGGCGACGCGGGCCAGCACCGCGCCCGGCAGCGGCGACTCGCGGTACACGGTGTTCCCGGTGGCCACCACGGCGAGCGAGCGGGTGGTGGGGACGCCGAGCGCGTGCATCGCCTCGCTGATGACGTACTCGCGGAGCATGGGGCCGACCGCGGCCAGACCGTCGCCACCGCGGGCGAACGGGGTGCGCCCCGAACCCTTGAGGTGCAGGTCACGGCCATCGGGCAGCTCCCCCATCAGCAGGGCCCGCCCGTCGCCGAGCCGGGGCGAGTACCCGCCGAACTGGTGGCCGGCATAGGCCTGGGCGACCGGCGTGGCCCCGTCCGGCACGTGAGTGCCCGTCAGCACCCGCACGCCCTCCTCGCCACGCAGGTAGTCGGCGTCCAGGCCGAGCTCGTCGACCAGCGCGTCGTTGAGCACGAGTAGCCGCGGCCCGGACGCCTCCGCGGCCTTCCACGGCACGCCCAGTTCCGGGAACTCGCTCGCGTACCGGGTTCCGAGAGTGAGGGGGCGTGCGGTGTCCGTGGTCATGGCCCCGACGATACGGACGAGCCGCCGGGCGGGTCGGCGCGTGGACCGGGCTCGCCGGGTCCGGCCCGGTCCTCTCCCGCACCATCGCGATCGGCGATCCTCTCCAGGAGCCACGAGGCGAGCGTCGCCGTGACCACGCCCAGCAGGGCGATCCCGCCGAACATGAGCCCCACCGCGATCGTGCGTCCCACCGGGGTCACCGGCGAGTAGTCGCCGTACCCCACGGACGTCACCGTCACGGTCGCCCACCACAGGGACTCACCCCATGTCTGGATCGACGCCCCCGGTGCCCCACGTTCCGCGTTCAACACCGCGAGCGAGGACACTACGAGCAGGACCGCCGTCCACCCCGCGGCGTAGGTGATCGCCTGACCACGCACCACCGTGCCCGCCGACCGCCTCATCCCCCCGAGCAGGGTCACCAGCCGGAGCAGTCGCAGCGGTCGCAGGACCGGCAGAGCGATGACCGCGAGGTCGTACCAGTGCCTGAGCAACCACGGTCCGCGCCGCTCCGCCAACGCCAACCTGACCACGAAGTCCACGGCGAACAGAACCCAGGTCCCCGCCATCACGATCCGGGTGACCACTCCCACCGGACCCACGGGTTGTCCGACCACCATCACCGCGTAGGCGACCAGGAACGCCAGAGCCGCACCGATCAGGGGCCACTCCGCCAGCTCCTTCCACCGCGTCTCCGTCACCCGTCGATGATCCCCCCGGGCGCGGCGCGGTGGCCTCGGACACGCATGGTGGCCTCAGAAGTACTGCAACCCGCCGTCAGAAGTACTGCGACCCGCCTTCGATGCTGATGTGCTCGGCGGTGATGAACGTCGACTCGTCGGAGGCCAGGAACGCGACGACGTTCGAGATCTCCTCCGGCTCCGCCCACGTCTGCTCGAGGAACGTCGTGCCCATGAGGTTGAGCGGGGGGTTCGACTCGCCGACCGCCTCCAACGTGCTCACCATGTCTCCTCCGCCCATCGGGGTGGCCACGCCGCCGGGGTGGATGCTGTTGACCCGGACCTTCTTCGGGCCGAGTTCCACCACTGCGTCGTCGACGATCTTCCTCATGCCCTCGAGGTCGCGGACGTCCCCGACGGACAGTAGCGCGCGTCGCCCCTGGGCCTCGACCAACCGGCGGGTCTCGTCCAGGTCCTCCGGGGCGGCCAGGCGGACGGCGTGCGTCCTGCCCTGCCCGCGGGCGACCCCCGTGACGAACGTGACCTCGCCGTCGAGTTGTGCCGCGATGCCGAACGCCAGTCCTCGCCACGGTCTGCCACTGAAGATGGGCGCGACTGTCCCGAGAAGTGGGCGGATCGGGGCCTGTTCGCGCGCCCGGCGGATAGGTTCGGGAGGACACCGCAAGCCGCACATCCGGAACCGAGGTCACCCAATGTCCGCAAATGCTGTGGGATTCGCCCTTCTCATCCTCGGACTGGCGTTGTTGATCGGGAAGATCATCCGCGTCAAGGTCGGGATCGTGCAGTCCCTGTTCCTCCCCAGCTCCATCGTCGGTGGTGCACTGCTCCTCCTGCTCGGGCCGGAGGTCCTGGGCAGGTTCAACGGACCGTGGGGCGAGAACGGGCTCTTCACCGAACCGATGGTGGAGGTGTGGTCCTCCCTCCCGGGCCTGCTCATCAGCGTCATCTTCGCCACGATGTTCCTCGGCCAGGACCTGCCGCGCCCCTCCCGGGCCGTCAAGCTCGTCGGTCCGCAGCTCTCCCTCGGCGTGGCCCTGGGCTCCGGGCAGTACGTCGTCGGACTGTTGCTGGCCGCCCTGATCCTCGTACCCCTGCTCGGCGCCTCGCCCATGACGGGCGCCCTCATCGAGATCGGCTTCGAGGGCGGGCACGGAACCGCGGCCGGCATGCGGGGCGTGTTCGAGGAACTCGGGTTCACGGTGGGGGCCGACCTCGCCGTCGGCATGGCCACGGTGGGCATCGTCGGTGGCATCGTGCTCGGCATCGGTCTGATCAACTGGGGCGCCCGCACCGGAAGGACCGAACTCATCAGCGGCAGCGCCAAGATGTCCATCAGCGAGCAGAAGGGCCTCTTCCGCGAGGATGAGTACTACTCGGCGGGCAAGATGACCTCCCGCCCGTCGTCGGTGGAGCCGCTGTCCCTCCACGTCGCGCTGGTGACCCTGGCGATCCTCATCGGTCTGGGAATCCTCGAGGGGCTGCGTTGGATCGAGCAGGCCACCTACGCGTCGGTCATGCTCGACGAGAACACCCCGCTGGAGATCTTCGCCTACGTGCCACTGTTCCCCATCGCCCTGCTCGGCGGCGTCGTCGTCCAGGTCATCGCCACCAAGCTGGGCGTGGCACACGTGATCGACCCGCAGATCATGCTGCGGATCCAGGGGTGGGCGCTCGACTTCCTCATCGTCGCCGCCATCGGCACCCTGTCCCTGCAGGCGATCGGCGAGAACATCGGCGCCTTCACGATCCTCGCCGTGGCCGGCATCCTGTTCAACGTCGGGATCTTCCTCTGGCTGGCACCGCGCATCATCGGCCGCTACTGGTTCGAGCGCGGCATCGGAGACTTCGGCCAGTCGATGGGCGTCACCGCCACCGGCCTCATCCTCATGCGCATCGTCGACCCCGATGCCCAGAGCCCCGCGTTCGAGGCGTTCGGGTACAAGCAACTCGTCTTCGAACCGTTCTTCGGCGGCGGACTCGTCACAGCGATGGCCGTGCCGATCATCTTCCTCACCGGCGTCTGGCCGCTGTTCCTCACCATGCTGGTCGTCTTCCTCGTCGCCGTCCTGTCCGGACTGCTCTACTTCCGTCCCAGGGAGATGAAGGATCGGGCCGAGTGGAAGAAGGCCGGGAAACCGGAGGACGAATCCGACACCGCCACCGCGAGCTGACCGCGGCGGCCGGGCAGCGCCTAGGATAAGAAAAATCCGATCCGGGAGGTGCGCCGTGGCCACGAAGAAGCGCTGGAACGACCTGACCGACACGCAGAAGACGGTCCTGCTCACGCTCATCTCGGTGCAGGTGTCACTCGCTGCGACCGGGTGGGCGGACCTCGCCTCCCGGCCCGCGGCGAAGGTGCGGGGCTCCAAGGGCAAGTGGGCCGCGATCATCGCGATCAACTTCATCGGGCCGCTCCTCTACTTCACCCGCGGGCGGCGGTAGTGAACACCCGGTCACGGGCCGGGCTGGCCGCCGGTGTCCTCCTCGTCGTCGTCCTCACCCTCGGCGCGTGCGCGGCCGGACCCAACGTCGACGTCGCCCCCACCGGCGCGGGGTTCCTCCTCGGCCTGTGGCACGGGATCATCCTCCCCGTCACCTTCGTCATCTCCCTGTTCACCGACACCGTAACGATCTACGAGGTGAACAACAACGGAAACTGGTATGACTTCGGCTTCGTCGTGGGACTGGCCCTGTTCTCCGGCCCGGCCCTCGCCGGCGGCCGGGGGCGGCGGGGATGACGCGCGTCCTGGTGACCGGCGGCGTCCGCTCCGGCAAGTCCCGGCACGCGGTGCGACTGCTCGGCGGCACCGACACGGTGACGTTCGTCGCGCCGGGTCGCCCCGCCGACGAGCTCGACGACCCCGACTGGGCAGCACGCGTCGACCACCATCGGGCACACCGGCCCGCGGGGTGGCGCACCCTGGAATCCCCCGACGTGGCCTCCGCGCTGCGTCACGCCCCCGGCCCGGTCCTCATCGACTGCCTGGGCACCTGGCTCACCGCCACCGTCGACGACCTGGGACTGTGGGACGCCCCCGCCGACGAGGCGCGCGCCGCCGTCGACGAACGCACCGACGCCCTCTGCGCCGCCCTCACCGCCCGCGACGACGTGGTGCTGGTGACCAACGAGGTCGGATCCGGGGTCGTGCCCCCGTACCGCTCGGGCGCCGTGTTCCGGGACCTGCTGGGCGCGCTCAACCAGTTCGTCGCCGAGTGCTGCGACGAGGTGCACCTGGTGGTGTGCGGGCGGGTCCTCACGCTGTGACCGGGCACGTGACGACCGGCCTGAGCGCCTTCCCGCTCACACCTATGAGCGATGACCGGGTCGACGAGAGCGCCTATGCGGCGATCATCGAGCGACTGGTACGCGCGGGCGTCGACTCGATCGGTGCGCTCGGTTCCACCGGTTCGTATGCCTACCTCGACCGCGAGGAGCGGCGCCGGGTCGCCGAGGCGACCGTCCGACACGCGGCGGGGGTTCCGGTGATCGTCGGGATCAGTGCCCTGCGGACCTCCCACGCGCAGGCCCTCGCCCACGACGCGCAGGCGGCCGGCGCCTCGGCGGTGATGCTCGCGCCCATGAGCTACCAGCCGCTCACCGACGACGACGTGATGGGCCTGTACACGGACGTCGCCGGTGAACTCTCCGTGCCACTGGTGGTCTACGACAACCCCGGCACCACCCGTTTCGGATTCACGCCCGAGCTCTACCTGCGACTGGTCGAACTCCCGCAGGTGGCCTCGATCAAGATCCCGCCGCCGCCGGCGGAGCCCTCAGCGGCGCGTGAGCACCTCGCCCGACTGCGCTCCGCGGTGCCCGAGCGTGTGGGCCTGGGGGTCTCCGGCGACCCCTCGGCCGCGGCGGCACTGCTCGCGGGCTGCGACAGCTGGTACTCGGTGCTGGCCGGCACCGTCCCGGGCCCGGCCCTGGCGATCGCGCGGGCGGCGCTGTCCGGTCGGGCCGAGGAGGCGCTGGCCGAGTCCGCCGGGCTGGCGCCGCTCTGGGAACTCTTCTCCGCGCACGGCAGCCTGCGGGTGGTCGCGGCCGTCGCCGAGATCCTCGGGCTGGCCGCGGAGAACTGTCTGCCCCGGCCCGTGCTCGGGCTCACCGGTGCCGACCGGACGTCCGTAGAGACGGTGGTCACAGCCCTTTCGCTGGGGAAATAACCGCACACTCATGCCGACGGCTCCATACTTGGACCATCCGCCCCCACCCCGGCCCCTCGCCGTGCGCCGCCCCCGGAGGACCCCGTGAGCACCGACCAGCTGACAGAGAAGTCCGACGAGCCCGCCGCGCCCTCACCCGTGACCGTCGCCGCCCGCGCGGTCGCCACGGCGGCGCGACGGCTCCCCGTCACGGCGGTGATCGTCGCCGCGCTGCTCGTCACCGGGGTGGTGTTCGAGGCCCTGTGGCGCAGCGCCCGCGACGCCACCTGGTTCCCCGACGTCGCCTACGGCGTGCCCGCGCTGGAGGGCGGCCGCTGGTGGACACTCGTGACCGGGCCCTGGCTCGGGCTCACCCCGCTGCAGCACGTGTCCCTGCTGGTGCTGGTGGCGGCGGGCATCGGGATGGGCGAGTGGCGCCTGGGCCCGGTGCGGACTGCGCTGACCGCGGCCGGCGGGCAGCTCATCGGCGTGCTCGGGGCGGTCGCCGTGATCGTCCCCGGCGACGCGGTGGGCTGGGAGTGGGCCACGGAGCTGTCGGTGGTGCTGGACGTCGGCTGCTCGACCGCGGTGATCGCCGTGCTCGCCGCCGCCACGGCCACCCTTGTCTCGCCCTGGCGACTGCGCGCGCGGGCGCTGCTCTACGGCTATGTGATCGTGTCGTTCCTGTTCGTCGGGAGCCTGGCCGACCTCACCCACCTCGTCGCGTTCGTGGTGTTCCTCGCCGTCGGCGAGCGGTTCTTCTCCGGCACCGAACACGGCCTGCGGCCGCGGACGCGACGGGAGACCCGGCTCGTGGTGTCGGCGGGCATGTGGTTCATCGCCGCGGTCCACGTGGTGGTGTACTTCCTGCCCTCCGACGGCCCCCTCGGACCCACCGAGGCCGAGGACGTGAACCTGGTCGGCATGCTCCTGTCCGTCCTCATCGCCGCGGCCACGGCGGAGCTGCTGCGCCGTGGCTACCGGGCAGCGTGGGGCGTGGCCCTCGCCTATGCCCTGGTCACCGCGGTGGTCACCCTCGTCGTCACGGTCCTGGTCGTCGCCGCGGACTTCGAATCCCTCGGCGCCGTCACCCTCGGTACCGGTCTGCTCTGGGCGGGCGAGGCCGTGTTGCTGGTGGTGGGCCGGGGCGCGTTCGGCGTGCGGGTGCGGCGACGGGTGACCGGGTCGCGCGTGCACTCCGACGACGTGGTGGAGCGCGTCCGTGAGCTCATCCGGCGCCACGGCGGCAGCACGATGTCGTGGATGATCACGTGGCAGCCGATGAACTACTTCTTCGGCGCGGGCACCAGCACCGCGGGACCCGACTCGGCGGGCGTCGTGGGGTACCGGATGCACGTCGGCACCATCATCGCGCTGGCCGACCCGGTCGCCGACCCCGCCGATCGCGACGTGCTCCTTAGTTCGTTCGTCGACTTCGCCGAGGCGCAGGCCGCCGTCCCGTGCCTGTTCTCGGTATCCGGGGAGACGGCCGACCGGATGCGCGCGCACGGGTGGCGGGCGCTGCAGATCGCCGAGGACACCATCATGGATCTTCCCGACCTGGCCTTCGCGGGCAAGAAGTGGCAGAAGATCCGGTCCGCGATGAACAAGGCGGACAAGAGCGGCACCACCTACGTCTCGGGGCTACTGCGCGAGCAACCCGCGGCGGTGCTGGCGCAGGTGCGGGAGATCTCCGAGCAGTGGGTCGGAGACAAGGAACTGCCGGAGATGGGCTTCACGCTCGGCACGGTCGAGGAGGCGCTCGACGACGACGTCCGCATCGCGCTGGCCGTGGACTCCGGCGGGGTGGTCCAGGCGGCGCTGTCCTGGCTGCCGGTCTACCGCGGCGAGCCCGACGGTGGCGTACGCGGCTGGACCCTGGATCTCATGCGCAAGCGCAACGGCCCCGGCGCGAACAACATGGTCGAGTTCCTCATCGCCCGCTCCGCGCTGGAATTCAAGGACGAGGGCGCCGACTACGTCTCGTTGTCCGGTGCGCCGTTAGCGCGAAGTGGCGACGACGACGAGGTGGCCGTCCTCGACCGCGGACTCGATCTGCTGGGTCAGGCACTCGAGCCCTACTACGGGTTCCGGTCGCTCCACCAGTTCAAGTCGAAGTTCAATCCGAGGATCGAGCCCGTCTACCTGTGTTTCCGCGACGAGGCGGACCTGCCGCGGATCGGTGTGGCGATCGGCCGGGCGTACCTGCCGGGAGCGACGACCCGCCAGCTCGCGGCCCTGGCCCGCTCGGGCCCCTCGGAGACCGTCGACGTCTGACGTCCCCGGGCGGGACGCACCGCTTCGCCCCGGACCTCCCGGCAGCCGCTCCCGCGCCTGGCGTCTCGCTCCCGAGCCTGGCGCCTCGCCCACCGGCCCGCCCTGCATCCGCTCCCGTGCCTGGCGTCTCGCTCCCCCGCCTGACCGCCCACCACGCAGCCGCTCCCGCGCCTGGCGTCTCGCGTGCCCCGGCGGGCAGGCGAGAGTTCATCGTGACGGGCGGGAGTAACCGAGGGGCCGTGAGGGCCGCGGTGGGCCGGGGGTCTCCGTCCGGGCTCAGCTCATTCGCCGTGGCGCGCGAGGCGCCGTGCCAGATGCTCGCGCAGGTCCTCGAGGTGCCGTTCCGCGGCGGTCTCGTCGTACATCGACGTGTCCGCCATCGAGTACCCGTGTGGGGCACCTGGGTAAACGTCCTGGTCCAGGGGCACACCGGATTCCCGGGCCAGGGACGCGATGACGTCCATCCCTTCCCGCGGCATCGACGGGTCGTCGTCAGCGTGACGCAGGAGGACGGCGGCCCGGGTGGTCGCGAGACTCAGGTGGGGGCTGTCGCTCTCGTCCGTCGCCAGCCCGCCGCCGTGGAATCCCCCGACGGTGGCGACGCGGTCCGGGTGGTCCCCGCCCGCGCGCAACGCGAGTCGCGCTCCCATGCAGTAGCCGATGACCCCCACGTCGCCGGTGACCCCGGGCAGCGTCAGCAGCGCGTCCAGGTAGGCGGCGGTGTCGGGTCGCGACAGGTCCGAGGTGAGTCCCCCCCTCAGAGGGAATACCTTCGCGATGTAGCCGTCCCGCTCGCCCGGTTCGCGTAGATCGACGGTCGGGGCCAGGTCGTCGACGGTGCCGGAGCGGTAGAAGACGTTCGGCGCGAGGACGACGTAACCCCAGCTCGCGATGCGATCCATCATCGTGCGTATCTGCGGCCTCAGACCGAAGATGTCCGGGAACAGCAGCACGCCCGGCACGTCGTGCTCGGCGGTCTCGGGCCGCGAGACGAACGCCTCCGCGGTGCCGTCCGCCGTGTCGATGGTCAGGTCCACAGTCGAATCCCTTCCGTCGTCACCGACGGTACCTCCGCGATCCGGGCACCACAGCCCGGTCGCGCAGAGCGGGACGGTCGCACCGAGCGGGACGGTCAGCTCCGGGCGGCCAGCACAGCGTCCCTGGCCTCGAGCGCCGTGTCACTGTCCAACGCCAGGGCCGCGAGCTCCCGGCACTGCTCGAGGGTGGCCCCCGCCAGGGCGGCTCCGACGAACGGCAGCGCGGCGGTGGCGACGGAGAGCGAGCTGACTCCGAGCCCCAGCAGGACGCACGCCAGGTTGGGGTCCGCCGCCGCCTCACCGCACACCCCGACCGGGATCGTGCGACCGTCCGGCGATCGGCCCGCGGCCTCGGCAACCGCCCGGATGAGCCGGAGCACGGCGGGTTGCCAGGGGTCGGTGAGGGCTGCCAGGTCGGACGACATCCGGTCGGCGGCCATGACGTATTGCGTGAGGTCGTTGGTGCCGATCGACAGGAAGTCCACGTGCGGGAGGAACCTGTCGACGGCCACCGCGACCGACGGCACCTCGACCATGATCCCGGGCGTCAGGCCGCGCCGACGGCACCGGTCGGCGAAGTCGCGGGCCTCGTCGACGGTGGCGACCATGGGGGCCATGACCCACGGTGAGGACTGCGCCCCGCCCACCCGGCGGCCGGCCGCGGCGAGGGCGTCGAGTTGCCGGTCCAGCAGCCCGGGGTCGATGAGGTCCACGCGGATGCCGCGGACGCCCAGAGCGGGGTTGTCCTCCTCGGTCATGCCCGCGAACGCCAGCGGTTTGTCCGAGCCCGCATCGAGGGTCCTCGTGACGACCCGGCCGTCCGGGAATGCGGCCAGGACCCGGGCGTAGAGGTCGACCTGCTCGTCGTGGGTCGGTTCGGCGGCCCGGTCGAGGAACGCCAGCTCGGTGCGGAACAGGCCGATCCCGCCGGCCGGGCCCGACGCCGCGTTCTCGGCCCCCTCACCGTCCTGGACGTTGGCCAGCAGGCGCACGGCGTGCCCGTCGGCCAGGACGGCGGGGCCGCTCCAGTCTGCGGCGGCGGCCCGGGCGCGCCGGTCCGCCTCGGCCGCCGCTCGGGCCGGGCCCTCCTCGGGATCGACGGTGACCGTGCCCGCGGCGGCGTCCACCAGCACGTCGGCGCCGTCGGCGATCGCGGCGAGTCCCCCGGCGGCGACCATGCACGGGATACCGAGCTGCCGGGCGATGATCGCCGTGTGTGAGGTGGGCCCGCCGTGCTCGCAGACGATCGCCAGCACCATGGCCGGGTCGAGCCCGGCGGTGTCCGCCGGGGCGAGGTCGTCGGCCATGAGCACGCCCGGCGCGCCGAAGTCGGGGACGCCCGGTTCGGGCAGGCCGCGCAGCTCGGCCACGACGCGCGCACAGATGTCGCGGAGGTCGGTGATGCGTTCGGCCTGCCGACCGCCGACACGCGCGAACATCGCGGCGAAGGTCTCCGTGGCCGCCACCGCCGCGGCCTCGACCGCCACGCCCTTCTTCAGTTCCTTGACCACCGCCTTGGCCCAGCCACGGTCCCGGGCGAGGACGGCGTTGGCGGACAGGACCTCTGCACTGACGCCGGTGGCGAGGGCGGCCCGTTGATCCAGTCGGTCGGCCACGGTCCGGGCCGCTGCGACGAAGCGTTCGCGGCCCTTCTCGACCTGCGCCTCGTCCGGCGCACCCGCTGCCTCGGCTCCCGTCGCCGTCCCGGTTCCCGC
Organism: Dietzia sp. WMMA184; assembly: GCF_002441635.1. Classification (NCBI taxonomy): domain Bacteria; kingdom Bacillati; phylum Actinomycetota; class Actinomycetes; order Mycobacteriales; family Dietziaceae; genus Dietzia; species Dietzia sp. WMMA184. Next base: position 2,541,162 of record NZ_NXEI01000001.1, on the reverse strand, counting down.
CGCGCCCGCGGCCCCCGGGTCGACCGCCGCGCCCGCGGCCCCCGGGTCGAGGACATCCTGCCTGACGACCCACCGGGCGGGCCCGTAGGCCAGTCCGGCGACCACGCCGGTGCCGCGGATGACCGTCCCGGACTTCGACTGCTGCGTCATGGGAACTCCTAGCGGACCGGACGCCCTCGTCCGGCTCATCGATCGGTTATGTGACGAGAATAACTAAATCAGCTTGACTTTCCAACCGTATCGGGCAGAATCCAACACAATCGGTCACCACAGCGGAGAGGTCGGAGCCCATGTACGGGAGCGAACGACGGCGACACATCACGGAGGCGCTGGCCGCCTCCGGGCGGGTGACCGTCGCCGAACTCGCGGCCGACCTCGACGTGAGTGCCGAGACGATCCGCCGAGACCTGTCGCTCCTGGAATCCGAGGGGCACCTCGAACGCACCCACGGCGGGGCGGTCCCGGCGGTGCCCGGTGGCCGCGTCGAACGCACCCTGGCCGCGCGGCGGTCGGAGAACGTGGACGCGAAGTCCGCGATCGGCCGGGCTGCGTTGCGGCTGCTCCCGGCCGTGGGGGGCGCGGCCCTGCTCGATGCCGGCTCCACCACGGACCGCCTGGCCGAATCGCTGCCCGCCGACCACGGCCTCACCCTCATCACGAACTCGGTCCCCATCGCCGACGGCCTGCACCGCGCGGCGTCGGAGGACCTGCACGTCCTCGGCGGGACGGTCCGCGGCCTCACGGGGGCGTGCGTGGGTCCGTCGGTGCTCCGGGCGCTGGAGGCGATCCGGGTGGACGTCGCCTTCGTGGGCACGAACGGGCTCCACCCCGAGCGCGGACTCACCACACAGGACCCGGACGAGGCGGCGGTCAAGAACGCCATGTGCCGGGCGGCCCGCCGGGTGGTGGTACTCGCGGACTCGAGCAAGTTCGGGCACGAGTTCCTGGTCTCGTTCGCCCCGCTGGACGGGGTCGACGTCCTGGTCACCGACGCTCCCCCGCCGGGCCCGCTGGCCTCGGCGCTGGACACCCACGGAATCGAGGTCGTGCTGCCATGATCGTCACCCTCACCATGAACCCGTCGGTGGACCGGACCGCGCAACTGCCCGCGCCGCTCACCGTGGGCGGGGTCAACCGCATCGCGGCCGTCGACGACTCCCCGGGCGGGAAGGGCGTCAACGTCGCCCGCGTCCTCACCGGCGGGGGGGTCCGGGCACAGGCGGTGTTCCCGGCCCCGGGGGACGACCCGTTCGTGGCGATGTGCGCCGGGGCAGGCGTCGCGACGTCCGTCGTCCCCGCGCACGGCGCGGTGCGGATCAACCTCACCCTCGCAGACCCCGCCGGAACCACCACCAAGATCAACGCCCCCGGCCCCGAGTTCGACAGCGCCGCGATCGACCGGGCCCGCTCCACGGTCGCCGCCCTCGCCGGTGACGCGGCGTGGGTGGTGCTGTGCGGGTCCCTGCCGCGCGGCGTACCGGACGACTTCTACGCGGACCTGGTCGGTGCGCTCCGCCCCGCGGGGGCCCGCCTCGCCGTCGACACCTCCGACGCACCACTGGCCGCCCTCGCGGCACGCCTGCCCGACGCGGCGCCCGCCCTGGTCAAACCCAACGGCGAGGAGCTCGGGCAGCTGGCCGGCGTCGACGGCTCCGAGCTGGAGCGTCGCGCCGCCGCCGGTGACACGACCCCCGTGGTGGACGCCGCGCGGGCGTTGCGCGCCCGCGGCGTGGGCGCAGCCCTGGTCACCCTGGGCGGTGCCGGTGCCGTCCTGGTCGACGACGACGAGGCGTGGTACGCGAACACCCCACCCGTGCAGGTCAGATCCACGGTCGGGGCCGGAGACTCCGCGCTCGCGGGCTACCTGCTGGCCGAGTCCCGCGGACTCCCGCCGCGGGACCGGCTGGTCTGGGCGGTCAACCACGGCAGTGTCGCCGCCTCGCTGCCCGGTACCGGACTGCCGCTGGGCCTCGACCCGACCACGTTCCGCGCCACCGTGCGGCGGCTCGACTGACCCGCCGCACCAGCGCGTCGCACCCGCGGACCGCGACCTCCCACCCAGCACCCTCGTGACCCAGCACCGTCCCAACCCAGCACCTCTCAAACCAGCACCCTCGGAAGAACACGGAGCACGGCAATGAACCAGCCGATCATCGAGACCGCCGCGGTGCGGCTCGACGCCGACCTCGGCGGCACCAAGCAGGAGGTGATCCGGGCGCTGGCCCGGACCCTCGTCGACGCCGGCCGGGCCGACGATCACGACGCGCTCGTACGCGATCTGTTCGCCCGCGAGGACAAGGCGGCCACCGGCATGAAGGGCGGGATAGCGATCCCGCACTGCAAGTCCGAAGCGGTGTCCGCGCCGAGCCTGGCCTTCGCGCGGCTCGACCCGCCCGTCGACTTTGGCGCCAAGGACGGCCCCGCCGACCTCGTGCTGATGATCGGCGCCCCCGCCGGCGGCGGCAAGGACCACCTGAAGATCCTGGCCACGCTCGCCCGCAATCTCGTGCGGGCCGAGTTCGTGGACTCCCTCCGATCGGCCACCACGCCGGACGAGGCGGTCGCGGTCATCGAGGGCGTGCTCAGGCCGGAGGAGAAGACCTCGTCGTCGTCCTCGACCCCCGGCTCGGCAGCGGGCGCGGCGCCGGCCCGGGTGGTCGCGGTGACCGCCTGCCCCACCGGTATCGCCCACACCTACATGGCCGCCGACTCGCTCGCCCAGGCGGCGGAGGCGCGCGGCGTCGAACTGCACGTGGAGACCCAGGGCTCGGCGGGGGCCACCCCCCTCGACGCGGCGGTGATCGACGCCGCGGACGCGGTCGTGTTCGCCACGGACGTCGGGGTGCGCGACCGGGGCCGGTTCGCCGGCAAACCCGTCGTCGAGTACGGGGTCAAGAAGGCCATCGACGCGCCCGACCAGGTCCTCGACGAGGCGCTGGCCGCGGCCCAGGACCCCCGGGCACGGCGCGTGTCGGCGGACTCCGGCACCGCCGACGGCGGCTCCGGCTCGGGGGGCGGGTCCGGCTCCGACGAGCACTGGGCTCGCGGCCTGCAGCGCGCCGTCATGACCGGCGTGTCGTACATGATCCCGTTCGTCGCCGCCGGCGGGCTGCTGCTCGCACTGGGATTCCTGTTCGCCGGGTACGACGTCGCGTTCGTGTGGGAAGAGCTCGCCACCGGGTTCTCACTCACCGACCTGCCCGGGGAGGTGTGGTACCTCGACGGCGAGATCGTGTCCGCCGGGACCGCCGGGGCCGAGGTCCTCACCCACTCCGGGCTGCGGCTCTACATGGGAGCCGTGCTGTTCGCGATCGGCCAGGCCGCGATGGGCTTCATGATCGCCGTACTGTCGGGCTACATCGCCTACGGACTGGCCGACCGTCCCGGCATCGCCCCGGGCTTCGTCGGCGGCGCCCTGTCGGCGACCCTCGGCGCCGGGTTCATCGGCGCGCTCGTCACCGGCATCCTCGCCGGCTACCTCGTGCGATGGATGACCACCTGGAAGACGCCGCGCTGGCTCGCCGGTCTCATGCCGGTGGTGCTCATCCCGCTCATCGGCTCGCTGGCGATCGGCCTGCTGATGTTCCTGCTGCTCGGCCGTCCGCTGGCCTCGCTGACCTCCGCCATGGAGTCGTGGCTGGGCGGCATGACCGGCTCCTCGGTGATCCTGCTGGGCGTCATCCTGGGTCTGATGATGTGTTTCGACCTGGGCGGGCCGATCAACAAGGCGGCGTACACGTTCGCCACGGCCGGGCTGGTCGCCGACAACCCGGCGACGCTGCGGATCATGGCCGCGGTGATGGCCGCCGGCATGGTTCCGCCGCTCGCGATGGGTCTGGCGACCGTCGTGCGCAAGCGCCTGTTCAGCCCGGTGGAGCAGGAGAACGGCCGCGCCGCGTTCCTGCTGGGCGCCAGCTTCATCACCGAGGGGGCGATCCCGTTCGCCGCCGCCGACCCGCTCCGCGTCATCCCGTCGATGATGGCCGGTGGTGCTGTGACCGGTGCGCTCATCATGGCGTTCTCGGTCGAGTCGTACGCGCCCCACGGCGGGCTGTTCGTGGTGTTCGCCATCAACCCGGTCTGGGGCTACCTCCTGGCGATCCTCGCCGGCACCCTCGTCGCGTGCGCGGCCGTGGTGGTCGCCAAGACCACCCGCCGCGAGCCCACCCCGGCCCCGGCCGCGGCGGCACAGCCGGTCGCGGCCTGAGGCGCGAGCCTGCACGATGACGGGGGAACCCCCGGCCACCCGAATACACAGAGGAGACACCATGCCCAGCACCACCGTCACCGTCGGATCGGCCGAGGGCCTCCACGCCCGCCCCGCGGGGATCATCGCCGAGGCCGCCGAGAAGTACGAGACCGACATCGAGATCGCCTACGACGACGAGGAGGCCGACGCCGCGTCCGCGATGCTCATCATGGCGCTCGGCGCCGAGAAGGGCGCCACGGTGACCGTCAGCGGAGAGGACGCCGACGCGGTGGCCGAGATCGCCGCGCTCATCGAGCAGGATCTCGACGCGGAATGACCGTCCTGGTCGTGGGATCCGGCGGGTATCTCGGCTCGCGCCTGGTACCCGCCCTGCTCGACCGCGGTCACCGCGTCCGGGCCGGCGTCACGGACCCCGGTCGTGCCGCGACGCACCCCTGGTCCGATCGGGTCGAGAAGGTGCGGTGCGACGTCCTCGACCCGGCGAGTCTCGCGGCCGCCCTCGACGGGGTCGACGAGGTGATCTACCTGGTCCACCGGATGGGCGGCGGTGCCGACTTCCGCCGCGAGGACGCCGAGGGCGCGGAGGCGATGCGCCGGGCGATGGCCGCCGCCGGCACGGAGCGGTGTGTCTACGTCTCCGGACTGGCCCCCTCGGGGGATGACCGGCTGCCGCTCTCGCAACACATGGCGTCGCGGCTCGAGGTGGAATCACTGCTCTCGGCCGGGTCCACGCCCGTGTTCACGCTCCGGGCCGGGGTGATCCTGGGCGCGGGCTCGACGAGTTTCGAGGTCCTCCGCACGCTCTGCGAGCTGCTCCCCGTCCAGCCGGTGCCCCGATGGATGCGACACCGGAGGGTCGAGCCCGTCGCCGAGCGGGACGTCGTGGAGGCCCTGTGCCATGCCCTGGACGGTGAGCCCCGGACCGGCCACGCGGACCTCGGCTGCGGGGAGGCCCTGACCTACCCCGCGCTGCTCGCGCGCTACTCCCGCATCGCCGGGCTGCCGACGGTGCGCCTCCCCGTGCCCGGGGTGCCGTGGGACCTCGTCGCCGCCGGACTGGCACCCCTGGTCGATCAGGACGGGGCGACGGTCAGCGCGCTGATCGAGAGCCTGCAACACGACATGGTGGTCGGCGATCCCGCCGCGGGGCTGCTCCCCGGGGACTGGGAGATGACGGGGATCGACGAGGCGATCCGGGTCGCGCTCGCCGACGCCGCCGACTAGGAGGGATGTCCAACGCGGCCACCGCCGATGCGACATCCAACGACCCGCTTAGGTAACCTCGATCACAACTGACACTCGTCAATCCGCGAAAGTCTCGAGATCGAGGCCCGAGACGACCGCCCGAGGAAACAAAGAGGTCGCGCATCATGACGTCGCGTATCGCCACCCCGCCGGTCGCCCCGGGCCGTGAGGCCCTGTTCCGTCCCCTCGAGGTCAGGTCGCTGCGCCTGGCCAATCGCCTCGTCATGTCCCCCATGACCCGCATGGGCTGCCCCGACGGCCTTCCGGACGAGGTCAACCGCAACTACTACGCCGACCGGGCCGCAGGCGGAACGGGACTCGTGGTGACCGAGGGCATCGGCGTCGACCACCCGACCTCAGTCGACCACTCCGCCATCCCCCGGTTGGACTCCCCGGCGTCCGTCGCCGCCTGGCGCGTGGTCACCGACGCCGTCCACGCCGCCGGCGGCCGGATCATCGCCCAGTTGTGGCACGTGGGACCGCTGTGGGGCGCGAACGCCCGCTTCGACCGGGCCCACCGCGACCGGCTGATGGAGATGCACCCCATGCGCCCGTCCGGGCTCTGGGGGACGCCGGGCGTCACCACGTACTCCGAGCGGAGCGTCGCCCGCTGGTCGCCCGAGGTGCCGCCGATGACCGACACCGACATCTCCGAGGTCGTCGACGCGTTCGCCCGCTCCGCGCGCCTGGCGATGGACGCCGGTTTCGACGGCGTGACGCTGCACGGCGGCCACGGGTACCTGCTCGACGCGTTCGTCTGGGCCGACACCAACCGCCGCACCGACGACTGGGGCGGCGACCTGGCCGCACGCAGTCGCTTCCCTGCCGCGGTCGTGTCCGCCGTCCGCGCCGCGATCGGTCCCGACGCGCCGCTGTTCTACCGCTTCTCCCAGCACACCCAGCAGGACTACACGGTCCGCAAGGCGACCACTCCCGACGAACTGGGCGTCTACCTGGGCGCACTCGCCGAGGCCGGGGTCGATCTGCTCGACGCCTCGACCAGGCGGTTCAGCGACGCGGCATTCCCCGACCTGGGAGGTGATGACGGCGAGGTGACCCTGGCCGGATGGGCCCGCAGGCTCACCGGCCTGCCGTCCGGCGCCGTGGGCGGGGTGGGGATCGGGACGTCCCTGCGCGAGCAGAAGTCGGGCAAACCGGCCATCGCCGCGGACAACATCGATGCGGTCGTGGAGTGCATGGAGCGCGGCGAGTTCGACCTCATCTCCGTGGGTCGACTGCACCTGGCGGATCCGTCGATCGCCGAGGTCCTGCGCACGGCCGGGCCACTGCCGGAGTTCGTGCGCGAGGTCCACGAGATGCCGTTGCGCTCCCCCGCCTGACCTGCCGCGCCCCGACCGGGTCCGTGAGCTGCCGCTGCGCGACCGACCCTGGCCGGGCCGCCGAAACGGGACTAGTGGTCCGCATTTGAAGTCTTCTTACGGTTGGCTTTCTTGAGGACTTCGTCGGCGGTTTTCGTCCAGACGAAGGGGTGGGATCGGTGGTTCCAGCCGTCGATGAAGGCGCGGATCTTCGCGTTGAGGTCCTTGACGGATGTAAAGATCCCACGGCGGATGGCCTGGCGTTCGACGATGCCGAACCACACCTCGACCAGGTTCATCCACGACGCGTGGGTGGGTGTGAAGTGGACCTTGAACCGGGGATTTTCGGCCAGCCAGGCCTTGACGTTTGCGTGCTTGTGGGCGGCGTAGTTGTCCATCACCAGGTGCAGCTCAACTGGCTGACCGTCGGCATCGACGACATGACGGTACGCCCGCTCGATCTGCTTCAAAAACGCCAGGAACTCCTGGTTCCGGTGACGCGGTTTGAGTGCGGCGGTGACCTGACCGGTGGCGATGTCCAGCGCCGCGAACAGGGTGCTGGTGCCGTGCCGGACGTAGTCGTGGCTGCGCCGCTCGATCAGGCCGGGCTGCATCGGCAAGATCGGCTGAGTACGATCCAGTGCCTGGATCTGGGACTTCTCATCCACGCACAACACGATCGCGTTCTCCGGCGGCGCCAGGTACAGGCCGCAGATGTCGGTGACTTTGCCGACCAGCTCAGGATCGGTGGAGAACCGGAACGACTCCGAGCGCCACGGCTTGATCCCGTAGGCACGCCACGCCGTGACCACCGTCGAGGCCGAGACCTTCAACCGGGACGCCAGCAGCCGCGACGACCAGTGGGTCACGCCCAGAGACTTCGGCGGCGGCATCAAGGTCGCCGTCACGATCTCCGCGTGATCGATCGTGCGCGGCCGACCAGAACGCTTCTCATCAGCCAGGCCCCCGATGCCCTTGTCCTCGTACCTGGACCGCCAGAGGTTCACCTTCGGCCGCGACGCCCCGGCCAACTCGGCGATCTCCGCATTACGCCGGCCCTCCGAAGCCAGCAGCACGATGCGAGCTCGCTGCACCATGCCTGCCGACATCGACTGCGAGCGCGTCATTCTCTCAAGCTTCTCGCGATCGCCGGGACGCAACATCAATGCCGGGGCAGGTCGATTCGCCATGCCCCATGATTTCACAAACCCAACTGTAAAACTACTTCACACGCACGACACTAGCCTTCGGCCATGACCGTCACCGACGAACTGCTCGAGGCCGCCAAGGCCTACCAGGCCGACTTCGACAAGGGCGACCTGCCCATGCCGCCCGGGCGGAAGATCGCCGTGGTGGCCTGCATGGACGCCCGTCTCAACCCGTACGGCCTGCTGGGCCTGACCGAGGGCGACGCGCACGTCATCCGCAACGCCGGCGGGGTCGTCACCGACGACGTCCTGCGCTCGCTGACGATCAGCCAGCGTCTCCTGGGTACCGAGGAGATCGTCCTGATCCACCACACGGACTGCGGGATGCTCACCTTCCGCGACGACGACCTCAAGGACCGGATCGAGTCCGACACCGGCCTGCGGCCCCGCTGGGCGCCGGAGTCGTTCCCCGAGCCGGAGGCCGACGTGCGCCAGTCGATCGCCCGCGTCGAGTCCGATCCGTTCCTGCTGCACAGCACCGCTGTCCGCGGTTTCGTCTACGACGTCGGCACCGGGGAGTTGCGCGAGGTCGCCCGCGCGTGACGCGGACCTGCTGATGCCCCTTCCCGGGGAAGGGCGATCGCGCTAAGTTGGAGGTTCCTTCATCCCGCGCCGAACTGTCCCGGCGATCCCGCACGGAGCCCCGCAGTGTCCACACACACTCACTCAGCCGAGACCACTCGTTCCGTCAACCCGTTTCGGGTCGCCCTGCTAGTCGGCGGCCTCATAGCCGTGGGCTTCGGCGTCGCTGTCCTCTTCTGGCCCGCGAAGACGGCAGTTGCCGTGACCGGGGTGCTGGCCGTCTACGCGATCGCGGCCGGCGTCGTCTACATCGCCGTGGCGGCCGTCGCCAGGTGGCAGAGCACGGGTAGCAGGATCGGCCACGCCCTCCTCGGAGTGCTGTTCATCCTCGCCGGCGCCTATGCGTTCGCCTCTCTCCAGGAGTCGGCGGCATTCCTCGCTCTCTTCGTCACGGTCATGATCGGCGTGATGTGGATCGTCGAGGGTTTCACCGCTTTGTTCACCCTCGGCGAGTCTGGGTCGAGCGCGGTGACGGTCATCTTCGCGATCATCTCCGTCCTCGCCGGGTTCGCGCTGCTCAGCACCCCGGTGTGGGGCGCGGGGTTCCTCTGGTGGCTCTTCGCGATCTCTCTCGTCGTCCTCGGCGTACTCAACGTGGCCCGCGCTTTCCCGCTTAGGGGCTGACGGCCGGACCACCCAAACCCGCCTCCCCGCACGCGGGCACCCCGGGAGATGTTCCAGAGACCGGTAGCGCACCGGTCGAGCCCAGTGCGGATCGCTGTTAACCTCGGCCCCGGCGCACCGGTTGTGACCCGGATCGCCTCATCACCCCCACGAAAGGACTCCCCTGCAATGGGTTCAGACGCTCTCGGTTCCCTCGGTTCTCTCGCGGCGGGCTCCCTCGCCGCCCCGCTCCTTGGTTCGCTCGGTCTCGGCTCCCTTCTCCAGGGGGCCGGCAGTGACGTCGGCAGCGCGACCGACTCTCTGACCGGGCTGTTGCCCACGGACCTCCTCGGCGGCCTCTCCTGACCCGGACGGGATACACGCAAGACCCCGGGACGCAGTTCTTCGTCCCGGGGTCTTCTGTAGCGCGCGCCGGAGATCGGCGTCACGACGGCGTCAGGTGTGTGCGCCCTCGGCCTGCTGCTCGTCGGAGTACATGGACGTCTTGCTGGTCTCGGGGGCGAGGATCAGCGAGATGATGGTGAGCACGCTCAGGCCGACCAGGTAGTAGCCGACGTAGGCGACCGAGTAGTTCTGCACCAGCCACACCGCGACGAACGGGGTCAGCGCCGCGCCCAGGATCGCGGAGAAGTTGTACGACACTCCCGAGCCCGTGTAGCGGGTGTGGGTGGGGAACAACTCGGGCAGCACCGCGGACATCGGCCCGAACGTCAGCCCCATGAGGGTCATGCCGACGCACAGGAAGAGCAGCATCCGGACCACGTCGAGGTTCTCGCCCGTACCCATCGCGTCCGGGTCGAGCCACCAGCCGAAGCTCAGGCCGAACAGGATGATGGCGGCGGTGACGCCGATGAGCATCCGACGGCGGCCCAGCCTGTCGGCCAGCAGGCCGGCCACCGGGACGAACGCGGCGAACAGGACGATCGCGATCACCTGGATGATGAGGAACGACCGGTACCCGTATCCGAGCCCGCCGGCGTCCGCGCCGCCGATCGCGAACGACAGGATCCACGTGGTCATCAGGTAGAACAGGCCGTACGTGGCCAGCATGATGAACGTGCCGAGGATGATCTCCCACCAGTTCCTGCGGAACACCTCCGAGACCGGGGTCTTGACCCGCTCGTTGTTGGCGATCGCCCGGGCGAAGACCGGCGTCTCCTCGATGCGGAGCCGTACGTAGAGGCCGACGGCGACCATCACGATCGACAACAGGAAGGGCAGACGCCAGCCCCACACCAGGAACGGGTCGCCCAGTTCCGCGGCGGTGGAATCGTACGAGAACCAGATCGTGAGCAGCAGGAAGATGCCGTTGGCGAGGATGAAGCCGAACGGCGCGCCGAGCTGCGGCCACATGGCGGCGAACGCGCGCTTGCCCGGTTGCGCCGTCTCGGAGGCCAGGAGCGCCGCGCCCGACCACTCGCCGCCCAGGCCGATGCCCTGGAAGAAGCGCAGGATCGTCAGCATCGCCGGGGCCCAGAGACCGATCTGGTGGATCGTCGGCAGCAGGCCGATGAGGAACGTCGCGATACCCATGGTCAGCAGCGCGCCGACGAGGGTGACCTTCCGGCCGAGACGGTCCCCGTAGTGACCGAAGACGATGGACCCGAGCGGCCGCGCGATGAACGCCGTACCGAAGGTGGCCATCGAGGCCAGCAGAGCGGTGCCGGAGTCACCGCCTGCGAAGAACAGCAGCGGGAAGACCGACACCGCGGCCGTCGCGAAGATGTAGAAGTCGTAGAACTCGATCGTGGTCCCGATGAGCGAGGCGAGGATGATCCGGCGCCGGGGCACCGGCTCGGCCGAGATCGTCTCGGGGACCGCGGTACCCGTCCCGTGGGGCCCTGTGGACCCGTCCGGCGTTGCCATGTTCCTCCTAGGGCGTCTGAACGGCGCATCTACTGTCGACCACCGACCGTCGACCGCGACAAGCGTAGGCGGCCAAGTGATGTGGGTCACCCTGACCGGTGGTGGCTGTGCACGTGGCACAGATCAGCCCGTCGATTTTCGCGATCGTTGCGCACGGTGTCCAATCCCTCCCCCGCCGCCGGGGCGTGCGGGGGTGGTGCGGGTGATGCGGCGTGCTGGCGAGGCGGCGCGCAGGGGTGGCGCTGGTGATGCCGTGCGCCGGGTCAGCGTGTCCGGTAGTGCGAGTAGGCGGTCCCGCCGGCGAAGACGCGGTGGGCGGCGAGCTCCAGGTCCAGCGTCGTGTCCGGGGGCAGCGCACGCAGGCCGCCGCCGACGACCCTGGGGACGACGAACAGCCGGAGATCCGAGACCAGCCCCGCACGGATCGCTGCGCCGGCCGTGGTGGGTCCGAAGATCTCGACCTCGCCCGGCGCTTCATCGACGATGCGGCGCAGAGTGTCCAGGTCGAGTCGCGGGACGAGGCGATCACGATCGGACACGAGGTCGTTCGCGGTCAGTCTCGAGGACACCACGGTGCGCGGTATCGCCTTCCACCGCTCCGCGAACTCGTGCTCGTCGGGGCTCCACGAGTCGTCCTCCGGTGGGGACAGCCAGTACTCCATCAGCTTGTACGTCCGCCGGCCGAGCACCTCGTGGACGACGGGCCCCAGGCGTTCCACGTGGAACCGGAACACCTCGCCGCTCGGGGCGGACCAGTTGAAGTCGCCACTCGCATCCGCGGCGTACCCGTCGACCGAGACGGTCGCGGTGTAGGTCAGCGTGCCCATGGCCGTCCTCCAGCCCTTGTCCGTGATGTGGGCGGTCGTGATGAGGGCAGTGTAGTGCCGTGCGCAGGTTCCAGACTGAGCGTTTCCCGCGATTCGGTGTCCGGCGCCCGCGGCGGCGTCGGGTCAGTCGGACACCGCGCGGTCGGCGTCCCGACGCTCCCGCTCCTGCGCCTCGGCGATGGCCTGACGTGCGTAGACCCACCGGGCGGTGGAGTTCAGGTGCGAGCGGTGGTCACCGATGTGCAGCCCCCAGGACAGCAGGGTGATGACGCGGTTCCGGAAGCCGATGAGGAAGGCCAGGTGCACCACCAGCCACAGAACCCAGGCGAGGAAGCCGTGGAGCTCGAGCGGCCCGATCTTGGCCACCGCGCTGTAGCGCGACACCGTCGCCATCGACCCCTTGTCGAAGTACTTGAACGGCGGGCGCTCGGACGGGGACCGTCCCCCCTCGACCTCGCGGACGATCTGCTTGGCGACGTACTTGCCGCCCTGGATGGCGACGGGGGAGACACCCGGCAGGTTGTCGAGGTTGATCATGTCGCCGATCACGAAGATCTCCGGGTGCCCGGGCAACGAGAGATCCGGGTTCACCAGGACCCGGCCCGCCCGGTCCACCTCGGCGCTGGTCTGGTCGGCGAGCATCTGGCCCAGTGGGCTCGCCTGGACCCCGGCCGACCAGATCTTGCAGGTCGAGTCGATCCGGCGGAGCGATCCGTCGGGGTCCTTGACCTCGATTCCGCTGTAGTCCACATCGGTCACCATGGCGTTGAGCTGGATCTCCACACCCAGTTCCTCCAGCCGCCTGCGGGCCGCGTTGCCGAGCTTCGGTCCGAAGGGCGGCAGGACGGCGGGGGCGGCGTCGATGAGGATGATGCGGGCCCGGCCCGGGTCGATCCGGCGGAAGCTGTTCTTCAGGGTCCGCTGCGCCAGCTCCGCGATCTGTCCGGCCATCTCCACGCCCGTGGGACCGGCGCCGACCACCACGAATGTCAGGAGGCGACGACGTTCCGCGTCGTCCTCGGTCACCTCGGCCTGTTCGAAGCAGCCCATGATCCTGCTCCGCAGTTCCAGGGCGTCATCGATGGACTTCATGCCGGGAGCCCAGCGCTCGAAGTGGTCGTTCCCGAAGTAGGACTGGTTCGCGCCGGCGGCGACGATGAGGCTGTCGTACTCGAGCTCGAAGTCCACGTGCCCGGCGGCCGCGTGGACGGTCCGCGCGGCCACGTCGATCCGGTCCACCTCACCCAGGGCGACGGTGGCGTTCTCCTGGTCGCGGAGGACCAATCGGATGGCGGGTGCGATCTCCCCGACCGACAGGATCCCGGTCGCCACCTGGTACAGCAGGGGCTGGAAGAGATGGTGGCCGGTCCTGGCGACCAGGGTGACGTCCACGTCCGCCTTGTCGAGGGCGCGGGCGGCGGCGAGGCCTCCGAAACCCGACCCGATGATGACGACGCGGTGGCGACGATCCGCCGGGGCCTGAGCACCCGTCACCGGATGAGAGTTCATGGTCATGGCGCCTCCTCGACCCACTACTGTCCGGGTTCCGAGCCCCGCGGGGCCCACTCCCGCCGATCCTAGACCGCCCGACCGGGCCGGGGTCCCGAGCAGCCGAACCGTGCCGGACCGGAGTCAGACCCGAACCTGCGCAGGAAGCACAGCAGCAGCGCGATCACGACGGAGGCCGCGAGCACGAACTGGCCGCCGAGGTAGCTCGCGGTCTCCGCCGCGGCCGTGAGCCAGGGCGTCGTCGCCCCGTGCACCCACATCATCACCGGCCGGTCCAGGGAGACGGTCTCATCATCGGAGACGGCGAACGCCAGCCCGGCGAAGACCGCCAGGAGGGCCAGCAGGAACCCGGCGCCCGCCGCCGGTGCCCTCCACCGGGACGCCCCGGTGGAGGGCCGGGTGTCGCCGTCGTCGATGGTCATCGCCCCAGCGTAGGGACGCGGACCGGGAAAATCAGGAAAAACTACTGCCGGGCGCCGCGGTGGTGATCGCTCCGTCGACCAGGTGGACCTGCGCGTCGCACCGGGCCGCCATCGTGGCGTCGTGTGTGACGAGCATCAGCGCCACGTCGAGCTCACGCGCGGTATCGAGCAGGAGGTCCATGACGACCCGACCGGACACGGAGTCCAGCGCACTCGTGGGTTCGTCGGCGAGCAGGAGCGACGGCCCGTTCATCAGGGCGCGCGCCACGGCCACCCGCTGCCGCTGCCCGCCGGACAGCGCCCCGACCGACCGGTCCGCGGCATCACCCAGGCCCACCACGCCGAGCAGCTCGTCGGCGCGCTCGCGGGCGTGGAGCCGTCGGGCGCGGGACGGCCGCGACCCCAGCCACACCATGGCCTCGAGCTGTTCCCGGGCCGTGAGTGACTCGATGAGGTTGGCCTGTTGGAACACGATGCCGATCTCGCGTCGGCGCAGCTCGGCCCCCCGGCGCGCGTCCACCGCGGCCAGGTCCACCGCCCCGTCCCCGGTCTCCAGCCACACGTGCCCGGAGTCCGGTCGGGCGAGTGTCGCCGCGACGGCGAGCAGGCTCGACTTCCCCGATCCCGAGGGCCCGGTCACCGCGAGGCTGCGGCCCCGCCCGATCGAGAGCGAGACGTCGTCGACGGCGGTGACCGTGCCGTGGCCGTCGGGGAAGGTCAGGACGACGTTCTCCATCTGCAGTGCGGTGGGGACGGGCGCGGTGGTCACGGGGGCATCGTGGAGGGCGGTACGGGTCAGGTCGGTACGGGGCATGGCGGTTCTCCTGGTGGTGGGTCGCGGTGAGGACGCCGGGGTCGACGACGACGACGAGGTGAAGCAGGTGCCGGACTCGGAGCCGTTCATCGGGCCGCCCCCAGTGCCGAGTTGGGGTCGGCGGTCAGCACGGGCCGCAGCGAGACGGCGGCGCCCGCGAGGCCGAGCACGGCGAGCAGCGCGGCCGGCACGAGGGTGGTCGCGGCCGAGACGACGAACGGCACGGTGCCGCCGACGGCCAGGCCGACCAGGGCGGCGATGCCGACCCCGCCCACGACGCCCACAGCCAGGACGACCGCGGCCTGGCCGACCGAGTCGCGGACGACCGCCGCGGTGGACGCCCCGAGCGCCTTGAGCACGGCGACGTCACGACGGCGCTGCATCCCCCAGACGGCGAAGAACGCGCCCACGACCAGAGCGGTGACGGCGAGGAGCATGGTGGTCATCGTGCTCAGCGAGGTGTTCTCGGCCCGGTGCGAGGGCAGCGCTCCGACGAGTCCGTCGGAGTCGACCAGCGTGAGGCCGGCCTCGTCGGCGACGGCATTCGGGTCGGCGCCCGCCGCCACGGCCACGGTGGTGGCCGCCCCGCCGCGCGGAGCGAGCGAGTGCCAGGTGTCGAGGTCGGTGACGACGACCGGGGTGTGCGAATGCCAGAGATCACCGGTGTGTCCGGCGACCGCCAACGCGCTGCCCCCGAGGCTGATCACGCCGACGTCGGAGCCCACCTCGTCGTCGACACCGTCGGAGACCAGGACCTCCCCCGGCGCCGGTGGCGCCACCGATCCCACCTCGTCGGCCAGTCCCACGGCGACGACGGAGACGCCGGTTTCGGTGCCGTCGTCCAGGGTGATCCGGGCGAGTCCCACCGGGACGGCCGACGGGTCCCCGGCGGCCACGGCGGCCACCTGGTCGGCGGTGAGTGCGGCGCGGTCGAGGTCGACGGCGCCGGAGTCGTCGGCGGGGAGGACGAAGCCGGAGCCGTCCGCGCCGAGCGCCCGGAGCGCGGACACGCTCTGGTGCGCCAGCCCGGCGGTCAGGCCGAGCAGGCCCGCCACCAGGACGGACAGCATCAGTACGACGCCCGTGATGAGGGCGAAGCGCCACCGCGCCGTGCGGAGCTCGCGGAGTGCGAAGAACATGGGGTCCCTTTCGTGGGGTCTACCTGTCGTGGAGGTCTGCCTCCAGGCTCGTCCCGCCGACGCCGCACCGGATCGGCCACGAGGGTGGTTCCGCGGCGACGAACGGTGGGGCCGGCCTCCATCGTTCGATGGATGCCGGGTGCCCCACCGGCGACTAGCGTCGACCGGGTGATCCCCGCGCCCGCGTCCGTCGCCGCGCCTGCCCCTGCGCCGACCACCGCCGCCGAGCTCCCGCCCGAGTCGGCGGGGGTGCGTGCGGTGTTCGCGCAGCTCCAGGTGGCACTGCACACGTTGATGGCCGCACTGCTGGCGCTCACGTTGGTCAGCGCGCACCGGGACACCTCCGGCCTGCCCGATCCGCCGGCGGTCGCCGCCGCCGTGGGGTTCACGGTTGTGTACGTCGCGGGGACGGTGTGGGCGCGCCGTCGCCCGACGACCGCCGCCGTCCGGGTCGGGTGGCTGATCGCGGTCCTGGCGTTGTGGGCGTGCCTGGTGGTCCGGGTTCCCGAGGCCGCCTACCTGGCATTTCCTCTGTTCTTCCTGGTCCAGTTCCTGCTCGGCGTGTGGGCGGGCACCGCGGCGGTGGCGGCGCTGGCCGCCGTGGCGGTCATCGCCCTGGGCCTGCATCACGGGTTCACTCCCGCCGGGGTCATCGGCCCGACGGTGGGAGCGCTCGTGGCCCTCGGCCTGGGGGCCGGTGTGCGGGCACTGCACCGCGAGTCCCAGGCCCGGCGGGAGGTGATCGCCGAGCTCGTGGCCACCCGCTCGGCGCTCGCCGCGCGGGAACGGGAGGTGGGCCGGGAGGCCGAGCGCGCGCGGCTGGCCGGGGAGATCCACGACACCGTCGCGCAGGGGCTCGCGAGCATCGGGATGCTGCTGCACGCGGCCGAGCGCACCGCGCCCTCGAGCCCCGCCGTCGACCAGATCCGCCTGGCCCGCGAGGTGGCGGGTGAGAACCTCACCGAGACGCGCAGGCTCATCGCCGCCCTGCGGCCCGCGCCGCTCGACGGCGTGTCGCTGGCCGGGGCACTGGGCCGAGTGGCCGCGAGGTGCCGGGCCGAGAATCCCGGGCTCGAGGTGTCGGTGGCCACCGAGAACGCCGGCGAGCACGCCACCGAGTCCTCCACCGAGTCCTCCACCGAGCCGCCGGCGGAGCTCGCCGCGGCGCTCGTCCGGGTGGCGCAGGAGGCGCTGGCGAACGCGGTGCGGCACGGTGCGCCGCAGCGGATCACACTGACCCTGTCCGGCTCCCCCACCGCCGTGGTCCTGGAGATCGCCGACGATGGCCGCGGCTTCGACGTCGCCGCCCCGCGCACCGCCGCCTCGTTCGGGCTCGACGGCATGGCGCGGCGGGTGGGCGACCTGGGCGGGCGGTTCGAGGTCGACTCCGAGCCGGGGTCGGGCACGGTGGTCCGTGCCGAGCTACCGATGTGGGAGATAGCGCCCGGAACCCGGTCGGGGGACGAGAGATGACGACGACGAGGACGCGTGTCCTGATCGCGGACGATCACGCGGTGGTGCGAACCGGGCTGCGTGCACTGCTCGCCGCCGATCCCGCGATCGAGGTGGTCGCCGAAGCGGCGGCGGCCGGCGCTGCCGTGGAGCGGTGCCGGATCGGGGACGTGGACGTGGTGTTGATGGACCTGCGGTTCGCGGGGGATGCCACCGCCGGTGTGCTGGCCACCGCCGCGATCCGCGACCTGGCCGACCCCCCGCAGGTGTTGGTACTGACGAGCCACGACACGGACGCGGACATTCTCGGCGCCATCGAGGCCGGGGCCTGCGGTTATCTGCTCAAGGACACCGGCCCTGACGAGCTGTTGGGCGCGGTGCGCGCTGCCGCCGCCGGCGAGAGCGCGCTGTCCCCCACTGTCGCCGCGCGGCTGATCAGCCGGATGCGCGACCCGCGGCCGGTGCTGACCGAGCGGGAGGCGGAGGTCCTGCGCGCCGTCGCCACCGGGGCGACCAATCGGCAGGCCGCCGCGTCACTCCACGTGTCGGAGGCGACGGTCAAGACGCACCTCGTCCACGTCTTCGACAAGCTCGGCGTCACGTCACGGACGGCGGCGGTGTCGCAGGCCCGTGAGCTGGGCCTGGTGTGAGGGTCTCGTACATTCGGATCGCCACGGCGGACGCCGACACCGCGCTGACCGCGGCGGCGGCCCACACCGCGGCGTGCATTCCCATGGCGTCGGCGACGATCCCCCCGAACACCGCGCCGACCGCGTAACCCAGGTCGCGCCACACGCGGTAGACCCCCACGGCTCGTCCCCGCCAGACGGGGTGGGACACGTCGCCGATCGCCGCCAACAGCGTGGGATAGACCATCGCGGTCCCGGCTCCCAGGATCACGGTCCCGACCACCCACGTGCTGAATCCACTGCCGAGCGCGATGACGACCAGGGCGGCCGCCTGGGTGGCCATTCCCACCGAGATCAGGTGCTTGCGGCCGATCCGGTCCGAGAGCGCGCCGGTGAACAGCTGTCCCACGCCCCACACCGCGGGGTAGAGCGCGAACAGGAGCCCGATCTGCCCCACGGACAGACCCGCGGTGGCGAACAACAGGGGGAACAGTCCCCAGGACAGGCCGAAGTTGAGGTTGTTGACGAGCCCGGCCTGGCTGGCCGAGGACAGGGCCGGTTCTGTGAAGCTGGTCTGGATCGCGATCTCGCGGTCCGTCATGTCGGCGTGGAGATGGTCGCGCAGTCCGTCGGGGCGGGCGGTGTGCCGCCCCGCGTCCACCAGGGCGTGATCGCGCGTCTCGCGGACGAAGATCCCGGACAGCACCAGGGCCAGGGCCGTATAGGCCACTCCGACCAGGAACGGCGCCGGTCGCAGACCATACTGCCCGGCCAGGTAGCCGGCGAGCAGCGAGGTCACCGCGACCGCGCCGTATCCCGCCGCCTCGTTGAGCCCCATCGCCAGACCACGCTGTCGCGGCCCGACGAGGTCGATCTTCATGACCACGGTCGTGGACCAGGTCAGGCCCTGGTTGATGCCCAGCAGGATGTTCGCGGCCACCACCCAGCCCCAATCGGGCGCCCAGATGAGCATGAGCGGGACCGGGATGGCGAAGAGCCACCCGACCAACAGGACGGGTTTGCGTCCGTATCGATCCGAGAATGTCCCGGCGAAGTAGTTCGCGATCGCCTTGGTGACACCGAAGGCCGCGACGTAGGTGAAGATGAAGGTGTAGCCGGTCAGGCCGAAGACGTCCGTCGCCAGCAGGGGCAGCACGGTCTGCTGCTGTCCCACCATGCCGCCGACCAGCGCATTGATCGCCACCAGCAGCGTGAACTGGGCGGCGTTGGCCTTGAGACCGAGTACGGGTGCGCGTTCGGTGGGCATGCTCCCCTTTCATGACTGAGTCCGCTGTGTGGTCAGCCCACGGCGCACTATACCCCAGCGGGTATTGATCCTGCCGGTTTCGCCAACTGTACACAGTTGACTACAGTCAGGCTGTACACACTTGACTACAGCGGCGAGGTCAGCGCTTGTCCCGCCTCGCCCCGCACCCACATCGGAGGATCATATGACCGGAACCCGTCCCGAGATCACGGCCACACCCGGCACGGATCGCGCGAACCGCCTGGCCGGAAAGACCGCGATCGTCACCGGTGGCGGGCAGGGCGTGGGCCGCGGGATCTCGCTCGGCTTGGCCGAGTCAGGCGCCTCGGTCCTGCTGGTCGGGCGGACGGTGGAGAAGCTCGAGAAGGTCGCCGAGGAGATTCGCGCGATCGGCGGTGCGGCCGAATGCCTGCCGGTCAACATCACCGCGGAGGGCGCACCCGAGGCGATCGTGGACGCAGCTGTCACGCATTTCGGAGGGGTCGACATCCTCGTCAACAACGCGAACATGGCCCGGCCCCTGCCACTGTCCGACTACCCCGACGACGGTTTTCGCAAGGCCTTCGAGTCCGGCCCCCGCGTGTCGCTCACGCTGATGAAGCTGACCCGCCCACTCATGGCGCAGAGGGGCGGTGGGGTGATCATCAACCTGGTGACCTCGGCAGCCGTCCGGTGGGATCCCTCCAACTACGGCATCTACGGAGCCGTGAAGGAGAGCATGCGCGCCCTCACACGGGCCGCCACGTACGAATGGGCCGACGACGGGATCCGCGCTCTCAACGTCGCTCCGCATGCCCACAGTCCCGGGCTGGACTGGTGGATGGACAACAACCCCGAGGAGGCCGCCGAGTTCCTCTCCGCCATCCCCGCCGGCCGCGTGGGTGACCCGGTGACCGACATCGGCCGCCCGGTCGCCTGGCTCTGCTCGGCGGAGGCCTCGTACCTGAGCGGAGCGACCATCCCGCTCGACGGCGGCCAATCCCGCTGGGGCTGACCACTGCCCACCCCCGGCCGCACCACCGGGCCACCAAACCACCAACTGTCAGTTTGATCAGGAGCACAGACCTTGTCCCAGAATGCGCAACTTGCCGAGCTGTCCCGAGCCGGGGTGTCGGTCTGGCTCGACGACCTGTCCCGGGATCTGATCTCCTCCGGACGCCTCGCGGAACTTGTGGAGGCCCGGTCTGTGGTCGGGGTGACGACGAACCCGGCGATCTTCCACGCGGCGCTGACGAGCGGGACGGCGTACGACGAGCAGGTCAGCCACCTCCGAGGCCGAGGTCATGAGGTGGACGCCGTGATCCAGGCCGTCACCACCGACGATGTCCGTGCCGCCTGCGACATCCTGGCACCGGTGCACGAGCGAACCGGGACAGTAGACGGACGAGTATCGATCGAGGTCGATCCGCGACTGGCTCACGATGCCGAGGCCACTGTGGCACAGGCGAGGGAGCTGTGGCAGATCGTGGACCGACCCAACCTGCTGATCAAGATTCCGGCCACCACGGCCGGGCTGGCGGCGATCAGTCGGGTGCTGGCCGAAGGCATCAGCGTGAACGTCACGTTGATCTTCTCCGTCGAGCGCTACACACAGGTCGTTCAGTCCTACCTGGACGGTCTGGACGCCGCCGCCCTGGCCGGCCACGACCTGTCGTCCATCCACTCCGTGGCGTCGTTCTTCGTCTCGCGGGTCGATACCGAGGTCGATGCCAGACTCGAGGCCATCGGCACACCGGCCGCGCTGGCCCTGAAGGGCCAGGCCGCGCTGGCCAATGCCTGGCTGGCCTACGCCGAGTATCAGCAGCACTTCGAGAGCTCCGACCGGTTCCGGAGCCTGGCCGGTCGCGGCGCCCGACCGCAGCGGCCGCTGTGGGCGTCCACCGGCGTGAAGGACACACGGTACAGCGACACCCTCTATGTCAGTGAGTTGGTCGCACCGGCGACGGTCAACACGATGCCGGCGGCGACCATGGAGGCGTTCGCCGACCACGGGGACATTTCTTCGGGGTCGGGCACCAGGAGGTTTGCCGAACCTGCAGCGCTGTTCGAGGCGCTCGGCGAGGTCGGGATCGACATGAATGACGTCTTCCTTCAACTGGAGCGCGAGGGCGTCGCCAAGTTCGACACGGCCTGGAACGAACTGATCACAGCGATGGGCGCACAACTAGCGTCCGGGTGAGCGCACGCCTTAATTCCACCGTCTGCGAAATCGGCACGCCGCCGCGACGGGTCTTGCAGGAGAAGAACTCGTGGACGACGCCGCTTGCTCGCTACCGGACCCCGTCTCAGTGGAAGGTGCCGGCCACCCAGGGTGCGCCGATCAGGTGTGGCGCCCGCACCACGCAGTAGGCCAAAACAACTGTGACGCCGGTGCAGGCAGCGGCCAACATTCTGTCCATGCCGGCGCCCGCACGGATTCGCAGTGGTCCCGGTAGGCGGAAGTTCCACCATCGCTCGCCTCCGATACTGACGACGCCGCCGAGTAGAGGCACGCCCCGCTTGGTGATCACGTCGCCGAGGAGGTGCATCGCGACACCGGCAGTGACCGCTGCGCCGAGCGCGGCGCTGCCGACCGAAGCCGGCAGCGCAAACCACACCGCTACTGCAAGCGCCAACGAGAGCCCGGTGACGTAGATCCAATCCTGCTTCTTGGCCCAGTTCGGTGCCAGGCCGCGTATGGCCAGGCCAAGCATGAAGAAGAGCACCCCGATAGCGCCGTTCTTACCGAACGCCGAGACGAGGGCGGCCGTGCCGGCGCCCGCAAGAAGTGCGAACCACAACGTGTGGGTCGCGGTGCGGTGCCCGTTGCTGATCCGGGCGTCCTTGCGCGTCATCGTCAGGTCGTAGATGGTCTTCGAGACCCGCTCCGTGATGTGAGCGAGGGCCCTCGAGGCCAGCCCGAAGCTGCGAGCAAGGGTGCTCTGTGGTGTGTCGAGGTCCGGGAGAAGCGCCGCTCCGGCGGTGACGCCCGCAAACACGAGCACCTCCGTGGGTGAGGTGGCCCCACCCCATTCGACTGGGAGGAAGGCCCCGATAGCCAACCCCGCGCCGGCGCCGCTCATCGCGTGCGTAGGTCCCATCACCATGTGCAGCGCACCTTACTGTCCACCGAGGCTCGCCCCCGGATACGGACCGGGCCCCCTGGACCAGAGCGACCGCACCGACGATGGAATCGATCTTTAGTCGACCCGATAACCAGTGACCCGTGAACACCGACTGATCTCACGACGCCACCTACCGGTCCTCCTGGCCAACCGAGCGTTGAACGCCCCGCGGAAATTCACTGACACCGTAGCGTCGGGCTGACAACCTGTTTCCACAACCGACGACGACGGCAGCTACTGCCGCGCAAGGCGAAAGTTGGGATTATTACCAGCGCCATCACTCGCGTTGGGACCGATTCTGTGGTCGAATTTGGGACTCGGCCTGCCAGGTAAGGCTATCCTCTTTACTTTCAACTACTCTCTCCCTCTCGAACCATTCCCCACGCTGCCCCTATTGAGACGTGTCTAGGTCGACGGTGGGGCGCGTCAGCTCAGGGGCGGGCGGGACCCGCCCTTGGTTTCCCCAGGAACCGCCAGAACGAGCCTTGACGTAAAGGCCGGCCTGGCGGGGCCCCATCTGGATCGTGTGGCCCTTACTGCGTTTGGCCACCAGAACCCATCCGGTCGGAGTGAGGCGGGCAATCGGGCTCATCTTGCGGCCCCGCCCACCGTGACGATCAATCGCCGCTTCCACGCGCTTGCGGCTGCGCGAGGTACCCCACGGGTTCGACCCGGGGCTGGAGTAGTGCTCGAACGTGGGCCACCACCCCCATTTCTCGCCGTCGGAAAGCGCAGGTGCGGCGGGCGCGATGGCAGCGGCAGGTGCCGGCGGGGCTGGCGACATCGGGGCTTTGGCCGGCGCTTTCGGGACCACTGCCCGGGTGCGTTTACCGGCGGCACGAGCCTTCGGACTCGGCGGCGGTTCGGAAGGGAACGTGAGGGCGGGCCCGTCGAGGGTGGTCATCGTGGCGACCAATCCGCGGTGCAGCCGCTGGTGTGCGTTGCGGTTCAGCATGCCCTTCTTGGACGGGTGGGGCACTGCTACGGGGATGACGATCCCGCCAGGGGTCAGGCCTGACCTCTTCCAGCCGTCTCGGGCATTGTCGCCCATCAGCAGGACCACTCGCAGGTTTGGCGGCTCTTCCGGAATCAGAGTGCATGGATCCGATCCTGAAGCCGGCCGGAGTGGATCAGTGACCGCAAGATGTAGTGCTTGAGGTTGCGGAAGCCCAGGGCGATCCCGCGGAGGTGTTCCAGTCGGCCGTTGATGGCCTCGACGGGTCCGTTGGAGGCGCCCACGTCGAAGTACGCGAGGATTTCGCGGTGCCGCTTCCACAATGACCGGCCGAGCTGCGCGAGCTCCGGGAGTTCTGCGGGTACACCGGTCCGGATCGAGCGCAGGAGCTTGTACATCGCGATCTTGCCCTCCCGCTTGCCGGCGGCGTCGTAGGCGGCGATGAGTCGCTGGTAGACGCCGTAGGTGACCTCGACCGCCGCGTGCGCATCGTTGGCGGTGAATGCTTTGAACAGGCGCACCTTCTGCTTGTCGGTGAGCAGCTCGGCTCGGGTGTTCAAGGTCCGGCGGATGCCGTACAGCGGATCGCCCGTGCGGCCCCGGTGCCCGGTGGTGGCCTGCTGGATGCGTTGGCGGCACACGGTGAGCTTGTCGGCGGCCAGGTGCACGACGTGGAAGGGGTCCATCACCGTCCGGGCAGCGGGAACGGCTTTGGCGGCGGCGGAGTGGTAGCCGGCGAACCCGTCCATCGTGACCACCTTGACTCGGTCTCGAAACACCTGGTCACGGGCGTCGAGCCACTCGGTGAGCACCTTCGCCGAACGCCCCGGGACCATGTCCAACAGGCGAGACGGGCCGGTGCCGTCCACGACCGGGGTCAGGTCCACCAGCACGGTGACGAATGAGCTGCTGCCGTCACCGCGCACGTGCTTCCATTTGTGCTCGTCGACTCCGAGAATGCGGACGCCGTCGAAGTGGCCGGGCTGGTCGTAGACGATCGTGCGAGTCTCCGACAGTGCTAGATCGTTGACCAGATCCCACCCCAGCCCGAGGGCCTTCGCGACCGCGGACACGCTGGTGCGGTCGATCGCCAGACGCTGCAGGATCCAGCGGCTGCAGCGACGCGTGGTCTTGGCCCGCGGCTCAGCCAACGCCGGCATCCGCTGCTGGAAGATGCGCGTCTCGCATTCGATGTTGTCGCAGGTGAAGCGCGGTACTCGCACATGCAGCCTGGTGGGATGCCCGACGATCGGCAGATCGGTCACCTTCCGCTCGACGTGGTCTCGCAGGCGCCCCGCCATCCCGCACTCGGCGCAGATCGGGTCCAGTGTGACCGGGGCGCAGAACAGGTGCGTGAGCTCGTCGGCCACGGCGGCGTCGGCGATGGTCACCCCCAACTCGACGGTGCGGCAGATGGTGTCGGCAAGCAGGCTGGCGGTAGCGTTCAAAGCGGGTCCTGGGGTGTTCGATGCGTGGCGTAGGAACCTGCATCTTCACACGCCCCAGGACCCCTACATCTTGTGCCTCACCGCATCACCGGCGAACCCCAGCTACGCACTCCGAATCCGGAAGAGCCGGTTTGGCAGTAGTTCTAGCAACTCATGGAGCCAGCGGGCGCCGCGGACGCGCTCGGCGGGCGAGGACTGGCCGTTCTTGACCCCGGCGATCGGCGCGGGGGCGACGTTCCAGTGCACGACTCGTCCGGGGGCCAGACCGAAGTCGTTGTAGCGCTCTGCACAGAAACGGGCGGAACCGTCGTTGTTTTCCAGGCTCAGCAGTCCTGATCCGGTCCCGGCCTCGGCTTTGGTCGACGGGTTGTCGAGCAGCGCCAGTACCTCGGCGTCGACGCCTCCCATTTGGGGGTCGACGTACGGCACCAGGCCACGGGCGATGCCTTCCGAGTCGGCGACCCGGTCGGCCAGAGCATTAATCGGGGCGACGTGCGGGTCGCGGATGTGGGCGTGCTTGAGGGCCAACACCTCTGGGTCGACGTTGCGCCCCGGCACGAACGCGCTCGAGCGGATCCGGTCGACAAATGTTCCCCCGTGCCCATCGCTGGTGATCATTGCCGGACTATCCCACCCCGCCACGACACAGCGGGCCAGCCCAGTCCCAACCTGCGGCGTTGTGACAACCCCGTGGGTGTGGGATCAGCCGCGCAGTGCTTCTTCCAGTTCGGCCTCGGAGTAGCCAAAAGCGTAGTCCTCATCCTTCCCGTTGGAGGCCCAGATGTTCGCAGCCTCGTACACGCTCAAAGTCTCGCCACTCTGGTTGTCGTCCTCATCATCAAGCCCATACTTGCAGTTGTCGCAGTACATCTCGGAGTACACGTAGCGCTTAGTCAATGATGTACCGCAGCGCGGACACGGTGGCGTGTCGCCGTGGTAGGCATCCGCTTCTTCCCAGGTCTTCTTGCGGAAAGCATCAAACAGTCCCATGGCGACTCCTATTTTTGCGGCGGGCCGGGCCGGCCCCAGGCGCTACGACCAGCAATCTGTGGACAGGCTGGGACGGTCAGCGGCGCGGCCATTGCCGCGTTAGACCACCAGGACCCACCCATCCGGAGTGAAGCGGGTAATCGGGGGATCTATACGCGTCAATCTTCAACTACGTCTTTTGCAATTTTGTAGAGACTTTTCCCGTTGTACTGCCAGGCGTCCGCTGCCGAGAACGCTCCGGGTTCGAGTCCTGCCCGCACGAAAATCTCGTTCTTCAACCCAGTCGGCGTCCACGTCCGTGTCGGTTCAAGCGCCCACGTCAAAGGCCTGGTTGGGTCACCCCCCCACGTCGCAGAGCCTCGATCCGGACTCTCTCCAAGCCACTCAACTACTTGATCGAGCACCTCCTTCTTCACGAAGCCGGT
The DNA here is from genome assembly GCF_002441635.1 of Dietzia sp. WMMA184. NCBI lineage: Bacteria > Bacillati > Actinomycetota > Actinomycetes > Mycobacteriales > Dietziaceae > Dietzia > Dietzia sp. WMMA184. Next base: position 2,515,127 of record NZ_NXEI01000001.1, on the reverse strand, counting down.
CGGGTCAAGGGTCACCGTGGCCCCATTGGGAATGAGATTATTCTCGGCGATGATGGTCACCGACTTCGCATTGCGACGCTTGGTCCTGACCTGGTCGCTAAGTCCAGCCAAGGATTCCTGGAACGTTGGGCGCAGACGGCGATCGGCGAGATCGTCAACCGGGAAGAGGCGCTGAAAGCTGACCATGAGCTCCTGACCACTCCGGAACACCTGGTACTCATGGCACTCCACTGTCAGGTCAGGTGCGATATCCGCGAGCCACTGCACCGTGCTCATCACTTGATCTGGAAAACTCTCCGCGACGAGAATTAGTCGAGGCAGACGGAACAGGGACTGGTCAAGGTCTCCGTCAACGTGGTCAATCAATCGAGACAATGCCTCTTCGGTGCTGATCGATTCGCCGTGCTCCTTAGCCACCCACGCTGCGTGCGCCCTAGCTAGGTCGTCCTTGCTGAACTCGGACGCCATCGCGCCATACGTGATGGCCTGCAAGTGGACGCGTCGATCCCCCTCGCGTTTAAGTTCGACGACCACCAGCTCTCCGCTTGCTGACAGAGCAAGAAGGTCCGGTCGTTCGCTCGCCTTCCCAGTGTCTGAAGCCCACGAATGGAACTGCGTCGTCACCACCATCAGCGTGTCGTCGATGACTTCTGGGTTCGACTTGATCCACGACTCGAGATGGCCAGTCTCTGTCAACTTCTCAGACGCCATCGATACCCGCTGACATGGATCGGCCACACTTCCATCAACCCGGAGCAGATGCGCCATTACTCAAGTCCCTCCACCGAATCGTTTCGCCGCCCACTATGCCGTCCCATCTGCCCAGGTGGGCGGATTCGAGCTGATACACCGGTGCCCCTCGACCGGGCCGGCGGCAGGCCGGCGCTTATTGCCACCCCCGACCTAAGTCAGCCAGTGGGCGACCAAGAGCACCCGCCCCCACTTAACCTCAATTCACCGATGAAGTAGCCGGGGCGGTCGCTGGCATGGTCGTGGGTCGTGACCGTATGGAGGGCGTGTGAGGTCCGCCGGTCTGCCCGGCTTTCCACTTTGGTTCCTGGTCGTAGGTGCTGGAGTTGGGAGTCAGATCGGCACGTTGGGCCGGCGCGGGGAGAAGACGGTGTCGTAGAGCGCCTGCCAGGCTGTTTGCCATGGCCAGCTTTCGGGTAGATGGAGTCGGAGCCGCCGGGCTGAGGAGGCGATCCGGGCCGGGATGTTGATGAGTTTGCGGCGGATCGTCGCGGTCGTCGCGCGTGCCAGGCTCGAGCTTGTGGTCAGGGTGGCGGCGGCGCGGGTGAGGTTGAACGCCATGACGGCGCAGGTCAGCCAGGCGGCGTTGGCGTTGAACACGCCCGAGGGCAGGTGCGCCAGCGCGGAGGCTTTCAGGTCAGCGTGGACGTTCTCGATGATCGCGTGTGCGCGGTGGGTCTTGTCGGCCGCCACTGTGTCGTACTGCTCTACGGATGTAGTGGTGAAGAACGCATGGAACCGCCAGGTATCGAACAGGCTCGCCTGCCCACTTGCAGCCTTGGGATTCAGGTCGGGGATACGGCGCACCACGAGCCGACCCGGCACCTGGTCGTTCTTGGGCTTCGAGGTGAATGCGGTGAAGTCGACCTCGGCGACTTCGGCGCGGGAGATCCAACGGTTGGTGTGTTCGTCGAAGATCGCGTCGGTGTAGTTGATCGTGGTCCACGCGTCGTCGTCGATGGTGGCGATGGCACGTTTGACCGCCGGGTCCATGCGTACGGTGACCGAGACCTCGGCTCCGGCGGCCAGGCAGGCGGTGACCATGCTGTGGGAGTAGAACGCCGAATCGCCTCGGACCAGCACGTCACGGCCGTGAAGGTGGGTGCGGCGGATCAGTGCCAGCGTGTCGGTGGCCAGCCGGGCAGCCCCTCGCGGGGACCCGGCAGAGCCCTTGCGCAGCCGTTGAGCGGCGATCACCGGAGCAGCCTGCTCGGTGGAGACCGTGGCCAGCAGCGCGTTCAGGCCACGTACCCCGGAGTAGCCGAACGAGGCGCCCTGCTTGGCGTGTCCGTAGACCTCCACGATCGTGTCGTCGATATCGACCATCACCGTCCCGGTGTCCGACTCATGACCGAGCAGTCCGGTGTGTTCGGCCAGTGCGCGCACGAACCGCGAGGCGATCGCATCGGTTTGGCGGACGTGGCCGAAGGTGAACTGCCGCAGGAACGATCCCAGCGTCGAAGGGGCGTACGGGCGGTCGAAGAGTGTGCCCATCGCCCCGTGGCGCAGCAGGGCCATGTCGTCGATGCTATCCGCGCCTGCGGCCATCCCGGCCACGAGCGAGGCCAGTTTCACTCCACCGTTGGAGCCCTTGTCGGTGGGCACGCTCAGATGCTCGTCACCGAGCCGGTGCAGGCCCGCCCGGTCGGCGAGTTTCATCAGCGGCACGAGGCCGGCGCCCGACACGAGGTTGGGCTCATCGAACGTCGCGAAGCTTACGGGCAGAGTGTGAGATAGTTGCATCTGCGGGATGCCCTTCTTGAATTGGCGATACGGACCTTAAGCAAGTCGTATCTTGCCAGTTCAGAAGGGCATTCTCGCGTTCCCACACCGCGCTAGAAGTTCATCTCATCGGTGGATCCAGGCTTAACCGCCATACGCAGCCCCACGGAGGCCCGCATTCGTTCGCCGACCGACGCGCCGCGCGCATGTTCGGCGCCGAAGGTTCCGGCATCGGACCCGAACTGCAGTCGCGCTGTCCTTGCAGAACGACGGGCAGAACCTTGATGTGATTTATCTCACACACTTCGAACTTTGCGGCCCCTTGGGCCCCCTCGCCCGCACTCACCGGCGGCTCCACGGTCAGTCTTCACACCAACCGCGGCCCCGCGAGGACCACCCCGCCGAGCCCGCGCCTGGATCGACCACCCCACGGACACCTGGCCGTCGACCACAGGGGCACCCCGCGCCCGCCTTAAGAATGGGCAGGTAGGCGCCTCGCGCAATTCGTCTAGATTAAACAGGCGCGTGCCATTCCCCCTACAAGTGCCATTTACTCCGGAATTGATTTGGCAATTGTCTCGAAGTAAGCACAAGTGTCGGGACAATTCGTACGGTCCATACAAAGAACTTGACAAAAACCGGATCTAAAAAAAACTTCGCCTGCTCGCATCAAGTTGTGGTTTGCGCAGTTCACTGCGTATCACAACAGTGTCCGCCGACCATGCAAACCGACGCTCAGACTCGCCGATCGACGCCCGCTATGGGCCCTTGCGCTCGGCGGCGCCGGGGGTAGAGTTCTAATTGTTGATAACCCAGAAAGCGCACCACAAGAGCGCCCGAGGGGGCCCCAAGGGACTCGACAGAGAATGCAACATTCGCCCTACATTTACGGCCCCAATTCGGAGGCAATTGCCGCCCGAAACAATGAAAAACTACGAAAGGGAAACACCATGAACAACGAGACCAACATCATCCCGCTGGCCCAGAACATCGGCCTGCTGTACGACGGGTGGAACTTCCTCCGAGGAGCCGACACCATCCTTGGCTTCGGAGACAGCGTCGACAACTACGTCCTGCACCTCGGAAGAATCTCCGAGCAGATCACCGACAACCGGAACCGCCCGTCACGCGTCGCCCGGATCACCGTGGTCATCGGCCTGCACCATCCCCGACAGAACCCGCGCGCCCGCGCCATCACCGAGCAGTACATCCGCTACTGGCGACGCGACAGCCGCGTCAACGTCATCGCCATGGAGAACAGCATCGACGGCCGGGAGAAGGGAGTGGACATGGAGCTCGGCATGCAGCTGATCGAAATGTCGGGCGACCGGTCTCTTGACGCAGTGGTCCTGTGCTCGGCCGACCGCGACCTGCAGCCGGCAATCGACCGCGCTGTCCGATTGCGCAGCGCGCACATCGAGCTGGCCCGCTGGCAGGGACAACGCGGAGGCCCGCAGGTCACCCTGCCCAGTGGCAAGCCCGGCTGGTGCCACTGGCTCGAGGCCGACCACTTCCACCGCAGCGCCACCCCCCGGGGCCACCAGCTCGCCGCATAGGCACCCCACCCCAAGCGCCCCACGGGCCGGTCAGCGTCTCTGCTGGCCGGCCCTGCCCCACCCGATTCCAAACCACACCCTTCGAAGAAAGAAGACCAACCATGACAAACGACTTCGCCAAGACCCTCCGCATCGCAGTCATCACCGCCCAGTCCGACGCCCTGGCGCTTCACGCCGTCGCCGAGGAGATCCGCAAGGCGCTCGACCAGGTACAGGCCGAGAGCTACTTGGGCCCATGGGAGACCGATCTCGAAAAGCACCAGCTCGCCGCCCTGGCCGGATACCTCGATCGCGCATCGCGGTTCATCGACCTCGGTTCGGTTCTGCTCAACGCCGGAGGACGAGATGAGGCGTGGGCGCTGCTCGCCACCGCAGAGCCTGTCAAGATAATTGTGTGAGTTTTGGTTAGTGATGTCTGTCACATGTGGGGGTCGAAGCGTTCCGGGTAGGCCAGTGCGAGTTCGGCCAGTGCGGCTCGCCAACCATGGATGGTGGCGCCTTCGACGAGTCTGGGGATCGATTTCCGGGGGCCTGCGTGGCCGTCTGCTCGGCGTTGAGCGTCCTTGGCGCGTTCTCGGTCTCGTCGGTCCTCGATGTTGCGTATGGCTAGCCATAGCAGCTTGATCGCGGCGGCATCGCTGGGGAAGTGCCCGCGGTTCTTGGTGATCTTGCGCAGCTGGTAGTTCAGCGACTCGATCGAGTTCGTGGTGTAGATCAGCTTGCGTGTGGCTGGGCCGAAGGCCAGGAACGGGATGAACCGCTCCCAGGCGGCCTCCCACGACCTGACGGCGGTGGGGTACTTGGCGCCCAGCGGCGATTCGGCGAAGGCCTCCAGTGCGGCTCTGGCGGCCTCGGCGTTGGCGGCGGTGTAGATCGGCTTGAGTGCCTTGGCCACGTTCTTGCGGTCGCTGTAGGACACGAACCGCATCGAGGCCCGGATCAGGTGCACCACGCAGGTCTGCACCTCGGCGAAAGGCCAGGTCGCGGCAATCGCCTCGGACAGTCCGGTCAGCCCGTCGCAGGCCACGATCAGGACGTCTTTGACGCCGCGATTGGCCAGTTCGGCGCACACGCTGGCCCAGAACGCCGCGCCTTCCTTGGCCTGCACCCAGATGCCGAGCACGTGCTTGACGCCCTCAAGATCGACCCCGACCGCGATGTGGGCAGCGCGGGTCTTCACGTGGGCTCCATCGCGGATCTTGATGTGGATCGCGTCCAGGAACACCACCGGGTAGAACGCCTCCAACGGGCGGTGCTGCCAGGCGGCGACTTCGTCCAGGACCGCGTCGGTGACGTTGGCGATGGACTCGTGCGACAGCTCCACCCCCAGGGTCCGCGCGAGGTGGTGCTCGATCTCCCGGACGGTCATCCCGCCGGCGTACAGCGAGATGATCTGGTCCTCCAGCCCGCCGAGCCGGCGGGCGCCCTTCGGGACGAGCTGGGAGGCGAACGAGCCCTGCCGATCGCGGGGCTGATCCAGCTCCACCGGGCCGACCTCGGTGGCCACGGTCTTGCGCGAAGTGCCGTTGCGGTGGTTTCCGTCCCCGCCACGGGCGTGGGCATCGCGGCCCAGATGCTCGGTCAGCTCGGCGCCCATGCCCCGCTCAAGGACGGCCTTGAGCATCTCGTTCAAAAAGCCGTCCTTGCCAGTCAACTCCAACCCTCGCGAACGGGTCTCGGCGAGTACGTGATCAATCAGCGCATCCGAGAACACCTCCCGGCGAAGCCCAGCAGCATCTGATACATCCGTAGCGTCGTGGTCGTCAACAGCCATAGCGTTCATGATTCCTCCTCCGGATCAACTCACACAGACCATCTGACACGCCCGGGCCGGGGAAACGCGGTCTACGAGCGCGCCGCACGGAAGTTCTTGCGCACCTGGCCCGACCCCGAGGCCTGGGCCCAGCAGCCACTTGCCGACCGGCTCGCCGCGGGAAGTCAGACCCGCCCGCTGATCACGTACCTGATGGTTCACCAGGGCCTTCGTCCCGGCTTTGACTATCTGCTCGAACGCAAGCTGTCCTCGATCTGGAGAGAAATCCAGTCCAGCTGGCTGCAGCCGGAGATCGATCGATTTCTGTCTGCATCCGAGGACCTGGGGTTCTCACTGCGGGTGCGGCTGGCGACCGGGTCGCAGGTGCCGGTGCGGCTACTGATCCAGACTGGCCGCCCGATCACCGAGCTGACCCAAAGCGACCTCGATGCGTTCGCCGCAGCCTGCCATGAACGAGGACGGCGTACCGGGACCAGCCACAGCCACTACCTATCGGCGATCAGCACCACCCAGACGGTGCTGTACCACCTGGGCGTGGTCGACCAACTGCCCCGCGCCGGGGGCCCGATCCCGCTGGCTGAGCGACTGGCCGAGATCACCCCATCGATCCGGGACGAAATGGTCGCCTACCTGGAGCGAAAGAAGGCAACCTGCCAGGTCAAGACCGTCTCGACCATGGCCACCCGACTCAAGCACTTCGGTGTGTTCTTGACCGGCATCGATCCTGACCTTGCCAGCGTGGCCGACCTGGATCGGCGCCACCATATCGAGCCCTGGCTGTCCTCGCTGCCCGACTCGGTCAGCGACAAGGACGGAAAACCGATCAGCAACGGCGACCGCAACCGACGCGTGATCGCCGTGATGACGTTCCTGACCGATATCACCGAGTGGGGCTGGGACGCGGCCCCCGGCAGGAAAGTGCTCTTCCGCGATGACATCCCCAAACTCCCGCAGGTGCTGCCACGGTACCTACCGATCGACGCTGATCGGCGCCTGCAACAAGCACTGACCACCCATCCCGCGCTCCTGGCTCAAGGTTCCCCTGGGCAAGATGGCCACCGAGCGGATGGTCCCACTCGATGATCAGACCCTCGAACTGATCGACAGGGTCATCCAGATTCGCTCCCACTGCCAGCCGTTGCCTCACCCGCGGTACCGGCGCCGAGCACAGTTTCTGTTCACCTACCTCGGACGCCGACTGACCCAACAGGGCGTGCGCGCCGAACTCAACCACGCCGCCGATATCGCCGGACTCGACCACATCACCTCCCACCAGCTGCGCCACACCTACGCGACCGCACTGGTCAACGCTGGCGTCTCCCTGCAAGCACTGATGGCCCTACTCGGTCACGTCAGCGCCGAGATGAGCTTGCGCTACGGCCGACTCTTCGACACCACCATCCGCGAGGAATACGAACGAGCCCTGGACCTGGCCAAACAGAACACCCCGCCCCAGAACCCGGCACCGGGCAGCCCCGGTGGCCGGATCCAAATTCCGCTGGCCGACATCACCGGCGGACGTCCCTGGCAGGACACGCCGCTGCTCAAATCGCGCATGGCAGGAGGATTCTGTCTACGAGCCCCAGCCCAGGGCGCCTGCACCTACGCCAACATTTGCGAACACTGCCCCAGCTACCGCACAGAGCCTTCATCATTGCCGATCCTGGCGGCCCAACGCATAGACGCCGAAGCACTTGCCCGCGACGCCGAAAGCCGAGGGTGGATCGACGAAGCCGACCGCCACCACAAGCTCCTGAACCGCCTCGATGCGCTCATCGCCGACACGGAAGCGGCCGCAGGATGACCGCCCGCGGCAAGATCAACCTCGTCGAACGCGCCTGCACAGACCTGGCCCGCGAAGGCCAACCGATCACGGTCGTCGCCATCGCAGCCGCCACCGGACTGAGCCGCTCGACGATCTATCGCAGCACTGAACTGCGCACCATCGTCGAGCACCACAAGCACCCCGAAACTCCGATGGCCTCGCTCACAGATGAACTCGCGACCCTGCGAACCGCGGTCAACTGCCTCGCAGAGCAAGTGCGCCGCCACGACGAGCAACTCCGCCGCATGCGCCGCTGACCGCGTTATCCGGCCAACGGCCCATCAGGCCCCCGATTAGCCGGATAATGCTGGGACAACGCCGCCGCGGAGACGTTCTTCGCCACTTTGAAAAACGAGATGTACCACCAGCAGGTGTTCCATACCCGCGCCCGAGCACGGTTCGCCGTCGCCGAGTACATCGAGGTGTTCTACAACCGTCAAAGACCGCACTCCAGCCTGGGCTACCGCACCCCGGCCCAGGCATGGGCCGACGCCCACAATCCCGCCGCCGAGGACCTAACCGAGGCGGCCTGACACACCCGACATCACCGAGGACCTGTCCACAATCCTTGACACAGCCCATGCTTGATCTCCAGAAGGCCCTGAATGTGGGGAGCAAGGCCGCTGAACAGGTTGTTCATGACCGTGTCCTTCGCGGGGCGATCCCGGAAAAGTCGAGGCAGCACTGGCGCATCCGCTGGGCGTCACCGGCCAGATAGTGTTTGGCCGAGTCGATCGAGCGATGACCCAACGCCCCAGAGATCACCGGCAGCACGGCGCCGTCTTCTAGCATCCGGGTCGCAAGCGAGGCCCGCAGCACCCGGAACCCGCGGCCGGAACCGCCCGAAGTACTCGCTCCGGTGCGAGCGAACGCCCGAGCAGAAGCGAAGTGCAGCCCCGACGAGGGAGCCAATGCCGTGAACGGGGCCTGCGAACGCAGAAACACCTGCTCACCCGTGGCGGCGGCGGGTCGCTCGTGCAGCAGGTAGTCGGCGATCGCATCCCCCACATCGGCCAGCAACGGCAATGTCAGGACCTGGACCGTCTTGTGCTGGGTCAGCGTAATCTGAGCCCTGGCCCAGTCGATATCGCTCAACCGGAGGTTCACGATATCGACGGGGCGCAGTCCCGTCCTGGCCGCAAGCAGCAGCATCGCCCGATCCCGGAGCCTGGCTGACGCATCCAGATCAGTCGAGTTGACCAGTGTGTCGATCTCACTCGGGCTCAGGACTCCCACCGGGCTGGTGCGACGGGCCGAGCGACCCGGCACCGCCCTCGATAGCCCGGGCCGCAACTCGGTTTCTTCCAGGAAACGACACAGCACACGAACCGCGGACAAGACGGTCCGCATACTCCCCGGACGGTAGCGCTGGCCAAGATAGGCCACCGCGGCCCCCACGCCCGCAGGTGTCAGCGCGCCCATCTCTGGGGCACCGTGCTCAGGCAGCCACGTCGTGCGCGAGATGGTGGCGTAAAGATTCTGCGTGGTTACTGCGAGCCCCTGATGCTTTAACCAGGCCTCGTACTGCTCTTGAACCGGGCGAAGAGCCTCGTTCAGCGTGTCGTTCGGATGCGTTGTCCGGGAAAGTCGCCACTGGTAGGAGCCGGTGCTGGTCACCTCCAACAGCACCAACGCCGCCTTGCGCAGCAACTTGAACTTCCACGGCTTGTACCGTCCCGCCTGATGCTCGCAGGTCACGAACTCCACGAAGTCGGCAACCGATTCCTCGGTCACCACTGCTGCACCGTCATTGCGCGTGGCGCAGAACGACTCGAACTGGGACCACGCCCACCGATACTGCATCAGCGTCGAGGGCGCCGAGCCCTGCCCGCTGATCGCGGCATCCGCTATCACGATCAGATCGTCCAGGAGAACACTCATCTCCCGCTCACCTCCAAGTAGAAACCGAAAGAGGCGAGCAAGCGTAGAGACGATCTCGTTATCCCGAGGAACTACCACCAAAACCGGCGCCGACCAGCACCTCAGGGTCACGACTCGGGATAACAGAATCCACCGGATAATCCTTGGGCTTGCGCACCCGGCCGGGCAGCACCGCAGCCGAATAGTGGGCGGCCATCTCCCGGTAGGCGTCATTGAGGACGATCTCGCCCTCGCGGGGATGGGTGATCACGCCGGTCCCCGAGGTTGTCGCACGCGATGCGCGGCACTGACCCGCCGAAGAACTCGAACATCGCCACGTGGGCCCGCAGCCAGGTGTCCTGCTTCATGTCCAATGTCGGTTCGACGAAGGCGTACCGGGAGAACGGCAGGCACGCCACGAACAGATACACCCGCCTCGCCTCGCCAGTGACGGGGTCGGTCAGCTGCATCGTCGGGCCAGACCAGTCCACCTCGACGGTCTGCCCGGCCTTGTGCCCGACCCGAGAGGCCAACCCAGCGACCAGTACATGCTGTTGGTACTGCTTACAGAACCGGTCGTACCCCATCGCCGGGGACCCCGAGCCCGTGCACCGGTCGATGTACTCGCCGTGCAAGAGCTTCATCGTCACCCCGACCCGGGCCATCTCCCGATGCACCTCGGCCCAGTCGGGCTCGGCGAACACGCTCGCGTGCTCACCCCGGCCCGGGAACAACAGCGAGTACACCTCGCCGTCCGGTAGATCTGCGACATCGTCCCAGCCGAGCTTGGCGGCATCAGCGGCCTCCAGCACCGCAGCGACGCTGTTGCGTGAGATCTGCTGCGAGGCCGCGATCGCCCGCCCCGACAGGCCCTCGGCGCGCAACTGCAAGACGAGTTTCGCCTTGATCTTCCTTACCATTGGGAACTGCTCCTTCCGCCAGGTGCCCGTTACACCCAGCGGGAGGAGCCTAAGAAGGTGGCTCTGAACGCGAATAACGGAGGCTCCGACGGCGTCCAACGCGTCAAGCCGCCGCTGGCTCTCAGGCCCGATATGACTGGCCCTCAGAAGAGCGAATACTCATGCTCGATCCGGTCCGCCGGGTCCACCCCGCGGTACTCCGGACGGATCGCCCGCACACGGTCCTTCAGGACCGTCATCGAGTGCGGCCACCCGATCCGCTCGGCGAGCACCGTGGCCGGCATCGTCGGGTACTCCGCCAGGAGCTTGCGGATCTCCGGCTCAAAGGCGTCGACCAGCGATCCCTTCCGAGCCCGCGGGTACTTCGGCGGCTCCGACGACGCCAACGCCGACCTCACCGTGTTCCTCGCTATACCCAACCTCCTCGAGATCTCCTTGATCGGAACCCCCTCGCTGTTGTGCAAGCGACGTATCTCGGCCCACTGCTCCACTGCAATCACCCTCCCAGGGTCGGGAGGGGTCAAACTTCACCCGTCACCCGGGGGTCAGTATTCACGCGCCGTCGACAACTGGCCCCCGGAGGCAATACCGGTGGACCCCAGTGAGACGAATATTCACTGGATCGCCAGCGGATCGAGGCTCAGGGCTATCGCTCGTGCCAGAACATCCTCGCCCTGGCCCGCGGGGACAACAAGATGCTGCTCGAGCGGGCCTGTGGCCAACTCGTCTCCGAGACCTCCCGCCGGGCGATCAGCTACACCGCCGTCAAGCAGCAGCTGGCGGCCCTGAGGACCCAGGCCGCCGCCCGGCCCACCACCACGCAGCCGGCGGTGGCGGCTGACGGACCGGCTGGAGCCGCCGCCGGGTCGGCGAGATACCACCGGGGCGCATCTGGCCGGGCCCGAGCAGTTCAGCCTCGCCGCCCTCACAGGAGGCCCGAGCCCGAGCAGCGGCACCGCGGGGCGGGAGGAGCTGCAGTGACTGATCGTCATCTCACCGACGCCGACATGCCACTGTTCACCCAGTTGCGGATGACCGCGTTCGGCCAGACCGTCATCGACTTGGCCAACGATCCCGCCTGCGACGAGTGGACCTTCTCGGAGAAGATCTTCCACGCCCTGGACAAAGAGATCACGGCCAGGCAGAAACGCCGGACCCAGAAACTACTCAAGGCCTCCAGATCGCCAAACCCTGACGCCTGCGTAGAAGAGATCCGCTACCTGCCTGACCTCAGGCGTCATCCGCGAGCTAATCGCACGACTGAGTAGCTGTCAATGGATCGACGCCACTCGTAATCTCGTCGTGCTCGGCCAGTCCAGCGTGGGCAAGACCTACCTCGTCCAGGCACTGCTCAATGCCGCGTGCCGAAAGTACTACACCGCGAGGTTCTTCCGACTCGACGACCTGGCCAACCGGCTCGCCGTTCTGGAGCCGACCTCGCAGCGCAGGCTGGACTTCCTCACTGACCTGCACAACTGTGACCTGCTGGTTCTCGATGACTTCCTGACCACGCCGGTGGCTCCGCACACAGCGGCGGAGCTGCTCAACATCCTTGCCGCTCGGGAAGGCCGGGGCTCGACTCTGGTGACCTCGCAGTTCGATCCGCCCGATTGGTACAAGTCGCTCCAAGACGCGGTCATCGCCGAATCGATCCTCAACCGGATCGTCGCCGGCGCCGAGATCATCGCCCTCGACGGCCCGAACATGAGACGACACCTCGCCACGGCAACGCCATAGCGGCCCAGCGGTCGGACGGGCAGATGCCGCTATCCGATGCCCGTCCGACCGCTACCCGATCATCAGAACCGCGCTTTCCGAAGGGCGTCCCAAACACACAGCATTGAAGGAGTGAGCAGTATGACCCAGAACCGAGCAGTCCATGTTGCCCGAGCGGCCGGAACCGGAGCGGTGGCCGGCTTAGTAGGGGCCGGATTGATGGTCATCGGCGAGAAAGCCGAACAGGCGATCACGGGCAGGCCGAACTCGTACGTCCCGGCGCGCGCCCTGCTCACGCTGTTGGGCCAAAAGCCTGGCGACGACGACCGCCCGGACGGGTGGAACCACCTCATGCACTTCAGCACCGGCGCGGCGCTGGGTGCTATTCGCGGCGTGTGGGCGGCCACCGGGATCCGAGGAGTTCATGCGACCGTGTGGCACACCGCCGTCCGGCTGGGATTTGACCAAACCGTGGAAAACGCCACCGGAGTCGGAGCGCCGCCGTCGACCTGGCCCGCGAGTGAGCAGGCCGTGGACAACCTTCACAAAGCCGTCTTCGGCGCGGTCGCCGAACGGCTGCTACCGCCCACCCTGCAGTCACAGCGTGGACGCATCAGCCACTGACCCCCGCCCTGAAGATGGTGGACATCGCTAGCCACAGCAGCGCGACCGCCGAGATTCTGCACTCGGGAAGTGACCGCGGTTCTTGCTGACCTTGCGCAGCTTCTCCAGGCATGGGTCAGTGCAGCCGGAAGCCGGACGGGCCACTTATCCGACGCTGTCCCGGTGTGCCGGTGCTGTGGAACTGGCCGTGGTCTTGTGGTCACGCGCAGCAGTGCCCGGGGCAAGGAACGCTAGCAAGACTGCGGCGGCGGCGGTGAGGATTGCCAACGTAAGTGTGGCCTGACTGCTGCCGTTGACAAATGCCTCTTTGGCGTAGTCGACCAATGGTTGCGCCATTGGTCCGGCTTGTGCGGCGACCTCTAGGGCGGCGGCCAGGGAGTCGGAGACCGGACCGCGGGCAGGTTCGGGTAACTGAGGCAGGGCGGGTTGGATGTGGCGGGTGTATCCGGCGGCCAGCACACTGCCGGCCACTGCGATCCCCATCGCAGCGCCGATCTCGCGGGCCGCATCGTTGACCGCGGCGGCGACCCCGTGTTTGCTCTCCGGAGTTTCGGCGACGATCGCGTAGGTCGCCGGGGCTGTGCATAGTCCGAGCCCTGCACTCATGATCAACAGCGGCCACAGCAGGTCGAGGTAACGTGCGTCGACGGTCATCCGGCTGACCAGCATCAGGCCAACTGCGATGGTCACCAGACCGGCGACGGTCATCACTCGTAGTCCAAATCGCTGTGACAGTCGGGGGGCGATCACCGAGATCACGATCAGGGGGACCGTCATCGGCGCTAACCCCAACGCCGAGGCCAGCGGTCCATATCCCAGGATCAGTTGCAGGTACTGCACCAGGAGTAGGAATACCCCGAAAGTGACCAAGAATTGGATGGCCACCGACAACGAGCCGGCGCTGAAGCCGCGCTTGGCGAACAACCGAACATCCAACAAGGGGGCCGAGGATCGCAGCTCAATCAGGATAAAAAAGGCTGTCGCCAACATGCCGGCCCCGGCGCTGGCGAGAACGATCGGGTCGGCCCAACCCCGCGCTGGAAACTCGATCGTGGCGAATACGATTCCCGCAACCGCGACTGCAGCTGCCGCCGCGCCCACCCAGTCCACGGGAGGGTGATCATGCTGGCTGGACTCAGCGATTGTGCATGCCAGCGCGGCCAGTAAGGCTCCCGCTGCGGTCAGTCCAACAAATACCGACACCCACGACCAGCGCTCAAGCAACACCCCGGCGCCGAGGATGCCTAACACTGCTCCGGAGCCGGCGACTCCAGCCCACACACCTACTGCTCGGCCGCGATGAACGGCGGCGAAACCAGCAGTCAGAATCGAGAGCGTCGAGGGCATTACCAGCGCAGCGCCCGCCCCGGCAATCGCTCGCGCAGCGATCAACCAGGCCGGGTCAGACAGCAGCAGGGGAAGTGCGGACGCAATGGTGAATATCGCCAGGCCTATTACGAGAACTGCGCGTCTGCCATAGCGGTCACCGATCGCTCCAGCGGGCAGGACCAGGCACGCCAGTACCAGCGTGTAGCCGTCGACGATCCAGGTCAGCTGGGCTTGCGTCGCTCCAGTCTCTACCGCAATCTCCGGTAATGCCGAATACAGCGCGGCCATGGCCGCGACCACCAACGCCACGGCTAGGCACGACACCGTGAGCATCCACCATTCGGCTCGGGTCCACCGGGATGACTCGGTGATGGCCTGTTGGGGTGAGTGCATCGCCCGCCCCTTGCTGTGAGATGGTCGGTCTTGGTCTGAGACAAGTAGTATCACAGTATCCGGCTGGCTGGACAGGTCAGCTTGGACGAGAAGTGACCGTCGGCCGAAGGGGGAGAGCGTGAACGACTGGAGTGCTGACCGGCCCGCTACGGACGACGATCAGCTCGATCCGCGACTGCTGCGCTCACGAAAACGATTGCTCGACGCTGCCACGCATCTCCTGAGCACTGGCGGTGTAGAGGCGGTTACCGTCGAGGCGGTCACTCGAATGTCAAAGGTTGCGCGGGCCACGCTCTATCGGCATTTCGGCGGGACCGCCCAGTTGCTTGCGGCGACCTTCGAGCGGGTGTTGCCTCGCGTCGAAGTCTCTGCCACCAGTGGGTCGGTACGCGACCAACTCATCGCGCTTCTCACGGCCCAAGCCGACCTGATTGACCAGGCGCCGCTGAACATTACGACTCTGGCTTGGCTGTCAATCGGATCAGTCGGCGGCGATCCTGCCGATTCGGCCGCGATCACCTCACTGCGTAGTCGAGTCATCGAGGAATACCGGCAGCCCTTTGACCGCATCCTCACACATCCTGACGTTCGAGCACAGCTCGGCAACGTCGACGCCACCTTCGCGATCGTTCAACTCCTGGGTCCCGTCCTGTTCGCTCGCCTTACTGGGCTCTGCACCGTCGACCACGACGGATGCGTGCAACTCGTTGATGATTTTCTTGCTGCCCGCAAGCAGGGAGGCGAACCCATCCCGGCCGAGTCCATCCACGACCTGAACCGCCCTGGCGCCGGCGGATCTCGCTAAATCGGGGCTTCTTCTTGTCGGATGGGTGTGACCGCTCGATCGCCGAGGTCGCCGGGGAGGTGGCGAGGCAACCCTTGAGCCCGGTCGTTTCGGTGCGAGCGGCGGCGAGCCATCCGCTGCAGTCTGAGTGCGGCCGGAACTTCTACCGTCCAGTTTTGACTTCCCGATTAGCCCCGGTGTTTCATGGGGATCTGCGGATCGCTGGGCGAAAATAGACCGAAGTGCTTCCTGATCAGGGGAAACTGGGACTTGTCTAAGGTTCCATGTTCTCCAGCAGAAAGCACTCGGTAGGTGAAGCGTACTTCGTGGTCGGCCGGTCTGTCCGTTACTGCTGATGGTGTCGGGGTGGTCTCGCATGCCGGGGCCATCGTGCCTCGGCTTCTGGCTGATCAGGTCGGTCTGACCGCCGAGCTGTCAGGGGCCATGGCTCGCCGCCGGTTCATCCCGATCCACGATCGCGGCCGGGTGTTGATCGACGTCGCGGTGATGCTCGCCGATGGCGGCGAGTCCATTTCCGACATCGGCGTCCTGCGCCACCAATCCGGGGCCCTGGGCCCGGTGGCGTCGGCCCCGACGGTGTGGCGCACACTCGATGAGGTCACCCGCCGGCAAGCGCAAGAAGATCCAGGCGGCGCGAGCTCGCACGCGGCGGCACGTGTGGTCCCACCTGCCCGGCGGAGTACCCGCATCGGCGTGTGCGGGGCGGGATCTGGGATCGACGGTCGTGCTCGATGTGGATGCCACCATCGTGGTCACGCACAGCGAGAAGGAACATGCAGCTCCGACATATAAGAGCACGTTCGGGTACCACCCGATCGGGGTGTGGTGCGACAACACAGAAGAGTTTCTCGCCGGGAGCCTGCGCCCGGGCAACGCCGGGTCCAACACCGCTGCCGACCACATCGACGTCCTGGGCCAGGCAATCGCGCAGATCCCCGCCAGTCATCGGCGTGATCTGCTGATCCGCTCCGACGGTGCCGGCGCCTCCCACGACTTGCTGGAGTGGATCACCGAGCAGAACCGCGTCCGTGGTCGACGGGTGGAGTACTCGGTCGGCTTCGCTATCACTGCCCCGATTCGCCGGGCCATCGCGACCTGCCCCGAAGCCGCGTGGGGACCAGCGCTCAACCCCAACGGGGACATTCGCGACGGGGCCGACATCGCGGAGCTGACCGGGTTCCTCGCTCCCGGGATGCTGGCCAAGTGGCCAGACGGGATGCGGGTCATCGTGCGCCGCGAACGGCCCCACCCGGGTGCTCAGTTGTCGATGTTCGAGGAGATCGACGGGTGGCGCTACCAGGCTTTTGTCACCAACACCGCCACCGGCCAGCTCCAGTTCCTCGAGGCCCGACACCGGGCTCACGCCCGGGTCGAGGACCGGATCCGTCACGCAAAAGACACCGGCCTGGGCAGGCTTCCCTCGCGGGAGTTCGCGGTCAACCAGGCTTGGCTGGTGGCGGTGATGATCGCCGCTGACCTGGTGGCCTGGACTCGGATGCTGGCCTGCATCGGCGAGGCCGCCGTTCTGGCCTTGTGCGAGCCCAAAGCGCTGCGCTACCGCTTCCTTCACGTGGCAGCCCGACTGGTCCGTAGTGGCCGGCGGCGGCGCGTGAAGATTCCCGAAACATGGCCGTGGGCCACCGCCATCGTCGCAGTGTTCAACACGATCGCCGCGATCCCCAAACCAGCCTGACCTCACCTGCCCGCCCACGACAGCACCACCGGAGACCCGCCCACCGGCAGCGCCAGCCGGCACACACGCACGCCCACACGCGAAAACAAGCCCGCCGTCACCCGACAGCAGCAGTCACACCGGCCCGTGAATCAGCGGGGTTAGTCAGGCTGCTGCAAGCGATCGCGAAGCTGACTCCAGAGCTTCAGCCAGTTGAAGCTCGAGCGTGGGCAGGAGGCTAACCGCCGAAGCCACACGTTCCAGCCGAGTACGCACATCGACCTCGTGCTCGATCCCGGCTCGGCCGGCCTCCGTCCATGTCTGTGCACAGTGTCTGGCGGCTACAGCGAGATCTTCGGTCGCGAGGTCACCGGTCAAACGTGCCACGTCCGCGCAGCCGTCAGCGAGCAGCTTTCGGAACAGGCCGCCACCGGTGCCGGCCTTCTCGATGAAAGCGCTCAAGCTGAATAAGAGGATCTCGAGTTCGTCAGCCGGTAGATGGGACCAAGTCCGGACATCAGCGGCGAGCTGGGCGACCGCTGCTAAGCCTTCGGAACCGCTCACCGCGGTCGTGAGATCAACGACTCCTGGCGGAGTTGGGTGGCGCATGTTCGCTGCCGATTGACGGAAAGCCGCTGCGGCAACCTGCGCAAGGTCTGGTAACTCATGCGGCCAGGCGATGCGGTACGTGGTGTGACGTGTCGGTTGTGGGAATGACATCGACGACCGTGCTCGAGCGAGAGCGTCGAACGGAACCTTTTGGACCTCGGCACGGTCGTTGTCAACAACGAAGGCGATCCTCTCCGCCTCGTCGTAACCAATTACCACGATATCGTGGCGACTCATTTGGAGCCGAACCCGCAGGTAGGGCAACTCCGCGATGTCGCCCCATATCAGGGCTGGCCTTCCGGCATCGACCTCCTGGCTAATCCACGACCATCCTTCTCGGGGATCGTCGGTCGTGAGCACTTGGACCTGTGCGCCCAGTAGATGGGGGAGATTTACTTCGAAATCGGAGTCTCTCCCTACCAGATAAAGCGGCGGGAAGAGGTCGCTCGAGCGCAAGTAGGACAGGCCAAGTGACCCCCCGAGGGTGAAGACGAGACCTTCATCGGGCGGTCCTTCCCAGCCGAGGCCTTGCCAGTGCAGGAGGTCTCGCATCGCGGCTGAGCCGCAGTGCCCCCCGACCCGATGTGGATAGTTCTCGATGAGCGTCTGGCGAGTCATCAGAGTTCCTTTCTGAACGGCAGGCGGGCACGAACCGGGCTCTCTTGCTGCGCCAGTGGGATGTCAGCGCCGTTCGTCGAGGCTCCGCCGCTGACCGTGCGAGTCTCGCTCGGGACTGGCTTACCCATTGCGCAAGGAATCGGGAGAACCCGTATGGGCGAAATCGGTCCGGACGAAAGGACGCTGCTGTGTGATGACCTGTTTGCTGAGCATGAAATCACGGGGACGATTGATGCAGTCTGCAGCAAGGAGTTCGCCATCACGGAGGTAGAAGCAGCTGAAGTCGCGGTCCCGGGTGGGGTCACCGCTGAGGACGACTTCGTCGTAACCGGTGTTGAGACCGGCGATCTGCAGCTTGAGATCGTATTGATCTGACCAGAACCAGGGCAGCGACACTGCGCTCTTGGACTTCCCGCAAAGGGTAGCCGCGGCGAGTTTCGCCTGATCGGTTGCTCCGGGTACGCACTCCAGCCGGACTCGGCGACCGTATCGAGAGATGTACTTGCTGGCACAGTCTCCGGCGGCAACGATGGCTGGGTCACTGGTTCGGGCGTGCTCGTCGATCACCACACCATCGTTCAGGGTCAAGCCCGCCGCCTCGGCGAGTTCTGTTCTCGGTTCAACACCGATACCCACGATGACCAGATCAGTCGGAATCGACTCGCCAGTAGATAGTGTGACCTCCCGGACGCAGTCGTCTCCGACTAATGCTGCGACTTTGGCGCCCGTTCGGATATCGATGCCCTCCTCTCGGTGGATCCGCTCGAAGAACGTTGATACGTCGGGAGCAGT
The DNA here is from genome assembly GCF_002441635.1 of Dietzia sp. WMMA184. Taxonomy (NCBI): domain Bacteria; kingdom Bacillati; phylum Actinomycetota; class Actinomycetes; order Mycobacteriales; family Dietziaceae; genus Dietzia; species Dietzia sp. WMMA184. Next base: position 2,496,162 of record NZ_NXEI01000001.1, on the reverse strand, counting down.
GACCCGCTCGAGGACGCGAGTGGTCGCCTCGAGCACGGTGACGTCCAGGTCCAGTGCCCGTAGTGAGGCGGCCGTCTCAAGTCCGATGTAGCCGCCCCCGACGATCACCACCCGCCGCCCGGGGGTGGCGGACGTGCGGATCTTCTCGACGTCTGCGGCGGTCCGAAGGTAATGGACCCCGGCGAGATCGGCCCCAGGAACGCGGAGCTGACGAGGGCGGGCTCCCGTGCACAGCGCGAGCTTGTCGTATGTCAGTGTGTCGCCGGTGCTCATAACGATGTGCCCAGCCGAGCCGTCGATCGCCTCCACGTGCGCGTTGAGAAGCTGGATTCGCTGCTTGGAGTAGAAGTCCGAACTGCGGATGGTGATCTCGTCGAGGGTGGTTTTCCCGGCGAGATACGCCTTCGACAGTGGCGGGCGCTGGTAGGGCACCGTGGGCTCCTCGCCGATGAGGACGATCTCACCGCTCCACCCGTCCTGCCGTAGGCTCGCCGCGAGTTGGGCTCCGGCATGGCTGGCACCGATGATGAGGGCTCGCTGCGATGTCATGTGCCGGATTTCGGGGTGAGGCGCACCATCATCTTGCTGATACCCCGCACGAAGTTGGACTGCACGTACTCGGGTTCGCCGACGACCTCGATGTTCTCGAAGCGGGGGAGCAGCTCTTCCCAGAGGATCCGCAGCTGCATTTCGGCCAGTCGGTTGCCCATGCACCGGTGTACGCCGAACCCGAAGGAGATGTGGTTGCGGACGTTGGCCCGGTCGATGATGAAGTCATCGGGCCGCTCGAACACACGCTCGTCGCGGTTGCCTGAGGCGTACCACATCACGACCTTGTCACCCTTACGGATGAACTGACCGTTCAAGATAGTGTCAGTCTTGGCGATTCGGCGCATGTAGGCCAGCGGCGTTTGCCACCGGATTATCTCGGAGACCATGTTGGGGATCAGGTCAGGGTTGGACTTGAGCTTTTCGAACTGGTCTGGGAACCGGTTCAGCGCCAGAACGCCACCACTCATCGAGTTCCGGGTCGTATCGTTCCCTCCGACGATCAACAGTACGAGATTGCCCATGAACTCCATCGGACGGTCGATCAGATCCTTGGTGTTCTCGTTGCTCTGCAGCATGGTGACCAGGTCGAAACCGGGTTCCTCCCCCTCTGCTAACCGAGCCTTCTTGTCGTACCACAGAGAACTCAGACCGCTCGCCATCTCGCGTATTCCGTCGAACGTCTCGTCGAGGTCCGCAGGACCACCGTTCGCTTCCTCGAACGAAGTTGCAATATCTGACCAGTACACGAGTTTGCGACGTTCCTCGTAGGGGAAGTCCAAGAGCGTCGCGAGCATGCGAGCTGTCAGTTCGATCGATACAGCCTGGACCCAATCGAACGGCTGATTCACCGGCAAGTCGTCTAGTACCTCGCGAACCCGAGACCGAATGAGCGTCTCCATCTCGCGCAGGTTCTTCGGCGCCACCACCCCCTGCACAGCTGCTCGCTGCACGTCGTGGCGCGGTGGGTCCATCGCGATGAACATCTCGATATCGAGAAAACGAGGCGGGGCCCCGATCACTATCATCGGCTCGGCGGAGAAGACCTCATGGTTCTTATCGACCGCGATGATGTCTTCATGTCGGGTCACTGACCAGAACGGCCCGAACGCACTGTTGGGCTGAAAGTGGACCGGAGCCTCGTTTCGCAGGCGCTCATAGTAGGACTGCCAGCGTCCTTGCCGATAGAGAAAGGGATTACTGAGGTCGATGTCGGCGAGTTCGACGTCCTCGACGGGGGGGATGGGCTTCTCTACGAAGAGCTTCTTCCCATTCGTCCTTGTCACCCAGCGCCGAGTCCTGTCGTACAGATGGGCGCCCCGGATCTGCAGATCCATCGGGATGGCCGACTGAACCTTGTCGCCGATCGTATCGGAAACCTTCACGTGTCTCACCTTGTCTTTCGTCGTTACATCTGGAACGTCGTTACATCTGGAACTCTGGCACCTGGACGGTAAGGCCGTCCCAATCCGCGGACGCGGTCATCTGGCACGACAGTCGGGAGGTCGGCAGCCGTTCGGGGTTCATTGAGAGCATCTCTTCTTCACTTGCTCCCGAGAGGCCCACCACGTCGGACCATTGCGGATCAACGATGACATGACACGTGCCGCACGCGGCTTCGCCTCCGCAATCGGCGTCGATTCCGGGCACCGCGTTGTTGACGGCGATCCGCATGAGTGACTGCCCCTCCTCCAAGGGCACCACGTGCTCCTCTCCCTCATGTGAGACGAAGGTTACGACTGTCATCGCTGGCTCCTGCATGGTTGTTCGGGTAATAGCTGCTCACAGCATTGCTAACAACGACGACTGCGGCTAGGTTAATTGAGGGCAGAAGCTTGTTAATTTGGCTCAGAAGGCGGGGCGATGAATCTTGATCGCGAGGGCGTGCCACCGCTCGTGTTCGCGCAGTTACTTGAGAGCCCAGTTCTGGAGCAAGACGCCGTTGCACGGTTTCGCGAGATCATGGATCGTGAGCGAAGCGACGTCGAGTCACTTCTCGCCATCAACGCCCAAGTTCCCCTGCGGTGGATCAGGGAAGCCTTGCCCGACCTCGACGTTGACCAAGCAACGACCCTCGGTTTGGCGTTCGCCCAGCATGCTCATCTGACGTCCTTCGGACCATTAAGCGTCCCACTAGTAAGCGCAGGTTCCGCAGGCGAGATATTGGAATTGCTTGCCTACCTGCCGCTAATAACCCCAGCCCTGAGTGCGCAGTTCTACGCAGGTGGACACGGAGTGTCTGTCGCGCTCAATGGGCAGACGGGCGATCGAGTCCTAGACTCCCTAGTGGTCACCTACTGTGGTGCGGTCCTGCTGAGGCTGCTGAATATACTCGTTGGCGATGCACCAGACATCACACTCTCACTGGGTTGGCCCGCTCCGGAAGGTCTGCCCGTGGATCAGGATTGGTTAGCTGGTCGCCTGGTATTTGACGCTTCACTGTCCATTCTGCATTTTCCCGTTGACGCGGTCAATCACGTCTGCCGGTTCTCTGATCCCGTGGCGTATCGACTCGCTATCAGTGACTTGCAGCGAAGGCTCGACGAGCGGAGTAAAATCGCCTCGTATTCGGACAAGGTGAGACGTCTGATAGAGAAGCGTCCCGCAGATTGTGGAAGTCAGTGGATTGCAGACGAACTCTCCATCTCTACGAGCACACTTAAGCGGCGCCTCTCTGAGGAAGGGATGACCTATCGCGGACTGCGCCAGTCGGTCATTCGTGAGTACGCGATTCTTCGTTTACTGGACGGATCTGTGTCCGCGAGCGAGATCGCCACGGACCTCGGATATAGCGACCTCGCCAGCTTTTCACACGCTTTCAAGCACTGGACCGGCCACCCGCCGACGGGGTTCCGTCGTAGGTAGCGCTGCCACTTGGTTGACTCGTACAGGGCAACTGGCAATGCACGGTGCCTTCAGCTTCGCCCTTTCTTTGGGCGTGGCGTTCAATAGCTTCAGGCTCCGCCGACACCCTCGACGTATTCGGGCCTGGTGCTCGCGGCGGTGAGTTTGGCCTAAGCCCTCGAGTTTCTCTGTGACTGCAAAAAGTGTTCAACCTCGACCACGATGAACAGGGCAGTGGCAGTAATAACAGTGCGGCCCTCTGCATCCTCCATCGTGGACTTGAGGTCCAATTTCCGGCCATCGCGAGACCGAACTGCAGCGCGCAGGATGTACGGGGTGTCGAGTAGTGCTGGCGCAAGATACTCGAGCTCGAGACGGCGCGTCACGGCGAGCTCGCCGACCGAATACAGCAAGAAGCCGAAGAGGTCGTCAATCACGGTCGCTACCGCGCCGCCGTGTGCAATGCCCGGTGCCCCGACGTGGCGCTGGTCGAACTGGTGGTGTGCGACGACGCCGTCTCCGTCACGCCGTACCGAGAGGAAGTGACCATTCGGGTTCTCTGGTCCACAGCCAAGGCAGTTGGGGTGGTGGGGAGGAAGCTCGGAGGAACCGGATTCCATGCGCGTGAACGAGGCCACCCAGTTGTCGATATCGGTACCTATCGGCTCGCCGGCCTTGTCGCGAAATGTGTCCATGTCCAGACCTTCCTGTCGATGAAGTTGTACTGGGTGCGATACCTCGGCTTGTGGCGACGGAGATATCGCCGACACCCGCACGTCCGACCCGTGACCCAACCTTTGACCGGGACGTCCAAGGGGCCCTGAGGCCCGATGCGGGTGGCCTGAGCAACTGGCTGTCGACGGCACGATAGTCAGGTCGACAAGGCCGACTGAGCCGGGACACCTTGTATTGTACGAACATACAGTAAGCGGTACCGACGTATAGTCTAGTGTCGCGTTTCTGAAGTTGGTTTAGGGTTCGCTTTCACGAGGATCTGTTCGGGAGTTTTAGTCCAGACGAACGGGTGTTTGCGGTCGTTCCAGCCCGTGATGAACTGGCGAATCTTGGCATTGAGGTCCTTGACAGATGTAAAGACACCACGGCGGATGGCCTGCCGGTCGATGATCCCGAACCAGACTTCCACGAGGTTGAGCCAGGATCCGGACGTCGGGGTGAAGTGCACGTGGAACCGCGGATGCTGTGCCAGCCACACCTTCACCGCCGGGGTTTTGTGGGTCGCGTAGTTGTCCATCACCAAGTGCAGGTCAACCTCCGGGTAGGCGCGGTCGAGTTGACGCAGGAACGCCAGGAACTCCTGATGGCGATGCTTCGGCTTGACCGCGCCGGTGACGTGCCCGGTCGCAATGTCCAACGCGGCGAACAGAGTCGTGGTGCCGTGCCGCTTGTAATCGTGGGTGTGCCTTTCGATGCTGCCGGTGCGCATCGGCAGCATCGGCGCGGTCCTATCCAGCGCCTGGATCTGACTCTTCTCGTCAACACACAACACGATCGCGTTGTCCGGTGGCGCCAAGTACAACCCCACCACGTCGGTGACCTTCGCGACCAGTTCGGGATCGGTGGAGAACTTGAACGTTCCGGCCCGCCAAGGCTGCACCCCGAACTTGCGCCACGCCCTGGCCACGGTGGCGTTACCGATCTTCAGATGATCCGCCAGCAGGCGTGAGGACCAGTGCGTCACCCCGTACTTCTTCGGCGGAGGAGTCAACGTCGTGGTGATGATCTTCTGGTCATCTATCCGCTTCGGCCGGCCAGAGCGCGACTCGTCGAACAGGCCCGCGATCCCATCCGCCTCATACCTGCCTCGCCACTTCCACACCGTCGTCGGCGTCGTTCGCTCCCGGTCAGCGATCCGAGAGTTCGCCTGACCTTCCGCCGCGAGCAGGATAATCCGCGCCCGCATCGCCAACCCCGATTGGATCGACGTTGACCGCGTCCACGACTCCAACTCCTCGCGGTCACCATCACGAAGAATCAAAGCCGGAGCCGGGTTATTGGGCATGACCCATTCTCCCAAACACCCAAGCATTTAGGAACTAACGACACGCGATACTAGGGTCCGCGCCGATGCTGTTCAGGTGGTCGACGTCATCGTCACTCAGCTGGGCCGTTTGTTCCTCCAGCCGCTCGTGGACTCGATGTGGTCCCATCTCGGGACATACACCCACACCGAAGGCCACGACAAGCCGGAACTGAGTGTTCGCGTCACCGAGACATTGGCACTGCAAGGAACGCCGCAATGACCTTGGTCATGGAAAGTCGCTGGTTTCGAGGCCGGACGATGCCGCGAGCCGCCGAGAATCGTTGCCGCGTGACGGCCACAGTGGACTCCACTCTTAGGGGCAAGAAAACGAGATCCTGTGGCACGCCGTTGACTATCTGTCGCAGGCGAACCCGCCAGACGACGATATACCCGTGTGGGGCAAGAAGGTCGGCTCTCGGAATGTCTCCGACCACGCCCACGCAGGGGGCGACGGAATCGCGCACAGCCTCAGACCGAGCAACTCCACCAGTCGCGCCCCCGCGCCTGCTGATGAAGCGCCGGGCTCTGAGGTGTCGAGTTGCCAGTGCGAGCGGGACTCAGGGTCGCAGTCGCGGCTATTTCATCCGAGCCAGCCCTATAAGAAGGTCTGGTTGCACATTCCGCACCCGCGTCCAGCGACTCGCGATATGTGCGAAAGTGTCGCGAAGAACGCGAACCGCGACGAGTAATCACAGGTGACAGCAGTATTCGGCGATCTGGGTCGTTTCGCGCTCAACGCCCGAAAGGTGCTGAAGCGACGACTTTTTGGTCGATCACGCGCAGGTCGTCGGCTGTTCGAGACGGGACGAACGTGCGAGCCGTTCGGGGAGCGGTCGAGTTCGCGAGATTTCGTTCGTCACCAACGCTGCCGTCGGTGAGGAATCGATCGACCGGCCGACGACTCGCCGGGAGTAGGCGTCCAGGATCACACAGCAGTACACCTTGCCTTCGCGAGTCGGGTGCTCCGTAATGTCGGTGACCCATAGTTGGTTCGGGCCCTGGCGTGCGAAGTCTCGCTTGACCAGGTCGGTGGAGATGTCGACCGCTCTGATGCGCTTGAACTGGCGGCGCCCCGAGATGCCCTTTAGTTCAGCTCGGCGCATCAGTAGCTCGACCTGGTTGTGGCCAACCTCGACGCCTCTGCCAAGGGTCAGCTAGGCGTGCACGCGCCGATCGCCGTAGGTACCGCGGGACTCGAGGTGGATCTGGCTGATGAGATTAGTAAGCATCACGTGCCGAACGCCGCGCTCGGACGGTGGCCGCTTTCGGTGTTCGTAGAACCCGGCCTCGGATACACCCAGGACCCGGCAGGCGACCTGTACGGGACGCCCTTCCGCGGCGATCACTTCGACCGCCGCGTACCGACTTTCGGGGCGGTCTCCTCCTTCAATAACTCGACGGCTCGGTGGGTGTCAAGGGCCATTGAGTTCTGCCCGGGGGCGGTTGTGAGACCTGCTCGGTGACGGTCACCAGATCTGCCCGGAGATGGCCATGGGTCTGCCCCGGGGGTCTGGCCATCTCCGGTCTGCGGGTTGTCAGGCCAAGGGCTTCACCCCCTGGCCGGCGAGTGCTTGGGAGAGGCGGATGGAGTCACCGCTTGTCTGGCAGACGTGGGCGTGGTGCAGGAGCCGGTCCACTGTCGCGGTGGCGATGGTCTTGGGCATGAGTTCGTCGAAGCCGGCGGGGTGCAGGTTCGAGCTGATCGCGATGGCACGTTTCTCGTAGGCGGCGTCCACCAGGCGGTATAGCCCTTCGGCGGCGTCGGTGGCCACCGGGAGCAGACCAATGTCGTCGACGATGATCAAATCGGCGCGCAGAATCTTGGCGATGGCCTTGCTGACGGTGTCGTCGGCACGGTGACGGCGCAGCAGCACGCCGAGGTCTTCCAGGGTGAACCAGGAGACCTTCAGTCCCTGCTCGACTGCCTGCTGTCCGAGGGCCTCGAGCAGGAACGTTTTGCCGGTCCCGGAGGGCCCGCAGACGACGAGGTTCTCCTTGCGGTACACCCATTCCAGCGTCCGCAACGCCTGTTGAGTCGGTGCGGGGATCGAGGAGACGGACTCGTCCCAGGCGTCGAAGGTTTTGCCGGTGGGGAACCCGGCGGCGGCGCGGCGCGTGGCCAGTGAGGCCCGGTCACGGCCAGTGGCCTCCTCTGCCAGCAGAGCACGCAGCACCTCGGCCGGGTCCCAGCGTTGGGCCTTGGCGGTGGCGATCACCTCGGGCGCGTGGCGGCGGATGTGCGGCAGTCGCAGGCGCCGCAGCACGGCGTCCAGGTCGGCGGGCAGCGGCGGGCTGGCCGGCCTCCCCAGCGCCGGAACCTCGGTAGTGGTCATCGGTCTTCCTCCTCGGAATCGGTGGGAGCCGGTTGCCCGCCCAGGGCTGCCCATCCGGCGGTGCCCTGGGTCAGCGACCGGTCCTCACCCGCGGTGTGGGCCTGGCCGGTAGCGCCGGAGGCGGCGTGGTGGTTCAGGATCGAGGGCAGATCGGCCTCGGCGAATCGGCTGTGCAGCGCTGCCTGCCCGAGTGCCCAGTCGACCTCGTCTGGGTCGAACAGTTTGGCCAGGGCGACGGCCTCGGCCATCTTCACCCGCATCCTGGCCGTGCCCGCAGCGGCGGCCTCGGTCAGCCACAGCCGGGCTCCGTCACCGAGGGCCAGGAACGCCGCCTCCGCGGCGTTGCGGGCGCGGGGTTGGCGGTGCAGGGCCCCGGCCGGGGCTTCCGGGAAGTGGGCTTCGGTAAGCCGTGGGCTGCCCGGGGTGGCGCGCTGGTGGCGGGCCACCTCCACCGGCCCGTCCGCTCCGATGTGCACCACGACGATCTGCTCGCCGGCGCCAGCGCCGTACGGGCGGACCCACACCGTCTCACCGAGCAGCGCGTGCGGCACCGAGTACTGCCCGGACTCGAACGTCACCATCGGCGAGTTCACCGGCACCTGCCGCGTGGTCCCCAGTGCCACCGTGTACGCAGCGGTCGGCACGGCGTGCAGGCGGGCCCGTTCCTGGGCGAGCATCTCGGCCGGGGCCCGCCGGGTGACGCGGTGCTCCCGGTTGTTGATCTGCTCGCACCACTGTTCGCAGGCGGCCTCCAGTTCGGCGAACGAGGCGTACTCGCCGCGCAGGTTCGTCTCCTTGGGCACCAGGTCGGCTTTGGCGACCTTGACTGTGGACTCGCTGCCACCCTTGGAGGCCAGATCGGCTGGCTCGCAGGTGAGCACCGTGACTCCATAGTGGCGGGCGAACGCCACCACCTGCGGGTTACGCACCGCCATCCCCGCCACGTGCTCCACGGTGACGGTCTTCTCGTTGTCGGTCAGCACATACGTCGGCGCACCACCCAGGCGGCGCAGCGTCACATCCAGGGCAGCGAACACGCTCGGGGCCGTCTTGTCGCGGATCGGCAGGACCACTCGGAACCGTGACCACGCCAGCCACGCGCAGAACAGCACGGTTTTCACCCCGTCGATCACCGGACCGTCACCGAAGTCGTACTGCAGCCACAGGCCCGGCTCGGTCACCCATGGCCGGTGCACCCGGGCGTTCCCGAGCCGGTAGGACTTCTTCACCGCCGCCACCGCCCGACGCGTGGTGCGCTCCGAGCCGGTGAACCCCACCGCGAGCAGCTTCTCGTGGACCACGTCCGCACGGATCTTGCCGCCCGAGCGCTCCACCCACTCCTCGACCTTCGGCATGAACTCGTCCATCAACTGCGGCCGCGCGGCCGGCTTGTCGGTCAACTGGCCCGCATCACGAGCCGTGACATAGCGGGCGACGGTGTGGTGCGAGACCCCGGCGAGCTCGCCGGCATCCCGATAGGACTCTGTCAGATCAAACGCTTCGAGAATTTCCATGATCTCCTCGGCAGACTTCATGTTGTCCCTCCTCGGGGCGATGGGCGCTTGGAGCACCGCTATCGCACCCGAGGAGGGGCCCCGAACCGCCCAAGCAGGCCGGGAAAGAATGTCGTGTCGGGCAGATCCCACGACCGCCAGCGGGCAACTCTCACGTCCGCCAGCGGGCACCTTCGTGACCGCCTACGGGCAGTCTCTCGTGTCCGCCGTCAGTGGGCGACGGCTAGCTCTGTCTCAAGCTCGCGGATCCGCTTGTTCGCTTTCGCGAGTTCACCTTTCTCAGCACTACTCAGTCCAGATGCCTCGCCCCGGTCAATCCGGTCCTGCCGGCGCCAGTTGTAGATCGTCTGGTCACTGAGATCAAGGTCGTACGCGACAGCAGCTACGCTGCGCCCCGCCGCGAGCAAGTCGAGGACCTTGCGCCTGAACTCAGCCGAATAGCCTTGTCGTCCCATCTCTTCCTCCCGGTGTTCGCCACCAGAATCCAAAAATTCCGACTCCGTAGAACCCGGGACACACCACATCTCCGAACGCACTCACGCCGGCTTGGAAGCCGCCCGGGCCCGTGGCCGGGTCGACGGGCGTCCACCGCTGTTGTCCGGGGACAAACTGCTAGGCGTTCTGGCGGACCGAGTGCTCGCCGAGCGAGCGAGTACGCGTCGGGGACGGACTACTGTCCCATGACAGGTGCCGGGAGTGACCGGGCGATGATCTCCTTCATGATCTCGGTGGTGCCGGCGTAGATCTGACTGATCCGCAGGTCGGTCCATGCGCGCGCGATCGGATACTCCTCCATGTAGCCGTAGCCGCCGTGGAGTTGCAGGCAGGTGTCGGCGACTTGCTGAGCGCGTTCGGAGCTCCAGTACTTCGCCATCGCGGCGGTGGGGATGTCCAGTTCGCTCTTGACATGCAGGTCGAGACACTCGTCGATGAAGGCGCGGGTGACGCGGGCTTCGGTGGCGACCTCGGCGAGCTTGAACTTGGTGTTCTGGAATCCGAAGATCGGTTTGCCGAACGCCTCGCGCGTGAGTGTGTACTCGTGTGTCAGGTCCAGCATCAAGTCCATCGACGCGGCGCAACTGACGGCGACGATGAGCCGCTCCTGCGGGAGCTGCATCATGAGCTGGACGAAGCCCTGCCCCTCCTCGGTGCCGAGCAGATTGCTGGAAGGCACACGTACGTCATCGAAGAAGAGCTCGCAGGTGTCTTGCCCCTTGAGGCCGATCTTGCCGAGGAGACGGCCGCGTCGAAATCCTTCGGAGCTGGTCGGCACGATGACCAGTGAGACGCCTGCAGCAGCCTGATCGGGGCTGGTCTTGCAGGCGACGAGCACCATGTCTGCGTGGTAGCCGTTGGTGATGAAGGTCTTGGCTCCGTTGATGACGTAGTCGTCGCCTTCTCTGACTGCCTTCGTCTTGATTCCCTGGAGGTCGGAACCGGTCCCCGGCTCGGTCATCGCAATGGCGGTCACGACCTCGCCGGAGGCCATTTTGGGCAGCCACTCGCGCTTCTGCTCCTCGGTGCCGTAGTGCAGCAGGTAGTGCGCCACGATGCCGCTGTGGAGTGCGGCCCCCCAGCTGCTGTCACCGATGCGGGCCTGCTCCTCGATAAGGATTGCCTCGTGGAAGAAGTTGCCGCCGCCCCCGCCGTACTCCTCGGGAATGGAGGCGCACAACAGGCCGAGCTCGCCGGCGCGGGTCCAGAGTTCGCGGTCGACGCGCTTCTGTTCGATGAACCGCTCGATGTTGGGCTTGATCTCCCTCTCGCAGAACGTCCGGGCGAGTTGACGGAAGTCGTCGAGGTCCTGGTTCATCCAGGGTGAACGGCGGCTGGGCATGGGTCCTCCAGGGAGTATTCGCCGGGTACAGGGTGTGCCCGAAGGCTACGGGTACACCCTGTACCGCGCCAGTCCCTTTCGGGTTAGAATGTGGTCGTGGATCTTGCGAGGTGGGTGGACACGGCCGTGGTGCGCCGATCGACGGCGCACGAATCGCACCGGTCGGCACGGCGAGAGCAGATCGTGGTGGCCGCGGCTCGTGCGATCGAGGAGTACGGTCCCGGCGTCGGTACTGCCCAGATCGCGGAACGGGCGGGGGTTGCGAGGCCTCACGTCTACCGGCACTTCCACAGCAAGGAAGACCTCGAACGAGAAGTGCTCCGATTCGCGGCTGATCAGCTCATTGACACCGTTCGTCCCGCCATGCGCGTGAGCGGTACAGCTCCCACCATCATCGAAGGCGTGATAGGCGCTGCCATCGGATGGGCTGCCGGTCATCCCAACCTGTATCGCTTCATGGCGGCGCGCCAGCAGAACAAGGAAACACACCGGGCCAGGTTGGGGCGCACACGGTTCCTCGGCGAGGTGGTGGCCGCAGCCTCGGCATACATGCGCACATCCGAAGTACAAGTCGATCCCCCGGACGGCGTGATGGCGGGGTTGATGGGCATGGTCGACGCGGGGATCATCTGGTGGCTGGACCACCACGATGAGTCGAAGGAAGAGGTGACCACCCGGATCGCCCATCAAGTTTGGCTGATCATGCGTGATCTCGCCCAGAGCGTAGGGGTTGCTGTGGACAACGACCTTCTGTTGAGCGCGCGATGAGGGACCTCTCGCCCGGAATGGGCGCACCCCGAGCCCGTCGAAGCGGTCCCGCGTTGGAACGGCGACGCCCCGTGTGCGACCGGTGGCTGGAAGAGGTCGGTGACCTAGTGCGGCGGATGCCCGACGTCTGCACCTCGGCAGTGCCCGGCAAGCAGCCGGCCGGCTGGCCGCGCACGGCCGTAGCGCTCAAGACTGACGGTCCGGTCAACACCGCGGTGCGGCGATGACGCCGGCGCCGGGATCGCACCTTGAGGCGACCTTCTTCCTCGATCACGACCACGCTTCGGTACGCGACTTCACCCAGCACGTGATCGCCGGCGCGTCGAGCCCCCGAGAGAGAGCGTCCCTACTCTTTGCTGCAGTGCGTGACCAAATCTGGTACGACCCCTACTCGGTCTCCGAGGATCCTGAGCATTACCGGGCGAGCCACGTCCTCCAGGCCGGCCGCGCCTACTGCGTGCCCAAGGCGGTGCTACTGGCCGCGGTTCTGCGGGCCGCGGGCATCCCTACCCGACTCGGCTTCGCCGATGTACGGAACCATCTGCAGACCGACACCTTACGAGCCGTCATGGGTGGAACGGACCTGTTCGTCTATCACGGCTATTGCAGCGCCTACATCGACCGACGATGGCTGAAGGCCACACCTGCCTTCAACGTCGAGTTATGCGAACGATTCGGCGTGCCACCGGTCGACTTCGACGGACAGAGCGACGCGCTCATGCACGCCTTCACCTCCGACGGGACTCGGCACATGGAGTACGTACGAGACCACGGCAACTTCGACGACCTCCCCCTGGGCCGCATTCTGTCTGCCCTCCACCAGGCCTACGGACCTATGGTCACCGCCGCTGCGGGGCCTGACCCTGCCTTCACTCCTCCAGCTACCACCGGTAAGACCACTCCGGAAGGATCCGTGGACTCATAAGGGAGCACCGGATGAGCCACTCCCACCGGGCGCGGTCCTTCTAAGGAACTGCGGAAGTGGTACTCAAGGGTGCTGGTGGGCACGTCGGAAGTGGCTCGGTGAGCTGCCGGCCCATCCTTTGAAGGCGTGCGAGAAGTTCGTGAGGTCGCTGTAGCCCAGTTCGGCGGCGACCTCACTGACAGACGTGGAGCGGTCGAGCAGCCGTATCCGGGCGCGGTCGAGCAGTGACTCCTGGAGGAGTTCGCGGAAGCTGGTTCCCTCCGCGGCGAGCCGGCGTTTCAGGGCTCATATCGTTTTCGGTGCTGGGAAGACTGCATCGCCCCGGGTTTGATGGAGACATCGATTACCCGGGAAGGGATTGGCAGATAGGGCTTGTCGGTACCGCGGGTCCGGCGAGTTGGTACCGCTGTTCCGGCGACCCGGAACCGGCCCGTGTGTGAAGCGCGGGCCGGCGCCGTCGGTGGTTACTCCCAGTAGCCGGTGGTGGCTCGGGCTTGGTCGTCGCGTTGGCGGCGCATGTCGACTTCGCCGAGGTTGATCTCGCGGGCGTTGTTGGCCAAGCGGTTGACGATGGAATCGGCGGCCACCCGGTCGGGTAGTGCTTCGAGCCAGTAGGCGGGCCGGGATTGGGAGGCGATCATCGTCGGCAACCTGTGCTCCCGGTTGGCCAGGACGGCGAACAGGTCGTTGGCGGCCTCGGGATCGATGCCCACGGTGAGGAAGTCGTCGATGATCAGCAGCTCCACGTCCGAGAGGTCATTGAGCATTTTCTGGTGGCGAATCCCGTCGCCGCGGGCGATGACCAGCCGCCGGGCGAGTTCGTCCATGCGGGCGTAGGTGACGGTGTGCCCGTTCTGGCAGGCGGCGATGCCGATCGCGCAAGCGAGGTAGGTTTTCCCACCACCGGTCGGTGAGAGGATCAGCAGGTTGGTGGGGTCTTGTCGCCAGTGGTGCCCGGCGTAGCGTTTCATCCGCACCGGGGTGATCCCGCGTCCGTCCTGGTAGTTGATCTCGGCGATCGAGGCCTGCGGGATCGGGAACTTGGCGGCGCGGATGAGCTTGTCGATCCGGTGGGCCTGGCGCTGGTCCAGGGCGTCGTCGACGGCGGTGAGGAAGATCTGCTCCGGGGTGAGCTCGTCATTGGCCTCATCGCTGATCAGCTCTTCGAACCGGGTGGCCACGTGCGTGATGCGCAGGCTGCGGAACTTCTGGTGATCGATCTCGGTGAACATCACACGCCCTCCCCGCTGCGGCCGCGCGCATAGTGATCGGCAGAGCGGACTTGGATCGCGCCGTCGTCCCTGGTTCCGGCCGGTGGTGGGGGTTTTCGTGTGGCAGCCGCCGGTACGGCGGGCCGGGGAGCTTTGCCGTCGGAGTCGATGGTGGCCATGACGCGTTTGAGCACGCTGTAGCTGCCGGCACTGTTCTGGTTGAGCAGCACTTGGCAGGCCGCCTCGAGCCGCTGGCGGCTTCTCTTGCCCAGGGTCTCGAGGATGTTCTGGCAGTCCAGATAGCCCTGCGCCTCGATCACGTGACGATCCAGGATCTGGGCGATCACTTTCTCGGTGGCGGGGCCGAATCCGCGGGCGCGGTCGGTGAACCACTGCCGCGACCAGAGCCCGTCGATGCCCTGGTGCGCCTTGGGGGCGTGGGCGAGCACGGTCGAGTACTGGCCTTTGCGGCCGTGGCGCCGTGGGTGCTCGCAGACGACCTGGTCTCCGTCGAAGATCGTCACCGACTGCGCGGTCAGGCGGACCCGCAGCAGTTGACCGGAGAAGGTGTACGGCACCGAGTAGTACTGAGAGTCGCAGGAGATGTGATAGTTCCGGCCGACCTTGAGCTGCTTCCACTCGACTGTTGCGAACTCGTCGTCGGGCAGGGCGGCCAGCAGTGGGGATTCGTCGGATTCGAACCTCTCCCACCGGGTCGTCCCGTCAGCCCGGCGAATCTGGGTGTTGATCTCCGCGACGCGGTCGGCGATCGCCGAGTTCAGGGCCTCGACGGTGGTCCAGACCTCCTCGGCGAGATAGCCGATGACGCGCTTGTTGACCACCTCCACCGCGGACTCTACGGCCGCCTTGTCGCGGGGTTTGCGGACCCGCGCCGGCACGATCGCCGTGCCGTAATGGTCGGCCAACTGCTGATAGCGGACGTTGACCGCCCTGGCCGCCTCACCCTTGGCCTGCCGATGGGTGGCGGTGGTCGGATTGTCGGGCACCACCATCTGCGGCGTCCCGCCAAAGAAGTCGAACGCTGCAACGTGAGCATCGATCCACGACGGGGACTTCATATCGGTGAAGCCGCGGCAGAACACCGCACCGGAGTACGGCAGCACCCCCACGAACAGGCACAGCTTGGTGACCTCCCCGGTGACGGCGTCGAGGACCTCGAGGGTGTCGCCGGCCCAGTCGACCAGCATCGTTCTGCCGGGTTCATGATGCAGCGTGGCCACGACGTCCTTGATGCGGGCGTGCTCGGCAAACAGGGCGCAGTACTGCGAGTACCCGTACTTCTTCCCGGCCCCGGCGGGGTCGGCGAGGTACTTGCCCCACGCCTGCTGGATGGTGAAGTGCCGGTTGAACTTCATCGACGCCAGCACCCGATCAAAATCCGGCTGGGTGTAGTCCTCCGAGACGCGCTTGCGCCCATCGGGGAACATCCCGGCGATCTCAGCCGGGTTCATCGACGCCGCTTGGCCGGCGGTGATGCCGTACGCGGTGATCGTCTTCTTCACCGCCGCGATCTCCCGTCGCGAGCACCCGACGGCAGCAACGATCTCACTGTAGCTATGCCCGGCCAGCGCCAACGTCATGATGGCCTTGTAGTCGGCCACATCAGCCTCCTCAGATAGGAAAAGGCGACGCAGTCGCGCCGCCTCACCCCGAGCAGACCACTCGGGCCGCCCCGAGGAGTACCGAGTCGCCGGAATCGAAGTACCGGATCGCCGGACTAGGCGTACCCACTGGCCCTATCTGCCAAGGGATTATTGGAATCATGGGAGCACCTCGTAAGTACCCGGATGAGCTTCGTGAGCGAGCGACGCGGATGGCGTTGGAGGCGCTGGACGACCCGGACCGTTCGCGCGGTGCGATTGTGCGGGTCGCTGAGCAGCTCGGCGTGCACCGCGAAGCACTTCGGACCTGGGTCCGCAAAGCCCAGGCCGCGGGCCAGGACGCCACCTCAGTGTCCGCCGATCGCGACGCCCGCCTGGTGCAGCTGGAGAAGGAAAACCGCGAGCTGCGGCGAGCGAACACGATCTTGAAGCAGGCGTCGGCTTTTTTCGCTTCGGTACCACAATGATGATGCCCGGTGGGGTTGGCTCGTTTTTTCGCTGCCATAGGTGGCTTGTCCGCGATGTGCCGCTCCACCGGGTGTGCATCGCTGATCAAGGCCGTGGCCTGATAGGAGCTTGCTCGCTCGTCCTGCCCGACTGAGGCGTGCCCGACCTCGGTCGGCGGTGCCGAACGTACGGCAACGGATCAGAAGGAGGCCCGCGGTGACTGTCATCGGAATTGATGCCCACAAGAACTGGCACACGCTCGTAGCTGTCGACGAGGTCGGCAGGAGGATCGATGTCCTCACAGTCGAGGCCCGGGCGGCCGGGCATCAGAAAATCATGACCTGGCTCGAGCAGTTCGAGGAGGTGATCATTGCGATCGAGGACTGCCGGCACCTGACCCGGCGCCTGGAAGCCGACCTGCTCGACGCCGGGCACAAGGTCGTGCGAGTCCACACCCGGCTGATGGCGGGTATGCGCCGGTCGGGTCGCGAACCCGGCAAGTCCGACCCGATCGACGCAGAGGCCGTGGCACGCGTTGCCCTGCGCGAAAGTGACCTACCGACGGCCGAGTTGCCGGGGCCGGCGCGGGAGATCAAGCTACTGTCCGACCACCGTCGCAGCCTGGTCGCTCGCCGTACCGCATTGCAGTCCAAGGTCCGCTGGTTCCTGCACGAGATCGACCCTGACCTGCAGATACCGTCCCGGGCGCTGCGTCGTTACCATCTTCTCGATGAGCTGATTACCCACCTGGACGGCCTGACCGGGGTCGTGCCGGAGATCGCCCGCGACATCTTGGAGGACATCCGATCGCTCACCCGGCGGATCAACGAGATCGAGAGCCGCCTGAGCAAGCTGGTGCGCGCGAATCATCAGCACCTGCTTGAGGTCCCGGGGCTTGGGGTGCTCGGAGCGGCCATGATCATCGGCGAGACTGCCGGGGTCAGGCGGTTCAAGTCCAAAGACGCCTTCGCCCGTTTTAACGGCACGGCTCCGATCCCAGTGTGGTCTGGCAACAAGGTCCGCGTCAGGCTGTCCCGGGGCGGTAACAGGCGCATCAACACCGCGCTGCACATGGCCGCGGTGACCCAGCTGCGGCTCGGCGGCGAAGGCACCGACTACTACGACAAGCTCATCGCCGCCGGCAAGACCCGAACCGAGGCATTGCGACTGCTCCGCCGCCGGATATCGGACCGGGTGTTCGCAGCGATGCGCGCCGACGAAGCACGGCCCGTGGCCGAGGCCACGTCGCCGCCTCCAACTGCAGTGCCACGCACTCCGATCCCTGCACTTCAGGCGGCGGCGTGAGCGGGGCTTGACATAGGAGCATCGCGGAGCTGGACCGTCCACAGCGCTGAAGGTCGAGTTCATCGACCGTCACAAGGACGAGCACGGTGTCCAGCCGATCTGCGACGCACTGGCCGAGACCAGCGCCGCGATCGCGCCTTCGTCCTACTACGCCGCCAAGTCCCGGCCGCCCTCATCGCGGTCGGTTCGCGACGCCGAACTGACCGCGGCGATCACCACGATGTACGAGGAGAACTACCACGTGTACGGTGCCCGAAAGATGTGGAAGGAGATGGGTCGCGCCGGCCACCAGGTCGCCCGCTGCACCGTCGAACGTCTCATGAGAACCGAAGGTCTCAAGGAGGTCCAGCGGGCCAAGTCTCCCCGCACCACCCGCCCGAAGGCCGAGACCGAGCGACCCGCTGACCTGGTTGAACGCAAGTTCGTCGCCGAGCGCCCGAATCAACTATGGGTGGCCGACATAACGTACGTCCGAACGTATGCCGGGTGGGTGTACGCGGCGTTCATCATCGACGTCTACTCGCGGATGGTCGTCGGGTGGCAGCTGTCCAGGAACCTGTACACCGACCTGGCTTTGGACGCGCCCGAACATGGCGATCTGGCAGCGCACCCATGCCGGCGACGACCTGACCGGACTGATACATCACTCGGACCGCGGCGTTCAATACCGGGCGCTGCGCTACACCGAACGCCTCGCCGAACAGGACCTCGTCGCCTCGGTGGGTTCCCGCGGCGACTCGTATGACAATGCCCTCGCGGAGGCGTTCAATTCGCTGTTCAAGGCCGAGCTTGTCCGCAACCGCCACAAGGGTGAGTGTGCCAGTCTGAATTGGCCCCACTTGGAGGCGTAGTGCTGCTCTGAAATGGCCCCACCCTCGATCAACCAGACCCTAAGTTTCGTGTCGTCCGACCAAAGACGTTCACGAGAGGCAAGGGGTTGAAGGAGAGATCGAGAGTGGAGCAGTTCGAACGTATCCGACGTGACGCCCGAGACGAAGGCCTGTCCATCCGGGCGCTCGCCGAGAGGCACAAGGTGCACCGCCGCACGGTGCGCGCGGCGCTGGCCGATGCGGTGCCGCCACCACGTAAGACTGGCCTGCTGCGGTGATCTCGGACGGTGGACCCTCTTAAAGTGAGGGGCCTACCGAAATGAGATCCAGCAGTGAGTGCATCACGCAGGCGGTTCAGCCAGGAGTTCAAGGATGAGCTGTGCCAGGAGGTCATCACGACCTCGAAGACGATCAAGGAAGTCGCGGTGGCCTACGGCGTGGGCCCCGAGACGTTGCGGAACTGGTTGAACAAGTACCGGCAGGCCCACGGCGGTACCGAGACCGAGGTGACGCTCGATGAACGGGCACGACTCAAGGAGCTGGAGCGGGAGAACTCCGAACTCCGCGCCGAGACGGCGTTTCTAAAAAAAAGCAGCGGCTTACTTCGCGCGGGAGCAGCGACCGTGAGCCGATACGAGTACATCGACTCCTGCAGGAACGACCCGTCCGAGACCAACCCGCTCTACAAGATGTGCGCCTGGCTGGCCGTGTCGACCTCCGGGTTCTACAACTGGCTCTCGCGCCCGACCTCGGCCACAGCTGCCCGCAGACAGGCGCTCACGGCCAGGGTGAGGCACTTCTTCGCCGCCACTGACGGCACGTACGGGTATCGGCGGATTCACGCCGACCTGGTCGACGAGGGCACCCAGTGCTCCCAGGAGTTGGTGCGTCAGATCATGCGCTCCGAGGGCCTGGTGGCCTGCCAGCCGAGACCATTTCGGGTGACCACCGAAGCCGACGACGCTGCTGCAGCCGACATGCCTGACCTGCTCGAACGCGATTTCACCGCCGAACGACCTGGGGTCAAGTTCGTCGGCGACATCACCTACATCCACACCTGGCAGGGGTTCGTGTACCTGGCGACGGTGATCGACTGCTACTCCAAGAAAGTCGTGGGCTGGTCGATCGCCGACCACATGCGCACCGAACTGGTCGAGACCGCTTTGAAGAACGCCGCCGCGACGACGGTGATCGAACCGCGGGCGATCTTCCATTCCGACCGCGGCAGCGTCTACACCTCGGGCGACTACCGAAAGTTGGTCAAGGATCTGGGGATGCGGTTCTCGATGGGCAGAACGGGCGTGTCCCTCTTAACCGGCTAATTCGATAATCATTGCTGGTCAGCGACACGCCACGAAGTAGCTAATCATCTGTGATGTGAGTCACAAGTGCTACACCTGTTTCCATGAACAGCAGACTCGGCCTTCGGATTGAACGAGATGACCACGGTTGGGTGCTGGCTGGGTCGGAGGCCTCCCGGTTCCAGCTCGTGAATGAGTATCTGCTCTATCTGCTGGATCGGAACTACTCGCCGGCGACGGTTCGAGCGTATGGGTATGACCTGCTGGCCTTTTGCCGGTGGTTGCTCGATCAGGACCTCGACCTCGCGTCGGTGATAACCAATGACCTGCTCGACTATCTCAGGGTCTGCCGGGAGGCGACGGTCCCGGGCCGGGTGGGGACGAACGTGGTGACGATGACTGGCGAGCGAGTGGACCGGTACGCGGCCACGACGATCAATCGGCGCCTGGCGGCGATCTCGGGCCTGTACTCCTTCACTGGGCTCAGGGATCCGAACGCCATCAATCCCGTCCCGCGAGGTCGCGAGGCGCGGTGGCTGGTCGCTGGGGAGAGGTCTGGGATGCTCGCCCACACCAGGAGACGTCGACAGCCCCGCTCGGCGCTGCGACTGCGGGAGGCGAGAACGTTGCCGGTGGCGTTGTCTGCGCCGGATGCGGCGGCCCTGGTCGCGAGTCTGCGGACGTGGCGAGACCGGGCGATCGCGGGACTGATGCTGTGGTGCGGCCTGCGATCTTGCGAAGTGCTGGGGCTGAACGTCACCGACGTCGACATTGGAGGGCGGTGGATCACCGTCACCGGCAAGGGCGCCAAGCAGCGTCGCGTGCCCCTGGATCCCGACGTCGGGGCAGTGATTGATGTGTATCTGCTGGCAGAACGTCCCGAATCCGATTCGGATCGGCTGTTTCTGGTGGCTAAGGGCGCCACCCGCGGGCAGGGGCTGACTCCGGCGGGCCTGCGCACGATCTTTCGGTACCACCGGGAGATCTCCGGAGTCACCGGTGGACATCCACACGCGTTGCGGCACACCTTCGGCACCGTGTTGGCCGAGGCCGGCGTCGACCTGGCGGTGATGCAGGCCCTGCTCGGGCACGCCCACGTCGATACCACTGCCCGCTACGTTCATCTGGCTCCGGTCCACGTGAAAGGGGAGTTCGATGCCGCACGTGCACGCCTTCGCAACCAGGCCCGGTGACGCCGCCGTCACCGGTTCGGGGTTGGTGGCCGAGGACCTGTTGCAGGCCTACCTCGATCGCCTCGCCGCTACGGGCCGGGGAAACGCGGTCTACGAGCGCGCCGCACGGAAGTTCTTGCGCACCTGGCCCGACCCCGAGGCCTGGGCCCAGCAGCCACTTGCCGACCGGCTCGCCGCGGGAAGTCAGACCCGCCCGCTGATCACGTACCTGATGGTTCACCAGGGCCTTCGTCCCGGCTTTGACTATCTGCTCGAACGCAAGCTGTCCTCGATCTGGAGAGAAATCCAGTCCAGCTGGCTGCAGCCGGAGATCGATCGATTTCTGTCTGCATCCGAGGACCTGGGGTTCTCACTGCGGGTGCGGCTGGCGACCGGGTCGCAGGTGCCGGTGCGGCTACTGATCCAGACTGGCCGCCCGATCACCGAGCTGACCCAAAGCGACCTCGATGCGTTCGCCGCAGCCTGCCATGAACGAGGACGGCGTACCGGGACCAGCCACAGCCACTACCTATCGGCGATCAGCACCACCCAGACGGTGCTGTACCACCTGGGCGTGGTCGACCAACTGCCCCGCGCCGGGGGCCCGGAGCTTGTCAAGATAATTGTGTGAGTTTTGGTTAGTGATGTCTGTCACATGTGGGGGTCGAAGCGTTCCGGGTAGGCCAGTGCGAGTTCGGCCAGTGCGGCTCGCCAACCGTGGATGGTGGCGCCTTCGACGAGTCTGGGGATCGATTTCCGGGGGCCTGCGTGGCCGTCTGCTCGGCGTTGAGCGTCCTTGGCGCGTTCTCGGTCTCGTCGGTCCTCGATGTTGCGTATGGCTAGCCATAGCAGCTTGATCGCGGCGGCATCGCTGGGGAAGTGCCCGCGGTTCTTGGTGATCTTGCGCAGCTGGTAGTTCAGCGACTCGATCGAGTTCGTGGTGTAGATCAGCTTGCGTGTGGCTGGGCCGAAGGCCAGGAACGGGATGAACCGCTCCCAGGCGGCCTCCCACGACCTGACGGCGGTGGGGTACTTGGCGCCCAGCGGCGATTCGGCGAAGGCCTCCAGTGCGGCTCTGGCGGCCTCGGCGTTGGCGGCGGTGTAGATCGGCTTGAGTGCCTTGGCCACGTTCTTGCGGTCGCTGTAGGACACGAACCGCATCGAGGCCCGGATCAGGTGCACCACGCAGGTCTGCACCTCGGCGAAAGGCCAGGTCGCGGCAATCGCCTCGGACAGTCCGGTCAGCCCGTCGCAGGCCACGATCAGGACGTCTTTGACGCCGCGATTGGCCAGTTCGGCGCACACGCTGGCCCAGAACGCCGCGCCTTCCTTGGCCTGCACCCAGATGCCGAGCACGTGCTTGACGCCCTCAAGATCGACCCCGACCGCGATGTGGGCAGCGCGGGTCTTCACGTGGGCTCCATCGCGGATCTTGATGTGGATCGCGTCCAGGAACACCACCGGGTAGAACGCCTCCAACGGGCGGTGCTGCCAGGCGGCGACTTCGTCCAGGACCGCGTCGGTGACGTTGGCGATGGACTCGTGCGACAGCTCCACCCCCAGGGTCCGCGCGAGGTGGTGCTCGATCTCCCGGACGGTCATTCCGCCGGCGTACAGCGAGATGATCTGGTCCTCCAGCCCGCCGAGCCGGCGGGCGCCCTTCGGGACGAGCTGGGAGGCGAACGAGCCCTGCCGATCGCGGGGCTGATCCAGTTCCACCGGGCCGACCTCGGTGGCCACGGTCTTGCGCGAAGTGCCGTTGCGGTGGTTTCCGTCCCCGCCACGGGCGTGGGCATCGCGGCCCAGATGCTCGGTCAGCTCGGCGCCCATGCCCCGCTCAAGGACGGCCTTGAGCATCTCGTTCAAAAAGCCGTCCTTGCCAGTCAACTCCAACCCTCGCGAACGGGTCTCGGCGAGTACGTGATCAATCAGCGCATCCGAGAACACCTCCCGGCGAAGCCCAGCAGCATCTGATACATCCGTAGCGTCGTGGTCGTCAACAGCCATAGCGTTCATGATTCCTCCTCCGGATCAACTCACACAGACCATCTGACACGCCCGGGGCCCGATCCCGCTGGCTGAGCGACTGGCCGAGATCACCCCATCGATCCGGGACGAAATGGTCGCCTACCTGGAGCGAAAGAAGGCAACCTGCCAGGTCAAGACCGTCTCGACCATGGCCACCCGACTCAAGCACTTCGGTGTGTTCTTGACCGGCATCGATCCTGACCTTGCCAGCGTGGCCGACCTGGATCGGCGCCACCATATCGAGCCCTGGCTGTCCTCGCTGCCCGACTCGGTCAGCGACAAGGACGGAAAACCGATCAGCAACGGCGACCGCAACCGACGCGTGATCGCCGTGATGACGTTCCTGACCGATATCACCGAGTGGGGCTGGGACGCGGCCCCCGGCAGGAAAGTGCTCTTCCGCGATGACATCCCCAAACTCCCGCAGGTGCTGCCACGGTACCTACCGATCGACGCTGATCGGCGCCTGCAACAAGCACTGACCACCCATCCCGCGCTCCTGGCTCAAGGTTCCCCTGGGCAAGATGGCCACCGAGCGGATGGTCCCACTCGATGATCAGACCCTCGAACTGATCGACAGGGTCATCCAGATTCGCTCCCACTGCCAGCCGTTGCCTCACCCGCGGTACCGGCGCCGAGCACAGTTTCTGTTCACCTACCTCGGACGCCGACTGACCCAACAGGGCGTGCGCGCCGAACTCAACCACGCCGCCGATATCGCCGGACTCGACCACATCACCTCCCACCAGCTGCGCCACACCTACGCGACCGCACTGGTCAACGCTGGCGTCTCCCTGCAAGCACTGATGGCCCTACTCGGTCACGTCAGCGCCGAGATGAGCTTGCGCTACGGCCGACTCTTCGACACCACCATCCGCGAGGAATACGAACGAGCCCTGGACCTGGCCAAACAGAACACCCCGCCCCAGAACCCGGCACCGGGCAGCCCCGGTGGCCGGATCCAAATTCCGCTGGCCGACATCACCGGCGGACGTCCCTGGCAGGACACGCCGCTGCTCAAATCGCGCATGGCAGGAGGATTCTGTCTACGAGCCCCAGCCCAGGGCGCCTGCACCTACGCCAACATTTGCGAACACTGCCCCAGCTACCGCACAGAGCCTTCATCATTGCCGATCCTGGCGGCCCAACGCATAGACGCCGAAGCACTTGCCCGCGACGCCGAAAGCCGAGGGTGGATCGACGAAGCCGACCGCCACCACAAGCTCCTGAACCGCCTCGATGCGCTCATCGCCGACACGGAAGCGGCCGCAGGATGACCGCCCGCGGCAAGATCAACCTCGTCGAACGCGCCTGCACAGACCTGGCCCGCGAAGGCCAACCGATCACGGTCGTCGCCATCGCAGCCGCCACCGGACTGAGCCGCTCGACGATCTATCGCAGCACTGAACTGCGCACCATCGTCGAGCACCACAAGCACCCCGAAACTCCGATGGCCTCGCTCACAGATGAACTCGCGACCCTGCGAACCGCGGTCAACTGCCTCGCAGAGCAAGTGCGCCGCCACGACGAGCAACTCCGCCGCATGCGCCGCTGACCGCGTTATCCGGCCAACGGCCCATCAGGCCCCCGATTAGCCGGATAATGCTGGGACAACGCGATGGCCGAATCGTTCTTCTCCGCCCTGAAGAACGAACGCGTCCACCGCACCGTCTACGCCACGAAGAGGCAAGCCAGACGCGACGTCATCAGCTACATCGAGGGCTTCTACAACACCCGACGGCGCCATTCAGCGCTCGGCTACAAGCGCCCGAACGAGGTGCACTACGCTGACCTCCAGCCGGCAACGGCAGCGTAGAGAAACCATCAACTCCGCTGTCCGAAATCGACGCGGCAGGTCAGAGCTCGGCTCTAGTCCGAAGCTGCATGACCAGGCGAGAGAACCGCGATGGCTACGCCACGGCCGTTAGTGCCGGCCTAACAAGGATTGGGCGGTGGCCTGTCGGCGGCGCGGTAAACCTTCGCCAAATTCAGCGATCAACGCGCGAGGGGCTTGGCCTACTTAAGTACGGTCAGCGAGAGTTGTCGTCCTTGTTGGCGAAGGCGGGGGGAATTAGGGATCTCAACGGACGGTTGGCCCGTACTCGTGCGCCGATGCCCAGGGTGAAGTCCATAATGGCTAGTCCCGCGCAGAGCGCGATTCGCAGCGATGTTGCCGTTCCCGAGTTCGGGCCAATCATGACGATCAATGCGTAGGCGACGACTCCGATAACGGCGCTGATGGCGAGCGCGGCGAAGGTACGCATCAACAGTATCGATCCCAGTTAACCTTGTCGCCAGCAATGGCTGCGATCCACAAGCACGGAAAGGTCATGATGCCCGTCAGTGCGCAGTAGAAGCCCGTTACCCACGTGAACGCGCCGATTCCGACGTAGGACTTCCAACAAGTGGCGGCAGGTTGCAAATCGCCGCCGGGGTTAGTGTCAGGCGCCGGAAGCTCGTTGACGAGCTGAAGGCCTCCCTCAGGCCCAGTGTTCGGCGTGATGTACTGCCCGTCAGTCTTGGCGAGAAACGTGTCGATCGCGCGGTCGTCCATCAGGGCAGCGAGGCGCTTGAGCTCACCGGAGGGGTCTATGGAGTAGCGATTGAGGAACTCGGTCATTGCCGGGCTCGACGACAGCTTGTCGAGTCGACGGTCGAATCCTGAGGGGTCGGCGGTGCGTGCAGCATCAACGTCGAGGTTCTTGTATGCCTCTAGGGCCACCTCTTTAATGTCAGGGGAAATGGAAGCGGCAGTTGTGGAACCCAAGCTTCCGGTCTGGGCGTGCACTGTCGGCGTGAACATGGCCATGGCGATTGCAACCACACTGACAAAAGGAGCGATGCGGCTTCTCATGAAATTCCCAATCTCTCATCGGCGCAAATGCGTGCCTAGCAGGGATGATTACATGAATAACGTTCCGAAAAAAGTTAGGTTAACTTAATTCACATAACGCTGCGGAAAAGTTAATTGGCCCCTATTCGCCGCCATCGGTGGACTGTTGACTGTCAGCTGCGGATGTCTGGGCGCGTAACCATGACGTCACTGCAGCAAATGGAGGGACGATCACCGGGCGCAGTGCCAACGCCGGGGCAGGTCGATTTGCCATACCTCGGCAGGGTCCGCTGCGCCCCGAAGTGCGCCGACCAGTGCCGGGGTGGGGTGTCGACAGAGGGCCTGCCTGCCGAGGCCATCCAGGGCAGTAACCGGGCCGTCGAGGAGTCACTGCGGGGTGGCGTTTCCTCGCTGGTCTGTCTCGCGAAGGGCGGTCGCGTCCTGGCCGACGTAGACCTTGCGGACAGTGGCGGGCTGCCAGCGCACGGGGCGTGACCACGATGGTGGCATCCACATCGAGCACGACCGTCGATCCCAGATCCCGCCCCGCACACGCCGATGCGGGTACTCCGCCGGGCAGGTGGGACCACACGTGCCGCCGCGTGCGAGCTCGCGCCGCCTGGATCTTCTTGCGCTTGCCGGCAGTGACCTCATCGAGTGTGCGCCACACCGTTGGGGCCGACGCCACCGGGCCCAGGGCCCCGGATTGGTGGCGCAGGACGCCGATGTCGGAAATGGACTCGCCGCCATCGGCGAGCATCACCGCGACGTCGATCAACACCCGGCCGCGATCGTGGATCGGGATGAACCGGCGGCGAGCCATGGCCCCTGACAGCTCGGCGGTCAGACCGACCTGATCAGCCAGAAGCCGAGGCACGATGGCCCCGGCATGCGAGACCACCCCGACACCATCAGCAGTAACGGACAGACCGGCCGACCACGAAGTACGCTTCACCTACCGAGTGCTTTCTGCTGGAGAACATGGAACCTTAGACAAGTCCCAGTTTCCCCTGATCAGGAAGCACTTCGGTCTATTTTCGCCCAGCGATCCGCAGATCCCCATGAAACACCGGGGCGAGTGGTCGGCCGGGACTACCGCGGGCTGATCGCCACCGCCTGCTGGGCCCACGTCAACCGCGCCGGGGGCCCCGGTGTGGCGTTGGTGCTCTACGACTTGACCACCTTGTATTTCGAGGCAGAGAAAGAAGATGACCTGCGCAAAGTCGGTATGAGTAAAGAGCGCAAGGTTGACCCGCAGATCACCGTCGGCCTGCTGGTGGCCCGGGATGGGTTCCCGCTGGACGTGCACGTCTTCGAGGGCAACAAGGCAGAGACCAAGACGCTAATCCCGGTCATCACGGCTTTCCAAAAGCGCCACCAGATCAGCGACATGGTCGTGGTGGCCGATGCGGGCATGCTGTCGGCGGCCAACCTCAATACGCTGGAGGATGCGGGCCTTTCGTTCATCGTCGGCTCCCGCACTTCTAAGGCGCCCAAGGAGCTCGAGGACCATTTCGGTCGCCGCGGCAACCTGATTGCCGACGACGGCGTCGTGGAGCTGATCCGCCCAATGGGACAGGGCCGGGACCGGCGAGACCGGCGGGTGGTGTGGCACTACAAATGGGAGCGAGCCAAGCGAGACCGGCGGACGCTGAACGCGCAGATCGACCGCGCCCAACGCGTGGCCGACCGGGCAGAACCACTCAAGAAGCAGCGGTTCGCCCGTGGTCACCGACCAGAAGGTAATCCTGGACGAGGCCTCGATCCAGCGGGCCCGCGAATCTGCAGGTTACAAGGGGTATGTCACCAACATCGCCCCGGCCGCGATGGACGGCCATGCCGTCGTGGCGGCCTATCACGACCTCTGGAAGGTCGAGCAGTCCTTCCGCATGGCCAAGGCCGACCTGAGGGCGCGCCCGATCTTCCACCGCACCCGCGATGCGATCGAAGCTCACCTCACCGTCGTGTTCGCGGCCCTGGCCGTGGCGCGGCACCTGCAGGACGTCACCGGCATGTCGATCAAGAAGATCGTCACCACCCTGCGGCCGCTGCGCACGGTCACCGTCGCCATCGGCGACCACGAAATGCTCGTCGAGCCCACAATCCCGGACGCCGCGCGAGCCGTCATCGACGCGATCAACGCAGGGTGACACTAAAACTTGTGGAAGTCAGGTCTGAACCCAGTTGCCCAGGGTGCCCGGGTTGATCGCCAACTCCCCGGCCACCTCGGCAATCGAGCGGTCACTCTGCAGGACCAGCTGCACCGCCTCGGTCTTGAACTGCGGACTGAACTTCCGCCTCGAACTCGCTGCCATGATCTCGATCCTCTCGCCTCAAGAGGTTGTCCAAGATCTTTGATACACCCCAACCCAAGCGTGGGCGGCGCACCCACCCAGACCTTGTGGCCTACATCGAAGGCCTGGCGCTGAGTACGCCTCGGCCGACCACCGCGTCAATCACCCGCAAAGCCGCCACGACCGCCACCCGCCGCGGATGGCCGATGGTCTCAGTGAGCACCGTGCGGGCCATCGTGACCGGTCTGGATCCCGGGATGGTGACCTTGGCCCACCAGGGCGCGGCGGCCTACCGGGACACCTACGAGCTGGTGTGGCGACACCGCGCCGAGCGGGCCAATGCCACCTGGCAGGCCGACCACACCGAACTCGACATCCTCATCCTCGACGCCAACGGGCGGCCCGCCCGGCCCTGGTTGACCGTCATCCTCGACGACTACTCCCGGGCGGTGTGCGGCTACATGGTCTTCCTCGGCGCACCGTCTGCGATGAACACCGCGCTGGCGTTGCGGCACGCAATCTGGCCGAAGAGCGATCCGAACTGGCCGATGTGCGGCTTGCCCGATGTGCTCTACGTCGATCACGGGACCGACTTCACCAGCCACCATCTCGCCCAGACCGCCAAGTACCTGCACTTTCAGATCATCTACTCGACCATCGCCAGGCCACAGGGCCGCGGCAAGATCGAGCGAATCTTCGGCACGATCAACACCGAACTCCTTGCCGAGCTGCCGGGCTATCTCACCCGCGGTCAGCGGCACCCCGAGCCGGTACTGACGCTGCCCGAACTCGACACCGCGATCGGCGAGTTCATCGGTGCCAAGTATCACCACCGCACCCATCCGGAGACTGGCGACAGCCCCTACCGGACCTGGATCGGCGACGGGTGGCTTCCCCGCCTGCCCGAGACCGTCGATGATCTCAACCTGCTGCTGCTGACCGTGGCCAAAACGCGCATCGTCCACCGCGACGGAGTGCGCTTCCAGGGCCTGCGGTACGTCTCACCACTGCTGGCCGCCTACGTCAAAGAACAGGTCGTGATCCGTTACGACCCCCGCGACATCTCCGAAATTCACGTCTTCCACAAGAACCAGTACATCTGTAAGGCCGTGGACCCCGATCACGCATCGACCACAGTCAGCCTCAAAGACATTCAACACGCACGCGCAGCCCGCCGACGCGAGCTACGCGGCCAGATCACCGAGCGCATTGCCGTCGTCACCGGCCACCAAGACCCCTCATTTCCGGCCCCGGCGGCACCGACCCCACCCGCCCAGAGGAAGACGAAACTTCGCACCTACCTGGAGGATGACTGATGTCTCCGCAACGGTTCATCGCCACCAAACAGCACCGCAGATTCGTCGAGTTCGCCGACGCCGTACGCCGGCAACACACCATCGGCATCTGCTACGGCCAAGCCGGGATCGGTAAAACACTGTCTGCCAGACGGTATGCGAACTGGCACAAAGCCGAGCGACTCCTCGAAGAATGGGGACCACGCGATGACTCCGATTTCCCGATCTATGCCGCACTGGCCAGGAAACGGACAGTCTTCTACACCCCCGCGGTCCTGAGCACCCCGCGTCAGGTCAGAGACGATCTCACCGGACTGACGGTCCAGGTATCTGCGTGCATCGACGAGCATCTGATCAACACCGGCGAACTGCAGACACGACCCAGACACCTGCGAAAGTACGTCGAGCTGATCATCATCGACGAGTCCGACCGACTCAATGCCACCGCCCTGGAAATGGTGCGAGACCACTACGACCGCGACAACGTCGCCGTCATCCTCATCGGCATGCCCGGGATCGAGAAGAGATTCAGCCGCTACCCGCAGCTTTACAGCCGCGTCGGATTCGCACACGAGTACCGGCCACTGAGCAAAGACGAACTGCGATTCGTACTCGAACGTCGCTGGCCCAAATACGGCCACCCCCTCGACCCCGACGACTTCACCGACGCTCAAGCCCTCGCCGCGATCACACGGATCACCCGCGGCAACTTCCGCCTCGTCGACAGACTGTTCACGCAGATGGAGCGCATCATGCAGATCAACGAGCTCAACACCATCACCGACGACGTCGTCGAAGCCGCCCGATCCACCCTCGTCATCGGCATCACCTGACACCGCCAAACGACCCTGCGAAATCCCGCCAAACGAAGGTAAGAGTCACAGCAGCGATCGTTGGCGGCGTTCCGTCCCGCACGGGTGTACTCGACAAACCACATTGCTGCTAAGGAGTACTGGGGAGATCTACGAGCGTCGCCAGCGGTCAGTGGCGAGGATCAACCGGCTCTCCGAAAAAACAGAGACTGACAAGCCCCTCTGGCAACCGACGCGTCTCCGGTCCGCGCAGTCTGGCGACCAGGCGTCAGCCGAGCAGCCCCTCGGCCGCGATCCGCCAGTCCTCGACCGGCGGCGTCAGCACGTTCTCGCCGAGCACCTGCACCAGCACGGTCGAAGCCCCTGCGTCCAGGTGCTCCTGCACCCGCGCCCGCGTCGCCTCGACCCCGCGGGTGACCATCGCGTGCTTGAGCCGATCGCTGCCCCCGCGCACGTAGTCCGACTCGTCGAACCCCTGCCGGGTCCACGAGTTCCGATAGTTCGGCAGGCCCGTATAGACGTTGAGGTGATCGTGGGCCCGCGACCGCCACACCTCGTCGTCGTCGTCGACCCCCTCGGCCACCACCGCGGCGTGCTCCACGACCAGGGCCGGCCCGTCGTCGGCGGTCCCGCCGAGGATCTCCCGCGCCCGCGCGGTGTGCTCCGGCAGCGTCAGGTACGGGTGCGCGCCGGCGGTGCGGTCGCGCGAGAGCTCGAGCATCTTGGGGCCGAGCGCGGCGAGCACGACCGGCGGCATCGTGTCCTCGCCCGCCGCCATGGGTTGAGTCCGTTCGAGCGCGTCGAGGTACTCACGCATCGCCGACAGCGGCCGACCGTAGTGGTGGCCGCGGTGGCGCTCGACCAGCGGCGCGTGCGAGACGCCGAGGCCCAGGACGAACCGGCCCGGGTGCATGGCCTCGATCGTGCGGGCGGCCGCCCCGGCTGCGGAGGCGTCGCGGCCGTAGATGTTGGCGATGCCGGTGCCGATCGCCATCCGGCGCGTGGCGCCCAGGTACAGCTGCGCGGCGGTGAACGCCTCCCGGCCGACGGCCTCACCGAACCACAGCGAGCCCCAGCCCTGGTCGTCGAGCTCACCGAGGACGTCGGGGATCGCCGCCGGCGTCAGTCCCTCCAGCGAGCCGGTCCACAGACCGATCCGGCCGAGCTGTTCGCGACCTGCGGGGCGGTGGCGGGTTCGGTGGGATGCACTGTCCTGGAGGGCACTCATGTTCCCGAGTGTGCCCGACCCCGTCGTCGCCGGGCCGGCCATTCGCCGCAAACGGCGGCGGCCGTCGACCCGGTCGCGACACACTGAGCTGACACGCGTTGCAGTGACACGCGGCACACCCCGGGCACCGAGGAGACGAGACGCCGATGTACGAGTGGTCCGAGACCGACCTGATGATCCGCGACGCCGTGCGCGGCTTCATCGCCAAGGAGATCCGCCCCCAGCTCGACGCCCTGGAGAGCGGTGAGATCCCGCCCTACCCGATCATCCGGAAGCTGTTCGCCGAGTTCGGCATCGATGCCATGGCCCGCGACGGGGTCGAGAAGATGCTGGCGAAGGAGCGTGCGCGCGAGACCGTCGGCGCGGCCGCCGGGGGCGGGACCGCGGGGGGCGGGGCGGCGGGCGGCGGGGTTGCATCCGGTGACGCGCCGCGCGGCGACGGCGGGAGGGGGGACGACGACGAGGACGGCGATTCCGGCGGAGCCCCCGAGAACCGGGACTCCATGATGGCCGTGGTGACCAGTGAACTGGCCGGCGCGTGCATGGGGCTGGTCTCCGCGCTCGGCGTGAGCCTCGGGCTGGGCGCGACCACGATCATGTCCCGCGGGACGCTCGCGCAGAAGGAACGCTGGTTGCCCGGCATCGTGACCATGGAGAAGGTCGCGTCATGGGCGATCACCGAGCCGGACTCCGGTTCCGACGCCTTCGGCGGCATGCGCACCTACGTGCGGCGCGACGGCGAGGACTACATCCTCAACGGCCAGAAGACCTTCATCACCAACGGGCCGTACGCGGACGTGATGATCGTCTACGCCAAGCTCGACGAGGGGTCGGGTGGAGCGGGCAGCACGGGTCCGGCCACGGACGCCGACAAGCGCGACCGCAAGGTGCTGACGTTCGTACTGGACAAGGGCATGGAGGGCCTCACGCAGGGTGCTCCCTTCAAGAAGATGGGCCTGCACAGTTCCCCGACCGGGGAGCTGTTCTTCGACAACGTCCGCCTCGGCAGGGACCGGCTGCTCGGCGAGTCCGAGTCCGGTCGCGGGGGCGACGGCCGCGAGTCGGCGCGGTCGAGCTTCACCGCCGAGCGGATCGGGGTGGCCACCATGGCGCTGGGCATCATCGAAGAGTGCCACCGGCTGTGCGTCGACTACTCCCGCGAGCGCACCCTGTGGGGCCAGGAGATCGGGCGCTTCCAGCTGATCCAGCTCAAGCTGGCGAAGATGGAGGTCGCGCGGATGAACGTGCGCAACATGGTCTTCAACTCCATCGAGCGCGCCCGTGCCGGCAAGCCGCTCTCGCTCGCGGAGGCGTCGGCGATGAAGCTGTACTCGTCCGAGGCGGCCACCGAGGTGGCGCTGGAGGCCGTGCAGTTGTTCGGCGGCAACGGGTACATGGCCGAGTACCGGGTCGAACAGCTCGCCCGCGACGCCAAGTCGCTCATGATCTACGCGGGCAGCAACGAGATCCAGGTGACCCACATCGCGAAGGGGCTCCTCGCCCGGTGAACCGTGGTCCGGTTGCTCCTGCGTCCCGCTCTCGTACCGTCAGTACATGGCCACCGAGATGTTGCACACGTACATGCAGGACCACCACGCCGGTGCCGCCGCCGGGATCGACCTGTTCCGCCGCGTGGCCGAGGACCACGACGACCCGGAGACCAGGAAGGTCGTCTCCCGCATCGGCGACGAGACCGTGGACGACCTCAAGAGCCTCGAGGAGCTCATGACGCTGGCGGGGACGTCACCCTCGATCCTCAAGGACCTGCCCGCCAAGGCCGCCGAGAAGTTCGGCCAGCTCAAGCCCAACCGGCGGGCCGCCGAGCGCTCCCCGCTGAGCGATCTGGTCGAGCTCGAGGCGCTGACCCTCGCCGTGACGGGCAAGACGCTCGGCTTCAAGGCTCTGCTAGACATCGACGACCCCCGGCTTCCCCGGCCCACGCTGGAGAAGCTGGTCGAGCGTGCGGAGCAGCACGGACGCGAACTGGAGAAGCTCCGTCTGCGTTGCACGGACGCGCTGAAGAAGCAGTGACCGGGCGGGGCGACGCGGGGGTCTGCCGCCGGTTCTATCCGACTCCGCTGCAGGCCCCGGCGTTGGTCGTCCCCGACCTCGGTCAGACGTTCCGAATCGCGATCGACCGGGTGTTGAGATAGCACTCCATGGCCTCGGGACCGGCCTCGGGACCGGCCTCGGAGCCGTAACCCGAGTCCTTCACCCCGCCGCCCGACGGCCGCCACGCGGACGACAGACGACCACATCCGCTACTCCCCCTCGGGATCCGCTACTCCAATCGGAATAGCGGATCCGTAGGGCGGGTAGCGGATGTGGTCGAACGGTCGAACGGTCGAACGGTCGAACGGGCGGTTCGGCGCGTCAGGCCCTGGCGCCCTGCTGATCCTTGACCGCGGCCAGGATGTCGTCGACGCGGTCCTTGGCGTCGCCGAACAGCATCTGGGTGTTGTCGCGGAAGAACAGCGGGTTCTGGACGCCGGCGTAACCGGCGGCCATCGACCGCTTGAACACGATGACGTTCTCGGCCTCCCAGACGTGGAGCACGGGCATACCCGCGATCGGGCTACCCGGGTCCTCGGCGGCATCCGGGTTCACGGTGTCGTTGGCACCGATGACCAGCACCACGTCGGTGTCCGCGAAGTCGTCGTTGATCTCGTCGAGCTCGAGCACGATGTCGTAGGGGACCTTGGCCTCGGCCAACAGGACGTTCATGTGGCCGGGCAGGCGACCGGCGACCGGGTGGACGGCGAAGCGCACGTCGACGCCACGCTCACGCAGGGTGCGGGTGAGGTCGGCGACCGGGTACTGCGCCTGCGCCACGGCCATGCCGTAACCGGGGGCGATGATCACACTCGAGGCATCCGCCAGCATCTCGGCCGCACCGGCGACATCGATCTCGGTGTGCTCGCCGTGGTCCTTGCCCTCGCCCGATGAGGCCTCGATACCGAAGCCGCCCATGATGACGGAGAAGAACGAGCGGTTCATCGCCTTGCACATGATGTAGGACAGGTACGCGCCCGAGGAGCCGACCAGCGCGCCGGTCACGATGAGCAGATCGTTGCCCAACAGGAAGCCGGTGGCCGCGGCGGCCCAGCCGGAGTACGAGTTGAGCATCGACACCACGACCGGCATGTCGCCGCCACCGATGCTGGCGACCAGGTGCCAGCCCAGGGCCAGCGCCAGGGCGGTGACCACGATGAGCATCCACAGCGCGGGGGAGATGACGAACCACACGGTCAGCGCGACGAACGCCACGAGGATGCCGAGGTTGATGAGGTTCTTGCCCGGCAGCACCAGCGGTGCGGACTTCATCTTCCCCGACAGCTTGAGGTAGGCGACGATCGAACCGGTGAAGGTGACGGCGCCGATGAACACGCCGATGAACACCTCGGCGTGGTGGATGCCGAGCAGCGAACCGGTGAGCTCACCGTGCAGCTCGGGCTCCAGGTAGCCGTTCCACCCGACCAGCACGGCGGCCAGGCCGACGAACGAGTGCAGCAGGGCGATGAGTTCGGGCATCTCGGTCATCTGCACGCTGCGCGCGCGCATCAGGCCGATGACGGCGCCGATGGCGACGGCCACGACCATCAACACGATGCCGATGGTGGCGGGCTGGTGGTCGATGACCAGCGCGACGGTGGCGACCAGGGCCAGCGCCATGCCGGCGATGCCGAAGGTCAGGCCCCGGCGGGCGGTCTCGTGCTTGGACAGCCCGGCGAGCGACAGGATGAACAGCAGTGCGGCGACCAGGTAGGCCGCATTGGCGGCGGTCTCAACAGACATCTGCTCAGGCTCCCTTCGAGAACATGCCGAGCATGCGACGCGTCACGGCGAAACCGCCGAAGACGTTGATGGACGCGACGAGGATCGCGACGGCGGCGAGCGCCAGGCCGAGGGTGTTGTCGATCCCGACCTGCAGCAACGCACCCACGACGATCACTCCGGAGATCGCGTTGGTCACGGACATCAACGGGGTGTGCAGCGCGTGGTGCACGTTGCCGATGACGTAGTAGCCGATCACGATCGCCAGCACGAACACCGTGATGTGGCGCGGGATGTCCCCCGGCGCGACCGCGGTGAGCAGCAGCAGCAACGCCATGCCAGCGGCGATCAGGCCGAGCTTCGCGCCGGCCGACATCTTCTTCTTCTCAGGCTTGGGCTCGACCGGTTCAGGGGCAGCGGCCGCCGCGGGGGCGGCACTGACCTGCACCGGCGGGGGCGGCCACATGATCTCGCCGCCCCGTGTCACCGTCACGCTGCGCTGGACCACATCGTCCATGTCCAGCGCCCACGCGCCGTCCTTGTCCGGGGTGACCAGCTTGGTCAGGTTGACCAGGTTGGTGCCGTACAGCTGCGAGGCCTGGGCGGGTAGCCGCCCGGCCAGGTCGGTGTAACCGATGATCGTGACACCGCCCTCGGTGACGACGACCTGGTCGGGGACGCTGCCCTCGACGTTGCCGCCCTGCGCGGCGGCCATGTCCACGATCACCGAGCCACGCTTCATCGTCGCGATGTCGGCGGCCGTGATCAAGCGCGGTGCCTGCCGGCCCGGGATCAGCGCGGTGGTGATGATGATGTCCACGTCGGCTGCCTGCTCCGAGTAGAGGTTCGCCGCGGCCCGGTCGTAGGCCTCACTGGTCGCCTTGGCATAGCCGTCGGTGGAGACGACCTTCTCCTCCTCGGGCACCTCCACGGGCAGATACTCGCCACCGATGGACCCCACCTGGTCGGCCACCTCGGGGCGCGGATCGGTCGCGCGGACGATCGCGCCCAGGCTCGAGGCGGCCCCGATCGCGGCGAGACCCGCCACGCCGGCGCCCGCGACGAGGACCTTGGCCGGCGGGACCTTGCCCGCCGCGGTGACCTGGCCGGTGAAGAACCGCCCGAAGTGATGAGCGGCCTCGATCACGGCGCGGTAGCCGGCGATGTTCGCCATCGACGACAGCACGTCCATCGACTGCGCCCGCGAGATACGCGGGACCGCATCCATCGCCAGCGCGGTCACGCCGCGCTCGGCGAGCACACCGAGAAGGTGCTCGTTCTGCGCCGGTGCCAACAGGCCCACCAGCGTCGCGCCCGACCGGACCCGCGCCACCTCTGCCTCGGTGGGCACGGCGACCTTCATCACCACGTCCGCCGACCACGCGGCGTCACCATCGGCCAGCTCGGCACCGGCCTCGGCGTATGCGGCATCCGCGAACTCCGCGCGGGTACCGGCGCCGTGCTCCACCACGACCCGGTATCCCAGGCCGATCAGCTTCGCCACCGTCTCGGGCGTCGCCGCCACGCGGTTCTCCGCCGGGTTGGACTCGGCGACCACACCGATCACCGACGGCGCGACACCGGAATCCCGGACATCGGAGTCCGGCTTCATATCAGGGATCTCTTCAAGGCTCGAAGCCATAGGGCATCCTTTTACTGCGTTGTGAGCGAGCCGACGCGTGTGCGCCGGCTCTGACGTCTCGAGTTTTGGCGTGTTCTACGTATTCTCCACAGGCCCGGCACGTGTGTGCCCGGGGTGCGCTCCAGTCACCGATCCGAGATCAGAGCTCACGAAGCGGCTCGGGGTGGGATGGTTACCCCTGCTTCGTCCACCGTTACGGCGTCGTCCTCCGGCGCGGGCAGGGTGGCGCCACGTCCACCGGAAGAACTTCCGGCAGAGCCTACGGGACACTGTGGACCGCGAACGAGCCGGTGGGATCGTTTTCGGGGACCTTGTGACGTAAGCCATACGCCTTGGTGCTTAGCGGCGTGAAATAAGAAACACCCCGGATCGTCAGTGACGATCCGGGGTGCTCCCGATGTGTGGGCGAAGGGGGACTTGAACCCCCACGTCCCGAAGGACACTGGCACCTGAAGCCAGCGCGTCTGCCATTCCGCCACTCGCCCGAGTAACGCCCGAATACGTTAACACGCGGCGTTCCGACCGCACTAATCGGCTGGTGAGGGCTCCCCTGCGGCTGGAAGCGTGCTTCCCACCGCCACCGCCTCTATGATCGACCGGATGCCGCCGCGGGCGGCGCGAGGACAGCCGGCCCGGCCAGATGGCCGGGCCCACCACGAGGAGAGGAGGCGAGGCGTGGGGATCGTCGGGAAGTTCGAGCGCACCCTGCAGGGCGCGGTCGGCGACGCGTTCGCCCGCCTCTTCGGCGGGAGAGTCGTGGCGGCCGAGGTGGAGTCACAGCTCCGCAAGCAGGCGGAGGCCTCCCTCAAGGTGGTCGACGGGCACCTGTTGGTGTCCAACAGCTACACCATCACCCTGGCCCGGTCGGACTACGCCTCTTTCACCGAGGACGAGGCCCTGGCCGTCAAGACCTTCTCCCGCCATCTGTCGGATCACATCTCCGAGCAGGGTTGGGAGACCTACGGCCCGGTCACCGTGACCTTCGTGGAGCGCGATGACCTCCACACCGGACAGATGCGTATCGACGGGGTCGTGGACCCCGACGCCGTCCCGTTCCACATCTCGGCCGCCGCACCGGCGCCGGCGCCGGATCATCCGGCGCCGTCGTCGCCGGGTGCGGACCGACGGGGCGTGGACGGGCCGAGTGCGAGCAAGGAGAACAGCGACATGCAGGCACCCGCTTCCAACTACCCGGTCTCGACCGGCCCCGGAGCCCGGAGCGCGGGCTGGGGTGGCCCGTCGGACGCCCCGACCCAGATCACCCAGGGCCGGGCCTCGCTGACGGTCACGCTGCACCTCGAGGACGGCTCGGGGCGGACGTTCCGCCTCCAGCGGGGCTCCAACCTGCTGGGACGCGGGCAGGACGCCGCGTTCCGCCTGCCCGACACCGGGGTGTCACGCCAGCACGCGGACATCCATTTCGATGGTCGGGAAGCGGTTCTCACCGACCTCGGCTCGACCAACGGCACCACGGTGAACGACGGGCCGATCCAGGACTGGCAACTCGCCGACGGCGACGTCATCAGGGTCGGACACTCGGAGATCACCGTCCGGTTCGACTAGCCTCGACACGGATGACCCCCGGAACCACCGGGGGCGGCCACACGTTGTCCGAGGTGAATCGGCGGGCGAGGGGAGGACGGCACCAGTGCAGGGACTCGTTCTGCAGCTCTCGCGCGGCCTGTTGTTGGCGCTGTTGTGGCTGTTCATCTACCTCACCCTGCGGGCGCTGAAGACCGACGTCTTCGGCAACGTGGGGATGAGGTCGTCCGGCCGCGGCGAGCGCCGGGGCGGCGTGTTCGGCCGCGGCTCCCGGGCGATCCGGCATCTCGTGGTCACCCAGGGCGCCCTCGCAGGTACCCGGATCACCCTGTCCGAGCAGCCGGTCCTGGTGGGCCGGGCCGACTCGTGCACCCTCGTGATCGACGACGACTACGCCTCCAACCAGCACGCACGGCTGTCCCCGCACGGCCCCGACTGGTTCCTCGAGGACCTCGGCTCGACAAACGGCACCTATCTGGACAGATCGCGGGTGACGACCCCGGTCAAGGTGGACGCCGGCACGCCGATCCGGATCGGCAAGACCGTGATCGAGCTGCGCACGTGACCCCGGCGCTCGTCTACACCGCGCGCTCACATCTGGGCATGGTGCGGGAGAACAACGAGGACTCGGCCTACGCCGGACCCCGTCTGTTGGCCCTCGCCGACGGCATGGGCGGCCACGCCGCGGGTGAGATCGCCAGCCAGTTCGTCGTGGCGGCGCTGGCGAGGCTCGACGAGGACGAACCGGGGCAGGATCTCACCGGGGCCCTGACCCGCGCGCTGACGGTCGGCAACGAGGCGATCGCCTCCCACGTCGAGGCGTACCCGGAGACCGACGGCATGGGGTGCACGGCCACCGCGCTGCTGTTCGACGGCCGCCGCATGGGCCTGCTCCACGTGGGTGATTCCCGGGCCTACCTGCTGCGTGACGGGACACTGACCCAGATCACCAAGGACGACACCTTCGTCCAGTCCCTCGTCGACCGCGGGGAACTCTCCGCCGACGAGGCCCACACCCATCCGCGGCGCTCGCTCATCCTCAAGGCGCTGACCGGGGAGCCGGTGGAGCCGACCGCCGTCATCCGCGAGGCACGGGTCGGCGACCGCTACCTGCTCTGCTCCGACGGTCTGTCCGACCCGGTGAGCACCGAGACGATCGCCGAGACGCTGGCCACCGGAACCGTCGAGGAGGCCGCGGACCGGCTGGTCCAGCTGGCGTTGCGCTCGGGCGGGCCGGACAACATCACGGTCGTCCTGGCCGACGTCCTGGACTCCCCGCGCGACGCGCCGGTCATCCCGGTGGTGGTGGGCGCGGCGTCGGGCGACGAGCCGGGCCAGATCGACCCCGCCGCCGACCCCTACTCCGACACCGCTGCCGGTAAGGCCGCCGCGTTCTCGCGCGCCCAGGTCGCCTCACGCGGGGGAGCCGCCGGCACGTCCGGGGCAGCCGGCGCGTCGGGTGCCGGGCGTGGGAACGGATCCGACGACGACGAGGTCGACGCCGCCCCACCGCGCGGCAGCAGATGGCGTTTCGCCCTGAGCGTCGTCGGGGTGCTCGTACTGCTGGCGGGGATCGTGGGCGTGTCCGCGCTGCTCGTCCGCAGCAACTACTTCGTCACCGAATCGGACAGCCAGGTCGTGGTGAAGAGGGGCATCTCCGGGGAGGTCTTCGGCATCTCGTTGGCCTCGGTCATCCAGGTGGGGTGCCTGACCCGCGAGGGCGACCTGACCATGCACTCCCCCGATGCCATCCCCGCCGGATGCGACGTGTTCACCCTGGGGGACCTCCGCGAACCCGCCCGGGAGACCGTTCGCGCCGGACTGCCGTCGGGGAGCCTCGCCGAGGCGGGCGCCCAGGTCTCCCGGCTCACGGAGGACAACCTCCTGCCGCCGTGCGACCCCCGTGAGCAGCAGGAGCGCCCGCGCGAGCAGACCTCGTCGTCGTCCTCTCCCACCGAGTCGCCCTCTCCCACGGGTTCCCCCGCACCCACCGGGTCGCCGTCGCCCGGCGAGCCCGCCCCCACGGACGAACCGGCGACTCCCCCCTCCCCCACGACCCCCGCACCTGTGCCCGGGGAGACCTGCCGGGCGGTGAGCTGACCCATGTCCTCTCCCGCATCTGCCTCACCATCGTCGGCCTCACCCGCATCCGATCCCCGCGGCCGGGCGGTGCCCGACAGCCCGCGCCGGGGCAAGGAACTGGTCCTGCTCGTCGCCGCCGCGGTGATCGTCGGGTTCTCGCTGCTGCTGGTCCAACTCGCCCAGGAGCAGGAACTGTCCCTGGCGCTGCTGTGGATCACCCTGGCGTTCCTCGGCCTCGCCGGCGGCGCCCACCTGCTCATCCGCTGGCTCGCGCCCTACGCCGATCCGGTGTTGCTACCGGGCGTCGCGCTGCTCAACGGGCTGGGGCTGGTGCTCATCTACCGGCTCGACCTGTCGTACGCGGCCAACGCCGCGGCGAGCGGCAACGACCCGCCGGGGATGGACGTCACCCGGCAGCTGCTGTGGACGTTCCTCGGCCTGGCCGTGATGGCGGTCGTGCTGTACTTCCTGCGCGACCACCGCGTCCTGGCCCGGTACGGCTACACGATGGGGTTCGCCGGCCTCGCACTGCTGGCGATCCCGGCGGTGCTCCCCTCCCGGTTCTCCGAGATCAACGGCGCCAAGAACTGGATCATCCTGCCCGGGTTCACCATCCAGCCCGGCGAGTTCGCCAAGATCCTGCTCATCATCTTCTTCGCCTCGATCCTGGTGGAGAAGCGCGAGCTGTTCACCACCGCCGGCAAGCGCGTGCTGGGCGTGGACCTGCCGCGCGCCCGCGACCTCGGGCCGATCATCGTGGCCTGGTTCCTGTCCCTGGGCGTGCTGGTGTTCAACACCGACCTCGGCATGGCGCTCCTGCTGTTCGCCACCGTGCTCACGCTGCTGTACGTGGCCACCGAGCGGGTGAGCTGGCTGCTCATCGGCGTGGTCCTGGTCGCCGTGGGCGGCGTGCTGGCCTACGCCCTGTTCGGGCACGTGCGTGTGCGGTTCCAGATCTGGCAGGACCCCTTCGCGTTCTTCGACACCGGCGGCTACCAGAGTTCGCAGGCCCTGTTCGGCCTCGCCTCCGGCGGCATGGGCGGCACCGGTCTCGGCAACGGGCGACCCGACCAGGTGCCGTTCGCGAACACCGACTTCATCACCTCCACCATCGGCGAGGAACTGGGCCTGATCGGCCTCGCCGCGGTGCTGATGGTCTACGCGATCCTCATCCTCCGCGGCATCCGGGTGGGGCTGACCATCCGCGACAGCTTCGGCAAGCTCGTCGCCGTGGGCCTGGCGTCCACCATGGCCATCCAGATGTTCGTCGTGGTCGGCGGCGTCTCCACCCTCATCCCCCTCACCGGCCTGACCCTGCCGTTCATGGCATACGGGGGCTCCAGCCTGTTGGCCAACTACGCACTGATCGCCATCCTGCTGCGCCTGTCCCACGACGCGCGCCGGCCGCTGCCCACCCCACGTCAGGCACCGGCGCTGGCAGAGGCCGCCACCGGCATGATGCGGGCGCCCAAGCTGCGCGCGCCGGGCCGGAGGAACGGGTGAGCGCCGCGTGAACACCGCCATCCGACGGGTCGCGATCGCCGCCATGGTCATGGTGGTGGCGCTGCTGCTGCAACTGACCTGGGTCCAGGTCTTCCGCGCCGACGAGCTCCGTGCCGACCCCCGCAACACGCGGATGCTCCTCGACGAGTACTCCCGCCAGCGCGGCCAGATCACCGCCGGCGGACGGGTGCTGGCCATGTCCCTGCCGTCGGAAGGACGCTTCGAGTTCCAGCGCACCTACCCCACCGACCCTGTCGTCTTCGGCCCCACCGTCGGCTACTACTCGCTGCAGTTCGCCACCGCCGGGGTCGAGCAGACCCAGGACGCCTTCCTCAACGGCTCCGACCCGAGACTGCTGTCCCAACGGATCACCGGTCTGATCTCGGGCCGCACCCCGCAGGGCGGCTCGGTGGAGCTCACCCTGGACCCCACGGGCCAGGAGGTCGCCTACGAGGCCCTGCGGCGCGGCGCGGGCCAGGGGCCGTTCGTGGGCTCCGTCGCCGCCGTCCGCCCCTCCACCGGTGAGGTGCTCGCACTGGCCTCCAGCCCGTCCTTCGACCCGGGCGCCCTGTCCAGCCTGGACCCGGAGGTCCGCGCGCAGGAGATGGCGCGCATCGAGCAGAGCCCGGACCGGCCGCTGCTCAACCACGCCACCCAGCAGTCCCTCCCGCCCGGCTCCACGATGAAGGTCATCACCACCGCCGCCG
Source organism: Dietzia sp. WMMA184 (assembly GCF_002441635.1). Taxonomy (NCBI): domain Bacteria; kingdom Bacillati; phylum Actinomycetota; class Actinomycetes; order Mycobacteriales; family Dietziaceae; genus Dietzia; species Dietzia sp. WMMA184. Next base: position 2,453,723 of record NZ_NXEI01000001.1, on the reverse strand, counting down.
CGCTCGAGCAGGGCATGGGGCCCGAGACCCCCGTCTCCGGCGCCGACCGCACCCTGCTGCCGGGGACGTCCACCTACCTGGAGAACTACGCCGGCCAGACCTGTGGCGGCAGCACCGTCACCCTGCGCACGGCCCTCGAGAGGTCCTGCAACGTGCCCTTCGTCGAGCTGAGCCAGGAGATCGGCGCGGAGGCCTTCACCGAGATGGCGGAGAAGTTCGGCGTCGACGGCACCGCCCCGGACGACTTCGGCATCCCGGTCGCACCGTCGGGCCTGGGGCAGATGGAGGACGACGCCCAGCTGGCGATGAGTTCCATCGGGCAGAGCGACGTCCGGATGACGACCCTGCAGAACGCCATGGTGGCCGCGACCGTCTCCAACGGCGGGGTCCGCATGGAACCGCAACTCATCAAGACCCTGACGGCGCCCGATCTCTCCGTCGTCCAGGGCTTCACGCCCCGCGACGCCGCCCGCGCCCTCACCGACGAGCAGGCCGGCACCCTCACCGAGATGATGGTCGCCGCCGAACAGGGCGCCGGGGGCGGCTTGCCCGGGGTCACCGTGGCCTCCAAGACCGGCACCGCCGAGCACGGCGTGGACTCCTCCGAGTCCATCCCCTACACCTGGTACATCGCGTTCGTCCCCGGCCGTGACGTGGCGGTGGCCGTGGCGATCGAGTCCGGGCCCGGGGTCGATCGCAGCACCGTCGGGTCCACCTACGCCGCACCCATCGGTCGCGAGGTCCTGGGCGCGCTGCTGGGAGGGACGCCGTGAGTCTGAACTCCGGCGCGGTCCTGTCCGGCCGCTATCGCCTACTGCGCCTCATCGCCACCGGCGGTATGGGGCAGGTGTGGGAGGCCGACGACGGCGTCCTCGACCGCCACGTCGCCGTGAAGGTGCTCAAAGCCGAGTACTCCTCCGACCCCGAGTTCGTCGAGCGCTTCCGGTCCGAGGCCAAGGTCACCGCGAGGATCTCCCACCCCGGGATCGCCACCGTCTACGACTACGGGCAGATCGACGACCCCGCCTCCGGGAACCCGCTGTCCTACCTGGTCATGGAACTCGTGGTGGGCGAGCCGCTATCGGACGTCCTGGCCCGCGAGGGCACGCTGCCGATGCGGCACACCCTCGACATGCTCGAGCAGACCGGCCGCGCCCTCAACGCCGCCCACGCCATCGGCCTGGTCCACCGCGACGTCAAGCCGGGCAACATCCTCATCACGCCCGCCGGGCAGGTGAAGCTCACCGACTTCGGGATCGCCAAGTCCATGGGCGCGTCCGCCGTCACACAGACCGGGATGGTCGTGGGCACCGCCCAGTACATCGCGCCCGAGCAGGCCATGGGGAACGACACGTCCCCGGCCGGGGACGTGTACTCGCTCGGCGTGGTGGGTTACGAGTGCCTGGCCGGTCGACGGCCGTTCGTCGCCGACTCGCCGGTCTCCGTGGCGATGATGCACGTCCGCGACACCCCGCCGCCGCTCCCGGACTCGGTGCCCGGACCGGTCCGACGCGTCCTCGCCGAGGCCATGGCCAAGGACCCCGGCCGGCGCTACCCGGACGGCGAGGCCTTCGCCGAGGCGATCGCCGACCTCCGGGCCGGTCGCGATCCCCGTCTCCCGGGCGCGTTCCTCGCCGCCAGCGCCGCGGCGGGGGCTGCCGCAGCGGCCGCCGGCGCCACCGCCGCGACCACGGTCCTGCCCGATGAGGACCCGGGCGGCGTGTACCGGGCCGGGGGTTCGCCCGACCCGACGCGCGCGTACACCCGCACCCACCCGGGCACCGCCGGACAGCCGCGCACCGACAGGCCGCGGCCGGCACGACCGGCGCACCCGTCCCGGCCCCAGCCGGCGCCCGCCGCGACCCGGCGTCAGCCCGCCCCACCGGTCACCTCACGGCCCCCCCGCCGCGGCCGCGGCGGCTCCGGCTGCGTGGGCTGGTTCCTCGTGGTGTTCGTCCTGGTGGCGGCGCTGGCGGTCGCGGCCGTCATCGCCCTGTCCAACGTCGGGGTCTTCGGCCCGGGCGGGATCTTCGGCCGGACCACCCCCACGACGCCGCCGTCCACCGCCCCGGTGACGACCACCACCACGCAGGCACCAGCCCCGGCACCCGAGCCGCCGCCGACCCCGACGCCGACCCCCGAGCCCGCACCGTCACCGACCGGGGTCCCCCCGGCCCCCGACCTGCAGGACATGCTGGACTCCCTCACCTCGGAGTTCAGTTCGCTGATTCCGCCCGAGGGGCAGCCCGGTGGGGGCCAGGGGCAAGGCCAGGACGAGGCGCAGGGCCAGGGACAGGCGCAGGGGCAGGGTCGAGACCAAGCGCAGGGCCAGGCCCGGGGCGCGGCCGAGGACCGTGCCGTGCCCGTTCCCGCCCGGTGGGCAGGGGTCGACGGATGACCACACCATCCGTCCTGGCCGGGCGCTACGAGATCGGTGAGCCCCTCGGATACGGCGGCATGTCCGAGGTCCGTCGCGGGCGCGACACGGTCCTCGGCCGGGACGTGGCCGTCAAGATCATGCGCCCGGAACTGGCCCGGGACGAGACCTTCTACCAGCGCTTCCGTCGGGAGGCCCAGAACTCGGCGTCGCTCAACCATCCGTCGATCGTGGCGATCTACGACCAGGGGGAGGAGCACACCGCCGACGGCTCGCTGCCCTACATCGTGATGGAGGTGGTCGAGGGCGACACCCTCCGCGACATCGTCAGGATGGACGGCCCCATGGAGGTCGAGCGTGCCCTCGGCGTGATGGCCGATGTCTGCGGTGCGCTGGACTTCTCCCACAAGAAGGGCATCGTCCACCGGGACGTCAAGCCGGCGAACATCATGATCTCGCGCGACGGCGCGGTCAAGGTCATGGACTTCGGCATCGCCCGCGCCCTCAGCGACGCCGGATCGACCCTCACCAACACCTCGTCGGTCCTCGGCACCGCCCAGTACCTCAGCCCCGAGCAGGCGCGCGGCGAGACCGTGGACGCCCATTCCGATCTGTACTCCGCGGGGTGCGTGCTCTACGAGATGGTCACCGGTGCACCTCCGTTCACCGGCGAGTCCCCCGTGGCGGTGGCCTATCAGCACGTCCGCGAATCCCCCGCGCCGCCGTCGGCGGTCAACCCGGAGGTGAGCCGCTACGTCGACGCGGTGGTCATGCAGGCGATGGCCAAGAATCCCGAGAACAGATACACCTCCGCCGGGGAGATGCGCACCGACCTGCTCACGGTGCTCACCGGTGGCCGCCCGGCGGCGCCCCTGGTGCTGACCGACGACGAGCTCGACGACGACCAGCGCCCCGACGCCCCCCACGGGTTCACCGGCGCGGGATACGGAACCGGCGCGTCCCGCTGGTCACCCGGTGATGCGCCCACCGAGGCACACGCCCTGCCGGAACTGGCCGGTCGTGCCGCCGGCGCGGGTGCTCCTGCTGGCGCAGCCGGTGCCGGTGCCGGTGCCGCGCGTCCCGCCTCCCATCGCGGGGACGCCCGACGCCGCGACGCCCGACCCGTCGACGCTCGTCGCGGGCCACGCGGGGTGGCCATCGCGCTCGCCGCCCTGCTGGTGCTGGGAGGGATCGCGACGGTGTCGATCCTGGCGACCTCGGGCGACCGCGGCGGTGTCGCGCAGCAGCAGGAGGTCACCGTCCCCGAGGTCGCCCAGCGGCCGGTCGCCGAGGTGGTCGAGGAACTCACCTCGATCGGGCTCGAACCCGTGCAGACCCCGGCGCCGCACCCCCAGATCCCCGAGGGGCACGTCATCTCGTCCGACCCCATCGCCGGCAAGCGTCTCGCGGTGGGCTCCGAGATCAGCCTCGTGGTCTCGACCGGCAAGCCCATCCTCTCGGTGCCCAACGTGATGGGGATGTCCCCCGCCGATGCCCGACTGGCCCTCGAGGAGGCCGGGTTCCAGGTGGTCCCGGAGAACGAGGCCCGGCCGTCGACACCCGAGGACCAGGACAAGGTCGTCGACACCGAGCCCGGACCGGGTGCACAGGTGCCCTCCGACCGGCCGGTCCGGCTGATGGTGGGCTCCGGCCCCGAACAGCTCGCGGTGCCCGATGTCGTGGGCCAGTCCGCCGACCCGGCCCGCGCGACCCTCGAGGCCGCCGGCTTCCGCGTGGACACCCAGCGGGTCGACGGCACCGCGCCCGAGGGCCAGGTCGTGGGCCAGTCCACGGCCGCGGGTCAGACCCAGCTCAAGGGCGCGACCATCACCCTCCAGGTCTCCGCCGGGAACCGGTTCGTCATGCCCAACATCGTCGGCGACACCGTGGAGGAGGCCCTCGGCAAGCTCGAACGGGCCGGCTGGCGGGGCGACCGCGGGCAGCTGGTGGAGCTCCCGCAGAACGACCCCGACCTCAGCCGCGTGGGCCAGATCTGGTCGCAGCAGCCGCCCGTGGGCGAGGCCGGCGTCAACGACCAGGTCGTCGTCCGGGTGATCCGGTTCGGGCTGGTGCCCGGCCCGGGCTGACCGGGCGAGCTGACCAGCCGGTCAGGCCAGGGCGGCGCCACGGGTCCGGTCGAGCTCGGATTCCAGCCGCACGACCAGCGTCTCCGAGGGCCGCTCGCCGCACATGCCCAGCCAGTTGGCGAGCATCCGGTGCCCCCCGTCGCTCATCACCGATTCGGGGTGGAACTGCACCCCGTGGATGGGCATCTCGCGGTGACGCATCGCCATGACCAGACCCGAACCGGTCCACGCGGTGGGAACCAGTTCGTGCGGGATCGTCTCCGGCAGGACCGTCAACGAGTGGTAGCGCGTGGCCGTGAACGGGCTGGGGATACCGGCGAGGACTCCCGAGTCGTCGTGCGTGACCTGACTGGTCTTGCCGTGCATGAGCTCGGCGGCCCGGTCGACCGTCGCGCCGAAGGCCTCCCCGATCGCCTGGTGGCCCAGGCACACTCCCAGCACCGGGACGCCCGCGTGTCCACAGACCCCGATCAGCGGGATCGTGGCCCCCGCCCTGTCCGGCGTTCCGGGACCCGGGCTGAGCAGGACTCCGTCGTACCCGCTGACCACGCTCTCCAGCCCGGCCACGTCATAGCGGCCGTCCGGGCCGGCGAGCCTGGGGTCGTCGTTCCGCCACACGTCGCACTCCGCGCCCAACTGGCCCAGGTACTGGACGAGGTTGTAGACGAAGCTGTCGTAGTTGTCGACGACGAGGATGCGCATAGACGCAGCGTACTGCCGTCGCACGGGTGAGCGTCGGGGGCGGGCTTGGTAGAGTGGCCCCGACATCCCCCACCAGTTCGAGGACTCCATGCCCAAGTCAAAGGTCCGGTCCAAGACCGAGTACACCGACGCGGCCGTCAGCCGCACCCCCGTCAAGGTCAAGGGGACCCCGACCGCGCGGTGGTACCTGGTGCTCATGCTCGCGCTGATGATCCTGGGCCTGCTCTGGCTGGTGACGTATTACATCGCCGGTGAGCGGATCCCGTTCATGGCCTCTCTCGAGACGTGGCAGAACTTCGCGATCGGTTTCGGCCTCGCGGTCGTGGGACTCCTCATGACCATGAACTGGCGCTAGCCGGCCCGCCCGGCCGCTCTCCCCGGGCACGTTCCGCCTGTTCCACAGGTTTATCCACAGGTCACCCCCCGCCCGACGCGGGGGGTGACCTGCATTTTCTCTGAGAACGCTGCATCTATGCAGGTCACGGGGCTCTGGTGAGGTAAAGAGGGGTCTCGACCCGCCTTTTCCACACCCCTCACACGCTGTGGAGAACTTCCTTCACACTGGGGATAACGCCTGTGTGTAGACGATGCCGACGACACCGCAGGTCGGGACCGCGTCGACTCGAACGGCAGTCGAACTCCACCCGTGTTATTCATCCACAGTGTGGATAGCGCCTGTGGATAGGGGAGGATGTGCGGCATGAGTGGTGACGCCGTGTCGGGAGCCGGTCCGCGGGCGGCGTCGTGGTCACCCGGGGCCCTGTGGCCGGGCGTGCAGATCCTGCTCGGGGTGGCCCTGGTGGTGATCGGCCTGCAGCGGCAGGATCCGCTCGCACTGCTGCTCACCGGCCCGGCGGCGCTGTTCCTCACCCTGTCGGGTGTGTCCCACCTGGTCCGGCGGCCCCGACTCGAGGTGGTGGACGGGCAGTTGGCGATCAAGAGGCTCCGCCGCGTGGACTTCGTCCCGCGGTCCGAGGTGGTGGAGGTCCGCCCGCTGGGGGTCTCCCGATGGGGGGCGCGGCAGCACCTGCTGCGACTCGAGTACACGGACGAGCGGGGTCGCGAACGACTGGACGTGTTCACCCGGCTCGATCTGGGGGCGGATCCACGGGACGTGGTCGACGCGCTGCACCGTCTGGGATTCGGGGCGGTCGGCGACGGCCGGTGAGGGTCAGACCGCTCCCGGCGGACGACGCGGGGGTCGGACGATGTGGGGGTCGACCGACGCGGGGTCAGACGCCGGTGGGAATCAGCGGGTGACGAGGAACCCGAACGTCATGGTGTCGGCCGCGAACCACCCGGCGGCGCCGACCGACCCGACCACGACGAGGAAGCCGGCCCACGAGACGACCTGGCGGCCCGTGCGGCCCACGCGCCGCGGCATCCGGCGTGGCACCACCACCAGGGCGAACGCGGCGACGGCGCCGGCCGCGAGCCCGCCCAGATGGGCCGCGAGCGAGATGCCGGGCACGAGGAAGCTCACGCCGACGTTGAGGACGAGCAACACCCCGATCCCCCTGACGTCGAGGCGCATCGACATCGCCACGATCGCGTACGCGCCCATCAGGCCGAAGATCGCCCCGGAGGCGCCGGCCGTGAGGGCGCCCTGGCCGTAGAACATCACGGCCACCGACCCGCCCAGCGCCGAGCCCAGGTAGAGGGCGAGGAAGCGGACGTGCCCGATGCTGCGCTCGATCCCCAGTCCGAGGATCCACAACATGTACATGTTGAGCAGCAGGTGCATCGGGCCGAAGTGCTGGAACGCCGAGGTGAGCAGACGCCACCACTCGTCCCGGGCCGCCACCAGCGGCGGGAAGAGCGCCGTGGCCTCGAACAACGGCGACGCGTTGTTGGTCAGGAAGCTGCGCGCCTGCACGACGGTGGCGGCGTAGACGGCCAGGTTGGCGGTGATGATCCACGCCGTGACCGGCTGGAGGCGGAAGAATCTCGCGACCGCGCCACCGCGTCGGGTCTGGGTGCTCATGTCTCCCGGTTATCCGTGCTGCGTCTCGTTCGTGCGGTGTCCCGTCCCCGCCCTGTCCCTGCCGCGTGCCGGCCCTGCCGCGCTGCGGATAGACCGGGACCGCTCGGTCAGGAGATCTCGATCGACTCGATGACGACGTCGTCGGTCGGCCGGTCCATCGCACCGGTCTTGGTGGTCGCGATGGCGTCCACGACCTTGCGTGACTCCTCGTCGGCGACCTTGCCGAAGATCGTGTGGCGGTTGTTCAGGTGCGGCGTGGCGCCGACGGTGATGAAGAACTGCGAACCGTTGGTGCCCGGGCCGGCGTTGGCCATGGCCAGCAGGTAGGGCTCGGAGAACTGCAGCTCCGGGTGGAACTCGTCCTTGAACTGGTAGCCCGGTCCGCCCCGGCCGGTGCCGGTGGGGTCGCCGCCCTGGATCATGAACCCGGAGATGACGCGGTGGAAGATCGAGCCGTCGTAGAACGGTCCGCTCTTCTCACCCTTGGCGTTGGCCTGGGAGTAGTCCTTGGAGCCGTCGGCGAGACCGACGAAGTTCGAGACCGTCTCCGGGGCGTGGTTGCCGTACAGCTCGATGACGATGTCACCACGGTTGGTGTGGATGGTTGCCTTCTGCGTTGCGATGCTCACGCCACCCATCCTGCCACGCCGCAGGGACCGATGTCGGCGAGGTGGTGGTCGGTGTCGGGCCGCTGTGCCACCATCTACCCATGAGCAAACGAAGCGATCGCGCCGACGAGCGTAAGGCCGTCAAGCAGGCGCAAAAGGACCTGGACAAGGCCGGCACCGCCGCCCGGAAGGCGTTCGACCTCAAGGACCCCCGCTTCCTGGGCGAGGCAGCAGTCGCCGCCACCCGTGGACCGGTCGGCCTGGCCCTCTTCGGTGCCAGCCGCGGCATCCAGGTGATCCGGGATCGTCGCGCCGAGCAGGCCGAACTCCTGGGCGATCTCGCCGCGGACGCGCGGCAGCACGCCTCCGCGCTGCGCGAGCAGACGTCGGCTCTGGCCACGCCGCCCCAGAAGCGCAACCCGCTGCGCCGCTTCGCGCCGCTGTGGATCGTGGGCCTCGCCGGCGGCGCCGCCGTCGCGGGCGCCACGGCCTATTTCCTTCGCGGCCAGGGCTCGCCCACCTCGCCGTCCGCGCCCACCCCGACCCCCGCCCCGCCGCGGACCCCCACCCCGGCCGAGGCGGCCGCCGAGGGGCGCGACCAGAAGACCGGCTCGGCGCCCGCGGCCACGACCGGCCCCGGCGTGACGGGTGACCCGGCAGGTTCGGAGACCGGTGAGGACCTGACGATCGAGTCCGCCGATCCCGAGGGGCCCTCGGACCAGCCCGCCGACACCTCCCCCGCCGCGGGCAGCGCGGTTCCCGGCCCGGCGGCCGGGTCCGCACCGCAGCCCTCGGACGACCAGCCGGTCGGCGAGGCCTCCACGGACGGGACCGCGACCGAGAAGTGATCGACCGGGACCCGATCCCCGACGGCTCCACGGCCGACGACACCGCCCTCGACGACACCGGACTCGAGGTCATCGCGTCGAGCCTTCCCGGACTGGGCCCCCTGGACGTCCACGCGCTGTACAAACTGCGCGTGGACGTCTTCGTCGCGGAACAGGACTGCCCGTACGCCGAGATCGACGACGTCGACGCCGACCCCGGCACGATTCACCTGCTGGCCCGTGCACCCGACGGCGCGGTCGTCGCGACACTGCGGGTGTTCGGATCGGACGCGGGCGACGGGGTCATGCACATCGGACGTGTCTGCACGACACCCGCCTGGCGGGGTCGGGGCATCGCGGCGCGGCTGATCCGCCGGGGGCTCGTGCTGTGCCGGGACCGGCCCGTGGAGATCGGGGCCCAGGCCTACCTGGAGAGGTGGTACGAGCAGTTCGGATTCGCGCGGTGCGGGCCGGACTATCTCGATGGGCGGATCCCCCATCTCCCCATGCGGCGCGACCTCCTAGGATGAGACCCGGCTCACCCCCTTCGATCCCTCCCGAGGACACACATGACGTCTGACGCTCCCTCCGGCTCGCTGGTCAAGGCTCTCCTCCCGGAGAGCGAGATGCCGACGCACTGGTACAACATCCAGGCCGATCTCCCCGAGCCCATGGCACCGCACCTGCACCCGGGAACCAGGGAGCCGCTCGGTCCCGAGGACCTCGCCCCGCTGTTCCCGATGTCCCTCATCGAGCAGGAGGTCACGCCGGAGCGCTACATCGAGATCCCCGAGGCGGTGCAGGAGATCTACCGATTGTGGCGGCCGTCGCCCCTGATCCGTGCCCGCCGCCTGGAGAAGGCGCTCGGCACGTCGGCGCGGATCTACTACAAGTACGAGGGCACCAGCCCGGTCGGCTCGCACAAGCCCAACACCGCGGTCGCACAGGCCTACTACAACGCCGCCGAGGGCATCACCAAGCTCACCACCGAGACCGGCGCCGGCCAGTGGGGCGCCTCTCTGGCGTTCGCCGGTCAGGCCTTCGGCATCGAGGTGGAGGTGTGGCAGGTCAAGGCCTCGTTCGAGTCCAAGCCGTACCGCCGGATGCTCATGGAGACCTTCGGCGCCTCGGTCCACCCGAGCCCGTCAGACCTGACCGAGGCGGGACGCTCGTTCCTGGCCAAGGACCCGGACACCCCCGGTTCGCTCGGCATGGCGGTCTCCGAGGCCGTCGAGGTGGCCGCCGGCGAACCCGAGGCCCGCTACTCACTGGGGTCGGTGCTCAACCACGTGTGTCTGCACCAGACCGTCATCGGCGAGGAGGCCCTCAAGCAGCTGGGCATATTCGGCGAGGACGCCCCCGACTACGTGTACGGCTGCGCCGGTGGCGGCTCCAACCTCGCCGGGTTGGCTTTCCCGTTCATCCGCGAGAACCTCGCCGGTGCCCGGACGCAGATCATCGCCGTCGAGCCCACGGCGTGCCCGTCGCTGACCGAGGGCGAGTTCCGGTACGACCACGGTGACGTCGCCGGCCTGACCCCTCTGATGAAGATGTACACCCTCGGTCAGGACTTCGTCCCGGACCCCATCCATTCCGGTGGCCTGCGCTACCACGGCATGGCGCCACTGGTCAGCCACGTCAAGCACCTGGGCCTGCTCGATTCCATGGCGGTGGAGCAGAACGCCGCGTTCGCCGCGGGCGTGGAGTTCGCCAAGGCGGAGGGCATCGTCCCCGCACCCGAGTCGACGCACGCCCTCGCAGGTGCGATGGCCAAGGCCCGCGAGCACACCGGTGAGGCAGGCACCGGACCGTCGATCGTGATCGGCCTCTCCGGTCACGGCTTCCTCGACCTCCCCGCGTACGAGTCCTTCGTCCGCGGTGAGATGGGCTGACGCCTCCGAAGACCCCCCGACCGTTCCACACCCTCGATCACAGGAGCCCCCCTATGACCAAGACCATCGACTTCACCGACCGCGTCGCGATCATCACCGGCGCCGGCGGCGGCCTCGGCCGCGCCTACGCGCTCGCGCTGGCCGAGCGTGGCGCCAAGGTCGTCGTCAATGACCTGGGCGGCGACGTCCACGGCGAAGGTGGCACCCCCTCCCTGGCGCAGCAGGTCGTCGACGAGATCACGGCCGCCGGTGGCGAGGCCATCGTCGACGGCAACGACATCACCGACGAGGCCGCCGTCGCGTCCCTCGTGTCGACGGTGATCGACAAGTGGGGCCGCATCGACGTGCTCATCAACAACGCCGGCATCCTGCGTGACAAGTCGTTCGCCAAGATGGAGATGGACGACTTCCGCAAGGTCGTCGAAGTGCATCTCATGGGCTCGGTCAACTGCACCAAGGCCGTGTGGCCGCACATGGCCGAGGCGGGCTACGGGCGCATCCTCATGACCGCCTCCACCTCCGGGATCTACGGCAACTTCGGCCAGGCCAACTACGGGGCCGCCAAGTCGGGGCTCGTCGGTCTGATGAACGTCCTGGCGATCGAGGGCGCCAAGAAGAACATCAAGGTCAACGCGATCGCCCCCACCGCGGCCACGCGGATGACCGAGGATCTGCTGCCGCAGCGGGTGCTCGACATCATGGGCCCGGAGACCATCGCCCCCGGCGCCCTGTTCATGGTCAGCGAGGACGCCCCCACCAAGACCATCCTCGGTGCCGGCGCCGGCGTTTTCGCCGTGTCCCAGATGGTCGAATCGCGGGGCGTCTACCTCCCCGACGACGCGCGCACCCCCGAGGTCGTCGCGGAGCGCTGGAACGAGATCGCGGACGTCACCGACGCCAACCCCCTGGAGTCGGCTTTCGAGCAGACCTCCAAGTACGCCGCGCTCGCCGCCCGCGAGCTGGGCCTGCACCTGGAGAGCTGAGGAAGGGCCGCCGCCCCGCCACCCCGGCACCCGCCGGAGCCCCCGCCGGAGCCCCGGCCGGAGCCCCGCCGTCGAGAAGGGCGTTCCGCACACATCCGCCGAGTATGGATGTGCGGAACGCCCTTCTCGTTGAGCGCTGGGCGGGGCCGGAGCGGGCGGCACTGGTGGCGCTGGGGCGGGCGGCGGCGCCGTCTCACTCCTGGTCGGCGAACTGGGTTTCGTAGAGCTCCGCGTAGCGACCACCGGTGGCCAGGAGCTCGGCGTGCGTGCCCGACTCGACCACCCGGCCGGCCTCGAGGACCAGGATCGTGTCGGCGGCGCGCACCGTCGACAACCGGTGGGCGATCACCAACGAGGTGCGGTCGGCCATCGCCTCGCTCAGCGCCTCCTGGACGGCGGACTCGTTGGTGGAGTCCAACGCACTGGTGGCCTCGTCCAGCACCACCACCGACGGGGCGGCGATCAGCAGCCGCGCGATCGTCAGTCGCTGACGCTCACCTCCCGACAGCCGGTAGCCGCGATCACCGATGACGGTGTCGAGACCGTCCGGCAGCGACCGCACGAGATCCTCGAGCCGGGCCCGGCGCAGCGCGTCCCAGACGAGGTCATCGGAGACCTCCGGCCGCGCGAAGGTGAGGTTGGAGCGGATCGTGTCGTGGAAGAGGTGGCCGTCCTGCGTGACCATACCCACCGTGCGCCGCAGCGACGACGAGGTGACCCGACGCACGTCGAGTCCCGACACCCGCACCGCACCCGAGTCGACGTCGTACAGCCGCGGCAGCAGGGAGGCGATCGTGGACTTGCCCGCGCCGGACGACCCGACCAAGGCGATCATCTGTCCCGGTTCGGCGCGGAAGGAGATCCCGTGCAGGACCTCCTGGCCGCCGCGGGTGTCGAGGACCGCGACCTCCTCGAGCGAGGCGAGGGAGACCTTGTCCGCCGAGGGATAGGAGAACGTGACGTCGTCGAACTCGATGGTCGCCGGGCCCTCCGGGATGGCGACGGCGTCAGGGGCGTCGGAGATGAGCGGTTCCAGGTCGAGGACCTCGAAGACCCGCTCGAAGCTGACGATGGCCGTGACGATGTCCATCGGCGCGTTGGCCAGGGAGGTCAACGGGCCGTACAGGCGGGTGAGGAGCAGCGCGAGGGCCACGACGGACCCCGCGTCGAGGGCGCCGTTGAGTGCGAACCACCCGCCGAGCCCGTAGACGAGCGCCAGCGCCAGCGTGGACACCAGAGTCAGCGAGTTCATGAACACACTCATGAGCAGCGCGGTCCGGACGCCGATGCCGCGGACCCGGCCCGCGCGGGCGGAGAACTCCGCCGACTCCGTCTCGGGGCGTCCGAAGAGCTTGACCAGGGTCGCGCCGCCGGCGTTGAACCGCTCGGTCATCTGGTCGTTCATCGACGCGTTGAGATCCGAGGCCTCCCGACGGAGCCGCGCGAGCCGCTTGCCCACGTAGCGGGCCGGGAACAGGAAGATCGGCAGCAGCAGGACGGACAGGACGGTGAGCTGCCAGTTGATACCGGCCATCACGGCCAACGTGAGTACGAGCTGCACCAGGTTCGACACGACCCCGGACAGCGTGTCCGAGAACGCCCGCTGGGCACCCATCACGTCGTTGTTGAGGCGACTGACCAGCGCGCCGGTGCGGGTGCGCATGAAAAAGGCGACCGGCATCGTCTGGACGTGGTCGAACACCGCGCGGCGCAGGTCGAGGATGAGCCCCTCCCCGATCCGTGCGGACCACAACCGGGTGACGACGGCGACGATCGCCTCGATGATCCCGATCGCGGCGATGGCGAGCGCGAGGCCGATCACGACCCGGACCGGCGAGGCCTCGACGATCGCGGTGACCACGCGGCCGGCGAGCAGCGGTGTCGCCACGGCGAGGGTGGCCCCGAAGACGGAGAGCACCAGGAAGAAGACGATGCGCCGGGTGTGCGGGCGGGCGAACTGTCCGATCCTGCGGAAGTTCTCGCGGGTGAACACACTGCGGTCCAGCGCGATGTTGTTGTTCTCGGCCCGCATCAGCGTGCGCATGGCGGCCTGCTGCATCGTCACGTAGCGGTACTCCTCCCGCGCCGGAGAGGGGCCCCGACGACCGTTCGGTACAACCCGGCACGGGGCCCACGTATTCCGGCCCGCGACCGCGGTGGCGTTCCTCGTCGTCGTCGCCCCGATCCGGTCTTTGGACAAAATCTGGGGTGATGTCTAGACACGGCGGGGGAATTTGTCTAATGTCAGGGGCAACACAGTGGCATACGCCATACCCTGTTGACCCGGAGGTCGTCTGCGATGTCCAGCACCGAGTACATCAGCCCCACCGACGGGGCACCGCACACCCACCACGAGGCGGACGCCGCCGTCGAGCCCTACGCGTGGACCGACGCCAAGCGGTACCTGTGGCTGCTCGGACTCATCCCCGCGATGGGTCTGTTCGTGTCGATGCCGATCGTCGCCGGCTTCAACGCCCTCGGCTGGGGCGTGGCGGCCACCGTCGCCTGGTTCCTCCTCCCCTTCCTCGTCTACGTCGCGATCCCCCTCGGGGACCTCGCCGTCGGCGCCGACGGTGAGAACCCGCCCGACGAGGTCATGGACAAGCTCGAGGCCGACCCGTTCTACCGGTGGTGCACGTACCTGTACATCCCCTTCCAGTACGCGTCCCTCATCGCGGCCGCCTACCTCTGGTCCGCCGACGACCTGTCGTGGCTGGGCTACGACGGGGGACTCGGGATCGCCGCCTCGATCGGCGTCGCCTGGACCGTCGCGATCACCGGCGGGATCGGGATCAACACCGCCCACGAGCTCGGGCACAAGATCGCCGGCAGCGAGAAGTGGCTGTCCAAGGTCGCCCTGGCCACCACCGGCTACGGACACTTCTTCATCGAGCACAACCGCGGACACCACGCGCGTGTCGCCACTCCGGAGGATCCGGCCAGCTCGCGCTTCGGTGAGTCGTTCTGGGCCTTCCTCCCGCGCAGCGTGTTCGGGTCGCTGACGTCGGCCTGGCACCTGGAGTCCGAGCGGCTCCGGCGGCTGGGCAAGAGCCCGTGGACCCTGCGCAACGACAACCTCAACGCCTGGCTCATGACGGTCGTGCTCTTCGGCGGACTCATCGCCGTGTTCGGCTGGGAGATCGCGCCGTGGCTCATCGTGCAGGCCGTCTTCGGCTTCTCGCTGCTGGAGGTCGTCAACTACCTCGAGCACTACGGCCTGCTCCGCCAGAAGACCTCCGCCGGCCGCTATCAGCGCTGCCGCCCGGAGCACTCGTGGAACTCCGACCACCTGGTGACCAACATCTTCCTCTACCACCTGCAGCGTCACTCCGACCACCACGCCAACCCCATGCGTCGCTACCAGGTACTGCGCAGCTTCGAGCAGGCCCCGCAGCTGCCCTCGGGCTACGCCACGATGATGGTCCTGGCCTACGTGCCGCCGCTGTGGCGCAAGGTCATGGACAAGCGCGTCCTGGCCCACTACGACGGCGACATCACCCGCGCCAACATCCAGCCGTCCAAGCGCGAGAGGATCCTCGCCCGGCACGGCGCCGGGTCGACGGCGGTCGCCGAGCAGATCGTCGCGGACACCGACATCGCGACCGATCAGACCTCACCGACCGGTGAGTACGTGTGCCCCAACTGCGGGAACCACTACTCGGAGGCCGCCGGGCTGCCGCGCGAGGGTTTCCCCGCCGGGACCCCGTGGTCGGCCATCCCCGACAGCTGGCGGTGCTCGGACTGCGGCGTCCGCGACAAGGTGGACTTCCTGCCCGTGAAGTGACCCCCGCGTGCGGGGCTCCGATCGGCCCTCCGCCGCCCGGCCCACGGGATCAGGAACAATGGACACCATGCCCCGTCACCGCCCCACAAGTGACCGACGCTCCCCCGGCGACCCCCGCGGGGAGCGTCGGTCACTGCGCTCCACCGTGTTCGAGGCCATGCACGAGCTGCTGGGCTCGCACGACTGGTCCTCGGTGACCATGTCCGACGTGGCCCAGGCCGCCGGTCTCAGCCGGCAGACCCTGTACAGCACCTTCGGCAACCGTCAGGGACTGGCCCAGGCGTACGCACTCCAGCTGTCGGAGACCTTCGCCGGGGAGATCCGCGACTCGATCATCCGCCACCCGGGGCAGATCGACACCGCGCTGAACGAGGGGATCAACGGGTTCCTCCTGTCGAGCCGGAACGACCCGCTGGTCCGCGCCCTGCTCACCGGCGACATCAAACCGGACCTCCTGCGCCTCATCACGACCGAGGCCGGGCCGCTCATCGAACGGGCCACCGAGGTGCTCACCCCCGCCCTGTCCGACAGCTGGATGCGCATCGAGGAAGCCCAGGCACGGCTCGCGGCGTCGATCATCGCCCGGATCGGCATCAGCTTCATCTCACTGCCGCCCAACGACCCCGACCAGCTGGCGTCGGGCCTCACCGAGGTCATCGCCCCGTACCTCCAGAAGGTCATTCAGGTCGACGTCCAGGGGTGAGCCCCCGGCCCCGCGGGGCCGGGGCGCTCTACGCGCCGTCGGCGATGGTCGACCGCGCACCCGGCTGTCCCGGCACCGGGACGCTCGCCTCGAGGAACAGTCCCCGCGCCTCCACGCACAGCCGGTCGCCGGCGTGGATGGTGGCGTGCGTCCACGTCTTGCGGCCGTCGACCTCGTGCACCCAGGCCCGGAACGTCAGCGGCTGGAGCAGCGGCGTGGGCGAGCGATAGTCGATCTCGTAGTGCGCCGTCATCCCGAAGCGGCCACCCCAGTGGTTGGCGAAGCCCATCATGTGGTCGATGACGAGCGCGCTGATCCCCCCGTGGACACACGCCGGCGGGCCCTGGTAGACGGGACCGAGGGTCACCTCCGCCATCACCGACCCGTCGTCACAGCCGTGGAACTGCACCGGCGGGGCGATCGGGTTCTCTTGCCCGCCGACCGGGTTCGAGCGACGGGTCCCGGCACCCGTCCACATGTTCTCCAGCCGACGTGAGGGCGATGGGACTCGCGGCTCCAGCAGATCAGCGACTTCGGCCAGGCGGTCGGCGATGTCCCCGAGCTCGACCTCGGAGTGCGCCAACGCCGCCGTCGCCTCCCGCAACCTGCGCAGTTCGGCCACCGCGCGGTCCAACTCCGGGTCCGCCGGCGGCAGCTCGGGGACGGGGATCGGGTCGAAGGAGTCCCCGAACCGGCTCCGCGCGGCGTCGAGGGAGAACTGGTCCGGATCCAACCCCGGGAGGGGTACTCCACCGAATCCGGGACGATCGCTCTGTTTGGTCATACTCTTAGAGTATGTCGACACCTGTCAATCCGAAGCCGTTCGATCCCGTTACCTATGGCCCGTGGGCCCTCGTCGTGGGCGGAAGTGAGGGCGTGGGCGCCGAGATCGCGTTCCGCCTCGCCGATCAGGGCGTGTCCTCCGTGCTCGTCGCCCGCAAGGCCGGGCCCCTCGAGGAGACCGCCGAGGCCGTCCGCGCCAAGGGCGTCGAGTGCCGGGTCGTGTCCGTCGACCTCACCGAGCCCGGCGCCACCGAGGGCATCGCCGCGGCCTGCGAGGGCCTCGACCTGGGGCTGCTCGTCCTCAACGCCGGCGCCAACACGTACGGCTCCGAGTTCGTCGAGTCCGACATGACCCAGGTTCAGAAGGTCATCGACCTCAACATCACCTCGCCGATGCAGATCATCCGGCAGTTCGGCCCCGCCCTCAAGGCCCGCGGCCGCGGCGGCATCGTGGTGATGGGCTCGATGGCCGGCTACCTCGGCCACGCCGACATGAGCGTGTACTCCGCGGCCAAGGCGTTCAGCCGGGTCTTCGTCGAGGGCCTGTGGCTCGAGATGCGGGAGCACGGCGTCGACGTCGTCGAGGTCATCCTCGGCGTCGTCCGCACCCCCGCGATGATCCGCGCCGGCCTGGACATGGACCTGCCCGGCTTCACCGTCAGTGAGCCCACCGAGGTCGCCGAGGAGGTCCTGGCGTCCATCGGCAACGGCCCGATCCACGTCTGCGGCGGCGAGAACAACCGCAAGGGCGTCGAGTTCTCCTCCGGCGTCGACCGGGGACGGATCGTGGCCGGATCCCACAAGCGGATGACGGCGCTGCGCGGGAACTGAAGTCCGACGCGACGCACGCGTCGGTGCCCGGCCGCGGATGCTCCTATGGATGTCAAGCGGCTTTGGCGAGGTCGGCGGTGGTCGGTGCTTTGGTGGCGGGGTCGCGAGCCTGTAGGTCGTTGATCAGGGCATGGTAGATCTCGCGCGCGATGTGGCGTTTGAGGCAGCGCATGATGTCTTTCTTGGACAGGCCTTGCGCGGTTCGTCGGTCAACGTATGAGCGGGTGCGTTCGTCCCATCGCATGCGGCTCAGTGCGATGGTATGCAGGGCGTGGTTCGCGGCCCGGTCGCCACCGCGGTTGAGTCGGTGTCGGTCTCGTCGTCCTGAAGAGGCAGGGATCGGGGCCACGCCGCACAGGTGCGCGAACGCCGCTTCGGAGCGCAGCCTGTCTGGGTTGTCGCCCGCGGTGGCCAGAAGCTGCCCGGCGACGTCAGGTCCCACGCCCATGCGGTTCATCAGGGTCGGAGCCGTCTGCGCGGTCAGGGCTTTTAGCTCGACGTCGAGGTCGGCGATCTCCTCACTCAGTGCCAGGATCCGGCGGCTCAGAATGCGTAGTGCCGCCTTGGTCGCGCCGAGGGGACTAGCGAGGTCGCTGGGACGGAACCGGGCGCAGACTGCGGCCAGCTCGCGGGCGGGCAGGCCACGCAACTGGGCTCGCAATTCCTCCGGAGCGGTGATCACCAGCTGCCTGGCCTGGTTGATCGCTTGGGTGCGGGCCTTGACCGCGGAGCGCCGAGGCACACGCAAGGCCCGGACGGCCTCCACGATCCCGTCGCGGGTCTTCGGCACGCCAGTGGCACGCCCGGAGGCGACCGCGGTAGCAGCGGCATAGGCGTCTATCGGGTCGGACTTGCCCTTCATCCGCCGGGTCTTGCGGTCGGGTCGGTCGACTTCGACCACCGGTAGTCCGGCCCGGGCCAGCACCCGAGACAGCTCGGCGCCGTAGGCTCCGGTGCCCTCGACCCCAACGGCCTGCACGGTGCCGTGGCCGCCGAGCCATGAAAGTAGCTGCCGGTACCCGGAACCCGTGGCCGGGAACTCTCGGTCGGCCAGATGCCGCCCGAGGGAGTCGATCACCGCCGCGTGATGGGTCTGGCCATGCGTATCCACTCCGGCGATGACATGCACGTGCTGATCGGACATCATGGTCACTGCTGCCTTTCTCGTTGATCCCGGTGGGGCAGCACGCGCCGGCCAGGCGGGCGGACAAGACAGTGGCGGGGCTTCTGAACCAAGCTCCTATGAGGTCACAAACGCCCGTCCGGTCGCGTGCGTAGCGATCCCCCGAGCGGGCCGACAAATCCGCTTCTAGTCAGCCACCGCGACGGTCAGCCCGTGAGTCAGACCCGCCCGAAGAACCACTACACACATCATCACTGTCAGCCCTCGATGGGCCGGCCGCGGTCGGCGTCCCGGATACCCCTCGGCTCGATGAACAACGCCTCAGCCGTCGCGCAGAGGGTCTCGCCGGTGTGGAGGGTCGCGGTCGCCCAGATCTTGCGGCCCTCCACCCGTTCCTGCCGCGCCTCGAACCGCAGCGGGGCGAACAGTGGCGTCGGCGACTTATACGAGATGCGCAGGTCCGCGGTCATGCCGACACTCTCCGACGCGGCGTTCGCCAGCCCCAGCATCTCGTCGAAGATCAGCGCGACGATCCCGCCGTGGACGCAGCCGGGAGGCCCCTGGTACTCGATACCCAGGGTGAGGTCGGCCCGCACGGTCGCATCGGGGAACACCACCGGCTCCAGCGGCGGGGACACCGGGTTCCGGCTGCCGGTCGCCGGGTTGGCCGCCAGGTGCTCCGGCACACCCCAGGTGGCGTACTCCGACGGCCGCACCACGGTGCCCACGGTCTCGAGGTGCTCGACCAACCCGCGCACGGTGGCCACGGCGTCGTGGACGTCCTCGTAGACGGACCCGGCGACCAGGCCGCGGAGTCGGCGCAGCTCGCGGGCCAGCTCGGTCGCGCCGGACGCATCGGGGTCCTGGCGCAGGAAGGGAGTGCCCTCATCGCTCGCACCGGCGGGGTCCGCGGTGCCGAGGGGGCGGTCGCCCGGGGCGGTGGGGTCGGAAGGGCCGGAGTCGGTCGTCACGGCAACAGAATCTACTCTGCGCCCCGGCGTCAGCCCTCGCCCGCGCCCTCATCCCGGTGCTGCCGGTACGCCGCCACCCACTCCGCGGGCATGACGAACAGCCCCTCGGCGGTGGCGCAGAGGCGATCTCCCGCGTGGACCGCGCCCTGCGACCACACCTTCCGGCCGTCCACCCGGACCTGACGGGCGGTCACCACGATCGGCTCGAGGATGGGCGTGGGGCTGCGGTAGTCCAGGTCCAGGTACATCGTCATCCCGGTGGTCCCCGCGTGGTGGTTGACCCGGCCCAGCGCCGCGTCGAACAGCAGGGCCACGACACCGCCGTGAACACACCCCGGGGGCCCTGGTACTCCAGCCCGAGCGTCATCTCGGCCCTGAGCGTCCCGTCGTCCAGCAACTCGAACTCGGCCGGCGGGGCGAGGACGTTGGACCGGCCGATGATCGGGCAGTTGGAGGCGTACCGACGCTCCCGCCAGTTGACCTCCTGCCGCTGCTCGGGGCTCGCCGACGCGGCCTCCAGCTCGTCGGCCACCCTGCGGATCCGATCGGTCAGCGGGCCCAGGTCGGTGTCGAACATGCCGCCGGTGGTGAGCGCGCGGATCCGGCGCACCTGCTCCACCAGGGCGTAGAGGCCGGCCTCGTCGTCGTCGTCCCTGTCGACCGGACGGCCAGTACCGCGCGCCGGGTCCAACGGCCCCAGATCCACCGTCGGCCGGTCGCGCCGCACGACGGTCACCGGCTCGACAGTCCCCGGCTCGACGGTCACCGGGTCGTTCATGCCGGCGCCGACCCGGTCACATCGCCGGCCGCCACCGTGTCGGTGACCCCGGCCGCACCGCGGCCCGCGCGCCGGCCGAAGAACGAGCCGTCGCCCAGAGAGGTCCCCGAGATGTAGCCGTCGCCGTGCAGACCGTGCGTGCACCGCCCGGCCGCAAACAGGCCCGCGATGGGCTCGCCCGCGCGGTCCAGCACGCGCGACTGCAGGTCCGTGTGGAGTCCCCCGAGCGTGAACCCCTGCGCCTTGAGGGGCAGGCCGTTGAAGGTGTCCGGCCCCCCGGCACCCGTCGGGTAGGCACCGAACGGCGGCTCGAGCGGGCGCACCCACCGGGCGTTCTTGCCGAACTGCGGGTCCTCGCCACGCTCGGCGCCGGCGTTGTAGCGGCGCAACTGGTCGGCCAGCGCATCGGCGGGCAACCCGCAGTCGGCGGCGAGCTCCTCGATGATCTCGGCGGCGTGCATGGGCTGCATACCCCACAGCTCGGACTCCGGGACGTCCTCGATGCCCTTCTCGTCGATGATCACCCACACCGGCGGGCGGCGGTGATACACGGCCGCGTGGCAGTACAGGCCCGGGTAGACCTCCTCGTTGATGAAGCGCTGCCCGTCGCCGTCGACGAGCATCGCGCCCACCACCAGGCGGGGGATGACGAGCATCGCGGTCTCGGTCTGGTGCATGCGGCGCACGGCCGCGCCGGCCTCGATGCCCATCTCGATGCCGGAGCCGTCGTCGCGGCCGTCGGAGACCTTGTCCTTGCCCAGCTGCTGCGGCGCCCACTGTTCGAGCATCCGGTCGTTGTCCACGAACCCGCCCGTCGCCAGCACGACGCCGCCGGTGGCGCGGTACTCGCGTTCCTCGGAGAACTGCGTGGCCCGGACGCCCACCACGCGTCCGTCCTCGACGATGAGCGAACGCGCCTTGACGTCGCACTGCAGGTCGACGCCGGCCTTCTGCGCCGTGGCCACGAGGGAGTCCATGAGCACGTTCCCGGCGAAGTTCGGGGCGGGCGGCCGGTGACCGCGCGCTGCCGGGGTGGCCAGGGACGCATAGGGCTCCGCCCGCTCCCCCATCCACATCAGGCCCGAGTCGTCGCCCGGCATCCAGGTGGGGGTGTCCCACAACTTCCGGTTGAACACCGCTCCGTGCGAGACCAGCCAGTCGTGGTGCTCGACGGCCCCCGCGCAGTAGTCGGCGATCTTCGCCTCGTCGGCGTTGGGCCCGAGCGCGGCCAGGAGGAACGCGCGCATGTCCTCCTCGGTGTCGGCGATGCCCAGGGCCTGCTGGGTGGCCGTGCCGCCCCCCAGGTAGACCTCGCCGCCCGACTGCGCCGAGGAGCCGCCCGGTCCGGAGGCGCCCTCCAGCGCGATGACCGTCGACCCGGCCTCGGCGGCCTCGATCGCCGCGCAGGCGCCGGCGATTCCCATCCCCACCACGATGACGTCCGCCGTCATCACGGCGGGACGGTTGTCTGCACTCATGTCCGTCATGGTCTGCACACTACTTGTAACGTGTTTCAGTTAGTGCATTAATGTCGGGTTCATGACTGATGGTTCCGACACCGCCCGCCTGGACGCGCTCGAGGCGAGGCTCACCTCGACCGAGACCGGCCTCGCCACCGCCCGGGCCGAGTTGGCCCGGGCGGCCGATGAGCTGGCCGTACTGCGCCTACTGGCCTCCTACTCCCCCCGCGTCGACTCCGGCGACGCCGACGGCGTGGCCGAACTGTGGACCGACGACGGCGTCTACGACGTGGACACCGGCGTGCTCGAGGGACACGAGGGACTACGGGAGATGGTGCACGGGGACGCGCACCAGGGACTCGTCGCGCACGGCTGCGGGCACGTCCCCGGTCTGCCGGTCGTGCTGCTGGACGGGGATCGCGCGGTGGCGACCGGGTACACGCAGCTCGTGGTGCGCTCGTCGCGTCCCGGGCGCTACACGGTGATGCGGGTGACGGCGAGTCGGTGGGAGCTGGAGCGGCGCGGCCGGGTGGACGCTCCGGACCGCGGGTGGCGGGTCGTGCTGCGCACCGCGCGCGCGGTGACCGACGACGGCGAGGGTCGGGCCCTCCTGGGACGGTCCCGCGAGAGGTAGCGTGGCAGCCATGTACCGCCGACGCCCCGCGGCCCCGGGCCCGACACCGGATCCCATCCTGCGCGCGGGCCGCCTCGCGTTGCTCACCACGTCCGCGGTCCACCTGGGATTCCAGTCGATGGTCACCTCGGTGGTCTACCCCCAGCTGTTCAACGGTTCCACCCACGGCATCGCCGAGCGCCAGGCCGATCACGCCCGCCGCATCGCCCCCGTCGCCCTCACGCTGTACGCGACGGGCCTCGGGGCGGCCGCCTGGGCGACCTACGGGTCGGTCCGCTCGCGGGAGCGCAGCGGTCTGGGCGCCACCCTCCTCGCGTGCGCCACGGGCGTCGCCGTCCCGGCCATCACCGCCGGAGTGGTCCCGCTGCACATGGGGATCGCCCGGGAGCAGGTCACCGGGCCGCGCATCAGAGCGCTGATGGCCACGGACAGGCTGCGCACGGGACTGGCGGCACTGGGGCTGGCGGCGGCCGCGCAGGCGTTGAGCAGTCGGGACTAGGAGACGACTCCGCCGGCTCGCCCGGGTCCCTCGGCCGCCAGGCGGTCGAGCGCCTCCCGGAACGAGGGCGCCGATCGGTCCCGGTCCGAGATCGGGCCCACCGGCAGCGGCCAGTCCAGGCCCAGCTCGGGATCATCGTGGGCCACGGAGATGTCCTCGGTCGAGTCGTGCGGCCGGTCGATCCGGTAACACACGTCCGCATACTCGGTGAGCGCCTGAAACCCGTGCAGGAACCCCGGCGGGATGTAGAGATGGTGGAAGGTCTCATCGTCCAGCGTCACGGCGATCGATCTGCCGAAGGCATCGGAGTCGAGACGGATGTCGACGATGACGTCCAGGACCGCGCCCCGCGCGCACCGGACGAGTTTGGCCTCACCCGCGCCCCGGCGACCGTGCATCCCCCGGATGGTTCCCCGCCGGGAGCGTGACTGCGAGTCCTGCAGGAATCCGGCGGACGCTCCGGGCCTGCCGACAGCCGCGTCGAAGATCTCCGCGTCGAAGGTGCGGGTGAAAAACCCCCGCTCGTCGGTGAACGGTTCCGGAACGAGGACGAGGACGCCGGGCAGTTCGGTACTTTTGAAGCGCACTCCCCTATCGTTCCGCACCCGGAGGAGGACCACCATGACTTGCCGCGGATGCGGGAGCGAACGGCTGATCACGATTCTGGACCTCGGGGACCAGCCCGCCTCCGATTTCTTCCCCCCGGTCGGGTCCCCCACCGACGATCCGACCCATCCGCTCGCGATGGCCCTGTGTCTGGCGTGTGCATTGGCGCAGTTGGCGGAGGACGACACGGTCACGCAGGAACCCCGCGGCGTGGAGCCACGCGCGCTGATCGATCAGGCCGTCGACGCGGTCGGCCGAGTGGCCGCCTCAGGATGGTTCGACGGCCGATCGACCGTCCGGGAGTTCGGTAGCCCGCACGGCGGCACCTGGGTGGACCACCTGAAGTCGCGCGGTCTGCACCCCGTGGACGGGGGGCCGGCGGACGTGGTGGTCGACTGCTTCGGCATCATGCACTGCCCGGATCAACGCGCGGCCTTCGCCGACCGTCGTCGTGCGCTGGCCCCGGGGGGCGTCCTGCTCCTACAGTTCCACTCCTTCGCCACGATCGTCGGACAGGGGCAGTGGAACGCCCTGCGCCACGGACACTTCGCGTACTACTCGACGACGTCGCTCCATGCGCTCCTGCGGGGATGCGGGTTGGCGATGCACGAGATCTGGAGCTTCGACCTCTACGGGGGCATCCACCTCGTCGCGGCGACCGCGGACCGGGACGCCGTCCAGCCGGAGCCGGTGCGGCAGATCATCGCCGAGGAGCGCCGTCTGGGCCTGCACACCGCGGAGGGCACGACCGCGCTCCAGCACTCGGCGGACAGCCACGCCACCCGCCTCCGGCGGTGGCTGGAGCACGAGCGTGACAAGGGACACACCGTCGCCGCGTACGGTGCGGCCTCCCGGGCGGTCGCGCTCTTCGCCCGGGCGGGGATCACGCGGGACCTGCTCGCCGCGGTCGCGGACGCGTCGTCGGCCAAGCACGGTAGCCGGATGCCCGGGACCGACATCCCCATCATCAGCCCGGAGACACTCCTCGCCTCAGCGCCCGACACCGTTCTTCTGACCGTCCCGGATCTGTTGCCCGAACTGGAGCGCACCCTGCCTGAACTTTCCGGCCGGTGGGTCGTCGACGGCCCGGTCGACCGGGGCTGACCCCGCGGGCGACGGGGTCGGAAAGTAGGAACTTTCTCACGAACAGGGGCCGGCTGAGCTATCGTGAACTCTTCCGTACCGGACATGGGAGACGCCTCGCATGTCCTCTCACCTTTGCGGGGGACAACATCGTGCAGTGTCGGCTCTGTGGGAACTCCACCCTTCTGAGCGTTCTCGATCTCGGTGCCACCCCACCGTGCGAGAGGTTCCTCACGGCCATCCAACTCGACGAGCCCGAGGTCACCTATCCGCTGCACATGCGGCTGTGCCCCGAGTGCCTCCTGCTCCAGATCCCCGCGCTCATCACGCCGGAGGACACGTTCACCGACTACGCCTACTACTCGTCGTTCTCCGACAGTTGGGTGGCGCACGCCAAGACCTTCGTCGACGACGCGGTCGGTCGCCTCGACCTGGGACCTGACTCCTTCGTCGTCGAGGTGGCCAGCAACGACGGCTACCTCCTGCAGCACGTCGTGGCCACCGGTATCCGCTGCATCGGTATCGAACCCTCCTCGAACGTCGGCGCCGCCGCCCGCGACCGCGGCGTCCCCACCGTCACGGAGTTCCTCGACCCGTCCTCGGCGCGGCGGATCAGGGACGAACACGGCCCCGCAGACCTCGTGGTGGCGAACAACGTGTACGCCCATATCCCCGATCTGCTCGGCTTCACCGAGGGGCTACGGATCCTGCTCGCCGACGACGGCCACCTCAGTATCGAGGTCCACCATGCGCTCCACCTGGTCGCCTCCGCGCAGTTCGACACCGTCTACCACGAACACTTCCAGTACTTCACGGTCCTCGCCGCCCGGCGGGCGCTCGCGACCGCCGGTCTCGACCTCTACGACGTCGAGATGCTGCCGACCCACGGCGGGTCGATCCGACTCTGGGCGAGCCCCGCCGAGGCGGGCCGCGAGCCCGGCCCGTCGGTGCAGCGGGTCCTGGATCTCGAGGCGGATGACGGTCTCCACCACACCGAGGGTTACCGCCTCCTCCAGCCCGCCGCGGACGAGGCTCGTCGCCGTCTCCTGGAGTTCCTGCTCGAACAGCGACGGTCCGGAGCGCGTACCGTCGCTTACGGCGCCCCCGGCAAGGGCAACACCCTGCTCAATTACAGCGGAATCCGCACAGACCTGATCGAGTACGCCGTCGACCGCAATCCCTACAAGCACGGTCGATACACCCCCGGCACCAGGATCCCGATCCACCCACCCGAACGGATCGCCGAGGACCGCCCCGACATCGTCGTCGTCCTCCCCTGGAACCTGCGCACTGAACTGGTCGAACAGCTCCGCTACGTCGGCGACTGGGGCGGACGGCTCGTCTTCCCGCTCCCCACCCTCGAAATCGTGGAACCTGCTCGCAGCGCGGTCGCAGGCCTCGACGACACCCCCTTCCTGGACGGAGCGAAGCGATGAAGGTTGTCCTGTTCTGCGGCGGCTACGGCATGCGTATGCGCAACGACGTCGGGGAAGGTCTGCCCAAACCGATGCAGATGGTGGGCCACCGACCTCTGCTGTGGCACGTCATGCGGTACTACGCTCACTACGGACACAACGAGTTCATCCTGTGCCTGGGCTACGGGGCCAAGTACATCAAGGAGTTCTTCCTCAACTACAATGAGACGGAGTCCAACGACTTCGTCCTGTCGGGAGGGCAGGTCGATTTGCTCGCCTCCGACATCGGGGACTGGACGATCACGTTCGTCGACACGGGACTGGAGTCTCCGATCGGCGAACGTCTCCGCCGCGTTCGTCCCCACTTGGGCGGTGACGAGTACTTCCTCGCGAACTATGCCGACGTGCTCACCGACGCCCCGATGGACGACATCATCGAGAAGTTCCACGGTTCGGGGGCCCGGGCATCGATGATGGTCGTGCCGCCGCAGTCATCCTTCCACTGTGTGCAGCTGGGTCAGGACAGCTACGTCACGGGGATCACCCCGGTGGGTGAATTCCCCATCTGGGAGAACGCCGGTTATTTCGTGCTCTCCCAGTCGATCTTCGACCTCCTGCCGCCGGGCGGCGACCTCGTCGCCGACGTCTGCGGCTCCTTGGCCGGCACCGGAGAGCTGTTCGCCTACCAGCACCTGGGCTTCTGGAAGCCCGCCGACACGTTCAAGGAGAGGGCGGAACTCGACGAGGCCTACACCAAGGGCACCCATCCGTGGATGGTGTGGGCGGCCGATCACGAGCGGACAGCCGAGGAGCGACGCCCGCACCCCGCTCCCGTGCCCTCGTCCACCCCCGAGGACTCGGCCGGGAGCATCCGCCGGTGATCCCGCTGTTCGCCGCCGTTCGCGAGGTGGCCGTCCTCGGCGCCCACTGCGACGACATCGCGATCGGGATGGGCGGGACCCTGTCCGAGCTGTGCTCGACCATCCCCGGACTGCGGGTCCGCGCGCTCGTTCTCACCGGAGCGGGCACGCCGCGGGAGGACGAGGAGCGCGCCGCGCTCGCCGCCCTCCTGCCCGGGGCGGACCTCGAGATCACGGTCCTCGATTTCCGGGACGGACGGCTTCCCGCGTCCTGGAACCGGGTCAAGGACTCCGTCGGGGCGTTCGCCCGCGCAGGCGATCCGGACCTGGTGTTCGCCCCCCACCGGAACGACGCCCACCAGGACCATCGGCTCCTAGCCGAGGTGACGCCCACCGAGTTCCGCGACCACCTCATCCTCGGTTACGAGATCCTCAAGTGGGAGACCGATACCCCGTCACCCTCCGTGTTCCTGCCGTTCTCCCCGGAGACGGCGCAGCGCAAACAACAGATCCTCCTCGCGCACTACCCTTCACAGCACCACCACGACTGGTTCGGTGACGGCGAGTCGTTTGTCGCGTTGTCCCGGCTCCGTGGAGTGCAGTGCCGGGCGCCTCACGCCGAGGCTTTCGTACTAGAGAAGGCGACCATCTCGTTCACGAAGGAGTCGACATGCGTGTCTTGATCACCGGCAGTCAGGGGTACATCGGAACCGTGATGACGGAGGTCTTCGCCGCTGCGGGTCACGAGGTGATCGGTCTGGACATCGGCTACTTCGCCGAGTGTGTGATGGGCCCGCCCCCGCAGGATCCACCCACCATCGCCATCGACCTGCGGGACATCACCGTCGACGACCTCGCCGGCTTCGACGCGGTGGTTCATCTCGCCGCACTGTCCAACGACCCGCTGGGCGCGGTCGCCCCCGATATCACGCACGACATCAACCATCACGCCTCGGTCGCCCTGGCCCGCGCCGCCAAGGAGGCGGGCGTCGGGCGATTCCTGTACGCGTCGACGTGTTCGGTGTACGGAGCGGCCGGGGACGAGCTCGTCACCGAGTCGGCGCCCCTGCGGCCGCTGACCCCGTACGCGGAGAGCAAGGTCCGGGTGGAGGAGGACGTCGCCGCCCTCGCCGACGACTCGTTCGTCCCCGTCTTCCTTCGGAACGCGACGGCGTTCGGTTTCTCGTCGCGCCTGCGTGCCGACATCGTGCTGAACAACCTGGTGGGCTACGCGGTCTTCACCGGGCAGGTCAAGGTCCTGTCCGACGGGACCCCGTGGAGACCGCTCGTGCACATCCGCGACATCGCCGACGCCTTCCTGGCCTGCCTGGACGCCCCGGCCGACGTGGTCAGTGGCACGGCGTACAACGTGGGCAGCGAGGCCAACAACGTCACCGTCGCCCAGATCGCGCAGTCCGTGGTCGACGAGGTGCCCGGCGTCACGCTCGCGATCACCGGTGAAACGGGTTCCGACCCGCGGTCATACCAGGTGGACTTCGGGGCGATCCGCCGCGACCTCGGTTTCGAGGCCCGGTGGCAGATCGCCGACGGGGCCTTCGAGCTACACCGCGCCTACGCCGCGTCGGACTTCACCGAGGAGCAGTTCTTCTCGCGGTTCACCCGGCTCGCCCGACTGCGCGACCTGCAGGACACCCGCGTGATCGACGAGGCGATGCGTCGGTACTCGGCCCTGTCGTGACCCGGCCCGGGGTCAGCGTCTTCGACCGCTCCAACGCGCTGCAGAGCGAGCTCCATCGGCTCGTCCCCGGAGGCGCCCATACCTACGCCCGGGGCTCCGATCAGTACCCGGACTCGATGGCCCCGGTGCTGTCGCGGGGACGCGGTGCGCGGGTGTGGGATGTCGACGGCAACGAGTACGTCGAATACGGGATGGGGTTGCGTTCGGTGACACTCGGTCACGCGTTCGCGCCCGTGGACGACGCCGTCCGGGCGGCGATCTCCGATGGCGTCAACTTCTCCCGACCGACCGACCTCGAGCTCCACGCGGCCAGGGACTTCCTCGACCTGGTGCCGGGTGCCGACATGATGAAGTTCGCCAAGAACGGCTCCGACGCCACCACCGCGGCGGTGCGGCTCGCCCGCGCTGTCACCGGACGCACCGGGGTGGCCGTCGCGCAGCAGCCCTTCTTCTCGGTGGACGACTGGTTCATCGGGACCACCGACATGCCCGCGGGGATCCCCGCGGCGACCACCAGCCGGGTGCGTCGGTTCCGGTACAACGACTTGCCCTCGCTGGAGGAGATACTGGTCGACGGGGATACGGCATGCGTCATCCTGGAAGCGGCGACCAGCCAGGCGGAGCCCGCCCCCGGGTTCCTCGAGGGGGTGCGCGAGCTGTGTACCCGACACGGAGCGCTACTCGTCTTCGACGAGATGATCACCGGGTTCCGATGGTCGGCCCACGGTGCGCAAGGGGTGTATGGGGTGACCCCGGACCTGTCGACGTGGGGCAAGGGGATGGGTAACGGCTACGCCATCGCCGCGCTGGCCGGTCGGCGGGAGTTCATGGAGTTCGGCGGCCTGAACACCGACCGGGAACGGGTGTTCCTGTTGTCCACGACGCAGGGGCCCGAGCGCGTGGGTCTGGCCGCCTTCCGCGCGGTCGCCGCGGAGTACCGCAGAGCCGATCCCGTGGCGGCGATGGACGCTGCCGGAACCGCGCTCGCGGACGGGGTGAACTCGGCTGCCCGGGCCGCCGGACTCGGCGATCACCTCCGGGTCGTCGGCCGTGCCTCGTGCCTGGTATTCGTGACCTGCGACGCCGAAGGCGTGCCCTCGCAGGCCTTCCGGACCCTGTTCCTGCAGGAACTCATCACGCGGGGGGTGCTCGGGCAGTCCTTCGTCACCTCGGCCGCGCACACCGCGGAGGACATCGACCGTACGGTGGACGCAGCCACCGCGGCGCTCGGGCCGTACGGCGACGCTCTCGCAGCCGGCTCGGTCGACGGGCTCCTGCGCGGACGGCCCGTCGCCCCCGCGATCCGCCCCTACGCCGCCCCACGCCGACTACGCCAGGACAGTGATGACTCATCACAGCAGCGACCCCGCTGACCCCCGCCGGTCGACTACGCTCAACCGGGTGGCCTCCGTGCTCGCCCCGCTGCTTATCGCCGCTGTCGTCTCCTCCGCGTGCGCGACCGGCGGCGGTCCGCAGGGTGCGGGCCGACAGCAGGCCGACGATCGCCACACCGAGGTGGAGTCGGTGGCGGTGGCCGATGACGGTACCGAGCGATCCGTGTGCAGATTCTGGTACGGGATCGGCGACTCACCCACCGACGCGGAGATCCGGGCGGATCACGATGTGGTGGTGCTCAACGCGTGGGAAACCGATCGGCTGCGTGAACTCAAGGAGATCGACCCCGACGTCGTCGTCCTGGTGTACAAGGACCTGTCGAGTACCCGCAGTTACAGCGGCGCCTACGACGACGGATCCGACGCCGAGAAGCTCGCGACGGGGATAGGTTTCGGCCGCGCCGAGACGGAGAACCCCGAGTGGTTCGCCCGGGACTCCTCGGGTCGCCGGATCGAGTGGGACCCGTTTCCGGGTCACTGGCAGATGACGGTCTGGGACGAGGCGTACCAGCGCGCCTGGACCGACGCCGTGGTCGCGGAGGTCACGGCCGAGGGCTGGGACGGTGTCCTCGCCGACAACGCGCTGAACACGTTGTCGTACTACACGGACCAGGTGGTGGAAGGGACGTCGTCACAGGCGGAGACCGATGAACGTGTGCGCACCGGCATCGACGAGATGCTCCCCGTGGCCGGCACCGCGCTCAACGACGCCGGGAAGCTGCTCGTTCCGAACACCGCGGACTCGCGCATGTTCGACGGCATGTGGCTTTCCAACAGTCGCTTCGGCGGCGGGTTGGACGAGTTCTTCGCACGAAAGTCCGACGACGGGTCACTCATCACCTTCGACGGCCACCAGTGGGAGGAGATGATGGCCTCGGCGGCGGCCGGGGACCGTTGGCTGCTGCTCATCACCAACGAAGCCGGTCGGCGGGAGCAGCAGTCCGGGTTCGCGGCCGCCGCACTGTTGGCGGGCCCGCGGACCTGCTGGATGGCCACGGGCGATCCGTCCTATCGGTCACTGCCCGACAACCCCTGGCTCGACGCCGGCCTCGGGCAGGCCGTGGAGACCGCCGGACGGTCGGTGGACGGCGTGTGGACCAGGAGGTTTACTGGCGGCTGGGTCGCGCTCAACCCGACGGGACGGGCCGCCCCCGTGGTGGTGCCGGACGAGTTCCGTGACCGTGTGGACGAGGGTCTGCTCGAACCCGGCGAGAGCCTCGTGGTGATCAGATGAGCGTCTCGTAGAACCCGAGGTGGGCGGCCGCGGACCGCTCGACCGCGTACAGGCGTCGCGCCCGGTCGGCCAACGAACGTCCGAGGCGCCCCGGCTCGGGATCGGTGAGCAGTCGCACGAGCGCGACCTCGAGTGCCTCGACGTCGCCCGGTCGCGCGAGATAGGGGTAGCCGGTTACATCGAGCATCTCGGCGACGCCCCCCGTGTCGGTGGCGAGAACCGGCTTGCCGGCGCCCATCGCCTCGGCCACCACCAGCGGCTGCTGCTCCATCCGTGAGGGCAGGACGAGTGCGTCGTGAGCGGCGAGGAGTTCGGGCACGTCGGTCCGGTAGCCGAGGAACTCGACCCGGCCGGCCAGGACGGGGTGCGCTGCGAGCCGCTCGGCCTCGGGTCGGGACGGGCCGTCTCCGGCGACGGTGAGGGTGACCCCGTCTCGGAGCACACCGGGGCGCTGCAGCGCGGTGAGCAGATCGACGAGCCCCTTGCGCTCCACGAGCAGCCCAACGAAGAGCAGGCGACGGACCGGCCCGACCGGTGGCGCGGCCTCGGGCAGAACGACCCCGTTGTCCAGATGGACGATCTGACCGAGAGGGATCCGTAGCCGGCGATGGAGAAAGTCGGCCATCGCGGTGGCGGGGACGACCGTGCGGGTCGACGCGGCGGCGGTGGCGGCGTCTCCGGCGAGGACGGCGCGCGTGTACCGGGACGGTCCGATCGCACCCCGCTCACCACGGAACCACGGCTGCGTCACGTCGTCCGGTACGCCGTGGTAGGTCTGCAGTACCGCCCGGGGACCGCCGGGGATCCAGTGCATACCCGCGGCGACCAGTCCGGCGCGACGGTCCTGGGCGTGCACGATGGTCGGTCGCCAGCGCCGGAGGGCTGCCCTGGCCCGGCTCCGCGCGCGCAGGTCTCCCTTGCGGGGCACATCGATCGGGTGGTGGATCTCGCGGACGGCCTCGCCGCCACGGGCGGGCGGGGGACCGAAGACGCCGACCGTGTGACCACCGAGGTCGGCGACCGCGAGGGCGAGTCGGGTGGTCACGTCGACGGGTCCACCACGGTCCTGTGTCAGCAGGTAGGCGATACGTGCCATGAGCGTCCCCTCCTCGTCGCGCGCCGACTCACCGTCGACCGACCAGTTCGGTCACCAGTGCGGCCATGTCGTCGGCGACCCGGCGCGTGTCGAACCGGGACACCGCTCGAGCTCTCCCGAGACGACCCTCCCGCGCCGCGAGTTCCCCGTCTCTGAGGCGGGCGGTGATCCCCCTGGCGAGTCCCGCGAGGTCGCCGACGTCGAGGACCGCGCCCGCATCGCCGATGCTCTCGCGCATGCCGCCACCGGCGAACGCGACGAGCGCTCGCCCGCTGGCCATCGCCTCGAGGGGCACCAGCGCCATGCCCTCGGCCCGGGACGGCGCGACGACGACGTCTGCAGCACACATGTAGAGGCAGGGGTTCGGACTGTCACCGATCCAGAGCACCGACGGGTCCGACGCGATCGGATGCTCGGCGAACAGCTCCTCACGCAACGGCCCGGCGCCGACGATCGCCAGTCGCGCACCGGGCACGTCGCGCAGCACCGCGGGCCAGGCGCGCAGCAGGTAGTCGTGTCCCTTGAGCGGCGACAGGCGCGCCACGCACACCGCGAGCGGGCCGTCCGGTATCCCCACCTCGCGGCGGGCGAGGTCGCGGTCGCCGGGACGGATGCGGTCGGTGTCGACACCGTTGGGGACGACGACGAGCCGCCCGTCGATCCCGGCGCGGACGCCCTGGAGGCACTCATCCGAGCTCACGCACACGATGGCGTCAGCCCACCGGGCGGCCAGTCTCTCCCAGAGCAGCGCGGGCCGGGCGGCGGCCCCGTCGTCGGCCTCGAAGGACCACAGGTGGGGCTGGAAGATGGTGGGGACCGCGCGCCCACGGACCGCGAGCCGCCCGGCCAATCCCGCCTTCGAGCTGTGCAGGTGGACCACATCGGGACGGACAGTGCGCAGGAGTGTCGCCAGCCGGACGATCTCGCCCGGGGTGCTCCGCCCGGGCGACCGGGTGGCCTCCCAGCGGTGCACCGACACCGGGCGATCGACGAGGCGCTCCGGCAGCCGGCCGGCCGACCCGGTGGCTACGTGCACGTCCCAGCCACGGGCCGCCTGGTCGGTGGCGAGGGCCTCGACGACGGCGGCCACCCCGCCGTCCACCGGTTGCGAGACATGCACCACCGCCGGGCGGCTCGTCGACGTACCTTGTGTCACCTGTTTCCCCTTTCAAGATCGATCTACCCGCGGCGGAGCCGTCTGAGATCCCCCAGGACGGCGCGGTTGGCCGCCCACGCGAGTGTGCAGAACACCACGATCAGAACGATCGTCTGGACCGCGGTCGACGCCCAGGAGACGGTCAGACCCACTCCCGCGGCCCGCAGTCCCGCGGCGGCCGCGACGCACCCGAGCACGGGGATCGACACACCGAGCACGGCGCGGCCCACGTCGACCATCCTCGGCGCCACCCCGGCACGACGCATCACGAGGTGTGCGGGAACGAGCAGCACGCCCGCCGCCATCAGTTGCGCCCAGGCCGCTGCGGTCACGCCCCGCCCGGTGAGGGTGAGGAGAAGGGTCGCACCGATGATCAGGTGTGACACCTCCAACAGCAGGTACAGGCGGAGCCAGCCGACGGCCCGGAGCGCCTCGTACCAGATCACCAGGACGCTGAATATCGCGCCGTAACCGCAGAGCACGATCAGGACCGGTGACGACGCCGACCACTGCTCGCCGAGGAGGACGATGCTGTCCGCCAGGAGGGCGGCGAGCACGTACGGGCCCGCGACGATCAGCAGGCTCGCGTGGGTGAACCGGCCGGTGGCGGCCGCGAGCTCGTGGCGACGGTCAGCCCGGATCAGGGTGGAGAAGACGGGGAACGCGACGGCTCCGAGCACGACGGCCACCATGATGTACGGCACCCAGGCGATCCGGAAGGCCAGCGAATAGACCCCGACGGCGTCCGGGCCGAGAATCCGTGAGATGATCGGGTAATCGATGCTGACCAGCACGTACGAGACCACGGCGGCCGGGCCGACCAGCTTGATCCATCCGATCGCCTCGCGGGCCACGGCGGTGTCCCACCGGAGCCTCAACCGGCTGCCCACCACGTACCCGAACACCGGCTGGAGGACCGCGGTGACGAGCATCCCGACAGCGAGCGAGTAGGGCCCGGCTCCCGCCGCCGCGAGTCCGACGGTGACGGCCGCGCCGAGCAGGGCGCTGCCGGCGTCCGGGAGCATCCGCCGCCGGAAGTCGAGAGTGCGGTGCATCAGCGCCATCTGCACACCGCCGACCGCGGTGAACGGCAGACCCACCGCCACTATCGCAATCAGCGGGGCGGACGCGGGGGCACCGACGAGATGCGCGATGGGGACGCACAACGCCACTCCGCCGACGGCCATGGCCAGCCCGGCCGACACCGACATGACGAGGACGGTGCCCGCCATCAAATTTTCGTCGCGGCTGGTACGGGCGATGACGTCGTAAACGCCCATCATCTGGATGACCTGACCGATGTTGACCAGGGACACCGCGACCGTGACGAGGCCGAGGTCGGCCTCGGTGAGGAACAGGGCGAGGACGATTGTGACCACCATCTGGCTGCCCTTGCTGGCGACGTTGACCAGCCCCAGCCAGAGTGAGCCCCGCGCAGCCCTGGCCGCCAGCGAGTCGGTCGCGGTCGTCTCCGACATGGCCGCCCCGACTCAGCGAGCGGTAGCGGAGGCCGATTCCCCCGCCACCGGCCCGTCAGACGTCGAGAGGTCGCCCCCCGGGTCGGTCGGGACCGTCGCGGCCGACTCGTCCGGCTCGCCATCGTCTCGCGTCTCCTCCGGGTCCGCGTGCTCGTCCGAGAGGATGACGGCGACGATCTCGCGGTGATCCGGCAGGCTGCCGATAGCAGCCCGGAGGGCCGCGGAGTCCGCCGAGCTGCGGGTAACGAGTCCCACGGCAATCCGGCGCTTGTCGGTGACCGGCGCGGGCTCCAGGGCGAGTTCGTCCGCCAGGCGTGCCGCCGCGTCGGCGAGCTGCGGTTCGGTCGCGACGAGACGCAGGGGTCTGGCCACGGTCTCGCGCAACAATCTCAGTTGCTCGAGACTGTCGACGGAGCCGTCGTCGGCGACCATCACCACGGGATGACCGATACCGGCGTCCTCGAGGAGCCGGCGCAGCCGACGGGCCGGTCGTGGCCACCACAGGGTCGCTGCGCCAAGCGCCGCGACCCCTCCGATCGCCCCGGCGACGACGGCGACGCCGAACCCCAGCAGCAGGTCCGGTGACGCGCGCCTCACGGTGGGCACCGGGTCGAGCACGCGCAGGCCCGCGGTCGGGGAGAGGAGCTCCGCCTGCACGAGCTCATCCGCGAGTTCGACGGCGAGACCGGCGGCGACCTCCGGATTCTCCGCGCGCACGGTGAGTCGCGCCAACCCCGAGGCGGGGACGAGCTCCACCGTGACGTCCTCGGCGATCTCGGTCGGATCCCCCGGGGCGCCCGGCACACGTTCGGCCGCGGCGGTGAGCACGGAGGCGCTGTGAGCCACCTCGATCACTGCGGGCAGCGAGTTGGCGACCACGACCCCGAAGTCCGCGGTCTCCGCTGTTGAGGGGGTCGCCTCGGGCACGGCCAGCAGGCCGATCCGGGCGTCGTACGCATCGCTCCGCACCAGCAGAGCCGCGGCCACGGCGAGAAAGACGATGAGCGCGGTCGCGAGCGCCGCCGCCACCCGCCTGGTCAGCCAGTGTGTCGTCGGTCGGTTCATGGGCAATCCCTTCCGGAGAGCAGGGACCTCAGGAGGTCGTCGTAGGAGCGCATCATGTCGTCGGGATCGTAGGAGTTCGCGATGGTAGCGAGTCCGTGCTCCGCTGCGCGATCGCGCGCTGCGACGTCGGTAAGCAACTCGCGCAGTGCCGAGGCGGTTCGCTGCGGATCGTTCCGCGGGACGAGACGACCCCCTCCCGCTCTCAACACCTCGCGGAGACCGTCGACGTCCGACGCGACGACCGGACGTCCTGCGGCGAGCGACTCGAGTACCGAGATGGGCAGGCCCTCCCAGTCACTGGTCAGAACCGTGACATCCGTGGCCGCGAGGAGGTCCCGGACGTCGGATCGGGGCCCGAGGAAGCGTATTCGGTCGCCGAGGTCGGCGGCCCGCTCCTGCAGTTCCGCCCGCAGTGAACCGTCGCCGGCCACGAGGAGAGTGGCGTCCACGTCGAGCAGCCGCCAGGCGTCGATGAGCACGTCGTGCCGCTTCTGCGGCTCGAGGCGAGCCAGACAGAGGGCCACGGCCTGGTCGGGAGGAATGCCCAGTCCGAGGCGGGCGGCGTGACGGTCCGCTCGCCCGGCCGGGGTGACCGCGTTTCGGATCACCCGCGGTACGGGGCGTCCTGCGCCGGCGGCGCTCAGACGATCGGCGATGACCTGGGCGACGGCGACTATCTGGTCGGCGCTGCACCGCAGCGCGCGCGCTGCCAGCCGGTAGTCGTCTCCCGCGACGCCGTGGAACACGGCGAGGACCGGCACACCTGGACGAGCGAGCCGCACGACCACGCTCGCCAGCACGTTGTGGGCGATCACCGCGTCGGGCCGGAACTCCTCGAGGGCGGCCCTGACCGCCCGGCGGCCACGGAGAACCGACGGTACCGACCTGGTGACCAGAGGCAGCTCATAGTGCGGGTGCCCCCGAGACGCGAGATCGTCCGCTCGCGACCCCCCGGACGAGGCGACCGCCGAGGTCCAGCCGAATCGGGCACCCCGGTCCACGAGCTCGACCACCAGGGACTCGGCCCCTCCGATACCCATCTCGTTGATGACATGCACGACGCGCATCGCTCACCCCCTCCCCGCAGCCGGATAGCGCAGGTGCAGAGCGCACGCGGCCGCGACAGCCGACCATAGGGAGATATAGTACTGCTCGGACAGGAAGATCGAGGCGACGATGACGGCCAGCAGACTCGCCTGGACCGCGACCACCGTGGTCCGGTCCGCCCCCCCGCGTAGCGCGAGCTCGGTCGAGACCAACGCGGTGACGATCACCGCGATGAACAGCAACAGGCCCAGACCTCCGAGCTCGGCTGCGACCTCCAGATACATGTTGTGGGTCACAGGGGTCTGTTCTGCTATCTCGGCGAGGCCGGACGCGGCGACGTACTCCTCACGGAACCCGCCCGGCCCGACCCCGAGCACCGGGTTCTCCGCGAGCATCCGTGCCGCCGCCTGCCATCGAATCATCCTGGAATCGACGTTGGAGCCGGCGATGTACTGCTTCTCGCCGAGCGCCGCGACGAGTGTGGAAGCAG
Source organism: Dietzia sp. WMMA184 (assembly GCF_002441635.1). Taxonomy (NCBI): domain Bacteria; kingdom Bacillati; phylum Actinomycetota; class Actinomycetes; order Mycobacteriales; family Dietziaceae; genus Dietzia; species Dietzia sp. WMMA184. Next base: position 2,416,074 of record NZ_NXEI01000001.1, on the reverse strand, counting down.
CGACGGCGGCCGTCGCCGCAGCCGTGATCACGACCGCCGACCCCGCGAGGATCAGGGTGCGCATCGACATGGCTCCACGAGCGAGCAGCCAGATCACGGCCACAGCCGCCGCGACCGCACCGCCGCGCGAGAACGTCGCGGCCGCCCCGAGTGCGAGGATGCCGACACACCCGATCCGTACCAGGCCCCACCACCGGCCGCTCCTGCCCACCGTGACGACCAGCGGCAGGGCGGCGACCAAGACGTAGGCGAGGTCGTTGGGATCCTCGAGCGGACCCGTGGCCCGTTTCTCGCCCGACACCACGACGCTGACCAGCGCACCGCTGCCGGCGAGCACCGCTCCCACCACCGATGCCACCAGGACGGTGCGCACCCTGATCTCGCGGGCGAGAACATCGACGAGGACGGCGGTGATCGCGAGAAAGGGGATCCAGCGGACGGCGTACTGCAGGGTGAACGGTCCGGAGAGGTTGAGAGCCGTGCTGGCCAGGACCGTCGCGGTGAGCGCTGCGAGCAGGACGTGGACGGGGTGGAGGTTGCCCCGCGTTCTCGACCCCACCCTGAGCAGCAGCCAGGAGAGCAGGAGCAGGATGGCCGGGACCTTCGCGGCCTGCGGATGCACAGCGATCAGGGTCCCCTCGACCGCACCCGTGCCGACCGTCAGCACCGCCGCCACGAGGACCAGCCGCTCAACGGCTCGGAGCGCCCTAGATCGCACGCGGCCGGGGTCGCCGACCCCGGGACGTCCGCCTACCGGCGAGGGCCGGAGGACATCGACCACCGCCGGTCCCGGATCCGTGCGCGGACGCGCTGGTCGAGCCGGATGCGCACGCGGCACGGCATCGTCTCCTCGCGTCTGCGAAACGACCGTTCGGGGGTCGGGCGGTACCAGGCGACTATTGCAGACTAGGTCGCGGAGTGCACAATTCTTCACAAACTTCGACAAGTGTTGTATTGATTGAGCGTCTGAGATCGAACGACTGAGACAGTGTCCGCGCCGGCAACGGCGGATCGGGTCCTCCCATCGCCCCGCGACCCGGTACAGAAGGGAGCATTTCCGTGGTGGCCCATCCGTCCCCAGTCCCCGTGGCGTCTCGTTCCCGGGTCTCGATCGTTATCCCGTGCTTCAACTACGCCCGGTTCCTCGGCGCCGCGATCGACAGCGCTCTGGCCCAGCCCGGGGTCGACCTGGAGGTCATCGTCGCGGACAACTGGTCGACGGACGGCAGTGTCGACCTCGCTCGGCGGCGCGCGGCCACCGATGACCGCATCCGGGTGACCACTCAGCCGTACAACAAGCCGTACCTGCAGAACTACAACGAGGCGCTGGCGTCGACCACCGGAGAGTTCGTCACCGTGCTGGATGCGGATGACCTGCTCTCACCGGGTTCCATCACACGATCCGTGGCCCTGCTGCAGGCCTGCGGCGACCTCGCCTTTGTCTACGGTTACTGCAGGCCGTTCGAGGGCGTGCCCCCGGAGCCGCGACTCGGGCGCACCCGTTGGACGGTATGGGACGGAACGGAGTGGCTGGGTCGCTTCATGAGGATGGGTCGCAATGTCATCCTGAGCCCGGAGGTGCTCCTGAGACGGTCGATTCTCGAGGCCGCCGGGGGGTTCGACACCGGGTTCCCGACGGGAGCAGACATGCTGCTCTGGCTGCGCTGCGCGGCCCTCGGCGGCGTGGGGCGGATAGACGGGCCGGACCAGGCGCTGTACCGGATTCACGAGTCGAACATGCACTACGAGGAGAGCTCGGGCCAGCTCCTCGACGACCTGAGATCCCGTGCCCACGTGTTCGAGCACTTCCTCGAGCACGACGCTCCGCCCCTGCCGGAGATCGACCGGTGGCGGGCAGACTACCGACGCGCTCTCGCCGGCTACGCGATGCGTAACGCGCACGAGGCGTTCGACCGCGGGACGGAAGCCGAGAGACGGGTGGGTGCCGAGTCCGCGGCCCTCGCGAAGGAGTGTCTTCCGGGCATCGTGAACCAGCGACGCTGGAAACGACTTATGAGACGACGAGGCGGTGACCATTCCCGCTGGAACCGGCGCATCGCCGTCACCACCCGGACGATTCGCCACCGTGGCGCGACGCTGTTGCGCAGGCGACTCGAAAGATAGCACCGCCCCGACCGGTTCCCCGTACTCGCGTCAGGAACCCCCGGCCCTCACTGAACCGTGGATGCCCGGCACGCTCGACGGCTCACGAAAGCCAGGAAACCCGTGGGGTCCGAGAGATCCGGCGTCACCGGTAGCGATTCCCGAGGCAGGCCGGGGCACCACCGGACGACGGGGGCGGTTCTCAGTACCACTCGGTCGCGACCGTGGTCCTTGGCCCAGTACACACAGCGGTCGGCGTGATGGGCGAGCTCGTCGATGATCTCCGAGACGTTGGGAAGCCCCTCGTACGTCATCTCGACGCGGGCGAGCACGGCGCCCACGCTCACCGTCACCTGTCCCTGCTCCGCGACAGCGGCGCGGATCCGCGCAGCCGCCGCGCTCAGGTCTGCGATGCTGTCGACGCCGCACAGCACCACGAACTCCTCTCCGCCGAACCGACCGACCAGGCTGGAGGGCGGAGCGGAGGCCGCGATGGTGTCCGCGGACTTCACGAGTACCCTGTCGCCCGCGGCGTGGCCACGATTGTCGTTGACGGTCTTGAAGTGGTCGATATCGATGAAGAGGAAACCGATCGCCGAACCGCTTCGACGGCAGTGATCGAACACCTGGGAGTGTCGCTTTATCAGTCCCCGGCGGTTCAAGACGCCGGTCAGCGGATCGGTCTCGCCGAGGGAGGTGACCTTCTCCACGGCGGACTCCAGCGAGCTCCTCAGGACCGCCACCATGAAAACCGGCACCGATACGGTGAGGATCGAGGCTCCGGCGGCGACCATCCGGGCGGCGGTGGAGGTCGACCAGTAGAGCGAGTGCGACACCGCCAGCACGATCGCCACGAGCACGAAGAGCAGCGTCACCCGGCGGGTCGACGCCATCGCGGCGATGGCCGGAATCGCGGATAACAGTGCGACGATCGCTGGAGCCGCAGCCGGATCGGTCACCACGAAGGCGGAGATGGCGACCCCCACCATTCCCCCGAAACCGATCACCGTGAATTGCCGGTCGCTCAGGCGACCGACGCACAGGGTGAAGGCGAACGAGAAAGTCGTATAGATCCATACCGCGAACAGAGCCGGCGTGGCACCGGAGCGGATGAAACCCGGGCTTCCGAATGCGAAGATAGGCAAGACGAACGCCCCACTCGTGCTCACCAATACGGCTGTGGAGCGAGCATCGAATCGTTTCCCTAGTGCCGCGGTCATGGGCCGAGTGTAGACCGGAGGCGTCCCTATGAGGATTGTCAATGCTCTGGCCGCGGTTTCGCTAGCCCAAGCGGCGGCCGACATCTGGGGCGGTGAGGTGGGTTCGCGGTAGAACTCGCGGTTGGTCAGCATGGCGTAGATGACGTTGCTTCGGCGGCGCGCGAGGCACATCACGGCGGCGTTGTGCTTCTTACCCTCGGCGCGTTTGCGCTGGTAGTTAGCCCGAGAGGGGCCATGGCAGTTGCTGGCGATCCAGGCGCTGCGGAACATGGCGTTCTTGAGGCGCTTGTTGCCGCTGCGAGCGGGGAACTCGCCCTTGATGGAGGTGCCACTGCGCCGGGTGACCGGTGCGATGCCAGCGTAGGCGGCCAGGTGTGAGGCGGAGGCGAAGTCGCTGCAGTCGCCTACTGCGAGCAGGATGTTGGAGGCGGTCTTAATGCCGATGCCGGGCATCGAGATCAAGACCTCGGCAAGAGGGAATTCATCGAGCATCCCCTCGACCTGGCCAGCGATCGTCTCGCGTTGTTCTTGTAGGGCTTTGATGTTTGCGGCGGGCTGCGGAATGACCAGTTCCGCGGCGTCGGTTCCGGGCACAGTGACCGTCTGTTCGGCCAGCGCCGTGAAGATCCGATCGATGAGCTCGACCGGGTCCTTCCGGGACCGATTCCGTGCCCACTTGAGCACTCGGGCCCGGCCGGCCGCGGCAAGCTTGGTGGGCCCGCCATAGTGGATGAACAGGTCCAACACGATGGCTCGTGCCAGGATCTCACCGACGAACACCCGCTCGAGCGCCGGGTGGATCTGCGTCAGGACACTGCGCAGCCGGTTCTTCGCCCGAGTGCAGTCGCGGGCGATGTCATCGTCGAACCCGGCAAGCATCTTAAAGGCCGAGAGCACCTCGCTGTCGCGGTCTACCGCTCGCAGCGTGTGCGGCATCGTGCGGGCTGTGTCGGCGAAGATGAACGCATCCCGGGCGTCTGTTTTCGCTCGACCTGGGTACAGATCTGCGGCTTTCCGCATCGCGAGCCCTGGTAGGTAGGCGACCTGGCAGCCGCAGTCTCGGGCGACGGCGATGGGAAGGGCGCCGATTGTGTTGGGCTGGTCGACGATCATCAGGACCGGCCCGTACTGCTGCAGGCCGACGAACACATCCTTCAGAGCAGCTTCGTCTTGAACCAGGGGTTTGTCGTAGAGGCAGGAGCCGTCCTCGGCGAGAGCGCATGCGTGATGGGCGCTCTTGCCGACGTCCAGTCCCACGTACACGGCGTAGTTCTCGGACATGGCGATACTTCCCTTCTGAAGTATCCCTGCTGGTCACCATCTTGACACCCGATGCCGACACCCACGCCTGCGAAGAGACCTCGCCGACCTTAGGCGGGCCGCGTCCCTATCGGCGGTCAACGCGTGCCTCTCGAGTAGGTGGCAACACCCCCGGACCATCGATGGCAGGGCAAGAAAGCCATGCCCACTCGAGCGACCAGACCTCCGACCACCGGAGGTCCAATAACGATCACGGGCGTCGCCGGTGCTAACGTCCCGCCAACTTGCTATCACCGACAACATCGAATGTTATAAGACAGCGGCTTCTGGACTCACTGTCCAACAGAAATCCTCGGTAGTAACGTCGGGTACGTCATACCCCCACTATGACAGGCGAGGCCCATTCCCTCAGGGTCCTTTTGTCACCTCGCCTAACCGGCCCAACCAAGGAGCCCTCATGAGCGCATCGCCGCTTCTCTCGACAACCCGTCCACTGACACCAATTTCGCAGCCGGTAATGCATCGGGGTGGTGTGACACTTGTTCTGGCCACCCCCGCTGCGGCGCCAGTCCTCTGGGAAGAGTACTTGAACGGGGCTCGTGCCACCTATGCGGGTCACGGAGTGTCGGCGGCCCTATCGTACGACGAGGTGATCGGCGGTGAGACCACGGCATTGTTCTACGCGGCCCTGGATCACACCGGCACAGTGGTCGGCGGAGTTCGAGCCCAGGGGCCCTATATCAGTTACCACCAGTCGCACGCGCTGTTGGAATGGGCGGGGCAACCGGGCCTGGACCTGGTCGCCGACTCGATCGGTCGCCGTCTGCCGGAAGGCGTGGTGGAAATGAAGACGGCGTGGACGGCACCGGGCTCGACGGCCGCGGCCGTCGCCTCCCTTCTGCCCCGCACCGCCCTGCCCACCATGCACTTCACGGGGGCGCGGTTCATCCTGGCCACCGCAGCCGACCACGTGCTGCGGAGATGGGAGATGTCCGGCGGACGCGTGGCCGAGCACATCCCGCCGTCGCCCTACCCGAACGACAAGTACCGGACGAGTCTGATGTGGTGGGACCGCGCGCGACTCCACCTGGACGCGGAGCCGGAGGTGTACCGGAAAATGCTCCGGGACACCGCCGCGGTCGCGGACTCGGTGTCGGTCGGTGACTGACCTAGTGGACGTGTCACACGGCATCGAGCCCCACCGGGCGGAGATCATCGACCAACGCGATCCGGACCAAGCCGATCGTCTCGCGTACCTCAACTCGATGTGCGCGACCGTGGTGGATCACACGGCGGGCCAGATCGAGGCGCTCGCCGCACTCGCGGGGTCGTCCGACAACGACTGTCACGACACCCGATGGGTGTACTACCCGTGGAGGTCACACCTGGTCAGGGTGCTGGCGCCGGCTGGCTTCCACCGCCTGCGGCTCGACCGGAACCGTAACAAGATCACCTCGGAGGAGCAGGTGAGGGCGCGGGCTCTCAGTATCGGCGTGGTGGGCCTGAGCGTGGGCCACGCCGTCGCCCACACGCTGGCCCTCGAGGGCCTGTGCGGACGGCTACGACTCGCCGACTTCGACCGGATGGAGTTGTCCAACCTCAATCGCGTGCCGGCGACGGTCCTCGACATCGGGGTGAACAAGGCGGTGGTCGCGGCCCGGAGGATCGCCGAGCTGGACCCGTACCTCGAGATCGAGGTGGAGCCGGACGGGATCACCGAGGACAATTTCGACTCGTTCCTCGACGGTCTGGACCTGGTGGCAGAGGAATGCGATTCCTTCGACGCGAAGGTGCTGATCCGGGATCGGGCTCGAGCCAGGGGCATTCCCGTTCTCATGGAGACCAGCGACGGCGGGGTACTCGATGTGGAACGGTTTGATCTGGAGCCTGGGCGGCCACTGTTCCACGGACGCGTGGGGGAACTCGACCGCGATTCGCTGGCCTCGTTGACCACCGAGCAGAAAGTCCCGCTGGCGCTGGAGATCCTGGACGGATCCCGGATCACGGCCAGGATGGCCGCGTCAGCTCTGGAAGTGGGCCGGTCCCTGACCACCTGGCCACAGACGGGCGGGGACGTGGCACTGGGCGGTGCGAGCGTCGCCGCCGCCGTCCGGCGGATGGTGCGCGGACAACCGCTGTGCTCCGGCCGTATCCGGGTGGATCTCGACACGGCGCTCGACGGGCTCCGACCGGAGACCGACGCTCCCGCCACCCCTACGGCCGACGGCGTCGCCCCGCGAGAGACGGCCATCCGCCCGAGGGATCCTCGCGAAGTCGCACGAGACGAGGATACGCTCGGGACCGTGCTCTACGCCGCTTCGCGGGCTCCGTCATACGCCAACTCGCAGCCCTGGCGCTTCGGCCTAGCGGACGGAACCCTCGAGATCCGCGACGCCGCCGGTGCCGGCGCGCCGGTCGACCTGGCGGGCCGTTCGACGTCGGTCGGACTCGGGGCTGCGTGGTTCTCCGCCGCGACCGCGGCCCGCGCGGTCGGTCTACGCGGGACGGCGACGTTTCGAGGCGTGTCCGACGACCCACGCCTCGTCGTCGACCTGACTCCCGCGCTGGACCCTCGGCCCGAGGAACCCGATGGGCGGGGCGGGCTGGAGTCCCTGCTGGCCCGGCACACCTGCAGGATCCCGGGCGACGGCTCCTCGCTCACCCGCGAGGAGGTGGCCGCCGCTCTGGACCGTCCGACCGCCGACGCGCCGGGGGACGAGGCGCCACCGCGTGTACTGCTGCTCGACGATCCCGCTGAACGGTCGCAGTTGGCGGCGCTGCTGGGCGGAGCCGAACGCCTCCGCTTTCTCACGCCCCAGCTGCACGCGGACTGGGTCGCGCGGCACCCCCGCCACCCGGAACCCACCGGCGTCCCCGAGTCGGAGCTCGCCCTGGCCCCCGGGCAGGTCCCGATGCAGACCATCCTGCGTCGACCCGAGGTGATGGCGTGCCTGCGCGAATGGGATGCGGGCTCCGCTCTGGGCGCCGACGTCGCCGCGCGGGTGGGCTCGGCGTCCGCCGCAGCGGTGGTCTTCGCGACTGATCAGTCACCACGCGCCCATATCCGTGCCGGCTGGGTCGGAACGGACCTGTGGGTGCGGGCGACCGCGGCAGGACTGGCGGTGCACCCATTGACGCCGATCTTCCTGCACGCGGTGTCCCAGACCGATCACGCCGTTCTGGCCCCGCACCATGCGGATGAGCTGGGCGAGCTCGCCGAGCAGTTCCGACAGCTCGCCCGTCCGATCGACTGCGAGGTCCCCGCGATGCTCCTCTTGTTGTCCCACGCCCCGGCCACCGGACCGGTGAGCCGTCGCCGAGGCGTGGCGGATCTTCTCGACTGAAGACGAACCGCGTCAGGCTCCTGTTCTGGCGACAACGGCCCGGACGGTGAGCAACAGGACCTTGATGTCGAGCCAGATCGACCAGTTCTGGATATAGAAGTTGTCGTAGAGAGCCCGGTCGGTGATGCTCGTGTCTCCTCGGAGCCCGTTTACGGCGGCCCACCCGGTGAGTCCGGCCGTCACCCGGTGGCGGTCACCGTAGGACGGCACGGTCTGGGCGAACTGCTCGACGAAGTGCGGACGCTCCGGCCTGGGCCCCACTAGGGACATGTCCCCGCGAACGACGTTCCACAGTTGTGGTAGCTCGTCGATCGAGGTGGTGCGGAGGAATCGCCCGAGTGGGCTGATCCTGTCCTCGGGATGCCAGGCGGTGTCGGACGCCTCGGCGTCGACCGGGCGCATCGTCCGGAACTTGTAGAGCAGGAACTCGCGTTCGTCGCCGCCCACCCGGACCTGGCGGAACAACACTGGTTCTCCGGGGCTGGTCAGCTTCACGGCCAGCGCGGTGACGGCAAGCAGTGGGGCCAGCAGTATCAGGGAGGTACCGGCGACCGTCACGTCGAAGACCCGCTTGGCATGCCAGTACCAGGTGCGATGAATGTGTCGCCGTACCCGGATGAGGGGGATGGTGTGGATCCGGTCCATGTCGGAGTTGAGGTGAACGAACTCGAACAGGCGAGGGACCAGAAAAATCTCGCAATCCAGCTGGTCGCACTGGCGCAACGGTGAGACCAGCAACGAGTCCGGCGCATTGCGGAACGCCACGATCACGGTCTGCACGTCCAGTTCCCTCACCACCTCGTGGAGAGGTCTGTCGAGGATGGGGACCGGCAACTGATCGGCGCCCAGCAGGGGATCGGAGTCGACGACTGCCACCGGCGTCAGGCCCAACTCGGGGAATCGATAAATGCTCTCGAGTAACTCCAAGGCGACCAGACCGCCGCCGACGATGACGGTCCGTCGCCGAGCGCCCACGGAACGCCGACGAAGGTGACGAAGCGCCGAGTAGTACAGGGCACGGATGACGAACAGCGACAGGAACACGCAGCCGATCTTGAGCAGAAGTGCACGTATGGAGTCGTCGCCCCCGAGCGCGAACTCCACCACCAGTGACCCGACTAGTGCGCTCCCGGCGAGCCTGGGCGCATCATTGAGCACGGACAGGGTGATGAGCGATCGGTAGTTCCCCGTGAGCTCCACGGCCAGGGCCACCGCGAAGGTGGCCGCGACGGCTTCGAGTACGGTTCCAACGAAGGCGGCCATCACCACGGCGAGGACCATAGTATCGAGCGCCAAGAGAACGAAGTCGGTCCGTGTCCGCGTGAGGCGCACACGTTCGATCGGTTCCGCCATGACGGCAGTGCGGTTCGAGCTCACGGCATCTTCTCCACTCGCCGGGCCTGGACGTCGATCTCACCTGTGCTGCGTATCCGGCGCAGCTGACTCTCGCGGCAGAACCTCGAGTTGAGGTCGTCGGCGGGAACACCGGCGTGCGCGTAGAGACGGTGTATCTCGGCGACACCATCAGCGATTCCCCTTGTGGCCCTGAAGCCGAGGATTCGATGAACAGCCCCGAAGTCGGTCGGACAGGCCACCGGGTCTGACGTGACCGGGCCCGTGGAATTCACAGTGGCACCGGGTATCTCGTCACGCACCGCCGACGCGATATCGGCCTGCGAGACGGTGGTGGTTTTACTTCCGACGTCGAGGACGGTACCGCGTATGAACTCGGCAGTTGCGGCGAGACACCGGAGAAGCGCGTCAGCGACATCGAGGACATGCACCATCGACCGCCGGGCATTACCATTCTCCGCGACCGAGATCTCGCCCCTGGCCACGGTGACACCCACCATCCGATTGAGAAGCGTGTCGGAGCGATATTTGGGTGAGGCACCGAAGATGTCAGCTAGACGGAGAAGCACGGGAACAAACGACGAATCCGCGAGTGCTACCACCTGCTTCTCGACCCCGGCGCCGGCCGGGGCGCACGAGGAGAGCGGATGATCGGGGGCTGATTCGCCCACCCGTGTTCGGTCCGCCCTGGCGTGGGGCAGACAGGCGGAAGCAACGATGAGGCGCGCCACTCCCGCCTCTCTGGGCGCTTTAGCCAGGCGGATCGCAGCGAGATAATTGATCTGATGCGCGACCCGTGAAACATCAAGGTTGTCCGGCAGGGGGGACAACGTAGCCAGATGGATCACCGCGTCGAATCCCGTGAGGTCCGCGGTGGTGACGTCACGGATATTGGACGCGAGTCTCGGGGGGGTCCGGCGTTCCCGACCCCAGGACACACCCCGCGAAGAGGCCCTGTCGAAGCCGGTGACCTCGTGACCCGCCGCGGACAGTTCCTGGGCGACCACGGTGCCCACGTAGCCCTGGCTACAGGTGATCATGACCTGCATTCAACCCTCCGACCCGTGAGGGCGAGACGAGGACCTTCATCGTACCTGGGATGCGGGTGGGTGGTGACCCGGGCCCGCTACGCGAGTGCTCCGCCGCTCGCTCCCCGGATGGTCTCTTCCTCGTGACGCTCATTGCCATCGAGATGACCTTATCCTGATCTGAATGGTCGTTCCACGTGAAACGAACTTCGAGTGGCAGGTCCGTCGACTGGTCACAACGTCGACACGGCGGCCACCCGCTTCCCGGGCGAACGTGAACGGATGTGACTTCGCGACGGCGCCGCCGGGCGGCGAGCCACGCCGACGCGGGCTCCCTGTCAGGCGAGAGCGATATCGGGCGCAGCCGCCGGTCGGCCGAAGTAGTAGCCCTGCGCATGGGTGAAACCCAAGTCCTTCAGCAGCGGAAGCTGATCCTCGCTCTCGACCCCCTCCGCCACGGTGTCGATCCCCAGGGCACGCGAGATGTCACAGATGGCCTCGACTATGCTCCGCAGGGACTTCTGATCCATGAGTGAGGAGATCAGCGATCGATCGATCTTCACGACGCTGATCGGCAGGTCGGCGAGGTACCGCAACGCAGCGAACCCGGTGCCGAGATCATCCACGCAGATCGAGCATCCCAACTCGGCGAGCGCCTCGATGGTCCGGACCGCGGGCGAGGCGAACTTGATGAGATCCTGCTCGGTGATCTCGACCCAGATGGCGGAGGGATCGATTTCGAATTCGGCCAACAGGCGTTCGATATGGGGAAGCAGTACGGGATCGGACAATTGTCGGGCGGAGAAGTTGACCGCCACGAAGAACGACTTGGAGGACGTGCACTCGTTCCATCGGTCGAGCTGCTTCAACGCAGCCGAGATCCCCGCCTTGCCGATGGGAAGGATCAGCGACGTCTCCTCCGCCGCCTCGAGGAACTCGCCCGGCGCGAGAAGCCGGTCGCCCGCCCGCCACCGCAACAGGGATTCGTAGCCCAGCACCTCTTTCGAATCCAGGCTGACGATGGGCTGGTAGTGCATCTCGAAGTCTGTGTCGACCGCCTTGGCTATCGCGGTCCGGAGCTCTACTTCTCGCCGGAGTTCTGAGAGAAGCGCGCTGTCGGCCTCATGGCAGTGCACGCCGGTATTGATCGCGATGTGAGCCGCCCCCAGGGCGGCCTCGGACAGAATTTTCGGGTCTGAATCACCGAATCTCGCTGCGGTGGCGAGCCCAACCCGGGATTGGACGAAGAACTCTCGGCCGTCGACGCTGACCGGCCGGCTGAGGCGGTCGATCGTCGCCGCCGTCATATCTTCGGCGGCCACGACGGCGGCATCGAACAGCACCACCAGAACCTGGTCGGGCGGGCCGGAGGACACCCTGGCCCGGTCGCCGAGTTCGCTCCGCACCGCGTCCAGCGCGGCCGAATAGACCGCTCGGGCGGTGGCGAAGCCGAGGGAGGGGATCAGCACGCCCGAGTGATCCAGCGAGATCGCGATGACACCGGGCTCAGTGGGACGAGAGCGGGCGCCAGTACCGGTGACGGCGGTAAGATCGTCCATCAAAAGCTCCCGTCAGTTCTCTTCCGGACACGCTCACCCTGCAGGTTGAAGGCTCACCACTCGTGAAGCCCAGACCGACCGCCGCTCCTTGACGAGCGGACCGCTCTGGCTGAATGTAGCTCATGCGGGCAGCTCCTGCTAACGCAGCTCGTCCGAAAAGAGAACTTTAGTGTGCCATCCGACGGTCGCGTGTCGCCCGGGCGCCTCACGAACTGGCCTCACCGCAGGCTGTGAGTGGAGCCTAGGGGATTCGAACCCCTGACATCTGCCTTGCAAAGGCAGCGCTCTACCAACTGAGCTAAGGCCCCGTACTTCCAAGGATAAACGCCGGACCGCATCGAGCGGATCCGGCGTCTGCCTGGCGGAGTGGGCCTAGGAGGACTTGAACCTCCGACCTCCAAATTATCAGTTTGGCGCTCTAACCACCTGAGCTATAGGCCCTCGTACCGAAAAGTTAATCTACCCGACGTGCGCGCCACCGCCCAAATCGGCGCCCTCCGCCGTGCGCCGCGGGCACCGTCAGTACCGGGGATCGGCGAGCGTGACCTGCACGCCGCCGCTGGTCAGGCCGGCCGCGAGGTTGTAGATGAACACCGCGAGCGTGGCCAGGATCGACAGCAGGAGGACGTTGAGCAGTCCCACTCCCCCGCTGTAGAGGAAGATCGTCGACGGCCCGATCACGGCTGCCGACTCGTCGCCCGCCACGCCGGACAACAGGCCCCCGAGCCGGTCCCACACGCCCATACCGGACAGCAGCAGGTACGTCACCCCGATGGCCACCATCCACACCAGGTAGAGGGCGAACATCAGGCCCAGCACGGTGGTGAAGGCCGACCACGGGTCGATCCGGCGCAGCACCAGGACCGACTCCATGGGCCCCCGGCGCTCGGTGGGCGGGACGATCGGTGCGGCGCGCCCGGCCGCGCCCCCCGAGTACGCCTTGGAGACGCCCCCGTTCGCGCCCTCGGCGCGGTTCTGGGTGGCCGCCGGAAAGGCGGTGGTGGCCGACGTGCCGGAGTGGTCGGTGCCGGCCCCCGACCCGCCGTAACCGGGCGCCGGGGACGACCCCCCGTGCGCGGGGCCGTCGGTGACCGCGTCGGACATCTCGGTCGGGTCGGTCCGGTCGGCTGGATCGGTCGGCTCGGTCATCGCCTACTCCTCCTTGGCGGACTCGGCAGCGGACCGGTCCTCGTCGTCGGGCTCGTCGGCGTTGCGGGCGATGGCCAGAAGCGAGTCACCCTCGGCGAGGTTCATCAGCCGCACGCCCTTGGTCTGCCGGCCCGCCTTGCGGACCTGCTTGGCGAACGTGCGGATGACGCCACCGCTGGAGGTGATGGCGTAGAGCTCGTCCTGCAACTCCACGATCGTCGCACCGACGAGCTTCCCGCGCTTGGGGTCGAACATGAGCGTGAGCACGCCCTTGCCGCCCCGGCCCTGGGCCGTGTACTCGCTCAGGGCGGTGCGCTTGGAGTAGCCGCGTTCGGTGGCCACCAGGAGGAAGTACTTCTCCTGGTCCGAGGACTCGGCTCGCACGACGGACATGCTCAGCAGGGCGTCGCCGTCGTTGAACCGCATGCCCATCACGCCGGAGGTCGCGCGGCCCATCGGGCGGAGCGTGTCGTCGTTGGCGTGGAACCGGATCGACTGGCCCTTCTCCGAGACCAGCAGCAGGTCGTCGTCGGGTCCGGCCAGTGCCGCCCCGACCAGCTCGTCCCCGTCACGCAGGTTCACGGCGATCAGGCCGCCGGAGCGCGGCGAGTCGTAGTCCTCGAGCCGGGACTTCTTGACCAGTCCGTTGCGGGTGGCCAGTACCAGGTACGGCGCGTCCTGGTAGCCCTTGATCCGGATGACGCCGGCGATGCGCTCCTCAGGCTGGAACGCCAGCAGGTTGGCCACGTGCTGACCTCTGGCGGTGCGGTTCGCCTCGGGCAGCTCGTAGGCCTTGATCCGGTAGACGCGGCCCTTGGTGGTGAAGAACAGCAGCCAGTCGTGGGTGGAGGAGACGAAGAAGTGCCGGACGATGTCGTCCTGCTTGAGCTCGGCGCCGCGCACACCCTTGCCGCCGCGCTTCTGGGCGCGGTACAGATCGGTGCGGGTCCGCTTGGCGTAACCGGTCTCGGTGATGGTGACGACGACGTCCTCGCGGGCGATCAGATCCTCGTCTGTGACGTCCCCGTCCGCCGGGATGATCCTGGTCCGGCGGTCGTCCCCGTACTTCTCGACGATCTCGCGGAGCTCGTCGGCGACGATCGCACGCTGCCGATCGGGCTTGGCGAGGATGTCCTTGTAATCTGCGATCTCGTCCTCGATCGCGGCGAGCTGATCGATGATCTTCTGCCGCTCGAGCGCCGCGAGGCGCCGCAGCTGCATGTCGAGGATGGCCTGCGCCTGGTCGTCGTCGATGTCCAGCAGGTCCTTGAGGCCCTGCCGCGCGATGTCCACGGTCTCCGAGGCGCGGATCAGAGCGATGACCTCGTCCAGCGCGTCGAGCGCCTTGACCAAGCCGCGCAGGATGTGGGCCCGCTTCTCCGCCTCGTCCAGCAGGTACTGGGTCCGCCGGACGATGACCTCGATCTGGTGCGTGACGTACAACCGCACGAGGTGGTTGATGGCGAGGGTCCGGGGAACACCGTCCACGATCGACAACATGTTCGCGCCGAAGGACGTCTGAAGCTGCGAGTGCTTGTAGAGGTTGTTGAGCACGACCTTGGCCACTGCGTCACGCTTGAGTGTGACCACGATGCGAAGGCCGACCCGGTCCGAGGACTCGTCGTCGATCTTCGAGATGCCGGCGATCTTGCCGTCACGCAGCTGCTCGGCGATCGACAGGATCATGTTGTCCGGGTTGACCTCGTAGGGCAGCTCCGTGATGACGATGACCGTCCGGTTGCCCTCCTCCTCGATGGAGGTCTTGCCCCGCATGCGGATCGAACCGCGGCCGGTCGTGTAGGCGTCCCTGATCCCCTGCTCGCCCACGATGAAGCCGTGGGTGGGGAAGTCGGGACCCTTGATCCGATCCATGCACGCCGCGAGGGTCTCCTCCTCGTCGGCGTCAGGGTTGTCCAGACACCAGTAGATCGCCTCGGCGACCTCGCGCAGGTTGTGCGGCGGCATCTTGGTGGCCATTCCGACCGCGATGCCGCTGGAGCCGTTGACCAGCAGATTGGGGATTCGCGACGGGAGGACTACCGGTTCGGACGTCTTGCCGTCGTAGTTGGGCTGGAAATCGACCGTGTTCTTGTCGATGTCCCGGACCATCTCCATGGCCAACGGGGTCATCTTGCACTCGGTGTAGCGCATGGCGGCGGCGCCGTCGTTGCCGCGCGAGCCGAAGTTCCCCTGGCCGTCGACCATCGGATAACGCATCGCCCACGGCTGGGCGAGGCGCACCAGGGTGTCGTAGATCGCCGAGTCGCCGTGGGGGTGATAGTTACCCATGGTGTCGGCGACGGGCTTGGCCGACTTCACGTAGCTGCGCTCGGGCCGGTAGCCGTTGTCCCACATCGCGTAGAGGATCCGGCGGTGGACGGGCTTGAGCCCGTCCCGTACGTCAGGTAGCGCTCGTCCGACGATGACGCTCATCGAATAGTCGATGTAGCTTTTCTGCATCTCCGCCTGGATGTCGACCGGCTCGATCCGGTCGTGACCCCCGGCTTCGGGCGGCAACGTCGTGTCCGTCATGGGCTCCTCTTCTGTCGCGCTCGAAACGCCACCACGAGGGCACGCTCCGACCTCGCCAGTCTATAGGTCCAGCGAAAACACGGGCACGGGCACGCGGGGGGTCGGCGACTCGGAGGCCTCCCGGGGGACGAGTGACCCGATCGGGGGACGCCAGACCCGGCGCGTTCGCGCCCGGCCCGTAGGCCGCTAGCGACGTGGTCTCAATGGTCAGGCGTCCCGCGCTCTACCTCGCACTGATTCAATTTTTACTGATGAGAACGTACGTCGCCAGACGATCGTGCCACCGCCGGAGGTAGGCACCGCCTGAAAATCAGCCGTATTCTCCGTGTGCCACCAGCCGTGGCTGGTGCGCTCAGGGTGCGGACGTACATCTCCGCTACGAGACCACGTCGTTTGACCCCGGGATCACGCAGGCCGCGGCCGCGGTGACCAACTTCGGGCCCGCCGTGCAGTATCTACGTGACCACCTCGCCGGGCTGCCCGCCACGAACGACTGCGCAACGCTCCACGTCGTTCGGGCCACCCGGGACACGAAGGGGGGCGTCCGCCGAGTTCGGCGGACGCCCCCCTTTTTCCCGTGTCTGTCCGGCGACGGTGTCAGACGTCGAGGAACCGCACATCTCGTGCGTTGCGGGTGATGAAGTTGCGGCGGGCGTCCACGTCCTCGCCCATGAGGATCGAGAACAGTTCGTCCGCCGCGGCGGCGTCGTCGAGGGTGACCTGGCGGAGCGTGCGGATCGCGGGGTCCATCGTGGTCTCCCACAGCTCCTTGGGGTTCATCTCGCCGAGACCCTTGTAGCGCTGGATGCCGTCGTCGACGTTGATCTTGCGCTTGTTCTCGAGGCCGATCTTGAGCAGTTCGTCCCGCTCGCGGTCCGTGTAGGCGAAGTCCGGCTCGCCCTTGCCCCACTTGAGCTTGTAGAGCGGCGGCTGCGCCAGGTAGACGTACCCGTTCTCCACCAGCGGCTTCATGAACCGGAAGATGAGCGTCAGCAGCAGCGTGGAGATGTGCTGACCATCCACGTCGGCATCCGCCATCAGCACGATCTTGTGATAGCGCAGCTTGTCGATGTCGAACTCTTCGTGAATGCCGGTTCCCAGCGCCGTGATGATGGCCTGGACCTCGGCGTTCTTGAGGACCTTGTCGATCCGCGACTTCTCGACGTTGATGATCTTCCCGCGCAGCGGCAGGATCGCCTGGAACATCGAGTCCCGACCGGACTTGGCCGAGCCGCCGGCGGAGTCGCCCTCCACGATGTACAGTTCGGACTTCGCCGGATCCTTGGAGCGGCAGTCGGCGAGCTTGCCGGGCAGCCCGCCGATGTCGGTGGCCGACTTGCGACGCACCATCTCGCGAGCCTTGCGGGCTGCGACGCGGGCCTGGCTCGAGGCGATCGCCTTGTTGATGATGACCTTGGCCTCGGCGGGGTTGGCCTCGAACCAGTGCCCGACGTGCTCCGACACCTGTCGCTGGACGAAGCCCTTGACCTCGGTGTTGCCGAGCTTGGTCTTGGTCTGACCCTCGAACTGCGGATCCGAGATCTTCGCGGAGAGCACGGCCGCCAGGCCCTCGCGGATGTCATCTCCCGTGAGGTTGGGGTCCTTCTCCTTGATGAGCTTCTTCTCGCGCGCGTACTTGTTGACCAGGGAGGTCAGCGCGGCGCGGAAGCCCTCCTCGTGGGTGCCGCCCTCATGGGTGTTGATGGTGTTGGCGAAGGTGTGGACGGACTCGGAGTAACCGGAGTTCCACTGCATGGCGACCTCGACCTCGTGGCCGGGCCCCTTGCCCTCGAAGTAGAGGATCGTCGGGTGGATCGAGGTCTTGGACTTGTTGATCGCCGTGACGTAGTCCTTCAGACCGTCCGGGTAGTGGAAGGTGCGCTTACGCTCGCGGACCTTGACCGGCTCGACGGGCGTCACCTCGACGGCGTCGGCTGCCTGCGCGCCCTCGGCGAACGCCTGCTCCGCATCCACCGCGTGGGCGAGATCCGACCCCTCGTCGGAACCGGGCGCCGCCTCCGAGCCGCTGCCCTCGCTGTCCGCGATCGCGTCCAGCTCGGCGGCCTTCTCGGCACGCGGTCGCCGGTCCGTGAGCGTGATGGTGAGTCCCTTGTTGAGGAACGCCATCTCCTGGAGGCGGCGTGCCACCACGTCGAAGTCGTACTCGGTGCTCTCGAAGATCGTCGGATCCGCCCAGAACCGGACCCTGGTCCCGGTACCCTCGGCGGGGCCGGCGTCGACCAGCTCTGCCGGGACCGCCATGTCGAAGTCCTGCTTCCACAGGCGCCCGTCGCGCTTGATCTGGACCTCGACCCGGGTGGACAGCGCGTTGACCACGGAGATGCCGACCCCGTGCAGACCACCGGACACCGCATAGGAGTCCGAGTCGAACTTGCCGCCCGCGTGCAGCTGGGTCATGACGACCTGGACGGTGGGCATGCCCTGCTCGTGCATCTCCACGGGGATGCCCCGGCCGTCGTCGATGACCTCGACGCCGCCGTCCTCCAGCAACGTGACCTTGACGCCGGTCGCGTGACCCGCCATCGCCTCGTCGATGGAGTTGTCGACGACCTCCCAGATCAGGTGGTGCAGTCCCCGCGGTCCGGTGGAGCCGATGTACATACCCGGCCGCATCCGGACGGCCTCGAGCCCTTCGAGAACGGTGATCGATGATGCACCGTATTCCTTGGGCCCGCTGTTGTTGGCCTTGCTCTTGGCGTCCGCCACGTGCGAACTCCTCGCGTCTCGGGGGTCTGGGACCGGCCCAGTCTACCTGCGACAACCGTCACGCGGGCCACGGGCACGCCCGGCCGTCACCCGTATGTGTCACGGGGGCCGCGACCGGACACGTGCAGGGGCCCCTTGCGCCAGCTCGGTTTCTCCGGCCCCTCCACCTTGAGACGACGGACATGACCCGGCCCCATGGCGGCCGCGATCTTGCGGAGGATGTCGGCGGACATGAGCCGCAGCTGCGTGGCCCATGCGGTACTCGCCGCACGGACGTACAGGATTCCCTCCTCGAGGCGCTCCGGGGTGGCGTGCGCCGAGACGTCCTCCCCGACGATCCGGTCCCACTCCGCGAACAGACGCCCGGTGGTGACCTTGTCGTCCCAACCCCGTTTCTTGGCGACCTGGCCCACGAGTTTGCCGAGGGGCTGTGGGTCCCACGGGTCGGCACCGGATCCGGTCCACCCGCGCTTGCGCAGCCGCTTGCCCGCCCCCACCGGGCCGGTCCGACCCCGGCCGACCTGCTTGCCCTCCGCCCGGGCCCGGGCGCGGGCCTCCTCGAGGGCCTGCTTGGCGACGTCATAACCGCGTTGTGGCGGGTCAGACGGTGTTACGGAGTCCTTGCCGGTTCGGTCCGTCACGGTGTTGCCCTGCTTCCGGTATCGGTGTTGTCGTCGTCGTCCCCGCCACTGTCCGCGTCGCTGACCCCATCCTCCCCGCCGGCGTGCTCGCGGGCGTCCGCACCGTCATGCTGGCGTCGTGACACCGTCATCGCCGAGTGACGATCCGCTCCCTCGCCCGTCATCACGACGTCATGACGGACCCCGCGCAGCGAGCCCGGCACGTCCTCGCCCACTGCGGCCGTGATGAGGACCTGTTCGACACCGGCCGCGACGTCGGCCAGCGCGGCCCGGCGGTGCCGGTCGAGTTCGGCGAAAACGTCGTCCAGGAGAAGGACCGGTTCCGCCCCGTCGGCACGGAACAGCTCGAGCGATCCCAGTCGCAGCGCCAGGGCGAACGACCACGTCTCACCGTGACTCGCGAACCCCTTCGCCGGCTCGTCGCCGAGACTCAGGATCAGGTCGTCGCGGTGCGGTCCGACGAGTGACATCCCGCGGTCGATCTCGTCGCGACGCCGCCGCCCGAGCTCGGCGAGCAACACGGCCTCGACGAGTTCCGGATCCGTCAGCTCCGACTCGTCGGGCGCGTCCGCCACGCGGAAGCGATAGGTGAGATCGGCGGGACGGGACTCGGGGGCCAGACCCCGATAGGCGTCGACGACGAGGGGCCGCAACTGACGGAGGAGGGCGATCCGACCGGCCACCACGCGTGCTCCGAGTTCGGCCAACCGCCCGTCCCACACGTCGAGGGTGTCCAGCACGGTCGCGGAGTCCTCGGGGCCCCCACGCCGCAGTGCACCGGAGGCCGACTTGAGCAGGGCGGTCCGCTGGCGCAGCACCGAGGAGTACTCGCTGAGGTCACCACCCAGTGCCGGGCGCCGCTGGATCATGAGCTCATCGAGAAGCCGGCGACGTTCGGCCGGCTCACCACGGACGAGCGCCAGGTCCTCCGGCGCGAACAGCACCGACTGGACCACCCCGAGGACGTCGGACAGTCGTCGGCACGGGGAGGTGTTGAGTCGCGCCCGGTTGGCCTTGCCGGAGTTGAGCGCGAGTTCGACGGTCAATTCACGTCCCGCGTTGTGTGCGAGTGCGCCCACCAGTGCGGTTCCGGCACCGGTCCTGATCATCGGCGCGTCGGTCGCCACGCGGTGGGACCGCAGGCTGGCGAGGACCCCGACCGCCTCGAGAACGTTGGTCTTGCCGTGCCCGTTGCGTCCGACCAGGGTGGTGACCCCGGGCTCGAGCTCGAGTTCGAGCAGGGGCCAGGAGCGGAAATCGAGGAGCCTGAGATGACGCAGGTGCATACCGGATCGGTTCCGGGGCGGGGCCTCAGCCCGGCAGGCGCACGGGCATGAGCAAGTAGGTGTGGTCGGAATCCACCGGCTGGATCGCGCCGTCCGCGCCGGGCTCCGGGAGGGTCTCGGGTGCCGGACGCAGCACGGCCGGCCGGCTTGCCTGGGTGAACCCGAAGGCGACGCGGCCTGCGTGGACACTGCCGAGACCGTCGAGTAGGTAGCCCGGGTTGAACGCGATGGTCAGCGGCTCGCCGACGAAGTCCACCGGAAGGGTCTCGTTGGCCTGGGCGGCGTCATCGCCTCCGGCCGACAGTGCGAGCTCACCTTCCGAGAACGCCATTCGCACCTGCACGCCGCGGTCGGCGACGAGCGCGACCCGCTTGATCGCCTGGACGAGCGAGTCCACCTCGACGATCGCGAGTGAGGTGTGCTGCGGCGGGAGCAGCTGGCGGACCTTGGGGAATTCCGCGTCGAGAAGGCGGGTGGTGGTCCGCTGACCGGACACCAGCACACCCAGAATGCCCTCGGCGCCCACATCGGAGCCGGCTCCCAGGCTCAGATCCACGCGACCGCCGTGGCCGGCGGAACGGGTGACCTCGGACAGTGCCTTGGCCGGGATGAGCACCTCGACCGCGACATCCTCGCGGGCCGGCTCCCAGTCGAACTCCCGGATGGCGAGACGGAACCGGTCGGTCGCGATGAGCGTGACGCGGGTGCCCTCGATCTCCATCCGGATGCCGGTGAGCATCGGCAGGGTGTCGTCCTTGCCCGCTGCGACGACGACCTGGGACACGGCCTCGGAGAACGCGTCGACCTCGGCGGAACCGGTGACCTCCGGCATCGCCGGCAGCTGCGGGTAATCCTCGACCGGCATGGTCGGGAGCGTGAACTTCGCGGTACCGCAGGAGATGTACATCTTCTGGGCGGTGACGACGACCTCGACCGGACGGTCCGGCAGGGCACGGGCGATGTCCGCCAGGAGTCGGCCGGACACCAGCGTGCTGCCGGGCTCGGAGACCTCGGCCGGCACGGATACCTGCGCCGAGGTCTCGTAGTCGAACCCGGAGATCGTCAGTCCCGAATCGGCCTCGAGCAGCACCCCGCCGAGGATCGGGACCGAGGGACGCGAGGGCAGCGTGCGTGCCACCCAGGCCACGGAATCCGCGAAGTCCTCGCGGGTGACGCGGAACGTCGGATCCGTGATCTCCATCGATGACCTCTTTCAGGCGGGGGTGGATACCGGGATCCGGTATCTGGACGATTGGTCGGTTCAAGCTCGTATTGGTTCAAGCTCGTATTGCACGTTTCCGCCGCTGGGGGCGGAGCGTCTCCATGAGAGTAACCGCTCGGACCGACAGCGGACACACGGACTCGGCGTAACCGGGTCAAGCAGGCTCGCCGCTCCACATCCCTACTTCTAACAAGAACTATCTAGAGAGATAAGAGGTAGTAGTAGGTCCTGTGAAATTGTGAGCCGAGGCCTGTAATCACAGGTCTGTGACGATTTCGTCGTGTGGACGCAACCGTGCGATCTTGTGATTTGCCTCCCGACCCCGGTGGAATCACAAGAGTCCGTCCACCGTCTGTCCACCGTCGGTCCACAAGACTCCACAGGGTTGTCCACAGCTGTGAAGGGTGTGACAAAGGGTGTGTGGGGGTCCCGGATGTGTCGTACGGCGTGTCCTGATGCGTGTGGAATGACCCGTGTGAGGCCCTCGAATCAGACGAAGTGTGCGCGACCCGACAGCGAGACCCGGGAGTCCCACGGTTCGTCTTCCGTCGGGCGGGGTCTTTCTCGCGAATCGGGGCGGGTATCCGTTCGGGGCGGAACGCCGGACTCGGCAGAGGGCCGCACAGGGCCTGTTACGACCTCTCGCAGCCGTCCTGGGTCCGCGCACCCGGGCGTGCGGACGCCGTCGGGCGCCGATCTGTTGCTGTCGCCGTCGCCGACCGTCATCTGCGTCGCGTTCGGTGTCGGCAGAGGGCCGGCCGGAGACGCGGGGCGTCGGTGGACGTCCGCGGGGGCGAGAACAAGCGGGGCCGGGCACAAGCGGCGGCGCGAGCGCACAGCGTGGGTGAGTTCCGGCGTGGAGCTCAGAGGGACCGCGAACGCTCCTTGATCCGGGCCGTCAGCTCCTGGATCTGGTCGTACGTGCGCCGGTCGTCCTTGATCTCCTTGAGGATCTTGCGCTGGGCGTACATGACCGTCGTGTGGTCCTTGCCACCGAAGGTGACGCCGATCTTGGGAAGCGACAGATCGGTCAGCTCGCGACACAGGTACATGGCGATCTGGCGGGCCCGCGACAACGACCGGGTCTTGGAGGTGCCGCACAGTTCGTCGATGCTCGTGGAGAAGAACTCCGCGGTCACCGCCATGATGGTCGCGGCCGAGATTTGTAGGGAGTCGTCGTCCGAGACGACATCACGGAGCACGACCTCCGCGAGCGGCACATCGATCTCGTGGCCGTTGAGGGAGGCGAACGCCACCACCCGGATGAGAGCTCCCTCGAGCTCACGGATGTTGCGCTGGACCCGCGTCGCGATGAGCTCGAGGACGTCCCTCGGGACCACGTAGTTCTCGGACTTGGCCTTCTTGTCGATGATCGCGATACGCGTCTCCAGCTCGGGCGGCTGGATGTCGGTGATCAGACCCCACTCGAAGCGGGTGCGCAGGCGGTCCTCCAGCGGCTGCAGTTGCTTGGGTGGCCGGTCGGACGAGATCACGATCTGCTTCTGCGCGTTGTGGATCGTGTTGAAGGTGTGGAAGAACTCCTCCTGGACCTGTTCCTTGCCGATGAGGAACTGGATGTCGTCCACCAGGAGGATGTCCGCCTCGCGGTACCGCTTCTTGAACATGTTCTGGCGGCCGTCGCGGACGGAGTTGATGAAGTCGTTGGTGAACTCCTCGGTCGAGACGTACTTGACCTTCTGTTCGGAGTACATCCGCAGGGAGTAGTGCCCGATCGCGTGGAGCAGGTGGGTCTTGCCCAGACCGGACTCGCCCCAGATGAACAGCGGGTTGTACGCACGGGCCGGTGCCTCGGCGACAGCCAGTGCGGCGGCCCGGGCGAAGCGGTTCGAGTTGCCCTGGACGAAGGCGCTGAACGTGTAGCGCTCGTTCAACCCGGGCGCGGACGCGGCGGACAACGCCTCGTCGCGGTCGCTGCCGTGGAGGAGGCGCTCGGCGGCGATCTGCTCCTCGGTCATCCGCCGGGGGCGGGTCGTGGCGGGCGGATGCTCGTCCTCCGCGCCGGGGCCGTGGATGTCCTCCGCGTCGATGGCCGGGTGGTCGGCGTCGTCCGTCGGTAGTTGAGCCCCGGCGAGTGACGTGTCCACCTTGACGGCCAGATCGATCGGCTCCCCGAGCTGCGAGCTCAGTGCGCGCGTGATGGGACCGCGGAGGATGGACTCGATGTTGTCGCGGGCGAAGGCCGACGGGGCGGCGAGCATCGCGAAACCGTTGACCACGGCGATCGGCTGGACGAGCCGGAGCCACGCCTGCTGCTGGCGCGACAGGGCCGGATTGTCGTCACTGGCCAGTTCCGGATCAGTCAGCTTGTCGAGGACGGCACTCCACACGTGTTCGAGTTCAGGAGACACGGTGGGCGGTCTCCTCTCGTCGGGTGTCGGGCGTTGCTGGTGGTCCGGGTCGCCGGCGGCGCCGGGAACCACACTCTATCCACAGGCTCCGACCCAGGTCCACCGAGGTATCCACATGGTTGTCCACAGCTGTGGGAAGACAGACCCCTCCCGTCGGTTCGCGGGTAGGTCGTCAGTGGGGAGGGGTCGGAGGTGCTTGTTCGGATTCACGTCGCGTCTTGCAGCCCTGGTGGGGCTCGCCTGAGGAATGACGGTAACAACATGGTGAACCGGGGGGCAACCCTCAAGATTGACTGGAGGGCGGATGTCAAGCATCGCGGCCGTGGGCGTGTCGTTGTGGCCAGGAAACTGGTATCAGTGAGACCAATGGGATTACACGGTTTGGCGGCCGGCGCATCGGGCGCGTAATCTTGAGCAGTCTGTCGTGCGCCCGTGGGCGCCCGGCGCGTCGTGGTGCCGCCGTCCTTCGGTGATTCGACGACGTCTCGAACTCGATCGGGCGCTGGACACGGCGCCGACTTCACGTGAGGAGCCAACCATGGCCAAGGGCAAGCGGACCTTCCAGCCGAACAACCGTCGTCGTGCCAAGGTGCACGGCTTCCGTCTGCGCATGCGCACCCGCGCCGGTCGCGGCATCGTCGGCGCCCGCCGGCGTAAGGGCCGCGCGTCGCTGACGGCCTGATTCCGGCCGGGGTGGCGGGTGCTCCCCAGGTCGCACCGGCTCCACCGTTCCGCTGACTTCGCGACGGTGGTGCGCAAGGGTGCCAGGAAGGGCCGCCGCACCATGGTCGTACACGCCCACGTGGACTCCTCGGATGTCCGCGTGGGCGGTCCGCGTTTCGGGCTGGTTGTCAGCAAAGCCGTCGGGGACTCGGTGACTCGTCACCGCGTCAGCCGACGGCTTCGTCATATCGCGGGCGGCCTGCTGGACGAGGCCGGCGACGATCTCATGGTGGTGATCCGGGCCAACCCGGCCTCCGCGGGTGCGTCGCACGCCGACCTCGTGCGGGATATGCGCGCGGGGCTGGTCGCTGCGGCCGCTCGCGCGAGGGGCACGTCGTGAGCACGGGGCGCCCGGGTCCCATCGCGCGGATCCTGTTGTGGATGCTCGACTTCTACCAGAAGGGCATCTCCCCCTGGACCCCACCGAGCTGCCGATTCGAACCCACGTGCAGTAGTTACGCCGTCGAGGCGGTACGCGTCCACGGAGCCTGGTACGGCACCTGGCTCTCGGTGTGGCGCCTCCTGCGCTGTGGGCCGTGGACACCGGGCGGGTGGGATCCGGTCCCCCGGCCCCGTGCACCTGATCCACCGGGCCACGAGCCCCACGAGCACACCGACAATTCTCGAACGTAGCTAGGACTCCACCACCCATGTCGTTCATCACCAACCCGTTGGTCTATTACCCGATCTCCGGCATCCTCTGGTTCTGGCACAAGATCTTCGCGTTCCTCGGCGGTCTGCTCCCCTGGGTCGAGGCGCCGGATTCCAACGGGGTCATCTGGGCCCTGTCGGTGATCTTCCTCGTCTTCACCCTCCGCGCGATGCTGTTCTGGCCGGCGGCAAAACAGATTCGCTTCTCCCGCAAGATGCAGGAGATGCAGCCCAAGATGAAGGAGCTGCAGAAGCGGTACAAGAACGACCGCGAAAAATTGGCGGTCGAGACCCGGAAGTTGCAGAAGCAGGAGGGGTTCAACCCCCTCCTGGGTTGCCTACCGATGCTGATCCAGATCCCCGTATTCCTGGGTTTGTTCCACGTGCTGCGGTCGTTCAACCGGATGGGCTCGCAGTTCGGCGCGCTCGGGATGAGCGCCGAGGAGACGCGCAACACGGGCAACTACGTGTTCAACGCGGACGAGGTGCAGAGCTTCCTCGACGCCCGCCTGTTCGGTGCTCCGCTCTCGTCCTTCATCTCCCAGCCGGTCGAACAGTTCCAGGCCTTCGTGGAGCCGGGCGCGATGCTCGACTTCGCCCGGTGGAACATCATTCTCGTCGCCCTTCCGCTGATGATCGTCTCGGCGGTCACGACCCACTTCAACGCGCGGATCTCCCTGTCCCGCCAGTCCCCTGAGGCCGCGGCCAACCCGCAGGCCAAGATCATGAACCAGCTCATGCTGTGGGCCTTCCCCATCGGCATCCTGGTGACCGGTGCGTTCTGGCCGATGGCGATCCTCGTGTACATGGTCACGAATAACCTCTGGACCCTCGGCCAGCAGTACTTCCTGTACGAGAAGATGGCCAAGGAGGACGACGCCGCGGCCCTCCTGCGGCGCGAGGAGCAGAAGGCGCTCGCTCCGCGGGTGGGTGTGAAGCCCACCAAGCCCAAGAAGAATCGCGCCGCCGCCGCGACGGGAACCGGGGTGGTGTCGGATCCGGCCGGGGAGGTGGGTACCGCGACGGTGGACGACGACGAGGTGATCGACTCCGACCCGGGGCCTGCGGTCGCTCCGGCATCCGCTCCACGCCCGGGTCAACGGCCTCAGGCTCCCGGCGGGCAGCGCAGTAGGCCGGCCCAGAAGGGATCAGGTTCGCGTCCCAAGAACAAGAAGAAGAAAAAGAAGCGATGACCCGCTAGAAAAACGTGAGTGGACAAGGTCCCCGATGCTCCGGCGTCGGGGACCTTGTCCCATACTTGGGGTAGATAGTCGTCGCACCCCCGGGGTTCGGCGATCGGCGGTCACGACGGAGGCGGGTCCATGTCCAAGAGGAACATCGAGGTGTCCGAGGAACGATTGGTCGAGGAGGGCGAGGTCGCTGGCGACTATCTCGAGCAGTTCCTCGACATCCTCGATTTCGACGGGGACATCGATCTGGACGTCGAGGGCGATCGGGCTGTGGTGAGCATCGTGGGCGGCGACGACTTGGATACCTTGGTCGGCTCGGACGGCTCGGTCCTGGACGCTATCCAGGAGTTGACGCGTCTCGCGGTGCAACAGGAACTCGGCGATCGGAGCCGGTTGATGCTCGACATCGCCGGTTGGCGTGAGGCGAAGCGTGAGGCGTTTAGCGAGTCCGGACGCGTGGCAGCGCAGCGGGTTCTCGAGTCAGGTGAGTCGGAAGAGCTCGAGCCCATGACGCCGTTCGAACGCAAGATCATCCACGATGCGATCGCGGAGATCGAGGGTGTCACCTCGGACTCGACCGGCGTCGAGCCCAACCGGCGGGTGGTCGTCCTGCCCGGGTGACGGGAGGCTTGGGGCAGGGGTGCGAGCCGGACGGCTCGCACCCCTGATCTGTGTCTGAGGATCTAATGACAATGATGTGATTCACCGGCGGTGTTTCACGTGAAACAGTGGCTTTGCGGCCGCGAGAAGGAGCGCGAGACCATGAACGGACACACGGGCCACGAAGCGTCACGTGACAGCGACGGGGCTTCCAGGACTGCGGGTGAGACACCGCCCGAACCGGGCTCGATGTCCGGCTCCGGTGATCTGCCCTCGCCCCCGCCCGCTGCCGCTGAAGTGTTCGGTGATCGGTTGGGTCTCGCGACGCGGTACGTCGATTTCCTCGCGACGGCCGGGCTCGAGCGCGGGTTGATGGGTCCGCGTGAGCGTCCTCGACTGTGGGATCGGCACGTCCTCAACAGTGCGGCTGCTGAATCGCAGCTGGCGCAGGGCGAGTCCGTCGTCGATATCGGAAGCGGCGCAGGCCTCCCTGGTATCCCCCTGGCGCTCGCGCGCCCAGATCTGACGATCACTCTGGTCGAGCCACTTCTCCGTCGGGTCACGTTTCTCGAGGAGATCATCGCCGAGCTCGGCATCGATGTCCGTGTCATTCGGGGTCGCGCCGAGGAGGAACCGGTCATCATCGAGGCGGGCGAGGCGGACGTCGTGACGTCCCGGGCAGTGGCACCGCTGGCGAAGCTCGCCGGGTGGTCTGCTCCGCTGCTGAAGGTGGGCGGCCGTATGGTTGCCCTCAAGGGCGAGTCGGCAGTCGACGAGGTCGAGCGTGATCGTGCGGCGCTCCGCAAACTAGGGTTCGACGACGTTCGCGTCGAGACCGTCGCTGCCCCGGATGCCGAACCGACGAGGCTGGTGATCGGCACCCTGGCGACTAGGATGGGGGGCCGTGGCTCCCGATCCCGCGGACGCGGGTGTCGGTCTCGCTGAGGCCTGACGGGGACGTGTCCAGTGTCGGTTTCACGTGAAACAATGGCACCGACACGGCGGCAGGCTCGCCGCGCTCACGATGCAACTCGAAAGGTGACGGATGTCCTACGACGAGACCCCGATCTTCGCGGCCGCGCGCCAGGCGAACGAGGTCCTCCACGGGGATGCACCGGCACTCCCCCGTCCCGAGTCGCCGCGGATCGTGACGATCGCTAACCAGAAGGGCGGGGTGGGCAAGACCACGTCCACCGTCAACCTCGCCGCTGCTCTCGCTCTGGGTGGGCTCGGGGTGCTCGTGATCGATATGGATCCGCAGGGCAATGCGAGTACGGCGCTCGGTGTCGATCACCGCGAGGGCACACCGTCGAGCTATGACCTTTTGATGTGGGAGGCGTCCGTCGATGAGTTGATGCAGAAGAGTCCCCACGCCGAGCGCTTGTTTTGCGTACCTGCGACCATCGATCTCGCGGGATCGGAGATCGAGCTGGTCGGGCTCCCCCAGCGGGAACGACGTCTCGCCGAAGTCCTCCTGCCGGAGGACTTGCAGTCGCTCGGTATCGACTACGTCTTTCTTGACTGTCCGCCCTCGCTCGGTCTGCTCACCGTCAATGCGATGGTCGCTGCTCGCGAGGTCCTCATCCCGATCCAGTGTGAGTACTACGCCCTCGAGGGAGTGGGTCAGCTTCTCCGTAACGTCGAACTCATCCAACAACATCTGAATACGGATCTGGAGATCTCGACCATCATGCTGACGATGTACGACGGACGCACGAAGCTCGCCGAGCAGGTCGCCGGTGAGGTCCGGAAGCACTTCGGGGACACAGTGTTGCGGACGGTGATCCCGCGAAGCGTCAAAGTGTCCGAGGCGCCCGGGTACGGGATGACCATCCTCCAGTACGACGCCGGGTCACGCGGCGCGCTGGCATACCTGGACGCCGCCCGCGAGATCAACGCACGGGGAGGGCCGTTCGGTCCGCGAGACCTCGTATCCACGCCCACCGCGGGTGAAGCTGAGGGCGTCGACCGCCCGGAGGAGAACTGATGAGCCAGCAGCGTAAGGGCGGTCTCGGGCGGGGTCTCGCGGCCCTGATCCCCACCGGCCCCGACGAAGGGCCTCGGCTCGGAAACGACGCCGCCGACCTGATCCTGGGGCCGCGGGGTGGCGGTCCGCGTACCACTCCCCCACGTCCGCGCTCGTCCGTCGCCGGGAATCGGGGCCCGGCGGATACGGAGCTCACCGGTACCGCGTCATCGACGGCCCGAGCGGCCGAGACCGGCTCGCACGCTGACGATGGTTCACCCGTTTCACGTGAAACAACCGAGTTGGTGGACCCCGGCGCCGTCTACCGCGAGATCTCCCCGGCCGAGATCGACCCCAACCCGAAGCAGCCCCGCACCCACTTCGATGAGGAGGCGTTGGCCGAACTCGCTCATTCCGTCAAGGAATTCGGACTCCTCCAGCCCATCGTCGTCCGTGAGATGTCCGGTGGGCGCTATCAGCTCATCATGGGTGAGCGACGCTGGCGGGCGAGCCAGCGCGCGAAGCTCGAGACGATTCCGGCGATCGTTCGGCAGACCGACGACGAGGATCTGCTGCGGGACGCTCTGCTCGAGAACATCCACCGGGTACAGCTCAACCCTCTCGAAGAAGCCGCCGCCTACCAGCAGCTGCTGGAAGAGTTCGACGTGACCCAGTCAGAACTCGCGACCCGCATCGGCCGATCCCGCCCCGCGATCACCAACAGCATCCGCCTGCTCCAGCTGCCGACCGCCGTACAGCGGCGGGTCGCGGCTGGTGTCCTGTCAGCGGGACATGCGCGCGCACTCCTGGGCCTCGAGGCGGGGGCGCCGGCACAGGACGAGCTCGCCGCCCGGATCGTCGCCGAGGGCCTGTCAGTGCGGGCGACCGAAGAGCTCGTCACCCTCGCCAACCGCGATCCCGGGGACACCACGGACAAGCCCAAGCCCGCGCCCCGCGGACGCCAGCGCAACCCGGAGCTGGAGGCGGTGGCGGGTCGGCTGTCCGACCGTTTCGAGACGTCGGTGTCCGTGACGATGGGGCGCCGCAAGGGACGTATCACCATCGACGTCGGTGACACCGATGATCTGGCCCGGGTACTCGCACTTCTCGAGGGCGGGTCGACCGCAGCGCCGCGATGATCTCCCTCCGCCCGCTGGACCTGTCGGCGGTGGACCAGTTGGGTCCTCGCGCCCGGCGTTGCGTCTATTGGCAGACCGACGGTGAGCAGTCCCCGGGAGATCCGGAGTTCGAGAAGGAAGCGTGGATCTCACACGTATCCCTGGAATGGGGTGTCTGCGGCCAGCTCGCCACCTACGGGGACCGATCGACGGCTGCCGCCTTCTACGCCCCCCCGGGGATGGTGCCGCGGGCGACGTGCTTCCCGACCTCGCCCGTCGGCGCTGACGCTGTGCTGCTCGCCGGCATGAGTGTCGAGCACGGCGCACCGGCAGGGGTACTGACCGCGTTGCTCGACGCCGTCGTCGTCGATGTTCGAAGCCGCGGAATCAAGGCCATCGAGGCCTTCGGGGTCACGTCCGAGGACCTCGGGCATGTTACGTCACGTGACGGGTGCGGGGCGGACTCGTGCGTGCCGGGGATGAGCTTTCTGGTCGAGCACGGTTTCACGGTGGTGGCACCTCACGAGACCCATCCCCGCCTCCGGCTCGATATCGAGAGCGAGCACTTGTGGAAGGCGGATGTGGAGCGCGCCCTCGATCAGCTCTTCGCCGAACACGGATTCGCCACCCGGCGGCTCGGGGTGCTGTCGGGCGCGTCGGCGAGCGCCGTCGCCCGGGGGCTCTGACACCCCGGGACTCACGACACCCCGGACCCCGACTCCCCCGGGGTGGCCGGAGCCGCGATCAGTCGCGCTGGCGCTGCTCGTAGTCGATGAGGGCGTCGACGGACATCGACCCGGTGGGATGATCGTCCTCGTCGAGGAGGTACAGACGTTTCACACCCACGAGGATCGAGTCGATGATGGTGTCCTGGGCGGCACGATCGCCGAGGATCTCGAGATCCTGCGGGTTGTACGCGTAGCCCAGGTAGATCTGCACGGACGGCATGCGGGTCATTCGCAGCAACGGCCAGCTCCGGCCATGGGTCCGGCAGTCGCGAAGAGTGGTGCGGCTGACGATCTCCCGCTGGATGAAGCCGGAGAGGGCCTCACCGAGCATGGACTCCGCGCCGAGCGAGTTTCCGAAGTAGAACGTCGCGACCCCGTTGCCCACCGGATTCGGGTGGCGGTCCAGGCGGAGCGAGATGATGAGATCGGCGTTGAACGCGTTGGCTATCTCGGCGCGCTCGGGATCGGTCGGGATCATCGCCTCGGGCCGGGAGAGGAAGACCTCCACGCCGGCCTGGTTCATCCGCTCGGAGAGCCGCCGGGTGATGTCCCAGAGCAGTTCCGCGTCGGTGATGGTCCCGTAGGGGGTGTCGATCCGGATCGGATTCTCGGACCCACTGGGGCCGGGATCGAGGACGATCCGTTTACCGGCGAGCATGGGACCGGAGGTGCGGGCCCGCTCCTTCTCGACGAGAGAGGCGACGTCCCCGCCCTTGAACAGGGTCGAGAAGCGGCTCAGGGTGTCCAGGGTCTCGGCACCGACCACACCGTCCGTGGGGAGCGCGCAGTCGCGCTGGAAGTCGGTGACGGCCGCGTGCGTGAGGGGGCCGAAGGTCCCGTCCACCAGGCCGGCGTAGAACCCGAGCTCGCCGAGTCGTCGCTGCAGTTGGGCGATATCGTCCCCCGCCATCGGCCTGGAGACGATATAGCTCAGGTCCCGGGTCCCCAGCACGTGGCTGGCGTCGTGGAGCGCGGCCTGGGTGGCCGGACCCACGATTCCGTCGGAGATCAGCGCACGCGCCTGCTGGAAGGCCAGAACGGCCTTCTCCAGGTCGGCGTCGAAGACGGCGTCGGTACGCGCGAGCACTGACCCGGTCTCGGGCTCGGTGACCCCGACCGACTCGATGTTGTGCAGCAGACCCATGCCCGCGAGGGTGGCCCGGATGGCGGCCACCTCGGGCCCACGGTCACCACGCCTCCACGCCATGGGTCTCCTCCCGCTCTCCTAGTGTTGGGTACCCGGATGAACTTACCGCCTCACACGCGGACATGCCCCGTCCGCGCCGGGCGGTGGGGGAACGCCACGGGGGAGCGTCACAGCGTAGCGACACAGGGTAGCGACCCGGTGCCGCCGGCGTGTGTGTCAGGCGCCGAGAACGTCGCCCAGCTCGGCTCGGAGCGCCGACTTGGACTTGGCGCCCGTGATGCGCTTGACCGGCTGTCCCTCCGAGAACAACAGCATCGCGGGGATCGCGGTGATCTGGTACTCGGCGGCGAGTTCCTGGTTGGCTTCGACGTCGACCTTGGCCACGGTCAGCTTGTCCGCCTCCGAGCCCGCCAGCTCGTCGAGGACCGGCGCCATCATGGTGCACGGGCGGCACCATGTGGCCCAGAAGTCCACGAGAACGGGCTTGGAGCCGCTGGAGGTGAGCACGGCGTCGGCGAAGTCGGCCTCGGTGACGTCGATGATGTTAGGGGTGTCGGCCATGAGGTGGTCCTTTCGGGTGGGTGGACGGGGCCCGGTTGTTCCGGGCCCGGTGCGGGTTCAGGCCTGCTCGGCGAGCCAGCGCTCGGCGTCGATCGAGGCGGCGCACCCCGAACCGGCGGCGGTGATGGCCTGGCGGTAGCGCTTGTCGACGAGGTCGCCACAGGCGAACACCCCGGGAAGGGAGGTGGCGGTGGTCTGACCGGTGAGGACGTAGCCGTCCTCGTCGACCTCGACCTGGTCGCGGGCCAGCTCGGAACGGGGATCGTGGCCGATCGCGACGAACATGGCGGCGGTCTCGAGCTCACTGGTCTCACCGGTGACGGTGTCGCGCAGACGGAGCTTCTCGACCGAACCGGTCGCGCCGGCCAGCACCTCGTCCACGGCCGTGTTGAGGACGAACGAGATCTTCTCGTTCTCCCGTGCCCGCTCGAGCATGATCTTGGAGGCCCGGAACTCCTCACGGCGGTGCACGATCGTCACGGAGGAACCGAACTTGGTGAGGAAGGTGGCCTCCTCCATGGCGGAGTCGCCGCCGCCGACCACGACGATCGGCTTGTCGCGGAAGAAGAATCCGTCACACGTGGCGCACGAGCTCACGCCCCGGCCGAGGAACTCCTGCTCCCCCGGGACCCCGAGGTAGCGTGCCGCGGCACCCATCGCGAGGATCACGGCGCGGGCGCGGTGTTCCTCTTCCCCGACCCGGACGGTCTTGATGTCCCCGGCGAGGTCCATGGACGTCACGTCCTCCATCCGGAGGTCGGCCCCGAACCGCTCGGCCTGCTCACGCATCTGCATCATGAGATCGGGGCCCATCATGCCCTCGGCGAAGCCGGGGAAGTTCTCGACCTCGGTCGTGGTCATGAGCGCGCCACCGAACTGGGAGCCCTCGAAGACGACGGGCTTGAGCTCGGCCCGCGCGGAGTAGATGGCGGCGGTGTACCCGGCCGGACCGGATCCGACGATGATGACGTCGTGGACGGTGTCGCTCATGAGTTCTCGGGGCTCCTCGGGCGGTTGGTGGCTCGTGAGTCGGAACCGGCATCAGGTGCCGGGTCTTCTAGAGGCCACAACACCCCGGGGGGCTGCCTTGTTCCCGCGCCCGCCCACCGGGTGACGGGAGGAACACCCTCACACGGTGAGGGTGACCCCCTCGAGCAGGGCCGCGAGTTTCGCGCGGCCACGGGAGCACCGGCTCTTCACGGTGCCCGGGGGGATGTTGAGCAGGTGGCTCGCCTCGGCGACGGTGCACCGCAGCATGTCGACGACGACGACGGCGTCCCGCTGATCGTCGGGCAGTTCCGCCAACGCCTCGGCCACGATGATCGCGTACGCCGGGTCCTGGTGGAAGTGGTCACGCAGGGTGACCTGTTCGTGCAGGGACGGGGTGAGCTGGGTGTGGGTGCGCAGGCGCTGGGCCCGCATCTTGTCCAGGCAGGCGTTGACCACGATGCGGTAGAGCCACCCCTGCACCGGGCATGCGTGGCGGAACGTGTCCGCCTTCCGGTACGCCGAGACGAGAGCCTCCTGCAGGGCCTCGGCGGCGTCGTCGCGGTTGAACGACGTGCGGATGGCCAACCGCCAGAGGTAGTCGTAGTGCCGCCGGACGAGGGCGGAGAAGGCGTCGGGGTCGCCGGCGACGTGCGCGTCCAACAGTTCGGCGTCGGACAGCGGGGACTCGGCTGTCAATGCGGGCCGGGACCTGAGAACGGACTCTGCCCTGAGAACGGACTCTGCCTTGGGAGCGGACGGGTCGCTGAGCGGGGATTCCGCGCCTGTGGGCGGGGCAGGGGAACCCGCCGCTGTCGGGACGGCGGTACCGGTGTTCACGGCCGTCACCGTAACCCGGCCGGGCCGCCCGTGGGGACGTCTCCCGGCCGGTCAGCGGGTCAGTTCGACCTCGCTGATCGTGGCCTCGTAGGACTGGGCACCGGAGGTACCCAGGCGGGTGATCCACACCAGGACGTACCCGGACTCCCGCGGGTCATCGATCGTCACGGTGGCCGACCCGTCGCGGACGGTGCCCGCTCCGAGACGGGTGGTCTCGTCGAGTGACTCCGGAGAGGCACCGGGCGCGGACCGCACCTCGAAGCGCACGCCGTCATCCCCCGAGCGGAGCACCACCCGTCGGACCTCCTGCTCACCGTCCAGTGTGAGCATCAACCCGATACCCGGCTTGTAGGCCGACGGGCCGTCGCCGATCTGGGATCGGTAGGCGTCGCTGGACCACGAGGTGGACCGGTCACCGTCGACCACGTTGGGGGCATCCGCCGAGTTCTCCGCGACGCCGTTCGAGGACGAGGGCTGCCAGGTGGTGACGGTCGACACGGAGACCGGGGTGGTCGGGGTGGCCTCCTCCGCCTCGTCCGCCTCGTCCCCGGTGTCACCTGCGGCGGAGTCATCGGCCGCGGGCTCGGCGGTCTGGGCGGCGCGACTGGCCTGGGCGGCCCGTTCGATCGCGTCGAGCTGCTGTGAGAGCGGGGTGTCGTTGCGGGTGCCGCCGAACCCCCCGAGCATCCACGTGAACAGCAAGGCGATCACCACGACCGCGGCCGCGCCGGTCCCGGCCATGATCTGCCAGCGGCGCTTCTGGACCTCCGGGTCCGGCTCGCTGTACGGCGCGGGTTCGAAACCCGCCTCCGCCGAGAACCACTCCGCCGACGACCACTCCCCCGACGACCACACCCCCGACGTCCATCCCGTCGTCGCGGCGCCCGCCGGGTAGGCGACCCGGGAGGAGGCCCCGGGGGCGGCGCGCCGCGGCCCGCCGACGCGATCGGTCACCATCGCCCTCACGGTGGCCGCCGAGCTGACCGACGACCCGTCGAGCGACCGCATGGCCAGCACCGCGGATTCCGGCGCCACCCCGGAACCGGCCACCGTGGGGTCGAGGACCTCGTCGTCGTCCCTCCGGGCGGGACCGGGCCGACCGTCGGTCGGTTCGTACAGATCGGAGCCCCCGGGCAGCGGGAGCGGCCACGCTCCGGTGAGCAGCGCATAGAGGGTAGCGCCCAGGCCCCGCACGTCGGACCGGGCGTCGTCCCCCTCGCGGACGCCGGGGAAGGCCAGGACGGCGCGCCCGTCCTCGGTGAGACGGATCCGGTCCGGCGAGTCGAGGCCCAGGGCCAGGCCCACCTCCTCGGCACGGGTCGCGGCGTCCGCCAGACCCCACACCGCACCCACGGCGGAGTCGGGATCCGGCTCGGCCACGGCCGCGGCGAGACTGCGTCCGGGGATCCACTCCGAGACCACGATGCCGCCCGCGCGGCCGCGGATGACGTCGAGCACGCGCGCCAACCCGTCCGCGTAGACCGTGGTGAGCGCGACGGTACGGTCGAGCACCCCCGTCGCCGAACCCGGGGGCTGCTCGCCGGGGAGCGGGTCGACGAAGGTCAGGGCGACGAACCTCCCCAGGCGCCGGTCGCGGGCCTTCCAGAAGGACTGGCCGGCGACACCACCGCACGGTTCGAGGAGCTCGTACCTGCCGCCGGAGACCAGGCCTCCGACGGTCAGACGCGGTGGCGACGAGGCGGTGTCCGGTGCCGGGGCTCCAGTCTGTTCACCCACCCGTTGACCCTCCTCGCCTGGTGCGGCAGCCCGTCAGGAGGCGCCGCTTGTGATCCCTGAGTGTACGTACCGGCCCCGCGTGGATTCGACTATCTCCTCAGACGCCCCACGAGTCCGCGGAGAACGGGGGTGATCGAGTCGAGTTCCGGCAACCGGGACCGCGACAGGATCAGACCGGTCACCGCGAGGGTGATGACGGCGGCGACACCGGCACGCAGGACGAACCCGATGCTTCCGACGGCGTCGGTGAGGGCGTCCATCGGCAGGATCGTGTCCACCGCGAGTGCGACCAGGGCGCCGACGATCGACGCGCCGAGGGTCCACGAGGCCGACCGGAGGGTCTCGCGACCACGCAGGGACCCCAGTTTCGACCGAAGCAGGATGAACCCGGCGACGGCGCCGACGACCCAGCCGATGCCGTTGGCCAGGGCCAGGCCGATCACCACGTGGGACCGCTGGTCGGCGACCACGGGGACGAGGAGCGACAGGATCACGCGGACCACGGTGATCGCGAGGATCATCGCCGTCGGCGTCCAGTAGTCCTCGCGGGCGTAGAACACCCGCTGCTGCAGCAGGACCACGGCGTAGGGCACCAGCGTGAACGCGCCGAAGGCCAGGGTCAGGCCGAGCACCTGGGCGCTCTCGGCGTCGAAGTTCCCGTAGCGGAACAGGCCGGTGGCGATCGTCGGGCCGAACGCGGTCATGAACGCGATGATCGGCAGCAGCCCGAACAGGGACAGCCGCGTCCCCAGCGAGATGTCCCGCACCACCGCGTCGTTGCGGCCGGCCACCCCGTTGTCCGCCAGGCGGGGGTTGATGGCGGTGAGCAGGGTGACGCCGATGATCCCGTACGGGACCTGCAACAGCAGCCAGTAGGTCTGGTAGATGGCGATGGCGGCCTCGTCCGCCGCCGACCCGATGCGGTTGGTCATGACCAGACCGACCTGCGAGATGAGGACATAGGTCACACCGGCGAGCGCGTGCCCGCCGAACTGCTTGATGCGGGGGTCCAGACCCCACTGGGGGCGCAGGTCCACGCCCGCGCGACGCAGGGCCGGCACCAATACCGCCGCCTGCAACACCACGCCCAGGGTGGTGCCCAGGCCCAACAGCAGGATGGGCGCGCTGAGCAGGTTGACCGGCGCGGCCGGGTCGATGCCGCTGCCGACCACCGCGAACAGCACCAGTGTCGCGATGGCCACCAGGTTGTTCCACACCGGCGCCCACGCCCCGGGACGGAAGACACCGTTGTAGTTGAGGATCGCGAGCATCACCGAGAACACGCCGTAGAAGAAGATCTGCGGCAGCAGCAGGAACGCGAACGCGGTGGCCAGGTTCGTGTTGACCTCGCCGTCGCCCAGGTTGAGCTCGGTGAGCAGCGGCGCGCACGCCACCGCCACGACGGTCGCCCCCAGTGCCAGGACCGAGGTCACGGTGAGCAGGCGACGGATGAAGGACACGCCCCCGTCCTCGTCCTCCTGCGCGGCCTTGGCCAGCAGCGGCATGAACATCGCGGTGAGCACCGAACCCAGGACGAGCTCGGTGATCATGTTGGGCAGCGTGTTGGCGGTGTTGAAGGCGGACGCCACGGCGGGGCCGAGCACGGTGAGGATGAGGATCATCCGGACGAACCCGGTGATGCGGCTCGCGAGGTTGGCCACGGCCATCGATCCCGTCGAGCGCATCACCGACGCGTCGGAGGAGTCGCGGTTCCGTGCCCCGGTCCCCCCGCCGGGCGTCGCCGGGCCCGCTGCGGACCGCTCCGGGGTCGGGGCGATCGGCCGCGCGATCGGCCGCTCGATCGACGGCGCGGGCGCGGCGTCCGGGATGAACGAGTCGGCGACCGGCGGCGGGGAGGCCGGGCCCGGCAGCACGCAACTGCCCGCCTCACGGCGTCGGCCGCGGAGGCCGGGATCCGGTCTGCGCAGTTCGGGTCCGGGGGACCCCTGCTCGTCGTTCACGGTCGGTGCCCTTCGTCCGCGGGGTCGAGGATGCCCCGACGGTAGCGCAGGTACCGCCGCCCCCCGAGGACGAGGGCGAGGGCGGCCGCGGCCAACGCGAACGCCTGGGCGACCGGGTAGCCACCGGTCTGGACGGACAGCTCCACCGGCTCCGACAGCGGGCGCCCGTCGGGACCCTCGAGGACGAACGCCACGGTGTGGCGTACGCCGCCCTCGGCATCGGACTGGGTGGGCACCTGCAGGGTCCGCGAGCCCGAGGCCGGGATCTGGACGACCCCCACCGGCTCCACCGTGATGTCGTCCGGCGCGGTGACGGTGACGCCGACCCGCACCGGGAAGGGCAACGCGTTCCGGGTCACCAGCAGCAGTGGGCTGTTGGGGCTGGCCATGGTGAACACGCTGCCGGGCGGAAGCAGGTCCACCCTGCCGAGCGAGCGGGAGACCGTCTGCTCGAGGCGGTCGAGACGCTCGGCGGTGGCGGCGCGGGCGTCCGCCCCGGTACCGGACCCGGGCGACGTGCCGTCTCCCCCCGCCCGCCGGCCGGTCTCCGACAGGGCCCGGAGGGCCTCGGTCACCATCGGGTCGAGGTGGCCCTCGGCGTCCGCCGAGGTGGGATCGGCGGCGTCGACCAGTGACCGCAGCGTGCCGACCCCCCGCAGGGCGTCGGAGACGCGACGGTCCACCCCGGCCAGGTCCACGGCTCCCGGGTCGACGGCGCCCGTGGGGTCGTCCGCCAGGGAGCCGTCCGGGACGGTGACCGGTCCGGCCAGGCGCTCGGTGAGCGGCACCGCGCGCATCCTCCCCGCTGCCAGTTGGGCGCCGAGGGTCTCCAGCAGCGAGCCGGCGGCCTCGCCGTCGACGCTCCACACCTGCGGCGGCACGGCCAGGACCCCCTGATCGTCGGACGGGCCCGAGGGGCCGGTGTCGGCAGCGGGACCGGTGCCCGCGGAAGGCCCTGCGCCGGCCGCGCCGGCCGCGCCGGCCGCGCCGGCGGCCTCGAGCGGGGCGATGGGGGCGGGCCCGGCGTCGATGGCGTCCACGACCGGCGCGAGGAGCGCGGCCCTCGCGTTCTGGAGTCGGGCCGCCGCGGAGTCGGCGGTCAGCCAGTACCGGGTGTCGGGGTCGGAATAGCGCGGGTTCTCCGGCGCGGACCCGGTCGCGGCGAGGGCCGCCCCGATCGCCGCCGAATACGTCAGTGCGCGTCCGCCGTCGGTCCCGGCCAGCCCCACCATCCCGGGGGGCGGGACGAGACCGGTGTCGGTCCGCGTCGACGGGGCCGCCACCACGGCGGTGGCGCCGGGCTCCCCCAGCGCCTCGGCGGTGCCGGGCAGCAGGGTCCCGGACGCGGGGACCAGCACGTCGGGGATCGGGGACACACCGAGGATCCGCTCCACGGAATCGTCGCTGTCCAGCGCCGCCCGGGTGAGCTCGGTGGACCCCACCGCGCCGACCATCTCGAGGCCGGCCTGGGCGGCCGGCAGCGTCACCACGCAGGTGCCCTCGGCCAACGCCCGCAGCTCGTCCAGCCAGCGTTCGGCGTCGGCTTCCACCGCCCCGGGATCGGCGGGGGCGGACCGCTCCGGGTCCCCCCGGCCGCCCCGGTTCCGCCCGGAGGAACCCCCGTCGTCGTCGCCGCTGCCGTTCCCGATGAGCACGGCGCGGCCGTCGGCGATCTCGGACACGGTCCCCAGTAGCTCCGGGTCCACGCCCAGGCACACCGCCCGGCGCAGGTCCTGCCCGCCGGGCCCGTCGAACGCGTCGTCGGCCGCCCGGACCAGCCCGGTGAGCCGACCGCCCTCGGACAGCTCGCGCAGGAGCGAGTCGTCGGTCAACGCGACCACCGGGTCCGGGCCTTCCGCTCCGGGCACCGTCGCGATCCGCGTGGGTGCCGCCGCCAGCGGCCACATCATGGTCAGCGGGACCGGAGTCGGGCCCCGCCCGTCCGCCGGCCCGGGTGCGACCACCTCGTCGTCGTCGATCCCCGGTAGGGCCGCCGGCTGCGGCGCCTCGAGCACGGGCAACTGGGTGCGGGCGTCGTCGAGTCGCGCGGGCGACCCGCCCTCCGGCGTGCCGTTGACGTTGACGAGGAGCGGATAGATGCCGGGTTCGGTCAGCTGCAGGTCAGGGGCCGGGTCGCCGGGGATCTCCCGGGCCGGCATGGACACGCGGTACGGCACGGACTGCCCCGGCGCCACGGTCTCGGCCACCCGCAGGAACTCGCCGCGGACCGCGAACGACGGCTCGGACCACACCAGCGGTTCGCGCACCGCCTCCGCGTCGGCGGCGCGGGGCCCGCGCTGGAGCCGGACGTCGACCGACTCGAGGGGGATGTCGCCGACGTTGGTGATGGTGCCGGACACCGTGACGACCGGGACCCCGGACTCGGTGCCGACCGCGACCCGGCCCCCGCCACCCGCCCCGCCGGGGCCCCCCGCCCCGTCGAGGACGGTCGGGGAGATCTCGTCGATGGTGATCCGGGCCAGTGTCGGCGCCGGGTTGGGGATGTACCCGGCCGCCGCGGCCTCCGCGGGGGTGATGGCCCCGGCCGGCTGGACACCCCACAGCGGGCCGAGCGCCAGCGCCGCACACAGTGCCGTCGGGACGACCGCCCGGACTGCGCGCCCAACCGGCCGCCCGGTCACGGCCCGGACTCCTCCGGCGCGTGGTCGCGGGGGGTCACGCCGTGCGCCCCGGTGCGGCGGACCGGCTCGGGGCCGTCCGCCCGGCGGGACGGGTCCACCATCTGCGCGTCGGCGGGCGGGGGATTGTCGCCGGCCAGTTCGGCGCGCGCGAAGTCCGGGAGCAGGGTGCGCGCGGACTCGACCAGTCGCCGCTCGTCCGGGTAGGCGAGGCGCCGGGGCAAGTCGTTGAACGCGAACCAGGCGACCTCGGTGATCTCCGGGTCCTCGTCGCACAACTCGCCGTGGTCGTAGCGGACGAGGTGGTGGTGGACGGTCTTGTGGATGCGCCGGCCCTCGGCGACGAACCAGTAGTCGATGGTGCCCAGCGGGGCCAGGACGGTGCCGTCGACACCGGTCTCCTCGAGCACCTCGCGCCGGGCCGTCTCCGCGACCGTCTCCCCCGGCTCGATGTGCCCCTTCGGCATGGACCACAGCATGCGGCCTCGTCGGTCCAGCCGACCGATGAGTGCGACCTCCAACCGGGACAGGTCGGCCTCGGGCCCCTCCCCCGCCTCCGCGAGGTTCCGGACCACCAGGCCGCCGGCCGAGGTCTCCAGCACCGTCTTGAGTCGCTGGCCACCGCGGGGATGCCGCGCGCCCCCGCGACCGCCGCGGGCGTTCTTGGCTCCGGCCTTGCCGCCCTGGTGGGTGCCGGGCTTGGTGGTCTTGGCCGTGGCCTTGGACCCGCCCTTGCCACCGGCCTTGGAGCCGGCCTTGGAGCCGGTTTTGGACCCGGTGCCGCCGCCGGCCTTCGCGGGCGCGGACGTGCGGGTGGTGTTGGTGGAGCTCGCCTGGCCACCGCCGCCCGACTTGGACCGGCCGGGCTGACGCGGGTGACGGGGGGCCTGGCGGGAGGTGGCGCCGGCGGTGCCGTCGCCGGTCTTCACCGTGTGGGTGGCGTCGGGGCTCGACGGCTGGTTCTGGTTCTCGGGTGCGCGGCCCTGTCCCCGGCCGCCCCGCCGACCGCGTCCGCCGCGGCGGCGACGCCGTCCCTGCCGTGACTGACCGTCGCCGGACGGACCGGTGGAGCCGGTGGGCCCGGACTGGCCCCCCTGGCCGGACTTCTGACCTGGCTTCTGGCCGCCGCCCCCGGCGTCCCGGGGCGTCGACTTCTGCTTGTCGCCCTGCGCGCCGCGCTGGCCGTCGGACCCCTTCGCGGCAGCGCTGTCCCGCTTCTGACCTGCGGCGTCGCGTCCCGCGGCGCCGGGTCCGGCGGGCCGACGCGCACGACGACGCCGCGGCGCGTTGGCGCGCGGTTCGGCGGGACGATCGGCTTCGGACACCCATCGATGCTACCGGCCGGGGGTGAGTGGACCGGAATCCACGGCGCGCCGCGGCCCGGCCGCGTGCGGGTGCCCGGGCGCGAGGGTGGCAGGCGTGGGAAGTCACGACGACGACGACGAGACACTCCCGTCACTCGCGTACCTTGCCGTCCCAGCGGTCAGGGCCTCGGGGCCGTGCCGGCCGGGGACGGTCCCGCGGCGGCGGGCGCGGCTAGAGTCCGCAGTATGAGCTCTGGCCCGTCCGCCCACGCCCTGGTCCTCCGACACCGGGCCAAGCCGGGCCGTCGTGACCAGTTGATCGAGGTGTGGCGCCGGCACATGCCCGAGGCCGTGCAGGCCAACGCCGGGCACCGGGCCTATGTACTGTGCGCATCCCACGTGGACCCGGACGTGATGGTGGTGTTCCAGCACTACCGGGACGCCGCGGCCGCCCAGGAGTTCCTCGGCAACCCCGCCTACCTGCGGTATCTGGCGGAGTCGAGCCCGCTGCTGAGCGGGCCGCCCGAGGTCGAGGCCGTGGACCCGCTGTGGTCGAAGGCGGTCGCGCCCGGCGAGTGAGTCCCGCCGGGCATTCCGGCAGGGCATCCGGCCCGGATCCGGCTCGGATGCGCTGCCTGGTCGACTTGCGCGCCCCGAATGGTCCATTCCCGCAGCACGACCCGGTGATCGACGTACATTCCGGCAGCGGCGGTCGGCGTGGCGGCGTACCCGGGGCTGATCCCGCCCGGCCCCGAGCGCGCGGGTCAGGGATTGTCGGGTCCACTCGGTAAAGTCGGGCCCGTGACAGCCCGCAGACCGACCCCCGACCGCAGTGCCGCCGACAGCAGCGCCGCCGCCGAACGATCCGCCTCCGATCGACACGACGCCGCGGTGTTCTCGGCGTTGCAGGACGGACCGGGTTCCCGGCCCGACCCGGCGGAGGTCGAGGCGCGCCGGGTCCGGTTGCTCGCGGGCGCCCAGACCACGATGAACGACCTGGCCGACGTGCTGGCCCCGCTCGCGACGGCGTTCGGTGGCGCCGGGCACGAGCTCTACCTGGTGGGTGGCAGTGTCCGCGACGCCGTGCTCGGCCGACTGGGCACCGACCTGGACTTCACCACGGACGCCCGGCCCGAGACGGTGCGGGCCATCCTCGACGACTACGCGGACGCGGTGTGGGACACCGGGATCGAGTTCGGCACGCTGTCGGCCGTCAAGCGGGACGGTGGCGGGATCGAGCAGCAGATCGAGATCACCACGTTCCGTGCCGACTCCTATGACGGGGTGACCCGGAACCCCGAGGTCGTCTTCGGTGACACCCTCGACGGTGACCTGATCCGGCGCGACTTCACGGTCAACGCCATGGCGGTGCGTCTGCACCCGGACGGGCGCCAGGAGTTCGTCGACCCCCTGAACGGGATGGACGCCCTGCTCGCCGGCGTCCTGGACACCCCGGCCGCACCGGAGCAGTCGTTCTCCGACGACCCGCTGCGCATGCTGAGGGCCTGCCGGTTCGTCTCCCAGCTGGGGTTCACCCTCGCGCCGCGGGTGTTCCGTGCGATGGCGGAGATGACCGGGGAGATCGACCGCATCACCGTCGAACGAGTGCGGACCGAACTCGACAAGACCATCC
The DNA here is from genome assembly GCF_002441635.1 of Dietzia sp. WMMA184. Lineage (NCBI taxonomy): Bacteria > Bacillati > Actinomycetota > Actinomycetes > Mycobacteriales > Dietziaceae > Dietzia > Dietzia sp. WMMA184. The sequence continues at coordinate 2,372,496 of NZ_NXEI01000001.1, read as the reverse complement.
TCGGCGACTACCCGATCGACGGCATCAACATGCTGTGCGAGGCCGGGTTGGCCGACCGGGTGTTGCCCGAGGTGCCCGGCATGAAGCTCGAGCGCGACGAGCACATGCAGCACAAGGACGTGTACTGGCACTCGCTCACGGTGCTCAAGCAGGCCATCGACCTCGAACCCGAGGGGCCCGACCTGGTGCTCCGCTGGGCGGCGTTGCTGCACGACGTGGGCAAGCCCGCCACACGGGCGCCCAAGCCCGGCGGCGGCGTGACCTTCCACCACCACGAGGTGGTCGGCGCGAAGATGGTGCGCAAGCGCATGCGTGCGCTCAAGTACTCCAAACAGATGATCGAGGACGTCTCCGGCCTGGTGTTCCTCCACCTGCGCTTCCACGGGTACGGCGAGGGTCAGTGGACGGACTCCGCGGTGCGCCGCTACGTCTCCGACGCCGGACACCTGCTCCCGCGCCTGCACCGGCTGGTCCGGGCGGACTGCACGACCCGCAACAAGCGGCGGGCGGCCAAGCTGCAGGCCAACTACGACTCGCTGGAACGGCGGATCGCCGAGATCGAGGAGAAGGAGGACCTCGCCCGGGTCCGCCCCGACCTCGACGGCAACGAGATCATGACGCTGCTCGACCTCAAGCCGGGGCCCGATGTCGGTCGCGCGTGGGCGTATCTCAAGGAGTTGCGCCTCGACCGCGGCCCGCTCGACCGGGCTGAGGCCGAGGCCGCGCTCCTGAGCTGGTGGGCGGGACAGAACGAACCGCAGCAGAACGGCGGGTCCGGGGGCTCCGCCGAGCAGAACGGCGACCCGGCATGATTGGCGGAGCGGTCGACCGCTACCTCGGTTCGGCCGCTGCGCGGGTCGTCGTCGCCGTCCTCGCCGTCGTCGGCACGCTGCTGCACACCGTCGGAATCCCGGGGCTGCAGCAGACCCCGCCGTACCGCATCGACCTCGACGTCTACCGCGTCGGCGGGCAGGTGTTCCGCGACGGTGGCGACCTCTACGGCGAGCTGCCGCAGCTCGCCCAGGGCGCCCACCTGCCGTTCACCTATCCCCCGCTGTCGGCGCAGCTCTTCTCACTGCTCACGCTGGTGCCGTTGGCGGTCGCGTCCGCGCTGATCACGCTGGCGACCATCGCGGTGCTGGCCTATGTCGTGCACCTGGTGCTCACGCGCACGTGCGAACGCCCGCAGCGGGAGTTGTGGTGGCTCACGGCAGCCATCGTGGCGGTGGCACTGTGGTTCGGCCCGGTGCGCGAGACGATCGGGTTCGGGCAGGTCAACGTCTTCCTCATGGCGCTGGTGCTGGTCGACGTGATCCGCGGCCGCGGCCGCTGGTGGGGCGGCACCCTCACCGGGTTGGCGATGGCCATCAAGCTCACCCCGGCGGTGTTCCTGCTGTACTTCGTGCTGCGGCGCGACTGGCGTGGGCTGGCCACGGCGGTCGTCTCGGCGCTGGCGTTCACCGGGATCGGGCACCTGCTCACCCCGGACGACTCCGCCCGCTACTGGACCTTCGCCATCCGCGACCCGGCCCGGATCGGCGGTCTGGCGTTCACGTCCAACCAGTCGGTGAACGGGTTCGTGCACCGACTCGGCTTCGAGGACACCGCCGCGTCGGTCGCGTGGTTCGTGGTGTCCGCGGCGATCGGCCTGGGGATCGCGTGGGTGGCGTGGCGGTTGCTGCGGTCCGGCCACGAGGTGGCCGCCGCGGTCGCGGTGGGCAACGTGGCGTTGTTCTGCTCGCCCGTGTCATGGGGACACCACTGGGTGTGGGCGGTGCCCGCGGTCGTGCTCACCCTGCTGTGGGCCGACCGCGCGGGACGAGACGGCGACGACGACGAGCGCGGCTGGCTAACCCTGGCCGGCAGCGGCGTGGTGATCTTCCTGGGCACTCCGCAGTGGTGGGTGCCGCACAGCGAGGGCCGCGAACTCGGCTGGGGCCCGCTGGAGCACCTCGTCGGCAACGCCTACCTGATCTGGGCGGCGGTCTTCCTCGTCGTCGTGGGTGCCCGGGCCTCTCGACTCGGGCGTCGCGACCTGGGCGGCGATCCCGAACGACCCGCGTTGCTCGTCAGGGCCACCGGGAGCAGCTGAGCGCCCGCCGTCAAGGCGGAACGACGATCTGTGGAATGCGGTTCCTCGCTCCACAGATCGCGGATCGGGGCTGGTCCGATCAGGGCTCCCGGGACACGATTCTGGCCATGGACTACTTTTTCGGAGACGGCGTCGGGGACCCGACGCAGTGGCAGGGCGAGCCCGACCTCACCCTCGGAACCGGTGCCGCGGACGCGCTGTGGCTGGACTTCGACGGCGACGGATACGCCGACGACGCCCTGTGGGACTCGGACCTCGACGGCGCCGCCGATCGCGTGGTGACCGACGTGGGCACCGGCGCCCAGGCCGCCTACGCCGATGACGGCGGACGCGGCGTGTGGAACGTCTACGCCGGGGGAGCCGGCGCGCTCGCCGCGGGGTCCGTGGGCGGCGGGTCTGTCGCGGGCGGGTCTGTGGGCGGTGGCTCGGTGGGTGGTGGATCAGTTGCCGCCGGTTCGGCGGGCGGTGGGTCTGTCGGCGCGGGGTCGGTGGGGGGCGGCTCGCTCGGCACGGGGTCCGTCGGGGCCGGCTCCCTGGCGGCCGGATCGGTGCTGGCAGGAGCCGAGGGTGCGGGCGCGCTGATGGGCGGTTCGCTGGCCGCAGGGGCGGACGGGCTGGCCGCCGGGTCGGACGCGATGGGCGGCTTGCCGGACTGGGGCGCCCTGCTGTCGGATGCCATCGGCGCGATCCACCACGGGTCGGCCGCTGCAGCGGACTCGGCAAGGTGGTCCACTCCCCCGGTCACGGAACCCGATCCGGTGCCGCCGCCCCCGCCCGTCGCGCACACCCCGGCCCCGGAACCCGCGCCGGTGCAGGGCGGGACCGTTCCCGAACCCGCGGAACCGGTCGTCGAGGACGACGGCTCCATCACCGTCGACACGGGCAGCGGGATGCTGTCCGTGGCGGACATGAACGGCGACGGGCGGCTCGACGCCGCGCTGCCCTTCGAGCCGCCTCACCTGGAGCTCCCGCACATCGACGCGGGCTCGGCTGCCGGATCGCTCGACGTGGGGGTCATCGACGCCGGCGCGCTCGGCGGTGGCTCGGTTGGTGGTGGCTCGGCCGGTGGGGACGCCGGAGCTGTCGGTTCCGCCGCGGCGGGCTCGGCTGCGGCGGGTTCCGCTGCCGCCGGGTCGATGGGCGCGGGTTCGGTCGGGGCGGGTTCGGTCGGCGCAGGTTCGGTCGGTGGCGGCTCGGTGGGTGCAGGCTCGGTGAGTGGCGGTTCGGTCGCCGCGGGCTCTGTGGGCGGTGGTTCTGTGGGCGGAGGGTCAGTCGGTGGTGGCTCGGTCGGTGGCGGTTCGATCGCCGCGGGTTCGCTCGGGCTCGGCTCCTGACCGCCTGCGCGCGGCGACGAACGCCGCGATCACCGCGGCGGCGGCGTACAGCGCGGCCGGGACCAGCATCAACGACACCGACCGTCCGTCGGCGGGCACCAACGGCAGGACCGCGACCATCCCCACGACGAACGCCGAGTTGAACAGCGCGTCCTGCAGTGCGAAGACCCCGCCGCGGCGGGCGTCGGGGACGTCGGTCTGCATGGCGTTGTCCGCGACGAGCTTGACCACCTGGGCGCCCAGACCGATCGCCACCGCGCCCACGACCAGCGCCGTCGGCTCGAGGGTCGGGCCGACCGCGAGCTGCGCGACCCCCGACAGCACCGCGCCCGATGCCACGACGACGATCCGCCGCCGACGGGCGATGGCCCAGGGGGTGACGACGGCGGCCAGGCCCATTCCTGCGGCCACCGCCGCCGACATCAGTCCGAATCCACCCATCCCGGCCACGACAGGGCCGCCCACGCCGCCGGACTCGGCGTCGCGCAGTAGCAGGATCGCCAGCATCGTGGTGATCCCGAACGCCGCCCGGCCGAGCGTCACGCCGGTCAGCGACACCCACACGAGGGCCGTGGACCGGGCGGCCCGGGCGCCCTCGGCCAATCCACCGGCGAACAGGGACAGCGCATCTAGTGCCACGCCCCGGCCGGGATCAGCGCTGAGCTCGTCGTCGTCGGGTCCCAGGTGCCGGCGCGGCAGCGCCAGGATCGCCCACACCCCCACCAGCGCGGCGACCACGGACGGCACGAGGGTCCACGACACCGCGGCGTCCCCGGCGCCGAGGACGGCCAGGACGGCGAACGCCGCGACCGCGCCGACGGCCGTGATGATCGACCCCACGGTGACCAGAACCGAGTTGGCGGCGGCGAGGATCCGATCGGGCACCACCTTGGGCATGGCCGCGGTCATTCCGGTGTTGATGAGGCGGCCCAGCCCGATGGCCACGAGCGAGAGCGCGAACAACGCCGCCAGGCCCGCCCCCGTGTGCACGGCGCCGGCGGCGACCAGCGCGATGGTCGCGATGATGGACACCGTCCTGACCAGCGCCGCGACCGCGACGACGACCCGACGATCCCAGCGGTCGAGCGCGGCGGCGGCGAAGGGTCCGACGACCGAGTACGGCAGCAGCATGACGGCGAACCCGCCGACGATGGCGGCGGGCGTCGTCGCGGACTCGGGGCTGAACAGCACGATTCCGCCCAGCGCGGCCTGGTGGATCCCCTCACTGAGCAGGGCGGCCAGGCGCGCCGTGGACAACCGGCCGAGGCCGTCCGACTCCCGCAGTGCGGCCGCCAGTCGTCCGCGCGGGGGGCCGACCGGATCGGCGGACAGTGAGGTCACGCGAATCACCGTAGCGCTCGCCGCACGAGCGGTGACCACCGCGGCGGGACCCGATCGAGGGGACGCGCGTGTGGGTCGTCGGCGACGGGGGCATCATGGGGACATGGACACGGGACCGGACGATCTGGGCGGTGGCGGCCTGTTCGGCGACCGCCTCTACTCCGCGATGGACAAGCGTGACCCCGTCGCCGGGTCGCTGCTCATCGCGGCGCCCGACATGCCCGATCCCAACTTCCAGCGCGCGATCATCTACATGATCGAGCACGACCACTCGGGCTCCCTGGGCGTCGTCATCACCCGCCCGAGCGAGACCGAGGTGGAGTCGATCCTGCCCGCCTGGGCCGAGATCTGCGCTCCCCCGTCCGTCTTCCACATCGGCGGTCCCGTCAAACCCGACACCGGGATCGCACTGGTGGTGCTCGGTTCCGGCGTGGACGGTGACCGGTTCGTCGGGCTCCAGCAGATCGAGGGTCGGGTGCACGTGGTGGACCTGGACAGCGACCCCGATCTCCTGCGCGACCATGTCGAAGGGATGCGGGTGTTCGTCGGATACACCGGCTGGGCCCCCGGACAGCTGCAGGACGAACTCGACCGCGGCGACTGGTACGTCGCCCCCAGCCTGCCCAGCGACCTGCTCGCCCCCGCCCGCGTCGACGTGTGGGGTGCGGTACTGCGGCGTCAGGAGATGCCGCTGCCGCTGTACGCCACCTTCCTGCAGGACGGGGACGTCAACTGACGGCCGGCGCCCCGGATGGGTCTCATGATATGGGAGACAGGTTCTAGTTTGTGGGATCGAGTCTAGGCTCGTGCAGGTGGAGACGGTGAAGCATGAGTCGACCGCGGTGACCCCGCGGCACTGGCTGGTGCTGGCGGTCGCCACGTTCGTCGCGGCGTCGGGCTCGGCGTTCGTCGTCGGCGTGGGCTTCCTGCTCCCCCACCTCACGACCGTCGAAGGGCTGTCACTCTCGCGGGCCGGGGTGCTGGTCGCGATGCCGCTGGTGGGGATGGCCACGGCGCTGATCGCGTGGGGTTGGCTCGTCGACCGGACGAGCGAGAAGCTGGTCCTGGTCTCCGGCTCGGTCGGTGCCGCGCTCGCCCTCACCGCCGCACTGTTCGTCGAGTCGTTCACGCTGCTGGCGATCCTGTTGCTGGTTACCGGCGCCTTCACCGCCTCGGGGAACTCCGCGAGCGGGCGGCTGGTCGTCAGCTGGTTCCCGGCCCACCGCCGCGGGCTCGCCATGGGAGTCCGGCAGATGTCGCAGCCCGCCGGATCCGCGGTCGCGGCCATGACCATGCCGCTCCTCGCGCAGTCGTACGGTCTGGCCGCGGCCTTCGCGGTACCCCTGGCCATGGCCGTGGTCTCGGCGGTCGCGGCCCTCGTCGTCGTCACCGACCCGCCTGGCCACCTGGCTGCTCCCCCGCCGGCGCCGAGCGCCGCGGCTCCCAGGGTGACCGGCACGGCGTCAGCGACCCGTCCCCCGTCGGACGGGTCGCCGTACCGCGGTTCGGGCTACCTGGCCCGGGTGCACGGCGCGTCGGTGCTCCTCGTCCTGCCGCAGGGCATGCTGCAGGCGTTCCTGCTGGCGTGGCTCGTGCTGGGGCACGGCTGGTCGGCGGTCTCCGCGGGAATCGTGGTGACGGCGAGTCAGGTGCTCGGGGCGGTCGCCAGGATCGTGGCCGGAGCGGTGTCGGACCGCGTCGGATCGCGGATGAGACCCCTTCGCGCTGTGGCGATCTCGGTCACCGGCGGCCTGGCAGCCCTCGCTGTGGCCGAGGCGCTGGGAGCTCCCGGGGTGATCGCCGTGACGCTCGGCGTGGTCGCGACCGTGCTCTCGGTGTCCGACAACGGCCTGGCGTTCACCGCCGTCGCCGAGTACGCCGGCCCGCGGTGGAGCGGGCGCGCGCTGGGCGTGCAGAACACCGCGCAGTTCGTGGCGATCGCGGCGTCCACTCCCCTGGTCGCTGCCGTGATCGAGGCGGTCGGCTACTGGCCGGTGTTCGCGGGCGCGGCGGTGGTCGCCGCGGTGGCGATCCCGCTGGTGCCGCGCGCAGACGTCGTGCGGGTCTGACGAGGGGCTGGTGGGTAGTTGTTTGTGAGCCGGTCAGGCTGCACAACTGCCGCAGGCTCGACCGACTAGACCGGAGCGAAAGCCCAGTTCAGGACTCCGATAGGCGTTTACGCAAGTTGTTCAGAGTTGTTCTCGACCTGCTCCGGCCAGTTCCCGCTGCCTATCCCGCGGGCCCCGTACCGGCCGCCCGCCATCGCACCGTGGGACCCCGGCTCGGTCCGTCCGGGTCGATCTGTGCGCGGCCTGTCTGCCGCAGGTACCGCAGGAGCTGGGTTACTTCCCGCCCGTCCAGCCCCGTCGCTTCGACAATGTCGCGATTGGTCAAGGAGTCACCGGCTCTGAGGTGCTCCTCCACCCACTCCTGAACCGATACCGTCGACAACCCTGCCGGCACCGCGGACCCCAGACAAGCGAGAGCAGCGGAAGTCAAAACCCACTCGTCGCCACGGCTCGTCACCGGCTGCACCAGTCCCTCGTCCTCGAGCCAAATCATTACCTGAAGTGATTCAGCCGGCCCACCTTGAGTCTCGCGCTGCACCTGACGAACTGTCATCAGAGGCGCGCGGGACAGATGTCGCAGCACGATTAACGTGGAAACCGCGTCGATGATGTTGTCGCCGAACTGCCTCCTGAATCGGTTAAGAGCGGCTATGAAATTGGTGTCAGGTCTAGATGCGACGAGTCTCACCTCAACGTGGAAGTCGTCGGCATCGACCTCGGGGGCTTCCCGCCCTGTGGCCAACATCGACCGCCACATTCGATCGAAGCCACGAGAGGATTCCTCCGCGAGGCCCAGTTGGCGCATTCCCGCCATTAGTTTGTTATTTCGCGGAACCGATTGAACAGTGAGTAGTCGGTGAATATCCACTCCGAACGGAAGCGCGCCCGGCGACCAGACTTTCAGCAGACGAGGAGCCTGGTCGACGACGACGGGTGATGACATTGACCAGTCTCGGTGGACCAACGCGTTAGACACCACCTCGTCAACGGCGGTCGATGGAAAAGCCGGGACAGGGACCTCCTGGCCGGTCCCGAGGTCGACCCGAGCGATTTCAGCGTCGGAGTGCCGTTGAATGAGGGTTTGCAGTTGTTCTGTTGCGAGCACGACGGGCCCTGAGATTTCAGTAACGGTCGGATCGCCGCCTGGAACCTGACGAAGCAGGTGCCTGGCGACTACCGCCCCCGGGCGACTGCGGCCGAACAAGAGGACTGCGGCCTCGGTGATTTCTCCGGAGTCGGTGAGTAGGCCCAGTTCTCTCAGCAGTGCCAGCGGCTCTGCGGGGGCGGCGGTGCCATCACCGGTGGCGGCTCGTCTTGCGGACAGTAGTTCTGTTGCCCGTTTCAGGGCGAGGTAGTCGAGATCGTCGAGGGTCGACGAGGAGGGTCGGGCGGTGAGATCCGGATTCGCACGCGCATACTGCAGGGCGCGCCGATCGTTTTCAGTCATTGGTACACACTGGGTGCCGACTCGGCGACGCGCTGCGCCATTCGTCCTCGTGTAGACAGACAGACCTTCGGGGACCCGGATCAACAGCAGACGAACTTCGTGGTAGCTGAGGTCGCGCGCCTCGACCCGCAAATGTGGGATCGTGCTCTCGAATACTTTCCGCTCGACCCACTGTGCGTCGCGATCCGTCCCGCTGAACGCTTCCAGTCCAGCACGTTTGTCCGCCACCCCGAGGACGATGTGGGCTTCTCCGGCGGAGCCGTTTGCAAAGCAAATCGCCGCATCGAGAACGGACTCGACCACCTTGGCGTCCGGGTTTCCGCTGCCACGCTGTCTGGTCGGTACCCGGGCGGGGTCTTCTTTGAAATCAAGCGTCGAGGATTCGAGCGCATCGCCAGTGGCTCCCGCTCTGATCGCGTCCAGCGCGTGGGCCACTTCTTGAGGGAGCGTGCTCATCATGGGAACAGAGTAGCCCGAGTTGTTGTGGAGTTATTGAAACAACTAGCAAACAACTTCGGCCTGCCAGGGATGTTGGCTTATAGCGTCGGTGCAGTTCAGAGCCTCGTGTGTAGTTGTTCTGAGTTGTTCTGCGTTGTCCTTGGTGGTTCCGACCCCGGTTATGTCACGGTGCCGGTTCCGGAAATGGTTCGCCTCGGTACTGCCCCACCGACCACACGTTGCCCTCCGGGTCGCGGACGGAGAAGGTGTGATCCCCGTAGTCGGTGTCGTGGAGCTCCATGACGATCTCGGCGCCCGCCGCCCGGGCGCGCTCGTAGACGACATCCGCGTCGGCGGTGACCACGTAGGCCAACCCGGTTCCCGGCGGCATCGCATGGGGATCATCCGGCCCCGGCCGTTGGTCACCGAGCATGATGCCGCCACCCTCGGGCCACAGCAGTTCGGCGTGCACGATGCGGCCGTCCTCGGCATGGGAGACGGTTTCGACGAAACCCAGTGCCTCGACCAACCAGTCGATGACGGCGTGGGCGTCCGAGCACCGGAAGCAGTGCCACACGGTGGGAGCGGGCTGGGTCCCGGGCTGGTGTGCGCTCATGCCCCGAGTCTGCGCCGACCGGCGCGAGCGCGGAAGGGCTCCGACGGGGGTGATGCCAAATCGTGGCTGGCTAGACTGCCCGGCGTGCCGCACGCCCCCTCCACCAGCGCAGAGATCCGCAAGGGTCTTGCCGACTGCTCGACCGTCGGGCTGGGACTCGTCCCGCTCGGTCTGGCGTTCGGGGTGCTGATGACGCAGGCCGGGTTCGACTGGTGGTGGGCACCGGTGTTCTCCATCGTCATCTACGCCGGCTCCATGGAGTTCCTCGCGATCGGCCTGCTCACCGCGGTCACTCCCCTGTACTCGCTGGCCGCCGCGGCGTTCCTGGTGAACTTCCGGCACGTCTTCTACGGGCTGAGCTTCCCGATCGAGACCATCCGCTCGCGGCTCGGTCGGCTCTATGCCGTCTACGCCCTCACCGACGAGGTGTACGCGATCACCGCCACCAAGCGGCGCGTGGAGATGACCGGCGCCCGGACGCTGACCATCGCGATCACCTGCCAGTCGCTGTGGGTGGTGCCGGGCATCGTCGGTGCGCTCGTGGGATCCGCGCTGCCGGAAGGACTGGACGGGCTGCAGTTCGCGCTGACCGCCCTGTTCGCCGTGCTGGCGGTGGACGCGTGGCGGTCCTCGGGAGACCTGCCGGCGCCGGTGATCGGCCTGGTCTGCGGCCTGGTCGCGGCGGTGGTCGCGCCCGGGCAGATGCTCATCGTGGGCCTGTGCGCGTTCGTCGTGGTGTTGTTGCTGCGCTACGTCTGGGCCGCGCGCACCGAGCGGGCCGCGACGTGACCGCCGCGGTGCCCGGGACCGCCTACCTGCTCGCCGGGCTGGGCGTGATGTTCCTCGTGACGCTCGCGCTGCGGGCCGCCCCGTTCGTGGCGCTGACCCGGTTGCGCGATTCCGGCGTCGTCCGCTACCTCGGCCGCACGATGCCCGCCGGCGTGATGGTCGTGCTGGTGGTCTACACCCTGCGGGACACGACCACCGAGCTCGGCTCGTGGGTGCCGGCGGCCGTCGCGTTGGGGCTCACTCTTGCTGTGCACCTGGCGTTTCGACGGGCCGCGGCGAGCATCGTGCTGGGCACCGCGACCTACATGCTGCTGCAGACCCTGCTGGTGTGAGCCTGCCGACCCCGCCTGCCGCTCAGTGGACCACCGGGCACGTGCCCAGGTCGACCTTCCACTCGGTCAGGCCGTTGAGCCACCCCGACCGGAGCCGCGTGGGGTCGCCGAGCGCGGTCAGATCCGGGAAGTAGTCGGCGACGGCGTTGAAGATCAGCTCGAGCTGCATCTTCGCGAGGTTGGCGCCGAGGCAGTAGTGCGGGCCCTGGCCGCCGAAGGTGACGTGGGGGTTCGGATCGCGCAGGATGTTGAAACTGAAGGGGTCGTCGAAGACCTCCTCGTCGAAGTTCGCGGAGCCGTAGCAGATCAGGACGCGGTCGCCCTTCGCGATCGACACGCCTCCGATCTCGGTGTCCTCCATGGCGGTGCGCTGGAACTGGGTGATCGGCGAGGCCCACCGCAGGATCTCGTCGTAGGCGGTCTCGGGCCGCTCGCGCTTGAACAGTTCCCACTGCTCGGGGTGCTCGAGCATGGCGACCATGCCGTGGGTGGTGGCGTTGCGGGTGGTCTCGTTGCCGGCCACGGCCAGGAGGGTGACGAACCAACCGAACTCCTCGGCGGAGAGATGTTCGCCGTCGACGTCGGCCTGGACGAGCTTGGTCACGATGTCGTCGCGCGGGTTGGCGGCGCGGTCCTCGGCCATGGCGTTCGCGTACCCGATGAGCTCCATGGACGCGATGGCGGGAGCGTCAGGGTCGCCGCCGGCGTCGTAGCTGGTCATGATGTTGGACCACTCGAAGATCTTGTGGCGGTCCTCTTGCGGCACGCCCAGTAGGTCGGCGATCGCCTGGAGCGGCAGCTCGGAGGCGATGGCGGTGACGAAGTCGTCGGCGTTCGACTCGGCGGCGGCGGTGACGATCTTGCGTGCCCGGTCGGCGAGCTCGTCGCGCATGCCGGCCACGCCCCGGGGGGTGAACCCGCGGGAGATGATGCGCCGGTGCTTCTTGTGGATCTCGCCGTCCTCGTTGACGAGCATCGACCGCTGGGCCTCGATGATCGATCGGTCGGTTCCCTCGGCGAATCGCGGGATCATCGTGTTCTCGCCGGCGGAGAACACCTCCCCGGTCAGGCGCGAGATCTCCTTGACGTCGGCATGCTTGGTGACCAGCCAGTAGTGGTCGTCGTCGAACCCGTCGGAGCCCGCGCGCTTGTCGACGCGGTGGATCGGTTCGGTTTGCCGGAGCTTGCGCCACTCGTCGTGGGGGAGCCGCTTCTCGAACAGGTCGGGGTCGGTGAAGTCGAAGCCTGCCGGGATGGTGACGTCCATGGTGTCTCCTGGGGCTGGTCGCCCGCCGGGTCTGGCGGGGATGAAACCGTGAATAGTGGTAACTATATACACGTGGCACTATCCTCGAGTGAGATTCTCGACCGCGCTCTGATGCTGGCGGAGCAGATGTCGGGATCGATCGCGCGCGCGGCGGCGAACTACGACCTGACGGTGCCGCGGCTCGAGCTGTTGTTCGTCCTGGGTCTGCAGGGCGAGTGCAAGCAGGTGGAACTCGCCACCTATCTCGACTGCTCGCCGCGCCAGGTGACCGCGCTGGTGGACGGTCTGGTGGCCAGTGGGCACGTGGAGCGCACGATGCCGCCGGACGACCGGCGGGTGCGGCTGGTCAACCTGACGGAGAAGTCACGCCGGATCGTGGATGAGGTGGTGACCGCGCGCGTCGGACTCGCCGAGTGGTTGTTCGAAGGATTCGACGACGACGAGCTGCAGGCGTTCGGCGCGGTGTCCGAGAAGTTGGTCTCCCGGATGAGCGGGCGGGCGCTGAGCCGGCTCCCCGAGCAGTGAGTCGAGTTCGGCCGATGGGGCACGCCGGCCGTTGAATCAGATCGGTCGTTGAATCAGGCCGAGCAGGTAGCGCAGCCGGTGTCCGCGCGGGCGTACTCGACGAACCCGCGGGAGAGGTAGTTGGGGACGGCGGCGGGGGAGTCGTCGTCGCAGGTGTGCAGCCACACCCGGCGGCACCCGGGCACGTTCCAGGCGATGCGGCAGACCTCGGAGAGGAACCATCCGCCCAGGCCGCGGCCGGCGAATCGGGGGAGCAGGCCGAAGTAGACGATCTCCACGTCGACGCCGTCGTCCCCGACGCCGCCGGAGTTGTTGAAGACTGGGCCGGTGGTCTCGTCGCAGGGGCTCATGCGGAGTTCGGCGAACCCGACGACCTCGCCGCCCCGGGTCGCTCGCAACGTGCTGACGCACGGGTCGGAGCAGTACGAAGCCCAGTCGCCCTCTGCCCACTCCAACCGATCGATCCAGTTCCAGTCGCCGCCGATCTCGCGGTACATCCGCGAGTTGAACGACGGCTCGGCGGGGAAGACGCGGGAGATGGTCAGCTCCGCACGGCCAGCGGGACGCAGGTGGTCGGCGTCGGTCTGCTGGAAGTAGGTCACGCTGGTCATCGGGTTATTGAAGCACCGCCGCCCTCCCAGACCCAACATTCGCGGGGGGAGGGCGGCGAGGAGATCAGCCACGCGAGGGGCGGAACCTGCGCTGTTCGGCTGACCGCTTGTCGTACCGATTCAGTTGAACGAGATGTGCGGAACACCCGGGAGGTTCAGGTCGTTGACGGACCCGGCAGCGGCGTCCTTCGCCTGGTTGAGCGCATCGGTGATTCCGTTCTGCACTCCGACTGCGGCGTGGGGATTGGCTCCGATGGCACCTGCACCTGCACCCAGGGCGGCTGAACCGCCTGCTGCAGCGCCAGTGCCGACCATGCCAGCGATCGCGGTGCCAGCGGTGGCGACTGGGCCGGCCGCCATCGCGGCGCCGACGACAGGTGCTGCGATGGGGCCGAGAGCCATCAGGGCGGAGATGATCATTCCGGAGATGGCGGTGGCTGCTGCGAGCATGAGTAATCTTCTTTCTCTTGGTGGGTGGACCTGACGTGTTCGGCGTCAGGGGATGTTGAGCTGTCTGGGGGCGATTGGCGCCTGGGGGATGATCTCCCCGCGTCCGCCGAGGTCGATGGTGATGGTTTCGGGGGCCGGTGGCGCTGGTGCAGGCGCTGGCGCGGGAGCCGGAGCGGGCGCCGGTGCGGGCCGGTACGGGGCCGGAGCGGCCGGCTGCGCGGGGAACACCGGCGCCCGGACGACCGGCGGCGGAGCTGGCACGACCGGCGCGTGCGCGGCGGCCGGGCGGGCCGGCGACGGCTCGCGTCTCGACGAAGGCAGGCGCTCGCTGCTCACCGGCGCGGTCGAGGTCGCGGAGGTGGAGGACGAAGGTTGCGTCGAGGTAGGGGAGGGTGCGGCTGATGTGAGACCGGACTGCTGCACCGAGGACGCCACCGGCCCAGCCGCTGTGGCTGTCGCCGTTCCCCCGGAGAGCCAAGCTGCTCCCGCTCCCGCCGAAAACCCGAGCAGGGCCAGTCCGGCGAGAACCATGAGCGACATGGATCGGGCGAATGGCGGACGCGTTGACCGCATGGGCACCCCTCCTCGAGTCATATGCCCGTGCGCCAGTCGTCCGGGCGGATGCTGAACCCCTCAGCTCATGCGGCGTGAACATTAAGACTGTGTCGGCGGTGCCTCAACGTTTTCCTCCCTAACGAGATCGACTGGCGAATAATCCTGTGGCCTGCTGATATGTCGCCTAACTCGGGGCCTCAGGTGAACCCGCAGGTAACAGCGATCGGTAAGTGAATCGCGGTGACATCACGATTGTGTGAGAAGACTCCGATGAGTGATCGGGATCACAGCGGAAGGTAACCCGCACGGATATCGCGTGCCCAGTTGCGAGTCGCCCCGAGATCCGTACTGTCGCGGCATGGCTAACGTACTGATGATCATGTCCGCAGCCGACCACTGGACCCTCAAGGACGGGTCGGAGCATCCCACCGGTTTCTGGGCCGAGGAGTTCGTGGCCCCGTACGAGGTGTTCACCGACGCCGGCTGGTCCGTCACCGTCGCGACCCCGGGTGGGCGTGCTCCCACCGTCGACCAGGCCAGCCTCGGCGAAGGCGCCGGCGACCCCGAGACCCTGGACAAGGTGAAGGCCTCGCTCGACCGGCTCGCGCCCGTCCTGAACTCCCCGGCCGACCTGGCCTCCGTCGATCACAACGAGTTCGACGTCGTGTTCTACCCGGGCGGTCACGGTCCCCTGCAGGACCTCGCCGTGGACAAGACCTCCGGTGCGATTCTCGCCGAGCGGGTGACCGCGGAGAAGCCGCTGGCCATGCTGTGCCACGCCCCCGCGGCCGTGCTCGCGGCCTCGGAGGACGCGTCGTCCTCGCCGTTCGCCGGGTACAAGATGACCGGGTTCTCCAACGTCGAGGAGGAGCAGGTCGGGTTGGCCGAGGGGGCGCCCTGGCTGCTCGAGGACAAGCTCGTCGAGCTGGGCGCCGACTACTCCTCGGCCGCCGAGCCGTGGGCCTCGCACGTGGTGGTGGACCGCAACCTGTACACGGGTCAGAACCCCCAGTCCTCGGAGGAGCTCGCCAAGCGGATCGTCTCCGACCTCGGCTGACTCCGTGCCGGTGAGCCACATCGTCGACCGGCACGCCGTCGTCGACGGCCACCGGACCTCGTTCGGCGTGCACGGCGAGGGCGAACCCGTCGTCCGTCTCCACGGAACGCCCTCGTCGTCGTACATCTGGCGCGACGTGGTGCCCGTCCTCACCGAGGCCGGGTACCGCGTCCACGTCTTCGATCTCCTCGGATACGGGCTGTCGGAGCGGCCGCGGAACCCCGACGTCGACACGTCGATCACCGGTCAGGTCGCCGTCCTCGAGGGGCTGT
Source organism: Dietzia sp. WMMA184 (assembly GCF_002441635.1). Classification (NCBI taxonomy): domain Bacteria; kingdom Bacillati; phylum Actinomycetota; class Actinomycetes; order Mycobacteriales; family Dietziaceae; genus Dietzia; species Dietzia sp. WMMA184. The sequence continues at coordinate 2,357,301 of NZ_NXEI01000001.1, read as the reverse complement.
TGGGGGAGTGGGGACTCGACACGTTCCACTTGGGGCCCACGACATCGGCGGCGGGATCGCGCAACGCTTCGGCGTGCAGTCGACCGGGCGCCTGCGGTCCCTGACCCTCATCGACGTGGTGAGCTTCGACAGCTACCCCTCCGAGCGGACCCGGGAACAGATGGCCGACGGGCTTGACGAGCTGGCCCGCACGCCGGACGCCGAGCACCGGGCCCACTTCCGGGACTGGCTGCTGTCGACGCACAGCGACCCGGCGAACTTCGACCCCGCCGCGCTCGACGTGTATGTCGACCTCATCAGCGGGCCGATCGGCCAACCGAGCTTCTTCCGGCACCAGGTCGCGCACTACGACCCGCGCCACACGCTGGAGATCTCCGACCAGCTGGACAGGCTCGGTCGGATCCCGGTGCAGCTGGTCTGGGGCGCCGACGACACCTGGCAGGTCACCGACTGGGCGCACCGCCTCCACGCCGCGATCCCCGGCAGCGAACTGCATCTCATCGAGAACTGTGGCCACTTCGCGCCGGAGGAACGCCCGGCCGAGGTCGCCGCGGCACTCCGGGCATTCCTCGACGCACACCGGGGCTGACGGGACCCACGGCGCTCCGGGCCCGAGGTCCCGGCCGACCCGGGACCGCCGCCGTTGCCGGGGCCCGTGTGAGGATTGTGCCCGTGACGCAACCGTCAGAGTCGAAGGTCCGAGGCTGGGCCGCGCTCGCCGTGGTCGCCTACGGCGCCGTGGTGGTGGCGCTGACCATGCTCAAGGCCTTCTTCGTGATCGGGCTGCTGTGGCGACCGGAATCCCAGCGCGGTCGCTCGGTCGAATGGGTACCGTTCGCCCAGTTCCGGGACGCCCAGACCTGGTTCGGCCCACTGTTCGACGCACTCGGCAACCTGGCCTTCTTCGTGCCGCTCGGGGTGCTCCTGTACATCCTGCTGGAGGGCCGGGCCAGGGCGGTCCTCGTCGTCGTCGTCACCGGAGCGGCGATCAGCGCGACGGTCGAGGTCCTCCAGTACGTCCTCGCCCTGGGACACTCCGACGTCACGGACCTGCTGTTCAACACAGCCGGGGCGCTGGTCGGCGCCCTCATAGCGCGCGCCTGCGGCCCGCGCCTCCACCCACTGTGGATCGGTCTCGCGCTCACCACCGCTGCGGTGTTCGCCGTCCTTGTCGTCCTCGGTCCGCGCCTGGGCGACCCCGCCGCAGTGGTGGAGCTGGGGACGGACAGGCCGCCGGCGCGGTGACCCGCGGCGGGCTCGTCACGCCCCCGGAGCCTCCTACGCTCCCGCGCCGCGGTCGGTGTCGGCGTCGGTGCCAGTGTCTGCGGCCCGCCCGTACCGGCCGGCCAGCCACGCGCACACGATCAACTGGATCTGGTGGAACAGCATCAGCGGCAGGACCAGGAGCCCGATCGGCTGGCCGACGAACAGCACGGCCGCCATCGGCAACCCCGTGGCCAGCGACTTCTTGGACCCGCAGAACTGCACGACGCGCTTGTCCCGGTCCTCGAAACCCAGGGCCCGGGAGGCGAGTTCGGTCAGACCCAGCACCACCGCGAGCAGCACGCAGCACGCGACGATCAGCCAGGCCAACTCGCCGACGCCGATCGTCGACCAGATCCCGTCGGCGACCCCGTCGGAGAACGCCGCGTAGACCACCAGCACGATGACGGTCTTGTCGAACAGGGCGATCCGCTTGATCCTGCGGATGACCGGCAGGACCCAGGTCCGCAGGAGCTGGCCCACCACGAACGGCAGGAGCAGCTGCAGGGCGATCGTGCCGACCGAGTCCCACGTGATGACCACGGACCCGTCGGTGGTCATCAGGGCGAAGACCAGCAGGGGAGTGATCACCACACCCAGCAGGTTGGACACCGACGCCGACACCACCGCCGCGCTGACGTGCCCGCGGGCGATCGCCACGAAGGTGATGGACGACTGGACGGTCGACGGGACCAGCGTGAGGAACAGGAACCCGGCGGCCAGGGAGGCGCCGAGCACGGGCGTGAGGAGCCACTGGCCGAGCAGGCCGAGGAGCGGGAACAGGAGATACGTCGAGGCGAGCACGACCGAGTGGAGCCGCCAGTGCGTGAGGCCGACCACCAGCTCCCGGGGCTCGAGGCGCGCGCCGTAGAGGAAGAACAGCACGGCGATGCCGATCGTCGTCACCCAGTCGAGCGCGTCGGCCGCGCCACCGGTGGCGGGCAGGAACGCGGCGACCACCACCGCCGCCAGGATCGCCAGGATGAACGGCTCGATCCGGAGACGACGCAGAATGCCCATCCGCCTATTCCACCACCAGGGCGTCGGGGGGCGACCGATAGGCTCGGCACCATGACGGAGCGCAGGCGATGACCGGACAGGCCGGACAGGCCGGCCAGGCCCCGGAGGGGTGGCGGCCCAGGGCGTTGCGGGACGGCGAGGAACCGGACCCGCGGTTCACGCTCGCCAACGAGCGCACCTTCCTGGCCTGGATCCGCACCAGCCTCGGGTTGACGGCGGGCGCGGTGGCGATGGAGGCCTTCGCGGGGGACGAGATCCCGGAGATCGTCCGCACGCCGCTGGCCTGCATCCTGTTGGTGCTGGCGGCGGTCCTCGCGATCGTGGCGTTCCGGCGGTGGATCCGGATCGAGGCCTCGATGCGTCACCAGCGGCCGCTGCCCATGCCGCAGGCATCCATCCTGCTGGTGCTGGGGATCTCGATCGGCGCGGTCCTGCTCATCGTGGCGATCCTGGGCGGCACCTTCGCATGAGCACGCCCCGGCAGCGGCGGATCGGCGTGGAGCCGCGGGCGGTGCCGCCCGACGCGGGACTGGCCGCCGAGCGCACCAGCCTGTCGTGGGCCCGGACGTGGGCCGTGGTGGGCGTGAACATCATCCTCATCGCCAAGCTGGTGGCGGAGACGTCGGTGTTCTGGGCGTCGGTGTTCTCGTTGCTCACCGTGGTCCCGCTGCTGGCGCTGCTCCGGGTGCAGCGCCACCACGAGCGGCGGGTCGGGCGGTTCGTCCGCGGGGCCGAGGTGCCGCAGACCCGGGCGGCCCACAACGTCGGTCTGGTGGTGTTGGTCGTCGTGATGGCCACCTGCGGCCTGGTCGCCGTGCTGGTCAGCCTGTCGAACTAGCAGCTGAGAGCGCGCGGCCCGGCCCCGCGCGGGTGGTCGCCGGGGCCGGGAGCGGAGGTGTCAGGTGTTCTTGGCCCGCCCGCTGAGGGCGTCGCGGAGGCGGTCGACCATGCCGACGCCGGGCCCCAGGGTCATGTGGAACAGCTCGGAGTGCGGTGAGCCGGGGTGCGGCCGGGTGGGGGCGATCTTCTTGGCGGCCTCGACCTTGCGGCCCAGGTCGACCAGGTCCTCGGCGGAGATGTGCTTCCGCATCTTGGGGAACTGGTCCGCCTCCTCGTCGTCGGCGTGGTGGTCGAGGAGTTCCTTGAACCGCTTCACGGTGGCGATGAACTCGGCGCTCCCGGCGTCCAGGCCCTCGAGCTCCTTCATCACCTCTTCGAGTTCCTGGTGCTCTTCCTTGTCGTGCTCGACCTCGTCCGCGCCGTCCGGGACCTCGCGCTCGTAGACGGGGTAGACGAACAGTTCCTCGGCCACGGAGTGGCGCACGACCTCGGCGATGGCGGAGTCCGCCAGCGAGCGACGCTCCTCCGGGTCGGCGGTGTCCTCGATCAACTCGAGGAGTCCGACCATCTCGCGGTGGTCGGCGGTGAGGATGTCGACGACGTCCCCGGCGGCTGCGGTGTCGGCCATGAGGCTCTCCTTCGCGGTGTGAGACGGATGGACCTCTCGACCGTAGAGGCGGCCGTGCGCGACGGCCACCGGACCGACTGCCACGGGACGAGCCGGTGGCCGGTTCGGTGGGGGCTCAGTGGCCGGCTCGCGGCCGGGTCAGGGGCCCGTGCTCTCCGTCTCGCACATGCCCTGCAGGACGCAGGTGCCGCAGCCGCCGGTGACGCCGCAGTCGGCGGCGGGGTCGCCGGGCGTGGAGCCGGCGGGGGAGCAGGAGGCGGCGCCGTCGGGGGAGGAGCCCGCGTCACCGCAGGTGGAGGCGTCGGAGGCGGCGGGGTCGGGTGCGCCGGCGGAGTGGCCGCCGCAGCCGTCGGGGCCGCAGCCACAGCCGCCCTGGTCGCCGGATGTGGCGTCCCACCTGGCCGCCGCGCGTGCCCCGGCCAGGCCGGCGACGCTGAGCAGGGCGAGGGAGGCGACGAGGGAGACGACGACGACGAGGCCGCCGACCCATCCGCCGATCAGTCCCAGGGCGAGCGCACCGAGCAGCAGGACGAGACCGGAGCCGAGGAACGAGGGTGCGGCGGCGCGGTTGGCGAGCTCCCAGGCCTCGGGGGAGCGGCGGGTCTCCGGGGTGCGTACGCCCAGGACGCCGTTGCCGGGCAGTCTGCCGACGAGCGCCGCGACACCCGTGCCCGCGAGCACGAGGGCGAGCCCCACGAGGAGCACCATGACCACCACGAGCACTGCGTTCACGCCACCGAGGGTACGCCCGCGACGTCGGATCTCCGATTCGACTCAGCCCCGCCGGGACCCCGGACCTGGGCGAGCAACCGGGCGAGTTCGCGCTTGTCCTTCGCGCTGAGGCGGTCGAGGAACTCCCGCCGCACCGTGGCGACGTGATCGGGCGCGGCTTTCTCGATCTCGGCCATGCCCTCGTCGGTGGTGGACACGAACGCCCCGCGGCCGTCGTCGGGGCAGCTGGTGCGCTCCACGAGTCCGCGCTTGACCATCCGGGTGACCTGGTGGGACAGGCGGCTGCGCTCCCACTGCAACGCGTCGGCGAGCGCGGTCATCCGCAGCGGACCGTCGGCCTCGCTGAGGTAGACCAGCACCTCGAACTCGGGCTCCGTGAGGCTCGACGAGGTCTTGAGGTCGCGCTGGATCTCCAGATGCAGGCGCCCCTGGATCGCGAGGTAGTCACGCCACAGCGCCTTTTCCTCGTCGTCCAACCATCGCACGTCCTGACCCGGAACCTGTTCAGCCATGCACCCAGCGTACCCGGTTAGTTGACACAACACATAGGGCCCGGTTAGGAATGTGTGTCACATCATCTACTGAGGGAGTCGCATGCCGACCACGACCGCCACCACTCACCCAGGCGGTGGCCGTCCTCGTCGTCGTCGTCATGGTCGGTGCCTACGCCTACGTCCACAAGGCCGCCGGCATCTACGCCGCCGACGGTGGCTGGGAGCTCGTCGCCGTGATCGGCCTGGCCGTCGCCGTGTTCGGTCTGGTCGGCACCGGGCGCTACAGCCTCGACGCCCTCATCGCCGGGCGTCGCGCCGCCAGGGGCTGATCAACCCCGCCCTCGGCCGACGGGGCGGTGCCCACACGCTGACGCGGCCCGACCCGCCCCAGGGTTTAGGCTGGACACCGCCTGCGTGTGGGCACCGGCGATACCAGGGAGAGCAGACAACCGTGAGCAGCAGCGACCAGACCGTCACCGGCGTGCAGTCCGAGACCGGACCGCAGTCCGACACCGGACCGGCCCACCGCTACGGAGCCGGGTTGGCCGGGGAGATCGAGTCGCGCTGGCAGACCGAATGGGCCGAGCGCGGCACATTCGAGGCCCCGAACCCCGTCGGCCCCCTCGCCGACCCGGACGGCGCCGCCCCGCCCGAGGACAAGCTCTTCGTCCAGGACATGTTCCCCTACCCGTCGGGCGCCGGCCTGCACGTCGGCCACCCGCTCGGCTACATCGCCACCGACGTCTTCGCCCGCTACAACCGCATGCTCGGCACCAACGTCCTGCACACCCTGGGCTACGACGCCTTCGGCCTGCCCGCCGAGCAGTACGCCGTCCAGACCGGCCAGCACCCGCGCGTGACCACCGAGGCCAACATCGCCAACATGGAGCGCCAGCTCGGCCGCCTCGGCCTGGGCCACGACCGCCGCCGCGTGTTCGCCACCACCGACACCGACTTCTACCGCTGGACCCAGTGGATCTTCCTGCAGATCCACGGCTCCTGGTACGACCCCGAGGCCCCCGCCCGCGCGATCGACGGCGGCGAGCACCCCACCCGCACCGGCCGCGCCCGGCCCATCGCCGAGCTGGTCGAGCAGTTCGTCTCCGGTGCCCGCCCCCTGCCGGGCGAGCACGCCGGCCGCGACTGGGCCGAGCTCTCACGCGCCGAGCAGGAGAAGGTCCTCGACGCCCACCGGCTGGTGTACCTCTCCGACTCCACGGTCAACTGGTGCCCCGGGCTGGGCACCGTCCTGGCCAACGAGGAGGTCACCGCCGAGGGCCGCTCCGAGCGAGGCAACTTCCCCGTCTTCCGCAAGAACCTGAGCCAGTGGATGATGCGGATCACCGCCTACGCCGACCGGCTGGTCGACGATCTCGACCGCCTCGACTGGACCGACAAGGTCAAGTCCATGCAGCGCAACTGGATCGGCCGCTCGCAGGGCGCCCGCGTCCGCTTCGCCGTGGCCGACCAGTCCATCGAGGTGTTCACCACCCGCCCCGATACCCTCTTCGGCGCCACCTACATGGTCCTGTCGCCCGAGCACCCGCTGGTCGACGAGCTGGCCGGCCCGTTCTGGCCGGAGACCGGCGCGGGCGGTGCGACCGGTGCGACCGGTGCGGGCGCCGGGGGCGGGCTCGACGAGCGCTGGACCGGCGGCCACTCCTCGCCCGCCGAGGCCGTGGTGGAGTACCGCCGGCGCGCAGCGCAGAAGACCGACCTGGAACGCCAGGAGAACAAGGAGAAGACCGGCGTCTTCCTCGGCGTCCACGCCATCAACCCGGTCAACGGCGAGCAGATCCCCGTGTTCGTCGCCGACTACGTGCTCATGGGCTACGGCACCGGCGCGATCATGGCCGTGCCCGGCCACGACGCCCGCGACCACGAGTTCGCAGGAGCCTTCGGCCTACCCATCGTGCAGGTCGTGGCGCCGGCGGACGGCTCGGAGATCGACGAGCAGGCCGAGGCCTTCACCGGCGACGGCGTGGCCGTGAACTCCACCAACTCCGGCGGGCTGGTGCTCGACGGGCTGGCCGTGGACGAGGCCAAGGCCGCCACCATCGCGTGGCTCGAGGGCCAGGGCACCGGCGAGGGCACCATCCAGTACAAGCTGCGCGACTGGCTGTTCGCCCGCCAGCGCTACTGGGGCGAGCCGTTCCCGGTGGTCTACGACTCCGACGGTGTGCCCCACGCCCTGCCCGACGAGCTGCTGCCCGTCGAGCTGCCCGAGGTCGAGGACTACAAGCCCGTCTCGTTCGACCCCGACGACGCCGACTCCGTGCCGTCCCCGCCGCTGGCCAAGGCCACCGACTGGATGACCGTCGAGCTCGACCTCGGGGACGGCCTGCAGACCTACACCCGCGACGCCAACGTCATGCCCAACTGGGCCGGCTCGAGCTGGTACCAGCTGCGCTACATCGACCCCACCAACTCCGAGCAGCTGTGCGCACTGGAGAACGAGCGCTACTGGACCGGGCCCCGGCCCGAGATCCACGGCGAGGGCGACCCCGGGGGAGTGGACCTCTACGTCGGTGGAGTCGAGCATGCCGTGTTGCACCTGCTCTACTCCCGCTTCTGGCACAAGGTGCTGTTCGACCTGGGCCACGTCACCAGCGAGGAGCCCTACCGACGCCTGTACAACCAGGGTTACATCCAGGCCTTCGCCTACACCGACGCCCGCGGTGTGTACGTGCCGGCGGCCGAGGTGACCGAGCGCGACGGGAAGTTCTACTGGACCGACACCTCCGCCGGTGCCGACGCCGCCGAGATCGAGGTGTTCCAGGAGTACGGGAAAATGGGCAAGTCGCTCAAGAACTCCGTCTCCCCGGACGAGATCTGCGACTCCTACGGCGCCGACACCCTGCGCGTATACGAGATGTCCATGGGCCCGCTCGACACCTCCCGGCCCTGGGCCACCAAGGACGTCGTGGGCGCGCACCGCTTCCTGCAGCGGCTCTGGCGCGTGGTGATCGACGAGAACACCGGCGAGGTCCGCGTGACCGACACCGAGTCGACGGACGGCGCGCCGGGCGAGGACGTGCTCAAGGCGCTGCACAAGACCATCGCCGGGGTCCGCGACGACTTCGCCGGCCTGCGCGACAACACCGCGATCGCCAAGCTCATCGAGTACGTCAACACCCTGACCAAGACGTACCCGACCGAGGGGCCGGGCGCGCCGCGCTCGGTCGTCGAGCCGCTGGTGCTCATGGTGGCGCCCGTCGCCCCGCACCTGGCCGAGGAACTGTGGTCGCGGCTCGGGCACACCGGGTCGCTCGCCCACGGGCCGTTCCCCGAGCACGACGAGTCCTACCTGGTCGAGGACTCCGTCGAGTACCCGGTGCAGATCAAGGGCAAGGTGCGCTCGCGCATCACCGTTCCCGCCGACGCCACGCCCGCTGATGTCGAGGCCGCGGCCCTGGCGGATGCCAAGGTGCAGGAGAATCTCGGCGGGGCGGCGCCGAAGAAGGTCATCGTGGTGCCGGGCAAGATGGTCAACATCGTCCCCTGAGGGCTGGGCGATGCGGCTGGCCGACCTGGCCCCGGCCCGGCCCCGAATCCGCTACCCGGATTCCGGATCCGCTACTCCCGTGCGGGTAGCCGATCCGGAATCCGGGTAGCGCATTTCGTGCGTGGGCGAGGTCTTTAGGGAAGTGGCCGCCCTCAGCCGGCCCGGACGAACACCGCCGAAGAGGAGACGATGAGGTACGCGGTGGTGACCATCCACATCGCGTAGGTCGCGAACAGCCACGGCCGCCACCGGATGCGCTGCTTCCACCGCCGGTAGGTCGTCACGCCCGCCGTCACCGCCAGGATGACCGACAGCAGCAGTGGCAGGACGACCACCTCGACGCGGTCGGCGGTCATACACAGCGCCCCCTCGTCCGTGCACTCCTCGTCGATGCCGCCCTCCAGCATCACGATCACGGTCGCCATGACCACGATCGCGACGATCGACAGCAGCACGTACCGGAAGGCCTGGTTGGCCTGCCGCTCGTTCCGCTCGAGGCGTTCGAGCGGGTCGTCGAAGTCCCCGTGGGCGCTGTGGTCTCCGCCGTCGCTGCGGTTCCCGTGGTCGCCGGATGTCATCCCTACCGCCCGCCGAACCCGTTGTGACCGCCCGCCGCGGCCACCTCGTCCACCGTGTCCAGACCCAGCTGCTCGTCGGTCACCGGCGGGAAGAGCGGACCCCCGCCGAAAGCACCGCGGTGCGACAAGGGCACCTCGCCGTCGTCGTTCCTTATTCCCTTCTCGCGCCCGTACTCGGCGGTGATGACGGTCGAGCCGCTTATCCGGGTCAGGTCGGGGTCCTCGGCGAGGGCGGCGATGACCCGTCCGACGAAGGTGGGGTCCTCGGCGCGGTCCAGCGGGAAGCCGTTGAAGTCGTCCATCCCCAGCGACAGCAGCAGTTCCGTGCGGATGAGGCCCAACCACAGCGAGAGGGTGGAGACCCCGGTGCCGGCGAGTTCGTGCGCCATGTCGGAGGCCATTTTGTCGAGGGCGGTCTTGCTCATCCCGTAGAGCACGGTGTGGAACGGTGCGCGAGAACCGAACGACGAGATGCTCACCATCAGCCCGGAGCCCTGCGGCACCATCACCTTGGCGGCCTCGCAGCTGGCGACGTAGTGCGCGCGCAGACCGACGCCCATGAGGGCGTCCCAGTCGCCGGCGGGCCGCTCCCAGAACTTGCCGTTGAACCCCATGAAGCCCTTGGGGTTGGTCCACACGTTGTTGACCAGCAGGTCCAGGCGTCCGGCCTGCTCGGCGATCCGGGCGACGACGGCGACGATCTCGTCGTTCCGGGAGTGGTCGCATTCGAGTGGGCGGATCTCGCCCGGGGCGCCGGAGGCCGCGTCGATCGTGCCCTGCAGGCGCTCGGCGGACCGGCCGGTCACGTAGACCGTCCACCCGGCCTGCGCGAGTGCGGTGGCCACCCCGCGTCCGACGCCGCGGCTGCCACCGGTCACCAGGGCGACGCGGGCGCTCACGAGTCCGCTCCGGCGGTGGCGGCCCCCGGGACGGTGTGGACCTCGGGGTAGGTCACGGTGGCGTCGTCGAGGGTGCGGGTGACCGACCAGCCCGGGGTGAACAGGCATTCGGCCATCACCCAGCGGCCGTCCTCGATGACATACGCATCCGAGTACTCGCCGGTGGAGAGCGTCTCGGTGCCCTTCTCGCGGTCCACCTGGCGGAACTGCAGGGTCCAGGTGCCGGTGGCGCGCTGCGGCGGGCTGCTCGGCCCGCCGCCCTGCACGCTGATAGACGGCATGAAGCCGTGGTGCATGTCGAGGATCCGCGGGCCGCCGTCGGAGGCGGTCGCCAGCGCGATCTGGCGGAAGATCCCGACCATCGTGTCCGGGTCGGTCCGCCCGAGGGGTCCGAAGTCCAGCACCCCGCCGGAGGCCACGAAGCAGGACCGGAAGCCCTCGGGGTCCTTGGCGTCGCACGCCCGCCAGTACCGGTACTTGAGCTGTTCGATCGCCTCGCGGGCGCGGACTTCCTCCTCGTACTGCATAGGGCTCACGTTAGCGTAGGGGGCATGAGCCGAACACTGGTCGAACTATCCGACCGCTGGGACCTGCAGGACCTCATGACCAGGTACGCGACCTGCATCGATTCGCGCGACTTCGACGGGTTGGACCGGGTGTTCACGCCGGACGCCCGCGTGAGTTACGCCGCGTCCGGCGGCCCGGACGACGACTACCCGGCGGTGCGCGCGTGGTTGGCCGAGATGTTGCCGATCTTCGCCGCCACACAGCACCTCATGGGCAACCTCGAGGTCCGTCTTGACGGCGACTCGGCCACCGGGCGCTGCATGTGCTTCAACCCGATGGCGCTGAAGCCGGTGGAGGAGAAGGACCAGCAGGTGTTCTTCTACGGGCTCTGGTACTTGCTCGACTTCGCCCGCACGGGCGACGGCTGGCGGATTTCCCGCCTCAGCCAGCAGCAGGCGTTCCACCACAACCTGCCCTGAGCCGGGGTGGGCCCGCCCCGGCCCGGCCCCGGCCCGGCCCGGTTCGCGCCGGCCGCCTCAGACGGTCCCGCAGGAACTCGTCGCCGGGCGGTCGAGGACACGGTCCAGGAGGTAGCGGGCGTTCGTGGACCGCTCGGAGAGCATCGGGATGGCGTGGTCGATCACCAGGCCGGGGGCGATCGACGGCACCTCGGCCGTCCGCAGCTCCACGGTGGTGCCCTGTTCGCACCAGTCGCGGACGAGGTCCACGGCCGTGTGGTGCGGCACGACGTCGTCGTTCCTGCCGATCATGACCAGCGCCGGCACCGCCGGCGCGACCCTGCCCAGGTTGTAGCCCTCGAGCACCCGGACGATCTCCGGCTCCGACCGCGCGGCATCGCCGAGCGAGCGGCCGTCCACGGTGAACTCGTTCGTACGCTTCAGGCCGTAGGCGAACGCGGTCTCGGCGACGCACTGCCCGGCGGTCACCTCGAGCATGCGCTGCCCCTCGGCGTTGAGATGCCGGTCGAATGCCGGACGCAGCTCGGGGTGGACCTGCAGGATGCCGTTGATCGCGTACCCCACCGCGCCGGTGAGCAGTCCGCCGTCCACGCGGTCGAGCGTGCCGAGCATGTCGGACGGCGGCGCCCCGGCCGCGATGCCGACCAGGTTCACGTCGGGTGCGTAGTCCGGCTGCATCTCCCCGGCCGCGGCGGCGGCACCACCGCCCTGCGAGTAGCCGCTGACCACGGTCTTGGAGTCGGGCGCGAGGTCCGCGCCGGGAATCCGCAGCGCCGCGCGGGCGGCGTCGAGGGCCGACCGGCCCTGGGAGTCGCGGTTGACGTACGGGTGGTGGCCGGGCGTGCCGAGCCCCTCGTAGTCGGTGACGACGACGGCGAAGCCTTCCATCACCATCGTGAGCGCGTCGATGATCGCGTACCCGGCGGCCATCGACGGGGGCGCGGTCTGGATACCCAGGCCCACCTCCATGGAGCGCGACGGCGCGCACTGGTCGCCCTGCCCCTGCGTTCCGGGCGTCACCACCGCGAGCGGGCGCGGCCCGGGGCCGGTCCAGGGTGCCTCGGGCTGCAGGAACGTGCCGGTGACGGCGATCGGACCGCCCGCGGCGCCGGTGGAGCGGTACATGATCCGCTGGGCGTCGGCGGGCAGCGCACCGCCGTTCATCACATCGGGCAGGCTCGGCGTGATGGTCATCGGCTGCGTGCGGATGATCGCGCCCGGGTCGGCGGGGAGCTCGGCCGGCGGGACGTAGAACGCGGTGCGATCCGGCGCGGTGGATGAGCCCTCGGCGGAGGTTTGGGCGGCGGCCTCGGGGGCGCCGACAAGGGCCAGGGCGGGGGCCAGCCCGACCGCGACACCCAGCGCGAGGGCTCCGGCGACGGTGGATGGTCCGGATGATGTGCGCCGGCTGGACGGTGTTCTCACGAATGCTCCCGGGGTCGAGACCGCGCGGCAGGGGACCCGCGCCGATGGGGCAGAACCCTAACGCGTGTCGAGTCGTAGGTGTGTCCCACCTCACGGCCGTCCGGGCCCTCGTGTGGCAGCCCCTCCTGAACACCGTGAACTTCCCGGTGGCCGGTGTCCGACCCCGCTGTTACGGTGAGGGCGTGCCCAAAGACGTGCTGATGTGCTGGCGATCCGGACCGACGTGGTCCCGCATCGCCCACGCCGTCTTGGCGTAGTACCGACGATGCGAGGGCCCGCCGGGATCGGTCGGGCCGCATCCGCCATGCGAGGCGGTCTCCGACGGAACCCGGGTCAACGATTCAGACCCCACGGCTCGGGACAGGACCGGGCCAGCCGACTTCAGGAGAGTCCCCAGGTGACCGCAAGTCCCCACACCACCTTCCACGCGCTCGAGGACACCGATGTCCTCGTCAGTGCACGGTCGCTGGACGAGTACACCGATATGTTCGGCCTGGACGAGGCCGACCTGAAGGGGCGCATCGTCGACTGCCCCGGTGGCGCGGCCAGCGTGGTGGCCGAGATCTGTGCGGCCGGTGGCGACGCCGTCGCGGTGGACCCGCAGTACGCGCTCGGCGCGGACGACCTCCGCGGCCGGATCCTCGAGGACGTCGAGCGGTCTTTGGCGCAGAAACACGCGCGCGAGTTCGACTATGACTGGGACGTCCGCGGCGGGGTCGTGGGGCACGAGGTCATCCGCCGCTCGGCGGCCGACCGGATGCTGGGCCACCTGGCCACCGCCCCCGAGCGGTATGTGGCCGGGGCTCTTCCCTCGCTCCCTCTCGCCGACGACTCGGCCGACCTGGTGCTGTGCTCGCACCTGCTGTTCACCTATGCCGACCGCATGGATCTGGCCGACCATGCCGACGCGATCGTGGAGATGGCCCGCGTGGCGCCGGAGGTGCGGATCTACCCGCTGGTCGACCACGCTGGCAACCCGCTGCCGGAACTGGTGCGCAGTGTGATCGCCAAGCTCAAGAAGGAGCGGCTGATCAGCCGCATCGAGCCGGTGATCCGGCCTTTCCAGCTGGCCGCCACCACCCGGTTGGTCGTCGAGCGGAACGGCCGCCAACGCCCCTAGGGTTCACGGTGGGCCGGCAGGGTTCACGGCTGGTCGGCGGGCGCCAACCGGAGGATCTCCTGCCCGGTGAACGGTGAGACCCCGGCGGTGGCGACGAGCGGCTGTGGGCCGCCCACCTCGAGGGTCAGGCCGGGCTGGAAGATCGTCCCGGTGGCCAGCGAGTAGGCCACGAGGTTGCACATCTCGGCGTAGACGGCGGCGGGCGGAGCGTCCACGTCGAGTCGCTCGAGGTCCATCCTGCCGAACCGGCCCAACCCGCTGGTGTAGACGCACGAGGTGGTCTCGGTCTGCATCCCGGCCCGCACCCCGACGAGCGCCGGCGCCGGCACGGGGTTGCCCGTCACGAGATCGCGGTACGGGCCGGCCGGCAGGGTCGCCGCGGCGCCGCCCACGCTCACGGCCACCGCGCCGGGCAGCGCGGTCAGGGCCGCCGTGACGTTCGCGACCGCCAACTCGCAACGGAGCGTGTCGAGCCGGGGGTCCAGGTACTCGGGTTCGCCCGGCTCGCCGTCGTCCCCGATCGGTCCCCACCGGAACCCCGCCACGACGACCTGGGACCGGTGCGTCTCCACCACGGCCTCGCCGCCGTTCCAGGCGGCAAGGTCACGCGTGTACTCGATGGCCTCCGGCACCGGCGCGTCGACCGCGGACACGATGACCGTCGCGTCCTCGACGTAGACGGCGGTGGCGGGGTCGTCGTCGCTGCCCTGCTCGACCTCGTACGACCCCTCGAAGATCTCCGTGAGGAGTTCACCGACCTCGTCGTGGCCGGGGGCGGGCCGGTCGAGCAGGACGATCGCCACCGGGGTCTGCTTCCACGACAGGTCCTCGCCGGTCTGCGGGTCGACGGCGGGCTGGTCGGGCTGCGGCGTGTCGGTCATGGCCCGAGGCTAACGCCTCGCCCCTGCCGCAGCACTGCCGCGACCGGCCACCGCGCCCGCACCGCCGCCCAGCCCGCGATGCCGCCGGGTCAGTTGAGCAGGAAGTCGATCACCAGGCGCTCGAACTTGTCCTTCTGCTCGATCATCGCCCAGTGGCCACAGCGGGAGAAGGCGTGGAGCTCGGCGCGCGGGAGCTGGCGGAAGGCGAAGTGGGCCTGCTCGTAGGGGAGCATGCGGTCGTCGCGGCCCCAGATGAGCATGGTCTCCTGCCGGATCTGCGAGGCGCGGGCGTACAGCGGCGTGTAGGCGTTTTCGGGCTTGAGGATCGAGCCGAACACGGAGTACATCCGCTCGACGGCGCCTGGGGCGGTGGCGGCCTCGGCTCGGGCGCGGATTAGGTCCTCGTCCACGACCTTCTTGTTGCCGACCATCGTGTCGACCCAGGCCGCCATGGCCTTGTCGGACGGCTCCGCGAGGAATTCGAACAGCCGACGCGATCCCTCGCTCGGCTCGGGCGTGAACAGGGGAGCAGCCAGGCCGCCGGGGCCCATGAGCGCCATCTTGCGGACCCGGCGCGGGTAGGCCAGAGCGGTCTCGCAGGCGACGTTGCCGCCCATGGAGTTACCGATGATGTCGACCTTCTCGATGCCCTTGGCCTCGCAGAACGCGTCGATAGCCTCGGCGGCGATGAGCGGGTAGGCCTTCTCCCACTCCAGGTCGGAGCTCTTCCCGAATCCCGGCATGTCCAGCAGGATGGTGTGGAAACGCTCGGCGAAGACGGGGAAGTTGCCGGCGAAGTTGGACCACGCGGTCACGCCGGGGCCGGATCCGTGCAGGAAGAGGACGGGGACCGCGCTCTCGGGCTCGGCGACGCTCTGCTCGCCCGCCTCGTGGTAGTGCAGCTCGAAGCGGCCGGCGGTGATGGTCTTGCTGGTGGACTCGAAGTCGAGGGCGCTCATGCCCCCCACGCTACTAGAACACGTTCTAGGAATCCCACCGTCGTCCGAAATTAAGTCAGCCGCGCGGGGAGTCCCTGAAACATCCCCGCGCGGCGATGGCGAAACTCTAACCTGAAATCGCGCTGGGTGACAAGTCGGTAACAATTATGACGGGTGTCACGCCGGCTGCACTAACGCCGTTGACGCTGGCCAGCATTTATGAAGTGCCACATATGGACGGTCGGTGTAGATGGGGGTGGCGATGACCGCTTGGCCACCCCGGGCTCGTCACCCCGGCGTCACCTCATGACCCGGTCGAGGAACGCGGTGGCGTCCGGGATGGCGGCGTAAACGGTCCCGCTGTGGTCCCGGTCCGGGTAGACGTGCAGCTCGAGCGGCTGCGCGTTGAGGGACATCTCCGCAGCCAGTGACAGCGCCGAGGGGGCGGGCACGTCCATGTCGAGCAGCCCCTGGCCGAGGAACACGGGCCGGTCGTAGCCCATTGCCGGCGTGCCCATGTAGCGGCGGAGGTGTCCGAAGACGTCGGGGATCTCCTGCAGTGGCCGCGCCAGCGCCTGCGAAACCTGGAAGCCGCCGACCTTCTCCCGCATCGCGGAGTAGCAGAGCGTCTCGGCGGCGTCGACCATCTCGCGACCCTGCGGTGTGAGGAGCCCGTTGATGTCGAGCTCCGGGTGCTGGTCGCGGAACCCGGCGAGGATGTACATCGCGTACAGGTTGAGCCCGGTCGGGAGGTTCACCGGCGGGAATCCGGGGCCGCCCCACTGGAACAAGTGCTCTATGTTCGCCGGCGCGCCGGTCGCCACGACGCCCCGGTAGTCGAGGCCCGCCGGCGCGCCCAGTGCGGTGGCACGGGTCGCGGTGACGAGTGCGGCGCCGGCGCCCTGCGACTGCCCGACGAGTCCCCACCTGGCGGACAGCGGCAGTCCGTCTGCTCGCGCCGCGGTGATCGAGTCGACGATCCCGCTTGCGGCCGCCTGCCCGTTGAGGTAGCTGAGCAGCCCGGGGGTGCCGAGTCCCACGTAATCCGCGGCCACCACGGCGTATCCGCGGTCCAGCCAGTGGCCGAGGTAGTCGGCGTCGCGCTCGGAGCGTGGCTGGGTGGACGGAGCGCAGTCGTCGCCGAGGCCGGTCGTGCCGTGCGCCCACGCCACGACGGGCCAGCCGCCGGGGGGCGGGGTTCCGTGCGGGAGGAACACGGCGGACGTGGCGATCGCGGTGCGGCCGTGCTGGTCGACCGTCCCGTACGCCTGCCGCACCGCCCGCCCGGCCTGCGGCAGCGAGAGGGCCGGGTCGAGCGGGACCGTCGCCGCGGCGACGCCGGGGGAGGGGACGGGTAGGTTCCATTCGCGGGTGTCGAGCCCGGACCAGGTGGGCTCGGGGTTGGGCGCGGGCTGCGCGTTCGCGGTCGGAGCGGTGAGGGAAGCGACGACGACGAGGGCCGCTGCCGCCACCGTGAGCGTCCGCGGGGAGCGCCGAGGAGTGAGGGAGTTCATACCCGGAGGGTAGTCGGTTCCTCGCCCCGCTTCGGGGCTGTTGACGATGCCCCGGCGAGAGCTCGGCGGGAGCCCCGTCGGCCGATCCGCCCCCGCGGCTACGGCCGGCCTGTCCGTGGCGACGGCCGAATTCCACGCGGGAGCGTCGTGGGCTGCGACGGTGCCTGAGGAGACGATCGACATCCCTGACCTCGCCGGACAGACCTGGCTCATCACCGGCGCGACGAGCGGGGTCGGGTTGGAGACGGCCAGGGCGGCGTCCCGGGCGGGAGCGCGGGTGATCCTCGCCGTCCGTGACACCGAGCGCGGGCGGCAGGTGGCGGCGCGGTTGCCCGGTGAAACCCGGGTGGTGGAGGTCGACCTCGCCTCGCTCGAGAGCGTCCGTCGGGCGGCGGGCGAGCTGACCGGCGTCGGTGGTGGCGACGCGGAAGGGCGGGTCGGCGGGCAGATCGGCGGGCAGATCGGCAGGGTGGCCGGCGAGAAAGCCGACGGGGAGGTCGAGCAGATCGACGTGCTGGTCAACAACGCCGGCGCCATAAGCCCGCGCCGGTGCGAGACCGCCGACGGGTTCGAGATGCTTCTCGGCGTCAACGTGCTGGGCCCGTTCCTGCTGACGAACCTGCTGTTGCCGCTGGTGCGGCGACGGGTGGTGATCGTCGCGTCCAACGCGCACAAGAGTGGATCCTTCGATGTCGATGACCCGCATTGTCGCCGTCGACGGTGGACCCCCGCCGCGGCCTACGCCCAGTCCAAGTTCGGCGACATGCTGTGGGGCTTGGCGCTGGACCAGCGGCTGCGGGACGGGAGGGCCGAGGCGGCGGCGGCGGGGGTGGACGTGCAGCTCACCCACCCCGGCTGGGCGGCCACGGGGATCTCGAACGCCACCGGCAACGCGGCGATCGACCGGGTGGTGACCGGCGTCTGTTCGATCTTCGCCCAGCCCGCCGCGCAGGCCGCGCTCACGACGATGTTCGCCGCGACCCGTCCGCTGCCGCCGTGCAGCTACACCGGGCCGGACGCGATGCGGCACCTGCGGGGGATGCCGACGCTCATCGGCCGCAGCGCCGAGGCGTCGGACCCGGCGATCGCGGAGCGCTTCTGGGAGTTCGCCGCGGCGGAGACGGCGACGGACTGAGGCCGCCGCGGGCAGCCCGCGGGCTCGTCCGAGGGTTAGTGCAACCGAGGGGTTGCACTACGGCTCTGCGCGTGCCAACTTGGAAGCACAGGTGCACCCCGCGACCCAGCATCCACCGAGCGGAACGCACCGTGAGGGAAGGAAGCCCGATGAGCGAGAACCGAACGGCCGGAACCAGCCCCGCCGCTACGACCGATGACGTGCCGGACGAGATCGTCCGCAGCATCCGCATCGACGCCGAGGCGCAGACCGTGTGGGGCATCATCTCGGAACCGGGGTGGTTCATCAACGACGGCGAGTGGACCGAGCACGAGATCACCACCGAGGGGGACGTCTCGCGCGTGGTGGACCCGGTGCACGGCGAGTTCAGCATCCGCACCGTCGAGCTGGACCCGCCCCGCCGGGCGGTGTTCCGCTGGCTGGGCGGGCAGGTCGGCAGCGTCGACGAGTTCCCGTCCAACACGATCGAGTTCACGGTCGAGCCGCAGGGTTCCGGCGTGGTGCTCACGGTGCGGGAGACCGGATTCGCCGGCCTGAGCAGCGACGCAGTGGTGCGCCGCCAGCGGTTCGAGGATAACTCCGCCGGGTGGGCGACCGAACTCGACCTCGCCCGGCGCCGGGCGGAGGATCGGGCGTGAGCGACGCCCCCACCGACTCCCGCGCGGCCGAGGGGGAGGGGCTGTCGGACCTGCTCGCGCCCGAGGCGGACGGCGTCTTCGCCGCTCTCGCCGACCGGACCCGCCGCCGCATCCTCGTCCGGTTGGCCGATCGGCCGGACGACGCCGGCGCGGTGGCCGCCGACCTCGGGATCAGCAGGCAGGCGGTGGCCAAACACCTGCGAATACTGGTGGACTCCGGGCTCGTCATCGCGAGCCCACAGCAGCGACGGCAGGTTCATGCGGTCCGGCCCGATCGGATCCGCGAGATCTCCGATCTGCTCGGCGCGGTGTCCCGGGGTTGGGATCGCAGGCTCGCCCTGGTCAAGGAGCACGCGGAACACGCCGAACACGCCGAGCGCGCCGAGCCCGCTGAGTGACCGCCGGTCAGGTGAGGTGGTCGAACTCGCCGTCAACCCAGGCGGCGTAGCGTTCCGCCGAGCGCTGGACGGCACCGCGGGCGTCCTGCGGCACGCAGCCCCCGAAGTTGCTGTAGATGCGGTCGAAGTCGTAACGCGAGACGTGGTCGGCGATCCGGCGGACGACGGCGCCGGACAGCGGCATCCAGTTGGGGAACGAGCGCATGAAGGTCACCCACCCCGGATCCGCGACCGAACCGATCGTGTCACCGGTGAACAACACGCCGCGACCGTCGGGGGCGGTCCAGTGCACCACCACGCTGCCCGGGAAATGCCCGCCGGGCTGGGACGCGCGCACGCCCGGCACGATCTCGATCTCGCCGCCGTCCGCCGGGTCCGCGGCGTGGCCCCCGCCCCACACCACCGTGTTGCCCGGCCGCAGGCCCAGCCACTTCTCGTCCGGCGCGGAGACGTAGACCGGGCAGTCGTCGAACGCCGACGACCACAGTGATTGCACCCCGTACATGTGCGGATGCGAGGCGATGATCGCGGCGAGGCCGCCCCACCCGCGCACCGCGGCGACCGCCTCGTCGCTGATGTAGTTCGGCGCCTCGACCAGCACATTGCCGTGCTCGGTGCGGATGAGCGCCGGCTTCTGCCCGATGCCGGGGGAGTTGATCTGCACGAGGTTGATGACGTCGGTCTCGCGCTCGGCGAACTCGATCGACGCGCCACGGGCCCGGGACTCCTCCGGGTCGGTCCACCGCTGCCCACCGGACGGCACGTACTGGCGCTCGTCCGCGCAGATCGGGCACACCTCCGGTAGCGGCTGCGCGCGCTCGACCCCGCAGGTCGCGCACTGGGTCACCGAGCCCACGGGTGCGCCGCCCGCGTCCGCACCGCGACCGGGGCTCACGGCATGTCCCCCTCGATGTCGACGGCATGCCAGTCGTCGCCTATCTGCAGCTCGAGCGACCCGTCGACGGGGATCTTCTCGGACTGGCTGGAGACGGCGGACTCAAGTGCCTCCTGGGCGTTGTCGAAGTCGCCGAGGTCGATCGTCTGGTCGGGGGTGTGGAGGCGGTAGTGGGGCATGCCACGATTGTTCCTGCCGTACGCCCGGGTCGCATCCGACCGACAGGCCGGTGGCCCCCGCCGTCGACAGGAGACCGACGACCACCGATGACCGACGCGCGACGGTCCCGGCTGCCCGGCGGGTCTTCCCCGGTGCGCGTCCGCGGCGCACACTGGACAGACCGCCGCCGCAGCGAGAGGGCACACCATGTCGTCGTCATCCTCCCCGTCCCACGACCCACGCGACGCCGCGCCGGCCGACCCGCCGCCCGGGTACCCCGACCTCGGGCCCGAGCCGGTGGAGGGGGTGCGGCTGCTGCGCGCACCGGCCGTGCCGACCGCCGTCGTCCGCGCCACCGGCGTGCCCATGGCCACGATCGCCGGGTTCTTCGATTCGGCCTTCGGCACGGCCTTTCCTGCCCTGTTCGCCGCCGGCGTCACCCCGGCCGGGCCGGCGTTCGCGCTCTACACGCGCACCACCGAGGAACCCGAACCCGCCGCGGACCTGGAGATCGGGTTCCCCCTCGCGCGTCCGCTGCCCGAGCTGCACCCCGACGAGCCGACCGAGATCGACGGGATGCAGGTCATCGCGTCCGAGCTCCCGGCCGGGGATGTGGCGGTGACCAGTCATCTCGGCTCCTACGACGGGCTCGGGCAGGCCTGGGGCGAGTTCATGGGCGCGATCGGCGCGATGGGGCGCGCGCCGGGCAGCCCGTTCTGGGAGGTCTACGTGACCGAGCCGAGCCCCGACATGGACCCGGCCACCCTGCGGACCGACCTGTTCTGCCCCGCCCCCACCCCGGACGACGCCGCCTGACCCGGGTTCATCGCCCGTCGCCCCCCGCCCGTCGCCCGTCGCCGAGCAGAGGATTTCGCCTGTATCTCTCGAGAAGCAGTGCGCGAATTCCTCTTCTCGGCGAGCGCTCACAGGCCATCGCCGCCCAGCGCCGTCGCTGCGGGCGACGGGCCGGGCGGCAGGGTAGGCCGCGCCGCTACATGTCCTCCAGCGACCGACCGTTTGTCTCCGGGATGAACTTCGCCACGAACAGCAGCGACAGCAGCGCGGAGACCGCGTAGAAGCCATAGGTGAACGTCAGGCTGAACTCGGCCATCGGCGGGAACGCGGTGGACACGGCGAAGTTCGCCAGCCACTGCGCGGCGGCCGCCAGGCCGAGGGCCGCGGAGCGGATGCGGTTGTTGAACATCTCGCCGAGCAGCACCCACACGGCCGGGCCCCACGACATGCCGAAGAACACGACGAACCCGTTCGCGGCGATGAGCGCGATCAGCCCCTGGGTGTCGGCGAGCTGCGGGGCGAGTTCGCCGTCCGGGCCCGGTCCCATGGTGGCGGTGCTGAACATCAGCGCCATCACGGCCAGCGAGATCGTCATGCCCACGGACCCGGTGATGAGGAGCTTGCGGCGGCCGATCTTGTCGATGAGTGCGATCGCCACGATCGTCACCACGATGTTCGTCACGGACGTGATGACCGTCTGGGTGAGCGCGTCCTCCTCGGTGAAGCCGACCGACTGCCACAGCGAGGTGGAGTAGTAGAAGATCACGTTGATGCCCACGGCCTGCTGGAAGACCGACAGGATGATGCCGATCCACACGATGGGCAGCAGGTTGACCCCGCCCGGCTTGACCAGGTCGCGCCACGAGCGCTTGCGGTCGTCGCGGACCGTCGCGCGGATCTCCCTGATCCGGGAGTCGACACCGCCCTGCTGAATGGAGCGGAGGACCTCGCGAGCCCGGTCGACCATGCCCTTGCCCACCAGGTAGCGCGGTGATTCCGGGATGGTGAGCGCGAGCACGCCGTAGGTCACGGCGGGGATCACCTCCGCCCAGAACATCCACCGCCACGCCTCGGCGCCGAACCACAGTTCCTCGATCGCGCCGCCCGCGATGCCGGCCAGCCAGGCGTCGGAGAGCAGTGCGACGAAGATGCCGGAGACGATCGCGAGCTGCTGCAGCGATCCCAGCCGACCGCGGATCGCCGGTGGGGCGACCTCGGCGATGTAGGCCGGTGCGATGACGGACGCCGCGCCCACCCCGAGCCCGCCGACCAGCCGCCAGATGATGAGGTCGACGGGGCCGAAGGCGAACCCGGTCCCCAGGGCGCTCGCGGTGAACAGCACCGACGCGAGGATCATCACGCGGGTGCGACCCCAGTGGTCGGCCAGACGACCGGCGACGTAAGCGCCGACCATGCACCCGAGCAGGGCGGAGGACACGGCGAAGCCGGTCAGCCCGGCGTTCATCTCGAAGGTCTCCTGCACGGCGTCCACGGCACCGTTGATCACCGCGGTGTCGAAGCCGAACAGGAAGCCGCCCAACGCTGCGACCAGGGAGATGAGCACCACCCGGCCGGTGTTGAACGTCTCCTCCTCGGCGGGTGTGGGTGAGGTCTGCTGCGTGGACATGACGTACCCCGCTCTGTTGTCCGACGCACCTGCTCCAGGTGGTGAAGGGAGCGTAGGCACGCGGTGCAAGTGACGCAAGCGATAAAGGAAACCGTTGTTCCGCCCGGCCCGCCCCCGCGGGACGAGAACACGTTCTAGGCTCGGGGTCACCTCGTCGTCGTCACCGAAAGGGCCACCGCCTTGAGCGCCTCACCCGAACAGATCCGTTCCACCGCCGACTCCTACATCGCTGCACTGACCGCCGGCGACCTCGAGGCCGTGATGGACCTCTACGCCGAGGGCGCCACCGTCGAGGACCCGGTGGGCAATGGCACCGTCCACGAGGGCAAGGCGGCCATCCGCGAGTTCTACGCCAGCGTCGTGGCGATGAAGATCGAGGGCGAGGTGCTCGAGGCCCGCGTGTGCGGCGACGACCTGCTGTTCAACTTCGAGATCACCACGCACTTCGACGCCGACTCCAAGGCCACCATCAACGTGTGGGACCTCATGACCCACGACGAGCAGGGCAAAGTCACCTCGATGCGCGCCTACTGGACCCCGGAGAACATGCGCTGACCCCGCGCCCCTGAACCCCGCGCCGGCCGGGGTCGCCGGGGCGCGCGGACTACGCGCCGCCCTGGCTCCCGGCCCCCTGGGGCACGTTCTCCGACGGCTGCACGACCACCAGTCCCGCGCCGCCGAACGCCAACTGGAACGTCTCCCCGGACCCGCCCCGGAGCAGGGACTTCACCCCGCCCGTGTCCACCCGGATGTCCATCGTCACGCCGGCGGTCCACAGGACCACGGCCTGGGGATCGGCGAACGTCGGCGCGGAGGTCACGTCGAGCGCGACCGGCTGGCCCTTGGTGGTCACCGCCACGAACCCGGTCCCCCGCAGGGAGACGTTGAACAACCCGCCGGTCATCACGGCGCCCTTGGCGGCGATGCGGTGGATGTCCCACGCGATCCCCTCGGAGAACGCCAGCACGCTCGCACCGTTGACCGAGATCATGTCGTCCTCCAGGTAGAGGACCTGGACCTCGGAGGCCTGGTCGGCGAGGAACAGCTCACCCCGCCCGGTGCAGCGCATGAGGGGCACACCCTCCCCCGTCGCCGCCGCCTTGAACATCCTGCCGATCCCGCCGCTGCCGACGTTCTCGAACCCGACCTGCCCCTGGTAGGCGACCATCGATCCGGTCCGCGCGAGGATCGGCTGGTCGGCGAGCGTCACCTTGAGCATCTTGGAGTTCTGGAGGGCGAACGGGCGGTTCGTCTCCGTCTCGCGCGCCGACTGGAAGAGGTCCCCGTGGATCATGGCGCGAACGGTACGCCCGCTCCACTAGCCTTGGGGTCATGATCACCGCAATCGTCTTCGTCCACGCCGAGACGGCGCGGATCCCCGAGGTCGCCGGGGCCATCGCCGATATCGACGGAGTCTCCGAGGTCTACTCGGTCACCGGCACCATCGACCTCATCGTGCTGGTGCGGGCCCGGCGCAACGACGAGATCGCCGACATTGTCTCGGACCGCCTCAACAAGGTCCCCGGCGTGGTGGACACCGAGACCCACATCGCGTTCCGCACCCAGTCCAAGCACGATCTCGAGGCCGCGTTCTCGATCGGGTACGAGGACTGAACCGGGTACGGGGACCGAACCGGCTACGGGGGCCGCATCGGCTACGGGGACCGGGAGTCAGGTCGGCTGGCCGGTCATCTGCTGTATCCGGGCCAGGCGGCGGGCCCGGCGTCGGGCCCGCTGAAGCTCGGTGAGGAGCTCCCTGCCGGTCCATTGCCGCCGGTCCTCGCCGGCCGCCTCGGCCTCGTGCACCAGCTCCACCATCCGCGCGCAGGCCGGAGCCCCCAGTCCGAGCTGACCGGCCATCTTCACGACCTTGCCCTGCAGGTACTCGACCTCGGTGGGCCGGCCGCGCACGAGATCGTCCGTCATGGACGAGGTGCCGTCCGCGTCGACGCGGACCGCGGCCCGGGCGAGGCGGCGGAACAGCGGGTTGGGCAGCCGCATCACCACCGGGAGGGCGCCGGCGGGGATGGCCAGCGGCACCCGCGGCACCACCCCGGCCGCGGTGAACACGCGGTTGGCCTCCGCCTGACACAGGGCGACGCAGCGCCGCAGGTCCCGGTCCAGCAGCTCCGTGCGCAGCGGGAGTCCGGACAGCGCCTGGACGGCGTTGTTGAGGTTGAGCAGGACCTTGCCGTGGAGGACCGCCTGGATGTCGTCGGTGGGCCTCACCGGCAGCTCGGCCGCCGCCATGGTGCGGATCAGCGGGACGGCCATGGGGTGTTCGGCGAGCCGGATCACCCCGGTGGAGGTCCGCCGATAGGTGGCGGGTCCGGTGCGCGCGACATTGAACGGTATGACGCCGGGGATCACCGTGGTCCTGTCGACCAGTTCCCGGATGAGGTCCGCCGAGTGCAGACCGTTCTGCAGGCCCACGACCAGCGTGTCCGGCCGAAGGTAGGGAGAGAACTCGGCGGTGGCGGCGGCCGTCTGTCCGGCCTTGGTGCACACCAGCACGACGTCCGAGCGGCGGACGCTCTCGGGCCCGGTGGCCAGGGTGAGGGCGTCGGCGGGGATGTGGAGCCGGGCGTCCTCGCCGTCTCCGGACTCGACGGTCAGTCCCACCGCCCGGATCGGGTCGAGCACGTGGGGGCGCCCGACCAGGGTCACGTCGGCGTGGCGGGCGAGCCGGCCGCCCAGGTAGCAGCCGATCACGCCCGCGCCGATCACGGTGATCCGAAGAGGAGGGTTCGGGCTGGTCATGGTGGTGCAGAGGATACGACACGCGCGGCGGCGGGGGAGCCGTTCGACGTACCTGTCCGCCGGACGGGGGAATCAGTGCGGGCGCGGCCGCAGGACGACCTCGGTGGGGTGCGTATCCGGAGTGGACCCCAACGCCTGCCGGACGGCGGTGGCCACCGAGTCCGGGCGGAGGAAGGCGCCCGGGTCGTAGTCGCGCCCCTCGGCGGCGACGATCGCGCGCTGCATGTCGGTGTCCACGCGGCCGGGGTGGATGGACGTGACGCGCAGGTCGGGTTCCTCGCCGCGAAGGGTGTCGGTGACGGCGCGGAGGGCGAACTTGGAGGCGCTGTAGGAGCCCCAGCCCGGTTTGGCGGTGGTCCCCGCGCCGGAGTTGACGACGACGAGGTGGCCCCGTGCCGCGCGCAGCGCCGGGAGCAGTGCCCGGGTCAGCTCGACGATGGCCAGCACGTTGACCTCGAACGCCCGGCGCCACTGGCCGGCCTCGGACTCGTCGATCCGGCCGAGTTCGGCGACGCCGGCGCAGTGGACGAGGCCGTCGAGGGTGCTGATGTCGCGGGCGGCGCGCGCGACCCCGTCGCCGGTGGTGAGGTCGGCCTCCACCACCCGAGCTGAGCGGCAATCAGCGGCCACGGCCTGCAGCGCATCGACGTCCCTGCCCACGAGGACCAGGTCGTGGTGGGCGGACAGCGTGCGGGCGGTCGCCGCCCCGATCCCGCGGGAGGCGCCGGTGACGAGAACCGTGCTCATGCCCCGAGGCTAGACGGACCGGGGGGCGTCGGAGTGCTGCGGGTCGGACTGCTGAGAGTCGGGAAGGGCGTCGACATCGCCGTCGAAGGCGTCGAGGAGGGCGGTGAGGGCGGGCACCGCCGAGGAGAGCAGATCGCGGTGTTCGGGGCTCAGATAGGACATCCGCTCGGCGAAGTCCCGGTCACGATCGGCGAGGACCTGTTCGATGCGGGCCCGACCGAGGTCGGTGAGGCGGACACAGACCCCGCGTCGGTCGGAGGCGTCGGGTTCGCGCTCGACGTACCCCATGGCCTCGATGACGCTCACCGAATTGCTGGTGGTCGGTACGCGGACGTTCTCGAGTCGGGCGAGGTCCGACATCCGCAGCCTCCCGTGGCAGGCCAGGGTGTGCAGGATCGAGGTCTGCGCGCGACTCAGCGCGTACTGGGTGCTCTGCCGGCGGACAAGCAGGTCCAGGCGCAACAGGATGGGTCGGAACTTCTCGGCGAGTCCCCGCCCGGGCTCACCTTCCCGTATCGCCGGATCGCTCGTCGTCGTCTCCATGACCCTGCTCCCTCGACACCGGCTTCCGCCCCGGAAGCCTCGCGGCACCGAATCTAGGCCGAACTTCTCCCGTCATGGGGCGCCACCTCGTCCCGGGGTGGATACTGATCGCATGGGTTTGTATCACCAGATCACCGGGGCCGGCCCGACCATCGTCCTACTGCACGGCGTGTGCCACCGGGCGCACGCCTGGGATCCGGTCGTGCCGCTGCTCGCGGACCGTTTCCGCGTGGTGGTCGTGGACCTGCCCGGCCACGGCAGGTCCGCGGATCTGCCGGACACCGGCGACGTGCTCGACTACGTCGTCTCCGAGCTCGTCGGCCTCCTGGAGGAGGTCGTCCCGGCCGGGGAGCGCCCCCACATCGCCGGCAACTCCCTGGGGGGCTTCCTCGCGCTGGAGCTCGGCGCCCGCGGACTGGCGAGCAGCGTCACCGCGCTGTCGCCCGCCGGGTTCTTCCGCTCGCACGCCGAGTGGCGCTACACGGTCACCGTGTTCCGGAGTCTCCGCCGGGCGGCGGGCCGGATCGGCCGCCACACCCCGGCCCTGACCGAGCGGGCCGCCGGACGCGCGGTGATGATGGCAGTGTTCTGCGCCCGCCCGTGGCGGTACCCGGCGGAGGCCGCGGCCATCGACAGCGAGGCGATCGTGTCCAACACCGTGCTCGACCGGGCCGACCGGCGGGCGTTCGTGTTCTCCGCCCCCGTCGACGAGGATTTGCCGATCACCATCCGGTGGGGCCGGTTCGACATGGTCCTGCCGGTGCGGCAGGTCTCACTCGCCACGCGGTTGTTCCCGCAGGCGAGGGTCGAGGTCAGCGCCGACGGGCACGTGCCGATGTCCGACGACCCGGAGGGCGTCGCCGCGTCGATCGCCGCCTGCGCCGAGCGCGGCCTGGCGTACGCGCGGGCCGGCAGTCGGGTCTGACCGGCCCGCCTGCCGGCCCGGCAGCCGGGCCTGACCGACCCGACCCGCCGGCCCGGCAGTCCGCCTACCCGCCCCGGCCGTCCGCCGTCAGGAGCCGATCAGGCCCGTCGGCAGGGAGCCCGAACCGAGAGAGCCGGCGCCACCGGAGAACCCGTTGCGCCACGCGACCACGGTCGACGGCCGCGGCTGCGAGGTGCCGCCGTCGGGCCAGTGCGAGGCGGGGTTCTCGATCGACGCGCCGTCCTTCTCGCCGGGGTGCTGGACGTTGACGATCGCCCGGTTGTCGAACACCAGCGGTCCGCAGGTCTCGGCCCCGACGGGGACCGTGAGGAACAGCTTGGTCTCGCCGCGGTTCGGACCTTCGGTCGCCACCGAGTAGAGGCCGTCGTTGAAGCCGAGGGCGTTGCCGTCGGTGGACACCCACAGTCCCCCGGCCGGGTCGAAGGCGACGTTGTCCGGGCAGGAGATGGGGCTGACCTTCGACTTGTCGAAGCCGCCGAAGTACGAGTCCGCCTCGGCCGGGTCGCCACACACCAGCAGCAGGTTCCAGCCGAAGGTGGTGCCGGCGTGGTCGTCGGTGATCTCGACGACCTGACCGTGCTTGTTGTTGTGCCGCGGGTTGGCCTCGTCCACGTTCGCGGTCGTGCGGCGGGTGTTGTTGGTCAGCGCCATGTAGACCCTGCCGGTGGTCGGGCTGGGCTCGACGTCCTCGGGGCGGTCCATCTTGGTGGCGCCGACGCGGTCGCCGGCCATGCGGGTGTACACCGCGACCTGCTCCGGGGTCATGCCCGGCACGTGTGAGACGGCGTTCCCACCGGGCGCGACGGTCATCAGCGGGATCCAGGTGCCGGTGCCGTCGAACGCGCCGTCGGCGGGCAGCGCCCCGGAGCCGTCGATCTGCGCGGCGGGGGAGTTGCCGGTGAACGTCGCCACGTAGAGGGTGCCCTCGTCGAGGATCTTCATGTTCCCGGCCCGCGCGGCCGAGCCGGTCCCGGGTGTGATCCGGCGGCTGGAGACGAACTTGTAGAGGTAGTCGAAGCGCTCGTCGTCGCCGGAATAGGCGACGACGGTGCCGTCACCGGTGACGTGGACCGAGGCGCCCTCGTGCTTGAACCGGCCCATCGCGGAGTGCTTGACCGGGGTCGAGGTCGGATCCCAGGGATCCACCTCGACGACGTAACCGAAGCGGTTGACCTCGTTGGGCTCGGCGGCCGGGTCGAAGCGGGCGTCGAACTCCTCCCACCGGCGCCCCGAGCGGGAGACGGACACGCCGTAGCGGCGCAGGGCCTCGAGACGCTCCGGGTCGGTGACCGTCCCGGTGGTGCCGAAGTACTGGTTGAAGTTCTCCTCCCCGGACAGGACGGTGCCCCACGGTGTGTGCCCGCCGGCGCAGTTGTTCAGTGTGCCGAGCACGCGGGTGCCGGTCGGGTCGGCCGTGGTCCGGGTCAGGGGGCCGACGGCGGGTCCGCGCAGCTCGAACGGGGTGGTGGCGGTGATGCGCCGGTTGTAGGACCCCATGACGGGGTCGAGCCCGCCGTCGCCGGCGCGGCTGGCCAGCTCGACCACCGTCAGCCCGTGGGCCGCCCAGGCGATCTCGACCTGCTCGCGGGTCGGGGCCGAGGAATCGTACTCGCGGAACATCGAGGGCTCGGTCGTGTACTCGTGGTTGACGGTGAGCAGGAAGCGCTCGTCGCGGTCGTCCATCGGGAACATCACCGCCAGATCGCAGTTGTAGCCGTACTGCATGGCCTGCGCGGCGGCGGTCTGGTTCTCGAAGTCGAACTCCGGGGCGCCCGGCAGCACGGGGTCGCCCCACCGGATCACCACATCGCTCGAGTATCCCGCCGGGACGGTGACGGCGTCGGCGGTGTTGGGCGCGACCGGGGCGAACCCCGTGTCGATCGTGGCCCCGCCGGTGGACCCGGTGGGTCCGAGCGAGCCGGCGGCGGACGAGCCCTGCGCCGCGGCGGTCGCGGGCAGCACCTGGGTGGCGCCCACCGCCAGCGCCACGACCCCCGCGGCCTTGAGTGCACCGCGGCGGCTGATCTCGGTGGCGATATCCCCGAAGTACGGGTTGTCGGTGGTGTTGGGCACCGGTGCGGCGCACTGGTCCCCGCACTTGTAGACACAGGTCACGTGCTGTCGGTTGGAGATCCCCGGCGTCGGGGCGGTGGCGATCGGGAGCAGGCGGCGGGCGGACATTCGGGTCTCCTGGAGGCGTCAACAGTCGTAGTGGACGCATGCACGCTAGGCGCGCGGGACGACCGGGCGGCCGCGCGCGGGCCACGCCCGCGTGAACTGTGTGCGCAGTGCGGGTGAACTCCGCCCCGGGCCGCTACAGTCACCCGTGTTCGCCCTCTATCTCGGATCGTCCGGCACGTTCCTGCCGGTGAAGGGAATTATTTCTCATGGCCTCGGTGACCTTCGAGAACGTGTCCATCATCTATCCGGGGGCCGCGCGACGCAGTGTCGACCGTCTGGATCTGGAGATCGCCGACGGCGAGTTCCTCGTCCTGGTCGGACCCTCCGGCTGCGGAAAATCGACGACCCTGCGCGCCCTGGCCGGTCTGGAGGACGTGGCGGCGGGACGGATCCTCATCGGTGACAGGGACGTGACGGGCACCGAGCCCAAGGACCGCGACATCGCGATGGTGTTCCAGAACTACGCGCTGTACCCGCATTACACGGTCCGCGAGAACATGGGTTTCGCACTGAAGCTGGCCAAGGCGTCCAAGTCGGAGATCACGGAGCGCGTCGACCGCGCGGCGGAGATGCTCGACCTGGTGCCGTATCTCGACCGCAAGCCCAAGGAGCTGTCCGGCGGCCAGCGTCAGCGCGTGGCCATGGGGCGGGCGATCGTGCGCAACCCGCAGGTCTTCCTCATGGACGAGCCGCTGTCCAACCTCGACGCCAAGCTCCGGGTGGCCACGCGCGCCCAGATCGCCAAGCTGCAGCGGGACCTGCACACCACGATGATCTACGTGACGCACGACCAGGTCGAGGCCATGACGATGGGCGACCGCGTCGCGGTGCTCAAGGACGGGGTGCTCCAGCAGGTCGACGCCCCGCGCGAGCTCTACAACAACCCGGTCAACGCCTTCGTGGCCGGCTTCATCGGGTCACCGTCCATGAACCTCTTCGACGCCCCGGTCGCCGACGGGGCGGTGGACCTCGAGGGGTTCCGCGAGCCCGTGCCCGCCGGCTCGGGGTCGAGGGTCACCGTCGGCGTGCGGCCCGAGCACCTGCGGATGGCCGCGGAAGGCCACGGGCTGGAGGTGACGGTGGACCTGGTGGAGGAGCTCGGGGCGGACAGCTACCTGCATTGCTCGACCCGCGAGAACCACCCGGTGGTGTATCGCGCGGAGTCGGGTGACCACCCCCGCAAGGGCGACACCATGTACCTCGAGGCGCTCGACGACGAGGTGCGGTTCTTCGACGTGGAATCCGGTCTCAGACTGCGCTGACCCCGTGGGGCCGGGGCCCGTGCAAACGGCGATGCACGCCGGCGTCCGCCCCGATCGGGTGTTGCTAGAGTGACTCCTGTGACCTCGCTCCCGTGACCATCCGTGGTGGCGGGAGCGACGGCGCGTCGGTCGCGTGTCCGCACGTGGTCCCGCGCCACCGCCGTCTCGTGGGTTACGCTCAGCAGGTCCTCAGTGAGACCCGCGTCACAGGCGGCACCGGTCCACTGCCCCGTCGGCACTCGCCGAGGGGAGTCGAGACACGACAGTAGGAGAGAGCGCATGGCCGTTCACGGCAGGTTCCTCAAGGCGGCGGCGGCCGCCTCCGTAGTCGCCCTGGTATCCACGGCGTGTGGATCGGGTGGCGATGAATCCGACGAGCAGGCGCAGGCCGGCACCTCGGGCGTCGGCCCCATCACCTTCGCGATGGGCAGCAACGACACCGACAAGCTCCGTCCCGTCATCGAGCAGTGGAACGCGGAGAACCCCGACCAGGAGGTCACCCTCCGCGAGCTGCCGGCCGAGCAGGACGGGCAGCGCGACACCCTGACGCAGTCGCTCCAGACCGAGAGCGGCGAGTACGACGTGTTCGCCCTCGACGTCACCGACACCGCGTACTTCGCGGCCAACGGGTGGCTGCAGCCGATCGAGAACGAGACCGAGGTCGACACCTCCGGGCTGATCGAGGCCGCCGTCGACTCGGCGACCTACAACGGCACCCTCTACGGCGTGCCGCAGAACACCAACGCCCAGCTCCTGTACTACCGCACCGACCTCCAGCCGGAGGCGCCCGCCAACTGGGAGGAGCTCGTCTCCTCCTGCGAGGCCGCGGAGGGTGCGAACGTCGACTGCCTGCAGACCCAGCTCAGCCAGTACGAGGGTCTCACCGTCGCCGCCACCCAGTTCATCCACAGCTGGGGCGGGCAGGTCGTCGGTGAGGACGGGAAGACGCCCGAGCTCGACACCGAGGAGGCGCGTGCGGGCCTGACCGCCCTCGTCGACGCCTACAAGGGCGGCGTCATCCCCCAGAAGACCGACGCGTTCACGGAGGAGGAGACCGCGCAGGCCTTCCTCGCCGGCGAGACCATGTACTCCTACAACTGGCCGTACATGTACGAGTCGGGCCAGTCCGACCCCACGTCGCAGGTCCAGGGTGACTTCCAGGTCGCCCCGATCGTCGGCAAGGACGGCGCCGGTCAGTCCACGCTCGGTGGCTACAACAACGCGATCAACGTGTTCTCCGAGAACAAGGAGACCGCGCGGGCCTTCCTCGAGTTCATCATCTCCGAGGACGTCCAGATGGGCTTCGCCGAGCAGTCGTTCCCGCCGGTGCTGTCCTCGATTTATGACGACGAGGCGCTCCAGCAGGAGTTCCCCTACATGCCGGCCCTGAAGGCGGCGCTCGACAACGCCGAGCCGCGCCCGGTCACCCCGTTCTATCCCTCCGTGTCCAAGGCGATCCAGGACAACACCTTCGCGGCGCTTCGCGGGGAGAAGGACGTGGAGCAGGCCCTCAACGACATGACGGCCGCGATCGAACAGGCACAGTGATTCACAACGCACAGTGATCCACCGAGCACGGTGATCGAACGAGGTCAACGATCACCGCGGTCCGGGTGATCGGCACACGGTCCGGTGGCAGACGGCTGTCGGACCAGGGCAGGTGGGCCCCGGGTAACGTTCCCGGGGCCCACCGGTCTCCGTGGTGGGGCGGGCGCGAATCCGGCGAGGAGCGAGGCGATGACGACGAGCGAGAACTCCCCGGCGCCACTGGTCGAGAAGAAGTTCGACTGGCGGCCGGTGTGGATGGTGGGTCCGGCCCTGGCCATCCTCGCGGTGGTGATCGGGTATCCGGTCATCCGCGCGGTGTACCTGTCGTTCATGGCCGACCGCGGCCTGGACCCGGCCACGGGCATGTTCTCGGAGGGCGGGTTCGCCGGCTTCCAGCACTACCTCTACTGGCTGACGCAGGCCTGCCCCGCTCCGGGCGGCGACGGCACGGTCACCTGTCCGCCGGGCGTCTCGTCCGTGGACTTCTGGCCCGCCATGGGCAACACGCTGTTCTTCACCGTCACCACCGTCTCCCTCGAGACGGTGCTCGGTTTCGCCATGGCCGTGGTCATGGGCAAGAGCATCTGGGGACGCTCCCTGCTGCGTGCCGCCGTGCTCGTCCCGTGGGCGATCCCCACCGCCGTCACGGCCAAGCTGTGGGCGTTCATCTTCGCCCCCAACGGGATCGCCAACACCATCCTGGGCACGAACATCGCCTGGACCACCGACCCGTTCTACGCCCGTATGGCCATCATCATCGCCGACGTGTGGAAGACCGCGCCGTTCATGGCGCTGCTCATCCTCGCCGGGTTGCAGATGATCCCCGGTGACGTCTACGAGGCGGCCCGCGTGGACGGCGCGTCCCGCTGGCAGCAATTCGTCCGCATCACCCTTCCGCTGGTGCGTCCCGCCCTCATGGTGGCGATCCTGTTCCGCACCCTCGACGCGCTGCGCATGTACGACCTGCCCGTCATCCTCGTGTCGGCCAACTCCAACTCGCCCACCGCGACCGTGTCGATGCTGGTGGTCAACGAGATGAGAATGGGCAACTTCAACAGTGCCTCCGCGATATCGACACTGGTGTTCCTGCTGGTCTTCGCCGTCGCGTACATCATGGTCAAATTCCTCGGCGCGAACGTCGTGGAGGATCGCACGGGCAAGAAGGGGGAGATCCGGTGAGCCACCGAGCGTCTGAACCGAGCACCTCGCCGACCGCGCCGACGACCACCTCGTCGTCGTCGACCCGCGGCCCCGACCGGCGCCGCGACGACGAGGACATCAAGCCACCACGCAAACCGCTCGGCCCCACCGTCAGCACCTACGTCGGCGCGCTACTCATCCTCATCTGGGGACTCGCGCCGTTCTACTGGATGCTGGTGACCGCGTTCCGCGACAACCGGTTCATCTTCTCCGCCAGCCCGGTGCCCTCGCACCTCACGCTCGACAACTTCCGTGAGGCGCTGGCCACGGACGGCGGCAACAACTTCCTGGGCGCGATCATCAACTCCGTGCTCATCAGCTCGATCACCACCGCCCTCGCGCTGACGTTCGGCGTGTTCACCGCCTACGCCCTCGCCAGGGTCGACTTCCGGGGCAAGTTCCTCGTCACCGGGATCATCCTCGCCGCGTCGATGTTCCCCGGCGTCGCCCTGGTCACGCCGCTGTTCCAGCTGTTCACGGACATCGGCTGGATCGGCACCTACCAGGCGCTCATCATCCCCAACATCTCGTTCGCGCTCCCGCTGACCATCTACACGCTCACGTCGTTCTTCAACGACCTGCCGTGGGAGCTGGAGGAGGCTGCCCGCGTCGATGGTGCGACCCGCGGCCAGGCGTTCATCAAGATCATCCTCCCGCTCGCCGCGCCGGCCCTGTTCACCACCGCGATCCTGGCGTTCATCATCACGTGGAACGAGTTCGTGCTCTCGCAGCAGCTGTCCACGACCGCGACCGAGCCCGTGACGGTGGCGATCGCCCGGTTCTCCGGGGTCAACCCGTACCTGCCGCCGCACGCGGCGATCATGGCCGCCGGCGCGCTCGTCACCGTGCCGCTGGTGATCATGGTGCTGATCTTCCAGCGACGGATCATCTCCGGCCTCACCGCCGGCGGCCTGAAGAGCTGATCGGCGGTGGCTCGGAGCGGCGGTGACGCCCTGGGCGCCCGGCAGCGGCTGGAGGTCATCGGCGGGTTCGTCGGGTTCTTCACCGTGCTGGCGTTGGTCAACGCGGTGGGCTTGATCCTCACCGGGCGACCGTCGATCTTCGCCTCGCTCGTGCTGGTGCTCATGCTGGTGGCGTCGTGGTACACGTACCGGACGTGGCGCCGGGTCGACCGGGCGGTCAAGCGGGGCTGACCCGCCGCGGCCCGCGCCGACACGCGCCCGCCCCAGCCCGCCCCGGTTCCCCCTCAGCCCGCCCGGTTCCCTCCCAACCCGAAATCCGCTACTCGGAATGCGGATTCGCTACGCCGATCGGGATAGCGGATCCGGATTCGGAGTAGCGGATTTCCGGCGCCGACGGGCAGGCTCGGCGCCGACGGGCAGGGTCAGCGCCGAGTCAGCGGCCGTCGCGCCAGGCCACCAGCGACTCGACCAGGTCCAGCGGGTAGTCGGGGCCGTTGAGCCCGACCGTGAAGAGGGTGACGCCCTCGGCGTGCAGGTCCTCGGCGAGCCGCTTCGCCTCGTCGGGCGAGCTGGCCCCGCCGATCTCCGTCGACCGCTCGATCTCGCCCGGATCGCGCCCCACGTCCGCGCAGTGCCCGGCGAGCACCTCCGACTTGTGGCGGTAGGTCTCCACGTCCACGAACGAGTGCCAGATGTCGGCGTGGCGGGCCACGTGTCGCAGGGTCTTCTTCTCACCGCCGCCACCGAGCAGCAAGGGGATATCCCTCGTCGGGGCGGGGGTGAGCGTGGCGAAGCGCTGCTCGATCCGATCGAGGGAGTGCCCGAGGTCGTCGAGCCGCGAGCCCTTGGTGCCGAACTCGTAGCCGTACTCGGCGTAGTCCCGCTCGAACCATCCGCTGCCCAGGCCCAGGATGAGGCGGCCGCCGGAGATGTGGTCGACGGTCCGGGCCATGTCGGCGAGCAGGTCGGGGTTGCGATAGGTGTTGCAGGTGACCAGGGCGCCGATCTCGACGCGTTCGGTCTGCTCGGCCCACGCGGCCAGCATCGTCCAACACTCGAAGTGGGCGCCGTCGGGATCACCGTAGAGCGGGAAGAAGTGGTCCCAGTTGAAGACCACGTCCACGCCCGCATCCTCGGAACGTCGGACGGCGTCCCGGATCAGTCCGTAGTCCGGCGAGTGCTGCGGCTGGAGCTGGACGGCGATGCGGACCGGGCGCGTGGGGTTCGGGGTCATGCGCCCCATTGTGGGGCGTGGCGCCGCCCCGCGCACCCGGCCCGTGCGTCTCAGCGCTCGCGCTCCAGGACGAACCAGAAGTGCTCGCCCTCGTGCACGGTGCCGCGCCCGTTCATCACCGCGAGAAGGGTGTCGGGTCCGACGACGGCGAAGTGGTCGATCACCGGCAGGCGGTCGTACACCATGGAGGCGGTCAGGGGCCGCGGAAGGAGACCACCCACAGGGACGCCCCGCCCCCGCCGGTCGCCGAGGTGTCCGGCACGACCTCACCGGAGTCGTCGGTGACGAGGATCGGGTCCACCTTGCGGGCCTCGGTGAAGTCCTTACCCCACCAGCGCATCTGCCCGAGCATGCCGAACATGGGGTGCCCGGTGTCCAGGCCGGTGCCCCTCCAGCGGCTGCCCGCGATGTCGTCGCGCGGCGACACCCGCGGTCCCGGCGGTCCCGGCCGCCCCGGCTGTACCGGCGGTGCTCACAGGCCGAGCGTCTTGCCGATGATGTCCCGCTGGACCTCGTTGGTGCCGCCGTAGATGGTGGAGACCACCGCCTGGCGGACCAGACGTTCCATCCCGTACTCGGTGGCGTACCCGTATCCGCCCATGGACTGCATGCACTCGAGCGTGACCCGCTTGCTCAGCTCGGACGCCTTGAGCTTGGCCATGGAGGCCTCGCGGGGGAACAGGGCCGTGGGGTCGGCCTCGTCGACCTTCCTGGCGACCGCGTAGACGAGCAGGCGCGTGGCCTCGATCTCGGTGGCGAGGTCGGCCATACGGTGGCGGAGCACCTGGAAGGAGCCGACGGGGCGGCCGAACTGCTCGCGCTCCTTGATGAAGGTCAGGCAGTCGTCGAACGCCCGCTGGGCCACGCCGAGCTGCATGGCGGCGAGGATGAGGCGCTCGGTGTTGAGCCCGGTCATGAGCTGCGCCCAGCCGCCGCCGACCTCTCCGATCACGGAGTCGGCGGGCAGGCGGACGTCGGTGAAGTAGAGGTCGTTGACCTCCTTGCCGCCCATGGTCTCGATCCCGGTGATCTGCAGGCCCTCGATGTCCGCGGGCACGTCGAACATCGTGATGCCCTCGTGCTTCTTGCCCGACGAGTCGGTGCGGGCGACGAGCAGGATGCGGTCGGCGAAGTGGGCGTTGGAACACCAGGTCTTCTGCCCGTTGATCACCCAGTCGTCGCCGTCGCGCTCGGCCTTGCAGCGCAGGGCGGCGACGTCGGACCCGGCGCCGGGCTCGGACATCGAGATGGACAGGGTGCCGCCGTTCACGACCAACTCGAGCGCGCGTCTGCGCTGCTCCTCGGTCCCGAACTTCTGGTACGCGGCGGCCGTGATGAGGGTGGGGCCGATGCCGCCGATCGGGGCGAGGCCGCGCAGGGAGTGCTCGAGCAGGAGGCACAGTTCGACGGCACCGGCGTCGGAGCCGCCGTACTCCTCGGGGACGGTCAGCCCCAACCATCCGAGCTCGGCCATCTTGGAGTAGATGTGCGGCGAGTGGGTGCCGCCCTCGGTGGTGAGCTCGCGTCGCTTCTCGACGCCGCCGACCTCGCGCGCGCAGAAGTCATCGATCGACTTGGCGAAGTCACGCTGCTCTTCGGTGAGGATGTCGAACACTTCTCGCCTCGTCTTTCTGTGTGGTTGCCCCGGTATCTGTCACGGGGTGTCGGTTGGGTGCACACTGGACTACTGTGGCCCGTATCACGGTACGCTACATCAAATATATGTGATCGGAAACGAGAGGACCTCAGATGACGACCACCGAGCCCAGCAAGACCGGCCCCACGTTCGCGAGCCTGGACCCCCGCGACGGCACCGTCCTCGCGGAGTACCCCGTCGCCGGTCCCGAGGAGGTCGCCCTCGCCGTGGAGCGTGCGCGTGCCGCGGCCCGCTGGTGGGCGAACCAGGGTCCGCGGGGTCGCCGTGAGTGGCTGCTGGAGTACAAGCGGGCGATCTCGTCCAGGGCCGAGGAGTTGGCGTCCCTGATCTCCGCCGAGACCGGGAAGCCGGACGAGGACGCGACCCTCGAGGTCATGCTCACCGTCAGCCATCTGGAGTGGGCGGCCAAGAACGCGGACAAGGTCCTGCGACGGCGCTCCGTCTCGGCCGGGCTGCTCATGAGCAACCAGGCCGCCTACGTGGAATATCAGCCCTACGGCGTGGTCGGCGCGATCGGCCCGTGGAACTACCCCGCGTTCACCCCGATGGGCACGCTGTCCTACGCCATGGCCGCGGGCAACGCGGTGGTGTTCAAGCCCAGCGAGCTCACGCCGGGTGTGGGCGTGTGGCTGGCGGAGGTGTGGGATTCCCTGGGCGCCTCCCAGCCGCTCATCCAGACGATCACCGGTGACGGCTCGACGGGTGCGGCGTTGTGCCGGGCGGGCGTGGACAAGCTCGCGTTCACCGGCTCCGCCGCGACGGGCCGCAAGGTCATGGCCGCCTGCGCGGAGACGCTCACGCCGGTCGTCATCGAGGGCGGTGGCAAGGACGCCCTGCTCGTCGACTCGGACGCGGATCTCGACGCGGCCGCCGACCAGGCGGTCTTCGGCGCCATGGGCAACGCGGGCCAGACCTGCGCGGGCGTGGAGCGGATCTACGTCCACTCGGACGTCCACGACGCGTTCGTCCAGAAGTTCACGGCCAAGGTCCGCGCGCTCACCCCGGGCAACTCGATCTCCTCCAGCTACGGGCCCATGACGCTGCCGGCACAGGTCGACATCGTCCGCAGGCACGTCAAGGACGCACTCGCGAAGGGGGGCAGGGCCGTACTCGGCGGCGAGGACTCCGTCGGCGAGAAGATCATCGAGCCGGTCGTCCTGGTCGACGTCCCCGAGAACTCGTCCGCGATCACCGAGGAGACCTTCGGCCCCACCGTCGTGATCAACCCTGTCGCGGACCTGGAGGAGGCGATCGAGAAGGCGAACGCCAGCAGCTACGGCCTCGGCGGGTCGATCTTCACCGGCAACAAGAAGCGGGGGCTGGCCCTGGCGGAGAAGTTGGACGTGGGCATGGTGTCGGTCAACTCGTTCCTCGCGTTCGCCGGCATCCCGGCGTTGCCGTTCGGCGGTTCGGGTGACTCGGGCTTCGGCCGCATCCACGGCGCCGACGGGTTGCGCGAGTTCGCCCGTCCCAAGGCCATCACCGCGCAGAAGTTCGCGGCCCCGCTGAACCTCATGACCATGACCCGCAAGCCGCGTGACATCAAGATCGTCAAGTGGATGCTCGCGAACGTCCAGGGAAGGATGTGAGGTGAGATGACCGCCACCTCCGAGAGAACCGAGGAGATGACGACGACGACGAGGGCCGCGGCCACCGAGCGGCCCGCCGTGCCCGGGGTGTTCGGATCGATCCCGGCCGACCTCGTCGCCGACGCCGCCGTCGACCACCCGCTCACGGCAGGGGTCCCGTTCAGGCCCGGGCGCTGGTACTGGCGTGATCTCATCGCGACTCTCGATCCGGTGGCGGACGCGGCGGAGATCCACCGCATCACCTCCGCGTACGAGTTCCCGTGGGACTATCAGCGGGCGCTCGAGCTGGCGCTGTACCGGACCTACTGCATCCCTTCGGTGTCGGCGGTCCTGGAGCAGGCGGGCAACTTCCGCGATCACCCGCAGAAGCGGTACGACGACACCGCGCTGCTCATGGTGGAGCTGGTCGAGCACGGGTACGACTCGCCCCGCGGCAAGGAGGCGCTGCGGGTGATCAACCGCCAACACGCGATGTACGAGATCACCAATGACGACATGCTCTATGTGTTGTCGACGTTCATCTACGAACCGCTCGAGTGGATCGATGCGAACGGCTGGCGGCGTCTGCATCCGAACGAACGGCTCGCGGCGTTCCACTTCTACCGCGCAGTCGGGGAGCGGATGAAGATCAAGGGGATCCCGCAGGGCATCGGGGAGTTCCGGCGCTGGCGGGACGACTACGAGGCGCGCACCATGCGCTACGCCCGGACCAACGAGCTCATCGGGACGTACACGCTCGATCTCATGTGTTCCTGGTACCCGGAGCCGGCCCGGCCGGTGGTCCGCAAGGTCGTGCAGGCGCTGATCGACGACGACATGACCCGCGCCTTCGGCTTCCCGTGGCAACCTCCGGCGTTCCGCGAGGCCGCCTACGCGGCGCTGCGGATGCGGTCGAAGGTGGTGCGGTGGCTGCCGGTCCGCCGCCGCGAGCTCGGGTCCCGTGGGACCGAGAACCGGACGTACCCGGGATACCCGGAGGGTTACCGTCCCGCCGACCTGGGGGCCTGCCCCATCCAGCCGCGCGACCGGGTGGTCGCCTGCCCGGTCGTGCACGCTCCAGCCGCCGGCTCCACCGGAGCCGCCTAACCCGGCGGAACTGCCGCCGCGCCCCGCGATTTCCGCACGTCGGGACGCCGAACCCGATGCCCGGAGAGGGTGCGTGACCCACGAGGGCGTGAGGGGCACATGGGTGCGCTTTCCGGGTTAGGTGGAACACGGTGTGATCTTGACAACACCGGCTACAGTGGGCATCGCGTAGCGACACTTACACATATATGTGATCGGATCCATGGTCGTTCTGGAGGGACGACGTCATCGCGGTCGGTTGCAGAAGGGATCAGTCGCCCATGCCAAGTCCTGAGGCCACCTCCGGTGGCACCTACGAGGAGGTCCAGCCGTGATCCGCACCCGATTCACCGTGGAGTTCGGCGTCCGTCATCCCATCGTCCAGGGCGGCATGATGTGGGTCGGCCGCGCCGAACTCGCCGCCGCCGTGTCCGAGGCCGGCGCGCTGGGGATCATCACCGGACTCACCCAACCCACGCCCGAGGACCTGGTCAAGGAGATCGCGCGCTGCCGGGAGATGACCGACCAGCCGTTCGGCGTCAACCTCACGATCCTTCCCGCGATCTCTCCGCCCCCGTACGCCGAGTACCGGCAGGCGATCGTCGAGTCGGGCGTGAAGATCGTCGAGACGGCCGGGTCCAATCCCAAGGACCACCTACCGGTGTTCCACGAGGCCGGCATCAAGGTGATCCACAAGTGCACCTCGGTCCGCCACGCGATCAAGGCCGAGCAGCTCGGTGTGGACGCGGTGTCGATCGACGGCTTCGAGTGCGCGGGCCACCCGGGGGAGGACGACGTCCCCGGCCTGGTGCTCATCCCTGCCGCGGCGGCGAGGCTGTCCGTCCCGATCCTCGCCTCCGGCGGGATCGCCGACGCCCGCGGCATGGTGGCAGCACTGGCGCTGGGAGCCGACGGCGCCAACATGGGCACCCGCTTCATGTGCACGGCCGAGTCGCCGGTGGCCGAGCAGGTCAAACAACAGATCGTGGCCAACACCGAGCTCGACACGAAGCTGATCTTCCGGACACTGCACAACACCGCGCGGGTGGCCGCCAACGCCGTCTCCGCCGAGGTCGTGTCGAAAGAGGCCCAGGGTGCCGAGTTCTCCGACATCCAGCACCTCGTCGCCGGAGCCCGCGGACGCAAGGTCTTCGAGGACGGCGACCTGGACGCGGGCATCTGGAGCGCCGGCCAGTGTCAGGGTCTGATCCACGACGTGCCCACCGCGGCGGAGCTCGTCGACCGGATGATGGCCGAGGCTGAGGAGATCATCACCGGCAGGCTGGCCGGGATGGTCGAGGCGGGGGAGACGGTCCGATGACCGCGACCGGACGTGACGCCATCAAGGTCGACCATGACGACCTGGGC
This sequence comes from Dietzia sp. WMMA184, assembly GCF_002441635.1. Classification (NCBI taxonomy): domain Bacteria; kingdom Bacillati; phylum Actinomycetota; class Actinomycetes; order Mycobacteriales; family Dietziaceae; genus Dietzia; species Dietzia sp. WMMA184. Next base: position 2,315,808 of record NZ_NXEI01000001.1, on the reverse strand, counting down.
GTGACCACGATCAGTATCAACCGGCCCGACCGGATGAACGCGCTCGACCACCCCACCGTCACCGCGCTGACCGAGCTCATCATCGAACACGGCAGCGATCCGGGCACCCGGGTCATCGTGCTTTCAGGGGAGGGCGGGGCGTTCACCACCGGAGCTGACCTGCAGGCGATCAAGGACGCCGGCGCGGACGCGCCCAGCCCCGACGCGACCATGGCCGGGGCCGCCGCACTGGTCCGCGCGGTCCTCACGGTCCCGGTCCCGGTAATCGCCGCCGTCACCGGCCCGGCGGCCGGGGTGGGCGTCTCGCTCGCGCTGGCCTCCGACCTCGTCCTCATGTCGGAGGACGCCTACCTACTGTTCGCGTTCACCAACATCGGACTCATGCCCGACGGCGGCGCCAGCGTGCTGCTGCCCGCGGCCGTCGGACGGTCGATCGCCTCGCGCATGCTGCTGCGTGGCGACGCCGTCTCCGCCGCGGAGGCCCACGACGTCGGACTGGCCATGGAGGTCCACCCGACCGCGGACCTCGAGCCCGCCGCCGCGAAGCTCGCCCGCCGACTGGCCCGGGGTCCGCGCCGCGCCCTGGAACTGACCAAGAGGGCCGTCACCGGGGCCACGCTCGCCGAGCTGGACGCGGCCCTGGCCAGGGAACACGAGGGCCAGTGCGAGCTGCTGATCTCCCCCGACTTCGCCGAGGGCGTGTCCTCGATCCTCGAGAAACGGCGCCCGAACTTCTCCTGAACCGTCCCTCCTGTCACCTGCCCCTCCCGTCACCCACCGCCCGACGAAAGGCCGAGATCATGACCACCGCCACGGATCCCATCGCCGAACTCCACGCGGCACGTCGCAACAACTGGAACACGTGGGTCGCCACCCACGCCGAGATGCAGCCCGACGCCGAGGCGCTGCGGTTCCTCGGCCAGACCACCACGTGGTCCCAGCTGCACGGCCGCAGCAACCGCTTCGCCGACGCGTTGGCCCGCCGCGGTGTGGGCAGGGGCGACCGGGTCATGCTCATCACGCTCAACAACCCGGAGTTCGTCGAGGCGGTCCTGGGCATCAACGAGCTGGGTGCCATCGCGGTCCCGGTGAACTTCCGTCTCACCCCCGGCGAGCTCGCCTACCTGGTCAGCGATTGCACGCCGAAGGGCGTCATCACCGACGCGATGCTCGCCCCGCTCGTCGGCGCGATCCGCGCCCAGGGCGAGGAGCCGGGCCACCACATCGTCATCGGCGGTGAACCGGGGACGCCCGACCAGACCACGTACGCGGACGCGATCGCGGAGGAGGGCCAGCCGCACGAGCCCGTCGACGTCCCCGAGGACTCCACCGCGCTCATCATGTACACCTCGGGCACCACGGGTCGCCCCAAGGGCGCGATGCTCTCCTACGAGAACCTCACGGCGCAGTCCCTGACCTGCATCCGGGTGTTCCGACTGTTCGAGGAGGACGGGCGCGCACTGTGCGCCGCCCCGATGTTCCACATCGCGGCGCTCGGCTCGATCGCGCCGAGCCTCCAACTCGGCGGCGTCACGGTGGTCCACCCGCTGCAGGCCTTCGACCCCGCAGCGGTCCTGGACACCCTCGAGGCCGAGCACATCACCAGCATCTTCCTCGTCCCCGTGCAGTGGCAGGCCGTCTGTGCCGAGCAGCAGGCCCGCCCGCGCAGCCTGGTGCTGCGCACCATCTCCTGGGGCGCGGCCCCGTCCACCGACACGATCCTGCGCGCCATGGCCGAGACCTTCCCGGACGCCCTGAACTGCGCGGTGTTCGGCCAGACCGAGATGAGCCCCATCACCTGTGCCCTCGACGGCGATGACGCGATCCGCAAGATCGGCTCCGTCGGCAAGGTCATCCCCACCCTCCAGGCCCGCGTCGTCGACGCCTTCGGCGAGCTCGTCGGCCCGGGTGAGGTCGGCGAGATCGTCTACCGCGGTCCCACCACCATGTCCGGCTACTGGAACAAGCCCAAGGAGACGGCGGAGGCCTTCGAGGGCGGGTGGTTCCACTCCGGCGACCTGGTCCGCATGGACGACGAGGGCTTCGTCTACGTGGTGGACCGCAAGAAGGACATGATCATCTCCGGCGGCGAGAACATCTACTGCGCCGAGGTGGAGAACATCATCGCCGGGCACCCGAGGATCCGCGAGGTCGCGGTGATCGGCCGCAAGGACGACAGGTGGGGCGAGGTCCCCGTCGCAGTGGTCGCCCAGAACGTGGAGGACGGCGTTGCCGATCTCACCCTCGAGGAGCTCAGCGAGTGGCTGCGGGACAAGCTCGCCGGCTTCAAGCTCCCCAAGCATCTGGTCCACGTCGACGAACTCCCCCGCAACGCCAGCGGCAAGGTCGTCAAGGGCACACTGCGTTCCGAGCACGGCACCGTGGGCGTCTGAGCTGGTGTCACGGCTCCCGTCCGACCACTCCGGGAGAGCAGGGAAGTGCTCACCAGCTCTATCGTCGGGCCGGATCCACAGGTGCGCGACCACCGGCTTCCTGCAGCGACCGTTCCGGAATGAACTCGGAATCCCGTGGAGTTCGCACGCGGCCCGACGAACTCCCCCGGACGGTTCGGACGGCCACCTACCGCATCCTGTTCAAACCGATCTGAGGTGGAGAGTGCGGACGGACCGATCACTGAAGTGGGACTCAGTGCTCGGGGTCGAGTTCCGGTGCGCGCTCGTCGTCCCACACGCCCGCTCGCTCGAGATGGGCGATGAGCAGACTCGCGCCACCGGTGAACTCGGCGTCCACCACTTCGTGGGCCGTCTCGACGTCGCCGTCACGCAGCGCCTCGAGCATGCGGCGGTTGTCCGTCAGTGCGCCCGCACGCCACTCGGGGTCGTCCGCGTACAGCCGGTAGGGCATGTAGCGGGCGGCGTTGGACAGGAACCGGGACAGCTTGTCCGAGCGGGAAGCCCGGTTGAGGCACCGGTGGATCGCGTACTGGGCGTGCACCACGCCGTCGGTGTCATCTGACGCGGATGCCTTCTCGAATTCGTCGATCAGACGACCGTGGAACTCGAGAGTTTCCGCGTCGTAGCGGGTGATGGCCCGGTCGACGATGCGCTTGGAGAGTTCCGCTTGGAGCCAGAAGATGTCCTCGATGTCCTGGCGGCTCATCGGCGAGACCAGGTAGCCGCGCCGCGGCACCAGATCGACGAGGCCCTCGCCGCGCAGGGTGAGTAGTGCCTCCCGGACCGGGGTCACGCTCACCCCGAGTGCGGAGGCGGTCTCGTCGAGCCGGATGAAGGACCCCGGGCGGACATCGCCGCTCATGATCCGAGTCCGCACGTGGTCGGCGACCTCCTCGGAGAGCTGCGGGCGCTGGCCGAGTCGTGTGGGGGCCACGTCCGCCACCTCATTCCACGAGAGAAGGGCACCCACCCGGAGCGCCGAGACCGATGATCTAAATCAAATATATCTGTAGTGGCTCACACTACCTCGCCGGGGGCGGGGCATCCACCCACCGCCGAGAAGGGTTCACGTGAAACATCTCTCGCTCGCCTTCGTTTCGGTTATGACAACCCTCGACCGGCCCGTCTCCTCGGGGCGCTGCAGCGCGGGTCGGAATCGGCGACAGTTCGGCGGTGGCCCCGCGGCGACCGTCGGCGACCCGCGAGTGGCGCCCCCGACCCGCGACATGGAGCCCGACCGGCGGGGCACGGTGCCCGACCGGCGGGGCGCCCGGGCCCGCCCGCACCGGGACCGGCCGAGGGGAAGGATGCGTTTACGCGCAGCGACGTCGGCCGTGCCACTCGAGCGTGCGATGCGCGGACATCCGCACGAACCTTCCTGCGGAGAGGGCCGAATAGCGCGGAGGGGCTGCGTGGCAGCCACCGCCGGGCGAGACTGGGCCCATGACGTCAACCGAGAACCGTCCCGCCGTCCGTACCGAGCGCCGGGACCACGTCCTACTCGTCACCCTCGACCGCCCGGAGGCCCGCAACGCCGTCAACGGCGAGGTCAGCACGCTGCTGGGCAACGCGCTGCACGAGGCGGACACCGATCCCGAGATCCGGGTCGTGGTGATCACCGGCGCGGGAGAGCGGTCCTTCTGCGCGGGCGCCGACCTCAAGGCCATCTCCCGGGGTGAGGACATCTTCCCGGCCGAGAACCGGCGGTGGGGATTCGCGGGGATGATGCAGCAGTACGTCTCGGTCCCCGTGATCGGCGCGGTCAACGGCACCGCACTGGGTGGGGGCTGCGAGATCGCCCTGGCCTGCGACCTCGTGGTGGCCGCCGACCACGCGGTGTTCGGTCTGCCGGAGGTGCGGCGTGGGCTCATCGCCGCCGCCGGTGGCGCGTTCCGGCTGCCGGCCCAGCTGCCCCACCGGGTGGCCATGGAGATGATGCTCACCGGCGAGCCGATCACCGCCGGGCGGGCGCTCGACCTGCACCTGATCAACCACGTCGTCCCGGCCGACCGGCTGCTCGACACCGCGCTCGAGCTCGCCGGGACCATCGCCGCCAACGCGCCGCTGGCGGTCCAGGGGACCAAGCGGGTCGCGCTCGGTATCACCGACGGCGGGCGTCCGGCGGAGGTCGACAAGTGGAAGGTCAATGACACGGAGACGATCACCGTCATGACCTCCGAGGACGCGGCCGAGGGCCCGAGGGCGTTCGCGGAGAAGCGTGCCCCGGTGTGGAAGGCGCGCTGAACCCGGATCCGATGAGACCCATCCCACAATCCGACCGGATGTGAACTCCGCCCCCCGGCCCTACATTTCCTTTATGGAAGCAGTGTTGAGGTCGATGGTCGTCGAAGAGGACCTGCACGTCCTCGACACCGCGAGCAGGGAGTTGACGCCCCGGGCGGCGGAGCTGCTGGCCCTGCGGGGTGGAGGTGGCGCGGGAGAGGAACTGCGCAACTGCGTCATCCGCGCCGCGACCGCCCCTGCCGGGTCCGCGACGGAGCTGCGGTCGGCCCTCCGCGCGGAGCGGGCGGGGCTCAACGGGGCGGGGGCCGAGCTCGGGCTGGCGGTGGTCGCCGCCGGGGCCGTCCCGCTCGTGCCCCCCGGGTCCGCCCTCGTCGACGAGACGCCGAGGACTCGTCGACTCCTGGCCGACTACGAGTACCTGGCCCGGGATCAGATCTACTGTGGCGTCCGGATCCGGGTCGAGGCCCATGGCGCAGACGAGGCGGTCGCGGTGTCCTGCCGGATCGCTCCGTACCTGCCGGTGTTCCTCGCGCTCACGGCGAGCTCGCCCTTCCTGAGGGACGGGTCGGACTCCGGCTACGCGAGTTGCCGCTCGGTGGCGGCCTCGCAGTGGCCCACGGCGGCGCCCGTGGCGGGCGTGTGCTCGGCCGCCGAGTACGACGAGTTGGTGGCCGACCTCGTGGCCAGCGGGGTGGTCGTCGATGCGTCGATGGTGGGCTTCGGTGTGCAGCCCGGGGCCGACCGGCGGTCCGTGGAGCTGCAGGTGGGCGACGCCTGTCCCTCCGCCGAAGCCACCGTTCTGGCCGCCGCCCTGTTCCGGGCCCTCGTCGAGCGCGAGGCGACCGCCGTCGCCGACGGCGCCGGGTCGGCGGCCCCCGCCGAGACGAGGCTGCGGGCGGCCCTGTGGCGCGCGGCCCGGTCGGGCCTCGAGGGTGATCTCGTGGACCCCGTCACCTTCCGGGCCCGGCCCGCCACCGACGTCGTCTCGGATCTGGTGGAGTCCCTGACCGGCGAGTTGAACCGGTCGGGTGACCTCGACACCGTGCGCACCCTGCTCGACAACGCGCTCTACAACGGCAGCAGTGCGTTCCGGCAGCGCCAGGCCCTCCGCCGGCGGGGGCACCCCCACGACGTGGTCGACCTGCTCGCGGCGGAGACCGCCGGGATCAGCGGTCCCCGGTCGGCGGTCCCCGATGCCCACTCACGACTGTTCGGCGTCTACGAACCGATCGAGGGCCTCGACGCCGACCCGAGCTGGGACGAGGCGGTCGAGGAGGGGGGTGCCCCCCGTGAGGCCTACGCTCCCGTGATGTCGGCCCTGGACCGGGCGGGCACCGTGCGGCTCCGGTCGCGACAGGTGACGGCGGAGAAGGAGGCCTCGGTGGCCGGGGTGACGTTCCGGGTCACCGGACAGGAGCGGCCCCAGGCGTTCCCCATGGACTTCGTACCCCGCATCATCTCGCCCGAAGTGTGGCGGGTGCTGGCCGCCGGCACGGAGCAGCGCGCCCGCGCCCTGGACGCCTTCCTCGACGACATCTACGGCCAGCGCGAGTTCGTGCGCGCGGGGCACATGACGCCCGAGTCCCTGGACCGCGCCCCCGGTCACCGCAGCACGGGACGCGTACAGCGGCCGGGTCGGACGCGGGCGCACATCTGCGGGATCGACCTGGTGTGCGGGGACGACGGCACGTGGTTCGTGCTGGAGGACAACGTCCGGGTGCCCTCCGGGATCGCCTTCTCCCACGCCCTGCGACAGATGACCACCTCCCTGTTCGGCGACCTCACGGGCGGGTTCGATCTCCACGCGCCGGACGAGGCGTTCGGCATGATCCGCGAGACGCTCGAGGCGGCCGCGCCGCCGGCCGCCGGGGACGAGCCGCAGCTCGCGGTCGTCTCCTCCGGGCCGACCGACTCGGCCTGGTTCGAGCACCGACTCATCGCGCAGCGCACCGGACTGCCGCTGGTCACGCCCGACCGGCTCACCTTCCGGGACGGGGTGCTGCACCATCGCGCGGGCCGCGATCTGCACCGGGTGGACGTCATGTACGCCCGGATAGACGAGGACATGCTCCTCAGCTCGCCGGGCGACGACGGCATCCCGCTGCGCGACGGGCTGCTCGACGCGCTCGGGGCCGGACGCCTGACCATCGCCAACGCCCTCGGCAACGGGGTGGCCGACGACAAGGCCGTCTACGCCTCCGTCCCCGCCATGATCGACTTCTACCTGGGGGAGACCCCGATCCTCGAGCAGGTCCCCACCTACCTGTGTGCCGACCGGACGCAGCGGGACCTCGTGTTGGACCGCCTCGGCGAGCTGGTGGTCAAGCCGATCGACGGGTACGGCGGACTCGGGATCACCATCGGGCCGGAGTGCTCGGAGGCGGAGCTGGCCGCCCGCCGGGAGGACCTGCTCACCCGGCCGGAGGGGTTCATCGCCCAGGAGGTCGTGCCCCTGTCCACGTTGCCGACCTTCGACGGGACCCGGATGCAGCGCCGGCACGTGGACCTCCGCGCGTTCGCCCACGTCCGACGCGAGGGGGGCAGGACCACCGCGCACGCGGTCCCGGCCGGGCTCACCCGGGTCGCGCCGGCGGGATCGATGATCGTCAACTCCTCGCGGGGCGGCGGCGGCAAGGACACGTGGATCATGCGGTGACCCCCGCGCCGGGCCCGGGGAGCTGCTGCGGGTGCGGGCTCGCCCGGGTTCCCTTAGCGTGGGAATGATGACCGACGCACAGCGATGGATCAGAGTCGAAGAGGAACTCCACCTCGTCGACACGAGGACCCGGCGACCGGTTCGGCGGGCAACGGAGGTGCTCGCCGCTCTCGGCGACACCGGGCAACGGGGACAGGAGGGCCACGTCCGGCCGGAGCAACACGGCGCGATCGTGGTCGCGGACGCGGGCGCCCACACCGGGCTCGGCGAGCTCGGGGACACCATCCGCCGCAACCGGACCCGCCTGGCGGAGGCCGCCAACGGACTGCGGACCGGGGTGGTCGCGGCAGGGTCGCTGGCCTCGCCCGGCGTGGAGTTCGACCCCGCCCCGCAGGACCCCCACCCCGCGCCGGGCCGCGAGTCGCAGACCCGCGCCTCGGCCGGCTTCCGGGTGGTGGTCGAGACCGCCGACGCCGACGAGGCCCAGTACGCGGCCCGACGGGTCGCCGCCCTCGCGCCGGTGCTGCTGGCACTGTCGGCGAGTTCCCCCTACTGGGCAGACGGCACCGACTCCGGGTACGCCTCCACCCGCTACTTCGAGAGCCAGTGGTCGCCCGCACACCTGCCCGCCTACGCCGCCGACACCGCCGACGAGGCGCTGGCCTGCGAGGACGAGATCGTCGCCACCGGCGTCGTCGCGGGACGGGAGGGGATCGCGGTCGACGTCCGCCCCTCCCGGGACGGCGACGGGATCGAACTCGTGGCCTGCGACTCCTGCAGCACGATCGACACCCTCGTCGTCGTCGCCGCCCTGTTCCGCGCGGCGGTCGACCGCGTCCTCGCCGAACGGGACGCCGGTCAGGACTCCGGATCCGGTGGGTGGGACGGACCCTCCGACGCCGTGCTGGCCGCGGCGTTCTGGCGCGCCGCACGCTCCGGACTCGAGGGGGACCTCGTGGACGTGGCGACCGGGCGCCCCCGCCCCGCCACCGAGGTGCTCACCGGACTGGTCGACGACCACGTCGACCACCTCCGGGCCGGAGGCGAACTCGACCTGGTGCTGAACCTGCTCGACGGAGTCCGCGGTTCTGCGACCTCGGCCACCCGCCAACGCGCGGCGCACCGCCGACGGGGACGCCGCAGCGACGTGATCGCCGTCCTGCTCGCCGAGACCGTCGAGCGGATCCGTCCCCGGGACACCGCCGACGACCGCGGGATGCGACACATGCTCGCCTCCTACTCGCCGCTCGGCGAGGCGGTGACCGAGGAGGTGCACGACGAGGCCATCTCGGAGGACGGCAACCCGCGGCCCGAGTACGTGGACCTGCTCAAGGCCGTGTCCGACATGGGCCCCGAGGTCCTGTGCGAGCGCAAGGAGCAGGTGGACGACACGCTGCGCTCCATGGGCATCACGCTCAAGGTGTACGGCAAGGACGAGCCGCAGGTCTTCCCGCTCGACTCGGTCCCGCGGATCGTCCCGGCCGACCAGTGGGCACGGATCTCCGCGGGCATCGAGCAGCGGGCGCGCGCGATGGAGATGTTCCTGCGCGACATCTACGGGGCGGGCGAGATCAGCCGGGCCGGCGTGGTCCCCGCCGAGGCGCTCCAGCGCGCACCGGGGTTCCGTCCCACCGGACGCGCGGTGCCCGAGGGCGTCCTGCACGCCCCGGTGTGTGGCGTGGACCTGGTCTCCACGGCGCCGGGCGAGTGGATCGTGCTCGAGGACAACCTGCGGATGCCCGGGGGGATGGCGATGGCGGTCGCACTGCGCGACCGGATCGCCGAGGGTTTCCCCGAGTTCGGTGCGCGGTCGGAGGTCCACGACCCCCGCGAGGCGCTGGCGATGCTGACCGACACCCTGCGGGCGGCCGCGCCCGAGGGGGTCGACGATCCCGCCATCGGCGTGGTGGTCGCCGAGGACGAACTCGAGGCGTACGACCTCAAGAGTGTCACGGAGGCGGTCGGTGGCACCCTGGTGACGCCCTCGGACCTGGTGTGCGAGGACTCCGCCCTGTGGCGGGTCGAGGGCGGGGAGCGGCAGAAGATCGACGTGCTCTACGTCCGTATGGACGAGGAGATGCTCCTGTCCTCTACGGGCGCAGATGGCACCGCGCTGCGCAGTGGGCTTCTGAACGCGATGGCGGAGCACGGCGTCGCCGTGGTCAACGCGCCCGGGAACGGGGCCGCCGACGACAAGGCGATCTACGCGATGGTCCCCAAGATCATCGATTTCTACCTGGGCGAGAAGCCCCTCATCGGCCAGGTCGACACGTACCTGTGCGCCGACCCGGACCAGCGTCGACAGGTCCTCGACCGGCTCGGCGAGCTGGTCGTCAAGCCGATCGACGGCTACGGCGGGTCCGACATCACCGTGGGCCCGGAATGCTCGCCCCGGGAGCTCGACGAGCGTCGGGACGAGCTGCGCCGCCACGGGGACCGGTTCGTCGCGCAAGAGGTGCAGTCGCTGTCCACCCTGCCGACGTTCGACGGCCGCGAACTGCAGCGACGCCACGTCGACATGCGGGCGTTCGTCATGTTGCGGCACGGTGAGGGGGGAGAGATCGCCGCCACGGCCCCGCCTGTCGCACTGACGCGCGTGGCCCCGGCGGGCACCATGGTCGTCAACGCCTCGAGCGGAGGCGGCGGAAAGGACACCTGGATTCACCGTGCCTGACACCACCGAGGTCGACGTCGAGGTCACCGAGGAGGCCGAGTCCCGCGACGTCGCGGGACCACCCGACGACGCCGCCGGGGGGCCCACCCAGATCCGCCACACCACGTCCCCCAACCTGTCGCCCGACGGGTCGATGTTGGCGTGTGTGGTCACCGAGCGCACCGGCTACCCGCGCGCCGTGCAGCGGCCGCTGGGGCCGGGTGGGCTGGACGGGGCCGGGCCGGAGCGCGACGTCGTGCTGCCCGTCGACGGCCCCGTGCGCCGCGTGGCCTACTCGCCCAACGGCAGGTGGCTCGCCTGCGAGGTCGCCCCGGACGGCGGCGAGCGCGAACGGATCTGGCTGGTCACCACCGACCCCGACGATCACGACGTCTACCCCGTCGACACCGTGGGCGACGCCACCGTCCAGATCGTCGGCTGGGACGGCGACCTGCTCGCGGTGACGGCGTTCGACTCCGAGGGCCTGGCCGAGGGCCGCCTCGTGGACCCCGAGACCGGGGAGCACACCGTCGTCGATCGACGGATGGGCGGTGCACTGGTCCACGCGTGGGACGGAGCCGCGCTGTTCCGGGTGGGTGCCCGCGGTAACCGCGAGTTGCTGCGCATCGTCCCCGACGGCCGGTGGTGGCCACTGCTACCCGTCGACACCGGCTCCACCACGGACGCCGGGGTCATCCTCGACGCGGGGGACGACGACCGTCCCATGCGGATGGTCGTCCGCAGCGACCATTCGGCGGACCGGATGGGTCTGCTCGCGGTCGAGGCGGACGAGGACTCCACCGAGTCCTGGCCGGTGGCGTTCCGCACCGACGCCGATCTCGACCGCGTCGAGGTGAGCCTGGACCGCTCGACCGCGGTGCTGCTGTGGAACGTGCGCGGTGGTCTGTCGGAGATCGAGGTCCTCGACCTACGGCCGGAGCGCCCCCGCGTGATCGTTCGGCCACCGCTGCCCGAGGTCGTGGCGACCTCACCCACGCTCACCGCAGACGGCCGGTTGCTCGCGCTCACCATCGAGAGCCTCGACCAGCCGCCGCGCGTGGTGATGTACGACGTGGACAACCGCAGGTGGACCGGGCGGCCGCCCGAGCAACCCGACCCCGCGCCGACGTTGGTCGAGTTCACCGCCCGTGACGGGCTCCAGCTCAGCGGCTGGCTCTACCGTCCCGACATCGGTGACGAACCGGGCCCGACCGTGGTCCACCTCCACGGCGGTCCCGAGGGGCAGTCGCGCCCCGGGTACAACGACATCGCCCGCCGCTACCTCGACATCGGCGTGAACTACTTCCTGCCCAACGTGCGCGGCTCCACCGGCTCGGGGCGTTTCTTCAGTCACGCCGACGACCGCTACGGTCGCTTCTCCGGCATCGACGATGTCGAGGACGCGTTGCTGCACCTGATCGACGAGGGCATCGCCGATCCAGGCCGGGCGGTGGTCTCGGGCCGGTCCTACGGCGGCTACCTGGTCAACGCCACCCTGGTCCGCCACCCCGGCAGGTGGCGAGGCGGAATCGCCGCGTGCGGGATGAGCGACCTGCAGACCTTCTACCGCACCACCGAACCGTGGATCGCCGCGGCCGCCTACCCCAAGTACGGCAACCCGCTCCAGGAACGTGAGCTACTGCGGGAGGCCTCGCCCCTACGGCGGTACCACCACGTGGACGTCCCGATGCTCTTCGTCCACGGCGCGCACGACACCAATGTGCCGCTCAGCGAGACCGATCAGGCCGTGGAGTTCCTGCGCCGGCGCGGCGTACCGGTGGACGTCCTGCTGTTCGAGGACGAAGGTCATGAATTCGTGAAATTGGCCAACCGGCAGCGTCTCGGCGACCGGGTGGTCCAGTTCTGCCAGGAGGTGTTCGATGTTCGGACGCAAGAAGAATGAGACCCCCGACCCGACCGGGTTCGAGGGCCGGCTCGTCGGGTGGCGGCGGCACATCCACGCCCACCCCGAGCTGTCCTACGAGGAGCGGGAGACGACCGAGTACATCGAGGGCGAGCTCCGCTCGATGGGGCTCAAGCCCGAGCGGTTCGAGGTGGGCACCGGGCTGTGGTGCGACGTCGCGGCCGCCGACGGGGCCACGTCGACCGACGTGGTGGCGCTGCGCGCGGACATCGACGCGCTGGCCATGAGCGAGGAGTCCGGCGAGTCCTTCTCCTCCGAGGTCGAGGGCGTCAGCCACTCCTGCGGGCACGACGGCCACACGGCGATGCTGCTGGGCGCCGCCGAGATGCTGGTCGCCGACCCGCCGCCCCGCCCGGTGCGCCTGATTTTCCAGCCGGCCGAGGAGACGATGCCCGGCGGTGCCAAGGACTGCGTCGAGGAGGGCGTGGTCAAGGGCGTCGACCGCATCCTCGCGCTGCACTGCGACCCGCACCGCCCGGTCGGCGAGGTGGGCGTGACCGGCGGGGCCATCACCTCGTCCAACGCCAAGATCGGCATCACCGTCCACTCGGACGGCGGGCACACCGCGCGTCCGCACGAGACCCAGGACACCGTCTTCACCCTCGCCCAGATCGTCACGGGCGTCACGGGCGTGATCGACCGGCGGATCGACCCGCGGTCCGGCACCGTGCTCACGTGGGCCTCGATCAAGGCCGGCGGGTCCGCGCCCAACGTCATCCCCGACTCGGGCGAGATCTGGGGCACGTTGCGCAGCGCGGACCGGGACGTGTGGGCGACCGTCGAGCCGCTGGTCCGCGAGACGGTCGAGCGGATCGGTGCCCTGTACGGGGCGCGCACTGAGGTCGAGTACATCCAGGGTGTGCCGCCCGTGGTGAACGACGACGAGTGCGCCGACCTCGCGGCGAAGGCCGTCCAATCGGTGCTCGGAACCGACGGGGTGGGCACCGCCGACCAGTCCAGCGGCGGCGAGGACTTCGCCTGGTACACCGAGGAGATCCCCGGCGTCTACCTGCGGTTGGGGGTGTGGGACGGCGAGTCCGAGGAGACGGATCTCCACCATCCGGGCTTCGTGCTGGACGAGCGGGCGCTGGCCCACGGTGCCCGCATCTTCGACGCGTTCGCCCGCCTCGACCGCCCCGCCTGAGCTGGCGGGGCGGATCCCGGCCGCGCGCGCTCACTCTCCCGCCCTCGTGCGCTCACCCTCCCGCCTTTGGGCGCTCACCCTCCCGCCTTTGGGCGCTCACTCTCCCGCCGAGCAGAGGATTTCGCCGGTATCGCCCGAGAGCGGGTGTGCGAAACCCTCTGCTCGGCGAGGTGCGGGGAAACCGGCCCCGTCAGCGCACGGTGATCGCCGCGTCTCCGGCGGGGACGAGTTCGCCGATCACGGTGCCCCCCGGGATCTCCCCGGCCACGAGCAGCCCGCCGGAGGTCTGGGCGTCGGCGAGCAGGAGCAGCTCGTCCTCGTCCACGTCGGCCGCGAGGTGCGGACGTACCCAGTCGAGGTTGCGGCGCGTCCCGCCGCTGACGTATCCGTCGGCGAGCGCCTGACGGGCGCCCTCGAGGTAGGGCACCGCGGCGGGGTCGATCACGGCCGAGACGCCGCTGGCCCGGGCCATCTTGTACAGGTGGCCGAGCAGGCCGAACCCGGTGACGTCCGTGGCGCACTCGACCCCGGCGGCCAGGGCGTCCCGGGAGGCGACGTCGTTGAGGGTGGTCATCGTCTCGATCGCCTCGCGGCTCACCTCCCCGGTGTTCTTGTGCCGACAGTTGAGCATCCCGATCCCCAGCGGCTTGGTGAGCGACAGCGGCATCCCGGCCCGGCCCGCGTCATTGCGCAGCAGCCGGTCCGGGTCCGCCAGCCCGGTGACGGCCATGCCGTACTTGGGCTCGGGGTCGTCGACGCTGTGCCCGCCGGCCACGTGGCATCCGGCGGCGCCGGCCACCTCCTGGGCGCCACGCAGCACCTCTCCGGCCATCTCGTACGGCAGGACGTCCATCGGCCAGCACAGCAGGTTGATCGCCATGATCGGCGTCCCGCCCATCGCGTAGACGTCGGACAGCGCGTTGGCCGCGGCGATGCGCCCCCAGTCGTACGGGTCGTCGACGACGGGGGTGAAGAAGTCGGCGGTGCTGATGACGGCCCGGCCACCGGTGATCCGCACCGCCGCCGCGTCGTCGCCGTCGTCGAGGCCCACGATGAGTTCCGCGGCCGGATCCCGGACCGGGGCCCCGATGAGGTCGGCAACGACGTTCTCCAGAGCACCGGGCGGGATCTTGCAGGCACACCCGCCACCGTGCGCGTACGAGGTGAGCCGGGCGGCGGGCGAGATGGGTTCGGTGGTCATGGTCCGACCCTAACGAGGCGGCGCCGATCGGTGGGCGCGGCCGGGGAACACCGCCTAGTCTCGTGGGGCAGGGAGGCGTCCGGGCACCTGGTGGTCCCCGCGGTCTTCAAAACCGACGTGGCCGAGTATCTCGGTCAGGCGGGTTCGATTCCCGTCCGCCTCCGCCACAACCTCACCGTCACCGGCACCGATCCGAAAAGGGGAACGGACGATCACCGAGCAGCCGCACGAGGGGTCGGGGCCGTCGTCGCCCGATCCGCGTCGCCTCATCCCGTCCACCGACGTCCTGCTCCGCGATCCCCGCCTCGCCGCGGCGGTCGACGGGCTGGGCCGCGAGCTGGTCAAGGGTGAGATCCGCGGCGCGCAGGACCGCGCCCGGTCGGGAGCGCTCCCGCCCGCCGGGATCGTCGACGCGGTGCTCGACGCGCTGCCCACGGCGCCCGTGACGTTGACGCCCGTCCTCAACGCCAGTGGCGTCCTGCTGCACACCAACCTCGGTCGGGCGCCGCTGTCGGACGCCGCCGTGCGCGCGCTCGCCGAGGCCGCGGGCACCAATGACGTGGAGCTGGACCTGGTGACGGGCCGCCGGGGCAGGCGGGGCCGCGGCGCGCTGGACGCACTGCGGGCCGCCGTGCCCACGGCGGGCGACGTCCACGTGGTGAACAACGGCGCGGCCGCCCTGGCCCTCGCGGCGACCGCGCTGGGCGGGCCGGGACGGACGATCGTCATCGCGCGCGGTGAGATGGTGGAGATCGGCGACGGGTTCCGCCTGCCGGAGCTGCTGGAATCCACGGGGACCCGGTTGCGGGAGGTCGGCACCACCAATCGGGTCAACGCCGAGGACTACTCGCGTGCGATCGACGACACCACGGCCTTCGTCCTCAAGGTCCACCCCTCCAACTTCGTGGTGAGCGGCTTCACCTCGTCCGTCCCGCCCGCCGAGCTGCGGGACCTCGGGGTGCCGCTGGTGGTGGACATCGGCTCGGGGCTGCTCGCGCCCCATCCCACGCTTCCGGATGAACCGGACATGACCACGACGCTGGCGGCGGGCGTCGACCTCGTGACGTCCAGCGGCGACAAGCTCCTCGGGGGCCCGCAGGCCGGGATCATGGCCGGCGACGCCGCCCTCGTGCAGCGCCTGCGCCGCCATCCGCTCGCCCGCGCGCTGCGCGTCGACAAGCTCACGCTGGCCGCTCTCGAGGCGACGCTGCGCGGTCCGCGTCCGCCCGTCGTCGCCGGTCTCGAGGCCGACCCCGCCGAACTGTGGGAGCGGGCCGAGCGGATCGCCGCACTACTGCGCGCGGCGGGGTTGGATGCGGAGGCCGTCCGGTCCGTCGCCGCCGTCGGCGGTGGGGGCGCGCCCGGTGTCGACCTTTCGAGCGCCGCGGTGTCCCTGCCGGAGCGCTGTGCCGAGACGTTGCGCGCGGGACGCCCCGCCGTCCTGGGGCGCGTGACCGACGGCCGGTGCCTCCTGGATCTGCGTGCAGTGCCGCCGGGGGACGACGACGAGCTGGCGCGGCTCGTGCTCCGGGCGGAGGCGCCCGCCTGATGTTCGTCGTCGCCACCGCCGGCCACGTCGATCACGGGAAGTCGACGCTCGTCCGCGCGCTCACCGGCGAGGAGCCCGACCGGTGGGACGAGGAACGCCGCCGCGGCCTGACCATCGGTCTGGGGTACGCCTCGACCACCCTCGACGACGGCCAGACCATCTCCTTTGTCGACGTGCCCGGCCACCGGCGGTTCGTCCCCACCATGCTGGCCGGGGTCGGGCCGGTGCCCGCGGTGATGTTCGTCGTGGCCGCCGACGACGGGTGGATGCCGCAGTCCGCCGAACACCTCGACGCGCTCACGGCGCTGCGCGTCGAGCACGGCGTCCTCGTCATCACGCGCAGCGACCTGTTGGACCCGGACCTCGCGCTGGCGGAGGCCCGTGACGCGATGGCCGGGACACCCCTGGCGGACATACCGGCGGTGTGCGTCTCGGCCGTCACCGGCGCCGGGATGGACGCGCTGCGCGGGGAGCTCGCCCGGCTGGGCACGCTGCTGCCGGAGGCCGATCGCTGCGCCGACGTGCGGCTGTGGGTGGACCGGTCGTTCAGCATCGGCGGAGCCGGCACCGTCGTCACCGGCACGCTGCCCGCGGGCACCATACGGGCGGGTGACACGCTGGAACTGGGCCCGGGCGGTCCCCAGGTCACCGTCCGTGGTCTGCAGTCGCTCGGGCACCGGCGCGACGAGGTGGCGGCGGTGGCGCGGGTCGCCGTGAATCTGCGCGGGGTCGCCGCGGACGAGATCCCGCGGGGTAGCACTCTGGTCACCCCGCGACGGTGGCGCTCGGTCGGGACCCTCGACGTGCGCGTCGACGGGCGGACGGATGCGCTGCCGGAGCAGGTGATGGTGCACATCGGATCCGCCTCGACAGCCGCTCGCGTGCGGCCCCTCGACGAGGGTCATGCCCGCCTCGCGCTCGCGGACCCGCTGCCGCTGCGGGTGGGGGACCGGCTCATCCTGCGCGAGCCGGGAGCCGACCGTATCCCGGCGGGCGCCGTCGTGCTGGATCCCGCCCCGCCGGCGCTGCGTCGCCGCGGTGCGGCCCGCCACCGCGCCGAGGAGTTGGCGGCGACACCGGAGCGCCCCGACCTGCCCTCGGAGCTGCGTCGGCGCGGCGTGGCCCACGTCGATGACCTGCGCGCATGGGGGATCGCCATCCCGGTCCGCGACCAGTCCCACCGCGGGTGGCTGATCGACCCCGGGCGCGTCGCCGTCCTCGCCGAGACCCTCGTCGAGGCCGTGCGCGAGCACGACCGCGCCGATCCGCTCGATCCGGGCCTGCCCACCGAGGCCGCCCGCCGCGCGCTCGGGCTGCCCGACGCATCCCTGCTCATGGCCGTCCTCGATCACCCGGCCGCGGCCTCGCTGCGGGTGGAGGGGGGCCGGGTGGTCGCCGGGGACGGGCCGGGCCTGCCCCCGGCGGTCCGCGCGGCAGCGGACACCCTGGCCGAGCGGTTCCGGGTCGGGCCGTTCGACGCCCCGACCGCCGGGGAGTTGGCCGGGCTGGGCCTCGGACCGCGTGAGCTCGCCGCCTGCGAACGGGCCGGGCTCCTCACCGGCGTCGGACCCGGCGTGTGGCTGGGTCCGGGCGTGATCGGGGAGGCGGTACGGCGGCTCCGTGAACTACCGCAGCCGTTCACCCCGAGCGGCGCGCGCACCCACCTCGACACCTCGAGGCGTGTGGTGATGCCGCTGCTCGAGGTGCTCGCCGAACGCGGGCTCACCCGCCGCGAGGGCGACGACGGCCACGCCATTGTCTGACCCGACCTGTCGGTTGCCGCGCCGGGCCGCCCCGGACCCCGCCGGCCGGACGAGCCCGCGGGTAGGTCCGGTTACCGCTCGCCCGCGTAGGCCTCCCCGCCACCGCGGGCGTCACGCCGCTCGCGCTGGGGTATGACCACGTACTTCGGGTCCTTCGTCGACGCCATCCCGGCGTGGAACACCGCCCACCGGGTGCACGCCGACCCCGCCGCCAGCGCGAGGCCGGCGACCGCGGACAGCGCCCGGTTGCGTCGCCCGAGCACGGCGCCCACCGCGCCGGCGGTGGTGAGGATCTGGGCGGCGCGGTGGTACGCCCCGGCCCGGCCCTCGTGGAGCGGTTCGGCGGTGATGCCCATCGACTGCTGCATGATCCGGTCGGCGGCGAGCTCGAGCGTCGCGCCGCCCACGGCCAGCCGTCGGGCGGGGCCCGTCTCGTGGAGCGGGTTGAGCATCAGGCCCACCCCGCCGGACGCGGCCGCGGCGCTGCCGACGAAGACGAACGGCAGCTCCCGGCGGGCGGCGCTCCAGCTGGGGGCGGCGGTGTCGGTGAGCAGTACCGCCGTGTACGAGGCGACCGCCGGCGCCACGAGGGCGGCGACGATCCCGGCCGGTCGCGAGGCGCGGGTGATGAGGTCGGTGGGCAGGCGATGCGCGAGGCGGGCGGGCAGCAGCGGCACGATCTCCTGCCCCAGGGCCAGACCCACGAACGGGCCGTACGCCGACAGGAGCCAGGTGCCCACGCTCATCGGGGAGGTCAGCTTGAGCACCCGCAGCATGTGGTGGAACCGCTCCGGGCGCCCCAGGTCGCGGACCAGGTAGTACAGGCTGCCGGTGATTCCGCCGAGAGCGACGATCCGCGCGGAGCGGCGCTGGCTCGGCAGGCCCGCCAGGTCGGCCCCGGCGGCGAGCAGTGAGGAGCCACCGGCCAGGCCGCCGAGGAAGAGGTAGGCCGCGATGTCGTACTCCCACGGCGGGGCCTTGACGATCGGCGTGCCGTAGTACGAGCGGAATTCCGCGGGGGGCACCACGAGCTGCTCGCGGCCCCCCTTGCCCTTTCGGCGGGTCCGGGTCTGCTGCCCCGGTCCTCCGGGGATGCCCACCTTGTCGTCGTCGGCACGGTTGTGGTCGGCCCGGTTGTGGTCGGCCCGGTTGTGGTCGGCCCCGTCGCCGTCGCTCATCAGGCCCCGCCTCCCACGGCGAAGGCGGCCACCGCGCCGCCGAGCAGCGTCACCGCGGCCAGAGCGGCCTGCCGCCACATCTTCCCCACGAACCGGGTCGTCACCACCGGATCCGGCGGCAGTCCGTACACCTCCGGGTCGTCCAGCAGGAGGAAGAACGCGCCCGTGCCGCCGACTCCGTTGTTCGAGTCGTGCCCGTAGAGCTGGGCGTTCGGCTCGCCCGCCTCGACCAGCTGGTCCAGGCGGCCGGCAGCGCGCTCGCGGAGTTCGTCGAGGTCACCGAACTGGATCGACTCCGTGGGGCACGCCTTGGCACAGGCGGGGGTCTGGCCCTCGGTGAGCCGGTCGTAGCAGAGCGTGCACTTCTGGGCGATGCCCACGGCGGGGTCGCCCGCGGGGCCCGAGCGGCGCTCGATCACACCGTACGGACACGCGCTCACGCAGTATCCGCAGCCGTTGCAGATGTCGCTCTGCACCACGACGGTGCCGAACTCGGTGTGCATGAGCGCCCCCGTCGGGCAGACGTCCACGCAGGCGGCGTGCGTGCAGTGCTTGCACACGTCCGACTCCATGAGCCACCGGAAGTCGGTGGACTGCCCGGCGTCGGGGGAGTCACCGGGCAGGGTCGGCGCCGGCATACCCAGGTCGACGGGCGCACTCGGCGCCGACGCGACGGACGCGCCCGCCACCCGCGCGGGCACCTCCTGCTCGATAAAGGCGACGTGCCGCCACGTGGACGCCCCCAGCGCCCGGGTGTTGTCGTAACTCATCCCGGACAGCTCGATGCCGTCCTCGGGGATGAGGTTCCACTCCTTGCACGCCACCTCGCAGGCCTTGCAGCCGATACACACGCTGGTGTCGGTGAAGAAGCCCTTGCGCGGCGGCGGATCCGAGTAGCCGTTGTCCCCGGCCGGGTCGATGTCCCCGAAGAAGGACCGTCCGAGGTCGGACAGAAAGGCGGACATGGCTTTAGCTCTCCGTTCCCGGTTCGGTGGGCGCGCCGGCGCGGCGACGGTACCCCTCGACGAACTCGAGCAGCGCGGGGCCACGCGGGCGTCTTCCCGCGACGATGTCACAGCTCGTCGCCTTGGTCGCGGGGATGGACACGTTGGGGTCGAGTTGCTGCGGCAACAGGTCGTTGGCCGGGTCGCCGATGCTCACGCCGTTGCCACCCCAGTGGTAGGGCAGCCCGATCTGGTGAAGTGTCCGACCGTCGATCTGCAGCGGCGTCATCCGACGGGTCACCAGCACGCGGGCCTCGATCGCGGAACGGGCGGTCACGATCGTGGCCCACCCGCCGTTGACCAGGCCCCGCTCACGCGCGAGCTCCGGGGAGATCTCACAGAAGAACTCCGGCTGCAGCTCGGACAGGTACGGCAGCGTCCGGCTCATGGCCCCCGCCGTGTGGTGCTCGGTCAGTCGGTAGGTGGTGAAGACGAACGGGAACACGTCCGTCCCCGGATCCCCGTGCCCCGGCTGCGTCTCGTTGTACCGACCCGGCCGGATCGACCGGGCGGGGTTGGCGTCCCTGCCCGGATAGATCGGGTTGGCCACTGGCGACTCCGGCGGCTCGTAGTGCGCGGGCAGCGGACCGTCGGCGAGCCCACGGGGAGCGTAGAGCCAGCCCACGCCGTCGTCCTGCATGATGAACGGCTGCGCGCCACCGATCGCCTCCGGGCCCACCGCCCCCGCGGGTGGGGTGTAGTCGGGAGACTTGTCGGCCTCGAAGTCGGGCACGTCGTCACCCACCCACCGGCCGGCGCCGTCGTTCGCATCCGGGTCCCAGTGGATCAGCGCCTTGCGCTCGCTCCACGGCCGGCCCTCGGGGTCGGCGGAGGCACGGTTGTAGAGGATGCGACGGTTCGCCGGCCACGCCCAGCCCCACTCCGGGGCCACCGGGCCCTGCTCGTGGCGGGATTTGCGTCGCGCGGCCTGGTTGACGCCGTCGGCGTAGACACCGCAGTAGATCCAACACCCGCACGAGGTCGAACCGTCCGGCTTGAGCTGGGTGAACGTCGACAGGGGCTCGCCGTCCGCACCGCGGCCGTTGATCTCGGCCAGCACGGCCTCGGCGTCGGGTTCGTCGTCCGAGCCCGGCTCCATCGGGTAATCCCAGGTCAGGTCCAGCAGCGGCCGGTCTCGGGGGTCGGTGGAGTCGGCAAGCTTCTCCCGCAGGCGACGCCCGAGGTGGTAGTAGAACCACAATTCGCTGCGCGCGTCCCCCGGCGGCTCGACGGCCTGGTGGCGCCACTGCAGCAACCGTTGGGTGTTGGTGAACGTGCCCTTCTTCTCCACGTGGTTGGCGGCCGGGAAGAAGAAGACCTCGGTGCCGATGTCCTCCGGGCGCATCTCGCCGGTCTCGATCTCCGGGCCCCTGCGCCAGAAGTCGGCGCTCTCGATCATCACGAGGTCGCGGACGACCAGCCAGTCGAGGTTGGCCAGCCCGGCGCGCTGCATCCGCCCGTTGGCGGTGCCCACGGCGGGGTTCTCGCCGACGAGGAAGTACCCGCCGCCGCCTTCGTTGATCTGCCGCTGCACCGTGACGGTCGAGTCGTGCTTGCCCGTGAGCTTGGGCAGGTAGTCGTAGGCGAAGTCGTTGTCCGCGGTGGCCGCGTCGCCCCACCAGGCCTTGAGCAGGCTGACGGTGTACGAGCGCATGTGCCCCCAGAAACCTTGCGCCACGTCGTCGGTGCCGATGTAGCTGTCCAGGTCCGGCTGCTCGCCGGCGTTCGGCGTGGGTAGGTACCCGGGCATGAGGTCGTACAGCGTCGGGATGTCGGTGGAGCCCTGGATGCTGGCGTGGCCGCGCAGCGCCATGATGCCGCCACCGGGGCGGCCGATGTTGCCGAGCAGCAACTGGAGGATCGCGGCCGTGCGAATGTACTGCACTCCCACGGTGTGCTGGGTCCAGCCGACGGCGTAACAGAACGCGGTGGTGCGTTCCCGTCCCGAGTTCTCGGTCAGCGCACGGGCGACACGGAGGAAGTCCTCGGCGGCGACGCCGCAGGTCCGCTCGACCATCTCCGGCGTGTAGCGGCTGAAGTGCCGTTTGAGGATCTGGAAGACGCAGTGCGGGTGCTGCAGGGTCTCGTCGCGCAGGGGATCCTCGGTCGTGTCCGACGCGCGGGCGCCGGCGGCGCCGGGGGTCTCGGAGGCCTCGTCCTCGGCATCGTCGTCGTCGCGGCCCTCGTCGGGCATGTCGTTCTGGGCACCCGCGTACTGCCAGGACTCCAGGTCGTAGGTCCGGTCATCGGCGTCGAAGCCGGAGAACAGGCCCGCGAGGTCCTCGGTGTCCTCGAAGTCCTCGCCGATGATCGTCGACGCGTTGGTGTAGGCCAGCACGTACTCCGAGAACCAGGCGTCGTTGGTGAGGACGTGGTTGATCAGCCCGCCGAGGAACGCGATATCCGACCCCGCACGGATGGGCACGTGCTGGTCAGCGAGCGCACTGGTGCGCGTGAACCGGGGGTCGACGTGGATGATCGTGGCGCCACGGCGCTTGGCCTCCATGACCCACTGGAACCCCACCGGGTGCGCCTCGGCCATGTTGGAACCCTGGATGACGATGCAGTCGGCGTTCGCGAGGTCCTGCTGGTAGTTCGTGGCACCACCACGCCCGAATGAGGTTCCCAGACCGGGAACGGTGGAGGAGTGTCAAATGCGCGCCTGGTTCTCCACCTCGATGGCACCGAGCGCCGTGTAGAGCTTCTTCATGAGGTAGTTTTCCTCGTTGTCCAGCGTCGCCCCGCCCAGGCTCGCGAGACCCCGGGTGCGCCGGACGGTGTCACCGTTCGAGTCCGTGTCCTCCCAGAACTCTTCCCGTGAGGCCAGGACGCGCTCGGCGACCATGTCCATCGCCGTCTCGAGGTCCAGTTCCTCCCACTCTGTGGCGTACGGCTTGCGGTGGAGGACCGTGGTGATGCGCCCGGGGTTGGTCACGAGTTGCTTGCTCGCGGATCCCTTGGGGCACAGGCGACCGCGCGAGATGGGGCTGTCGTCATCCCCCTCGATCTGGACGACCTCGCCGTCGGAGACGTAGACGTCTTGGCCGCACCCGACCGCGCAGAACGGGCAGACGCTCTTGACCACCTTGTCGGCCGTCTTCGTCCGAGGGGTGATCTCCAGCGAGCGGCGCGAACGGGTGGCACTGCCGCGGCCGAGCAGGTCGGACCCGGCCAGCTGGCGCAAGACTGGCCAGTTGAGCGGCGAACCGTACCTCGCCAGCTCGGGCCCGGACCCCGGGGGCCGATCCGGCCCGGACTGCTGGTTCTCCGTCTCCGACATGCCACCTCCCGTACTTGCGTACGGGCCTCATATAACGCGAGCCCCCCGGGCCCCGCAACCGAATCACCGTCGGACCCGCCCGGTCGCGGGCGGGCGGTGACCGACCCTTCCCCGGAACGCCGCCGACGCGCATCATGGTGGCATGGACGAGCAGACTCAGGCCGATTCCGGAGCGTTCGCGACCGTCGGGCTCATGGCCGACCCCGGAGTGCCCCGCCGGGTCGCGGTGGCGATCGCGGACGACCTCGCCGACGACCTGACGCGCGAACTGGGTGGACGCTGGCGGGTGGAGGTCGACCAGGAGACCCTCCCGCTGGGGCCGGAGGGAGAGATCCGGCTCACCGATCACGCCCCCCGCTTGCTGCAGCAGCACGGGTGGGACTTCGTGATCTATCTGACGGACCTGGCGACCCACCCCGACGGTGTGCCGGTGTTGTACGACGTCAGCCGCTCGACCGCGGCCGCCCTGGTGTGCGTGCCGGTGCTGGGTGTGTTCCGCGTGCGGTCGAAGGTCCGCGAGCTGGCGCTCCGGCTGGTGCGTTCGGGGACCCACCGCGACGGAATGGGTGTGCCCGGCACCGACGACCTGCCCCCGGCGCACCGGCGTGGGCTCGTCAACAAGGTCCGCCTGCTCGCTGGCATGGTGCACAACAACCGGCCCGCCCGGATGGTAACGGCCCTGTCCGGCGTCGTGGCCGCCGGCGCGGGCACGGGCGCCTTCGGCATCTTCTACGGCAGCATCGCCGCGCTGTCGGTGGAGCTGCACGCGCTCAGATTGCTGCTCATCAGCGTGATGGGGGTTCTCACGCTGGTCGCGTGGCTCATCCTGCGCAACGGGCTCTGGACCCGGCGGGACGACGAGTTCACCCCGGGCAACCGCCGAATGGACAACGCGGCCACGGTGCTGACCGTGGGGGTCGGCGTGGGCATCATGTTCGTCGCCCTCCTGGCGGCGATGTTCGTCCTGGCGCTCACAGTGATGGACGCTGACTACCTGGGGACGCAGCTCGGTCGCCCCACGGTCCTGCTCGACTACGTCCACCTGGCGTGGTTGTCCAGCTGCCTGGGCGCCTTCGCCGGCGCCCTGGGATCGAACTTCGACGACGAGAACGTGGTGCGCGAGTCCACCTACAGCCTGCGGTGGCACGAGCGCCGCAAGATGTTCGACAGCTATCAGAGCGGGGAGGGCGACCCCGACGAGCAGCAGGAACAGCAGCGGATCGAGCGCGAGCACGACGACAACGACAACGACGACGCCCGCGGCCGCGGCGAGCAGAGCCGCAGCGACCACCCCGGCGTCGACACGGCCGCCGGCGATGACAGTAGCGGAGAGGTCGACGACGACAGGGCCTCGCACCGCGGGGGCGTCATCGCAGACGGCGACTCCGGGTCCTCCCGGCAGGTGGAGGATGACCGGTCGAGAGGGTAGACAAGGGGCATGACCGCCGCACCCGCCGACCTCGCCCCGGTGAACGACGCCACGTCGACCGCGCCTCCGCTGCCCCACGCGTGCGGGCCGCTGTCGGATGCGGCGATCGACGCCCTGTCGACCGGGCGCACGGACGGGCTTCCGGCGGTCCCGGCCGAGGTCGAGCCATTGGGCCGCGACCTGCAGCTGACGCTCTACACGTTGTACGAGCTGCACTACCGGGGCTTTGATGGCGTCGATGCCGAACTCGAGTGGGACCCGGAGATCCTGCGGATGCGTCGGGACCTCGAGCGGGTGTTCCTCGAGCACCTGCGTGGCGCGGTCGAGCCGGGCGACGACCCGGTGGCCGAGATGGACGCGATGTCGGTCGAGGCCACTTCCGGCACCGGCCCGTCGTGGTACTTCAAGGACGAGGGCACGTGGGATCAAATCCGCGAGTACTTCGCCCACCGCTCGCTATACCACCTCAAGGAAGGTGACCCGCACGCGTTCGCGATCCCGCGTCTGCAGGGTCAGGCCAAGGCCTCGTTCGTCGCGGTGGAGTTCGACGAGTTCGGCGGCGGGCGGGGTGAGCGCGTGCACCAGCAGTTGTGGGCCGACCTCATGAGCGCCGCCGAGCTGGACCCGACCTACCTGGGTTACCTCGACCGGGTCTCGGCCGAGACGTTGTCAACGGTCAACCTCATGTCGATGTTCGGCCTGCACCGGTCACTGCGGGGCGCGGCGATCGGCCACTTCGCGGCGATCGAGATCACCTCGTCGCCGGGATCGGCCCGACTGGTGGCCGGACTGCGTCGGCTGGGCGCTCCCGAGGAGTGCGTCCACTTCTACGCCGAGCACGTCGAGGCCGACGCGGTCCACGAGCAGGTCATGCGCCACGACGTCGTGGGCGATCTGGTGCGCCGCGAGCCGGAACTGGCCGCCGACGTGGTGTTCGGTATGCGCGCGCTGGACTATCTCGACGACCTGGCCGCGGAGAAAATGCTCGCCGCGTGGAAGCGCGGCGAGTCCTCGCTCCTGTCCTGACACTCTCCCGGCCACTCTCCCGGCGAGCCGCCCGTCCCACCGCCCGCCCCACCGCCCGTCCCACCGCCCCGGGAAGATCCGCTACTCCGAATCGGGATCCGCTATGCGCATCGGGGTAGCAGATCCCGATTCCGGGTAGCGGATTCGCGGGAAGGGGTCCGCCGCCGCCCCGGGACAGCGCTCAGTCGTCGTCGCGGGCCGGGTCGGTCGGCCGGACCTTGCGGCGGTGGCTCGTGTCGCACAACGGGTAGGTCTTGCTACGCCGACACGTGCACACGGCCACCATGAAGCGGTCCGAGCACACGCGCTCGCCGTCGGGCGTCGTCATGTCGACCGGGCCCTCGATGAGCATCGGTCCCCCGGGCACGATCCGCACCCGCCGGGCGTCAGACGCGGTCAACGCGGATCACCACCAGCTCCTCCTCGCGGCGACCGGGCTCGAGCAGGCCGGCGGCCTCGAGTCGCTCGGCGTACGAGGTCATGACGGGACCGAAGTCCACGACGCGGGTGGCGACGGTCCGCGCGGTGAACCCCGACTGCTCGAGCTTGCGGATGGTCTGCGGGGGGTCCGAGAACTCCGAGTGCACGATCATCATGCTCCCGCCGGGCGAGACCAGGTCCGGGGCGAGGTCGCACAGCTGGTCCAGCACCACGCGGCCGTTGGCGCCGGCGTCCCACGCCCGGTTGGGTCCGGTGCCCTCGAGCGGGGCGTCGGACGGGACGTACGGTGGGTTGGAGACCACCACGTCGTAGGGGCCGGCCCGGCGGGCGTCGTCGAGGGTGCCGAGCCGGACGTCCACCTGCACTCCGGCCCGGTCGGCGTTGCGGGACGCGCACGCGACGGCGGCGGGGGAGATGTCGTAGGCGAGTACTTCCCGTGCGCCCTTGAGCGCGGTCTCGATGGCGAGGATGCCGCTGCCTGTACAGATGTCGAGGACCCGCCGCCCGGCGACCAGATCGCACTGGTCGAGCGCCTCACAGATGAGCCAGGAGTCGTCCTGGGGCGCGTAGACACCGTCGTCGACCTCGATATGGGTGAACCGGGTCTGGGTCATCGGGGCCTCCGGTTGATCTTCGGGACAGATGTTGTCCAGTCAATCGGCGAAGCGCCCCACCTGCAACCGGATGCGGTCCCATCGGGCCCGGCCGGCGCACCGGGGGGCCTACTGCCAGTAGAGGCCGCCGGGGACGTCGCCGCCGCCGGTGAGACGGCAGGTGAGCACGTCGCCGTCGGCGGAGGTGACCGCGAGGCCCTCCTGGGCGCACGGTCCGCCGGGTCGCGCCTGTCCGGTGGCGTCCGCGACCGCGGCCCCGCCGGTCCCACCCGTGCCGCCCTGCGGCAGCCACAGGGGGCCGGCGCCCCCGGGGTCCTCGGTGCAGAACAGGGCGGAACCGTCCTCGGCCTGGGCGACCTCGCCGAGCATCTGGCAGGGCCCACCGGTGCCGACGACGTTGGCGGGCAGTCGGGACGCGGGGGCGGGGGAGACCGGCGGTGCCGGCGCGGGGGGCACGGAGACGGGCTGCGCGGTGTCGGGAGCCGTGGTGATGGGGGCGGGAGTCGAGGATGACGACGACGACGAGGTGTCGGGCCGCGTCGTCGGCGAGGTGGCGGAGTCGTCCGCGGTGTCGGCGGAACAGGCCGAGAGTGCGACACCGGCCGCCATCGCGAGTGCGATGACGGCCGGGACGCGACGACGCCCCGGGGTGGTGTGCGGGTGGTTCGTCGCTGTGTTCATACGATCCTTCTGCTGCGCTGGTCAGGCCCCGATGATGAAGGCCTCGAGCTCGGCGCGGGCCTTGTCGTCCGCCATCTGCTCCGGCGGCGACTTCATCAGGTACGCCGAGGCGGGCAGGATCGGTCCCCCGATGCCGCGGTCCTTGGCGATCTTGGCCGCGCGGACGGCGTCGATGATGATGCCCGCCGAGTTGGGGGAGTCCCACACCTCGAGCTTGTACTCGAGGTTGATCGGGGCGTCACCGAACGCGCGTCCCTCGAGACGAACGTACGCCCACTTGCGGTCGTCGAGCCACTCCACGTAGTCGGAGGGGCCGATGTGGACGTTGCGGTCGTGGATCTTGTCCTTGAGCGACCCCTCCAGGTTGGAGGTCACGGCCTGGGTCTTGGAGACCTTCTTGGACTCCAGGCGGTCACGCTCGAGCATGTTCTTGAAGTCCATGTTGCCGCCGACGTTGAGCTGGTACGTGCGGTCCAGCGCGACGCCGCGGTCCTCGAAGAGCTTGGCCATGACGCGGTGGGTGATGGTGGCACCGACCTGGCTCTTGATGTCGTCGCCGACGATCGGGACGCCGGCGCTGCGGAACTTCTCGGCCCACTCCGGGTCGGAGGCGATGAACACGGGCAGGGCGTTGACGAACGCGACGCCCGCGTCGATGCAGCACTGCGCGTAGAACTTGTCGGCCTCTTCCGAACCGACGGGCAGGTAGCTGACCAGGACGTCGACCTCGGCGTCACGCAGGGCCTGCACCACGTCGACGGGCTCGGCGGCGGACTCCTCGATGGTCTCGCGGTAGT
The DNA here is from genome assembly GCF_002441635.1 of Dietzia sp. WMMA184. NCBI lineage: Bacteria > Bacillati > Actinomycetota > Actinomycetes > Mycobacteriales > Dietziaceae > Dietzia > Dietzia sp. WMMA184. The sequence goes on along the minus strand of NZ_NXEI01000001.1, from coordinate 2,287,810 downwards.
ACTTGCCCAGGCCGTCGAGGGTGGGTCCGCGCTGCACGGTGACGCCGGTCGGCGGCACGTCGCAGAGCTTCAGGGTGTTGTTCTCGGAGGCGTTGATCGCCTCGGCGAGGTCCATGCCGACCTTCTTGCCGTCCACGTCGAACGCGGCGACGAACTCGACGTCGCCCACGTGGTAGTCGCCGAACTTGACGTGCATGAGTCCGGGGACGGTCTGGTCGATCGCGGCGCCGGCGTAGAACTCGACGCCCTGCACGAGCGAGGACGCGCAGTTGCCGACGCCGACGATCGCGACGCGCACCTTCTTGTCGGTCATTGGGGATCTCCTTGTGATGGGTTCTCTGTCCGGATGAGTTCATTGATCCAGCGCAGCTCGCGCTCGCTGGTCTCCAGCCCGAGCAACGTGAGTTGCCGGGCGTAGCGCAGTTCGGTGGGTCCGGCGCGGGTGGCGGCGTCGCGTTGGCTCTCGCGACGCTCCTCCAGCACCCGACGCCGGCCCTCGAGAAGGCGCACCCGGGCGGGCCCGGGAGTGCGGTCGAAGAACGCGAGGTGGACGCCGAAACCGTCGTCGGCGAACGACGCCGTCACCGGCTCGTCGAGCAGGGCCGCCAACGTCCCCTTGCCGCGGGTGGTGATGCGGTAGGTCTTGCGCCCGCGCCGCGTGGTGGCGGGCGGCCTGGTGGCGGTGGCGGCCGAGGAGTCCTCGACGATGTCGCCCTGCTGCTGGAGGCGGCGCAGAGTGGGGTAGAGGGAGCCGAAGGACACGGTCCGGACCGTCCCGAGCATCTCGGAGAGTCGCTTGCGCAGCTCGTAGCCGTGCATCGGCCGCTCGTCGAGCAGACCCAGGATTGCCAGTTCGAGCACTCCACCTCCCCCTTCCCGCGAATCGTGCCTGTGCGCGTCGCGCGCCGTGCGTCATGCGACGGATTCACACTGTACACCTGCTGATGTATCGAGCCGATATACCGAGCGGTGGCATCGGCCCGACGTGTCGGCGCGCTCTGCGGCTCGCTCGGGCTCGGGCCCGCGGCGGGGGCCGTAGGCTGGAGGACGTGGACCAGGCCGACTCCCGCTCCCCGCGACCCGGCCCCGCGCCGGGGCCCGAGGACCCCACCGGCCGTGCGGCGCTCCAGCGTCGACGGGTGGTGGACTTCGCCCTGCGCCGCCGCGGTGTCCTGGGGGGCCTGCGCGAGGGCGCGCTCTCGCTGCGCGAGGTGTGCGACGCGGACGTCTACCTCCTGCGGGCCGCCGGTTTCCACGGCGTGGAGACGGAGACGGTCTGCCCGGTGTGCCGCAAGGAGAACCTCACGGAGGTCTCCTGGGTGTTCGGTGACGACCTGGGGCCGGCGTCCGGGTCGGCCCGCGGTCAGGACGAGATAGACCACCTCGCGTTGACCCACGACGGGTTCACCGTCCACGTGGTGGAGGTGTGCCGCAGCTGCTCCTGGAACCACCTCATCCTCTCCTACGAGGTGGGGCTCACCCCGGGTGCCGGAAAGCGCGTGCGACGAGCGGCGCGAGAGCTCCGCCGACACAGCTGACGCCCGCCCGGAGTGCCCGACGCGGGTTCCGGAGTACAGAATCGGTCGCGATTTCGTACACAATGGTCGCCAGAGCACCGCAACCGGGGGACTCCCGGGCCAGACGGGTCGGCTCGCAGGAGGGTAGAACATGTCGCAGAATGGCAGGACGAACCGGTCCGCCGACGAGGGCCGGAGCACCAGCTCGGACCGGCGCGGCTGGGCCCGTCGCCATCCGATCTGGACGACGGTGATCCTCCTCGCCGTCGTCGTCCTCGTGATCCCCCTGGCCATCGCGGGGGTGATGTACAACCGCACCGAGATCCCCAGCCCCGGCAGCGTCCGCACCGAACAGATCTCCGAGATCTACTCCAGTGACGGCACCACGATGATCGGCCGGATCGTGCCCCCGGAGGGCAACCGCACGCTCATCGAGCTCGACGCGATCCCCGTCCACGTGCGCAACGCGGTGATCGCCGCCGAGGACCGCAGTTTCTACACCAACGAGGGGTACGACCCCACCGGCATCGGTCGCGCGGTGATCGGGCAGATCACCGGCGAGGCCGGTGCGGGCGGTGGCTCGACCATCACCCAGCAGTACGTCAAGAACACGATGGTCGGTGACGCCCCCACGTACCAACGCAAGGCCAAGGAGATCGTCATCGCGGCCAAGATGACGAACGAGTGGTCCAAGGACCAGATCCTCGAGGCCTACCTCAACACCATCTACTTCGGCCGCGGCGCCTACGGCATCGCCGCCGCGTCCACCGCCTACTTCAACAAGCCGGTCGAGGCGCTCACGATCGAGGAGGGCGCGCTGCTCGCCGGCGTCATCCAGTCGCCGTCCGCGCTCGACCCGCTCAACAACCGGGCCGCGGCGGAGGGCCGCTGGAACTACGTCATGGACGGGATGCGGGAGATGGGCGCGATCGACGCCCAGCAGCGCGGCAACGCCGCGTTCCCGCAGGTCGTCGAGGACCCGCAGGCGATCGAGCAGAACGTCGGCGACCCGAGCAACGGACCCATCCGCCGTCAGGTGCTGGGCGAGCTCGCGGCCGCCGGGATCGACGAGCAGATGCTCAACACGCGGGGGCTGAAGATCACCACGACGATCGACCCCCAGACCCAGTCGGCGGTCGTCGACGCCGCCCGGTCGAACATGCAGGGCGAGAGGCCGGAGAACCGGACCGCCATCGTCTCGATCAATCCCAAGACGGGCGGCGTGATCGGGTACTACGGCGGCGAGGAGGCCGAGGGCTGGGACTACGCCAACGCCCCCCTGCAGACCGGTTCGACGTTCAAGATCTTCGGCGTCGCCGCCGCTCTCGACCAGGGCATCGGCCTGGGGACCCAGATCTCGTCCGCGCCGGTGACCACCGGCAACGTCACGGTCACCAACGTCGACGGCCGGTCGTGTGGCTCGTGCTCCATCTCCCAGGCGTTGCTGCTGTCGCTCAACACCTCGTTCATCCGGCTCCAGCGCATGCTGGACAACGGGGCCAACGACGTCCGCGACATGGCCCACCGCACCGGCATCCCCAAGCAGATCCCGGGCCTGCCGTGGGAGACGCTGAGCGAGCAGGGCGAGGATCCCTACGACGGCCTCATCCTGGGCCAGTACCCGATCCGCGTGCGGGACATGGCGACCGGCCTGGCGACCTTCGCCGCAGAGGGCGTCCACCGGCCGACCCACTTCATCGAGCGGGTCGAGACCGCCGACGGCGAGGTGCTGCTGGACAACTCCTCGATCGAGGGTGAGGAGGTGGTCGACCCCGACGTCGCCAACAACCTCACCTCCGCGATGCAGCCCATCGCCGCCTATTCGAACGGTCACTCGCTGGCCGGCGGGCGGCCCTCGGCCTCGAAATCGGGCACCACCCAGCTCGGCGAGACCGGGTACAACAAGGACGCCTGGTTCGTCGGCTACACCCCGTCGATCGCGACGGCCGTCTGGGTGGGGACCGACGACAACCAGCCGCTGCTCAACGCCTGGGGCGGCACCATGTACGGCGCGTCGCTGCCCGCCGACATCTGGAAGTCCACGATGGACGGCGCCCTGTCCGGCACGGAATGGGAGAGCTTCCCCGAGCCCGGGTACATCGGCGGCCAGGCCGGCGCGTCCCAGGGGCAGTCCTACGGGAGCGGTTCGGGCACCACGGGCGGGACCGGTACCGGTGCCGGCACCGATGACTACGTCCCCCAGACCAGTCAGGCCCCGGCCCCGGTCCAGCCCGCGCCGGCGCCGCAGGCTCCCGGCCCGCTCACGCTGCAGGTCCCCGGACTGCCGGAGATCGTCATCCCGGGCGCCGGTGCGCCGGCACCCGCACCCGCACCCGCCCCGGCGCCCGCGCCCGAGCCCGCCCCGGTCCCCGGCGGCGGTGGTGGCGATGCCGGTGGCGGCGCCGGCGGAGACGGAGGCACAGGTGGCGCAGGCGGCGGCGGGGACGACGGGGCCTGATCCCGGGCGACCGGGCCCCGCCCCCGCCGCTAGGGTGTGATCGTGCAGAGCAACGGCCGTATCTCCCCGCTGCCGCTCGACGACGACCTCCGCACCCTGGAGCCGCACGAGCGGGCCCGCCCCGGTGACGGGGTCGGCGCGGAGGCCGTCGCGGCGTGGGGCGGGCCGGTCGGTCGCCACGCGGCGGTCGGCCGTCAACGGTTCTGGACCCCGCTGCGCGTGATCATGCTGTTCGCCGTGATCCTCCTGGCGTTCGGGTTCTTCTCCAAGGCCGCCTGCCTGGAGACCACCCATCCCACCGACGGTTCGCAGCCGGGCCTCAACTGGGACGGCCGCCAGTACTACAAGGCGTGTTACGCGGACCCGCTGCCGCTGTACTCGGCCGAGGGGTTGAACACCGGCGCCTTCCCGTACAAGTACATGTGGATCGCCGACAACGGCGAGGTCCGCTACATGGAGTACCCGGTGTTGTCCGGGATGTTCCAGTACGTCACGGCCCAGGCGGCCCAGGCCTGGCACGCGGTCTTCCCCGGCGGGCTCGTCGAGGTGGCCAAGTACTTCGTCCTGGGCAGCGTCCTGCTCGCGCTGGCGTGGATGATCGCCGTGTGGGCCACCTACCAGTCCGCGGGGCGCAGGCCCTGGGACACACTGCTCATGGCGGCCAGTCCGCTCATCATCTTCCAGGCCTTCACCAACTACGACCTGATGGCGATCGCGTTCGCCTCCGTCGCGCTGCTGCTGTGGGCCCGTTCGCGCCCGGTCTGGGCCGGGGTCGTGCTGGGCCTGGGCGTGGCGGCGAAGCTGTACCCGCTGTTCCTGTTCGGCGCCCTGCTGGTGGTGGCCCTGCGCCGCCGGCGCTTCGCCGAGTTGGGTAAGGCGGCCGCGGCGGCGGTGGTGGCCTGGCTGGCCGTGAACCTGCCCATCATGATCCCGTTCCCGCAGGGCTGGCGGGAGTTCTACCGTCTCAATTCGGACAGGCCCGCCAACCCCGAGAGCATCTACGCGGTCATCCAGACCCTCACCGGGTGGCAGGGCTTCGACGCGGCCCGCGCGGCGGGGGAGGCCCCCGCGACCCTCAACCTGGTGTCGTTGGGGTTGTTCGCGCTCGGCTGCATCGCGGTGCTCGTCATCGGACTCACTGCGCCCGTCACCCCCCGGGTCGCGCAGCTGGCGTTCCTCATCGTGGCCTTCTTCCTGCTCACGAACAAGGTGTGGAGTCCGCAGTACTCGCTCTGGCTGGTGCCCCTCGCGGTGCTTGCCGTGCCCCGCGTGCGGCTCCTGCTGCCGTGGATGGCGTTCGACGCCCTGCTCTGGGTGGCGCACATGTCGTACTTCCACGGCGCGGACAACAAGGGGATCGGCGCGGACGTGTTCCACCCACTCGTCCTGGTCCGCGACCTGCTGGTCGTGGCGATCTGCGCGGTGGTCATCCTCGAGATCTACCGCCCCCACCTGGATCGCGTCCGCGTGACGCACCAGGGCACACCCGAGGGCCCGGACCCGCTGGCCGGGGTGCTCGCCGACCCGGACGAACCCCTCGTCGTCGCCCCGCCCGCGAGGCGCGACTCCGTCGACGCCCCCCGGAAAGAGGACGCCGCCCCATGAGCACCAACTCCATGATCTGGATGTTCGTCGGCATCCTGATCGGCTTCATCTGCATGGTCACCGCTGCCGGCGGCTACCGGGCCGGGTGGCGCCAACCCGTGTGGATCGGCTGGACGGTGGCGGCGTTCCTGTTCCTCACCGTCATCCCGGTCACGCAGGCGCTGACCATCGGCCTCCAACACGGCTGACCGCCCCCGCACCGCCCCCGCCCCCGGCCAGCGGCCCGGCATTCCCGCAGTGCGACCGGCACTCACGCGCACAGGTCGAACGGCTCGGTGTCCGGGAAGTGCCGATCCCACTCCTCGGCGGTGAGCTGCACGCCACCGGCGCAGGCCTCGCTCACCACCCGGTCCGGGTCGAGCTGCCACATCCACATGGCGCCCTCGACGCCCACCGCGAGCAGGCCGCCCGTGGGCGAGGCGCTGCGGCCCTGGTAGAGCAGGGGATCGGTGGTCGATCCCAGAACCGCCCACGGTTGCGGCCCGGCAGGGTCGGACACGTCCACCACGGTGACCTGGCCGGTGCTCGAGGTGAGCATGACCAGGTCGTCGTCCGCGGAGAAGGCGGTCCAGTAGATCTCCCCGGGCGGCGCGGTGAACGAGGACAGTTCGCGGGGCGCGGTCGCGTCGGCCATGTCCCACAGTCGGATCGTCTTGTCCCCGCCGGAGGTGGCCAGCAGTGGCGAGCCGTGCGCGTACCCGGCCGACGGCGAGGCGCCGATCCCGGTGGTGAGCCGGTGGGCGACGGTCGGCCGGTCGGGGTCGGTGGTGTCGAGGACGACCGTCTCGGGCCCGAGGGTGGGCACGACGAGTTGCCCGGAGTCGGCCGAGAACTCGGCGACGACGCACGGGTCGGGCAGCGGCACCGTGACCCGGAGCGTGGGCTCGGCGGGATCGGTGACGTCGACCAGTCCCAGGTCGGGGCTGGTGTCGCTACACACGGCGAGGGTCCGCCCGTCGGGGCTGAGCGGGCTGGCCACCACCACGCCGGAGGTCACGGGTAGGGCCGCCACCGATCGGGTGGCGGGCCCGAACGGCGCGGTGAACACCTGCAGGCCCCCGTCGGCGAGCCCGGCGTAGACGACGCGGCCGTCGGGGGACACGGCCACGGAGCCGGAGAACCGGGTCCCGGGGTCGGGGATGACCCGGCCGGTCTCGCGCGGGACCGGGCCGGTGGTGTCGACGACGGTGTGGTGCAGTTCCGCGGCGGTGACGCCGAGGACCCCGGTGGTCCGATCCGCCGAGGACGCGGTCTGGAAGATCGAGTTGGACTCCGAGGCCGCCCCTAGGCGCCCCAGCGGCCAGAGCCGGACCAGGCCGTCGACCGAATACGTCACGAGGTGGTCGGAGTCGGTGAAGCGGACCCCGGTCGCGACCTGCGAGGCCGGCAATTCGGCGAGCATCCGCCCGACGGGGTCGTAGACGCGGACCCGCTCGTCCGACCCGGCGGCGGCGAGCCGCCCCCGGTCGTCGTAGGTGACGTCGTGGACGTAGGCGTTCCACCCGGTCAGTTCGGACAGCGGGCGGGCACCCACGAGGGCCGCGGCACCGTCAGCACCACCGGCGCCGTCCAGCTGCCAGCGCTGCACCGACCGGTCGGTGGTCCCGGCCGCGATCCGGGTCCCGTCGGGGCTCACCGCGAGGGCGAGCGGGATCGCGACCGGCCCGGTGTCGAGGTCCGGCCCGCGGCGACCCCGGCCGGACGCGTCGGCGTCGAGCAGCGTCTTGACGCCCGCGGTGCGGTTGGCCGCCAGCAGGGTCTGCGAGTCGGGCAGCCATTCCAGTGCCTCGACGGGCTTGGCGACCTCGGCCCCGGGTTCGGGGACGGCGACCCGCGCCCGCTGGTCGGTGACGGCCAGCGCCCCGCCGCGCATACCCAGCGGCCACCGCAGGACACGGCCGTCACCGGTGCCGGCCGCGAGGGTGGTGCCGTCGGGGGAGAAGGCGACGGAGTGGAACGGCCCGGCACCCTCCTCGAGGGCGGCCAGGATCGTGGGCTCCGTGGGATCGCGCAGGTCGACCAGGTGCACCGCGCCCTGTCCGGCGACCCCGAGGACCGAGCCGCCCGGCGACAGGGCGGCGGCGTACAGCTCGTGGCGCTCCCCGGCGCCCAGGGCGAGGGTCGCGACCGCGGCGGGGTCGCCCGCGCGGAAGATGCGCAGGACGCCGTCCGAGCTGACGGCGGCGACACCGCCGTCGTCCGGCAGCGCGATGACCCGTCCACTGCCGGGGGCGGCCTCGAACCGCAGTGGCACGTCGGCGCGGCTGGTGTTGAGCAGCGCCGAGCGCGCCTCGGTGGTGGGGTGGATCCGGTAGGCGGCCAGGGCCAACGCGCGGCCCAGGCCGGGGTCGCGGGAGAAGGCGGTGGTGGAGGAGACCGAGCCGGAGCGGGATAGGGCCACGTCGCGGGTGTGGCGGGCGTCCGCGCCGGCGCGGAGTGCGACACCGCTCGCGACCAGGGCCAGGACGGTCACCACCGCCAACGACGCGGCCAGCACGGTCAGTGTACGGATGCGCCTGCGGTCCCTCCGGGCGACGGATCGGTGATGGGATTCGGCGGCGGCGAGGAACTGCCGCTCCGATTCCGCCAGGTGGGCGCTGGGGCCGTCGTCGTCGTCCCTCCACCTCAGGTAGTCCGCGGTCGCCGACGCGGGGGGCAACGCGGACTCGTCGCGCCCCGACCCCTCCCAGTCGGCGGCGGCGGAGCGCACGCGCGCGAGGGTGCGCAGGCCCTCCCGGTCCGCGTCGATCCAGTCGACCAGGCGCGGCCACGAGGAGAAGAGGACCTCGTGGGTGGGGGTCACCGCCTCGCCGTCGACGGTGAGCAGGCCCGCGTGGGCGAAGGGGGTGGCGACGACGAGGAGGTCCTCGGACAGCTCGGCGAGCGGGGCGTGGCGGCGGACGGGACGGGCCGAACGGACGTCGACCAGCCGGAGGAACAGGGTCCTGCACGCGGCCCGGCCCGCCGGATCCAGTTCCTGGTAGACGGCTTCCGCCGACGCGCGGACGGCGCCCTCCACCCCGCCGGAGGAGTAGTAGTCGTCCACGGTGATGCGACGGCGGCGACTGCGCTCCCAGCACACCAGCAGCACATGGGACAGCAGCGGCAGGAGGGAGCGCTCGTCGGCGCCGCCGTCGGCGGGGGCGACCGCGTCGAGCAGCAGGTTCACCAGCGAGGGCTCGACCGTGTAGCCGAGGGAGCGTGCGGGTTCGACGATGATCTCGGCGAGCTGCTCGCGGCTGGGCGGGCCGATCACCACCGGGTCGTCGAGGGCGTCGCGCAGGACGGGCTCGGCGAGGGCGGGCTGGAAGAAGTCCGCGCGCAGGGCGAGGATCGTCGGCCGGCCCCCGGCGGCGCGGGTGGCCAGCGCGTCGAGCACCTCCGCGCGGCGCGCGGGGCTCACCTCGTCCGCCCAGAGCTCCTCGAGTTGGTCGACGACGAGGTGGCCGGTGGCGCTCGCGAGTTCGCCGGTGATCCCGGCCGGGCGCACGATCGCCACGGTCGAGCCCTCGGCGACCCACCGCGGGGCGAGTCCGGCCGCGAGCAGTGACGACTTGCCCGACCCGGAGGCGCCCACCACGACGAGCGGCCGCGTCCGTGAGGCGGTCACGCGGGCCAGGACCTGGTCGATCTCGGCCCCGCGACCGTGAAAGAGGGCGGCGTCGTCACTGAGGTACGAGCGCAGGCCGACATACGGGCTGCCGGTGTCATCGGGCTGGGGCACGGCCGAGCGGGGCGTCGGTCGGGCGTCGGTCGGGTCGGTCGCGGTCGGGGCAGCGGGGTCCGTCGACGATCCGGCCTCCCCGGGGCGGGCGCTGTTCTGCGTGCGGCGGGTGGTGCGTCGGGGCCCCGGACGCATCCGGACCCGCTCGACGGCCGCCCGCCACTCGTCGATGGTGGCCGCGGTGGCGGAGTCTGCGCGGGCGGGGTCCGTGCCGGCAGGGCTCGTGCCGACAGGGCCCGTGCCGGCCGGGTCCGTATCCGAGCCCGCGTCCCCGCCGACCCCGAGCAGGCGGAGCAGCTCCACGAGCGTCGCCTCGCTCGCGCGGGTCGGCACGTGCTGGCCCGAGAACCAGCCGGAGGCGGTCCCGAGGGTCAGGGAGGGGACCAGCCGCACGACGTCGCGGACCGAGAGACCGGCCGTCACCCGGAGAGCGGTGAGCGCGGTTCCGAGCTCCTCCCGAGTCTGAATCTGAGAAGGAGCTGATCGTCCAACTGCGCCCTCGACGGGCTCGCGGGGGGTGTGCACGGTCAACATCGTACGGCCGGGCGACCGGCGTACGGAAGGGATTCGGAGGTCATGTGCTGGGATTTCATACGATCGTAGGACGCATCCGTACGGACTTGTACTGACAATTCGGGGGAAGTTCACGCCGTGACCGGCCGTCGCCAGAATGAGTCTGAACTCATCGAACGAGAGGGCGCCATGACCGCCACGATTCCTTTCCGCCCCGCCGCGGCCCGTCCGGACCTCAGTGACCGGGAGGTCGAGGTCCTCATCGCCTGGCTCGCCTCGGACAGCAAGCGCGAGGTCACCGAGCGGCTGTTCCTCGCCGACTCCACCGTCAGCACGTACATCCAGCGGGTGCGCTCCAAGTACGACGCCGTCGGCCGGCCCGCGCGGACCAAGGTCCGGTTGCTGCTGCGGGCGGTGGAGGACGGCTACGTCAGACTCGACGACCTGTGAGGGGGTGGCGCGCCCGTGCGACGGTGCTGCCGCCGCCGACGGTGATTTCGTCTGCCGAGGTCACCGGGGTAGCCTTGAGCGGTTGCTGACGCAACGACCCTCCTGCCACGGAGACACCGTGGCCGAATCTGTAGTCCACAGGAGGTGATGAGGTCCCATGCGTCAATACGAAGTGATGGTCATCCTCGATCCGAGTCTCGACGAGCGCACCGTGGCGCCGTCGCTGGACACGTTCCTCAACGTGATCCGGCAAGAGGGCGGATCGGTCGACAAGGTCGATGTCTGGGGGAAGCGCCGCTTCGCCTACGAGATCAACAAGCAGACCGAGGGCATCTACGCCGTCGCGCAGATCAAGTCCGAGCCGGACGCGGTCAAGGAGCTGGATCGTCAGCTCGGTCTGAACGAGAACGTTCTCCGCACCAAGGTGCTCCGCGCCGACAAGTGACCCGGAGTGTCCGACCGCACCGGTAATCTGGGCGCGGTCGGTCGGCCTTCGATCACCATCCACCTCAGGCTGTAATACGCCGGCTTCAACACGGAGGACAAGCGCATGGCACAGGGCGACACCCCTATCACAGTGGTCGGGAACATCGTCGCGGACCCCGAGCTGCGGTTCACGCCGTCGGGTGCCGCGGTGGCGAACTTCCGGATCGCCTCCACGCCACGTCGCTTCAATTCGCAGACCAACCAGTGGGAGGACGGCGAAGGCCTGTTCCTCACCTGCAACGTCTGGCGGCAGGCGGCGGAAAACGTCGCCGAGTCGCTCCAGAAGGGCATGCGCGTCATCGTCAACGGTCGGCTGCGCCAGCGGTCGTATGAAACCCGTGAGGGCGAGAAGCGCACCGTCTACGAGGTGGAGGTCGACGAGGTCGGCCCGTCGCTCAAGTACGCCACCGCCAAGGTGACCCGCACCAACCGTGAAGGCGGCGGGGGCGGCGGCCAGCAGGGCGGCGGTTTCCAGGGTGGCGGCCAGCAGGGCGGCGGCTTCCAGGGTGGCGGTCAGCCGCAGGGCGGTTACGGCGGCGGCCAGGGCCGTGGTCAGCAGAACGACGACCCGTGGGGCAGCGCCCCGCAGGCCGGCGGTTCCGGTGGCTTCGGTGGTATGGACGACGAGCCCCCGTTCTAGAGCGCGTCGAATTCCCCGGGGCGCCACCCGCGTCCCACCCCATAAGCATGAGACATGACCTCGCGACATCCCGGCCCAGGTCGGGTCCGTCGGAGGAAAGAAAGGTAGACGGATCATGAAGCTGATCCTCACCGCCGACGTCGACAAGCTCGGTGCGCCGGGCGACATCGTCGAGGTCAAGGGCGGATACGGTCGTAACTTCCTGCTCCCGCGCGGGCTGGCCATCGTGGCCACCCGTGGCGCCGAGCGCCAGGTCGACTCCATCAAGCGGGCCCAGGAGGCTCGTGAGGTGCGCGACTCGGACCACGCCAACGAGCTCAAGCAGAAGCTCGAGTCGCTGGCCGACGTCAAGGTCGCGGTCAAGACCTCGGACACCGGCAAGCTGTTCGGCTCGGTCACCGCGGGCGATGTCGCCTCTGCCATCAAGGCCGCGGGCGGACCGACTCTCGACAAGCGTGCCGTCGAGATGCCCAAGGAGCACATCAAGTCGACCGGCGCCCACAGCGTCGTCGTCGACCTGGGTCACGACACCACCGCGCGCGTCGCGGTCGAGGTCGTCCCCGCCTGATTCACCGCGAAGGGCCCCGATCGTCACAGTGACGGTCGGGGCCCTCGCTTTTGTGGACGGCCTGTGGATAACTAGTTGTAATGCCTAGGGTCCGGACGGTTCTCGGATCAGTGCCGTTCATCTTTCGTTATCCATTGTGTCCCTGTTTGTGACGTGGTAAGCGCCGTTCTCCACCGGCGCCGCGACCTGCGACGATGATGGTGAACTGCGGTTTTGCTAAAAGTGGCCAGCGGTTTCCACCGGTTGTCCACAGTGATACGCCCATCGGCCCTGCGTAACCCACATCCATTCACAGTTGTCCACAGGTGCTCTCTCGCAAATGTGGACAAACCTGTGGATAACCGGGTGGGCGGGACGCCGGGCGTGTCGGTCCGGTGACCTACAGTGGAGGGGTCGCTCGGCGCCTGTTCAGGGTCGGTGCCCGTTCGGGTCGGTGCCTGATCGGGGTCGGTGGCGGTACGAGTTCTACAGCGGAGAGGAGCGGTCATGGCGCAGGGGGGATTCAGCGGTCCCGGCGAGATGCCGCCTCCGCCGGATGAGGGTGGCGGCGGGGAGTTCGGCCGCACCCCGCCGCAGGATCTCACCGCCGAGCAGTCCGTGCTCGGCGGGATGCTGTTGAGCAAGGACGCCATCGCGGACGTGGTGGAGGAGATCCAGCCGGGCGACTTCTACAAGCCCGCGCACCAGGCGATCTACGACGTCATCCTCGACCTGTACGCACGCGGTGAGCCGGCCGACGCCGTCACCGTGGCCGCCGAGCTCGACCGCCGGGGCGACCTCCGCCGTGCCGGCGGTGCCCCGTACCTGCACACGCTCATCTCCACCGTCCCCACCGCGGCCAACGCCGGGTACTACGCGCAGATCGTCGCGGAGAAGGCGGTGCTGCGCCGCCTGGTCGACGCCGGCACCCGGATCGTGCAGTTCGGCTACTCGGGGTCCGAGGGCGCGGACGTCGCCGAAGTGGTGGACCGCGCCCAGGCGGAGATCTTCGAGGTCACCGAGCGACGCACCACCGAGGACTTCGTGATCATCGAGGAGCTGCTGCAGCCCACGATGGACGAGATCGACGCGATCCACACCGCTGGTGGGCTCGCCCAGGGTGTGCCCACCGGATTCGCCGACCTGGACGCCGTGACCAACGGTCTGCACGGTGGCCAGATGATCATCATCGCCGCCCGCCCCGGCGTGGGTAAGGCGCTGGCCCTCGACACCGTCCTGCCCACGCCCGACGGGCAGACCACCATGGGCGAGGTCGCCGTGGGGGACCGGGTGCTGGATGCCGACGGGCAGCCCACCGAGGTCGTCGCCGTGACCGAGGTGTGGCAGGACCGCCCGTGCTTCACAGTGCGGTTCAACGACGGCACCGAGCTGGTCGCCGACGCCGAGCACGAGTGGCGTATCGAAATGGGCGGCACCGAGCAGGTCGTCACCACCAAGTCACTCGACACCCTCATGCTGGTCTGCGACTTCGGCATCGTCGTCCCCGAGAATCCCGGCTCCGGCCGGGCGGCCCGGCTCATCACCGACGTGCGCAGTGCGGAGAGCGTCCCGGTCAGGTGCATCGAGGTCGCCGCCGCCAATCACCTGTATCTGGCCGGGCCCACCGCGATCCCCACGCACAACTCGACCATCGGCCTGGACATCATGCGGTCCTGCTCCATCAAGCACGGGCTCTCCTCGGTGGTGTTCTCGCTGGAGATGAGCCGTACGGAGATCGTCATGCGCCTCATGAGCGCGGAGGCGCGCGTGAAGTTGTCCGATATGAAGTCGGGCAAGATGAGCGATGAGGACTGGACCCGGATGGCGCGGCGCATGGGGGAGATCTCCGAGGCGCCGCTGTTCATCGATGACTCGCCCAACATGACGATGATGGAGATCCGCGCCAAGGCCCGCCGGCTCAAGCAGAAGCACGACCTGCGGCTGATCGTGGTGGACTACCTGCAGCTGATGTCGTCGGGCAAGAAGGTGGAGTCCCGTCAGCAGGAGGTCTCCGAGTTCTCTCGTCAGCTCAAGCTGTTGGCCAAGGAGATCGACGTCCCATTGATCGCGATCTCCCAGCTGAACCGTGGCCCCGAGCAGCGAACCGACAAGCGGCCCCAGGTGTCCGACCTGCGTGAGTCCGGCTCACTGGAGCAGGACGCCGACATCGTCATGCTGCTGCACCGCCCGGACGCCTCCGAGCGCGACGACCCTCGGGCCGGCGAGGCGGACCTGATCCTGGGCAAGCACCGCGGTGGTCCCACGTCCACGATCACGGTGGCGCATCAGCTCCATTACTCGCGTTTCGTGGACATGGCGCGGGGGCTGTAGCTGCCGCGCAAGGCGAAAGTTGAGACTGGGGAGATATATGTTGGGAAGTTGGGATTTTCAGGCAGTTTCGGCGACAGAAGTTGGTACTGCTGAGAATCCGCTGAATCGCGTGCTAAGTCTTCGTGGTTGTGGTCGCCCGGCTAAGTCCGCAGCGACAGTGTCCCGCCAACGTCCAAGCGCTTCGTTCACCCTCTGCTCGCTCGCGAATATACGGACACTGCAACAGGTAATCGCCTCGCCAACCTTCGGTGGTCAACACGGGTTTTCCTCGGTCACCTCATGTCGAGACCTGCAACCGTTTAGATCTCGTGTCAGTAACCATCAGGGATCCAGATAGACTTGTGTCGTAAGCACGACGCCAGACCGTCGGATACATTTGGAATCTTGCTAGAGCGGCTTTCCCGCACGGGCTTGCCCCATCGGGGCAATGGGTGCAATACCGCCAACGGCTATACCTCTATCTGCTTTCCGAGCAGTGTTGATTGATACCGTTAACAATGCGCGGTGATGGGTGCTCGGCCGCGCTAAAATCCGTGGAACGGGGGCTCTGTGTGGCTGATCGCAATGAACGCTGGGTAGAAGTCTCCAAGTCGTCATTTTCACACGAAACAGCTGGACTGGAGCTGATTCGTCAACTTCTGCCCGTTGCCTCGCCCTATCGGGCCTGGACCAACTTCGAGTTCATGGACAACCACGGCCAGTGGCATGAGGTCGACGCGCTGGTCCTGGGCCGCCGGCGTTTGCACCTGGTGGAGCTCAAGGCGTACACCGGGGTGCTGCAGGGCACCGAGACTAGCTGGGTGCGTACGACTATGGGCGGCAGGACCCAGACGCAACGGTCCCCGCTGCTCCTGACTCGCCGCAAGGCTCAGCGCCTGGCCACCAGGATCCAGGAGGAGGCGCGCAAGGTCGCGCTTGGCGCGGGTCTGGACCCGGAGAAGGTGCGCCGCGCACTGCCGTTCGTTCAGGAGTCCGTGTTCCTGCATGGCTCGCCGTTCGCCACCGACCTCCCCGACCTTGCGAAATCAAGCCTGTTCGGCATCGACGGCGAGGAACAGAAGACAGGCCTACCCGGCATCTCCGACCGATTACTCGAGGCACCGACGAACGGGCGCATCGTTGACGAGGACATCAGCGTCATCATCGCGCTGGCACTGAAAAACCTCGGCATCACCCGCCGCGCCGAACGCGAGGCGGGATCGTGGATCATCGCCGGCGAGGCGCTGGCGACGGGGGAGGACTGGCAGGAGCGCGCGGCCACCCACCGCGGCACCGACGAGCACGGCCGCGCCCGGATCGTTTCGCTGCGACCCGGCACACCGGCACACGCCAAATCCGCCGCGCATCGCCGCATGGCCCGCGAGTACACCCTGCTCAGCTCGCTGCGCCACGAGTACATAGTTGCACCCCGGGACCTGGTGCAGGACGACGACGGCAACACGGTCTTGATCTACCCGGAGACCCCCGGCTACGTGTCCCTGGACTTGCTGGTGGCCACGCAGGCACTGTCCGCGGAGCAGCAGGTGGCGATCCTGCGCCAGGTCGCCGACGCGCTGGCGTACGCGCACCGCAACCACGTGGCGCACCGCGGCCTGGAGCCGAGCGCAGTGCTGATCAACGCCGACGCGCTGGCCGAGGGCGCGGTGCGCGTGCAGCTCGCGGACTGGTCCTGGGCGGGCCGCGTGCACACCGGGGGCACCGAGTCGACGACGATGCTGGGCACCGCGATGGCCACGCCCGGCACCTCGGCCGATCAGGTCTACCTGGCGCCGGAGGACCGCTGGGCGCCCGACGCGGACCGGCTGGCCCTGGACCTGTTCTCACTCGGCGCGCTCGCGTACTTCCTCTTCACCTCCGGGCAGCCGCCGGCCCGCGATCGCGCCGGGCTGCTGGAGCGGCTGCGCCAGGACCAGGGCCTCGACCTCGCCGCCTCCGGCGGCAGGTTCGTCGACGAGACGTTGCGCCAGCTCGTCCTGCAGTCGACCAGCCCGTCGGTGTCCAAGAGGCTCAAGACGGACAAGGCCGGCAAGAACGAGTTCGGCGTCAGCGAGTTCGCGAACGCGCTGGCCCAATACGAGCATGAGCGGCGCGGCTCCGCCGAGGTCGCCGAGGCAGACCCGCTCAACCCTGCTCCCGGAGCGCTGCTGAGCGGACGCTTCCAGGTGGAGAAGATCTTGGGCACCGGCTCCACGGCCCGCGGGGTGCTGGTCAGCGACCAGGATCACGACGACCGGCTCAGCGTGCTCAAGATCGGCCTCGACGAGAGCGCCACCCCCCGACTGCGGGAGGAGGCGAAAGTCCTTGAGGAGCTAGCCCGGCTCTCCAAGCCGGTGCCGGGAGTAGTCCAGTTGATTGAGGGCCCGCTGGAGCTGGCCGCGGGCCGCTCGGCCCTGCTGTTGACCAACTGCGGCGAGCAGACCCTCGCCGACGTGGTGCGCCACACCCCGCTCGCCGAGTCGCAGCTGCGCACGTGGGGGATGGAGCTGCTCGACGCGGTGGTCGCTCTCGACGAGGCAGGCATCACCCACCGCGACATCAAGCCGTCGAACCTGGGGCTGATGCGGCCCCAGGGCAAGTCGAGGGGGAGGACGCGGCTCGCGCTCTTCGACTTCTCGCTCTCGCGGGCGCCAGTGGAGCAGGTCGACGCCGGCACCCCGCCATACCGCGATCCGTTCCTCGGCACCGGACTGCGCCGGACCTACGACTCCTCAGCGGAACGCTATTCGGCCGGCGTGGTGCTGTTCGAGATGGCCACGGCTACCACGCCCAGCTACGGCGACGGCGTGAGCAATCCCGGCGTGCTCGCCGACGATGTGAGCATCGCGGTGGAGGACTTCACCGCCGCGGGCCTCGCGCGCACCCGTTCCGAGTCGCTAGCGGAGTTCTTCCGCTCGGCGCTGGCCCGCAATGTAAAGGACCGCTTCGACACGGCGACCGCAATGCGCCAGGCTTGGGCGGCGGCGTTCAAGGCCGCACCCGCTGGCGGGGATGAGCAGACAAAGCCGCCGGTTCAGCAGCCTGTCGTTGCGGTATTCGACGAGACTGAGCCCTACGGCTCCCTGTCGGTTTTGGCCTCGGAGTTCGCGCGGGCGGCCGGCGGCAAGCCGAGCGTAGTGCGCCGCCAGGTCGTCGAGATGGTGCTCGGCACGCACCCGCAGAGCCCCGAGGACCCGTTCGTGGTCTACCAACGCCTAGCTGAGGCTGCCGAGGTCACGCCGGGGCGCATCGCTCAGATCTTCGGGGAGTTCTCGGCGTTGTGGGCCAAGAACGCGCGGCTCGCTGCGTCGGTCCGCGACCTTTATGCCCGCGGGCTCGCCCTGATCGAATCCTCAGGCGGGGCGTCCACCCCGGACCAGCTCGCACGAGAGCTCGCTGGGGTGCTCGCTGCGGACGGTGTGGTGAACCCGCACCGAGCGGCGTTGGGCGTCGTGCGGCTCCTGCTGGCCTCGGCTGCGGCCACTGGTGGGGTATCGGCAGAACTGCAGATAGTCCGCAGGCACGGTTCGGGCAGGGTCGCGATGATCTCCACGCCGCAGGTTTCCCGTAAGTTGCCGGCGGCCTTGGCGGACCAAGCCGAAAGGCTGGCAGATGACGCCCGCGCGCAGGGCGCGATGCTGGTGGCACCCGCGGCGGTTGAATCTCCGCTGCGCGAGACGGCCGCGACCGTACTGGGAGTCGCGCCCGCCGACGTCGAGATCCCGGGGCATGTGCTGTTGCGGATCGCGGCGAGCGCCTCCACCGAGGTGGCGCTGTCGGCGCGCGATGAGCTGTATCGCCGCGACCTGACCATCGAGGACGCGCTGCGGATCCTGCTGCGGGGAATGGCGGACACTGACTCGTTCAGCCGGACGGAGTTGGAATCGCGACTGGCGGCAAGGTTCCCGGCACTGACGAAGAAGCTCCCACGCAGGCCGGACCTCGACACACTTGTCGAGTCGATCCAACCCGACATCCGCTGGAGCGAGGATGCCAGCCGCTACCAGTTCCCCGGCACCCCTGACTCCGCGTCGTATATCCCGACGCGGCACAGCGTGCATGCTCCGTCAGGGCCGCGGGTCGCGGGGGTCTCGGACGCCGAGCAGATCCTCGCCGACAGCGTCCGCGACCGAACGTTCCGGGCGCTGGGCGTGCCGCTGGGCAGGTCCGACGAGGTGGCGGCGGCGCTGGTCGAGCGTTTCGGCGCGACACACATCGATGTGACGGAGCTGCTGCTGGGCGAGCTGCGCGAGCGCGCGGCGGGCGCGGGCATCCCGTGGGATCAGATCTTGGCAGCGGATGCCGGCGCGGCGGGGGATCGCGAGAACCTCAAGTCCTTTGTTACCCAGGCGGTGTCGACGGTGACGGACGCCGTCTCCGCGGCGGGCGGACCGGTGGTACTGAGCGATCTATCCACCCTGGCCGCCTATGGGCAGCTCCACGTGCTGGGAGCCTGGACGGATTTGACGAAGCCGCCGGCCCACGCCGTATGGGCGCTGGTGCCCCAGCGCGCGGAGTCCGGCGGCCTGTCCGGCCCGAGGGTGGACGATTCACGGCTGCCAATCAACAGTCCCGAACAATTCGTACAACTGGACAAGATTGAGGTCGACGCCTTGCTAGCGATGGGGCAATCGGCCAAGCCAAAAACCAAGGAGTCTGTCTGATGGCGTTGGCCACGATCAACGGAGGCGCACTCAACACCGCGCTCGTCCCCCAGGTGACGGCGCTGGTCGAGGACATGCGTGCCCGCCGCGACGCCGACTCGGTAGTTCTAGCGAGTTGGCGCGCCACTCATGCTGAGGCTGTCGCTCAGGAGCGCACTGCGACCTCCTGGACCGACTGGTCCGAGGACCAGCTCACCCAGGCAGCGGTGGGCTGGCTGCTGACGTCGGTGTTCGTCCGGTTCTGCGAGGATAACCTTCTACTCGGAAGTGACAGTGTGTGGATTACCCACCCCGACCCGCTGCTGCGGGGCCGGGCGATCGACGCGGAGAACGCGTTCTATCGAGCCAACCCCAGTTACTCCTACCGTGAGTGGCTCGAGCAGTCCTTCGCCGCATTGCGCGCGAACCCGGCGACGGTGTCGCTGGTGGACGAGCATGCCGCGCTGCACATCATCGAGCCGTCCTCGGACGCGGTGGCGGCGCTGCTGGAGTTTTGGCGGCGAACCGACGACGCGGGCGCGCTGGAATGGACCTTCACGAACCCGGAGCTGACGACCCGCTTTCTGGGCGATCTGTACCAGGACCTTTCGATCTTCGCGCAAAAGAAGTACGCGCTGCTGCAGACCCCGGATTTCGTGGAGGAGTTCATCCTCGACCG
Source organism: Dietzia sp. WMMA184 (assembly GCF_002441635.1). Taxonomy (NCBI): domain Bacteria; kingdom Bacillati; phylum Actinomycetota; class Actinomycetes; order Mycobacteriales; family Dietziaceae; genus Dietzia; species Dietzia sp. WMMA184. The sequence goes on along the minus strand of NZ_NXEI01000001.1, from coordinate 2,268,241 downwards.
CACCCTCGAACCTGCGCTGAAGGATCGGCCGCTGGAGGGTTTCAAGGTGATCGACCCGACTTGCGGGTCCGGGCACTTCCTGCTCGGCGCGTTCGACCGGCTCGCAGCCCGCTGGCACCAGCACGCCCCCGCGATGGAGCCCCGCGCGCGCGTGGATCAGGCGCTGTCCTCGATTCATGGGGTGGACCTGAACCCGTTCGCGGTGGCGATCGCGAAATTCCGGCTGATTGTTGCCGCGCTACGTGAGTGCGGGGAGAGCACCCTGGTGGACGCGCCTCGGTTCACGCTGAACCTGGTGAACGGGGACTCGCTGCTCCACGGCGTCGAGCAAGGCGGCGCGACCGCATTCGATTATGGGGATGTGTCCTTCGACAAGGACGCGGTGGCGGCGGGGTTCACCTACAGCACCGAGGACTCCCGACAGCTGCGCAATGTCCTGGCACCGGGCCAGTACGACGCGGTGGTCGGTAACCCGCCGTACATCACGGTCAAGGACAAGGCCCTCAACACTCGGTATCGCGAGATCTACCACTACTGCAAGGGTAAGTACGCCCTCACGGTGCCGTTCATGGAGAAGTTCTTCACCCTCGCCAAGACTGGCGAGCGGGCGGGATGGGTCGGGCAGATCACCTCGAATTCGTTCATGAAACGCGAGTTCGGAGTGCCACTGATCGAGGAGTACCTAGGCAGGTTGGATCTGCGGTTGGTGGCAGACACCTCCGGGGCATATATCCCCGGGCATGGCACCCCGACAGTAATCATCGTCGGCCGCAACCACGCCAAGACGCAGGAGACGGTGCGCGCGGTGCTGGGTATCCAGGGAGAGCCAGGCGCACCAGCAGACCCGGCCAAGGGCAAGGTGTGGTCGTCAATCGAGGCGCACGTTGATGAACCTGGCTACGAGGACCAGTGGATCTCCGTGACCGACCTGCCCCGGGAGAACCTGCGCAAGCACCCCTGGAGCCTCTCTGGCGGCGGAGCGGTAGAGCTAGCCAGTGCCATCGACCTGGCTACGGATTCGCCGCTCTCAGAGCACTCCGATTCGATCGGCATAACCAGCTTCACGCTTGAAGACAGCGTCTACCTGCTCGACTTGCGAACACCGGCCAGGCTCGCGCTCGCGCATGTTCGGCCCATGGTTCTAGGAGATCAGCTCCGTGACTGGACTGCGGACCTCGATGCGCTTGCTGTGTTTCCCTACACGGACGACTTCGAACCGGTGGATGCGGAGGAGGTGCCGAAACTATTCCGGTTCTTCTGGCCGTACAAGACGAGCATCTCGAACAGCAAGATGTTCGGCAACCAAACGAAGGTGGCATCCGGACTTCGCTGGACCGAGTACGGACGACTGACGGTAAACAAGCTCACAACCCCTCTATCGATCACGTTTGCGTTTGTGGCGACGCACAACCATTTTGTGTTGGACCGGGGAGGGAAGGTTTTCAAGCAGTCTGCGCCGGTGATTAAGTTGCCGGTGGGGGCGAGCGAGGATGATCATCTGCGGTTGTTGGGGGTGTTGAACTCGTCGACGGCCTGCTTCTGGCTCAAACAAAACAGCTATCCCAAGGGCGGCGACCCAGTGGGCAAGGGCGGAGCGAGAGTCAGCGCAGAACAATGGTCGGACCGCTACGAATTCACCGGCACCACCCTTCAGGAATTCCCGCTACCGAAGGATGACGCTCTTGACCGTTCCCGCCACCTCGACGCCTTGGCTCAAGAGCTCGCGGCGTGCGAGCCTGCCGCTGCGATCGCCGCAGGCGGTGCGGCCCAGTCGGTGATCGACACCGCCCGTGCGGAATGGGCGTGGGTGCGGGGGTTGATGGTTGCGGAGCAGGAGGAGTTGGACTGGCAGGTCTACCGCCACTATGGGCTCCTCGACGAGGACCTGACCCTGCCCGTTGGCGTGGCCCCGGGGGTCGCATTGGGTGAGCGGGCGTTCGAGATCGTCCTGGCCCGCCAGATCCAGGCTGGGGAGTCGGAGAGCACCTGGTTCACCCGGCACGGCTCCATCCCGATCACAGAGGTCCCCGCCGCATGGCCTGCCGAGTACCGGGACCTGGTGGCGCGCAGGTTGGCGGTGATCGCGGCGAATCCGTTCATCCGGCTCCTTGAGCGTCCTGAGTACAAGCGTCGGTGGGCTGGGGAGTCCTGGGATGTGCGGTTGCAGGACGCTCTGCGGGATTGGCTGCTCGACAAGCTGGAAGACCCCGCTTTGTGGTTCACGCAGCAGGGCACTCCGCAGCCGCGCTCGGTCGGCGAGCTCGCCGGGATCATGGAGAAAAACTCCGAGTTCCTCGAAGCACTGGACCTGTGGGCAGGACGGCGCGATGCCCCGGTCACAGCGACCCTGGTCAAGCTGCTGGCTGATCAGGGTGTGCCGTACCTGGCCGCGTTGCGATACAAGCCTTCCGGTTTGCGTAAGCGGGCGGAGTGGGAGCGGGTGTGGGAGTTGCAGCGGCAGGAGGACGCCGGTGCCATCGACGCATCCCAGATTCCGGTGCCGCCGAAGTACACGACCGCCGATTTTGTGAAGACCTCCTACTGGTCCCATCGCGGGAAGTTGGATGTCCCGAAGGAACGGTTCATCTCCTACCCGGACGCGGGCCGGGCGACGGACCCGACCCTGCTGTTGGGGTGGGCGGGGTGGGATCACGCGCAGCAAGGCTTAGCCCTAGCGACGATCTACGCGGCCCGCGAGTCCGAGGGCATGGATCTCGACGCCCTAGTGCCGGTGGTGGCGGGGATGGCGGAGGTGTTGCCGTGGGTGCGGCAATGGCATTCCGGGGTGGACCCGAACCTGAGTGTGGATCTCGCGGAGTACCTGTCGGCGCAGCTGAACGAGAAGTCCGCTGCGGTGGGGGTGCCGATCGCTGATCTGCACACGTGGCGGCCCGAACCATTGACCCGTGGCCGTAAATCGTCAACCCGAAAGGCGTCGAGCTGATGTTTCCCGGCAACTCCGGCACTCCCGCGCGCACCTTGCGCGAGACCTTCACCATCGTCGAATCGCACGGCACCAACGACTATGTGCTGCGCCTCTCGGACTCCGTCGCGAAAGACCGCCTCGACGCCACCATCGATTCCTACGTCGTCACGCCCGCGCTGGCCGAGGCGTTTGACAGTGCGATGGCCGTCGTCGGGGAGGCGGTGCGCACCGGCGAGAACAAGGCCTCCTACCTGGAGGGCTCGTTTGGCTCCGGTAAGTCGCACTTCATGGCGGTCCTGCACGCGGTCCTGGGGCACGAGCCCAAGGCGCTGTCGGTGCCCGCGCTGCAGCCCGTCGTTACGAAGCACCCCGAGCTCGCAGATAAGAAGATCCTGCGCCTGGCCTTCCACTTCCTCGACGGTGACAGCGTCGAGGCCTCGCTGTTCGATCAGTACCTGCGTCAGATCGCCGCCATGCATCCCGAGGTGTTGCCGCCGGTACTGCACTCGGCGGGCGGGCTGTTTGGCGATGCGGACAATCGCCGCCGTGAGGTGGGCGATGAGGCGTTCTTCGCCGCGCTCAACGGAGGGACGGGACAGCAGGCTGGGACCACCGTCGATTGGACCAAGCTCGGCAATGCGGTCGCCCGGTGGAATCCCGACACCTACGCGGCGGCGGCCGATCCGTCGGCGTCCGCGGAGGAGCGGAGCAAGCTACAGCAGGCGTTGATCGCCACCTATTTCACCAGCTACTCCCGTAACACCGACTGGCTGCCTCTTGAGGACGGGCTGGCCGTGATCGCCGATCACGCCAAGTCGCTGGGCTACGACGTCGTGGTGCTCATGCTCGACGAGCTGGTGTTGTGGTTGACATTCCTGATTAGCGAGCGGGAGCGTTTCAACAGCGAGGTGCAGAAGATCACCAAGCTGGTTGAGACCAGCCGTGGGCGCCTCGCCGTGCCGATCGTCTCGTTTATCGCCAGCCAGTACGGGCTGAGCAAGACGGTGGCGGCCGGGGCAGACTCGGGCGCGATCATCCAGGCGCTGCAGCAGGCCTTCGCGCACCAATCCGGCCGGCTGAGCAATATCCGGCTCGGCGATGGGAACTTGCCCTACATTGCGCACAAGCGGCTCCTGCAGCCCCGCGACGCAGACGCGGCCGCCGCGCTGGCGGAAGCCTTCGCGAGGTTGGACCGCAACCCGAAGGTGTGGGATGTGCTCCTGGACGGAGTGAATACCGACGACGCGCACCGCGGCGCGGACGCGGAGGCGTTCAAGCTCACGTACCCGTTCTCCCCGGCGCTGATCGCCACGCTGCGGGCGCTCTCGGGGCAGATGCAGCGCGAGCGTACCGCGCTGAAGGTGATGCAACAGATCCTCGAGGCGGAGGCCGACCGTCTGACGATCGAGAATGTGATCCCGGTGGGGGACGCGTTCCGCTTCGTCATCGACGAGGGCGACGCGACACCCATGAACCCCGCGGCGGTGCAAACGTTCAAGACCGCGCGCACCCTGTGGCGCGAGAAGCTGCGGCCGCTGCTGTTCCGGTCCGCAGGAGTGGCGGAGAGCACCGCCGACGAGGACGCGCCGATGGGTCTGCGCGCCGATCTCCGGATTGCGAAGACCCTGCTGATGTCCGCCGTCGCACCGGACGTGCCGGCGCTCAAGCAGATCGACGCATCGCGTTTGGCCTCGCTCAACCATGGCAGCGTCATCAGCTTGATCCCGGGCGATCAGGCGGGGCAGATCACCAACAAGGTTAAGCAGTGGGCGGCGGAGATTCCCGAGCTGACCGTGACCGCGGACGCGAACCCGATCATCTCGGTCACCTTGGAATCGGTGGACTACGAGCGCATCGTTAGCCGCGCGCAGGGTGAGGACACCGACGGGCGTCGGCGCAGGCTGATGCGGGACCTGCTGGCCGAGCACTTCGGTGTGGCCGGTGTGGAGGCCACCGCCGACGGCGCACGGCTGCGCACCATTACCTGGCGCGGCACCGCACGCCACGTCGAGGTGGTCTTTGGCAATGTGCGCGACCACAGCCACCTGCCGGATGAGGCGTTCCGGCCGATGCAGCCCGGCGCGCTGCGGCTGGTGGTGGACCTGCCGTTCGACGATCCTGGGCACACCACCGCCGAGGACCACGACCGCATCGACCAACTACTGCGGACCGGGCAAGACAGGTTCACCATCGCCTGGGTGCCCGCCTTTTTCACCGACCAGGTCACCCGCCAGCTCGGGCGCCTGGTGATCCTCGATCACGTCCTGGCTGGGGACCGCTGGGCATCGTATTCCAACGAGCTGTCCGAGGCCGACCGCGCCGCGGCCCGCTCGATCCTGCAGCAGCAGCAAGTGCAGGTCCGTGGACAGCTGGGGACTGCGATCCAGGTGGCCTATGGCGTTGCGCGGGGCGGAGCCTTCAGTGACGGGCAACCGCCGCTGCGCTCGCTGCATGCGGGTCTGTCCTCGCAGCCGCCCATCGGCAACACCCTCGGGCAGGCCGTGGACCGGCTGATCACCTCAGCCTTCGACGCGCTGTATCCGGACCACCCGGACTTCTCCCCCGCGGACAAGCTCATCTCCCGTTCCGAGCTCAACACCGTGCTCCGGCGGCTGCGTGAGGCGCAGTCCCATGTGGACGGGCGCATTCCGCTCGAGCGTGCGGAGCGGGACGTGGCGCGTCGCGTCGTCGAGCCGCTCGGGCTGGGGAAGGTCAACGAGACGCACCTGCTGTTCGGGCCCGAGCACTTCGGGACCTGGCGCGGGCGGATCACGCAGGAGTTCTCCCGAATGGGCGTCGCCGAGTCTGGCGATGTCGAGGTGGAGTCGCTGCGCACGGCGATCGCCGCGAGCGGTCCCAAGCGCGGGCTCACCGACGAGATGGTGGACCTGGTCGTCGGCGCCTGGGCGGCGCAGGACAAGCGCTCCTGGTATCTGCATAGCAGCGCGCTCACGGTCGAGCCGATGATCGGGGACTACCGACGGGGCCTGGCGCTGCGGCTCGAGCCGTTGCCCGATCGCCAGGAATGGTCCGACGCGTGCAGTCGGTGGAAGGCGCTGACCGGGCGCAACGTCAACGAGTTCCTCACTGCGAACAACTTGTCCGCGTTCGCCAAACAGGTGCGCGAGTATGCCCGCGAGCACCGTGTGGAGCGCCAACAGCTCACTGGCGCGTTGACGAGCGCCTATGCCGCTCTCGGTATCGACTTGGGTGATCGTCTCGCCGCGGCCAAGGCGACGGATGAGCTGTTCGACAGCAAGCTTGACCACCTCGACAACGTCGCGGTGGTCACCCGTATCGCCGCAGCGGACCTGGGCGGGACACCGATCGAGGCAGGCAAGTCGCTGGCAACCGCGGGCTCTGTCGCGGCCGCGCTTGGCGGGTTCTCGCTCGACAAGCTCGACGTGCTGCGCACCGCGGCGGCCGCCGGCGGTGACCGTGGGCGGCGGGCCGAGCTGATCGTGTCCAGCGTCGTGCAGGCGCTGAAATCGCACGAGCTGGCACTGCCCCTCGCCCAGGCGCTGCGGACGGCGAACGAGGCTCGGGACAAGTGGCTCGAGGACGGGATCGTCGCACCGCCGCCCACACCCCCGGTAGTGCCAGACCCGCCGGTGCCCCCGCGGCCTGAGCCGGTCCCGCCGATCACGCCCCCGCCCGGGGCCACCATGACGGTGCGGGGCCCCGGCGACTTCTCCGCGATCGAAACGCGGCTGCGACAACTGCTCGCCGAAGAACCCAACTCAACCTACACCGTGACCATCACCAAGGATGCGCGATGACCTCTGTTGTCGGCCTGCCGGAGGCAGATCTGGCGGGGGTGCGCACGTTGATTCGCACGCTGCGCGAGCATGGGCGCCGCGGCGGAGTGATCGCGTTGGCGGCGGTGCCACAGTGGCGTGGTCAGGACCAGGTGACCATCGACGGGCAGTCCGTGCGGGTGCGCGTCGCGCCGAGCGTGCTAGCGGTCCGCGACGCGATCACCGAACGCGCGCAGGTGGATTGGCTGGTCGTGCTCACCGATAGGGAACCCGCCGAGCTGCCCGCGGGCATCCTCGAGCACCTCGTTCGAGGCCGCCTGCTTAACCTGGATCCGTGGCCCCCGCTACGCGAGCTGTTCGGGGCGTCCCGGCAGGAGTTCCGCTTACTGGATCTGAGCAACGACGCCGCGCGCGCCGCGCTACGCGAGCTCGACGGCCACGCGCTTCCCGCGCCCGGGGGCGTGCTCACCAACGACCATCTGTTCGCGAACCTCGCGGATGTCCGCTTCGGCCTGCGACCGGCCGACTACACCCCGCATCATGTGGCGCTGTGGTCGATGGACGAGGACAAGACCGCCCGCTTCGAGGCGTGGCGGCAGTACGCCGACCCCGCGTTGCTTGACCAGTTCTACCAGTGGATCTCGGGACGGCTCGGGGCGCTCGGACCCGCCTTCACCATCGTCTGGCGCGGCAGCGGGCCAGCGGAGCTGGTGCCGCTCGGCCTGGTCGCGGCCCTCGTCGGCGACAACACCGGGCAGGCAGACTCGTTCGTCGTGGACCGCGAGGTCGTCATCCAAGTGCGGACCCGGATGGAGAGTGAGTTCGGTGGCCAACGGCTCACCGAGCAGCAGCTGACCGCCTGGGGCAACACCGCGGCCCTCGCGGTAGCGGGGACCGATGTGCCCGCCGGGGTCCTGCGCCGCGCCGAGGAGCTGGTTCGCCGGCTCCAGGCCCAGCCCCTTGTCTCCCGATCCGATGTGCTGCCCTCCGCGCTGGCTCCCCGCATTGCGCGGTACGCGACCGCGCTCACCGCGGCCATCGATTCGGCGGACCTCACCGCAGCGGAGAACACATGGGCCGATGTCACCGCGCACCGCGCTGCCAGGACGGACACTCCGGACGCGCCCCGCGACGTGCGCGTCGGCGCGGCAGCCTTGCGGCTCCTGCGCTGGCTGCGCCGCAGCACTCAGCCCCCGAACAGCCTGGCCGCATGGCTGGGGCACTACCGCGCAGAGTTGTCCTGGGTCGACGGCGCGGTCAACGACGCCTTCATCGGCGCAGATTCCGCCCAGCTCGCCGCGGCGGCGCACCGGATCACCGCCCTCGTGCGCGAGCACCGAGCCTCCGACGACCGCGAGTTCGCACGCTTGCTCGCCAGTGCGGGGACCTACCGCAGCAGCGGCGCCGACGCGCCGCTCTATATCGAGGACATCCTCGACCGGGTCGTCAAGCCGCTGACCGTCGCACGGCAAGGCGCGAGCGACGTGGCGGCCAGTGAGCCGGCGGCATCGCCGGTGCTGTTGATCGTCGCCGACGGGATGAGCGCGGCGGCCGCGAATGGGGTGGTCGCCGACGCGCTCCGCAAGAACCGGCCCCAGTGGCAGGAATGCCGATTCGCCGACGACCAGCAACTGGGCGCGGCGCTGGCGATCTTGCCGACCGTTACCGAGTTCTCCAGATGCTCGCTGTTCACCGGCGCGCCGGCGGCGGGCAAGCAGGACCGCGAACGGCGAGAATTCTCGACCTGGCTGCAGAATCACGGGCTCGGCTCGTCCGATCCCGCGCTGTTCCACAAAGCTGCGATGGACGCGGTCGCCCGTGGCCATGCGCTCGCCGACGCGGTGCGCGCCGCCGTGGAGGACACGAAGGGACGCCCGGTGGTCGCCTGCGTGCTCAACGACATCGACGACGCGCTGGATCGGTCGGACCCACTCGGCGCTAGCTGGGGGACCAGCAGCTTCAAGCATCTTGACGCGCTGCTCACCGCCGCCGCGGCGGTCGGGCGCACCGTGGTGCTCGTCAGCGACCACGGGCATGTGGTCGAGCGACGCGAGCAGCCCAGCGTCCAACGCGGAGAGCAGGTCTCGGCGCGCTACCGGCTCGCCGCCGGCGTGGACCCAGCGGCACTACCCGCCGACGAGGTGCTGGTCGAGGGCCCCCGTGTACTCACCGAGGGTAACCGCGCGGTGCTGGCGGTGGACGAGCAGGTTCGGTACACGGGACTCAAGGCCGGCTACCACGGCGGAGCCGCGCTCGCCGAGGCCACGATCCCGATCTCCATCCTGGTCAACGGCGCCATCCCGGCGCACCTCGGGCTCGCGGCGTCGCCAGCCCGCCAGCCAGCCTGGTGGGCGCCCGCTCCCATCGAGGCTGTACCCGCGCCAGCGCCGGCTCCGCAGCCAGCGAAGCCGCGTCCCAAGGCTCCCGCCAAGCAGGCGGCGCAGGCCGAGGGGCTATTCGATGTGGGCCTACCGGCCGCGGAGAGCGCAGTTCCTGTCATTGCGGACGGAGGACGGGACCGTGTCGACGAGCTTCTGGACAGCGGCCTGTTCACACACCAGCACAAGGAATACGGCCGCAACTTCGGCCGCGCGACGGTCAAGAATCTCGTGCAGGAGTTGATCGCCGGCAATGGCCGGCTACCGCTCGTCCGGGTGGCGGAGATCCTCGGCGTCAAGGCGCGGCGCGCAGGCCCAGCAATCGCTGTGCTCGCCCAGGTGTTCAACACGGACGGTGTGGTGGTGCTCAGCGCAGGCGACTCCGAGGTGGAGTTGGAGACGGCGTTAATGTTCGAGCAGTTCGGGGTGCGGCCGTGAGCGCGCTCTCGCCGGTGCGGCGCCGGGAGATCCTGCAGGCGCTGCGCCAGGGCACCGTCCCCGCCGGGAACCTCGACGTGCTCGCGGTGGGCATCGACAAGTTCGCGGACACTGTGGACGAGGACTTGACGGCGGTGGCCGCCGGCGGATCCGTGTTCAAGGCCGTGCGCGGCGAGTACGGGGCCGGCAAGACCTTCATTGCCCGCTGGATCCAGCAGCGGGCGATGCGCCACGGCATGGCTGTCGCCGAGGTGCAGATCAGCGAGCTCGAAACGCCGCTGCACAAGCTCGAGACCGTCTACCGGCGCACCACCGAGTCCCTGCGGACCTCCGCATTTCCCCCCTCCGCGTTCCGGAACGTGTTGGACGCGTGGCTGTTCGGAGTCGAGGACGACGCCGCTGCCGCCGCCGGAGTAGAGGATGCCAGCGAGGAGCAGGTGCAGGCGCTGCTGGAGCAGCGGCTAGCGTCGGTCGCCACCGCAACGCCCGTCTACCCGATGGTGCTGCGCGCCTACCGTGCCGCGCTCGAACGCGACGACGCCGCCACCGCCGACGCGCTGGTGGCCTGGCTCGGCGGGCAGCCACATGTGGGCGCGGCCGCCAAGCGCGCCGCTGGAGTACGCCAGGACGTCGACCATTTCCTGGCGATGGGTTTTTTGCAAGGGCTGCTCGCGGTGCTCAAGGGCGCGCGGCATCCCGGCCTGCTGCTGGTGATCGACGAGGTCGAGACCCTGCAGCGGATGCGCTCCGATAGTCGGGCAAAGGCGCTCAACGCGCTGCGCCAGTGGATCGACGAGCTCGACTCCGGCAGGTACCCGGGGCTATACCTGCTGATCACGGGAACTCCCGCGTTCTTCGACGGGCGTATGGGTATCCAGTCGCTGCCGCCGCTGGCCCAGCGTCTGCACACCGATTTCACCACCGACGCGCGCTTTGACAACCCGCGTGCGCCGCAGATCCGGCTGGTCGGCTTCGACTTGGACCGACTGGTGGAGGTGGGCATCCGCGTCCGCGACCTTTACGCGGATGGTGCCGCGGATCCCGCTCGCGTGCGCTCCGTTGTTGACGACGCGTATCTGCGCGACCTCGCCACCGCCGTCGCGGGCAAGCTCGGCGGGCAGGTCGGCATCTCGCCGCGCCTGTTCCTGAAGAAGCTCGTGCTGGATGTGCTTGACCGCGTCGACCAGTTCGAGGACTTCGATCCCCGGGAGCACTACGCGCTCACGGTGGATCTGAAGGAGCTCACCGACACCGAGCGCGCTGCAGTGACTGCTGATGACGTGGTGCTGTGACCGCGCAGGGCTTCGAGCTGTTGGATCCGGTGCTTCAGCACCATGTGGTGAACACGCTCGGCTGGCCGGGACTGCGGCCGCTGCAGGACGATTCCGTGGGGCCCATCCTCTCGGGCTCCGACGCGATTCTGCTCGCGCCCACTGCCGGCGGTAAGACCGAGGCCGCGATGTTTCCGCTTCTGACCCGCATGTCTGGCGAGCGGTGGAGCGGGATCTCGGTGCTGTATCTGTGCCCGCTCAAGGCACTGCTGAACAACCTGCAGCCGCGCCTCGCGGATTATGCGGACTGGATCGGTAGGCGCGCCGCCACCTGGCACGGCGACGTCGGCCCGTCGGCACGTGGCCGGATCAAGCGGGACCAGCCGGACATCCTTTTGACCACGCCGGAATCGCTGGAGGCGATGCTGGTCTCCGAGAGCGTGGACGCGGAGCAACTATTCAGTGGGCTGCAGGCTGTGGTGGTGGACGAGGTGCACGCCTTCGCCGGCGATGACCGCGGCTGGCACCTCCTCGCGGTGCTCGCGCGAGTTGAAGCATTGTTGGGCCGCAAACTGCAGCGCATTGGCATGTCCGCCACTGTCGGCAATCCCGACCAGCTTCTCGGCTGGCTGCAGGGCGGCGCGGTGCGACCAGGGCAGGTGATCGCCCCCGCGGCTGTGGGCACCGTGGTCCCCGAAATTACCGTCGACTATGTCGGCAGTGCGGAGAATGCCGCGACAATCATCGCGGCCCTGCATGCAGGGGAGAAGCGGCTCGTCTTTGTCGACTCCCGCCGTCTCGCAGAGGAACTCGGCACCGCGCTGCGCCAGCGCGGCATCACCACCTACGTCTCGCACTCCTCGTTGTCTGCTGCGGAGCGCAGGGAGTCCGAGGAGGCTTTCGCGGAAGCGCGCGACTGCGTCATCGTCGCGACCTCCACCCTGGAGCTCGGCATTGATGTGGGCGATCTGGACCGGGTCATCCAGATCAACGCGCCCCGCACCGTCTCGTCGTTCCTGCAGCGGCTCGGCCGGACCGGCAGGCGCCCCGGAACCACCCGGAACTGCCTATTTCTGTGCCTCACGGACGAGGCGTTTCAAGCCACACTAGGGATGCTGCAGTGCTGGTCGCGCGGATGGGTCGAACCGGTGATCGCGACCCCCGAACCGCGGCATATCGCCGCCCAGCAGATCCTGGCGGCCGCCCTGCAAACCCGACGCGTGCCGCTGGCCGGATGGCAGAAGCAGTGGGGGGCGTTGCCACTGTTCGATGAGACCGCGCCGGAAATCATGGCGCATCTGCTCAGCGAGCAATTCCTGGAGCAGGACGGCGGCAGCGCGTTCATCGGGGCGGAGGCCGAGAGACACTTCGGCCGCAGACACTTCATGGACCTGTTGGCCGTATTCACGGCAGCCCCCGAGTTCACAGTATTCTCGGGCAGGAACGAGATCGGGTCAGTCGAACCCGCAGTCCTCACCGACGAGGTCGAGGGGCCACGGGTACTGCTTCTGGGTGGCCGATCGTGGAAAGTAACCCACATCGACTGGAAACGACGACACGTCTTTACCGAGGCAACCACGATCCAGGGCCGCGCGAAATGGATGTCAATCCCAGATGGGGCCTCCTTCGAAATCTCGCGGGGAACACGTGACGTCCTGCTAGGGGCGGAGCCCAACGGGGTGAGGCTGACCCGCCGAGCCACGGACGCACTTGAGGATCTGCGACTACAACGAGCCGACCACGTCACCACAGGGGCGCTAGTAATCCGGCGCGACGACCGAGACGACTGGCGATGGTGGACATGGGCCGGAGCGAAAACTAATCGGACCCTCGCCGCCTGGGGCTCGGAGCTAGTCGCGCCCAGGCAGAAGATTGGAGCAGAGTCGCTAAGACTGCACAGCGACCTCACGGTGTCAGACATCAAGGAAAGGTTGTCCGAACTCCGGAGCAGCGACGAGAGACCAATGCCAACAGTCGACAAGACAGCGCTACGCGGGCTGAAGTTCTCGGCCGCGCTACCGGAAGAGTTGGCGCGCCGAACGCTAGCGGCACGACTGACCCATGTCAGAGGCGCGACCACGGTACTGGAAGAAAAATCACAATTCCGTAAGCGCTAACATTTTGGACCGTCACATATAAAGCGGTTGTCGACACTCACAGTACAAGCCGGAAATCCCTGCCGATAACCCCGAGGAAAAGTCGAAGAGGATCAACCGACTCCGCACTGACGCAAGGGTCCCGCTGACAGTAGACCGCATCGCGCTGGACATCGGGGGATCAGACTAAGTGCCGATTTGTTGCATTCCATCAAGGTTGCTGGTCAACGGAGTGAGACCAGACGGCGCTGAAGGCTCGTTCTGTGTGTCCAGCGAGAGATACTCGGGTCGCGACGATTGCGCGCTTGCCATGCGATCGGAACAACGATGTCGTATGCAGACCGTAGTGTGTAGAAAGTGATGACAAGTTTAGATCCCGAGGACTTCGATCCTTACGCCGCGTACCGTCCAAGTGATCCAGATGATCTAGCGTCGGCCGTGGCCCACGCTCTGGCTATGAGCTACGGATTCTCTATCGATCCGGACGCGGAGGGCGGTTTTCGCATCCAAGTCGGTAGCTCGGGAATGGTGGTGACCCCTCGTCCTGAGGGAGTCCTCTCGATGGTGTCGTTTGTGGTGACCGGGATGACCAATCCAGCTGCGGCTCAACCTGTCGTCGAGTCCCTCAACGATCAGGCGACATTCGTACGTTTTCAGATCCTCGGCGACGCCGTGGTGGCCTCCTGTGACGCGCCGGCAATTCCGTTCGTTCCGCAGCACCTGTACACCTTGATCAACACCGTGGGCGAGGTTCTGGATTTCGCCGGAGTAGTGCCCCATAGAGTGGTGTAACTCGGTGGCCGAGATCGTCTGCGATTCCGTGTTGTGTACGGATGTAGAGCGGCCACCGTGTGATCCTTCGAGTCAACCTTCTACCGAATCCTCGAACGGAGTCATCACGATGACCGCACCCCATATTGTCGACCCTGCAGGCCTGCTTAGCCAAGCCCTGACCGACGCGTCACCGGATCTGATGCGCGAGCTGCTGCAGACCATGATCAACGCCCTGCTGTCCGCGGACGCCGACGCCGTGTGCGGCGCCGAGTGGAACGCCCGCTCGTCAGAGCGCACCAACTACCGCAACGGTTATCGCCACCGGCCCCTGGATACCCGGGTCGGCACCGTCGACGTCGCCATCCCCAAGCTCCGCTCGGGCTCCTACTTTCCCGAGTGGCTGCTCGAGCGTCGCAAGCGGGCCGAATCCGCGCTGATCACCGTCGTGGCGGACTGCTACCTGGCCGGGGTCTCCACCCGCCGGATGGACAAGCTGGTCAAAACTCTCGGCATCGACTCGCTGTCCAAGTCCCAGGTCTCCCGCATGGCCGAAGACCTCGATGAGCAGGTCGCGGCGTTCCGGCACCGGCGCCTGGACGAGGCCGGACCGTTCACGTTCGTCACCGCCGATGCGCTGACGATCAAGGTCCGGGAGAACAAGCAGGTCGTCAAAGCCTCGGTGCTGCTGGCCACCGGGGTCAACGGTGACGGCCACCGCGAGGTCCTGGGCATGCAAGTCGCCACCAGCGAGACGAAGGCCTCGTGGAACACCTTCTTCGCCGACCTGGTGGCCCGTGGCCTGGGCGGAGTCCGGCTGGTGACCTCCGATGCCCACGCCGGGCTGATCGAGGCGATCGCGGCGAACCTGCCCGGGGCCGCCTGGCAGCGCTGTCGCACCCACTACGCCGCAAACCTCATGGCCGCGTGCCCCAAGTCGATGTGGCCGGCCGTGAAGGCGATGCTGCATAGCGTCTACGACCAGCCCACCGCCGAGGCTGTCAATGCCCAGTTCGACCGGCTCTTGGACTACACCGAAGGCAGACTGCCCGAGGTTGCTGACCACCTCGGCGATGCCCGCGAGGACCTGCTGGCGTTTATCGCGTTCCCCGACGATGTGTGGCGGCAGATCTGGTCCAACAACCCCACCGAGCGGCTCAACCGGGAGATCCGACGCCGCACCGACGTGGTCGGGATCTTCCCGAACCGGGATGCCATCGTTCGCCTCATCGGCGCCGTCCTGGCCGAGCAGACCGACGAATGGGCCGAAGGCCGCCGCTACCTCGGTCTCGAAGTCCTCAGCCGCTGCCGACTCACCCTGACCACCGACCCCGCCACCAGCTCGCCGACGGAGGTGAGCACCGATGACCTGATGCAACTACCCGCCTGACCACCCACGAAGGATCACCATTCAGTTACACCACTTCCAGGGGCTTGACCGCCCACAGATCGCCGAGTGTGCTGGCGGGCAAACCCTCGTGGACGTTCTCCGCACTCCTGAGCGCCCTGCTCTGCCTGCGCCTTTCACCGCAGATGTACGCGCTGCCCTCAAGCAGTACGTGTACATGCTCATCGATCCCCGCGACAACAGCGCTTTCTATATCGGCAAGGGCACCGGCGACCGCGTGTATCACCACGTCTGGGCTGCGCTCGGTGACGCGCCTCCCTCAGGCGAGGGTCACGAGCTGCTCGTCGACAGCGAGCATGGCGATAACCGTGCGGTGCGTACCGCGAAAGACGGCCGGATTCGGCAGATCGCCGCTGCGGGCCTTGGGGTGGAACATCACATCATCCGCGTGTGCGACAGCCCCGAGGAAGCCTTCGCCGTTGAACAGGCGCTAATCTCTGGTTTTCGCATCGGCGCGGTTGAATCTGACCACGGCGAACTGACGAACATCGTCAGTGGCCACTACCGGTTCGCTATCGATGACACCCGGGCCGAGGAGATCGCCCGTCGTCTTGGCGCTGAGCCAGCTCCGGAGTTGCCGCGGCCCAGTCTCATCCTCAAGGTCAACGCCGCTGGCGCCACCGAAGACCCGGATAAGATCTACGATGCGGCCCGCCGCGCCTGGTCAGTTAGGGCTGATCTACGGTCCACCCCTGACTTGCCGATCTTCGTCGTGGCTCATGACGTCGTACGTGCGGTGTATCGGGCCCATAGCTGGGCTGCCCTCGCCCCGGCGGACGGTAAGAGCCAAGTCGTTTGGGAATTCGACGGCGTCCTTGATCCCGAACTTAACGCCAACTTCACCGGAAAGCGACTCGTCCCGACCGACTTCGGGCAGCTCAACTGGGGCCAACGGGGATGCCACCCTCTTATTTGACCGTCCGCAGGTGATCGGAGCGACTGGCTGAGGCAACCGACGCCAGGCGTGAGCCCCTGGCCGGTCTCGTCTCCGCGCTCCTTGTAGCTAGCCGCCACCGGGTCCAAAGTGCCGATAAGTCGCGTTCCGTCAGGAGTGCCAGTCGAGGCCGGGGATGGCGATAGCACCCCTTGCGTTCCGTTGCCTGGCCTCAAGCGTCCAACAGATTGGTCTCGTCTGGCCCTATCCTTCCTTTGTGGGAAACCTGGGCAGATATCAAGAGATCATCGAGCTGGCTAAGAGTGCTGGTGGCGTCGATGCCATGATCGAGCAGATCAAGCGCGGCGCCGTAGCTGAGGCAGCCCCAAAGTTGGTCGGTATCACGCTTGTTGTCGGTGCCGCGATCGGAGCGTGTGCCACAACAGGCGTGAGCCGGGTCAAGCAGGCGGCGGATCATCGTCGAGAAGTGCAACATAAAGCCCAGTTGGCCGAGAAAGACCTTCGGCTCGTAGCGAGGGATGGCGCCAACGAAACAGAAGACGACGACTCGAACGAACCCTCTGCTTTGAAGGAGCCTGCCCCTGAAGGGCTGGCAGATCTCCCCAATGACAAACCATCAGCACGCATGGAGGGGGACGACGATGCCGACAGGGCCTAGTCACTATGTACTTCGGAAGGAAAACGGTCCAGGGTCACGGTGGGACGAACCCTGTCGCTGCATGATCGGCCACGATCATAATCCCGACGGATACAGCGTTTGGGATAGCGACCTGGAGCGGTGGGACCGGGAGGAAGGCCGCTCGAGCGCCGATCCGAACTGTCCTGCATGCGGTGGTACTGGGGCGTGCGCTCTGTGTGGTCCTGACTAGGACGTAATGGCGACACGTTCATCGAGCGTTCCTAACCGCAATGTGGTGCTCGGAGTCAGGGTCGCGTCAGCGGAAGCCCTCACCTGTCAGCCGAACTGACTAACGCGAGTCGGGACAGGCCCCCGCTCGCCACGTAGATGCCTTTGTTGTAGCAGTGCACGCCGATAGTGCCGGGCTGATGGGTCAAAGCGACCCGGGGGCGCGGGTTACCGGCACAGGACGGTGACGCTGCCGCCTTCGGGTGCGGTGACGTAGGCGTCGCCATTCTCGTCGACGTCGAGGACGTAGCCCCGCACGACGGCTCGGGTCGCGTCGTCGGTGTCCTCGAGGGTGGCGTCGCCGTGCAGGACCCAATCAGTGCTCTCGTAGGCGACCGGGTTTCGGACCTGAGGGACCGGCGATGGATGGCCGACCAGGAATTTCATCTCTGGGGCGTCCTCGACGTCGAACAGCACGCGGCTGACGGTCTTCTTCGCGAGTTTCACTTGCTCGATGTTGCCGACGGATGCGCGCATCGCGTGCGTGACCAGACCATCGGCGCCGACGGCGACCAGGTGGTCCACCCGCTTGGCGCGCTCTGGTGCACACACCCAGGTGCCGCGGATGACATCAATTTCGGACTCGCCATTCTCGATGCGTGTGCCGCCATTGTCGGCGGAGATGAAGACGAAGATCGTCTCGCCTCCAGTGGTGGCCAGTTCGGCGGTGTTCTGCTCAGACATTTCGATACCTTTCGTATCCGTCACATAGATAATCTAATAGGCCTAAAGGTACATAGATGTTCTATATTGCGCAAGCCTCATCTATCCGAAATCTCGGGGCGGGCACCACGGACCCATCCCCGTCCGCCCACCGGGCACTGCTGCAGCCTGCGCAGGCGACCCGAGAGTTGAGAGGCCACGCACTCCCCACCCCGACATCTGGAGGCGCCATGGCCGCCATCTCGACCGCCACCAATCTCGAGGAGCTGCCCCACATCCCGGCGGAAGAGCCCAATGCCCGCTTCCCACCCGAAATTAAGAGCGAAACTGCCAGCCAGACAAGAGGATCAACCAGTACCCGACCGAGCCTTCCGACGAAGGCTGGGGCCGCGTGTACGTCGTCGTCACCGGCGATGTGGACTGCCCGACGGTGCTGCGCCGACCCCGCGCCGGCTCCAACGCCAAACCGATGGCGCCGCTGCTGCCTGCCATCGACTCCCGCTGCGCGCCTCAGCAGAAGTACATCACCGGCTCGTGAGGGGGCAGCAGAAAACCACGTCGCCCTCAAATGATGGGCCGCCCAGCGACTCGCCAGCGCATAGCCAGACCCTTCAGGCCTGCGCCGATAATGTTGGATTAGGTCGCGCCGTTTGACGGCGTGCCATCTTCTCTCCGTAGCGCTGTTCCATCACCACGCCGTTTTCGTAAGACCGTGGATCAGCGCGCGACTGTCGCTCGCCGCAAGATGGGACCACACTCAAACTCGATCATCGACTTCAACATTAACTAGCTCCGGGGCACTACTCTGGGGCCTCCGCAGCAACCCAGACCGTGCCGTCCGCGCCCTGCGCGAGGAGGACCGTGTGCCGAGCTTGTCCGCCCCTTCGTACCGTGATCGCCAATGGGCAGAGCGGTTCGATGGTCCCACCGAAGACGTCAACGTGTTCATTGATGGCCTCAACCGCCGCCACCTTTCGCACGGCGTGGTCCCCTACATCGCGCCGATTCACGGTGGCCTCAATGCCCGCGTGTTGGGGCTACTGTCGTCGCCTCCCGACAACGTCACCGGTGCCGGAGGCACCAAAATGCTGTCTGTAGAAAATGACGATGAGGCTGCGCGTTTCGTCGCCGGACAACTCAAGTCGAGCGGTATCGCCTACGCCGATTACTTGCCGTGGAATGCCTACCCCTGGTCACTGGGCAACGGTCGAGCCGACCTGACCCAGGACCAGGTGCACCTAGGAGCGGACATCTTGGGCGAGCTGATGGCACACATGCCTCACCTGAAAGTCGTGATCGAGCTCGGAAAAGGCGCACCGATGCAGGTCCACATAAGGGCTCGGCGCACCCATCCTGAGCTCCGAGCCCGCGGAATCACACGCATCGAAACGTACAGCCCAGGGCCCGGCGGGTTGTTCGGGGCGCGCAGCGAACAGCAACGCCAGGAGCGCAATGACGAACGAGCCCGAGCGTTCCGCCAGGCAGCGCGCATTCTGCGCAAGTAACGCATCTCCCCGCACACGAATGCTGCGTGCACATGCAGTAACTCGACCTGACCTGCGATGCGCCGATAATTGTTGCCTTCAGTTAAGTCCGCAGGTCAACAGGGTGCCGTGATCTCGGAAGCTGACTCAGAGACCGACACGCGAGTCGCTGAGACGTTTACCATCGGCAGGCATGGCCCATGCCACGACTGCCCGTAGCCAGCTGCACGTCTCAGTGATCACGCCGGCTTCCAAGGCGGTGGCGTTTTTTACCGGCGACGACACGGTGGACCTGGATGATGTCGACTGGGTTCTTCCCCAGGGGTGTGCCCCCGGGGATGAGGTCTTCCACGTCACCGGATCGCCGAGGCCGGCCATCGTCGAATGGGACCTCATCATTGACGGGCCGCACAGTCCGGACGGGCTCGATTTCGAGAGCGTCTGGTTCTACCCGGACGGTGTCTCGGTTGCTGCGGTGGAGCGTCGGCTGGGGTGTGCGTTCCCGTCTTTGCCGGGCACGATAGATCCCGACCTGGCGGACAAGGTTCGGGCAGCGGTACTGAACGAGGCGAAAGCCCCGACGCCGTGGCGGGAGCTGAGCGGTGATCAGTGCGCCCAGGTGCCCTGGGACTCCGGCGCATACTCGGCCTACGGCTGCCCGGTGTGCGAGCGCGAGGAGCTGGATCTGGAGTGGCATGTCATCGATCACCCTGACGACGTGTTCACTCAAATCGCAGTGTGCCGGGACTGCCACGACCGTCTCCACATCCCTATTGAACCGCTGCTAGCCGACTTGCTGGGAGAAGGCCGGCCACCGTGTCCCTCCTGCTCTGCCGAGCACACGATACGGGTGCTGTGGGGGCTTCCACCCGGTCCCCCTCCGCCGGGATACGAGCTGGCCGGCTGCGCAAT
Organism: Dietzia sp. WMMA184; assembly: GCF_002441635.1. NCBI lineage: Bacteria > Bacillati > Actinomycetota > Actinomycetes > Mycobacteriales > Dietziaceae > Dietzia > Dietzia sp. WMMA184. The sequence continues at coordinate 2,248,334 of NZ_NXEI01000001.1, read as the reverse complement.
TTTCGGCGTGACGCACGAGTTCCGGTGCGGTGATTGCGAACTGTATTGGACCGAGGACGACTCCTACTACCCGCGGGTGCCGGCCCCGACCGGCGACATGCTGGTCCGGGCACGGATTGCAGGCACCGTCATGCGTCCCGAACTCGAGCACCCACGGCTGCGGCAAAACGGGCGACTGGTCATCGGACGGTACGCGGGACCACCGGACCACGGTGTCGACCCGGCCTGGGAGTCGGACGACAGGACCTGCGTGCTGCTCGGTGAGGACGGCCGGATCTACAACGTGGACCCGACGTCTATACGAAGCACCGAACCCCGCGACCGGCTTGGCGAGCTCCAGGAGACCACCGTGATCGTTGACCACGCCGAACTCGAACTGTTCGAGGCCTTGGACTCCGACAGTGGGCAGGTCACATTGGCCAGTCCCTACCTGTCCGAGCCGGTAGCGCTGCGCCTGGCCGACCTCGCCGAACGCTCGAGGCACGAGTGGTACCTGCTCACCTGCCTCGATCCTCGAGCCGCGGCCAACAACTACCTGTCCATCACGGGCTTGACCAGGCTGCTGGAAGTGGGTGTGATGATCCAGGATTGCCCCCAGCTCCACGCCAAGGCCTACGTGGTGGGTACCTCGTTCGCCATGATCGGGTCGGCCAACCTCACCGGCGCCGGCCTGGGCTCCGCCAAGCCTTCCAACTTGGAGTTGTCGGTGACCGTTCCCCGGCCTGAAGTGCCCCGGGTGCAGAGCATCCTGGATCAGTGGTGGGACGAGGGCTTCGAGGTCGGGCAGGCTGACATCGACCATCTCGAGCGTAAGGCGGCCGCATTGCCGCCTGACCCGCGCCCCGGCCCGCCGGCACCCCGCCCCCTCACTGACCTGAGCGCTGTCGTGAAGCAACTGCTCAAGGAGGCCCGCCAAGACGACGTCGGGCTGTGGATCAAGACGCTCAACAACACTCCGGACCCGGATGACTGGATCTCTGGTGGATGGTTCTCCTCCGGCAAAAGACCATCGTGCGCACCCGGCGACCTGGTCCTTCTCTACTCCAAGAAGGACCATGGATGCGTGGCCGTTGTGGAAGTCACCGAAAGCGCGCAGGACGACCCAGATCTGGTGTCCGACCATCTAGGCGAAGATGCTGGCCGGCAATGGCCCTGGGTCAACCACGCTCTGCCCAGGTTCATGCCCTACGCGCCCGTCGCGGTCACGGCTCGCGACCTGGGCATCAAGCCCCAAGGACTGCAGGGAGGTCCGAAAAAGCTCCAGTTCAACGAGTTTGAAGCTGGTGTGCGGGCGCTCGCAGACGGCTGTCAGAGCGCTGACGCTAACGGCGGGTTCGTCGGGTAAGCGGTCCGCAACATTTCAGATAGTCCGTTGACTGCTGATCGAGCTTTGGAGAAAACCACCTGGTCAAGCCCCTGGAAGTGGTGTAACTGAATGGTGATCCTTCGTGGGTGGTCAGGCGGGTAGTTGCATCAGGTCATCGGTGCTCACCTCCGTCGGCGAGCTGGTGGCGGGGTCGGTGGTCAGGGTGAGTCGGCAGCGGCTGAGGACTTCGAGACCGAGGTAGCGGCGGCCTTCGGCCCATTCGTCGGTCTGCTCGGCCAGGACGGCGCCGATGAGGCGAACGATGGCATCCCGGTTCGGGAAGATCCCGACCACGTCGGTGCGGCGTCGGATCTCCCGGTTGAGCCGCTCGGTGGGGTTGTTGGACCAGATCTGCCGCCACACATCGTCGGGGAACGCGATAAACGCCAGCAGGTCCTCGCGGGCATCGCCGAGGTGGTCAGCAACCTCGGGCAGTCTGCCTTCGGTGTAGTCCAAGAGCCGGTCGAACTGGGCATTGACAGCCTCGGCGGTGGGCTGGTCGTAGACGCTATGCAGCATCGCCTTCACGGCCGGCCACATCGACTTGGGGCACGCGGCCATGAGGTTTGCGGCGTAGTGGGTGCGACAGCGCTGCCAGGCGGCCCCGGGCAGGTTCGCCGCGATCGCCTCGATCAGCCCGGCGTGGGCATCGGAGGTCACCAGCCGGACTCCGCCCAGGCCACGGGCCACCAGGTCGGCGAAGAAGGTGTTCCACGAGGCCTTCGTCTCGCTGGTGGCGACTTGCATGCCCAGGACCTCGCGGTGGCCGTCACCGTTGACCCCGGTGGCCAGCAGCACCGAGGCTTTGACGACCTGCTTGTTCTCCCGGACCTTGATCGTCAGCGCATCGGCGGTGACGAACGTGAACGGTCCGGCCTCGTCCAGGCGCCGGTGCCGGAACGCCGCGACCTGCTCATCGAGGTCTTCGGCCATGCGGGAGACCTGGGACTTGGACAGCGAGTCGATGCCGAGAGTTTTGACCAGCTTGTCCATCCGGCGGGTGGAGACCCCGGCCAGGTAGCAGTCCGCCACGACGGTGATCAGCGCGGATTCGGCCCGCTTGCGACGCTCGAGCAGCCACTCGGGAAAGTAGGAGCCCGAGCGGAGCTTGGGGATGGCGACGTCGACGGTGCCGACCCGGGTATCCAGGGGCCGGTGGCGATAACCGTTGCGGTAGTTGGTGCGCTCTGACGAGCGGGCGTTCCACTCGGCGCCGCACACGGCGTCGGCGTCCGCGGACAGCAGGGCGTTGATCATGGTCTGCAGCAGCTCGCGCATCAGATCCGGTGACGCGTCGGTCAGGGCTTGGCTAAGCAGGCCTGCAGGGTCGACAATATGGGGTGCGGTCATCGTGATGACTCCGTTCGAGGATTCGGTAGAAGGTTGACTCGAAGGATCACACGGTGGCCGCTCTACATCCGTACACAACACGGAATCGCAGACGATCTCGGCCACCGAGTTACACCACTCTATGGGGCACTACTAAACCACCTCAGCCCCGGGCGTCGCGGTAGGTGGCGTAGGGGCATTTACCGCCACCATCCCGGGCGTTTAGTGTGGTGCCTTCTTCGGCGTAGTCGGACAGTCCTACCGAGTCTCAGTGGAGACCGGGTCGAGCAGAAACAGGCAGCTGTTCTCTTCGTAGTGGTCGTTCACCGCGGTGAACCGGAACCTATCGGTGGCGCCGGTCGCATCGGGAATGCCCGGCCCGGTCAGGTTCAGGTCGGAAACGGGTGCGACGTCGCGGTACTGAAATGCTGGGCCCCGGCCGTCCGACTCGTTGAAGTCCCTGGCGCCGAGGAGTATGTCGTACCGGGTGTCGTAGCTCCCGTGGGTGTTCATCGCTGCGATATGGCCATCGAACTGAATCGTCCGGCCCGCGTGGGTAGCAGCGAAGCCGGCGACGGCCGGCGAGCAATAGTCGCCCTCCTGCTAGAGCGCCGCGTGTTCCAAGCTGTTGTCGACGGTGAGCACGCTGCGAAGTTGGCTAGGGCTCGATGTTGAAGAGTTTGAGGTAGCGGTAGATGCTGGCGCGGCTCACTCCGGTTTGGCGGGCGATGTCGGCGATGGTGTGCCGTCGGTTGCCGTGTTCGTCGAGGTCGTGGACCAGCAGTTTGATGGTTTCGACGAGGGCATCGGTCTTGATTGTGGGTCGCCCTGGTCGTTTTCCGTGTTTCTTGGCGGTGTTGATGCTGCGGCGGATGCGTTGGGAGCGGCCGGTGGCGTTGACGTCGTGGACGGCGGTGATGGTGCGGAAGAAGATGCGATCGGGGTCGTCGTGGGTGTCGAGTTCGTTGTCCAGGATGTGCAGGTGGGCGCCGAGGTCTTCGATTTGGGAGATGTGTGTGACGAGGCTGGTGCCGTTGTGGGCGAGGCGGGCGAGGCTGGTGACGGTGAGGGTGTCGCCGGGGCGTAGGTGTTCGAGTGCTGCGGCGAGTTGGGGTTGTGCGGCTCCGGTCTGGCGCATGTCGTCGGTGTAGATAGTCATGCAGCCGGAGTCGGCCAGGGCGTTGTGTTGCTCCGCGTAGTCGGGGTCGGAGGGGTAGATCCGCTCGTAGCCGATACGCATAGCGGTGAAGCTAGCAGGCGTGCAGATGTCCCTGCCGGGGGTTGTGTCCCGGCAGGGACATCTGGTTTGGGTTAGGCGGCGCTAGGGAAGGCGGCGTCGCGTTCGGCGCGAGCCTGGTGCAGGCCATCGAGGATGCTCTGCACGGTGTCGACCCCGTTCCAGGCCATTAGGTGTCGAGCGATGTGGTGCTGCGCGATGGTCAGCAGGTCCCAGGCGTTTTGGGTGAAGCGGGCGTCGAGATCGTCCTCGTCGAGGAAGACCTCGGGGGTGCGCTGGAGACGGAGGTCGGACAGGGTGGTGACTTCTGCGATCGGCCCGTCGACGGTCGCGGCGACGCCGACAGGTTCGATGACGGCCGGAAGGCCATGGTCGGTGGTGCGGGTCAGCTCGTGGAGCTGTTGCTGAGACTCCTCGGCCCAGCCCCCGGTGTCGGTGTCATCGTGGATGTCGAGCATGGCGTCGACGGTGCGGGCTGCGGTGGGGGCGTGTCAGATGGTCTGTGTGAGTTGATCCGGAGGAGGAATCATGAACGCTATGGCTGTTGACGACCACGACGCTACGGATGTATCAGATGCTGCTGGGCTTCGCCGGGAGGTGTTCTCGGATGCGCTGATTGATCACGTACTCGCCGAGACCCGTTCGCGAGGGTTGGAGTTGACTGGCAAGGACGGCTTTTTGAACGAGATGCTCAAGGCCGTCCTTGAGCGGGGCATGGGCGCCGAGCTGACCGAGCATCTGGGCCGCGATGCCCACGCCCGTGGCGGGGACGGAAACCACCGCAACGGCACTTCGCGCAAGACCGTGGCCACCGAGGTCGGCCCGGTGGAGCTGGATCAGCCCCGCGATCGGCAGGGCTCGTTCGCCTCCCAGCTCGTCCCGAAGGGCGCCCGCCGGCTCGGCGGGCTGGAGGACCAGATCATCTCGCTGTACGCCGGCGGGATGACCGTCCGGGAGATCGAGCACCACCTCGCGCGGACCCTGGGGGTGGAGCTGTCGCACGAGTCCATCGCCAACGTCACCGACGCGGTCCTGGACGAAGTCGCCGCCTGGCAGCACCGCCCGTTGGAGGCGTTCTACCCGGTGGTGTTCCTGGACGCGATCCACATCAAGATCCGCGATGGAGCCCACGTGAAGACCCGCGCTGCCCACATCGCGGTCGGGGTCGATCTTGAGGGCGTCAAGCACGTGCTCGGCATCTGGGTGCAGGCCAAGGAAGGCGCGGCGTTCTGGGCCAGCGTGTGCGCCGAACTGGCCAATCGCGGCGTCAAAGACGTCCTGATCGTGGCCTGCGACGGGCTGACCGGACTGTCCGAGGCGATTGCCGCGACCTGGCCTTTCGCCGAGGTGCAGACCTGCGTGGTGCACCTGATCCGGGCCTCGATGCGGTTCGTGTCCTACAGCGACCGCAAGAACGTGGCCAAGGCACTCAAGCCGATCTACACCGCCGCCAACGCCGAGGCCGCCAGAGCCGCACTGGAGGCCTTCGCCGAATCGCCGCTGGGCGCCAAGTACCCCACCGCCGTCAGGTCGTGGGAGGCCGCCTGGGAGCGGTTCATCCCGTTCCTGGCCTTCGGCCCAGCCACACGCAAGCTGATCTACACCACGAACTCGATCGAGTCGCTGAACTACCAGCTGCGCAAGATCACCAAGAACCGCGGGCACTTCCCCAGCGATGCCGCCGCGATCAAGCTGCTATGGCTAGCCATACGCAACATCGAGGACCGACGAGACCGAGAACGCGCCAAGGACGCTCAACGCCGAGCAGACGGCCACGCAGGCCCCCGGAAATCGATCCCCAGACTCGTCGAAGGCGCCACCATCCATGGTTGGCGAGCCGCACTGGCCGAACTCGCACTGGCCTACCCGGAACGCTTCGACCCCCACATGTGACAGACATCACTAACCAAAACTCACACAATTATCTTGACAGGCTCTGGATCCCGCGCAGTTCGGTGATCCAGTCATCGGCCATCGCGGGCGTCCAGGCCCACGGTCCCTCGACCTCACAGAAGCCCTGGAACCGCCGGATCGTTGCTACCTGCGCCGAGATCGTGCCGGCAGAGAGGTTCGGTGCCAGCTGCTGGTGAGACCAGCCGGTGACCATCGCCTCGAACACCGAGGCTTCCGGACGTAGAACAGCGATACCGTCGGCCAGCTGCAACCGCGCCGACCCTGGAGGAAGATCCTGCTGCGACATCTCGCACCGCCCAAAAATGGCTCGCGTGTTGTGCGAAAGTGTCGCATGAAATGCGAATCGCGACAAGAGGCCGCAGGTAGCAGCGCCACCACCATCCAGCCATCGGCTGGCGGTCACGGTCCAACAAGGGCGGAAGCGCTGGCCCGGCACCTGTTCACGCGCAGGTCACGCGGCCTGTCGGGCACTACGGGCGAGGGGCAGTTCGGGGAGGGGCCGAGTTCGCACAATCTACAACTCGGCATCGTTCACTTTACATAACGATACTTATCGGCGCTCCTGGTGAGAGCACATCCTGGGATGCTCACGTCCCCTACTGGAACCGGTTTGGCAACCAACAAAATGCTCGGCCCGGAACGCCCGCCCGGTCCGTGTGCTGCGCGCCCGCGGCGTCGTCAGCTGTCGTAGGCGATCGTCTCCACGACGATCGACCCGGCGACGGCCCCGCCGGTGGTGGTGAGTCGGTATTCGACCCGGCCCGGGCCGGTGGAGATCTGCGCCTCGTAGGGGTGGGAGATCGGATCGGGGATGCCCGTCGAGATCCGCGGGAACGGGACCTGCGCGACCTTCTCCCCGGTGGCGCCGGTGTCGAGGTTGCGCCACGAGAGGGTGGCCGTGAGGGTGCACGGGCCCACCCCGACGACGGCGAAGGCCCAGGAGACGGATGCCGTGTCCGGGTACCCGTCGCCGTCGAGCGTGGTGGAGATCGCGCCTGCGCACAACCCGGAGGGTGAGCCGCCCACGGCGATCATGCGGTCAGGAGCAGGGAACAGGAGCGGGATGGCCTCGGAGGAGTCCTGGGCGTTCGCGGTGGCCGGGGCCGTGACGGCGGCGGTCAGTGCGACGGCCGTGGCGGCGAGGAACGCCCCCACGGCGACGGTGGGCCGGCGGGTGATCCGCCGGGTCGAGCCGGTGGTGTCCACCCGCTCATCGTCGCACCGCGGACAGCGGTAGACAATAGTGAGCGAGGATTCCGCCGTCACGGACCGTCATGTCGAACGACGTGGTCGTGCCCGGAACGAGAACCCGTTCGACACCTGTCTGTAATGTCCGACGAGAGGCTCCGGACGTGAGCCTCGGTCGGAAGGACACGGGATGATGGCACGAACGCGCGGTGGGGGCGCCGACACCGTCCGGTCGGACGAGAACGGCCTCATCGCGGTCCTCGCCTTCGGCGGCGTCGTCATGTCCCTCAGCCAGACGCTGGTCATCCCGCTGCTGGGCATGCTGCCGGCGATTCTCAACACCTCCGCGGTCAACGCCTCCTGGGTCGTCACCATCACGCTGCTCGCCGGAGCGGTGGCCGGTCCGCTCATGGGACGACTGGGAGACCTCTATCCGAAGAAGTACGTGCTCATCGGTTGCACGGCGGTCATGGTCGTCGGCTCGGTGCTGTGCGCACTGGCCACCTCGCTGTGGCCGATGCTCATCGGGCGCGCCCTGCAGGGCGTGGGAATCGGTGTGATCCCGATCGGCATCGCCACGATGCGCGAGATCCTCCCGGCGCGTCGACTCGCACCGGCGATCAGTCTGATGAGCTCCTCGCTCGGAGTGGGAGGGGCGCTCGGGCTCCCGGCGGCGGCCGCCCTGGCGCAATACGGTTCGTGGCAGTGGATGTTCTGGGGGTCCGGGGCCCTGGGCGTGGCGATCATCGTGATGATGACGGTGCGTCTCCGGACGCTGCCGGCCGCCAAACCGGACGGCACGCTCGACGTCGTCGGCGCGGTGGGGCTCGCGATCGCTCTCATCTCGCTGCTGCTCGCGGTGTCCAAGGGCGCCGACTGGTGCTGGGGCTCCCCGTTGACCCTCGGCTTGCTGGCCCTCACCGCGGTGTCGCTGCCCGGATGGGCGCTGTGGGTCCCCCGGCACCCGTCACCGATCGTGGACCTGCGGGTTGCCGCCCGTCGCCCCGTCCTGATGACCAACATCGCCTCGGTGACCATCGGCATGGGCCTCTATGCGCAGCTGCTGATCATGCCCCAGATTCTTCAGCTCCCGGTCGAGACCGGACACGGGTTGGGGCAGTCGATGGTGGCCATGGGGTTGTGGAGTGCGCCCGGCGGGCTGGCGATGATGGCGGTCTCCCCACTCAGCGGGCGCCTCATCGGCACCCGCGGTCCCAAGACCACGCTCATCCTGGGAGCGCTGGTGGTCGCGGTCGGCTATGCATCCGGGTTGTTCCTCATGGGATCGACCTGGGGTGTGATGACCGTCGGCATCGTGGTGAGCGGCGGTGTGGGGCTGGCCTACGGTGCGATGCCCGCGCTGATCATGGCCTCGGTGCCCACCTCCGAGATGGGCTCGGCCAACAGCGTCAACACACTCATGCGCTCCATCGGCACCACGACCTCTGCCGCGGTGCTCGGCGTGCTGCTCACCCAGATGTCCATGGACTTCGAGGGGCTGTTCGTCCCCACCGAGGCCGGATTCCGGGTCGGTCTGATGTTCGGCTGCGGCGCGACCCTCCTGGCCGCGTCGGTCGCCGCCACGATCCCGCCTCCGTGGGAGGACAGGGCCACGGCCCCAGCGGTGCCAGCGCTCGAGAGCTGAGCGGCCGGATCAGTACGCGCCGGACAGGATCCCGTCGGCCCGCGACCGGTCGATCTTGGTGGTGATGCCGCACGCCGTGCACGTGGCCGTGTACGACGACCCCAGCGGGATGATGGGGACGAAGAACAGAGAGAACGCCCGCTTGCGACGGTCGACCCGCTGTGCGGCGACGTTGCCGCAGTTCGGGCACGTGGCCCGGGCCAGCCCGAGGTTCCGGGACGAGTTCGTGAAGCCGAAGATGAAGAACATCGGCCCAGCCTGACACCGCACCGGGCCGCGCGCACCCGGTGCGGTGGAGTTCAGGCCCCGGGACCCGAGCCGTCCGCGGTCGACCGGGCGCGGGCCACGATTGCATCGGCCAGCTCTGCCGGCCGCTCGTCGGGGATCCAGTGACTGACCCCGCTCATCTCGACGAACCGGTAGTCGGCGTCCACGTGGTGGCGGGTCCGCTCGGCGCCCCCGCGGCCCAGGGCCGGGTCGCGGTCACTCCACACGAACGTGGTGGGCACACGGACCGGCGCGGTCGAGCGGGACGGTGAGGCGAAGGGCAGGGCCCGGTACCAGCCGAGTCCCCCGGGGATCGCGCCGGCGGCGACCATCTCACGCCGGTAGCGCTCGATCATCTCGGGCGTCATACCCATCCCGGCCAGGGCCTTCTCGGGCAGCGGACCGGCCGAGGTGAGCAGTCGCTCCGGCAGGAACGGCAGCTGGAAGAGCCCGATGTACCAGGATCGCAGTAGCTGGTCGGAGGCGAACATGGCCTTGAGGAAGGCGGCGGGGTGGGGCACCGACACGGCGGTGAGGCTGCGGATGCGGTCGGGGTGCGCCCCGGCGACACCCCACGCCACGGCGGCGCCCCAGTCGTGACCCACCACGTGGGCGTCGGGCAGGCCGGCGGCGTCGAGCAGGGCGAGGACGTCCCCCACCAGTTCCGACAGCCGGTACGCGCGTCGACCACGGGGGCGGGCGGACTCGCAGTACCCGCGCTGGTCCAGCGCCAGGGTGCGGTACCCGGCCGCGTGCAGGAGCGGAGACACGAGGTCCCAGCTGGAGGTGCGCTGCGGGAACCCGTGGAGCAGGACGATCGCCTCGCCGTCGGCGGGCCCGGAGTCCACCGCGCGCAGCTCCATGCCGTCGCGGGAGAACCACAGGTCCGGCCGGTGGGCATTCGGATCAGCCGCGGACATATCCCCTCCTGACCGCCCGGTCGAGAATTCCGAGCGTCGCCTTGAGCGCCGATGCGTCCAGCACCGGCAGTACTCCCGAGTCGCGCCACTTCGGGTGCGCATCGGACCAGTCGTAATAGCTGACGACCTCGGTACGCGCCCCCTCGGCGCCGTCGCCATCGCCGTTATCGCCATTGCCCAGCGGGATGAGGCGGTAGCCGTAGGTGTGGCCGATCGGGGGCGTGATGGCCCCGTCGATGGTCCAGGCGATCTCGGCGTCCGGCTCGAACCGGGTGATGATCACCGTGACGTCGTACTCGCCCATGTCGTAGTCGCCGAGGGACTCGCGGTCCATGTGGATGACGAACCGGTCGCCCTCGGCGGTGACCACCGATCCTTCGGCCGCCTGGAGCATCCCCGAGGAGTCGATCGCCACGTGGCCGTCCGGATCGCACAGTACGGCGAACACGCGGTCCGCCGGAGCCGTGATCACCCGCCGCGCCTCGAGGCGGAGACCGGCAGGACTCTCGCGGGCGGCGGCCTCACGGGTGGCGGGGTGGTCGCTCATGGCCGAGACGCTACCCGCGCACGCCGTGGGTCGGGGACCTCTCGCGATCCCCGACCCACGGTGTCCGTCTACTGCTCCGTGCCCTGCGTCAGATGCGGGCCGGGTCGGGCCGCTCCCACGCCCGGTGGGTGGCCAGCAGCGGCTTGAGTGCGGGCAGCACGCCGGCCGCTGCGTCGACCGCGACCACGCCCGGGGTGTCCGAGGTCAGTCCGAAGTCGACGTACCGGTCGATGGGCGCCAGGGTGGCGATGGCCTTCTTGTGCCGGTACATCTCGCTGATGAGCACGTCGGTCCGCGGGTGGGCGGGGAGGTCGACGACGACGAGGGCATCGAACTCGATGGACCGCTGCGTCTGATAGGTCCGCGAGATCGCGACCGTCGCATCGGGCTCGCCCTCGCCGAGCCTGCCGCCGACCGGGCCGATCACGAGCGGGACCATGTCGTCGCCGAACACGGCCTGCTCGAGTTCCTTGACCGCGCCGACGTCGGAGTTCTCCGTGACGAGGATGCCGATCTGGCGCCCGTCGGACGGCCACTCCTTGCCGATCTGGGACAGGGCCGGGCTGGTGACGACCTCGGCCACGGGCACCTTCGCGGGCGCGGGCAGTCCCAGCCCCGACGCGACGGTGACGGCCAGGTCATGGTCGATGTGCGCGAGCTGCTCGACCTGCCGGATCTTGATGGCCTCCTCGTAGCACTTGCCCAGCTCGAAGGTGTACGCCTCGGCGACGTGCGCCTTCTCCACCTCGGTGAGGCTGGTGTAGAACAGCGTCGCCTGCGAGTAGTGATCGTCGAACGTCGCCGGGGCGTCGCGGACGACCTGCGCGTCGGCGATCTGCTGCGCCACCTCCACCAGCGCACCGTCGGTGGTGCCCGCCATGAACGGGCATCCCCCGTCGAGGCTGTTGGGCTGGTACGGCGCCACGCCCACGTGGTCCGCGGACTGGTGGAACCCGTCGCGGAGCATGTCGTTGACGGGCGCGTGCGGCCGGTTGATGGGGATCTGGCCGAAGTTCGGACCGCCCAGACGCGTGAGCTGGGTGTCGAGGTAGGAGAACAGTCGGCCCTGCAGTAGCGGGTCGTTGGTGACGTCGATGCCCGGCACGAGGTGGCCCGGGTGGAACGCGACCTGCTCGGTCTCCGCGAAGAAGTTCTTGACGTTGGCGTTGAGCGTCATCGTGCCGATCACCTGCACCGGTGCGAGCTCCTCGAGGACGATCTTGGTCGGGTCGAGCAGGTCGATGCCGTGGAACATCTCGCTGACGCCGTTCTCGTCGACCGTGTCCGGGAAGACCTGGATGCCCAGGTCCCAGCTCGGGAACGCGCCGGACTCGATCGCGTCGGCAAGGTCGCGGCGGTGGAAGTCCGGGTCCATGCCGGCGGTGATCTGGGCTTCCTCCCACACCTGCGAGTGGACGCCCAGGTGGGGCTTCCAGTGGAACTTCACCAGGCTCGTCTCGCCGGCGTCATTGATGAGCCGGAACGTGTGGACGCCGAAGCCCTCCATCATCCGGTACGAGCGCGGGATTCCGCGGTCGGACATGTTCCACAGGGTGTGGTGCTGCGCCTCGGTGTGCAGGGAGACGAAGTCCCAGAAGGTGTCGTGCGCGCTCTGGGCCTGCGGGATCTCGCGGTCCGGGTGCGGCTTGGCGGCGTGGACGACGTCGGGGAACTTGATGGCGTCCTGGATGAAGAACACCGGGATGTTGTTGCCGACCAGGTCCCAGGTGCCCTCGTCGGTGTAGAACTTGGTCGCGAATCCGCGGGTGTCGCGGACGGTGTCGGCGGAGCCGCGGTTACCGAGCACGGTGGAGAAGCGGACGAAGACCTCGGTCTCCTTGCCCTCGGCGAAGACCCCGGCCTTGCAGACGCTCGCTGCGGCGCCGTTGGCCACGAACGTCCCGTGCGCACCGGCCCCGCGGGCGTGGACCGCGCGCTCCGGGATGCGCTCGTGGTCGAAGTGCATGATCTTCTCGCGTAGGTGGTGGTCCTGAAGCAGGACCGGGCCGCGACGACCGGCCTTCTGCGAGTGATCGGTGTCGGACAGGCGCGCGCCCTGGGCGGTGGTGAGGAACTGGCCCTGCTGACGCATGACCTCCTCGCGAGCGGTGACCGAGCCGGGCGGCTCCGCGCCGGTCGGGCCGTGCGGGGTCGCGCCCTTCTGGTCGGCCTTCGGCGGCAGCGGGCTGGTGGGCTCGGTGGGCTCGGCGACGGTCGGCGGTCGCGATCCCGGCGTACCGGGGACGACGTCGGCGCTGCCGGCCAGGTCGTCGGCGAACTGTTCGGCCTTGTCGACGAGCTTCTCGGCCGCGGATCGGGCGGCAGACTTGGAGTCGGACTTCTTGTCGGGCATCGGCACTCCTTCGGGATGAGAATCGTTCTGGGTGCACTGGCTTTTCCAGCCGTGCCGGCGATTCTGCTCCTCTGGCGGAGGTCCGCAACCTGTCGCGCGACCACGCGGGGCGACGTAAACTTCGCGCCTCCGGGGCCGGCGGCCGTCGTGGTTCCGGTGACCGTCGGGTCAGCCCGTCCCTGGTGCGAGGGCGCCGGTCAGGAAATGCGACGCCCGGGCACTGTTGAGCGTGATGTCGTAGTCCGGCGACTCACGCCAGTAGCGGATCACCGAGATGTAGGTGGAGCCGACCATCTGGGCGAGGAAGCGCAGTGGCAGGTCCTCGCGCACCTCCCCGGCGGCCACTCCCGGGGTCAGAAGTCGCACCAGGGTAGAGGTCAGCTGCTCGGTGCGGGCGGCGCTGACGGCGGGGACGGCGAGTTCACGCTCGAGCTCGCCGGTCAGCGACGCGAAGTAGACCGGCGCGGCGGCGGCGGTGGCGGCGACGTCCGCGAACAAGCGATCGAGCCGACCGGCGGTGGTCAGCGGCTCGGACAGCAGGTCGTCGACAAGGAGTCCGAGTATGGCCACGTGGGCGTCGTGGAGAGCGATGACGATGCCGTGCTTGTTCCGGAAGTAGTTGAAGAACGTCGCGCGGGAGACGCCGGCCGCCTCGGCGATCTCCTCCGCCGTGGTCTCGGCGACCCCGCGTTCGGCGAAGAGCTGACGGGCGGCCTGCAGCAGGCTCGTGCGGACCGCGTGCTTGTTGTGCGCGCGCCGAGAGGAGTCGGGCGGCGGTTCGGACCGACAGCATCACCTCGACCACCGACCTCGACGAGGTCCGGGCCCGACTGGAGACGTGGCTGGCCGAGCGGGTGGGCAGCACGGGACCGGTCCGCGTGACGTCGATCCGGCGCCCCGAGAGCTCGGGCATGTCGAGCATCTCCGTGCTGCTCGACGCCGAGTGGACCGCGGACGGGCGTGACGAGCGCGCGGCGTTGGTGGCCCGACTCGCGCCGGAGGCCTCCTCGTTCCCGGTGTTCCCCGACTACGACCTGGCCGGGCAGGCCGCCGTGATGCGCGCCGTCCGCGAGCGGACCGACCTGCCGGTGCCCGACGTCCGCTGGGTCGAGGACTCGCCCGAGATCCTGGGCGTGCCCTTCCTGGTGATGGACCGTGTCTCCGGCCGGGTCCCCGTCGACAACCCGCCGTACGTGTTCGGCGGCTGGGTGGTGGAGGAGCTGGGCGAGACCGGCCGGGCGCGGGTGCGCGAGGTGAGCGTGGACGTCCTGGCCCGGGTTCACGGCACACCGGACCCACGGACCGCGCTCGGGGATGCCGCGCCGGCCGCCGGCGTCGACAGTCTTCGGGCACACGTGGAGAACGAGCGCGCCTACTACGAGTGGACCCAGTGGGAGGACGGTCTCCGGATCCCGGTCCCGGAGAGGGCGTTCGACTGGATCGAGGAGAACTGGCCCACCGAGCTGTCGCCGGACGTGCTCTGCTGGGGCGACGCCAGGATCGGCAACATCATGTTCGACGGGGTCGAGCCCGCCGCCGTGCTCGACTGGGAGTCGGCCACGCTCGCGACGCCGGAGCTCGACCTGGGGTGGTTCCTGTTCTTCCCCGACATGTTCCAGGAGATCGCCGAGCAGTGGGACTTCCCCGGCCTAACTGATCTGTTCCCCCACGGGGCCGTGGTCGCCCGATACGAGGAGCTCACCGGGTCACCGGTTCGCGAGTTGGAGTTCTTCCGCACCTACGCCGCCCTGCGCCACGGCATCGTGATGTCGCAGATCGAGCGCCGACGCGTCCACTTCGGCGAGGTCGAGGCGCACGAGAACCCGGACGAGGACGTCCTGCACCACGCCATGCTCGCGCGGATGATCGCCGACTGACACCCGGTACGAACCGCCCCACTCCACCGCCCCAGAAACCTAAGGAGAGTCCATGACGATCAAGCCCGCGCCCCTCGACGAGTACCCGGTCCACCAGTCCCCGCTGTCGATGGCGCAGGTCGCCACGAGTGACCGCAATTTCTACGACCGCTACTACTTCAACGCCCATGACCGGACCGGGGACGTCTATCTCGTCACCGGCCTGGGCGTGTACCCGAATCTCGGCGTGATCGACGCCTTCGCCACCGTCCGGCAGGGCGATCGACAGCGCTCGGTCCGCTTCTCCGATGCCAGCGACGAGCGGTCCCTCGACTCGATCGTGGGTGGGTACCGGGTCGAGGTGATCGAGCCGCTGCGAACCGTCCGCCTGCTCTGCGAGCACGAGGACCTCTCGTTCGACCTCTCCTGGCACGGCTCGTTCGAGGCGGTCCTCGAGGAGCGGCACATGCTGCTCGACGGGCCCCGACCGATTCTCGATGCCACGCGCTTCGCCCAGGTGGGCAGCTGGTCCGGCACGCTCACCGTCGAGGGCACCGACTATTCGGTGGACCCGGACGTGTGGATGGGTACCCGGGACCGCTCGTGGGGCATTCGTCCCAGCGGCGACCCGGAGCCCAAGGGTCGCTCGGCCGACGAGCCGCGTGAGGGCCACTGGTGGACGTACGTCCCGCTGCGGTTCGACGACTACGCGCTCATGATCATCATGCAGGAGAGCCCGGACGGGTACCGCACCCTCAACCACGCCACCCGCACCTTTGCCGACGGCCGGATCGAACAGCTGGGCTGGCCGCGCATGGAGGTGTCCTACCGCAGCGGGACCCGGCACCCGGAGTCGGCGCGGATCCACCTCACCACGCCCAGCGGTGAACCCCTGGTGGTGGAGGTGGAGACCCTCGGCTACATCCCGCTGAGCATGGGATCCGGATACGTGGGCGACCCGGACTGGCAGCACGGCCAGTGGAAGGGGCGCGGCTGGAGCCTGTCCACGGCGTACGACTTCACGGACCCCGAGCTCCCGGCGTTCATGCCGTACCAGACCATCGATCACATCGCCCGGGCCACGTGTGACGGCGCGGAGGGCTGGGGCATGTTCGAGCACGGCGTGCTGGGCCGCCACGATCCGAGTGGCTTCGTGGGCTGGACCGACCTCGCCCCGTGATGTGACCTGAGAAGTCTTGAAAAGGCTTTAACATCGAGGTCATGACCCAGGGCTCGCCGACCGCCGCTCCCTTCGACCGGGCGCACCTGCCGTACCCGGTCGTGCTGGCGGCGGGCTGGTCGGCGTGCCTGCTGCTCATCGCGGGCGGCGGGTGGCTCGTCGGGCAGGCGGTCGGTCGGCTGTCGGTGATCATCGCGCCCCTGGCGATCGCGGTCCTGCTCGCGGCCATGCTCCGCCCGATGGTGGACCGCATCCCGGAGCGGGTCCCTCGGGCGGCCGCGGCCCTCGTCGTCGTCGTCGGGGTCCTCGCGGTCATCCTCGCCGCGCTCGCGGCGGTCACCACCCAGCTCGCGACCGGCGTACCCCGGATGCGCGACCAGATCTCGTCGGGCACCGACGCCGCCCTGCGGTGGCTCGAGGACGGCCCGCTGCACCTCACCGCGGACCGACTGCAGGAGGCCGTCGCCCAGGCCCGCACCTGGATCGAGTCGAACTCCGAGGCGGTCGCGGCCGGCGCGGTCCAGTTCGGACACACGGCCGTGGACGCCGTGGCGGGCGTGCTCATCTGCCTGGTGTCGCTGTTCTTCTTCCTCTACCACGGCGAGAAACTCTGGGAGTTCTTCGTCCGGTGGCTGCCGCGGGCGAGCCGCGAGCACGTCGACACCGCGTTCCGCCGTGGCTGGGGCAGCCTCGGCGCCTACACCCGCACGCAGCTCACCGTGGCCGCGATCAACGCCGCCGGGGTCGGCCTGGGCGCGCTGCTGCTGCGCGTGCCGTTCGTGATCCCCATCGTCGTGGTGGTGTTCCTCGCGTCGTTCGTGCCCATCGTCGGCACCCTCGTCGCCGGGGTGATCCCCACGGTCCTGGCGCTGGTCGAGCGGGGGCCGGCGATCGCGGTCGCGATGCTGGCGATCGTCGTGGTCGTCCACCAGGTCGAGTCGCACGTGCTCCAGCCACTGCTGATGGGCCACGCCGTGGCGCTGCACCCGCTGGCGGTGATCCTCGTGGTCACGGCCGGGACGTACCTGTTCGGTGTCGTGGGCGCGCTGTTCGCGGTGCCGGTCACGGCGATGGCCAACACCGTCGTGCGCCACCTCGCGGCCCGGGGCGGCGCGGACGGCGGCAGCGCGGCCCGGGGCGGCCCGGACGGCGGCGGTTCTGCCGGCGGCGGTGAGGACCTCGGGCCGGGCCTGGTGCCCGGGCGCGACGAGGTGTCCGGACCCGACAGCGCGGCTCACCCCGCCGGGGACGACGACGAGGTGCGCCTCCACGACCACGACGGCGAGACCGTTCCCGCCGAACCGGCCGCGAGGACCGGCGGCCATGCGCCGCGGTGACGGGCGGGCCGCTGTTCGGACCCCCGGCGTGGTGGTCGTGCGCTCGAGCGTCGTGCCCGCGCCCCGGGACCAGGTGTGGGCGCGGGTCGTCACGGCCGAGGGCGTCGCGGACGAGTTCGGCCCGTTGCTGACGATGCGGTTCCCCAGGTCGCTGCGGGGGGCGTCGATCGCGGACCTCCCGCTCGGTCGCCCGGCGGGGCGGGCGTGGATCCTGCTGGCGGGGATCGTCCCGGTCGAGTTCGACGACCTGGTGATCACCGGGATGGAGGCGCCGCGCTACTTCCAGGAGCGCTCGAGCCTGGGGTCGTGCCGCGTGTGGGAGCACCGCCGGGAGCTCGACGACCTGCCCGACGGCTCGACCCGGGTGACCGACACCCTGCGGGCCGAACCCCGGACGGTGCTGCCGGGACCGGTGGTGCGGATGGTGGTCGGTGCGCTGTTCCGGCATCGTCACCGGCGGCTGATCCGGAAGTTCTCGGCCCAGATGTGACACGGGGAACTGCGTGAACGTCCCCGCGGGGCGCACAATGACGGTAGGTGCTCCCTGCGACGAGATACGGCGCGGGAGGCCGTCCCCGAGGGGGAATCACTATGCAGACCGCGACACTTCACGGACGAGAGCTGGCCTACCGCGAGGCGGGTGCCGGCGAGGGCAAGCCGACGATCCTGCTCATCCACGGCATGGCCGGCAGCTCGACCACCTGGCGCGAACTCATCCCGCGCCTGGACGCCCACTTCCACGTCATCGCCCCGGACCTGCCCGGTCACGGGGAGAGTTCACTCGACTTCGACGACTACTCGCTCGGCGCGATGGCCTCCGCCCTGCGCGACCTGTTGGTGGTCAAGGGCATCAAGCGATGCACGGTCATCGGACAATCGCTCGGCGGCGGCGTCGCCATGCAGTTCGTCTACCAATACCCCGAGTACTGCGAGCGGATCGTCCTGATCGGCAGCGGCGGCCTGGGCAAGGAGGTCAACTGGATCCTCCGGATGCTGGCCGTCCCCGGCGCCGAACTCCTGCTGACGATCGGCGCGGCCCCGGTCTTCGTGAACGCCGGGAACTCGGTGGGGCGCTTCTTCTCCGGCCTGGGCATCCGGGCCGACGCGATCACCGAGTCCTGGATGTCGTACGACTCACTCAGTAGGCCCGGTCACCGCAGGACGTTCTTCAAGACGCTGCGCGCGGTCGTGGACAACAAGGGGCAGGCGGTGTCGGCGGCCAACCGGCTGCACCTGGCCGGGCAATTGCCGTTCCAGTTGATCTGGGGCGACCGCGACCCGATCATCCCCATGTCCCACGGGCACGCCACCCACGAGGCGATCCCCGGTAGTCGCCTGGCGATCGTCGAGCGGACCGGCCACTACCCGCACGTCGAGGACCCGGCGGCCGTCGAGCGGATCATCGTGGAGTTCATGACCGAGACGCAGCCGGGGCACATCGACCCCGAGACGCTGGGAGACCTCGTGGCGGCGGGGGCCCAGCCGCCGGAGCCCCAGCCGCCGGAGCACCACAGCTGACGGCCCGGGCGGGCAGAAAGGACTCGGCCCCGGCTCCCTCGAGGGGGGCCGGGGCCGAATCGGATGGCGATGCGGTCAGCGGCTGGTCGCAGCCGCCGCGCGAGTCGCTATCAGGAGCCGAACGCGGGCAGCTCGGTGTCGTCGGCGGTCTCGTCGCCCTCGGCGTCACCGCCGGCCAGCGAGCCGAGGAGCTCGGCCGAGCCGGCATCCGCGGTCTCGTCGTCATCGCCCGGGATCTCGGCGTCGATGCCGCGGAGGATGTCGATGGCGCCGGAGATGTCACCGGAGAACGCGGCCGCGACGGCGGCGGTGGCGTTGGCCTCGCACGCCTCGCCGCTCAGGCCGGGCACCACGCCCTCGGCGGAGCCGAGGAAGTCGTAGGCGGAGATGGTGCCGCACAGCTGCGCGGCGATGTCGGAGACCTCGGCGGGGGTCTCGACCTCGTCGAGCGCGTCGTCAAGCGCGTCCTCGGTGGTCTCGGTCTGGGTGGTGTCGGCGCCCTGGGTCTGGTCGTCGGCATCCTGGGCGGCGGCGAGGCCGGCACCGGCGAAGGACAGGGCGGCAGCGGAACCGATCACGGCGATGGTCTTCTTCATGGGGGTCACACCTTTCCATCGGGATCCGGGGGATCTCCCCGGCGATACGGCGGTAACAGTAACGGCCAACCCCGCTGGCTGGCTGTGATCCGCATCACAGCGTGGCCGGCGCGGTCGGGTGGTCTGCCCACTTACGCAGCGGGAACGGCGCTCCCGCGAATTCTTCTTCATGCACCCGTCAGCCCCGGTTCGCGTTTGCCGGACCGGGCAAGTTCGGGGAGTCTTAGCGCATGAGTGGAACCGCCGAGATCTATGACGCCGTCCTCGACCCGGGCAAGTTGGACCTGCTCCGGGCCTGGGTCCGCCACCAGGAGTGGTTCGACGGCGACCCGGAGGGCCTCGAGCAGGTGACCGCCTACCGGTTCGTCGATCCCGCCGGCGAGGTCGGGATGGAGTCGTTCCTCCTCACCGACGGTGCCCGCACCTTCCACGTGCCCGTGACCTACCGCGGGTCCGAGCTCGACGACTCCGGTGACGCGCTGGTCGGCGAGATGGAGCACTCGGTACTCGGCCGCCGCTGGGTCTACGACGCCTCCGCTGATCCGGTCTACGTCGCCGAGGTCCGCCGGGTGATCAGCCACCGCGACGCCGCGGCCGACCATCTGCAGGTCGAGGACGGGTCGATCACGTCGTCGCCGGTCAACATCCGCGGCGGTGGCGACGGGATCCGCCAGGGCTCCGACTCGGTTCTGCACGTCATCCGGATCGTGTCCGAGGAGAACGACGCGGAGGCCGACCGCCCGCTCATCGGCTCGCCGGGCACGCTCAGCGCGACCTGGCAGGACGCGGACGGTTCGCACACCGCGGTCCTCGCCGTCGTCTCCTAGGGTTTCCGGCCCCGCCCCGCCCCGCCCGACACGCCCGGCCCCGCCCCCGAAACGGAACGCTCGCCCCGGCAATTGCCGGGGCGAGCGTGCACCATGTGGGGCGGGGCCGGTCGGCGGCGGGCCCTTGTGCCGTGGCGGGCGAGCGGTCAGGCGCTCTTGATCGCCGAGACCTCGATCTCCAGGGTGACCTTCTCGGAGACCAGCACGCCGCCGGTCTCGAGCGCGGCGTTCCAGGTGAGGTCGAAGTCGCTGCGGTTGATGACCGTGGTGCCCTCGAAGCCCGCGCGCTGGTTGCCGAACGGGTCGGTGGCGGTGCCCTCGTACTCGAACGGGATGGTCACGGACTTGGTGGTGCCCTTGATGGTGAGGTCGCCGGTCACGTCCACGCCGCCCGAGCCGTTGGCGGCGATCTTCGTGGAGGTGAACGTGATCTCCGGGTACGTCTCCATGTCGAAGAAGTCGTTGGACTTGAGGTGGCCGTCGCGATCGGCGTTGCGGGTGTCGATCGAGGAGGCGTTGATGGTGACCTGGGCGGTGGCGCCCTCGATGCCCTCGGCGGGCACGGTGACGGTGCCCGTGAAGTCGTTGAACGAGCCGCGGACCTTGGTGATCATCGCGTGGCGGGTGACGAAGCCCAGGCGGGTGTGGGTGTCGTCGAGGGTCCAGGTGCCGGTGAGGTCGGTGAGGTTGGCGGTCATGGTGACTCCTTCGGGTGGGGTTGCCCGGCCGGCGGGGCCGAGCAGTTAACTGTTGTGTCACCCAATATAGGCCGACCTCTATGACATGTCAACAACCCTGGGGAAGTCTCCCGTGGAACCGTGCGCCGACATCGCCGACGCACGTGTCGCTGCAGGTCGGCCCACGTGCCTCTCGAGGAAGTGCAGCGCGTGCTCGACGGCCCGGTCGTGGCACGGCCGGCCGGCGAAGAGGTCGAAGTGGTCGCCCGGGTAGTGCCGGACCTCGGCGCGCGCGGCGAAGGCGGCCGTCGCGGCGGCGTGCGGTGGGGCGCTGCGGTCGAGGTCGGCGATCTGGACCAGCACGGGGACGACGACGAGGTCTTCCGCGTGCCGGCCGGGCCGGAACGAGCCCAGCTCGGTGCCGATGGAGGCGCCCACCTCGTTGCGCCAGGTCGGCCCGGCGACGGAGGTATAGGCCTCCTCGTAGCCGTCCAGGGAGAGCAGCGCACTCGAGCCGGGCGGGCCGACGAGGGGGAGCAGCGGTTCGGGTCGTCCCGTCGCCGCCACGGCCTTGGCGGCGATCGCGGATCCCGTCGCCCGCAGGAGCGAGGCGGGCGTGTGCTGCCGGGCCGCGGCCAGTGCGGCGGCCCGCCCGTCGACCAGGGGGATCATGGAGATGACGGCCGCGATGTCGTCGCGGCCCCGGGCCACCTCCAGGACGTGACCGCCGGCGAGCGAGCAGCCCCACAGCACGATGCGCGCCGGGACGACGCCGGGTTGTGCGGCCGCGGCGTCGATGGCGGCCCGGTAGTCGTCCTGCTGGCCGGTGGGGGAGACGACCTGGCGGGGCCGACCGTCGGAGCGCCCGAAGCCGCGGTAGTCGAAGGCGAGCGCGGCGTACCCGGCGGCCGCGAACGCCTCCGCGAACGGCATGAGGCCGGAGTCCGCGGTACCGCCCAGCCCGTGGCCCAGCACCACGCAGGGGCTGCCCGCCTCACTGGCACGGGCGGCGTCACCGGCGCTCCCCGCACCGCCGGCGGCGGGTAGGAACCAGCCGCGACACTCGGCGGCGTCCGGCCCCGATCCGGACCGGAAGACGATGTCGACGGGGCTGGTCATGCGGTTCTCCCTGGGTCTGCCGCGGCATCCACCGTGGGGTCGGGTCGGCCGTACACCGAGCGGACCCACATGTCGGTGGCGACGGTGAGCAGTGGCTCGCGGGGGCCGTCGGTGTCGTAGGCCAGCTGCTCGAGCACGGTCTCGTTGATGTGGATCAGCCCCACCGCGAGTGCCTCGGGATCCACGCCGTCCGGCGCCCGACCGGCCGTGCGCTCGGTGCGCAGGAACTCGGCGATCGGGGCGGCCAGCGTCCGGCGGCCCTCGTTCCACAGCGCCCGGGTCTGTTCGTGCTTGCTGCGGGCGGTGAGCAGGGCCCGGTAGATGTGGGCGTTCTCCAACACGCGGTCGGTGAGCTTCTCGAGGGCTCCGGAGACGCGCGTGCGGAAGCCCCCCTCGCCGCCCACGATCGTCTCGACCGCCGCGCGGGCCTCGTCCTGTACCGCGGCCAGCAGGACGCCCACGGCGGCAGCCTTGGAGTCGAAGTAGAAGTAGAACGCGGACCTGGTGATCCCCGCGGACACGGTGAGGTCGGCCACCGAGATGTCGTCCAGGGCCGTGGTGCGCAGCCGGTCGTCGAGCGCGGCGAGCAGGGCCTCGCGGCGCCGGTCGCCGCGCGGGGAGGTGGTCGCCGAGGGGGCGGCCGGCGTCATGCCGTCACCCGGTCACGCAGGGCGGCGCCGCGCTCGCGGGCGCGCTCGAGGCCGTGGGGGATCTCCCGGGTGCGCAGGTCGCGTTCGTAGAGGAAGTAGTCGACCTGCTGCTGGTGGCGGGGTGTGTCGAGCATGTGGCCGATGTACTTCTTCTCGTCCTCCACGATCACCCGCTCCATCTCCGCCACCGGCGGGGTGCGGTACAGCCCGGCCGCCCACGCCGCCACCAGCCGGGCCTGCGCCTCGACGAACGGGAACAGGGTCGGGGTGGACTGGGCGAAGCCGACAAAGGCGAGGTCCTCGATGCCCGGGGTGAAAATCCGCTTGTAGAGCGGGACGTGGTTGTGGGCGTCGGCGCTGAGGAAGTCCCGGTCGAAGAACGGGAACGTGGTGTTGTACCCGGTGGCCTGGATGATCACGTCGAACTCGCCGCTGGTCCCGTCCTCGAAGTGCACCGTCCGGCCGTCCAGTCGGGCGATGTCCCCCTTGGCGACGACGTCCCCGGACCCCAGCCGCAGCGGCAGTTCGACGGACTGCGTGGGGTGGGCCTCGAAGAACTTGTGGTTGGGGGTCGGCAGGCCGTACTCCTCCGGCCGGCCGGCCGACATCGGCTGCATCGCCTGGATGGCCTTGCGCTGCCACGAGTACGGGATGTACGGGAAGGTCGCGAAGTACTTGTCGGCCGGCTTGCCGGCGATGTACTTGGGCACGATCCACGCACCCGACCGGGTGGACAGCGTCACCTCGTTGCGCATGACCTTGGACGACAGCTCCACGACGATGTCCGCGGCGCTGTTGCCGAGGCCCACCACGAGGATCTTCTTGTCCATGAGGTGCAGCGGATCCCACGGGTCGACGTAGGCGTGGGAGTGGATCATCTCCCCGGTGAACTCGCCGGGGAAGTCGGCGAAGCGCGGGTCCCAGTGGTGCCCGTTGCCCACCACGAGCCCGTCGAAGCGGAGCGTCTCGGTCTCGCTGGCCCCGCCCGTGCCGCCGGCCCCGGCCTGTGCGGCCGACCCGGTGCGCGACGTGGTCAGTTCCCACCCGCCGTCCGGCAGGCGCTCGGCATGCTCGACCCGTGTCTCGAACTCGATGGCCGGCAGCAGGCCGAACGCCTCGGCGTAGTCGTCCAGGTACTGCTTGATCTGGCTGTGGTGGGGGAAGTCCGGGAACTCCTCCGGCATCGGGAAGTCCCGGAAGCTCAGCTGGTGCTTGGACGTGTCGATGTGCAGCGAGCGGTAGGCACTCGAGCTGCCGTTGGGGTTGTCGAACGCCCAGTTCCCGCCGATCCGGTCCGACGCCTCGAAGCACACCGCGTCAATCCCGTAGTCGCGGAGCATCTTCAGCGTCGTCAGGCCGCTGATGCCCGCGCCGATCACGGCGATTGTGCAGGTCGATGTCATGCGAACCCCTTCGGCGGATCTCTCGGCGAGGCAGACTCGCCGACAAGAGAGCTATGGCGCAGATCACACTATGGCCCGTGTTGACGGTCGTCAACAGCTTCCTCCGGCCCGGCGGACCACCCCGCCGAGGCCGGTCGTCAACCCTACTGGAGGCCCCGTGGACACGGATCGCACACGCGTCCCCACCACTGACCGCGAGAGTTCCTCGGACGGTTCCGATCTGGCCGAACGCGGCCGGTTCGCCGTCGTCGTGGGCGGGGCGTCGGGGATCGGGTGGGCCACCGCCCGCGCTCTCGCCGCCGGGGGGTGGCAGGTCACGATCGGGGACCTCGACGCCGAGTCGGCCGCCGCCCGCGCCGCCGAGCTCGGCCCGGCGCACCGGGCGTGCGCCGTCGACGTGACCGACGAGGCGTCGGTCGAGGCGCTGTTCGCGGGGACCGCCCCGGACCTGGTGGTCACGACCGCCGGCGTCAGCACGCTGGGCCTGGTGACGGACCACGACACCGCCGAGTTCCGCCGGGTCGTCGACGTGTGTCTGACCGGCGCGTTCCTGGTGTTCAAGCACGGCGGCCGAGCGGTCCGGGACGGCGGGTCAATAGTCGCGATCGCCTCGCTCAAGGCGCGGCAGCCCGGCCGGGGGATGGCGGCCTACTGTGCCGCCAAGGCGGGCCTGGTGATGCTCGTCCAGGTCGCGGCCCTCGAGCTGGGCGAGCGGGGGGTGCGGGTCAACACCGTCTCGCCGGGCTTCCTCGTCACCCCGCTCACCGAGCCCGTCCTGCAGATCCCCGGCCTGGCCGAGGAGTACGCCGAGAACTCCGCGATCGCCCACCGGGGGACCCCGGAGGACGTCGCCCGCGCCGTGCTCCACCTCGCCGAGGCGGACTGGATGGCGGGGGAGGACCTGGCGATCGACGGTGGCGCCCAGCTGCGCCGCTACCCGGATGTGCTCGGACTGGCGACCAGGGCATTCTCGTGACCGCGCCCAGGTCGGTGACCGCCCTCCGCGGCCCCCAGCTGGCCGGGGCGTCGGCCGTCGTCACCGGCGGCGGGTCCGGGATCGGCGCGGCCCTCTGCCGCGCCCTCGTGGCGGCCGGCGCGCACGTGGTGGTGGCGGACATCGACCTCGCCGCCGCGCGTCGGGTCGCCGAGGACGTGACGACGACGAGGTCCGGCCCCGGCGCCGGGTCGGCAGGGGCCGGGAGTGCCGAACCGGCGCACCTCGACGTCACCGATGCCGCAGCGGTGGCCGCCCTCGTCGAGGAGGTGGTCTCCACCCGGGGCGGGCTGGACCTGATGTTCGCCAACGCCGGCATCACCTGGGGTGGCGACACCGGCAAGCTGACCCTGGAGCAGTGGAACGCGATCATCGACGTCAAGGTCCGTGGGGTGGTCCACTGCGTGCACGCCGCGTACCCGCACATGATCGACCGTGGGGCCGGCGCGATCGTGCTCACCGCGTCGATGGGCGGGTTGTGCCCGGCGGGGCTCATCACCAGCTACGCGATGACCAAGCACGCGGTCGTCGGGCTCGGACTGTCGCTGCGCGCCGAGGCCGCGGGACACGGGGTGGGCGTGACGGTGGTGTGCCCGGCGGCCGTGGACACCGCAATCCTGGACAAGGGCGAGCTCGACGGTTTCGACGGTCGCCACTTCTACCTCGACGGCCAGGGCGTGCGCCGGCCGCTGGACCCCGACCGGCTGGCGGCGAGCGTGCTCGACGGTGTCGCCCGCAACCGTGCTCTCGTGATCGAGCCCGCCCGCGCCCGGGCGGCACACCCCGCCTTGTAGATGACGGATCAACTATGCTGACCGCATGAACTCGTCAGCCTCCGCACCCGACCCCGCGACGCCCACCTCGTCGTCGTCGCCCTCCACCCACGACGCCACCCACGGTGACCCCTCCACCCAGGATGTCGCCTTCGGTCTCGACACCTTCGGCGACGTCACCGTCGACCGCGGCGGTCGGCCCGTCCACCACGCGCAGGTCCTGCGTGACGTCGTGGAGCAGGCCGTCCTGGCCGACCAGGTGGGCGTCGACGCGTTCGGCATCGGCGAGCACCACCGCCCCGACTTCGCCGTCTCCGCCCCGGACGTCCTGCTGGCCGGCATCGCCACCCGCACCGAGCGCATCACGCTGGGCTCGGCGGTCACGGTCCTGTCGAGCGATGACCCCATCCGCGTCTTCCAGCGCTTCGCCACCATCGACGCCCTGTCGAACGGGCGGGCCGAGGTCGTGCTGGGCCGTGGGTCGTTCACCGAGTCGTTCCCGCTGTTCGGCCTCGATCTCGCCCGGTACGAGCAGCTGTTCAGCGAGAAGCTCGACCTGTTCGCCGCCCTGCTGCCCGAGGGGCCGGTGACGTGGTCCGGTGAGCTGCGTCCGCCGCTGGTCGACCAGCACGTCTACCCCAAGACCGAGCACGGGCTGAACGCGTGGATCGCCGTCGGCGGCAGCCCGGAATCCGTGGTGCGCGCGGCCCGCTACCGGATGCCGCTCATGCTCGCGATCATCGGCGGCCCCGCCGGCCGGTTCGCCCCCTTCGCCGACCTGTACCGCGAGGCCAATGCCCAGTTCGCGGGTGCCGGGTCGGCCGGTGGGGGAACGGCCGGTGGGGGAGCGGCCGCGCCGCGCCTGCCGATCGCCGTGCACTCGCCCGGGTTCGTCGCCGAGACCGACGCCCGGGCCGCCGAGCTGTCCGCGCGCCACTGGCTGGTCAACCGCAACCAGATCGGCCGCGAGCGCGGCTGGGGCGACGCGACCGAAGCCGACTTCCACCGCGAGGTCCGATCGGGCGCCATGTACGTCGGGTCCCCCGAGACGGTCGCGCAGAAGATCGCCACCACCGTCCGCACGCTGGGCCTGGACCGCTTCGACCTCAAGTACGCCAGCGGCCCGACCCCGCACGACGACCTCATGACCTCCGTCGACCTCTACGGCCGCAAGGTCATCCCGCGCGTGCGGGAGTTGCTCGCCGAGGCCGGGTACACCGCGGGTGTGCCGCAGACGGTCTCGAGGGTGTGACGGTGGCGTGTGACGTGGGTCTGTGACCCAGGTATCGCCGGGGCCCGCCGATCTGCACGACGGGGCCCGGCGGGATTACGGTGATGCCATGCTGTTCGCGTTCTCCGTCGCCCCCACGTCCACCGCGGACGACTCGGCATCCATGAGTCGCGCGGTCGCGGAAGCCGTCCGCGTGGTCCGCGACTCCGGCCTGCCGTACGAGACCACCTCGATGTTCACCACCATCGAGGGCGAGTGGGACGAGGTCATGCCCGTCATCCGCGCCGCCACGGACGCCGTGCTGGCCGTGGCGCCGCGCGTGAGCCTGGTGCTCAAGGCGGACCTGCGGCCCGGCCGGTCGGGGGAGCTGCGCGGCAAGGTGGAGCGGGTCGAGCGCCACCTCGCGGACGGCCGGGAGTCCGACGACGAGGGGGGTCGCGCGTGACCTCTCCCCACCCGTTCAACGGGATCGCGGACCGGGCGGAGTCGGCCATCGACCACGTGGCGCGGTCACGGAGTCGGACGGCGGTGGCGTACGTCGCGGCCACCGTGCTCGGCGGGCTCGGTGCGCTCGTGGTGGTGGTTGTGCAGGTGCTCTCCGGCCGGGCCGCGATGTTGGACGTGCTGTTGTGGCTCGCGATGGCGGTCATGCTGTTCGGCGCTGCGGCGCACCGCTGGTGGCTCGGCGGGCGCAACGAGGAACGCTCCCGCCGGATCGCGGCGTCGATCCGCCCCGAGCAGATCGCCGCGGCGATGCGCGGTTCCTCCGGGGAGATCGACGCGGTGCGCCGCCTGCGGGTCGCCCACCCCGGCCTCGGGCTGCGTGACGCCTACGAGCTCTACCAGCACCACTCCCGCGAGCTGCGCTGACGCCTCCAGGGCGACCGCCGGCCCCGCCGCCGGGGCCGGCCGGTCAGCACCCCCCGGCGCCGCCGAGTGCCCCGGCGACGATCGCGTGCGTGCGCGCGTCGACGGCCATCCCTCCGTGCGAGTTCGGTCGGCCCCCGCACGCGTCCTCGGGAACGACCCACCGCACGCCCGGACCGGGGACGAAGCTGCGCTCGGGAGGGAGCAGGTGGTCGCCGCGCGTGGCGATGAGCGTGTAGCCGACGCCGGGCAGGAACGGGGTGCGGTCGAGCCCGTACCAGGCGGCGATCAGCGGGCTGCCCGGGGACAGTTCGGCCAGTCCCCGCAGGTTCGCGGCCCACAGGCCCAGAGCCGCGACCTCGCGCGGCAGCTGGTTCGGGATGAGGCCGCTGTTGTCGGCGCCCCAGTACCCGCCCACGGAGACCACGCGGTTCACCGCGCCCGGCCGCAGCACCTTGGTGGTGTACCCGGCGATCGCGGCGCCCTGCGAGTAACCGACCAGGTCCACCTGCTCGGCCCCGGTCACCGCGCGTACGTGGTCGATCACCCCGGCCAGTTGCGGTCCCGATGCGGCGACGATCGAGTCGAGCCCGCCGCGCGCCGGGTTGCCCGCGTAGGCGCCGAGGGTCGGGGCGATCACGCAGAAGCCCTGACGGCGTAGCGGATCGCCGAGGCGCGGCATCGTGTCGGCCCCGTTGTCGAAGGTCCCGTGGACGAGGATCACCGGCCGCGGATGCGCCACGGTGGGTCGGCAGGTCACGGGCGCGGCCGCGGCGGCGGGCGGACCGGGATCGCCGATCGGCCCGTTGATCCCGTTCAGGGCCTCGGTGACGTACGGCCCCAGTTCGCCGGTGGGGTCGAGGTCGCGCAGGTAGTCGCCGAGCGGGCCGAGCTGGACCTGCGCCCGGGCCGCCGGCGTGACCCGGTCCGCGACCCGGTCCGGCACCGGGCCCACCCCGGTGGCGACGGGGATCGACAGCGCGAGGGCGGCGAGCGCACCGGCCAGTCCGGTGCGGCGCGCTCGGCTTCTGCGGCTCGTGCGGTGCGCCGGGCGACGGCCGGCCGGGCGTGAGGGTGTGCGGGAACCGAGCATTTCAGACCCCCCGGGGCGTGACGGTCAGACCAGTATGCGTCCCGGACTCAGCGAGGGGAACCGCAGCGCCTCACGAAACCGGCGCGCCTCACGAAACCGGCGCGCCTCACGAAACCGGCGCGCCGCGCGACTACCCGGTGACCATCGCATGCCCCGTCTGCGGGGCGCCCGCACCCGGCAGCGACCACGAGGGCAGGATCGACACACATGAGGGCAGCGTTCGACGCCGCGGTGGACCGCCACGGTCCCACCGTGCTGCGGGTGTGCCGCGCGGTGCTCGGCCCGGGCCCCGACGCCGACGACGCCTGGTCCGAGACGTTCCTCTCCGCACTCCGCGCCTGGCCCAGGCTGCCCGACGACACCGACGTCGAGGCCTGGCTCGTCCGGGTCGCGCACCGCCGGGCGGTGGACGTGGTGCGGCGTTCGGTCCGGGAGGCCGCACCGAGCGGGGCCGCCGACGACGTCGCCGTTCTCGACGCCCGCACACCACGTCCCGGGGGCGCGCGGGGAGCGACGGGGGTCGACGACGACGAGGTCGGCGATCCGCGGGTCTGGGATGCGGTCGCCGCCCTGCCCACCCGGCAGCGCATCTGTGTGGCCTACCGGTATCTGGGCGGGCTCCGCTATGCCGAGATCGCCGGACTCGCCGGCGGCACCGAGGCGGCGGCCCGGCGCGCGGCCGCGGACGGGATCGCCCGCCTGCGCACCACGCTTGGACCGCACGGTCACCTCGACCAGCACAGTCCCCTCGAACCGCACAGTCACCTCGAACCGCGCCGTGCTCTCGAACCGCACCGTCCCACGGAGGAGATGTCATGACCGACCCGATCCACGATCCGGCGGCGCACGACCCGGCGGCGCCCGAACCGGCGGCGCCCGATCCGGCAGCGGACGACCCTGCGATCTCCGAGGCCGGCGCGGCGTCGATCCTGCGGTCC
Organism: Dietzia sp. WMMA184; assembly: GCF_002441635.1. NCBI lineage: Bacteria > Bacillati > Actinomycetota > Actinomycetes > Mycobacteriales > Dietziaceae > Dietzia > Dietzia sp. WMMA184. The sequence goes on along the minus strand of NZ_NXEI01000001.1, from coordinate 2,218,509 downwards.
GCCCCCGCCGACACGACCCGACTGCGGGATCGCCTGGCCCGCGACGCCGAGCGCGAGGGCCTGGTCGACGTGGCCTACCGCAGCGTCGACACCCCGATCGGTGGGCTGCTGTTGGCCGCGTCCCCGGCCGGGTTGGTGTACGTGGCGTTCGAGGTGGAGGATTCCGGGGTGGTCCTTGAGATGTTGGCCGACCGGGTCGGACCCCGGATCCTCGGCGCGCCTTCGGGGTCGCCGGTGCTCGACGCGGCCGCGGCCCAGATCGACCAGTACCTCGACGGCCGCCGCCGCGAGTTCGACCTGCCCCTCGACACCCGCCTCGCCCGCGGGTTCCGTGGTGAGGTCCAACAGCATCTGGCCCGGGTCGGGTACGGGCGGACCGCGACCTACCGCGAGATCGCCGTCGAACTCGACCGGCCCGGCGCCGTCCGCGCGGTGGGGTCGGCCTGCGCGACCAATCCGCTGCCGCTGGTGTGGCCGTGTCACCGGATCCTGCGCTCGGACGGCGGACTGGGCGGCTACCGGGGCGGGCTCGCGGCCAAGCAGCGGCTCCTCGAGATGGAATCGGCGGCGTGACCGCGGCGCAGCTCCTCGGCCTGTTCGGTGTCTGGGCGATCGCGGTGGTCTCGCCGGGGCCCGACGTCGTCGTCGTCCTCCAACGTGCCCTCGCCGGACGGCGTCAGGGTCTCGCGACCGCGCTGGGGATCGTCACCGGCCTGACGGTGTGGCTCGCGGCCGCGTTCGCCGGAGTCGCCACCCTCGTGCGCGTGTACCCGCAGGTCATGACCGGTCTCCAGGTCGCCGGCGGACTCCTGTTGGCGACCCTCGGCGTGCTCGGTCTGCGCGGCTGGTGGCGCTCGCGCCGTGCGACCCCACCGCCGGCCACCGCCGCACCCACCACCGCCGCACCCGCCACCACCGCCCCGCCCTCGGATCCGCTACTCGGAATCGGGATCCGCTACCCGGATTCGGATAGCGGATCCCGAATCGGCGTAGCGGATCTGGTGCCACGGGCGGACTTCACCCGCGGTCTGGTCACCAACCTCGCCAACCCCAAGGCCCTGGTGTTCTTCGGCGCGGTGCTCACCCCGTTCCTCCGCGAGGAGGTCTCGCCCGCGTGGTCGGTGGCCCTGGTCGCCGGGATGATCGCGGTCGCGCTCGCCTGGTTCGGCGGTCTCGCGCTGCTGGCCTCGCACCGGGTGGTCAACGAGCGGGTCGGACGGCTGCTGCCCGGGGTCGACGTCGTGGCCAGCACACTGTTCGTGGTGGTGGGGGTGGCGTTCGTGGTCACCGCGCTCGCGTAAGGCGCGCGCGGGCTAGGTTCTGCTCCATGGATTCTCAGGTCGACCGTCGCAGCTGGGTGCGCGTGGCCCTCGCGGTGTTCGCGGTGGGCTGGGGCGCCAACCAGTTCGCCCCGCTGCTGCATCTGTACCGCGCCGAGCTGGGACTGTCGCAGTCCAGCGTCACCGCGATCTTCAGCGTCTACATCGTCGGTCTGCTGCCCACCCTGCTGGTCGCCGGCCGGTGGTCCGACCGCAACGGCCGCCGTGTGCTCATGCGGCCCGTCCTGGTCCTGTCGCTGCTGGCGACCCTGTTCATGCTGCTGGGGCCGCAGGATTCTCTGTGGCTGTACCTGGGTCGGTTCCTCGCCGGGCTGGCGTCCGGGGCGGCGTTCGGGGCCGGCAGTGCCTGGGTGCGTGAGCTCTCCGCCGGCGGGCCGCCCGGCACCGGTGCGCGGCGCGCGGCCATCGCGCTGACCGGCGGGTTCGGGCTCAGCGGCCTGGCGGCGGGCATGGTCGGGGAGTTCGCCCCCGCCCCGCTCTTCTCGGCGTACCTTCCGCATCTGATCCTCGGCACGATCGCGCTGGTCGCGGCGTGGGGCGCCGCGGACCCGTACCAGCCGCACGACGGGCCGGAGGCCGCCCCGCTCATCCCCGCCACGGCCGGCACCCGCCGGTTCCTCCTCGGGGTCGCGCCGTGGGCCCCGCTGGTGTTCGGCTGCGCCAGCATGTCGTTCGCGGTGCTCGCCGACCTGCTGGGCGGGGACGCCTTCGGCCGGCCCACCCTGTACGCGGGCGTCATGGTGGGCGTCACGCTGGGCGCCGGGGTGCTGGTCCAACCCGCCGTCCGCAGGATCGCGGCCGCGTCACCGCCGTCCCGGCCGCCGGTCATGGGACTCGCCGCCGCCTCGCTCGGGATGGCCGCCGGAGCGCTGCTGGCCGCCTCGCCCGCACTCCCCGGCCGCGCCCTGTGGCTGCTGCCCGTCGCGGTCCTGCTCGGCGTGGGATACGCCACGCTCCTGGTGGCGGGGCTGGTCGAGGTCGAGCTGCAGTCCGGGCCGCGGGACCACGCCGGGCTCGTGGCCGTGTTCTACGTCCTGGCCTACCTCGGGATGGCCACGCCGTACGTGCTCGCCGAGCTCTCGCGCGCCGGCGGTCCGGTCCCGTGGATCGCCGGGCTGGCGGTGGTGTGCGCGCTGCTCATCCCGCTCACCCAGCGACAGCTACGCTAGCCGGCACGTCGAGGATCACCCCGAGTTGCGCAGGGCCGTGGCCAGGCCGTTCATGGTCAGCTGGATGCCGGTTCGCACCGCCGGGTCGGAGTCCCCGGCGCGGTAGCGGCGCAGCAGCTCGACCTGCAGCACGTTGAGCGGTTCGAGGTAGGGGAAGCGGTTGCGCACCGAGCGGGCCAGCGCCGGGTTGTCGTCCAACAGCGTCTCCTGCCCCGTGATCTCCAGCAGCATCTCGCGGGTCAGCTCGAACTCGTCGGTGAGCACCCCGTGGATCCGCCGACCCACCTCGGCGTCCGGGACGAGTTCGGCGTAGCGACCGGCCAGCCCCATGTCCGCCTTGGCCATCACCTGCGCCATGTTGGACAGGGTCGTGCGCAGGAAGGGCCAGTCGTCGTTCAGCCGCCGGAGCGTGGCCAGTCTCTCCCCGGCCGCCGCCTCGCCCTCGGCGTCGACCCACTGCCGCAGTGCGGTGCCCACGCCGAACCAGCCGGGCAGCATCACCCGCGACTGCGACCACGACAGCACCCACGGGATCGCCCGCAGATCCTCGACGCTCGACGTCTGCTTGCGGGAGGACGGCCTGGACCCGATGTTGAGTTCCCCGATCTCGGCGACCGGGGTGGAGGTGGTGAAGTACTCGATGAACCCCGGGTCGTCGTGCACCAGGGACGCGTACGCCGCCCGCCCGAGCCGCGCGAGCTCGGCCATCACCCCGTACGCCTCCCCGGCCCGGTCGCCCAGACCCTCGACGTCGAGCAGCGAGGCCTCGAGCGTCGCCGCCACGAGCGCCTCGAGGTTCCGGCGGGCCCGCCGCGGCTCGGAGTACTTGGCCGAGATGACCTCGCCTTGCTCGGTGATCCGCAGCGCGCCCTGCACCGCGCCCGGCGGCTGGGCCAGGATCGCCTCGTAGGAGTTGCCGCCACCCCGGCCGACGGCCCCGCCGCGCCCGTGGAAGTAGCGCAGGTGCACACCCGCCCGGGTCGCGGCCTCGGCGAGGTCGCGTTCGGCCTGGTAGAGGGCCCAGTTGGCGGCCAGGTACCCGCCGTCCTTGTTGGAGTCCGAGTAGCCGAGCATCACCTCCAGCACATCGCCCTGCGCCCGGATGAGCGCCCGGAACTGCGGGATCGCGAGCGCCGCGTCGAGGATGTCCGGCCCCGCCGCCAGGTCGTCGATAGTCTCCAGCAGCGGGATCAGCCGAACGCTCGAGCGGGGCTCCGCCGGGTCACCGGAGAACAATCCGACCTCGCGCAGCAACACCGCCGGCTCGAGCAGGTCGGAGACCGTCCCGCACATGGACACGATGTAGTGCGGCACCACCTCCGGGCCGAGCAGGTCCACCGCCGCGGCGGCCGCCCGCATCACCCCGAGTTCTTTGGCCGCCAGCTCTGACAGCTCCGCGCGCGGGCCGAGCAGCGGCCGGTCGTGCGAGAGCTCGCGCAGCAGCAGCTCCACCCGGGCGTCCTCGTCCAGCGCCGAGTAGTCCTCGCCCACCCCGGCCAGGGCGAACAGCTCGGTGAGCACCTCCTCGTGCGACTCCGAGTTCTGCCGCATGTCGAGTGCCTGCAGGTGGAACCCGAACGTCCGTACCGCCCACCGCAGGTCCCGCAGACGCGGCGACCGCGCCAGCTCGCCACCGCAGGCCCCGAGCGCGGCGTCGATGACATCCAGATCGGTCAGCATCTCCGCCGGGGAGGTGTAGGCCTCGTCGTCGTCGTGACCGATCGCGTCCGGCGACGATCCGGGTGACGACGACGAGGACCTCACCCGCGCGGCGAGCCGACGGCGGACCACCCGCACCGCGCGGCGGAACGGCACGTCCTCGCGCGCGGCGGCGAGCTCCCCGTCCGTCTCCACCAGCGAGTCCGCGAGGTCGCTGAGCCCGGTGGGCACGTCCACGACCCGCCGCGAGAGGGGCAGCTCCCGCTCGAGCAGCCGCAGTTCCTCCGTGTAGTGGCGGTGCAGTAGCGCGGCGGCCTGCTCGGTGGCGAAGCGCACCACGTCGCCGGTGACGTACGGGTTGCCGTCGCGGTCCCCGCCGATCCACGAGCCGGGGCGCACGACGGGGCGGTCGCCGGAGCCGAGACGGTCGGCGATCTCCGCGTTGAGCGGCGGGATCACGTCGATGAGCGTGGCCTCGTGGTACTGCAGGCCGCCCAGGACCTCGTCTTCGATCCGGGGGCGCTGGCTGCGGATGATCGCCGTCTGCCACAGCGTGAGCACCTGCCGGCGGATGTCCTGCTCCACCTGCTCGAGCTCGGCATCGGTGACGCGGTCCCGGTGCCCCGCCTCGTCCGACCCCGTGCGCAGGGCGTCGCGGCGGCGCATGAGGTCCAGCACCCGTCGGGTGATCTCGAAGACCGAGCGCCGGCGGGTCTCGGTGGGGTGCGCCGTGAGTACGGGCGCCACCCGGGCCGTCGCGCGCACCGCCTCCAGCCTCGCGGGCTCTGGTTCGTTCTCGGCCAGTCGCGCCCAGGTCGCCTCGAGATCCCCGTCCGGCGGCGGCTCGCCCGCAGCGGTGTGGATGCGGCGACGGCGCTCCTGGTGGAGGTCCTCGGCGACGTTGGCCAGCAGCGCGAACAGGGAGAACGCCCGGATGACGGGGATCATCTCGGTGGCGGGCACATCGGTGAACAGGGCCGCCACCTCGTCGCGGTCGGCCTCCGAGCGGCGGACGGCGAACGCGGTGCGCCGGGCGGTCTCCACCAGGTCGAAGACCGTCCCGCCCGCCTGGTCGCGCACCGTGTCGCCGAGCACGGCTCCGAGGAAACGCACGTCGTCGCGCAGGGGCCGCACGGCGTCGTCGAGCCGCTCGGAATCGTCCGGCTCGGGCACGTCCGAGGCGGTGGCGGGCGCGTCGGATCTGGTGGGATCGGCCATGGCTGCCACAGTAGGCGCGCCGTATGACATCCGCGTGAATCCCGCCGCCGAACCCCCGCCCCGCCGTCGATAGATCCCCGGGACATCCCCGATGCGCGGATCCCGCCCGGCGAGGACACTGGAGGCATGACCCAGCAGCCCGGCTACCACCAGTACGGCGACCACCAGTTCGGACAGGGTGGGTACGGCGATCCCCGGTACGGGAACCAGCCCCCGGCCGTCGGCCCGGACGACCGCACCCCCGCGGCACTGGCGCACGCGTCAAGCCTCATCGCGATGGCGCTCTCGGCCGGGTGGCTCTCGTTCGTCGGCCCGCTCGTGATGTGGCTGATCTACAAGGACCGCAGCCCGTTCGTCCGCCAGGCCGCCGCCGGGTCGTTCAACTTCAACCTCGGCCTGTGGATCATGAGCATCGTGGGCTGGATCTTCATCCTCACGGTGATCGGCCTGCCCATCGGCCTCATCCTGCTCGCGGTGTCCTTCCTCGCGCAGATCATCGGCCACGTCATCGGTACCGTTCGTGCGACCCAGGGCCGGACGATCAACTACCCGTTCCAGCTGCGCGTCCTGCGCTGAGCGCGCTCCCCGGCCAGCGGCCGAGCCCTCACGCCCCCCTCGTCACACCCCCACGGGCCGGCGCCCGTGGAGCTCGTACTCGGCGAGCAGGGCCGCGCGGTCGGCGTCAGTGAGCGGCCGGTAGACGTCGTCGTCGCCCGCCGCACCGCCACGCAGGTAGACCTCGCCGGGCTCGATCCAGGACTCGCGTCGCAGGCTGGGCTTGGAGATCTTCCGCGTGGCGGTGACCGGCATCTCGGTCATGACGCGCACGAACCGCGGCGCCCACTTGGTGCCCATGTCGGGCTGGGTGCGGCAGAATTCGGAGAACGCGTCGGCGTCGAACTCCACGCCGGGTTCGAGCTGGATGGCGGCCATGACCTGGTCGCCGGTGCGCGGGTCCGGGACCGGGTAGACGGCCACGACGAGCACGCCGGGGAACCGGTCGAGGATGCGCTCGACGGGCCCGGCGGAGAAGTTCTCGCTGTCCACGCGGATCCTGTCACCGGAGCGGCCGGCGAAGTAGAAGTACCCGTCCGCGTCGCGGTAGCCCAGGTCACCGGTGTGGAAGACCTCGCCGACGTTGCGTTCGGCGGTGGCCTCGGGGTTGCGGTAGTAGCCCTCGAACAGCTTCGCGCCGGTGACGTTGCAGATCTCGCCGATCGCCTCGCCGGCGTTGACCAGGCCGCCGTTGGCATCGAACTCGGCCCGGGGGCATTCGTTCTCCTCCGCGTCGAGGATCGCGACGTGCATGTAGGCGCCGGCCACGCCGAGCGCGCCGGGCGGGGTGTCCTCGGTGTGGCTGATCACCACACCGCCCTCGCTGCTGCCGTACGACTCGAGCGGGGTCACGCCGAAACGGCGCTCGAACTCGGTCCGGTCGTGGACGGAGGCCTCGGTGCCGAAGACGACCCGCAGGCGCGTCTGCTTCTCCTCGGGCACCTCGGGCTGGGCGAGGATGTACGACAGTGACCGGCCGACGTAGTTGAAGTAGCTGGCGTTAAACCGCAGCACGTCGGGCAGGAACCCCGAGGCGGAGAACTTGCGGCGCATCGCGAAGGTGCAGCCGACGTACGCGGACGGGGCGAACGCGGCGAAGAGGGCGTTGCCGTGGAACAGGGGCATCGCGCTGTAGGCCACGTCGTCGCGGACGAGGCCCCGGTAGTTGATGGTGCCCATCATGGCCATGCGGCCGGTCGAGCACATGACGGCCTTGGGGGCGCCGGTCGAGCCGGAGGTGAACAGCAGGGCCAGCAGGGTGTGGGGGTCGCGGGCGCTCTCCGGGTGCAGTCGGGGCTCGGCGCCGGCGTGATCGGCGAGCAGGCCGCGCCACGTGTCGGAGTCGATGTCGAACTGCGCGGCGACGCCGGTGTCGAGGCCCTCGAGCAGGGCGGTGCCGTCCGAGTCGGTGACGATCACGTCGCAGTCCACGCCCCGTATGTCGGAGGCGAGTTCGGCGCCGCGCCGGGTGGGGTTGATGCCGACGATGGTCACGCCCGCGAGCGCGGCACCGCACAGGGTGAACAGGTACTCGGGCACGTTCTCCAGGAGGATGCCCACGTGGAGGTGCTTGTAGGGGTCGGGTCGGTCCGCGTACGAGTCGGAGTGCTCCTCCGCCCAGCCGCGCAGGATCTCCGCGCGGACGGCGGCCTCGGCGACGAACTCGCGCCAGGTCCACGCGGAGTCTTCGAACAGCAGTCCCGGGTGGTCGTCGGTGGAACGCTCGATGAGGATGTCGCCGAACGTGGCGTGCTGCATGTCGTGCCCGGGATTGAAGTCTGCTGTGGTCATGAGATCGGACACTAGGCGACCGGGCCCCGTCGCACAGGCGAAACGGCCAGCAACATTGACAGGTGTCAGCCTCGGTGGTCACCGGCCCACTCGGTGGGCGTGTCCGGCCGGCATCGGGTAGGAACGAGGCGACGGCGCGCCACGTGGGCGCGCGGGGATCGAACAGGGGCGTGGGATGGTCGGCGAACACGGCGGGAACGTCGACGTGGACGAGGGTGTCGTCCGGGGATCCGACGACGACGAGGTCGGCCTCGACCGGGACGGATTCGTCGTCAGCGATGTCCGACTCACCAGCGTCCACAATTTCCGGGACGTGGCCGGCCCGGGCTACGCACTCCGTCCGTCCGGGTCGATGGCCCGCGGTCTCGTCTACCGGTCCACGACTCTCGCGGTGGGCGACCACGACCTCGCGGTGCTCGAGAAACTGGGCGTCTCGACCGTCGTCGACCTGCGCACCGGCGCCGAGATCGACAAGCAGCCCGACGTCGTCCCCGCCGGGGCCGAGTACCTGCCGATCGACGTGCTGGGCGGGCACACCTCGGCGGCGACCCTCAGTGCGTCCGGCCTGGCCGGGGCCGAGGAGGCGCGGCGCGAGATGGCCGCGACATACGAGCGGTTCGTGGTGGGTGATCACGAGCGGCGGGCGTTCGGTCGGGCCGTCCACGCCCTGGCCGTGTCGTCCGGCCCGGCGATCGTGCACTGCACGGCGGGCAAGGACCGCACCGGGTGGGTCTCGGCGCTGGTGCAGTTGGTCGCCGGTGTCCGGGAGGAGGATGTGATCGCGGATTACCTGCTCACGCAGGAGATGTCCGCGGACTTCGTCTCCTCCATCCGTACCTACGTGCAGGCGGAGATGCCCGACAAGCTCGAGGCGATAGAGGTGCTCATCGGCGTCGAGGAGGCCAACCTCCGCCGCTCCCTGGATGCGTTGGCCCGCGAGTTCGGTGACGCGCGGCGATACCTCGTGGAGGGCGCGGGGGTGGAGGAGGCGGCTGTCGACGAGTTGTCCGCGCGGTTCAGGCGGGGCTGACCAGGATAGGGATGGCTCAGTCGGCGATGGTTCAGGCGGCGATGACCAGCGCGCCGACGACGCCGCCGAACCCGATCGCCTGGAGCGTGACCGCGATCGTCCGCCCGAGTTCGGTGCGGGCCGCCGCGTGGACCCGGGGGCCGGCCAGCGTGATCGCGAAGACCATGACGATGGCCGCGACCGCGGTGAGCGAGCCGGCCAGTCTGGACGCCACCCCGTAGACCGCGGCGATGCCGATCAGGCCGCCCGCCAGCGCGGCGATGATCGTCGTCAGTGGCGCCGGGAGGACGGTGGCGTGGGTGGTGGGGTGGGTGAGTGTCCCGGTGCCGGGGCGGGTGCCGCCGTCGACGCCCGGGGTCGCCGTGGTCTCCGATCCGCCCCGCCGACGCTCCTCAACCATCTGGGTGTTGCTCATGATCCGGACCCTACGCAGCGATCCTCTCCGGAACCTCGGCCTTTCCTGAGGGTTCGATTCGCACGCCATCGACGCTGGTCAGCGCACCTTTGAGCGGTGGAGAGATCGGTCACATCCGGTCGGATGCGCGCCCCTGTGACCGCCGACGCGGGAGCCGCGGCCGTGACGCTGTGCCGGAGGCGCCGTGGCGCCATCCTGGAACCGCCACGGGAGCGCGGGCGGGCGTAGGATTCCCGCGGATCTGAGGGGGCGAATGTGTGGTTCGTCGACGAGAAGGGGGGTTGTCGTGGGCGCTGCGCGTACCGTCGGAGGATGGTTCGAACCCGGTGACGACATCGGGAGGTCCTGGGACGAGGCGGAGGCGATCCTCCGGGCCTGCGAGGACCTCGACGGGGTGATGGCGGCCATCCGCGACGCGGAGTCGCCGGTCGAGGCGCGCCGGGCGCTCAAGCTGGGCTTCGGTTTCACCGGCCGTCAGGCCGCGCTGCTCCTCACCCTGCCGGTCATGGCGTTCACCCGCTCGGAGCGCTCGCGGATGGACGAGGGCCGACGCGCCCGGATGGACCTGTTGGCCGACGTCACCGGCTTCCTGCCCGCCATCCCCGACGAGCCGTCCCCGCCCCCACCGGCCCCGCTGCGGACCGTGCCTCCGGCCGCCGAGGAGGACTGGGTCGCCGGTGGCGGGTGGAGCGAGGAGTTCGACGGCGCTCTCGCGCGCATCAGTTCCGCAATGGGGGAGTCCCGGACCGCCCCCGATTCCGAGCCTCACCCGGACCCGCCGGCGTCGGGTACCGGCGGCCGGTCGGCTGGTGGTCGCCGGTCGATGGTGGGGCAGGACGACGCCTCGGCGGTGCTCGACGAGCAGATCGGCGAACTGGCCGACGCCCTCGCGGAGCTCCTTCGGGTGGCCCCGGTCGTCGCCAGCGACGGCGCACCGTGTACAGACGATCCCCGGTGGTCCGCGAGTTCGTCGGGCGCTCTACTGGACAGGTGCGGCGTCGACGACGCCACCGGGATCCGCACCATGTTGTGGCACCTGCGCAGGACGGGCCTCGATGCGGTAGAGGGGCTGTTCCCGTTCGCGGAGCCACTCACGGCGGCGCAGGGGTTCGACGTGCAGGCGGCGAGGTTCGAGCAGGCGATGGGGGCCGGCACCCTCGGGTCTGAGCCGGGTGGTGACGCGACGTGGGCGGGTCGGTTGTGGCCGTTCGCCGAGCGCAGCGGGTTCGGCTACGCGGTGTCGTACCGCGCCGGTCGCGACGCCGGCTCGGTGTGGGCGTACGGCGGGGGCCAGCCCCTTCACCGGATGTGGGATTCGGTCGTGGATCTGCTGGTCGAGCTCTACCAGGCCTTCACGGTGGGCGCCCCGTGCGACTCGGCACTCGCCGCGGTCGCGGACGGCCGCGTGGTGTGGAGCAACCTGGGCTGACCTTGTCTGGGCTCCGCCCCCGCGGGGCCCCGCCCCGCAGGGCCGTGTCGTCAGCCCAGGTCGCGGGCCACCACCGTCGGGCGGGCCCCGCGGCAGAAGACCAGCTCGATCCTCCCCACCGTCTTTCCGGTGGTGCCACCGAGCAGCTCGGCGTAGGCGCACAACTGGAGCAGGTACTCGTCAACGGTGTCCACCGTGACGGCGACGTCGGTCTTGTAGTCGACGATCGTCAACGAGCCGTCGGCTTCCTCCATCACGAGATCGACGACCCCGTCCACCGCGACCGTCGTCCCATCCGCGGTGCTCAGCGGCCCCGCCACGGGTAGCTCGGCCCAGTGGGTGCGAGTCGCCGCCCGCCGGACGGGCTCGGAGGTCAGTGCGGTTCGCGCGACGGAAACCATCTCCGCGACGGCCTCCGGGTTCCGGCTCCCGCGCAGGGCGCCCCCCAACCCGAGGGCGACTAGTTGGTCCGCCGCCCATCGCTCCCAGTCCGCGATCGAGGAGTCGCGGTCGGCGGTCGGCCCGAGCAGGCGGCTCAGGTCCGTGTACTCGGCCAGGTAGTGCACGGCGGTACCGACGTCCGGCCCGGAGGCGAGCGGGGTGCCCCGCGGTGCGGGCGGCAACTCGTCCGGTCGCGTCGGGGCCGGGCTGAACCGGTCGCGCAACGCGGCAGCCAGCCGTTCGGGAAGTGGGCGCGGTTCTCGGGCCTCGTCGTCGCGTGCGTCGTCGCCGGTGCCGTCGGAGGCACTCTCGGCTTCCGGGTGCACGATCCGGGTCGCCGACCAGCCCGCGCGCTCGGCGGACCTGGCAGAGATCCGCCGGCTGCGTTCCACCCATTCCGCTTCGTCGGGCACGTCCACGGCGGGCGCGGCGGCAACCTCGAGCAGGTTCTCGCCGTACTCGACCAGATCGGGCGCATCGGCGTCTTCGATGACGGAGCCGAGGAGTGTCCCCCACAGGCCGGCCTTGGGTTTTCCGTCGGTGTTGAGGGCGTGGCCATGGCCGGAGACCGCGAGGCGGCTCTGCGCGCGGGTCGTGGCTACGTAGAGAAGCCGGATCCGTTCGGCGCGGGCGTGCTGTTTCTCCAGATCGGCGGCTGGTGTGTACCCGGGATCGCGGACGGCAGCGGAGAACGACACGGCCGGCCGGGGAGTCTCGTCGTCGGTCCACAGGAGCCGGCCCTGACCGTTCGGCCAGCCCCGACTCATCCCGGCCACGATGACCATCGGGTACTCCAGGCCTTTTGAGGCGTGGATGGTGTTGATGCGTACGGCGTCCACCCCGATCTCGGGGATGGCGGCTTCGGGGACGCGGGCGTCCTCCGCGGTCAGCGTCAATGCCCAGTCGGCGTAATCCCGCAGGTCGGCACGCGCGGGGTCGGTGGCGGACTCCTCCCATTGCCATGCGTGCTCGATCACGAACCGGATCCGCCGCCACAGGTCGCGCCGGCGCGGAGATTCGGCGACGGACTCGAAGACCATGCGGTCGTGAACGAGCCTCTCCAACAGCTCGCCGGGGCGCCGGGTGTCGCGGGACAGGGCCGAGAGGTAGCCCATCGCCTCGGCGACGGGCGACGCCTCGAAATCCGTGGGTGCCGGTGCGCCGGGAGCCCAGGTGCCACCGGCGGCGCGCCAACGCAGGAGGTCGTCGTCACCGCAGCCGAACAGCGGTGACCTCAGCGCGCCCACGAGGGAGGCCTCGTCGGCGGTGTTGGCCACGGCGCGAACGGCCAGGAGAAGGTCGCGGATCTCAGGTGTCCCGTAGACGATCGACGAGGCCTCGGTGCGGTAGTCGATCCCGGCGTGGTCGAGGCAGGTCTCGAGCATGGGCAGGGACCCGCGTGACGGCAGGAGGATCGCGATGTCGGCCAGTCGCAGCGGGGTCTGCCCACCTTCTTTGGACTCGTGGGTCCAGCTCTCCCGGATGGCGGTGGCGATCACCCTCGCCACATCGGAGGCCTCGGTCCAGTGGCGTTCGGTGGCTTCCTTCGAGTCGGGTGGGCAGTGCTCGGGAACGTCCTCCGTGCGGAAGATGAACGGTCGCGGCCCGTGGGCGGGGTCGTGCTCGGGCCGGCTCGGTGCGGGTTCGAGATCCCGGTACTCGGGTTGGATGCCGTCGGAGGCGGTGAGTACCTCTGAGAACACCTCGTTGACCCAGTTGAGGACCGGACGTGAACAACGGAAGTTCGTGCTGAGTCGCTCGATCTCGACCCCGCCCACGTTGTCGGCGCCACCCCGGGCGCGGAGATAGGTGGCGATGTCGGCACGCCGGAACCGGTAGATGGACTGCTTGGGGTCGCCGACGGTGAAGAGCCGGCCGGGTTCGGGTCCGGAGCCGTCGGTTGCGGTGGTCAGCAGTTCGGCGATGTCCAGCTGTATGGGGTCGGTGTCCTGGAACTCGTCGATGAGGATCCGTTGGTAGCGTGCCCGGACCCGCTCGCGGACCGTCGGGTTCTGCAGTAGTTCGCGCGCGAGGACGAGCTGATCGTGGAACTGCAGGGTGCCGTGGCGGCGGCGGTCGGCGGCGTGTCGTCGGACCACGGGGATGAGGGCGTCGAGCACCACCGCGATGCGTGGACGCCAGTGCTCGACGAGGATCGCCTCGCATACGGAGGAGAGCTGCTTGATCTCCTCTTTGATCTCCTTGACCACGTCGGTCCCGCCCCAGCTCGCGCCCTTGCCGCCGCGACCTGCCTTGACCGGATCTCCCAGGAGTTCCATCCAGGAGGGTGACGCGGTCGGGTCCGTGGCGGCGTCCTGCAGGTTCGCCAGCCAGGTCTCGTGGTCGTCGAGGACGGCGTAGAGCTTGTCCGTCTCGTCCTGGCAGGAGTCCCGCCACCCGACGATCGATCCGACGGCAGCGACCACCTCGGCCAGATCCGGCGACACGGGCAGGTCCGCGACGTCCGGGTACAGGGGATCGGTGGGCAGGCGGTCCCAGTCACGGTGCAGTGCCTCGACCACCTCGCGGAACGCGTGGGCATTCACGCCGGCGTCGAGCATGTCGTCGACTGCCTGCGCCAGATTGCCTGATCGAGTGGCGGTCGGGCCGCTGCCGAACAGGAGGGTGGCGGACTCCTGCCACAGGGCTTCGACGGCGGTGGCCTCTGCGGTGTCCTGTTGGACGGTGACCCTCGGCGGGATCCCCGCCTCGAGGGGATTCTCCGAGAGCAGCCGCAGGGCGAAGGAATGCAGCGTGCCGATCGCGGCGGTGTCGAGGCCCGCCAGTGCGGCATCAGCCCGGTGGTCGCCCTTGGCGCGCAGGTCGACCAGTGTCACGCGGAGCCGGTCGCGTAGCTCGGCGGCCGCCTTCTCGGTGAAGGTGATCGCTGCGATTCGGTCGACGGGCACGGCGTCGTCCAACAGGAGCGTGCTGAGCCGGCTGACCAGGGCATGGGTCTTTCCGGTCCCGGCGCCGGCCTCCACGAAGAGCGTGGCGGAGGTGTCTGTTTCCACGCGGAGACGGGCGGCCCGGTCGGGGAGGTGGCTCATGTGGTCGTCTCCGATTCGTTCTCGGTCGGGTCGGCGGCGACGAGGCCGGCGAATGCGGGATGGGACGCGATCGGTACCTGCTGGGACAGCTGCTCCCAGGCGCGGTCGAGCTCCGTGCCCCCGATGAGCTTGGCCAGGTCACGGGACGACCCTCGCCCGCCCTTGAGCGGGAACCAGCCCCGCTGGAGGGCGTCCACCAGATTGCCCACGTCCTCACGGACCTTGGCCATGACGTCGACGGTGATGTCGAGGGAGATCTGCTCGAACTCCCCGCGCTCGGTGCAGTACCAGTACCGCACCTCGCGAACCGGGAGGTCGTGGGATGCCTCGGCGGCCGCGGCGTAGAGCGGCAACTGGAATCGCGTGCCGGAGATGGTGGGATCATCCTCGGTCGGCCGGTCTTCTGACTCCGGTGGCTTCCCGGTCTTGTAGTCGGTGACCCGCTGGGCGTCTCCGCGCTCATCGAGCCGGTCGATGGACCCGGCGAGGAGGACCGATGTCGCGCCGCGGGAGGTGGTCACCTCGAACGGGATCTGGACCACCGAGCCGTCGGGGGCCTGTCGGCCGAACCCGAGCTCGGTAGCGGCTGGGGCCCACCCCGCCTCGAAGTCCACCTCATCCTCCGAGAACCACCGGTCCAGCTCGGCTCCGAGCAGGATCTCCCTTCGGCGCCACAACGAGGCCACGAGGCCCGGCGAGGTCGCGATGGCGGCCTCGCATTCGCTGCGAAGCGCTCTCATGAGCAGGTCGCGGTCCGGGCCGGACCCGGTCTCCAGCCGATCGGAGATGTAGCGCTGGAGGATCGAATGGACCAGGTCGCCGTAGTCGCGCAGGTCCATTTCGATATCTGCAGCCGGGTCGTCGAGCGTTCGGACCCGCAACACCGTGGAGAGGAAGAACAGGTAGGGACTCTGTGCCCAATCCTCCAGCCTCGTGGGCGAGAGCGGATGGTCGAGGAAGGTGAGCAGGTCGGCAGCCGACGAGACGTCGCCGGTGAACCGCGTGAACCGGCCACGCCGACGGTCCTGACGCATCTCGTGGGCGCGGACCAGCAGATCAGGGGCATCCGCCCGAGCCAGCCACCCGTGGGCGGAGAGGTCCCGGATCCGCAGTTCGGCGAGGGTGGCCGGGTCCGAACCGAGGGCGGTCGGCGGGGTGAGCACGCCGTCGACGAACGAGGGCACTGCGGTGACGGCCGGGCATCCGTCGACGTCCTGCTGCCACTTGGTGGCGCGAACGGACTTCCGGGCGAGTCGGGACAGGGTGGGCAGCAGCCAGCGGGACGGGATCCGGTCGCCGCCGCCTCGCATCGACCCACGGGGGAACGAACACATGCGGTGCTCGGAGCCGGCGGTCAGCGCCAGCTGGAGAACCCGGTACCGCTCGTCGAGTCGTTCGGAGGAGGGGGGCTCGACCGCGCCCTCGGGGACGAGCGGGTCGGGCTTGTGCAGGACCGGGAGCAATCCCTCCGCCATTCCCACGACGCAGACGGTGTCCAGATCGCGACCCACGGCGTCGTCGATCGGCCCCAGGGCGACCCCGGCGCCCTCCTCGCCGACACGGTCACCGATCGCGTCCAGTCGCGTGGCGACCGCACCCACGACGCGATCCCGGGTGATCGCCGGCGCGATCGTATCCAGATCGCCTAGGGAACCGAGCACCGCGAGCACGGCGGCCCGGTCGGGGGCCTGACGGAACAGTGAGGCGACGAGACCTGTCACAGCCCGTGTGGCCTCCGTCCAGGTACGCGCGGCGTCGACGGCAGTGAGTCCGGAACGGATGTTTCGGATCAGGCGCAGCAGCGCGGCAGCGGCGGCCCGTTCGGACTCGGCGAGGGCCTCAGGCTCGGCCTGCAGATACTCGGCCAGTCGCTCCCAGTCGCCGGCACCGATGACGGGGAAGCGCGTCCGGGTGAGGATCTCGAGCCGCCGGGACGAGACGGCGGCGCCGTCGTCGTCGAACGGGGCGATCGCACCTTCGGCGATGATCGAGAGGAGATCGGCGCGGGGCATCCGGTCGGCATCCAGGCCCAGCAGCCGCACGATCGTACGGCCGGCGGGGGAGCGGCCGAGTGCCGCGTCGGAGGGGCCGTAGACGGTGATCCCGGCTTCCGCGAAGGCTCGGTGGAGAAGCCGCAAGTAGGGGTCCGGTGAGGGGTAGTAGACACCGATTTGGTAGCCGGGGACCCCGTCTGCGAGACGCGAGCGGACGAATCGGACCACTGCGCGCACCTCGTCATCGGAATCCGACGCGTGGAGCACGTGGGTGCCGGTGACCGCCTTCCCGGTGCCGGGCTCGGCGGCGGAGGCGAGATGGTCCGATCCGGTGCCGGGAAGAGGGGAGATACCGCGCTGATCCAGCGCGGCCCGCAGCCTGCGCTCGGCCTGAGTCCCGCGCAACGGTGCGGCGAGCACGATCCGGCCCAGCTCGTCCAGACGCTTCAGCGCGATGCCCACGGCCTCGAACTGCGTGTAGTACGCGGCACCTGTCATCGCGTGGACCTCGTCGGCCAGCCGGAGGACCTCCGAGTGCAAGCGGGTCTGCGCGCCGACCGACCCCGGCTCGACGGTCCCGAGCCGCAGGCAGGCCTGGGCCACAGCCTGCCCCGTGACGGGCTCGGCGGCGACCGACTCGAGGTACCCCGGGTCGGCGTCCAACGCCTTCTCGACGGCGGCGGCTAGGAGCGGGAACGGGAGTGCGGCCCTCGGTGCCAGTGCGGGAGCCGAGAGCTCGCTGATCACCTGGGAGGCGGTCCGCACCGCCACGTTGACCGAGCCACCACTGAGCGCCAACGCCCGGACGAGGTCCCGGACCGCACCGAACGAGGGCACGAGGACGGTGATGCGGCCGAGGGGGTCGGTACCGCGGAGGCGGTGCACCTCGGCGGCGAGGGCGGTGGGATGAGCCTGGGATCCGGTCACACCGCCATGGTGCCCCACGGGTCCGACAACCCCGGGGTGGACGGTCTCTCATCACCGCTGACGGCGTCGGACCCTGCTGCTACCGTCCGGTCAGACCGGCCCACCCGGGGCAGCGGAAAGCGAGGGGGCACCGCCGATGTCGTACGGCTGGGACAATGGGGCGGCAGGATCGCGGACACCGCAGGGATGGCAGGGGTCCGGGTATCAGTCCGAACCACAGCGCGGGGGCTCCGGCGTGGCCATCGCCCTCATCGCGCTCCTGGCGATCCTGGCGCTGGCGCTGATCGGCGCGATCGCTTATCTCTTCCTGCGCCCGGGCGGCGTCTCCGGCGACGGGTCGGGTCAGGTGGTCGCTGTCTCCTCGTCGTCGTCCCCCACGGCTCCCTCACAGCCCCCGGTCACGGAGACCGCCTACACAACCGCGCCGGAGCGCGAGACCGTCACGGTCACCCGCGAGGCGCCCGCGACCCGCTCGTCGCCGACCGTCGGGTATCCCGCCGGCGCGGATTCCTCCGGCTGGGTCGACAACCGTCAGGCACGGTGCAATGCCGGTGATCCGGCGGCGATGATCGGCCGCACCACCCAGGCCTCGTTCTCCATCTGCGTCAATCCGGACAACGGCCGGTACTACTACCGCGGCTACGCCGACGGGGCCGGGGTGGAGATCGACGATCCCGCGGTCTCCGGTGGCTCGGCGATGGTCGCCAACAACGACGTCCTCTACTCGATCGACTCGTCGGGAATGTGGATCTACCAGGGTGGGGAGCTGATCTCGAGCCAGCCGATGGTGTCCTTCTGGGCGGAGTGACGGGGTGGTCGAGGGCGCGGTCGGGGGTTCCGCTAATGTCCTACCCCGTGCCACGAGCACGGCCCTGTGGCGCAGTTGGTTAGCGCGCCGCCCTGTCACGGCGGAGGTCGCGGGTTCGAGTCCCGTCAGGGTCGCCGCAGAGAGCCGGTGCATTCGGTCCACGCCGAACGCACCGGCTTTCGTCTGTGCGGCTACCGGGGCCCCAGCCTCGCGGCGATCGCGTCCCGCGTCGAGGAGAACGTGAACAGGAAGTGTTCGAGCGCTACCTGGGCGTGGCGGGGGAGCAGCGGGGCGACCGGCACGGTGGTCCGCTGCAGGACGTGCCGGCCGTCGAGGATCCACGACGTGCGGTCGTCGTCGAGATTGAGTCGAGCCAGCTCGAGCGCCGCGTCGGACCTGGAGCGCACTCCCCGCACGACCCACGCCCAGATGCGCGCGTACGGCTCGTCCTCGGCGAATGAGACGTGCATCCGGTGGCCGACGTGGTCGAAGACGATGGCCCCGTGGTCGTCGACCACGCAGGCCCGTCCCGTGACTCTCTCGACGATCGCCTCGAACCGTTCCCGGGCGTCCTCGTGGTCGGCCACCTCCACCGCCATGTCGATGGGGTTCGGGTGGTCGGCGGGGTCGTTGCCGATGGGGATCGAGTCGGTGCGGAGCAGACGCAGCGGTCCGGTGTGCCGCCCGACCGTGCCCTGGCAGCGCAGAGTCAGCAGTTGGGGGTGCGGTACCCCGAGCCGGTCGCGGCAGGCATCGACGACCGCCCGGGCGATGGTGCCGGGCGCGGTGGGGGCGGTGTGGGCGATCATCTCCTCCACGAGGGGGTGACCGGCGAGGCGCACGGTCACCCAGGTGCGCTCACCGCCGGGCGCGAGGTGGACGACGCACCGCCCCCGCGTTCCGGACGCCTCGGACGGGGCGGTGAACTCCATCGCGCCGACCGCCCCCGGCCTGCGGAGATGGCCGGCCAGGGTTGACTCGAAACCGTCCCAGGGGTCCTCCGCCGGACGCAGCGGCGCGCTGCCCGGGCCGGAGAGCTGGTCACGCACGGCCTCATCCCACCGGGGCGAGGGCGGCCACGTCGTCGACCGCCCGGCGGAGTTCGCGCGAGGCGGTGCAGTCACCGAGCCGTTCGGCGACGGCGTCGGCGATCGCGCGGTAGAACCACAGTTTCTCCTCCGGCCCGGCGTTGAACAGGCCCCACATGTCACCGCCCAGCCGCTCGTGCGCGGTGACCATCGAGCGCAGGTTGTGGATCTTGTCGGCGGCCGAGATGAGCAGGCACTCGTGGGAGTCCTCGGCCAGTCGCGCGAGGTAGCCCTCCTTGCGCACCCGCCACGGCGGGGTCTCCTCGCCGGCGGTCTTCTCCTCCGACACGCCGCGAACGAGCTCCGTGACCCGCTCGCCGAACTCGGCGGTCATGTCGTCGGCCGAGTACACCGATGGCGGCACGTCCTCCAGGACGTCGTGCAGCAGCGCTGCGACCGCCACGTCCTCGTCGGCGGTGAAGTCCGAGACGATCAGCGCCACCGCGACCGGGTGGGCGATGTAGGGCGTCGGGTCGTCCTTGCGGGTCTGGCCGGCGTGGCAACGGGCGGCGACCGCGAGCGCGCGGTCGAGGGTGGGGGTCCAGGTGAGCGACATGGTGCACTCCTCGAGGGAGAGGTCCCGACGCCGGGCGACGCCGCCGGGTCGTGGGTGGAACCGGTCGTGACCGGTGTCCCTTCCACACTCCCGAGTACACACCACGGGTACGACACGGGGGAACCGATCGGCGTGGGGCGCGCGTCGTACATGGTGAGGACGCCACGGGGGCGTCCCGGTAGTAGACCGGAACGACGACGAGGAGGGCTCGTGCCCGACGGGACGATCAGGGCGGATGCCGGGAGGATCGCGAGCGCGGTCTCGGTGTTCCGCGACTGCGGGGAGGCGGCCGCGGAGGTGACGTTTCCCGAGGTCACGGCACGTCTGGGCGGCGGTCTTCCGGGCGGGTCGGCGATCGAGCAGGCGGTGGACCGGGCGTGCGGTGCGGCAGCGGTGTGCGCCGAGAGAATCGCGGGTCGGCTCGGGGGCCTGGCCGACTTCGCGGCCGAGGCGCACCGGTTCCTCGAGGCCGAGGATGAGGACTTCGCGGCTCTCCTCGCAGCGGTGGCCCGGCGGTGAGCTGGACAGTCGCGGACATTCGTCGTTGGGACGTGTCCGCATTGGCGGGGGCCGGCGGCGAGGTCGGCCGGCAGCACTCGGTGGCGCAGGGCATCCGGAGGGACCTGGTCGACGGTGCGATGGAGCTGGATGATGGCTGGGACGGGGCGGCCGCTGACGCCGTCCTCGACACCGTGGAACGTGAGAAGTCGCACGTCAGCACGCTGGCTGACGGACTCGAGGATCTGGCTGATGCTCTCCGGAGCTCGCACGCTGCTCTGGGGCCGGCAGTTCAGACGGTTCGAGATCGGATCGCCGATGCCGGGGCAGCCGGACTCGAGGTGAGCGAATCGTCGGTGCGTCCGTTGTCGGGTCGCGACGACATCGATCAATCGACGGTCGATGAGCATGCGGAGGCGATCAGCTCCGCGGTCGACACCGTTCGCTCCCTCGATGAGCACTACGGGCGCGAGATCGACCAGATCGCCGCTCGGCTGCACGCCGCGATCCCACCCGAGGTCGATCGGTCGCCGATCCCGGGCCCGGACGACCCGTGGCCGGGTCGCGGTGTGGACGCGATGACGGGGGCCGCGTCACGGGGTTACCCGGACGTCGCCGATGAACTCGATCCACTGACGCGGGGGAAGCACATGCTCAACCCGGCCCCGGACGACTTCGGCAGAGCCGCGGCAACGGGGTTGCGGGGACTCGGTAGGGTCGCCGGTCCGGTCGGTGGCGGGCTTACGGTGTACGACGGCGTGAAGGCCCACGTCCAGGGGAAGACGTCGACCGGCGAGGCCGTCGCGGAGACCCTCGGGGCTCTGGGTGGCGGCGCGCTCGGAGGCGCCGCAGCCGGCGCCGTCGCAGGAACGATGTTCGGTCCCCTCGGCACGTTCATCGGCGCCGGCATCGGTGCGGCCGTCGGGACGTACCTGGGACAGCAGGCGGGCGATATGGCTCACGACCGGTACCGGGCCCACACGGCAGAGAGGTGACACGACCATGAGGTATGGGCAGAGACGGGACGACCCGTCGGAACGCGACCCGCACCCCTACGAACACCCCGCCCTGGAACCGGAACCCGGTTTCTGGGACGGCAAGTGGGAAGAGTTCAAGCGGCGATTCATCCAGATGGCCTGGGAGGATCACTACAGCCGGACCGTCCTTATCCTCTCCACGGTGGGATTCGTGGGGACTTTCATCTGGATGTGGTTCACCGGTGAAACCTGATGGTCTCCCCTAGGAGACTGCTGAACAAGCTGCGATCCTGGCACGGCCGGTGTGCGTGAGGGCCGGTTGGCCGTCGCGCGAGGTGCGGTGTTGGAGATTTCTGGGTTCGGCGAGAAGGGCGAGAGGTTCGCGGCGCCCACCGCGGGTTGTTCGAGCCTGTGCTGGGGCGGGAATGCCTGGCCCCGGCCCGCTGATCAGGCCAGGGCCCAGGTTCCGTTCTGGCTCGTTAGTCCCATCGCGACTAGCCGGCGCAGGTTCAGGGCGGCAACGCGGTGGTGGAGCCAGTCGTTGTTCTTCTCGACCCCGCGGTACGGCACGCGGCGGGCACCTCGGGTCAGCCAGGCGATCGAGCGTTCCACCATCGGTCGGTTCTGGCGGTAGACGGTCTTGAAGTCCTCATCGCCGGCCCGCTGGCGGTGCTGGCGTTGCAGCAGGTGATGCTCGCCGAGCACGACTTTGCGCCCCGTGGCTGAGGTGGTGCACCGCTGACGCAGCGGGCAGCCACGACACGCCGCCCCGAAGGTGGCATTGCCCTTGGCAGACAGGCCACGGGTGATGTTGGCGGGGCAGGTCAGGGTGCCCGCCACGGCGTCGAAGGTGAAGTCATCCAGGGTGAACCCGCCCTCGACTGCGGGCCGTAGCGGCCACGGCTTGACCAGGGGCAGCCACTGCTTGCCGGCCAGGGTGTGCAGCATGTCGCCGCTGGCATAGGCGGAATCGCCGAGCACTTCGACCGGCTCGCCGGCGTCGATGGTGGGATCGGCGGTGACCAGCTGCGCGCCGACCGCGGCATCGGAGTTGGTCGGCCCGTTGGGCTTGGTCAGGGAGCACATGGTGGTCAGGCCGGTGTCGGGCTCGACCACGATGTGGGCCTTGAACCCGTCTTGGCGGCGCTGGCGGGTCTTGTGGGCGTGGCGGGCATCGGGGTCCACGGTGGAGATCACCCGATCCGGGGCGGTGCGGCGGGCGATGCGCCACCGCCCGTCGGTACCGTCTGAATCCTCGGCCGGTTCGACATCCTGCCCTGCTACCAGCGCCAACAGGGCGACCGCTTCGGCCGGCTTGCCGCCGGCGGCGGTGATCGCCTGAACATCGAGTGCCGCCAACAGCGCCAGAGCATCGGCCACCAGGGCGGAGACCAACTCATCACGGGCGGCCTGGTCATCCCAGGCGATGCGCGGCTTACCGGCCTCGGTGTAGTCCTGCCCGCACACCGCCGCCAGCCGGGTGCACTCGGTGGCGATCAGCTCCTTCGCCCCGGGCACCTCGCGGCCGACCCGGCGGATCTGGGCGATGAGCTGGGTGATCGTGTCTTGACGGGCCACTGCGTCGTCCAAGACCGTTGAATCCAGCGCCCGGCGGGTCTTGGCCTTGACCGCACCGGTCTCGGCGATGACCTGGCGCACCACCTCGAAGATCCGCTGCGGTCGGTCACTGGCCGCCAGGCGGCGTCGCCAATAGGTCAACGTCGACGAGTTGAAACCCTTCGCATCGACCGGATACCCGCAGGCGGCCTTCCACCGCAGGTCGAACGTCAGCGCGTCGACCGCTTCCCGGTCTGAGTGACCGAACAGTGCCTGGAGCACGATGACCGAGGCGATCACCTCACCGGGAATCGACGGCCGGCCCCGGCCCGAGGGAAACAGGTCGGCGAACAACTCGTCCGGGAACAGCCGGTCCCGGTGCTCGGCGAGCAACGCGAACACGCTGCCCTCCTCGAGCAGATGCCCCGCCACCGACTCCACATCCAGCAACTCGCGCTGCCGATCCGACTCACCCTGCATGACCCACATCATTTCAGGGCCACCCCAACCCCGCAGGCCGGACACGCACTTTGTTCAGCAGTCTCCTAGAACGTCTTGGCGTCGATCACGAACCGGTACCGGACGTCCGAGCTCACGACGCGGTCGTACGCCTCGTTGATCTTGTCCGCAGAGATGAGCTCGATGTCGGCCGTGATCCCGTGCTCGGCGCAGAAGTCGAGCATCTCCTGGGTCTCGGGGATCCCCCCGATCATGGACCCGGTGAGGATCCTGCGCCCGGCGGCGACGGACCCGGCCCGCACCGACATCGGCTCGGTCGGGATGCCGATGTTGACCAGCGCCCCCCGCGGCTTGAGCGTGGCGAGGAACCGGTCCATCGGCAGGCTCGCGGAGACGGTGTTGAGGATGACGTCGAAGGTGCCGCGGAGTTCGCGGAGCGTGGCCTTGCCCTCGTCGCCGGCGGTCGCATAGTGCTCCACGGCGCCGTATTTCAGCGAGTCGTCCCGCTTGGAGGTGGTCTGCGACAGGACCGTCACCTCGGCGCCCATCGCCACCGCGAGCTTCACGCCGACGTGGCCGAGTCCGCCCATGCCGATCACCGCGACCTTGGTGCCCGGGCCGACGTTCCATTGCTTCAGCGGCGAGAACATCGTGATCCCCGCGCACAGCAGCGGCGCCGCCGCGGCCGGGTCGAGCCCCTCCGGTACGGACACCACCATCGGCTCCTCGACCACGATGTGGGTCGAGTAGCCGCCGTTCGTCACCGGGCCCTCGGGGTCGCCCTCGGGCAGCGGGGAGCCGTAGGTCGCGACCGACCCGCGCTCACACTCCTGTTCCTGGCCGGCCTGGCAGGAGGCGCACTCGTGGCAGGCGCCGACCAGGCACCCGACGCCCACGCGGTCGCCCACCGCGTGCCGGGTGACCTCGGAACCGACCTCGCGGACGATGCCGATGATCTCGTGCCCGGGCGCCACGGGATAGGTGGTCTGCCCCCACTCGCCGCGCACGTGATGGATGTCGGAGTGACAGATGCCGGCGTACTCGATCTCGATGAGCACGTCGTCCGGGCCGGTGTCCCGACGTCGGATCGTGGTCTTCTCCAGGGGTGCGTCCGGTGCGGTGGCGGCGACGGCGGCGACGTCCATGTGTGGTCTCCCTCGGGTCGAGTCAGGTGTGCACGCCACAGTAGAGAAAGTTCGGCATCCGCCGCCGCCACGACATCTGCGGCCGCGACGGCGAAGGAATACGACAATGCCCTCCCGATCAGGCCGGGCACGACTCCCGAAGGATGCGTACCGCCATGTCAGAAGGGCAATGCGTCGATTAGCAGCGGGCCGGGATACCCGGCTACGTCAGTTGAGCGACGAGCCGGGCCCCCGGTCCAGGTGGTCAGCTCCCGAGGCTGCCGAACACGTCGACGCTGCCCAGATTGACGCTCCCGGTAGTGGTCACCGAGAAGTTCCGGAAGTGAATCTCGACCGGGTACTGGACGTCCGCGAGAGTCGAGATCTCATCGGTTGCAGCGAGGGGCGCGATGCTGTCTTCGGTGACGCAGATCGACGTGGCGACGTAGTCCCCGTCGTCCAGGCCCGGCACGCTGACCTTGTGAGGACTCACGTAGGCCCCCTCCTCGTCCAGTAGGTCACTGGACTCGTTGACCACGACGCGCAGGTCGGATTCCTTCGTGGGCCAGACCGGATTCCTGAACAGGTCCTCGAAGAAGGTCTCGTTCCAGGTCTCGGGGTCGATGTCCTTCTCGCTGATCGCACCCTCGACCACCAGAGGCCCGACGCAGGCCATGTTCTCGGGGGCGGTGACCGTGAAGTTCGCCGTGGTGCCGTTGACGTTCACGGCGAGGTCAGGTGAGTCGATCTTGATGATGTCAGTGGGGTCGACGGGGTCGACCAACTGCGCCTGGGCGATGGCCGGCGCGAGGAACGAGCCGGCGCCCAGGAGGGCGGCAGTCACGGCAGCGGTGCCGTACGTACGGAGGGAGGTCGAGGACATGGGAAGTCTCCTTGGTGAAGTGAGTAGTCGGGAGCCGATGCGGCCCTGAGGCCTTCGGGTGTGAGTGCGTGCTGGTCTGCCGGAGGGGAGCGCGGCAGAACGTCCGTTGGGGCGTCGCCGGGCCGGCTCGGCTGGCCCCCTGCGGCGCTTCGTGTGGGTGAGTGCATACCGACACTCGCCGTGTCGACCACGGACGAGGTCGCTTCCCGGTAGAGGCCGTCATGGACGAGACTGAAGACTGCAGGTATTGCGGCGGCGAGGGCGACCACGGCGAGCCGGCGCCGTCTGGTTAGTCCCAGCTTGAGTGCCAGGACCACGGAGGCTGCGGCGACCAAGAGCGCGGTGCCGAGACCGGCCACGACAGCCCCGGTCGCGCTGGAGATATGCCGTAGCGATCCGTACAGCAAGTCGATGTGCCAGCTCAGGCCGAGGAACACGACCGCGAAGGCGCCGGAGATCAGGCCCACACCGACTGCTGCCTCGACCGGGTTCGGCAAACTCATGCGGACGAGCGCCCTACACGCTTCAAGTGCGGCCAGTACGAGGAAGACTGTCAGGACGGGTATGGCGATCGCCCCGAGGTAGTGAAGCCACCATTCGAGGAGGCTCCAATCCGTGAGGTGGTCGACCGTGAGGGCGTTGTTCACGAGTGACCTCCGAGGGATCGAGTGCGGTTGGCTTCCCCGGAGACCTTTCCTCGACATAGCGCGTGGGTGATAACGGCTAAGAGGAAAAGGGGACTTATCGGCAAGAGGGTATGGTCCGGTCGATATCGGCTGTAGCGTCGTCTACATCGCAGACCTGACGGACCGAACGGAGGTGACCCCGTGGAGACGCTGACCATGCAGCAGATCGCCGACCTCGCCGGTGTGAAACGCCCGGTCGTCTCGGTGTGGCGCTCCCGGTCAGCCGGATCGGAGCATCCCTTCCCTGCCCCGGTGGACCCGGCGCGGCTGGTGTTCTCCGCGAACGAGGTCGGCCGCTGGCTGCGCGTCACCGGCCGGGGGAACAATCCGGACGCGCACGAGGATGCGGCGCTGTTCTCGTCGCTGATGGACCGGGCGGCCTCGCAACTCGACGACGCCTCGGCGCTACTCCTGCTCCACGCGCTGTCCGGTGCGCCACTGGCTGACCAGAGCCGCGACGACCTTGCGACGCTTCCGGTGGGGCACGCAGTCGAGTCGGTTCTGTCCGTGGCGCAGGCGGATAGGGCACTGCGTGACAGCGACCTGGTCGCGTGCGTCGATCGCCTTGCCGAAGCCGGCATCACTGCGACACGGGTTCTCGAACGGTTGGCGCAGCGTCAGGAGGCCAAGGACGCGCCGCTCGCCTCGGAATCGCTCACCAGCACGGGCGACGCGCTGGCGTGTGAGGTGGTCGCGGCGCTGGCCGACGACTCCGAGAGGGCACTCGTGCCGTGGGGTCCGGGCGGGCTGCGTCTGCTCGCGAGCGTGGTGGCCAGGTCTTCGGAGTCGGATCGGCCGCGCGTCGTTGCGCCGGATGACCCGGCCGGGCCGGTGGATCGACTGCTCTGGCGGTACCTCGCCGCACTCGGCACTCGCCTGGAATCGGCGACGGCCGGTTCGGCCACCCTTCTCGTCGGGCAGTGGGCGGCAATTCCCCGGGACCGGACTGAGAGCTTCTTCGACACGATCGACAACGTGGTGCTGGGCCTGGAGCCGGGCAGCGCTGCGGTGGTGTTCGCTCCCGCCCCGCTGCTGGTCGACGAGTTGCCGGGGACGGACCATCGGCGGCGGATCCTGAGCGGGACAGGCGGCGACTATGTGGCGCCCCTGCGCTACGTCGCTCGCCTGCCGCGGGGATTGTGCCGGTTCGGTGGTCGTCGTCGGATGGCGCTGTGGGTGCTGGGGGAGTCAGGCGACACTGCCGGTGCGCGGAGTTTCACGACATTCGGGGAGCACTCGGCCCATGCGCTCGATATGCGGGAGAACCGTGCACTCGCCTCTGACGCTGTCGCGGCTCTCCGCGGAGGTGTCGCACGGCGGAGTCACGCGTTCCTGCGCAGCGAACACCGACTCACCGAGGCGGCGGTGGCCAGATCCGCGCTCGCGCTGCCGGTCACCACCGACGTCGCGGAGGACGGCGGTGATGCGCTGGCCCGCCTGTGGGAGAAGCGCGACGCGTCGGCGTCCGGGGTGCTCGACGGGGTCGAGGTGGTGGCGGCCGGATCTGCGGCTGATCACTCCCTGCCGTGGAGAGCGGCGACCACGGGTAAGCACCGGCCGGCCCGGGTGATCACGGGCGTGCGCATCCCCGCGGAGGTGTTCGCGGCGGGTCCGGGCGGCATCGGGGTGATCGGCCCGGACGAGGTGCGTGGACAGTGCGCGATCGGGTCGAGGTCGGTCGGTCTGGTGGAGTTGGTCCGGCGCGCGCCTCGGTTCCGGCTCTCGGAGCCGGGCGACGTGGTGTTTACGACGACGAGGGGGCCGGCCGCGATCATCGACACAGTCGGCGGCAATGCCGTTCAGGCGCCAGCCCGGATCCTGCGGTGTCTGGAACCGGTCGAGGGATCGCGACGTATTCTTCCCGAGCTCGCGGTTCGAGATATTTCGGCTGCGCGGGGATCGGATTGCCGTTCCTGGCGGCTGCGCACCGTCGTCGTCGACGCCTGTAGCCCTTGGCGCACGGTGGCGGCACGGGCCGCCGAGCATCGGGCACGACTCTTGGCCGAATTGAGTGCGCTCGACGCGCTCACCACAGAACTTTCCGACGGACTCGCGGCGGGCACGCTGCGCCTAGACCACGACTATTCAGATCAGAATTACGAGGAGAACGCCTGATGGCGAAAGTGTTGGTTCCGATGCCCATGGAGGCATCGACGCCCAAGGAGCTCAAGGACACGCTGTGGAAAGCGGCGGACAAGCTCCGCGGGTCCATGGATGCGTCGCAGTACAAGGACGTTGTGCTGGGGTTGGTGTTTCTCAAGTACGTCTCGGACGCGTTCTCCGAGCGGCGCGACGCGATCCGCGAGGAGCTCTCCGGTGAGGACGAGTCCTATGTCGCGGAAACGCTCGAGGACGGCGATGAGTACCTGGGTTCGGGCGTGTTCTGGGTGCCCGCCGAGGCCCGCTGGGAGTACCTCTCGCGGCATGCCAAGGGCATCCCGGCGTCGTCGACCAACGACGCGCAGTCGATCGGTGAGCTGATCGACGCCGCGATGCGCGCGTTGATGCAGGCCAACGAGTCGTTGGTGGGCACGCTGCCGGTGTTGTTCGGTCGCGACAATGTCGAGCAGCGTCGACTGGGTGAGCTGGTGGACCTGTTCAACGCGGCGCGCTTCACCGGCGGTGGCGCTTCCAAGGCGCGGGATCTGCTCGGGGAGGTCTACGAGTACTTTCTGGACAAGTTCGCCAAGGCAGAGGGCAAGCGCGGCGGCGAGTTCTACACCCCGCCCGTGGTGGTGCGGACGCTGGTGGAGATCCTCGAGCCGCACTCGGGGCGGGTGTACGACCCGTGCTGCGGGTCGGGCGGCATGTTCGTGCAGACGGAGAAGTTCCTCGAGGGGCACAAGGAGGATCCGACCAACGTCGCGGTGTACGGGCAGGAGCTCAACGAGCGCACGTGGCGGATGGCCAAGATGAACCTGGCGATCCACGGGATCGATTCACAGGGCCTCGGCTCGCGGTGGGGTGACACTTTCGCACGCGATATCCACCCGGATATGCAGGCCGACTACGTGATGGCCAACCCGCCGTTCAACATCAAGGACTGGGCACGTCGCGAGGACGATCCGCGCTGGGTCTACGGGGTGCCGCCCAAGCGCAACGCCAACTACGCGTGGATGCAGCACATCCTGTCCAAGCTGGCGCCGAACGGCGAGGCCGGCGTGGTGATGGCCAACGGGACCATGACCACCTCGACCAGCGGCGAGGGCGACATCCGCAAGGCGATGGTCGAGGGCGACGTGGTGCAGTGCATCGTCGCCCTGCCGGGGCAGTTGTTCCGGGCGACGGGCATCCCGGTGTGCGTGTGGTTCTTCGCGAAGAACAAGGCCGCCGGCAAGGGCGGTTCGGTGGATCGTCGGGGGCAGGTGCTGTTCATCGACGCCCGCGAGCTCGGCCACATGATCGACCGCGTGGAGCGCACGTTGAGCGAGGAGGATCTGCAGCGCATCGCCGAGACGTTCCGCTCCTGGCGAGGCCGCCCGTCGGCCGAGGGCGAGTACGAGGACGTGCCCGGCTTCTGCAAATCGGCCACGCTCGAGGAGATCAAGGCCGCCGGCTACGCGCTGACCCCGGGCCGCTACGTGGGCGTGCCCGAGGCGGAGGAGGACGACGAGCCGATCGACGAGAAGATCGCGCGGCTCACCGGCGAGCTGACCGCCGCGCTCGATGAGTCGGCCCGGCTCGATGCCGTGGTTCGAGAGCAGCTGGGGAGGCTCGCGTGAGGACGACGATTGGGGCCCTGGCCGACGACGGGGTGCTTGAATTTAGCGATGGCTACCGCACCCGCAAGGACCAACTCGCTGATGAGGGATATCGAATCCTCCGAGTGGCGGATGTACATGACGGCTGGGTTGGAAGCAATGGGAAAGACTTCGTTGCAACGGACAACGCAAAGAAGATCGGTCAGAAATTCGCTAGGCAAGGCGATCTGCTCCTGACGACCAAAGGGACGATCGGACGAATAGCTATAGTCCCAGAACTCCACGACGAACTACTCGTTTATAGCCCACAGCTGTGCTATTTCCGGGTAAGAGACTTGGGCACCGTTGACCCTCGGTACCTTCGCTACTGGTTTGCATCAACAAAGGCGAAACACCAGATTCATTCGATGTCTTCTAGCACGGACATGGCGCCGTACTTAAGCCTGAGAGACATTCGGTCACTCAGGGTGGATCTGCCGGGGGTCTGCCAGCAGCGAGCAATCGGCGAGGTTCTCGGCGCGATTGACGACAAGATCGCCGCAATCAACTCCGTGTCGATAAGAGCAGGTGACTATGCAGCTGGCCTGTTCGAAGGCTTTGCGCGCCTTGCAAACGGTGTTCCCGAGGCCCTGGGAAAGTACACGACCATGGTAAAGGGCGCCTCGTATAAGAGCGCGGACCTTGCGCCGTCGGACGCCGCTTTGCTTACCCTGAAGTGCTTCAGCAGGGACGGATCCTACAACCCAGCTGGTCTCAAGTCTTACGCAGGTCCTTACCGTGACGATCAGGTGGTGTCGTCTGGGGATGTGATTGTCGCACACACCGACTTAACGCAGGACGCAGTTGTTGTGGGGCAGGCTGTTGCTGCGCGTTCCGATTCGAGATTCAAGAAGCTGGTTGCCTCTTTGGACACCGCGATAGTGCGGGCGAATCCGGGGATCAATGCGGAGTATTTACTTTGGCTACTGAAAGACGATCGGTTCCGGCGTCACTGCAGAGGCTACTTGAACGGCACTACAGTCTTGCACTTGCATTCAAGCGCCGTCCCCTCTTATCAAGTGCTCTTGCCGGATCTTGCGGATCAAGAAAAGTTCGGTGCAATCGTGCGTCCGCTGCTTACGCTCCAGGAGGTTGCCCAGAGGGAGAACGACAGTTTGAAGCGCACTCGTGACGAGTTGCTACCGCTACTCATGAATGGCCGGATCTCAGTGAAGGACGCCGAGCGCTCTGTCGAGGACGTCCTCTGAGTGCCAGCCCAAAGGAGTTCAGAATTGCTAAATCGGCGAAGGCTGCGTCGCCCCTCGCAAGTGTCGGTATCGCCTGCGATGATCCACCTATGAACGCCAGCGACCTCACCCCGCTCCTCGATCGGCTGATCGCCGATTGGGAGAACGAGGTGGTCGAGTTCAAACGCGGTCGTGACGGCTTCAGCTCCAGCGACATCGGCAAGTATTTTTCGGCACTGGCCAACGAGGCGAACCTCCGCGATGACGACGCCGGGTGGCTGGTGTTCGGAGTCGATGACAAGCTCCGCGAAGTCGTGGGCACTACCTATGGTCAATACGCAGACCGCCTGAACGCACTCAAGCTGGAGATCAATCAGAACACCGACCCCCGAGTAGCGTTTCGCGATATTCACGAGCTCGACCATGTGGCCGGCCGCGTGGTGCTCTTCGAGATCCCGCCAGCGCCCCGAGGCCTGCCGATCGCTTGGAAAGGGCAATGCTGGGCGCGGGCCGGGGAAAGTCTCGTTCCCCTGGGCTTGGACAAGCTGGATCAGATTCGCAACCAGACCATCGGAGGCGACTGGACGGCCACGATCATCCCTCACGCAACACTCGAGGACCTGGATCCCGAAGCCGTTGCTCAGGCGCGAAAGGGGTTCACTGAAAGATATCCGCGACTGGCCGACGAAGTGGCGCGCTGGGACGATGCCACCTTCTTGGAGAAGGTTCGGTTGACGCTTGGGGGCAAGGTCACCCGCGCTGCCATCGTACTGCTCGGTAAGTTCACCTCGGCGCACCTGATCAGCCCGCACATGGCCGAGATCACGTGGAAATTGACCGGTGAACAACAGGCGTTCGAACACTTCAGTACGCCGTTCCTGCTTTCCGCTGACGATCTGATCAGTCGTGTCCGCAATGTCCAGATCCGGTTCAATGACCCGAACAGAGCCGTCTACCGCGAGATCTCGAAGTACGACGAGGGAAGTCTTCACGAGGCTCTGTACAACTGCATCGCGCACCAGGACTACCGCCAGCACTCACGAATCGTCCTCGTCGAACGTCCGGATCGGGTCGAGTTCCTCAGCGTCGGTGACTTTGTCGACCGCACCCCTGATGACTACATGTTGAGCGACACAGTGCCTCGTCGGTACCGCAACCCGCTCCTGGTGACCGCGATGACTGAACTCAACCTCGTTGACCACATGGGAAACGGGATTCACCGTATGGTCAGTCAGCAACGCAAGCGGTTCCTCCCGCTTCCCGACTACGATCTCACCGACCCCGGCGAGGTCAAGCTCACTGTCTATGGCGCGGTCATTGACGAGGCGTACACCAAGCTGCTCATGGCTCGCGAGGATTTGCCGCTCGAGGATGTGCTCGCTCTCGACCGGGTCCAGAAGGGTCTGCCGCTCTCGGCATCAGTAGCCCGCCGCCTCCGGAAGGCCGGACTGATCGAGGGACGACAACCTCACCTTCGTGTCGCACCGACCATTGCGCGAGTAACGGGAACGAAGGCTGCGTACATCCGAACCCGAGGCCAGGACGATGCGTTCTACTGCAAACAGATCAGCGACTACCTGGAGCAGTTCAGCTCGGCCAGTCGCTCCGACATCGACGAGTTGCTCATGAGCCAGCTCAGTGACGCGCTCAGTGACGAGCAGAAGCGAAACAAGATCGGCAACCTGCTCAGCAAACTGAGGAGGTTCGGCGAGATCCACAATGCAGGGAGCCGCACCCGGCCGCGCTGGGAGCTTTCATAAGTGAGGACCGACCCAATGAAGCTAGCCAAGAATCTAAGTAAGAAAGGTACGTCTCAGGACGTCGAAATAGCAGGTCAGCCCGGTTGCTCGCTTTCTTTAAGTCGTCCTCGGGTCGACGCTCCTAGCCAAGAAATCCGGTCCACATCGAGTGGGCACAGGCCGAGCGGTAGCAGCGTAGTAGCTGTTGCGAGGCGCGCCCCGTCACTGATCGTCACTGTAGGTCACTGTAGGTCACTGTGCAGTGACACCTACAGTGAGCGCAGTGACGCCTACAGTGATGGGCTCGTCGTAGGCCCATCTGCCCGACGTCCGTTGCTCAGCTGCAGCGCCGACGCTAACCTCGGGGCATACCACCTGCCCCCTCTGGGGGCAGGTTTTTTCGTGTCCGGCCACGCTTCCCGCCGCTCTGACGTGGAGGGGACACGATGACCACAGGCTGGTCCGAGGCCCAAGCCGAGCAGGGGATCCTCGACGCCCTCGCCGAGCGCGAATGGGAGCACCGCCCCGGGCCATCGCTCGCGCCCGGCTCGGGGGAGCGCGACTCGTGGCACGACATCGTCCTGCGGGGCACCCTCCTGCAGTCGCTGATCAACCTCAACCCGGACGTGCCCGAGGAATACCTCCAGCAGGCCATGGCCGAGGTGACCACTCCCAAGTCGCAGGACGCCGTCACTGAAAACCATCGGCTCCACCACATCCTGCTCGACGGCTACAAAGGTCTGACCTACATCGACGACGAGGGCCGCGAGGTCGCCCCGGTCATCCGCTTCCTGTCCGCTGACGCCTCGCGCAACCGGTACCACGCCGTGGATCAGGTCACGGTCCGCAGCCGCGAACACGAACGACGATTCGACGTGGTGGCCTACGTCAACGGACTGCCGCTCGCGATCTTTGAACTCAAGAAGCCGGGTGCCAAGAACGCCACCGCTGAGCTCGCGTACAACCAGCTGCGCACCTATCTCCACGAATTCCCCATGGCGTTCCGCTTCGCCGTTGTCGTCGTCGCCACCGACGACCTCTCCGCCCGCTACGGCACGCCGTTCACCCCGTGGAACCACTTCGCGCCCTGGAACGTCGATGACGACGGCCGCCGCATCGCCCCCTTCACCGCCCTCGAGGGCTCGGCCGAGCCCATCACCGAACTCGACCTCCTCATCGACGGCGTGTTCAACGTCGAACGATTCGGCCAACTCCACCGCGACTTCACCGCATTCGACGCCACCGAGTCCGGCCTGATCAAACGCATCGCCAAGCCCCACCAGTACTTCGCAGTGACCAAAGCCGTCGGTGCCACCGTGCGCGCCGTGGACTCCGACGGGCGGGCCGGCGTCGTGTGGCACACCCAGGGCTCCGGCAAGTCCATGGAGATGGAGCTCTACACCGCCAAGATCATGCGGCACCCGCGACTGGCCAACCCCACGGTCATCGTCATCACCGACCGCACCGAGCTGGACTCCCAGCTGTTCGACGGCTTCCAGATCTCCGACCTGCTCCCGGAGCAACCGGTGCAGGTCCGCACCCGCGACGATCTGCGGACGCAGCTGGCGGACCGCCGCTCGGGCGGCATCTACTTCACCACCCTGCAGAAGTTCGGTCTGAGCAGGGCGGAGCGCGATTCCGGAGCGACTCACCCGCTGCTCTCGGACCGGCGCAACATCGTCGTCATCGCCGATGAGGCCCATCGCAGTCACTACGACAACCTGGACGGCTACGCAGCGCACCTCAAGAGCGCGTTGCCGCACGCGACCCTCATCGCCTTCACCGGGACCCCCATCACCGAGGGCGAACGCGATACCCGCCGGGTCTTCGGCGCCGACATCGACGTCTACGACCTGCACCGGGCGGTGGAAGACGGCGCCACGGTCCCCGTGGTCTACGAACCAAGGCTGATCAGCCTGGCCCGCCTTCCCGGGGTGGACGACGAGTCGCTCGACGACGCCGCGGAGGAGGCACTGAGCGGCCTCGATGCCGCGGACGCCGAACGACTCCAGCGGGCGGTGGCCAAGCTCGACACCGTCTACGGCGCCCCCGAGCGCATCCGCACCCTGGCCGCCGATCTGGTGACCCACTGGGAAACCCGCCGCGACGCCATGCGGCCCTTCCTCGGTGTCCCGGGCAAGGCGATGATCGTCTGCGCCACCCGATCCATCGCCGCGAACCTGTACCAGGAGATCGTCGCCCTCCGCCCTGACTGGCACTCCGATGCCGACGACACGGGCAAGGTCAAGGTGGTCTACACCGCCGACCCGGGCGACGAGGAGCACGTCACCAGGCATCTCCGGCGTCCGAGTGCGATCGCCGCGGTGAAGCAGCGGGTGAAGAACCCCGACGACGAACTCGAGTTGATCATCGTCAAGGACATGATGCTCACCGGCTTCGACGCCCCGGCGCTGCACACGCTGTACGTGGACCGGCCGCTCAAGGGGGCGCTGCTCATGCAGACGCTCGCCCGCGTCAACCGCACCTTCCGCGGGAAGCAGGACGGACTGCTCGTGGGCTACGCGCCGCTCACCGACAACCTGTCCAAGGCATTGGAGGAGTTCACCCGCGAGGCCCCGGAGGGCGGCGACCGGCTCGTCGGCCGCACTTCCGAGGAGGCCGCGCAGATCGTGCTCGACCTGCTCGCAGGCGTGCGTGAGCTCATCGGCGACGAGTGGAAGGCGCAGTGGCACGCCAACGCCAAGACCGGCTGGCGTGATGCGCTCCTCACCGTGGTCACCCGCCTGCGGTCGCCGGGCACACCGGGAAACCGCGACGACGACGACCCGGACGCGCGCCCTCTCGCCGACCGCTTCCGCGACCTGTCATCCAAACTCGCGCGGGCGTGGGCCCTGGCGGCGGGTAACGACTCCCTCGAAACGGTCCGACCCGAGGTGCGGTTCGTCGAAGAGGTCCGCGTCTGGATGCTCAAGCTCGACGCGCAACAGAAGGTCGGCGCCGGAGAACTGGTCCCGGACGAGATCAAGCGCATTCTCGGTGAGCTGATCGTCGGCTCCGCCGCGAGCACGGGCGTCGTCGACATCTATCGCGAGGCCGGGCTGCCGCTTCCGCGCTTGGACACGCTCACCCCGCAGTGGGTCGAGGAGGCGCAGAAGCCGTCCAAGGCGCACCTGGCGATCGAGGCGCTCAAGGCGACGTTGCTGGAGGAGGCCGCGACGGTCACTCACGGCAACGAGGTGCGGCGCAGGCTGTTCTCCGAACGCGTCAACGAGCTCATGGTCAGGTACACCAACCAGCAGCTTACCGCCGCCGAGGTGATCGCCGAGCTCGTGGAGCTCGCCAAGGAGGTCAGCGCGGAGGCCGATCGCGGGCAGCGCTTCGAGCCGCCGCTGGAGAGCTATGAACTCGCGTTCTACGACGTGGTCGCGCTGAACGAGTCTGCCGTCGACGTCCTCGGCGACGACGTGCTGGCCGAGATCGCCCGCTCGATCGTCGCCACCATGCGTCGCGACATTCGCACCGACTGGACGGTTCGCGAAGACGTCAAAGCCAAGCTCCGCGCCTCGGTCAAGCGGACCCTGCGCAAGTACAAGTACCCACCGGACAAGCAGCCGGAGGCCATCCAGCAGGTCATGCAGCAGATGGAGGCGCTGGCGCCGCGCTACGCGGAGGAGTCGGAGGCAATCGCTGTGAGTTCCTGACGACCGTCAACCATGTGGCTATGATCCAGATCACACCGCCACCCGTGAAGGAATTCCCACATGGCCGACACCGTCCGTGAGCAACTCCGCCGCCACGCCGACTCCGATTCCGTCGCGATCCGCTACGACGACACCTCGATCACCTGGCGTGACTACCTGGCGGGCGCCGACGCCCGGGCCGGCGCCGTCACGGGGATGTTGGATCCCGCGCGGCCGCTCCACGTGGCCACGCTCCTGGAGAACACCCCGGAGATGCTCTTTGCGTTGGCGGCGGGCGCGGCGGGCGGGTACGTCACCGTCGGGCTCAACGCGACCCGCCGGGGGGAGGGGCTGGCCCGTGACATCCGCAAGGCGGAGTGCCAGGTCATCCTCACCGACTCCGAGCTTAAGCCGCTGCTGGACGGCCTCGACCTGGGCGAGGTCAGCGTGATCGACACCGATTCCGACGAGTGGGCGGCGCTGGTGGCGTCGTCGTCCGCCCCCCAGGACCCGCCGCCGGTGGAGGCCATGGACCCGTTCATGCTCATCTTCACCTCGGGCACGTCGGGTGATCCGAAGGCGGTGCAGGTCGGCAACTTCACGGTGACGATGTCCGGAGAGAACCTCGCGCCGTCGTTCGGTCTGACCTCCGAGGACGTGCTGTACCTGTCCATGCCGTTGTTCCACTCCAACGCCATCATGAGCGGCTTCTCCCCGGCGATCGCGGCGGGCGCCACCATGGCGCTGGCCCGCCGGTTCAGTGCGACCCGGTTCGGGGACGACATCCGCCGCTACGGCGTGACCTACATGAACTACGTGGGCAAGCCGCTGGCCTACATCCTCGACACCCCGCCCCGCCCCGACGACGCCCAGACCACGCTCCGCGCCGCGTTCGGCAACGAGGCCGCGGCCAAGGACATCCCCGCCTTCGCGCAGCGGTTCGGGTGCGAGGTCCGCGACGCCTACGGCTCCACCGAGCTCGCGGTGATCATCGTGCGGACCGAGAACTCGCCGCTGGCGTCGATCGGGGAACCGTTCCCGGGGGTCGCCGTGTACGACCCCGCGACCGGGGAGGAGTGTCCCCGCGCGGTGTTCGACGACGACGGCGCCGTGACCAACCTCGATGAGTGTGTGGGCGAACTCGTCAACACCGAGGGGGCGGGGTTCTTCGCCGGCTACTACAACGACGACACGTCGACCTCCGACCGCATGAGGGACGGGATGTACTGGTCGGGCGATCTGGCCTACCGCGACGCGGACGGCTTCGTCTACCTGGCCGGGCGCAGCGGGGACTGGCTGCGCGTCGACGGCGAGAACATGGCCACCGGCATCATCGAGGAGATCCTGCTGCGCAACCCGGCGGTCTCGCGGGTCGCCGTCTACGGTCTGCCCGATCCGCGCGGGGTGGGTGACCAGCTCGCCGCGGCGATCGTCCCCCGCCACGACTCGGAGTTGGAGCCGGCCGCGTTCGAGCAGTTCCTCGCCTCGCAGCCGGACCTGTCGCCCAAGGCGTGGCCGCGCTGGGTCCGGATCTCCGTGGACCTGCCCACCAGCGACCAACAAGATCCTCAAGCGGGAGCTCGTCAGGCAGGGCGTGGGGGCCGCCGGCGCGGACGACACAGGGTCTGACGGCACAGGGGCAGGCGCCGCGCCGGCGGACACCTGGTGGGAGCGCGACGAGCGGGGCACCGCGTACACCGAGCTGGCCGGGGCGCGGGTGTAGTGGTCTACGTCGTCACGCGGTTCGACTTCCGCGCGCCGGGCGCCGGGCCGGAGGAGCGCCGGGACCGCTACCGCGCGGCCCTCGACATGGCCCGCTACGCCGAGGAGACCGGCCACGACGCCGTCAACCTCTCCGAACACCACGCCTCGGAGGACGGCTATCTGCCGTCCCCGCTCATCGCGGCGTCGGCGGTCGCGGCCGTGACCAGCCGCGTCCCCATCACGGTGTGGGCGCTCATCGCGCCGCTGTACGACCCGGTCCGTCTCGCCGAGGACATCTCGGTCCTCGACCACCTCGCCTCGGGCCGGGTCAGCTTCACCTTCGGGCTCGGCTACCGCCCGGTCGAGTACGCGCTGCACTCACGCGACTGGAGAACCCGGGGCGCTCGTCTCGACGCCCAGCTGGAGACCATCCTGGCCGCCTGGCGGGGCGAGCCGGTCGGAGACGACCCGGCGGACGGCTCCCCGCGGTCCTCGCCCACCCCGCGGCCGTTCTCCGGCCCCCACCCCCTCATCTTCCTCGGCGGTGGCAGGGCGGCCGCCCGGCGGGCCGGGCGACTCGGCATGCACTTCCAGCCGCAGGTCGACGATCCCGAGCTCACCGCGCTGTACCGGGCGGAATGCCTCGCCCACGGGCATCGGCCCGGCCTCGTCGTCGAACCCGTTCCCGGCCCCGCGACGGTGTTCTGCGCCGAGGACCCCGACCGGTTCTGGGCGCGGTACGGCCACCACCTCCTCGCCGACGCCCTCGGGTACCGCGCCTGGCAGACCGGCGCCGGCGACGCCGGCGGCACCCGCAACTCCTTCGTGCACTCCGACGCCCGCACCGTCGACGAACTGCGCGACGAGGGTGTCTACGTGGTGGCGACCCCCGACCAGCTGGTACGACTCGTGCGTGCCGGCGACCTGGGGCTCATCACCAACCACCCACTGTGTGGCGGGATCCCGGTCGAGGCGGGCTGGGAGTCGCTCCGCCTGCTCGGCGAGCGGGTCCTACCCGAGGTCCGGTGAGGTGCCCGCCGCCCCCGTAGTCTCGGGCGAATGAGCAACGCGACCACCCGCGGCACCGTCCGCTACTGGGCCATGCCCGCCGCCCTCGGCACGATGGGGGCGCTGCACTTCGTGGCGCCCCGGCCGTTCGACGGACTCATCCCGCCGGAGCTGCCGGGCAGTCGGCGCGCGTGGACCTACGGCTCGGGCGTCGTGGAGGTGGCGGTCGCCGGGCTGCTGGCCGCGCCCGCCACCCGGAAGCTGGGCGGCGCGGTCGCGACCGCACTGTTCATCGGCGTCTTCCCGGGAAACCTGCAGATGGTCCGCGCCTGGCGTCGCAAGCCCGTGTGGCCGTACCAGGTGATCGCGTGGGGCCGGCTCCCGCTCCAGGTGCCGATGATCCTCGCCGCCGACAGCATCCGCCGCGGCGCCTGACCCCAAGGTGGGTGCCTGACCCCACCCGGAGTCCGCCCCGCGCTCAGTCGAGGCGCCAGGCCTCGATCCGGGCGAGCGCGTCCCGCTTGACGTCGTCCGGCGCGAACGACGACTCGATCGACGCCCGCGCCACCCCGACCAGCCGCGCCACCGACACGCCCATCCGCTCGTGGGCGGCCACGTACTCGTCCACGACGTCCACACCGAAAAGCAGTGGGTCGTCGGCGCCCAGAGAGCAGCGCACCCCGGCCTCGAGCAGCCGCGGCAGCGGGTGCTCCTCCAGCGAGGGGTACACGTCCAGCACGACGTTCGAGGTGGGGCACACGTCGAGGCAGGTCCCGCGCTCGGCCAGCAGCTCCAGCACCCGGGGGTCCTCCACCGCGCGGACGCCGTGCTGGATCCGGTCCACGCCCAGCTCGATCGCGGACCGCACCTCGTCCGGGCCGGCCAGTTCGCCGGCATGGGGCACCACCCCGAGCCCGGCGTCGCGGGCGATCGCGAACGCCCCGGCCGCGTCGGCCACGGGGTTGCCGCGCTCGTCCGCGACCAGACCCACCGCGACCACGCCGCGGTCGGCGAACCGCGCGGCGAGCCGGGCGGCCTCCAGTGCGTGCTCGGGCCCGGCGCCGCGGTCGATGCTCACGATGGACCCGGTCCACACGCCGTGACGGCGCCCGGCGTCGGCCGCGGCCGGGAGGATGAACTCGAGCGCCTCCTCCGCGGAGCCGAACGCCACCGCCTTCTCGGGGATCGACGCGAACTCCAGCGCCACGACGCCCTGCGCGGCGGCGTCGGCGACCACCTCGTCCAGTAGCCGTCCGACCCGCTCCGGGGTGTGCAGCAGGTCGATGAGCAGGCCGTACGCGCCGAGGAACGCGGTGAAGTCCGCATACTCCACGAGGGGCGGCACCTCGATGCCGTCCTCCGCGCACCACTGCCTCAGGGTGGCCTCTCGCATCGCTGCCTCGAGGTGCACGTGCAGGTGCGCCTTGGGCAGCGCGGTGAAGCGGTCGCGGGCGCTCGTGCGGGGGGTCATTCCTCGGCCTTGACCTCGCGGGCATCGTCGGCGACGTGCTGGTGGGTCATGGGGTCGGTGCCGTCCCACGAGGAGACGTTCCGCGCCTTGGGAAGGTCGTCGCGGTGGAACACCGGGTTGTGGCCCTTGGCCCGCTGCTGCAGGTAGTGCTGGAGGAGCGCCACCGCGAGACCGCCGAGCGGGATGATCGCGATGAGGTTGATGGTGGCCATGACGCCCATGAACAGGTCGGCGAGGTTCCAGATGAGGTCGACCGAGCC
Source organism: Dietzia sp. WMMA184 (assembly GCF_002441635.1). NCBI lineage: Bacteria > Bacillati > Actinomycetota > Actinomycetes > Mycobacteriales > Dietziaceae > Dietzia > Dietzia sp. WMMA184. The sequence continues at coordinate 2,178,105 of NZ_NXEI01000001.1, read as the reverse complement.
CAGGCTGCCACCGAGGACGGCGAGCACCACGAGGATGCGGAAGGTCCGCAGTGCGGCGGGGTTGCCGCGCAGGAAGGTGATGTTGGCCTCGCCGTAGTACGAGTTGCCCAGGATGGAGGAGAACGCGAGGAAGAAGATGACCACCATGAGGAAGGGGACGCCCCAGTCGCCGACCGAGGCGGCCAGCGAGTCCTGGGTGAGCGTGATGCCCTCGCGGTCACCGCCGAACTCCGGGTTGGCCAGCAGGATGATGAAGGCGGTGGCCGAACACACGATGATGGTGTCGAAGTAGACGCCGAGCGCCTGGACGAGGCCCTGCTTGACCGGGTGGGAGACCGATGCGGTGGCGGCGGCGTTGGGCACCGAGCCCATGCCGGCCTCGTTGGAGAACAGTCCGCGGCGCATGCCCTGCATGATGGCCGCGCCGACCGCGGCGCCGGCGACCTCGCGGAACCCGAGCGCGTGGCCGACGATGAGGGAGATCATCCCCGGGACCTCGGTGATGTTGATCGCGACGACGACGAGGGCGACGACGATGTACGCCACCGCCATCACGGGGACCAGGATCTCGGTGACCGCGGACAACCGGCGGACGCCACCGAAGATGACGGCACCCACGACGAGGGCGAGGACGATGCCGATGATCAGGCCCGGGGTGAAGCCCTCGAGGGAGAACTGGTTGCGGACGGACTGCGCGATCGAGTTGGCCTGGACGGCGTTGAACACGAACCCGTAGGTGACGGTGATGATCACGGCGAAGGCGATGGCCAGCGGCTTCCAGCCCAGCCCGTCGCGGATGTAATAGGCGGGCCCGCCCACGTAGGAGTCCTTGCCCTTGACCTTGTACAGCTGCGCCAGGGTGGACTCGACGAACGCGGTGGCGCCGCCGATGATCGCGAGCAGCCACATCCAGAACACCGCGCCCGGCCCGCCGACCGTGATCGCGATCGCGACGCCGGCGACGTTCCCGGTACCCACGCGGGAGGCGGCGGAGATGGTGAAGGCCCGGAAGGCGGAGATGCCCTTCTTGTTCTCCTCGATGTCCGACGGCTTCTCGAAGATCGCCCTGATCATCTCCGGGAACATCCGGATCTGGACGATGAGGGTGGTGACGGAGAAGTAGAGACCGGCGACGACGAGTAGCGCGATCACCGCGTACCAGTAGACGTCGTTGATGGACACGATGAAGTCGGTGACAGCGCTCACACGGTGACGGTAGCGGATCGCGGCCCCGGAGGCGATGCGACCTACCCTGGGAGTCGTGACCGATTTCGCACCGACTGCCCCGGACGTCGCCCTGCTCTTCGAGGGCGGCGGTATGCGGGCGGTGCACACCGCGGGGGTCGTGGAGACGCTGATCGAGGCGGGCATCCACACGGGGTTGGTCGCGGGGATCTCGGCGGGTGCCTCCCACCTGGCGAACTACGTGTCGCGCGACGCGGTCCGGGCCCGCAAGAGTTTCGTGGAGATGGCGGCGGACCCGAACTTCGGCGACTGGCGAAGCTTCGCCCGCGGCAAGGGTCTGTTCAACGCCGAGTACATCTACGAGCAGGCCGGACTGCCGGACGAGGTGCTCCCGTACGACTTCGAGACGTTCGACGCCAGCGGTACCGAGGCGCGGATCGGGACGTTCCGCTGCTCCGACGGAGAGACCGTCTTCTGGGGCGAGGACGACATCACGTCGATGAGCGACCTCATGAGGATGGTCCGGTCGTCGTCGACGATGCCGGTGTGGATGCCGCCCGTGCTCATCGACGGCGAGTACTACGTCGACGGGGCGCTGGGCCACGACGGCGGGATCCCGCTGTCGGCGGCTCGCGACGCGGGGTACGACAAGTTCCTGGTGGTGCTCACCCAGCCGCACGGGTATCGGAAGATCCCGCCACGGCGGCTGACGCCGTTCTACCGCTCCTACTTCCGCCGGTTCCCGGCGGTGGGGGAGGCGCTGATGCACCGCTGGGCCCTCTACAACGAGACCCTCGACGAGATCGAGGCGTTGGAGGAGTCGGGCGAAGCACTGGTCTTCCGCCCGCACCGGGTGATGATCCGCAGCTACGAGCGGCGCGTCGACCGTCTCGCCGAGGCGTATGTCCTCGGGCGGGAGCAGGCCAGGCGTGAGGTCGACACCTGGCTCGACTTCTGCGGGATGTAAAGCTTCCGAAATCGCGACACGCCCCGGTGGCGGACCACCGGGGCGTGTCGAATCAGATCAGGAGCCGAACAGCTCCGCGCCACCACTGAGGGTGCCGAGTACGTAGGCCGGGAGGCGCAGCAGGCCGTCGATGGCCGCCGAACCGAACGGCGCGGGGATGAGCTCGGCCGAGCCCGCTGCAAGTCCTGCCCAGAAATCAGAGAACATGGTGTGTCCTTTCGATGTGGTACCCACCAGCTGTGGGCTATGTCTCAGACAGTACGGTCGGTCGCGGGGCCGACGCCACCGCCGAATCGTGAACTTTCCGCTCCTTAACTAATTGCCTAACCGTTATGCTGCACGGTTCCCACTTTATGAGGAAATGCCTAGGCTGACGGCGGGGCGTCTGGGGTGCGGATCCACCACAGGGATGGGTCGTCAGATCAGCTCCGGAAGGAGTGCATCATGGGAAGTCTCGTAGAGCTCGCCGGGTCGTCGATGGCGGCGGCCGGCAGTCTCGTACAGGAGTCCGGCTCGACCCTCGTGGATTCGGCGACGTTCCTCCCGTTCCACATCGTCCAGATCCTCTGGGGGACCCTGTTCGGCATCGCCGGGGATCTCGGCTCGACCTTGCCGGGGGCCTGAACTCGACGTCACCTGAGTGACGACGGGCGGGCGGGGGTCGGTTAGGTCACCCTGGATAGACAGACCAGTCTGTTCTGACTATTGTCGCGGGCATGACCGATACTGCAGCCGCCCCCCGCCCTGCTCGTCCCGCGCGGGCGCCCAAGCCGCAGGGGCAGTGGAAGATCGACGGCAAGCTGACGCTGAACCACAACGAGGAGTTCAAGCTCACCGACGACGCGCTCAACGTGCGCCAGCGGATCCTGGACACGTACTCCAAGGAGGGCTTCGCCTCGATCCCGTCGGACGACCTCTCCGGCCGTATGCGCTGGTGGGGCCTGTACACCCAGCGTAGGCAGGGCCTCGACGGCTCCCGCACCTCCAAGCTGGAGGCCGACGAGCTGCAGGACGAGTACTTCATGATGCGCGTCCGTACCGACGGCGGCGCGGTCACCACCGACCAGCTGCGCGTACTCGCGGGGATCTCGACCGACTTCGCCCGCGGCACCGCCGACATCTCCGACCGGCAGAACATCCAATACCACTGGATCGCCATCGAGGACGTCCCCACCGTCTGGCAGCGGCTCGAGGACGTGGGGATCGACACCGTCGAGGCCTGCGGCGACTGCCCGCGCGTCATCCTCGGCAGCCCAGTGGCGGGCGTCGCCGAGAACGAGATCCTCGACCCCACCCCGGTGATCGCCGAGATCAAGGCCAAGTACATCGGCACCCCCGAGTTCTCCAACCTCCCGCGCAAGTTCAAGTCCGCCATCACCGGCCACCCGAGCCTGGACGTGGTCCACGAGATCAACGACATCTCGCTGGTGGGCGTCGAGCATCCCGAGCTCGGACCCGGTTACGACCTGTGGGTGGGCGGCGGCCTGTCCACGAACCCGCAGCTCGCGACCCGCATCGGCGTGTTCGTCCGCCAGGAGGAGGCCGCCGAGGTGTGGGCCGCCGTCGTGGGCATCTTCCGCGACTATGGCTACCGCCGCATGCGCACGCGCGCCCGGCTCAAGTTCCTCATCAAGGACTGGGGCGCCGAGAAGTTCCGTCAGGTCATGCAGGACGAGTACCTGGGCCGCGAGCTGCCGGACGGGCCGGCACCCCGGCGTGGCGTCGGCTCCGGTGACCACGTGGGCATCTACGAGCAGAAGGACGGCCGCTACTACCTGGGCGCCGCCCCGACGGTCGGCCGCGTGGGCGGCGAGAAGCTGGCGCAGGTCGCCGACCTCGCCGAGGCCGCGGGATCCAAGCGCGTCCGCTTCACCCCGCACCAGAAGCTGCTCGTGCTGGACGTCGAGCCGGACAAGGTCGACCAGCTGGTCGACGGACTGGCCGAGATCGGCATGTACGCCCGCCCGAGCTCGTTCCGCCGCGCCACCATGGCGTGCACCGGCATCGAGTTCTGCAAGCTCGCCTTCGTCGACACCAAGGACACGGCCACCGCGCTGGTCGACGAGCTGGAGCGGCGCTTCGCCGACGACGCGCCCCTGCGCACGCCGCTGTCGATCCACCTCAACGGCTGCCCCAACAGCTGCGCCCGGATCCAGACCGCCGACATCGGGCTCAAGGGCCAGCTGCTCGACGGCGACACCCCCGGATTCCAGGTCCACCTGGGTGGCGGACTGGCCTCCCAGGACCAGGAGTCGGGTGGGCTCGGGCGCACGGTCCGCGGCCTCCGCGTGCCGTCGGCCGAACTGCCCAACTACGTCGAGCGCGTGATCCGCAAGTACATGGACACCGGTGCCGGCGGCGAGACCTTCGCCGAGTGGGCGCACCGGGTGGACGAGGAGGCCCTCGTATGACGGCTGTAGCTCTGGACCTGCTGCCCCGCAGCACGGTCCTCACCCCCGGCCCCGGTCGGAAGCGCACCGCCGCCGAGCTCAAGGCGATCGCCGAGGAGGCCGGCCGTCGCTTCGACGACCGCGGCCTCTACGGGAACCACTCCGAGATCGACCCCGCCGAGGTCCTGGCGTGGGCGGGCGAGACCTTCGGTGACGCGCTCGCGGTGGCCTGCTCCATGGCCAACACGGTCGTGCCGGAGATGACCGCACCCCACGCCCCCGGCGTGGACGTGCTGTTCCTCGACACGAGCTACCACTTCTCCGAGACCGTCGGCGTCCGCGACGCGCTCGCGGCCACTCCCGGTCTCAACGTGGTGGACGTCCGCAGCCCGGCGACCCGCGAAGAGCACGAGGCCGCCCTCGGCCCGCGCCCCTTCGAGACCGACCCCGAGATGTGCTGCCGCCTGCGCAAGGTGGAGCCCCTCGACGCCGCCCTGTCCGGCTACGAGGCGTGGATCACCGGCCTGCGCCGTGTGGACACCGACCACCGGGCCGGCGCGGCCATGGTCGAGTGGGACGAGAAGCACTCCATGGTCAAGATCAACCCGCTGGTCGCGTGGACCCTCGAGCGCGTCCACGACTACGCGGCCGAGCACGGGTGCCTGCTCAACCCGCTGCTCGACGACGGCTACCCGTCGATCGGCTGCGAGCCGTGCACGCGCCGCGTCGAGGCCGGAGCGGATCCCCGCTCGGGCCGCTGGGCGGGATCGTCCAAGACCGAGTGCGGCATCCACCTGTGACCAGCGCGCTCTCGGCGCCGCCCGCCGGCCCGGCACCGACGCCGGCGCTGGACGGGCTCCCGCTCACCGTCGGCCTCGCCGGTCGCGAGGTGCTGCTCGTCGGCGCCGGGCCCGTCTCGGCCCGCCGGGCGGAGACCTTCCTCGAGGCCGGCGCGATCCTGCGCGTGGTGGCCCCGCGCGTCGACCCGGCCATGGCCGACCTCGCGGAGCGGGCGTCCGACCGCCTCGTCGTCGTCACCAGGTCGTTCACCCCATCCGACCTGGACAGCCCCTGGATGGTGCACGTCGCCACCGGCGACCCCCATGTCGACGCGGAGATCGCCGCCCTGTGCGAGCAGCGCCGCATCTGGTGTGTCACCGCGGGAGACGCCGGGCTCGGCTCGGCGCGGGTGCCCGCGCGGACGGCCGTCGCGACGCCCGCCGGCCTCGTGCGCATCGCGGTCGACTCCGGCGACCCCCGGCGATCGGTGCGCGTGGGACGCCACGTGGCGCGCTCGCTGGCCACCGCACCCGCGGGCCTGCGCGCGCGTCGCCGCCCGGCCACCGGGTGGGTCGCGCTCGTGGGTGGCTCCGGCGACGGTGACCTGCTCACCGTGCGCGCCCGACGCCTCGTCCACGCCGCGGACGTCCTGGTCACCGACGGCGCGGCCGACGCCGCGCTACTGACGGAGCTCGACGACGACGTCGAGGTGCTCGAGACCGGACCCGGCCTGCCCGCAGCCCGCGTCGCCGAACTGGTGGCGGCGCGGTTCGCCGCGGGACACGGGGTCGTGCGGATCGCGGCGGCGGCCACCCTGGCCGCGCGGGCCCGCGAACTCGACGCCGTCGGGGTGGAGTTCGAGGTCGTCCCCGGCGTGGTCTGAGCAGGGCAGTCCGGGCAGGGCGGCCGTCTACTCCCAGGCGGCGGTGAGGGCGTCGTCGATCCCGTCGCGCACCGCGCTTCGCACCTCGTCGATCGCCGGCGGGGCCCCCGGGCCCTCCCACACGATGGGCCGACCCGTGGCCAGCACCGGGCGTCGCGGAGGTGTCCTGGCGTGCTCCCGCCCGTGGTAGACGATCCCGACCGGTAGGACCGCCACCCGGCCGCCCTCCACGCGGACCCCGCGGACCATCTGGCCCACCCCCTTCTTGACCGAGTCGAGACGGAGCGTGTGCAGGTCGTCGGCCGAGGAGTTGGTCCCCTCGACGAATGTCAGGACCACGCCGCCCGCGGTGAGACGATCCACGCAGAGACCGATGAGCCGGGCCGCCGCCGCGTCGTGCACCTCGCGAGCCGTGCCCTGGTAGTTCTTGGCCCGGAAAACCGGGACCGTCCCCGTGTACTCGAACACCGGACGCAGCGGGCCCCGGAAGAGCGGGTCCTTGGTCAGGCCGGTGCCGCTCGACAGGAACCGGACCCGCTTGTCGAACACGCCCGAGGCCAGGACGAACGGGTCGTGCTTGGACGGGTGGTTGGCGGCGACGACGATCCCCACCCCGGCGTCGTGGAGACGGTGCAGCTCGGACACGGTCCCCGGCGCGATGCGCAGCTCGGGGGCATAAACGGCCCCGACGAGGGCCAGCAGCGGGTGGGTGAAGCCGTCGCGCCGACGACCGGGGCCGTAGAAGTCGTACACGGCCTCCCAGTTGGCCACGGTCACCTCTGGCCGCGCACCCCGTCTGCCGCCTGCGTTCATCCCCCCAGTGTCGCCGAGCGGGTGCCGCCCCGCACCCGGATTGCGGCATGCTCGAAGGGTGAACGCTCCCGGGATGACGTCATGAGCCCCCGCCTCCTGCTGGTCGCCCACGGCACCCGGGCGGCGGCGGGCCGCCGCGTGCTGGGTCGGGTCCTGCTGGAAGCGCGTAAGCAGCTGCCCGGCGTGGACTGCCGACTCTCCTGGGTGGACGTCCAGTCACCCGGCCCGGGCCGGATACTCGCCGACGGCGCACCGACGGTCGTGGTCCCGGCCTTCCTCGCCCGCGGTTACCACGTCACCCACGACGTCGGGCAGGCCTGCCGCGACGCCCCCGGCCCGGTCGTCCAGACGCCGCACCTCGGCGCGGAACCGGAGGTCGTGCGGGCATTGATGCAGCGGCTCGCCGAGGCCGGCGCGGTGGGCGCGTTCGGCGCGGACGCCGTGGTCCTGGGCGCGGCGGGGAGTAAGAACGCGTCGTCGATCGCGGAGACGAGGGCGCTCGCCGACAGGCTCTCCGACCTCATGGGCGTGCCGGTGACCTCGGGTTTCGCTTCCGCGGCGGTCCCGACCGTCGCCGAGGCGGTCGAGCAGTTCCGCACCGGGGGGCGACGACGGGTGGCGGTCGCGACCCACCTTCTCGCCCCCGGTTTCTTCGCCGATCGAATGGCCGCGGCAGGCGGGGATATCGTCTCTCCGCCACTCGGCGCACACCCGGAGATCGTCGATCTCATCGTGCGGAGATATCGCGAGAATTCCGGCTCTTTCGGCCACTGAACAACTGTGGAATATCCCCGGAAAGTTCAGCACTGAAAACATTGTCGAGAAGTGTTACCCAAAACATACGTGTGCGTATGTCGACTTCCCTGTGCATAATGTCTTCATATAGAGAACAGAGCCGGCCAAGGGAGAAGAACACATGGCACAGCAGTTCCAGGTGCAGTACATCGACGACCTCGACGGAACGGATCTCGGCAGCGACGCCAATACGATCACGTTCGCATTCGACGGTAAGGAATACACGATCGATCTCAGCGATGAGAATGCTGAGAAATTCCGCGAGGTAATGGCTCCGTACGTGGAGAACGGCCATCGTGTCTCGTCCAGCGGCAAGGCCAAGCCTGCACGCCGGGCCGCGGCCAAGTCGTCGTCGTCCTCGGGCGATACCAAGGCGATTCGCGAATGGGCCCGCAGCAACGGTTACGAGGTCTCCGACCGCGGCCGAATTCCGTCCGACATCATGGACGCCTACGCCGCGGCCAACTGATACGGACACGGACTAACCCTGTCGCCACTCGACGAGGCGGCGAACTGGAATCGCGCACAGAGGTAAGGCCCGCAGTCCCCGCGAGGGGCTGTGGGCCTTTCTTTTTCGCACGCTGACCGTTCGGGGCCCGCCGACTCTCTCGAGTTGCCCGGCCCGGCGCCGAATTCCCTTGTCCCGGTTCAGCCGGGTCGTGCGTCCGGAACGGACCGAAGACGGCGCGCAGCCATGCGTGGATCGGAACACCGTCACAGCAGGTGGGACACCGTTGCCACGGCGTGCTCGGCGGCGCCGGCCCGGCGCGGGGCGCGGGCGTGATGGCGGTGCCACGACATCGGCATCACGGCGTCCGCCGCGACACGCCACGCCGCTATGACGCCGATGTCGTCGTCGTCGTCGTACCCTGCCGGGGTGACCCCTTCCTCGCCGCGCGCGGCCACCCGCGCCTCGACCCAGGCCGCGACCCGCGCCCCACACCACGCCCAGTACGACGAGGCGCTGCGCCGGGGGATCCTCGACGAGGCCACGCGACGGCTCCGGGACGCGGCGCCGGAGACGCTGGGACTGCGGCCGCTCGCCGCCTCCCAGGGCACCTCCACCACGGCGATCTACACGATGTTCGGCGGCAAGTCCGGCCTGCTCGCGGCCGTCGCGCACGAGGCCGACCGGCAACTGGCGGCCGCCCTGCGCGAGTCGCTGCGGCACGACAGCGTCGAGGGCGACATGCGGTCGCTGTGCCGCGCGTACCGGCGGTGGGCACTGGAGAACCAGGGCCTGTACGGGCTGGTCGTGGGCGAGCCGGTGCGGTCGCCGCGAGCCGGGATCGCCGGGGCCGGGGACGGCAGGGGTGGGGACAGCACCGTCGACGCGCTGTGGCGCGAACCGCTGCTCGAGGTGGTCGACGCGGCCGTCGACGAGGGCGTGTTCCGGTCGGCCGACGTGCACGAGACCGCCACCACGATCTGGGCGTCGCTGCACGGGGTCGTGTCGCTGGAGCTGAGTGTGTGGCGGTCCTCGCCCAGCGCCGAGCAGTACTTCGAGACGCAGCTAGCGGCGATCCTGCGGTCGTGGGCGGCGGGGTCGGCGGGCGGCTCGGCCGGGTTCGGCGCGTACGCCGGCGCCACCGGCACGGACGGGGTGGCCCGATGAGCGAACGCGCCTTCTTCACCCTGGACGACAGCGGGGCGTACCTGCCCACCCGGTACGCCCGCAGCGCCTGGTCGGACAGCATGGTCAACGGCCCGGCCGTCGTGGTGGCGGCCGCCCGGTCGCTCGAGCACGAGTTCGGTGCCGAGGAGTTCCAGCCCGCCCGCCTCACGGTGGACCTGTTCGCGCCGGTGCGCAACGAACCCCTGGTCGTCCAGACCGGGGAGATCCGCAGCGGCAACCGCATCCGCGTGGCCGACGCGCGGCTGATCCAGCGGGGCAAGGCCGTCGCCCGCGCCACGTTCGTCCAGCTGCGCCGCGGTGAACAGCCACCGGGGACGGTGTGGCGGTCCGGCCGGGAGCTCGCGGCGCCGGCCGACGCGGATCCGGGGGAGACCGGGCCGGGGACCAACGTGTTCTTCGGCAGCGGCCAGCCCGGCCCCTCGTGGGACCGCGACATGGGCGTGCACCAGAACGACCAGCGGAAGCGCTTCTGGATCCACCCGCTGGACGTGGTGGAGGGCGAGCCGGCCTCCCCGTTCCAGCGGGCCGTGATCGTGTCCGAGTCCACGAGCCTCATGACGCACTGGGGCGACGAGGGGATCGGCTTCATCAACGCCGACCTCACCGTGGCGCTGGCCCGGCTGCCCCGGTCGGGGGACATCGGGATCGAGGCCGACGAGCACGTCAGCGCGGACGGCGTGGCCGTGGGCACCGCCTCGCTGTTCGACCGCGACGGCATCTTCGGCACCGGCACCGTGGTGGCGGTGTCGAACGCGGGGCGACAGATCGACTTCACCCGCCGCCGGGCGGACGGCAACGACCGCCCCGGGTCCGACGAGGCGACCCGCGTATGACCTCCCGGCTCGCCTACTCCAGGATGCTCGATGCGCTCGAGGCGCAGGTCGGGCTGGTGCGGTACGCCCTGGCCGGGGACGGGCTCGGGACCGGTGCGGACGTCACCGCCCCGGTGGTCTCGTGCCAGGGCTGGACCGTGCACGACCTGGTGGTCCACCTGGGCGCCGTCAACTGGTGGGGCGCCGCCACGGTCCGCGAGGCCACGCCCGACACCCGGACCGGGGGCAGGGGAGCGGTCATGGAGTCCGCGCCGCCGGTGACCGAGGGCGCCGCCGCGCTCGCCGACTGGTATGCCGGTCTCACCGCCGAGATGATCGCGACGTTCACCGACACGGCCCCCGACGCCCTGGTCTGGACCTTCTCCGGCCCGGGCCGCGCCGACTTCTGGCCGCGGCGCCAGCTCCACGAGACCTTCGTCCACCGCTGGGACGTCGAGAACGCCCTGCACGGTGCCGCCGCGACGACGCCCGTGCCGGAGGACGTCGCGGTCGACACGATCGACGAGTTCTGTACCGTCATGCGCCCGCACATGGCCGCCCACGTGCCGCCGCTCGCGGTGACGATCCGCCTCCGCGGCGTCCCCCACGCCCCGGAGGGCCCGGCCGCGGTGGGCCTCGCCGCGGGCGCCGAGCCGGTCGGGGCGGGCGCCCTCGGCGCGCTGGAGTGGGAGCTGCCCGGTACGGACGGTGCGGGCCCCGACTCCACGGGCGTGGTCGAGGTGGCGGGGCCGCCGGAGACGCTCGCCCTGCTGCTGTGGGGCCGCGTCGGCCCCGATGCCGCGGGCCTGGAGATCACCGGTGATCGCGACGGACTCGACGCCGCACTGGAGGCCGGACTGTCGACGTGAGGTTCCCCGCCGCGATGGTCACTCTCACTTCGATGGCCGTCGTCGCCGTCGGCGGGGCGGCTGGCACGTTCGCGCGGGTCGTCGTCTCCGAGTTGGCGCCGCCGGCCCTCACCGTGACGCTCGCGATCAACGTCGTGGGCGCGTTCGCACTGGGGGTCGTCCTCACCGTGCTGCCCGAGGGCGGGGCGTGGCGACGAGAGGGACGACGACAACGACGACGACATCACGCCCGGTTACTGCTCGGCCCCGGTTTCTGCGGGGGGTTCACCACCTACTCGCTCATCGCCCTGCAGGTCTCGACCCTGGCGCGGGCGGGTGATGGGGTCGGCGCGATGGTCTATCCCGCGGCGACGCTCGTGCTGGGCGGTGTGGCCACCGTGCTCGGGATGGCGCTGGGATCGCTGGGTCATGACGGTGGGTGACGCCGTGATGGCGGTGTGGGTCGCGCTCGGCGGGGGCGTGGGCGCGGCCCTGCGCTACGGCGTGGGCCTGGCGGTCGCCGCGCGGTGGCATGGCCGGTTTCCGCTGGGCACGTTCCTCGTCAACGTGTCGGGTTCGTTCGCACTGGGCCTGGTCATGGGGCTGCTGGCCGGACCCACGGGAAGCGGCGGGACGGTGGCCGTGCTGCTGGGCACGGGGGCGCTCGGCGGCTACACGACGTTCTCCACGGCCAGTTATGACACCGTTCGCCTGGCCCGCGACGGCCGGTTCCTCACCGCGGCGGCGTACGGGGTGGGGACGATGACAGCCACGGTGGCCGCCGCCGCTCTGGGGTGGTGGCTCGCGGGCTCGTGATGGATCACGACTCGGGCTTGCGGACCACCGGCGCATGGTCCACGGTGGGGTGATGGGGCATCGGATGTTCGTCGCGGTCGTGCCGCCCGACGAGGTTCGCGAGGAACTGGAGCGGTTCCTCGAGCCGCGGCCGGGTCTGACGTGGACGAACCCCGCCCAGTGGCACCTCACCCTGACGTTCTGTCCCGACGTCGACGACTGGCGCCTCGACGAGCTGACCGAGCGGGTGGAGGCGGTCGCCCGGAAGCACGAGCCGTTCACTCTCCGGCTGGCCGGCGCGGGGGCGTTCCCCTCGGTCGAGCGGGCCAAGGTGTTGTGGGCGGGGGTCGATCAGCCCGAGGATCGGCCGCTCCACGCGCTCGCGGCGGGCGTCCGCTCGGCCGCCAACGCGGCGGGCTGCGCCCCGGACGGCGCCCGGTTCCGTCCGCACCTCACGCTCGCCCGGCTCGGCGGTCGCGACGATGCGACCGCCTGGCTGCGGGTGCTCGACACCTTCACGAGCAGCCGGTGGGAGGTTTCCGAGGTCGCGCTCGTCGACTCGTTCCTCGGCGAGGGGCCGCGGGGCCGGGCTCGCCACGAGGTCGTGGCCCGGTTGCCGCTGGGCGCGGGCGAGTGACGCTGGTGGGACCCGCCCGGGGGCTGAACGGACAGGCCCGGCGACGGCTACCGTATGGCGCGTGGAACTCATCGGGACCGTCGATCCGGCTCACCCTCTCGTCGTCGTCGCGCTGGAGCAGGAGGCGCGGCACTTCGTCACCGACTTCCCGGTGCTCGTCACCGGCGTCGGCAAGGTGCGCGCGGCCGTGGCCGTCGCGCACGCGCTCGGTGGCGGGGCCCGGCCGCGTGAGCTGGTCAACGTGGGCACCGCGGGCGGGTTGCACCCGGGGATGGAGGGCACGCACGAGATCGCGACCGTGTTCCAGCACGACTTCGACGACCCCGCCCTGCACGCCGTCACCGGCCGGCACGACGGCCCGCCGCTGGCGCTGTCCGCCCTGCGTGCGGTGACCCCCGAGCACGCCGCCGCGCCGTCGGGGCCCGGGGGATCGGCTGCGCCCGTGCTCGCGACCGGCGACAGTTTCGTCGCGGGCGGCCCGGTGCGGAACCGCCTGGCCGGGATCGCCGACCTGGTGGACATGGAGGGGTATGCGGTGGCCGCGGCGGGCGCGATGGTGGGCGTACCCACGCGGCTGGTCAAGCACGTCTCGGATGCCGCCGACGAGTCCGCGGGCACCACGTGGGTCGAGGGTGTCGACGCCTGCGCGCGGATCCTGGCGCAGTGGGTGGGTACCAGGTTGGGATGAGTGATCGAAGATGATCGAACCCTTGTACTAATGCGCCGGCGCGGGTACTATCGAATGTAGGTTCGATGTCGATGTCGATGTTCGATGTCGATGTCGATGTCGATGTCGATGTCGGTGGCGGAGGGGGTGGAATGGTGACGACGACGAGTGCGCTGTTCGCCGTACCCGAGCCCCTCGGCATGGTCGATATGGAGGCCGTCAGCGAGGCGGCCCGTGCCGCGACGCTGGCGCAGAACCGCGCCGGGGCCACGCGGCTCGAGGCGGCGCATGTCCTGGTCGACCAGTTCGCCCGGGCCGAGCAGGTACAGGCGGAGGAGGCCGGCGCCGGTTCGCGTCGGCCCGCGTACGCCCGGCTGGATCCGGAGGCCCGGGCCCGCGATCACCTCGTGGCGGCGTGTCAGCTCACGTGCTGGCACGCCGCGCGGTTGGTGACGGCCGGGACGCAGATCCACCGGCGGCTGCCCCGTCTGCGATCCACGGTCGACCGCGGGCTGCTGCCCGAGCAGTTGGCGGTCGATATCGCGTGTCGCCTGGCGGAGGTGTCCGACGCGATCGTGTCGGCCGTGGAGGACGAGGTGGTCGCGCGCTTCACGGACGATCTCGACGGTGGCGACCGGCCGACCCGCAACGCGGTGGACTCGGCGATCGATGACGCCGTGGAGCGACACGACCCGGCTGCCGCGCAGGACGCCGCCGCAGCGGCGGCCGCCACCCGCTCGGTCCGTTTCCGCGGCGACCGGAACGGCATGGCCACGATGTGGGCCAAGCTCACCGCCGCCGATGCCGAACTCCTCCGGCGTCGCATCGAGACCGATGCGTCGGCCGCCTCGGCGGACGGACTGGACGGTTCCCTGGATCAGCTCCGCGCCGACGCCCTCGCCGCGCTCGCCGTCTATCCGCCTGCTGGTGACCCGTCCGCGACCAGCCCTTGCGCGACCGACCCTGCCGCTGCCCCTGCGTCCGAGCACGACGGCATCGAGCTCGGCGACGTCAGGCTCGGGGCGGACCTCCCCCGGCCCACGCTGGGCAACGCCGCGCGGGCCGGTCAGCCGATCCGCATCAGCGTGATCGCCTCCGCGGCCCGGGGTCTGCCCAACCGTGTCGAGTTCGTCCACGGCACCTACAGCAGCGTCGAGTGGCTCTGCACGGAACTGCTCGAGGGCGACGACGCGAGCGTGCGGTTCGAGCTCATCGACCCCGCCCCCGGCGTGCTCGACTCCCCCGAGCACGCCCTGCGCTACGTGATCACCCCGGCGATGGCCGAGCGAATCCGCATGCGCGACGGGACCTGCCGCCACCCCGGGTGCTCGGTTCCCGCCGAGGCCTGCGACGTGGACCATGTGATCGCGTTCAACACGAACGACCCTGAGCTCGGCGGGCCGACCACCGAGTGGAACCTCGTCTGCCTGTGCCGCAAACACCACCGCGAGAAGACGTTCGGGACCAACGCCTACCGGTCCGGGCCGTTGGGTGAACTCGTCATCATCACCGACACCGGACACGAACACCGCACCAGACCCAAGGGACCCTTGGCCCGTGCCCGTGACGCCATCTGGGAACGCGAGTGGAACGCCTTCGCCGACCGCATCGTCGCCGACGACGGCACACTCATCAATCCGCCGGGTCAGGACAGGTACCGACCCCGCAGACGGCCGGCCTGACCGCCTCAGCAGTCGCCGACGCCCACCCATTCGGAGACGCCGTCGGTGAAGCGCTGCCGCTTCCAGATGGGCACCCCGTGCTTGAGCCGCTCGATGAGCTCCGAACACGCCGCGAACGCCTCGGCCCGATGCGGAGCCACAGCGACCACCACCACCGCGACCTCGCCCACCGGCAGCACGCCCACGCGGTGGACGGCGGACACGCGGACCGTGCGCCCGGAATCGGCCGCCGAGGTGTGCTCGGCCGCGACCTCGTCGCAGAGCCGGGCGAGCGTGTCCCGGGCCGTGGGGTGAGCCGAATACTCGATGTCGTGGACCCGGCGGCCCCCGTCGTGGTCGCGCACGACGCCGGAGAACGTCACCATCGCCCCGTCGGCGCTGGTCCACACGGCCTTCTCGACCTCGCGCGGGTCGATCTCCCGGTCGGTGATGTCCACCAGCGGACTGGAGACGCTCATCGGTGTCCTCCTCCGTGGGCGTGGACGTCGAGCAGGTGCTCGAGCAGGTCGTCGAGGACCGCCAACCCGTCGCGGACTCCGCCCGTCGAGCCCGGCAGGTTCGCCACCAGGGTACGTCCGGCGAAGCCCGCGAGCCCGCGGCTCATCGCCGCCGTCGGCGTGGCCGCCAGGCCGCGGGCCCGCATCGCCTCGGCGACCCCCGGCAGCTCCAGCTCCAGGTGCGGCGCGGTGGCCTCCGGCGTGCGGTCGTCCGGGGCGACCCCCGTACCGCCGGTGGTGAACAGGACCGCGGGGGAGCGGCGGACGTGCTCGGTGACGGCCGTGGCGATGTCGGCGTCGGCCACCACGTGCACCTCGACCGGCGAGAAACCGCGCTCGAGGAGCCAACCCTCGATGGCGGGGCCGGTGGTGTCCTCGCGGTGGCCGTGCGCGGCGGCGGTGGAGGAGACGACGACGACACCACTTCGGCCGGAATCGAGCGCGGCGGGCCCGGTGTTCGCGCGCGGCACCTCGTCGTCGTCGTTCCCGGTCGCCTTCTCGGATTCTCGCGTCCAGTCACCGCGTTTGCCGCCCGTCTTGGCGGCGAGGCGGACCCCGTCCATAGTGGCGAGCGGGTCGACGGCCTTGACCATGTCGTGCAGCGTCAGCCCGGCCACGGAGACGGCGGTCAGGGCTTCCATCTCGACACCCGTCCTGCCCGTCGTCTTGGCGGTGGCCTGCACGTGGATCTCGCCGGCCTCCTCGTCGAGGTCGAAGCTCACCTTGACCGAGTTCAGCGGGATCTGGTGGCACAGCGGGACGAGCTCGGAGGTCTTCTTGGCCGCGCCGATCCCGGCCAGGCGGGCGGTGGACAGGACGTCGGCCTTGCCCAGCGAATCCCCTGCGACCATGGTCACGACGTCGGGGCGGGTGCGAAAGATCCCCTCGGCGGTGGCGGTGCGGGTGGTGACGGCCTTGTCGCCGACGTCGACCATGCGCACGCGGCCCTCGGCGTCGAGGTGGGTGAGCTTCGGCTCGGGTGATGAGCCCTGTCCGGTCGGCGCGTCAGTCATGCCGTTCACGGTAGTCGGCCGGGTGCGGCGGGCTTCGGGGGTGCGGCGAGGCGGGGCGTCACGGGATGCGGGTTTAATCGCGGACATGGCGACGCTCTTCGAACCGATCCGTATCCGCGACCTCGAGATCCGGAACCGGGCCTGGCTCTCGCCGATGTGCCAGTACTCGTGCGAGGACGGCGACGGGGTGCCCACGCCGTGGCACCTCGTCCACCTGGGCGCGCGGGCTCAGGGCGGGTTCGGGCTGATCCTCGCGGAGGCCTCGGCGGTGGTGCCGGAGGGCAGGATCAGCCCCCAGGACGCCGGGCTGTGGAACGACACGCAGCGCGACGCGTGGGCGCCCATCGTGGACTTCGTGCACTCGCAGGGGGCGGCGATCGGTATCCAGCTGGCGCACGCCGGGCGCAAGGCCTCGGCCTACCGCGCGTGGCCCGGTTACCCGGTCGGTTCACTACCGCCGGAGGAGGGCGGTTGGGTGACGGTCACGCCGTCGGCGGTCCCGTTCGGCGACATGGCGGTCCCGGAGGCGCTGGACGCGGAGGGGATCCGGGACGTGGTGACCGCGTTCGTCGACGCCGCACGCCGCGCCGATCAGGCCGGATTCGACGTCGTGGAAATCCACGCCGCCCACGGCTACCTCATCCACGAGTTCCTCTCGCCCCTGTCCAACGAGCGGACGGACTCCTACGGCGGGTCGCGCGACAACCGGGCGCGGCTGCTGCTGGAGATCTGCGACGCGGTGCGGCAGGTGTGGCCCGAGAGCAAGCCGCTGTTCGTGCGGATCTCGGCGACGGACTGGGTGGACGGGGGCTGGACGCCGGCGGACTCGCGCTGGCTGGCGGGCCGGCTCGCCGAGCACGGCGTGGACCTGGTCGACGTCTCCTCGGCCGCCAACACCCCCGACCGGCCGCCGGTGGAGCTGGAACAGGGTTACCAGGTGCCGCTGACCGAGGAGGTGCGCGCGTCGGGCGCCGTGCTGGCCGGCGCGGTCGGTCTGATCAGCGACCCGCAGTACGCCGAACAGTTGCTGGTGGACGAGCGTGCCGACCTCGTGTTCCTCGGCCGCGTCGCCCTGCGCGAGCCCGCCTGGCCCCAACGCGCCGCCGCCGAACTCGGCCTGGACTGGCGGCAGGCCCCGTACCCGCCGCAGTACACGCGCGGGAAGTGGTGACCGACGGTCGCGAGGAGCGGTCCGGCTAGAGATCCAGCTCGATGTCCGAGCAGGCCAGCGCGGTACAGACGGTGACGCGCTCCTGCTCGGCGCCGCCGGGTGCGCGACCCGCGGCCCCGGCGCGGATGGTGCCGCTGACCTTGGGCGTCACGCACGCCTTGCACAGCCCGCGCTGGCAGCCGGTGGGCACGGCGATCCCGGCGCGGCCGGCCGCCTCGAGCAGGGTGGTGGCCCCGTCGATCTCCACCGCGGTGCCGGTGCGGCGGAAGCGGACGGTGAAGCGGCTCCCGTCGTCGTCGGGCCGGTCCAGCTCGGGCGCGGTGAAGGACTCGGCGTGGAAATGTTCTGCCGGTAGGCCCAGGTCGCGCAGCCACCCGCGGGTGAGGTCGATGAGCGCGGCCGGGGCACACACGTAGGTCTCGCGCTCGGCGGCGTCGGGGACCACGCGCTGCAGGAGCTCGGGACCGAGCCGGCCGGTGGCCAGGTCCTCGCGCTCCGACGGCGCATCGGTGAACAGGCGCAGGGTGATGCCGGAGAGGCGGGCGAGCTCGCGGAGTTCGGCGTCGAAGATGATCGAGCGGTCGTCGCGGTTGACGTACAGCAGTGTCGCGTCGGGGCGACTGCCGGTCTCGCGCGCGTCACGGGCGATGCGACGCAGCAGGCTGATGATCGGGGTGATGCCCACCCCGCCGGCGATGTACAGGGACTTCGCTCCCGGCACGGGCGGTGGGAAGTCGCCCGAGGACTGCGGCACGCCGACCAGTGTCACGTAGTCACCTGCGTGCAGTGAGTCGTTGAGCCGGGTGGACACCCGCCCGCCCTCGACGCGCTTGATGCAGATCTCCATGGCGCCCTCGACGTCCGCAACCGCGTCCGCGCTGTCGCGGACCAGGCTGTACTGGCGGACCAACTCGCCGTCGCCGTCGTCGCCAGCGACTCGCACCGACACGTACGCGCCCGCGTCCCACTCGACGTCCTCCCAGCCCCGGGGGCGGGCCAACCGCACCGACAGGGCCTGGCCGTCGGCGACGGGAGTGGCGGACAGGACTCTGACCGGCACGTTGTAGAAGCGCGGCTTGTCCAGGTACGGCGACTCGGGCAGGGGCCTGTAGGACAGCCCGGCGCGGACGCGCCGCACGAGTGAGGCGGGGTCGCGCAGGAGCGTCGAGGGGCGGCCGAACTCGCGCTCGCCGAACGGGACCGACAGCCCGGTGAGCGTCTTGGCGATCAGCGGCACCGTCTCGAGTAGCGGCGTCTCGTGGTACGGCAGTCCGTACTTCGCGGCGATCGCCCGGACCTCCGGGGCGATCCTGCGCTGCATCGACGGTGGCAGATCGGGAAACAGGTGGTGCTCGACGTGGGTGTCGAGGCCGCCGTAGAAGATCCGCAGGTCGGGGCGATCGGCGAACGGCACCTCCTCCTCCAGGACCCGCGCGAGGGCGTCGTCCATCTGCGTGCTGGGCAGGAAGTTGCGGGTCGCCCGGATCTGCCGCTCGTAGTACTGGTCGGCGGTCTCGTCGGGCCCGGGATCGGTGAACAGCTCCAGCTCGCCGGCGTGGTGCTCGATGAACACCAGGAACAGCACCGCCATGTAGCCGGTGACGCCGCCGAGGTAGTTGGCCAGCAGGGTGGGCAGCGGCTTCCACCCCGAGCGGAACGGCTCGTCGACGAAGCGACGTTGGAGGTCGCGTCCGGCGATCCGGGCGGGCGAGCGCAGGGTGTAGGCGCTGAAGAACGGGTCGCCGGAAACCTTGCGGGCGATGTTGGCCAGGAAGAACGGAGCCGCTGCCGGGGCCGCGGCCGCCAGCGCCGAGATGAGCGCCACCTGACCGAGGTGGTGGCCGTACCAGTCCTGTCCGGCGCTGCCGCGGAAGATGCTGTAGCCGAGGTCGTGGTCCTTGCCGACGATGTTCGTGTTGGGGTGGTGGCCCACGTGATGCATCGTCTTCCAGTGGTCGACGTCCACGTTGAAGTCCCACTCGTAACGGTCGGAGTGATAGTCGCCGTTGCCGGGCAGGTGGTCGTAGCTGCCGTGGACGATGTTGTGCCCGAGCTCGGAGAACTGCATGAGCCGGTACATCATCTCCAGCGCCGTGGCCCGCCGGATCGCCCGCGGCCCGCCCTCGCGCAGCAACTCGCGGCGACGGGCGTCGATCGCCCGGCCGTAGGCGGTGACGTTGCGGATGTGCGCCAGGTCGTCCTCGCCGACGGCGGCCTTGGCCCGCGCGTACAGCGCCCGGATCTCGTCGGCGAGGCCGGTGGGGCCGGCTGACTGGGCGGTTCCTGCGAGTGCGGCGAGAGTCATGACTGTGACGCTAGCCACCCGACGCGGGCGCGGGAAGGTCGCAAACGGGCGCAGAGTTGGCATTTTCGGACATCCGCCGCCCGGTGTTGCTACGGTCGGCCGATGGAGTCCTCGCCGGTATGGGCGGTGCCGCGGGGCACCGAGGGCGTCCGCATCATGGTGGAGGGCGGGCTGGCCCACGGGATGACGACGACGGAGTGCCTGGCTGGCACGGGTCTCGATCCCGGCGACCTCCACGACGAGACCGCGCAGATCTGGGCGCACCAGGAGTTCACGGTGATTCGCACCCTGCTCGCGCGCCTCGGAGACCGGCCCGGGCTGGGGGCGGGCGTCGGTGCCCACTCCACCATCGGACGGACCGGCGTCATCGGCTTCATGATGCTCGCGGGCCCCACCGTGCGGGCGGCGATCGATCGCGCGATCCCCTATCTCGCCTTGTCCCCGACCCACGTGCAGTTCTCTCTCGAGGTGGACGGCCCGGACGGCGGGGCGGTCCTGGTCGCCGCCGACGACCAGATCCCCGCCGACGTGCGCACCTTCGTCGTGGAGCGGGACCTGGCAGGGTTGGCCGCGGCGTTCCGCGGTGCCCGGATCGACCTGGGGCCGGTCTCGCTCGAGACGACCCTCGGCCCGGAGAGCGCGGCGCTGGTCGGGCACGCGTGGGGCCTGGCGCCGGACACGGTCACGCCGCACGCCGCGCGCAACCGGCTGACCGTCTCGCGACAGGCCCTCGAGGCCGAGCTGCCGCAGGGCGACGAGAACACGGCGCGAGTGTTCGAGCGGCAGTGCCGCGCGCTCCTCGCCGACAGGCTCGCGCGGGTCGGCGTGGCCGGCCAGGTGCGCAGCCGGCTCCGGCACGAGCGCGGGACCTGGCCGTCGATGGCGGACGTGGCGGCGGAACTGCACGTCGATGTCCGCACCCTGCGACGCCAGCTCGGAGCGGAAGGGACCTCGTATCGGACGCTGGTCGACGAGGTGCGGCATCAGCGGGCGCTCGAGCTGCTGGTGCACGACGTCCCGGTGGCCGAGGTGGCCGCCGAGCTGGGCTACTCCGAGACCGCGACCTTCTCCCGCAGTTTCCGCCGGTGGGAGGGTGTACAGCCGAGTCGCCGACGGGGGAGGTCGTCGTGACCGGGGAGGTCCGAGCGGCGTACTCGAGCCGCGCACAGGAGTACATCGACCACCTCGGTTCCATCGCGTCGGTCCACCCCTCGGACCTCGAGCTGGTCGCGCGCTGGGCGGATCAGCTCGACGGGCCGCTGATCGATGCAGGCTGCGGCCCAGGGCACTGGACGGGCCACCTGGCGGCCCGGGGCGTCGACGTGCGCGGAGTCGACCAGGTACCGGAGTTCGTGAGTCACGCCCGCCGAACCCATCCCGGGTGTCGATTCGAGGTGGGTGACCTCGACGCGCTACCCCGGTCGCCCGGCGAGGTCGCGGGGATTCTCGCCTGGTACTCGCTCATCCACCACGAACCGGCCACCGTGCGACCGACGCTGTTGCGGATGGCGCGGTGTCTGCGCCCCGGCGGCGGACTACTGCTCGGGTTCTTCCACGGTGCGGAGGTCGAACGGTTCGATCACGCCGTGGCCGGGGCCTACCGCTGGTCGGTTGAGGCCCTGTCGGAGGAGTTGCGGATGGCAGACTTCGAGGTGATCGAGACCTACACGCGGACCGGGCCGGGAGCTCGACCTCACGGCGCGATCGTCGCCCGCCTGATGTCCGCCCACGACGGGAGAGCCGAGTGACCCTGTTCGAGACCCTGAAAGACCGCTGCCGTCCAGAGTGGGAGGCCTATACCGAACACGAGTTCGTCACCGAGCTCGGGCAGGGCACCCTGCCGCTCGCGGTGTTCCAGGACTACCTGGTGCAGGACTTCCACTTCCTGGTGCAATTCGCCCGCGCCAACGCGCTCGCCGCCTACAAGAGCCGCACCCTCGCCGACATCACCGCCGCCCACCGGGCGACCGGCGCGATCCTCGCGGAGACCGAACTGCACCTGCGGCTCACCGACCGCTGGGGAATCCCGCGCGCCGAACTCGAGGCCGCCGCCGAGAAGCAGGCCACCGTCGCCTACACCCGGTACGTGCTGGACTCCGGCATGGCGGGGGACCTGCTCGACCTGCATGTAGCGCTGGCCCCGTGCACGATCGGTTACGCCGAGATCGGCGCGCACCTGGCGCCCCGGCTCGCCGAGCACGACGGCGAGCATCCCTACGGCGAGTGGATCTCCGAGTACTCGGGGGCGGAGTTCACCGCCGCCGCCGGCGCCGCGATCGAGCAGCTCGACGTGCTGTCCGACGGCGGGCTCACCGACCGCCGCCTCGACGAGCTCACCGAGGTGTTCCGCACGGCCACCCGGCTGGAGATCGACTTCTGGCAGCAGGCGCTCGACAGCACGGGATGAGGCGCGGGCGTGACCGGGCGCGATCGGTCGCGGACTCTGTGGGACGTGGGTACGCTCAGTCGTTCCCGAAAAATTACGGTGAAAGGACGAACAAATGATCATTCTTGGCGCGATTCTCTTGATCCTCGGATTCCTCTTGGACATCCCCATCCTCTGGACGATCGGTCTCGTGCTCATCGCGATCGGCGTCATCCTCGTCATCCTCGGTGCGGCAGGCCGCGCGGTCGGTGGACGTAAACACTGGTTCTGACACGCCGGGTCACATCTGACCCGGGGTGAGCACGAGCGTCCGGCGCACAGTCCGCTTGTAGCGGGTGCGTCGGACGCTCTTCATTTACACGTCTGCTGTGCCGGGTCAGGACGCGGCGGAGTGTTCCTTCGCCTTGAACCAGGTCGACACGTCGTCGGCCGCCCGTCGCACCGTGCCCCCGTCCGCACCGGCGGCGAGGTCGTTGAAACTGTCGCGCTCGTCGGGCAGGCCGGCTGGCTCGTGGGCCCCGGGCGTCCCGAATCCCATCCGCCAATCGGGGAAGCTGCGGTCGACGGTCGTCTCGGTGAGGATCACGCGGAGGTGGTGGTGCCGCTCATCGGCGATGATGTCGTCCAGGAGGGCATCGATCTCGGCCGGTGGGCCCTCGAGGAACTGGATGAAGCAGTCGTCCCGGAAGAGCAGGATGCCGGTGATCCCCACGCGACGATTGCGGTGCCTGGCAGTGCGCAGGATCGACTCGAAGTCCTCGGGCACCATCTGCCTGGTCGGCGTACTCGTGTACACGAGGTACTTGAGAAGGCCCTCGTCCGGCACCGCGGTCTGCTCCGCGGTCGGCTCGGCGTCGGAACGCATCGGGACCCCCGTTCTCGCCTGCGGCGAAGTACGACGTGCGCAGGCTGGTCAACGCACCTTCCCCCGGACTGTACGGCGTGCCCCTACAGCGGCAGGACGTCGACCTCGGCGCCGGACTCCAGTGAGGTGACGTCGGCGGGGATCTCGATCAACACGTCCGCCCGGGCCATCGAGGCCACGAGGTGCGAGCCGGGGCCCGAGACCGGATCGGCGGTGGGCCGGCCGTCGCCGTCCGCGGCCAGCGCCGCCCGCAGGTACTGCACCCGCCCGGCAGGCGAGGTGACGTCGCGGGACAGGCGGGCGCGGACGGGGCGGATCGGCGCGCGGCCGACGGCCTCGAGGATGACCGGCCGCAGGAGCACGACGAACGACACCATCGCGCTCACGGGGTTGCCCGGCAGGCACACCACGGGAGTGCCACGCCAGCTCGAGAGCCCCTGCGGGCCGCCGGGCTGCATGGCGATCGGGGCGAAACGGGCGCCCTCTCGGTCGGCGAGCACCTGGCGCACGACCTCGGCGTCGCCCATCGACACCGCGCCGACGGTCACCACGAGGTCGGCGTCGCCGGCGGCCTCGTCGAGAGTCGAGGTGAACGCCGCGCGGTCATCGCCGCTGATGAGCGTCGTGGTGACCTCGCAGCCGCAGGCCTTGAGCGCGGCGGCCAGGGTGATCGAGTTGGACTCCCAGATCTGGCCGGGCGCGAGCGGCCGCCCCGGCGCCACCAGCTCGGAACCGGTCGCCACCACCCCGACCCGAGGCCGCGGCCGCACGTCGAGTCCCGACTCCCCGAGCGAGGCCGCCGCCGCCAGGTGCCGCGCCTGTAGCCGCACCCCGGCGTCGATCACCACGTCGCCGGCCCGGACATCGTCCCCCGGGCGACGGATGAACTCGCCCCGCGACCGCGGCGCATGCACCAGGACGACAGTGGGGTCGGTCTCGCTCACGGTCGTGTCCTCGATGGGCACCACACAATCGGCACCCCGGGGGACGGGCGCTCCGGTCATGATCTTGCAGGCCTCGTCGTCGTCGACATCGGGTCCCGGCCCGTCACCGGCGTGCACCGCCCCGACCACCGTCAGCCGCGCCGGCGAGTCGGGTCCCGCCCCGGCCACGTCAGCGGAGCGCACCGCGTACCCGTCCATCTGCGAGTTGACGAACAGCGGCAGGTCGACCGACGCCCGCAACGCCGCCGAGAGCACCGAGTCCGCGCACGCCGCGAGCGGCAGGTGCGTACTGCGGGCGGCCCGCTCGAGGACCGGCTCCAGGTGCGCACGCAGGAGCTCGCGGTACTCGGCGGGGGACGGGCGGCTCGGCCTGTCGGGCAGGGAGGTCATGTCACCACCGTAACCGCGTTGTACTGTGCCTACGGTCCGCGCGAGTGCGGCCGGACGCAGCGAGAGTGGGGAAGAAGTGGGTCTCTGGTCGGTACACGGCGACGGCAAGAACATCAGACCCGGCGAGGTGGTCGCCCCCATGGAGCGGTTGAGCTGGCCGCGGACCATCGGGATCGGCGCCCAGCACGTGGTGTCGATGTTCGGCGCGACATTCGTCTTCCCCATCATCATGGGGCTCAACCCGCAGCTGGCGATCCTCTTCTCCGGCGTGTGCACCCTCCTGTTCCTCGCGGTGGTCAAGGGGCAGGTCCCCAGCTACCTCGGCACCTCGGTGGCATTCGTCGGCGCGGTCGCCGCCATCCGCGCGCAGGGCGGCACCAGCGCCGAGGTGACCGGCGCCATGCTCGTCGCCGGCGCGACGCTGCTGGTGGTGGGCCTGATCGTGCACGTCGTGGGCGGCCGCGTGGTCACCGCGATCCTGCCGCCGGTGGTGACCGGCGCCGTGGTGATGCTGCTCGGCTTCAACCTGGCGCCGGTGGTGGCGGAGACGTACTGGCCGCAGGACCAGTGGGTCGCACTGGCGGTGATGATCGTGCTGATCGGAATGACCGTGGGGCTCAAGGGCTTCGCCGGGCGGATCGCGATCTTCCTGTCCCTGGTCTTCGGCTACGTCCTGTCCTGGGTGCTCGACCTGGTCACCGGGCCCGAGAGCCCGCGCGTGGACTGGTCGGGAGTGTGGGACGCGCCGTGGATCGGGCTGCCGCCGATGACCGACGAGGCCGCCGGCGTGGTGGGTATCCACGCGCCCGACTTCTCGCTGGCGTTCGTACTGCTCGTGGTGCCGGGCGTCATCGCGCTCATCGCCGAGAACGCCGGGCACGTCAAGGCGATCGGCGAGATCACCCGCACCGAGACCGACGGCCTGATGGGCCGGGCCCTCGCCGCGGACGGCGCGGGAACCGTGCTGGCGACCTCGTTCGGTGGATCGGCGACGACGACGTACGCCGAGAACATCGGCGTGATGGCCGCGACCAAGGTGTACTCGACGGCCGCCTACGTGGTGGCCGCGCTGACCGCGATCGTGCTGGGGTGTTCCCCCAAGCTGGGGGCCGTGATCTCCGCGACCCCGGGCGGCGTGCTCGGCGGCATCACGGTGGTGCTCTACGGCATGATCGGCCTGCTCGGCGCCAAGATCTGGAAGGAGAACCGGGTCGACTTCGGCAACCCGCTCAACCTGGTGCCGGTGGCGGCGGGTGTGGTGATCGCGATCGGGGACACCACCCTGGTTATCACCGGCGACTTCCAGCTCGGTGGCATCGCGCTGGGCACCCTCGTGGTGGTCCTGGGCTACCACCTGGGGCGGGCGATCGCGCCGCAGCTGCGGGGCCAGGCCGAGCGCGACGAGATCCACGAGCTCACGCTCCTGGGTCCGAACCCGGACGTCCCCGCCCCGCCAGGGGCGCGCCGCGGACGGGGACACAGCGGATAGGTGACCGGACGGGGGTCGCACGCCGCCGGACGGTGCCCTCTACACTCGGAGTCACGCGACCGCGGAGGGAGGTGGGCGCCGTGACCGAACCGGACACCCGCAGCCCCTCCACGCGCCCCGCCACCCCGCTGCTCGTCGACTCCTTCGGCCGCGTCGCCCGCGACCTCCGCGTCTCGCTGACCGAGAAGTGCTCGCTGCGCTGCACGTACTGCATGCCCGAGGAAGGACTGCCGCCCATCCCGGACGCCGCGCGGATGACCGCTGACGAGGTGATCCGGCTGGTCGCCCTGGCGCACCGCGAGCTGGGCGTGCACGAGGTCCGCTTCACCGGGGGAGAACCCCTCATGCGGGCCGACCTCGAGCACATCATCGCCGGCACGCGGGCCGAGTGCCCCGACCTGCCGATCGCGATGACCTCCAACGGCGTGGGGCTCGAACACCGGGTCGGCGCGCTGGTCGAGGCCGGTCTGGACCGGATCAACATCTCCCTGGACACCGTCAACCGCCTCGAGTTCGCCCAACTCACCCGCAGGGACCGGCTGCCGTCCGTCCTGCGGGGAGTGCGGGCCGCGGTCGAGGCCGGCCTGGACCCGGTGAAGGTCAACGCGGTGCCCCTGCGGGCGACCCTGCACGGAGCGCCCGACCTGCTGGAATGGGCCCTGGCGGAGGGGGTGCAACTACGGTTCATCGAGGAGATGCCGCTCGACGCCGACAACACGTGGTCGCGCGCGGAGATGGTGACCGCGCAGGACGTGCTGGACTCCCTCGGCACCCGCTTCGACCTCGTTCCCGCCGGGCGCGAGGACCCGTCCGCGCCGGCCGAGATGTGGCGGGTCGCCGGACGCGCCGTGGGAGATGCTCCCGCAACGGTCGGGGTGATCGCGACCGTCACCCGCAACTTCTGCGCCGCCTGCGACCGGACCCGCCTCACCGCCGAGGGGACCGTGCGGTCGTGTCTGTTCAGCGACGACGAGACGGACGTCCTCGGGGTGCTGAGATCGGGCGCCCCGGACCACGAGGTCGCCGAGGTCTGGCGCGGCGCGATGTGGGGCAAGCAGGCAGGCCACGGCATCGGCGGCACCGCCTTCCACAGGCCGCGGCGGTCGATGGGCGCCATAGGTGGTTGACGTGTCAGTGCCGGAGGATAGGGTTGACGTCGTGAGCAGGACACCGAGAGTGATCACCGTGGGGTACTACGCGGCCGCCGAGGACGCCGCGGGTACCGCCCGCGAACGGCTGCACACACAGGCCACGACCGTCGGGGAGTTGGCGCGGGAGGTCTGCGAGCGACACGGTGAGCCGCTGGCCAGCATCGTGACCGTGTCGTCGTTCCTCGTGGGTGAGGAGACGACCCGTGACCCCCACGCCTCGATCGACGGTGTCTCCGAGGTGGACGTGCTGCCTCCCTTCGCCGGAGGCTGATCGGTGAACCGGGGCCGGGCTGTCAGCGCGTTCGCTCTCGCCCTGGCGTGCTCGGGAACCGTCGCGTGCGCCGAGCCGGAGCCCGACTCCCCCGTCATGACCCTCGGGGTCGCCGCCTCGCCGTCCCTGTCCGAGGCGTTCACCGAGATGATCGACGTCTTCGAGGACGAGCACCCCGGGGTCCGGGTGAGCCTGGAACTGGGCCGCTCCGACACGATCGCCGAGGGGATGCCCGCCCGCGACGACATCAACGTGTTCGCCTCCGCGGACGAGGGCTCCATGCGGTGGCTCGTCGATACGGGAGTGGCGGTCGATCCGGTGGTGTTCGCGCGCAACCACGTCGTCGTCGCGGTCCCGTCCGGAAACCCGCGCCAGGTCACCGGCCTCCGCGACCTGGAACGGCCCGACCTGCGGGTGGGGCTGTGCGAGCTGGACGTCCCCTGCGGTCGCGCGGCGGAGTCGCTGTTGGCCGTGGCGGGCGTGGCCACCCCGCCGGGGGTCCCCCGTGATCCGAGTTCGCGCGCGCTCGCGGCCCGCCTGGCGGACCATGAACTCGACGTGGGCATCGTCTACCGCACCGATGTCGCCGCGTCCCACGGTTGGGTGGCGCTGGCCGAGGTCGACCAGCGCGACAGGGAGCTGGCGCAGGACGCCGGCACGACGCGGTACACGGTGGCCAGGATCCCGGGTGCCGAGGACGGCCCCGACGCCGGGGCCGAGCGCGCGGCCGCGAGCGAGTTCCTCGACTTGGTGACGTCGGACCGCGGCCGTCGCGCCCTCGAGATCGCCGGGTTGGCCCCGCTGCCGCAGTAGGCGTCTGCGCGGTCGGGGGCGGCCGCGCTGCGCCGTGGGGGTGGGTGACGCATCACGGAATAGGCGGACGGGTGCACCGGTTGATATAGATGACACATCACGCAACCTCGACACCTCGAGCAAGGAGGGCACCATGCCCGTCTACGTCCAGAACCCCGATCCCCGCAGCCTGGCCGAGCGCCCGGCCGACGATCTGCTCGCGGCCGACACGCGCATGGGTGCGGTCGAACTCCTGGTCCGGGACCTGGACTCGATGATCGCGTTCTACGCCGACGGCGTGGCCCTGGACGTGCTCGAGCAGGCCGGCGAGACCGCCGTGCTCGGCCGGGCGGGTCGACCGATCGTGCGGATGCGCCGCATGCCCGAGCTGCCGCCGCGCAGGCAGGGGCAGGCCGGACTGTTCCACACCGCGGTGCTGTTCGACGACGAGCCGTCGCTGGCCGCGGCCGTCGCCTCGGTCGCCCGGCATGCGCCGAGATCCTTCACCGGCAGCGCCGATCACCTCTACAGTCAGGCGTTCTACTTCGACGACCCCGAGGGTAACGGCGTCGAGCTGTACACCGACAGGCCCCGCGACACCTGGGCCACCGAGCCCCACGGGTTGCTGAAGGTGGCCACCAACCCGCTGGACCCCAACGCCTTCCTGCGCACGCACCTCACCCCGCCGGTCGCGGGTTCGTCGATCGGGGCGTCCGCGGCACTGGGACACGTCCACCTCCAGGTCGGCGACATCGGGACGGCCCGCGACTTCTACGTCGACGCCCTCGGCTTCGAGGTGATGAGCGACGTCGGCTCCGCACTGTTCATCGCCGCCGGCGGGTACCACCATCACATCGCGGTCAACACCTGGGGCACGGCCGGCGCCGGCCCGCGCGCGGCGGCCCTGGGCCTGGGCCGGGTGAACATCGAGCTGCCCACCGAGGACGATGTCGACGCACTCCGGAAGCGACTGGCCGACCACCGGATCGAGACACGTCACGACGGTGCGGTCCTGCGGTTCGACGACCCGTGGGGGACCCTCATCGAGGTCGGGGTCGAGCAGGACTGACCCCGGCTCCGCGGCGAGGTCGGACCCAGTCGACGGACAGGGGGGAACGCCGTCCCCACCCGACGGTCTGTAACAGTGGTTCGTCCAGCTCCAGGGCAGGGTGCCCGAGGCACAGGTAGGCCAGAGGGCGTGCGCCCGTCGGAAGCCGCACGCTGTCGGAGAGATGGTCGGGTTCCACGAGACTCACCCATCCCATACCGAGGCCTTCCGCCGTCACCGCCAGCCACAACAGGGTGATCGCGGCGACCACGCTGTACTCGGTGGCGGCAGGGACGCTGGTCGTCCCGAGGGTCGGACCCGGCGGCGGCACATGGCTGACCACCAGGCCCACGGGCGCCTGGAGGATGCCCTCCAGGCGGAGCGAGTCGTAGAGTTCGCGGCGTTCGCCGCCGAACCGTTCGGCCTCGGCGGCGCGGACCGCGCGGAAGCCGGCGTGGATGGACTCCCGTACGGCCCGGTCCTCGACCACCGTGACGTGCCACGGTTGGCTCAGTCCGACACTCGGCGCGACGGCGAAGACCTCGAGCAGTCGCTCGATGGTCTCCCGCGCGACCGGTGTCGGGTGGAAGTGGCGATGGTCGCGGCGGGCCGACAGGATGCGCCACAGGGCGTCGCCGTCACTTCTCATATCCGTACTCCTCGGACTCCACTCTCGGCCGGTCGCGGTAGGGGCCCACCGACTCTAGACTGGCGCCCCCCGGAGATGGAGGTGCACGATGGCATTCCTACGCAATGCACTGAGGAGCGGGATCGCGCTCAAGGCCGTACAGGTGGTCAAGCGCGAGGCCTCGAAGCCCGAGAACCAGCGCAAGGCCCGCGAGTTCGCGGAGAAGATGCGCAACCGCCGGCGCTGATCGCCGTGGGCCCGGCCGGAGCTGATCCGGGCCCACGCCGGCGGGACTACACCAGCCAGTCGTTCGGCGCGAACAGCTCCGCGTGGAGCCGCTCGGCGGGCACGCCGGCCTCGAGGAACCGCGGGCGCAGTGACTGGAGGAAGCCGGTCGACCCGCAGAGGAAGACGTGCGCCCCCTCGGGGAGCTCGACCGCCGCCAGGTCCATGAATCCCGGGTGGACCGCGCCCGGTCCGGCGACGGTGTCCGCCCCCTGCTCGTACCAGGTGTGCACCTCGGCGTCGGCGAGCAGCGAGGACTCGCCCGCGACCTCCTCGGCGAGGACGTGGTCGGCCGGCGAGCGGTCCGCGTGCAGGACGAGCACGCGACGGGTGTCCTCCGTCGCCGACAGGTGGGCGACCATCCCGAGCATCGGGGTGATGCCGATCCCGGCCGAGCAGAGGACCACGGGCGCGGCGTCCTGGTCGCGGCCGATCCCGGCGGCGTCCAGGACGAGGTCGCCGAACGGGAGGGTGACTTGGATCGTGGTGCCGACCTCGGCGTGGGCGTGCAGCCAGCCCGAGACCTCGCCGGCGGGGCAGCCGAGCCCGCCCCGGACCTCGGCGTCGACCCGGCGGACACCGATGCGCCACGTGCCCTCGCCCGGTGCCGTCGACAGGGAGTACTGACGCAGCTGGCGCGCGCCGTCGGGGAGGACCACGCCGACGGAGGTGTACTGGCCCGGACGGAAGTCGGGCAGCGGCTCGCCGTCCGGACCACCGAGGGTGATCACGGTGACCGAGTCCGTCACGTCCTCCCGGGAGATCACGGTGGCGGTGCGGAAGACGTCCCCCGGTTCCACCTGCGCCTCGGCGTAGAGGGCCTTCTCGAAGTCCACCAGGACGGCGGCCATGATCCAGTAGACCTCGTCCCACGCCGCCGCGACCTCCGGGGTGATCGCCTCGCCCAGGACCTCCACGATCGCGCCGAAGAGGTAGTCGTGGACCACCTGGTATTGGTCGGGGGTGATGCCGAGGCTCGCGTGCTTGTGCCCGATCCGGGAGAGCATGTCGACCGGGCTGCGGCCGTCCACCAGCAGGGAGGCGAACGTCGCGATCGACGCCGCGAGCGCGCGCTGCTGGGCGCCCAGCTTCTGGTTGCCGCGGTTGAAGGTGTCGCGGAGGAGTTCGGGATTGTCGGCGAACATCGTCCGGTAG
This sequence comes from Dietzia sp. WMMA184, assembly GCF_002441635.1. Lineage (NCBI taxonomy): Bacteria > Bacillati > Actinomycetota > Actinomycetes > Mycobacteriales > Dietziaceae > Dietzia > Dietzia sp. WMMA184. Next base: position 2,146,825 of record NZ_NXEI01000001.1, on the reverse strand, counting down.
AAGACGGGCGTGATCTCGTCGATGTGGGCGCCGATGACCGGCAGGGTCGCGCGGACGACGGCGGCGTGCTCCTCGGACAGCTCGCGGGGGTGCGCGAGGATCGACTCCAGGGTGGTGAGCGACGTGGTCATGGGGGATCTCCTTCTCGGGGCGTGACGGGGTGGCCCGGGCACCGTGGGGGCCGGACTGCGGGGTGGGGGTGATGCGGGGTGGGGGGTGATGCGGGTGGTCAGGACCCCGGGCCGGGGTCCGGCCGTGGGGCGGTGGCGAGGCTGAGGGACACCTGCCGGGTGGGTGCCCGGACGATGCCCTCGACGGTGAGGGGGTCGAGGGCGGTGAAGAACGCCTCGCGAGCGTCGACGAGGGCTCGTCGCAGACCGCAGTTGCCCGCGAGCGGGCAGGGCGTCGGACCCTCGCACTGGACGACCTCGCCGGGGCCCTCCAGTTCGCGCAGCAATGACCCGACCGACTCGTGTCGGCCCGCCTCGGTGATGACGAGCCCCCCGCCCCGGCCGCGCCGGGACTCGGCGAGGCCCAGGTCGACGAGCCGGGAGACGATCTTGGCCACGTGGGAGGTCGAGGCGTTCACCGACTCCGCGATCGCCGCGGCGGTCATGCGGTCGCCGCGCTCATCGGCGACGGCGAGGCGCATGAGAGCGCGGAGCGCGAGATCGGAGGACCGGGACAGCTGCACAACGCCGAGCGTGCCATATTGCGAGCTGGTCGGGCGCATTTGATGCCGGTGATCTCAAATACCTTCTGAACTGGTCATTTGGGGCCGCCCTCCGACCTGCGGGAACGCCCCGCCGCGGGCCGGTCAGATCCAGTCGATGATCTCCACGAGGTCGTCGGCCCCGGCGTCGGCGTCGGGGCCCCCGCCCTCGGGCACCACGGCCAGGGCGGGCGCGCCCGCCAGATCCGCCAGGTGCGCGGTGCGCACGCGGTCGGCAAGGTGCCAGCCGCCGGCGCCGTCCGGTCGGGCGGGCAGGATCCGCGAGCGGCCCGGGGTGGCCAGGTCGGCCAGTCCGTGGACGCGCCTCGAAACGGGTGTGCGCTGGCGGCCGGTGAGGGCGTCGACCAGCGCCCGGCCCGTGGTCGCCGCCGCGGACACCGCCGCCACCGGGTTGCCGGGCAGCCCCAGCAGGATGCGCCCGTCGGCGAGGACGGCCACGAGTTGCGACCCTCCCGGGCGGACACGGACCCCGTCGAGGACGATCCGCGCGCCCGTGCGCGCCAGGGCCGGGCGCAGGAGATCGGCCACCCCGCGGCCGGTGGCCCCCACCAGCACCACCACGTCGCCGGTCGTCGCGTCGACGGAGCCGGAGCCGGCGTCGAGCAGCGCGTCGAGCGCGTCCGGGGTGTCCGCGCAGTGCCCGGGCGGGCCGACGCCGACGAACCCCGCCCGCGCCAGGACCCCGCCGAGCAGCGGGCCGACCGTGTCGCGGATCCGACCCGGCGGAAGCGGCGCGGGCGTGTCGGCGGACAGGACCTCGTCACCGGTCGTGACCACCGCCGCGCGTACCGGCCCCCGGACCCGAGCGGCCGTCACCCCCGCGGACAGGGCCGCGGAGGCCAGCGCGGCGTCGAGCACCGCCCCCGCCGGGGCCAGTTCGTGACCGACCGGCCAGTCCTCGCCGACGGGGCGGAGGTCGTTCACCCCGTCGCCCCCCGGCAGTGCGGTGACCACCGGGGGGCCGGTGCGGGCCGGGGTCACCGTCACCAGTTCGTGCCGCAGCACACGATCGCAGCCGGCGGGGGCCAGGGCGCCGGTCGCGATGGGCGCCGCCGTGCCGGGGGTCAGCGTCGCCGACGAGCCGTCCCCGGCGCGGCGGGCGGCGCCGGTCAGTCGCCACGGGCCGGGCCCGGCCAGCGCGTAACCGTCCATCGCCGACACCGGCCCCCGCGGCATCGGGTCCGCGGCGACCAGCGGTGCGGCGAGCACCGCGCCGACGGCTGCCAGGGGCGGGCGCACGTCCGCCGGCAGCGGGGTGAGCCCGGCGCGCAGGACCGCCCCCACCTGTGGGAGCGCGACCGGTCCGTGTCCGGCCAGGTCGGCCCACGTGTCCACGTCGCGCGCGGGGTCGCCGACGGGGACGCGGACGACCTCCTCGTCGTCGTACAGGGCCCGTACCGGTCGCCCGCCCACGCCGCCGTCGGCCTCCAGGGCGGCCAGGCGCGCGGCGAGGGCGCGGCGGTCCCACGCGGCGAGGAGATACTGGTCGTGCCCGGCGACGTCGACGGCGAGTGCCGCGCCGGGGGCGTGGGTGGTGGCGGCGGGCCGGAGCGCGGCGAGGAGGGCGCGGAGGGTGGCGGCGTCGAGGTCCGGCAGGTCACAGGCGACGACGACGACGAGGTCGACCGACGGCGGGAGCGCCCGCAGTCCCGCGGCGATCCCGGCGACGGGTCCCGAGTGGGGCGGATCCTCGCGGGTGTCGCCCCCGGGGCCCACGGTGCGGACGGGGCCCGCCACCGCCCGGGCGGCGCCGAGCACCGCCTCGACCATCGGCCGACCCGCCACCGCCAGTCGCGCCTTGTCGACCCCGCCGAGGCGACTCGCGCGACCCCCGGTGAGGACGATCGCGCCGACGGCGACCGCGGTAGCACTGTCCGAGGTGCCGCCGTCCGTCATCCGGCGTCCTCGGCCAGGCGGCCGCGGAGGAAGTCGTCGACGAGTCGCTCCACGTCCTGATCGGTGTACGGGCGCAGGCCGATCATCCGGGCCAGGACGACGGGGCCGGCCAGCTGCGCCACGGCCAGATCGCGGTCGCCGGGGATGAGGGCTCCAGATTCCTCCGCATCGGAGAGGACGGCGTGCAGCGGCTCGGTATAGGACTCGACCACGCTGCGGCGGAGCCTGCCCACCTCGTCGTCGTCACCGGCGTCGCGGCCCATCGCCAGCCACCCCAACATCGACTGCTGGAGCGGCGCGTCCTGGATGAGCTGCGTCATCGAGGCGGCCAGGTGCACGAGCTGCTCCCGGACGGGCAGGTCGGCCGGGGGGCGTGTCGGGGTGGGCAGCAGTCGCCGGAACGCCGCGGCGATGAGCGAGTCCGTCGACGGGAAGTTGCGGTACAGGGTGGTGCGGGCGACCCCCGACAGCCGGGTCACCGCGTCGACGGTCACGGCCGCCGCGCCGCCGGACAGCAACAGCGACGCCGCCGCGTCGAGCAACTTGCCCTGCGAGCGGGCGCGCCGCGGATCCGGGGTCGACATGGCCTCCATTGTGGCCTGTCCGGTGCGCTAGGGTGGGCGCACCATGCGATACCGACGGTATCGTTTCCGTGGAGCGGAGGCAGATATGTTGGAGATGAGTGCGGGTCGGCGGCGGTGGCTGCTGGTCGTCAACCTCGTGGCCGTGTCCCTGGTGGTGGCCACGATGTCCGCCCTGTACACGTCCCTGCCGGACATCGCCGTGGACATCGGTGCCACCCAGGCCGAGCTGACGTGGATCGTCGACTCCTACACGCTGGCACTGGCGGCGCTCGTCCTCACCGCCGGTGCGCTGGGGGACCGCTTCGGCCGCCGGGCCACGCTCATCGTGGGCCTGGCGCTGTTCACCGTCTCCTCGGCGCTGCCCCTGTGGTTGGACTCGCCGCTGTGGGTGATCATGCTCCGTGCGGTGGCCGGTGTCGGCGCCGCCTTCGTCATGCCCTCCACGTTGTCCCTGCTCACGGCAAGCTTCCCGCCGGATCGCCGGGGTGCGGCCGTGGGCATGTGGGCCGGCTTCGCCGGGGTCGGCGGCATCATCGGCCTGCTCGGATCCGGGCTCATGCTCAAGGTGTGGACCTGGAAGGCGATCTTCGGCGTGTACGCCGTCATCGGCCTGGTCGTCCTGGTCGCCGCCTTCACCATCGGCGAGTCCGTGGCCTCCCGCGTCGGCAGGCCGGACGTCTTCGGGGCGGTCTTCTCCGCCCTCGCGGTGGGCGGGGTGGTCTTCGGACTCATCGAGGGCGCGCACACCAGCTACTCCGAGCCGCTGGTGATCGTGGCGCTCCTCGTTGCGGCGGTGAGCGTCGTGGCCTTCGTCCTGGTCGAGCTGTGCGTCGCGGACCCCCTGCTCGACGTGCGTTACTTCCGCCGACGCGGGTTCACCACCGGCTCGGTGTCGGTGGCGCTGCAGTTCCTCACCATCTTCGGGTTCTTCCTGCTCATCGTGCAGTTCCTCCAGCTGGTCAAGGACTACGACGCCCTGTCCGCCTCGCTGGCCCTGGCTCCGATGGTCGTGCCGGTCATGGTCTTCTCGCTGCTGTCCCCGCGCATCACCGCGGCCGTGGGGCTGCGGGCGGTGTCCGTGGTGGGCGTGGGGGCCATCGCGGCCGGGATGGTCTTCCTCTCCCGGCTGTCCGTGGACTCCGGGTACTGGGACATCCTCTGGCCCATGCTCGTCGCGAGTATCGGGCTCGGCTTGTCGACCGCGCCTGCCACGTCGGCGATCGTCTCGGACGTCCCGTCCGACGAGCAGGGCGTGGCCGCCGCCGTCAACGACGCGATGCGTGAGGTCGGCGCCGCGATCGGCATCGCGCTGTCGGGCAGCATCCTGGCCGGGCGCTACGCCGCGGGGATCGTCGACGTCCTGCCCGGCGTCCCCGAGGCCGGCCGGCAGGCGGTCGAGAGTTCCTTCGCCGGCGCCCGCGAATTCGGCGCCGCGGCCGGGCCGGCGGGGCAGGCCGTCATCGACGCGGCCGCCGGGATCTTCGCGGACGGCATCTCGTCGGCGCTCTTCGCCCTGGGGATGGTGGCCGCGGGCGCGGCGGTCCTGCTGTTGTTCGTCGCGCCCGGTCGCGGGTACGTCGCGCTCGGGGACGCCGACACCGACACCGACACCGGCACGTCCGGCGACCCCGACCCCGGCGCCGATCCCGCCCCGGTCGGCGCGGCCGGTGGAACGAGTGGCTACCCGGTGGCCGGGTCGCAGGAGGTCAGGACGCGTCCGGCCCGGTGACCACGGGCCGTCCGCTCGCCGCCCAGGCCCTGGTCCCTCCGTCGACGCTGACGGCGGGGATGCCCCGGGCCTCCAGTGTCCGGCACGCGGACTTGCTGCGATTGCCGGACGCGCAGATCACGAAGACGGTGGTCCCCTCCGGCGCGATGTCCGGGGCGGAGGCGACATCGCCCAGGGGGATCAGGCGCGCGCCGGGGACGTGGCCCGCGACGTACTCGTGGGATTCGCGGACGTCGATGAGCGCGGCGCCCTACTGGTGGTGGGAGGCGAACGTGTCTATGTCAGTCGTGGAAACCATGCCCGGAATATACCCCAGGGGGTACCAAGTCCGCCAGGGGTGCGATGGAGTCAGTCGCGGATGCGCTCGGGGTGGGTGTAGACGGTGGCGCGGTCGACCCGGCTGAAGGCGGCCAGGGTCACGCCGGTCTCGGCGGCGAGGTCCACCGCCAGCGACGACGGCGCGCTCACCGCGGACAGGAGCGGGATCCCCGCCATCGACGCCTTCTGTACGAGCTCGAACGAGGCCCGGCCGGAGACCTGCAGGATGGCCCCGCGCAGCGGCAATCGCCCCTCGCGCAACGCCCAGCCGACCACCTTGTCCACCGCGTTGTGTCGCCCCACGTCCTCACGCAGGCACAGCAGTTCGCCGGTGGGGGAGAACAGCCCCGCCGCGTGGACGCCCCCCGTCTTGTCGAAGACCCGCTGGTGCTCGCGGAGCCGGTCGGGCAGGGACAGCAGGACCGCGGGATCGATGAGCGGCTCCGCCGGCTCGGCCGGGAAGTGGGTCGAGCGCCGGACCTCGTCGATCGAGTCCACGCCGCACACGCCGCAGGCGCTGCTCATGGTGGACGCCCGCGCGGAGCGGGGCTCCGGGATGTCCGGTGACAGGGTCACGGTGAGGGTGTTGTAGTCCTGTTCGGTCCGTCCGCTGACGGTGGTGCAGTAGCAGATCTCGGGCAGGTGCTCGCGGTTCCAGACGGCCCCCTCGGAGACCAGGTGCCCCGCCGCGAGGTCCATGTCGTCGCCCGGCGTCCGCATGGTCACGACGAACGGCTGACCGCCGACCCTGATCTCGAGTGGTTCCTCGACGGCGAGCGTCGCCACCTCTCGCCTGACGTCACCCGCGGCGAGGATCCTGCGCGCCGGGTGACGAGTCGTCCGCCGTCCCATAGTCGCGCAGCCTAGCGCCGTCCGGGCCGGGGCGTAGGAGCAGGAGGGCGGCGAGCCCCACCGCGGCCAACCAGGTCAGCGGGTAGGCGTTGGTGATCACGGTGTAGATGACCGGCGGGATGTCGCCGCCGAGCATGAACAGGCCCATCGCCACCCAGCGGTCGTCCGGGAAGTTCGGGTCGGGGAAGCTCTGCACCCAGTTCGCGGTGGCCGCCCAGAGCAGCGCCGGCAGCAGCCAGAGATACCAGCGCCGGGCGGCGATCGCGTGGTGCACGGTCAGCACGAGTAGCGGGACGAACCACACCCAGTGGTGGCCCCAGGAGAACGGCGAGACCATGGTCATCGTCAGTCCGGCCAACGTCAGGGCGAGGAGCTGGTGCCCGGCGCGATGGGCCAGCGCGGCGACGCCCAGGCCGACGGCTGCCACCACCGCGGCCCCGAGCAGCCACGCCCAGGTGGGCGCCATCTCCGTGCCGGCGAGACGGGCCATGGCACCCCGCAGGGACTGGTTGGCCAACATGGCGTCGTGCCCGATCCGCTGGGACTCGAACAGGGTCCCCGACCAGTACCGCACGGCGTCGCGGGGGATCAGTAGGAAGCCGAGGGCGACAGTGCCGCCGAACGCCGCCCCGGAGACGACGGCCATCCGCCAGCGTCCGGTGAGGACCCAGTGCGCCCAGAAGAACGCCGGGGTGAGTTTGATGCCCGCGGCCAGGCCCGAACCGATCCCCGCCCACCGGCGGCCCGACCTCCAGGCGAGGTGGTCGGCCAGGACCAGGACCAGGAGGAGGATGTTGATCTGGCCCAACCACACGGTGGTCCGCACCGGCTCGGTGGACAGGGCGATGAGTGCGAGACACAGCGAGACCTGGGCGGTGACCCGGTCCGGGCGGTAGTCCAGCGCACGGAGGCACATCCGGACCGCGAGGTAGAGCAGGACGAGGGTCAGCGCGAGCCACGCCGCCTCCATCAGCCGCGGGGTCACCAGGTCCAGAGGGGCGAACAGCAGCGCCGAGAACGGCGGGTAGGTGAACGGCATCTCCGGGTAGAAGCGCCCGGAGTCGTCACCCGAGAGCAGTCCGTCGTACAACGGGATCGAGTTCAGGACGGCGCTGCCGCCCCAGCGGTAGACGTTGACGTCGAGGAAGTTCCCGGTGATGCCCCACCACGGGGTCCGCTCGTCGGGCACCCGCAGCACCATGACCACCGAGGCGAGGGCCAGCAGTGCCAGCGGGGCGCGCAGCCAGTAGGTAGTCGGAAGCGTCCGCACAGCCGGAAAGCCTAGTCCGTCAACGAGAAGACCGTTCCGCACGCCGTCACTCGGGCGATGCGTGCGGAACGGTCTTCTCGATGGGATCTGGCTCAGATGTAGATGGCCGGATCGATGTAGAACTGCGCGTCGCGCAGTTCCTCCTTGGTGGACCTGGCAGGCCGTGCCTCGCCCGGGATGCCCACGACGATCGAGTCGGCGGGGGCGCTCTTGACGACGACGGCGTTGGCGCCGACCGAGGAGTCGTCACCGATCTCGACGGGACCCAGGATCTTCGCGCCGGCGCCCACGGTCACGCGGTCGCCCAGGGTGGGATGGCGCTTGGTCTGCTTGAGCGAGACCCCGCCGAGGGTGACGCTGTGGTAGAGCATGCAGTCGTCGCCGATCTCCGCGGTCTCACCGATGACGACGCCCATCCCGTGGTCGATGAAGAACCGTCGGCCGATGGTGGCGCCGGGGTGGATCTCGATCCCCGTGAGGAATCGGGAGAACTGGGACAGGACGCGTCCGGCGGTGCGGCCGGCGCCGCCGGCGTTCCACAGCCGGTGCGAGAGCCGGTGGAACCAGATGGCGTGGAGGCCGGAGTAGACGACGGCGTTCTCGACGTCGCCCCGGGCGGCGGGGTCATGGGCGCGCGCCGCGGCGAGGTCCTCGCGCAGCGTGCGCCAGAACCCCACCGGGCGATCGGACGTCGGCGTCATCAGTCGCGGTAGTCCTCGAACAGCATCGTGGAGACGTAGCGCTCACCGTAGTCGCACACGATGACGACGATGGTCTTGCCGGCGTTCTCGGGGCGCTTGGCGATCTCGAGGGCGGCCCACACGTTGGCGCCGGAGGAGATGCCCGCGAGGATGCCCTCCTCCTTGCCGAGCCGCTTGGCGATCTCCAGCGAGTCCTCGAGGGTCACGTCGATGACCTCGTCGTAGATCTCGCGGTCGAGGATCTCGGGCACGAAGTTAGCGCCCAGGCCCTGGATCTTGTGCGGTCCGGCCTTGCCCTCGGTCAGCAGCGGCGAGTCCTTGGGCTCGACGGCGACGATGTGCAGGTCCGACTCCTGCGAGCGCAGGTAGTTGCCCGCGCCGGAGATGGTGCCGCCGGTGCCGATGCCGGCCACGAACACGTCGATGTCGCCGTCCGTGTCCTCCCAGATCTCGGGGCCGGTGGTGCGGCGGTGGACGTCCACGTTGGCGGGATTGGCGAACTGGCGCGCCAGGACGGCGTTCTCACGCGTCGCGGCGATCTCCTCGGCCTTGGCCACCGCACCCTTCATGCCCTCGGAGCCCGGCGTGAGGATGAGCTCGGCACCGTAGGCGCGCATCACGGCGCGGCGCTCGACCGACATGGTGTCGGGCATGACGATGACGGCCTTGAAACCGCGGGCCGCCGCGACCATGGACAGCGCGATACCGGTGTTGCCGGACGTGCCCTCGACGATCGTGCCACCGGGCTTGAGGCCGCCCGACGCCACCGCGTCGTCGATGATCGCCGCGCCGATGCGGTCCTTCACGCTCGCGGCCGGGTTGGCGGACTCGAGCTTGGCCAGGACGGTGGCCTGCAGTCCCTCGGTCAGGGAGTTGAGACGGACCAGCGGGGTCTTGCCGATGGTCTCAGAGATGTCGGAGTAGATCTGCGCCATGGTGTGTTCCGTTCTGAAGAATGAACAGGTCTGTCTATTCGCGAGTGTACGCGATGGGTCGAGATGGCACGAGGGTGTGGCCAGGGAATGGTCCCCTGATTGCCACGAGCGCCCGTCGGGCCGATAATCGACTGCGCTCCATTTTCATCGTCGCCCGAAAGGCCGCCTCCGGCATGCGCGAGATCACCGTCCCCGCCCAGCGAAACTTCATACGTTCCGACCTGATCCCGGTGGTGGCGCGAGGGCGCGCCGCCACGGCGCCGCGGGCGGTCCCGTTCGACCATCACGTCGACGGCCGGTGGCGATCCGTCTCCAACGCCGAACTCGTCGAGCGCGTGGACAGGATCGCGGCCGGACTCATCGCGGCCGGCGTCGAGCCCGGGGACAGGGTGGCGCTCATGGCCGGAACCCGCCTCGAATGGGTGCTGGTCGATCTCGCCGTCTGGACCGCCGGAGCCATCACCGTGCCGATCTACCCGTCATCCTCGGCGGGGCAACTCGAATGGATTCTCGCCGACTCCGCGGCGAAGGTTCTCGTGGCCGAGAACAATGAACACGTCGTCGTCGTCGGAGACACGACCGTCCCCGACACCTGCACCCGGATCCTCTACCTCGACGACGGCGGGCTCGAGGCCCTCGAGGCCGACGGCGAGTCCGTCGAGGCCGAGACCCTGGACGCCGCGGTGGCCACTCTCGAGCTCGACACCCCCGCCTCGATCATCTACACCTCCGGCACCACCGGACGGCCCAAAGGTTGCGTGATCACCCACCGCAACCTCCTGTCGGAGTGTCACGCGCTGCTCGACCACCCCATCGGGTCGATGGCGCAGCAGGGCAAGAAGGTCCTGATGTTCCTGCCACTGGCCCACGTGCTCGCCCGCGCCGTGACCTACACGGTCTACCTCGGTGACGCGACCGTCGGCTTCTGGGACGACACCTCCACCATCCTCCCGCGCTTCGCCGATTTCCGGCCGCACATGATTCTCGGGGTCCCCCGCGTCTTCGAGAAGGTGCGCGACGGGATCGCCACGAAGGCCGCCGCCAAGGGCGCGGTTCAGAGGGGGATCTTCGAGCGCGCCGAAGCGGTCGCCATCGAGGACAGCCGTCTGCGCGGCAACGACGGACTGGACGACGCGCGCCGGCCCTCGCTCCTGCACGCCGCCCGGTACAAGGCGCTCGACCTGCTCGTCTACAAGGCCATCCGCGAGGCGCTCGGCGGCCGGTGCGAGTACGCCATCTCCGGCGGCGGCGCCCTGCCCGACCGCATCTCGCACTTCTTCCGCGGAGTCGGCGTGCCCGTCTACGAGGGCTACGGGCTCACCGAGAGCACCGCCGCCGCCACCGTGAACGGTCCCGGCTGCCAGCGCATCGGCACCGTCGGGCGACCCGTGGCCGGGACGAGCGTCCGGATCGCCGACAGCGGTGAGGTGGAACTGGCCGGCGAGCTGATCTTCGACCGCTACTGGAACAACGAGGAGGCCACCGCCGAGGCCGTCCGCGACGGCTGGTTCGCCACCGGTGACCTCGGTTCGCTCGACGCGGACGGATACCTGACGATCACCGGTCGCGCCAAGGAGATCATCGTCACCGCCGGCGGCAAGAACGTCTCGCCGGGGCAGATCGAGGACGCGATCCGGGCGCATCGACTCGTCGGCCACGCGGTCCTCATCGGTGAGGCCCGTAAGTTCGTCTCCACGCTGATCACGGTGGATGAGGTCGAGCTCGAGAACTGGGCGGCGGAGAACGATCGCAGCGGCCGGCCGGTCGAGGACCTGGTCACCGACCCCGCGCTGCGCGCCGAGATCCAGGCCGCCGTGGACGATGCCAATCGGCAGGTCTCACACGCCGAGGGCGTCAAGAAGTTCGTCGTACTGCCCCGCGACTTCACTGAGGACTCGGGCGAGTTGACGGCGACCCTCAAGGTCAAGCGGCACGTGGTCGAGCAGCACTACGCCGAGCAGATCGAGGGCATGTACGTCTGATCGGGCGGATGTGGGAGCGCCCGGAACCCGTCCGGGCCCGGGCGCTCCCACGATCGGCGGATTAGGCGCCGGTGTACAGCGACTCGATCTCGCTGTCGAACCGGTCGTGCACGACCTTGCGCTTGAGCTTGAGGGTGGGAGTGAGTTCGCCGGACTCGACGGAGAACTCGGCCGCGAGGATCTTGAACTTGCGGATGGATTCCGCGCGGGAGACCGACTTGTTGGCCCGGTCCACCGCGTCCTGGACCGCGCCGACCAGGTCGCCGTCCTGCAGCAGGTCCGAGACCTCGCCGGTCTTGCCGTGTCTGTCCCGCCACGCCGGGAACGTCTCCGGGTCGATCGTGACGAGCGCCGCGATGTAGCTGCGGTTGTCGCCCACCACGACGGCCTGGCTGATCAGCGGGTCGGAGGTGAGCAGGTCCTCGAGCTGTGACGGCGAGACGTTCTTCCCGCCGGCGGTGACGATGAGGTCCTTCTTGCGACCCGTGATGGACAGGTAGCCGTCGGAGTCGAGCTCGCCGATGTCACCGGTGTGGTACCACTCGCCGGTCCACGCGGCCTCGCTCGCCTCCGGGTTTCGCCAGTAGCCCTTGAACAGTGTCTTGGCCTTGGCCAGGACCTCGCCGTCCTCGGCGATGCGGATTGTGACGCCCGGGATCGGCGTGCCGACGGTGCCGATCTTGGCCCGGTTGGTCGGGTTGACGGTGAGGACGCCCGAGGACTCGGTCAGGCCGTAGCCCTCGAGCAGGTCGAACCCGGCGCCGCGGAAGAAATGGCCCAGGCGGGCGCCCAGCGGCCCACCGCCCGAGATGATGCGGTCGCATTCGCCGCCCAGTGCGTCGTGCAGCTTCGAGTAGACGAGCTTCGAGTAGAGCTTCTGCTTGACCTTCAGCGCGGCCGACGGCCGGCCGCCGTTCTCGAGGGCCTTGGAGTAGTCGATGGCCGTCTGGACGGCGGCCTTGAAGATCTTGGCCTTCGCGCCACCGGCGTTCTCTGCCTTTGCCGCGGCGGAGTTGTAGACCTTCTCCAGCACGCGCGGCACCGACACCAGGAAGGTGGGGTGGATCTCGCCGAGGCGCTCGATGACCTTGGTGGTGTCCGGCTCGTGCGCCACGGCCACGCGCTTGTAGAAGCAGGCCACCTCCAGGATGCGGGCGAGGACGTGGGCCAGCGGCAGGAAGATCAGGGTGCGGCTGTTGGGTACGAACGCGTCCTGGAGCTGCTCCTCCACGGCCACCACGACGCCGCCGAACCCGCCGTGCAGGATTTCGCAGCCCTTGGGTTTGCCGGTCGTGCCGGAGGTGTAGACGATCGCGCAGGGGTCCTCGTGGCCCATCGCCAGCGAGGCCTGCTCGAGCTCCTCGTCGGAGACGGCCGCGCCGGCCTCGGTGAGCTGGGCGACGAGATCGTTCTCGATGACGAGGATGTCGCCCTGCCACTCGGTCTCCGCGGCGAGCACCCCACGCAGGTCGAGGTCCTCGACCACCGCGACGGTCGCCCCGGAGTCCGTGAGGATCCAGTTGCACTGGGCCGACGACGAGGTCTCGTAGATCGGCACCGTCACCGCGCCGACGGACCAGGCCGCCCAGGCGATCAGCGACCACTCGTAGCGGGTGTGGCTCATGATCGCGAGGCGGTCCCCCGGCTTGACGCCGCGGGCGATGAGGCCCTTGGCCACGCCCTTGACCTCCTCCAGGTACTGGGCGCAGGTGACCTCTTTCCAGTCGCTACCGACGCGGCGCAGCACTGCGACGTCGTTCGGGGCCTCCTCCGCGTTCTTGAACACCAGTCTGGCCAGGTTCGGAACGGGGAAGGGCTTCGAGGCGGGAGGGGTGGCGAACTCGGTCGTCATCGCGATCCTTAGGTCATGTGTGGCCTGTACCACTGTCAAGTGTAGAGGGTTGCTCGCCAACCGTGTTCAGCACGGTCTATTTAGATCCGTTTATGAGGGGCGCGTCAGGTTCGTGATCCTCGTTACTGTGATATGGGTTACACTAGCGTCATGTTCGGGGGTACGGGACCCGCGGCGAGCCTGCTGGTGGCCGAGTCGTGGGAGCGCAGCAGGCACCGGGGGATCGACCCCACGGTGGTCGCGCCGTCGGTCGAACTGGAGGGTCCGGACCTCTCCCGCCACGTGGCGCAGCACCGGATGGCGTCGGTCCTCCCGGTGGTCGAGTCCGTCCTCGTCCCGGGGGTGGTCTCCAGCGGGCACATCGTCGCTGTCGCGGACGAGCGGGGACGACTGCTGCGGGTGATCGGTGACCGCGGGGTCAGGTCCCGCGCGGAGTCCATGGCGTTCATCCCCGGCGCGGTCTGGACGGACGAGGCGGTCGGGGCCAACGCGCCGGGGCTCGCGCTGAGGCACGACACCGAGGTGCGGGTCCGCGGATCCGAGCACTATCTTGAGATGGCCCACGAATGGAGTTGTGCGGCGGCACCGGTCCACGACCCCGCCACGGGTGAACTGATCGGGCTCATCGACGTCACCGGCCCGAGCAGCGCCACCTCGGACCAGATGCTCGCGCTGATACGGGCGACGGTGATGCTCGCCGAGGGCGAGCTGCGCACGGCCGCCGGCCTCGTCGTCCCCCGGCGAGGCGGGGTCGACCACCCCCTCGGAGGGCGTGTGAGGCTGCGGGTGCTCGGTGCGGGGGCCGGCGTCCTCGACGGGGACGGCCCGGGAGGCGCGGGGCGTGCCCTGACCGGCAGGCATGCCGAGATCTGTGTCCTGCTCGACGCGAATCCGGAGGGGTTGACGGGAGGGGCGCTCGCGGAACTGCTCGCCGACGACAGGCTCGACGAGGTCAGCGTCCGCGCCGAGGTCTCCCGCCTCCGGCGGGTGTTCGGGCCGGATGTGGTGGCCTCGAGGCCCTACCGCCTGGCCCCGGGCGCTCTGGTCACCGACGTCCGAGAGGTCACGGACGCACTCGATTCCGGGGACGTGATGAAGGCGGTGGCCTCCTATCCGGGACCTATCCTGCCGGCCTCGGACGCTCCCGGGGTGGCCGACCTGCGGCTCGAGCTCCACTCGATGGTGCGGGCCGCGGTCCTGTCCGCTGATCGGCTCCCCGTCCTCAGGGCCTGGGTCGCCGGCGCCGGGCGGGAGGACCTCGCCGCGTGGCGGAGCCTGGCCCGGTCCCGGTACGCGGACGCCTCCACCGTCGCGGCGGCCGAGGCGCGGTGTCGCGTCCTCGATCAGCGCTTCGGGGCGTGAGGGGCGCGGGGATCGCGACGGCGACGGTGGCCTGAATGTCGGGGACGAATCGGCCCGGGCCCGTCCGTTCGGGTAGGTGCGGCGGTGCCATCCGGGTTGTCCGTGTGTGCCGGGTGGACAGAACACCGCAGTAGCTGTTCCGGACAGGGCGGCCGCCGGGCAAGAGTGATCGGTGTCACATTCACCGCCCCGCCGAAGGTGGGGGTCGCTCGAGCAGGAGGCGCACGATGGCGATCGAACTGAATCAGATCTGGGACATGCCGATCAAGGAGTTCCACCCTCTCCCCAAGGCTCTGCTGGGTGTCGGAGCACACGACATCCTCGGCGTGGAGGCCAAGAAGCTGGGGATGACCCGGGTTCTCATCATGACCACCGGACTACGCGGGTCGGGGATCATCGAGGAGCTCAAGGGCAAGATCGAGTATCAGGGGCTCGACGTCGTGGTCTTCGACAAGGTCGAGTCCAACCCGAAGGACTACAACGTCATGGACGCCGCGGCCCTCTACAACTCGGAGAAGTGCGACGGCATCATCTCGGTGGGCGGTGGCTCCAGCCACGACGCCGCCAAGGGCGCGCGCGTGGTGATCGCCCACGACGGCCGCGACATCAACGAGTTCCAGGGCTTCTCCAAGTCCACCAACTTCGAGAACCCGCCGCACATCGCGGTGTCCACCACTGCGGGGACCGGTGCGGAGACCTCGTGGGCCTACGTGATCACCGACACCTCGGACATGGACCACCCGCACAAGTGGGTCGCGTTCGACGACGCCAGCCTGGTCTCGCTGGCGATGGACGACCCGCTCCTCTACTACTCCTGCCCCCAGCACTTCACCGCCTACTGCGGCTTCGACGTCCTCGCGCACTGTTCGGAGCCGTACGTCTCGCGGCTCGACTTCGCCCCGTCGCTGGGCAATGCGTTGTACGCGACCAAACTCGTGGCGGACAACCTCACGACGGCCGTGTACGACCCCCGCAACCTCGAGGCGCGGACCGGGATGATGAACGCGCAGTACATCGCGACGCAGGCGTTCAACTCGGGCGGCCTGGGCATGATCCACTCGATGTCCCACGCGATCAGCGCCTACTACGACACGCACCACGGTCTGAACAACGCGATCGCCCTGCCCCGGGTGTGGGAGTACAACCTGCCGTCCCGCTACCAGCGCTACGCGGAACTCGCGCCGCAGATGGGCGTGGACACCCGCAACATGACGACCGTCCAGGCCGCCGACGCCGCGGTGGAGGCCGCCATCCGGTTGTCCAAGGACGTCGGTATCCCCGACAACTTCAGTCAGATCACGCCCGGGCTGTACGAGAAGAACCAGATGGACACGGGCAAGTACAAGGGCAAGGGCGACAGGATCGATACCTCGGCGGAGAACATCCGCAGGATCGCCGAACACATGATGGGGGACGCGTGCACCCCGGGTAACCCGCGTGAGTCCACGGTCGAGTCACTGATCCCGATGGTCGAACACGCGATGACCGGTTCGTACTGACCGTCTCGCGCCGGCAGGTCGCACTAACCCCACCAGGTCCTCCCCGGGGGCGGGCGAGCGGATCCGTCCCGCGCGCCCCCCGGGGGGACACCACCATCCAGAACACGGGAAGGGCCCGACCATGGACGTCATCGACGATCGCCCCGACGAGGTGGGTCCCGCGGACGCGGTGATCGACGTGGAGGTCCTGCAGGAGGCGCTCCGCGGGACGGGCTACATCATCGACCGGGAACTCGCGACGGTCGTGCACCTGGCGACGGTCCTCGACAGGCCGCTGCTGCTGGAGGGGCCGGCCGGTGTGGGCAAGACCGAGCTGGCCAAGTCGCTCGCCTCCGCGTTCGGTCGGCGGCTAGTCCGGCTGCAGTGCTACGAGGGACTCGACGACGCCCGGGCACTGTACGAGTGGGACTACGCCAAGCAGTTGCTCCACGTCCAGATGCTCCGGGATCGGATCACGGTGGAACTGCAGGTGCACGAGGATCTCGCCGCCGCCTCTGCCGCGCTGGCGGAGATGGAGGTGGGGATCCACGGTGAGGACTTCTTGGTCACTCGGCCGCTGCTCGAGGCGATCATGTCCGAGGACCCGGTGGTCCTGCTCATCGACGAGATCGACCGGACGGAGGAGTCGCTCGAGGCGATGCTGCTCGAGGTGCTCGCGGAGAAACAGGTGACGATCCCGGAGCTCGGCACCTACCGCGCACGCACCACCCCCTGGGTGATCCTCACCTCGAACGACACCCGGGAGCTGTCGAGTGCCCTCAAGCGCCGGTGCCTGCACTTCCACGTGGACTTCCCAGACGCCGCACGGGAGACGGAGATCGTCCGATCCCGCGCACCGGAGGTTCCGGAGACCGTGGCGGCCGATGTGGTGGAGAAGGCGCGGCGACTGCGCGAGATGCCGCTGCGCAAGCCTCCGTCGATCTCCGAGGTGGTGGACGCGGCCCGCGCCGCGTCGGTGTGGGGAGGAGACGGTCCGGAGCTCGGCTGGGTCCTGTCCGCCGCCCTTCTGAAGTACCGGTCCGACGACGATGTCGCCCGCGGCGTGCTCGGCGGTGGGGGCGCCCCCGGAGAGGAGCCGGCAGGGAACGGGCGGGACATGAGGGCGGCCGCCGATGCGACCGGGGCGTCGACCTCCGCCGCGTTCGGGGCCGGTCGGGCCCGCAGCGGGGCCGGGCGCGGGACCGGACGGCGATGACGACCGGGACGGCGTCCCGCCTCTCGCCCTCGGATGTCCTTGACATCGCCTCCGTGGCGTTCGGCCGACTCCTCAGGGAGCGCGAGGTGGCGGTCTCCCCGGCCGAGGTGGTGGAGCTGCGGACAGTCCTCGCGATGGTCGGGACGTCCCGGCCCGAGGCCCTGCGGGCGGCGCTCCGTGCGGTGACGGTCAAGTACCAGCGGGAGAACCGGGGATTCGACGCGGTGTTCGACCGCTTCTTCCTGGGCGTGCTGACCACCCGTACCGAGGACGCCGGAGGGGCCCACGGCGGCGCCCCGCAGGTGGGCGGACTGCCCGACGAACTGGAGCTGGACACGGACGAGTCCTCGCCCTCCACCCCGTCGGACCTGGACCCGGCCGAGATCGGGGATCTGGTCGAGGGAGACGAGACGAGCCGGCGGAACGAGGACATGCACTACGACGACTCAGACTTCTCGACCGCGACCGGGGAGGAGGAGTTCGCGGTCCAGGAGGGGGCGGAGCGGTGGCAGTCCTCGGTCACCTACGAGATCGAGGTGGACCGCGCGTCATCGGACCATGTCGGCGAGATGGGGTCCTCCGCGATCTCGGTGTCCGGTGAGGAGTCGTTGGAATGGGCGGACGCGCTCGACGTCCTGCGGACCCTCGACGGCTACGACGCCCGTCAGGTGTATGCGGCGCACGGTGACGACGGCGGGGATCTGAGAGGCGAGCAGGCGGGGATGTTCGTCGACGCGGTGCTCGCGTTCCTGAAGAGCCTCCCGGAGGACGCCACCGACGGACGTGTCGACGACGACGAGGTCCGGGGTGGCCGGGAGGTGACCGACAGCGCCGACCTCGAACGCGCGTCCCACGAGGTGATGCGCCGCATCCGTGGCGCCCCCCGCCGACGATCGCGACCGTTCGCCCGCGGACTGCTCGATTCTCGCTCCACGTTGGGTCGGGCGTGGGCGACGGACGGCGAGGCGTTCACCATCATGAACCGGACCCGCGTCCCCGGTCCGCTCAAGCTGCTGATCCTGGTCGACGTGTCGCTCTCGGTCCGGCCCGTCACCGGCTTCGTCCTGCGGCTGGCCCAGAGCCTGCACCAGAAGGTCAACCGGTGTTCGGTCGTCGCCTTTGTCGACCGACCCGTCGACGTGACGGACCACCTCCTGTCGTCGTCCGGCGAGAACGCGCTGGCGACCGTCCTGTCCGCACCCGGACTGGATCTCGAGGCGAGCAGCGACTACGGCCGGATGTTCGCCGAGCTGCTCGACCGCAACGGCGACCTGATCGACGCCCGGACCTCGGTCCTCATCGTGGGTGACGGGCGGAGCAACGGGCTCGATCCGCGGGAGGACCTGGTGGGCCGCATCAGCAGGCGGGCCCACCGGATGGCGTGGATCACCCCGGAGGCCCGGAGGTACTGGAACCGGCCCACGTGCGGACTGAGCGCGTATGCGCGATACCTGGACGGGGTGGTGACCGCGCGTGACCCCGCGGAACTGTCCGAACGGGCAGGTCTGCTGGGAAGCTCGCTCGCCTGAGATGCCCCGGGCCTATCGTGAGGTCATGTCGTCGGAAGGCCGGGTGGCGAAGTTCCACGCGCCGGAGATCCTCTTCGGCTTCGGAGCCCTGCCCGAGGCCGCGACCGCCGCCATGGGACTGGGCGCACGTCGCCCCCTCGTCGTCACCGATCCGTGGCTCGAACTCACCCCGTGGCCGGGCACGGTCGTCGAGGGGCTGAGGGCACAGGGTGCCGAGCCGGTCGTGTGGTCCGACGTCCGCCCCAACCCGCGCGCGTCCCAGATCCTCGAGGGCGCGCAGACCTATCACTCCTCGGGGTGCGACGTGATCGTGGCGGTGGGCGGCGGCTCGGTGATCGACGCCGCCAAGGGGGTCGCGCTCGTCGTCTCCAACGGCGGGCACGTCCTCGAGTACGAGGGGGTCGACCGTGTCCGGCTGCCGCTGCCCCCGGTGGTGGCCGTGCCGACGACGGCGGGCAGTGGGGCCGACGTCTCGCAGTTCTGCGTGGTCAACGACTCGGACCGCCGGACCAAGGTGACCATCGTGAGTCGGTCGCTGGTGCCGGACGTGACGGTCATCGACCCGAGTACCCATGCGACCGTCCCCGAGGACGTGGGGGCGGCGACCGCGATCGACGTGCTCTCGCACGGGGTGGAGGCGTACTTCTCGCGCGCGGCGGGCCCGCTGACGGACTCCCACGCCCTGCGGTCCGTGGAGCTGTGCGCGCGGTCGCTCGACAGGCTCGCGGCCGGCGAGAGGCTCAGTCACGTGCAGCTGGAGGACATGGCGCTGGCGTCGCTCGAGGCGGGGATGGCGTTCAGCAACGCCGTGCTGGGGGCGGTCCACGCGATGAGCCACCCGGTGGGCGGGCGGTACGACTCGTCCCACGGCCAGATCAACGGGGTCCTGCTGTCCCATGTCGTCCGACACAACGGGGTGGTGATGCCTCCGGACCGCATGGCCGGCCTGGCGCGCGCGGCCGGCGTCACCGTCGGTTCCCGGGGCGGCCAGGTGACGGACCGGGTCGCGGACCGCTTCCGGGACCTCTCCGCGTCGGTCGGGATCCCGTCGGGACTCTCGCTCCTGGGAGTCCGGGGCGAGGACATCCCCACGTTGGCCGCGCACGCGCTCGACGATCTCTGCATGGCCACGAATCCGCGTCCCGTCACCCTCGAGGACGTCGAACGGCTCTATCGGGAGGCGTCATGACCGAGGGGCCCACGGACCTGGACTCACTCCTCGGCCTGCGGTCGGTCAAGAGAAGTTTCTTCGACCAGTACCGTGCGGCCGAATCGCGGCTGCGACGGTCCATGCACGCACTCGATCGCGTCTCCGGGGCGCTGGTGCGGACCGCCGAGGGGCCCGAGGAGTTGATGCTGTCCGTCCTCAGGGTCGCGTACGACCAGCTCGACGCCCAGTGGGCGCTGGTGGCCCTCCGGGACGGTCAGCTCCCGTCCGTCGAACCACGGCACGTCCTCGTGGACCCCGAGGGGCGCTTCGTGGCGTTCGAGGGGCGGGATCTCGCGCCGGTGCCGGACGGTCTGCCCAAGGGTGTGGTCAACGTCCTGCTCGCGGTGCTCCGGGGCGGCCGCTCCGCCGAGGTGGCCGAGGCCGGCGGCCCCGACGCGGTGACCGTGCCGCTGATCCTGCACGGCGGGGTGATCGGCGGGCTGGCGTCGTGGCGCCACCCCGGGAGACCGGCCGATGACATCGACACCGTGGTCCTGCGGATCCTCGCCGCGCAGGCGGCCGTGGCCCTGCACAACTCCGTCCTGTTCCGGGACAAGGAGACGCTGCTCGCGCGGGCGGAGGAGGCGTACGAGGAGGCCCGGGGGCACGTGGTGGAGCTGTCCCGGCGGAACTCCGAACTCGAGATCGCCCACCGGGAGCTCGACGCCGCGCATCGCCAGCGGATCCTCGACGTGGAACGGTCGCGGATGGCCCGGGAACTCCACGACAGCGTGTCCCAGCTCGTCCTCGGCGCGGGGATGCATCTCCAACTCGGCCTCGACGCGGTGGGACGGGCCGAGCAGCAGCGGCCGCTGCTCGAGAAGGCGGTGCATCTGACCGACCAGGCCGTCGAACAGTTGCGGTCCGTGATCTACGCCCTCCGCACGATCGACGACGGTGACGGGAGCCTGAGTCGGCTGATCGAGGATCTCTGCCGTCTCCACGTCCCGTCGAGCATGTCCACCGAGGTCAGGCTCCTCGGCAGCGAGTTCCCCACGACCCACGAGATCGAGCACGAGTTGCTCCGGATCGCCGGTGAGGCGCTCGCGAACGCCGCGAGACACTCGCGGGGGAACGGAGTGGTGGTGACTGTGGACTTCAGTGACGAGGCCGTGGGTCTGACCGTGGAGGACGACGGCGAGGGCCGGCCGGAGGACCTGCGCCACCTGCTCGAAGCGGCCCGGACCGGGTCCCCCGACGAGCGCCACGGGCTGGTCAACATGAGGGAGAGGGCGGAACTGGTGGGGGGCGTGATGAGCATCGCGGAGTCCGAGCTGGGCGGGGTGGCGATCACGGTGGTGGCGCCCCGCGTCGACGGTGCGGACCGGCGGCCGGTCCGATGACCCCGTCGGCGGCCGGCCCCATGACCCCACCGGCGACGATCCGCACCGTCCTGGTGGACGATCACGCGGTCCTCCGAGAAGGGCTGCGGCTGATGCTGCAGCGGGAACCCGATATCGAGGTGGTCGGGGAGGCGTCGACCGCGGACTCGGCGCTGGAGGTCATCACCTCGACCCGCCCGGACGTCGCGGTGATCGACCTCAAACTAGGGAGCGGCTCCGAACTCGACGGACTGCGGGTCTGTGCAGCGGTCCGGGACCTGTTCCCCGACGTCGCCCCGCTGGTGCTCACCACCTTCCTCGACAAGGCGATAGTCGTGCGTGCGGTCCGGGCCGGAGCACGTGGGTACGTGGTCAAGAACGTGGATGTCACCGAGCTGGTGACCGCCGTCCGGTCGGTGTCGGCGGGGCAGAGCGCCTTCGACACCCGGACCGCGTCGATGGTGCTCGACGCTCTCAAGGGCGGGGGCTCGGCGTCCGAGGCCCTGTCGGCCCGGGAGATCGAGGTCCTGACGCTGCTGGCGGAGGGGATGTCGAACAAGGAGATCGGTCAGGCCCTGTTCATCTCGGCCACCACCGCCAAGTTCCACATCAGCAACATCCTGCGCAAACTCAAGGTCTCCCGGCGTGCCGAGGCGGTGTACGTGGCCAGTCGGCAGGGGTTGCTCTGACCGGCGACGGGCGGGGGTGGGAGGCGAGCGGGGCTGGAGTAGGGCGGGTGGCGAGAGGACTCACGTGTCCACCACGAGCCATCCCCCGTGGTGTTCGTCGACCCTCGTCCGGATACCGGCCGACCGGCCGTGTCCGACCGTCGCGATCCGGGCGGCCAGGCTCGTCAGTGTGGGGATGTCGAAGGTCCGGACATGCCCGTACTGTGCCACCGCCACCGCCTCGAAGGGGACGGCGATCACCAGACGGCGTCGCGCCAGACGGAGGGCTTCGCGGACCATGTCCCAGCCGGCGTCCTCGTCGAGGTGCTCGAGGACGTGGACGAGGTAGACGGTGTCCGCGGTGTCCGTCGCCAAGGGAGTCGTCCGCGCGTCGAGACAGACGGGGGTCGGCAGGGTGTCACCGGCCGGTGCGCAGGTCCGGAGCAGCTTGAGGACGGTGGGGTCCAGATCTGCCGCGATGGTCCCGGCCCCCTCCCGTGAGAGCCGCAGGGACAGGAACCCGAAGCAACACCCGATCTCCAGCGCCGAGTCGCCGACCAACTCCGCCACCGCCCGGTCGTGGACCGGGGAGAACGGGCAGTGGCCGTTTGTCAGTGCTGCGATCGAGGACCGGTAGTAGTCGGACCAGCACTCCTGCCAGCTCCCGTCCCGGGAGGTCACGAGCGCGGTCACGGCCCGGTGGAACTCGTCCACGGTGTGGAGGACCCCGGTGTCGAGCAGGTCTCGGGACATGGCCGGGATCACCGCCTCGCTCACCTCGTCGTGGCTGAGGTCGTGCCCGATCCGTACCCGATGGGCGTCGGCCACGACGGTGAACGCCCCGAAGCGTCGGCCCGGTCCGCCCCGGATCGCGGAAATCTCTCGGGTCGCCCCGGGTCTCGCGGTGGTCTCCATGGGGGCTGACGGTAGGGCGGTCGGGACGTCCGCGGCGAGGGGATGCGGTGGATTCCGGCAGGTCGAACGGGTGGGGCCTGTCCGGTCGGGCAGTGCCCGCACGGAGTCGGACGGAATCGTCCGTCGTGCAACGTTGCTGCAACCCCGCCGCGGATAGTGTCCTACATCACAGCGACGACCACGGGGGTCGCGCGGAGGAGAAGGAGGGGCACGATGCCCGTTTTCGCACAGCCCGGCGCCGATGGTTCGGTGATGTCCTACGAGAGCCGCTACGAGCACTACATCGGCGGCGAGTGGGTGGCACCCGTCAAGGGCGAGTACTTCGAGAACGTCACCCCGATCACCGGTCAGGTCTTCTGCGAGGTCGGCCGCGGCACCTCCGAGGACATCGAGGCGGCCCTGGACGCCGCGTGGGCCGCCGCCCCGGCCTGGAACGCCACCTCCGCCGCCGAGCGCTCGCTGGTCCTGCTCCGGATCGCCGACCGCATGGAGGAGAACCTCGAGGCCATCGCCCTGGCCGAATCGTGGGACAACGGCAAGCCGATCCGCGAGTGTCTGGCGGCCGACATCCCGCTGGCGATCGATCACTTCCGCTACTTCGCCGGGTGTATCCGCGCGCAGGAGGGCGGGATCTCACAGATCGACGAGGACACGGTGGCGTACCACTTCCACGAGCCGCTCGGCGTGGTCGGCCAGATCATCCCGTGGAACTTCCCGGTCCTCATGGCGGTGTGGAAGCTCGCCCCGGCACTGGCCGCGGGCAACTGCGTGGTGCTCAAGCCGGCCGAGCAGACCCCGGCGTCGATCCTGTTCCTGCTGTCGGTGATCGGTGACCTCATCCCGCCCGGCGTGCTCAACGTGGTCAACGGCTTCGGCGCCGAGGCGGGCAAGCCCCTGGCCTCCAACCCGAGGATCCGCAAGGTCGCCTTCACCGGCGAGACCACCACCGGGCGGCTGATCATGCAGTACGCCTCCGAGAACCTCATCCCGGTGACCCTCGAGCTGGGCGGCAAGAGCCCCAACATCTTCTTCGCCGACGTCATGGACGCCGACGACGACTTCCGGCAGGCCGCACTCGAGGGGTTCGCGATGTTCGGCCTCAACCAGGGCGAGGTGTGCACGTGCCCCTCGCGCGCGCTGGTGCAGAAGTCGGTCTTCGACGAGTTCACCGAACTCGCGATCGAGCGCACCAACAAAATCACCCAGGGCAACCCGCTCGACACCGACACCATGCTGGGCGCGCAGGCCTCGGGCGATCAGCTGGAGAAGATCCTGTCCTACATCGACATCGGCAAGCAGGAGGGCGCGGACGTGCTCACCGGCGGCGCCCGGGCGGAGCTCGACGGTGACCTGGCGGGTGGCTACTACGTGCAGCCGACCGTCTTCCGCGGTCACAACAAGATGCGGCTGTTCCAGGAGGAGATCTTCGGGCCGGTCCTGTCCCTGAGCTCGTTCACCGACTTCGACGACGCCATGACCATCGCCAACGACACCCTCTACGGACTCGGTGCCGGTGTGTGGTCGCGCAACGGCACCACCGCCTACCGGGCCGGCCGCACCATCCAGGCCGGCCGCGTGTGGACCAACACCTACCACCAGTACCCGGCGCACGCGGCGTTCGGCGGCTACAAGCAGTCCGGCATCGGCCGCGAGAACCACCGCATGATGCTCGACCACTACCAGCAGACCAAGTGCCTGCTCGTGAGCTACTCGGGCAAGCCGCAGGGCTTCTTCTGATGGACGACGTGTGCGGGTTGCCCTCGGGCGGGAGCGTGCGCATCGCCGCGCGGGCGCTCCCCCCGGAGGGCGCGCCCGCCGACCTACCGCCGCGCCTCGTGGCGACCGAGCCGGCCGTCGAGCTCATCCGCGAGCTCGTCGGCCGGCACGGCCCGGTGATGTTCCACCAGTCCGGCGGGTGCTGCGACGGCTCGGCGCCCATGTGCTATCCCGACGGTGAGTTCCGTGTGGGGCAGCGCGACGTGTTGGTGGGGGAGCTGGACCTGGCACCCGGGGTCCGCGTGTGGATCTCGGGCTCCCAGTTCGAGACGTGGAAACACACGCAGTTGGTGCTGGACGCGATCCCGGGACGCGGCTCGGGGTTCAGCCTCGAGAACCCCACCGGCAAGCGGTTCCTGTCCAGGGCCCGAACGTTCGACACCGCCGAGCTCGCCGCACTCGAGGAGTTCCCGCCGAGGCTGGGCTCGGAGCTGGAGGAGTAACCCGATCCGGCGCGGATCAGCGGGGTTTCGGCGGTAGAGTCCGACCATGGACACGGATCGCACGGCCTCCGCTGACCCGCTCGACGCCCCCGTCGGGTTCCTCACCCCCGAGCTGCGGGCTGACCTGCTGAGACGCTGGAACGAGCCACAGCGGCGGTACCACAACGAGACGCACCTGCGGGCCGTGCTCCGGGCCGTGGACGCGCTCGAGGCGGACGGGGAGACCTTCGACGCCACGGCGGTCCGGCTGGCCGCGTGGCTGCACGCCGCGGTGTTCGACCCCGCGGGCGCGGAGAACAACGAGAAGTCGGCGGCGCTGGCCGAGGAACTGCTCGACCCGGCCGCGCCCGTCGAGGAGGTCGCGCGCCTCGTCCGCCTCATGGGCGGGCACCGGATCGAGCCCGGAGACCTCGACGGGGCCGTCCTCTCGGACGCCGATCTGGCCGTGCTGGGTGCCGACCCGGAGACCTACGATACCTACGCCGCGGACGTGCGGCACGAGTTCGCCCACGTCCCGGGCGAGAGGTTCGTCGCCGGGCGGATCGCCGCGCTCGAGGGACTGCTCGAGCGCAGGTCCGTGTTCCTCACCCGCGCGGGTCGCGACATGTGGGAGAAGCAGGCCCACGCCAACCTCAATCGCGAGCTGGGCCTGCTGCGCGCGGGGGCCGCCGGGGGCGACTAGTCCGGTTCGACGCCCGGCGGGGTGATCGCCGCGGTGTGCTCGGCGACGCCGGCGGCGACCATGATCTCGGTGACTGCCCGCGCGTCGTCCGGCCCGGGCAGCCCCCAGCCGTCGCCGTAACCGTAGATCTCGGCGAGCGTGTGCGAGTCCCGGGTGCCGCGGGCGAGTTCGACATCGGTGGGCCCGATCAGGCCGGGGTGGGGGACGCCGACGGCGCCCGCGACCTTGACGAGCTCGCGTCGTAGCGACCGGATGTAATTGGAGCAGCGTTCGGCCATCGCGGTGGGCTCCACCCCGCGCACCAGCCACGGGTTCTGCGTGGCGACACCGGTGGGGCAGCCGCCGGTGTGGCACTTCTGCGCCTGGATGCACCCCACTGACAGCATGGCCTCCCGCGCGACGTTGATCATGTCCACGCCCAGTGCGAGCGCGACCACGGCGTTCTCCGGGATGCCGAGCTTGCCGGCGCCGATGAACACGACGTCATCGGTGAGTCTCGCTTCGGCGAAGATCGAGTACACGCGCGGGAAGCCGAGGCGGAAGGGCAGGGACACCGCGTCGGTGAACACGAGCGGACCGGCGCCGGTGCCGCCCTCCCCGCCGTCGATCGTGATGAAGTCGACGCCGCGGTCGCGCGGGAGCATCGCGGTGGCGAGTTCCTCCCAGAAGGTCATGTCGCCGATGGCCGACTTGATGCCGACGGGCAGGCCGGTGCGGTCGGCGATGTCCTCGACGAGGTCGAGCATCGAGTCGACGTCGCTGAACGCGGTATGCCGGGAGGGGCTCGCGCAGTCCTCACCCATCGGGATCCCGCGGATCGCAGCGATCTCCTCGCTGATCTTGGCGGCGGGGAGGAGCCCGCCCAGGCCGGGTTTGGCGCCCTGGGAGAGCTTGATCTCGATCGCCCGGATCGGGTGCTTCTCGGTGAGCGCGACCAGCTTGTCGATGTCGAACCGTCCCCGGTCGTCGCGGACCCCGAAGTAGGCGGTGCCGATCTGGAAGATGAGGTCCGCGCCGTTCTGGTGGTAGGGGCTCAGGCCGCCCTCACCCGTGTTGTGGAGGGCTCCCGAGAGGGCGGCACCCCGACCCAGAGCCTCGACCGCGGGCGCGGAGAGCGAGCCGTAGCTCATCGCCGAGATGTTGACCAAAGAGTCCGGCCGGAACGCGCGGGCCCGGCCGCGGGCGGCGCCGAGCACCTTGGCGGGCGGGAGCGGGAGCTGCTGTCCGGAATGGGGGAGCGCGGACAGGGTGACGTCACTGAAGGTGCGCTGTTTGATGATCGGGTAGCCCTCGAGGAACTCGATATCGTTGTCCGTACCGAACCCGAACGTGGTCCCCCGGGACTCGGCGGACTCGTAGATCCAGTCGCGCTGATCCCGGGTGAACGGCCGTTCCTCGTCGTTGCTGGCGACGATGTACTGCCGCAGCTCGGGTCCGATGGCGGTCAGCGCCATGCGGGCGTGTCCGAGGACGGGGAACGTCCGCAGGATCGGGAACCTGGTCTGCCGCAGGTCCGTGGCCGCGACCGCGGCCAGGGCGGCCAGGGGCGCGCCGAGGAGCCACTTGCGCATGTCGACCTCCAGTCGGGGGCGGGGACGGTTCCATCATGGACCACACCGCCGGGCGGGGCCGCGTGGTTCGATGAGACCACCCCAACCGCGACGGAGGAGTTCTCATGGGCCGCACCCGTGCCGACCGGGACCGACTGTGGGCGGCGATCCACGTGGAACGCGCGGCCCTGGCCGACGAGCTGGGGGCATTGCGCGACGCGGAGTGGCGCACCGGGTCGCTGTGCACCCGGTGGAGCGTGGAGAAGGTCCTCGCCCATCTGACGGCGGTCGCCCGGACGGGCCGGGTCCGGTGGGTCCGCAGCATCGTGGGTGCGGGGTTCGACACCGACAAGCACAACCGGCGGAGGATGCGGGAGCAGCTCCGCGACAGCCCCGGCGGGACGCTGGAGAACTTCGTCGACTCGTCGTCGCTCCGCGTGTCACCCTTCGGGGACCCCGCGGCGTGGCTCGGCGAGACGATCGTGCACGCGGAGGACATCCGCCGGCCCCTCGGCCTGACCCGCGCCTACCCCGTCGATCCCCTGACCGGGGTCGCGCGGTTCTATGCGTCGCAGGACTTCGCGGTGAACAGTGCGAGGCTCGTGAAGGGACTGCGCCTACGGGCGACCGACGGGCCGTTCGAGGCCGGCGCAGGTCCGGAGGTAGAGGGGCCGACGCTGGCGCTGGTGATGGCCATGGCGGGCCGGCCGGTGTTCCTCGACGAGCTGTCCGGCGGGGGAGTGGACGAACTGCGCCGGCGTATCGGCTGACCGCACCGCTGGTGACAACGCCGCCTCAGGGCAGGATGCGGGAGACGACCTCGGCGGCGACCTCCTCGAGCAGCGGGCCCGCGTTGGCGATGGAACGGGCCAGGTCGGGTTCCCGTTCGGTGAGTGCGGCCGCCGCCGCGAACCCGGCCTCGGCGACCCGGTCGGCCCCCAGATCCAGGCGGCCACACACCGCGACCACCGGGACGGCGTGGGACCGGCACAGGGCCGCCACTCCCATCGGGGTCTTGCCGTGCATGGTCTGGTCGTCGAGTCGGCCCTCGCCCGTGATCACCAGGTCGGCGGCGGACAGGACGTCCTCGAGACCGGTGAGGGTGCCGAGCACCTCGAACCCCGGGTCGAGGGAGGCGCCGAGCAGCTCACGGGCGATGAAGCCGACCCCGCCGGCCGCGCCGGAGCCGGGCGCATCCGGGTCGACGTCGAGTCCCTGCGCTCGCAGGACCCGCACCAGGCGGGTCAGGCCGGCCTCGAGCTCGTCGAGTTGGTCCGGGATCGCGCCCTTCTGCGGGCCGTAGACGCGGGCCGCGCCCAGCGGACCGAGCAGCGGGTTGTCCACGTCGCAGGCGACGAGGATGCGGGCGGCGCGGACGGCCGGGTCGAGGCCGTCGAGGTCGATCCGGTCGAGGTTGACCAGCGCGCCGCCGCCGTCGGGCAGCTCCGTGCCGGAGGAGTCCAGGAAACGCGCACCGAGAGCGGCGAGCATCCCGGCGCCGCCGTCGGTGGACGCGCTGCCGCCGATGCCCAGGTGGATGTTGCCGCGGCCGGATCGCAGCGCGGCCAGCATCACCTCGCCGACCCCGCGGCTGGACGCCTCCAGGGGGCGGGCCTCGCCGCCGGGCAGTCGCAGCAGGCCGCAGGCGTCCGCCATCTCCACGAACGCGGTGTCGGGGTCGATGGCGGCGAACGAGGTCTCGACCGGCTCACCGGTGGGCCCCGATGCCGTGACGGGCACGGTGCGGGCGCCGCCGGCGACCATCACCTCGAGACTGCCGCCCCCGCCGTCGGCGACCGGGCGTTCCAGGACATCGGTGTCGGGGTGCGCCCGACGGGCGCCCTCGGCCGCGTGGTGGCACGCCTCGACAGCGGTGAGGGAGCCCTTGAAGGCCCCGCAGGCCACGACGATCGTCACACCTGCATCATCCCCCATGAGTGTCGGCGGACACACGACGGCCCGGGATCGTGAGGGGGAGGGGCACGATCCCGGGCCGGGAAGGCGCGTCGTGGACGCGGGGGTTATCAGCCCAGCGAGCCGAAGTTCAGCCCGGCGTCGGCCTCGACCTCGGCGTCGGCGTCGACGGTGGCGCCGGTGGTGGTGTCGTCCTCGGCGCCGGAGCTCAGGCCGGCGAGCGACCCGCTCAGCGACCCGGTCTCGGCGGCGGTCTCATCGACGGGGGGCTCATCGGTGGTCTCGTCACCCGAGCCGAGCGAACCGCTGGTGGCCGGGGCCTCCTCGACGACCGCGGCGGTCGCGACGCCGTCGGTGTCATCGGTGGTCTCGTCGCTGCTGCCCAGCGAGCCGCTGTCGGCGTCGGCGTCGGTCGCATCCTCGTCGGCGGAGCCGGTGGCCGACCCGGTCGCGGTCTCGGTCTCGTCCTCGGCGGAACCGGAGTTGCCGTCGATCAGCGCGCTGCCGGTGTTCGGCGAGACGCCGAGGCTACCCAGCTCGACGGAGCCCGGGTTGGGGGTCTCGGCATCGAGGTTGAGGTTGAACGCCAGGCTGCCCAAGTCGAGGTTGAGGTCGGTGCCCAGGGCGCCCTCGAGGCTGCCGTCCTCGCCCGTGATGTCGGCGAGGCTGCCGCTGTCACCTGCGAGGTCCTCGAGGCTGGCGGTGGGGTCGGTGGGGGCCTCGGTCTGCGCGGCGGCCAGGCCCGGGAACGCGATGGCGGCACCGAGTCCGAACGCGCCGACGGCGGCGATCTTCGCGGTGGTGCGGTTGGTGGTCTTCCGGTGAGTGTTCGTCATAGAGCACGTCTCCGATCTACATCGACCCCGATGTCTCTCATCGCGGGCACCCCGGTCGGAAGCGAGGTGCGTCAGCGACCCTACAAGCGGCCTGCGAGAGCGCAAGGGGTCCGAATCGTGAGGGCGCGTTGATGTAACACTCCGGTCACTCGCGTGTCCCCGGGGGGTCGGGCGGGTCCGTCGGAGGCGCCACGGGCGGCGTCGTGCCTGCCTAGGCTGGGTCCATGACCGTGTCCGGAGCATCCGATCCCGCGACGCCGGGCCCTCCGGGCCTCGTGGAGACCCACAGTGCGCTCATCATCCTCTGGGGTGACCAGGCTCACAAAGTGCGCAAGCCACTGGATCTCGGCTTCCTCGACAACACCACCGTCGAGGCGCGGGCGGAGCAGAGCCGCCGTGAGGTCGAGCTCAACAGTCGACTGGCCCCGGACGTCTACACCGGCGTGCTGGAGGTGAGGGGCCCCGACGGCGAGGTGATCGATCACGTCGTGCGGATGCGTCGCCTCCCCGCGCACCGGAGCCTCGCCGCGCTGGTGCGGTCGCGGCAGGAGGGCTCGACCGGGGACGGCGATCCGGACATCGTGGCCGGCATCCGCGAGGTGGCCCGGCAGATCGACCACCTCCACGCCGCCAGCCCCCGCTCGGAGGAGATCGACGCCGCGGGCTCCCCCGCCGCGGTGGCGCGGTTGTGGGCGGAGTCCCTCGACCACCTGCGCGGACTCGACGTGGGTAGGGACGCCCCGGAGATCGTCGACGACATCGCGGCCCTGGCGTCGGGCTACCTGCGGGGGCGGGCCCCGCTGCTGCGGTCCCGCGTGGCGGCCGGCCGGGTCGTCGACGGCCACGGGGACCTCCTCGCCGCCGACGTCTACCTCACCGACGACGGACCGCGGGTGATCGACTGCCTCGAGTTCGACGACCGGCTCCGGTTCGGCGACGCGATGCTGGACATCGCATTCCTGGCGATGGATCTCGACGCCGCGGGGGCGCGGGACCTCGCCGTCGTCCTCCTCGAGGCCTACCGCGACTTCTCCGGCGA
This sequence comes from Dietzia sp. WMMA184, assembly GCF_002441635.1. Taxonomy (NCBI): domain Bacteria; kingdom Bacillati; phylum Actinomycetota; class Actinomycetes; order Mycobacteriales; family Dietziaceae; genus Dietzia; species Dietzia sp. WMMA184. The sequence goes on along the minus strand of NZ_NXEI01000001.1, from coordinate 2,116,033 downwards.
TGACGCGCCGCCCTCGCTGGTCCACCACTACATCGCCTACCGTGCCCTGGTCCGCTCCAAGGTGACCGCCATCCGCGCCGAGCAGGCCGACGACGGGGCCGCCGGCGGCGAGGCCCGCCGGGCGCTGGTGTTGGCGGACCGGGCGGTCGACTCACTGCTGCGGTGCCGTGTCCGTCTGGTGCTGGTGGGCGGGGTGTCCGGGTCCGGTAAGTCCACGCTGGCCGCGCCGCTGGCAGAGGCGCTGTCGGCGGACCTGCTGCGTTCCGACGTGGTCCGCGGGGAGATCGCGGGCGCCGCCGCCGACCGGTATTCGGACGCGGCGATCGACGCGGTCTACGCGGAGATGCTCGCCCGCGCCGCCGGGCTGCTCGCGCAGGGGCGAACGGTGGTGCTGGACGCCACCTGGCTGGAGCCACGGCGCCGCGCGGAGGCCGAGACCGTGGCCGTGGACGCGCACGCCGAGCTGGTGGAGATCGCGTGCACCGCGCCCCGCGACGAGCTGGTTCGGCGGATCACCGCGCGGGCGGCCGTGGGCGCCGACCCGTCCGAGGCCACGGTGGAGGTCCTGGACTCCCAGCTGGTGGCGACGCCGCCGTGGCCGGATGCGATAGAGGTGGACACCGCCGGGCTCGACGTGCGCGACCACGCCGCCGTGCACCGGTGGGCCGAACGCGAGCTGGGGCCACTGCCCTGGGCGTGAGCCGCCAGGGCCCCTGGTCCGCCGGGCCCCTGGTTGAGCCGCGATCCTGGCTCAGCCGCGCGGCGGGCGCGGGATCGAGCCGACGAACTGCATGGACCGGTACGGCCACCCGGCGGGCCCGGCGGCCGAGTCGTGGGTGTTCCACTGGCTCACCACGAAGTGCCACTCCTCCGGCGTGGATCCCGGCACCGGGCAGCCGCAGTAGAGCTGGGCGACCCGCGCGGGCCCGGCCCCGGGGTCGGAACCGTCCGACTCGTCGCCCCACGCACTCCCGTGCAGGAGCGTGGTGTGCGTGGTGACCGAGCGGTCGAGCAGGTCGGCCCCGATGTGCGGGAACGTCAGACAGTCGATGCGGTAGTGCTCGGCATCGAAGTAGGTGAGGGTCCAGAAGTCCTCGCACCGACGCAGGTACATCTCGCCGATCCGGCCGGGCAGCACGATGGTCGTGGGATTGCCCCAGCCCCAGGCGCCCTTCCGGAAGCCCCAGGTCTGCCACCTGCGGAGGTCGGGATCCGCGAGGTGCTCCTCACGCACCCGCATGAGGATGACGCCCTTGTCCCGTTGGAACCCTGTGGACAGGACGTAGACGAACCCGTCCCCGCCGAGCTCCCACGTCCAGAGTTGGCGATGGCCGCCCTCGAGGAGGGGCGAGAACTCCGCCCCCGTGGGCTCCCAGGTCCGGCCGTCGTCGGTCGACCGGTGGATCCGGGTGCGGGTGACGGTGCCCAGGCCGTCGTTGACCATGACGTGCAGGTACATGGTGTCTCCGATGGTGAGCACGTCGCTCGGGAGGACGGTCGAGCAACCGCGGCCGTGCACATAGTCGATCAGCTGGGCGGCGTAGTCCCGCGGGCCCGGGCCGGCGGCGTCCGTCCACTCGAGCCCCTCGGACAGGTCGACGGTGTCGGAGAACAATCCGGCGGGGGAGCGCCAGTCCGGGTTTCCGGGTCCGGGACGCTCATCCGTGGTGGGGGCACACTGCTCGATACCCGGGTGCGGACGCCCCACATGGGGGGCGCCCATCCCGGCGCCGGCGAAGGTGTCGCCGAACACCGCGAGCAGGCGCCCGGACGGGGTCCGGGTCAGGATGCCCAGATCCGTCCCTTCCATCCCGAAGACCGTGGTGATCCCGGGTCCGGTGAGGTCCCGGACCTTGCGGGTGGCCGATGTGCGGGACGCAGTGGGCGGCGGCGGATCCGTCATGGGGCCGACGCTACCGCGCAACCGGTCGGGCGGCACCAGACTCGTTGTCAGGTCACAATTCTGGCGAAGCGGGCCCCACGCCCCGAACCGCGGGGCGTATGGTCATCGGCGTGACCCATCCCTTCGCACGGGCCGGGCGGGAGCTCGTCCCCGGCCACTGGCTCGGCCCCGCAGCCGTTCTGGCGCTCGGGTGTGCCACGGCGTGGACGCTCATCGGGTTCGGACACGGCGCGCCGTTGGCGGCCGTGGTGCTCGTCGCGGCACTGGTGCTGGCCCTGTGGAACTCCCCGCTGCGCGCCTCCGGTCACGAGCCACTCCAGACCGTGCGGTCCGTCGCCGACGCGGGTCGCGCCGTGGTGGTGCTGTGGAGGCCGGGGTGCCCTTATTCGTCGGCGCTGCGTCGCCGGGCCGCCCGTGAGGGACTCGACGTCCACTGGGTCAATATCTGGCGGGACGAGGACGCCTATCAACTGTGTTGCAGCATCAACGGCGGCTCGGAGGAGACGCCCACCGCGATGCTGCTCGACGCGGGTCTCGCCGCGCCGGTGGTGATCCCGGCCTCCGTCCCGGGCATCCGTGAGGCCACCGCCGCCCCCGCGCGGGGCGTCATCCACACGCGTGTCGTCTCACGCGCCTCCGGCCGCGTCCGCGGCCTCGGCGTCCGCGGCCACTGACCCGCCCTCCCGCCGGCCGGGCGTGGCCACCACCTCGTCGTCGTCGTCGTCCTCACCGCCCGTACCGAAGTGCCCCCCGCACGTCCCCGCACTCGGTGCCCACCGCCATGTGGGCGATCCGGCCCTGCGCGCGGAGCTCTGCCAGGCGCGGTACCACCCGGTCACGCAAGCCCCACGGGTCGATCGTGTTGACGTAGACGCCGGTCGCGCCCTCGAAACCGGCGGGTGTCGAGATGCGCCACTTCAGCACGATCCGCCACGGCATGGCCGCGACACCCCGTTCAGGCGGGCGGGTGTGCCACTCCTCGTTACACGGCACCAGCCGACCCGTCGCCGCGTGGCAGGCGTGCAGCAGATCCGAGACGCCGCGCAGCTCGGCCGCCGAATGCTCCCACGGCGCGCTCGCCGCCGACCGCGAGTAGACCACCAGCGCGGGGTAGCGGTGCCCCACGCCCACCACCGCGACCGCGTGCTCGTTTTCCGCCAGCACCAACCCCTCGGCCGCGGCGTGGTCCACACCGAGCCGGTTGTAGAGGTCGGTGTCGCCGCCCAGCGCGGCCGCCTCGCGGGCGGTCTTGGCGGGGATCTCGTCGATCGCCACCAGCTGTTTGTGCAGGTGCGCGAACGAGGCGCCCGCGGGCGCGAGCCAGTTCTGGAACACCGACACGTACCGCGCGTGTGCGTTGTCGCGGTACAGGCCTCGCATCGCGCGGACCGTGAAGGCGGTGAACTGCTCGTGCTCGGCGGGGGTCAGGTCGCCCGACGCGGCGTGGCGGTCGCTGGCGGTGGCGCCGTCGGTGAGATGACGGCGTGCCACCACCACGTCGTGACAGCCGCCGAAGAAGCTCTCCGAGTGCGTGGCCAGTTCGGCCGGGCCCATGGCATCCACGGCCGACGGGTCGCCCTGCGCTGCGGCGATGCGGGCGCGGACCAGCGCGCGGACGTGCTCGGCGCCGGACGGGGTCGCGAGATACGCGGACTGGTGGGCGGCCGCGCGGGCCGGGATGCGGTAACCGTGCACGGCCTTCCAGTAGTCCAGTGAGACGATCTCGAAGAGATTGCCGAACAGCCGGAACTCCGGGGTCGTGGCATCGAGCTCGTCGGCGGACACCTCCTCGAGCACCCGCCAGGTGTCGCCGTCGCGGATTACGCGCGCCTTCTCCGGGGTGGTCTCGCGCAGCCGGGTCACACAGAACGGGCAGTGCGCCTCCGCGGCGGACGGGTCCACCGCGGTGACCCGCCCGGGGGAGTGGTCGATGGGCCGGTGCGCCCGACCGGGCACGGTCCACACCTCGGTGCCGGTGAACGGATTGGTCTGCTTGACCGTGCCGTCCGCCATGCGGCGAAGCGGCGGGACCGGGGACGACAGGGTGTGGGGCGCAGTGGTCACCCATCGAGCGTAGGTGGCCGCAGGCCGCTGACGAGGTCAAATATATGTCGTTTCACCGGTAGTAATGTGATCTAGGTAACAGTATTCTGAGTTTACGCGATGTTTAGGTCAGGTAAGGGGATCGGTGCAGGCGATCCGCTGCATCCTCCGGCAGAAGCAAGGGACACCGAGAGAAGGATCGACTATGTCTTCGAAACGCGCACGACATCTGAGGGCGGCGGCGCTCACCAGCGCAGCGCTGCTCGCTGCCGCCGGTTCGCCGGCGATCGCAGGTGCCCAGACCGGGTCGCTCAACGGCGAGCTCGGTCTGAACCTCGAACTGCTGCTCGGTTCGGCCGGGTCGGGTGAGGGCGGATCGCTCGACGGAGGCATACCGAGCGGCTCGCTGGATCCCGGCTCGCTGGAGCCGCTGTCCGCCGGTTCCGATACCGGCTCGGATGATCTCTCGGGGCCCGGTTCGCTGGACCCCGGCTCCGTGCCGTCGGGGTCGTCCCCGGACACCGGATCGCTCAACCCGGGATCGCTCGACCCCGGTTCGCTGGACCCCGGCTCCCTGGACCCAGCCTCGCTGCAGCCGTTGTCCGCGGGGTCCGATGCCGGGTCGGATGACGTGGGCTCTGACGAAGGGTCGCTGGAGGAGGGGTCCCTGGATGCGGGTTCCCTGGCGCCGTTGTCGGCGGGCTCGGATGCCGGCTCGGACGACGGGTCGTTGGACCCCGGTTCCGCCGAGGGCGGATCGCTCGTGGCCGTGACTCTGCTCCTGGCGCTCGGATCGTCCGGTTCCGAGGCGGGTGATGGCTCGCTGGCGCCGCTGTCAGCCGGTTCTGAGGGCGGGTCGGATGATCTGGGTTCGGGTGACGGGTCGTTGGAGGGGTCGCTGGATGCGGGTTCGCTCGCGCCGTTGTCGGCCGGTTCTGAGGGCGGGTCGGACAACGAGCCCGGGGAGGGGTCGGTCGACCTCGGTTCACTCGCGCCCGGGTCCCTTGCTCTGGGCTCCCTGCCTCTCGCATCGGTGGGAGGATCGCTGGGGCCGTTGTCGGCGGGTTCCGGTGGCGGGTCGGATGACATGGGTTCGGAGGACGGGTCGGTGGAGGGGTCCCTGGCGCCGTTGTCGTCCGGTTCTGATGCCGGTTCGGGCAACGGGACGGGGGAGGGTTCGCTCGACGGGTCGTTGGAGGGCTCCCTCGACGGGGGTTCCCTCGCACCGTTGTCGGCCGGGTCCGATGAAGGGTCGCTGGAGGAAGGCTCGTCTGAGGGCTCCCTGCCGATGGGATCTCTCGAACCGGGATCGGCCACCGGCTCCCTCGCTCCCCTCGGGTCCCTCACGGCGTCGCTGGCCCCACTCGGGTCCGCAGGATCGGCTGCGGGGTCACTGCCGCTGCTGCTGCCTGTCGCGCTCATCGGCGGTTCCGTGGCTGCTGCACCGATGATCCTGCAGGTGGGCGCGGACATGGGGATCGCGCTTCCGCCGCTGCCGGGCCTCCCCGCTCCGGTCGCGGCAGCGCCGGCGGTCGCCGCGCCGCCGGTTGCGCCCGGGCCCTCGACGCCCAACGGGCGTGGAGGCGAACCGGGTGTCGCCGGAGTCGGAGGCGCCGCGGTGGGCGTCAATGCCGCCATCGTGATGACCGGCTCGCTGGGTGACTACGAAGTGGCGCTGCCGGACGGTGTCACGTTGCCACCAATGCCGTTCATTCGGTGAGTTATCTGAGAGAAGGCCCGCCCCGGGAGCATTCGCCCGGGGCGGGCCTTCCGCCATCTCGGGAGGGCGTGAGGCGCGTACCCTGAGAGAAATCTCACAAGGTGGACTCAGCTTCCCATGTCAGGGGCCACAGTTTGACTTTCCCGATTTGTGTGCTGCGCCCCTTCTGCCCATATTATTTCCGAGCCAGAGCACTTCGGTCCTCTGAGTACGGGTGCTCCAGACACCACGGAGTCCGCCCGTCGACAAGCGAAGGCGAATACATGATGACGACTCCCGGCCCCAAGAGCCTGTACCGCCCTGAATACGAACACGACTCGTGTGGCGTCGCGTTCGTTGTGGATATGTACGGACGCAAGTCCCGGGACATCGTCGAGAAGGCGATCGCCGCACTGGTGAACCTCGAGCACCGCGGCGCCGTTGGCGCCGAGGCCAACACCGGTGACGGCACGGGCTTGTTGATCCAGGTACCGGACTTGTTCCTCCGCGAAGTGATGCGTGAGGAGCAGAACGTAGAACTGCCTGAGGCCGGTGCATATGCCACCGGCCTTTGTTTTCTCCCCCAGTCCCGCATGCTCGCGATGGACGCCATGCGGATGGTGGAGCGGATCGCCGCCGAACAGGGCGTGTCCGTGATCGGGTGGCGTGAGGTACCGGTCGACGACTCCACGGTCGGCGCGATCTCACGCGACGCGCAGCCCAGCATCCACCAGATCTTCGTCAAGGCCGCCGGCCCCGGAGGGGCGCTGCTCACCGAGCTGGACCTCGAGCGCAAGTGCTTCGTCGTGCGCAAGCGCTGCGAGCACGAGCTGGGCTCCAAGGGGCCGGGCAAGGGTGACCTCGGCTCGGAGACCGTGTACTTCCCGTCCCTGAGCCCTCGCACCTTCGTCTACAAGGGCATGCTCACCGAGAAGCAGCTCCCGGAGTTCTACCTGGATCTCCAGGACGAGCGTGTGGAGTCCGCCCTGGGCATCGTCCACTCCCGCTTCTCCACCAACACGTTCCCGGCATGGCCGCTGGCCCACCCCTTCCGCTACGTCGCCCACAACGGTGAGATCAACACCGCCCGCGGTAACGAGAACTGGATGCGGGCCCGCGAGTCACTCATGTCCAGCGAGCACATCGAGGACCTGTCGGCGGCACTGCCCATCTGCACCCCGGGCGGCTCCGACACCGCGCGCTTCGACGAGGCGCTGGAACTGTTGACGCTGGCAGGGCGCACCCTGCCCCACGCCGTGCTGATGATGGTCCCCGAGGCGTGGGAGCGCCACGAGACGATGGACCCGGCCAAGCGGACGTTCTACGAGTACCACGCCTCCCTCATGGAGGCATGGGACGGACCGGCGTCGATCACGTTCACCGACGGCACCGTGATCGGCGCCGTGCTCGACCGCAACGGTCTGCGCCCGTCCCGGATCTGGGTCACCGACGACGGGCTCGTCGTCATGGCCTCCGAGGTCGGCGTCCTCGACATCCCCCAGGACAAGGTCGTCACCAAGACCCGCCTGCGCCCGGGCCGGATGTTTCTGGTCGATACCGCCCAGGGGCGGATCATCGACGACGAGGAGATCAAGACCGAGCTGGCCGCCGAGCACCCGTACCAGCAGTGGCTCGACGAGGGCATGGTCCGACTCGGGGATCTCCCGCAGGTCGACCACCCGTACATGCCGCACGAGCGTGTCGTGCTGAGGCAGCGGGTCTTCGGATTCACCGAGGAGGAGCTCCGGATCCTCGTCTCGCCGATGGCCGGGGCGGGTGCGGAGGCGATCGGATCGATGGGCACCGACACGCCGCTGCCGGTCCTGTCGGAGCGCTCACGGATGCTGTTCGACTACTTCGCGCAGCGCTTCGCCCAGGTCACCAACCCGCCGCTGGACGCGATCCGCGAGGAGCTCGTCACCAGCTACGGTGTGACGCTCGGCCCCGAGGGCGATCTCATCCACCCGGGCCCGGAGTCGTGCCGCCAGATCCGCCTGGACAACCCGATCCTCGGCAACGACGAGCTGTCGACGCTGATGGCGGCCGGCGAGACCCGTCCCGGTCTGCGATCGGTGGTCGTCCGCGGCCTGTACAACGTCGCTCACGGCGGCCGCGGCCTGCGCATCGCCCTGGAACGGATCCGTCGCGAGATCTCCCACGCCATCGAGGATGGTGCCACGATCATCGTGCTGTCGGATCGTGAGTCGGATGAGCGCAACGCGCCGATTCCGTCGCTGCTCCTCACCTCGGCCGTGCACCACCACCTCGTCCGCGAGAAGACCCGTACCCGGGTCAGCCTCGTGGTCGAATCCGGAGACGCCCGCGAGGTCCACCACATGGCGGTCCTCTTTGGGTACGGCGCCGAGGCGATCAACCCGTACATGGCGTTCGAGTCCATCGACGAGCTCGTCAAGACCGGTCACCTCACCGGGGTGGACACCCCCGCGGCCTGCGCCAATTACCGCAAGGCCGCCGCGAAGGGCGTGCTCAAGGTGATGTCCAAGATGGGCATCTCGACCCTGGCCTCGTACACGGGTGCGCAGCTCTTCGACATCACGGGGCTCTCGCAGGAGTTGTGCGACGAGTACTTCACCGGCTCGATCAGCCCCATCGACGGCATCGGGCTCGACGAGATCGCCGAGGACGTGGCCCGTCGCCACCGCTTCGCGTTCCTGCCGCGGCCGGAGGAGGCCGCGCACCGCGAGCTCGAGATCGGCGGGGAGTACCAGTGGCGCCGGGAAGGCGAGTACCACCTGTTCAACCCGGACACGGTGTTCAAGCTCCAGCACTCCACGCGCTCCGGTCGCTACGAGATCTTCAAGGAGTACACCCAGCTCGTCGACGACCAGTCGGAACGTCTGGCCACCCTCCGCGGCCTGTTCGAGCTGAAGGGGACCCGTCCCCCGGTGCCGATCGAGGAGGTCGAGCCCGTCTCGGAGATCGTCAAGCGGTTCTCCACGGGCGCGATGAGCTACGGCTCCATCTCGGCCGAGGCCCACGAGACGCTGGCGATCGCCATGAACCGTCTCCACGCCCGGTCCAACTCGGGCGAGGGCGGCGAGTCGATCGACCGCTTCAGCCCCGACCCCAACGGTGACTGGCGCCGGTCGGCCATCAAGCAGGTGGCCTCAGGCCGGTTCGGTGTGACCAGCAACTACCTGGCCAACTGCACCGATATCCAGATCAAGATGGCCCAGGGCGCCAAGCCGGGCGAGGGCGGCCAGCTCCCGCCGGGGAAGGTCTACCCGTGGGTCGCCGAGGTTCGTGGCTCGACCCCGGGCGTCGGGCTGATCTCGCCGCCGCCGCACCACGACATCTACTCGATCGAGGACCTGGCGCAGCTCATCTACGATCTGAAGAACGCCAACCCCGAGGCCCGGATCCACGTCAAGCTCGTGGCCGAGCAGGGTGTGGGCACCGTCGCGACGGGTGTGTCCAAGACGCACGCCGACGTGGTGCTCATCTCCGGCCACGACGGTGGCACCGGCGCGTCTCCGCTGACCTCGCTCAAGCATGCGGGCGGCCCGTGGGAGCTGGGTCTCGCCGAGACCCAGCAGACCCTGCTGGTCAACGGCCTGCGGGATCGGATCGTCGTCCAGGTCGACGGGCAGCTCAAGACCGGGCGCGACGTCATCGTCGCGGCGCTGCTCGGCGGCGAGGAGTTCGGATTCGCGACGGCTCCGCTCGTCGTGGCCGGCTGCGTGATGATGCGCGTGTGCCATCTCGACACCTGCCCCGTCGGTGTCGCCACCCAGAACCCGATCCTGCGCGAGCGGTTCAACGGCAAGGCCGAGTACGTGGTGAACTTCATGGAGTTCATCGCCGAGGAGGTGCGCGAGTACCTCGCCGAGCTCGGGTTCCGTTCGCTGGACGAGGCGATCGGACACTCCGAATGCCTCGACAAGTCGCGGGCGTTCGCCCACAACAAGCGGGTCGCCAAGCTCGACCTGGCGCCGATCTTCGCCCAGGCGGAGTCCCCGTTCATGCACCAGGACCTGCGGAACACCAAGTCGCAGGACCACAAGCTCGAGGGCGTCATCGACCGCCGGCTCATCGAGGACAGCCGCTCCGTGATCGCTGATCCCGCGACGGGGCCGTTCGCGGGCAGCTACCCGATCTGCAACGTGAACCGCTCGGTGGGCACCATGCTCAGCCACGAGATCTCCAAGGCGCACGGTGGTGCCGGGCTCCCGGAGGGATCGATCGACCTGAGCTTCACGGGGTCCGCCGGCAACTCGCTCGGGGCGTTCCTCGCCTCCGGCGTGACCGTGCGGGTGTTCGGTGACGCCAACGACTACGTGGGCAAGGGACTGTCCGGGGGACGCATCGTCGTCCGCCCGGCGGAGGACGCCGCCCCCGATTTCGCGGCCGAGAACAACATCATCGCCGGCAACGTGATCTGCTACGGCGCCACCGCCGGCGAGGTATTCCTCCGCGGCATCGTGGGCGAGCGCTTCTGCGTGCGCAACTCGGGCGTCACCGCGGTGGTGGAGGGCGTGGGCGACCACGCCTGTGAGTACATGACGGGTGGACGCGTCGTCGTGCTGGGGGAGACGGGACGCAACGTCGCGGCCGGCATGTCCGGTGGCGTCGCCTACTTCTACGACCCGCAGGGCGTCCTGCCCGAGAACCTCAACGTGGAGCTCGTCGACACCGACGAGCTGACCAGCGAGGACGTGGAATTCCTCCGCGGCATCGTGGAGCGGCACGTGGAGGAGACCGATTCGGCCCGGGGCCGGGAGATCCTCGGTGGTTGGGCCCAGAACGTGAATCATTTCGCCAAGGTCATGCCGCGCGACTACAAGCGCGTGCTGCTGGCCATCGAGCAGGCGGAGAAGGACGGACGCAACGTGGACGAGGCGATCATGGAGGCCGCAAATGGCTGACCCGAAGGGCTTTCTCAAGCACACAGAGCGGGAGCTGCCCGAACGCCGCCCCGTCGACCTGCGCATCATGGACTGGAAGGAGGTCTACGAGTCGACGACCCTCCCGGAGGATCACCTGAAGACCCAGGCCTCCCGCTGCATGAGCTGCGGTGTGCCGTTCTGCCACCAGGGGTGTCCGCTGGGCAACATCATTCCCGAGTGGAATGACCTGGTGCACCGCGGGAAGTGGGACGCGGCGGTCGACCGTCTGCACGCGACCAACAACTTCCCTGAGTTCACCGGCCGGCTCTGCCCCGCGCCGTGTGAGGGCTCCTGCGTCCTGGGGATCAACCAGCCGCCCGTGACGATCAAGCAGATCGAGGTGGAGATCGCCGAGGCCGCGTGGGCCGACGGCGGCATGGCACCGGTGATCCCGTCGTTCCGTACGGGGCAGACCGTCGCGGTCGTGGGTTCGGGCCCGGCGGGTCTGGCCGCCGCGCAGCAGCTCACGCGCGCCGGACACTCCGTCACGGTGTTCGAGCGTGATGACCGCATCGGTGGACTCATGCGCTACGGGATCCCCGAGTTCAAGATGGAGAAGGCGGTCCTCGACCGGCGTCTCGCGCAGATGGAGGCCGAGGGAACGGTCTTCCGTTCCGGGGTCAACGTCGGCGAGGACATCACGGCGTCGCAGCTGCGGGAGCAGTTCGACGCGGTGGTGCTGAGCGGCGGCGCCACCATGAGGCGGGACCTGCCCGTGCCCGGCCGTGAGCTGGAGGGCATCCATCAGGCCATGGACTACCTGCCCCTGGCCAACAAGGCCGCGGTCGGCGACCCGGTGGTGGATGCCGACGGGTTGCCCGCCATCCACGCGCGGGACAAGCACGTCATCATCATCGGTGGCGGCGACACCGGCGCGGACTGCCTCGGCACGGCGACCCGTCAGGGGGCCAGGTCGGTCAAGAGTTTCGAGATCATGCCCCGCCCGCCGGCGACGCGTGCGGCCTCGACCCCGTGGCCGATGTACCCGCTGATGTTCCGCACGGCCTCCGCCCACGAGGAGAACGGTGAGCGCGTCTACGGCGTGTCCACCGCCGAGTTCGTGGGGGAGAACGGGCACGTCACCGCCCTCAAGGGTTCCGAGGTGAGGATGGTGGACGGGCGCTTCGAGCCCGTTCCCGGTACGGACTTCGAGTACCCGGCGGATCTGGTGCTGTTGGCGATGGGCTTCACGGGTGCCCAGAAGGCCGGACTCTGTTCCGACCTGGGGGTGGACTTCACCGACCGCGGAAACGTGGACCGTGACGGCACCTACGCGACCAATGTCGACGGCGTGTTCGTGGCCGGCGACATGGGCCGCGGGCAGTCGCTCATCGTGTGGGCCATCGCGGAGGGGCGCGCCGCCGCCGCCTCGGTGGATCGCTTCCTCATGGGGGAGACGGCGCTGCCGGAGCCGGTCCGACCGACGGACGTGGCACAGCGCTGAGATCCGCCGTGGCGCCTGACCTTAATGGAACCTAAGATCAGGTCTATTCTGATATCAGGCCGCCCGGCCTTCGTCTCGGAAGGCATCCATGGTCCGCCGTCGCCCCGCCAGCATGATCGCCGCGCTCTGCGCTGCGGTCGTCCTGGGCGGGGCGCCAGTGGCCCCGGCCCAGCTGCCGGGACCGGGCGCCCAGCTCCCGGGACCGGGCGGCCGGGCCGTGGTGACGGACCTGCCCGTGCTGAGCGAGTTGCCACCACTGCCGTCCAGGGGCGAGTCCCCCGACGTGGACGAGCAGGAGGTCGACGACGCCTCGGGCATGTCGGGCGTGCAGATCATCGCGCTGGCGTTGGCCGCTGCGGCACTGGTGGCCGGCGGGACGGGGCTGGCCCTGGTGACGCGACGCGGCCGCGGGGACCTGCCCGGCGATCAGCCCGCGAGGACGGGTCCGCTCGCGTGACGGCGCGCCCGATAGGCTCGGGCGTATGAGCCGCCACATCGCAGGACGAGGACGGACCGGCCGGGTGACACCCCCGCCGGCCGGTCCACCCGTCGACGACGTCGAATGCGACCTGAGCAGCAAGCTGACGCTGGGGCAGTTCCTCAAGCTGGCATCACTGCTCGATTCGGGTGCCGAGGCCAAGGACGCGGTCACCTCCGGCGCCGTGAGCGTCAACGACGAGGTGGACACCCGTCGCGGTCGCGGTCTGGTCGACGGCGACGTGGTGGAGATCGGGGGCCGCGCAGCCCGGGTGGTCGCGCGCGACGGACGGGGAGAGGCCTGATGGCGGACGAGACGCGGCGGACGATCCAGGCTCCGGTCGTGTTGCACGATGATGACCCCGGCGCCAGGCGCTACGCCACCTGGCTCGCCGAGGAATTCGACACCCGGGCCACCCATCACGACTCCGTGGACCCGGCCGAACTCGTCGTCGCCGGGACGGTCGTCCTCGTCACCGGGATGCGGGCGGCTGGCGGGCTGGGTGGTTCGGCGTTCATCCGCGACAACTGGGAGGCGCTCGTCGAGGCCGGGCGCCGGGTCGCGGTCGTCATGGTGGGCCCGACCCCGGTCACCGATGACGCCCGGATCGAGCTCATGTCGAGTGAGTTCTCGGGCGATCAGCTCCGCGATCTCAAGCTCTTCCAGTTGCGGGGCGTGGTCACCCCGGACCAGCTGGGATTCCGGCAGCGGCTGGGCGTGAAGACCGCTCTCGCGGCGCTGCGTCGCAAATCCGAGCGCACCCCGGAGGAGGAGTCCATGCTCGAGTTGGGTGGGCTGGACCTCACCGACCGGGTCTCACTCGGGCCTCTGCTGCGCTGGATCCGCCGCGAGGCCTGATCGACCGAGCAGGCCGGGACGCCGCGTCGCGCGCCGCCCGGGTGTGACCCCCGATACCATCTCCCGGGTGAGACCCCGCCGTGGGGCGGGGCGACGACCCGGAGGATCCCGATGCGCACGACCACCCTCGCCGCGACCGTCTCGGCACTCGCCGCCACCGCGCTGCTGACCGGAGCCGGAACGGCGGTGGCAGACGAGCCGGACGAGTCCGCGGATATGGGAACGATTCGCAGCGTGCTCCTCGCTCCCAACGTGGGGGAGGCGCTCGGCAGCATCGGCTACGGGTCGCTCGGGACCGGCTCGCTGATGGACCTGCTCACCGGGCTCATCAACGCCGGTTCGGTCATCCTGTCGGTGGAGCTGCCCAACGCGACGGGCTCCTACGCGCCCGGGTCCCTGGGCAGCTACGGTCCCGAGGCCTCGATCGGCGACGTGCTCACCATCCCGGTCGCGAGCCTCGGGGGAGCCTCCTGAGCGACCCCGCCCGCGGGCACACCCCGCAGGCGCTCGGGCGGGTGCGACGAACGACCCGGTCGGGTCAGCGCACCACGATCCCGTCGGAGTCGGCGTAGAGCGTGTCACCGGGGACGAAGTCGACCCCGCCGAAGCTCACGGTCACGTCGCGTTCGCCGTCGCCGGTCTTGCTGGACTTGCGCGGGTTCGTGCCCAGGGCCTTGCATCCGAAGTCCATGCCGCCCACGACCGCCGAGTCTCGGATGGCGCCGTTGACCACGACCCCGGCCCAGCCGTTGGAACGGCCGAGCTCGGCGATGAGGTCTCCCACCAGCGCGGTGTGGAGGCTGCCACCGCCGTCGATCACCAGGACCCGGCCCTCGCCGGGCTCGCCGAGCACACTCTTGAGCAGCGCGTTGTCCTGGAAGCACCGGACGGTCGAGACGGGGCCGAAGAACTCCGTCCGGCCACCGAGGTCGCGGAACTGGGTGTCACAGCTGCGGACGTCCTCGCCGATCTCGTCGACGAGGTCTGCGGTGTGGACGAATCCGGCGGGGGTGTCGGTCATGCGGGGCCTCCTGGGGCGTGGTCTGGTCATGGCAACGCTATCCGGCCGCGCTCCCGCGGGGGAGCCCGCCGTGGGGGACAATGTCGGGTGAAGGGTGCCCCGCCATCGTCCGAGAACCCGGAAGGAGCCACCCGTGGCCCAGTACGAACTCCTGATCCACGCCCGGCGCGCGGTCATCGACGATCGCATCCAACAGGCGGCGGTCACGGTGGACGGGGGAGTGATCTCGTCGGTGCGGACGGGGTCGGAGGCGCGGGACATCGGTCTGGCGGGCGACCACACGATCGCGCTCGGTGATGACGTGGTCCTCATGCCGGGACTCGTCGACCCGCACGTCAGTACCGAGGACGTCGCGGTGGGCACGCGTTCGGCGGCTCAGGGCGGGATCACCTCGGTGATCGACTACGGAACCGACGGCGACCCGGTCGCGATCACCCCCGAGGACGTGGACCGCTGGAGACAGGACGTGACCGGCGAGTCCACGGTGGACGTCGGCCTGTGGGGCGCGGCGGTTCCGGGGAATCTCGGCGGGCTCGGGACGTTGCTGGATCGTGGCGTGTTCGGGGTGTCGGCGGTGGCCGCCGGCAAGGGTGTCGCCGGTGCGCCGACCCTGGATTCCGCACAGGTGGTGGCGGCCGCCGAGGAGGTCGCGGAGGCCGGCGGGCTGTTCGCGGTGGACGCCGGGGTGGACGATCTGCCCGGGCTTCTCGAGGTCTGCCGGCGCACGGGTGGCCGGCTGCACGTCCGGGCGGTGTCCGACCACGAGGAACTGCCCCTGCTGCGCGAAGCCAGGGCGGACGGACTGGCCGTGACCGCCTCGACCAGCCCGCACATGCTTGCGCTGGTCTCCGAGGTCACCCACGGCGGCGCTGCGGTCGCGCGGCTCGACCCGCCGATCCGGGACGCCGCCAACCGCGAGTTGCTGTGGGAGGCGTTGCGCGACGGCACGATCGACGCCGTGGCCTCGGCCCGGCTCGGGTTGTCGGTCGTGTGGACCGAGGCCCGTCGCCGGGGATTCGATCTCGCCGACGTCGCCGGGTGGATGGCCACGCGCACCGCCGGGGTCGTGGGCCTGCGGGACCGCGGTGAGATCCGGGTCGGCCTGCGCGCGGACCTCGCCGCGGTCGCCGACGACGACGCGTTCGTCGTCCTGCCCGGGACCCGTGAGCTGGGCTCTGCGGACTCGGTGTACGCCCAGCGTGCCCTGGCGGGCGTGGTGCGGTGGACGATGCGGGGCGGAACGGTGATCGACCCCCGTGCCCTCGCCCTCGGGACTGTCCTGACCCGACAGACGAAGTGAACCCCACAGTGGTGGGTCTCGACCTGTCCTTCCCGGCAGGGGTCACCTCGGGCCTGCTCATCACCGAGTACGTCATCAAGATCCTCGCGCTGGGGATGGTCCCCGAGAACCGGCAGCCGTCGTCGTCGCAGGCGTGGCTGCTCGCCATCCTCTTCATCCCGGTGGTGGGGGTGCCGTTGTTCCTCCTGCTGGGCAATCCCTACATCACCGGGCGACGGCACCTCATCCAGGCCGAGGCGAACCATCTCTATGCCAGGGCGCTCGAGAAGCGGCCCACCGTTCCCGACGGAGTGCGCGTGGGGCCCGGGGTGCGGACCATCCTGGAGATGAACCGGACCCTCACCGCGATCCCCGCCATGTCCGGGGACTTCATCGGCCTGCATTCGGACTACACGCGGTCGTTGGCGGCGATGACCGAGGCGGTCCGTGCCGCCCGGGACCACGTGCACATCGAGTTCTACGCGCAGTCGTGGGACTCCGAAACCGACGAGTTGTTCACCGCCGCGGTCGAGGCCGCCGATCGGGGGGTCGTGGTCCGGGTGCTGGTCGACCACCTCGGGTCACTGCGCTACCGGGGGTTCACGAAGCTCCGGAAGCGGCTGCGGCGGACCCCGGTGGAGTTCCACCTGATGCTGCCGGTGAACCCGTTCCGCGGCCGGTTCAGGCGGCCGGACCTACGCAATCACCGCAAGATGCTCATCGTGGACGGGGTGCACGGGTTCATCGGGTCGCAGAACCTCATCGAGCGCCACTACGGCAGTTCACGCAACGCCCGGCTCGGCCGCGAGTGGGTCGATCTGATGATGGAGGTCCGCGGGGAGATCGTCCAGGCGATGGACAGCGTGTTCGCCGTGGACTGGTATTCCGAGTCCGGCGAGGTGATCGGCACGCTGGAGGACGTGGCGCAGGGCGCACCACTGGCGCCCGGACGCAAGGGCGGGGATCCCACGGCGGGCGACCCGGTGAGCGCGTTCCAGCTGGTCCCGTCCGGCCCGGGGTACAGGACGCAGCCCGGGCTGCGGATGTTCACCCAGCTCATCGGCCAGGCACGGAAGCGGGTGCGGATCGTCAGCCCGTACTTCGTGCCGGACGACGCTCTCCTGCACTCCATCACGTCGGCGTCGTTCCGCGGGGTGGGGGTGGAGTTGTTCGTCCCCGAACACGCCGACCAGTTCCTCGTCCACCACGCCCAGCGGTCCTACTACCGCGCGCTGCTCGAGGCCGGGGTGGTGATCCACCGCTTCCGCTCCCCGGCGGTCCTGCACACCAAGACGGTGCTGATCGACGACTACGCCGGGATCGTGGGCTCGAGCAACATGGACCAGCGCTCGTTCAACCTCAACTTCGAGATCAGTCTGCTGGCCCTGGGCGGCGAGGCGGTCGCGGAGCTCAACGACGTGGTGGACTCCTACCTCGAGGACTGCACCACGTTGGGCATCGAGACGTGGATGAGCCGCCCGTGGCCGGGGCGGTACGTCGACAACGTCGCACGTCTCACCTCAGCGCTGCAGTAGGCCGGGTCCGGCGGCGGATCGGGTCCGGCCGGACAGCCGGCGCTACGGGCGGGCGGCACCGCAGTAGTACGCTCAGCGTGCGCGGGTCGCACAGGCCCGCCCCTGCGACGAGAGGCTGTGCCCGATGCCCCAGACCCGTGGTTCCGGAGTCCGGACCAGGCGCCTCGGCGCCGCCGTCACGACCGCCGTGGTGGCGGCGGTCGCGGTCCCCGCCGTGGCGTACGCGCAGGGGGACTCGGGGTCGGGTTCGGCGCTGCCCGCGGAGACGGGCAACAGCAGTGTGGACCAGTTGGTCGGCCAGTTGCCCGAGGAGATTGTCATCGGCGGTGGGGCGCTCGGGTCCGAGGGTCTGCGCGAGACGGGCAGCGCCCCGGTGGCGGACGCCGGACTGTCCCTGGGGCAGACCCTCGGTTCGGTGGCGCCGCTCGAGGCGCTGGGGTCGGCGGGAGGGTCCGCGGCGGCGTCCGTGGCGTCCTCGGGCAGCCTGCCGGGGTCCGTCTACGCCAACCCGACCGGGTCGCTCGGGTCGGGCACCATCGGGCTGGGATCGATCGCGATCCCCGAGTACATCTTCCCCGTACTGAGCGTGCAGTTCGCGGGCGGTTTCTTCACGGCGCTGGGGGAGCGGCAGCAGGCCGGCGAGCTCTATCCGCACGAGTTGGACTTCTGGCACGGGCTGGTCGAGGGTTCGGCCGAGGGCGGCGCGCTGCTCACCGACGCCGCGGACGCCGCCGGCACCCAGCTGCCCGGCGCGCTGGCGGGGAGTATCGAGGCGGTCCAGATCGCCGCGCTGCAGGATCCGTACGAGGACAACGAGCGCCGTCGCGCCGAGGCCGAGGCGGCGGCCGCCGACGGTGGGCAGGACGCGACGGACGAGGTCGACGACGACGAGGTTGACGACGACGAGGCAGACATCTCCCCGGTCGGCGCGAACGGTCCCGCCGGGGACACGCAGGGCGGAACCGGCGGAGTGGGCGCGACCCTCGGCGCCGCGGCCGCGCCTGCCGCCATCGCCACGACCGCGGGGAATGCCGCCGCAGGACCCGGCGAGCAGTCGGCCCCCGCCGAGCTGTCTGCCCCCGCGGAGCTGGCCGTGACCGGCGTGGGGACCACCGCGCTGGTCGGCGTCGCCGCCGGGACGATTCTGCTGGGCGGGTTGCTGCTGGCCTTCGTCCGCCGGCGCGCGTAGGGGCCCGGGCTCGTCGTCGTCCCCTCCACGCGGGCCCGGGCAAATCGTTGCGGGGCCACTCGGAAGGCCGGGCGGTAGGCCGCGCCGCCAGCGGTTACCCGCGGGCGGTCACCCCTGCGGACTCACCCCTGACCACTCACCCCTGCGCACTCATCTCCCGGCAGCGGTCCCACAGTGCGGCGGCGACCTCGCGGTCGTGCGAGGCCTTGGTGGAGTTCACGGTCGTCGGGTACCCGGTGAGCTCGCCGGGGCCGTCGGGGCCGATGTACGCGCCGCCCGCGACGGACTCCACGGTCGCGGCGTAGAGCTGCGGCAGGGCCCCACGCTCGGCCGGTTGCACGAGGAACGGGATCTTCTCCACGCCCTTCATCAGCAGGTCCTGCACGCGGCTGCCGCTGCGGTACTGCAGATTGGTCGCCGAATAACCGGGGTGCGCGGCCACCGCCCTCAGCGACGACCCCGCGGCCTCGAGGCGACGCTGCTGCTCGTAGGCGAGCATGACGCAGGCCAGCTTGGAGGCGGCGTACACCGGCATCGGGGCGTAGCGGCGACGGGTCCAGTCCAGGTCGTCGGGGTCCACCGTGCCGAAGCGGTGCATCATCGAGCCCAGCCACACCACCCGGTCGGTGAGCGCCGGCGCGACGTGCTCGGTGAGCGCGAAGTGGCCGAGGACGTTGACGCCGAACTGCATCTCGTGGCCCTGCGCGGTGCGCGACCGTGGGATGTTCATCAGCCCCGCGTTATTGATGAGCACGTCGGGCGAGCGGCCCGCGAGCAGCTCACCCGCCGCGTGCACGGACTCGAGGTCGGCCAGGTCGAGTTCGACGACCTCGGCGCGGTCCGGGTGCGCGAGCCCCGCGCGGGCCGTCTCGGCGCGGCCCGTGTCACGGCAGGCCATGATCACGCGGGCGCCCGCGTCGGTCAGCGCGCGGGTGGACTGCAGGCCCAGCCCGGAGTTCGCCCCGGTGACCACGAAGGTCCGGCCGGTCTGGTCAGGGATGTCGGCGGTGGTCCATCGGCTCATGCGGGCCAGGGTACGTCCGCCGTCCGACATCGCCCACCGGCTCATGCGGGGCAGTTCACTCCCAGGTGGCGGTGTCCGGGTCGACGCCGTGCGCCCGGGCGTTGGCCTCGACGGCGGCGACCAGCCACTGAGTCAGGCCCGGCTCGTGCACGTCGTACGTCTCGGCGAAGCGTGGGTCCTCGACGTACATCCGCGCCAGGCAGACCTGCATCGCATGCGTGCAGTCGTAGAACCGCCCGATCGATGCGCGGTGGCGCTCGGCCAGCTCCGCGGCCTCCGGCGCCCCCGGGTCCATGCCGGCACGCTTGGCGGCGGCGAGGTCGACGTTGAGCGCGTCGCCCTCGGCCTTGACCTGCTTCCAGTCCTCCCTGGACATGCGCGCCGTGCGTTCCTGCGACTGCGCCCACTGCGGGGTGTCGCCCCAGCGGTGCTCGGCCTCCTCCTGGTACTCCTCCTTCCAGTCCGTGCCGAAGATCTCGGCCCTGTCCTGAGGGGTCAGTGGTGCGTTCATATCGATCGCCTCCTTCATGCGGTCGACTGCGGAGACCATCTCCTGCAGGTGCGAGATGCGTCCGACCAGCAGCTCCCGCTGGCGGGTCAGGTGAGCCAGGGCGTCGGCCTCCGGGTCATCGAGCAGGTCCCCGATCTCCGCGAGTGGGAAGCCCAGCTCGCGGTAGACCAGGATCCGGTGGAGGCGGGCGACGTCGTCGTCGTCATACACCCGGTAGTCCGACCACGTCCTGCCGCTCGCCGGCGCCAACCCGATCCGGTCCCAGTGGTGCAGGGTCCGGACGCTCACCCCGACCAGCGCGGCGACCGCTCCCACGGTGAGCCCGTCTCTCGTCGTCATGTCTCCAGCATCTCTCACATCCACGAGCGTGGGGCCTGACGCGATGTCAGGGTCAAGCCCGGGTTTCCGCGACCGGCGGGCGAAGAACGGTGGCAGGCGGTACCGCTCTTCCTTACCCGCCGGTAGCCTCGGTGCCATGAGCCGACCCGCGCCCCATGTGTACGACCGTCTCCGCGACCTCGTCGCGATCCCCGAATTCCGGGCCGATCCCTCAAGCCGCCCGTCGGCGATGATCACCGAGGTCTTCACCGGTGACCCGCTCGCGGAGATCCCCGCCGGCACCGCCGACGATGTCACCGCCGCCGTCGAGCGGGCCCGGGCCGCGCAGGTCGCGTGGGCCGAACGAGACGTCGCCGACCGGGTCGCCGTCATCACCCGCTTCGCCAAGCAGATCATGCGCAACCGCGGCGAACTCATGGACATCGTGCAGGCAGAGACAGGCAAGAGCCGCGCCTCCGCACAGGAGGAGGTGCTGGACTGCCTCATCACCGCGCGTCACTACGCCCGGACCGCGCCCGGGCTGCTCGCCCCCAAGCGCGTCCAGGGCATGCTGCCGGGACTGACCAAGGCCGTGGTGCGCCGCCAGCCCAAGGGCGTCGTGGGCGTGATCGCGCCGTGGAACTACCCGCTCAACCTCGCCGCCACCGACGCGCTCGCCGCCCTGCTCGCGGGCAACGCCGTGGTGATCAAGCCCGCCTCCATCACGCCGTTCTGTGCCCTCGCCGCCGCCGACATGCTCTACCGGGCGGGCCTGCCGCGCGACCTGTTCCAGGTGGTGCCCGGTTCGGGCGGGACCGTCGGCGGCGCGATCGTGGAGAACGTCGACTACCTCATGTTCACCGGCTCCACCGCGACCGGCCGCACGCTGGGCCGCCAGTGCGGCGAGCGCCTGATCGGGTTCTCGGCCGAACTCGGCGGGAAGAACGCCATGATCGTGACCGAGGGTGCCGACCTGGACGAGGTGGCCGAGGTCGCCACGCGCGCGTTCTTCTCCAACTCGGGTCAGCTGTGCATCTCGGTCGAGCGGGTCTACGTGGAGCGCTCCGTCGCGCCGCAGCTCATCGAGAAGCTCACCGCGCGTGTGCAGTCCATGAGCGTGGGGCCCGGCTACGACTTCGAGGCCGAGATGGGCAGCCTCATCTCCCGTGACCAGCTGGACACCGTCTCCGCACACGTCGACGACGCGGTGGCCAAGGGCGCGCGCGTCCTGGCCGGCGGACGCGCCCGGCCGGACCTGGGCCCGCTGTTCTACGAGCCGACCCTGCTCACCGACGTGCCCTCCGGCGCGACCTGCTACGGCGAGGAGACCTTCGGCCCGGTCGTGTCGATCTACCCGGTCGACTCGGTCGAGGAGGCGATCGCCGAGGCCAACGACACCGAGTACGGGCTCAACTCGTCGGTGTTCGCGGGGTCCGACTCCGAGGGCGAGCAGATCGCGGCGCGCCTGCGGACCGGCACCGTCAACGTCGGCGAGGGCTACGTCGCGGGCTGGGGCTCCGTCGCGGGCCCGATGGGCGGCATGGGCGCCTCCGGTGTGGGCCGACGCCACGGCGACGAGGGACTGCTCAAGTACACCGAGGCGCAGACGATCGCCACTCAGCGCGTCGTGCACATGGGCGGGCCGTCGTTCCTGCCCCGCACGCGGTGGCAGCAGTTGCTCGCGCCCGCCACCGACGCCATGCGCTTCCTGCCGGGGCGGTAGGCGGGAGCTCGCGCGGGTGGCCGGGCCCGCGCGAGTGGCGGGAGCCCGCGGCCGCCCCGGCCCGCCTCGTGCTGCCGCCGCGGCCCGACTCGTGATACGGCCGCTCGATCTCGTCATACAGCCGCGTCCGGGCATGGCGTCTCGCGCGCCCCGAGGGGCAGGCCAGACGCCACGCGCGGACGCGGGTGTGGCTGACGTGTACAGGCGCGGGAGCGAGACGCCGGGCGGGGGAGCGGCTGCACCGCTCGCCGCTCGGCGTGCCCGCCCGTCAGTTACCGCGGCGCAGCAGCACGAACGCGCCACCGATGAGCAGGATCGCCAGTCCGCCGACGACCCAGATCGCGGGGCTGACGCCGGTGTCCTCGCCCGAGGTCTCATCGGCGACGCCCGCCTCGTCGCCGGCCCCGGTGTCGGACCCGCCCGCCGGGGAGGCGTCTCCACCGGCCGCGGGCTGCGAGCCGGACTCCGAGCCGGGCTCCCCGCCGGCCGCGGGCTGCGAGCCGGACTCTGCGCCGGCCTCCGCGCCGCCGCCCCCGCCCGTCACGGTGAAGACCGACGATCCGCTCACCACGTGCCCGTCGGACGAGGTCACCCGGTAGCCGACCGTGTAGGCGCCGGTCCCGAGATCATCGACGTCGACCGTGACGGTCTCGCCCGCCACCGAGGGGTCGCCTACGACCCGGGTGGCCCGGTCGTCCCCGGCGGTGACGGCGACGGAGGCGAAGCTCTGGTTGATCTCCTCGTTGAAGGTCAGGACGATCTCGTCGGGCGGGGTGTCCAGCTCGGAGCCGTCCTCCGGGTCGATGGAGACCAACACCGAGTGGGCGCCGGCGACCGGTGCGAGCACCACCGCGGGAGCGGCCGCGCCGCCGACCAGGGCGGTAGCGACCGCGACGGACGCCAGCCGCCCCCGGAGCGCCGTCACGCCTTGACGCCCAGGCGGGCGAAGATGTCCTTGTTGATGCGGTCGAGCTCGCCGGAGATCGACGAGTGGATCTCGCGCCGCTGCGCGGTGGGCGTGGTCTCGGCGGTCTCGACCGCTGTCCGCAGGTCCGTGAGCCTGGCCCGGGTGGAGGAGATGAAGTCCTTGACCTCACGCTCGCTCCCGCGGCTCACGTCGAGCTGGTCGAGGGTCTGCTCGAGGCGGACGATGCGTACACCGAGGGCGGCGCCGGGGCCGGTGGCGTTGATGCCGGCGGCCTCGAGGTCCACGCCTCCGGGGCCGGAGGGCTTGCCGGCCGATCCCTGCACGTTGGAGACGGCCTTGTAGACCATCGGCAGCAGCACCGGGGTGGCGACCTTGGCCATGCTCAGCCACCGCTGCAGGTCATCCTTGTTGAGCTTGGTGCCCTCGAGCTTCTTGAGTTCCATCTCGGCGAGCTGGTACTCGTGCTTGCGGCCGGCGGAGTCGATCTTCTCGGCGAGCTTGCGGTCCTTGGCCAGCAGCTTGGCCTCGCGCTTGATGGTGGCGCGCTCCTGCTTGGCGTGGACCTTCTCGTTCTTGCGGTTCCGCTTGGCGGATCTGCGGTCGAGCTTGTCACGCTTCTCGGCCCGCTTCTCGGCGCGCCTCGCCTTGCGTTCGGCGTTCTTGCGCTCGAGCTTGGCGCGTTCCTTGGCCTCGGCCAGTTCCACGCGGTGCGCCTCCTTGGCCTTCTTCCGCGTCTCCTTGGCCGCGAGCTTGGCCTCCTTCATGGCCGTGGACTTGAGCGCCGAAGCATGGGCGCGGAGTTCGGCACGCTTGTCGCGGTAGGTCGTCAGCTTGCCCATGGGCGTCGATCCTTCTCTCGTCGCGGACATCAGGTCTCCAGCCTAGGCGAATCGGCCCGCACTGAGGACCGGACCGTCGTGTGGGCCGCGGCTGGGCCATGATGGACGGCGATGGAGGACGCCGGCAGCACCACGTACCGCGCCCCCGATGCGGCGGTGGTGGGGCCGGCCTCGGGGGCCAGATGTCTGCACCGCGTGGCCCGGGAACGTGATGCGCGACCGGGGTGGTGGCGGACGGCGCCGCTCGACGAGGGCGTGCGTCTGCGGGCGATGGCGGCGGCCGATCGACGCGCGGGCCTGCGGGAGCGCGCGTTGCGGGACGCGCGCCCCGACACCGTGGTGGTGGACGTGGTGGGGGATCACTGGACCGATCTGCCGGGGGACGTACCGGGCGACGACGACGAGAGCGCGACACTCCGGGCCCTGGCCGACGGGGCGACGCTGGTGTGGGGCGCGGCTCTTCCCGCCGATCCGCACGAGGGCCGGGCGGGCCTCCGGTGCACCCTGGCGGCCGTGCCCGGCGGCGGGTACACGCCGGTGCTGGTGGTCAATCACAAGGTGGTCGATCCGCGGCGGGGGAGGACCGCGTCGACGGCGACGGTGACCCGCTTGCTCGACTGGTCCCCTGCGCCCGACCCCGCTCTCCGGGTGCGGCGTCACCCCGCGGATCTGGACCGGCTCGTCCACGCGTGGCGGCTGCTCGCCGCCGTGGGGCACGCGGCGGAGTCCCCGGTGGGCGCGGTGCTGGGGCTGGGCTCGGCGCGCGCGGTGGTGCACGACCTGGGGCCGGTGCTCGACGCCGCAGACCGCACCCACGCCACGCGGCTGGCGGTGGTGCGCGGTGAGCTCGACACCGAACCCAGCCGGATCGGCGAATGCCGCACCTGCCCCTGGTGGGAGGGCTGGGACGATCGGGACGGGCCCGTCGAGGGCTGCCGTGACCGGCTCGTCGTGGCCGATGACGTCAGTCTCGTCGTCGGCGGCGGACAGGTCGGGTCGCTGAGGGCCCGGGGGATCCGGACGGTCGCGGAGTTGGCGGTGGCCGGACCGGACCGGCCCACGGACTGGAACGGCGAGCCGTTCTCGGACGCGGTCCTGCGGGCGAGGGCACACCGCGACGGTGAGGTGGTGGTTCCCAAGGTGGCGCGGCCGAGCATTCCGCGTGCGGATATCGAGGTGGACGTCGACCTGGAGAGTCACCTCGACGACGGCGCCTATCTGTGGGGGACCCTGCTCACGCTGAGGGACGGGCGGCGCCTGGAGGCCGAGGGCTACAGGCCGTTCGCCACCTGGGCGCGGTTGCCGGATCCGGACGAGGGGCGTTCGTTCGCGGAGTTCTGGCGTTGGCTCACCGGCATCCGCGACAGGGCGGCAGGTCAGGGCCGGTCGTTCCGGGCCTACTGCTATTCACGGTCCGCGGAGAACGGGTGGATGCTCTCGTCGGCCGGCAGGTTCGGGCCGGAGGGCACCCTCGCCGTCGTCAAGGGGGTTCCCTCCGTCGCCGAGGTCCGGCGCTTCATCTCCTCCCCGCTCTGGGTGGACGTCCACGAGGCGGTCACCACCCAGTTCGTCTCCACCTCGGGCCTCGGGCTGAAGGTGGTCGCCCCGGCCGCCGGGTTCGCGTGGCGAGATCCCGAGGCCTGCGGCGAGGCCTCGCTCGGGTGGTACCGCGACGCGCAGGCGGCGAGGGGCGTCGAGCGGGATGCCGGCCGGAACCGCATCCTCACCTACAACGAGGACGACGTCCGGGCCACTCGCGCTGTGCGGGAGTGGATCTCCCGCTCGAGCTGGGGCGGCCACCAGCTCTGAACGTATGTCTACTTCGGCGTTGGACCCCTCATGCGCGGGCATTCTCCCGGTGGTCGCGCGGGGTGTTCACGGCGAAATAATAAGAATTGTTAAGTATCGCCGAAGTGTCGGCGTTTCTCCCCGAAAGGAATACTTACTTATGACGAGGCACATCCGCGCCGCCGCGGCCCTTGGCGTCTCCGCGCTCGCCCTGTCCGGTGGAGTGGGGCTGGCGCACGCTCAGTCCTCCGCCCTCGGCTCGGCCGAGGAGGAAACGGGGGTCGTCGACCCCGGACTGATCGACACCTCGGGCTCCGCGCTGCTCGACGAGCCGACTTTCGGCAGCCTCGCCCCGGTCGTGTCGCAGGGCGTGGGCTCGGTCAACGAGGCAACGGGTTCCGACGCAGTGAGTCCCGCGCCGGGTACCGGGTCGGTGGACACCACCGGTTCCGTCTTCGGTGAGCCCACCTCGGGGTCGCTGACGCCGGCCGTGGCGTCGGTGGGCGGCGCACTGGGCTCCGGTGAGGGTCCGGCGATCGTCATCGGCTCCGATGGCGGTACGGATTCGCTCGGAGTATCCGGTTCGCTCGGGCCGGTGCTGCTGATCGGCGGTTCCGCCGCCGTCATCGGGGCGGGCATCTACTTCGCGCCGCAGATCGAGCAGGCGCTGGCGGACGCCGGCATCGTCCTCCCGCCATTGCCGGTTATCTGATCGCAGTCGGCGAGGTCCAGCGGGGCCCGCTTCCCGTGCCACGAGGCCCGCACCCTGGATCGAAGGGGGCGGGCCTCGGGGCTCCCCGCGCGGGTGCCCCGGGGCGACGCTGGGGCATGGGTGGCCACACGGCAAGGGGTCGAGCGCCTTTCAGAACCCCTTACTAACTCAGATCTAACTGAGTTCTCACCGTTCATCGCCTGAATTCGTGGCTAGGGTGGGGAACGGACGGATGAACCTCGGTCTCGTAACGCTGTTCTCACGTCTCACAGACCCCAACCCCGGGGTGGGTCGGCCACGAGCCTCTGCGCCTGGGAGCCCCTTTCCACACGAGGAGACGCAATGACGTTCACCACCCGCAAAGCCGCTGCGGTCGCGGCCGCCGCTGCCCTGGCCATTTCGGGCGCCACCGGCGTCGCCAACGCGCAGGGCTCCGAGGAACTCGGAACTCTGTCCTCGGACGTGATCGGCTCCGCCGGATCGTCGGAGCTGAGCTCGGGCGGCGGTTCCGTCCCCGAGAACCTGGGTTCGCTCATCCTGGATGCCAACGCCACCGGCGAGGGATCCCTCGACACGTCGGGTTCGGCGCTGCTCGGTGAGCCCTCCACCGGTTCGCTCGCGCCGCTAGCCGGTTCCGTCTCCGAGGCCACCGGTTCGGTCGACATCCTCACCCCGGCCGAGGGCACCGGCTCGGTCGACACCTCGGGCTCGGCGCTGCTAGGTGAGCCGACCACCGGCTCGCTCGTCCCGCTCTACGCCCCCATCGCCGGCTCGCTGGGGATCGGCGAGGGTGCGACCGTCGTCCTCGGCTCCGATGCCGGGTCCCTGCCCGGCACGGGCTCGCTCGTCCCCGCGACCCTGGGTCTCGGCTCGGTCGCCGCCGTCGGTGCGGGCATCTACTTCCTCCCGGAGATCCACGCATCGCTCACCGCCGCCGGTATCGCCCTGCCGCCGCTGCCGCCGCTGCCGCCGCTGCCGTGGGCGCCGGCCGGTGCCGCTCCGGCCCCCGCAGCTCCGGCGCCCGCCCCCGCGCCGGCCCCCGGCCCCGCGATCGACAACGGTCGCGGCTGACCCTGTGCGCACCGCCTGACCCAGGCACAGCACCGAGGCCCGCCCCCTTCGCAGGGGGCGGGCCTCAGTCGTCGTACCGGCGCACGGGACCGGACGCTTTGTCCGGTCCCGGGCGGGCAGTTAGCGCGGCGCCATGCGCAGGGCGCCGTCCATGCGGAAGCTCTCGCCGTTGAGGTAGTCCTGCTCGACGATCGCGTTCGCCAGCTGCGCGTAGTCCGACGGGCGGCCGAGGCGCGACGGGAACGGGATCGCGGCCTCGAGGGACTTCTGGAACTCCTCGGTCAGGCCCTTGAGCATCGGGGTCTCGATGGTGCCCGGGGCGATGGTGTTGACGCGGATACCGAACTGCGCGAGGTCGCGTGCAGCGCAGATGCCCATCGAGTACACGCCACCCTTCGAGGCGGCGTAGGCGATCTGGCCGACCTGGCCCTCGTAGGCGGCGACGGACGCGGTGTTGATGATGACGCCGCGCTGGCCGTCCTCGTCGACCGTGTCCTGGGTGGACATGGCCTCGGCGGCGAGCCGCAGCACGTTGAACGTGCCCACGAGGTTCACCGAGATGGCGGTCTCGAACAGGTCGAGGGCGTGGACGCCCTTCTTGGAGACGATGCGGGCGGCCGGGGCGATGCCGGCGCAGTTGACGACGACGCGCAGTGGCGCGGCCTCGGTGGCCTTGGCGATCGCGGCCTTGACGTCGTCCTCGCTGGTGACGTCAGCGGCGAGGAGGGTGATGCCCTCATCGATGCCCTGCTCGACGGCCTTGTCGATGGACTGCTGGAGGTCGAGGCCGAACACGACCGCGCCCTTCTCGGCGAACGAACGCGCGGTGGCGTTTCCCAGGCCGGAGGCGGCACCGGTGACGATGACGGAAGCACCCTTGATGTCCACGGGCGATGTCCTTTCTGTTGACGACGCAAGCACTAGGAAGTGCAAGCATTAACGCCTCCAGTGTCCCAGACCGGTCGTCAGCGCACGTCGAAGGCCGGGCTCTCCCCCCTAACGGGGAACAGACGCCCGTCGATCCCGCGGCCCGACGCCGTGTACACCACGCGGTAGGCGCCGGCCGGGGTGCCGGGCGGGATGTCCCAGGTGATGAGCGCGTTCGTCACGGTGAGCAGGCCCTCGAACACGATCATCGTGGACCAGTCGCCGTCGTCGTGGACCCGTACCCACCGGTCGCCCTCCCGGCGCTCGATAGCGAGGTAGGTGTCTCCCCGGCGCAGGTCGGAGTTGGGGTGGGTGCCACAGAACCGCACCACGACCCGCTGTCCGATGCGGTACTCCGTGAGCGGCGGGTCCAGGACGTCGCCGAAGTTCCGCAGCGGTGCCGGGGTGTCGACGAGCGGGTTGCCCAGCGGGGATACGGGGATCTGTCCGGTGAGGTCCCGTTCCGAGGTGCCCGGGTCGAGCGGGGTGCCCGCGCGCATCGAGCGGGCGAGCTCCGCGGCCGTCTGCTGGATCGCGGGGAGCGTCCACGGCCCGAAGATCGTCGCGCCGCCCTCGTAGTTCTGGGCCGAGTACTCCTCGGGCGTCGTCACGTAGTGCCCGTAGGCGTTTGAATACCCCTGGACGGTGACGTGGTCCTCGGCCACGCCGAGTTCGGCCGCGAGCGTGCGCCGCAGCCGTAGACCAGCCACCACGGTGGGTTCGAAGCCGAGGGTGAACAGATAGTGCCCGCCCAGGCGTACGAGGTGGAACGGGTACACGCGCTGGACGGCCTGCGGTACGAGGCCCACCGGGAGCAGGACGTCCTTGGCGCCGTGCGCCTCGCGGAGCCAGGCGGGGATCACCACGTCGGTGATCGCCGCGATGACGGGGTTGCCGCCGCGGTCGCCCTCGGCGAACGGTAGCTCGTCCCCACCGCCGCCGTCCTCCTGGCTGCCCGACGCGAACGACGCGCCGAGGGCCGCCACCGTCGTCCGGTGGGGGCGCCCGTCGCCGGTGAACTCGGGCCGCACCTCGACGGCCGACATGTCCACCCAGCGGTGCCGGACGTCGATCCCGTTGCCGAGCGGCCGGACCCCCTTGTCCACCTGGTCGCGCGCGGCCGCGAACTGTCGCTCGCCGATGATCCGGGTGTTGAGCCACTCGTCGGGCGTCGGTCCCCGGCCGGGGGCCAGGTCGAGGTTGGGGCTCACGTCGCCCGGGTTGGTCTGCGCGAACGCGGTGACCAGCTCCGGCGTGCGGCCGTCGAGGTAGTCCTGCCCGGCCACCTCCCGCTCCCAGTGCCATGCGGCGAAGCCCTTGTTGTCGGAGGACGCGATCGTGTTGTGGGAGGTCATCGAGGTGGCGTGGACGCCGAACCAGTTGAGCACGCCCACGAGCCGGCCGTCGCGGGTGATCTGCAACGACTGCGACCGCGGGTCGATCCCCGCCGGGAACTGCGCCCGCTCCTCGGGGGTGTCGCGGTCGAACGACCCGCGGGAACGCTGGACGCCGGCGTCGTGCAGCGCGCCGGTGGTGACCCCGACGCTCGACGGCGCGAGGTCCTGGTGCGCCATCCGTGCGGCGTCGACGATCCCCGCCACGTTGGCCTCGAACGTCACCGGCCGGAAGCCCAGCATCGACAGGTCGACCATCGGATGGCCGGATGTCCCGCCGGGTGCCACGTGGGTGTGCGTGGCGGTGATGACCACGTTGCCCTCGTGGTAGGTGTCGCCGAACTCGGCGGCCAACCGGCGCAGCACCTCCTGCTGGATCGACTGGAAGACGAGACCGATCTCGGCGGTGACGTGGAGGAACCGGGGTGACGACGGCGAGTCGGCAAAGACGAAGGCGCGGGCCCGCTGCCGCAGATGCAGCCCGACGGACTGCTGCTCGGTGTCCGCGTACCCGTTCATGCCCGCGCCCAGCGGCTCTCCGGTCATGTCCCCGATGCCGCGGCCGACGTAGATGGCCGTGGACTGGCCCTGTGCCACGGCTGGCAGGAGTGACTGCAGCGCGGCGACCCCGCCGAGTGCGGCGGCCCCGCCCAGGACGGTGCGGCGGTTGACGGCCATTCGGTTGGCGGACATCGACTCTCCCCGGGTGCGCGTATCGCGGTGACTCGCATCCCCGCATCGGGAAGTGACGCTACCCAAGTGGACGCTCGTCCGGGGTGTCCTCTGCGTGCCGGACGGACGAGCCGGGCGACAAACGAGCAGCGGCCCGGGTGGGGAGGTCCCCACCCGGGCCGCTGCGTGCTCTGCTGAGCCGTGAGGCGCTAGGCCGGTGTTCAGCCCTTGGCGGCGGCGTAGCGCTCGGCCACGTCCGCCCAGTTGATGACGTTCCACCAGGCCTTGACGTAGTCCGGCTTGACGTTCTTGTACTGCAGGTAGAAGGCGTGCTCCCACATGTCCAGCATGAGCAGCGGGGTGATGTTGATCGAGATGTTGCCCTGCTGGTCGGTGAGCTGCTGGATGATCAGGCGCTGCCCGATGTGGTCCCAGCCCAGGACGGACCAGCCCGACCCCTGCAGGGTCGTGGCGGCGGCGTTGAAGTGGGCCTGGAACTTGTCGAACGACCCGAACTCGGCGTCGATCGCGGCGGCCAGCTCGCCCTCGGGCTTGTCGCCACCGTTCGGCGACATGTTCTTCCAGAACACGGAGTGGTTGGTGTGGCCACCGAGGTGGAAGGCCAGGTTCTTGCTCAGCAGCGGGGCCTTGGCGGCGATGCTGCCGTCCTCGCGGGCCTCGGCGAGCTGCTCGATGGCGTCGTTCGCGCCCTTGACGTAGGTCGCGTGGTGCTTGGAGTGGTGCAGCTCCATGATCTCGCCGGAGATGTGCGGCTCGAGAGCGCCGTAGTCGTAGTCGAGATCGGGAAGAACGTACTCGGCCATAGTGGAGTGTCCTTTCAGTTGGGTGGCGGGCTGCGCACGGGAGTCCCCGTGGCGCCCGTCACGACGTCCACCTCCACCATAGTGATCCGTCCACCGGTGCGTCGTGCTGCGCGACCGCCGGCTGCCGCCCGAGCCGATGGCCTGCCATGATCGGGGTCGTGGATCACTCTGATACGGCCCCGGCCGGCGGCATCATCTCCGTGTCGGCCGTCGTGCTCACCCGACCCGACGGGGCGGTGGCGACCGTCCGCAAGGCGGGCACCGACCGGTTCATGTTGCCCGGCGGGAAGTGGGAGGCCGGGGAGTCTCCCCGGGCGTGCGCCGCCCGGGAGATCGACGAGGAACTGGGGGTGATCATCGCCCCCGATCGGCTCACCCCCCTGGGGCGGTTCGACACCGCGACCGCCAACGAGCCCGGCTTCTCCCTGGTCTCCGAGGTCTTCGCCGCCGAGGTGGACGGCGGGCAGCAGCACCGGGCCGAGATAGCGGAGTTGCGCTGGGTCGCGGCCGCGGAGGTGGCCCACATCGCGACGCTGCCGGAGGACGCGTGTGCGCCGTGGGCCCCCCTGCTGGTGCGCGTCGCCCGCGACTGTCTGACGTGATGACGGTGCCTGGTCAGATCACCAGGAGGACGACGAGCACGATCAGGAGCGCCAGGGCGACGGCGACACTCACGTGGAGGTTGCGGCGACGGACGTGGTCGCTGCAGCCGGACCCCTCGAAGGGCTGCGGCGGCTCACCGTCGAGGATGGCGCGCAGGCGCTGCGCGGCGGGCTGTGTAGCGGTCACGTCGAACTCCCCCTCGGTCGAACTGGTCACCACCCTAGCGCCGACTATGGCATTGGTCACATCACGTCCGGATCACGAATGGGCCGGAGGGTTACCCTGGCGGCATGGGCTGGCTACAAGACGCGATCAGACACTCCGCCATGCGTACCGCGACCACGGTCGTCGACGCCGAGGCGGCGCTCCCGGGCCGCGCTGACCCGGTGCCGGTGGCGCCGGCGAACATCGTCACCGGAAACCCGATGGTCCCGCCGTTCCCGGAGGGCCACGAGACGATCGTGCTCGGCATGGGGTGTTTCTGGGGCGCGGAGAAGATCCTGTGGCAGCTCGACGGGGTCTGGACCACCGCCGCCGGGTATGCCGGCGGGTGGACGCCGAACCCCACCTACGAGGAGACCTGCACCGGGGCGAGCGGCCACACCGAGGCCGTGCTGGTGGTCTTCGACCCCGAGGTACTGCCGGTGGAGAAGCTGCTGGCCACGTTCTTCGAGTGGCACGACCCCACGCAGGGGATGCGCCAGGGCAACGACAGGGGAACCCAGTACCGCTCGGCCATCTTCACCACCACGCCGCAGCAGCTGGAGGCGGCCCGCCGCATCGCCGAGGGCTACCAGAAGGAGCTCGACGCCGCCGGTTATGGCCCGCTGACCACCGAGATCGGCGAACTGGGGGAGGTCCGGTCCGGCACTTTCTACTACGCCGAGGACTACCACCAGCAGTACCTGGTCAAGAACCCGGGGGGCTACGACTGCCACGTGCGCAGCGGCGTCGCCTGCCCCATCTGACCCCCATCTGACCGGGGGCTCCCGCGCCTGACCGGGCGCGGGAGCGGAGGGTCGCGCCGAGGGGTCAGGCGCATCGGACATGCGAGAGGGCCCGGCAGGATCTCTCCTGCCGGGCCCTCTCGTTAATTCCGAAGGACGTCAGATCGCTCTGACGTCAGATCACATCGGGGTGATGTTCTCCGCCTGCAGGCCCTTGGCGCCCTGCGCGACGTCGAAGGAGACCTGCTGGTTCTCCTCAAGCGAGCGGTAGCCCGAGCCCTGGATGGCGGAGAAGTGGGCGAAGACGTCGGCCGAGCCGTCGTCGGGGGCGATGAAGCCGAAGCCCTTGTCAGCGTTGAACCACTTAACGGTGCCGGTAGCCATATTGGCGTCCTTTCGAGAGTCGGTACCCCGCTTGTCGGGATCCCAGGTGCTGCAGCAGAGAGCGTGCTGTGTGTTTCCCTGCGGTGCCGCACTGCCCTCTCTCAAGGACGGTGGATCTACAGAAATACAACGAACGATTTCAACTACTGAGGAAGACCATACACACGCCGTCGCGATCCGTCACCCCTGATGTGACGACGGCTACATGTGCTGCCTGATCTCGTCCGCCAGAACGAGGGCGTGGTTGTGCTCGGTGTCCTTCGCCGCATAGGCCAACACCAGGTCGTCGCGGGCCGCCAGCGTCGCCAGGCGGCCCACCTCCCCGGCGGCGGGATCGCGTGACAACTCCTCCCGATACCTCTCCGCGAAGTGCTCGAAGTCCAGTTCACCGCGGTGGAACCCCCGGCGCAGGTCGGCGGACGGAGCCACGTCCCGGCACCAGTCGTCGTGACCGAGGGAGTCCTTGCGTACGCCCCGCGGCCACAGCCGGTCCACGAGGACGACGTGGGCCCCCGCCGGGTCGGCCTCTCCCGAGACGAGGTCGTGGACGCGCACGCAGTAGACGGACATGGACCCAGGCTCCGGCACAGCGCCGTCCGACGCCACCCGGGCTGTGCCAGCATGGTCGCCATGACCACACCGCGGCGGCAGGGGCAGTGGCGCTGGGTCGCGCACCCGCCGTGGCGACCCCCCACGCCCGTGACGCGGCCGCCCGTCCCGCGGCACCGCACCGGGCCGGCGTGGCGCGACCGCACCCCGTCCTACCCCGGCACCCCGCGGTGGGGACTGCCGCCGGTCGCGATCCCGCGCCGCCTCGAGCAGACGACAGGACCCGCACCCGCCCGGTTCGCCACCGCCGCCCCCGGGATCATGCGGGCGGCCGGCGCCTGGTTCCTCGCCACCGCCGTGGCCCACGGACTGCGCTACGCCGCCCTGGTCTGGTACGCCGACCGCCTCGCGCCGTGGTGGCTCGAGGCCCTCACCACCGCCCTGGTCTGGGTGACGGGGATCGTCGCGATCGCCGTGGGCATCGCCGCAGCCGTCACGGCGACGGCGTGGCTGGTGGAGATGCGGCGACGGGCGTACGGACCGGTTCGGGACCCCCGATCACGGGCGGGCCTGTGGGTGGGTGCCCTCCTCGTCGTCGTCAACTTTTTCCGCCTGCCCGTCTACCTCGAGGAACTGCGCCGGGCGTCGACCCGCGCCCCGTCCCGATCGGACCTCCGGCGGTGGTGGGCGGCCTGGGCCGTCAACGCCCTGGCGGTCGCGGTCGCCCTGTGGCGCGGCAGCGGGGAGGGCCCCCAGGCCGCCGCGGACACCGTGCTGCTCACCGCCCTCGCCGCACTCGCCGCGGCGTGGGCGGTCCGGGAGACCCGGGGCGTCATGAGGAGTTTCAGTGACCCTTCCCCGCGGTTCACCCGCAGGTTCATCGCGGCGGGGATCCTGGAAGCGTCAGCAACCCGGAAGGATTGAGACGTGACGGTCCCCGCGACCACCCACCTGCCCTCGCCCGTCTCCACCCGCAGCGGGGTCGTCGCACACCGCGGCGCCTCCGCGGAATTCCCCGAACTCACCCGGGTCGCCTACCAGCAGGCCCTCGAGCAGGGCGCCGAGGCGCTCGAGGTGGACGTCCGCCTCACCTCCGACGGCGTGCCCGTCCTGCTCCACGACCCCCGCACCACCCGCGTCGCCGACAGGGATCTCTGGGTCCACGCCAGCACCCTCGAGCAGATCTCCGCGCTCGACGTGGGGTCGTGGCACCCCGTGCACCGCGCCCCCGAAACGGTGCTCACGCTGCGCAGCTTCCTCGTCATGGCCGAGGCGTACCCGGACGTCCGGTTGTTCCTCGAGACCAAGCACCCGGTGCCGTCCGGCGGCCGGGTCGAGACGGCGTTGCGCGACGAGCTGACGTACTTCGGCCTCGACCGGGCCGCGTCGTTCGCGGACTCCCGCGCGGTGATGATGAGCTTCTCGGTCGCGGCCGTGCGGCGGTTCCGGCGGCTCGCCCCGGACGTGCCGACGGTGCAGCTGCGCGAGCGTCGGAACATCGTCAAGTCGTGGCCGGCCGAGGGGCTCGGTGCCCAGCTGATGGGACCGAGCATCGGGACGCTGCGGGCGCGGCCGTGGCTGGTCGAGTACTGGCGGTCGCGGGGGATGGGCACCTACTGCTGGACCGTCGACGACCCCGCCGACCTGCTGCTGTGCCGCGACCTCGGCGTGGACTGGGTCGGCACCAACGTCCCCTCGCGCGCGCTGACCGTCCTCGACGGCGGCGCGCCCCGGACCGAGGGGCCCGCGGGCGCCTGAGGGGCGGGTCGGCCGAGCCCGGGCCCGAGTCCGGGTTCGAGTCCGACGCCTACGCGGGCGGTCGGCGGGGGCGCACCGTATCGTGGTGATCGTGGGTAGACGCAATCGGAACAACGAGCCCAAGGCCGGCGGCAACCGCCAGGCCAAGATCGCCGCGCGCGCGGCCGAGCGTGAGGAACTGAGCGTCGAGCCGCGGCCGTTCGCCGGGTTCGCCGGGGAATGCGACATGGTGGCGATGCGCGAGTTCGTGCCGTCGGCCACCGCGCGCCTCACCACGGTCGACGGTGGGCGGGAGGTCACGCTGGCGACCGTCCTGCCCGGCGCCATCGCGGGCCTGGTCCGCGACGAGGAGCTCGGCGGCCAGGCCATGGTCGGCCTGCAGGTGCAGGTCCACGGGCCGGACCCGGCAGCCGATCTCGCGTACGCGGTCGACTGGGCGACCCGCGCCGGTGGCGGGGAGACCCTCACCTCGTCGCACCCGACCGACTCCACCCCGGCACTGGCCGACGTCGTGGTCGCCGATGCGCCGCTGGAGATCGTCGTCCACGACGACTTCTCGTGGTGGGTCGCCGACGGCGTGGACGTGGGGCCCGAGATCGAGCAGGCGATCCGCAACGCCAACGAGGTCATGATGCCCTCGGCGCGCGTCTCCGCCGACGGCATCGAGGCCGCCTGGTGGGTCGACGCCGGCGAGAAGGCACACATCCGCTGGGTGCGGCCGGAGAACGAGGACGACCTGTTCGAGGCGCTCGCCCGCGTGCACGCCGCCGGCGCGCTCCATCTGGGTGAGGGGTCCCGCTTCGCCGGGTCGTTCCGCACGCACGGGGTCCTGGTGCCGGTGTTCGACCTGGACCGCGAGATGCACCACCAGGAATGGGCGCCGGGTCTGCAGGCACTCGACGCCGCGCTGCGTGACGCCCTGGCCGACGACACGCCCCTCACCTCGGACGAGCGGTCCTCCCGCGACGGTCTGCGCGCCCGTCAGGTGACCCTGCGCTAGACGGCGGCTCCCCGCTAGCACCACGCGCCCGGCCCCCGCGGTATGAACCCCCGGCCGGGCGCGGCGGCCTCTAGGATCCACTCCGATGGCGACCGCGGTCGCCCGTGACGCGATGACCCGTCACGCGATGAGTCGACGCGGAGTGGAGTGAGGGGGTGGGGCGGCGTGGCCGACCGGCCGAGGACGGGCGACGACGACGAGGCCCCCCGGCTCCCGGAGGTGACGGTTCCGCCGTGGTTGCGGACCGGGCCGACCCCCGATCACGCGATGCCCGGCGTCCCCGCCGCGGGCCGGTCGGCCGGCGGGGCCGGTGGCTCGGATGCCGCGCGGGCCGGGTCGGGTGAGCGCGAACCGTCCGCCGATGCGCCGCCCCCCACCCGCATCACCCTCGGCGCCGTCGGCGACGCACACGCCCCGGCGACGAGCGAACTGCGCTCCCCTGCGGGACCGGCCGGCAGCGGCAGCACCAGGCGCGAGGCGGACGACCTGTCCACCCTCTCGCTCGGGGCCCCGCCCGCGGACCGGGGCCGACCCGATGACGAACCGCCGCCGGCCCCCGCGGTGCTCGATCGCCGCCCGGCACGGATCGCCCTGCTGGCGGCCGCCGGGGTCGCGGTGCTGGGTGGGTCCGCGGTCCTCGGGTTCGTCGTCACCCGCGGGGCCGTCAGCCCTGCGGACGAGAGGGACACCGGGTGCGTGGAGGTGGCCGAACCCGGCCGGGTGGTGGGGTCCGGGCCGGGCTCGCTCGAGACGCCGGCCGGGGCGGTGCTGGCCTTCGATCACGCCTACTACGTGGAGCGTTCGGCCGAGAAGGCCTTCGAGGCGGTCGCCCCCTCCAGCCGGATGACCGAGGAGCAGCTGCGCGTCGAGGGGGTCGAGCGGGTCCCCGAGGGCACCACTCACTGCGTGGACGTACGCGAACTGTCACCGACCCTGCTGGAGGTGGACCTCACCGAGTACCCGCCGGGGGCCGACCCGGTGCTGATCCGGCAGCGCGTCCGCGTGGCCGAGAACCCCGGCGGCACGTGGGGGATCGTCTCCATCACCCCGGCCGGCTGAGCTCCGCCGCTCACGGCCCGGTGTCGAGGAACTCCGGTCCCGGGGTCCGCCCGGAGGCCACCGCGTCGAAGAACCCGGTCGTCGTGGGGCCCCACACGAGGTAGGAGCCCACGGACCCGGAGGCCATCCCGTCGTGGGGCGCGGTCACGGTGAGCGGGTCACCACTGAGTCGACGCATCACCATGGCGAGGTTCCAGATGTGGTCGCCGGTGTCCACGGTGACCGCCTCCGACGCTGAGTTCACCAGCGGCACGGCCGTGAACGGATTGAGCAGGTTCCCGGGCGAGAGCGTCTTGCGCATGAGCGCACCGAGGAACTGTCGCTGGTTGCGGACGCGCTGCAGGTCCTGCTCGGCGAAGCCGTAGCGGGTGCGCACGAAGCCCAGCGCCTGCGGGCCGGCGAGCGTCTGACACCCGGCGGCGAGGTCGAGTCCGGCGAGCGGGTCGTTGATCGGCTCGTCGAGGCAGATGTCCACGCCGCCGACCGCGTCGACGATCCCGGCGAAGCCACCGAATCCGATCTCCGCGTAGTGGTCGATCCGCACCCCGGACTGCTGTTCCAGGGTCTGCGCCAACAGGGGTGGACCGCCGAAGGTGTAGGCCGCGTTGAGCTTGTTCTCGCCGTAACCGGGGATGTCGACCAGCAGGTCACGGGGTAGGGAGATGAGCATCGTCCGGTCCCCGCCGCGGGGGGTGTAGACGAGCATCATCGTGTCGGTGCGCTTGCCGCCGGCGTCCGATTCGGACCCGGTCGACAACTGGGCCTGCTGCTCGGCGGTCAACCCCTCGCGGGAGTCGGTGCCCACCAACAGGGTGACGGTGCCGGGCGTGTTGCCGCCTCGCCCCGGGTAGTCGGTCAGCGCGTCGATCCGCTGCAGTTTCGAATCCGCCCACAGCACGCTCACCACCCCGAGCGTGAGCACGACGACCAGCACCAGTCCGAGGATCCGCAGGGGCCCGATCCGGCGCCGCGGGGTGCGGCGGCTGCGGGGGCCGCGCGGCGTCCCCGCCGCTCCGCGCGGGGGGCGACGGTCGGGTCGCCGGCCGCGGCGGTCGACGGCCCCCCGGTAGGGGTCTCGCGAGCCGGCCCGGGAGCCGGCGGGCTGCCGCGGGTCGCGGGGGTCGCGTCCGGCACGTGGGTCGCGGGAGTCGCGGAGATCGCGTCCGGCACGCGGGTCGCGGGGGTCGCGTCCGGCTCGTGGGTCGCGGGGGTCGCGGCGGTCCCGGGCGGCGTAGCGGGCCCGCTCCTCCGGGGACAGCGGCTCCGGTTGCTGGCGTGGCTGATAGCCGGTGCGACCCACCGGACGCTCGCGGCCCGCGTCTCGAGGGCCCGCGTCGCGAGGGTCCCGCCGGGCGGCCCGGTCGCCCCGGTCGGGCCTGGCCGACGGGTCCCGCGGCGCGCCGGGGTCGGCGTAGCCACGGCGTTCGCGCGCGCGTCGCCGGAGCTCGGCGGCCTCCTCCGGGGTGAGGTGCCGGCGCCTGGAGTCGTCGGTCATGGGATCGGACTCTACTTGGCCGGTGCCGCGGTCGGCGGGTCCCACGGCCCCGGCGGGACACGCGTCACAACCGCGTGGGCCGCCCCGCTGTGCCGGGGTGCGCTGCCCCTATGTCCGCAATTCGGCCAGGTGCGCTGCCCGAATGGACCAATCGGGACGCGCAACCTGAAGCGGTACGGGGCGCGGAGCGGTGGCCGGGCGGTCACAGCGACGAGTCGGGCGGTCACAGCCACGACAGGTGCGGGGCGAGCAGCGCGTAGCCGAGGAACGCGACCACGTCGAGCAGCGTGTGCGCCAGCACGAGCGGCCACAGCCGGCGGGTCCGCATCCACCACAACGCGAACACCACACCCATCGCCAGGTTCCCGAGCCCGCCGCCGAACCCCTGGTAGAGGTGGTACGACCCGCGCAGCAGGGCGCTGGCCGCCAGGGCCAGTGCGGGCGGCACCCCCAGCTGGCGCAGCCGGATGAGCAGGTACCCCACCACGAGGATCTCCTCGGCGGCGCCGTTGCCGGCAGCGGACAGCACCAGCACGACGGGCCGCCACCACGTCTCGCCCAGACCCGATGCCGACACCTGCAGATTGACGCCCGCGGCGACCGCGCCGAGGTACAACGCCAGCCCGGGGACGCCGATGACAGCGGTCAGCGCGAGCCCCCACGCGATCTGACGGCCCGGACGGTCGCGCACGAGCCCGACGGCCCGCGCGCCGAGCCCGGAATGGGCGAGCAACACCAGCGGCAGCAGCGCCCACGCCAGCAGTCGCAGGACCCCGAGCGCCTGGTAGGCCAGGTCGAGCCACGAGTGCTCCGAGCGTGAGACGTTGAGGGCGGCGGTCTGCTCCCCGAGGTCCGCGGGTGCGAGAAGCGCGGAGACCAGGTCGAGGACGGCGTAGGCGCCGGACAGGCCGAAGGTGACGGCCAGGACGACGACGAGCTCGGCCACCAGTAGCCGGCGGACACGGGGGTCGGTGACCGGGTCGAACCGAGCCGCGTACCGGGCGAACGCCTCGCGGGGCGAGAGGGCTGCGCGGACCCGTCCCGCGCCGGAGGCCGGTGGCATCGACCCGCTCACCTCCCCCCGGTCACTCGGGGAGCCGGACGTGGTCGACGATCCGGTCCATCCACCGGACGCCGGGAGCGGACTGCTGCGCGGTGGTCACGTACGCCACCCACCACCGGCTGTCCTCGGAACCGAATACGGCGGTGTACACCAACCCGCCGGAGTCCTGGTCGGGGATGCCGTCCGGGACCACCACGTAGGAGATCGCGGCGCCCGTGCCCGCCTCGTTGTCCACGGGGACCACCCGTTGTTCGTCACGGGTCCCGGACACGCCCAGGACGTACAACTGGATGGTCTCCGCGAGCGCGGTCGCGGCCCCCTGGTCATCGGTGATCGCGGCGGCGGCGATCCCGGCGTCCAGCGGACCGGCGAGGATGCGGGTGTCCAGGGCCCGGCCGGTGCCGACCGGCCTCAGCTGCACACTGCCGAACTCCGGGTCGTCGATCACACGCCAGCCGACCGGCACCTGCAGCTCGAGCCCGGAGCCCTCGTCGACGTAGTAGGTGCCGGACAGGGTCGAGTCCCGGGGCAGCACCGACGCGGGGTTCGTGGCCACGGCGGCGACGAGCAACGCGGCCAGCAGGCCCAGTGCCACGTGGACGGTGCGCGGCCCGCGCTTCTCCTCAGGCGTGAGGTGAGAGGCGTCCGGGGCGTCGTCCGGCGCGGGGGTGTAGTCGGCCGCGTACCCGGGCACGGGGGAGTCGTCGGTACCCATCGGGGAGAGCGTAGCAACGTGCGGGGTGTGGCCTTGGGGTCATCGCGGGGGGTGTAGACCTGAGGCCATGACGGTGTCGCTCGAACTGCTCGGTCGCGGGCCCTCCCGGCCGGATCTGCTGGACGACCTCGTGGTGGACGAGGCGTCGATTGTGTCGGCCCTGGCGCGCTGGTCGGCGCCCGCCCCGGTCGAGGTGGAACCCGCGGCCGCCGCCGGCCTGCCCGCGCTCGACGCGGTGGCCGGGGTGCTCGCCGCGGGAACGCCCGCGGTCGTCGACGTGGCACCCGGGCTGGCCGGCCCCGGGCCCGCCGCCGACCACCTCGCGGACCTGCTGGCCGTGGCCGCGCACTCCGGGGTCGGGTTCGGATCCGGGCTGGTGCCCCGCTGCGCCGACGCCGATCAGGTGTGGGCGATCCTGGCCGGAGCCGTGGCCGCCATGACCGGGGCGGACGTCCGCGCGGCGATCGCCGGACCGGACCCGGCCCGGATCCTGGGCCTGTCGAGGTCGGCCCGGGAGGCGATCCGCGACGTGGTCACGTGCGCCCTCGTGCCCGGCGGGCGGGTCGATGCCGTCTCGGCGGACCTCGCGTCGGTCGACGGTCCCTGACGCTGGCTAGGCTTGTCGTCGTGGTCACCGTCGCCTACCTGGGCCCGCCCGGCACCTTCACCGATGCCGCCCTGCACCGACTCCGCTCGGACGCGTGCACCTCGGTGCTGCTCGCCGATGCCGAGGCGGTCCCCGCCGGCACCCCCGACGAGGCGCTGGCCATGGTCCGCGCCGGCACCGCGGACTACGCGTGCGTGCCGTTCGAGAACTCCGTCGACGGCACCGTCAAC
The DNA here is from genome assembly GCF_002441635.1 of Dietzia sp. WMMA184. Taxonomy (NCBI): domain Bacteria; kingdom Bacillati; phylum Actinomycetota; class Actinomycetes; order Mycobacteriales; family Dietziaceae; genus Dietzia; species Dietzia sp. WMMA184. The sequence continues at coordinate 2,074,536 of NZ_NXEI01000001.1, read as the reverse complement.
CCCACCAGCGACGCGCTCGCGGTGGGGGACCGGCTGCAGATCTTCGCCGAGACCGAACTCGACGTGGTGTTCTCCATCCTGGTCCGGCCCGGCACCGCCGCCGACGACGTCCGCGTCCTGCGGACCCACCCCGTCGCCGCCGCGCAGGTCCGCCGCTGGGTGGGGATGAACCTGCCCCGGGCCCACATCGAGACCACCTCCTCCACTGCGGCCGGCGCCGAGGAGGTCGCCGCCGGCACCGCCGACGCCACCGCCGCGCCCGGCCGGGCCGGCGAGATCAACGGACTGGTCCCGCTCGCCGAGAACGTCGCCGACATCGGCGGGGCGCGCACCCGGTTCGTGCTGGTCGGACGGCCCGCCCCGCCACCGCCCCGGACCGGCAGCGACCGCACCTGCGTGATCTTCGGGCTGCCCCACGAGCCCAACTCCCTCGTCCAGGCGCTCACCGAACTGTCGATCCGCGACATCGACCTCACGCGCATCGGTTCCCGGCCCACCCGCGTCGAGCGGTTCACCTACCTGTTCCACGTGGACCTCGTCGGGCACATCGACGACCCCGCGGTGGCGGAGGCGCTCGTCGCGCTGCGTCACCGGACCGCCGACCTGCGCTACCTCGGGTCGTGGCCCGTCGCCGGCGGCGGTGAGGCCGGTGCGCCCCCACCGGACCGCGCCGAGGAGATCGACTGGCTCGACCGCCTGCGACGCGGGGAGGACGCGGGGTGAGCGCCCGCCTCCACCTGGTCCGCCACGGGCAGACCCCGTCCAACGTCGCCGGCGCCCTCGACACCGCCCTGCCCGGCGCACCGCTCACCGACCTCGGCCGCGATCAGGCACGGCTGGTGGGCGGGGAGCTGGCCGGGTCGGGGATCAGGCCGTCCGTCGTGCTCAGTTCCGAGGCCGCGCGCGCCCGCGAGACCGCCGGGCTCATTGCCGGGGAGATGGGCCTGCCCACCCAGGCCGTGCCCGGCGTCCACGAGGTGCAGGCCGGCCGCTACGAGATGCAGACCGGTGCCGAGGCGCTCCTGGCCTACAACCGGGTGGTGCGTGACTGGTTGGAGCTCGGCGACCTCGCCTCCCGGCTCCCCGACGGCGAGAGCGCCCTGGACGTGCGGGACCGGGCGATGCCGCTGATCGCCGAGCTGCGTGAGTCCCATCTCGACAACGCCGTGGACGTGGTGTTAGTGGTGCACGGCACGCTCATGCGGATGCTCGCCGTGTTCGCCGGCGCCGTCCCCTCGCAGTGGGCGCTGGACAACCGGATCTCCAACTGCGGGGTCATCGAGCTCGCTCCGGACGGCGGCGGCTGGTCGTGCGAACGGTGGGGCGACCACCCGGGGCGGCCGGGGTACTGACGGCGGCGGGCTCGGCCCCGATCGAGCTCGGCCCAGATCGAGCTCAGCCCCAGCCGAGCGCGTGGAGCGTCTCCTCGTCGATCCCGAAGTGGTGCGCGATCTCGTGGATCACCGTCACCGCCACCTCGTGGACCAGCTCCTCCTCGGTGGAGCAGAACGCGCACAGTGCGCCCCGGTAGATCGTGATGGTGTCCGGGAGGAACCCCGAGTAGGTGGTGTCACGCTCGGTCAGCGCCACCCCCTCGTACAGGCCCAGCAGGTCGGGCTCGTCCGGGTGGCGGTCGGCGATGAGCACGACGACGTTGTCCATCGCCTCGAACAGCGCGTCGGGCACCGAGTCCAACGCGTCGTCCACCAGTTCCTCGAATCGCGTCTCGGTGACGCGGAGGCTCACGGCGTCCCGCCGGGCACCGGTACCGACACCGTGCCCTGGCCCGCGTCGGTCGGCGCTCCGGGGACGCCCCCCGGCGGCTGACCCGGCGGCGGGATCTGCGTGGTGGTGGGAGCGACCGGGGTGGCTCCGTCGACCAGCACGCCCTGGCGCGCCGACCCCCGCAGTACCGCGAACGGGCCGGGTTCCGCGGCCTTCATCAACCCGCAGTTGACGGTCCGGCTACCCGTCTGCCACGACACCTCCGAGATCGGGTTGACCAGCGTCGAGATGAGGGTCGTCCGCCGCAGCGCCTCGGCGTCACCGAGGTAGGCGACACCGGCCTCCCGGCAGGCGTCGGCCGTGAGCTCGGACTGCTGGCGGGGGTCCGGCGGGACCGGCCCCTCCGGGAACACACCGGAGACGTCCACGTCGGCGACGATCTCGATCGAGTGGTCCTCCGAACAGGGCGTGGTCGCGCCGGGAAGGCCCTCGTCGGTGAAGCCCAGACAGGTACCCGGGTCCCACCGACGGTGCTGGTCGGCCTCGGCGAACGTGCCCGTCGACAGGGCGGAGCGCCCGTCGAGTTCGGCGGCGGCGACACCGCACAGCACGCTGCGGTCGCCCTTGTCCCAGCCCTCCTCGGACGGCGGCACGACGAGCCCGGTGAAGCGGCCGTCGGGGTCGACCTCGCGCCCGTCGGCGTGCCGGGAGATCAGCGGGAGGCAGCGCTCGGTCCCCACCGGCGCCAACTCGGCGCTGACCGGCAGCGGCGCACCCTCCCCGAAACCGGGGACCTCCGACAGGTCGATCCGGGCCGCCACCTCGAACCGGTGCGGCTCGGCGCAGTCCACCGTGTCGAACGAGGTGACGCGGTCCGCGGCGTCGAGCGACCAGGTCAGGCAGGTACCCGGAGCGGCCTCGGCGTACGCGGGCCCCGACAGGGTGCGCGGGTCGACCTGCGGGACGACCGCCGCGATGCGCTCGGCGCGGGAGGAATTGGGATCGTTGATCGCCGACGCCATGAGCGCACCGGTGACCGCCCCGCCGGACAGGATGGCGAGGAGGGAGGCCATGACCGCGCCCCGTGTGCGGAGCAGCGATCGACCACGGCGCGACGATCGGGTGGAAGTGGTCATCGCCTTCCATGATGCCGCAATCGCGCGGTCCCGATAGGATCCACTGCATGAGCGGACAGAACCACGACGAGCCGGCCGGTGCGGACGGCGACGTGCGCTCGCCGCGGGACGGGGTGGACCCGGAGGTCCTCGAGTTCGCACAGATGCTGTTCCAGTTGGCCCGCGACGGCGAGACCGAGCGGCTCGCGGCGTATGTCGACGCCGGGGTGAGCCCGGACCTCACCAACGAGCGGGGCGACGCCCTGCTGATGCTCGCCGCCTACAACGGGCACCCGGACACCGTCCGCGCCCTGCTCCAACGCGGCGCCGAGGTGGACCGCGCCAACGACCGGGGCCAGACGCCGCTGGCGGGAGCGGTGTTCAAGGGGTACGGCGAGGTCGTCCGCGCGCTCTTCGAGGCCGGTGCGGACCCCTACGGCGGGACACCCACCGCGGTCGACACCGCGCGCATGTTCGAGAAGGACGCCTTCCTCGAGCTGTTCGGCGTCTGATCCACCCGCGGCCACGGTCGCGGCTCGGGCCGGCCGGGTGGGGCCGCTAGGCTGAGGTGCGTGATCGATCTCAAGCTGCTCCGCGAGAACCCCGACGTCGTCCGCGACTCCCAGCGCACCCGTGGTGAGGACCCGTCGCTGGTCGACCAGCTGCTCACCGCCGACGAGGCCCGCAGGTCCTCGATCGCGGCCGCGGACGGGGCCCGCGCCGAACAGAAGGCCCACGGCAAGAAGGTCGGACAGGCCTCGCCCGACGAGCGTCCCGCGCTGCTCGAGGCCGCGGGTGCGTTGAAGCAGGCGGCCAAGGACGCCGAGGAGGCCGAGAAGACCGCCGCGGCGGAAGTCGAGCGACTCCAGCGGCTGCTGTCCAACGTCGTCGAGGAGGGCACGCCCGCCGGCGGCGAGGACGACTTCGTGGAGATCGAGCGCGTCGGCGAGATCCCGACCTTCGACTTCGAGCCGAAGGACCACCTCGAGCTCGGCGAGAGCCTGGGGCTGCTCGACATGGAGCGCGGAGCGAAGGTCTCCGGCGCGCGTTTCTACTTCCTCACCGGCTACGGCGCCCTGCTGCAGCTGGGCATGCTGCAGCTGGCGGCGCAGAAGGCGACCGCCAACGGCTTCACGATGATGATCCCGCCCGTCCTGGTGCGACCGGAGATCATGCAGGGCACCGGGTTCCTCGGCGCGCACGCCGACGAGGTCTACAAGCTCGACGCCGACGACCTCTACCTGGTCGGCACCTCCGAGGTGGCGCTCGCCGGCTACCACCAGGGCGAGATCCTCGACCTGTCGGACGGCCCGAAGCGGTACTGCGGTTGGTCCTCCTGCTTCCGCCGCGAGGCCGGGAGCCACGGCAAGGACACCCGCGGCATCATCCGCGTCCACCAGTTCGACAAGGTGGAGATGTTCTCGTGGTGCAGGCCCGAGGAGGCGCACGCCGAGCACAAGCGTCTGCTGGGGTTCGAGAAGGAGATGCTCGAGGCGATGGGCCTGCCGTACCGCGTCATCGACATCGCGGGTGGCGATCTCGGTTCCTCGGCGGCCCGGAAGTACGACTGCGAGGCGTGGGTCCCCACCCAGGGCACCTATCGCGAGCTCACCTCGACCTCCAACTGCACGACGTTCCAGGCCCGCCGCCTGGGTGTGCGGTACCGCGATGACGAGGGTCGGACGCAGACCGCCGCCACCCTCAACGGCACCCTCGCCACGACGCGGTGGCTGGTGGCGATCCTCGAGAACCACCAGCAGGCCGACGGCTCCGTCGTGGTGCCGGAGGCGCTGCGGCCGTTCGTCGGCAAGGACGTGCTCGAGCCGATCCGCTGACCACGAACCGCGGGTGGTCGCCGGGGTGTCCGGGGACGACGACGAGGTCGTCGGACGCCTCGCGGGCCGCCGCCCGGGTCACGGGCGGAACAGCATCATCACGCCGCTCGCGCTGGCGCACGTCCGGCCGTCGGTGTCGGTGACCCGGACCTGCACCACGCACGTCGACCGGCCCGCGTGCTCGACCTCCGCGCGGATCGTGGCGGGCGTGCGCTCCAACCGGAGCGCCCGGATGTACCGCACGGTGAGGTCGAGGGTGCTGTAGCCGACGCCCTCCTCCACGACCGTCGCCGTCGCGTAGCCGAGCGCCGTGTCCACCCACCCGGAGACGATCCCGCCGTGGACCGTCCCGCCGTTGTTCAGCGCCCACTCCGCGGGCTCGGCCGTCATGGTCACCGCGCCCACCTCGGCCGCGGACAAGCGGACGCCGAGCGTGTGCGCGCCGGGGGAGAGGTGTCGCTCGCCGTCGATGATGAGGCGCAGCGCCTCCAGACCCGCGTGCACGCTGCGCTCGGCCGCATCCGGCAGGGCAGGCCAGGAGTAGTGGCGGCCGCGTGCCACCGGGTCGACCGAATCGAAGGGGGCGTCATCCACCCCGCCGAACCTACCGGCAGGGGCGGGCACCAGTGTCGGTGCGGGCGGCTACGCTGGTGGCCGTGGAGCTGCTCTATACGGGGATCATCGGGTTCGCCCGCACAATGTTCAAGGTCCAGGGCCTGGACCTCACGATTCGCGGGGAGCGCAACTTCCCCGAGGTCGGTGGGGCGGTGGTGGTGATGAACCACACCGGGTACCTCGACTTCGTCTACGGCGGCATTCCGGCGCGCGTGCACAAGCGGTTCATCCGCTACATGGCCAAGGTCGAGGTGTTCGACCACAAGGTGTCCGGGCCGATCATGCGCGAGCTCAAGCACATCCCCGTCGACCGGACGGCGGGCAAGGCGTCCTTCGACGAGGCTGTCGCCCGTCTCCGGGCCGGCGAGCTGGTCGGCGTGTTCCCCGAGGCCACCATCAGCCGCAGCTTCGAGGTCAAGGGCTTCAAGTCGGGTGCGGTGCGGATGGCACTGGCGGCCGATGTCCCCATCATCACCGTGACCCTGTGGGGATCGCAGCGGGTATGGACCAAGGGCCTGCCCAAGAAGCTCCTGCGCCCCAAGGTGCCGATCATGATGGAGGTCGGCGAGCCGATGCGGGCCTACGAGCCCGTCGAAGAGTGCACCGAGGAGCTGCGCTCCCGCATCCAGGCCACCCTGGAGCGCCTCCAACAGGAGTACGCGGAGCGCTACGGCGCCTACCCGGCCGGCGCCAACTGGGTGCCCGCCCGCCTCGGCGGTTCCGCCCCCACGTTGGAGGAGGCCACCGCCCTGGACGAGGCCGAACACGCCGAGCGCATGCGACGCCGTGCCCAGAAGGCAGTCGACCCGGATGCCGATGCCGGTGACGAGCCGGAGGGACCGGCGGGCCCGGACGCTCCGTGACCCGTTCCCGACCGCTGCTCGTCGCCTCCGACGTCGACGGGACCCTGATCGACAACGATCACCTCGTCCCGGCCGCGAACCGGGCCGTCGTGGCGGACCTCGTCTCGGACGGGGCCACGTTCGTCCTGGCCACCGGACGCCCGCCACGCTGGCTGCCCCAGGTGGTCGACCAGTTGCCCGTCGCGCCCCTGGCGGTCTGCGCCAACGGAGCCGTCATCATGGACACCGACAGTGGCGAGTTCCTGGCCACCAGTCTCCTCGATCCCGAAACGCTCGCCGCGATCGACGAGGTGCTGCGCAGGCTGCTGCCCGGCAGCGGGATCGCGGCCGAGCGCCTGGGCGCCGACGCCGCGGATGCCGATTTCGTGGCCAGCCCAGACTACGAACACGCCTGGATCCATCCCGCGCACCTCGAGGTGGGTCACGACGAGGTCCTCTCCGAGCCGGTGCTCAAACTGCTCGCCCGGGTCCCCGGTATGCCGAGCGCCGACATGGCGGCGGCACTGCGCGGGGAGGTGGACCACCTGGCGGATCTCACCTACTCGACCACCGACGGGCTGATCGAGTTCGCGGCCCGCGGTGTGACCAAGGCGAGTGGGCTGTCCCGGATCGCGGCGGGGACGGCGGCCGGCGCGGCCGTCCCGTCCGACGCGGTTCCGGTCACCGTCGCGTTCGGCGACATGCCCAACGATCTGGAGATGCTGCGCTGGGCAGATCACGGGGTCGCGATGGGCAACGCGATCCCCTCCGTGCACGCGGCCGCCGACGAGGTCACGCTCACCAACGACGAAGCCGGGATCGCGCACGTCCTACGGCGTTGGTGGGGCTGAGCGGCGGACCCGACCGAGGCCCTGTCGAAATGGGTCGAAATGGGATGCGGACCGGTCCCCACCACTTCCCCGGTGTGCACGCCGCCCCGGGTGGGGGAGGGGTGCACACCTGGTGGGACCCGGTCCGCACGATGTGGTCGGCCGGCGCGCGCCCGGTGATCGGGCGGCGCCGGCCGAGGATCAGGGGTTCGGCTCGACGGTGAGTTCCCGGGTCGCCGGGTCGTAGACCAGCGTGCCGCCGACGAACCGCTGGGCGACCGTCCCGTCGGCGCGCTCGGCCTCCGCGGAGACCGGCAGTCCGAGCGGGCCGTGCTCGAAGCCCTGGGCGGCCCACGCGTCGCCGATCACGCCCCACACGGGGTGCGTGCCCGTCTCGGGTGAGGAGTACAGCGCGCCGTTCTCGTGCTTGACCAGGGAGACGTCGCCGAAGCGCTGGACTCCGGACAGTGCCTTGCCGAGCGGGCCGGCCAGCTTCTGGGCGAGCCCGGAGAAGTCGCGGCTGAGCACGTTCTGTGCCGAGCCCGCGTCGAGGCCGATCGCGTCCTGCACCGAGCCCGCGTCGATCGGGATGTCGGCCAGCGACCTGCCGCCGGTGAGGATCCGGGTCAGGGTCGCGGGATCGAGCTTGCCGCCGGTGAGGACGGTTCGCAGCGCGGAGGTCACGGCCTCCTGGACGCTGCCCTGCGTGATGACCGACGGGAGATCCGCGCTACCGGTGCCACCTCCCGTGCCACCGCCGCCACCGGTGCCACCGCCCGTGCCCGGGCTGGGGCTCGGCTGGGTCGGGGCCGGGGCGCCGCCCCCGCCGCTCTTGGCGTAGGAGGCCGCGATGTCGCGGATCTGGCCCATCTTGGCGTAACCGGAGTTGCCCGGGCAGGACGTGAGGCCGACGTCGCGGTGGGCGAAGATGTTGGGCAGCCGGACGGCGGTCCCGTACGAGTACTTGGTGTACGAGGTGCCCTCGGAGTAGTGGGTGTCGGTGCCCTTGGGGTCGACGCCGGCGACCGACAGTCGCCAGCCGATGATCTCGCCGACCTTGCGGACGGTGGCGTCCGACGGGGAGACGGTCGAGTAGTCGCCCATCATCGAGATGCCCCAGGTGTTGCCGTTGAAGCCGCCGGCGTGGGCGCCCTGGACGTTGCGGCTGAGCCCCCCGTGGCGGCCCTCGAACGCCTGGCCGTACTTGTCGACCAGCACGTTGTACCCGACGTCGCACCAGCCGAGCGTGCGTGCGTGGTAGGTGTAGATGCCGCGCATGACGCTGGCCGACCCCTCGCGGGAGTAGTCGTTGCTGCCCGCCGTGTGGTGCACGACCGCCGCGGCGAGGGTGGGGTCGTAGCTCGCGCTGCGGCAGCGGATCGACTCGTCGGCGCCCCAGCCGGAGCGGGAGATGATCGACGGCTGCCTGGCCGCGATGTCCCCGTGCGTGCCGCTGCCGCCGGAGGCGGTGATGTCGGCGAACGCCTCGGGATCGGGCGTCGGGGTGTCGTCGGGGGAGAGCAGGACGGCCTTGACCGAGGCGGGTTCGATCGAATCGGTGCTGCCCAGGTCGGTGCTGCCTGAATCGGCGCTGCCCGAGCCGGCGTCGAGGCCCGAGGTCTCGGCGACGGGCTTGATGTCCGCGTACCGGGTCGGAACCGGCGGGGCGCTGTCGGCGGCCGGCCGGGCCGGCTCGGACGTGGGGCCGGCGGGCGCGGCGGGAGCAGAGGTCCGGGGGGCGGCGGGTTCGGCCGCGCGGGTGGCCGCGACGTCCGCGTCAGCGGGGGCGGAATCAGCGGCGCCGGTATCAGCGGCGGCGGGAGCGGCGTCTTCGGTGGGCTTCGCGGGGGCCGGGGCGGCCTCGTCGTCGGGGACGGTGACCTCGGGCGCGTCGGCCAGCGAGGAGTCGGCGAGGTCGATCCCGGAGAGCGTGATCTGGACGGCGGTGGTGTCGGTCCCCAGATAGACGGGCTCGGTGCCACCGGTGCCGGTGACGCTCTCGCCCTTGCCGTCGGTGGACTCGGCCTCGTACCAGGGGCCCCACGAGCCGTCGGGGTTCTGGGCGCGCAGGGTGGCGACGGCGGCCGGGTTGTGCCCCTTCCAGGTGACGCCGGCCATCGAGAACGGTGTGTCGGAGGTGACCTGGCGGACCGTGGTGCCGCCGGAGGCGATGTCGGTCTCCACGCCGACGGCCGGAGGCGCCTCGGCCAGCGGGACCTCGGTCTCGGCGGTGGGCAGGGCGCTGCCCGCGGTGGTGGCGATGTCGTCGCCGGACTGGACGACCTGGTCCGCCCCGTACACGGCGAGGGGCGTGACGACGGACGCCGCGACCGCCACCGCCAGGGCGAGGGTCCGGCGTCGACCACTGATGTACAGGGGGCGGCGTCGTGTTCTCAAGGGCTTCTCCAGATCAGATGTCTGTGTCCCGAAGCTGCTCACCAGCGGGGCACAACTGCCCGGAGGCCGCACCGGAGCGCGACCACTGGGACGAATGTGACGAACGAGGTCAATGTTATCCAAGAAACTCGTGAAACCAAGTGATAAAGACGTGAATATTGGGACTACAGGGATGTAGTTTCGAACCGGCGTACGACGGCGCCGACGCCCCACCTGCACCGTGGGCCACCGCGGTCGTCTCGAGAAGTCGTCCACCTCGTCGTCGTCGGCGTGCCCTGAACCCACCCCCGACCCGCCGGATACCCTGGGACCCGCACCCGCGCCGACCGGCGCGCGGTCAGGCGAGCGGCCGGCGGACGCACTACCCGGCGGACACCGCGGCGACGTACTACGGAAAGGCCCGACGGTTATGGCAGGCGAACGGCAGTGGGACACCTACGACCTCATCGTGGTGGGGTCGGGCTTCTACGGCCTGACCGTCGCCGAGCGGGCGGCGACCGAGCTCGGCAAGCGCGTCCTGGTGCTCGATCGGCGCCACCACATCGGCGGTAACGCCTACTCCGAGCCCGAGCCGGAGACCGGCATCGAGATCCATAAGTACGGCGCGCACCTGTTCCACACCTCCAACGAGCGGGTGTGGGAGTACGTCAACCGCTTCACCGACTTCACCGGGTACCAGCACCGCGTGTTCGCCATGCACAAGGGCACGGCGTACCAGTTCCCCATGGGCCTGGGCCTGATCAACCAGTTCTTCGGCCGCTACTACTCGCCCGACGAGGCCCGCGCGCTCATCGCCGAGCAGGCCGCCGAGTTCTCCGCCGAGGACGCGGCCAACTTCGAGGAGAAGGCCATCTCCCTGATCGGCCGCCCGCTGTACGAGGCGTTCATCAAGGACTACACGGCCAAGCAGTGGCAGACCGACCCCAAGAACCTGCCGGCTGGCAACATCACCCGCCTGCCCGTCCGGTACACGTTCGACAACCGCTACTTCAACGACACCCACGAGGGCCTGCCCGTCGACGGTTACACCGCGTGGCTGGAGAACATGGCGGCGGACGACAAGATCGACGTGGTGCTCGACACCGACTGGTTCGACGTCCGCGAGGCCGTCCGTGCCGCGAGCCCCGACGCGCCGGTGGTCTACACCGGCCCGCTGGACCGGTACTTCGACTACGCCGACGGCGAGCTGGGCTGGCGCACCCTGGACTTCGAGACCGAGGTGCTGCCCACCGGCGACTTCCAGGGCACCCCGGTGATGAACTACAACGACGCGGAATACGACTACACCCGCATCCACGAGTTCCGCCACTTCCACCCGGAGCGCAAGAACTACCCCACCGACAAGACGGTGATCATGCGCGAGTACAGCCGCTTCGCCGAGCGCGACGACGAGCCGTACTACCCGATCAACGAGTCCACCGACCGTGAGCGGCTGGCCGCCTACCGCGAGCGGGCCAAGGCCGAGACCGCCGCCAACAAGGTGCTCTTCGGCGGCCGGCTGGGCACCTACCAGTACCTCGATATGCACATGGCGATCGCCTCGGCGCTGACGATGTTCGACAACACCCTGGCGCCGCACCTGCGCGACGGGGCGCCGCTCGAGGGCTGAGCCTGCTCGCCGCGGCGCCGGGCCCGTACCGCGTGCCTGACCCCCAGGATCCGCTACTCGGAATCGGGATCCGCTACTCCTATCGGGATAGCGGATCCCCAGTCGGGGTAGCGGATTCGGCGGTTGTGCTGCCGGCCGGGGCGACGAGCCCGCGCACGACCGCATCGCGCTGGGCCGCGTGCACGAGCGTGGGCTTAGCCTCGCCGAGGTGTTCGAGCACCGGGGTGACCGAGGTCCAGAAGCGGCTCAGCGAGCTCAGCCCCTCGTTCTCCGCCCGGGCCTGGGCGCGCTCGGCGCGGGTGTCGTCGGCCCGGGTCGGGTGGAGGGCCGCGCGCTTGCCCTCGATCCGGTCGTCCTTGCGCTGGGAGATCACGTAGCCCAGCGCGAACGCCACACTCCGCGGCATCCGACCGGACAGCAGGACCTGCGCCTCCGGGTAGTCGTCGAGGACCTGTTCGACCGCGCCGGACAGTTCCTCGACGAGCCGAGCGAAGGCCCGCCGGTCTATCTGTCGCCCGCTCGCGCCCGGGTACCACCGTCCGGCGGGGAGAGTCCAGGGGCGGAGGGTCGCGGTGGTGTCCGATCCGGCGCCGCGCGCGCCGCCGGAGCCGTTGGAGCCGTCCGAGCCGTCGGTGGGGCCGCCCGCGCCGCCGGTGGGGGCGACGACGACGACGAGGTCCGCCGCCTCCCGCAGTGGATGCCCCGCGTCCACCTCGGACACCGGACCGCCCCCGTCCAGCTGGAGGGAGAGCCAGACCCTCTGCACGGAGGTCCGGTCGGCCCGCGCCGCGGTCGCCGACCCGGCGGGGAGGGTGATCATCGACAGTTCGGCTCCCGGTTGGCTGCGGCGGGAGCGCCACCGGCGCTCGGCCCACATGTCGTCGCCGTCGTCGAAGTACACCGTCCGCACGCCCGTGTCGCCGCCGGGCAGGCGGCGCCTGCGGGCCTCGATCGGCAGTTCGGCGAGGTGGGTGCGCTCGCGCAGGAGGACGTCGTATCCCACCGCCAGCGCCGCCGGGAACGCGAGGTTGGGGGCCAGGACGAAGCCGGTCGCGTCGTCGTCGTCGTTCATCGCCCGCTCGAGTTCGTCGGAGACGTGGTCGACCTCGCGGCGCAGGTCCACCACCTCGTTCGCGGTGCCGAACCACCCGGTGGCAGAACGGAAGCCCAGGCTGCGCGCGTTGGCCACGTCCACCGCGGCGCGCATCCGGTCCGCGCTCTCGGCCGGCAGCAGGCGCAGGTAGTACAGGGTGCCGTTGTGGGCGAGGAGCCACGCCCGCACGGCCATCGCCACGACGAGCACGACGAGGGTGCCGACGAACCAGCCCAGCCGGGACGGGGACGTGCAGGCCTCGGACCACAGGTCCGGCACGGAGGAGATCGTGCACGAGGCGTCTCGGGTGATGAGGTCCTCCGCGACGAGGCCGCCGAACGCGGTCGTCAGGGCGACGGTGAGGGCGATGAGCGTTTCCAGGACGAACACCCGGTCGAGACTATCGCCGACCGGTGTCGCCGCCACCGCCCACCTGCGGCACTAGGCTCGGGTCATGACACGGACGACGACCGCCCCGGCCCTGCGCCTGCTCGTGGTGCTCGCCGGCGTCGCGGGACTGCTGCTCCTGCTGTTCCCGCTCGCGCCGGCCCGCGCGCAGGCGCCGGCCCCCGCCCCCGCGCCGGCCCCGGCGCAGACGGTCGAGGTCGGCATCACCGACCGCGCGGGCGTGCTCTCACCCGGGGACCAGGACCTGCTCCGCACCGAGACCGGGCGCATCGCGTTCCCGCCGCAGGTGGCGCGCGTCGAGTACCTGGTCTTCGACGACGACGGCGACAACCTCAACGACACCACCGAGCGCTTCGCCCAGGCCGAGCGACCGGATCTCGTGGCGGAGGACAGGGAGAAGTGGGCGCCGGGGACCCTGATCGTGGCCAACGACACGGAGGCGCGTGACGTCGGCATCTACTGCGGGGACGACGTGTGCGCCGCGCTCGACCTCTTCGAGGGCGGCCACCTCGACGGTTCGCTCGAGGCGATGAAGGACCCGATGCGGCGCGAGAACCACGCGGTCGGGCTGTTGGCGGGTGCGCAGGCGGCGGCCGATCCCACCGTGCAGGCGCCGGAGCCCGAGCCCGAGCCCGCGCCGGCGTGGCTGCCGTGGGCGTTCGCCGGGGCGGGGGTGGTCGTCGCCGGCGCGGTCGGGGCCGGGGTCGCGGCGAGCCGCAAGAAGAAGGCGACGACGGCGAGGGAGCGGTACGACCGGGTCTCCCGCGAATACGGACGGGTCGCGGGGGAGCTCAGCGGGCTGGACATCCGCGCCAACTCGCTCACCTCCCCGTTGGCCGATGACGAGCTGCGCTCCCAGTGGGAGGACGTGCGCGGCCGGTTCCTCGCGCTGGACACCGTCATGGGCCGGATCGGTGACCTGCGGCCCGACTCGACGGACGCCGAGTTCCGCGCCAAGGCCGGTGACATCGACACCGCCCACACCACGGTCGACCAGATGACCACGGCGGAGCAGAACATCGACCAGCTCTTCCGCATGGAGCAGGGCGACGCCGAGGTGCGGCGTCGCCAGCTCGGCGAGCTGCACGAGGACATGCTCGCCGCGGCGCTGGGGACGAAGGACGAGCGACTGGCCGCCGAGGCCCGGGCACTGGACACCCGCGCCGACGAGCTGGCCCGGGATACGCAGGCGCCCGACTTCATGGACCGCTACGCCCGGCTCGTCGTCGACTACCGGATCGTCGTGGAGGCGATCCGGGCGCGCGAGATGGCGGACGTCGAGACGGCGGACGACGCGGGCGACCGCCACGCGCCCCGGCTGTACGACCGGGACTGGCGGGCCGGGTACGGCTACAACGGCTTCGTTCCGTTCTATGTGGTCTCCAGCTGGCACGCGCACGACGTGCAGGCGGCGCAGGCGGCCAGCTCCACCACCACCGGCTACTCGAACGCGTCGTTCTCCGGCGGCGGAGGGTCGAGCGGGTACTAGAGCCGCCCGGCCCGGGCGTCCGGCCCGGGCGGGCTCAGCCCTCGACGATCTCCACGGACTCGATCGTGTGCAGCGTCTGCGGCCGGCCCTGCGGGCTGCCGTCGTCCTCGATAGCGGTGACGGCGTCCATTCCGTCGGTGACGGTGCCGAAGAGGCTGTAGTCCGGCGGCAGGGAGACGCCGGAGTCGCCGGTGACGATGAAGAACTGGGAGCCGTTGGTGTCCGGTCCGGCGTTGGCCATGGCCATCGACCCGATCTCGTACTCGCCGGACTCGGGCAGCTCGTCGGCGAACTCGTATCCCGGGCCGCCGCTGCCGGTGCCCTGGGGGTCGCCGCCCTGGATCATGAAGCCGGGGATGACGCGGTGGAACGTGATGCCCTCGTAGTACTTGTTGCGGGCCAGGAACACGAAGTTGTTCACCGTCTCCGGGGCCTTCTCCTCGAGCAGGTCCACGGTGACGGGGCCGGCGTCGGTGGTGATGACGGCGGAGTAGTCGACGCCGTCGGTCAGGCACATCGGCGGGGCCGAGTCGAACGAGGTGGTGCGCTCCGCTGCGCCCTCGGCGGGCGGGCACTCGACAGCGCCCCCGGTGGACCCGCCGGACTCGCGGCCCTCGGACTGGGACGCCGCGGTCGCCCCGGTGGTCGCCGCGTCGTCGGACGGGGCGTCATCGGAGCCGCACCCGGCGAGCGCGAGGGGCGTGGCGAGGGCGAGCACCCCCAGGGCGGTGCGGACGGTCGGGCGGCGGCGGGCGGATCCGGTGAGGTGCATGGGACGAACCTACTTCTTCCGCCGGCCCGGGTGGGCCGCGGCGCGTGCTGGACTGGGCATCACGCCCCCGACGGGTACGATCGACCCGGCTTTCCTGCCCGCCGTACGGGCAGGGCGAGGCGCAGCAAGGCTGATGAGGGCGGCCCCCGGCCGTCGGGACGGGGACTGGCACACATGGAACACCACGGCCACCACGAACTGATCGACGAGATCGAGCGGTCGGTCGTCGCGCTCTCCGCTCCACGTGGCCGGGAATGCCTCCAACGCATCATCCTGCCGCGGGCCGGTGAACCGCTCGACGTGCGCTCGCTCTACCTCGCCGAGGCGCCCACCAACGTCCGGCGCGCGCACTCCTCCGCCCGGACCTCCCTGCGGATCGGGGCCGACTCCGAGGTCTCGTTCGCCACCTACTTCAACGCGTTCGCCGCGGCGTACTGGCGGCGCTGGTCCGTCCTCGGCGAGGTCGTCCTCCGGTTGACGGTGCGCGGTTCCGGTCGCGTGGACCTGTACCGCTCCAAGATCGACGGCTCGCGGATCGCGGTCACCGGTGACGTCGTCGGCGAACCGGGCCGCGCCGACCAGGTGACGACGGTCGAGTTCGTCTGCGACCTGGGCCCGTTCGAGGACGGCGGCTGGATCTGGTTCGACCTCACCTCCGACACGGACGTGGAGTTGCTCGCCGGCGGGTGGTACTCCTCGGTCGACGCACCGCCCACGCGTCCCGACGCCCGCCCGGACGGCACGCCCGACCCGGCCGTACAGGTGCCCAACGACCGGCGGGTCACCGTCGGCATCCCCACGTTCAACCGGCCCGGCGACGCGGTGGCCGCGCTGCGGGCACTGACCTCCGATCCCGAGGTCGACGCCGTGATCGACGCCGTCCTCATGCCCGACCAGGGCGACCGCAAGGTCCGCGACGAGCCCGGCTTCGCGGAGGCGGCGGAGTTCCTCGGGGACCGACTCCACATCTTCGACCAGCCCAACCTCGGCGGCTCGGGCGGCTACAGCCGCATCATGTACGAGGCGCGCAGGCTGACCGATTCCCCGTACATCCTGTACATGGACGACGACATCGAGATCGAGCCCGACTCGATCCTGCGGGCCCTGGCGTTCGGACGCTTCTCCACGGTCCCGATGCTGGTCGGCGGGCAGATGCTCAACCTGCAGGAACGCAGCCACCTGCACACCATGGGCGAGGTGGTGGGCGCCCACGACTTCATGTGGACCGCCGCCCCGCACGCGGACTACGACTACGACTTCTCGCGCTACCAGCTGACGGACCGCGAGAACCCCAAGCCGCTGCACCGCCGCATCGACGTGGACTACAACGGCTGGTGGATGTGCCTCATCCCGCGCGTGGTCGCCGAGAAGATCGGGCAGCCGCTCCCGCTGTTCATCAAGTGGGACGACGCCGAATACGGGCTGCGCGCGCGGCAGGCCGGCCATCCCACCGTCACCATGCCGGGCGTGGCGATCTGGCACATGGCGTGGTCGGACAAGGACGACGCGATCGACTGGCAGGCCTACTTCCACCTGCGCAACCGCCTGGTGGTGGCGTCGATGTACCACGACGGCGACCACAGGGGCATCATGCAGTCCAGCCTCAAGGCGCTGGTCAAGCACCTGGTGTGCCTCGAGTACTCGACGGTCGCCATCCAGATCGAGGCCATCCGGGACTTCCTGAGGGGGCCGGAGGCCCTGTACGAACTGCTGCCCACCGCGCTGCCCAAGGTGCGCGCGATGCGGGCGGAGTTCCCCGACGCGGTGGTCATCCCGTCGGCCGTCGACCTGCCCGCACCGTCGGGTGGCCCGGCGGGCATCCACTCCGAGCCGAGGGGCCCGGTCCGCAAGGCGGTGGCGCTGGCGCGGGGCCTTGCCCACACCCTGAGCAGGGACGACAAGACGCACCACGAGGTGCCGCAGGCGAACTTCCCGCCGATCGAGGCCCGCTGGTACTCGCTCAGCAGGGTCGACGGCGCGACCGTCACCACCGCCGACGGTCGCGGGGTCGTCTACCGCAAGCGCGACCGCGACCTCGCCGCCGCCCTGTTCAAGGAGTCGGCCGCCGTGCACCGTGAGCTGTTCCGCCGGTTCCCGGAGATGCGCCGCCGCTACCGCGACGCCCACGCCGATCTCGTGACCAAGGAGGCCTGGGGCCGTGTCTTCGAATCCTGATCCGGTGGTGTCCGATCCCGCCGTGGAGATCCCCGTACCGACCGGCGAGGTCCGGTTGCTGGCGGCGATCCAGCGTCAGCTGTTGGCCGTGCCCGGTTCCCGGGAGGCGGCCGTGACGCTATCGCATGTCGGCGAGCACGCGCTGGGTTGGATGGCGGTCGCGGCAACGGGAATGGCCGTCGATCCGGCCCGCCGCGGTCGGTGGGCGATGGTCGGCCTCGGCAGCGTCGGCGCCCATGCCACCTCCGTCGTCGTCAAGCGCGTCATCCGTCGGCGGCGCCCGGACCACCCCGCGGTGACCGTCGGCGTCGGTACCCCCTCCAAGCTCAGTTTCCCGTCGTCCCACGCCACGTCGACCACCGCGTTCGCGCTGCTCGCGGGGTCGGTGGTCGGGGTCCCGGTGGCGCCGGCGCTCGTGCCGGTCATGCTGGCGTCGAGGTTGGTGCTGGGAGTCCACTACCCTTCGGATGTGTTCGCCGGAGCCGCGGTCGGCGCGGGCTGCGCTGCGCTCACCCGCGCCGTGTGGCCCTCGGCCGCCGTCCAGAGCGTGCTGCCCGAGACACTGCGCGACGGCGCGGCGGGCCCAGGCGTCACCCAGAACCGCGAGGAGAAGCGATGACCGATCAGTCCGGAGCGCCGGTGACCCGGGGCGGGGCAGACCACCACCTCCTCGGCGCCGAACCGCACACCGCCAACGAGATCGACGACATCGCCGAGGCGGAGGAGGATGCCAAGGGCGCGCCGCCCAAGAACCTCCTCGACGGCATGGTCAAGGCGCTCCGGCCGCGTCAGTGGGTCAAGAACGTCCTCGTCATCGCCGCGCCCGCGGCGGCCGGGTCCCAGACCCTCACCGACGGCAGCGTCCTGTTCTCGGTGTTCATCGCGTTCGTGGCGTTCTGCATGGCCGCCTCGAGCGTGTACCTCATCAACGACGCGTTGGACGTCGAGGCCGACCGCGCCCACCCGACCAAGCGGTTCCGCCCCATCGCGGCGGGCGTCCTGCCCGTGGGGTTGGCGTACGGCATGGCGGTGGTACTCATCATCGCGTCGATCGCGATCTCGGTGCTGCTGGCGCACCCGGCCCTGGCGATCGTCGTGGCCGTGTACATCGTCCTGCAGCTCATGTACTGCTTCGGGCTCAAGCACCAGCCGGTGCTCGACATCGCGTTCGTCTCCTCCGGCTTCCTGCTGCGCGCGGTCGCCGGTGGCGCGGCCGCCGAGGTCGACATCTCGCAGTGGTTCCTGCTGGTCATGGCGTTCGGTTCGCTGTTCATGGCCGCCGGCAAGCGCTACGCCGAGCTGAGCCTGCACCTGAAGACCGGCGCCAAGATCCGCAAGGCGTTGGAGAGTTACACCCCCACCTACCTGCGGTTCGTCTGGACGCTCTCGGCGACGGTGCTCGTGCTCTGCTACGCCCTGTGGGCGTACGACCGCGGCTCCGACCCGACGCAGCCGAACGGGGCGGCGATCTGGCTGCAGATCTCGATCGTGCCGTTCACCATCGCCGTCCTGCGCTACGCGGTCGACGTCGACGCCGCGCAGGCCGGCGAGCCCGAGGACATCGCCCTCGGAGACCGCGTCCTGCAGGTCCTCGCGGCGCTGTGGGTTCTCACCGTCGTGATCGGCGTCTACATCGTCCCGTCGATCGCCTGAGTCCGGCGGACGGACGATGTCGCAGGTGACGGCGGCGCGCCGGTTCGGGCGCACCGGGACGGTCTTCTGGACCGGGGTCGTGGTGGTGGTGGCGGTCTTCTTCGCCGGCGCCTGGCAGCGTCGGTGGATCGCCGACGACGGCCTCATCGTCCTGCGCACCGTCCGCAACCTCATCGCCGGCAACGGCCCGGTGTTCAACGCGGGGGAGCGGGTCGAGTCCAACACCTCCACGCTGTGGACGTACCTCATCTACGGCGTCCACGAGATCGTGGGGTACCGGCTCGAACTGGTCGTCCTGGGTGTGGCGCTCACGCTGAGCATGCTCGCGGTGGTGTTCGCGATGCTGGGCACCCACGTGATGTACCGCGGCACCGGCCGCGCACCCGCCGGTGGGCCGATGGTGCTGCTGCCATTCGGCGTGCTGGTCTACGTGATGCTGCCCCCGGCCCGCGACTTCGCCACCTCGGGTCTCGAGACGGGCCTGGTCATCTGTTGGATCGGCGCCATGTGGCTGGGGTTGCAGCTGTGGGCGCGGGCGCCCCATCGTGAGGGCCGGTTCGGCCTGCCCACCCCGGGCACGGCCGCGATCGCCTTCCTCGCCGGGCTCGGCCCCCTGGTCCGCCCCGAGATGGCGCTGGCCGCAGCGGCGTTCCTGGCGCTGATGGCCGTCGCCCACCAGTCGTGGCGTCACCTCGGGTGGTTGGTGGTGATCGCCGGCGCGGTCCCGGTGGTCTACCAGGTATGGCGGATGTCGTTCTACGCGCTGCCGTACCCGCTCACGGCCGTGGCCAAGGACGCCGGCGGGTCGAAGTGGGACAAGGGCGCCGAGTACCTGTGGAACCTGCTGTCGCCGTACGTCCTGCTGGTGCCGCTGGCCGCCGTGCTCGTCGCGGGAATGGTCGCCCTCTGGGCCCGCCTCGCCCCCCGCCCCGGAAATCCGCTATTCCCGCTCCGGATCCGCTACCCGGATTGGAGTAGCAGATCCGGAGGGACGATAGCGGATCCGCGGGGCGCCGATGGTGGCGCCGCCGATGGTGGCGGCGATGGCGGGGGCGCCGACGACCACGACGCCGACGACCACGACGACGACGAGGGCGGTCGCCTGCCGCGGCTGCGCCGCCGGGCCCGCTCCACCCCGGTCGTCACGATCGTGTTCCTCGTGGTGGCACTGGTGATGCTGCTCTACGTCATCCGCGTCGGCGGCGACTTCATGCACGGCCGCGTGCTGCTGCCGTCTCTGTTCCTCCTGCTCCTGCCGGTCTCGGTGGTGCCCCTCCCCGTCGGTCCCGCCAGCGGGTCCGCGGAGGCCTCGGTGCGCCGGGTGGCGGTCCCGGCGATCGCGGCCGCGTGGCTCGTCGTCGTCGGCTGGGCGGTGACCGTCCAGGTCACCGAGAACCCGTTCCGGGAGGAACCGGAGTCGATCACGTCGGCGGGGATCGTCGACGAGCGCCAGTTCTACATCCAGCGGACCGGGCACAGGCACCCGTTGCTCGCCGAGGACTATCTGGACTTCCCCCGGATGCGGGCCCTGGTGAACGACGTCACCCGGAACCGGACCGGCGCGGTATTCCTCCCGGTGCCGGGGTTCCAGGACCGGTGGGACGTGGTGTCCTACGACCGACCGATGCCCGGGTTGGCACCGTTCGAGCTGCCGGAGGAGCCCCTCAAGACGGTGGTGTTCCTCAACCTCGGCATGACCAGCATGAACCTGCCGCTCGACGTGGACGTCTACGACACCGTCGGGCTCGCCTCGCCGCTGGCCGCGCACACGGACCGTATGGAGGACGGCCGGATCGGGCATGACAAGTTCCTGCCGTACGACTGGGTGCTCGCGCGCACCGGAGTCGTGGAGGACCCGGTCAACTTCCCGCGGTGGATCGACGTCAACTGGGTGAACCAGGCCGAGGTCGCGCTCCAGTGTCCCGCCACGCAGGCACTCATCGAGTCCTACACGGCCCCGTTGACCCTCGAGAGGCGCTGGTCCAACGTGGTGAATGCATTCTCATACGCCGAGTACAGGATCAACAGAATCCCTGCGTACGAGGTCCAGAGGTGCGGGCTGCCGATGCCGGAGGAAGTGGAGAAGTATCAGGGCACTCGGTAGTGTTGCGCACGCTGTTGTCTCGAAACGGTAACAGTCGGGGGTCGAAATGGTCCCCGACCTGTAACACCTGCCCCAAAGTGCGCGACAGTATCGATGAACTCGATGTCGCAGTTCCGGTCCTCCCCCTGGTGGGGCCGGTCCGATGAACGTCACCGATGCCCTCCCGGGCACCAGGAACGAACAAAGGAACACACGAATGTCCCACTCCACCCTCCGGCGCAGGTTCGCCGCCGGGCTCACCGCACTGGCGACGGCCGCAGGGCTCGTCGTCGGCGCCCCGGCCCTGGCCGGTGCCCAGGCGACCGAGCAGGGCTCGTCGGCCAGCCTCGGGTCCGCGGGCTCGGCTGCCGCGCCGCCCGCCGCCCCCGCGTTCCGGCCGGCCGGTGGTGACGAGAACCCGGTGGGCTTCCGTAACTGGCTGCGTCCCGGCTGCCAGTGGGACCCGGTCGCCTCCTGGGTCCAGCTGTGCAACGTCTACTCGCCGGCCATGAAGCGGGACATCAAGGTCCAGGTCCAGCCGGCCCGCTTCGGCGGCAACGCCGGTCTGTACCTGCTCGACGGGCTGCGCGCCCGTGACGACTGGAACGCGTGGACCCACGACGCCCAGGCCCAGCGCATCTTCCTGCAGGACAACATCACCCTGGTCATGCCCGTCGGCGGCCAGGTGTCCTTCTACTCCGACTGGGAGCGGCCCATCAACCTGGGCGGCAACCTGCTCGAGTACAAGTACGAGACGTTCCTGACCGAGGAGCTCCCCGGCTACCTGCAGGCCCACTTCGGCGTGGCCCCGAACAACAACGCCGTCGCCGGCCTGTCGATGGGCGGCTCCGCGGCCGCGACGCTCGCCGCCAAGCATCCCGACCAGTTCAAGCAGGTCTCGGTGTTCTCCGGCTACATGAACCCCACGGCCCCGGGCATGTACACCATGATCCCGCTGGCGATGTTCGACCAGTGCAAGTGCGACCCGTTCGCCATGTGGGGTCTGCCGGGCTCGCCGAAGTGGGGCGAGCACGACCCGCTGCTCAACGCCGCCAAGCTGCGCGACATCCCGATGTACGTGACCGCCGGGTCCGCCATCCCGGGCCGGTACGACCAGCCCTCCAGCCTGCAGTCCGTGTTCAACACGTTCAACGGCATCATCCTCGAGGGCCTGTCCCGCGGCTCGACGCTGGCGTTCCAGAACACCATGAACGCCGCGCCGAACAAGGCCACGTTCGAGTACCGCACCACCGGCATCCACGGCTGGGGTTACTGGAACGACGACCTCATCGCGGCCCGCTCGGCGCAGATCCTCGACGTGATGGACGCCCACGCGTGGTGATCGCGCAGAGTTAGCCGACGAATCGGACTCCCGTCAGCGAGTCCTCACCCGTCACACCGGGGCCCCGCGCGTAGATTCTCGTGCGGGGCCCCGGTCGCATCTGACCACCGGGTTCGGCCGCGGGAGGGGAACCCGCGGGCGCACCACGGACCCGGGCTCCGGATACATGTGGCGCGGGTCGTTCTGACGCGCGCCCACTAACTATTCGGCGAGACGACGCGGCAAGGAAGAGAACAACACATGGCGACCCCCAGCTCAGACGCGAGCCCCCGGCACCGGTGGGCGTCCCTCCTCGCGGCTCCCCTCGTGGCGTCCGTGGTGGGTTCCGGTCTCGTCCTCCCGCCCGTCGCGGCGGCACAGGAGACGCCGTCCCGGCCGACCCCGGGGCAGACGAGCCCGGCGGAGAGCCCGGCGCGGTCGACCCCCGCGGAGAGTCCCGCCACTGCGCCCGAGGCGCCGACCCTGCGCGTGCCGTCGACGCCGCCGTCCGGTGTCCGGCTCGACAAGGTCGAGTGGAAGTCCGCCAACCGGGTGGCACTCTGGGTCCGGTCACCAGCCATGGAGCAGGCGATCCAGGTGCAGCTCATGCTCCCGGCCCAGTGGAACGCCGACCCCGAGCGCACCTACCCGTCCCTGCTCCTGCTCGACGGGCTGCGGGCCCGCGACGACGCCAGCGGCTGGACGCTCGAGACCAAGATCTCGCAGTTCTTCGACGCCAAGAACGCCGTCATCGTCCTGCCGATCGGTGGAGAGTCGAGCTTCTACACGGACTGGGTCTCCGACGCCAAGGGCTCGGCGTACCAGTGGGAGACGTTCCTCATGCAGGAACTGCCGCCGCTACTGGCCCGCGACTGGCGGGTGGGTGACAAGCACGGCGTCGCCGGACTGTCCATGGGCGGAACGGCCGCGATGATGCTGGCCCAGCGTTACCCGGATCACTTCGACTTCGCCGCCAGCTACTCGGGCTTCCTCGACACCACCAGCTTCGGGATGCCCGAGGCGGTCAAGGTGGCCATGCAGGACGCCGGCGGCTACCCGGCCGAGAGCATGTGGGGCCCGCTCGGGTCCCGGCGCTGGCAGGAACAGGACCCGAAGCTCCACACCGAGAAGATGCGCGGGCAGAGCGTCTACGTCTCCGCCGGCAGCGGCAACACCGGGCCCTGGGACCAGCCGTCCGGCCTGCCGGACATCCCGACCAACTTCCCCGGCTACGGCCTCGAGCTGCTCTCGCGGATGACCACGCAGACCTTCGTCAACCGGGCCCGCGCCGCCGGGGTCGAGGTCACCGCCAATTTCCGCCCGTCCGGCACGCACACTTGGCCGTACTGGCAGTTCGAGATGACCCAGGCATGGCCGCAGTTCGCGACGGCGGTGGGGATCGAGAACGTCGAGAAGCCGTGCGCGGCGAGTGGCGACATCGCACGCCTCGCCGAGCGGCAGCCCGGCCTGGGGCCGTGTCTGACCGGCGAGTACGACGTCCGCGGCGGCAAGGCCACCGACTTCCGCTTCGGCCGCGCCTTCTGGTCGCAGGGGACCGGGGCCCACTCGGTCCTCGGCGCGATCGGCGCGGCCTACCAGGCCGAGGGCGGCCCCGACGGGGTGCTCGGGCTGCCGACCTCGGGCGAGACCACCACCCCGGACGGCCGCGGCCGGTTCTCCACCTTCCAGAACGGCGTCATCTACTGGTCGCCCACCACCGGGTCGCACGCCGTCCGCGGTGGCATCCGGGCGATGTGGCAGGAGCGCGGCACCGAGCGCGGCGAGCTCGGCTACCCGACCACAGACGAGATCACCAACCCCAACAAGCCGGGTGTCGTCCAGGGCTTCCAGGGCGGGACCGTCTACTGGTCCGAGGAGACGGGCCCGAAGGTCGTCGAGGGCAAGATCCTCGAGACCTATCGCGAGGCCGGCGCCGAGAACTCCGAGCTGGGTTACCCGACCACCGACGAGATCGCCCTGAGCACCCGGGACGGCGCGTTCAGCCGGTTCCAGGGCGGGTACATCTACTGGTCCCCGCGCACCGGGGCCCACGTGGTCCCCCGTGGGCCGGTGTTCGACGCCTGGGGCACGGTCGACTACGAACGCGGGCGGCTCGGCTACCCGACCGGCCCGCTGCGCACCACGAGGGACGGTCAGGAGATGGAGTTCGAGGGCGGCCGCATCACCGTGAGCGGTGGCCGGGCGGAGATCTCGTCGTGAGAACCCGGTTGGCGACGCTGACCGCCGCGCTGCTCGTCGGCGGTGGGATGCTCACCGCCTGCGGCGGAGGGGACTCGACGGTCTCCGGCGTGCCCGACTCCGAGACGCTGGCCCCGCCCCCGGGCGGCAGCGGATCACCCGGGGTGTCGCGCGTTCCCGCGACGGAGGATTCCGGCCGCTATACGGAGGCGCCCGCACCCGTCGATCCGGACGCCTCCGGGTACACCGCCCCGGCCGTCGGCGCGCGGGAGCGCGGGTATCTCGCGGCGCTGGAGAGCGAGGGCATCGACACCGCGGACCTCTCCGACTCGCTCGTCGCCGCCGGCAACACCATCTGCCGCATCCGGACGACCGGGGGCGCCGCCGACGAGACGACGACGATCGCCGACGCGGTCGCCGGTCAGATCTCGGCGGGCGGGTACTCGGATCGCGAGGTCGACGAGCTCTCCCGCGTCGTGGTGGACGCCTCGGCGGGCCAGCTCTGTCCGTAGTCCGACGAATGCACACAGCGCCGCGGCGCCCGGTCCGGCAGGACCCGGCCCGCGTCGCCCCGGGGTGAGACGGGACACCCTCCCGGTGCTCCCGGAACCCGCAGCGCCACCGGGGCGTTGACCGGTCGTCGGCCACCCGCCCCAGTCGAGCGGGGAGGCCGGGAAGGAGTTCGTATCGTGGCTCGCGGAATGCGTCGTGGGAGAGGCCGTCGTCTCGGGTGCTCGTTGGGGGCACTCGTGCTGGTGGTCCTGCTGGTGCTGGGCATCGGATGGTGGATCGGGAATCGTGGGCTGCCCACGGGTCCCGACGGGCCCCTGCCCGGCCCGGGGGAGCCGGAGCTGACCCAGCCCGCGGACTGTCCGGACGTGGAGATGGTCGCCGTGCCGGGGACCTGGGAGAGCAGCCCCACCGACGACCCGTACAACCCGGGTTTCCTGCCCAACGCCCTGCTGAGGACGATCACCGACCCGCTGAGCGAGCAGTACCCGGACGACCGGCTCGAGGTGTTCACCGTCCCC
Organism: Dietzia sp. WMMA184; assembly: GCF_002441635.1. NCBI lineage: Bacteria > Bacillati > Actinomycetota > Actinomycetes > Mycobacteriales > Dietziaceae > Dietzia > Dietzia sp. WMMA184. Next base: position 2,049,344 of record NZ_NXEI01000001.1, on the reverse strand, counting down.
TACGTGGCCCAGTTCAGGAACCCGCAGGCGCCCAACGAGATCCCCTACGACCAGAGCCGCGCGGAGGGCACCGAGAGGGCCCGCGCCGAGCTCGCCGCCACGCACGAGCGGTGCCCGTACACGTCGTTCGTGCTCCTGGGCTTCTCCCAGGGTGCGGTGATCGCGGGTGACCTCACCAGCGAGATCGGTACCGGCAACGGGCCGGTGCCCGCCGACCTGGTCCGGGGATCGGTCCTCATCGCCGACGGCCGCCGCGTGCCGGGCCAGGGTCAGTCGCCGGGGTTGTCGCCCGGAAACGGGCAGGGGATGGAGATTTCCCTACAGCCGGCCACCGGGCTCACCCAGCTCATCGCCGGCGCCACCATGACCGGGCCCCGCCCGGGTGGCTTCGGCGAGCTCGGCGACAGGACCGCCCAGATCTGCGACTCCCGAGACCTGATCTGCAACGCCCCGCTCAACGTCGTGGACGGCGCCGCCCGGTTCCAGGAGTTCGTCGCAAACAACGCGATCCACGCCATGTACGCGACCAATCCGGACGTGATCGAGGGGACGACGGTCCCGGAGTGGACGATCGGGCACGTGCGTGAGCTCGTCGACGCCGCCCCGGAGATCGCCCACGGGTGACCCGTCCACGTCCTCCGGAGGGCTCGGCCTGCGACACGCCTGACGAGCCGGATGATTCGGAGTTCGGATGCGCTCTGGGGCACGCTGTAGGATCGACCAAGCTTGTCGTCAGTGCACCCGGCATTTCCGTGGTCGACGACGTCGACCAACGTAAGACGGATCGGAACGGAGCAACGTGGAGTTCGAGCAGTACCACGACGCCGGTGGGGCGATCGTCATCCCTGATCGCACCACCCTTGTCGACTTCGTCGAAGCCAATGTCTCCGCCGCCCGCGAGGATCCTGCCGAGGACGGGCTGATCTACCGCTACATCGACTACTCGTCCTCCCGTGACGGCGAGGTGCACGAACTCTCATGGTCGCAGTTCGGTGACCGGCTCTACGCCATCGCCGCCCGCCTCCAGCAGGTCGCGAAGCCGGGGGACCGGGTCGCGATCCTCGCGCCGCAGGGCCTCGACTACATCGTGTCGTTCTTCGCGGCCATCCACGCCGGGCTCATCGCGGTGCCCCTGTTCGACCCCGATGAGCCCGGTCACCACGACCGCCTCCACGCGGTCCTGGCGGACTGCACGCCCGCGGTCATCCTCACCTCGACCGACTCCGCGGCCGGGGTCCGGACGTTGTTCCGCTCCCTGCCGGCGCGCGAGCGTCCGCGCACCGTCGCCGTCGACGCCATCCCCGCGGAGCTCGGCTCGGGGTGGACCAGACCGGATCTCGGCGCCGACGACATCGCCTACCTGCAGTACACCTCCGGCTCGACCCGCGTACCGGCCGGTGTGGAGATCACCCACCGCAACGTGGTCACCAACGTCATGCAGCTGTTCGACGGGCTCGGGCTGACCCGCGCGTCGCGCGGGGTCACCTGGCTGCCGCTGTTCCACGACATGGGCCTGCTGACGGTGATCCTGCCCGCGATGGGCGGGGCCACCATCACGGTGATGAGCCCCCGCGCGTTCGTGCAGCGCCCGGGTCGTTGGGTCTCGCAGCTGGGCGCGATGTCGGACGGCGACGGCGTGTTCGCCGCCGCGCCCAACTTCGCGTTCGAGCACGCCGCCCGCCGGGGGCTGCCGAGGGACGGCGAGACCCTCGACCTGTCCGGCGTGACCAGCATCATCAACGGCTCGGAGCCGGTCACCCCGGCCTCCATGCGTGCCTTCAACGAGGCCTTCGCGCCCTACGGGCTCGCACCGACCGTCATCAAGCCGTCCTACGGGATGGCCGAGGCGACCCTGTTCGTCTCCTCGCCGCGCCGCGACGACGAGGCGATCGTCATCCATGTGGACCGGTCGGACCTCAACAAGGGCGTCATGACCGTCCTCGACCCGGCGCAGGTGGAAGGCAACGAGGACGCGATCCCGCAGGTCGCCTGCGGGTACGTCGCACCGAGCCAGTGGGCCACCATCGTCGAGGCGAACATCGACGAGGCCACGGGTGAGCACGACGGCACCGGGCGGGAGCTGCCCGAAGGGCGCGTCGGCGAGATCTGGCTGTACGGGACCAACGTCGGTCGCGCCTACTGGGGGCGCCCCGAGGAGTCGGACGCCACCTTCGGCAACCGGCTCGTCGAGTGCCTCGAGGAGGGGTCCCGCACGGTCCGGGAGTTCGGGACCGTGCCCTCCGACGCTCGATGGCTGCGCACCGGCGACTACGGCGCCTATGTGGACGGTCAGCTGTACATCACCGGCCGCGTCAAGGACCTGGTGATCGTCGCCGGCCGCAACCACTACCCGCAGGATCTCGAGAACACGGCGCAGGGCGCCTCCGATGCGCTGCGCCCCGGATTCGTCGCCGCGTTCTCGGTGCCGGCCAACCAGCTGCCGATGGAGGCGCGTAACGGCGCGGAGATCGCCGCCGATGACTCCTCGGAGACGCTCGTCGTGGTCGGCGAGCGCGCACCCGGCGCCGGCAAGGCCGACCCGGGCCCCATCGCGGACGCGGTCCGCACGGCGATCTCGGCACGTCACGGCGTCACCGCCCAGGACGTGCTGCTGGTCCCCGCCGGATCCATCCCCCGCACGTCCAGCGGCAAGATCGCGCGGCGCGCGTGCAAGGCGGCCTACGTGGACGGCACCCTGCGCGGGGGTCACCAGCAGACCGCCTTCCCGGACCTGCCGGCGCAGTAGCGTCCGCCCGGCCGGGCCGGTTCAAGCACCACGGGTGCCCCGCCGCGACGGGACACACCGGACGACACCCGAGGAAAGGCGAGCCAGGACGATGGCACAGAGCGAGATGACGGTAGTAGAGCTCCGCGAATGGATGCGGGGCTGGGTCTGCCGGGCCACCGGGCTCGACATCTCCAAGGTCACCGACGACCGCTCGCTGGAGGAATACGGCCTGTCGTCCCGCGACGCGGTGTCCCTGTCCGCCGATCTCGAGGACCTCATCGGTCGACCACTCGACGCGACCGTCGCCTACCAGCACCCCACCATCGCCTCGCTGGCCGAGTACGTCGTCAACGGACCGGTCGAATCCGAGGCGCCCACCGATTTCCACACGTTCCGTGACCGCGGCGCGGGCATGGAGTTCGACGTGGCCGTGATCGGGTTCGCCATCCGCTTCCCCGGCGGCGCCGACACCCCGGAGGCGACCTGGGAGCTACTCGCCTCCGGTCGGGACGCCACCACCCCCCGCCCGGCGACCCGCTGGTCCGAGTGGTCCGGCGACGCCTACGTCCAGCAGGTGCTGTCCGAGGCGCCCGATCGTGGCGGCTGGCTCGACGACGCCGAGGTCCGCGACTTCGACGCCGAGTTCTTCGGCATGAGCCCCCGCGAGGCCGAGATGGTCGACCCGCAGCAGCGGCTCGCACTCGAGCTCACCTGGGAGGCCCTGGAGAACGCCCACCTGCCGGCCAGTGACCTCAAGGGCCACGAGGTCGGCGTCTTCATGGGATCGTCCTCCAGCGACTACCAGGTGTTCCTCACCTCGGACTCCGCTGCGGCCTCCCCGTACGCGGTCACCGGCGCCTCCAACTCGATCATCTCGAACCGGGTCTCGTACACGTTCGACTTCCGCGGCCCGTCCATGACGCTGGACACCGCCTGCTCGACGTCCCTGGTGGCGATCCACGAGGCCGTCAACTCGCTGCGACTGCACGAATCGGACCTGGTCGTCGCCGGCGGTGTCAACATGATGCTCGCGCCCGCCGCGACCATGGGCTTCGCCAAGACCGGTGCCGCGCTCAGCCCCGACGGGCGGATCAAGGCGTTCTCGTCCGATGCCAACGGTATCTGCCGGTCGGAGGGCGGGGGAGTGTTCATCCTGAAGCGCCTGTCGGAGGCCGAACGGGACGGCAACGACATCCTCGCCGTCATCAAGGGGTCCGCCGTGAACTCCGACGGTCGCTCCAACGGTATGACCGCACCCAACCCCGACGCCCAGGTCGCCGTCCTGCGCCAGGCCTACGCCGACGCGGGCGTCGACCCGCGCGAGGTCGACTACATCGAGGCGCACGGCACCGGCACCATCCTCGGGGACCCCATCGAGGCCACCGCCCTGGGCCAGGTGCTCGGCCGCGGCCGCGAGGCCGACCGCCCCACGCTGCTCGGCTCGGCCAAGACCAACTTCGGCCACATGGAGTCGGCCGCGGGCGCCGCCGGCCTCGCCAAGATCATCCTCGGGATGACCAACGACGCCCTGCCGCCGACGATCAACTTCGCGGGCCCCAACCCGTACATCGACTTCGACGCCGCGCGACTGAGCGTGGTCACGGAGACCACCGGGTGGCCGCGCTACAGCGGGCGCGCCCTGGCCGGCATCTCCGGGTTCGGGTTCGGTGGCACCAACGCGCACGTCGTGGTGGCCGAGTACCAGCCGGCGCCGGTGCGCGCGTCGGAGGAGACCACGGTCGACGAGGACTCCGTCTCCGACGTCCGGGCCGGCGAGGTCGCCACCCCTGACGCCCCTGCCGCCGAAGCCCAGGCCCCCGAGGCCCCGGCCGCCGCGACCCCGGCCGCCGCGGACGACATCGCACGCTGCGTGGCCGAGGCCGTGGAGCGCAACGCCGACGAGCTGGCCACCACCGGCACCTCCGTGCCCGGCGCCCCCGCGACCGTGCTCGTCGTCTCCGGTTCCCTGCCGTCGCGCCGCAAGTCCACGGCCGGTCAGATCGCGGACTGGCTCGAGGCGCAGGACGACTCGGTCGACCTGGGTGCCGTCGCCCGCACCCTCGCCACCCGCAACCACGGTCGCTCCCGCGGCGCCGTCGTGGGCCACACCCGCGACGAGCTCGTGGCGGGCCTGCGCGCGCTGGCCGCCGGCGACCCCGGGCCGGGCGTGTTCAGCGCCGACGCCCCCGCCGGCACCGGCGACGTGTGGGTGTTCTCCGGCTTCGGGTCCCAGCACCGCAAGATGGCCAAGGAGCTGTACCTGTCCAACCCGCTGTTCGCCTCGTGCCTGGACGCGGTGGACGAGCTCATCGACTTCGAGGCCGGCTACCGGATCGCGGAGTTGATCCTCGATGACTCCCAGACGTACGAGCTGGAGAACTCCCAGGTCGGGATCTTCGCCATCCAGGTGGCACTGGTCGACACCCTGCGCGCGCTCGGGGCCAGGCCCGAGGCCGTGATCGGGCATTCGATGGGCGAGGTGGCCGCCGCGTACGCGACCGGAGGCCTCGGCCTCGAGGACGCCGTCCGCGTGATCTGCGTGCGCTCGCGTCTCATGGGCGACGCCGAGGGGCAGGTCTCGGAGGAGGAGGCCGGCGCGATGGCGCTGGTCGAGTACTCGGCCGAGGAGATCGCGCAGATCATCGCCGACAACCCGCAGTTCGCCTCCATCGAGCCCGCCGTCTACGCCGCGCCCACCCACACCACGGTCGGCGGCCGTGCCAAGCCCGTCGCCGACTTCGTCGCGTGGGTCGAGGAGCAGGGCAAGTTCGCCCGCCAGCTGCAGGTCCGCGGCGCCGGGCACACCTCGGACGTCGACATGCTCCTGGGCGAGCTGGCCGCGGAGATCGCGGGTCTCGAGCCGCGCGAGCTCACCTCCGGCCTGTTCTCCTCGGTCGATCGCGAGACCTTCTACCGCGCCGGTCACGAGCCGGTCCACGCGGAGGAGTACTGGGTCAAGGGCATGCGGCACTCCGTGTGGTTCACCCACGCCGTGCGCAAGGCCGTCGAGGCCGGGTACGTCACGTTCCTCGAGCTCGCGCCCAACCCGGTGGCGGCGATGTCGGTGGCCGCGACCTGCTTCGACGCGGGGCTCATGGAGCCGAACCTCCTCCACACGCTCAAGCGCAAGGAGTCCGAGGCCGACACGCTCCTGCACGCCGTCGCGCAGCTGTACGTGCACGGTCACACCATCGACGTGCCCAGCGTCGTGGAGATGATCCACGGCTACGTCACGGGCCCCGGCCGGTACGCGCCGGTGCCGGGGACTGCGTGGAAGCGCCGCACCCTGTGGCCCAAGGTCACCGCCGGGGGCGGGTCGGGCGAGGGCCGGATGCCGGGCTCGCACGTCGCGCTGCCCGACGGTCGACACGCGTGGCAGGTCCGTGCCGAGGTGGTGCCCAGCGTCGACGCGCTGATGACCGCCGCCGCGGCGTCGGTGCTCGAGGGTGCGACCCTCACCGCCGTGAACCGGCCCGGCGTGCTGCCGGCCGCCGGTTCCGTGACCACCACCATGACCCCGCACCCGGGTGGCGCGTCGGTGCAGGTCCACGCCCGCGCCGGCGACGCCACCGCGGCGTTCGTGTTGGTCGCCGAGTGCGCCGTGACCGGCGGCGCCCCCATCGCCCCGGACTCCGCGCCCGAGCAGCACTACGTGTCGAGTGAGTCCGACGCGCCGGTGGTCGACGACGAGGACGACGGCGACGAGGTCGACACCCGCTGGAACCCCGACTCCGGCGAAGCGATCGGTGACCGCCTGGCCCGGATCATCGGCTCCTCGATGGGATACAGCCCCGACGACCTGCCGAGGGAGCTCCCGCTGCTCGATCTCGGCCTGGATTCGCTCATGGCGGTGCGGATCAAGAACCGTGTCGAGCACGAGTTCGCCATCCCGCCGCTCGAGTTGCAGGCGATGCGCGACGCGTCGCTCGACGATGTCGCGGACATGGTGCGGTTCGCCGTCGAGAACCCGGACCGGGTCGGCGACCTGGCGGCCCAGCAGGCCCGCGGTGAGGGCGCCGTCGACGTGGCCGCGCTACGCGGTGACGCGCCGGCGTCCGAGGAGGGCTCCGGCGGCGATGACGCCTCGGTCGCCATCGCGCCGCGCGATGACACCGAGCGCATGGCGTTCGGTGCGTGGGCCGTGGTCACCGGCGCCGCGGCACCCGGCGTCACGGGCACGCTGCCCCCGGTCGACGAGCCGACCCGGGTCGCTCTCGCCGAGCGGCTCTCGGCCCGCTCGGGCGGCGAGATCACCGCCGCGCAGGTCGCCGGTGCCACGACGATCGCCGAGGTCGCGGACCTGCTCCGGCCGTTCACCGAGGTCGCGGTGGAGGGCAACATTCGCGTGCTGGCCGAGGGGTCGACCGAGGCCACCCCGCTGTTCCTCTTCCACGCCGCCGGCGGGTCGTCGTTCGTCTACGAGCCGCTGGTCGACCGACTCGGCGTGGACACCCCGGTGTACGGCGTCGAGCGCGTCGAGGGGCCGCTGGAGGAGCGGGCCGCGAGCTACCTGGACCGCATCCGCGAGATCGCGGCCGGCCGTCCGCTCGCCGTGGGGGGCTGGTCCTTCGGCGGCGCGCTGGCCGTGGAGGTGGCCCGGCAACTGCGGGCCGCTGGCGACGAGGTCGCGCTGGTGGTCCTGCTGGACACCGTGCAGCCGTCGGAGCCGATCCCCGACACCCTCGACGAGACCGAGGCCCGGTGGCGTCGGTACTCGGAGTTCGCCAAGCGCACCTACGGGTTGGACGTGGAGGTCCCGCGGGACTTCCTGGCCGAGCACGGTGAGGACGGCGTGTTGGATATGCTTCTCGGGGCACTGGGTGCCGAGGCCAACGCCATGGGCGGCGGTGTCATCGAACACCAGCGGGCCAGCTTCGTCGACAACCGGATCCTGCAGAGCGCGGACCTGTCCACCTGGGCCGGTGTCGGCGCCGAGGTGCCGTTCGTGCTGTACCGCGCGGAGCGGATGCACGACGGGGCGATCGAGCTCGAGCCCCGCTACGCACACATCGACCCGGACGGCGGCTGGGCCCGCATCGTCGGCGACCTGGAGGTCGTCCAGCTCGACGGGGACCACCTCGCGATGGTCGACGAACCGGTGGTCGGTACCGTCGGTAAGCATCTGGCGCGTCGGCTCACCGAGCTCGACGCGGGCGTACGGAAGGGGACAGACGCGTGACGGCCAAGACGACCGCGGAGAAGCTCGCTGAACTGCGGGTCAAGACCGAGCAGGCCATGGATCCGGGCAGCGAACGGGCCAAGGCCCGCCGCGACGCCGCGGGTCAGACGCCTCCCCGCCAGCGGATCGCCGAACTCCTCGACGCGGGCAGCTTCGTGGAGATGGGCCAGCTCGCCAAGGCGCCCGGTAGCCCGGACAACCCGTTCGGTGACGGCGTGGTCACCGGCCGCGGCACCATCGACGGCCGCCCGGTGGCCGTGTACGCGCACGACAACACGGTGTTCGGCGGGTCCGTCGGCGAGGGCTTCGGCAAGAAGGTCTGCGCCATCATGGACTTCGCGATCAAGGTCGGGTGCCCCATCATCGGCATCAACGATTCCGGTGGCGCGCGAGTCCAGGACGCCGTGACCTCGCTGGCCTACTACTCCGAGATCTCCCGGCGGCAGTATCCGGCCTCCGGGTACGTGCCCCAGATCTCGATCATGCTGGGCAAGTGCGCGGGCGGCGCCGTCTACGCCCCCGCGACCACCGACTTCGTGATCGCGGTCCAGGACCAGGCGTACATGTTCGTCACCGGGCCCGACGTGATCCGGCAGGTCACCGGCGAGGACGTCACCATGGACGAGCTCGGCTCGGCCCTGCAGCAGGCCAAGAACGGCAACGTCAACCACGTCGCCGTGAGCGAGCAAGACGCCTTCATGTACGTGCGTAACCTGCTGAGCTACCTGCCGTCGTCGGCCAGCGAGAAGGCCCCGCGGATCAACCCGGGACTCGAGCCGGAGACCACGGAGTCGGACCTGCAGCTCGACACGATCATCCCGGACTCGGACAACGCCGCGTACGACATGCACGACGTGCTGATCCGGATGTTCGACGACGGCGAGTTCATGGAGACGTCGGGGCAGTTCGCCTCCAACATCATCACGGGCTTCGCGCGCGTCGACGGTGAGCCGGTGGGCGTGATCGCCAACCAGCCCCTCCACCTGTCCGGCGCACTCGACATCGACGCCTCGGAGAAGGCGACCCGGCACATGATGCTGTGCGACGCCTACTCGATCCCGCTGGTCTTCGTGGTGGACACCCCCGGCTACCTCCCGGGTGTGGAGCAGGAGAAGCTGGGCATCATCCACCGTGGCGCCAAGATGGGCTTCGCGGTGGCGGCGACGTCGGTGCCCAAGGTGACCTTCGTGGTGCGCAAGGCCTACGGCGGGGCCTACGCGGTGATGGGCTCCAAGAACCTCGGTGGCGACCTCAACTTCGCGTGGCCGACCGCTCGCATCGCGGTGATGGGCGCCGAGGGCGCGGTCGATCTGCTGCAGCGCCGTCAGATCGAGGAGGCGGGTCCCGAGGAGGGGCCGAAGCTCCGCAAGCAGCTCATCGACATGTACAACGAGTTCATCGCGACGCCGTACACGGCCGCCGAGCGGGGTTACATCGACGCGGTGATCGAGCCCTCGCACACGCGGCTGGTGTTGCGTAGTGCGCTCGAGCAGCTCCGGGACAAGACGCGGGTCGAGCTGCCGCGCAAGCACGCCATCTTCCCGCTGTGAGCTGACGGCAGGCTCCGCGAGACTCGCGCTATCCGACGGGCGGCCCACCGACGAGGGGGCCGCCCGTCCCGCATATCTCGGCCCCGCAGCCGCTCCTCAACCTGGCGTCTCGCTCCCGCTTCTGCCTGCGTTGGCCGCAGCCGCTCCTCAACTTGGCGTCTCGCTCCCGCTTCTGCCTGCGTTGGCCGCAGCCGCTCCTCAACTTGGCGTCTCGCCGTCACCGCGGTGCGTGCGAGACGCCATGTCGGCGGGCGGCTGTGCTGGCGACGAGGGCTCAGGCCGGGGCCGCCCGGAACGTCCGAGGGCCCGCCGGTGGCTGCTGCCTCCGGCGGGCCCTCATCGGACCGGCGGGCCCCTCATCGGACCGGCGGGCCCTCGTCAGGCCGGCGCGGCCCCGCGCGCTGAGCGGGTCACTCGGGGTCGGTCACGAAGATCGGCCCCTCGGGCTGCCACCAGCCCCAGCGCGTCTCGGTGCCGGTGGTCACCTCGGCAGGGGTCGGCGGCTCCTCCTGGTACGTGCCCAGCGGGGAGTAGGCCTCGATCGAACCCCAGTCACGGTTCCAGTCGTGGCGCAGGTACGACGGGATCGTCCGGGCACGCTGGGCGGTCTCGATCCACCCGAGCGGCCCACCGGCCTCGTAGGACATCCACGTACTGGTGGCGCTCACGGCGAGCGGACGGTCGGGCAGGATCCGGAACTCCGGCAACTCCGCCACACCCGCGTAGTGCTCGAACGGCCGCTGGCACGGGAACTGCAGGCTCACCGCCCAGTCGAGCAGGACGGGCGACTCCGACCCGACCATCTCCTGGACCGTCACGAGCTCGGGTGCGCGCGGCGGGGTGATGGCGGTCCACTGTTCGGGGGTGAGGTCGTTGTCGTCGACCCGGACCCGCATGACATCGGCGTCGGCGGGGGCGTCCTGCATGTCCACCCGCAGGTTGCGCCACGTCGGCGCGGGACCGATGTCGAACGGCACCACCGGCTCGCCCACCGTGTCGACCCCGGCGTCGCCGGACCGGCCGAACTCGACCACGACCTCCTGGCCGTACTCGTAGAGCCCGTCGGCGTCGTAGCGGCCGATCCGGCCGGCCGCCGAGATCACCAGGAGCGGGTGGGACTCGCGGTTCTCGGGCAGGCGGTACCAGCCGGTCTCCAGGCTCGCCTCCCGCTGCGGGCCCACGAAGAACGACCCGAGCACCGGGGTCGTGGCGGGGTCGAGCCCGAACGGCAGGGCCACCGTGGACTCGTTCACGCCCTCCGCCCCGCGGCCGCCGGCCGTGCCGGCGCTCTCCCCGGTGCTGACCGACGGGCCGCCGCCGGGCTCGGAGGTGGTGTTGGCGGCGCCGGGGTCGGCCACCACCGCGTCGGCCGACAGGTCCGGGGCGACACCGTCCGGGGTGAACGCGGTGTTCTCCCCGGCCTCGATGGCGGCGGCCCGGTCCCGCGGGTCGATCGACCCGTCGGGCAGGGGGGTGGCGTCGAGCGGGTCCAGCATGCCGGCGTTCGCGTCGGGCTCGACCAGGACGCGGTCGGCGAGCATGCAGGGGTTGCCGGCGAGCGCGGACACGTTCCCGGCGGCGATGGTGTAGGCCGGGTACTGCTTGTGGATCCCCTTGGCGAACGAGGCGAACGAGAAGACCACCAGCAGTCCCGCGACCACCGCGATGGGGGCGGCGGCGAAGGTCCGCACCCGGCGACGACCCGCCGAGGTGCGGGGCGCGTGCTCACCGATGTAGTCACGACGGAGGTGCTGCCAGCCGGCGTAGGCGAACGTGAGCACGGCCAGGGCGAGCAGCACAGTGGCGGCGTCGATGCCGCGGACGCTGGGTGCCTTGTCCCACCACGGGATGCCGTAACTGGAGACGTACCACCAACCGTTGGGGCCCGCGAAGGCGAGCGCGACCACCACGAGGATGACGCCCAGGAACAACGTGCGGTTGCGGGCCGTCCGGACGGCGGACGCGGAGATCGCGAGGGCGCCCAACGCGGCGATCGCCCCGCCGATGCCGGCGTACACACCGAAGTGGTGGGTCCACTTGGTGGGCGAGAACATCATGAAGAAGGCGGTGCCCACGACCACGCCGACCAGGCGCCAGACCGGTCCCGAGGCTGCGCCGGGCACCTTGCCGCGGCGCAGCATGGTGCCGATCACCAGCGCCAGGCACAGCAGCACGAGCAGGACCGGCAGGCGGCGGGCGAGGGACCCGTCCACCGTGGGGATCATCAGGTAGTAGTAGCGGACGAATTCCTCGAACCAGTTGAGGTTGGGGCCGATCTCGCCGCGGACGCGGATGGCCTCGAGGACGGCGGCGAGGTTCTGGACGCCGAAGACGACGATGAGCACCATGGTGCCGGAGGCCAGCACCGGGGCGATCAGGGCGAGGTACGAGCCGATCCGGCGGCCGCGCACGACCACGGTGCGGACGACCGCCCGCAGCCCCATGATGAGGGCGGCGACGGCCATGAGGCCGGTGGGGCCGGTGGCCAGTGAGAACGAGGCGATGATCACCGCGATCGCGAACGGGAGCATCCGGCGCGTGGCTATCGCCCGTTCGACGGAGACCCAGGTGAGCAGGGCCCCCAGCGCGATGACGGGCTCGGGCCGCAGGCCGTTGTTGAACGCCATCCAGAACGCGAGGAACACGGCGGCGGCGCTCCAGAGCACCACCGGGGTGGTGCGGGCGGCCCGGCCGAGGCGTGGCAGGACCTCGCGGCTGATGACCAGCCAGCAGAGGATGGCCGCGACGAGCGCGGGCAGGCGCATCCACGGGCTGGCGGTGGAGACCTGTGCGAACAGCGTGAGCAGGTCGTAGTAGGGGGAGCCGAAGGGCGACTCGGGGACCCCGTACCAGCGGTAGTAGTTGGCCATGTACCCGGCCGGGTCGGCGGCGCGGGCCATCGTGAGGATGTAGCCGTCGTCGGAGGTGTTGCCGCCGATGAAGTGCCAGATGCCGAGTGTGCCGATCACGACGACGTCGGGCGGCCGGATCTTGAACCAGCCGCGAGGCAGGAAGCGGCGGGCGCGCCGGCCGTCGGTCTGGTCGAGTGCGTGCAGGGCCCACAGGGCGACCGCGGTGGCCAGCAGGCCGATCACGATGGCGGCCCACTTGAGGGCGGTGGGGTCGGTAGTGAACCGGGAGTCGACCTCCACGGTGGCGCCGAGACCGTCGGGCACGGCTGTGTCCGAGGGCAGGTCGGTGTAGACGCCCACCACCATCGGGCGCAGGTCCTCGGCGTCCACCCTGCGGGTGGCCGCGGGATCGTCCATCCCCTCGAACGCCGCCTCCACGTAAGTGGGGGCCGCGACGACGCTGAGCCGTGTGCAGTCGCCGGCCTCCACGCGGTCTCGCGGTGCGGAGACGATCACCCGGTTGCGCGAGATCACGTCGACCGTCTCGGCGGAGGCGCGCACGAACAGTGCGCGGTCGCCGGCCTCCTCGCCGCCGGCGGGCGCGGTGGCCAGCAGGATGCCCCCGTCCTCCGGGAGATCCGCGACCAGGGTGCACGGTGCGGAGGCGGTGAACCGCTGCGGCGAGTGCGCCATGAGCGGGGCGGTGACCGAGTCGACGGACCCGTTCTGCGGCCACTGCACGGTCGAGGTCGTCTGCTCGACCGGCAGGAACGGCAGGGAGAGGAAGCACAGGGTCCCCAGGAGCCCGCTGACTATCGAGATGAGACGGAGTCGCTTGACGCGGGAGTCGGCGGCGACCGAGCCGGCCACCGGGCCGGTGGCCGGGGCGGTTTCCGGGGACGGGGCCGGCGAGGAGTCTGACACGACGACCGATTCTAGGCGACGATCACTTCATCGGACCCGGCGTGGTCCAGCCCCACCGCAACTCGCTGCCGCGGACCAGTTCGGCCGGACTCGCCTGCGGGTCCAGAGGTTCGAACCGCTGGAGCGAACCCCAGTCCCTCGACCAGTCGTGGTCGAGGTAGGTGGGGACCGTGATCGCCTCGACCGTCTGGGTGGTCCACAGCAGGGGTCCGCCGCCGCCGGCGCTCTGCCACCAGTTCGCGGCGGAGGAGGATTCCCGGTCGGCGAGGATGCGGTATCGGGGGATCTCCGCCACGCCACCGTTGTGCACGAACGGCCGCTGGCACGGGAACGCCAGTGCCACCACCCAGTCGACGAGCACCGGGTCGGTGTGGCCGACGACCTCGTCGAGGGTGCGCAGGCGCGGGTTCCGTGGTGGGGTCACAGCGAGCCACTGGCCGGGATCGAGGTTGCCGTCGGCGGCGACCACGCGGACGACCTCGGCCTCGGCGGGGATCGACTCGAGCGGGATGCGCAGGTTGCGCCAGGCGGGGGCCGGCCCGATGTCGATGGGGGACATGGACCCCATGACCTCGAAATCGGTGGGTCCGGCGGGGCCGACCCGGCCGGGGCGTCCGTACTCGATCCGCAGGTCGCCGCTCCCGATCCGGCCGGCGGCGGCCATGACGAGTAGCGGCCGGTTGGGGCTGCGGGCGGGCAGTTGGTACCAGGCGCTGGTGAGTTCGGCGGCGACCTGCGGCCCGCGCCGGTACGAGCCGAGGACGGGAGTGGTGTCCGGGTCGAGGCCGAAGGGCAGGGCCACGGTGGAGCCGTTGACGGTCACGGCGCCGCGGCCACCGGTGGTGCCGGCGTCCACGCCGTCGCCGGGGTCGCGCTCACCGGTCTCGGACGTCGCCAGGGAGCCGGAGGCCTCGGTGCTGTCGACGGTGATGGAGTCCGGCAGACCGTTGGGGGCGAAGCCGTTGACCACGCCGGCCCCGAGGGAGATCTCCGGCCCGGCCCCGATGGCGCCGAGCAGGCCGTCGTTGGAGTCCTCCTCGACCAGCACCGAGTCGGCCAGTGCGCAGGGTTCGCCGGCCAGGGCGCGCATGTTGCCGCGCCCGACCGTGTAGGCCGGGGTCTGGGCGAACACGGCGATGACCGCGGAGGACAGTTCGAAGATCACCACGGAGAACGCGACGACCGTCAGCGGGGCGCCGCCGATCCCGGCGCGCCGGCGCGGGCGGGCCGTGTCCCCGGAGCCGCCGTCCCGCCGTCGCGACGCGGGGGTGTCGGCGTGCGTGCGCAGGAAGGGCACCGCCTGTCTGATGCGGACGCGGAGGGCGGCGCCGGGGTCGTCGGGCAGGATCCCGGAGTGGATGAGCCCGGCGATGAGCAGGCACACGAAGCCGCCGACGAACGCGACGTACTGGATCTGCACCCCGCCGATGGCGGGGAAGGAGTCCGAGAAGGGGATGCCGTAGTCGGAGACGTACCACCAGGTGTTGTCGGTGGCGGTGGAGAGTCCGACGACGAGGCACAGCGCCGCCCACACCAGCCAGCGGTTCCGGCTCAGCGACACCGTCGAGGAGCGCAGCGCGATCACGGCCAGCACCGCCAGGGCTCCGGCCAGTCCGGCGAACACCCCGAAGTGGTGGGTCCATTTGGTGGGCGTGAACACGAGGAACAGCAACGATCCCGCGATCACGCCGATCAGCCGGCGGGACGGCCCCGCGGCGGCGCCGGGGATCCGCCCACGCCGCAGCATCACGGCCGAGACGAGCACGAGGCACATGAGCATGAGCAGGACGGGGAAGCGCCGGGCGACCCCGCCGTCGGCGGAGACCCCGAACAGTGCCTCCCAGCGTTCCTTCTCCCCGTACCAGGGCAGACTCGGACCGAGCTCGGTGCGGATGCGGGTGGCCTCGAGGACCGCGGCCAGGGTCTGGTCGGCGAACACGGTGTAGAGCAGTGCGAGGCCCACCGCCAGCACGGGTCCGAGGATCGCCGCCCATCCGACCACCTGCGCGCGGCGGCGCACCATGCGGACGAACTCGCGTGCGCCGGCGGCCAGCGCCGCCACGCACATCAGCCCGGTCGGGCCGGCACCGAGGGAGAACGCGGCCACACCGATCGCCGCGACGCCCGGCACGAGGCGGCGGGTGGCGATGGACCGCTCCACCAGCGACCAGGTGAGCAGGGCGCCCAGCGCGATCACGGGCTCGGGCCGCAGCCCGTTGTTGAACGCCATCCAGAACGCGAGGAACAGGGCGGCCCCCGTCCAGCGCGGTCCGCGCCAGGTGCGGGCGAGTCTGCCCAACCGGGGGACGACCTCCCGGCTGATGATGAGCCACGACAGGATTCCGCACACCAGGGTGGGCAGGCGCATCCACGGACTGGCCGTGGACACCTCGGCGAACACCCGCAGGATCTCGTAGTACCACCCCACCGGGGACTCGGGGGAGCCGAGCCAGCGGTAGTAGTTGGCCATGTATCCGCTGGGCCCGGCGGAGCGGGCCATGGTCAGCAGGTAGCCGTCGTCGGAGGTGTTGGCGCCCACGAGGTGCCAGAAACCCAGGACGCCGATCACCACGCCGTCGACCCCGGACAGTCGCGACCAGGACCGGGGCACGAACCGTCGACCCGAGCGGCCGTCGATGCCGTCGAGGCGGTGCAGGAACACCACGGACGCGAGGGTGGCAAGGACGCCGATCACCATCAGCACCAGCTTGAGCAGCGTGGGGCTGGACGAGTAGCGGGAGTCGACGGTCACCTCCACCGTCGACTCACCGAGCCCGTCGGGTGCGGTTGCGGCCGTGAGGTCGGTGAAGACGCCGGTGACCTGCGGCCGCATGCTTCCGGGCACGGCGGCGCGCACGGCGTCGTCGGCGTCGTCGGGGTCCCGTTCGAGGCCGGTGAACTCGGCGGTGAGGATCCCGGTCTCGGCGCGCACGTGCAGCGTCTCGCACGCGGGGTCGCGCAGGGTCGACAACGGCACGGACAGCAGCGTGATGTTGCGGACCGCGACCTCGATGACGGGATCGCCCGCGGCGTCCCGGACGCGTTGGACGACCAGCCCGTCGGAGATCCGCCCGGGGGCGTCCTGCGGGAGGGTGGAGAACACGATCGTGTTCTCCGGCACCTGTGCCAGCGGCGCGCAGGGGGCGGTGATCGTCAGGTCGAGCGGCCGCCCGGAGACCAGGGGCGCGGTGACCGGGGCGTAGTCGGGCCCGGCCGTCCACTGCACACGGGTGGTGTCCTGGTCGACGGGCAGTATCCCGGCGAGGACGGCGAGGAACGCACCGAGGAACCCGGTGATGATCGCCCACCGGCGGTGGCGGTCCATTCCGGGGTAGGGGTGCAGTCCGAGGGGACGCTCACGGTCGGTGTCGCGCACCTCGTCGTCGTCACCCCCTGGCACGGTCCCTGCTCCCGGGTCGTCACCGGACCCGCGGCCGTCACCCGCTCCCCGCGTCGTCACCACGTGATCACCGCACCACGATCACGGCGAACGGGCCCACGTCGTGGACCTCGAAGTGGGGGCCCTCGACGGCCTCGGCGGGGATGGTGACGCCGAACCGTCGCACGTTGGGGTCGTTGGGGTAGGTGTCCTCGGCCAGGCGCAGTGCGTATCCGTCGCCCGACCGGCGGGTGACGATCGCGTCGGGGCCGCGCCACGGGGTCTGGTCCATCATGGCGTGCAGCTCGGCGCCGCTGGTGGCGTCCTCCCACCGGAGCATGGCCTCGTTGCGGTCGGCGTACCGCCCCAGGGGGTTGGCGTAGTGGGAGGTTACGGCCTGGTAGGCCAGGTACGGGTGGTAGGCGAGGAAGGCATCGGCGGTGCTGACGACGACGAGGTCGGTCCGCCTCCGGCCGGGGAACGCCTCCCGGATGGTCTCGTCGACCTCGGCGTAGTGGGACTCGGGCCCGGGCGGGTAGCGGTCCGCCCGCTCTCCGTGACCGTCGGTGTCGGTGTAGGCCAGCCGGATCTCCTCGTGCAGGTGATCGGGGATGCCCTGAGCGTGGGCGAGTGCGGCCAGTGAGGCCAGGACCCCCACCACCGCGGTGGCCCGGCGACGCCGGTCGGCCGCCTCCGCAGCGGGCCGGTCGGTGCCGTTCTGGCGCCCGGCGAGGCGCACGGCGAGGCCGGCGACATCGGTGATCGCGAAGACGCCCGCCACCACGAGCAGACCGATGAGCACCGGTTCGAGGCGGAAACCGAGCATGGTGGTGCCCAGGACGGTGATCGCCATCGAGGCCAGGCACCACAGGTAGACGGCCACCACGCCCAGGCCCAGCGCCTGAGCGCGGCGCGAGGTCCACGCTCGGGCGACGATCCAGACCAGACCGGCCAGACACACCCAGCCCGTGAGGCCGCCGGCGGTCATGGGCAGCGGCAGGCGGGCGCCGGCGTCGGGCAGGTAGTGCATCGCCGTCCCGGAGTCGGCCGGGGTTCCGCGCAGGGCGGCGAGCAGATAGGGCGCCCACACGATGAGCGCGATCGCGATGGAGCCGAACCCGATCGCCGCGAGCCGGACCGCGGGCAGCCAGAGCGGGAGGGGTTCACGGGCGGGATGTGCCCCGTCGGCGCGGTCGGTCCCACGGTCCTCCGCACGGTCGGCGCGGCGGCCGGCGAACACGGCGGTGACGGTCGCGACCAGCGCCATGAGTACGACGGTGCCCGCCGCCAGACCCGTGTAGAGCGTGTACATGCTGGCCGAGACGCCCAGGAACAGGGTGGTGGTCAGGGCCGCACCGCGACCGGCGTGCCGCGCCGTGGGGTTGACGGCGTGCCACGCGAGGATGAGCACAGGCGGGAGGAACAGCGCCACGATCGCGCCGTAGGGCTCGGGGCTGCCGTAGGCGAGCATGATCGAGGTCGACGCCAGTCCCACCGCCGCCCCGAGGTCGGTGCGCAACAGGCGGGTCCACAGCACGGTGACCAGCGCGGCGGCGATCGCGAGCGAGAGGATGGACCACGGCTTGTACGCCGCCCAGCCCTCGAGGCCGGCGAGGTTGGCGAACCGCCCGCCCAGCCAGAACCAGCCGGACGGATAGAACGAGGGCAGGTCGGCGTACGCCATGTCGGGCAGTCCGAGCGAGGTCGCCGAGCGACCGAGGAACTGGGTGCGGAACTCCTGGTCCACGCTCACGCCGTGCAGGTACAACCGCGATGCGGCGAGCGGGATCCCCAGTGTGGCGGCGACCAGCAACGCGGAGCCGGTGGGGGCCGCGAGCTTACCCAGACGGACCAGCGCGGACCGACCGCCCGGCTGCTCGCCGGCGCGTACGGACAGTATCCCCAGCACCACCAGCGCGATGGCGGCGACCTGACCGACGACCGTCAGCGCCCGCAGGACGTTGGAGTTGCCGTAGGCGGGGAAGGAGACGAGGGAGAACCCGGCGAGGACGACCGCGGTGACGACGGCGGCCAGCAGCGTCGCCGCGCCGGCCAGGCCGAGCCCCCGGAGCGCCACCGGCATCCCTAGAAGGGGAGCTTGCGGAAGATGGGGCGGGGGACGTGCGTGAGCACGGCCATGACCCCGCCGAACGCGGCAGGTGCGAAGACCGCGCCCTTACCGGCTCCGGCGTTCTTCACCGCGATGCGGGCGACCTCGTCCTTGTTGATGGTCAGCGGCGCCTCCTTGACGTGCGCCGACATGCGCGTGCGGACCTGGCCGGGCCGGATGACCAGGACGTCCACCCCGTGCTCGGCCAGCGCGTACCCGAGGCCGGTGTAGAAGGAGTCCAGCCCCGCCTTGGTGGAGCCGTAGACGAAGTTGGAGCGGCGGGCACGGAGACCCGCGGCCGAACTCATGGCGATGATCCGGCCGTAACCCTGCGACTTCATCCGTTCGGCGAGCAACACGCCCACCGAGACCGCGCCGGTGTAGTTGATCTGGGCGATCTGGACGGCCTTGCGCTGGTCGGACCAGAGTTCCTCGTTCTCACCCAGCAGGCCGAACGCGACGATCGCCACGTCCACGTCCCCGCCGGCGAAGATCTGCTCGAACGCGGCCGGGTGGGACTCGGTCGCGGCGGCGTCGAAGTCGACCACCTCCACCGCGCTCGCACCGGCGGCGGTCATCTCCGCGCGCGCGTCGTCGACCCCCGGGTCTCCGGGCAGGCAGGCGAGGATCACGCGCATCGGGCCCTGCTGGAGGTACTCGGCGCAGATGGCCAGGCCGATCTCGGAGGTACCACCGAGGAGGAGCAGGGTCTGGGGGACGCCGACGGCATTGATCATGGGCAGGAGTCTACCGAGGGGGTCCGACGCTGCTGCGCCCCTCACGGGTGGCGGGTGGATCGGGACGGGCGCGAGGCGGTGTGCGCCGCTGCGCGGTGGCCCGGTCCGGCCGGCCCCCGGCCGCCCGGATCAGATGAATCGAGGTCGTCCGGGCCCGGCTCGGCGCGGTGCGCGTGGCCGTGGGCGTACCGAGGTGGGTGACGGGGCCGGTCTGCTCGGGGACCGTTCCCACACCGCCGAGGGCGGGGTGGTCACGATCAGGGCGACTGCGGCGACAGCGGCGCGGAGGATCATGGCGGGCTCCATTTCGGACGCGTCGGTAGACGCTCGTGGTCCGAGGACATCCTCCAGTGTGACGCCGGGCCGGGGTCGTGTGTAGCCCCCGCCGGCGGTCCCCCGGCGGAGGCGCGTCGCGGCCGTGGAGCCGGGCGGCGGCGGCGGGGAGGCCCCGCCCCGGTCGACCGTCAGATCAGCTCGAGGCGACGCCCCATGTCGGAGACGAACACGCCGTTCGGGTCGATCCCCCGGCGGGTGGCGATCCACGAATCGATCCGAGGGTACATCGCGTGGAAGCGCTCGGCCGGGACGCGGGAGTCCTTGGCCGTGTACAGGCGGCCGCCCATCGACATGACCTTGGCGTCGAGTTCGTTGACGAACGTGTTGAGCCGGCTGTTGATCGGGAAGTCCACGCAGACGTTCCATCCCTCCATGGGGAAGGACAGCGGCGCCTGGTTTCCCGGGCCGAAGAGCTTGAAGACGTTGAGAAACGAGTAGTGCCCCGAGCGCTGGATGTCGCCGATGATCTCCTTGAAGCCCTCGACCTCGCCGGGCGGGACGATGAACTGGTACTGCAGGAATCCCTTGGACCCGTAGGCCCGGTTCCACTCGGAGAACAGGTCGAGCATGTGGTAGAACGCCGGCAGCGTCTTGATCTGGTTCCGGGACGTGACCCCGAGCCGGTAGTACACCTCGCCGATGGGGCCGAAGGTGTACTTGTTCGCGAGCCCGTTGGGGAAAATGTCCGGGAAGGTGATGAGCGGCTTGGCGTCCATCGCCAGGGGGTTCTTCGCCAGCTTGGGCGCGTATTCCTCGAGTTCGGCGAGGGTGGCCAGCGACCCGCGGGACACGGCTGCCCGGCCGAGCTTCGGCGGCGCGCTGATCGCGTCGAACCAGGCCGAGGAGTAGGTGTACTTCGACTCGGAACCGTCGGTGTGCAGGGCGATCGTCTCGTCGAGCGACCCGGTCTGATCGGAATCGGCCAGGAAGAAGGCGGTCTCGGTGCGGGTCATGGCGATCCACACCTTGAGGATCACGCCGGTCAGGCCGTTGCCGCCGACCGTGGCCCAGAACAGGGTGCCCTCCGGGTCGTCGGCGGTACCGCTCGGCTCCAGGGTCAGCACCCGGCCGTCGGCGACGAGCAGTTCCATGCGGGTGACGTGGTTGCCGAAGGACCCGGCCGAATGGTGGTTCTTACCGTGGATGTCATGACCGATCGCGCCGCCGACCGTGACCTGCCGGGTGCCCGGGAGCACCGGAACCCACAGGCCGAACGGCAGGGCCGCGCGCATGAGCTGGTCGAGGTTCACGCCCGCGTCCACCACGGCCAGCGCCTTCTCGGCGTTGAGCTCGTGGATGCGGTTGAAGTGGCTCATGTCCAGCACGAGACCGCCGGAGTTCTGGGCGCTGTCGCCGTAGGAGCGACCGAGCCCGCGGGCCACCACGCCGCGGTGCAGGTGGGCGGGGCTCGACGCGTTGGCGTCGTTGACCGCCGCCACGGCTGCCGATATCTCCTCCACGGACCGTGGGGTGAGCACGTGGCTCATCGCGGGAGAGGTGCGCCCCCAGCCGGTGAGGCGCTTGAGTTCGGTGTCCAGGGCGGACTGGGCCGGGGAGGAGTTCTGGGCGGTGCTCACAGGGTCGAGGGTACCGCTCAGCGGCTCCCGACCCACCCCTCGACGGCCCCGGCGTGACGTCCGCAACGCCCCCGGCGCGCCCGACCGCTGGTGACGCTATCGGCAGCCGGTGGTGAACGGGACCCCGCGGGCGCGGTCGTCGACCCAGTCGAGCGCCGGGCCCACCGCGGTGTAGGCGGCCAGGATGTGCTCGCCCGGAACGGGCGTGTACTCGACGTCGGCACCGGCCGCGCACCACTCGTCGGCCAGCTGCCGGGCCGTCCATTCGGGGACGAACGGGTCTCCGGGACCCCGCGACGAGCCCGGGCCGGGCCCGATCGGCGCGGCGGCGTCCCCGTGCCACACCTGCACCGGGCCGGTCGGCACCTCGCGCGGGTCCGCGCCGTGGGCCGGGTCGGCGGTGCCCAGCCGGTTGCGGGCGAGCACCTCTGACACGGTCGGGTCAGTCCGCGGGTCGGTGGTAATCAGCGTCGCCAGCGGGACGGGGAACAGCCCCGACGCGGTGTTGGCGGCGGCACACGAGTCGCGGAGCCCGTGGGCGGCGACGTCCCCGGCGTCGCTGAGCAGTGTGTACAGCTCGGGGTACTCGCGCGCGATCCCCAGTACCGCTGCTCGGTAGAGCCCGGAGGCGAGGTTGCCGTCCATCGTGTCGAACAGTTCCGAGTAGTCGGCGGGGACACCGCCCACGGACGACCCCACGAGCACACCGGTCAACTCGGGCGCGTAGACGGGCTGCAGCTGGGCGGCCCAGCCGGTGGCGATACCGCCGCCGGAGTAACCGACCTGGACGACCCGCGAGTCGACGAACATCGGGCCGCTCTCACCGGGTGGGACGAAGGCGCGGGCCGCTCGGATCCCGTCGAGGACCGCCCGGCCGTTGGCCCGTCCGGCCGCGTACGCGGCCTTGGGTCCCTGGAAGTCGGTCACGACCAGCCCGTACCCGCGGTCGGCGAGGATCTGCAGGAACGGTGGCATCTCGAGGTTCAGCTCGTGCGGCAGCGTGTGCGACGGCATGCACGTCAGGCCGAGGGAATCGATGGTGACGTTGAACGACACGAGCGGTCGCGGACCCGGCCCTGTCCAGGGGGTGGCCGGCTCGATGATGGTGGAGACGATCTGCTGCGGCCGGTCGTGCGAGTCGAGACTCTGGACCAGCACCTGCCAGCCGCGGCCGAAGTTGCGGACGTTGTGCGGCGGGATCGTCACCGGCCTCGTGTCGAGGATCGTCCCGGGGGCCGTGGCGGGATCGACCTCGGGCGGTGCGGAGTACCAGGGATCCGGTGACGGGCTGGGCAGATATCGCTCCGGCGTGCGCTCGTGCGGGGGTGCCGGTCGGAACGCCGCCAGCGGATCGGGCGGTGCCGCGGGCGAGGACCCGGGCGCCGGTGCCGGCATCGCGGCGGTGGACGGGACCCCGGCCACCGCGCAGGCCAGGGACACGATTGCCGCGGCGACTGCGCGGGCGGGACGGAGGGGACGCCGCGACCTCATGCGCGTACGGTATCGCGCGCCTCGGACATGGCCACCGGGCGGTCGGCACATCGACCTCGCCGGACCCTCCCGGTCGGGGCGGGTCGGTCGTAGGCTCTCCCACGTGGGGTCGACGATGATCGAGATCGGGCCGGCGTTGGCGGTGGCCGTCGTCCTGTTCGTGGTTATCGGCGCGACGGCGGCGTGGCTGGGCGGCACGGGGCAGGAGTGGGAGATCCCGTGGACGTCGATCCGCGCGGCCGTCCAGCTCGTGGCGCTCTCGCTGATCATCGGGTACGTGGCCGACCGGCCGTGGCTGGTGGCGGCATTCGCGGTGGTGATGGCGTCCGTCGCCTCGTGGGCCGCGGCCCGGAGGCTGGCGCAGCGCAGCGCGCCTCAGGCTGGTGCGGCGCGGGTGACCGTGCGTGATGCGCTGTGGTGCGCGGTGGCGGTGGCTCTGCCGGCGGCGGTGATCGTCCTGGGGTTGCTCGCGGCCGGGGTGGTCCGCCCCAAC
Organism: Dietzia sp. WMMA184; assembly: GCF_002441635.1. Taxonomy (NCBI): domain Bacteria; kingdom Bacillati; phylum Actinomycetota; class Actinomycetes; order Mycobacteriales; family Dietziaceae; genus Dietzia; species Dietzia sp. WMMA184. Next base: position 2,025,988 of record NZ_NXEI01000001.1, on the reverse strand, counting down.
GGATTGTCGGTCATCCCGGTGGTGGGGATCTTCCTGGGCAACGCCATGGCGGTGGCGGGCCTGTCCGGCCGCCGCGCGCACGACGAACTCGCCACCCGTCACGGTGAGGTGGAGGCCGCGCTGTCGCTCGGCTTCACGGACATCCCCGCGCGGATGATGGTGTGCCGCGAGGCGGCGGCGACTTCCCTGCAGCCCTCGCTGGACCAGACGCGCACCATCGGGTTGGTCACGATCCCCGGGGCGTTCGTCGGGATGGTGCTCGGCGGTGCCCGTCCGTGGGAGGCCGGGGTGATGCAACTGTTCGTCTCGACCGGGATCCTCGCGTGTGGCGCGATAGCCCTGGTGGTGACCACCCGTCTCGTGGCCGCCGACCGGTTGTAGCCGGGAGACGCCTCGCGCACGACGCCCGACTGTCGGCCGGACGGTGGGCGCCGCGCGCGAGTAGCGGTGCGGTGGGCTCGCGCTCAGGCGGAGCCGCGGGTGGCCGGCGTCGACAGGACGACGCGGCCGGTGGGCGTGTACGACGGCGAGACCGGGCGACGGTTCGGAGTCCGCAGCGGCGATGACGGCGGGATGGCCCGGCCGGTCGGCGTGTACGAGAACGCGGTCGGCGCGTTGTTCATGGCGGGATTTCGGTACTGCGACATGGGGATTCCTCCTGGTCGGGAAGCGAGCTGCACAGCCGCCACGTCCACTGGTGACGAGACGACGAGCCGTGCTCGGATGCGTTGGGTGGAGGCGACGACGGCTACCCGGGAATGGCGCGGACCTGGTGGTGAGGGCGCCGGGTGAGATGGGGTGGCCGGAACGGATCGCTCCCGCGGAATCGAACGCAGTCGGCGGATGTGCCGTTTCCGGTTCGACCAGAAGCGGGCTTGTGTGCCCGCAGTGGAGAAAGAATTGCACGTCGCAGACCTGATCGCAAGGGGGGTGACGATCTTCACGTGATCCTCACGGAGACCCCTCGGGTGCTTCACGCGGAGGCGGTGGAATCGAGGTGTCGGACGAACCGACACACGAGGCCCCACCCGCGGGGCAGGACGAGGTGAGGATCATGATGGCGAACTCGAACAGGACGATCCGTCGCTCGATGGGCGCGGTCGCGGCCGTCGGTGCGTTGGCGGTGGCGGGGGTCGGCGGATATGCGCTGGCCGGGTCCGACGGGCCCACGGAGGGCACCCGGGTCGCGACGGTGGCGACACAGGAACAGACCGGAGGGCCCCAGGGAGTCGGCGTGCCCGGGCAGGGCCGCCAGGGAGAGGGCCCGGGTAGGCAGGAGCACGGCCAGCACGGCCAGCACGGCCAGCACGGCCAGCACGGCCAGCGAGACCAGCGAGACCAGCCAGGCCAGCAGGGCCACGGGCTCGAGGTCCCCGCGCCCGCCGGTACGTTGTCGGCCGAGGAGGCCGAGACCCTGTCGATGATGCGCGAGGAGGAGCGGCTCGCCCACGACCTGTACGTGGCGTTGGGCGAGGCGTGGCCGGACCGCCGGTTCGACAACATCTCGGCTGCGGAAGCCCGGCACGGTGAGGCCACGGCGACCCTGCTCGCGAACCACGACCTGCCCGACCCGTCGGTCGGCTCCACCCCGGGAGTGTACGACTACCCGGAGCTCCAGGAGCTGTACGACGACTGGCTGGAGCGGGGCCTGACCTCGAAGTCCGAGGCGCTGGCGGTGGGCGCCGAGCTCGAGCGACGCGACATCGCCGATCTCGAGGCCGCGATGGCGGCCACCGAGCAACCCGATCTGGACGCGGTGTACGAGCACCTCAGGGACGGATCGGAGAAGCACCTGGCGGCGTTCGAGCGAGGCTGAACACGAAGGTGGACCCCTGGCCCGGGCCCCGGGAGGCGACTGTGAGGTCGCCCCCGTGGGCCCGGGCCAGTTGGCGTCCGATGGTCAGACCGAGGCCGGATCCGCCGGCGTGTCCGCCGGGCCCGCGATGGAACCGCTCGAAGACGCGCTCGGCCGAGTCGTCGTCCAGGCCGATGCCGGTGTCGGCGACGGTGATCTCCGCCCCGCCGGAGGTGCCGCTCACCGAGACCGTCACCCGGCCGCGCTCGGTGGCGGCCAGTGCGTTGACCACCAGGTTCTCGACGACCTGCGCCACGCGGTCCGGGTCGACCGTCAGGCGCACCTCGTCGTCGGGCAACTCCACCCGCAGGTCGACCTCCGTCGAGGCGAACCGGGGCCGGAGCCGCTCGACCGTGAGGCGCACCAGTTCGGCCAGGTCGGTGACCGTCGGCGCGAGGTCGAGGCGGCCCTCGGTGCCCCTGGACAGCGTCGACAGGTCCTCGGAGAGGCGCCGGAGCCGGGCGCTCTCGGCACGCACGTGACGCAACTCCTCCACGCCGAACACGCCGTCGGCGATGCCCTCCACGTACCCGTCGATCACGGTGAGCGGCGTGCGCATCTCGTGTGCGACTTCCGAGATGAGACGCATCCGGCGCGCCTCGGTCTGGTCGATCGTCCGGGCGAGCGTCGTCACGTCGTCGGCCAGGGCCGCGATCTCCCGCTCGGGGGGACGGGTGATGCGGCGGGTGTAGTCCCCGGCGGCTATCGCGGTGGTGGCGGCCCCCACCTCCGCCAGCGACCGGAGCATGCGGCTCCCCACGATCCCGGCGGCGAGGAGCGCGACCGCGACGCCGGCGACCGCCCCCCACACCGTGGCCGTGGTGACCGCGTCGGCGACGGTCGAGCGCAGACCCGGGCCGGCGCCGCGGTTTCCGACCCCACCGACCCCACCGGGACCGCCGGGCCGGAGCGAGTCGTCGAAGAGCATCGGAGCCGTCAGCCGGACCACCACCAGCACCACGATCACACCGACCACGGCCACCGAGAGGTGGGAGAGGAACAATCGCCCGCGCAGGGTCCGGATCATCGCGCACCCCCGTGACCCGCCGGCCGGAGGACCTTGTAGCCCGCGCCCCGCACGGTGGCCACGAAGCGGGGTGCCGCCGGATCGTCCCCGAGGGCCCGCCGTAACCCGCGCACGTGGACGTCGACCACCCGCTCGTCCCCGAAGTACCCGTCCTGCCACACCGCGTCGAGGAGCTGTCGGCGGCTGAACACCTGCCCCGGGGCGGCCGTCATGGTGGCCAGCAGATCGAACTCGATCGGGGTGAGCGGGACCGCCGATCCGTCGACGGCGACCTCGCGCGCCCCGACGTCCACGGTCAGCGCACCGACGGTGAGCGGCGGCGTGGCGACCACCACCGGACCCGTCTCGCGTGCCCGGCGCAGGACGGCGCGGACGCGGGCCGTGACCTCGCGGGGGCTGAAGGGTTTGACCACGTAGTCGTCGGCCCCGGCCTCGAGGCCGATCAGCCGGTCGACCTCCTCGGCGCGGGCGGTCACGAGGATCACGTACACCGGTGACACCGCCCGCAGGTCGCGCAGCAGGTCGAGGCCGTTCCCGTCGGGCAGTCCGATGTCGAGCAGGACGAGGTCTGCGGCGCCCACCAGCTCCCGGGCCTGGGCCGCGGTACCGGCCTCGTCGACGGCGAAACCGTCCGCCTCCAGATACCCGCGCAGGACACGGCGGATGTGGGGTTCGTCGTCCACCACCAGGACGCGGCGGCGGGCGGCGGGGTCGGGGGAGTTCACGCCTCCAGTGTCCCCCTCGGCAGTGCGTGACGCCGTGCCCTCGGCCGGCGATCTACCCTGGTCGCGTGACGACATCCAGCGGCGGACCCATCCACGGCAGCCCGGCGGACCCGCCGGAGGACTCCGTCCTCGACTCCCTGCGGGGCGCCGTGGACCCCCTCGAGGCCCGCCACGAGTCCGACCCGGCCCGCCCGACCGACCTGAAGACGCAGGCCGTCCGGTTCTTCCTGACCGGCGTGCTGTCGGCGATCGTCGACTACGGGCTCCTCCAGCTGCTCAGGGTCCTCGGCCTGGACTACGGCACGGCCAAGGCGCTGTCCTTCGTCGCCGGCACGCTCACCGCCTACTCCTTCAACCGCCGGTGGACGTTCCAGGCCGAGCCGTCGCGCGCCCGGTTCATCGCCACGATGGGCCTCTACGCGCTGATGTTCGGCGTGCAGTGGGGCCTGTTCATGGTGCTGACACCGTGGTTCCTCGGTATGGACTGGAGCCCGTTCTGGGCCACGACCGTGGCCTACGTCATCGCCCAGGGCGTCGCCACGGTCACCAACTTCATCGTCCAACGGACCGTGATCTTCCGGGTGCGCTGAGCACCGTGACGGTCGCGCTCGTCCTGCTCGCCGCGGTGGCGCTGGTGGTGGTGCCGGGGGCGGTGGTCTGCCTGGCCGCCGGCACCCGGTGGCGGGACGCGGTGGCGGCCGGGCCGGCGCTGACGCTCGCGGTGGTGGCGGTCGGCAGCGCGGTCACCGCCGCGGTGGACCTGCGCTGGGGCGTCGTCTCGGCCGGGGTGACTGCGCTCGCCGCGCTGGTCTGCGCCGTCGTCGTGGGTATCGCGTCCCGGGTCACCGATCGGGGGACGTGGCGGCGTGGCGAGGGGGAGTACGACGACGACCCCCGCCGCGGCGGGCCGGGCCCGGGGGTGGCGGACCTCGTCGTCGTCGTCCTCGCGGTGATCCCGGTCGCCCACATCCTCGTCGCCACCCGCGGTCTCACCGCCATTCCCCAGGGCTGGGACGCCATCTTCCACGGCGGCGCCACCCGGTTCATCGCCGAGACCGGGCGGGCCGGCCTGACCGACCTCGCGCCGGTGAGCCAGCCCGCCAACCCGCACTTCTTCTACCCGGACACTTATCACGCGTTCGCGTCGCTGCTGGTCGGGCTGCCCGGAGGCGGCCTGCCGGAGGCCCTGGGCGCCGTCTCCGCGGCGACCGGGGTGGTGTTCGTGCTGGGGGTCGCGGTCCTGGCGGCCCGCCTCTGCGGGGGGTCCCGACTCGCGGCGGTGGCGGCCGCGGCGGTCGCCGCGTCGGCGTGGACGTTCCCGTACCTCGCCCTGGTGCGCGGACCCGTACTGCCGTTCGCGCTGGGCGTCGCGGTGATCCCCGGACTGCTCCTGCTGGGTGAGCACCTCGCCGCCCGTCGGTCCCGGATGCCCGCGCACGCGCTGCTCCTGGGCGCCGGGATGGCCGGGGCGTGGTCGGTGCACCCGTCGGTGGCACTGGCCGCGGCGATCCCGCTCGCCGCGCAGGCCCTCGCCGGGCTGGCCGCCGCTCCCGGCCTGCGCCCGCGGCTGACGGTGCTGGGCGCGTTCGTCCTGGCCGCCGTGCCCGCGGGGGCGTACGTCGGGTGGTCGGTGAGCATGGTGTCGTCCGGGACCACCCAGTCGCTCGCCGGGTTCTCGTGGCCACGGGAGGCGGGTGTGGCGCGGGCGGTCGCCGCGGTGCTCGACCTCGGTCCCACGGCGGTGGCCTCGGTGGGCATGGCCGTGGCGGTGATCGTGGGACTGGCGACGGCGGTCGCCGACCCGCGGCGGCGTCGCCCGCTCGCCGCCCCCGTCGCCGCGCTCCTCGTCTACGGGACCCTGTACGTCCTGGCCGCGGCCGTCCGGGGCGACTGGGTGCGGACGTTCACCGGCTTCTGGTGGGACGACTTCTACCGGTTCGCGTCGCTGCTCGTCCTGCCCTCGGCGGTGCTGGCCGGGGCCGGCGTGCGGGCGCTGGTTCCGCGCGGGTCGCTGCGCCGGCCGGCGGCCCGGGTCGGCGTGGCCGTGGCGGCGGCGCTGGCCCTGCTCACCGCCTCCGGGCACGCGGTGATGGCGCGGGACCTGACCGCCTGGGGGTACGCCGACGGGCCCGCGGTCACCGCCGACGAGCGGCTCGTGCTGGACGCGCTGGGGGAGAGGTACGACGGCGGGGTGGCCCTGAACGACCCGTTCGACGGCACCGCCTGGGTCTACGCGCTCCACGGGGTGCCGGTGGTGTTCGGGGCGCCGCTCGCCGACGACCCGGTCGCGCAGGTCGGCGCCGACCGCATGACGCTGTACACCTCGGTCAACCGCTACGGTTTCGACCCGACCGTCACCCGCGAGATGCAACTCCGGGACGTGCGCTGGGTGATCGTCGGGACGGAGTCCGTGGGCGGGCCGGGCCGGCCGGGTGGGTTCATCGGGCTGCACCTCAACCCGAACCTGCGGCTGGTGGAGGCCACTCCGGGCGCCCGTCTGTACGAGGTCCTGCCGGTGCCCGCGGACCACCAGCCGCTGCCCCCGCCACCCGGCATCCCCCCGGTGACGCCGCCGGGGCAGCCCCCGAACACCGACTCACCGGTCGTCGAGGCGGCGCCCCCCGGCCCGGGGGCTAGCCTGGACGGCACCGCCTAACCGACTCCCAGGAGCGCATCGCCCCATGGACGCCACCACCGTGACAACCGCAGACGCCGACACCGGGACCGACCGGCCCGAGCGCGATCTGCTGCTCCAGCGCACCCTGTTCTCCGGCCCGCGCCGGTGGGTCAACGACGACCTGTACTCGCGGATCACGCGGGGCGTGGTGCGCCGCACACGCACCGAGCTGCACCTGGAGCCCGGCGCGATCGTCGACACCAACACCTACTTCGGCCGGTTCGAGGCGTCCTACTGGCAGCGCTGGACCGTCGTCACGGAGCTGACCGTACGGGTGTCGGTGGAGACCGCCGGGCAGGTCGACGTGCTGGTGCGCGCCTCGGACATCGGCTCCCACGTGCGGACGGTGGAGGTGGTCCACCACCACGGCGACGGCATGGCGGTGGTGCACGTGCCGGTGGACGCGTTCACCGACGGTGGCGCGATGTGGCTGGAGGTGCACGCCGTCGACGCGCCGGCGACGGTGTCGGAGGTGGAATGGAGTACGACGACGACGAGGCCCGCCCGCCGCGCCGCCGTGGCCATCTGCACGTTCAACCGGGCGGATGACTGTGCGGCCACGGTCGACTCGCTGGCCTCGGATCCCCTCGTCGCGGACCTGATCGACGACCTCTATGTCACGGACCAGGGCACCGATCTGGTGGAGACCCGCGATCCGTTCCGGCACGCGGCGGAGGAGTTCGGCGACCGGCTGCACTACCTGCGCCAGCCCAACCTCGGCGGTGCCGGCGGCTTCAGCCGCGGGCTGTTCGAGGCCACCGCACCGGACGGCCCGGGGCCGGTGGACGTGCTGCTCATGGACGACGACGTCCGGGTGGAGCCCGAGACGGTGCTGCGGCTGTTCGCCTTCGCCGCCGTCACCCGTGAGCCGATGCTCGTGGGCGCCCAGATGCTCTACCTGTTCAACCCCGACTACCTGCTGGTCTCGGCCGAACGGACGCAGCTCGACGAGCTCCGGGGCGGGTTGGACGCCGACGAGTTCGCGCTGCGTGACGAGTCGGTGGTCGCGGGCCGGCAGGAGCGGCGGATCGACGCCGAGTACAACGCGTGGTGGTCCTGCCTCGTCCCCGGCGAGGCCGTGGAGCGGGTCGGACTCCCCATGCCGTACTTCTTCCAGTGGGACGACATCGAGTACGGCCTGCGCTGCCGCCAGGCGGGGATGCCCACGTGCACCCTGCAGGGTGCGGCGGTGTGGCACGCGGACTTCTACTGGAAGGACGGCGACGACTTCGGCCAGTTCTTCTCCCTGCGCAACTCGCTGACCACAGCGGCGGTCCGGCAGGGGATCGACCCCAAGGACATGGCCAAGAACCTCGCCCGGAGCGTCCTGCGCGCGGTGGCGGCCATGCAGTACGGGCTCGCCGCCACCCGCCTGCGCGGGATCGAGGCGTTCCTCGACGGGCCCGACGGCACCCACGGCGTCGGTGACGGCGGTCAGGCCGCGCTGGCCGCGATCCGCGCCGAGCGCGCGCGGTACCCGGAGACCGCCAAGCTCGGGGTGGAGGCCCTGCCCGCCGGGGTCGGTGTCCAGCGCAAGGTGGGGATCCCGAGGGAGGACCGCGAGGACCAGGTGCTCGCCAAGCGGCTGCTCGTGCAGAAGTTGGGCCGGCAGCGCCGCGGCGTGGTGGCGATCCCCTACGAGGACGCGGCCTGGTGGCACGTCTCCCTGTTCGACGAGGTGTACGTGACCGACGCCTCGCAGACGGGGGTGCACCACCGCAAGGTGGACCCGGCGCGGGCCACCGAGCTGCAGAAGCGGCTGGTCGCACTGCTCTCCAGGTTCGTCCGGGAGGCCCCGGCCGCCCAGGAGCGGTGGCGTGCCGCGCAGGCCGAGCTCACCGCGCGGGAGAACTGGGCGCGGCTGTACGGACTCTGACCCGCCGTCCGCTCGCCGCCTAGGGTGGGTTGATGGTCGAGATCGTGCTGACGGTGGTGGGCGTGGCGCTCATCGTGGTGGTGTTGATGGACGTGTTCCACACGCTGATGCACCCCGGGGGCACCGGGTACCTGAGTCCCTGGGTGTTCGCGGGGATCTGGCGGGTGTCCCGGGCGACGGGCCATCGGGTGGGCAGCGCGGTGGGTCCGGCGGCCCTGGTGACGGTCATCCTGCTGTGGGTGCTGCTCCAGGGACTGGGCTGGGGACTGATCTACTACCCGCACCTGCCCGCGGACTTCACCTACTCGGACGGGATCGATCCGGACAGGCTCCCGGCGTTCGTCGAGGCCCTGTACTTCTCGTTCGTCACCCTGGCCACCCTCGGGTTCGGTGACATGGTCCCCTCCGATTCGTGGGTCCGGTGGATCACACCGTTCCAGGCGTTGACGGGGTTCGCCCTGCTCACCGGGGCCCTTACCTGGTTCAACCAGGTGTATCCGCCCTTGTTGCGGCGGCGGGCGTTGGCGCAGGAACTGTCGCGTCTGGACGAGGTCGACTTCCAGGGACGGATCCCGGACCTGCCGACGGAGCCGGTGTGTGCGCAGTTGACGGCGGTGGCCGACAGGGTCGAGGAGGTCCGGATCGACTTCTTCCAGCACTCCGAGGGCTTCTACTTCCGCGAGCAGTTCGCGGACCTGTCGCTGCCACGACAGCTGGCCGGCGCGGTGCGACTGTCCGAACCCGGCCCGGCGGGGTCGCCGGCCGCCGTGGAGCTGGGTCGCCGCCAGCTCGCAGTGGCGCTGGAGCGGCTCGCGGTGACGCTGGACCAGCAGTTCCTGCACCGCGGTGGTCTGCCGGAGCAGGTGTTCTCCGCCTATCTCCGCGAGCACCACCCCTAGGGGGCCGGCGGTCGATCACGGCACCAGGGCCACCGCCTTCAACTCGACGAGCTGGCCGGGGAACGTCAGCTCGCTGACGCCGATCGCACTCCACGCCGTGGGGACGTCCGTCCGGGGGATGTAGCGGCTGCGGACGTCGAGGAACAGGGGCAGGTGGTCCTGGAGACCGACGTGGTACGTGGTCATCTCCACGATGTGCTCGAAATCCGACCCGCCGGCCCGGAGTACCGTGCCCAGGTTCTCCCAGGCCGCCACGAAGTGATCCTCGAGGCTGCTGTCGATGACGTTCATCTCCGAGTCCCGCCCGGCCTGGCCCGAGCAGTAGATCAGGCTGCCGACCTTCACTGCCGGTGAGTAGTTGAACCGCTCCACCAAGTGGGCCATGTCCTCGGGAACGACGATTTCCTTCTGAATCTTTTCCTCCGTCTGTGAGTCGGTGTGACAGGTTGATCCTCGGCGGACGATGAGTCGAGTTAGCTAGCTGCGTGTAACAGCGGTGGGTCGTGAGATTCCACAGGTGTGGCGTTCTCCACAGACGCCGCCCGGAAGGCGGCTTCCCGGCCCTAGAGCAACGGCTCCGTGCGCCACAGTGACGGGTATGGAGATCCCAGATGCGTCCCGTGCCCGAGTCCTCGATGCGGGAGGACGCGGTGCGGAGACGGTGGCCGGCGACCCGCCACCACCGGGCAGAATCCGCCGCGGCGCACAGGGAACACGGGGTGCACGGGGCGTTCTGCCACCCGGCCCGCTGACCACGGCCGAACTCGCCGTCGCGGTACCGGATCCCGCTGACCGCGCGCGCTATCGGCGGATCTGGCACGGAATGTACCGGCGGGAGGACCAACGGGACGATCTCCGCATGCGCAGCGTCGCGCTGGCGCGGACCTGGCCCGGAGGGGTGCTGCGCGGGCGCAGCGCCGCCCTGCTGTGGGGCGACGACTCCGCGCCCGCGGACGCGCCACCCGAGATCTGGCTGCCGTCGACGCGCAGGTCGCGTCCGGGCAGGGTGTACCGCTACGGTTCGATGCCCCCGTCCGCTGTCACGGAGATCGACGGGTTGCGTGTGACCACCCCGCTGCGGACCTGCCGGGACCTGGCCGGAGATCTGTCGTTCGAGGACGCGGTCGTCGCGGTGGAGCGGCTGTGCGGGATGCTGCCCGAACTGCCGGGCCAGTTGTCGGGCGCCGCCGGGCATCCCGCCGGGCGTGGTGCGAGGGCCTTCCGTGAGGTCGCCGGGGCGGCGGATCCGCTCTCGGGATCGGTCGCGTCGACCCGGGCCCGGCTCGAGTTGGCGGCGGCGGGGTGCGGGACGTTCGGGCACGGGCACACGGTCCGGCTGGGGCACTTCACGGTGGAGTTGCCGCTCGCCGATCCCTTCGACCGGTGCGTGGTGTTCACGCCCGGCGGGCGGGCCCCGTCGTTCGGGAGACCCGCCGAGCGCTACCGGGAGCACTTGCGTCGGGCCGGATGGACGGTGATCGTCGTCCGAGGACCCGTCTCTCCGGAGGGGGCCGCGGCGCCCGCTCCGTCCGCTGTGCCCGCTCCGTTTGCCGGGCCAGCCGCGCTCACGCCTCCGGGAGGTCGGGGGGAAGGGCACCGCGCGGCGGCGGTGCTGAGGTCGCGCTGGCCATCGACGGAGGTCCGGTCCCCGTTGCGCGAGGACGGCGCGGTGGATCCGCACGGCATGTGGTCAGGCAGCCCCTGGTGAGGAGCCCGGGTCAGGAACCCCGGTGAGGAAGCCCCGGTAAGGCCCGGCCCCGCCGCCGGCGTCAGCGGGTGTAGTCGGTCGCCTTCTCGTAGCGGCCCTGCTCGTCCCAGACCCTCCGCAGGAGCTGCTCAAGCTCCCACACGTCGCCCTCGCTGCCGAAGTACCTGCGCTCGATGTCCTTGAGCTTGTCCTCGTTCTCGACGATCTTCGCCCACAGCTTCGCCCGCTCGACCGGATCGTCGACGAAGTCCTTGTCGAGGTATTCGAGCGAGTGTCGCTTGAGGTTGCCGAGCACCGTGAGCGCCTTGCCGGCCGGGCTGAGCAGGGAGCCGAGGACCGTCACCACGAGCACACCAACGATGATGCCCAGCGAGAGGAACGTGGGGACCTCCACCACGTCCACGTGCTCGCCACCGTTGATGAACGGGAGGTTGTTCTCGTGCAGGGCGTGGAGGATGAGCTTGACGCCGATGAAGCCGAGGATGGCGGCCAGCCCGTACTTGAGGTAGACGAGCCGGTCGAGCAGGCCGTCGAGCAGGAAGTACAGCTGGCGCAGGCCGAGCAGCGAGAACGTGGTGGCGGTGAAGACGATGAAGACGTTCTGGGTGAGACCGAAGATCGCGGGGATCGAATCCAGCGCGAACATGATGTCGGTGCCGCCGATGGCGACCATGACGATCATCATCGGCGTCATGACGCGCTTGCCGTTCTCGATGGTGAACAGCTTGTCGTGGTCGTAGTGGTCGGTGGCCGGGATGAATCGCTTGGCCAGGCGCACCACCACGTTGTCGGCGTCGTCGTCCTCGTCGTCCTCGGCCAGCAGACGTCCGGCGGTGACGATGAGGAACAGGCCGAAGATGTAGAACAGGACGGCGAACTTGTTGAGCAGCGCGGCGCCCACGAAGATGAACGCGGTCCGCGCGATGATCGAGAACACGATGCCGAACAGCAGTGCCTTCTGCTGGCCCGCACGCGGCACCTTGAAACTGGTGAGCAGCAGCAGGAACACGAACAGGTTGTCCACCGAGAGCGCCTTCTCGGTGATGTACCCGGCGAAGTACTCCACGCCCATGTCTGTGCCGCCGAAGATCCACACCACGCCGCCGAAGATCAGGGCGATCCCCACGTAGAGCGCGGACCAGATGGCCGACTCCTTGAGGGTGGGGATGTGCTCCTTGCGCACGTGAAAGAAGTAGTCGAACAGCAACAGGGCGATGATGAGGCCGACTGACAACGACCATGCGAGCGGGGTGGCTCCCAACGGGGGTTCCTTTCCGGGGAGGGCCTGGGACCGGATTATCCTACCCGTGTCCGGCGGCGGGAGACCCCCGGCGGAGGTTTTGACCGCTGCCCGTCAATCCCTGCGGCGGATCGACATCGTGTGCCGGGCCTCCACGACCGTCCCGCCGCGGGCGTCGGTGACCAGGGCCGTGTGGACGATGCTCGTCCGGGGCCGCGCGGTCAGCTGCTCACGGATGGAGTCGGCCTCCACGCGGGGGACCTCCACGACGCACCGCAGACGACCGCGTCCGGGGGTACGGAAGTCGATCGTCGCGGACTTGGTCCACACCTGGTAACCGGTGCCGAGCTGCCCGGACAGCAGCGCCCCGTAGAGCACGTCGGTGGCGGCGAACAGCGCGCCGCCGAACGCGGTGCCGTTGGTGTTGGCCGTCCACGGGGCCACGTGCATGTCGAGCTCCCCGCGGGTCCAGTCCGGCGCGACGTGGCGGATGCGGATCCCCGAGCCCAGCAGGGGTGGATAGAGCGAGGCCAGGACCGGGAACGCCCGGGGGCTCGAGGTGTATCGGTGCAGCAGCGTCTTGGGCACGGGGCGAGCTTAACTTACCGGCGGATCAGTTCGGGGCGGCTGCGATCCGGTGACGAAAACACGAATTCCCTAGACAAAAAGCACCGATTTGTCTAAGTTCAGGGGTCCGACCACGGAACCGATCGTGGCCGACGACGAGGAGGCACGTCATGAGGATCATCGTGGATCCGGACCGGTGCGAGGGCCAGGCGGTGTGCGTCGGGCTCGCCCCCGCAGTGTTCGAGCTGGGGGACGACGACGAGGTGGTGCGCGTCATCGTCGACGAGGTCCCCGAGGAGCACGAGAAGCGGGCACGGAAGGCCGTCGCGAAGTGCCCGATGGCTGCTCTCAGAGAGGCCTGACGGGCCACGCCCCCGGATCGCGTCCGGTCAGCGCCAGCGCCGTGTCCCGGGCGGGGACGTCCGGCCCCTCGTAGCCGGGCACCGGGGGATCGAAGAGTTCCGGGGCCGGGTTGTCGGCGAGATCTGCCCGGACGAACTCCAGCACGGCCCGATCGAGCTCGTCGCCCCACCGCAGGTCGATCCGCTGGGAGACGGCGAGATCCCACGCGTGGACGGCGAGGTCGAACACCTGTTGCGCCAGGTAGTGCTTCGCGGGCGCCAGCCCGTAGGACAGGTGCACCTCGTCGTCGTCCGGGGTCCCTCGCCACGCCGCCGCCACCGGCGGGCGGATCGCGTGCCAGTCGGTGACCAGCTCCGGCCCGGTCGCCTCGTGGAGCCGACGCAGGCGGTCCTCCAGATCGTCGGCCACCTCGTCGACGGTGCCGCCGGCCAGCAACCCCGGCACCCACAATTGCTCGTCGACCACGTGGGCCAGCACCTCGTGCGCCGTCCAGTCGCTGCAGGGGGTGGCGGCGTCCCAGTCGGTGATGGCGGGCAGGACCTCGTCGTAGAGGTCGGCGGCGCGGGACTGCAGGGCGATCCAGTCGGTCATGGACCCATCCTGCCAAAATCCGCTACTCCACCTCCGGATCCGCGAGTCCAATCGGCATAGCGGATCCGGATTCGCGGTAGCGGATTTCGTGGGTCAGCCGCCGGGCTTGTCGAACCGCTCGCCGGCGCCCATCCGCTGCAGTCGCAGCCACTCGCGCAGGCCCGCCGGGTCGCGCCTCGTCACCAGGAAATACCAGCCGAAGCGCAGGATCTCCTGGGGGATGAGTCGCCGATTGCCGGGCTGGGTGAGCACGTACCCGCGGTTGCGGTAGGTGAAGTGGCGTTTGACCGGGTCGTCGGGGAACTGGGTGTGCATCCGGCCGCCGAGGATCGGCTTGAACTCGTCCGAGCCCTGCGGGTGCAGGTAGGCGGTGGTCAGGCAGGTGCCGAAGGGCTGGCCGGAGCGGACCAGGCGGCGGTGCATCTCCACCTCGTCGCCGCGGATGAACAGCCGTAGATCCGGAACGCCCACCCGGTCCAGGCAGTCGGCGGTGAACAGCGCGCCGTTGAACAGCGACGCGATGCCGGGCAGCAGGTCCTCGGCCGGTGCCGCGGGCCCGCCCGTCCCACCGGCCCCGCCCGTCCCACCGGCCCCGCCGACCGTGAACAGCTCGGAGCGGTGTCGTCGCCACACCAGGCCGCGCCGCAGCGGGAACGCCAGACGGTCGGGATCGTCGAGGTCGCACACCACCGGCGACACCTCGGCCAGCCCGTGGCGGTCCATGCAGCCCAGCAGGGTCGCCAGCACCTCGGGCCCCTCGGGGCGGCCATCGTCGTCGGCGCACCACACCAGGCCCGCCCCGGTGGCCAGGGCGTGGAGCATCCCCAGTGCGAACCCGCCCGCGCCACCCAGGTTGTGCTTTGAGCCGATGTACGTGGCCTCGACCGGCTGGGCTTCGACCAGTTCTCGCACGGCCTGCTCGTCGGCATTGTCGATCACCACCAGGTGGTCGATCGGGCGGGTCTGGCCGCACACCACCTCGAGCGAGGCGCGCAGCTGCTCCAGCCGGCGGTGCGTGACCACCACGGCCACGACGCGCCGCCCGTCGCCGCCCCGCTGGGTTGCGCTGGCGGAATGCTCGCTTCCGGCGGGGTTGTGCTGCGTGTCGGGACCATTCTGGGCGCGCAGGTCCGAGCCCATCACCGCAGGGGCGTCCGACCCGGGCGTGTCGCCCGCACCGCCCGGGCGGCCCGCGCCCTGCCGCTCAGTCCTCATGGTGCATCCTGCCGATGTACTCGCCGATCGAGCGCCCGGCCTCGGGGCCCTCATAGGCGGTGACGATCTCCTCGATGCTGCCGCGCTGGCGGATCCGGCCGTGGTCGACCCACATGGCCGAGTCGCACAGCTGCGCGAGGAATTCGTTGGAGTGTGAGGCGAACACGAGGATGCCGGAGCGGGAGACCAGCTCGGCGAGCTTGACCCGCGCCTTCTTCATGAACTCCGCGTCCACGGCACCGATGCCCTCGTCGAGCAGCAGGATCTCGGGGTCGATGGAGGTCACCACCCCCATCGCCAGGCGGACGCGCATGCCGGTGGAGTAGGTGCGCAGTGGCATGTCGAGGTACTCGCCGAGCTCGGTGAAGTCGGCGATCTCCTCGACCTTCGCCTTCATCTGCTTGCGCGTCTGCCCGAGGAACAGCCCGCGGATGATGATGTTCTCGTAGCCCGAGATCTCCGGGTCCATGCCGACGCCCAGGTCGAAGACCGGCGCCACGCGACCGCGGATCCGGGCGGCCCCGCGGGTGGGCTCGTAGATCCCGGAGAGCAGGCGCAGCAGCGTGGACTTGCCGGCCCCGTTGTGGCCGACCAGCCCGATCCGGTCGCCCTCCCGGAGGGAGAGGGTGATGTCCTTGAGGGCCTCGACGACGACGACGTTGGACGCGTTCCGGCCGATCGCGCCGCCGGCGGATCCCAGCACGGCCTTCTTGAGCGATCGCGACTTGGCGTCGAAGATCGGGAAGTCGACGCAGGCGTCCACGCAGTCGATGGACACGCCGCCGGGCGTGGGGACAGCGGAGCTCATGGGATATATCTCCTACACCCAGTACGGGACTCGGGAGCGGAACTGGCGCAGGGCCACGAACGCGAGGACCAGACCGACGGCGGTGCAGCCCAGGACGATCCACCAGTGATAGGCGGCGGTGGGTTCCCCGAGCATGGGGGCGCGGACGATCTCGAGGTAGTGGTAGAGCGGGTTGAGCTCGGCGATCCGGGCCCGCTCGGCGATCTCCCCGCCCTGCTCGTAGAGCGTCTGCGTGGTCCAGACGATGGGGGTCATGTAGAACAGCAGCTGCACCATCGAGTCCAGCAGCGGCGCGATGTCGCGGAACCGGGTGGCGAGGATGCCGAACAGCATGGCCACCCAGACGCCGTTGATCATGAGCACCGCCAGTCCCAGGACGGACAGCAGCAGGTCCCAGCCCAGGGGGCGCGGGAAGACCAGCATGAGCACCACCCAGATCACCAGGTTGTGACACAGGAACAGGAACTGCCGCCAGACCAGGCGGTAGACGTGGACGCTCAACGCGCTGGGCAACTGCTTGATCAGGCCTTCGTTGGCGATGAAGACCTCGGAGCCCTCCTTGATGCACCCGGAGATGAAGCCCCACATGATGAGGCCCACGGTGACGTGCGGGAGGAACTCGGCGAGCGGGATCTGGAAGAGGATCGAGTACAGCAGGCCGAGCGCGACGGCCATGACGCCGGTGGCGATGGTGATCCACAGGGGACCGAGCGTGGACCGCCGGTAGCGCTGTTTGATGTCCTGCCAGCCCAGGGACAACCACAGCTCGCGCTGGCTGAGCCCCTGCCGCAGGTCGGCGACGGCCCGGCGGAAGGTGTGGGAGTCGTTGACGATCTCGCCGCGTACGCGCTCGTCGGGGAGCGTCGCCGAGGTGGGATCGGGGAGGGGCTGGTCCTGCACGATCGGGAAGCCTACTAGAGCGGCCGGCGGTGGCAGCCCCGCAGCGAGTGCGCGTAGACAGTAGAGATGACGACCAGTACGCAGATCCAGCTCGCGAGCCGCCCCCGCGGATGGCCGACCCACGACAACTTCCGCACGGTCACCGTCGACCTGCCCGAGCTCGCCGAGGGCGAGGTGCGGGTGGCCAACGAGTACGTCTCCGTGGATCCCTACATGCGTGGCCGCATGAACGAGGGGCGCTCCTACATCCCGCCGTTCGAGCTCGACGAGACCATGACCGGTGCCGCGGTGGGGCGTGTCGTCGAGTCGCGGTCCGACGCCCACCCCGTCGGTGCGGTGGTCCTGCACGACCTGGGGTGGCGTGACGTCGCGCAGGCCGACGGTCGGCAGTTCCGCGTGGTGGAGGAGATCGACGGCGTGCCGGTCTCGGCGTACCTGGGCATCCTCGGCACCACCGGACTCACGGCGTACGTGGGGCTCATGCACATCGGACGGTTCCGGGCGGGCGAGTCGGTGTTCGTCTCGGGTGCGGCGGGTTCCGTCGGTTCCGCGGTGGGCCAGATCGCCAGGCTCGAGGGCGCGTCCAAGATCATCGGCTCGGCCGGCAGCGCGGAGAAGGTCGCCACGTGCACGGAGCGCTATGGCTTCGACGCCGCGATCAATTACAAGGACGGCTCGGTCCGTGAGCTCCTGCGGGGGCACTTCGGCGCCCGCGACGGTGAGGGTATCGACGTCTACTTCGACAACGTGGGCGGTGACCACCTCGAGGCCGCGCTCGACCTGATGAACGACGGGGGCCGACTGGCCCTGTGCGGCGCGATCAGTTCGTACAACGCCACCGAGCGTGCGCCGGGGCCGGACAACATGTGGCACGCCATCACCCGCGGCCTCACCCTGCAGGGCTTCACGGTGAACAAGTACATGCATCTGTTCAAGGAGTTCGCGGAGAAGGTCGGCCCGTGGGTCTCCTCGGGCGAGATCGTGTTCGACGAGACCGTCGTCGACGGCATCGACAACTCGGTCGACGCGTTCCTCGATCTGATGAAGGGCGCGAACGTGGGCAAGATGCTCGTGCGGATCTGATCCCACCGATCTGACCCTCAGTCCGGTCCGGCGGCCGGCGGCGGTCTGACCCGGGGGGGCGTGGCCCCACGGGGGTGCGGCAGGGTTGACGTCATGACGCCGACTCGCCGAGCCGCGCCCGCCGCCCGCCTGAGACGACGGGCCCGACGCCGGCTCGACGGCGTGCGCGCCACCGCGGACGCGCGGTGGGGCCGGCCGCGGGAGGGCCACCGGCCCGTGTACCTCGTCGCTCCGGCCGGTCACCCCAACCACGGCGACGAGCAGCTGTTGGCGGGGTGGCTGCGCTACCTGCGGCACGCACTGCCGGGGACGCCCGTCGTGGTGGACTGCCACACGCCCGGCCAGGCGGCGGTCCTGCACCATTCCGAGCACCCGGACGTGCTCTTCACCGACACCCTGTGGCGCCTGGCCTCCGAGCACACCGGCGCCGACGAGGCGATCGGGTTCTGTCGCGCCGCGGTGGGCGACCCCGGGCTGCGTCCGGCGCTGGCCACGGGCATCGACCTGCTGCGCAGCGCGTCTGTGGTCCACCTCATCGGCGGGGGCTTCGTCAACGACCTGTGGCCGCATCACCTGGGCGTGGTCGCAGCGGCGGGGGAGGCCGGCCGGGCGGCGGGCGCGCGCGTGGTGGCCACCGGTCAGGGGTTCGTGCCGTGCGGGGACGCCGGACGGTTGGCGGGGGCGGTGCGCGACTACGACCTGGTCACCGTCCGTGACGCCGACTCGTTCGAGCTCCTCGCGGGCACGGGGGTGCCGGTCCGTCACGTGGCCGACGACGGCTGGCTCGCCCTGTCGGCGGCGGGTGGCGTCGAGGCCGGCGACCACCCCGTCTACTCGTCCGACCCGGACGCGTGCCGCGACCTGGTGCTCTGCGCCCAATCCGACCTGGTGGAACCCGAGGTCCTCGCCGCCACCGTCGCGCGGATCCTCGCCGCGTGGGCGGTGCCGGGCGAGCGGATCACCGTCGTCGAGTCGATCCCCGGTGGGGACCGGGTGGTGTGGGACAGGGTGTGTGCGCGCGCCGCGGCCGCGTCCGGTGCCGGCGGTGGCCGGGGCGGAGACGGCGACGACGACGAGGTGGGCCGCGCCCTGGCCGATCTGCGGTTGCCCCGTGCGCGTTTCGTGCCCTTCCAGGAACTGTGGGCCACGGGTCTGCCCGCCCGGCCTGGGCAGGTCTGGCTGACCACCCGTTTCCATCCGCATCTCTTCGCGGCGGCCCGCGGGGCCTCCGGGGTGGCGCTCCGGTCGGGGTCGGTCTACTACGACGTCAAGCACGGGTCGCTGCTCGCGGCCGGATCGCGGTGGAGTTCTGTGGCGGCCGACGACGGCCCGCGCACCGTCGTTCCCCGAGTGCCCGCGGCGGGCGGCGTCGATCCGGCAGCCGTCGCCGCGCTCGTGGAGGGCGCGGAGCGGTTGGCGCAGGAGATCTACGCGGGGGTCGTGGGCCGCACGCTGCGGTGATACGCAGCCGGTTCACGGAGGGCGAACTCCTACTGTTCATCGGTGGCGCCGAGGTCTACTGTTCGACCTCGTGACTGCGTATGGGCGGGTGTCACCGTCTGTGATGCGGCGGTGGGCGGGCTGGGCGACGTTGAGTCCGGTCCGGGTCGTCGCCCTGAGTTTCGCTGCGGCGATCGCGGTGGGGACCGGGTTGCTGCTGCTGCCCGCGGCGGTGGCGTCCGGGGGCGCCACCAGTGTGACCGCAGCGCTGTTCACGGCGACGTCGGCGATGTGCTTGACCGGGTTGATCGTGGTGGACACCCCTGTGCACTGGTCGGGATTCGGCCAGGCGGTCATTCTGGGCCTGATCCAGATCGGTGGCCTGGGGATCATGACCATGGCCTCGTTGGTGGGGTTGATGTTGGCGCACCGGATCGGGCTCAAGGCACGGTTGAACACCGCGGCCGAGGCCCGGGCGGCCGAACTCGGCGACGTGCGGGGCGTGGTCGTGGGCGTGGTCCGGATGAGTCTGCTGATCGAGGCGGTCACCGCGGCGGTTCTGGCGGTTCGTTTCGCGGTCGGGTACGACGAGTCGGTGCTGCGGTCGCTGTGGCTGGGCGTGTTCCATTCGATCTCGGCGTTCAACAACGCCGGGTTCGCGCTGTACAGCGACAATGTGATCGGCTTCGCCACCGATCCGTGGATCTGTGTGCCGTTGATGGTGGCCGTGATCCTGGGCGGGTTGGGCTTCCCGGTCCTGTTCGAGGTGGGGCGGCGCATCCGCCGGTCCGGGTCGGCGGCCCGGGAGCACCCGCGGTGGAGCCTGCACACCCGGCTGACCGTGCACGTCACGGTGATCCTGCTGCTGGCGGGGTTTGCGGCGGTCCTGGCGCTGGAGTGGACCCGCACGCTGCAATCGTTCGGTTTCGCCGACAAGGTCCTGGTGGCCGCGTTCCAGGGGACGATGCCCAGAACTGCCGGCTTCAACAGCGTCGACTACGCGCAGATGGACGATGCCACCCTGCTCGTGACCGACGTGTTGATGTTCATCGGAGGCGGCAGCGGAGGCACCGCGGGCGGGATCAAGGTGACGACCTTCGCGCTGCTGCTGTTCGTCATGGTCGCTGAGGTGCGGGGCGAGAAGACGGTCACGATCTTCGACCGTCGTGTGGACACCCGCGTCCAGCGCCAGGCGTTGGCCGTGGCCCTCATCGGTATCGGATTGGTGACGGTCTCGACCATCGTGCTCCTGGCGGGGACGCCGTTCGGGCTCAATGAACTGCTGTTCGAGGTCACCTCCGCGTTCGCCACGGTGGGGCTGTCCACCGGCATCACCGCGCGGCTTCCCGAGTGGGGTCAGTGGATACTGATCGGACTGATGTACCTGGGCCGGATCGGCCCGATCACCATGGTCAGTGCCCTGGCCGCTCGCCAGCGCGGACGACGGTACGACCTTCCCGCAGAAAGGCCTCTCATTGGCTAGGAAATCAGCGCCGGACGCCGTGGCAGTGCTCGGTCTGGGTCGGTTCGGCAAGTCGCTCGCCCTGGAGTTGATGTCCCAGGGCGCGGAGGTGTTGGGCGTCGACGCGAGCGATGCGGTCGTGCAGAAGATCGCCAACCGCCTCACCCACGCGGTGGTGGCCGACACCACAGACGAGGAGTCCCTACGTCAGTTGTCGGTGCACGAGTTCGATCGCGCGGTGGTGGGGATCGGCTCCGACCTCGAGGCCAGCCTGCTGACCGCCTCGGCCCTGATCAATATGGGCGTGGCCAACGTGTGGGCCAAGGCGATCAGCAACTCTCACGCCAAAATCCTCACGCAGATCGGTGTGCATCATGTCGTGCGGCCGGAACACGACATGGGCAAGCGGGTGGCCCACCTGGTCCGCGGCCGGATGATCGACTACATCGAGTTCGATGACGGATTCGCCATGGTCAAGACGACCGCCCCCGCGTTCGCGACGGGTCGCAGTCTCGGTGCGACGTCGATCCGCACGGACCACGGCGTGACCGTGGTGGCGATCAAGCGTCCCGGGGAGGGCTTCACCTACGCCGCCGCCGACACGATCCTGCACCCCGGAGACACCATCATCGTCTCCGGCAAGGTACGCGACACCGAACGCTTCGCGGAGCTGTCCTAGACCGCGACTCCCGTCCGTGAGGTGTGGGTTCTGTCGCTGACGCGAGGCCGCCGACTTTTGTGCAACTAGTTGCACAAAAGTCGGCGCGACCGTACGGTCGGGGGAGAAGTCTGCTCCGCCCCGCTCACGACAGGACTGCTCATGGCCCTTCCCTCAGTGCTCGCCGGCCCGCTCACCGTCCCGGTGGTCGCCTCGCCGATGTTCATCTACTCCGGCCCCGAGCTGGTGGCAGCGCAGTGTCAGGCGGGGGTGATCGGGTCGTTCCCGGCGCTCAACGCTCGGCCGCAGTCGGCGCTGGCCGAGTGGATCGAGCAGGTGCGGGAGAGCAACGAGGCGTTCGCCGCCGCTAACCCCGACCGGTACGTCGCCCCGTTCGCGGTCAACCAGATCGTCCATCGCTCCAATGATCGGCTCGAGCAGGACCTGGCCACCGTCGTCGAGCACGAGGTGCCGATCGTCATCACCTCCCTCGGTGCGCGCGAGGAGGTCAACGAGGCCGTCCATTCGTACGGCGGCATCGTCCTGCATGACGTGATCAACGACCGGTTCGCCCGCAAGGCCGTCGAGAAGGGCGCGGACGGGCTCGTCGCGGTCGCCGCAGGCGCCGGGGGACACGCCGGCACCCAGTCGCCGTTCGCGCTGGTCAGCGAGATCCGCGAGTGGTTCGACGGCCCGCTGCTGCTGTCCGGGGCCATCGCCCACGGTCGCTCGATCCTCGCCGCACAGGCGGCCGGTGCCGACCTCGCCTACGTGGGTTCGGCGTTCCTCGCGACCGAGGAGTCCCGCGCCACCGACGCCTACAAGCAGATGATCGTCGACAGCGGCGCCGGCGACATCGTCTACAGCAACCTCTTCACCGGTATCCACGGGAACTACCTGCGGGGCAGTATCGAGGCCGCCGGCCTGAACCCCGACGATCTGCCCGAGTCCGATCCCTCGGCCATGGACTTCGGCTCCGGGGGGACCACCGACTCCAAGGCGTGGCGCGACATCTGGGGCGCCGGTCAGGGCGTGGGCGCGGTGGACTCGGTCGGGACCGTCCGCGAGCTGGTCGAGCGGCTGCGGTCCGAGTACGACGACGCGGTGACGGCTCTCACCGCGGGTCTGCCCGCGACCCGCTGACCCGATGTCGCTGAAGTTCGCGATCCTCACCTCCCTCACCGAGCGGGAGGGCAGCGGCATCGAACTCGCCCGCCGGTTCGACAAGTCGATCGGGTACTTCTGGCCCGCGACCCACCAGCAGATCTACCGCGAGCTCGATCGGCTGGCGTCCGCGGGCCTCATCCACGAGCTGCCTCAGCAGGGACCGCCGCGGCGGGGGCAACCCAGGAGGTTCGCCGTCGCCGACACCGGCCGGGACCTGCTGGTGGAGTGGATCGGGGAGGACGACGAGCCCGAAACGATGCGCTCGAGCCTCGCGGTCCGTGTCCGCGCGGCCGCGGCCACGGGCAGGGTGGATGACCTTCGGCGGGCCCTCGGGTACCACCGCCGCCAGCGGGTGGAGAACCTACGGCGGTACCGGGAGATCGAGGAGCAGGACTTCGCGGACCGCGACCCCGTCGAGGTCCGGGGTGCGCTCCAGCACCAGGTGCTCAAGTTGGGCATCCAGGCGGAGCAGGCGTGGGTGGGCTGGTGCGACGAGACCCTCGACGTGCTGGATCGCATCAGTCGACCGTGAGCAGGATCTTGCCGTGGCTCTCGCCCGACTCCAGCAGGGCCAGTGCGTCTGCGGCCCGGTCGAGCGGGATCTCGCGGGAGACCCGGGTGGTGACGTCCCCTGCTGCGACCATCGGCCACACCTGGTCCACGACCTCCCGGCAGATGCCGGTCTTGCCGCCGGGGCCGTCCGCAGGTCGGGCCCGGAGGTTGGTCGCGAGGATGCCGGCCCTCTTGGGCAGTAACCGGCCCAGGTTGAGCTCACCCTTCACCCCGCCCTGCAGGCCGATGACGATGACGCGACCGTCCGGCGCCAGGGACGCGATGTTCTTCTCCAGGTACTTCGCGCCCATCACGTCCAGGACCAGGTCGACGCCGCGGCCGCGCTCGTCGTCGTCGGTCCAGTCCTTGACCCGTTCGACAAAGTCCTCGTCCCGGTAGTCGATCACCAGGTTCGCGCCCAGTTCGCGGCACATCTGCACCTTCTCCGGCCCGCCAGCGGTGGTGGCCACGCGGGCCCCGAGCGCGCGACACACCTGGATCGCGTGGGAGCCGATCCCGCCGGCACCGCCGTGGATCAGCACCCGCGGGGCGCCGAGGTCGGTGTCGCCCCAGCGGGCCTGCGCGGCCAGGACGCCGCGGCCGAGCCCGCCCGTCATGGCCAGGTTCGACCAGACGGTGCACGCCACCTCCGGGAGCGACGCGGCCTCGTGGAGCGAGACCCCGGCGGGGACCGGCATGACCTGCCCGGCCGGGACGGCCACCTTCTCGGCGTACCCGCCGCCGGCCAGCAGCGCGCACACCTCGTCGCCCACCGCCAGGCCCTCCACGCCCTCGCCGACCGCCGAGATGCGGCCCGAGCACTCGAGGCCGAGGATCTCGGAGGCGCCGGGCGGCGGCGGGTAGTGGCCCCTGGACTGCAGCAGGTCGGCCCGGTTCACCGCGGAGGCCGCGACATCGATGAGTACCTCGCCGGCGGCCGCGACCGGGTCGTCGACCTCGGTCAGGCGCAGGGTGTCGGGGCCGTTGTCATATGCGATTGCCTTCATGTCCTCCGACGGTAGCCGGGATGAGACCCGAGGGCGGGCGGGCTGGGTGCGTACGCCCGCGGTCCACTACGATGAACGGCGTCGTCAACGCGGGTTCCACGTGGAACCACGCGGTCGTGCGTGTCGCGGCAGGCGGCGGGGAAGTGTGGCAGAGCGGCCGAATGCACTCGCCTTGAAAGCGAGCGTGCCTAAACAGCACCGGGGGTTCAAATCCCTCCACTTCCGCCTTAGCTCAGAGAACTTCCAGTTCAGGGGCGTTTACGGAACCGGTATCTGGTCTCGTGTCACTGTCGTGTCAGAGGCCTCGATCTTCGAGCTCCCGGCGGCGGCGTTCGTTGTGCTCGATGCACCGACGCCTGTAGTTGCCGTAGTTCTCGAGAGCCCGCTCGTCGCATTCGACGCAGTTGGGGCGAGGGCCTAGCCAGAACCGCTGAGGGGTGCCAGCGGGGATGGGCGCTCCGCACCGCTGACAGGTGACGTCGTGCGTGGTCACTCGAACGGTCATCGGCAGAAGTTTACGCCGACCCGGGGCAGACGTCAGCCCCCGCCGCTCGGGCTGGTCACCGCACGGGGCCGAGATGCCGGGAATTCGTCACCGAGGGCCCGCTCAGGCGGTCGTCTCCTGCAGGTCCGCTGCCGCGACGTAGCGGATGATCTCGAGCACCCGCGGGTACGAGCGGGACTTCCCCGACACGATCGAGACGTGGTCCTCACCCTCGAGCAGGACCAGTTTGGCGCGTCCTCCCCGGCGGGTGACCTCGTCGACGTAGCGCCGGGAGTTCTCCGCCGAGACGGTCGCATCCCGGTTGCCGTGGATCGCGACGACCGGTGTGCCGGTGTCGATGTTCTGGATGGGGTCCACCGACGCGTACCGCCACGGGAACTCGGAGGGCGTCCCGCCGATCGCCGTGACGATCCTGTCGTCCCCGTGGTTCGCGGCATAGACCATGTCCAGTGGTCCGGCGATCGAGATCACGCGCGTGGGCCGGAATGCGGGCTCGGCGCCCACCTCGTCGTCCTCGAGCAGGTGGCGGGTGCCGCCCCACACGGCGAGTTGCGCGCCCGCGCTGTGGCCCACCACGACCTCGTCGTCGGTCGTGATCTGGGGGAAGCGCCGGTCCACCTCGACCACGTGGTCGAGTGCGTCCGCGATGTCCCGGAAGGTGCCGGGCCAGCCGCCGCCGGAACCGACCCGGCGGTACTCCACGTTGTAGACCGCCATCCCTCGGCTCGCCAGTTCGCGCGCCAGGGGGTCGAAGATGTCCGCACCCAGCTGGTTCTGCCACGCCCCTCCGTGGATGAGGACCGCGAGCGGGATGGTGTCGACCTCCTGGGCCCCGGACGGCAGGTACAGGTCCGCCCAGTTCTGTTCGGGATCGGCGTCGGAATCCCGGGTCGGGTACTCGAAGCGCTGGACCGTGACCTCGTCCAGTCGGACGGTTCCCGCATAGGTCGGGTCCACCTGCGGAATGGCGGTCGTCGTCATGCAGCCGACCAGGGTGAGTGCGCCGCCCACCAGGGCCGCGCCACGCATGAGGAGGTGCCCCGGTCCCACGACGGGTCTTCGCGACGACATGGCCACCACTTCCTCAGGAGTCAATAAGGCGGAGTACCTTTTTTCTCCTTGGGTGGGCACGGTGCACAGGGGCGGGGGCGTCCGGAATCGCGGAGAGTGAAGCTGATCTTACTCTTTGATAGGCCCGCGGCGCTGAGAGGTGCCCCCCCCGTGTCGGCCCCCGGCGTGCCGTGCCGAGCCCGGCCTGCGGCGACCCGGTGCGGCTGTCGGGCCTCGTCAGCTGACGACGCTGATCCGGCCGGTCTCGGGGGCGCTCAGCGGGCCCTCCTCGCCCACATAGCGACGCAGTGCGTCGAGATCGGTCACCCCGGCCTCGCGGCGGTCCCCGCGTTCGGCCAGGACCGAGCCGTGCCACTCGGGGGAGGAGAGGAACTCGTTCACCACGACGGTGTACTCGCGCCGGGGGTCGACGGGCTCGTCGTCGATAATTATCTCCGACACCCTCGCTCCGGGCGGGCGGCGGAGGTCGACGGTGTAGCGCACGTTCGACGAGACCGCCGGGCCGTTGCGGCCGATGTCGTCGGCGAAGTGGTCGAAGGCCGCGCGGAGTTCCTCCCCGGTCACGGTGACCAGGTAGAGGCGATCCCCGTAGGGCTGCACGGTGTGCAGGTCGGCGTAGTCGAGGGGACCGGCGGGGAGGTCGGTGCGCAGGGAGTCCGGGTTGGACAGGGCGAGCTCGGCGCCCCGCCCCCGGGCGGCGTGGAGCTGGCCGTCGGCGATGAGGTCTGCCAGTGGTGACTCGCCGTTCGCGTCCATGTCCCGCTCGATGGTCTCGTCGGCGGTGCCGATGACCTCGCGGGCCTGCGGCGCCGCGGCGGCCCGGGCCTGGCGTACGAGCTCCTCGGTCCCGGCATCGGGTTCGATGTCGAGGTTGACCGTCTGGTTGAACACCGACGTCTGGGGCCGGATCACGTCGCCCGTGGCGGGGTCGACCGCCAGGTCGACGACGGTGACGGACCGGCCGTGGGACGCGGGGGCAACGACGACGCGCTCGTCGTTGTCCGAGTCGAAGACACGGCAGGTGGCCGGGCCGCCGGAAGCTCCCACGATGAGGGCGTCCACGGCGGGATTGAGCTGCTTGACCAGGTCCATCTCGGTGAGCTCGTCGGGGCACGCCGCCGGGTCGAGGTTGGCGTGGACGGTGTCGGATTGGACCATGGCGACGATCGCCTCCACGCCCAGGAACCGGAGTGACTCCACGGTCTCGTCGATCGCGCGGACGGGGTCGGTCAACCGCGTGGTCGTCTCCGGGACGGACGTCGACGGGGCGGTCACCGCCACGACCCCCACCAGGACGTCACCGACGCGGTGGATGGCGAAGGGGAAGGTGGGGGCCGAATCGGGCGACGGGATGACGTTGGACGCGAGGAACGGGAACGCCGCCCCACGGAACGGCGGGAGCGGGGGGTCGACGCGGCAGTCCCGCTCGGTCACGCACCCCGGCGTCACCAGGGATCGGACGTGGTCGGCGCCCTTCTCGAGTTCGCGTCGTCCCACGCCGGCCCCGTCCACACCGAGCCGGTTGAAGTACTCGATGGTCGCTCGGTCACCCAGCAACGCGGCCTCGGGGGCGGTCCCGCCGATCGAGTCGCCGGTGGCGAACAGCAGTGAATCCTCGGCCTGGTCGCGCAACTTTCCGACCGTGGCCGCGAGGTGTGGCCCGCCACCGGCGGGGCGGACGTTGCCCGAGCCGTCACGGAGCTCGCCCTGGAACCCCACGGGCCGGGACAGCGCACCGGAGAACTCCCCGATCCCCAGGATGCGGACCGACCGGGTCTCCGCCGCCGGGCTCCAGGGACTGCTGATCTGCGCGTCGGCACGCGGAGGGGAAGCGAGGGTTGCGACGAGGACCACGGCCGCGAACAGTGCGAAAGCGACCGGCCCGACGCGGCCCGTTATGGACGTGTGGATAGCTGCGGAGTTCACCTCGTGCCATGAACTCTTCTGCTGCACATCGTCTCCTAGGGGGGGTGGGGGCTCGCACGTTCCGCGATCCGGGGGTCGCGAGATCGTGACCTGCTCTCCCAAACCCGGCCCATGCTGCCCTCGCGATGTCACGGGACCCCGCCGGAAGCATTACGTTCTGGTCACGAAATGCCGGGCAGCAGTGAGGAATCGGTCGTTTTCCTCGGGATCCCCGATGGACACCCGCACTCCGTCGCCGGCGAAACACCGGGTGACGACCAGGTGCTCGCGGCAGTGGGCGTCGAAATCAGCCGCGGCGTCCCCGAGGGGTAGCCAGACGAAGTTCGCCTGGGTGTCCGGGACCGCGTGCCCCATGTCGAGCAGGGAAGCCCGTACGCGGGAGCGCTCGGCGACGACCGCGTCGGTGCGGGCCCGCAGTTCGTCCCCGGCCTCGAGGCAGGCGATTCCGGCGGCCTGCGCCAGGGAGCTCACCGAGAACGGGACGACCATCTTCGCCACCGGTACCACCAGTTCGGCGGGTCCGACGAGGTAGCCGACACGGAGGCCGGCCAGACCGTAGGCCTTGGAGAAGGTGCGCAGCGAGACCACGTTGGGCCGCGACATCGCCTCGGCGACGCCGTCCACCGGGTCCTCGGATCGCATGTACTCGTAGTAGGCCTCGTCCAGCGCCACGGTGACCCGTTCGGGGACGCGGTCGAGAAAAGCGAGGAGTTCGGCGCGGGTCACCGCCGGGCCGGTCGGGTTGTTGGGCGTGCAGACGAAGATCAGCCGGGTCCGGTCGGTGACGGTGGCGACGATCGCGTCGAGGTCCAGCGACCCGTCGTCCCGGTTGGGGACCGCGATCGGGACCGCGTGGGCGATGCGGGCGATGATCGGGTACGCCTCGAAGGAGCGCCAGCCGAAGACCACCTCGTCGCCCGGTGCACACACCGCCTGGACCAGTTGCTGGCACAGGGCGACCGAGCCGCAGCCGGCGGTGACGTTCCCGGTGGGCACGTCGAGGAAGTCCGCGAGCCGGTCGACGAGCGCGCCGGCGGTGATGTCCGGGTAGCGATTGGCGCCCGCCGCGGCCTCGGCGATGGCCGCCGCCACGCTCGGCAGCGGGCCCGCGGTGGTCTCGTTGGACGCGAGTTTGACCGCGCCCGGCACGGAGGCGCCCGGAATGTAGGCGGGGATGGCGTCGAGGTCGCTGCGCACGTCGGGGGACATGACTACAGGGTAGGACCACCCCCTGCGGGCCCGGTGTCCGGCCGTTTTGCGCACCGGCCCGGCCTGTGTGTACTGTAATTCCTCGTTGGCTCAGCAGAGCCTCCAGGAGGCGTGCCAGAGCGGCCGAATGGGACTCACTGCTAATGAGTTGTCCTCCTCAAAGGGGACCGGAGGTTCAAATCCTCTCGCCTCCGCCATGCCGGGGATCCGGGTGACCGGATAGCTGGCACGACAGAAGAATATTGCGCCCGTAGCTCAATGGATAGAGCACTTGACTACGGATCAAGAGGTTAGGGGTTCGAGTCCCTTCGGGCGCACAGAAGGAACGCCCCCGTCCACGCGGACGGGGGCGTTCGCCATTTCCGGCCTGCGGTGTTCACGCGGCGTTCGCGGCCCCCCGCCGGTATGCGCGCAGGGTCTCGATCTGATCCCAGACCACGATCACCCAGATCGTGGCGATGATGCTCCAGCGGATCGCGGTGGTCGCCGTGCCGCCGTCGTCCGCGACGAGGCCGGGGTGGATCACCGGGTCGTGGCTCAGCACCAGGACCGTGAGGAAGACACCGAAGACAACGTCGGCCACCACGTCGATGCCGAGCCGCGCCGGTGACCTGCCCGGCCTCACCAGGCGCCACACCTGGACGAGCGCCAGCGCTCCGATCAGCAGCACGTACCCCGTGAACCACCTGGTGGGGATGGCGGGGTTCACGAGCGGCTCGCCGCCGTTGAGATGGCCGATGTACAGGAACGTCGACGGGACGAACGGCACCGCGGCCAGGACGGCCAGCAACACCAGCGACACGACCGCGTCCGCGCGGGACTCGGCCCCGCCCCTGTGGCCGTCCAGGTGTGCCGGGTCCCAGGTGGGGGTCAGGGACAACGGACTGCGTTCGCCCTCCGAGGTCGTCCGCTCGATGATCACCACCACGAGCGTCCAGGCCGCGAAGGCCCAGAGCAGGGCGGCGGCGACGGAGCTGACGAGTTGGCCGATGAGACCGCCGAGCTCCGGCTCCGCGGTGGTCGAGACGTAGAGGATGCTGCCGGCCAGGGCGGCGATGACACCCACGACGGGCAGGAGCCACCGCAGTACCCGGGCCCAGACCGGGTAGACCTCCGGCCCCACGAGGTACTGGCGGGCGCCGGCATAGCGGCGAGCGAGTTCGGCCGGGTCGCCCAGTCGCGCCAGGACGGCGCGCTCGGCGGAAGCGCGCTCGGCGGAAGCGCGGTCGGCGGTCCCGCTCGGCGGGGTCCCGCTGGCGTCGTTCACGGCGTCGGGTTCGGCGGCAACCATGTCGGCGATGGTCGCGGCGATCTCCGAGGAGATGTCGCCGCGCTGGTCCTCGGGGAGGTGGCGGACCACCTCGGAGATGTAGCGATCGGTCAGTGTGGACATCACGCGTCCGCCTTCCGCAGATCGGTGTAGCCGGCACCCAATGCCAGCCACTCGGCGTGCAGGCGCTCGGCGGTCTCGGTGCCGAGCGCGGTGGTCTCGTAGTACTTGCGGGGCCTGGGCTCCTCGGTCCGCCACGTCGAGGTGAGCAGGCCCTGTCCTTCGAGGCGGCGCAGCAACGGGTAGAGGGTGTTGGCCTCGGTGGCGATTCCCGCCTCGGCCAGCGTGGTGAGCAGGGCGTACCCGTACCTGGGCGTCCGGCAGGCCAGCAGACTCGCCAGAACGACCGACCCGCGCCGGAGTTCCTGCAGGTGGGTGCCCAGCGCCGCGTCCGCGTCGTCGACCATGCGGTACACGTTACTGTGTGGCACACACTATGTAAATGGCGCACAGTCTCGTCGCGCGCCCTCTCGCTCCACCCGCTGCACTGCGACACTCCGCCATCGTCCGGCCCTGACCGGCCCTGACCTGCGGTGCCCTGCGGACCGTGTGCAGGGCACCGCAGGTCGGGAGGCCGCGGCCCGGCGCACTGCCGGGGTCGGGCCTGTGTGGGATCTCGCGGTCGACGCGTCAGGAAGCCGGCGAGGCCTTGGCCTTCTTGACCCGCACCCGCTGGTAGGGGGCCGCGACGGACTCACCGATCGCCTGCGCGATGAGGTCCTCGGCGGTCCGGTTCTTCCGCGCGAGTGTGGCGACGAGCTTGGTGAACCGGGCCCCGCGGGCGAACTCCTTGGCGCTGCGGTCCTCCACGGCGAAGAACAGCTTGGCCTGATCAGGGAGCAGCGACAGCACGCCGTTGAGGATCTGGCGGGTGACCCACCTGGCCACCGGGCCCTTCACGTCCGGGTGCCGGAGCGAGTGGCCGGCCATCGCGGCGAAGATGGTCAACGCCTTGGTGTCGAGGCCCTCGCGTACGTACTGGTCGACCTCTGCGAAGGTCTCGAGGTGCGGGCCGGGGACGTGCAGTTTGTCCGCGCCGATGTGGGACTCCACCACCAGGCGGTCCGCGTCCGCGGTGCTCAGGCCCGGGCCGAACTCCTGGTAGCCCCGGACGGCCGACCAGATGTACGTCCACCACGTCCACCGCATCCATTCCGGCTGCTTGGCCTCCTCCACCTCTCCGGTCTCCGGGTTGGTCCAGGTCGCCATCTCGTGGAGGTGGTCGACGCGCTTGGCCGCCGCGTCCGCGTGGGCGGTGTCGGCGAAGACCGAGTCCCGTAGGTAGGCGGCCGTGCGGTCGAACCGGGCGGCCATCTCATCGGCGCCCTCGCTGGTCAGCGAGACCCGATCGAAGTGGGTCATCATGCCCGGTTCGAGCATCTGGAGGAAGAGCGCGTTCTTCGCGCCGAGCCCCGAGGCCGGGTCCGAGAACACCCGCCAGGAGATGCTGTCGGGGCCGTAGTAGCCGTCGTCGGAGCGAGGGGCGTCGGAGAGCCGCAGGGGCACGCGGGTGTCGGTCATGGAGTCACCTTCGGGTTAGGTGGATCGGGGGGAATGGTCGGTGAGAGCCCGACCAACACCGTCGATAATAGGTCCTTCATACTTCGTACCGACGCAGACGGTGAGGAAGGCCTGCGACCGCGAGCCGCGAGACGGCTGTCTCGAGGGGGCCTCGCGCCCGACGAACGCCGCCCAGAGGGCGCACCCGGCCGTCACCCCGAGAGTCATCGGCGAGAACGGGTCCAGGGCGCGGAAGTCGTCCATCGGGTCGAAGTGTCGGCCCTCGGCGCGCGCGATGGCGATCCACGCCGCCCAGACGAGGAGGTGTGCGGTGTACGCGGTCAGGGGCATCGCGCCCAGCACCCGTACCGGCCAGAACATCCACCGCAGCCACGTCCCGCCGATAAGGATGCACACCCCGATGACCGCGAGTGCGAATCCCATGGACCCGACCGCCTCCCCCACGCCCGACGAGTGGCGCCCGTCCCGGAGCCGCGACAGAAACCACAGTCCGACCTCTGACCGCGCGCCGTCGTCGCTCGAGGAGGCGGTGGCGGCCCCACGGGCACCCGGCTCGAGGCCGGGACGGTGATCGTCGACGCGAAGGAATGAGCACAGAGGAGTGAGCGCAGAGGAGTGAGCGCGGAGGGGTGAACGGCCACAGGCCGGGGGTGGGACGCGAGAGTACGACGACGACGAGGTCGGCCGCTTCGTAGGCTGTGCCGATGGCTCAGCCCGCGCGAGAGGCGCTCCGCCGCAACGCCGGCCATCTGGCGTCGGTGGCCCTGGTGCTCATGTGGAGCTCGGGCTATGTCGGCGCGGAACTCGGGATCCGGGCCGACGGGACCCCGCTGCAGCTGCTGGGCTGGCGGTTCTCGATCCTCGGCGTGCTGTTGGTGACCGTCTGCCTCGTGCTGGGGGTGCGGTTGAACGATCGCGCGGCGTGGACGCGGCAGGCGGTGTTGGGCCTGTTCAGTCAGGCGTTCTTCCTGTTCATGATCTTCGAGGGGGTCTCCCGGGGCGTCGACGGCGGCACCGCGGCGCTCATCGCCGCGCTCCAGCCACTGCTGGTGGCGACGGTGGCGGGCAGGGTCCTCGGCGAGCGCACGACGGCCGGCATGTGGGTCGGCATGGTGCTGGGGATGGCGGGCGTCGTGGTGGTGGTCTCCGGCGGTCTCGACGCGGGCGCCGCCCCGTGGTGGGCGTACCTGTTCCCGGCGGCGGGCATGCTCAGTCTGGCCACGGGCACGGTTCTCACGCAGCGGCTGCGGCCCTCCGAGACGCTGCTGCAGTCGATCACCATGCAGTCCGTCGTCGCGGGGGTCACCCTGATGTCCGCGGCTCTGGTGACCGGCCAGGCGGCGCCCGTGGCCGAACCCGACTTCTGGGCGGCGGTGGCCTGGCTGGTGTTCCTGTCCACCCTGTGTGGGTACGTCCTCTTCGTCTTTGTCACCCGCACCCGTGGCGCCACCGTCGCGAGCGTGCTGCTCTACCTCACCCCGCCCACGACCATGGTCTGGGTGTGGCTCATGTTCGGTGTCCCGATCACCCTCCCGGCCGTGGTCGGCATGGCGATCAGTGCGGTCGGCGTGACCCTGGTGCTGCGGTCGCGGGCGGCGCGGGACGCCTCAGCGCGCGCGCCGGAAGAGCGCGGCCGGGCGACCGCGTAGGGCCGTGGACAGCGCCACCTCGCCGTCGTCGTCCAGGACGGGTTCCAGGTGCGGTCGCATCCGGCGCGCGAAGTTGTCCTTGTGCAGTTCCTCGCCGATCACGGCCTCGTGCACGCGACGTAGTTGGAGCAGCGTGAACGGTTCGGCCAGGAAGCCGTCGGGGTCGGGGCCCACGTCGACGTAGCGCTGGCGGATCTCGTAGAGCTCGCGGACGTCGCGGATCGCGGCGTCGACGATCGCGTCGTGGTCGAACAGTAGCGACTCGATGCCGTCGAGTCGGCCGTCCGCGGTGACGCGGGTGAGTTCGCCGTTCGCTCCGGCCAGCGCGGACTCGGGCAGGGGGAGCGCGTGGGCGGCGGAGACGGCCCACGTCCGCTCGTCCCGCCCCGGGTCGTCGAAGAGCCGCAGCAGGCGCGGACGGATGGTCTCGTGTGGCGCGATCCGGACCTTCTCGCGGAGTACGTGGTCCGCGGTCTCGGCGACGGTCGTCCGCTCGCGCAGGAACGCGCCCGGGAGCGCGCGACCGTCCGGATTCCGGCGTGATTGCGTGAATACCCGCAGCTCGGGGTCGGTGCCGCCGGCCCCTGTCACGGTGAGGATCGCCAGGTCCACGGCCACGGCGGGCCGGGGGAACTTATCGAGATCGGACATGGCCTTCACTTTAGCGCGATTGGCGTGCTAATGTTTAGCGCGCCTGGAGTGCTAAAGGAGTGGAGGGGTCATGGGAAGTCGACGAGACGACGGCATGGACGGGGTCGGCGGCGAGGCCACCGAGTGCGCATGGGGCGTGTTCCTGGACACGCTGCGGATCGGTGCTGTCGGGGACGGTGACGCGCTGGCGCTGGTGGCCCCGCCCGGGCCGGAGGGGTGGAGCCAACAGCTCGTCGTCCGGTCGGACCGCGGTCGGGGATTCATGTGGGTCACCCGCGGGATCTCCGGCAGCACGGCGGCCGAGGAGGTCGTGGCCAGCGCTGGTGCCGACGGCGCGTTCGCACTGGCCGACGCGATCGTCCGGGTGGCGCGCGAGGACCTGCGGTTGCCGCACCCCCAGCTGTTCACGGCCCGCGCGAGCGGACGCGGAGCAGCCGAGTTGGCGGAGTCCCTGGGGCTCGCGGACGCGGACGCGCCGGGTGGGCCGTACGGCCGCACGGACGGTGGGGTCCGCGGTGGTCCGGACGCGCTGCGTCCGGTGGTCGTGGAGGCGGTGGGGAGGATGTTCGGGGAGGAGCCGGGCGTCGACGACGACGGCGACGTGTATTTCACCGTCGCCGGCACCACGGTGTTCGTCATCTTCAGCCCCGACGGCGGGCTGGTCCAGGCCTGGGCCCTCGTGGTCCGCGGCGTGTACAGCCGTCGCAACACCGCGGTCGAGGTGGATCTGCTCGGGCAGCAAGGGGATGTGGAGCACCTGGTACCTCAGCGGGCGCGACGTGTTCCAGCGGATCACCCTCCCCGCGCGCCCGCTCTCGGTGGACAACATCGAGGGCATGCTCCGCGCGTTCGCGAAGGACCTCGAACAGAACCGGGATGAGCTGGCGTACCGGCTCGGAGGGAAGGTGGCGTGATGACGGGCAGTGGAGACCGGGGGTGGGACGACCGGGTCGCCGGGGTGATGCTCGGTACCGCCGTGGGGGACGCTCTCGGCGCCGGATACGAGTTCGGCTCCGCGCCGCTCGGTCCCGAGGGGCCGTAGATGATCGGCGGCGGCCTGGGCGGGTTCGCGCCCGGACAGTGGACCGACGACACGTCCATGGCGTGGTGCGTGCTCGACGTGGCCGCCAGGGGTGGGGGCCTGCTCACGGACGAGGCGCTCTCGGAGGTCGCCCGCAACTTCGGGCGGTGGTACGACTCCGGCCCGCCGGACATCGGCAACCAGACCGCCGCGGTCCTGCGGGCCGCGGGGCCGGCGCCGACGGCCGCCGCCGCGCGGGAGGCGGCCGAGGAGCACTTCAGGCGGAGTCACCACTCCGCGGGCAACGGTTCCCTCATGCGGACCGCACCCGTCGCCCTGGCCCACCTCGGCGACACCGGGGCGATCGTCCGGGCAGCCACGGCCGTGAGCGACCTGACCCACTCCGACCCACGCACCGCCCAGGCGTGCGTCCTGTGGTCGACGGCCATCGACCGCGCCGTGCGGGAGCAGGTCCTGGACCTCCGCGGCGGACTGGCGTACCTCGACGGGCCGGACCGGGAGTACTGGGAGGCCCGCATCGACGAGGCCGAACAGGGGCCGCCCGAACGGTTCCGCCGCAACGGCTGGGTGGTGACCGCCCTGCAGTCGGCGTGGTCGGCGATCCACCACACGCCGATCCCCGCCGCTGATCCCGGGCGGCACCTGGCCGACTCACTGGTCACGGCGATCGGGATCGGAGGCGACACCGATACGGTCGCCGCCATCGCCGGGGGCCTGCTGGGCGCGCGCTGGGGTGCGTCGGCCGTGCCGGCGCAGTGGCGGGACATCTGCCACGGCTCCCGGGGTTGACGGGGGAGGACCTGGTCGAGCTCGCGCACGCCGCCGCCGCTGTCGGTGACGTCGGCACCGTCGCGGGGCGGGACACGCGCCGATGAGTCCGTGGACGCCGGGGCCCGTGCGGTAGATGATTCAGGGGTGAACCCCCAGCAGTCCGACCTGCAGCGCGCCCTCGCCGACCTCGACGCCCGTCTCGGACGCATCACCGCAGAGGTCGGGGAAGTGCGGGCCGGGTTGTCGGCACTCGCCCGGCAGTCCGGTCCGGCGGTGGCCGGACAGTCGCCGGTGGAGTCGCCGTGGCGTGCGGGCGCGCCGGCTCAGGGGCCGCCGCATCTGGTGACGCCGGCCCCGGCTGGCGCCCCCTCGCAGTCGGCGCCCGCCCCGGCACGTCCGGGCGGGCCCTGGCGGCCACCCGGACAGGACGACCCCACGGGGCGGTACGGGCCGCCGCCCGCGCACCCCGACCGGCCCGCCCACCCGGACCGGCCCGCCCACCCGGACCGGCCCGCGCACCCCGATCGGCCCGCGCACCCCGACCGGCCGTGGCAACAGGCCGACCGGCTGTGGCAACAGCCGGCGGGGGCGGCGCCGCGTCGGTCTCCGCGGCGGGGGCCGCGCATCACGGCCGCCACCGTCATCGCCGCGATCGGCGGATCGGTCATGCTCGCCGGCATCGCGTTCCTACTGGTCGTGGCCATCCAGGCGGGGTTGTTCCCGCCGCTCGCGCGGGTCGTCGCCGCCGCGGTCCTGGCGGTGGTGCTCGTCGGCCTCGGCCTGCGACTGCAGTCCCGCCACGACGCCGCCATCACCGACCCCACGGCCCACACCGACCCCCGGGCCGCCTCCGACCCCGACGGCACCCCGGTCAACCCCGGCGCACTGGCCCTGGTCGGCACGGGCCTGGCCGCGGCGATGCTCGACGTCATCGCCAGCACCACGCTCTACTTGTGGATCCCCGTCCCGGCCGCGTACATGTTCGTGGGCGGGCTCGCCCTCGGAGGGATGGCACTCGCGGGGCGCTGGTCCTCCGGGCTGCTGGCCTGCCTGGTCTCGGCCGGCACGATGCTCCTGGCGCCCCTCATCTCCACCGGTGTCGAGCTGCCGATCTTCGTCGCGATCGTCGGCATCGCCACCGCGGTACTCGCCGCCGAACTCGGGGCGGCCGTCCGCGTGGTGTGGTCCGTCCTACCCGGGTTCCTGCTGGCCGGCTACCTCTCGCAGGCCGCACTCCACAGCCGCGGCGAACAGATCGCGCTCATCGCGACCGCGCTCGTCTTTGCCGCCGTGGGCGTCGGGGTGGCCTGGTTCGACACCGCCCGCCGGCGCCCGGCACTCGCCAATGCCGCCCTCGTCGTCGTCCCCACCGCCCTGCCCCTCGCCCTCCTGCCGGCCACCCACCTCCTCCGGCCCGGCTGGCCCGTCGGACTGGCCCTCGCCGCCGCCTACCTCGCCGTCGCGGTTCTCGCCGGCCGTACCGGCCGCGACAGGGCGCACGTGCTGCTGGCCGCGGTCACGGGGTTCGTCGGGAGCGCGCTCCTGCTACTGACGTGGGTCGAACTGGGAGGGCGCGAGCTCACCGGATTCGCGCTGACCCTGAGCGCCCTGGCGTACGTCGTGTCCGCCGGCCTGTGGGGACGACGCTGGGTGGACCTGGTGGCCGCGGCCGCCTCCGTGATCGCCGTGCTCGTCTACACGGCCGTCAACCGACCGCACCTCGCACTGAGCGACCGGCTCGCGGTCCGCGAGTTCACCTACTGGGACGTGGTCTCCGCGTTCGCCGTCACGGCGCTGGCGGTCGCCGTGACGTGGTGGGCGCGCCGCCGCCTGCCCCGCGAGTCGACGCGCGTGATGATGGCGGGCGCCGTCGTGGCCCTGGCGGCATTCTCGGTGATGGTGGTCGCGGCGGGCGTCGTGATCGGTGACCTCACCGGGGTGGCGCGGAACGGGTTCCTCGCCGCACACCTGGTGGTGACAGTGCTGTGGATCTGCTGCGCGGCCTGGCTCGTCCTCACCGTGAACCCGCGGATCGCCGACGCGCGTCGACTCGGGTTCGTCCTGGGCTCCCTCGCGCTGGCGAAGCTGCTCCTGCTCGACCTGGCCACCCTGCCGGGACTGTTCCGTGTGCTGTCGTTCATCGCCGTCGGCGCGGTGATGCTCGCGGTGGCGGTCCGCTACCGCAGGGAGACCGAGCCGTCGGGCAGCGGATCGCCGACGTAGACGCGGAACGCGCGCGGCTGGGCGCCGGACATCAGTACCTCGACCTCCGGATGGTCGACCTCGTCCGGATCGTCCGACGGCAGGCTCCACACCACCTCACCGGCGTCGGTCAACTCGCGCAGTGCCTGGCGCGTGGCGCGGACCCACGTCACGTGGCGCAGGGCGGGCTCGTCACGCAGGAGGTGGTCGGCCAGGCCCTCGCGGTCGCGCAGGTCGACCATGAGACGCTCGCCGTCCGGGGCCTCGTAGGAGGTGCAGACGTGGTCGACCAGGACGGACAACGGCCACGACGGCCCGGAACCGAGCAGATCGATGATGATCATGCGCGCATCGCCGACCTGACAGGCCGTCGGTGTGGTGAGGACCTGGAGCCGGTCGGCGACGTCCTCGGTGATCTCGATGAGCTGAACGGTCATGATGAACCCCTGTCGGACGGAGACGGTCGACAAGAGGGATCGCGGCGCGGCCCCGAACCGTCCCGACTGTGACGTAGATCATATCGTAGACCCGCGCGGGGCGGGTCTCGGCGGGATGACGATCTCGCCGAGCCGTCCGGCCGGACCGCCGCCGAGGAGCCGACGGACTGGTTAGGGTCGGGCGTGTGACCACCTCACAGGCCGGACGTGCAGCCTCCCCGGGCGGGCAGGACAACGCCTTCTCGCTGTCCTACGACGGGTTCGACCCCGGTGAGGAGGGCCTGCGCGAGACCCTCACCTCGACCGGCAACGGGTACATGTCCACCCGCGGCGCCGCCGAATGGGAGGAGAACGACGGGGTCCACTACCCGGGCACCTACGTGCACGGCCTCTACAACCGCGCGACCACCATGCTCGGCGGCGTGCCGGTGCACAACGAGGACCTGGTCAACCTCCCCAACTGGCTGCCGCTCAAGCTGCGCATCGGCGGCGCCGAGGTGCTGCGGCTCTCGGAGGTGCAGATCCTCGAGTACCGCCACCGGGTGGACCTGCGCTCGGCGCTGATGACCCGCCAGATCCGCTTCCGTGACCGGGAGGGGCGGGAGACCGAGCTGGTGAGCCGACGGTTCGCGTCGATGGCCAGCATGCACCACGCCTACCTCGAGTGGACGATCACGCCGCTGAACTGGTCCGGCCAGGCGGAGATCGTGAGCGCGCTCGACGGGCGCGTCACCAACGACGGAGTGCCCCGCTACCGGCAACTCGAGAGCGACCACCTCCGGCCGGGCAGCACGGTGTTCCCGCAGCCCGAGATGATGGCGCTCAAGGTGCGCACCCGGCAGTCCGAGGTGAACGTCGGCGTCGCGGCGCGGACCCTCGTCTCGACCGGTGGCCGGGAGCGGGACGTGCCCCGCTCCGACTTCCGGACGGCGGACTACATCCAGCAGACCCTCCACGTGGAGCTGGAGCGCGACGTCCCCACCTCGATCGAGAAGTCGGTCGCCCTGTTCACCTCGCGTGACCCTGCCACGGGGGACACGCTCCTGCGCGCGTCGCGGTCGGCGTCGCGCTCTCGCCCGTTCGAGGCGGCGTACGCCCACCACCGCGAGTCCTGGGAGCGGCTGTGGCAGGCGTGCGACCTCCACGTGTTCGGCGACGACGAGGCCCAGCACCTGCTGCGGGTCCACATCAGTCACATCCTGCAGACGTGCTCGCACAACACCTCCGACCTCGACGCCGGCGTGCCCGCCCGCGGGATCAACGGCGAGGCCTACCGGGGCCACGTGTTCTGGGACGAACTGTTCGTCTTCCCGTTCCTGACCTTCCGGCTCCCGGCCGTGACCCGCAGCCTGCTCATGTACCGCTACCGGAGGCAGTCCGAGGCGCGGGTGGCGGCGGCGTCGGCCGGGTACGAGGGGTTCATGTTCCCGTGGCAGAGCGGATCGCTCGGCACGGAGCAGACCCAGGAACTCCACCTCAACCCGATGTCGGGGCGGTGGGACGTCGACCTGTCGCACAACCAGCGCCACGTCAGCGCGGCGATCTTCTACAACGTCTGGCAGTACGTCACCCTCACCGAGGACACGATGTTCCTCGAGTTCCGGGGCGCGGAGATGATGCTCGGCATCGCGCGATTCTGGTCATCCATCGCGCACTACTCGCCCGAGCGGCAGCGGTACGAGATCCACGGCGTGATGGGGCCGGACGAGTACCACGAGAAGTACCCGGGCGCGTCCGAGGGCGGAGTGCGCAACAACGCCTACACCAACGTCTTCGTGGCGTGGATCTGCGACATCGCCGCCCACCTGCTCGACCTGCTGCCGGCACCCCAGGCCGGTGCCGTCCGTGCCCGGCTCGAACTGCGCGACGAGGAGATCGCCCGGTGGAAGGACATGAGCCGAAAGATGTTCGTCCCGTTCCACGACGGGATCATCAGCCAGTTCGAGGGCTACGAGGAGCTGGAGGAGCTGGACTGGGAGGGATACCGCGCCAGGTACGGCAACATCCAGCGGCTCGACCGGATCCTCAAAGCCGAGGGCGACACCCCGGACCGGTACAAACTGGCCAAACAGGCCGACGCGGTGATGCTGTTCTTCCTGTTCAGTGACGACGAACTGCGCCGGGTGTTCGAACGCCTCGGGTACGAGTTCCCCGACGACGCCGCGCGGCGGACCATCGAGTACTACGACCACCGCACCTCCCACGGGTCGACCCTGTCGTACATCACCCACGCGGGCGTCCTCGCACGCTTCGACCCGGACAGTTCCTGGGAACGGTTCAAGGTCGCGCTGGGCAGCGACGTGCACGACATCCAGGGCGGCACCACCCGCGAGGGCATTCACATGGGGGTCATGTCCGGCACGGTCGACCTCGTGCAGCGCTTCTACGCCGGGATGCGGGTCGAGGGCGGGATGCTGCAGTTCGACCCGAATCTGCCCGGCGGGATCGACGGGGTCTCGTTCAACATGACCTACCTGCGATCGCCGCTCACGGTGACGGTGATGCGGGACGAGGTGGTGATCCGTC
Organism: Dietzia sp. WMMA184; assembly: GCF_002441635.1. NCBI lineage: Bacteria > Bacillati > Actinomycetota > Actinomycetes > Mycobacteriales > Dietziaceae > Dietzia > Dietzia sp. WMMA184. Next base: position 1,985,328 of record NZ_NXEI01000001.1, on the reverse strand, counting down.
ACCGCGACGGCGTGATCGACGCGACCCCGGTGTGCGTGTGCGTGCGGGGCGAGCAGCGGATGGTCGAGGTGGGCGGCGAGGAGAGGTTCAGCCTGGAGTGACGCCCGGATCGGCGCGGCGTGCCGCCGGGTGGGCGTGCCGCCGCGCGGCCCGCGCCCGGCGCCGCTCCTCGCGGCGCTGGTGGTCGTGCACCACCTCCGCCTCGTGGTCGTACGGGCTGCCGCGGAACCGACGCAGTGCGTAGACGAGCAGCGCCAGCCCGACGAGGCCCGAGAAGATGAGGGTGCCGCCGGTGCCCCAGCCGCCGATCAGCCAGAGGTCGGCCGACAGCGGCCACCAGGTCGGCACCGTCGAGCCGATCCCCCAGAAGATCCCCAGGCCGATCAGCCAGGCCACGCCGAGCAGTGACCCGGCGATCTTGGGCCACGACTGGACCCCGCGGGAGGCGCCCTCCATAGCGACGCGCTTGATCGACAGCAGTCGCCGGTCGAACCACTCGTACTGCCGCGAGAGCACTACCGTCCCGGCGAACAGCATGAGGAGCCCGGGACCCGGGAGGAACAGTGCGGCGATGCCGAGAACGATGAGCGTCCACCCGATGATCTCGAGCGCGAGGCGTCTCACCGCCACGTAGCCGAGTCTCTTCACCGGACCATGGTTACAGAAATGGGGCGGGGTGCGCTGCCGGAGGGGGATCAGGCGGGGACCGCGGAGCGGAACTCCCGGGCGGCCCGTGCGCCGGCGTCGAGGTCGACCTCGGGCCAGCCGTCGGGGGCGTGGAGCACCGCGCCGAGCTCGACCGCGGTGAGTGCGGACCCGGCGGTGAGTAGTGCCTCCACGGCATCGGGGTCGGGGGCGTCGAGCAGGGTGTCGTCGGCCAGCTCGTCGACGATGTCGCGCAGGGCGGCCCGCGTCACCGGGAACAGTTCGGGGTCGAAGCCGTCGTCGGCGGGTTGATCCAGTCGCCACCACCGTGACCCGTCCCACCCGTACAGGAAACCCAGGCACGCGTCGTGGGTGCGGGCGTGTTCGACGCCGCGGCGCCACCAGCCCGGGGCGTCCCCCACCAGGTCGGTGCCGACCTCGCCGGCGGTGCCGCTGCCCTCGGTGAGCGAGAACTCGTGGTGCCAGCCGGCGAGGAGTGCGCGCCCGGGCCCCGGTCGCAGCAACGCCATCCACATCCCCTCGTCCCCCGACCAGTGCAGGGCGCCGGCGGCGGGCACGTGGTGGTCGAGGCCCACCGCCGCGCGGACGGCGGCGTCCACGGCGAGGAGGGAGGCGATGTCGTCGGGCGTCGAGTCCAGGTCCACGGGGAGCACGGCCATGTGGTCCACGCTAGACCTGATCGACGACGACGAGGTGGCGATACCGGTGAACGTCCGGCCACCCGCGGGTGACGCAGGGGTGCGCCGGCGGGCGTCGGGCATCACCGATCCCGCTGCGGCGGGGGCGTGCCGACTCGTACGGTGAGCGCATGCGCAGCGAGGCGACACACGGTCACGCGGGCCCCGGCCCGACCACGCAGGCTGGGATCGGGCGGGACGGGCTCCCACCCGGCCCCCGGCTCCCGCGAATCCTGCAGGCGGTGCTGGCCCTGTCGGCTCCCGCCCTCGTCTTCCCGGCGGCGGCCCGGCGCTACGGGGTGCCGTTCACACTCGATCTCATGCCCGCCGGGCGCAAGGTCGTCGCGGTGTCCGAGCCCGCGCAGATCAAGGACGTCTTCGCCGGCTCGCCGTCGGTCTTCCACGCCGGCAAGGGCAACGACCTGCTCCGCCCCCTCCTCGGCGAGCACTCGCTGCTCCTCCAGGACGGTGACGAGCACGCGCGCGCCCGGCGGCTGCTGGCGCCGGCGTTCGGGCGGCGCGAGATCGACGGCTACCGCACGCTCGTCGAGGAGGTCACCCGCGAACAGCTGGACCACTGGCCGCGGTCGGGCCGCGTCCGCGCCCACGTGCTGCTCAACCAGCTGACGCTCGAGGTGATCCTGCGGGTGGTCTTCGGGGTGACGGACTCGGCGCGCCTGGACCGGATGCGGCCGATCGTCGCCCGGGCGGTCGATGCCGGCCCGGTGGTGATGATCGGCCTGGGGATCCCCGCGCTGCGCCGGCGGTGGCCGTGGAGCCGGGAGGTGCGGGACCTGGAGACCATCCACGAGTTCCTCGGTGAGGAGATCTCCGCGGCCCGCCTGGACCCGGCCCTGTCCGAGCGGCGGGACCTCCTGGCGCTGCTCGTCCGCGCCTCGGCGGCCGACGCGCAGGGACTGTCGGACCAGGAGCTGCGCGATCAGCTCATGACCCTCGTGGCGGCCGGGCACGAGACCACGGCCACGGCGATGGCGTGGTCGATGCTGGAACTGGCCCGCCACCCGGACGTCCAGGACCGGTGTGTGGCCGAGATCGCCGAGGGCGGGTCGGAGTACCTCGACGCCGTCCTCAAGGAGGTCCTGCGGTTGCATCCGGTGGTGCCGATGGTGATGCGGGAGCTGCAGGAGCCGGCCACCGTCGGCGGGCGGACCTACCCGCGGGGAGTGACGATCTCGCCGTCTATCGTCCTGGCCCACCGCTCCGCGGCCACCTACGCCGGACCCCGTGACTTCGACCCGGGGAGGTTCCTCGGCGAGGTGCCCACTCCGACCGAGTGGCTGCCCTTCGGCGGCGGCGCGCGCCGCTGCATCGGGGCGTCATTCGCGATGATGGAAGGCCAGGTCATCCTGCGGCAGGTGCTGGAGCGGTACCGCCTGGAGCCGGTGGGCAGCGGTCGCGAGTGGCCGCGGTCCCGCAACGTCACCCTGTACCCGTGGCGCCGCGCGCGGGTGGACCTGCGGCGGCGCTGAGCCCGGCCTGCGGGCCTGCGGGCCCGCAGCGCTCCGTGGGCCCTCAGTTCCTCCTCAGGGCCGCCCGGGAGCCGGATCCGCCCGAGTGACGGGTGGTGGGCAGGAGGTTAACGGGACTCAGATGTGCGTTTCGGTGGAGATTTTCCTACCGTGGAGGCTGTGAACGCTTCTGAGACGTCCTCGCCGCAGACCGAAGCGCACCGCGCCTCGGTCACCCGTATGTACACGTGGATATCCGAGAACGGCAGACTGATCGAGCAGGTCAGGGTCGTCCCCAAGGGTGATTCCACCCGCGCCCGCGGTCGGATCGTCGCCGCCCCCGGCGCGGACAACCCCGCCTTCACCGTGGAGTACGAGGCTCAACTCGGCGCCGACACGACCCTGCGCCGGGTGTGGCTGACCCTCACCACGGAGGAGTACGAGCGCACGATCGACCTGGTCTGCGACGACGAGGGGGCCTGGCTGCTCGAGGACTCCTCCGGCACCCGCTCCCGCGTGGGCGGCGACGGCGTGGTGGACGTGGACATCACCTACAGCGTCTTCTTCGCCAGCGTCATGATCCGTCGCCTGGGTCTGCACGCACAGCCGGGTTCCGAGGACGTACGGGTGTTGTCGGTGGATTCCATGACGCTCGACGTCACCGAGGACACGGTCACCCTCTCCAGCGACGACGAGCAGGTCCACGGCATCACCGCCACCGCGTCGACCAGCGCGACGGTCGACGCCGACGGCGTGATCATCGACGTGCCGGGGCTCAGCCGAAGGGCCTGAACGGCCAGCCGAAGGGCCTGAACGGCCAGCCGTCGGGCCTTTCAGAGCCTGTCGGCGAGCCTGACCGCCCTGCCCGCGGCGCCCGCCTCGCGGAGCGCCTCGAGCCACCCGGCCGCCCCCGGCGTGACCTCCGCCGGTCGGAGATCCCCGCCGGTGCGATCGGCCTGCGCGTCCTCGTAGGCGCGCCGCGCGCGGTGGCCGTCGTCGACGAGCGGCCCCAGCGTTCCCCGCTCGGCCAGCGACGCCCGCGCGGCCCCGAGGTCGGCGAGGCACTCGTCCAGCACGTCCAGCAGCGCGTCCCGGTTGGGTTCGCAGATCGCGCGCACCAGATCGGGCGCGGTCCCGGCGACGCGCGTGCCGTCGCGGAACGACCCTGCCGCCAACGAGAGCGCGAGGTCCCCGCCCCGACCGCCCGCCAGCGCGAGCGCCTCGGCCAGCACGTGCCCCAGGTGGGAGATCCGGGCGACGGCCGCGTCGTGGTCGGCGGAGGTCGCCGAGACCACCCGTGCGCCGGTGTCCAGCGCGAGCCGCGCCACCCGTCCCCAGGTGTCGGGGTCGGCGTCGTCGTCGGCCGCGATGAGCCACGTGGCACCGCGGAACAGGTCGGGGTCGCCTGCGTCCCAGCCGGAGTGGGCGGTGCCGGCCATGGGGTGCCCGCCGACGAACCGCGCCCCCAGTCCGTGCCGTCGTACCGCCTCCAGGACGGGGCCCTTGACGCTGATCACGTCGGTGAGGGCGACCGTGGGTGCGTGCTCGGCCACCGCGCCCAGGACCGACTCGAGGGCGGGGAGGGGGACGCCGACGACGACGAGGGCATCCGACTCCGCAGCCCGGCGGAGCGTGGTGGGCAAATCCGTGGTGACGTCGAAACCGGCGGCGGTGGCGGCCTCGGCGCCGGCGGGGGAGCGGTTCCAGCCGAAGGTCCGATCGGGGCCGAGGGCCCGCAGGAGTGAGCCGCCGATCAGGCCGACCCCGAGCACGCACACGTCCGCCGTCACCGTCACCTGACAAGGTTCTCACAGCAGACTACGGTTGAGCTCATGCCCAGCAGCTCCGACCGAACCTCCCGCGACTCCGACGACGACTCGGTCACCGGCATCGCACTCGGGGTGGTCCAGGACGGCGGTTCCTGGCAGGTCACCCGTCTGGACGACGCCGCCCTCACCAGTCTCGACGACGCCGCCCGGCAGGTCCGGTCGCTGCGCGCGGAGGGGCCGTCGTTCGGGTTGGTCGACGTGGACCACGAGTTCTTCGTGATCCTGCGCCCGGGCCCGTCCGGGATGCGGCTCATGCTCTCGGACGCGACCGCGTCGCTGGACTACGACCTCGCCGCGGATGTGCTCGACGAGCTCAACGTGGACGTGCCCGACATGACCGACGAGGAGCTCGAGCAGACCGACCCGTGGGGCGAGGGCGACATGGCGATCCTCGACGACATGGGCCTGCCCGCCGGGGTGTTGGAGATCATCGTCTCCGAGACCGACCTCTACGCCGACGAGCAGCTGCAGTCCGTGGCCGAGCGGATGGGCTTCGGCGACGAGTTCGAGCGGCACCAGCCCGACTCGTGAGCCCGGCAGGTCCGGCGCATCCCGGATCGGCGCACCCCGAGCACCGGGGCTCCGTGCGGGCGACCGACGAGATGCTGGTGAGGCGCGCCCTGACCGTGGCGGGTGGTACCCCGGCCGACGACGTGCCCGTCGGCGCGCTGGTGCTGGGCCCCGACGGTCGGGAGTTGGCCGCCGCCACCAATCGGCGTGAGGCCGACGGTGACCCGTTCGCGCACGCCGAGGTGATCGCGCTCCGCGAGGCCGCGCGGGTCCTGGGCGACGGTTGGCGGCTGGAGGACTGCACTCTCGTGGTGACCCTGGAGCCCTGCACGATGTGCGCGGGGGCGGCGGTCGCGGCGCGGGTCGGCCGCATCGTCTTCGGAGCCTGGGAGCCGCGCACCGGGGCGTGTGGGTCGCTGTGGGACGTCGTCCGCGACCGACGTCTGGTGCACCGTCCAGAGGTGCGGGGTGGTGTGCTCGAGGACGAGTGTGCGGCCGTCCTGGAGGGTTTCTTCCGCGCTCGTCGATGACGGCGGCTGTGCCGGGGTCCGCGGCGGGGCGCCCGTCGGTGACCCGATCGTGACCCGCTCGCGGTGGAGGCCGGCCCGGCATCTCCGTACCGTGGGTCGTGAGAGGTGCCGGACCCCGGCGCCGCGATCGAGAGGAGCACCACATGGGAGTGGGAGACAAGTTCTCGAACAAGGCCGAGGAGCTGGGCGGCCGCGCCAAGGAGTCGGCCGGCGCCGCGACGGGAGACCGTGACCTGCAGGCCGAGGGCCAGGCCGACCAGGGCGAGGCCGGCATCAAGCAGGGTGCCGAGAAGCTCAAGGACAAGGCCAACGAGGCCGCGAGCAAGCTCACCGGCAACGACAAGTGAGTTGCAGCAGCTGACTCCTCGCCTCTGGCCTGGCGATTTTCGTCTGGGGCCATGCGTGAAGTAGCCTAATCGGCGGTGGCGTGTCCGAGCGGCCGAAGGTGCAGCACTCGAAATGCTGTGTTGGGTAACCCCCAACCGTGGGTTCAAATCCCACCGCCACCGCCACGGGGAGAGCCCCGGATCTCGAGAGAGGTCCGGGGCTCTCGTCATTCCGCCCCCTCGCCCGTGCAGCCGCTCCCGCGCCTGTCCGTGCCGACTGCAGCCGCTCCCGCGCCATTCCGCCCCCTCGGCAGCCGCCCCTGACGATGGCGTCTCGCCTGCCCCGCGGTGGGTGCGAGACGCCATGGCGACGGGCGGCTGTGTGTGGGGCAGGTGCGAGACGCCATGGCGACGGGCGGCTGTGGGCGGGGCAGGAGCGGGCGCAGTCGAGACGCGCTGTCAGACGTGGCCGGAGGACTCCTCGGCGAAGTCCGGCAGCGTCACGACCGAGCTCAGGGTCGACAGTGACGCGTCGATCACCGTGTCCTGCGGCAGCCCCGACTCCTCACCCAGCAACGCCAACTCCTCGGTGCCGGCCAACCACGCCCGCGTGAGAGCGAGCGCCAGGGGGTCCGGGTCGTGTACCCCGAGGCTGTCGAGGATCCGCAGGCTGATCGTGCGGTGCATGCCGTCGACGACCTTCTCCAACGCCGGATCCACAGCCCTGCCGGACCGCAGGACCGCCACGTAGTTGTCCCGCCGCCGCTGGATGTAGCGCACCAACGCCGTGATGATCGCGCGCGTGCTGTCCTCGGCGTGCGCGCCCACCGGGATCTCGGTCAGCGACAGCACGTGGTCGGCCGCTGCACGCACGACCGCCGTGAGGTAATCCAGCTTGGTGGGGAAGTAATGGAAGAGCAGGCTGCGGGACACCCCGGCCCGCTCGGCGACGTCGTCCAGCGACAGGGCATGGAAAGGCACGGTCTCCAGCAAACGGATCCCCAACACGATCAGCTGGGAACGGCGCTCGTGCTTGGAGAGCCTACGGCCACCTGATGTGGTCATCGCCCCACCTCGTCGTCGTACTCTCGGGCGCGCACGTCGCGCCCTCCGACGCCGACGACTACGCCCCCCATGCCGACGTACCTCTCCATCTTAGGGTCACGTCCGCAATCCGCGACCGCCATGCCACGATGGAGTGATGCCGGACAACGCCACGCCCACCACCCGCGCGACCACCTTCGACGTGGGCGAGCGGATGGTCCTCGACGGGACGGCAGGCGGGCGGACGGGTGTCATCCACACTCCGCACGGTGACATCGCCACCCCGGCGTTCATCCCCGTCGGCACCAAGGCCACCGTCAAGACGCTGACCCCCGAGCAGGTCCGCTCCACCGGCGCCCAGGCCGTCCTGGCGAACGCCTACCACCTGTACCTGCAGCCCGGGCACGAGGTCGTCGACGCCGCCGGCGGGCTGGGGGAGTTCATGCGCTGGTCCGGGCCCACCTACACCGACTCCGGCGGCTTCCAGGTGATGAGCCTCGGGGTGGGATTCAAGAAGGTCATCGAGATGTCGGCCGGCGCCACACCGGACGACGCGGCCACCAACAAGGGGCAGGGCCGGCTCGCGAAGGTCGACGAGGACGGCGTCACCTTCACCTCGCACCTCGACGGGTCCCGGCACCGCTTCTCGCCCGAGGTGTCCATGCGCATCCAGCACTCGCTGGGCGCCGATATCCTGTTCGCGTTCGACGAGCTCACCACGCTGATGAACACGCGGAAGTACCAGGAGAGTTCGGTGGAGCGGACGCGGCGGTGGGCGCAGCGCTGCCTCGACGAGCACGAGCGGCTGTCGCTGGAGCGGGGGCACCGGCCGGGGCAGTCACTGTGGGGCGTGATCCAGGGAGCGCAGTTCGAGGATCTGCGGCGGCAGGCCGTGCGCGGGCTGGTGGAGATGAGCGAGCGCGCCGAAGCCGAGGGGCGGCGCGGGTTCGGCGGCTACGGGATCGGCGGCGCGCTGGAGAAGGAGAACCTCGGAACGATCGTCGGCTGGTGCACCGAGGAACTGCCCGAGGACCGTCCGCGACACCTGTTGGGCATCAGCGAGCCCGACGACATCTTCACCGCCGTGGAAAACGGTGCCGACACCTTCGACTGCGTCGCGCCCACCCGGCTGGCCCGCCACGGTGGGATCTACACGCTCGACGGGCGGGTCAACATCACCCGCGCCCAGTTCCGCCACGACCACACCCCGCTCGACCCCGAGGGGCCGTCCGAGGTGTCGCGCGAGTACAGCCGCGCCTACCTGCATCACCTGTTCAAGGCCAAGGAGTTCCTCGGCTCCACCCTGCTCACCCTGCACAACCTGGCCTTTGTGGTGCGGCTGGTCGACGAGGTGCGCGCGGCGATGGCGGCCGGGCCCGACGAGTACGTGGCCTACAAGGAGCAGTTCCTGGGGCGGTACTACTCGGGGCGCTGATCCCTGGCCGCCCTGGCCGCCCTGGCCGCGCGGCCAGGGCGCCCGGCCGCCCGTATCCGTCGGCGGGATCAGCTAGTTGATCTCGTAGGTCACGGAGACGGACACAGTGAGGTCCTGGCTACCGGCCTCGATCGGCGTCGAAGCTGCGCCGTCTGCCAACGACCTCGAGACCGGAAACGGAGTCGCTTCGGTCTCCGGTACCTCGGTGATCGACTGCACCGCCCCCAACTCCGCCCCGGCCGCCTCGGCGATCTGTTGGGCCTGTTCTTCAGCTCGAGTGACCGCCTGCGCCCGGGCCTGGGCCCTGAGGTCGCTGTCGTCGTCAATGGAGAACGTCAACTGCTGAACCCGGATCGCGTCGCCGGCGGCGCCCGCCGCTGCATCGATGAGATCGCCACTCCTGTCGACGTCGCGCAAGGTCGCCGTCACCTGGTTCGTGACGATGTATCCGTCGATGCTGCCGCTGGGCAGGAAATTGGGCTGCACCGACAGGTTCTTGGTGGCGATGTCCTCCTCTTCGACGCCCTGGGCCTTGATGGTCTCGATAAGGGATCGGGCGCGTTCCGCGTTGTCGGTCAGCGCTGTGCTGGCGTCAGATGCCCGGGTCTCGACGCCGAGCACGATGGTGACGGTATCGGGAGAACCGGTGACGATGCCGGTTCCCTGCGTGCTGATGACCGGCGGATCCTCACTCTGACCCGAGCAACCCGCCAGGAGCAGTGCGGCGGTGAGGAGTGCGAGTGCGGCGGGTACGCGGGGTGAGGCCATACGTCACTATGACGCAGGAACCGACATAGGCGGGCCTACACGTCGGTCTTGGTCGACCAGCTGATGAGCTCCGCACGACCGAGGCGACTCGTAGGTGTCGGTGCTGCGTGCGACGCTGCGCGCATGACGAACCAGACCAGAAACGATCACCTCCACGACGACCTCGAGAGGCGCTCGCCGTTGGGCGTCCTCCTGCACAGTCCGGTACGCGATAGCTCAGAAAAGAGTGAGACGTGGCAGACCGCCGCGTTCAACCTCGCGGAGAAGGCGCTACGAAAGGCGCTGGCCGGGGATGACGCCGCGGTTCGGCGACTGATCAGCAGAATGGCGGATCTGGAGTTCGACGAGCTCATGGTTAGGTGGCCACAGCTGGTGGCCGCCGACCAGATTCTCTCCGGGGTGCTCGAGCAAGGTGTAGAAGAGTTCGAGGAGGAGAAGGATCTGTACGAGGCGGCGTACTTCGACGAAGACGACGAACTGATCGCCGAACTAGAGGAGGAGGAGCCCCGGGTCTCGGTGGCGACTGGGATCTACAGAGCCGCGTACGGGGCGGACCCAGTGGCATTCGCGACGCTTCGGGCATCGATCCTCGACGTGCTCTCCGACCCGTGGAGACAGCGACGCGGCGGGGTCCACAACGACGGGTTACAACGGGTGGCTGACAGGTTGCCGGAGGGGGCCAGAGCTCGGGACCTGCCCCGAGAACGCATCGAGAACGAACTCGCGGGCGTGATCCGGGCTCACCTGGTCCTGGCAGCACGCATGGTCGAGGAGTTTCGCGCGCCGTTGAACTCGACCTAGGACTCGAAGTAGAGCGGGTAGTGCAGCGAGCAGCCCGGGTTGAACGCCGTGCCGCAGGCCGGGCAGGCGTCGGTGGCCTGGTACTCGGCGATGGTCAGCGTGCTCCAACATGCGCCGCAGAGCAGGGCATCGGTGTCGAGCTCGTCCCGCGGCCACACCGACAGCGCATGGTCGGTGGCGTCGGCGTGGCAGCGGAAACAGGGATAGAACTCGCCGCAACAGTGGAAGCGGATCGCGATGACGTCCAGCGGGCCGTGGTAGTGGACGCACCTGGTCTGGTCGTCGACCGTCGCCCCCAGCACCGTCACCGCGGCAGGTCGAGCGGCATCGCGCCCGTCGTCTGCGTCCCGGTCAGCGGAAGTCATACCGCCGAGTGTGACAGGGCGGAACCCGACAGGGCGGCCTGATAGCTGGGCTCGCGCTTCTTGATCCACGCGATCACCACGTAGGTCACCGGCAGCAGGACCGCCTCGACGAGGGTCTTCCAGACGAAACCGATGACGACGTAGTTCCAGTAGTCGCCCGAGCCGAGCACCATGCCCAGCGCCGGGGCCGCGATCGTGCAGAACACCAGCGTGTCGGCGAGCTGGCCGACCACGGTCGACCCCAGGAGCCGCGCCCACAGGCTCCGCTCACCGGTGCGGCGCTTCATCCACACCAGGACGTAGGAGTTGAGCAGCTCGCCGACGACGTACCCGGCCAGGCCGGCGAGGAAGAACTGCGGGATGACCCCGGCGACGGCCTCGAACGCATCCTGGTTCTCGTAGAAGTCGGCCGGCGGCAACTGCACGGTCAGGCTGAAGCTCAACGCGGCCAGCGCCAGCACGGCGAAACCGGAGAGCACGACGCGGCGCATCGCCTTGAAGCCGTACACCTCACTGATCACGTCGCCGAGCACGTAGGCCAGCGGGAAGAGCAGGAAGGCGCCGTCGGTGACGAGCCCGTCCATCGAGAGGAACCCGAGTTCGAAGCTCAGGTCGGGGAAGAGGAGGACGCCCTTGGTGCCGGTGACGTTGCTGATGAGCATCACGCCGACGAACAGGGCGATGAGATAGCCGTAGTACGGGCTGGCGACGGTGGCGAACACGGCGCGGCCGGGGAGACCGGCGGAGGCGGCGGACGCGGTGGAAGGGGTACTGGGCGCCGGCTCGGGAGTGTTCCCGTCCGGCCGCCCAGTCCCCAGCTGGTCGGAATTCTGCGAGGAAGTGGTCACGAACGACGATTATCCGCGCCGCCCGCCGCGATGCCGAATCCCTGCCTGCCGAATAGGTCGCGTCGCGCCGCGTCACCGTTGATCGACAAGTCGCTTCCGCACGCGTTGTGCGAGTGGGTCTGCGCGGAACGCTCTTTTCGATGAGGCGGTCGGGCCGGGCTGGGCGCGCGTCGGCCGATCAGGCCACCACCCAGGGGCCGGCCCGCAAGGACTCGGCGGTGACCACCCCCCGCAGCGCCTCGATCGAGTCCGCGCCCTCCGGCCCACCGAGTGAGGCCACGATACGGGCGACCGCGGCCCTCGTCGTCGTCCCCTCCTGCGCCAGATCGGCCAGGGTCACCGCGCCGTCCCGCTTGGCCAGACGCTCACCGGCGGCGTTGACCGCGAGCGGCACGTGCACGTACTCCGGGTGCGGCAGGCCCAGCAGGTCGGCCAGATGGGCCTGGCGGGGAGTGGAGGAGAGCAGGTCCTCGCCGCGCACGACCTGGTCGACGCCCTGCTCGGCATCATCGACGACGACGGCGAGGTTGTACGCCCACACGCCGTCACCGCGGCGCAGCACCACGTCGTCGACGACGCCCGTGTACGGCCCGTGGACGCCGTCGGTGATCGTCAGCTCCGCGACCGTCGCGCGCAGTCGCAGCGCAGGCACCCGCCCCGGGCCGAGCGCCTCCCGGCGATGCTCCCGCTCCGCCTCCGACAGGTCACGGCACGTGCCGGGGTACGACCCGGGCGGGGAGTGCGGCGCGCGCGGGGCCTCGGCGATCTCGCGGCGCGAGCAGTAGCACTCGTAGACCAGGCCCTGGTCGGACAGCTGGTTCGCCGCCGCGGCGTAGGCGTGCGACCGCTCGGACTCCCACATGATCTCGCCGTCCCAGTCGAGGCCGATCGCCGCCAGGTCCGCCAGCTGACGCTCGGCCACGCCGGGGCGCGCTCGGGCGGCGTCGAGATCGTCGACGCGCATCCGGAACGCCCGGCCCGAATCGCGGGCCAGCACCCACGCCGCCACCGCCGTGCGCAGATTGCCCAGGTGCAGGTCGCCCGACGGGCTGGGTGCGTACCGGCCGGCGCCGGGGGGCAGGGAGCTGGCGGGGGATTTCACTCCCACAGGGTAGGCCGCGCCACCAGGAAGGGCCGACGCGGCGGGAAGCGCCGGGCGCGGCGGAGATTTCCCGCGCCCCGGCGGGAAGCAGCGGGCGCGGCGATGAGTTCCCGCGCCCCGGCGGGAGTGCCGGGTGCGGCGGGAGGTGCCAGACTGGACGGCATGAGCGCAGACGCCGACAACGCCCGCCCCGCCGCCGACGACAACACCCGCCTGACCGAGGAGCAGATCGCCGAAGGCCTCGCCGATCTGCCCGGCTGGGCCTTCTCGGAGGGGTCGCTGACCTACACGGCCGTGTGCGAGACCCCGCAGGCCGCGATCAACCTCGTCGCCGCGATCGGGCAGGCCGCGAACTCGCAGGACCACCACCCCGACCTGCTGTGGAGCTACGACGAGGTCACCCTCGACCTCCGCAGCCACGACGTCGACGGCGTCACCCAGCGCGACCTCCGGCTTGCTCGGTCGGTGTCCGCGCTGTCCGGGGAGTTCGACGCCACCCCGCTGGGCCTGGGGGAGTAGGGGGCGCGGCGGGCTCCGAGGGCGCGGCGGGCGGCAGGCAGCGGGCGGCAGTCGTCGAGAAGAGTGTTTCGTGCACTGCTACTCGACCGATACGGGTGAAAGACTCTTGTCGACGCGGCTACTGACGGCCGGATGGCTGTTTACCCCGCGAACTCCGCCAACTCGGCCTCCTCTCCGCGAACTCCTACCCCGCGAACGCGGCCGCCGCGGTGGCCAGGTCGAGCAGTGGCTGCGGCACGATCCCCAGCAGGATCGTCACCACGACCGCGATGCCGACGACCGCGTACGTGACGGGCCTGCGCGCGAACGCCACCTCGCCGGCGCCTGCAGAGCCGTAACGCTCGTTTCCGGAGTCCACCTCGCCCGCATCGCGGAAGAACATCACCACGATCACGCGGACGTAGAACGAGGCCGCGATCGCGCTCGTGAGCACGCCGATCACCACGAGGCTCACCGCGCCGCCGGCAACGGCTGCGGAGAACACCGCGAACTTGGCGATGAACCCGCTGGTCAGCGGGATGCCCGCGAGTGCGAGCAGCAGCAGTGCGAACGCGCCCGACACCAGTGGCTGACGTCGGCCGAGCCCGGCCCAGGCCTGCAGGTCGGTGATCTCGGCGCCGTCAGGCGCGCGGACCAGCCCGGCCACCGCGAACACGCCGACGGTGCTCACCGCGTACGCCGCGAGGTAGAACAGCACGGCGGAGGTACCGGCCGCCGGAGGGCCGAGCACCCCGGTGAGCAGGAATCCGGCGTGCGCGACGGAGGAGTAGGCCAGCAGGCGTTTGACGTCGTTCTGCGTGACTCCGACGACCGTGCCGACAATCATCGTCAACGCCGCGATCACCCAGAGCACGGGCGCCCAGTCGTCCTCGAGGCGGGGGACGGCGGTGTGGAAGAACCGCAGGATCGCACCGAACGCGGCGAGTTTGGTCCCCGCGGCCATGAACGCCGTGATCGAGGTGGGCGCGCCCTGGTAGACGTCGGGGGTCCAGGTGTGGAACGGCACGGCCCCGACCTTGAACAGCAGGCCCACCGACATCATCGCCACGCCGATCAGCGCCAGTGAGCTGCCGCCCTCGGTCGCGACCACCGCGGCGATGCCGCCGAACTCGACGGTTCCGGCGTACCCGTAGATCAGCGCGGCGCCGTAGGCGAAGATCGCCGAGGAGAAGGACCCCAGCAGGAAGTATTTGACCGCGGCCTCCTGCGAGAGGAGTCGCCGACGGCGAGCCATGCCACACATCACGTACAGCGGCAGGGAGAGCACCTCGAGCGCGATGAACAGGGTGATGAGGTCGTTCGCCGCGGGGAACAGCATGAGCCCGCCCGTGGCGAACAGTGCGAGCGGGAAGACCTCGGTCTGGGAGACGCCCGCGCGCTCGGCCTCGCGTTCGGCGTCGCCGCCCGGGGCCAGGGCGGCCTGCGGGGCGAAACCCGCGAGCACCGGGCGGCTGGCCGTGGCCGACGCGCCCACCGCATCCGACGAGGCCCCGGCCGGCGCGCCCACCCGGGAGCGTTCCCCGATGAGCACCCCCGCCCCGATCGCCACGAGGACCGTCGCCCCCTGCAGGAATAGCGCGGGCCCGTCCACGGCCACGGCGCCGCCGGCCGTCACCAATCGCGTCCCGGCGAGCAGAACCACCGTCACCAGCGCCGCGACGAGCCCGCCGAGGTACAGAACCAGCTGCGCGGCGTAGCGGTGCCGGGCGGGGGCGAACGCCTCGATGAGCACCGAGACGATCGCCGTCCCGAGCACCACGAGCAGCGGCAGAAGCGAGGAGTAGGCGATGTCCGGGGTCATCGGGTGGCACCTTCCACGTGGGCGACGGTCTCGGCGACCGCCGGGTCGATCACGTCGAGCACCGGCTGCGGGTAGAAGCCCAGCACCATCAGCGCCACGACCAGCGGGGCCAGCACCACGCGCTCGCGGGTCGTCAGGTCGGGCGTGGACCGCAACCCCGGCGCGAGGGGCCCGCCCATCACCCGCTGGTAGGTCCACAGGATGTAGACGGCCGCAAGGACGAACGTGGACGTGGCCAGTACGGCGGCGACGGGGTAGACCTCGAACGTGCCGACGAACACCAGGAACTCGCTGATGAACGGGGCCAGCCCGGGCAGTGACAGCGTCGCGAGCCCGGCGATGAGGAACACCCCGGCGAGCAGGGGAGCAGCCTGCTGCACCCCGCCGAAGTAGCCGATCTCGCGGATCCGGTGCCGCCGGACGAGGAACCCGGCCACGAGGAACAGCGCGGCCGTGGCGATGCCGTGGTTGACCATGTACAGCGTCGAGCCGGTCGCCGACTGCTCGGTCGCGGCGAACACACCCAGCACGATGAACCCGAAGTGGGAGATCGACGCGTACGCGATGAGGCGCAGGAGGTCGGTCTGGGCGATGGCCATGATGCCGCCGTAGACGATGCTGATCACCGCGAGCGTCACCATCACCGGCGCCGCGGTCGCCGCTGCCTCGGGGAACAGCGGCAGCGAGTACCGCAGCATCGCGAAGGTGCCGACCTTGTCCACCACGGCCATCATGAGCACCGCGGAGGCGGGCGTCGCGGCGACGGCGGCCCCGGGAAGCCAGGTGTGGAACGGCCACAGCGGGGCCTTGATCGCGAAGGCCAGCGTGAACCCGGCGAACAGCAGCAGCATCGCGCCGGGCGGGATCTGCAGTCGACCGTCGGCGACGGCGTCGGTGATGAGGCGGTAGTCGAAGGTGCCGCGGCCGTCGGGCCCGAGTCCGGCCCGGGCTGTGTACATGTAGAGCCCGAGCACCGCGGCCAGCATGACGAGTCCGCCGAGCAGGTTGTAGAGGAGGAACCGGACGGCCGCCTGCGCCCGGTCGGCGCCGCTGTCCCCGAACGCGCCTGTTCCGAATCCCCCGATGAGAAAGTACAGCGGGATGAGCATGGCCTCGAACGCGACGTAGAACAGCAACACGTCCAGGCTCGTGAACGCCACCAGCGCGAGCCCCTGCGTGGCCAGCATGAGCGCGGGGTAGGACTGTGCGCGCCGGCCGTCCGAGGTGGCGCCGCTGGAGTCGTCGGTGTCACGCCACCCGGCGAGCAGCAGCAACGGCATGAGTGCGGCGGTGAGCAGCACCAGCACGAGCGCCACGCCGTCGATCCCGAGTGTGTACGTCGCGCCGAACGCAGGGATCCACGGCCGCGACTCGACGAACTGGTGGGTGTCGCCGCCCGGCTCGAACCCGACAGCCAGCGCGACGGCCACCCCCAGGACGACCAGTGACGTGACCAGGGCGAGGGGCCTCGCCGCGCGGCGCGCGCTCGCAGGGAGGACGACGACGACGAGTGCGCCGACCAGGGGAGCGAGCCACAGCGCGGTGAGTAGTCCGGGACCGGTCACAGCACACCACCACCCAACATCGCGGCGATCACCAGAACCGCGCCGATCAGCATGTACAGCGCGTAGGAGCGGGTGAGCCCCGACTGCAGGAGCCTCGTCCGGGCGGACAGTTCCCCGAGGGTGGTGCCGACGCCTGTCGCCGTCGCGGCCACCACTCGCCGGTCTATCACCTCGGTGCCCGCGACCAGGGCCTGGCCGGGTCGCATGAACACCGCCTCGTTGAGGTCGTCGGCATACAGGTCGCGGCGCGCGGCCCGCGTGAGCGCGGAGCCGGCGGGGGCGGTGGTCGGAACCTCACTACGGGTGTAGCGGTACACGGCGAGGGCGATACCGACGGCCACCACGACCAGGGAGGCGGCGGTGACCAACCACACCGGTAGGACGTGCTCCGGATGGTGCTCGCCGACGACCGGTGCCAGCCAGGCCTGCAGCCGCCCGCCGAGCGACAGCAGCAGACCCGAGAGCACCGAGCCCACGGCGATCGCGATCATCGGCGCCGTCATGATCGCCGGCGACTCGTGGGGGTGGGCGTCGTCGGCCCAGCGCCCGGGCCCGAAGAAGGTCAGGATCATCACACGGGTCATGTAGAAGGCGGTCAGGCCCGCGCCGAGCAGGGCCACCGCCCCCAGCAGGTAGCCGACCGCCGATCCTGAGCCGAACGCGCCCGCACCCGCAGCCGACCCGCTGCCCACGTCGAACGCCGCGGAGATGATGCCCTCCTTGGAGTAGAAGCCGGCGAACGGTGGGACGCCGATGATGGCCAGGTAGCCGAGTCCGAAGGTGACAAAGGTGACCGGCATGACCGCGCGTAGGGCGCCGTAGCGTCGCATGTCGACCTCGTCGTTCATCCCGTGCATCACCGAGCCGGCGCCGAGGAACAGTCCGGCCTTGAAGAAACCGTGGGTGAGCAGGTGCATGATCGCCAGCGCGTATCCGGCGGGCCCGAAGCCGGCGGCCATGACCATGTACCCGACCTGGCTCATGGTGGAGGCGGCGAGGACCTTCTTGATGTCGTCCTTGGCGCAACCGATGACCGCACCGAACAGCAGCGTCACGGCGCCGACCGCGATCACCGCGGCGCGCGCGGTCGGGGTCGCGTCGTAGATCGGGTTGGACCGGGTGATGAGGTAGACGCCCGCGGTGACCATGGTCGCGGCGTGGATGAGGGCCGACACCGGGGTGGGGCCCTCCATCGCGTCGCCGAGCCAGGACTGTAGCGGCACCTGGGCGGACTTGGCGCACGCGCCCAGCAGCAACAGCAGCCCGAGCGCGGTGACCAGCCCCGAGCTCACCGCCCCGCCGTCGGCCCCCGCCGCCCCGCCGCCGATCGCCGAGAACACGCCCTCGTAGGACAGCGTGCCCAGCTGGGTGACCATGACCATCAGCGCTACACCCAGACCGATGTCGCCGACGCGGTTGACGACGAACGCCTTCTTCGCCGCGGTGGCAGCGGACGGCTTGTGCTGCCAGAACCCGATGAGCAGGTAGGAGACCAGGCCGACACCCTCCCAGCCCAGGTAGAGGCCGAGGAAGTTGTCGGCCAGCACCAGCAGCAGCATCGCCGCGAGAAACAGGTTGAGGTAGGCGAAGAACTTGCGCCGCGCCGGGTCGGCCGCCATGTAGCCGATGGAGTACACGTGGATGAGCAGGCCGACGCCGGTGACGAGCAGGACGAACACCATGGACAGCTCGTCCAGACGCAGGCCGAAGTCCAGCTGGAACTCGCCGACCGAGACCCACTCGAACAGGGTCTGTCCGGAGGCACGGTCGGCGGCGTCACGGCCGGTCATGGCGACGAGTTGCCACACCGCCACGGCGAATGAGGCCAGCGCGGTCGCGCACCCGAGCAGGTGGCCCCACCCGTCCGCGCGGCGACCGAGCAGCAGCAGGACCGCCGCGCCGAACAGCGGCAGTGCGGGGATGAGCCAGAGCGCGGACCCGGCGACGGCAGGGGCGAGGGCGGCTGCGGTCGTTGTCGTCGTCGTCATCACGGTCGTCGTCATCGTCGTCCCCCCTAGTACCTGAGCAGGCTGGCGTCGTCGACGGACGCAGATCGGCGGGAACGGTAGATGGCCATGATGATCGCGAGGCCGATCACGACCTCGGCGGCGGCCACGACCATGATGAAGAACGCGAAGAGTTGGCCGGTGACGTCGCCGTGCATCCGAGCGAACGCCACCAGGGCGAGGTTGGTGGCGTTGAGCATGAGCTCGATGCACATGAACAGGACGATCGCGTTGCGCCGCAGCAGGAACCCGGCCGCGCCGATGGTGAACAGCACGGCCGAGAGGTACAGGTAGTACTCGGGGTTCACCGTCGGCCCCCTTCGCCGGGTCCGCAGCTGCCGAGTTCGTCGGGACCGTCCGCGCGATCGGTCGCATGGCGCCGCAGCACCTCGCTCACCGAGTCGGGGGCGTCGGACCCGTCGGGCAGTCGGGCGGGCATGTCGGCGGAGTTGCGGCGCGCGTACACGCCGGAGCTGGGCAGCGGGGTCACGCGGGCGGTGTCGTCGGCCTGCCAGTCGAGGAAGCGCTGCTGCGACATCTGCCGCTGGGTGAGGCGCCCGGTGAACCGCTCGCGGTGCGCCAGGACCATCGCGCCGAGGGTGGCGATGATGAGCAGCACCCCGGTGAGCTCGAACGCCCACACGTGCCGGGAGAACAGCAGTTCCGCCAGCGCGGGGACGTCCGAGTATCCGGGGGCGAACCCGGCGAACGGCGGCAGCTGCGCCCGCGACAGCCCGGTGGCCAGCAGGATGCCGAACCCCAGGCCGGCGACGATGGCCGCCACCCGGTGCCCCCGGATCCGCTCGACCAGCGAGTCCGAGGACTCCACCCCGATCAGCATCACCACGAACAGGAACAGCATCATCACGGCGCCGGTGTAGACGACGATCTGGCCCACGCCCAGGAACACCGCCCCCTGCGCGATGTACAGCACGGCGAGCGAGACCATCGTTGCGGCCAAGCACAGCGCCGAGTAGACCGCCTTGGTCGCCGAGACCACCCCGAGCGCCCCGGCCACGGCGATGATGGCCAGCGCCCAGAACAGGACGGACTCCCCGGTGGTCACGAGGCCCCCCTTCCGCGGCGCGCGCGCGAGCCGGCTGCGGTCGCACCGCGCGGCTCGGCCTCACCGGGCTCGTACGGCTCACCCTGCTCGGGCGCGGAGCCGGTGATCTCTCCGCGGTAGTAGTCGAAGTGGTCGGCGCCCGGGTACATGTCGTGCGGGGCGGGGACCATCCCGGCGAGCATCGGTCCGAGCAGGTCGTGCTTCTCGTAGATGAGGTCCGCGCGGTTGTCGTCGACCATCTCGTAGTTGTTCGTCATGGTCAGCGCCCGGGTCGGGCACGCCTCCACGCACAGGCCGCAGCCGATGCAGCGCAGGTAGTTGATCTGGTAGATCCGCCCGTAGCGTTCGCCGGGGGAGAAGCGTTCCTCGGCGGTGTTGTCGGCGCCCTCGACGTAGATCGCGTCCGCCGGGCACGCCCATGCGCACAGTTCGCAGCCGATGCACTTCTCCAGCCCGTCGGCGTAGCGGTTGAGTTGGTGTCGCCCGTGGTAGCGGGGCGCGGTGGGGACCTTCTCCTCCGGGTACTGCTCGGTGTGCGCCTTGCGGAACATCGTGGAGAACGTCACCCCGAACCCGGCGAGCGGTTCGAGGAACCCGGGAACCCGGGACCGTGACTTCCTAGGCATGGCGGGCCTCCTGACTGGGGGGCGAGTCTGCAGAAGTGAAGCGGCCCAGCGCGGCGCGCTGGTGGGGGAGCGGCGGGACGGGGAACCCTCCGGCCGTGGGGTCGAAGCGCGCGCCCCGCGTGACGGACGCGGGTGGGGAGTCGCCGCGGGTGGGCGTGGCCCGGCCGCCGCGCCGGGATCGGGACCGATGGACGACGACGATGACCGCCACCGCCACCAGGCCCGCGATCACCATGGCGGGCGTGAGGAGAGCGGACCCGGGGCCCACGATCACCCGGATGGTCGCCACCGACATGACCCAGGCCAGCGAGACGGGGATGAGCACCTTCCAGCCGAAGGCCATGAACTGGTCGTAGCGCAGTCGCGGGAGGGTGGCTCGCAGCCACATGAACAGGAACATGAACGCCCACACCTTGGCCACGAACCACAGCAGCGCCCACCACCCGGAATCCGCGCCGTCGATCAGCGAGAACGGCAGGGGGGCCTGCCAGCCGCCGAGGAACAGGGTGGCCGCCAGCGCGGAGACTGTGGTCATGTTGACGTACTCGGCCAGCATGAACATCGCGAAGCGCAGCGAGGAGTACTCGGTGTGGAACCCGCCCACGAGTTCGCCCTCGGCCTCGGGCAGATCGAAGGGGGCGCGGTTGGTCTCGCCGACCATCGAGATGACGTAGATGACGAACGAGGGCAGCAGCAGGAACACGAACCACACCTGCGACTGGGCGGCGACGATCCCCGACGTCGACATGGTGCCGGCGAAGAGGAACACCCCGACGAACGACAGCGCCATGGCGATCTCGTAGCTGATCACCTGGGCGGTGGAGCGCAGGCCGCCGAGCAGTGGGTAGGTCGAGCCGGAGGACCAGCCCGCCAACACGATCCCGTACACCCCGATCGAGGTGACGGCGAGGATGTAGAGCACTCCCACGTGCAGGTCCGTGAGCTGCAGCGGCGTGGAGTGGCCGAAGACGGAGACCACGGGCCCGAAGGGGATCACCGCGAACGCCATGAACGCCGGGATCACCGCGATGACCGGTGCGAGCAGGAAGATCGGCTTGTCGACCCCGGCCGGGATGAATCCCTCCTTGAGGGCGATCTTCACGCCGTCGGCCAAGCTCTGCAGGATCCCACCGGGGCCGACGCGGTTGGGGCCGATGCGCATCTGCATCCATGCCAGAATCTTGCGCTCCAGGTAGATGGCCGCGAGCACGGTTACCACGAGGAACACGAAGACCGCGAGGACCTTGGCCAACACCAGCCACCACGGGTCCGTACCGAAGGCCGTGAGGTCGGCGCCGGTGGTCGACAGGTCCGCGGCGGCGAGCACGGCGGGCCCGTTCACCGCGACCCCGGTCATGACGCCACCTCCCCGGCCGCGATGGACACCACGTCGCCTGCGCCGGCGGCGAGAGTCGCGTTCACGGCGGACCCGGGCGAGTTCTGCGGTACCCAGACCACGCGGTCGGGCATCTCGGTGACGGCCAGCGGCAGGGTGATCGCCCCGCGGTCGGTGGAGACGGTCACCGGGTCGCCGTCGGCGGCTCCGAGTTCGCGGGCGGTCGTCGGCGACAGGCGGGCCACGGGGCGGCGGGCGGTGCCGGCGAGGTGCGGTTCCCCGTCCTGCATGCGACCGTCGTCGAGCAGCATCCGCCACGTGGCCAGGACCGCCTGCCCGGCGCCGGGCTCCGGACCCGCAGCCGCCCGCGCAGATGCCCCCGACCCCGCAGCCGCTCCCGCCGACGCCGCCGACCCCGCAGCCGCTCCTGGGGATGGCGTCTCGCCAGCGCTCCGGTCGGTGCGAGACGCCCTGCCGGGGCGCGGCTGCGGATCCGAATAGGCGGATGCGGGGCGGAGCGCGTGGCTGACGGCCTGCATCTCGCGGCGCACCGATTCCACGTCCGCCAGGCCGAACCAGGCACCGGTCTCCTCGGCCAGGGCATTGAGGATCCGGTGGTCGGGCAGAGCATCGGTACCGGTCAGGGCGGCGGCGAAGGGGCGGGTCCGGCCCTCCCAGTTCACGAACGTGCCCGCCTTCTCGGCGACTGCCGCGACCGGCAGAACGACGTCGGCGCGATCGGTGATCTCACTGCGGCGCAGCTCGAGGCTCACGACGAAGCCGGCGGCGTCGACCGCGTCCAGCGCGGCGCGCGGGTCGGGCAGGTCGGCAGCCTCGACCCCGCCGACGACCAGGGCCCCGAGCTCGCCGGAGCCGGCCGCGGCCAGCTGCTCGGCGGTGCTCCGGCCGGGCGTCGCGGGCAGATCGTCGCAGCGCCACAGCTCGGCGAGGGCCCGCCGGGCGTCGTCGTCCGTGACGGAGGCGCCGCCGGGCAGCAGTCCCGGCAGGCACCCGGTCTCGAGCGCCCCGCGCTCACCCGCTCGCCGGGGAATCCACGCCAGCCGTGCGCCGGTGGTGTCGGCGAGGGCGGCCGCGGCCGTGAGCCCGCCGGGCACCGCGCCGAGCCGCTCGCCGACGAGGATGACCGCGCCGGGCTCGCGCAGCAGAGTGGGCAGGGCGCCGCGGGTGGGGTCGGTGGTCGCGGAGGGCCCGGTTCCGCTGGGCTCGGAGGGGACGACGGCGAGGGCGCTGAGCACCTCGGGCTCCGCCCCGGGGACGGTCGGCAGCAGAGCGCCGCGGGTCTTGCGGATGGCAGGGGTGGCGAAGGGCGCGATCGAGAAGACCTTCAGCCCGTGGTCGCGCGCGGCCCGCCGCAGGCGGAGGAACACGATCGGCGACTCCTCCTCCGGGTCGAAGCCCACGAGAAGCACGGCGGGTGCGGTCTCGAGGTCGGCGTAGGTCACGGCCCCGCCGTCCTGGCCCGGCCCGCCGTCCTGGCCCGGCCCGCTGTCCTGACCCGGACCGCCGCCGGATCCCTGCTCCGACCCGCCGCCCGGGCCGCGCCTGGCGACCCGGTCGGCCAGGAAGTCCGCTTCCTCGGCCGAATGGCGGCGGGCGCGGAAGTCGACGTCGTTCGTACCGAGCACCGTGCGGGCGAACTTGGCGTAGGCGTAGGCGTCCTCGGCGGTGAGCCGCCCCCCGGTGAGGACCCCGGCCCGTCCGCGGGCGGCGGCCAACCCCTGGGCAGCGGTCGCCAGGGCGGTGGACCACGGGACCGGGACCAGCCCGCCGCCCTCGCCGCGGACCATGGGGGTGGTGATGCGGTCGCGCTGGGTGGCGTAGGTGAACGCCCACCGGCCCTTGTCGCAGTTCCACTCCTCGTTGACCTCGGGGTCGTCGCCGGCGAGGCGGCGCAGGACCTTCCCGCGACGGTGGTCGGTGCGCTGCCCGCAACCGCTGGCGCAGTGCTCGCAGACCGCCGGGCTGGAGACCAGGTCGAAGGGGCGGGCGCGGAAGCGGTACTGCGCGCCGGTCAGGGCGCCCACCGGGCAGATCTGGACAGTGTTCCCCGAGAAGTAGGACTCGAACGGCTCGTCGCCGTACACCCCGACCTGCTGCCGGGCGCCGCGCTCGAAGAGGTCGATGAACGGGTCCCCGGCGATCTGCTCGGAGAAGCGGGTGCACCGGGCGCACATGACGCAGCGTTCGCGGTCGAGCAGCACCTGCGACGAGATGGCGATCGGCTTGGGGAACGTGCGCTTGACCTCGGTGAACCTCGACCGCCCGTGGCCGCTGGACAGGGCCTGGTTCTGCAGCGGGCACTCGCCGCCCTTGTCGCAGACCGGGCAGTCGAGCGGGTGGTTGATGAGCAGCAGTTCCATCACCCCGCGCTGGGCCTTGTCGGCCATCTCGGAGGTGAATTGCGTGCGCACCTGCATGTCCTGGGTGACCGGGGTGGTGCACGAGGTGACGGGCTTGGGCGCGCCCTCGACCTCGACGATGCACTGGCGGCACGCCCCGGCCGGCTCGAGCAGCGGGTGATCGCAGAAGCGGGGGATCTGCACGCCCAACCGCTCGGCGGCGCGGATGATGAGCGTGCCGGGCGGCACAGAGACCGCGCGGCCGTCGACGGTGAGCATGACGAGATCGTCCGTGCGCTCTGACTTGGCGCGCTCTGACTTGGCGCGGCCATGGTCCGGCTCCTGGTCGGGACCGCGGGCGTCGCGGGGGACACCTGACCGGGCGGAGGTCATCGGGCCACCTCCTCGGGTCGTGTGGGATCCGGTCGTGTGGGGTCCGGTCGAGTGGCCGGCCGCACGGGCGGACGCCGGGAGCCGGCGCCCGCACGGTCGGTCCGGTCGAAGAGGGTGGAGCGGCTGTGGTCGAACGGGCAGCCATCCGGGATGTGCGCGAGGTACTCGTCGCGGAAGAGCGCGATTGACGAGATGATGGGGGTCGCGGCGGCGTCGCCGAGGGCGCAGAACGACTTGCCGGCGACGTTGTCGGAGATGTCGAGCAGTCGGTCCAGATCGTCGGCGGTGGCGGTGCCGTCCTCGAGTCGGTGCATGATCTGCTCCAGCCAGAACGTGCCCTCGCGGCAGGGGGTGCACTTGCCGCACGACTCGTGGGCGTAGAACTCCGTCCACCGCAGCACCGCTCGCACGACGCAGGTGGTGTCGTCGAAGATCTGCAGCGCCTTGGTGCCGAGCATGGTGCCCTCGGCGGCGCAGCCCTCGTAGTCGAGCGGCATGTCGAGATGGGCGTCGGTGAGCAGCGGGGTCGAAGAACCACCGGGGGTCCAGAACTTGAGGGTGTGGCCCTGGCGGATCCCGCCGGCCAGGTCGAGTAGCTCGCGCAGGGTGATGCCCAGCGGGGCCTCGTACTGGCCGGGCCGGGTGACGTGCCCGGACAGTGAGTACAGGGTGAAGCCGGGGGACTTCTCCGAGCCCATCGAGCGGAACCACTCGGGCCCGTGCTGGAGGATCGACGGGACGCTGGCGATGGACTCGACGTTGTTCACCACCGTCGGACAGGCGTAGAGGCCGGCGACGGCGGGGAACGGCGGCCGCAGTCTGGGTTGGCCGCGGCGTCCCTCGAGCGAGTCGAGCAGGGCGGTCTCCTCGCCGCAGATGTAGGCGCCGGCGCCGGCGTGGACGATCAGCTCGAGGTCGACGCCGCTTCCGAGGATGTCGCGGCCGAGGTACCCGGCCTCGTAGGCCTCGGCGACCGCCACCTGCAGGCGGCGCAGGACGGGCACCACCTCACCGCGCAGATAGATGAACGCGTGCGAGGCGCGGATGGCGTACGCGGCGATGATGATGCCCTCGATGAGCACGTGCGGGGTGGCCAGCATGAGCGGCATGTCCTTGCAGGTGCCGGGCTCGGACTCGTCCGCGTTGACCACCAGGTAGTGGGGCTTGGCGGCCGCGGAGGCCTGCGTGCCCGGGCCGGAGTCGGAGCCGTCGGCCGACTCGCCGGTCTCCTGCGGGATGAAGCCCCACTTGCGGCCGGTGGGGAACCCGGCGCCGCCACGGCCGCGTAGGCCGGCGTCGAGGACGGTGGAGATGACCTCGTCCGGTCCGGTGGCCAGGGCGTTGCGCAGGCCCGTGTAGCCGTCGTGGTCCAGGTAGGTCTCGAGCGTCCAGCTGTCGGGGGCGTCCCAGTAGCGGCTGAGGTACGGCGCGAGCGGCATGTCAGGCCTCCTCGTCCGGTGTGGTGGTGGTCGGCTCGGTGGTGGCCGGCTCGGTTGAGGGGAGCTCAGTGGACTCGTCCGGCCCCGCGGGGGCGCGCATGTCGTGTTCGCGGGCGATCCGCAGCCCGACCAGGGTCGCGTCGCCGGGGGCGCCGTCGTTCGCGCCGGGGCGGGTGTCGGGGAAACCGGCGAGGAGGCGGGAGGTCTCGCGGAACGTGCACAACGGCGCGCCCCGGGTCGGGGTCACCGTCCGGCCGGCCCGCAGGTCGTCCACGACCTGCCGGGCGGAGGCGGGGGTCTGGTCGTCGAAGAACTCCCAGTTGACCATCATCACCGGGGCGTAGTCGCAGGCCGCGTTGCACTCGATGCGCTCGAGCGTCACCCGGCCGTCGTCGGTGGTACCGGGCCCGTCGAGCCCCAGGTGGTCATGCAGGTCGGCGTAGATCTCGTCGCCGCCCATCACCGCGCACAGTGTGTTTGTGCACACCCCGACCAGGTAGTCGCCCGTGGGCGTGCGTCGGTACATCGAGTAGAACGTGGCGACGGCCATGACCTCGGCGGAGGTGAGTCCGACGGCGAGGGCACAGAACTCGATGCCGGCGGGCGTGAGGTGCCCGTCCTCGGCCTGGACGAGGTGCAGGAGTGGCAGCAACGCCGACCGGGCCTGCGGATAGCGGGCGATGATCACCTCGGCGTCGGCCCGCAGTCTCGCCAGGACGTCGTCGGGGTAGTGCCGGCGGGCGTCGGGCCGGACGATCGCCCCCGGCTCGTCCGGCTGCTGCCCGAACTGCAGGAAGACCGGTTCGCGACTCGTCGACTCCATGCTGCTCATCGGTCCACCCCTCCCATCACGGGGTCGATGCTGGCGACCGAGGCGATGACGTCGGAAAGCATCCCGCCCTCGCACATCGCGGCCACGGCCTGCAGGTTGGTGAACGACGGGTCGCGGTAGTGCACCCGGTACGGGCGGGTCCCGCCGTCGGAGACCATGTGCACCCCCAGTTCGCCGCGGGGGGACTCCACCGGCACGTACACCTGACCCGGCGGGACCGGAAAGCCCTCGGTGACCAGCTTGAAGTGGTGGATCAGCGCCTCCATGGAGCTGTCCATGATCTTGCGGATGTGCTCGGCGGAGTTGCCGAGCCCGTCTGGTCCCACCTTGAGCTGGGCGGGCCAGGCGATCTTGGGGTCGTCGACCATCACGGGTCCCGGTTCGAGCCGGTCCAGGCACTGCTCGACGATCTTCAGTGACTCCTTCATCTCCTCGACACGGATGACGAACCGGTCGTAGCAGTCGCTCGCCGAGCCGGTGATGACGTCGAACTCGTAGTCCTCGTATCCGCAGTACGGGTCGGACCGGCGCACGTCGTGGGGCAGTCCTGTGGCCCGCAGGACCGGGCCGGTCACGCCGAGGGCCATGCACCCGGTGAGATCGAGGTAGCCGACGTCCTGCAGCCGCATCTTCCAGATGGGGTTCTCGCGCAGCAGGAGTTCCATCTCGCGGATCCGCCCGGGCATCACCTCGAGAAGTTCGCGCACCTTGGGCACCGCGTCGTCGGGCAGGTCCTGGACCACGCCGCCGGGCCGGACGTAGGCGTGGTTCATCCGCAGGCCGGTGATGACCTCGAAGACGTCCAACACCAGCTCGCGCTCGCGGAACCCGAAGAGCATCGGGGTGCTCGCCCCCAATTCCAGGGCACCGGTCGCCAGGGCCACCATGTGCGAGGAGATGCGGTTGAGCTCCATGAGCATCACCCGGATGACCGACGCCCTCGGCGGGATCCGGTCGGAGATCCCGAGTAGCTTCTCCACGCCCAGGCAGAAGGCGACCTCGTTGGAGAACGGCGCCAGGTAGTCCATGCGGGTGACGAAGGTGACGCCCTGGGTCCAGTAGCGGTATTCCAGGTTCTTCTCGATGCCGGTGTGCAGGTAACCGATCCCGCACTGGGCCTTGGTGACGGTCTCGCCCTCGATCTCGAGGATCAGCCGCAGCACCCCGTGCGTGGACGGGTGCTGCGGGCCCATGTTCACCACGATGCGG
The DNA here is from genome assembly GCF_002441635.1 of Dietzia sp. WMMA184. Taxonomy (NCBI): domain Bacteria; kingdom Bacillati; phylum Actinomycetota; class Actinomycetes; order Mycobacteriales; family Dietziaceae; genus Dietzia; species Dietzia sp. WMMA184. Next base: position 1,957,806 of record NZ_NXEI01000001.1, on the reverse strand, counting down.
TCGTCGTCGGCGTTGCGCGCGGCCTCACTGATCGCGTCCCAGTCCTGCCCGGAGGCGGTGAGGATCGTGTCGGAGTCCGCGGCGCGGTCGGCACGGGCCGAGCGGCCCGAGCGCCTCGCCCGGGTGCGATCGGCAGTCATGAGTACGCCCTCCGCTGATCCGGCGGCGGGATGGTCGCGCCCTTGTATTGCACCGGGATCCCGCCCAGCGGGTAGTCCTTGCGCTGCGGATGGCCCTCCCAGTCGTCCGGCATCTCGATCCGCGTCAGCGACGGGTGGCCGTCGAAGAGGACGCCGAAGAAGTCGTACGTCTCCCGCTCGTGCCAGTCCGTCGTGGGGTACACGCGGGTCAGCGTGGGGATGTGCGGGTCCGCGTCCGGGGCCGACGTTTCGAGCATCACGCGGCGGTTGTGGGTGATCGACTGCAGCGGGTACACCACGTGCAGCTCCCGGCCGGTGGCGTCGGGGTAGTGCACCCCGCTCGCGCCCAACGACATCTCGAACCGCAGGTCGGGGGCGTCTCGGAGGGTCAGGGCCACCGCCGGTAGGTGCTCCCGCTCCACGTGCAGGGTGAGTTGCCCGCAGTGGACCACGACCTTCTCGACGGCCTCCTGAAAACTCGGCCCACCCCGCTGGTGCAGGGCCGCGGTGAGCGCGCGGATGACCTCGTCGTCGTCGTCCTCATAGGGCGGTGGGGTAGTACCGGGCATCTCCTTGGGGCGCACGAGGCCCCCGAACCCGGTGGTGTCCCCGGAGCCGCGGACGCCGAACATGCCGTGGCGCACGCCGACGACGCCCGACTCACTGCGGTCGGGCCCCGCGCCGTCGTGGGGGTCGGCGGTGACGGGGTGGCCGGCGGCGTCCGTGCGGTCGGGTGCGTCGGGAGCCTGGTCGCGATCGGGGGTCGTGTCGGTCACCGGAACATCCCCTCGACGGGGATGAGCGGACGCTGGTCGAGCGCGGCCTGCTCCGCGGCACGGATCGCCTCGGCCCGGTTCGCGCCCAGCGGCATGTCCTGGATCTTGTCGTGCAGCGTGATGATCGCGTGCATGAGCATCTCCGGCCGCGGCGGACATCCGGGCAGGTAGATGTCGACGGGCACGATGTGGTCGACGCCCTGCACGATCGCGTAGTTGTTGAACATCCCGCCCGACGACGCGCACACGCCCATCGACAGGACCCACTTGGGCTCGGCCATCTGGTCGTACACCTGCCGCAGGACCGGGGCCATCTTCTGCGAGACCCGGCCCGCGACGATCATGAGATCGGCCTGTCGGGGGGACGCGCGGAAGACCTCCGTGCCGAATCGGGCCAGGTCGTAGCGGCCGCCGCTCGTGGACATCATTTCGATCGCGCAGCACGCCAGACCGAACGTCGCCGGCCACAGCGAGCCCTTGCGCATGTAGCCCGCCAGTTGCTCGACCGTGGTCAGCAGGAAGCCGGCCGGCACCTTCTCCTCGAGTCCCATCTCGGCGCTCCTCTCCGACTCTCCGGGTCAGTCCCAGCTCAGTCCGCCGCGGCGCCACTCGTAGGCGTAGGCGACGGAGACGTTGAACACGAACAGGGCCATCGCGGCCAGCCCGAACACGCCGAGCTGGTCGAAGTGGACGGCCCACGGGTAGAGGAAGAGGATCTCGATGCCGAAGATGATGAACAGCATCGCGGTGAGGTAGTACTTCACCGGGAAGCGGCCGCCGCCCGCCGGCTGCGGCGTGGGCTGGATGCCGCACTCGTAGGCCTCGAGCTTGGCGCGGTTGAACCGGCTGGGCCCGGCGAAGGAGGACACGCCCGAGGAGAAGACGGCGAAGGCGACGGCCAGGGCCCCGAGTACCAGGATGGGCACGTATTCGTTCACGTTGGCGTCACTCCTCGCGCTTGTGATGAGAAGCCGCCTGTAGGCGGGCCTCTACTGCAACCGCAGGGGGTTCGAGCGACCGGCGCTGATGGGGTCCGGTCGTCCGTCTCCCCGGCGGGCCGTTCACTGTGCGGCCCGCAACTGTGACTCTACTCACACTGTGTTGACGTGCGTCGGGGGTTCGGACAGATGGCGTCTCGGTCGTGCTCCGCGGGCGGGGGGAAGAGTGCGCGCGGCCGCGGGGGCCGGTGTCAGGCGGGGGCGAGGAGCCCGTTCACCGCGTCGCGCAGGCGCAGCGGGTCGATCGGGTGGGGGACCGACGCGTCCGCGCGGGACCAGTCGGCGAGCCAGCGGTCGTCCGCCCGGCCGATGAGGACGAGCACCGGCGGGCAGCGGTCGAGCTCGTCCCGCAGCTGCTTGGCCAGGCCGAGTCCGCCGGTGGGCGTCGCCTCGCCGTCGAGGATCGCCAGGTCGACCCCGCCCGCGTCGAGGTGTTCGAGGGCGACCGGGGCCGTGGCGACCTCGAGGTACGTCAGCCGGGGCAGGTCCGGGTGCGGGCGGGTGCCGAGGGCGGACATCACGCGGCTGCGGGTGGCGGCGTCGTGGCTGTAGACGAGCACCCGCAGGGCGACGTCGTCGTCAACGGTCCGGCCGCCCGTGGTCTCGGTCACGATCGCGAGCCTACCGAGCGTGGGTGGTCGCGGGAGCGAGAGCGGGCCTCCGGTCGGCCCGGGCGTGGCTGAAATGAGCGACGCGGCCCGGGCTCGAGAGCTCCGGGCCGCGTCTGCGGCGGAGGATAGGGGATTTGAACCCCTGAGGGGCTATAAACCCCAACCCGCGTTCCAGGCGAGCGCCATAGGCCACTAGGCGAATCCTCCGTGGAGGAGAATACCCAGGACGCGCAAGCGGAGGCAAACCGCGGGGCCGAGCGGGCTCCGATCCGGGCCCGTAAGGCGGGTGGGGTGCAGCGCGGGAGGCGGGTGGGGTGCAGCGCGGGGGGCGGGTGGGGTGCGGCGCGGGAGGCGGGCCGGTTAGACTCGTCCGTGGACCCCGCGCGGCGTCCATCCTGTGAACTCCCCCAGGGCCGGAAGGCAGCAAGGGTCAGCGGGCTCTGGCGGGTGCGCGGGGTCCCCTTATGTCTTGGGACATGTCTTAGGGCACCAACACCGAAGTTGTCGATCCCGCCGGAGGCCACAGTGGCACTGTCCGATCTCCCCGCCGACGAACTCGCCCGACTCGAGTCGCAACTGGCCGCCGAGTACGACGCGCTGGCCGACAAGGGCCTGGCCCTGGACCTGACTCGCGGAAAGCCCTCGCCCGAACAGCTGGACCTGTCCGAGCGGCTGCTGTCGCTGCCGGGGGAGGGCGACCACGCGGCGGGTAAGACCGACGTCCGCAATTACGGCGGCGGGGCGGGACTGCCGGAACTGCGGTCGATCATCGCCGAGCTGCTCGGGGTCGAGGCCGACCGCGTGATCGCCCAGGACAACGCGAGCCTGTCGATCATGTACGACCTGCTGACGTTCTCCATGCTCTTCGGCACGCCCGACTCCCAGCGTGCGTGGAAGGACGAGCCGGTCCTGCGCTGGCTGTGCCCGGTGCCCGGTTACGACCGCCACTTCAACATCACCGAGGCGCTGGGGATCGAGATGATCCCGGTGCCGCTGGGGCCGACAGGTCCGGACATGGACGAGGTCGAGCGTCTCGTGTCGAACGACCCGTCCATCAAGGGCATGTGGTGCGTCCCGATCTTCGCCAACCCGACCGGCGCGGTGTACGACGACCACACCGTGTCCCGCCTCGCGCGCATGGCGACCGCCGCCCCGGACTTCCGGATCGTCTGGGACAACGCCTACGTCGTCCACACGCTCACCGAGGATTTCCCCAAGGTCCCGGACGTCGACACGCTGGCCGCCGAGGCGGGCCACCCCAACCGCTTCTGGCAGGTGTGCTCGACCTCCAAGATCACGTTCGCCGGCGCGGGCGTGTCGTTCTTCTCCGCCTCGCGGGCCAATCTCGACTGGTACCTCGGCCACACCTCCGTGCGCTCCATCGGGCCGAACAAGGTCAACCAGCTCGCGCACGCCCGATTCTTCGGTGACGCCGACGGGGTGCGCGACCACATGCTCCGCCACCGCGAGGTCATCGCGCCGAAGTTCGAGGCCGCCGCCGCAGCCCTGGCCCACCGGCTCGGCGAGTACGACGTGGCCGGCTGGACCCGGCCCGAGGGTGGGTACTTCATCGACCTCGAGGTGGTCGACGGCACCGCCACCGAGACCGTCCGCCTGGCCAAGGAGGCCGGGGTGGCCCTCACGCCGGCCGGGTCCGCGTACCCGTACGGCAAGGATCCCGACGACCGCCATATCCGTCTGGCGCCCACGCTCCCGCCCCTGGCCGAGGTCGAGACCGCCATGGATGTCGTGGGCCTGTGCGCTCTTCTCGCGGCCTGCCGCGCGGCGCTCGCCGACTGAGCGATCGCTCGGCTCGGGCGGTGTGTAACAACTGCACGATCCGCGTTAACGACGGCCATTAACGGACCGCGCTCCCGATCTCGCCTCCTCGCCCCGGGAATCGACAGGTGACCAGCACGTCTGCCCGTCCGTGATCTCTGACACATTCCCATAGTGTGAATGCGGGAGTCCGTAGCTTAGGTAACCCTGTCACCTGCATGAATGTAATTCACCCGCGTTGTTGAGCGATGGTCAACGCAAGTGCGGTCTTGTCCGGGCCGGGGCCGTCTGGTTGTATCGGAGTCGTCCGAGCTAGAGGGATGCGGACACCGGAGACAGCTGAGGGGCTGTGAGGGGCCGGTGTCCGATATCGGTTCGGGAACCGTGCCGCGGGGGTCTGAGGGGGCCCGATCCGCGCGCGAGGGACGTCGGGAGGGGCTGCGTATGACGCGGCCCCTCCGGTCATTTCGGCCCATCCCGGATCACGCGTGATCGCCGTCGGAAGCGGAAGTCCTCGTCGTCGTACCCCCTGGGTACCCTCTAGGCGTGGCTCTCTATCGGAAGTACCGCCCCGCCTCCTTCGCCGAGGTCGTGGGCCAGGAGCACGTCACCGAACCGCTCTCGGTGGCCTTGTCCTCCGGTCGTATCAACCACGCCTACCTCTTCTCCGGCCCACGCGGCTGCGGCAAGACCTCGTCCGCCCGCATCCTCGCCCGCTCGCTCAACTGCGTGCAGGGGCCCACCGCCGACCCGTGCGGCGAATGCGACTCGTGCGTGGCGCTGGCGCCCGGCGGCCACGGGACCCTCGACGTCACCGAGCTCGACGCGGCCAGCCACGGCGGTGTCGATGACACGCGTGATCTGCGCGAGCGGGCGTTCTTCGCCCCGGCGTCGTCGCGGTACCGGGTGCTCATCATCGACGAGGCCCACATGGTCACCAACGCGGGCTTCAACGCGCTGCTGAAGATCGTGGAGGAGCCGCCCGAGCACCTCATCTTCATCTTCGCCACCACCGAGCCGGAGAAGGTGTTGCCCACCATCCGCTCCCGCACGCACCACTACCCCTTCCGGCTGCTCACGCCCACGTCGATGCGCGGGCTGCTCGAGCGGATCTGCGAGCAGGAGGGTGTGCAGGTCGAGCCGACCGTGTTCCCCCTGGTCATCCGGTCCGGCGGGGGATCGCCGCGCGACACGCTCAGCGTGCTGGACCAGCTCATGGCCGGCGCCGGTGACGAGGGCATCACCTACCCGCGCGCGGTGAGCCTGCTGGGGGCGACCGAGGTCGCGCTCATCGACGACACGGTGGATTCGCTGGCCGCCGGCGACGGGGCCACGCTGTTCCGGACCGTCGACAAGGTGGTCGAGGCCGGGCACGACCCGCGCCGGTTCGCCGCCGATCTGCTGCAGCGGCTGCGCGATCTCATCATGGTGCAGTCCGTGCCGCAGGCGATCGAGCGTGGGCTCGTCGACGCGCCGGTCGAGCAGGCCGAGACCATGCGGCGTCAGGCCGAGAACATCGGGCCCGCCACTCTCGCCCGCTGCGCCGACATGGTGCACGAGGGGATGGGGTCGATGCGAGGGGCCACCTCTCCGCGGCTGTTGCTGGAGATCCTCTGCGCCAAGCTGCTCCTGCCCTCGGCGGACGACTCCATGATCGCGCTGCTGCAGCGTGTCGAGTCGCTCGAGTCGGGCGCCGTGCGGCCGGCCGCCGCGGCGGGTGCCGTCGGTGGCGGTGGATCCGCACCGGGAGGGTCGCCTCGGGGAGACGACGACGAGCCCCGCCCCGGCACCGCCGGCGGGCCGGGGCCGCAGGCTGCCGGCCAGGCCGAGGGGCGGCCCAAGTTCGTGCGCCGGTCGCAGCAGCAGGCCGCGCCCGCCGCAGAGCAGCCGGCGCCGCAGACCCCCGCGCCGGCGGGCCAGGGTGCGGCTCCGGCTGCAGCTGCGCCTTCAACTCCGCCTCCGACTCCGACGCCGGCTTCGACTCCGACTCCGCCTCAGGCGTCCGCGCCAGAGCCGCCGCACGCCGCCGCCGAACCCGCGCCGAGCCGACCCGCCGCGCCGACTGCGCCCGCAGCGCCGACTGGGACCGAAGCGCCGAACGAGCCCGCCGTGGCAGACGACCCCGCCGCCCCGGCCGTGCCCGCCGGGTCCGTCGCGGAGCAGATCGCGGCGAACCAGATTCCCGAGTCGGAGTCCTCGCAGCACGCTCAGTCGCGGCAGTCGGCACAGCCCCCGCAGTCGGCCCAGCCGCCGACCTCCGAGCAGCAACCCGTAGGTGACGTACTGCCCGGGCCGGCATCCGAGCCCGCCGCAGGTCCCGACGCGCCGACCGCCGCGCCGTCCGCTCCCGCCGCACCCGCCGCTCATCCCGGCACGGCGACCACAGCGCCAGCCGCCGAAGCGGGCGCTCCGGAGCCTGCGCAGGAAGCCTCGGCCGGCGCAGACGCGACTCCTGCCGTCGCATCGGCCCCGCCCCCGCCCGCGCCCGCGCCCGCGCCCGCGCAGACCGACGACCCGTGGCGCGAACAGCCCGCGGCGGCGACCGAGCAGTCCGCGACCGAGCAGTCCGCACCCGTGCCGCCAGCATCGGTTCCGGAGCAGGCGTCGTCCGGGCCGGACCCGGAGCCGCAGCCCGAGGCGGCGTCCGCGCTCGCGGCTGGCGCACCCGGGATCGAGGCCGAGGACATCCGCCGGGCCTGGCCCGCCATCCGCGACGCCGTCCGCACCCGCACCCGCACCGTGGAGGTCATGCTCGCCGGCGCGACGGTCGCCGGGGTGGACGGCCGGGTGATCCACCTGGTGCACGACTACGCGCCGCTGGCCAAGCGCCTCTCGCAGCCGCACAACGCCACCGCCATCACCGACTCGATCACCGAGGTCGTGGGCGGCGACTGGACCATCCGCTGCACGTCGGGCTCCGCGTCCGCGGCAGCCGGGGACACCGCGGCTCCCGCCGACGCGTCGCCTCCAGCACCCGGACGGGGATCCGCCGCGGGCCCTACTGACGCCCCCGGCGCGCCCCAGCAGGGCGAGCCGCGGGGCTGGGAGCGTCGCCTGCGCGGGGCGGACGCGGGGCAGGGCCAGGGCGGCGGTCGCTCGGGCGGCGGGTACGACGACATCCCGCCCCCGCCCGAGGAGCCGGAGCCGGAACCGGGCGAGCCCAACAGCCCGCCCCCGCAGCCGGTCAGCGAGGAGGAGATGGTGGACGAGGCCCGCAGCGGCCCCCAGAACCTCGACCACCGGACCGGCGAGGACATCGCGTTGGCCCTGCTCAAGGAGCACCTCGGGGCCCGCCCGCTCGAGCGCTGACCCACCCGCCCCGCCGCGCGCCGGGGCACGGTGTCCTACCGGACGGTTACGCTGGGAACCGACCGACCGGGGCCGCCCCGGCAGGGTCAGGCCTGAACACCAGCCATGAACTCAGCACTGCCCCGCACACCGCCGAAAGGACCCCGCCATGCAGCCCGGACCCGACATGAACGCCCTGCTCCAGCAGGCACAGCAGATGCAGGCCCAGCTCGCCGAGGCGCAGCAGGAGATCGCCGCGAGCACCGTCGACGGTCAGGCAGGCGGCGGACTCGTCACCGTCTCCATGCGCGGCACCGGTGAGGTCACCGGCGTCACGATCGACCCGAAGGTCGTCGACCCCGAGGACATCGAGACGCTGCAGGACCTCCTCGTCGGCGCGTTCGGCGATGCCCACACCAAGGTGCAGGAGCTCGCCGAGTCCCGGCTCGGCCCGCTGGCCTCCGGTGGCGGCCTCGGCGACATGATGGGCGGACTGGGAATGTGAGCCTGCGGGGCCCGGCACGTTCCGGGCCCCGCCACCGGGTTCCGACTCGTAATCGGACCCGCCACCCGGCGACGCAGCCGTCGTCGGGACAGCAAGAGCACAGGAAAGCGCGATGTACGAGGGACCGGTCCAGAACCTGATCGACGAGTTCGGCAAGCTGCCGGGCATCGGTCCGAAGTCTGCGCAACGCCTGGCCTTCCACCTGCTGCAGGCCGAGCCCGACTCCGTCGAACGCCTCCGCTCCGCGCTGCAGGCCGTGGTCGAGGGCGTCACCTACTGCGAGGTCTGCGGGACCGTCGCGGCGGCCGAGCGCTGCCGTATCTGCTCGGACCCGCGCCGCGACCCCACGCTCATCTGCGTGGTCGAGGAGCCCAAGGACATCGAGGCCATCGAGCGCACCCGGGAGTTCCGCGGGCTCTACCACGTGCTCGGCGGGGCGCTCGACCCCATCAACGGCATCGGACCCAACGAACTTCGCATCGCCGGGCTGATGCGGCGGGTCGGCGGGGAGGCCGAGGGCGAGGAGATCGCCGAGATCATCATCGCGACCGATCCCAACACCACCGGCGAGGCCACCAGCACCTACCTGGCCCGTCTGCTGCGGCCATTCCCCGATCTCGTGGTGAGCCGCCTGGCGTCCGGCCTGCCGATGGGCGCCGACCTGGAGTTCGCCGACGAGCTCACCCTCGGCAGCGCACTGTCGGGGCGCCGCATCCTCTCGGGCGGGCCCGCCCAGGCCCCCCGGTCGGGCGGCGTGCTGCGCCCCGAGCAGATCGACCCCGCGCAGCCCGCCGTACCCGCGCCGAACTCGGCGCCCGCCCAGGACACCCCGCCTGCCCCGGACGCGTGGGCCCCGGCCCCGGCCGACCCCGCACCGAGCCCGGAGATCGGCTACCCGGGCGCGGAGTCAGAGCCCGAACAGCCTCGCGGCGTTTCCGTGCCACACCGCCCGTAGCCAGTCGTCGCCCATCCCGAGCCCGGCGAGGGCCTCGAGCTGGTGCGCGTACGGGTACGGGATGTTCGGGAAGTCCGTCCCCAACAGAACCTTGTGGCCCAGATCGGCCAGGCGACCGCGCTCGTCCTCTGGAAACGGCATGGTCTCCTCGACGAAGTCCGTGAACGCCATCGTGGTGTCGAGGTAGACGTTCTGGTACCGCTCGGCCAGATCGAGGAACTCCGAGTACTCGCCCATGCCCATGTGGGCGACGATCAGCGGCAGCTCAGGGAACTGCTCGAGCACCGCAGCCACCGGCTCAGGTCCGGTGAACTCGCCCGCCACGGGCCCGGACCCGCAGTGGATGACCGTGGGCACCTGCGCCTCGGACAGCACACCCCACACCGGTTCCAACAGCGGGTCACGGGGGTCGTACTCGCCCACCTGGATGTGCGACTTGAACACCCGTGCCCCGGCGTCGACGGCATCCCGGACGTAGTCGGCCGCCGCCGGCTCGGGATAGAAGGTCGCCGTGTGCAGACAATCCGGGTGCCGGGAGGCGAACTCCGCGGCCCACGCGTTGAGCCAGGCCCCCATCTCGGGCTTGTGCGGGTACAGCATGGACGAGAACGCCAGCACCCCGTACGAGCGCAGCCGCTCGACCCGCTCGTCCTCGGCCTCCCGGTACGTGATGGGCCAGGGACGCCCGATCTTGGGGCCGGCGGCGTCGAAGTAGTTCCACACCTTGTCCATGACCCGCGTCGGCATGAAATGGGTGTGCACGTCGATGACCCCCGGCAGCCCCAGCGGCTCCCACAACGCGCGGACCTGCGCTGCCTCGACGGCGGGATCGGGCGGGGACACGGTCCCGGTGAGGGTGGCGGCGCCGTGGTGTTCACACATGTCACCGAGGGTATGTCAGAGGCGCCGACCCGCAGGGCGATCGGGCGTCCACGGCCATCGCCACCCCCGGACGCAGACGACCTCCCGGTCACGACACGAATCCGCCCCTCGGTATGCGATCCGCCCGCGGGCGCCGCAGCGCGTATCAAAATTCGGAGGGCGGATCGAGGCGGCTCGGGGCAGATCGGAGGGCGGATCGCGACCCGGGGAGCAGATCGCGATCCGGCGAGCGGACCGGCGGACGGCTCAGCGGCGAGCGGCCGCGATCCGTTCGCGGCGCAGCTGCGCCACCCCGGGGACCTCGACCGGCGGCAGCGAGTCCACACCCAGCGCGCGGCACAGCAGCAGGTCGGCCAGCTCGGGATTGCGGGCCAGCGCCGGCCCGTGCATGTAGGTGGCGATGATCGACCCCTGCACCACGCCCTCGACCAGCCCGCCGGCCGGGACCTGCTGCCCGGCCGGGACGCCGTTGCCGACCCCGGAGGTCACGCGGCCCAGGGGGGCGGCGTCCGGGCCCAGGACGGTGGCGCCCATGTGGTTCTCGAAGCCCGTCAGCGGCTGCGTCAGGCCCGCGACCTGCGGCGCGACCACCAACTCGCCGATCGAGCGGGAGGCCTGCGGCGTCGTGGTGACGTCCAGCAGGCCGAGGCCGGGCGCACGGGATCCGTCGGAGACCACGAACCACTCGCCGAACACCTGCATCCCGGCACAGATCGCCAGGACCGGCGCGCCGCGCTCCACCGCTCGCTGCAACCCCGGCGACGCGGTCAGGTGCCGGGACGCGAGCTTCTGCGCCGCGTCCTCGCCACCGCCCACGGTGTAGAGGTCGCACGAGTCCGGGACCTCGTCCTCCAGGGTGATCCGCACGATCTCGGCGTCGTATCCGCGCCACCTCAGGCGCTGGCGCAGGACCAACGAGTTGCCGTCGTCGCCGTACGTCCCCATGACGTCCGGCAGGACCAGGCCGATCCGCACGGTCGACTCGGAGGGCCGGGCCGAATCCGCGGCGACGGTGTCCAGCGGTGAGGCCGAGGCGCCGGCGTCGCGGCCCCCGGCGTTGCGCGGGTCGGGATTCGTCCCGGAACCGCCCGCGCCGGGGATCTCCGCGCCAGTGTTCTGCTCGCTCATCGCTGCTGCTCCTTCCGGTCGGCCCCGGCCCCGGTGCGGGGCCCGACAGCGGCGATCGTCCGCCCCAGATCGCGGAACGCGGTGTAGTTGGCCAGCACCTCCACGCGCCCGGGTGGGCAGCGGCGGATCGCGGTCAGCGGGTCCGGCTCCAGCTGGTGCTCGACCCCGGCGTAACTCAGCCGCACCGACAGGTCGGCGGCGCGCTCGCCCGAGGCGTACACGGTCACGCCCTCAAAGCTCTCGAAGCGCACGTCCCACAACCACGACAGGTCCACGCCGTCGGCGACCTGCCCGTTGACCGCGATAACCAGACCGTCGGCGGAGGTGTCGATCATGCCGAGCGCCTCCTGCCAGCCGGCCGGGTTCTTGGCCAGCAGCAGGTGGGCGGCCCGCCCGTCCACGTCGACGGTCGAGTAGCGCCCGGCCACGTCGTCGACCTGCTCCACCGCCCGGACGGCGGCGGCGGGGTCGGCACCCATCGCCACGGCGGCGGCGACGGCCTGCGCGGCGTTGCCCCGGTTGGCCCGCCCCGGGATGGCCAGACTCATGGGGGCGCTGAACCCGTCGGGCCCGTGGATGGCCTCGTCGTCGACCCGCCAGTCCGGTTCGGGCCGCTCGAACGTCCGGCCGTCGGGCAGCGTGCCCTCGGACCGCCACCGCACGGCCCCGGTGGAGTCCACCGTCCGCGAGATGGGTTCGCCGGTGCGCGGGCAGCTCACCGAGTCGCCCGCCCACGCGGACCCGGCGGCCACCCAGACCACGGACGGGTTGTCGTACGCCACGGAGGTGATCATCACGTCGTCGCAGTTCGCCACCACCGTCGCCTGCGACTGCGCGGCCACCCCGGCGCGCAGCCGGCGCTCGATGGCATTGATCTCCCCGACCCGGTCGAGCTGGTCACGGCTGAGGTTGAGCAGCACGATCGCCTCGGGCGTCGTGTTCTCGGCGACCGCGGGCGTGTGGAGCTCGTCGACCTCGATGGCGGCCAACCCGGCCACCCGGTCGGCCCCGAGAGCGGACACGATCCCGGCGTCCATATTGTCGCCGTTCGCGTTCGAGGCGACCCGGCCCACGGTCGACAGGGCGGAGGCGACCATCCTCGTCGTCGTCGACTTGCCGTTGGTCCCCGTGACCAGCACGGTCCGCCGGCCCGCCGCGAGCTGGCGCATGAGGCCCGGATCGAGCTTCAGCGCCACCAGGCCGCCGATCATCCCGCCCGACCCGCGCCCCGACACCCGGGACGCCCAGGTCGCCAGCCGGGAGACGGCCACGGCCACCCGACCGCGGGGGGTGAGTGCGGTGATCGCGCGGGAACTCATGCCGCAGAGTCTAGGCAGCGCGGCGTCCGGGCAGCACGGCCGCCTCAGAACCGCACCGCACCGCCCAGCGCGTAGCGGCCGCTCGCGGTGTTCACCACGGTGTGAACGCCGTGACCTGCGACGGTGACGGCCGGGATGTCGGAGGGGTCTGGGACGATGGTGGGCATGGCAGGTTGGGTGGTGGTGGACGTCGAGACGTCGGGGATGACGCCGGCGGTCGACCGTGTGTTGTCGGTGGCCGCGGTGGTGATCGACGACGACGGCGAGGTGGTCGAGGAGTTCACGACCCTGCTCAATCCGGGCGTCGACCCGGGGCCGGTCCACGTGCACGGCCTCACCCCGGCACTCCTCGCGGGCAAACCACGCTTCCCGGACGTGGCCGCCGAGTTGGACCGGGTGCTCGACGGGAGGACGGTCGTCGCCCACAACGCCGCCTTCGACGCGTCGTTCCTCGCGGCCGAGGCCCGCCGGGCAGGTCTCCCGGCGCCGCTCGAGCGGTTCCTCTGCACCCTGGACTTCGCCGGTCGGCTGCACCTGTCCACCGCCGACCTCAAACTGTCGACGCTCGCCGCGCACTTCGGGGTGGAGCAGCGGGCCGCGCACGACGCCCACGATGACGCCCTCGTGTTGGCCGGGGTGTTCGCCGGACTGCTCGAGGTGGCCAGGGGCAAGGACGTGCAGCCGAAGGTACGCGAACTCGACGCGATGGTGGCGCATCCCGAGACCGGGTACCTCGTGTCCACGGTGTGGGCGGAGGCCCTCGCCGCCCCCAGGCTGTGGCGGCCGGCCGGGCGGCTCAAGCGCGGCGGCGGGCTGGTGCAGGGCATGGAGGTGGTCTTCACCCAGGACGTGGACCGCGATCCGGAGGAGATCGCCGGCCTCGTCGTCGACTCCGGTCTCTACGTCGCCGACCGCATCTCGTCCCGCACGTCCCTCGCAGTGTGCGACGCACCCGGCGCCGTGCGCGGTCGGACCGCGTTCGCCCGCAAGAAGGGGCTCGAGCTGGTGCCGTACGCGCGGTTCGAGGAGATGCTCGCCGCCGTCGCCCCCGGGCGGTCCGTCGCCGGGGCCCAGGCCGTGGACAGTGCGCAGGGGGCGCTCTTCTAGACCCCCGCGTTCCGTGCTGCTCGGCGCCCGCGTTCCGCGCCTCCAGACCCCCGCGTTCCGCATCGTGGGGCGCTGGTCCGAGGCGGCGCGGCGGAACTGACATGATGGGCGGCGGCCACCGTCGTCGACCACAGGAGTACCGCAAGTGCCCGCACCCCAGAACGCCGCCGCCCGTGAGGTCTACGAGAAGGAACGCGCCCACGTCCTGACCCCGTGGTCGGCCTGGGGCTCGAGCGACCCGATGGTCGTCACCGCGGCCGAGGGCTGCCACCTCACCGACGGGGACGGCAACCGGCTGCTCGACTTCACCTCGCAGCTGGTCAACACCAACATCGGCCACCAGCACCCGGTGGTCGTCAAGGCCATCCAGGACCAGGCCGCCGAGCTGTGCACCATCAATCCGGCACACGCCAACGCCGCCCGCGCCGAGGCCGCCCGCCTCGTCGCCGAGGTCGCGCCCGCCGGGATGAACCGCGTGTTCTTCACCAACGCCGGCACCGAGGCCGTCGAGCACGCCGTCCGCATGGCCCGCCGCCACACCGGCCGCCACAAGACCCTGTCGGCGTTCCGCAGCTACCACGGCGCCACCACCACCTCGATGAACCTCACCGGTGACACCCGCCGCTGGGCCAACGACATGGGCAACACCGGCGCCGTGCACTTCCACGCCCCGTTCCTGTACCGCTCGCAGTTCTACGCCGAGAACGACAAGCAGGAATGCGACCGGGCGCTCGAGCACCTCGACTCGCTCATCGGCCTCGAGGGCCCCGACCACTTCGCCGCCCTCATCATCGAGTCGGTGCCCGGCACGGTCGGCATCATGGTGCCGCCCGCCGACTACCTGCGCGGTGTGCGCGAGATCTGCGACAAGTACGGGATCGTCATGATCTGCGACGAGGTCATGTCCGGCTTCGGCCGCACCGGCGAGTGGCTCGCCCTGGACCACTTCCGCTCCGGCGACGACGACTGGGCGCCCGATCTCATCACCTTCGCCAAGGGCTCGAACTCGGGTTACGTCCCGCTCGGCGGCGTCATCCTGCACGACCGCATCGCCGCCTCCTTCGAGACCACGCCTTACACCGGCGGGTTGACCTACGCCGGGCACCCGCTGGCCTGCGCCTCCGTGGTCGCGACGATCAACCTCATGCGCGACGAGAAGATCGTCGAGAACGCGAAGATGATCGGCGAGGACGTCATCGGCCCGCGCCTGCGCGAGCTCGCCGAAAAGCACCCGTCGATCGGCGAGGTCCGCGGCCTCGGCGTGTTCTGGGCCGTGGAGATGGTGGCCGACCGCGAGACACGCGAGCCCCTCGCGCCCTACGGTGGATCATCGGAGGCCATGGCCCGCACGTTCGGTAAGGCAAAGTCCGACGGCCTGCTGCTGTTCATGAACTACAACCGATTCCACGTGGTGCCGCCGTGCATCATCACCCCGGACGAGGCCAACGAGGGCCTCGACATCTTCGACCGCGCACTCGACGTGGCCGACGAGTACGTGAGGAGCTGACCATTCGATGGCGCTGATATTGCGGCTGATCGTCAACGCCGTCGCCCTGTGGGTGGCGACGCTGATCGTGCCGGGCATCACCCTGCACGAGATCTCCGGGGCCGCAGCCTCTGGCGCCGGCGACATCGAGAACGAGGTGAACGTCCCCACCATCACGGCGCTGCTCGTCGTTGCGGTGGTGTTCACCCTGGTCAACGCGGTGATCAAACCGATCGTTCAGTTGCTGTCGCTGCCGCTGACGATCCTCACCCTGGGCCTGTTCCTGCTGGTGGTCAACGCGCTGATGCTCATGCTCACCGGCTGGATCACCACGACGTTCCAGCCCTTCGGGGCCGAGTACGTGGTGAGCGGGTTCTGGGCGGCGTTGTTCGGCGCGATCGTGATCGGCCTGGTCAACTGGGTGCTCGGCATGCTGGTCCCCGGTCGCGCCCGCGACTGAGCGGCGGCGGCCCGCCCGGCCCAGCGCCGGCCGCCCGGGCGGGCACCCGCCGGGCCGGCACCCGCCCGCGACCGAGCGGCGGCGGCGGCTGAGCGGCGCCCGGGCGGGCACCCGCCCGCCGAGCAGAGGAATTCGCGCACCCGCCCGCCGAGCAGAGGAATTCGCGCACCCGCTACTCGGGCGATGCAGTAGAGATCCTCTGCTCGGCGACGGCGACGGCGACGGTGATGGCGCCGCGAGGGGCGGGCGGCGCCGACCGGTTCAGGTCAGGAGCCGAACGCCGCCGAGGAGACGGCGGTCGGGGCCCAGCCCCGGGCTGCCTGGTCGCGGATGAACTGCATCTGCGGGTAGAACGAGTTGCCCGGGCAGGCGGTCCCGCCCCAGTCGCGGTGGCCCGACACGGCCATCATCGGCCGGGTGGCCCCGCCCTGCGGGTTGCGGTAGGTGATGCCAGCGCGCGGGTTGATGCCGGTGGCGTTGCACAGCGCCCGCACGCAGTCGATGGCCGCGCCCACCGCGCGCGAGGTCGGCGGTGCACCGGTGAAGTCACCGAGCAGGCTGATACCGATGTTGCCGTTGTTGAATCCGCCCACGTGGCCACCGGTGACGACCGGCGGTGCGATCCCGGCGACCGGCGGGAACTGGAAGACGGGGTTGCCGACGGGCGTTCCGCCGCGGCCCTGGTAGATCCGGCCCTCGGGGTCGATGAGCAGGTGGTACCCGACGTCGCCCCAGCCCACGGTGTTGGCGTGGTAGTTGTAGATCGCCCGCACGCTGGCCGCACGGTCCGGCCCGACCGGGGAGGCGGTGTGGTGGATCGTGATGGACTGCGCGGGGAAGTAGGAGGGCGCCCAGCGGAAGCCCGCGACATCGCCCGCACCCCACGCCGCGCGCGGGATGACCGGTAGGCCCGCCAGGCCGACGCTGCCGAGGCTGTAGTTGCGGGGGGTGCCGCGGCCGTCGTCGAACACGGTCGCCTCGGCGCCCGCGGGCGCGTCGACCTCGTACCCCACGGCACCATCGGGCGCGCCGACGAGTTCGGAGGCGGGCGTGCTGCCGGCGTCCGGGGCGGAGTCCATCCCCTCGAGCGGGAGCCAGTCGCCGACCGAGCCGTCGGGGAATGCGAACCGGATCCGGCCGACGATCTCCTCGGCACTGGGGAACGTCACGCCGACGTAGCCGAGAGTGCCGTTGGGCTGGATCATCCCGCTGCCGGTCGAGACCGACTGCATGAGGTCCTGGGCCACGCCGAGCGAGCCGGTGGTGAAGGGATTGGCCCCGGCGACGGGACCTCGGACGGTGGAGGCGACGGCGACGCCCACGCCGACGGATGCGGCTGTGAGAAATCCACGGCGTGTCACGGACATACGGGCTCCAGACTGAGGTTTGCGAAGGGCCGACCCATACCTATCGGCGCGGCCCGCCGCTACATTACGCGCTTGGCGTGACCGAATCGAGACCCTCGTTACCGGAGGGATATCTGAGGGCGATGTGACTGATGTGGCGGCGTCCGCCCGGGCGATGAGGCCAAACGCCTTGTGCTGCCCCACGATTCGCGCGCGCCCCGACGCGCGACGAGAAGACCGTTCCGCACGCAGCCTCTCGGGCGATGTGCGCGGAACGGTCTTGTCGATGTCGGGAGGGCGGGCCCACCCCACCCGCGCGGCGGGCACCACCCGCGCGGCGGGCCCACCCAACCCGCCCGGGGGCGGGCCCACCCGGCCCACCCGGCGCGCCGGCCCCGCCGACGTCAGCCGGTCAGGGGGCCCAGGTGCGGGCGCCCTCGACCGAACCGACGGACTCGGCGCCCTCGGCCTCGTCGGCGTAGGCGCGGTTGACGGCGGAGACCACGGCGCGCAGAGAGGCGGTGGTGATGGAACCGGCCCGTCCGACACCCCAGAAGACCCGGTTACCGAACTGCACCTCGACGTACGCGGCCGCGGTGGCGTCATCCCCGGACGTCATCGCGTGCTCCGAGTAGTCGAGGATGCGTACCTCGTCGTCGAACATCTCGTTCAGGGCGGCGACGAACGCGGCGAGGGGTCCGTTTCCGGACCCGGCCAGCTCACGGGTCTCGCCCTTCCACTTGATGACGGCCTCGATGGCGTCCTCGCCGTCATCGGTCTCGGCGGGGACGAGGTGCTGCGACATGCGCTCCATGGGCGAGACGCGGTCCAGGTACTCCGTCGAGAAGATGTCCCACATCGCCTTGGGGGTGACCTCGCCGCCCTCGGAGTCGGTGACCGACTGGACCAGGGCGGAGAACTCCATCTGCAGGCGCCGCGGCAGCTGCAGGCCGTAGTCGCTCTTCATGATGTAGGCGACGCCGCCCTTTCCGGACTGCGAGTTCACGCGGATGACGGCCTCGTAGGTGCGGCCCTCGTCCTTCGGGTCGACGGGCAGGTAGGGGACCTCCCACGTGATGTCGGTGATGTCCTCGCCGCGGGCATCGGCCTCGGCCTGCAGGGCGTCGAAGCCCTTGTTGATGGCGTCCTGGTGCGAGCCGGAGAACGCGGTGAAGACCAGGTCGCCGCCGTAGGGGTGACGCTCGGGGACGGGCAGCTGGTTGGCGTACTCGACCGTGCGGCGGATCTCGTCCATGTCGGAGAAGTTGATCTGCGGGTCGACGCCGCGGGTGAGCATGTTCATGCCCAGGGTCACCAGGCACACGTTGCCCGTGCGCTCGCCGTTGCCGAACAGGCAGCCCTCGATGCGGTCGGCGCCGGCCTGGAAGGCCAGCTCGGCGGCGGCCACGCCGGTGCCGCGGTCGTTGTGCGGGTGCAGGGACAGGATGGTCGAGTCGCGGTGTGCCAGGTTGCGGTGCATCCACTCGATCTGGTCGGCGTAGACGTTGGGCGTGGCCATCTCGACCGTCGCCGGCAGGTTGATGATGATCGGGTTCTCCGGCGTGGCGCCCACGACCTCGGTGACCGCGTCGCAGACCTCCTTGGAGAACGCCAGCTCGGTGCCGGTGAAGGACTCGGGCGAGTACTCCCAGCGCCAGTTGGTGTCGGGGTAGTCCTTGGCGATCGTGGTGACCAATTCGGCGGCGTCGGTGGCGATCTTCTTGATGGCCTCGCGGTCCTTGCGGAAGACCACCTTGCGCTGCAGGATCGACGTCGAGTTGTAGAAGTGCACGATCACGTCGGACGCGCCCTCGCACGCCTCGAACGTGCGGCGGATGAGGTCCTCGCGGCACTGGACCAGCACCTGGATGGTGACGTCGGAGGGGATCGCGGCGTCCTCGATGATCTCGCGGACGAAGTCGTAGTCCGTCTGCGAGGCGGACGGGAAGCCGACCTCGATCTCCTTGTAGCCCATGCGGACGAGCAGGTCGAACATGCGGCGCTTGCGCGCGGGGCTCATGGGGTCGATCAGGGCCTGGTTGCCGTCGCGCAGGTCCACGGCGCACCACTGGGGGGCGTGGGTGATGATCTTGTCCGGCCAGGTGCGGTCGGGCAGGGAGACGTCCTCGACCTCCTCGGCGAACGGCCGGTACCGGTGCGCCGGCATGGAGGAGCCGCGCTGTTTGTTCCACGACGGCTGGTCGGGGCGGCCGGGCTTGGAGGGGGGAGTCAGGGTCGACGACGACGAGACGAAGGCATCAGCGGGATTCATTGCAGTGGCTCAACTTCCTAGGGGGGGCGATCGGCAGGGATCGGACCGGCGCGACGAGATCCCGCGACGGGGAGCCGGTCCGTCTCAGCGGGCCCCGCCGCGGCACCCAAGAAGGAGCACGCGCTGCATGCGGGTCATCATACACATCCCCGCGGGCCGTCACGGGATCGGAATGACGAACGTCGAGGACTCGGCTGTGGTCCCTTCGGGCGGTACCGACGGCGGGTCCTGGGTGAGGTCGTCGGGCACCTGCATGGACCCCCACACCTTGCTGCAGCCGGCCTCCTCGGCCACCTCCACCGCCTTCTCGACGAGTTTGTGGGCGATGCCCCGGCCGCGCAGGTCCTCACGGACCCGGATGCCGTAGACGAACAGGTCGGGGCTGGCGCCGAGGTGTCCGGTCTCCACCGCGACGAGCATCGCGACCGGCACCTCGTCCTGCAGCGCCAGCACGAGCAGGTTGGAACCTCGGTCGAGGAAGTCCGTGGTCCATTCCGCGGTGGGCGGGGTGCTGAGCAGGTCACCCGCGGACAGCACGAGGTCAACATCCGCGCGCGCGGCGCGGCGGATGACGAGCTCCGGCGGGGTCATCTGTCCAGTGTGGCAAAGATCGAGGGGGTTCGGCATCGCCGACTGCCCTGGGTCATCGGTTGGCGATCATCCAGTCGATCCAGCCGTTCTGGGCGGGGATCGATTCGTACCGGGCCGGGTTGGTGCCGTCGGGCTGCCGGCGGTCGTGGTCGGAGCCGGAGTGGACGCCCACCAGTCGGTCGCCCTGGAAGACGGGTCCGCCGGAGTCGCCGTACCCGTATCCGCCCTGGATGGTGTGGGAGCGGCCGACGCGGGAGCCGGCTCGGGGCTCCATCCGGTCGAGGCGGGTGAGGCCCGTGCGGAGTTCGGGGGAGCGCAGGCCGCGGGGGGTGGTCTCGCCGAATCCGTGGAAGCGCAGGACCTCGCCGGGGGCGGGGTCGACGCCGGCGCGCTGCACGGACGGGGACGGCGCGGGGTGGCGGAGCTTGAGGAGCATGAAGTCCCCGGCGGGGGCCTTGTAGACCGCCTCGGGGGCGTGGCGGCCGAGGCTGCCGGTGTCGAGAGATCCGAATGCGCCGACGATGGGCGGGCTGGCCAGGGAGGCGGTCGCGGTGAAGCCGCCGGGAACGGTGGCGAGGTTGCCGAATCCGAGGGTGTACGCGTTGGGGTTCGTCGGCCCGCAGTGGGCGGCGGTGGCGACCCAGTGCGGGTGGATGACGACGCCGGAGCACGGCGCGCCGAGGACGCCGTCGAAGACGGTGATCTGCACGGCCCACGGGGCGGGGCCGGAGGGGGCGCCGTTCACTACCGCGCCGGCCGTGGGTGCCGCGACCGCGAGCGACGCAGCCACCGTCCCGGCGATGGCGGCGACCGCGGCGACCAACCGGCCGGGCCGGGTGGGGCCACTGTGACGTGTGAGGCGCATGAAGCTCAGCTTAGGCGATGGTGGGGAGTTCTCGGGCTGCTCGACATGGGTCCTCATGGTGAGGACGTCGCGGCGTGCACCGGGGGCGTTACTCGGAGGCGCGTCACTCCGAGGCGCGGCGGTTCGGCGCGCGGTGGTCGGGGATCGACTGCGCCGAGTCGACGTCCTTGTGCGCGAGCCGCACCGTCGCGAGCACCATCACGGTCAGGGTGGCGCCCAGCAGCATCAGGGCGGCGCCGTCGACGGAGAACCACTCGCCCAGCACCACCACGCCCAGGCCGAGTGAGACGACCGGGGTGGTGACCGTGGAGGCGGGCACGGCCTGGTGCACCGCGCCCGCGGAGAACGACATCTGTTGGAGCGTCAGTGCGGCGACGGCGGCCACGCCCAGGCCGTACACCTCGCCGGTCGTGGCCACGGTGAACAGTCCGCCGTCGTGGAACCGCTCGGCGACGCCCTTCGTCAGCAGCGCGACGTAGGCGAACGCGGTGCCGCCGGCCACGCCCAGCAGGAGGGCACGGTTGCCGTTGGAGATGCGGTTACGGGAGAGACCGAGGAGGGCGACGACGACGAGGAGTCCGCCCGCGCACGCGAGTGCCCACTGCCACCAGGGCGGGTGGGCATCTCCTCCGGTGGGCCGTCCGTAGATGACGAGCACCATCACGCATCCCGTCAGGACGTACCCCCAGAAGAGTTCGGTCTTGGTGACCCGCCGACCGGTGACCCAGGCGCCGAGGGGGAGGGCGAACGTCAGTGAGAGAACGGTGATCGTCTGGACGAGGATGAGCGATCCGAACGCGAGCGCGAGGCCCTGGAACGCGAATCCGGCGAGGCTGATGACCATGCCGGTCCACCAGTACCGGCTCGCGAGCACGTTGAAGTGACCCTCGTGTCGACCCTTCGCACGCTGGGGGGAACGGTGCCGCATGACGGTTCCGAAGGCCTGGCTGAGGGCGGACGCGAGGGCGAGAATCACTGCCGCCCAGATTTCACTCATCCCTCATGAGTAAACACCTCCCGTAAAGTAGGTCTGCGGTAAGCCGATCAACACCGGAAGGGTGTGACCGCGTGGCACTCGTAGTGCAGAAGTACGGCGGCTCCTCCGTGGAGTCCGCAGAACGAATCCGCCGGGTGGCGGAACGGATCGTGGAGACCAAGAAGGCGGGTAACGACGTCGTGGTCGTGGCCTCGGCTATGGGCGACACGACCGACGAGCTACTCGATCTGGCCGATCAGGTCTGTCCCTCGCCTCCGCAGCGCGAGATGGACATGCTGTTGACCTCGGGGGAGCGCATCTCCAACGCGCTGCTCGCGATGGCCATCAGTTCGTACGGGATGGAGGCCTATTCCTTCACCGGATCCCAGGCCGGGATCATCACCACGACCAGGCACGGCAACAGCCGCATCATCGACATCACCCCGGGGCGCGTCCGTGAGGCGCTGGACGAGGGCAAGATCGCCCTCGTCGCGGGCTTCCAGGGCGTGTCCCGCGAGACCCGCGACGTCACGACCCTGGGTCGCGGCGGGTCCGACACCACCGCGGTCGCGATGGCCTCGGCCCTGGGTGCGGACGTGTGCGAGATCTACTCGGACGTGGACGGCATCTACACCGCCGACCCGCGGATCGTGCCCGACGCCCGCAAGCTCGACACCATCTCGTACGAGGAGATGCTGGAGATGGCGGCCGTCGGGTCCAAGATCCTCAACCTGCGCAGTGTGGAGTTCGCCCGCCGCTACCACGTGCCGCTGCGCGTCCGCTCTTCGTATTCGACCAACCCGGGCACGCTCGTGGCCGGAAAAGTGGAGGACATCCCCGTGGAAGACGCAGTCCTGACCGGAGTCGCTCACGACGCCTCGGAGGCCAAGATCACGGTCGTCGGCATCCCCGACCAGCCGGGGTACGCGGCCAAGATCTTCCGCGTGGTGGCCGACGCCGAGATCAACATCGACATGGTCCTGCAGAACGTCTCCAAGGCGGAGGGCAAGACCGACATCACCTTCACCTGCCCCCGCGAGGTGGGTGCCAAGGCCGTTGAGGTCCTCTCGCAGGCCAAGGACGATCTGGGTATCGACCAGGTGCTCTACGACGACAACGTCGGCAAGGTCTCCCTCGTCGGCGCGGGCATGAAGTCGCACCCGGGCGTCACCGCGACGTTCTGCGAGTCGCTGTCCGAGGCCGGCATCAACATCGAGCTCATCTCCACCTCCGAGATCCGCATCTCGGCGCTGGTCCGCGAGGACGAGTTGCCCGACAGTGTCCGCGCGCTGCACAAGGCGTTCGAGCTGGGCGGCGACGAGGAGGCGCAGGTCTACGCCGGCACCGGCCGCTGACCTGACCCCTCCGCCGGCCCGCCCCAAGCCAGGCCGGCCCGGCGCCCGGCGCCCCCCGGCGCCCCGCGCACCCGGCGCCCCGCCGAGCAGAGGAATTCGCCTGTATCGCCCGAGTGGCTCAGTGCGAAATCCTCTGCTCGGCGATCACCCGGCGCGGCGGGTCGTCCGAATTGGTCGGTTCAGCCGCGAAGACTCCCGTAGCCGCGGCGGTGGAGGGCTGCACGCACGTGTGCCAGGATCTCGCCGGGGGTGCGGAGGAGCGAGGTCGCGGTGACCACCTCGATGTACCAGCCGGCCGCCCGAAGCCGGTTCCGTCGGATCTCGTCCTTCGCCTGCTGCTCTTTCGTGCGATGGTCCCCTCCGTCGTATTCCACCGCCACCTTCAACTCCGGCCAGGCGATGTCCAGGCGATACCTGAACTCGGGGACCCGGTGCTGCAGGACGAATCCGGTCAGACCGTTCTCGAGTAGGAACAGCCGCGTCCGGGTTTCCCAGGGCGACTCGGCATCTGTGTCGACCTCCTCGATCCTCTCGAGAACAGTCCGGCGACCGCGGACGCCGTGCATGTCCTCCACCAGGGCCGGTAGGCGGCTGATCGGTAGGACCCCCATGGTGGTGGAGGCGTCGAGCGCGCAGATGGCTTCGACGCGCGGTTCGCGACGAGCGATGTCGAACAAGACCCACTCGGGGCTGGCGATGCCGATGTCGGGGGAACGTCCCGACGTCAGCACGTGGATGTGCTCGGGCGGGATCCGGTACTGCCAGCCCGCCAGCCCGGGCCGTTCGATCCGCCGGCCGGGCGCCACCACATCGTCCGCGAACTCGCGCGGCGGGAAGTCGTGCCCATAGAGCGTGGCTGCGATCCACCCGGTCAACGTCGCGTCCGGGTAGAGCGTCATGAGCGCTTCGGCCCGCGCCCAGGCGTCGACGTGCACGTGGTCCCGGACCCACAGTCCGTGGTGCAGGCGGGTGTAACCGCGGTTCGTGACGCGGCTTCCGGTCAGGTGCCGCAGGTCGCGGGTGCGGATGGGGGCTGTGCGGATGGGGGCGGTGCGGGATTCTGCGCTCACGGACCGTGACTCTGCCAAGCGGACGTTGACTGGCAGGGGCGCAGAGCAGGGATCCGCGTCGACCTGTGGATGGGGCCGAGGGGTGTGGATAGCGATGCCACGGCCTCTGGCCCAGGACGTCGACCCCCTCGGCGAGCACCGCGGTCCTCGCCGAGAAGAGGAATTTGCGCAACGCCACTCGGCCGATACAGGCGAATTCCTCCGGACGGCGAGGCCGGGGGGGCGAGCGACCGGATGGCGGGGCGTGCCCCGCCGCCCGCGCTCCGCCCCGGCCTCGCCTTGCGTGGTGTCTGTGCCCGAAGCGCGGCCGGGTGTGACGCACGCCGCTGTCGGAGCTGGGCGGCCCCGGTAGGATGGGGTACTGCCGGTCGGTCGAGCGCAGGGCGGAGAACCCGTCCGCGGCGGGCCGGGACCAACCTGTCAGGAGTTGACCTCAGAGATGACCACTGTCGCCGTAGTCGGAGCCACGGGCCAGGTGGGGCGCGTCATGCGTGCCCTGCTGGAGGAGCGGGACTTCCCGGCTGACAAGGTCCGTTTCTTCGCGTCCGCCCGGTCCGCCGGCACCACGCTGCCGTTCCGCGGTGAGGACATCGTCGTCGAGGACACCGCCCACACGCCCGACGAGGAGCTGGAGGGGATCGATATCGCCCTGTTCTCCGCCGGAGGCACGATGTCGAAGGAGCAGGCCCCTCGGTTCGCCGCGGCCGGCGCCGTCGTCGTCGACAATTCCAGCGCGTGGCGCAAGGACCCCGACGTCCCGCTCGTCGTCTCCGAGGTGAACCCGGACGCGGCGAAGAACCCGCCCAAGGGCATCATCGCCAACCCCAACTGCACCACGATGGCCGCGATGCCGGTGCTCAAGGCGCTGCACGACGCGGCGGGTCTCAAGCGTCTGGTCGTGTCGACGTACCAGGCGGTCTCCGGTTCCGGGCTCGCCGGCGTGGACACGCTGAACGATCAGATCACCGGCAATGTCGGTGCGGGCCACGAGTTGGTGCACGACGGCTCGGCGCTGAAGGTCGATGACCACGGCCCGTACGTCGCGCCGATCGCGTTCAACGTGCTGCCGCTCGCGGGTGGGCTCGTCGACGACGGGTCCGAGGAGACGGACGAGGAGCAGAAGCTGCGCAATGAGTCGCGCAAGATCCTCGACCTGCCGGAGCTGCGGGTGGCCGGCACCTGCGTGCGCGTGCCGGTGTTCACCGGTCACACGCTGAGCATCAACGCGGAGTTCGACAAGGACATCACGCCGGAGCAGGCGCGCGAGCTGCTGTCGAAGGCGCCGGGCGTCAAGGTCGTGGACGTGCCGACCCCGCTGGATGCGGCGGGCATCGACGAGTCGCTGGTGGGCCGGATTCGCCAGGACCAGTCGATCGAGGGCAACAAGGGCCTCAACCTCATGGTGGCGGGCGACAACCTGCGCAAGGGTGCGGCGCTCAACACCATCCAGATCGCGGAGCTGCTGGTCAAGTAGCGCACCTGCTGGTCGAGTGGCCAGTCGCGGGCTGAGCTGGTCGGGAGTACGACGACGACGACGAGGCCCCGCAGTCGCACACAGGCGAGAGCCGCCGCCCGGTCGCGCAGACCGGGCGGCGGCTCTCGTGCGTCGGGCGTGCGAGGAGTTCGCCGTCTCGGCGGTATGACCAAAGGCATACTTTCGGTATGTCCCACACGACGATCAAGGTGAGTCGCGACCTCCGGGATCTTCTGAAGAGGCAGGCCGCCGAGGAGCACCGCACGCTGGGCGACCATCTTGCGTATCTCGCCTCACTCGCCGAGAAGCAACGGCGGCTCAAGCGCCTGCGTGCGGAGATAGACGCGACATCGCCAGAAGATCTGGCGTCCTACCGCGAGGAATCCGAGTGGTGGGAGCGGGCGCAGGATGCCTGACCCGACTCCCGGGGAGGTCATATGGGTTGTCCTCGATCCCGTGGCGGGTCGTGAGCAGAGTGGTCGCCGGCCCGCGGTGGTGGTCTCGTCGCGCGCGCACATCTCCCTCGCCGATACTCTCGTGATGGTGGTTCCGGTGACGTCGGTGGATCGCGGATGGTCGAACCACGTCCTGCTCCGTGGAGACGTGTTGGATCGCGACTCCTGGGCGATGACCGAGCAGGTGCACACCCTTTCGCGTCAGCGTGTTGTCGGCCATGCCGGCCGGGTGGATGCGGGGACCCTGGTAGACATTCGCCGGTGGATCCAGGATTTTCTAGACGAGTAGCGGTCGACCGCCGAACCCCGACCCCGGCCCACCCACACCTCACAACCCCACCACCCGAGAGGACAACCCATGACCCCGACCCTGACCCACCACGAGGACATCGCCGTCCTCACGCTCGGCAGCGACGAGAACCGCTTCTCCCCGGACCGGCTCGACGCGATCAACGCCCACCTCGATGAGGTCGAGAAGTCCGCGAAGGGGCTCGTCACCGTGGGGTCGGGCAAGTTCTACTCCAATGGCCTCGACCTCGACTGGCTCATGGCCAACTCCGACCGCCTGGACTGGTACGTCGGCCGGATCCAGGAGCTGTTCTCGCGCGTCCTGACGTTCTCCCTGCCGACGGTCGCCGCGGTCAACGGGCACGCGTTCGGCGGCGGCGCGATGCTCGCGATGGCCCACGACTACCGGGTGATGCGCGACGACCGTGGCTATTTCTGCTTCCCCGAGGTGGACATCAACATCCCGTTCACTCCCGGCATGGCGGCGCTGATCCAGGCCAAGACGACCCCGCAGACCGCCCTGACCGCGATGAGCACGGGCCACCGTTACCCCGGGGCCGAGGCGGAGGAGGCGGGCCTCGTCGACGCGACCGCTGCGGAGGCCGAGATCGTCACCGCGGCGCTCGGGCGCCTCCAGCCGATCCTCGGCAAGGACCGCACCACCCTCGGCGCCATCAAGTCCACGATGTTCGCCTCCGTCACCGAGGCGCTGGGCCGGGGCCCCGGCGGCGTCAGCCTCTGACGCCCACCCGCCCCGGGTCGACCGCGAGCTCGGGGTGGCGCGGGGATAGATCGACGACGACAACGACAACGACAACGACGACGACAACGACGACGACGAGGACCGCCGCCGCTCGGAAACGATGCGGCCGCCCGGTCACGCCGAACCGGCGGCGGCTTCGGTCGTATCGAGGCCGGTCCAGTGCCATAGTGGAACTGCAAGCCCCTCGTGTCCCGGCCTGCTGCCGGAACACGTGGCCAGATCGCACGACTCCCTGCAGGTTTCGCACCTGCACCGACGAGAGGAACGCAGATGGCTATCAACGACGACGACATCACCACGTCCGGCGCTCAGGGCGAGGGCATCGCCGACGGCGGTTCCAATCCGGGCGGCCACGACGGCGGCGCCGACGGATCCGCCCACCACATGAAGGGCGAGGGCGAGGGCCTGGCTGACGGCGGTTCGAACCCGGACGGCCACGACGGCGGCGCGGACGGTTCCGCCGATGGCTCCGCGAACACCGGCGAAGGGGTGGCCGACGGCGGTTCGAACCCGGATGGTGCCGACGGCGGCGCTGACGGCACCCAGTAATTGCGGGCGCTTCATCGGTGCGTCGCGTGCGGCTCGGATGAGTTCGCGGCTCGGGTGTGGGGGCAGCGGCCCCTGCTGACCCGGGCGGCCGAGCTGCCACGCGACTACTCCGACCTGCTCTCACCCGGGATGGTCGACGAGATCGTCGCCGAGCGCGGGGTGCGCACGCCGTTCGTCCGGATGGCGCGGGAGGGCACGCTCGTCGACCGGGCGTGCTTTACCCGCTCCGCGGGGTTCGGGGCGCAGATCGCCGATCAGCTCGACCCCGACGGCGTGCTCACGCAGTACGCCGCCGGGGCGACGCTCGTTCTGCAGGGTCTGCACCGGTTCTGGCCGCCGATCATCGACTTCGTGCGGGGCATGACCTCGGACATCGGGCATCCGGTGCAGACCAACGCCTACATCACCCCGCCCGCGAATCGCGGGTTCGATCCGCACTACGACGTCCATGACGTCTTTGTGCTCCAGGTGTCCGGCACCAAGCGGTGGCGGGTGCACGAGCCCGTCCACCACCATCCGCTTGCGGATCAGCCGTGGACCGATCACCGCGAGGCGATCGCCGAACGGGCGAAGGACGAGCCGGTCATCGACACCGTGCTCGAGCCGGGGGACTGCCTCTACTTGCCGCGCGGCTGGATCCACTCCGCCGAGGCGCAGGGCGATACCTCCATCCACCTCACGGTGGGCGTGGCCCCCTTGACCGGGCATGACGTCGCCACGGCGATGATCGAGGCACTGGCCTCGGAGGAGGAGCTGCGGGCGTCGTTGCCGTTCGGGCTCGCCCCGACCGATGCCGCGCGCGCCGAGCCCCACGCCCGCGAGGTCCTCGACATACTGGCCCGGTTGATCTCCGAGAAGCAGGAGCAGCTCAGCACTCTCGCCGGCGACGCGCTCGCCGAGAAGTACCTGGATCTCACCCGACCCGCCGCGATCCGCCCGTTGGCCACCCTCGACGCCGTCGCGTCCCTCGAGCCCGACACCCGGCTGCACCTACGCGAGGGGCTCCATGCACGGGTGGACTGCACCGACTCCGACTCCGACCCCGACTCCGCCGCCGCCAATCCCGGCACGGTGGTGTTGAGGCTGCCCACCAAGTCGGTGACGTTCCCGCCGGTATGCGCCCCCGCTCTGCGCGCTGTCCTCGAGGGCGACCCCGTGAGCGCCGGCACGCTTCCCGGCCTTGATGCCGACGATGGCCTGGTGGTCCTGCGCCGGCTGCTGCGGGAGGGCGTGGTGGTGGCGCTGTGAGCAGGCCTGCGGACTGGGAGCCGTGCAGCGACTCGTCGTTGCGCCGCGGCGATCCCCTGGACGGGTCGGGCTCGCGGGGGTTGCGATGGCTGATGGTCGAGTTGTCCGGCCCGTGGGGCTATTCGGCGTTACTCGACTCGCCGGGTCTCCTTCCGCCGGAGCTGGGCCGCGAGATCGCCGGGCGTGCCCAGGAGGCTGATGTCCGGGTTGCCGCGATCCGCAGGCCGGGTCGTCGTCGCCATACAGAGGAGCCACGCTGGCGGTGGGCGCTCGCCGACGCCCGGCCGGGGCATGAGTCGCTGCGGTGGGGCGAGGTCGACGGCCCGGTCGGGTACGCCGAGATCCCCCTCGACGGTTCCGCCGGCACCCCGTCAGCGGAGCCGCTGGTCGCCGTGTGCGCGCACGGCAAGCACGATCAGTGCTGCGCCGTGCGGGGGCGCAGCGCCGCGGCGCGGATCGCCGAGCGGTATCCGGAGGCGACCTGGGAGTGCTCCCACCTGGGCGGCGACCGCTTTGCCGCGACGATGCTCGTCCTGCCACACGGCCTCTTCTACGGCCGCGTCGACCAGGCGGAGGATCCGGCAGACATCGTCACCCGCTACACCGAGGGCCGCGTCGACGAGCGGTACCTGCGCGGACGCAGTAGCCATTCGGCGGCCGTGCAGA
This sequence comes from Dietzia sp. WMMA184, assembly GCF_002441635.1. NCBI lineage: Bacteria > Bacillati > Actinomycetota > Actinomycetes > Mycobacteriales > Dietziaceae > Dietzia > Dietzia sp. WMMA184. Next base: position 1,928,454 of record NZ_NXEI01000001.1, on the reverse strand, counting down.
GCGCGCAGCATCACGCCCGGGCGGTGGAGCCCGACGACCGCATCGACGCCTTCGCCCCCGTGCGCGTGGTCGAACGAGACGAGCACGTCGAGGTGACGCTCGAGGGCCCGCACGGTCCGATCGAGGTGTGGCTGCGCGAAACCTACTCGGAGCCGATCTTCACGATGTGCCGGGCCCACGCCCCCGGGCCGGTCCGGCAGTGGGAGCTGATCGAGGTCAGGGGCGGCGGGTAGGGCCGGACGTCGGGGCGAGGTGGAGCGAGGATGGTCGAACCACGTGTGGCTCCGCGGAGACGTCCTCGACCGCGGCTCCTCGGGGACTCCGCACGCGAAAGGACAGGCGACGTCGATGCAGCCGTTGATCCGCGCCGCGAGCCTGCGCGGGTTCGCTGAGCTCGTCACTGAACTCGGCGGGGATCCGGATCGGCTGCTCGCGCGGTTCGGCATCGAGCCAGAGACGTTGGCGGACGAGGACGGGCTGCTGTCGATCACCGACCACGACCGGATGCTCGATGTGGCGGCAGCCCACCTGCGCTGCCCGGACCTCGGTCTGCGGCTGGCCGAACGGCAGGACGTGACGATTCTCGGCCCCATCGCGCGCGCGATCGGATCGTCGCAGACCCCCGCGGAGGCACTGGAGTGCGCGGCTCGGTTCATGTTCGTGCACAGCCCCGCGCTGAGGATCGAGGTCGCCGACGACCCGTGGGGCCGGCGCGGCGTGATCGCCCTGACGTACCGCAAGGAACTGACCGAGTCGCCGTACTCGCCGCAGGCCGCCGAGTTGGGGCTGGGGGTGTTCTACCGGGTGGCCGTGCATCTGGTCGGGCAGTCCACCGGGTTGCGGTCGGTGGAGGTGCCGCACGGACCACTCTCGCCGGTCGGCCGGTATCTGGGCTTCTTCGGCGTCGACGTGAAGTTCGACCGGCCCGCGGCCGCGCTGTGCGTCGACCGTCGGATGTTGGATGCCACGTTCGCCTCCGCGGATGAGGATCTCCGTCGCGCGGCCCTCGATCACCTGACGGGCTCGTACTCCGACCCGTCGGACTCGGTGGCTCACCAGGTGCGCCGCCTCGTGGGGGAGCGCCTTCCCGGCCGCGTCCCCACCCTCGTCGAGGTGGCCGGGGCGCTCCTGCTCCACCCGCGGACGCTGCAACGTCGCCTCGCCGCCGTCGACACCACCTACGGCCGGGTCGTCGACGACCTGCGTCGGGATCGCGCGCACCGGTTCATCACGACCAGCGACCTGTCCTTCACCCAGATCGCCGACCTGGTCGGTTTCGCCGAGCAGGCCACGCTCAGCCACGCGGCGCGCCGGTGGTTCGGTATGTCCCCCGGGGAGCTGAGGCGGACCACCAATCTGTCGCCCTGACACAAGTTTCCCGCCGCCGGACACCGGATGCTGGTGTCGACCGCGGGAACGACCGGCGCCCCCCGGGCGGCCACCCCATCGGCGAGGAGGAGCGAACGATGCTGCGCGAAGATCCACCGCGTTCGGACCAGGTGTCCGGACCCATGCTCGAGCAGATCGGCGCGCGGCCGATCCCCGAATTCGACGGCGTCCACGACGTGTGGCCGCGGGGCGAGCGGCTGAGGGCGGTGCGCTCGGTGGCCGCCGAGTACAAGAAGCGGTTCGTGCAGCAGGGGCAGGTGCGGGCGGTGCGGTCAGTCGACGTGGCCGGGGCGCCGTACCCGGTCAAGTACGCCTTCGACAACGCGGTGTCGGTGCCCAGCCTGCCGTTGGTCACCATGATCAACCGCATGGTGGTGGTCCAGTACGACGACTGGAACGGTCGGCCCCGCACCCTGGTGTTCGAGCCGACCGTCCCCGCCGGTTCCGCCAAGGCGCCGTTCTACGCCAATCTGGAGAGGCTGGTCGACGCCGTCCCCGGCGGCCGCCTGGCCAGCAAGGCGATTCTCAAGTACTTTAACGAGCCCGCCGAGGCCCTGGCCAAGGTGGGGCTGCGGCCGGAGGACGTGGACTTCCTCACGTTCGACCACCTGCACGTGCAGGACCCCCGGATGATTCTCGGCTCGAGCGAGGTGATCGCCGGCGAGCCGACGCCGCGCACCGCCCTGTTCGGCGACGCGCAGCTGCTCGTGCACCGCCGCGAACTGGCCACCCTGGAGGACCTGCACCCCATGCAGTGGGCCTGGTACGTCGAGGACGGACTCGACGGCGTCCACCGGGACAGGTTCGCCGTGTTCGACGGCGACATCGAGCTCGGCCCCGGCATCGCCCTGCTGTGGACGCCCGGCCACACGGACGGCAACCACTCGCTGGTCATCAACACCCCGGACGGCGTGTGGGTGTCCTCCGAGAACGGCATCTCCCTGGACAACTGGCAGCCGGAGCTGTCGAAGATCCCGGGCGTGCGCCGCTACCACCGCGAGTACGGCCGCGAGATCTGCCCCAACGCCAACACCCTCGAGGACGCGCTGGACCAGTACGACTCCATGATCAAGGAGAAGACCCTCGCCGACCCGTGCCCGACCGACCCGCGCTGGCTGCAGATCCTGCCCTCCACCGAACTGGCGCCGTGGAAGCGTTTCTGGCCGGTGGTGCCGACGTACTGCCACGGTGGGATCTCCTACGGCGAGATCCGCGCCGGACTGAGGGACGGGAAGTGACGACGACGACGAGGATCCGCAGCGCGCTCGTGACCGGGGCCGGTCGCGGCCTGGGCCGAGATATCGCGGGCCTGCTGGCCGACCGCGGGTATCGCGTCATGATCACCGATCTGGACGAGCAGTCGTCCCGGACGGCGGCCGCGGAGATCGGGCGGGGTGCGCTCTGGGCCGCTGTCGACGTCCGCGATCGCGGGCAGGTCGACGAGGCCCGGGACCGGCTGGTCGCGGAGACCGGGGGCGTGGACGTGTGGGTCAACAACGCCGGTGTCCTGCTCACCGGCCCGGCGTGGGAGCAGACCGACGACCAGCGGCGGCTCATGCTGGACGTCAACGCGCTGGGGACGATCAACGGCACGGTCGCCGCGATCGAGGCCATGCGCGCCCGCAGCGCTGGTATCCCGGGCACCGGCGCGACCGGCAGTGGCGGGCACATCGTCAACATCGTCTCGCTGGCGGGGATCTCCGCGGTCCCGGGCGAGGCCGTCTACGCGGCGTCCAAACACGCGGTGATGGGCTTCAGTTCCAGCACGGCCGCCGACTTGCGGCTGGCCGGGGTGGACGATATCGACATCTCGTGCATCTGCCCGGACGGCATCTGGACCCCGATGCTCTTCGACAAACTCGAGGACCCGCAGGCGGCGCTGTCGTTTTCGGGTGTCCTCCTGCAGTCGGAGGACGTGGTGCGCGCGGTGGGCAGGGTGCTGGAGTCGCGGCGCCCGGTTACGGCCGTCCCGGCTAGGCGCGGGGCGCTGGCCAGGCTGGGTGCCGCGTTCCCCCGCCTGGCGTCCGCCCTCCTGCCGCTGATGGCCGCCAAGGGTCGCCGGAAGCAGCGCACTCTCCTACGAACGCAAGGATCGTCCCGCTCTTGACCACTCGGACAGACCCCTCCGTGATCATCCATCGTGAGGTCGACCTGCAGTCCCGGTTGCTCTACTGGGCCGGGCGGGCGACGCTCCGTCAGGTGTACCGCTTCTGGCCCATGACCGGCGCCGGGATCCGGGGGCTGGCCGCAGTCGAGCGCGGGTTCTCGCGACTGGCGGGCCCCGCCGGGGTGCGTGTGGAACGGACCGTGCTCGGCGGCACCGCGGCCGAGACGTCGACCCCCGATTCCGTCGGCCCGGACGCACTGGCCGACGTGACCGTGCTCTACCTCCACGGCGGCGCGTTCGTCTTCTGCGGCCCCGGCACCCACCGTGGGCTCTGCGGCCGGCTGGCGATGGACCTCGGCGTGACCGTGCACTCGCTGGACTACCGGATGCTGCCGGAGGTCGACCTGGCGACCGTGGTCGCGGATGCCTACGCCGGGTATCGCGCTCTGTCCGAGCAACTGCCCGCGGATCACCGGATCGTGGTGGCCGGGGACTCGGCGGGCGGGTACCTGGCCGCCGCGATTTGCGAGTTGGCCGCCCGCGACGGCGTCCGCCAGCCCGCCGCGATGGTGGGTTACTCGCCCCTGCTCGACGTCGATGGCGAGGTGCGTGAGGGGCCGTGGGCCACGCGCGACTCCTACCAACCGGCCGTCACGGTGCAGCGGTTCCAGAGGCTGTGGCAGCACCACGCCGACGGGCTGGAGAGCAGCCGTTCGATGCTCACCTGCGATCCGGAGGTGTTCCCGCCGACGCTGATCACCCTGGCTGCGGGCGAACTCGTGGAACCGGCCGCGCTCCAGCTGACCGAACGCCTCCACGCGGCCGGGCGGCCCGTCGAGACCCATCGGTGGTACTCGGCAGTCCACGCGTTCTCGGTGCTCGCCGGCCTGACCCCGCACAGCCGCCACGCCGGCGGGATCACGGCCGAGTTCTTGCGCCGGACGATGACGGCGCCGGTCTCACAGCACCCTCTCTCAAGACATGCACGAGATGGGTCTTGACCGTGCCTTCGGACAGGTGCAGCGACTCGGCGGGCTGCCGGTTGCTCGAGCCCCCTCGGTCACGGCGCGCAGGACCTCGGACTCCCGGTCCGTGAGCACCGGCCGAGAACCACGCATCCGGCTCAGTAGCCGGGCGGCGACCGCTTCGCCGCGACGATGCTCGTCCTGCCGCACGGCCTCTTCTGCGGCCGCGTCGACCAGGCGGAGGACCCGGCCGACATCGCCACGGCCTACACCGAGGAGCGGGTCGACGAGCGGTACCTGCGTGGACGCAGTAGCCACTCGGCGGCCGTGCAGAGCGCCCAGCACCATGCCCGCGCGGTGGTGGGAGCTGATCGAGGTCAGGGGCGCGTAGGAAGCGTCAGTGCGTCAGACGGTCTCCACCACGGGCTCGGACAGGGAGTCGGCCGCGGCCTCGGCGGCGGTCTCCTCGAGCGGGAGGGTGCAGGCCAGGGGCTCGCTGCCGGACCAGTCGTGGCCCCAGTAGCTGTCGGCGGTGATGTTCTGCGGCAGGTACTGGTTCTCGTCCACCATGAGGCCGTCGTAGCCGTACTCGATGTCCCAGCCGCCGGGCGCGCGCAGGTAGTAGGAGATCATCTTGTCGTTGGTGTGCCGGCCGAGGGTGGAGGAGATGCCGAACCCGTGCTCGGTGGTGCGCTCCATGGCCTGGGCGACCATGTCCATCTGGGCCACCTCGAGCATGATGTGCACGATCCCGGGGCCCATGTGCGGGGCGGGCATCACGGCGAAGCTGTGGTGGCGCGGGTTGACGCCCATGAACTGGATGCGCAGCGGCGGCATGCCGGGGGCGGTGGGGAAGGGGAACGCGCCGCGGGTGTGGAAGCCCAGCACGTCGCGGTAGAAGCCGATGGTGGCGTCGTAGTCGGTGGTGGGGACCACGAGGTGGCCCAGGCCCAGCTCGTCGGTGACGAACTCGGTGCGGTACTTGGTGGAGACCTTGGAGTGGTCCAGCTCGGCGCCGTGGAAGATCTCCAGGCGCTGGCCGCAGGGGTCCTCCAGGGTGATCGCGCCGTCGACCTTGATGGCCTGCGCCTCGTCGTGGGTGAGGTCGCGGTAGGCGATGCCGTGCTCGGCGAGGGTGGCCCGGACGCGGTCCAGGGCGATCTCGTCGCGCACCTCCCAGCCCACGGCGGCGAGGTTGTCCTTCTCCGCGCGGCGCAGGGTGATGCGGCGGGCGCGCTCGTCGAGGCGCAGGTGGAGGGTGTCGTCGTCGCCGCCGGCGCCCACGCCCAGGTCCAGCACGTCGTGGGCGAGGGTGCGCCAGCGGTCGAGGTCGGTGGTGTCGATTCTGAGGTAGCCGAGGGCACGGACGTCGCCCATGGGGTGTCCTTTCGCCGATGAGGGTCCCGGCGTGCCGGGGGTGCCGCCGTCCGTCGCGCTGCGCGCGCCCGGGGGAGGATGAGGACACTGTGACCGCGTTGTGGCGCGCGTCACCGTTCGATTCCGGTGGATGGGAAAGGTGCAGGTGGGCTGGTGGGTTTTATGACGACGACGACGAGGGGCCCGCTCGCCCGGCCGACTTCGTCGACCCGGTGGCGCATCACTTCGGCGGGGGTGTTCGCCGAGCGCGGCGAGTCGGCTGGAACTTTCACCACGACGGTTCGGCCGGTCGGACGACTGACCGGCGGTAGTCGTCGTGGTCGGCCGATAGCCATTACGCGACCGCGGCGCCGTCGGCAGCGAGTCGCGAGCGGTGGGCGTCGAAGCGGGTGTTAATGTCACCGGAAGGCCGATGTCAGCGAGGTTGACTCCTGCGCCGGAGAAGCCCGGTCGGGGGCGGCTCGACCGAATCCTGTGGGTCGGCGGCAGTATCGGAGCGTCGCCGATGCTCGGCGGGCCCGGCCGGGCTCCGGTGTCTGACCTGTGGGCGACAATGGTCGTCGCCATCGGCTGAGCAGGTCAGTCTCGAGGAAGTAGAGAGAATCAACACGTGAACCCCGGAGTCGCCATCGCATCCGTCACCCCCTCGGCCGCGAGGCTCACGGAGTCCCTGAGGGATATCGGGTACGACTTCAGCTCGGCGGTGGCTGACCTCATCGACAACTCGGTGAGTGCCGGTGCGGAGAAGATACGGGTTTTCATGGAGTTCGACGGCGAGGGCTCTCGTCTCCTCATCTGCGACGACGGGCACGGAATGTCGGTGAACGGTGCTCTCGAATCGCTCCGGTTCGGCAGCCGCCGTGACTACGAGTTGGGGGATCTCGGGCGGTACGGGCTCGGACTGAAGACCGCTTCTCTCTCGCAGGGACGTTCGGTCACCGTCGTCAGTCGCACAGCCCGGATGAAGGAACCCCAGATCCAGAGATTGGATCTCGACCTCATCGCCGAGCGCGATGACTGGATCGTCGTGGTCCCGCATCCTGATGCCGCGACCACCAGAGCTCGTGAGCTGCTGGCCGGTGAGCCGGGGACCGTCGTGATCTGGGAGAAGCTCGACCGGATACTGCCGGCCAGGCAGTCAACCGGTGGGTGGGCGAAAAGGCGATTCGACAGCCTGCGTGAGAAGCTCATGGCGCACCTATCGATGGTGTTCCACCGCTTCCTGGCCGGCGAGGGGACCGCGCGGAAGATTGAGATCTGGGTGGACGACCAGCCGCTCACGCCGTGGGACCCCTTCCAGCGAAACGAGCCGGAGCTGAAGGAACTCGGCCCGGAGTCGTTCGAGGTGATGGTCGGCGACCATGCCGGAAAGGTTCATCTCCGCCGCTTCATCCTGCCGTCGCGAAACGCGTTCTCGTCGCCGGAGGCCTTCGAGGCGGCGTCTGGTCCGCTCAAGTGGAACCGCCAGCAGGGCTTGTATATCTACCGCGCCAACCGGCTCGTGCAATGGGGCGGATGGGCCGGGACCCGGGCGTTGGACGAGCACACGAAGTTGGCACGAGCCTCGGTCGACTTCGACACCGACCTGGACGCGGCGTTCAACATCAATGTTGCGAAGATGCGGGTCGCTCTCCCCCCGCAGCTCAAGCAGATGCTGGGACGCCCGATCTCGGAGCTCTGCATCCTCGCCAACAACGCTTACCGCGTCGACGCTCCGCGTAGGCGTAACAATGGCGCAGCCGGCATGCCGAGCGAGGTGTCCAACGGCGCCGAGATCGGGCTGGCGATCAAGGCGGCGCTCGTCCGTACCGGCAACTTCGACGCCCTCAAGCAGATCTCGGACCTGCTGAAGAAGGAGTCACCGGACATGGCGAAGTCGCTCGGGTTCTGACCTCAGAAAAGCGAGGTCGGTTCATCTCGTTTGTCGTTGGCGTACGCACAGTGGTCCGACAGCGGGCACATGCTGCACCGAGGTTGGTCGATGGTACAGACCGACGCCGCGAGCTCGATGAGACCGAGCTGGGCGTCACGCGACTCCTCACCTATACCGACCAGTCTGGCGACTGCCAGTCGGCCGTCGGTCAGCTTGTTGCGCTTGTCGACGTCGTTGCCCAGGAACCGACTGGCCACCCGGAGAATGCCCTTTCCGGTGAGAATGGGCTCCTCTGATTCCAACCCGTTCTCGTCGGTTGTCGGCACGGCCAGCTCGGCCAGGTCCGCGATGGACGCAGGGATCGTCGGAAGGGCGGTGCGGTCGATCGTCGGCGACCAGAGGGCATCCGGGGCATCGGCCATCTGTCCGGCCAGCTCACCGAGCTGGTCCGCGCGCGTCGAGCGTCCGACTCCCTCGGCCATGTTCTTGAGGATGGCCAGGGCGTCGTCCGCGGGAAGGGAGCCTCGGGGGACGTCGAGCGCTGCGATGGCGGGGAAGAAGCTGCGCGTGACGGCCCGTGACGCTCTGGCGAGGAGGATCTCACTGGCGACGAAGACCCACCGCGAGCCTGATCGGAACCAGGGGAGGGCGAGGTCGTCCACTCCGCGCCCCCGATACCAGGTTGCCATCCTCGCCGATATCTCGCGTGTGTTGAACGGCATCGACCGGCCGGCAGCCAACGCTGATCTGATCGACTTGCCCACGGTCTCGGCGACCAAGGGGGGGACCGCGTTACCGATCTGCTTGAAGGCGGCGGACGGTGGTCCCGAGAAGCGGAAGTAGTCGGGGAAGGACTGGATGCGCGCGGCCTCGCGGACGGTGAGCGTCCTCGGCTGGCGGGGGTGGATGTACCAGTACCCGTCCTTGGCGATGTGCGCGGTGATCGTCCTCGAGAGGTCGTTCTCGTCGAGACGCTTGTACTTGTCGTCGAAGATGTCGTTGCGGTACCGCTGGTGCTCGGGCGCGAGGTCGGAATATTTGGTCTTGTGCGTCATGGTCTCGAATGCCGCACGATCGTCTTCACGAACCGGACGGGTTATGTGGTCGAACACCTTATGGGCGTCCGCACCCGCCACACCGCGCCGCATCCTCTGTTGATACTCGGTTACCGGACCGTCGTACTCCGCCCAGCCCTCGGCGCCACCCTCGGGGCGCCAGCCGCCATCGACCTCGGGAAGCTCCCCGATCGCGTTCCACAGTGTCGTCTTGGTAGGGGCGTCGGCGGGCCACTCGAAGGCGACGCCGTCTCGCAAGGCGACCACGAGGAGGCGCTGACGCATCTGGGGAACGCCGTACCTCCACGTCTCCACGATGCGGGTGTGGACGGAGTAGCCGTCCTGTTCCAGCTCTTCGACGATCGATCGAAAGATGAACATCTCGCGGTCGAGTGCGAGGTCCGGAACGTTCTCCATGAGCACAGCGCGAGGCCGCGCGCTTCCGACGATCTCGAGGAATGAGCGCCAGAGATCCCGCCGTTCATCGTGGGGATCACGCTCTCCGAGCTGGACGCGGTGTCGGATCATGGATCGGCCGGCCTTCGAGAACGGTTGGCAGGGCGGGCCGCCGGCGATGATCTCGACTCGGGCCTCCTTGATGAGTCCCGCGACGCGTTCGACGACGTCCGCGTCCGCGAGGTCCCAGTCCAGGGACAATCCTGCGAAGTGATGGGCGTGGGTGCGGACAGCGGCTTCGTAGTGGTCCGCGCCGAGCACCACATCGTAGCCGGCCTCCTCGAGACCCAGGCTTATTCCTCCGGCGCCGGAGAAGAGGTCCGCAGCGAGATGCGCGCCACGCCCCCGCAGCGATCTGGTGAGACGCTTGAATTCCCCGACGTCCGCGGCGTGGTGCTCGTGCGGAGGCAGATCGAGGAAGGGGCCGCGGACCAGCTTGACCCCGTACGGAGATTTAGAAGTCCCCAACTCTCCACTATCCACAACTACACCTTACCGAAAGCAATGACAAGATATTAAATCCGAGCCCCTTCACGGCTTCAGCGCGCCGCGGCGGTGCTCACCTCTGCCTCCTCTAGGTCGCCGCCTTCGTTTAACTTCAAGATAGAGATGTTCAAGTATTGGGGAATTAGCTCGTCGACTTCGTTCTGACTGAGGGTGTCGAGCAGGAATGGTCCAGTGGCCCAGGTTACTGTTTTCGAGAATCGTCTAGCGAGAGTGGACCTAGCGATGGGGCCGTCGTAGGCGAGTAGGGCCCGGGTCATTGCCCGGATGAGGGTGCGGTTCCTCGCGAGCGCAGTCCGTTCGAACATCCCAACCAGAATATCCTCGCCGAGTGTGCCCTCATTTCCTAGGAGGAGGTCGCCGATCACTTCCTCTCGTTGCCATGCGCGACGAAGTGAATTCCGGGGCATTCCGAAGATTCTCGTTCGATGCATGTCGGGGAACCTGAGCACGCTCAAGTGCGGCATAACCACGAGAGATAAAAAATTCCAGGTGTCGACATGGGCGGCGTCCGCTGGCGTAATCTCGAGCGAGCGGTGTAACGCGCGCCCAAGTGCAATGTCGAAGACGCCCACCTCGCGTGGCCCAATAATGCCCCGATCGATCCACTCTTGTGTGGCGGCTTCTGCAGCTTCCCGAACTGCCGCAATACGCGTTTCGGTCGCTACGGTTCCCCCTGTTGGTACGGGGCTCGCCGATGAGTGCGATAGCCGGCTTAGTTCCCTTACGGCCGCTAGTCCCCCGGACCGGTAGGCCTCCGATATGGAAGAATAAGCGGATTCGGCCGCGGCCCCCGATAGCCGAGGGTATACGTAATGACTCATAGAGAAGCAACCTCGTCGAAGGGGAGACTGTCGTATAGGAGACGCTCGAACGCAGCAGGATCAACACTTAGCAGTTGAATCATCGTGCTCAGCTCGCGGTTAAAGTAGGCTGAGCACATCGAGTCCACCACATAGATCACGCTCCCATCCGGCCACGAGGTGTGGGATTCGTACATTCCACTACGCGCAATTTCGGCGATGAGAAGTCGCATAGTGTCGATTTGCATCAAGCGAGCGGCCGTCGCGTTCTGGGCTGGTTTCGCCGCGAGCGCTCCAAGTGGGTGCTCCGAATTGACAAAGAGTCGAATAGAGCCCATAAATGAGTCGCTGAGCTCCTCGAAGTCGGACACCAGCGTCCAGGGTGCGGACTCAAAGCCGATGGAGCTAAATCCGCAGACCTCAACGGGAAAGCGCCCCCCAGACCCCTCCAGCTGCGCCCGCTGCGGCTCCGAGGTGAAGAGGCGCGCCCCACTTTTGACCGAGGCCGGCGACTGCCGAAGTGGCTCGGTTGATTTCGCGACAAGATGTGCAGTCGCAATGAAGGAGTCGGCGACTCGGCCGCTGGGAATTTCTACGGCCAGCGATTGGGGCCCGTCCATGATGGCGGATTTTTCGAGAAAGCGTTCCGAGACGGCAGGGCAATCAACCGTAATAACGAGTTCGATCGCTTCGATAGGTAAGCCAGTGCTGGAGGTCAGCTCTTCTGTGTTGATTTCTACGTCTACCCCGACGACCGTGTGGGTATTGTAGTCCCACCCCGGAACCAGTTCGGGCAGGTCACTGATCTCGCCGTCGCCGAGGCGGTACCACCACTGCTCGATATTGATTGATGCGGCGCTGGCAACTCTGTGTGGGAGTACTCGAAAGTGCGCCATTAGGGAGTCTCTATCCGAGGTTGTAAGTCGATCGCGACTTTGGCGCTAGAATCAAAGGCGTAGAAAGCGGTGTCACCATCTTTCATCTGCATGTTCTGGTCTGCGACAATCCCCGAATCCAAAAGCCAACCGTTGTTTCGAAGTACAACGCGGTTGATAGGTTCACGACTGTTCCCCTCGGTCCCGATTGACAGGTCCATCGACACAGAGCGAGACTGAGAATCGTTGGCTCGCATTTGAACTGTGACTATCGACGTGTTCCACTCTGAACCCGGAATTGGGTCGGTTCTGACGCCGGAGATGCTGACTTTAGCCTTCGACTTTTTCGGAGTCGAAGGGATCGTGCCGTTCCGCCGCTTAGTTGGAGCGGGCCCGTCTAAACCCACTAGTAGTCCGGCTAGGAAGTCACCGATCTGGGCAGCGGGTGGTTGAACACCCACTTCGCCCAGAGACTTAGTCGGTGCTAGGTACGACGCCACCGCTTCCTTTACTTTCCGAAGCGCTACATTGACGATCGACTTCTGCGTCTTCACTGTCACGGTCGCTGGGTTCCATTCATCGTGCGCTGGGGGTTCGGCGGCTGCGAACGCCCCATCTGTTGCTGAGACAGGCTTGAACACACCGACCCATGCGAACCCTTCGACGGCTAGCGCGGGGAAATCTAGATACTTTACGACGAGTTCGGCCTCGTTCCTCATTAAGGCAACTCGGTTTTCCGCGAGTCGCTTTGGGCCGGGGTCCTCGTGCTCAACACCTTGTCCCGAGCGCTTATCTATTGGAAACCGGGTCATGCATAAATGACCCACGACATCGTTATAGCGAGTAATCGGAAACGCTCGAACGTTGTCGGAATCCGTCGAGCCGCCGCTCTGGATTCTTCGAACCATGTTCAGGCATTCCCCGTAGTTGGCCCGAATCTTGTGTGACGCCTGATCTCCGATTGGAATGGGCTCGCCGTCTAGCAGTATTGTGATATTCATCCGTGCGCGCAGCAAGTCTGAATCGATCAACTTCGGCCAGAGATGGTTTTCTACGACTTCTGCGATCGAACGTGCTTGACTAGGCCGCGAGTCATCGTCATCGCCAAAATGCGGGTCGAGAATTAGAATACTTGTACCCGTAGCCGAACGCTCGAACCCGCTCGAGAACACGTCTGCAGCGATACGTTCTGCTTCGGCTCCTATTAGCGGTTCAACTCTGTCGCCATTTTCTGGGATCCGCCCCCACCAATGCCGCCCAGTGTATCGTCGGCCGCCCATATTGAAACTAGGCCCGATCGCAGAACCGATCAATCGGTCTTCTAATTGACCATTGTTCGCACACCGTGACCAGATCAATACCGTCCCAACACTGCTCGACGAGTAGGACACGGTCTTTCCGTAGCCGTAAGTACCGCCCGACATGCCCTGGCTCTTCGGTGCGCCTAGGTCGAAAACAAAGTCGATAAAGTTGGTGGGCACCCCCGAGGCAGGCTCAAGGTCATTCCGAGTCGGACCACCTAGACCGATTGTACCGCGATCGGAAATCTCGATAGCCCAGACCTCATCGCGCGTCAAGATTTCCTGTAATCCCTCTGGTCCCCCAGCCTCTCCAAATACGTCGCGCCTCAACGCGGTTAGATTGTTGTTGGAGAGGCGTCGTAGATTGATGCAAAAGTCAATATGATCTGCGGTGCCGCGGGCGTCCCAGGAGTTCTGAGCTGTCTCGCGTACTAATACCTCCAACTGTTGAAGGTCTGGCCGTCCGAGTAGCTTCTCGGCTCCCTGCCCATGGATATCGCCGGGGGCGAACCGCTTCGGGAACCACTTCATTGAATTCCGTTCGTCGTCGCCCGTCGGCGTTCTAAAGACCTTGCGGGGCGTACGCGCTATGGGATCAGGCTTGGCGCCCACCTGACTCACCTCTTTCGTCGTCTTATACGACGGGGAAACCTGTTCAGTAGAACTGCGCGGTCTAAGCGAGGGAACTGGTTCACGTGGGGATTTCGTCGGCACAGCCTGCGGCGCGCCCGCGGCCTGGGGGGCCGCCGAGCTCTTCGACTCCGCGACTGCAGCGACTGCCTGTGAAAAAGTGGCTCCGCCTTTGAACGCAGCCTTAGCCGCTTGCCACTTTGGTCCGGTCGGCTCTAGTTTCGCCGCCCGCATGTATGCAGCCAACACCGTGTTCTCACTAATCTTCTTTCCGCGGAAGTGTTGCTTAACTGGAGCCAGCGCTTCCTCGAGCTCGTCAGACATGTGGGCTCCAACTAGCGAGAACCTGTTCGACTTGATGCTCATCGAGCGGCGGCGGCGCGGCGACTAATTCGATGTCGAACCGGACATTTTCCACTCCGGCAGTGAGCTTTGGACCGAGATCGCATCTCTTCAGGCCCGGAAAGCTATCCGTCACCCTCCAGAGCTTGAACCCGATGCACTCGAACCGATGGTCGGCGTCTGTACCTGATTCATATACGTATCCCGCCTTGGAGATCTTCTTGATCAATTCGACCTTAGACACACCGATATTGACCAACCGATCGATCCTGTCGTCCAAGCTGGGGGCATTGGGGCTCTCCCTAAGGTGGTAGACGGCGAGATAAAGGCGTGCTCTAGAGCTGAAATTTAATTGGTCGAGCCCGTGAATTGACGTGCGATTACCCTCTTTCGAGGTCGTCGCCTTCACCTCGATCGCGGAGTTCTCGTCGGATACGAAGTCATGGACTACGCCTTCTGGCCCCACCCAGGAAGTCAATGACCCAATCGGATCAAGTCTCGCTAAGCTCTCAAGCAGTGCCAGCTCGCCCACTAGACCGGCGATTGTCGTAGCTGCGGTCTGACTTGAGGCGGTCTCTATTATTTGTCGCCACTCGTCCAAGGTGTTCAAGCAGGCGGCAACGGGATCCGCGGCGCCGGATATGACTCGAGAGACAACCTCGTCGAGCAATCGGTCGAAGACCAAAAACAGACGTGGCTTGCTGCAAGCGACATCAAGATAATCGGTCATCGCCGAGTCGCCGAATAATGTTCTCTTGGAAACTGAGATTGCCTTGTGGGAGAACGGCGTTAGCTGTTGGCTCGGGGTAATCGGAATGAGCAAGTGTCGATCACCGTGGTCGTCAATACCGACGAGGATGCGACCGATGTCGGACGTGGACGCGATCTCCCTCGTCAAGATTTGAGACATTCCGACGTCGCGCTGCTGCTCTGAAAGATATACAAAGTGCTCGCCGACATCCATTTCTCTAGGCCCTCTGTCGATCGGCGCCGTCGAACTGCGCCGACCCTTCTAGGTCCGGAGGTGTCTCGTCACTGTCTACAGTCATCTCCCAGTCTGGTGTGACTGAATAGTAGTCGCCTTCTTCTGCTACCCCGTCGTTACCAATGTCTGGGAGAATTATTCCGACTCCGATGAGATGTTCCGGAGAGGTCATTGCCCTTCTGCTGTTCGTTCGGAGCTGAGCTGGGCTCAATGGGACGGAGTGCTTGCTTACTGGGTAGATGATGATCAGTCCATTGCCGTTTGCGTGGTCTCGCCGCAACTCTCGGGCGGCCGTGTAGTCGAGAGCTTTTCTGTCGGCGATCAGCGCGGGATCTAGATCGGCGTACCAGTCGCTCTGCGAGAGGAGCGACTTTATGTTGGCGACTCCCTTCGAAGACGAAGTCAGGGGAGCGCGATTGACAGCCGGGACTTCGACGGGAAGGCCGAGGTCGATGCTCCCTAAATCGATCACTGTGCCGTCGAGTGTCTGCTGTTGGGCCGATCCCTTGATTACCAGATTCCATCGACGATCCGACGCGGCGGTCTCAATCCAGCCGATCAAGTGGTCCGCGCGCATGCTCGATTGATCGGGGTGGATTCGATAGCTGTTGAGGAATCGGATAACAGTCGCCGCGGGTAGATCGTGAGCCACCCACTTCGGCGACCCGGGGATCTGACGAACTCCTGCGGCCGAGGAGTTGGACGCCTCCGCGATCAGTTTCCGTGCGGCGTCGATATTCTGGCGCTGTAGCGAAGCGTCATACTCATCGAAAATGAATGTTTGCAGGCGCTTTCCGGAAAATGACACCCAAACAATGTCTGCATGCTGCATCTTGTTCTTCGCTACAATGGCGAGTCGCCCAGGGTGGCTGCGGACGCGGATCCCCATCTCTTTGGGCGTGACCTGCATCTTCTCCAAGCGTCGCATGTCCTGTCTGATCTCTTCTTCGATCAAGGCTAGGAATTGGAACTCTAGTGCAAGGGAACGAGGCATCCAGATTCGAGGAAGATCCTCGTATCCCGGCCTGAAACCGAACCATCGACCCATCTGGAGAAGGGTGTCGTAAGTGTTAGATGTTCTGATGAAGTACGAGACCACTAGGCCTTCGAGGGTCAAGCCTCGTGAGAGTGTGCCTCCGCCAATGGCGATGACGGTTTCCGTTAGCTTCTCGCCGTCATCGTCCTCTCGCTCGTAGTCGAGGCGGTCGCGTGAGAATCCGTTATCGACGATGACTCGGACGCTTTCGGCTACCGAACAGAGACGCTCCTGCACTGTTTCCCACGGAGGCATTGGCTTAGTAGCTGAATCGGACGCGCGTGCGGCTTCTCGCTCGAAACTCTCGCGGAACGCGTCCGATTTGCCTTCCGCGAGTTCTCGGAGGCGCATTTGTAGATGTGCATCGACCCTCTCCTTCATAGCGAAGTGAGGACCTACGAAGTGAGTTGTGTGAATGAGCATAGAGCTGTGCTCTGCGGCTTCGCCTCTTGCATGGCGGATGGCTGTCGAGACGATGAACCACGATATTGCCTCGATGAGGGAAGGCGGGAGTTCTGGGTCGAAGCGATTACGGTTCTCGGCACCGGACGGGGGGCGGAGCTGATCTGCGTCTTCATCGGGCACATACCTGATGACGTCCATTCCATCGCTTGGCGTGTCTTCCTCATCGAGGGGCTCTCTGCCGAAGAGTCTCTCAGCGCCGAAGTAGGCCTTGGGCCGTGGAAGGTCGACGATGAAATCTGCTGGATAGAGCTCCTCTTCATCGTGGGGGTCCATGAAAACGTTCGCGAACGGGGTGGCGGTGTATCCGACGTATGTCCCGGTTTTTACTTCAGCCCAGATTTCGCGTACCAGCTCGTTAATCCGTGTCCTTGAGTCGGCGTTGGTAGACGAGTTTGGAGTGGCCTGATCAGCTTCGTCGTCAAGAATCATTACTGGTACGCGGGCTCGGATATCTTCCGGGATTTCCGATAGCCAAGTGCGAAGCGATTCGAGCCGACTCTGGTTCTTTTTGACAACAGCGATCGCCTTGGTGCCGTTTTTGAGCATGGCGGAGCCGTTCGTGACCGTGCCGAAGTCGTCATCCCTCGTTGTTAGGGGTGCCCAGCTGTCGTCTAGGAGGTCTTTGGTAAGGCGCACCTGTGTCTGTCGTCGGAGGTTGTTGTGCATTCCAGCGAGAACGATGAAAAGTTGGTAGCCGGCGTCAGCCGCTTTCGCCATGACCGCTGTGTAGTTGGCTGTCTTGCCAGATTGGACGTGTCCGACGACCATTCCGCGCTTCTTGAGTCGTCGGACATTCGGATCGGCGCACAAGGCGACTACCTTGGTAGACGCCTTATCGATCTCTGGCAGGGCCTCGGACAACGATCCGAGCTGCATTTTTGCCCTCAGTCGCGGCCAAAACTCGTCACCCTCTTCTTCGCCGGTGTACCAACTCTCGTGGGTCAGCTCGTCACGGACTAGGTCCTTCACGACGCCCGCCGGTTCTGTCAAGAGACGGTTCCGGGCGCCTTCGCGGCGGATTGCGTCGGCGGCCGGCTTCAAGGTCGAGATGTCGACGCCGAGGCCGCGAGCAGTTGAGCGCATAGCTGCTTC
The DNA here is from genome assembly GCF_002441635.1 of Dietzia sp. WMMA184. Taxonomy (NCBI): domain Bacteria; kingdom Bacillati; phylum Actinomycetota; class Actinomycetes; order Mycobacteriales; family Dietziaceae; genus Dietzia; species Dietzia sp. WMMA184. The sequence goes on along the minus strand of NZ_NXEI01000001.1, from coordinate 1,911,199 downwards.
TAGGTCCTCGCCATGTCGACGCATTCGCCCGATTAGTGTTTCACGGATGAATGCAGGGTCCATGTGGGCTCTCCTGGGCGGGGGCGAGGTAGGTATCGGGCGCTGGCGGGTCGGCCACGGCCGACAACCGATGGCGAATTACTTATGTTGTCTCACGTTAGCATGGTGGGCGTCTGGATTGGACGAGCGTTATAATTGAGTGTGCGATGCTGCGCGGCGGTTCGTGTTCCCAGAAGCGAACAGCTATCCAGCCAGCATCCTCGAGGGTCGCGAGCACGCGTCGGTCGCGTTGCTGGTTTTCGTAGAGCTTGCTGGCCCACCACGTCCGATTGCTCTTCGGAACAGTCCCGTGTTCCGGGCATCCGTGCCAGAAGCAGCCGTCGATGAACACCGCTAGTTTGTACTTACGCCAGCCGATGTCGACTCTGAAACGCTCATCGCGAAGTGGGCGAAAGTCGACCCTGTAGCGGATCCCTTCTGCGTGGAGGATCCGTCGCACAGCCATCTCGCACCCGGTATCGCGTCGCTTCTGCCTCGACATGTTGACGCGAACCGTCTCGGACGATGCAGCTGGCCGCTTTGCGCGGGCTGGGGATTGGTTTCGTTCGGCCGTCATCGGACGTGCTGGCCTATCGATGCAATGGCGCACCACTCGGCCGAGCGGATCGGTTCTCCGTCTCGACGCCGCATCTGGCCACCGCAGCGCCTACGAGTGGTCGGCAGGAGGAATACCAGCGTGCTTGGTGCCTGCGCTTGGGCGACGCCGTTAATGCTGCTCGCCTGCACTGACGCAGGCTGATGTCCGTCCACGTCGGCATCCTACGGCGGTGAACCGCGCCGGGTGGAGGTGTCGGTCAACCCGTACCTGCGGTTAGCTGCGGCTCTCATGCCATATCGCCCCAGTCGGTGAACCCCGACGGGTCGTGGCGGCCTAGGTTCGCGTGTTCGAACAGCCCCCAGCCCACGTCACCGTTGCAGGTCGCGCGGGCCACGTGGTCGATGGTGTTGAACGGCAGCATCGCGACCACGTCGGGGGAGGTCATGTCGTAGGTGACCGACTCGCTCCACTCGCGGCCCATCCAGCGGCCGTGCGACCACGCCGGGTCGCCGACGTAGCCCGAGCCCATGCTCAGCGGGACGCCGCCGAGGGTCTCGACCTCCAGCAGCAGCGGCTCGCCGCGGGGCGTGGTCAGGTGCAGGCGCGCGCAGTCGGGGTGACGGGTGCCGCTGCGGTAGTCGACCTCCATCCGCGGCCAGCCCAGCTGCTCGATCCGCCCGTCGGCGAACACCCGACTCGCGTGATTGAGCGTGCGGTGCCCGTCTGGGCTCTCCTGCAGGATCACCACCATCGCGTAGTCGTCGAAGCGCAGCGGAACGTAGGTCCACCAGAAGCCCTCCCGCGGCTCGGCCGCCCACCGGCCGGCGGGATCCGACTCGCCGCTCGGCCGGATGCCCCACGAGCGGTCCCGCGTCCCCAGCCACGCGTTGGGATCCACGGCGAAGTCGCGCCCGTCGACCGAGAGCGTGCCCGACCAGCTGCCCACCTGCGCGAACCGGCTCGCGTCGAGCATCGCGCGCGTGCCCTCGAGCAGCACGTGCCGGTCCTCGAGCACCGCGTCGAACGACCCCTCCCACGTCATGTCCACCGACAGGTCCGGGTGTTCGCACACCAGCCGCAGGGTGCTCAGCGGCTCGATCACCTCGATCCGGAAGCCTCCCACTGCGGGCGCGAGTGAGCGGGCGTCGAGGGCGTCGGAGAACCGCACGGATCGCTGGGTGTCGCCGTGGCGGACGGTGACGAACGCGTCCACGACCCCGAGATTGGGATACGCACCGAACCCCGTCACGAGGAACACGTCGCCGGTGCGGTCGTGCGCGTTGAAGTAGTAGCGGTCGTAGAAGTTGCGGTCACTCGTGCCGACCTGGGTCATCGGCAGGGGCGTCTGGTGGACGGGGAACTCGTCGAGCGGCGTCGGCTTCATCGGCAGGCCTGTCGTGTCGGGTCAGGAAGGTGATTCCACTCTGGTGCAGAGAGCCGTTGAATGTCACCGCTTCGTACGTAGTCCCGGCATGGGTGCGCGGGAAGTGAGTCCGCCGTCGTCGCGCTAACAGGGGCGACATCCCGGCAGCCATCTGGGAGCAGTACGGCCACAACCCGACTCCTGTCGTACCGGCGATGCATACTGAGGGCACGTAGGAGAGGAGGGGGAGGTAAGCCATGACCATTGTGTTCGAAAACCCAACTGAGCCGGAGCTTCGCGAGAAGGAGCGGCTCGCGCTCGCACGGGTCGGCCACAGCTACGAGGAGCTGGCCAAGCTCGCCGAACAGTACCTCTTGACCGACGAAGAGCGGGAAGTCTGGGACGAAGTCAAGACGATTCGCTTCCTCTTATGGGATGACTGACGACTTCGGAAGCGATTTCGGTGACGACGAAAAGCGCGACGCAGACCTTCAACGCGATGTAAGCGACTTCGCGGTGAAGTGCAGTAGCCGCATCGAATCGACGCTGGCCGGCGCCCGATCTGAAGAGCCGTTGAGTGTCGTCAGATCTCCCAAGGGGCCGAGGTTCTCGTTTGAGTTTCGGCGACCACTGAAAGCAGAACGAAATCCTGCCTCGATCGGATTTGTCGAGGTCCACTTCACGGTGGGGCGCGACCGGGCGGGGCGCTACATGGCCGTGTACGAGTCCGCGTTCAAACTCCTTGATATGCGCAAGCGACCGATCTTGCGGATGGAGTATCTGCGCGAGCCGGTGCACGTACCGTCTTCTCACATTCACATACACGCGCAGAGTGGGCCACTAACGCTGTTCCTTGCCAAGACGGGTCACAAGACTCCGGCTGCTGTCGAGTCTCTCCACATCCCGACCGGCGGAGAGCGCTTCCGGCCTTGCGTCGAGGACTTCTTGGAGTTCCTGATCGCCGAATGCGGCGTTGAAGGAAGTGGTGACTGGAGAGAACAGATTGACCAAGGGCGAGCTGAATGGAGGGACTATCAAGCCCGCTCGGTCATACGCGAGCGGCCAGAGGTGGCAGCAGAAGTCCTTCGAGAGCTGGGAGCGAAAGTTGAGCTTCCGGAAGGCGGATTTCAGCAGTCACCGCGAAACGCCTTCTGAGTGCGGTCAGCCGGCGATCAGGCGGGCGAGCATCGGGTGGTGGAGGACGTACTCGTCCGGGTGGGAGGGCGCCTCCTGCTCACCGAAGTGGATACGACGACGAGTGATCCGCGACAGGATGATGGCCTGCCGCAGCCCGGCGTAGACGTAGTAGAACGGAAGATCCCGGACGGTGGAGCCGGTCAGCTGCTCGTACTGCTCGACGACCTCGGAGTGGTCGAACACGTCCGGGATCCCGGGGAAGCCGAAGGTCTCCGCGAGGTCCTGGAACAGGTCGTGGAAGTACAGGAACCAGCCGAGGTCCACCTCGGCCGGCGCGATGGCCGCCATCTCCCAGTCCAGGACGGCGGTCGGGGTGGTGCCCTCGTAGAGGATGTTGCCGATGCGGGCGTCGCCCCAGCTCAGCACGTCGAGTCCGGTCTCGGCGGGCCAATGCTCCTCGATCCAGTCGAAGGCGCGCTCGATGAGAGGGATCCGCAGCCCGTCCTCGCGGGTCGTCCACTCGTAGTAGGCGCGCTGTTCGTCCACGTGCGCTCGCAGCGCGCTTATCCCGGGCGCCGGGGCCAGCATCGGCAGGAGGTCGGCCGGCGCGGGGATGCGGTGGATCTCCGCGAGCACCGCCACGGACTCGCGCTGGAGCTCGGCCCGCTGCTCGGGGGCCATCTCGAGTAGCCAGCCGTCGAAGACGTACGGGGGATTGTCGACCGGCGCCCGGCCGCTGGCGCGGTCCATCACCAGGAACGGCGCTCCGAGCACGGCCGGATCCTGCTCGAGCCAGCGCACCCGCGGCACCGGCAGGTCGGTGGCCTCGCCGACCGCCCGCATCACGTCGAACTGCTTCTGTAGGTCGTAGACGGGGAACACCGCGAACGCGTCGTCCAGCGGGCACATCCGCGCGACCAGGCGGGCAGGCCGCGGTTCGGACGGGCCCGCCGGTGCGCTGGCCTCGGCCGGGGCCCACGTGGCGTCGAAGAGCACCGAGATGTTGGACATCCCCGAACTCTCCGGCCGGCTCACCGCCGAGACCTCGACCCCGGCTGCAGCGTCGACCTCGTCGCGCTCGGCCAGCCAGGCCGTGAGGCGCTCACGGAAATCGTCGAGATCGGCCTCTCCCGAGGTGACCCGCTGGTGAAGCGGCTCATCGGAGCGTGTCTGCGTCATGTGATCGGACCCTTCGTGCGGATCTGATGCGCGGGCGGGACCCCGCGACGAGCTCAGTGTGACCCACGGCGCAGGGGTGGGGGCCCGAAACGCCGACGCCGGCAGGCGGCCACGGGGTGCGGGGACGGGAAGCTCGTCGTCGTCGTCGTCGTCGTCGTCGTCGTCGGTCCGGTCCCGCACGTCACCGACGGTGGCACCGGTGTGACCCACGCCCGTCACGGGGGCGGACGCGGGTGGCGCCGATCCGTGACCCGTCACCGACCTCGCCGCGTCGGTAGCCTCGACACACGAGCCGCGGATGTTCGCGGCGGTGACGGTGAGCTACGAAAAGGTGGTGCGTTGTGTCGGTCCCCTTGAGCATTCTCGACCTGGTCTCCATCTCCGAGGGGGCCACCGCGCGTGACGGCATCGCCGCGTCGATGGAGTCGGCCCGCCTCGCCGATCGGCTGGGCTACTCACGGCTGTGGTTCGCCGAGCACCACAACACCCCCAACCTCGCCTCGAGCGCCACGTCGCTGCTCATCTCCCAGGCGGCATCGGTGACCGAGCGGATCCGCGTCGGCTCCGGCGGCGTCATGCTGCCCAACCACGCGCCGCTCATGGTGGCCGAGCAGTACGGCACGCTCGTCAACATCCACGGCGACCGGATCGACCTCGGCCTGGGCCGCGCCCCCGGCACCGACGGCATGACCGCGCAGGCGCTCAGCCGCTCATCGGCCGAGCCGCAGGCCTTCGCTCGGCACATCTACGACCTGCAGGGCTGGTTCGGCGAGGAGGGCACGGCGCGGAGCACCCCGATCCTGTCGTCGGTCTCGCAGAACACGGAGGTGCCGATCTGGGTGCTCGGCTCCACCGTCAACGGCGCCTCCATCGCCGGGCAGCTGGGACTGCCGTTCTCGCTGGCCTCCCACTTCGCGCCCGACCAGATCGACGACGCCATCCGCGTCTACCGCGACTCGTTCAGCACCGAGGCGCCCACCGCGCGCATCGACAAGCCCCAGGTGATGGCCGGCATCAACGTGGTCGTGGCCGACACGGACGAGGAGGCGCAGCGGCAGTTCACCACCCTGCAGCAGATGTTCCTCGACCTGCGGGCCGGGCGCAGCCGCAAGATCCAGCCGCCCGTCGACCCGTCCGAGTTCGCCGGCAGCACGCCCGCGATGCTCGAGATCAGCGCCGTCGGCTCGCCCGCCACGGTCAAGGCGCAGCTGGACGAGTTCGTCGAGCGCACCGACGCCGACGAGCTCATCACCGTCACCTACGCCTACGACCCGGCCGTGCGGAACCGGTCGATCGAGCTGCTGGCCGACCTCTGGTTCTAGTCACGCGTCGCACCCGTGGAATTCCTCACCGTACTGTTCCTCATCGGTATCACCGCCGAGGCGATGACCGGCGCGCTGGCCGCCGGTCGCGAGCGCATGGACCTGTTCGGGGTGGTGATCGTCGCGTGCGTCACCGCCATCGGCGGTGGCTCGATCCGGGACGTCCTGCTGGGCCACTATCCGCTCATCTGGGTGGAGAATCCGTCCTACCTCGCGTTGGTCGCGCTGGCCGCGGTCGTGACCGTGTTCGTCGCCCCGCTCATGCGGCACTTCAGGGTGCTCTTCCTCGGGCTCGACGCACTCGGACTGACCGTCTTCGCGATCTTCGGCGCCCGGATCGCCCTCGAGATGGGCCACGGCGTCCTCATCGCCGTCGCCGCCGCGGTCATCACGGGCGTGTTCGGGGGAGTCATGCGTGACCTGCTGTGCGACCGGGTGCCGCTCGTGTTCCGGCACGAGTTGTACGCCAGTGTCGCCATCCTGGCCGCACTCGTCTACGTGGGCCTCGCGGCTGCGGGCGTCCCCGAGAACTGGGGCGCGGCGATCACCCTGGTCGTCGGGTTCGGCCTGCGAGTGGCCGCGATCCGCTTCAAGCTCTCACTACCGGTGTTCGACTACCAGGAGATCGAACACCGTCGGCGTGGACGTCGTCGGCACCGCTGGAGCCGGGTCTCGTCTAGAGACCTGGACTGACACATCGGGCTCGTCACCGACGGCGCGCCCCCGGCCGCGCGCAGGCCCCGCCGTCCGGAAGCGGGCCGGCCCCGCCGCTGGTAGAACGGGGCATGGCCATCGACTCGTTCGAACCCCACCCGCTCGTCCGACTACTCGGCACACCGACGGCCGACTTCACCGCCGCCGACCTCGTGCGGGCCACCGAAGAGCTGGAGCTGAGCCAGGTCAACCTCCGCTACGTCGGCGGTGACGGTCGGCTCAAAACGCTCGCCTTCCCCATCAATTCGCGCGAGCACCTCCACGAGGTGCTCACCCGCGGCGAACGCGTGGACGGCTCGAGCGTCTTTCCCGGCACCGACACCGAGGCCAGCGACGTCTACATCGTCCCGCGCCACCGCACCGCGTTCCTCAACCCCTTCGGGGAACGCACCTCGCTCGACGTGCTCTGCTCGTTCTACGCTCCCGACGGGACGCCGCTGCCCTACGCGCGCGAGCAGGTCGTGCGCCGCGCCGCCGAGGTGCTCACGCGGGAGACCGGCATGACGCTCGAGGCCTTCGGTGAGCTGGAGTACTACCTCGCCGCCGATCCCGAGCCGATCTACCCCGTCGAGTCCGAACGCGGCTACCAGGAGTCGGCGCCCTTCTCCAAGCACGAGCGGGTCCGCGAGCAGGTGCTGGGGCACCTCCGCGAGATGGGGGTCGCGATGAAGTACGTCCACGGCGAGGTCGGCAACATCCTGGAGGATGACCGACAGCTGGTCCAGCACGAGATCGAACTCCAGCCCGTCCCCCTGGAGCAGGCCGCCGACGCCATCGTCCTGACCAAGTGGGTGGTGCGTCAGGTCGCCTACGCTCACGGCCTCGAGGCGACCTTCGCCCCGCTGGTGAGCGGCGACGGCGCGGGCAACGGACTGCACATCCACAGCCGCCTGGTGCGCGACGGTACCAACGTCATCGTCGACGACGCCGGCATCACCGACACCGCGCGCAGACTGATCGCCGGCTACCTCTCGGCCGCCCGGGCACTGTCCGCGTTCGGCAACACCGTCCCCACCTCCTACCTGCGGTTCGCCGAGGGCGACGAGTCGCCCGAGGACATCTGCTGGGGGATGCAGGACCGTACCGGCCTGGTCCGGGTCCCGCTGGCCTGGGGCGGCGACGTCCTGGCCGACATGGTCGCCCACGCCAACCCCGGCAGCTCCGAGCCGATCCCCGGGCCCGCCACGCACCCCCAGACCGTCGAGTTCCGGCTCGGCGACGGCTCAGCCGACGTGCACCTGCTCCTGGCGGGCATGGCAGTGGCGGCCAGGCGCGGGCTCGACGACCCGGGCAGCCTGGAGCAGGCCGAGCGCCTCAACGCCGCCGACGGCGAGGACTTCGAGACCCTGCCCACCTCGTGCGCGGAGTCGGCCGACGTGCTGGAGGCCGAGCGCGAAATATTCGAGGCCGACGGTGTGTTCCCCGCCGCGCTCATCGACTCGGTGCTCGCGGGGCTACGCGGTGATGACGACGACGATGACGACGACAACGACGACGACGACGAGGTGGGCGACTCCGGAAGCGGAGAGGCCGACCGGGATGAGCTCATCCGCCGTCACTGGCACGTCGGCTGAACCTGCCCGGTCGGCGAGGTGGTCCGGGGGAGCGGGCCAGCCCCCTGCCCGCCCGCTACGATCCGGTCTCGAGCAGTTCGGAGATCAGCGCGCTGACCCGCCGCTTGATCTCGTCGCGGATAGGCCGGACGGCCTCGATTCCCTGGCCCGCGGGGTCCGCGAGCTCCCAGTCCTCGTAGCGCTTGCCGGGGAAGACCGGGCACGCGTCGCCGCAGCCCATGGTGATGACCACGTCGGACGCGCGGACGGCGTCGGTGGTGAGGATCTTCGGCGTGGCCGAGGTGATGTCGACGCCGTCCTCGGCCATCGCCTCGACGGCGACCGGGTTGATCTGATCCTTGGGTGCCGACCCGGCCGACAGGACGTCGATTCGTCCTCCGGCCAGGTGGGACAGGTAGCCGGCGGCCATCTGGGAGCGCCCTGCGTTGTGGACGCAGACGAACAGCACGCGGGGCCTGAAATCGGTCAGCTCTGCGAGCAGGGTGCGGACGCGGCGATCGATGTCGTCGCGGACCAGACGCATCCGCTCCATGCCCTCGATGCCCCGGTGCGACGGCTCGTCGGTGCGCCAGATTTCGAGCGCGCTGACCTCGTCGTCGTCGTCGATCTCCCCGGCGGCCTCGTCGCCCAGGACGATCACCCGGTCCACCTGTCGCAGCAGGTCGGGGTCGATGGCCGTGGGTGTTTCGCCGGACATGTCGGCGCCGACCTCAGCGACCGCCTCCGCGGCGAGCGCGTTGACCGCCGAGCCGGGCGCGGTGCCCGCCGAATGGACGGCGACGGCGTCGCCGGCGTGCAGGCGCATGAGCGCCGCCGCCATCTGGGACTTGCCGCCATTCTTGACGCACACGAACAGAACGCTGGGGACGTGGTGCGCCTGCTGCTCGGCGGTCATGAGCGGGTCCCGGTCACCGAACGATCGGGCAGGGTCGGGTCGCCCGGGAAGAGTTTCGGTCCGGCCCACAGGGCGACGTAGACGAGCCCGATGAGGACCGGGACCTCGATGAGCGGCCCGACCACGCCCGCGAGGGCCTGGCCGGAGGCGATGCCGAAGGTGCCGATCGACACCGCGATCGCCAGTTCGAAGTTGTTGCCCGACGCGGTGAACGCCACGCTGGTCGACTTGGCGTAGTTCAGCCCCACCGCCCGCGAGGCGAACAGGCTGACGAGGAACATGAGGACGAAGTACAACAGGAGGGGCACGGCCATCCGCGCCACGTCGAGCGGCTGGGACGTGATGGCATCGCCCTGCATGGCGAACAGCAACACGATCGTGAACAGCAGCCCGTAGAGGGCCCACGGGCCGATCCGGGGGAGGAACGTCTCCTCGTACCACTCCCGGCCCTTGGCCCGCTCGCCGAACACTCGGGTGAGGAAGCCGGCCAGCAGCGGGATGCCGAGGAACACCAACACCGAGAGCACGATCGCCCACACGGAGAACTCGGCCATCGTGGTCTCCAGCCCCAGCCAGGAGGGCAGCAGCTGGAGGTAGAACCAGCCCAGGGCGCCGAACGCCACGACCTGGAACACCGAGTTGATCGCCACCAGCACCGCCGCGGCCTCCCGGTCGCCGCAGGCCAGGTCGTTCCAGATGAACACCATGGCGATGCAGCGGGCCAGGCCGACGATGATCAGCCCGGTACGGAACTCCGGCAGGTCGGGTAGGAAGACCCACGCGAGGGTGAACATGAACGCCGGACCGGCGATCCAGTTGAGGAACAGGGACAGTGTGAGCAGTTTCCGGTCACCGGTGACCCGGTGGGTCTCGTCGTAACGGACCTTCGCGAGGACCGGGTACATCATCACCAACAGGCCGATGGCGATCGGGACGGAGATCCCGCCGATCTTCACCGAGTCCAGCGCCCGGTCGAGGCCGGGGATGAACCGTCCGAGCAGTAGCCCGACGGCCATCGCCGTGAGGATCCAGAGGGCCAGCCAGCGGTCGAGGAACGACATCTTCTTGGCGACCGGTGCCACGCCGGGCCCGGTCATCATGGTGCTCATCCGGGAGAACGTCCTTAGATCGATGATTGTCTATGGGGGAGGCTAGGCTGACATATCGGTGAGTGTCAATGTATCTTCGGGGTCAGGTGAGGTGGACGATGACAACAGTGGAACCCGGCCTGTCGGCCCCGGTGCAGGACGCGTGTTGCTCGATGTCGGCGGGGCCGGTGGACGCTCCCACCGCCGAGCGGATGTCGGCGCGACTCAAGGCGCTCGCGGACCCGATGCGGCTGCGCCTGTTGTCGCATATCGCGGCTCAGGGGTGTGACTCGGTGTGCGCGTGCGACCTCCTCGAAGTGGTCGACATCAGCCAGCCGACGATCAGCCACCATCTCAAGAAGCTCGTCGAGGCCGGGTTGCTGGTCCGCGAGCAGCGCGGCAAGTGGGCGCACTACTCGGTGGTGCGCGAGTCCTTCGACGACCTGCGCAGCTTCCTCGACCTGTCCTGACCGGGTGACGACCCCTGCCCTGTGGTGTGCTTTCGCATGGCGCGGAAGTGCGCGGTGGAGTCGAGAAGTGAGCGGTTGCCCGGAGTGGTGGCCGGACGGCAGGCTCCCGACGCCCGGCGTAGGTCACTATTCGAGTGAGAGGAACCGGACGGCGACCTCGGAGATCTTCCGCGCTGTCGCGGTTCGGTCCCACTTGGGGAGCGCAAGATGACTGACCGTCAGGCGCACCAGGGTGTCGGCCGCGTCGATGACATCGCCCGGGGGGAGACCCGGATAACTCTCCGCGACCCATCCGGCCAGGGTGTCGGAGGCGAGGTCGAGAAGCGGCGCGGATGTCGTGAGCAGCGGGAGCATCCCCGTGGACGCCTGACCTCCCGCATCAAGGTCACGGTTGGAGATGAGCACCGCCTTGAGCAGGGGGCTGCGCCCGGCCTCGTTCAAGGTGTAGTCGACGGCGGCTGCGATGCCTCGCTTCGCATCGCCGATGTGCGCCTCCAGCGCGCCCCGGATGCCCTCGAGGAAGTGCGAGGCCTCCCGGAGTACGACGGCTTCTCCGAGGCCGGCCTTGTCACCGAACTCCTTGTACAGAGCCGCCCGCGACACCCCGGCACGATCAGCCACCTGCCCCATGCGCACCCGGTCCCAGCCGCGGTCGACAGTCAGGTCGTGGGCAGCCTCGAGGACAGCCAGGCGCATGTGCTCCTTGAATCGTTCGCGCATTGACGGTGCCCGCATGACAGAAAGGTTAGCGATTCCTGTCTCGCGATCGACTCGCGTCACTGACTTGGACACGGCCACACGCTACCTAGCGTGCTCGTCGGCCAGTTGGTCGACCATCGCTGCGAGGGTGTCCTGAAGTCTTTGCACACCCGCAGCGGCTCCCGTCGCCGTCGGCAATTCTCGGAGGTCCTCGAGCGGGACCGGGTCCCCGACCAGCAGGGTGACCCGACGACGGCGGCCCAGCACCACCCTTCCTTCGTAAGCTGGCGCGATGGCCTGCACACCCCATTGGGCGACGGGGATCAATGGGACTGACGTCTCGAGCGCGATGCGAACAGCACCCGACCTGAGCGACATCAGACGTGCATCCGGTCGGTTCGTGATCGATCCCTCCGGGTAGACGACGACGAGGGCGCCGCGATCCACTGCTTCGATCGCGGCGCGGATCCCGGCTCGCCCGTCGGAGCGGTCGACCTGGACGTGGCCGGCCGACCGAAACCACCAGCCCACTGCTCTGCTCTGAAACAGGCTCGATTTTGCCATGAACCGGGGGGTCCGGCCCTGGGCGAGGACCATCTCCGCGAGGAAGAGCGGGTCGGCTTGGGAGACATGGTTGGCCGCCAGTACTGCGCCCCCCGACCCGGGAAGGCGCTCTGTACCGCGCCAGTCCGCTCTCCTGACGAGCAGCAGAAGGGGTTTGCAGACGACCAACGCGAGCCACCATGCAGGGCCGCGGGCGTCCGCGGGTGCGCGTCGCACGCCTGCGGACTGATGCGAGTCACGGGCGCCCGGAACGAAAGGCAGAAGTCTCATCGCGGGCCCTGCCGTCGACCTCCAAACCATCCTTGTTCACCTCGGGGGTCAGACGTTCGGTGGTGACCACGACCAGTGGTCGGTCTGCTTGCTCACACCGCCACCTCCGGTGTCAGGGCAGTCGTGTCGACGGCGACTTGGCCGAGAATGCCGTTGGTGGTCATGGAGTCCCCGGGGCGGTTGACGCTGTCAGCGGCGACCGGCTCGCCCTGCCTGAGGTAGTAGCAGGTGCGGTTTCGGTCAGAGGTGGGGTCACCGCTCAGGACGATGTCGTCATAACCGTTGTTGAGTCCCGCGATCCGCAGCTTGTGGTCGTACTGGTCCGACCGGGACCATGGGAGCGCCGACACCTTCTTGTCCCTTCCACAGATCGTCCTTGTTCCTTCCACAGGTCTTCGAGAAGGGGGTCGCTGGTAGGGCAACATCGGCTCGTCACCGGCCCACGATGTCACCGGACCAACCCTCCCGGCGGAGGCGGGTGGCCGACTGCGCGCCGGCATGGCTGGCGCCGACCACCACCGCGCGCCCCGAACTCATCCGGTTCCCTTGGGGGTGAGCTCGACCATCAGCTTGCTGATGCCGCGAACGAAGTTGGACTGCACGTACTCCGGCTCACCGACGACATCGATCCTCTCGAAGCGTGGGAGCAGCTCCTCCCAGAGGATCCGCAACTGCAGCTCGGCCAATCGGTTGCCCATGCACCGATGGACGCCGAACCCGAAAGCGATGTGGTTGCGGGCGTTGGGCCGGTCGATGATCAACTCGTCCGGCCGCTCGAACACGGACTCGTCCCGGTTACCTGACGCGTACCACATGACCACCTTGTCACCCTTGCGGATGAACTGGCCGTTCACCACGGTGTCGGTCTTGGCGATCCGCCGCATGTAGGCAAGAGGGGTCTGCCAGCGGATGATCTCCGAGACCATGTTGGGGATCAGATCCGGATTGGCCTTCAGCTTCTCGAACTGGTCGGGGAACTGGTTGAGCGCGAGAACCCCCCCACTCATCGAGTTGCGGGTGGTGTCGTTGCCCCCGACGATGAGCAGGATCAGGTTGCCGGCGAACTCCATTGGTCGCTTGATCAGGTCCTTGGTGGCCTCGTCGCTCTGCAGCATCGTGATCAGGTCGAAACCCGGCTCTTCTCCCTCCGCCAGGCGGGCGGCCTTGTCATGCCACAGTGCGCTGAGTCCACGCGCCATGTCGACCATGCCCTTGAACAGCTCGTCGTTGTCGGAGGGCCCTCCATTGGCCTGCTCCATGGAGGTGGCCAGGTCCGACCACTCGACAAGCTTGTGGCGCTGCTCGTAGGGGAAGTCCAGCAAGGTCGCCAGCATGCGCGCGGTGAGCTCGATCGACACCGTCCTCACCCAGTCGAAAGGCTCGTTGACGGGCAGGTTGTCCAGGACGTCCCTGACGCGCTCCCGGATGAGGCCCTCCATCTCGCGCAGGTTCTTGGGAGCCACCACGCCTTGGACGGCGCGCCGTTGAACGTCGTGCCTGGGCGGATCCATGGCGATGAACATGGCGATGTCCATGAACCGCGGCGGCGCCCCGATGACGATCAGGGGCTCGGCGGAGAAGGCCTCGTGGTTCTTGTCCACAGCGATGATGTCGGCGTGCCGCGTCACCGACCAGAACGGCCCGAACGGACTGTTGGGCTGGTAGTGCACCGGGGCCTCGTTACGCAGGCGCTCGAAGTAGGGGGCCCACTGCCCCTGTCGGTACAGGAAGGGGTTGCTGAGGTCGATGTCTTCGAGCGCGAGTTCTTCGACCGGCGGGATCGGGCGTTCGACGAACATCTTCTGCCCGTTCGTGCCCGTCAACCAACGTCGGCTCTTGTCGTAGAGGTGCGCGGCCTGGACCTGGCGATCCAGGGGTATGGCGGCGTCGACCTTCGTCTTCACTGCGTCAGGGATCTTCATCTCGTCAACACCTCCTGTTACATCTGGAATTCAGGCAACTGCACGGTCAAGCCGTCCCATGACCGGGAGACCTGGACTTGGCACGACAGCCGCGACGTCGGCTCTCGCTCGGGGTTCATCGACAGCATCTCCTCCTCCTCCGGGCCGGAGGGGCCGACCTTGGCGGCCCAGGCGGAATCGACGATCACGTGGCAGGTGCCGCATGCGGCCTCTCCGCCGCAGTCACCATCGATGCCCGGAATGGCGTTGTTCGTGGCGACCTGCATCAGCGAGCAGCCCTCCTCGATGGGCGCCTCGTGCTTCTCCCCGTCGTATGACACGAAGGTAACGACTGTCATCTACAACTCCCTCACTATTGACTACGTCATCGACATTTTCTCCAGTATTGTCGTTGATATCGGCGATGACCATGTTGAATCGTGTCATCCTGCTGTGAGATCGGGTCACGTGAGGAGCGCTGTGCAGAGAAGCGAGCCGGGCGTCCCAGCGCTTGCCTTCGCGCAGCTGCTGGCCAGTCCGGCGATCGATCCGGACAGTGCCGAGCAGTTCCGTGCCATCATGGCGCGCGAGGGAACCGGGGAACTGTCTCTGATCCGGACCCAGGAGCAGGCACCGCTGCGGTGGTTTCGCGAGGTCTACCCGGACCTCGATGCCGAGCAGGCAACGAAGCTGGGGATCGCCTGCGCGGAACAGGCCCAGCTCACGTCCTTCGGGCCGTTGAGCGTGCCGCTGGTCAGCGCAGGAACCGTCGCCCAGGTCGTTCAGCTGTTGACCTATCTTCCCGTGATCACCGAGGCCGTCACCACCCAGTCCGATCCCCAGCGCGACGACCTGACGATCCGGCTCACCGGGAACGCGGCAGACCCCGACCTGGACTGTCTCGCCGTCACCTACTGCGGACTCGCCCTCATGCGGTTGGTCGACCGACTGGTCGACGACGCGTCGGAGGTGACCATGCATAGTCGCTGGCCGGAGCCAAGCAGCGGGGCTCGAGAAGCCTGGCCGGGGGCGCGGCTCATCTTCAACGCCCCCCTGTCCTATGTGCACATCCCTGAACGGACGCTACACGCGGCCTGCCGCTTCCCCGACCCAGTCGCCTACGACGTCGCCGTCACCAGCCTCCAGCAGGCGCTCGAACGTCAGGGCGGCAGCCCGGAGTTCACCCGCAGAGTGCGGGCGTTGCTCGAGGACGGGTCCGGGGTGAGGACCCTCCAGTCGGTCGCGAATGAGTTCTCGATCTCCTCGAGTACCCTGAAACGCCGGCTCGCCGCGGAGGGAACCAGCTTCCGCGAACTCCTCCAGGAGTCACTGCTCGACCGCGCCCGGATACGGCTGCTCGACCGCTCCACGTCTGTCAGTGAGGTCGCCGCCGAACTGGGCTACAGCGACCTCACGAACTTCTCGCACGCCTTCAAAGGGTGGACCGGCAGCTCACCGAGCCACTTCCGACGCGCCCACCAGCACCCTTGAGTACCACTTCCGCAGTTCCTTAGAAGGACCGCGCCCGGTGGGAGTGGCTCATCCGGTGCTCCCGGATGAGTCCACGGATCCTTCCGGAGTGGTCTTACCGGTGGTAGCTGGAGGAGTGAAGGCATGGTCAGGCCCCGCAGCGGCGGTGACCATAGGTCCGTAGGCCTGGTGGAGAGCGGACAGAATGCGGCCCAGGGGGAGGTCGTCGAAGTTGCCGTGGTCTCGTACGTACTCCATGTGCCGAGTCCCGTCGGAGGTGAAGGCGTGCATGAGCGCGTCGCTCTGTCCGTCGAAGTCGACCGGGGGCACGCCGAATCGTTCGCATAACTCGACGTTGAAGGCAGGTGTGGCCTTCAGCCATCGTCGGTCGATGTAGGCGCTGCAATAGCCGTGATAGACGAACAGGTCCGTTCCACCCATGACGGCTCGTAAGGTGTCGGTCTGCAGATGGTTCCGTACATCGGCGAAGCCGAGTCGGGTAGGGATGCCCGCGGCCCGCAGAACCGCGGCCAGTAGCACCGCCTTGGGCACGCAGTAGGCGCGGCCGGCCTGGAGGACGTGGCTCGCCCGGTAATGCTCAGGATCCTCGGAGACCGAGTAGGGGTCGTACCAGATTTGGTCACGCACTGCAGCAAAGAGTAGGGACGCTCTCTCTCGGGGGCTCGACGCGCCGGCGATCACGTGCTGGGTGAAGTCGCGTACCGAAGCGTGGTCGTGATCGAGGAAGAAGGTCGCCTCAAGGTGCGATCCCGGCGCCGGCGTCATCGCCGCACCGCGGTGTTGACCAGACCGTCAGTCTTGAGCGCTACGGCCGTGCGCAGCCAGCCGGCCGGCTGCTCGCCGGGCACTGCCGAGATGCAGACGTCGGGCATCCGCCGCACCAGGTCACCGACCTCTTCCAGCCACCGGTCGCACACGGGGCGTCGCCGTTCCAACGCGGGACCGCTTCGACGGGCTCGGGGTGCGCCCATTCCGGGCGAGAGGTCCCTCATCGCGCGCTCAACAGAAGGTCGTTGTCCACAGCAACCCCTACGCTCTGGGCGAGATCACGCATGATCAGCCAAACTTGATGGGCGATCCGGGTGGTCACCTCTTCCTTCGACTCATCGTGGTGGTCCAGCCACCAGATGATCCCCGCGTCGACCATGCCCATCAACCCCGCCATCACGCCGTCCGGGGGATCGACTTGTACCTCGGATGTGCGCATGTATGCCGAGGCTGCGGCCACCACCTCGCCGAGGAACCGTGTGCGCCCCAACCTGGCCCGGTGTGTTTCCTTGTTCTGCTGGCGCGCCGCCATGAAGCGATACAGGTTGGGATGACCGGCAGCCCATCCGATGGCAGCGCCTATCACGCCTTCGATGATGGCGGGAGCTGTACCGCTCACACGCAAGGCGGGACGAACGGTGTCGATGAGCTGATCAGCCGCGAATCGGAGCACTTCTCGTTCGAGGTCTTCCTTGCTGTCGAAGTGCCGGTAGACGTGAGGCCGCGCAACGCCTGCCCGTTCCGCGATCTGGGCAGTACCGACGCCGGGACCGTACTCCTCGATCGCACGAGCCGCAGCCACCACTATCTGCTCTCGTCGTGCCGACCGGTGCGATTCGTGCGCCGTCGATCGGCGCACCACGGCCGTGTCCACCCACCTCGCAAGATCCACGACCACATTCTAACCCGAAAGGGACTGGCGCGGTACAGGGTGTACCCGTAGCCTTCGGGCACACCCTGTACCCGGCGAATACTCCCTGGAGGACCCATGCCCAGCCGCCGTTCACCCTGGATGAACCAGGACCTCGACGACTTCCGTCAACTCGCCCGGACGTTCTGCGAGAGGGAGATCAAGCCCAACATCGAGCGGTTCATCGAACAGAAGCGCGTCGACCGCGAACTCTGGACCCGCGCCGGCGAGCTCGGCCTGTTGTGCGCCTCCATTCCCGAGGAGTACGGCGGGGGCGGCGGCAACTTCTTCCACGAGGCAATCCTTATCGAGGAGCAGGCCCGCATCGGTGACAGCAGCTGGGGGGCCGCACTCCACAGCGGCATCGTGGCGCACTACCTGCTGCACTACGGCACCGAGGAGCAGAAGCGCGAGTGGCTGCCCAAAATGGCCTCCGGCGAGGTCGTGACCGCCATTGCGATGACCGAGCCGGGGACCGGTTCCGACCTCCAGGGAATCAAGACGAAGGCAGTCAGAGAAGGCGACGACTACGTCATCAACGGAGCCAAGACCTTCATCACCAACGGCTACCACGCAGACATGGTGCTCGTCGCCTGCAAGACCAGCCCCGATCAGGCTGCTGCAGGCGTCTCACTGGTCATCGTGCCGACCAGCTCCGAAGGATTTCGACGCGGCCGTCTCCTCGGCAAGATCGGCCTCAAGGGGCAAGACACCTGCGAGCTCTTCTTCGATGACGTACGTGTGCCTTCCAGCAATCTGCTCGGCACCGAGGAGGGGCAGGGCTTCGTCCAGCTCATGATGCAGCTCCCGCAGGAGCGGCTCATCGTCGCCGTCAGTTGCGCCGCGTCGATGGACTTGATGCTGGACCTGACACACGAGTACACACTCACGCGCGAGGCGTTCGGCAAACCGATCTTCGGATTCCAGAACACCAAGTTCAAGCTCGCCGAGGTCGCCACCGAAGCCCGCGTCACCCGCGCCTTCATCGACGAGTGTCTCGACCTGCATGTCAAGAGCGAACTGGACATCCCCACCGCCGCGATGGCGAAGTACTGGAGCTCCGAACGCGCTCAGCAAGTCGCCGACACCTGCCTGCAACTCCACGGCGGCTACGGCTACATGGAGGAGTATCCGATCGCGCGCGCATGGACCGACCTGCGGATCAGTCAGATCTACGCCGGCACCACCGAGATCATGAAGGAGATCATCGCCCGGTCACTCCCGGCACCTGTCATGGGACAGTAGCGACGGCCCGCTGGCCACATTGACCTCGCCAAATTCCGTGGTGGTGACGGGCGCCGGGGCGTGTGTCGCGTGCCGGGGAACGGCTTGGACCGTCCATCAGAGGCGTGCCTGGGCTCAGACGCAATCCCTGGCCCCGGTTCATTCCCGGCACCCTGGCGTCGGTGGCGGCGAAGAAGTGCCGCAGCCGGGCCGTCGGCGTCTGTCCGCGGGCCGCTGTCGCCGGGGTCGGGCGCGAAAGCCAGTGGTAGAACCCAGAGGTCGACACGGTCAGCCGAGCGCTCATCGTGTCCACCGGGTTGGTCTCGGCGGCGTCGATTCTGCAGGTGTCGAGGTACTCGTACTCCAGCTCCTTGAGCCGTGCCCGCTCATCGAGCGTCACCTCGGTCTCGGTGCCACCGCCACCGTGGGTCTCGCGGTACTTGTTCAACCCACAGCTCGTCGTGGAATTCCTGGCTGAACGGTCTGCGAGATGCACTCACTGCTGGGTGTCATCTCGGTGGGCCCCTCACTCTGGAAGGGCCCCCTGTCCGAGCTCACCGCAGCAGGCCACACCTTTGAAGAAGTCTTGACGCTTGAAACCACCCCGGCGCGCGACTGGTGAACTCGACCGGGGCGAGCTGACCGGCACCCGCGGGGACCCGACCGAGCACCGGGACTCCGGTCAGGCGGGGCAGATCCTCGAGGTTGCAGCGCTCGGCGAGACTCGGGACGGACGGCCAGGAGCCGATGACGATCCCCGCGCAGCGTAGACCCGCGGCCCCGATGGCGCGGATGGTGAGCTCGGTGTCCGACAGCGTGCCCAGTCCCGCGCGGGCGACCACGACCACCGGGGCGTCGAGCGACCGGGCGAGGTCGAGGACGGTGAGGTCCGGGCCGAGTCGCACGAGCACACCGCCGGCGCCCTCGACGAGGTCGAGTCGCGACCCGGCGGACGCCACACCGGGGGGCTCGCCGAGCCACTCGCGGATCGGGTCGAGCAATCCGGGCAGCGTGGACTGCGGCAGGCCGGCGACGCGGGCGGCGGTCTCGGGTGCCAGCGGATCGGGCAGCCGACGGACCTCCAGCACCCGCCGCACCCCGGACAGGCGCGCGGCCTCGTGGGCGTCGCCCGGCTCGCCCGGGCCCAGTCCCGTCTGGATCGGCTTGCAGATCCCCACGTCCAGGCCCAGCGACAGGCCGTGGGCGGCCAGCGCCGCGGTGGCGACGGTCTTGCCCACGTCCGTGCCGGTGCCGGTGATGACGATCGGCGCCGGGCCGGGCGAGGTGGTCATGCGCGGGCCCCCTCGAGCCGCGCGGCCGCGCCAACTGGGTGACCGTGCTCGCCCAACACCTGCGCCAGCACGTCGCTCGCCCGCGCGAGATCGGCGCCGGAGAGGTCCGCCCGGGCGGTGAGGCGCAGCCGTGCGGTGCCCTCGGGAACCGACGGCGGGCGGAAGCACCCCACCCGGACGCCCAGCTCGAGGCACCTGCCGGCGGCGGAGACCGCGCGGGCGGGGTCGCCGAGGATCACCGACACCACCGCTGACCGCGGCTGCTCGGCGCCGGTGACCGCGGCCAGGTGCTCGGCCACCTCCACCACGCGCGAGGCGAGCGCGGGGTCGCGGCACAGGACGCCGAGGGCTGCGCGGGCCGCGCCCACCGCGGCGGGGGCGAGGCCGGTGTCGAAGATGAAGGTGCGCGCGCTGCTGATGAGGTGCTCGCGCACCCGCTCGGACGCCAGGACCACCCCGCCCTGCGACCCGAGGGCCTTGGACAGCGTCGCCGTGACCACCACGTCCTCGTGCCTGCTCAAGCCGTGTTCGTCCACGAGCCCCCGCCCGCCGCTGCCGCGCACGCCGAGGCCGTGGGCCTCGTCGACCAGCAGGACCGCGCCGTGCGCGCGGCTCGCCCCGTGCAGCGCGAGCAGGGGGGCCAGCTCACCGTCCGCGCTGTACACCGAGTCGGTGACGACCAGCGTGCGCTTCTCGGTGCGCTCGGCCAGGGCCCGGGCCACCGCGCCGACGTCACCCCGGTCGACGACGACGACGCGGGCCCTCGCGAGCCGGCACGCGTCCACGAGCGAGGCGTGCGAGCCGCCATCGGAGACGATGAGCGATCCCCGCCCGGACAGCGCCACCACGGCTCCGAGGTTGGCGGTGTACCCGGAGGAGAAGACCAGCGCCGCGGGCTTGCCGCAGAACTCGGCGAGCTCGTCCTCGAGCGCCAGATGCTCCTGCGTCGTTCCGGTGACCAGGCGTGATCCCGTCGCCCCCGCACCCCAGCGGCGCGTCGCTGCCACGGCGGCGTCCACGACCTCGGGGTGCCGACCCAGTCCGAGGTAGTCGTTGGAGGCGAGGTCGATCACGCCGTCCTCGGCCGCGCGTGGGGACAGCACCCGCCGCACATGCCGGGAGGCCCGGTCGGCGGCGGCGTCGTCGAGCCAGTCCAGGGCGGGGGATGTCTGCATGGTCATCGGCCCGCCCCTGGCGCTGCAGCCCCTGCAACCGCCGCCGCACAGATCCGGTCGATCTCCTCGTCTGTAGAGGTGTACGGCGGCATCGTGTAGATGAGATCCCGGAAGGGGCGTAGCCACACGCCGTGCGAGGTGATCGCTGTTGTCGTCGTCGTCATCTCCACCGGCTCGGCCAGCTGGATCACGCCGATCGCCCCGAGCACCCGCACGTCGACCACACCGGGCACGTCGAGCGCGGGCGCCAGCCCGTGGCGCAGGCGCGCCTCGATGCGCGGCACATCGCGCCGCCACCCGCCGCCGGCCACCAGATCCAGCGACGCGCACGCCACCGCGCACGCCAGCGGATTGCCCATGAACGTCGGCCCGTGCGCCAGGCCCCCCGCCTCGCCGGCGCTGATGACATCGGCCACCCGGTCGGTGGTGAGCGTCGCGGCGAGGGTGAGGTACCCGCCGGTCAGGGCCTTGCCCACGCACATCACGTCCGGTGCGACGCCCGCGTGGTCGGCAGCCCACAGCTCGCCGGTGCGGCCGAAGCCGGTGGCGATCTCGTCGAAGATGAGCAGCGTGCCCGTCTCGTCGGCCAACCGGCGCAGGTCACGCAGGTACCCGGGGTGGTGGAAGCGCATCCCGCCCGCGCCCTGGACCACCGGCTCGACGATGATCCCCGCCAGTTCGTCGGCGCTCCCACGGATCACCCGCTCGAGCTCGGCGACGTAGTCAGCGCAGTAGTCGGCGGGCGGGGCGGACGCGAAGACCTGCTCGGCCACCACCCCGCGCCACATCGAGTGCATGCCGCCGTCGGGGTCGCACACACTCATCGGGGAGAGGGTGTCGCCGTGGTACCCGCCGCGCCACGTCGCCAGCCGGGTGCGTTCGGGGCGGCCGAGCGAGCGCTGGTACTGGATCGCCATTTTCGCGGCCACCTCTACGGATACAGAGCCCGAATCCGCGAGGAACACCTTGTTCAGCTCGCCCGGCGCCATGCGGGCGAGTCGGGTCGCCAGTTCGACGGCCGGTGCGTGCGTGAGCCCGCCGAACATCACGTGGCTCATCGTGTCGACCTGCCGGTGCGCGGCCGCGTCGAGGTGCTGGTGCCGGTAGCCGTGGATGGCCGCCCACCACGAGCTCATGCCGTCGATGAGCTCGCGCCCGTCCGCCAGCCGTAGCCGGACCCCCGAGGCGGAGACGACCGGCAGCGGCGGCGTGCTCGCCGGGAACCCACCGTAGGGGTGCCAGACGTGCTCGGCGTCGGCGGCGAGCAGCGCGGTGGTGGCGGCCTGTTCGGCGTCGGTGGCCAGCATCGCCGCGGCGTCGTCCGGGGTGGAGGGGGAGGAGGGAGTGTCGACGACGACGAGGTCCCGGGCACCGGGAGAGTGGACCGAGGCGGACATGTCAGGCGTTCGCGGGCTCGCTGGTGCCGGCCCCGCGGGTGCGGATGGCCACCTTCTGGTCCCGCCCGGTGGCGACGGCGGGCGTGGCCGGCCCGGCGGCATTCGCGGGCGCGTCCGCGGTGGCGGCCTCCACCGTCCCGTCCCCGGTGTCCCCGGCCGGGTGGTCCATCTGGAGGACCTCGAGGCCGGCGTCGGCGATCATCTGCAGGTCCTCGCCGCCGGGCTGGCCCTCGCTGGTGAGGTAGTCGCCCAGGAACAGGGAGTTGGCGACGTAGAGGCCCATGCCCTGGAGGTAGCCGAGGTGGCGTTCGCGGCCGGCGGCCATCCGGATCTCGGTGTCGGGGGCGACGAAGCGGACCATCGCGAGGATGCGCAGGCAGTCGCGCGGGTTGAGGGTGTCCACGCCCTCGAGCGGGGTGCCGTCGAAGGGCAGCAGGAAGTTGACCGGGATCGAGTCGACGTCCTTGGCGCGCAGGTCGAAGGCGAGCTCGACGAGCTGGTCGTGCGTCTCACCCATGCCCGCGATGAAGCCCGAGCACGCCGAGAGTCCGGCTCCGTGGGCCTGGGCGACCGTGTGCTCCCGGTCGGCGTAGGTGTGGGTGGTGCAGATGTCCTCGTAATGGCTCTCGGCCGTGTTGAGGTTGTGGTTGTAGGCGTCGGCGCCGCTGGAGCACAGCTTCTCCGCCTGGCCATCCTTCAGTGCACCCAGGCAGGCGCACACCTCGACGCCCGGGGTGTCGGACTTGATGGCCTCGATGATGTCGGAGACCTTGCCGACCTCGCGATTGCTGGGGCCGGTGCCGCTGGCGACCAGGCACACTCGGGAGGCGCCGGCCGCGATGCCCGCCTTGGCCGCGGTGACGGCCTCCTCGGTGTTGAGCCAGGTGTAGCGCAGGATGCCGGCGGTGGAGTTGAGCCGCTGCGAGCAGTAGAAGCAGTCCTCCGGGCACAGGCCGCTCTTGAGGTTGACCAGGTAGTTGACCTTGACCTTGTTGCCGAAGTGCTGGAACCGCAGCCGGGACGCGGCCGCGACCACCTCCATGAGCTCGGAGTCCGGGGACCGGAGCACGGCGAGGGCGTCCGCCGCGGTGACGACTCCGCCGTCGAGTACGTGATCCGCGAGCTCGTGCCAGCGGGGGGTCGTGATGGCCATTGTTCCTCCTGAACGCCGTTCATTGAACGCCGTTCAAGCTAGCGCACGGTCGTCGACTTGTACAGCGTTCAGGAGAGGGTTGTGGCGGCCGGTAGGATCGGCGCCCGTGGCCCTGACAAAGACGGCGGTCGTCGACACCGCCCTGGAACTGCTCCGCGAGTCGGGGCTACCCGGCATGTCGATGCGCACGTTGGCGACCCGGCTGGGGGTCCAACCGAGCGCGCTGTACTGGCACGTTCCGTCCAAGCAGGCGCTGCTCACGGTCGTCGCGGAGCGCATCCTGGCGACGATGGGTCCCGTCGGGGAGGGGAACTCGGCCGCCGACGAACTACGGGCGGTGGGGCAGGCGCTGCGCGCGGCCGTCACGGGCGTTCCGGACGGCGCCGAGGTCGTGGCGCTGGGTCTGGCGGCGGGTGCGGTGAATCCGGTCGCCGAGGTGGTCGAGGCGGCGTGCTCCCGCCACGGACTCGAGGGCCGCGCGCCGGGGTTGACCACGGCCCTGACGGGCTACGTGGTGGGCCTGAGCCTGGAGGAGCAGACCCACCACAACCTCACGGTCGCCGACCCCGCGACGCCGACGGTCGAGTTCGATCCGCGCTTCCGGGAGGGTCTCGACGCGATGCTCGCGGGTGTCCAGGCCTGACGACTCCCATCGAGAAGAGCGTCCGGGGCGGGGGGTGGGCGCTTCAGTAGCGGGCGAAGACCTGGGTGGCGTAGAGCTTGCCGTCCGCGGCCACCGCGGCGCCGACGCCCATCGAGGTGTGGCCCGGGTTGAGCAGGTTCACGCGGTGGCCGGGGGAGGCCATCCACTGGTCCACCAGCTGCTGCGGGGTGGCGTGCGCGTAGTTCTGCAGCACGTTCTCGCCGTAGTGGCCCCACCCGGCGGGGATCTGCGCGCCCACATCCGGGTTGTGGAACATGCGGTTCTGCGCGGCCTGCGTGCCGCTCCAGTTGGTGGCCACCGCGGTGAGGCCGCCGTTGACGGCGAGAGGGGCGAGGCCGTGTGCGGTGCGGGCGGCGTTGGTGGCGCCCTCGAGCTGGGCCCGGTACTCGGCGGAGGCGGGGTCGATCGTCGGCGCGGTGCCGGCGGGGGCGGGGTTGGCGAAACCGATCGTCAGGCCCGTGAGGTGGATCTGGGGCAGCTGGATCTGCGGCGCCTGGGCCGAGGCCTGCGGGGCCGCGTTCAGGGCGAGGGTGGCGGAAGCCGCGGCGGCCAGGATCAGGCCACGACGCAGGTGCTGGAGGGCTCGGGTCACGAGTGTCGGTACCTTTCGGGTGCTGGGGGCCCGACTGTCGGGTCGCCGAGCGCAACGGTAGGAACCGGCTCCAGCCCTAAGCCAGCCGTCATCACCCCGTAACCACCGTGAGCAGGGGAGGGGCGTTATCCACCCCACCCCCGCTGGACGATCGTCCGGCAGTCAGTCGCGGGCGAAGTCCTGCACCACGTGCACGGTGCCGTCCTCGGCGGTGGCCACGCCCACGCCCACCCGGACGAACCGGCCGTCGAGCATCCGATCGCGCATGCCGGTGTCGGAGAGCAGGGCCGAGAGCGCCTTCTGCGGGGTCGCGCCGGCGGGCAGCGCGAGAACGGTGCGGTCGCCGGCCGGGTCCACGTCCGAGTCCGCGCCGGGGGCAGCGGCGTCAGGGGTGTCGGTGTCAGCGTCGACCCGTGCATCGGCGGGGACGGTCACCTCGCCGGTCGTGGGGTCGCCCGCGGCGAGCTGGGCGGCCCGCTCGCGGGCTGACGCTTCGAGTCGGGGGTCGGTGATGAGCCGGTCGGCGCCCACCACGAGGCGGGCCTCGTTGACGGCGGCCACCACGCTGCCCTCGAACGCCATCAGCCTGATCTCCTCGGGCAGCAGATCGTCCGCGGCCGCGGCGGCCGGGTCGGCCACCGGGGCGGAGGGTGCCCCGGGAGCGTCCGGGGCGAGGGAGGCCAAGCCGGGGATGGTGGCGAAGAACGGCAACGCGAGCTCCAGTGAGCCCTGCGCGGCGGCCGTGCCCGTGCCGGAGGCGAGCAGGAGGGCGGCCGCGCCGGTGGCGACGGCGGAACGAAGGGGATGACGCACGCGATGGTCCTTTCCTCGGGCTGCGGCTCGCGCCGCGGCCTGCGTGTGGAGCGTGTGCCGGATCGGACGGTGTCGCCCGAGCCAGTTCACTCCTGCCTCTGTCGTCACTCTAGTCACATGCGTTACACCGACGCGATTCCCATTCGTATGCCCGCGCGCGAGTGGGCGCCGAGACGACGGCGCCCCCGCCGCCGGTGTGGACCGGGGGTGGGGGCGCCGTAGGAGGGGGCGACGACCGAGGGGGCCGCGGGGGTCAGGTCAGTCGGGCGAAGTTCTGGGTGGAGTACAGCTTCCGGCTGTCGGCGACCTCCACGCCCACACCGAGGTGGGTGTGCACCGGGTTGAGTAGGTTGAGGCGGTGCGGAAGCGAGTTCATCCACTGCTGGACGAGCGCCTCGCCCGAGGCGCCGCACCAGTTCTGCAGCACGTTCTCGCCGTAACTGGTCCACTTGCCGTCGCTGAGCGGCGTTCCGTCGTAGGTTGCCGCCATCAGGGCCTTGATCTGCGGATTGTGCGTCATGGCGTCCACGCTGGCCATCTGTTCGCTCCAGTCCTGGGCGATCCGGTCCAGGCTGGCGAGGCGCGTGACGGGGTTGAGGCCGCGGGAGACGCGCTCGCGGTTGGTGTACTCGTGGATGTCCGCGATCACCTGCTCGGTCTCCGCCGGGGTCGCCTGCTCACAGGGGGCGGGCGCGCCCACGGTGAACTGGAGCGACTGGGCGGCGGTGACGGGGGCGGCCAGGGCGAGGAAGGTGGCGGCAGCGGCGGCGACGGCGCCGATGCGCCGCCTGACGATGGTTCGCATTGAGGGGATTCCTGAGGGGTTGGGGGAACGTCGGGGGAGGACATGTGACCGAGGGAAGCCACGAATCTGAGGATAAGGTCAGTTCTTCGAGATCGCCGCATTATCGACCCCCGCGACACAATTTTGTGCACCCTCAAAACTGCAGGTCAGGCGCCCAGGTTGCTGACTCGTCACACAGACATTCGTCCAGTAAGGCGTGCGACG
Organism: Dietzia sp. WMMA184; assembly: GCF_002441635.1. Classification (NCBI taxonomy): domain Bacteria; kingdom Bacillati; phylum Actinomycetota; class Actinomycetes; order Mycobacteriales; family Dietziaceae; genus Dietzia; species Dietzia sp. WMMA184. Next base: position 1,884,937 of record NZ_NXEI01000001.1, on the reverse strand, counting down.
CCTCCGGATCGATGTTCGGGCGTGCCCCTGATCGGCCCGCATCGCCACGCCGGTCCGGACGCCCCGGTGAGCGAAAATTCCTCTACCGCGGGGTCGGGCGACCGGATACCGGGCAGAATCAGCCCCCATGGGCCACAGTCACTCTCACCTCCTCAGTCCCCTCGCCGTCGGGCATCTCACCCTGCGCAACCGCGTGGTCATGGGGTCCATGCACACCGGGTTGGAGGACCGCTCGAAGCACCTGCCCGAGCTCACCGCCTACTTCGCCGAGAGGGCGCGCGGCGGGGCCGCCCTCATGGTCACCGGCGGGTACTCGCCCAACGTGGAGGGGTGGCTGCTGCCGGCCGGGTCGATGATGGCCTCGCGCCGGATGGCCGACAAGCACCGCGGCCTCACTGACGCCGTCCATGCCGAGGGCGCCCACATCCTCCTGCAGGTCCTCCACGCCGGCCGCTACGGATACCAGCCGTTCGTCCGCTCGGCCGCGTCGACCAAGTCGCCGATCAGCATGTTCAGAGCGCGCGCCCTGAGCGCCCGGGGTGTCGAGCGGACGATCGACGACTGGGTCCGGGCCGCCCGCCTGGCCCGGCGCGCGGGGTATGACGGCATCGAGATCATGGGCTCGGAGGGCTACCTCATCAACCAGTTCCTCGCCGCCCGGACCAACGACCGCACCGACTCGTGGGGCGGCACCGCGAGCAGGCGGATGCGGTTCGGAGAGGAGATCGTGCGCCGCATCCGCGCCGAGGTGGGCCGCGACTTCCTGCTGCAGTACCGGATCAGCCTGCTCGACCTGGTCGACGGCGGCCAGTCGTGGGAGGAGACCGCCGAACTCGCGCAGCGCCTCGAGGCCGTTGGTGTCGACGTGTTCAACACCGGCATCGGCTGGCACGAGTCCCGCATCCCCACCATCGTCACCTCCGTGCCGCGGGCCGCGTTCGTCGACCTCACGGCCCGGCTCAAGCAGACCGTCGGTGTCCCGGTGATCGCGTCCAACCGCATCAACACCCCGGACATCGCGGAGCAGATCATCGCCCGCGGTCAGGCGGACCTGGTGTCCATGGCGCGGCCGCTCCTGGCGGACCCGGCGTTCGCCGCCAAGGTCGCCGAGGGGCGGGCCGACGAGATCAACATCTGCATCGCCTGCAACCAGGCCTGCCTCGATCACACCTTCGCCAACAAGCGTGCCTCCTGCCTGGTCAATCCGCGCGCCGGCCGCGAAACCGAGCTCCTGCTCACCGTGGCCCCCACCCGGCGGCGGGTGGCGGTGGTCGGCGCGGGACCCGCGGGGCTGGCGTGCGCCGAGGCCGCCGCGTCCCGCGGACTCGCGGTGGAGGTCTTCGAGGCGGAGGACGAGCTCGGCGGGCAGTTCCGCTACGCGATGCGCGTGCCGGGCAAGGAGGAGTTCGCGGCGTCGATCGCCTATTTCAGCCGGCGCCTGGACGTCCTCGGCGTGCCGGTGCACCTCGGCCGCCGCGCCCACCCGGACGATCTCGCGGGCTTCGACCACGTGGTGATCGCCACCGGGGTGCGGCCGCGCGAGATCACGATCCCCGGCGCCGACCACCCCATGGTCATGACCTATCCCGAGCTGCTCACCGGCACGCGGACCCCCGGCCGCCGGGTCGCGGTGATCGGTGCCGGTGGCATCGGCGTGGACGTCTCGCAGTTCCTGCTGGCCGGCGGGCCCGGGATCGCCGTCGACGGCCGCGAACCGAGCGGCCACTCCACGGATGTGGAGGCGTGGCGGCGCCACTGGGGCGTGACCGATCCGGCGCTCGAGCGCGCGGGACTGGGCACGGCCGTGCACGCCGAACCGGCCCACGAGGTGCACCTGCTCCAGCGCAAGACCTCCCGCATCGGCCGGGGCCTGGGCAAGACCACCGGCTGGGTGCACCGCGCCGAGCTCGAGGCCGGCGGCGTGCGGAAGCACACCGGGGTGACCTACGTGAAGGTCGACGACGACGGGCTGCACATCCTCGACGCCGACGGCCGTCCGCAGCTCGTGCGTGTGGACTCGGTCGTGGTGTGCGCGGGCCAGGAATCGGTGCGCGACCTGGTGGGGGTGGCCGATCAGCTGGGCGGCGGGGTGAACGGACGGGTCCACGTGATCGGCGGCGCGGACGTGGCCGCCGAGCTCGACGCCAAGCGCGCGATCAAGCAGGGAGTGGAGCTCGCGGCAGCCCTCTAGGAACCGCAGCGCACCTCGCGGCGGCGGTCGACGATGCTGAACGCCAACGCGCCCGCGGCCAGCGCGGCGATCAGCCCGAGCGCCACCCGGAACGCAAGCAGCCAGTCGTCCTGGGTCTCGACGATCCAGAACAACACGCCCGGCACCATCGCCGTGCCCACCGCGGTGCCCATGCGCTGGCCCAGCGAGATGATGCTGCCGGCGACCCCGCCGTACTCGGGGTCCACCGCGCGCAGGGTGAGCGTCTGGTTGGGGGAGATGGTCATGCCCTGCGCGGTGCCCATCATCGCGGCGGGGGCCATGAAGATCAGGTAGCTCACCGCACCGGACTCCACGACGCCCGCGAGCAGGATGAACGTCAGCAGCGCGGTGATGGTGAGGCAGAAACCGCCGATGACCATCCGCCGCCCGAGTCGGAGCACGAACCGTCCCGCGACCTGGGCCGAGATGGCGGCGAGGACCGAGGCGGGCAGGCTGATGAACGCCGAGTCGATGGGCGCGTAGCCCAGGTGGAACTGCAGGTACATCGGCATGACGATCCACAGGCTCGTGCCGCCCACGAAATAGATGGACACGATGATCATGCCGTTGCGGAACGCCGGGTCGCGGAAGATGTCGGGGTTGACCAGCGGCGGCCGCCCGATCCGCTCGTAGCGCCGCTCCCACCACGCGAAGGCGGCCATGAGGCCCAGCCCGACCGGAACCAGCGCCCACAGGGCGGGGCTGCCGCCACGGGTCAGGAAGGGCAGCATCAGGGACAGCACCGCGACGCCGAGCAGGACGATGCCGACCGGGTCGAGGTCCAGGCGCGTCCGCCGGCCCCGGTGCCGCGGCCTGGGCAGCCCTGCGTTCACGGCGGCGGCGATCCTGGAGGCGCGGCCGGCCTCGTCGTCGTCGTGCCCCGGCCCGTCACCACGTTCGGCGCCGTCACCGTGCACATCGCCGTCACCCTGCTCGGCGTCGCCGCCGCGCTCCGCGGACAGGCGCGCCATGTCGCCGGCACGCGCGGCGGACCCACCGACGTCGGGCCCCGCCTCGCCCGGCGGGAGGCGGCGGTCGTCGGGCAACCAGCGCCAGCCCAGCACCAGCGCCAACGCGCCGAGCGGCACGTTGACCAGGAACATCGCGCGCCACCCGAGGTCATCGCCGAGGACCTCGATGAGCAACCCGCCGACCAGCGGCCCCGACGCGGTGGCGATGGAGACCGTCGTGGCCAGCGTGGCGAACGCGCGCGCCCGCGCCCCACCCCGGAAGTACTTCTGGATGAGGCCGAACGTCTGCGGGTTGAGCATCCCCGACCCCACGCCCTGGATGAGGCGCGCCAGGTTGAGCATCTCGATCGACTGGGCGGACCCGGCGACCACCGCACCGCCCACGAAGACCGCCACGCCCGCCAGGAAAAGGCGCTTGCGTCCGGTGGCGTCGCCCAGCCGCCCCGACGGCACGAGCAGCAGCCCGAACGCCAGCGCGTACCCGGACACCACCCACTGCAGTCCCCGCGAGTCCGAGTCCAGGGCGGTGCCGATCACCGGCAGCGCCACGTTGATCACCGACAGCGCGAGCAGCGCCATGAACATCGGGACCATCAGGGTGGTGAGGACCCGGGCGGTGCTGACCGGCCGGGTCGTCGCGGGGGTCACGGGCGCATCGGTCACTTCCGCGATGGTATCCACGGCGGACGCCCCGGGCCCGACGGTCACGGGCGCGCAACAACCCTGTCACGACCTACCCGTGCGCCGCTGCGGTCAGTAGCGTCGGGTCATGGCTGATGTCACCCGCACCGCAGAAGTCGATCCGATCCCCTTGACCGACCTCGCCGAGCTGGGCACCACCAGCGGCCGGGCCGTGTCGATCTTCCTGCCCACGGCCCGGGCCGGGGCAGAGGTCCGCGAGAACCCCATCCGCGCCAAGTCGCTCATCAAGGACGCCGAGACCCGACTCAAGGCGCACGGCGTGGCCCAGGAGGAGTCCGACGAGATCCTCGGCCCGCTGGTCGCCCTGTTGGAGGAGGACGCGTACTGGCAGCGCCTGTCCGACGGTCTCGCGCTGTTCGCGTCGAAGGGGTTCTGGCGCGCGTACCGCCTGTCCACGGACGTCGCCGAGGCGGTCCACGTGAGCGACCGGTTCGCCGTCCGGCCGATCGTGCCGGCCGCGGTCGGTGACGGCGAGTTCCTGGTCCTCGCGGGCAGCCAGAACAAGGTCCGCCTCCTCGAGGGCACCGCCTCGACTATCCGCGAGCTCGACCTGGGCTCGATCCCGTCCTCGATCGACGACATGGCCGGCGATATCCAGCCGCCCTCGCACCAGCAGCAGCGGTTCAGCGGGGCCGCCGGCGCCGGCCCCGGGGCGAACAGAGCCGGCGGGGGGATGGTGCACAGTCACGGCACGGGCGCCGAGGTCGGGGACGTGCAGCGGGAGAAGTTCCTGCGGCAGATCGCGAAGGGGCTGCAGGAGGCGCTGCGCCCCAACGATCGGCGGCCCGTCGTCCTGGCGGCGGTGACCGAGCACCTCCCGCAGTTCCGCGGGTACCTGAACTACGAACACCTGGTGGACGAGGTGGCCGCCGGCAACCCGGACGCCCTGTCGCCCGCCGAATTGCACGAGCGCGCGTGGGCGGTGGTCCGGCCGGCGATGCAACGGCAGTCCGACGCGGTCGCGGAACGCTTCGGTGACGCGATCGGCGCCGGTCGCGCGCTGGCAGGCGGCGGGTCGGACATCCTGCACGCCGCCCGCGAGGGACGCGTCGACACGCTGCTGCTCACCCGTCGTCGCTGCACCGCCGAGCACGGCCCCGACGATCTGGACACCGCGGTCGGTCAGGTCCTGGCCACGTCCGGATCGGTGGTCGTGGTGGACTCCCTGCCGAAGGACGTGGCGGAGGGCGCGATCCTCCGATTCTGACCCCCGACGCCGGCCCCCGACGCCGACGTGGGTGCGGGCGGCGCGTGACGGCGCGCTGCCCGCACCCGCTGGCGTCTCGTGCACAGCTCCCGCTCAACTCGGATGTGTAGCGTCGCGGCTTCACGCACACGTCAACGTCAGGAGATCGAGTGCGCACACGAACGTGGAGGTCGGCGGTCGCCGCCGCAGGACTCGTACTGGTGGTCGCGGGGTGCGGCGCCGGGGGCGACGACGACGAGGGCGGCGCCGCCCAGACGCAGGCAGCAGCCGAGCAGTCCGAACAGGCAGCTGAGCCCGGGCAGGAGGGCGAGCAGTCCGCGGACGGGCCCGACACCTCCGACATCCCCGACCCGGTGGCCGAGGTGAACGGCACCGAGATCTCACGCGACGAGTTCCTGTCGGTGTTCGAGAACCAGTACCAGCAGATGAGCATGCAGGCCCAGATGTCCGGCCAGCCCGTCGACGAGGCCCAGCTCAAGGAGCTGACCACCGACGGGTTGATCGGCACCGAACTGCTCACGCAGGAGGCCGGCACTCGGGGGATCGAGGTTTCCGATGAGGAGATCCAGGCCGAGTTGGCCGTGTTCGCCGAGCGCAACCAGGTCAGCACCGACGAGTTCGTCGAGGCGATGGGCGGGCAGGGCCTGGACCGCGCGGCCGTGCTGGACCAGATCGACAAGCAGTTGCGCGTCCAGAAGCTGATCACCGACGAGTACGGGGAGTTCGAGGTGACCGAGGCCGAGGTGCAGGCCGCCTACGAGCAGGTCGCGCAGCAGCAGGCGATGTCCGGCGGCGGTGAGGCCGGCGGTGGCGGGCTGCCGCCGCTGGAGCAGGTCCGCGGTCAGGTCGAGGAGCAGGTGCGGGCCGAGCAGGAGGCCGGCGCGATGGAGGAGCTGTCGCAGAAGCTCCGCGCGGATGCGGACGTGACCGTCCACATCTAGGGGGCCCGCCGCGGTGACGTCGCCGCCACGGTCACGGCGACTGCGCGGCGGTTCTGTCTATACGGTGACGTCGGTGTGCGGCAGCTGCTGCGCCACCCACGGGAACACGACCTCCATGAGCAGCAGGAACACGGCCGCCAGCAGGATGAGGACGAGCGCGACCCTGACCGGCCGCGGGCCGGGCAGGGATCGCCACAGGTAGGCGTACATCGGCTCACTCCTCCAGGGCGGCCGGGCGGCCGTCGGTCTTCGCGGTGGTCTCCACGAGGGCGGCGTGCACGATGAGCCGCTCGGCGTTGGAGTACATCGGGTGGCAGGTGGTCAGGGTGAGCAGGCGCTCGGGGGCCTCGGTCGCGTCGTCCGCGCCCGCCGCGCCCGCTGCGCCCGCTGCGCCCGCTGCGCCCGCTGCGCCCGCTGCGCCCGCCTCGCCCTCTGCGCCTGCCGCACCGGGCACCGGGGCGATCACCTCGACCGCGTCGGGGGTCGTGATGTGCCGGCCCGCGACGTGGGCGTAGTCGCCGACGGCGACGCGGTCGGTCTGCCGCGGGGTGAGGCACTCGCGGGCGGCCGCGAGCCGATCCGCGCCCCCGGGCTGCACCGGCAGGAGCCGGTAGGTCTGCCACTGCGTCTCGGTCTCGATGACGATCGCGTCGCACGAGTCCAGCCGGTCGAGGTGCTCGAAGACGGCGCCGGAGCCGTTGCGGTGGCCCGCGAGCGCGGCGTTGCCCGGTTCGCCGGGCAGCTGGGTCCCGGGGTAGTGGCCCGGCCCGGTGCGCAGGTCCTCGGCGCGCGTCCCCTCCACCACCGCGTAGACCGCGTCTGGGCCGAGCGTCGGCAGGTGGATCCGGGCGAAGGGGTCGCCGAGCGTCGGCACGGGCGGCGGGACCGGATCGCCGGCGGGCCGACCGGCCGCGTCGGGGCCACTCGCGTCGGGGACGGGGCCGTCGCTCCACTTCTCCTCGAGCCCGGCGGCGGCCTCCGCCTGCAGTCGCCCGGAGGCGAGGTTCGTCCAGAACGCCTCGTAGAACACGTACAGCAGCAGTACCACGCCCACGGTGAGCAGCAGTTCGCCGAGGATCTGGCCGACGCCCGGCGCGCGGCGGGGCTTGCCGGGCTCGCGGCGGGAGTCGCCGGCTGCGCTGCGGGCCGGTGTGCGCGACGGGGCGGGGGGTCGGCTCATCCGCTCGACCACCCCGGTGCAAGCCCGTGCCTCGGCGCCACGATGGAATGGTCTCACGACGGGATCCGGGGACACCGCAGCGCCGGCGGTGATGGAATCAACCCCATGCGCTCGATGAGACGGAAGCACCCGGCGGCCGCGGTCCGGGTTGCCCGGAGGGTCTCGGCCGCCCGGGCGGTCACGGCTGCGGCGTTGGTCGTCGGCCTCGGCACCGGCGCGGCCCTGCTGCCCGCCCCTGCCACCGCGCAAGCACCGTCGACGCTTGCCGTCGCCGCGCCGCAGGCGGCCTCCCCGCCCGGGCTCGGCCCCGCGGGCACGGCCACCGTCCACGGTGACGCGGCCTCGACCGACACCCTGCCCGGCCGCGGTCCCGGCACGAACCCGGCAGTCGCGTCAGCACTCACCGGAGCCACCTGCTCGACCGTCTTCGTCGGCACCGACGGCTTCCCGGTCGCCCTGTGCACCTCGTACGTCGGACTCGCCCCGCCCACCCCGCTCGCGCCGACGGTCAAGTTGTTCCATCCCGACACCGCGGCAGTGCTGGCGGAGGTGCAGTTGGCCAAGGGGGCGCTGCTCGGCGGGGTCTACGGATACCTCGACGAGCAGGACCGGGTGGTGGTCGCGGACGGCAACCGCAGGCTGTTGGCCGTCGGGCACGAACGCACCGACGCCGGCCCGTGGCGCATGACGGTCGACGTCCTGGCCGATCTCTCCCGGGCCGTCCCGGCCGGTGACGCGGTCACCGGCCTCATGCCCGCCTTCGACGGGCGGGTGTGGTTCGCCACCTCCGGCGGGGTGGTGGGGACCGTGCGGCCCGGGGGCGACGACGACGAGCTCCGCAGTCTCGCCCTGCCGGCAGGGGAGAAGATCACCAACGGGCTGACGGTCCGGCCCGGCGGCGCGTCGGTGATCACCACCCGCGCCCTCTACGAGATCGACAGCTCCGAGGACGGGACCCCCAGCGTGCGCTGGCGGCGCGGCTACGCGGTGGGGCAGGCGCGGAAACCGGGCCTGCTCGCGCACGGGTCGGGGACCACGCCCACCTACTTCGGGCCCGGTGACTCGCTCGTGGCGATCACCGACGACGCCGAGCACCCCGAGCTGATCGTCCTGCGTCGCGACGACGGGTCGCAGGTGTGCCGGATGCCCGCGTTCGCCACGACCCTGCGGCCCGACTCGGCCGCCGCCGACGGGGTCCTCATCGACGGGCCCGCGGGCACCGAGAACTCGATCATCGCGACCGGAAACGCGCTGGTGCTGGTCAACACGTACGGGTTCGAATACCCGCCGTTCGCCGTCGACGGTCCCGCGGTGCCCTCGTCGGCTCCGTACACGGGTGGGATGACCCGAATCGACGTGCGGGCCGACGGGGCCGGGGGACCGGACGGCGTCAGCGTCGGCGTCGGCGCCGGAGACGACGCGTGCTCGCGTGCGTGGACCTCGCTGGCCCGGACGGCGTCCCTGCCCAAGCTCACCACCGGCGACGGGCAGATCCACGCGCTGGCCTACGGCCCGCCCCGCGTGCTGTCCGCGCCCGGCTCCGCGACCGACCCGGGGCTCGCCTCGGCGCTCGATCAGGGGCTCGCGCAGAAGTTCGGGCCCGTCGACGTGACCTCGACCGACGTGGAGACCGGCCGCGAGGTGGCCCGCAGCTTCCTCGGCCACGCCCCGCTGGACGAACCGATGGAGCTCACCGGCACCATCGCCTCCCGCGGCGACGCGCCCGGCGTGAAGTGGCAACCCACCCTCACGCGCATGCTCCGCATCGGCCCCGCCTGACGCCGATCGCGCGACCGCTGCAACGCACGCCCGCCCACCCGCGCCGAACTGTCTTCCCGCCCACCCGCGCACCCGCGCACCCGCCGACAAGCCGACCCTGCCGCCGACAAGCCGACCCTGCCGCCGACAAGCCGACCCTGCCGCCGACAAGAGGAAAACGCGCGGCCGCTCTCGGGCGATACACGCGAAATCCTCTTGTCGGCGGGTGGGGGCAGGCGGTGCGCGGGTCAGGCGCGCGGGTCAGGCGGTGCGTGGGTCAGGTGGTGGGTGGGGTCAGCCGGTGCGTGGGTCAGGCGCGCGAATCAGGCGGTGGGTGGGTCAGGCGGCGGGGGTCAGTCGGCGGGGCGGACGACCGCGACCGCGCACGGCGCTGTCTGGAGCAGGCGGCGGCTGACCGACCCGAGCAGCAATCCGGCGAATCCGCCGTGGCCACGCGAGCCGGTGACCAGCAGTGACGCCCCCGTGGCCTCGTCAGCGACCGTGACGGCGGGCTCGCCGACGACGAGGATGAGCTCGACGCTGACCTCCGGGTGGCGGGCCTCGTGCGGGGCGAGGGAGTCGAGGATGTCCTTCTCGTCCTCGGCGAGCACGCTCTCGGCCAGCTGATCGAGGTCGAACAGTGACGTGCCCGGCAATCTGGGCACCTCCACCGAGTGCACGGCGCGCAGGGTGACACCCCGGCGCTCGGCCTCGGCGAACGCGAACGCCACGGCGGGGTCACTCGCCGCCGAACCGTCGGCGGCCAGGACGACCGGGCCCCCGGTGGGGCTCTCGGGCGTCCGCGGGGTGATGACGAGGACCGGGCAGGTCGCGTGCTCGACGACGCCGGCGGAGGTCGACCCCATCGCGAAGTCCTCGCGCGCGGTGAGGCCGCGGCTGCCCACGACGATCGCCGAGGCGTCGCGGCCGACCCCGACCAGCGCGCTGACGGGACTGTCCGCGATCACCCGGTGGGTGGTCGGCACGTCGGCGGTGAGGTCGGCGAGCTGGTCGCGCATCGCGCCCTCGACGTTCGCGCGGGCGGTCTCGTCGAACGCCACGACGCGGCCCACCGCCCGGTCGGCGGAGATCACCTCGAGTGACGTGCCGTGGTCGCGGGCCCAGGCGGCCGCCCAGGCCACGGCTCTGCGGGCGTCACGCGAACCGTCGTACCCGCACACGACCGGTCCGGTGGTGGTCTCCGACATGGGTTCCTCCTGCAGGTTCGGGGGCACGCGGTCAGGGCCGCCGCGGTGCGGTGACGGCGATCCGGGGTCCGGGTCCAGCCTAGTCGCAGCCCGTTGACGGTCGCCCGTGCTCCGCGGACCCCGGACGCGTGCCGGGTCGGCCGATGGGATTCCTAGAACAGAGCCCCTCGTTTTCTGGACCTGTTCCAGAAAGTGGGCTAGGGTGATGCCCATGACGACAGCAACCGAGGACCAGGGGGCAGTGCTCCGCGATGCCGGGCTGAGGGTCACTTCGCCGCGGCTGGCGGTCCTCGCCGTCGTCGCCGGTCGTCCCCACATCGCGGCGGAGGACGTCGCGGCTCTCGTCAGGGAACGGCTGGGCGCGGTGTCCACGCAGACCGTCTACGACGCGCTGCGCGTGTGCACCGACGTCGGCCTCATGCGCCGCATCGAACCCGCCGGCTCCCCGGCGCTGTACGAGCGTCGGACGGGGGACAACCACCACCACCTCGTGTGCCGGAAGTGTGGGCGCATCGAGGACGTCGAATGCGCGGTCGGACACGCCCCCTGCCTCACCGCCGACCGGGACCACGGCTTCGAGATCGACGAAGCAGAGGTCAACTACTGGGGAACTTGCCCCGAATGCCAGGCAGGGCAGGCCTCGCTTGTCTGATACTGAGGCCTGGACCACACCACTACTCCGCACCTTCTACTCCACACCCCATCTCGAGGAGCAACTGACGTGACCATTCATCCCGCAGACCGCGGCGTGCGCGACTTCCAGCCGAACTCCCACACCACCACCGACAGTGGCCAGCCCGTCCCGCACGACGAGTTCAGCGCCCAGGTCGGCCCGCAGGGTCCGCAGCCGATCCACGACTTCCACCTCATCGAGAAGCTCGCCCACTTCAACCGGGAGAACGTCCCGGAGCGCCTGCCCCACGCCAAGGGCTCGGGCGCGTTCGGCGAGTTCGAGACCACCGAGGACATCTCGGACATCACCTGCGCCGGCCTGTTCCAGAAGGGCGTCAAGACCCCGATGCTCGCCCGCTTCTCCACCGTCGCCGGTGAGAAGGGCAGCCCGGACACCTGGCGCGACCCGCGTGGCTTCGCCCTGAAGTTCTACACCGAAGAGGGCAACTACGACATGGTCGGCAACAACACGCCGATCTTCTTCATCCGCGATGCGATGAAGTTCCCGGACTTCATCCACTCGCAGCGCCGCAAGAACGCCTCCGGCCTGCGCAACCACGCCATGCAGTGGGACTTCTGGACCCTGAGCCCCGAGTCCACCCACCAGGTGACCTGGCTCATGGGCGACCGCGGCATCCCCAAGACCTGGCGCCACATGGACGGGTTCGGCTCGCACACCTACCAGTTCATCAACGCCGCCGGCGTCCGCCACTGGGTCAAGTTCCACTTCAAGACCAACCAGGGCATCGACTTCCTCACGCAGGCCGAGGCCGACAAGTTGGCCGGCGAGAACGCCGACTACCACCGTCAGGACCTGTTCGAGTCCATCAAGAACGGTGACTTCCCGTCCTGGGACCTTCACGTCCAGGTCATGCCGGTCGACGAGGCGGACGGGTACAAGTACAACCCCTTCGACCTCACCAAGACGTGGTCGCAGAAGGACTACCCGCTGCGCAAGGTCGGCACCATGACGCTGAACCGCAACCCGCAGAACCACCACGCGCAGATCGAGCAGGCCGCGTTCGCGCCGACCAACATCGTCAAGGGCATCGGCTTCTCGCCCGACAAGATGCTGCTCGGCCGCGTCTTCGCCTACCCGGACATCCAGCGCTACCGCATCGGCGCCAACTACCAGCAGGTGCCGGTCAACCGTCCGCTGTCTCCGGTGAACTCCTACTCCAAGGAGGGCGCCATGCAGTACGAGTACCCGCACCCCGCGCAGGCCGAGTACCACCCCAACTCGCTGGGTGGTCCGACCGCCGACGCGTCCAAGGCGTTCGACATCGGCGCCTGGGACACCAAGGGCTCGGACATCCACCGCGGCGACGTGAGCCCGCACGCCGAGGACACCGACTCGGTCCAGGCCTCAATCCTGTACCGCGAGGTCCTCGACGACGCCGCCCGCGAGCGGCTGGCGGCCAACATCGCCGGTCACGTCTCGGCGATCGACCCGTCGGAGACCGAGCTGCTCGACCGCGTCTATGCCTACTGGGCCGCCGTCGACCAGGGCCTCTGCGAGGCCGTCAAGGCAGGCGTCGAGGCGAGCCCCCGCGGCAACCACACGCTGCAGGAGTGACACCCCGGTAGCCGGCCAGTAGCAGGCCGACATCCGCTACTCCCCCTACGGATTCGCTACTCCGATTGGACTAGCGAATCCGGGGGCGGGGTAGCGGATTTCGTTGTGTCGTCGTCGGTCAACCGGCCCGGGCCATCGCCAGCGCGTCGTGATCCGCGATGGCGCGGCACGCCCGCCGCATCAGCAGGGCGAACATCTCGTCACCCCGATCCGTCCGGGTGCCGTACATCCAGCCGAAGATCCCCAGCACCGGCGTCTGCAGCAGGCCGTAGACGTAGTCGTCCCAACAGGCGTCGGCGGAATAGTCGGTGACACCGTGATCCAGCAGGGCCCGGTGGTAGTCCGCCACGATGTCGCGCTCGGCTGCCCGCCGGTCGTCCACGGTGAGGCTCGAACCGAGGAACCCGCCCAGGTCACGCCCGGGCAGGCCCACCGCGAGCGTCTGCCAGTCGCAGGCCAGCGAGGGACGGTTCCCGGCCGGGTCCACCAGCATGTTGTCGGCCCGGTAGTCGGCGTGCAGGAGCGCGAACCGCTCGGCCCGCCCGTTGGCCCACCGGGCGATCAGCGGGGCGATCTCCGCCATGATGCGGCGCTCGTCGTCGTCGAGTCTTCCCCCGAGTTCGGAGAGGAACGCCTCCAGCGCCGGCCCGCCGAGCTCCTGGAGAGTGACGTTGTCCTCGACCGTCGGCGCCGCGAGGCCCTCGATGCTCCGGAGCGTGGGGTCGCACCAGCGCGGTCCGTGGAGTCCTGCGAGGTTGACGGCGCAGTCGCGGGCCTGGTCGATCGTCAGCCCGGCGAGCTGGTCGCCCTGGACGAGCGGGGTGACGTCGTCGAGGATGAGCGTGAACTCGCCCTCCCGCTCGCCGAGTGCGGCGAACCGGACCCGCGGGACCCGCACGGCCACGGTCGGCGCGAGGTCACGATAGAACAGCACCTCGGTCCGGTACACGCCGTGCAACAGCGGCCGCATGCCCTCGTCGGGGTTCGGCAGTTTCACGAACAGCGTCGGCGGGAGCCCGTCGCCGTCGACGTGGGCGAGCAGGCCGCATCCGATCTGACCGGTGCCGACCAGCTCCGTCCGCACCGACCGGACCTCGGTGCCCAGGGCCTGCGACAGCCACGGCGCGGTGACCTCCTCCGGCGTACAGACCACCTGCGGGTTCGACGCGACACTAGTCATGACGGGAGATCCTTCCGGGATTGGGCTCGAGGTGGGCGAAGCGGTCGGGGTCCCGGCGCCCGCGCCACTCGGTGAGCACCGGGGCGAGCTCGTCGGGAGTGGCACCGTGCAGGACCACCGAGTCGGCGCCGAGCGCGAGCTGGCCCTCGATCCGGTCGGCGCACTGCGCGGCGCTGCCGACGGCGGCCGTGGCGAGCCACGCGTCGGGCAGGACCTCGCGGGCATGGCGCAGAAGGTCGAGATCGTCGGTGGCGTCGAGCGCGCCGGAATGGGAGGACAGTCGCTCGTCCGCGCGGAACGCCTCGAGCTCCGCCCGGTCCCACCCGTTCACCCGCACCAGGACATCGCCGTAGCCGGTGAGGTAGGTGGCCAATCGCCCGACGAGCTTGCGCAACCGGGCCGTCTCGTCGAGCGAGTCCTCGATGGTCGCCATCACCGACCAGATCCGCACGCCCGCGGGGTCGCGGCCGGCCTGCTCCGCGGACTCCCGGACCAGGCGGACGCAGCGCTGCACCGCCGCATCCGACATGAAGGTGTGGAGCACGACGCCGTCGGCGATCCGCCCGGCCAGCCGCAGCTGGTTGTCGCCCATCGCCATCATCAGCACCGGGATGTCCTCGTCGAACGACGCGTCCTGCATCAGGTACGGGTAGCTGCCGGCCGGGCCGTCGTGACCGACCACCGCCCCGCCGCCCCACAGCGTGCGGTAGATACCGATCGCGTCCTCGAGCTGCGCCGACGTCACGTGCGGCAGGCCCATGATGTCGAAGAGCAGGGAGATGCCCCGGCCCAGTCCGAAGGCGTAGCGCCCGCCGGACATCCGGTGCAGGGTCGTCGCCATGGTCGCGGTCACCAGCGGGTGGCGGGTGTTGTGGTTGGTCGCGGCGGTGCCCACTCCGATCCGGGAGGTCGCCGCCACCGCCGCGCCCGCCATCACCGCGGCGTCCTTGAGCGCGAACCTCTCGGACAGCAGGATGGACCCCAGGCCCAGCTCCTCGGCCCGCGCGGCTTCGGCGATGAGATCCGCCGGGGAGGCGCTGTGTCCGGCCAGCCCGTAGCAGGCGAGCTCGGGCATGAGGGCGGGGGGAGCGGCAGGCGGTCGGGCGGCGTCGTCGGCCATGGGCACCTTCGGGGCGAGGGACTCCGGACGAACCGGATGTGACATGTGTCACCGTAACGCCACGTGGTGTCCGGCAGCGGCGGTTCCCGCGCTCCGTCGGCACGGTCGCCCTACGGTGTCGCGGGTCGGCGTCGCACCGCAGCGCACCGCAGCACACCGGGGAGTTCGGCCTACAGGCCCAGGACCGCCCGCGCGATGAGGAAGTAGACGATCAACCCGGTGGCGTCGACGAACGTCGTGATGAACGGGTTGGAGAAGACGGCCGGGTCGGCGCGGACGGCCTGCGCGAGGAGCGGCATCAGACCGCCCACGGTCGCCGCGACGGTGCACAACACCAGCAGCGTCAACCCGATCACGAGTCCCAGATCGGTGCCGTAGATCAGTCCCGCGGCCAGCGCCCCGACCCCGCCGAGGACCAGACCCAGCGTGAACCCCGTCCGCACCTCCTGGGCCAGTACGCGCAGCCCATCCCGGGGACGCACGTCCCCCAGCGCGAGCGCGCGGGTCACCGTGGTGGCCGCCTGGTTTCCGGTGTTGCCGCCGGTGCCGATGATGAGCGGCACGAACAGTGACAGTGCCACCACCTGCTCGATCGTCCCCTCGAACACCTCGAGCACCTGGACGGTGAGCGCGGCGCCGAGGGCGAGGACCAGCAGCCACACCACGCGCGACCGCACCAGCGATCGCACCGGGGTCGCGAGGTAGGGCGCGCGCAGCGGTTCCGCACCACCGGCGCGCGCGGTGTCCTCGGTCTCGGCGTCCTCGAGGATCCGGAGGGCGTCGTCGAAGGTGAGGATCCCGACCAGCCGGCCCTCGTCGTCGACGACCGGCATCACGATGAGGCGCTCCTCCGCGGACCTGCGCGCGGCGGTCTCGGCGGACTCGCGTGCCCGCGCGGTGATCGCGTCGTTCATCAGATCGCGGACCGCCGTCTCCGGCGCGGCACGCATGATCGCGCGCAGACCGACGATGCCCACCAGGCGCCGCTGGTCGTCAGTGACGGGGATGCCGTAGATCGTCTCGGCCTCGTCGATCCGCTGGCGCACACGGTCGAGGGTCTCGCCGGCGGTGACGTCGGGGTGGGTGGAGATGAACTCCGGGCTCATCCGCCGACCGACCGAGCCGACCGGGTAGTCGAGCACCGCTGCGGTGAGGGCCTGCTCGTCGTGGTCGAGTTCCCGCATGAGCCGGGTGGCCACGCGCGCCGGGAGTTCGTCGATCAGCCCGGCCCGGTCGTCGGGGTCGAGGTCGGTGAAGATCTGGCTGACGCGGTCCGTGTGCAGCGCGCGGATCAGCTCGGACTGCAGCGGCGGGTCGAGGGCCTCGAAGACCACCAGCGCGGTGCCCTTGGACAGCAACCGGAACAGCACGGCCCGGTCCTTGGCGCCGCTGCGCTCGAGGACGTCGACGATCAGCCAGGGCGGCATCTCCTCGACCATGTCGGAGGCCGTGCGCAGGTCGCCGCTGTCGATCAGGGAATCGATCCGTCGGGCGGCGTCGGCCGGATCACGCAGGGTCTGGTCCCGGCCGTCGCGCGCGTCACCCGGCCCGGTCATGTCCCGGTCTCCTCGGCGATGTCGTCATACGCGGTCAACGGGTCGAGTCTGCCGTCTGCCCGGTAGGCGGCGCGGGCGAGCGTCATGGAGGCGACCGTCGTCACCACCACCGTCGCTCCCAGGGCCACCAACGCCATGAGCAGCTGCGCCCAGGAGAACCCGGATCTCAGCTCGTGCCCGTAGGCCGAGAAGATGAACAGCATCATCCCCAGGCCGGTCGCCACGGACAGGATGTTGATCCGGGTCAGCGCGTCGCCGGCCCGGGACATCGTCACAGCGGCCACCAGGAAGCACAGCGACCCGAGCAGCGCCAGTACACCGATCACCAGGTCCGCGATCATCGAGCCCTCCATCCCCGTCACCGCTGTCCTCGGGAGAGCAACCGCGCGAGGGCGACGGTCGAGAGCACACCAATGAGCGATCCGAGCATCACCACGTCCAGTGCCACCGCAGATCCCTGACGGATCACGAACAACACGAACAGTGCCACCGCGCAGAAGTAACTCAGATCGGCCATGACGGCACGGTTGGCGTCGCCCGGTCCACGTACCGCGCGGACCGCCGCCACCACCATGCTCGCGACGACGATCACGGTCGACACGGCCAGCAGCACCGTCAACAGTGAGCTCATCGGTCATCACCTCGCAGAACGGACAGCACCCGGTCCTCGGTCCGACCGAGCAACTCGATCATCTCCTGACGGGGCCCGCCGAGCACGACGTGGACCCACATCTCGTCGTCACCGATGACCGTCACCAGTGTTCCCGGTGTGACGGTGATCGCCCAGGCCAGGGCCGTGATCTCCACGTCGGTGCGGCAGCGCATGGGGTAGCGCACCAGCACCGGGGTGCCGATCGGCCCGGGGGTGACGGCCTCCTTGGCCAGGGCCAACGACGACAGCACGACGTTCCACAACAACCACCCCAGGACGACCGGGGCGCGGAGTGCCCGACGGATCACGAGCGTCCCCCGATCGTCGAGTCCGTCATCGCATCGGGGCCGTCGAGCACGGCCGAGACGTAGGCGTCGGTATCGACGAGGCCGGCCACCGCCCGGTCCACCTCCGGGGCGATCGCCCCGTACCCCAGGAAGATGGCCACCGACAGGGCCGCGAGTACGCCCCCGGGCACGAGCAGGCGCGCCGGCACGCGCGGAGACGGGCGAACGTCGTTGTCGTCGTCGTCATCGTCGTCGCCGTGCTCGTCAACCCACTGCTGGCGCTCGTCGCTGTCACCGTCGTCATCGCCGGGACGGGGCGCGGGTCCGCCCCACATGATGCCGCGCCACAACCGGAGCATGGCCACGAGCCCGATGAGGGAGGAGACCAGGACGACGACGACGGTGGCGACTCCCCATGCGCCACCCGTCCCCAGGGCGGCGGTCACGACCTCGAGTTTGCCGGTCAGCCCCGAGGTGGGCGGCAGTCCGACGAGGGCCGCGATGGCGAGCACCAGCAGCACCCCCAGCGGACGTTCGCGGTACCAGAGGCCCGACAGCCCGCCCAGCTGCCCGCTGCGGTAGACGTGCTCGGCGGCACCGATCAGCATCACGAGCGCCCCGATGGTGACCATGTGGTGGATCATGTAGACGATCGCGCCGCCGGGAGCCTGCGCGACCGCCAGCGCGGCGAGGATGACGCCGACCCCGGAGACCATCTGCCAGGCGAGGATCTCGCGGGCGCCGACGGGGGACGCCGAGGCGACGGCACCCCACAGCGCGGTCACCAGCGCCACGACCAACAGGACGCGGCCCCATGCCGGATCGAGGTCGAAGGCGGTGGCCCAGATCCGGATGACCGCGTAGAGAGCCACCTTGGTGTGCAGCGCGGAGAACAGCGCCATGACCCCGGCGGAGGTGCCGGGGTAGGCGCGGGGCAGCCACCCGTGGACGGGTACGGCGCCGGCCTTGATGCACAGGGCCATGAGCACCACACCCAGGGCGGCGGCGACCCGGCCGTCCTCCTGTGCCGCTCCCGCGAGCACGGCGAGGTTGACGCTTCCGGCGGTGCCGTACACGAAGCCGACGCCCGCGAGCAGCAGCGTGGAGGTGAGGAGGTTGATCACGACGAACAACCGGCCCACGCCGAGGCGGCGCCACGTACCGGTCATGGCGATGAGGGCGTACGAGGGCAGCAGCATGACCTCGACGAAGACGAAGAGGTTGAACAGGTCGCCGGTGAGCAGGGCGCCGTTGGCGCCGGCGAGCAGCAGCAGGGCCAGCGGGGCGAAGTAGCGGCTCCGGCCGAACTCCCCGGTCTGGTCACAGAACACCAGGGACATCAACGCCACCACACCGGTGGTGACCAGCATGAGCGCGGCGAACGAGTCGGAGACGAAGGGGATCGCGACGCCCGGCACGAAGCCGCCCACCGAGGCGGCGATCACCGGTTCGGACCGGTGCAGTACGAGGAGCACGACCCCGGCGACCGCGGTGGCCGCCGGGACCGCCAGCGCCACGAGACGGCCGGCCTGCCGGGACGGCAGGATCGCCGTCACGGCGGCCGCCATCACGGGAATGGCTGCCAGCAGGGGCAGGAGCAGGGCGGTCACGACGCGTACTCCTCACCGGTGGGCGGGACGTTGTGGGTGTCGTCGTCGCGGCTAACCACCGCGAGCGAGAGCATGAACACGGTCACCGCGAGCGTGATGACGATCGCGGTGAGGACGAACGCCTGGGGGAGCGGGTCGGCGGACACGTCGACTGCGTTGACGTCGGCGAGTGGCTCGGCCCGCCAGGCCGCCACGCCAGCGCTGAGCAACGTGAGATTGACCGCGTGGCTGATGAGCGCGAGACCGAACACGACACGGACCATGCCGCGCTGCATCATCAGGTAGACGCCGCCCGCGGTGAGGACGCCGATCATGATCGCGATGGTCACCGGGCGACCTCCTCGTCGGTTCCGCGACGAGTCCCCGGGGTGCCCCCGGTTACGCCGGTACCGGCCCCACCACTGGTTTTCCGCGGGCCTGACTTCCGGCGGCCGGTGTCCGGCGCGTCGGGGCCGGAGACGACCTCTGCGGGGGCGCGGCCCGCGCCGAGCGTGTTGAACGCGGTCATGACCAGTCCGAGGACGCCGGCGTAGACCCCGAGGTCGAAGATGAGGGCACTGGAGAGGCGCTGGCCCAGGAAGTACCCGTTGGCGGGCTGGAGGAACTGCCCGAGCGCGTAGCCGCCGATCCCGGTGAGTCCGGCGACCACCAGCCCCCCGCCGATGAGCGCGACCGGGGTGGAGGGCCGGCTCACGGGGCGATCCGACTCGCGGGCCAGGTAGACCAGCGCGAACGCGCACGCCGCCACCAGGGCGGCGATGAAGCCGCCGCCGGGCTCGTTGTGGCCACGCCACAGCAGCATCACGGAGACCACGGCGAGGACCGGGGTCACGCCCCGTGCGAGCAGCTTCAACGGCACGGTGTTGCGGGCGGCGTCCTCCAACGCCTCCGCGGCCGTGCCGGTGCTCTTCGCGGAACCGGGCAGGGTCTCGCGGACGGACCCGGGATCCATGGTCTGGGCGGTGGCCCGGACCGAGCCGAGGACGCCGAGGATCGCGATGCCGGCCACGCCGAGCACGGCCACCTCGCCGAAGGTGTCGAGCGCGCGGAACTCCACGAGGATCGTGTTGACGATGTTGCTCCCGCCGGTGATCTCGGGGCCGTTCTCGAGCAGGTACACGCCGATCGGGGAGCGTTCCCGGCGCCCGGTGAAGACCAGGACCCCGATGGTGGTCGTGATGCCGGTGAGGACGGCCAGCACGATGGCGGCGATGTTCCTCGGGCGCGAGGCGGCGATGAAGTCGCGGGGCAGGCGCCTCAGGACCAGCACGAACATGATGACCGTGAGCGCCTCGACCAGCAGCTGGGTCAGGCCGACGTCGGGCGCGCCGAGGCCGAAGATCTGGATGGTCACGGCGATCCCGACCGCACCCAGTAGAACCGCTGCGGACAGTCGCGAGTGCGTGACGCACAGTCCCAGCACGCCCACCGCGACCACGAGGAGCAACACGACGTCGATCGCGCTCTCGAGCCCGCCGACGCGCGGGGGGATCGAACTGCCCGTCGCCAGGGCCCATCCGCCGATCCCGACCGCGTAGACGCTCAGTACCGCCAGCAGGGCGCCGGCGTGCCGGGCGGGGGAGTCCGACGCGGTGGGACGGACCAGCGCGCGGCCGGCGCGCGTCGCCGCCGACGTCAGGCCCTCGAGGACGGAGGCGCCCGTGAAGGGGAGCAGCTCCCGGTCGAGTGCGCGGTCGATCGGCGTGCGCTTCCAGGCCAGCAGGGCGCCGACGACGAGGATCAGGGCGGTGAGCCCGACCTCCAGGGTCAGCCCGTGCCACAGGACGAAGTGGGCCTCGTAGGTCAGGTCGTCGATCGTCCCGGCGGGAGCGGTGCCGTAGACGACGGCGGTGCCCGGCTCGTTCGGGGGCCAGCCGAACGGCCCGGCCGCGGCCTCGGCGACCGCGGACATCGGCACGTCGAAGACCCGGACCACGAGCGCCAGCGGCAACCCGATCGCGGCGGGCAGGGCCGCGGGCAGCCAGAGCCGGACCGGCGCCTCGTGGACCCGGCCGGGGTCGGCCGCCGGCCGGGCCGGGTCGCGGTAGACGCCGAGGAAGCCGCCCAGCACGATCCGGGCGCAGTAGAGGAAGGTGAGGATCGCCCCGATCACGGCGGCGGTCAGCAGGGCGGTCACCGCCACCGTGTTCCCGCCGGCGACGTCGCCGAACGCGATGAGCATGGACTCCTTGGACACGAATCCCAGGGTGGGCGGCACGGCGGCCATGGCGCCCGCGCCGAGCACGGTGGCGCCGAACGTCCACGGCATACGGCGCCACAGCGGGCCGAGGTCGCGGATGTCGCGGGCCCCCGCCTCGTGGTCGACCACGCCGACCAGCATGAACAGTCCGGACTTGAACAGGGCGTGGGCGACGGTGTGCAGCGCCGCCGCGGCGAGGGCCTCCTGCGTCCCCACGCCGATCGCCGCGGTGATCCACCCCAGCTGGCTCACGGTGGAATAGGCCATGAGCTGCTTGAGGTCGGTCTTCTGCAGGGCGAACACGGCCGCCATCACGGCGGTTCCCATGCCCACGGACACGAGCAGCGCGTTCCACACCGGCACGTCGTGGAAGGCCGGGGAGAACCGCATGAACAGGAAGATCCCGGCCTTGACCACGGCCGCGGCGTGCAGGTACGCGCTCACCGGGGTCGCCGCCGCCATCGCGTCCGGCAGCCAGAAGTGGAACGGGAACTGGGCGGACTTGGTGAACGCGGCCACCGCCACGGCGACCGCGATCGCTGCGGTGAAGCCGGGGTCGGTGGACCACACGTCGTGCGCGAGGGCCTCCGAGATGGAGGTGGTGTCGGTGCGCAACCACATGGCCACGAGCGCGCCCAGCAGCACGAGGCCACCGACGACGGTCACCGTGAGGGTGCGCAGCGCGGCGGCGTAGGCGGCGCGGCCCGAGTTGGCGATCAACGCGAACGACGCCAAGGACGTGAGCTCCCAGCACACGTACAGCAGCACCATCGAGTCCGTGAGGACGAGCCCCAGCATGGAGACCGTGAACAGGGTCATGAGCTGGTAGAAGCCGTAGTGCTGTGGGCGCCGCTCGCGACCGTGTCGGCGCCCGTGCCCGTGGTCACCGCCGCCGGAGAGATACGACGACGAATAGATCAACACGATCGCGCCGATCACCAACGCGAGCATCGCGAAGAGCAGGCCCGTGGGGTCCGCGAACAGATCCAGGGTCCAGTCTCGGGCGGGCACCCAGGGGATGCGTACGACCTCGGTGGGCCTCCCCGACAGGGCCAGCGAGAGCGGCCCCAGCAGCGCGAACGCCCCCAGTAGGTAGAGCGCCGCGAGCGGCCATCCCGCGCCCCGGCCCAACCACCGTGTGAGCGGCCACGCGAGCAGGGTGGCCAGACCTGCAGCAGCGATCGCGAGGACGGGGCTCATGGCTCCTTCCTGCGCGGCAGCGGGTGGCGAGGGGTGCGAAGGTTTCCACGGAAGTTTATCAACAGCCACGGACACCGATGCGGGGGCATGCCGAGTGACCTGCGGGAACACCGGTTCCAGGGGGCTACGATCCGGCCATGACCTCCTCGGACGCCCCCTCTGAGACCTCGCCGGACACCGACATCCTGCCCGTCACCGACCCCGGCACCTCCCCTCGATCAGACCCCCCGGACGCGCCGGACGCCCCGGGCCACGAGGTCGGCGCCGCCCGCGGGGGACCCGCGCGGCGGCTGCTGGGCCTGGCGCTGATCGTCCTGCCCCTCGTCCTGGCCGCACTGTGGGCGGTGGTCGGGCCGACCCCCCAGCAGGAGGACGCCGCCCCCGGCGCCGGCGGGCCGCTGCGTTCGGCGCTGGCGGAGGCGTCGGCCAACTCGTCGTTCACGGTCGCCGGAGCAGAGCAGTTGCGCTCCGGGACGGCCGAACTCGCCGACGGTGCCGGGCAGCTGCGCGACGGCTCCGCGGAGCTGGCCACGGGCATGGAGCAGTTGCAGGCGGGGATGGGGCAGGCCGGATCCGGGGCCGAGGAGGTCGCGGGCGGCGTCCGTCAGGTCGTGGGTGCGGTCCGCGGGGTCGCCGTGATCCAGGGGCAGGTCTCCACCGCGATCGAGGACGCCCTGTCGCGGCTGCAGGGCGACGCCCCGGAGGTCGTCCAGGCGCGCAACGCCCTGACCGGGCTCCGCGACCAGCTGGCCACCCAGGGCCTCGACCAGAACACGCTGAGCAACCTCGACCAGCTCGACTCCGGCGCGGCGGAACTCGCCCGCCAACTCTCCGCCCCGGGCGCCGAGCTGCGCGACGGCGTCTACTCCGCCACCCGTGGCGCCCGCGAACTCGCCGGCGGCGCGGGCGAGCTCGCCACGGGAGCCGACACGCTCCGCGACGGTGCGGCCAGCGTCGCCGACTCCGCCGGCCGCACCCAGGAGTCCATCGGCAAGACCGGGCGGGCCCTGGCCGTCGAGCAGGGCGACGCCGGGCTGGAGGCCGCCGCGGCCGCCGACGACTCCGAGCGCCGCACCTCCGCCGGGATCCTCGGCGTCGCCGCCGCAGCGATGCTCGGAGCACTGCTCGTCCAGCTCGTCCGCCGGCCCGGCTCGTCGATCGCCGAGTCGGTTCTCGCGCTGACCCTGCTCACCGCGAGCCTGTCCGCGTGGGCGCTGGCCACCGCCGACGGCCCCACCGCGGGCGGGGCTACTGCCGCCGTGGCTCTCGTCGCCCTCGTCGTCGTCGCCTCCTCCGCCCTGTGGCGCGCCCTCGTCGCGGTGCTCGGCCCGTGGCCCGGTCGGATCACGGCGGTGATCCTCGCCGCCGCGTCGGCCGGCGCGGCGTGGTGGGTGTGGGTCGCCGGCGGTGCGCCCTCGGCGATCGTCACCGTCACCTCGGCGACCACGACCGGGCAGGCCACCGCGGCGCTCGACGCCGTGCTCCTGTCCGGGCCCGCCTCCGTCGCCTGGACCGGCGCGGCGGTCCTGCTGGCGGTCGCGGTGTTCTCGCTTCTGGCGGTGATCGTCGCCGGGCGGCCCCGCGCCCGCCGGTAGACGTCGCGCCGAGGCGGACCCGCTCCCGCGCCGACGAGAAGAGCGTTCCGCACGCCTCCCTCTCGGGAAACGTGTGCGGAACGCTCTTCGGGATGAAGGGGTCGCGCGAGGTCAGTCGGCCAGGCCGACGACCTCGTGTTCGTCGGAGGGCTCGTCGGTGATCGCGTCCACGCCGCCGTCGGTGAGCATGGGGACGCTGAAGACGAACTCGGGGATCGCGAAGGCGTCGACCAGCGTGCGCGCCCGGCCGGCCAACTTGGTGCAGAGACGGTTGCGGGCCGCGGTGGCCGCCTTCGTCCGCTCGGTCGTCAGACGGTTGTGCTCGAGGAACCAGCCCTTGTCGCCGTCCACGATGTCGAGCACGTACAGGTCGCACAACATCCCGAGGACCTCCCTGGCCTCCGGGTCCTCGCAGGCCTCCACGGCCTCGGCGAAGCGGGCGAACACCCAGCTGTCCATGTGGGCGCGACCGGCCTGCAGGAGATGATCCTGCGCCGAGTTGAAGACCTTGAACGCCGCCGAACCGTCCTGGCCCTGCGCCTTGCGCAGCCGTCGCGCGACCGTCTCCAGCAGGTGCTCCTCGCGGTCGACGAGGAGCTGGAGCTGGTTGCCGCGATCGAGCAGGTCGGTGTGCTCGCGGTCCGTCACGGCGTCGACGAGCTTCTGCCACAGGGTGGAGGCGCGGGCCTTCTCCTGCACCACGTCGACGGCCGTGCTCAGCGCGAACGCGACGGTCTCGCGCTGGTCCATGTCGCCGAAGTCCGCGGCGTAGGAGCTCAGGAGCTCCTTGCCCACCAACTGGGTGAGCACCACGTTGTCGCCCTCGAAGGTCGAGAAGACGTCGCAGTCCTTGCGCATCTCCGTGAGCAGGTTCTCCGCCATGTAGCCGGCGCCGCCGCAGGCCAGGCGGGCCTCGATGATCGTGTCGTTGGCGAACGCGGTGACCGAGGCCTTGATGCCCGCGGCGTGGGTCTCCATCTCGCGGCGACGGACCTCGTCGAAGGCCTCCGGGTTCTTCTCGAACTCGTCCAGTTCGAGGATGATGGCGTTCTGGGCGCACGCGAACGCGTACGCGCGGGCGACCCGTGGCATGAGCCGACGCTGGTGCTCGCGGTACTCCAGCAGCGGGATGCCCTTGCCGGTCTCCGGGTGGTCGAACTGCCGGCGGACCAGCGAGTACCGCACGGCCAGCGCCAGCGCGGTGCGCGCGGACGCGCCCGCCGCCGCTCCCACCGACACCCGACCGCGGATGAGCGTGCCGAGCATGGTGAAGAATCGGGCGCCCACCGAATCGATGGGGGAGGAGTACTCCCCGTCGGCGTCGACGGCGCCGAAGCGGTCGAGCAGCGCCTCCCGCGGGACCCGCACGTCGTCGAACCAGATCTTGCCGTTGTCCACGCCCGCGAGGCCGCCCTTGGGGCCGTGGTCGGAGGTGCGCACCCCCGGCAGGTCGTTACCGGCCTCGTCGCGGATCGGCACGAGCAGGCAGTGGACACCGTGGCGGAGTTCCCCGCCGTCGTCCGCGGTCGTGATCAGCTGGGCGAACACGGCGGCCATCCGGCCGTCGCGGGCGGCGTTGCCGATGTAGGCCTTCTCCGCGCTGGGCGTGGGGGTGTTGACGACGAACTCGCCGGTCTCACGATCGAACGTCGCCGTCGTCTCCAGGTTCTGCACGTCCGAGCCGCCGCCGACCTCGGTCATGGCGAAGCAGCCGAGCAGGTCCAGGGACATGACGTCCGGCAGGTACTTCTTACGGGTCTCGGAGTCGCCGAGGTTGGCGATCGCGCCGCCGAACAGGCCCCACTGGACGCCGGCCTTGACCATGAGGGACAGGTCGAGGTGGCCGAGCATCTCAAAGGACGTCAACGCCCCGCCGGTGACACCGGTCCCACCGTCCTCCTCGCGGAACCCCAGCTTGGGCATCCCGGAGTCGGCCAGGCGCTGGAGCTGCGCCAGTACATGGTCGCGATGCTCCTCCATGCCCAGCCCGATCGGGTTGAGCATGTCCGGGGTCATGGCCTCGCGCGTGAACTCGCGGGCATCGGCCCAGGTCCCGTCGAGGACCTTCTGCAGCGAGGCCGCGAGGACCGCGTCCCCCGCCCCGGTGGTGGTGATGCGGCCGTAGTTCGGGTGCACGGCCGGGCCGGTCCCGGGTGCACTGTCCCCTGCGGCGGCGGCGTTCTGGACGTCGGTCTCGGAGGTCATGACACGACTCTACGGAGAGTCCGCGCCGCTGTGCACCGGAAGAGCGGCCCCACGTCGGCGGCACCACGGCAGGGGGAACCCGAGGGCACGGCACGAACTGGCCGAGGGCACGAAAAGACCGAGGGCCCGGATCACCGACGTGATCCGGGCCCTCGCATTGTCGGGGTGGCGGGATTTGAACCCACGGCCTCTTCGTCCCGAACGAAGCGCGCTACCAAGCTGCGCCACACCCCGGTCGACAACGAGGGATACTCTAGCGCCCCGCCGCCGGAATCGCGAAACCGGGTCAGGCCGGCAGGGGCACCTTCACCCGTTGCGGGGTCACCGGGACCTCGGATCCCTCGCCGCCACCACCGGGGGCGGCGACCAGTTCCAGCAGGGTCGCCTCCGGGCGGCAGAACGTCCGAACCGGCACGTACGGAGAGGTGCCCAGGCCGGCGGAGACGTGCAGCACCAGGTTCCGGCCCCACGCGGACAGACCCTGGGCCCGCGAGCGGTCGATGCCGCAGTTGGTGACGATCGCGCCGGTGGGGAGGCAGAGTTGACCACCGTGGGTGTGCCCCGCGAGCGCGAGGTCGTACCCGTCGGCGTCGAACCGGTCCAGCACGCGTGGCTCCGGGGAGTGCAGCAACCCGATCCGCAGGTCGAAGGCGGGCCCGGCGGGTCCGGCGATCTCGTTGTAGTGGTCCCGTCCGATGTGGGGGTCGTCGACACCGGCGACGAGCACGCTACGGCCGTCGACCGCGATCTCGGCGCGCTGGTGGGTGGCGTCGACCCAGCCCCGCTCGGTGAAGGCGGCCCTGAGATCCCGCCACGGCAACGGGACGGCCGAGTGTTTCTGGCGGCCTATCCCGATGTACGGCAGCGGGCTCTTGGGGACCGGGGCGTAGTAGTCGTTGGAGCCGAACACGAACGCCCCGGGCCGGTCGAGCAGTGGCCCGAGGGCCTGGACCACGGAGGGCACGGCCCGGGCGTCGGAGAGGTTGTCGCCGGTGTTGACGACCAGGTCGGGCTCCAACTCCGCCAGCGAGTTGACGAACTGCTGCTTACGCTTCTGGCCGGGCATCATGTGCAGGTCCGAGACGTGGAGGATCGTCAGGGGCCGCGAGCCGGGCGCGAGCAGCGGCAGGGAGTGGCGGCGCAGCGTGAAGGCGTTGCGCTCCCAGCCCGTGGCGTACACGGTTCCCGCCACGACCGCCCCGGCGAGGACGGCCGCCGCGCGGGCGGGGGAGGTCGTCGAAACCCGGGTCTTGCGTGAAGGGCGTGACATCAGTCCAGACTACCGACGCCGGGCGGGGTCACCGCGGCGGCGAGATGGTGATGGGGGCCAGGCCCGGCACGTTGAGCACGATGGGTTCGTCCCCGACCGGCGCCCCCGGGCCGGAGGCGCCCTGCCCCTGCGCGCCGGTGCCCCCGCCCCCGCCGCCGCCCGATCCGTCGGAGACGCGGAGGGTGAGCTGGGACCCGGGGATGCCGGTGCTGCCGTCGACGCCGATGACGGTGCCGTACGGGCGGCCCGTGCCGGAGACGAACTGCGTGTTGACGACGAACCCGGCGTTGGTGAGCAGCGACGTCGCGGCGGACTGGCTCATGCCCGCGACGTCCGGGGCGGCGGCCCCGCTGGTCCCGGCCTGGTAGGCGGGATCGGGTGCGGGCAGTCGGAGCGGGCCGTAGATGTCGGCGATCGGGGAGAAGGCCGAGAACCAGGTCTGTGCCGGCTCGAGGCCACCGAAGAGGTTGCCGTACGAGCACTGGCGCAGGGGGCTGGTGCACAGCTCGGTGGTGGTGGTGCCGTCGTTGAACGCGTAGACGGCCGCCGCGTAGTTGTTGGTGAAGCCCAGGAACGCGGAGGACCGGTTGGCCTCGGATGTTCCCGTCTTGCCGGACATCGGCAGGCTCCACCCCGCGCCCGATGCGGCGCCGGCCGCCGTGCCGCCGCTCACGTGGTCCTTGGACATGGCGACGGCGAGGGTGTCGGCGAGCCCTTCCTCGACCACCTGCTCGCACTCCGGCTCGTTCAGCTCGACGGGTGCGCCGGTGCGGTCGGTGATCGACTCGATGGGACTGGGGGGACACCAGACGCCGCCGGAGGCGATGGTGGCGCCGACGTTGGACAGTTCCAGCGCGTTGACGGCGGTGGGCCCGAGGGTGAACGAGCCGAGGTTGTTCTTCTTGACGAACTCGCTGATGGACTCGCCTCCGGGCGCGGTGCCCTTGCGGTCGTAGGAACGCATGCCGAGGCGGACCGCCATGTCGACGGTGGGCGAGACGCCCACGTCCTTGATGAGATTCACGAACGTCGTGTTGGGCGACTGCGCGAGGGCGTCGGTCACGGACAAGGAAGAGGGGTACGAGCCGGCGTTCTCCACGCAGTACTGTGCGGGCGGGCACCCGGCGGCGCCACCGGCGCCGAGTCCGGAGACCTGGACGCGACGCGGCACCGGGAGGCTCGTGTTGGTGCCCATGCCCTTCTCCATGGCGGCGGCGACGGTGAAGACCTTGAAGACCGAGCCCCCGCCGTCACCGACCAGCGAGAACGGCTGCGGTTGCACGGTCTGGCTGTCCCCCAGTTCGAGTCCGTACTGGCGGCTGGAGGCCATCGCGACGACCTTGTGGGAGTCCTTGCCGGGCCGGACGACGCTCATCACCTCGGCCACGCCCTGGGCGGTCGGGTTGCCGTACGTGTCGACCGAGCGCTGGACGTTGGACTGGACGGTCTCGTCGAGGGTGGTGCGGATCGTGTACCCGCCCTGCTCCACCATGTCGCGACTCAGGCCGTTCTCCTCGAGGTACTGGAGGACGTAGTCGCAGAAGAATCCGCTGTCACCGGCGGTGATGCACCCGCGGGGCAGCGGGTTCGGTCGCTTGAGCACGCCCAGCGGTTCGGCCGCGTAGGCCTCGCCCTCGGCCGGGGTGATGGCGCCGGTTTGGACCATCGTGTCGATGACAGTGTTGCGGCGCTGCGTGGTGCCCTCGGGGTTGGTGTACGGGTCGAACCGACTGGTGGACTGCACCATGCCCGCGAGCATCGCCGCCTGGGGGACGCTGAGGTCGCGGGCGTCGACGCCGAAGTAGGTCTGCGCGGCGGTCTGGACGCCGAACGTGCCGTTGCCGAACGAGATCAGGTTGAGGTACTTGGTGAGGATCTCGTCCTTGCTCAACTCCCCGTCGAGGGTGAGCGCCATCCGAATCTCTTTGATCTTGCGCGCGGGCGTGGTCTCGACCGCGGCGCGACGCTCCGCGTCGTTCTCGGCGGAGACGAGGAACTGGTAGTTCTTGACCAGCTGCTGGTCGATCGTCGACGCGCCCTGCTCGACCTCGCCCGAGGTGGCGTTGGTCAGGGCCGCGCGGACGGTGCCTCGCCAGTCGACACCGTTGTGGTCCGCGAACCGGCGGTCCTCGATGGCGATGATCGCCAGCTTCATCTGCTGCGAGATCTCCTCGCTGGGCACCGGCACGCGCTGCTGGTCGTACAGCCACGCGATGGGGGCGCCGGCCGAGTCGGTCACCGTGGAGATCGACGGCAGGTCACCCTTGATGAGGTCCGCGGACGTCCCGGCCAACGTGTCGGCCATCTTGTTGGATGCCAGCCCCGCTGCCCCCGCGATCGGGAACAGGGACCCCGCCGTGACCACCCCGGCGGCGACACACGTCGCGACCAGCTTTCCCAGCGAACTCATAGCCGACACACGCACAGGGTACGTGACCACCCCTCCGGGACCACCCGTCGCGCGGCGATCATGTGTCGACTCTTTACTTCTGTTGTGTGACTGCGGTAACAATATGGGGGAACGCGGGACGGATCGGACCGGAATGGGATCGCGATACACGAATCCCAGGTGCGAACGCCCGCCGACACAGTGAGTCCGCCGCGTCGGGCGGGCTCAGAAGGCCGGAGACGAGCGCGGTGAACCCGTCCACGACTCCACTCACGCTAGGGGTACTTCGATGACGTCCACCCTCCCCGGGACCACCCACTCCTCCGACCACGGGGTCCGCCCCGGTGCCGGCAACCCCCTCGGCTCCGAGGAGATCATCATCGGGGAGGGTCGCCAGGAATGGGTGGCCCAGGCCCGGTGCAAGGACATCGATCCGGACGAGCTGTTCGTCCGCGGCGCGGCGCAGCGTAAGGCCGCGTCCATCTGCCGGCACTGCCCGGTCCTGCTGCAGTGCCGGGCCGACGCACTCGACAACCGCGTCGAGTTCGGTGTCTGGGGCGGTATGACCGAGCGTCAGCGCCGCGCCCTGCTCAAGCAGCACCCCGAGGTCCGTTCCTGGGCAGACTTCTTCGCGCAGCAGATCGAGCGGCACACCGCGGTCTACTGAGTCCAGAGGTCTACCGAGTCCTGAGGTCCACCGAGTCCTGGCGAGTCGAGGCCCGGACACCTCGAGCGCGGCCCGCGGCACCCGCCGCGGGCCGCGCTCGTATCCGTCAGCCGCAGAGTTGGTCGCCCACCGACCGCAGTGCCTCCAGGTTGGAGATCTCGAACGGCAGTGAGGGCACGCCGACGATCCGCACGTCCGGGTGGGTGTCGGTGAACGACTCGAGCAGTCGGACCTCCTGCTTGGCGGTGCCCGCCCGGTCGGCGTGGATGCGCAGCACCGCCTCGGCCTCCGGGTTCTCCCCGGCCAGGCGGTCGGCGGCCGCGCAGGCCTGTTCGGCGCTCAGGTCGGTCAGTCGCGGATGGGTGCGGTTGACCACGACCCCCGCCAGCGGCATCTTCTCCTCGGACAGGCGCTCGGCGAAGAACGCGGCCTCGCGCAGGGCGGGCCGCTCCGCGGAGGAGACCACCAGGAACTCCGTGCCCTTGCGGCGCAGGATCGCCTGGGTCCGGGACGCGCGGGTGGAGAACCCGCCGAACGTGGAGTCCAGCGCCACCACCATCTCGGAGGCGTCCTTGAGCATCGAGGACCCCACCACCGTGGACACGCCGCGCATCGCGGTGCTCATCGCGCCGGTCACCAGGCGTCCGACCCCGCGGCCGGGCGTGGAGAGCAACCGCATGAGCCGACTGTCGAGGAACGCGCCGAGGCGGCGCGGTGCGTCGAGGAAGTCAAGTGCGTTGCGCGACGGGGGAGTGTCGACGACGACGAGGTCCCACGCGGAGTCGTCGAGGAGTTGCCCCAACTTCTCCATGGCCATGTACTCCTGGGTCCCCGCGAAGGAGGTGACCATCGTCTTGTAGAAGCGGTTGTCCAGGATGTCCCGGGCCTTGGCCTCCGTGGTGTTGGCCACCACCAGTTCGTCGAACGTACGGCGCATGTCCAGCATCATCGCGTGCAGTGACCCGCCGGCGGCGGATTTCTCCTGCCCGAGGTCCACGGGGGAGGGTTCGTTGGACAACTCGTCGATGCCGAGGGCCTGCGCGAGGCGACGGGCCGGGTCGATGGTCAACACGACCGTGTCGCGGCCGAGTTCGGCGGCCCGCAGGGCGACCGCCGCGGCGGTGGTCGTCTTGCCCACGCCGCCGGCGCCGGTGCACACCACCACCCGGGTGGCGGGGTCGGTGAGCATGGCGGTGATGTCTAGGCGACGTGTCATGTCAGTGGACTCCCTGGTCGACGAGGGCGGAGGCGAGGTCGTAGAGGTCCGCGACCTCCACCCCGTTGGGCAGCGCCGGCAGCACGAGGGTGGGGCAGGCGGCGGAGGTGAGCGTCTCGCCGGCGCGGAGTTGGCCGCGGGCCACGCGGGCGTGCTCGATCGCCTGCACCAGCAGGCCCTGCAGTCCCTCGTCGTCGACCTCCACGCCGGTCGCGTCGAGGCCGTCCGCGACCGCCTCGGCGTCGATGTCCTCCTCGGCGATCCGCCGCAGCGCCTCGTCGTCGAGGTGACGGGTTTCCGCGCGGTTGATGATCACCTGCCCGACCCGCAGTCCGTGGCTCTTGAGTTCGGCGATCGCCTCGATGGTCTCCTGCACCGGCAGCGACTCCAACAGCGTCACCAGGTGCACGACCGTGCGGGTGGAGTGGACCAGCTCGGCCACGGCCTCCGCCTGGCGGCGGATGGGCCCGCCCCCGCCGGCGAGGTCGGCCATCGCGGTGGTGACGTCGAGGAACTTGCCGATCCGGCCCGTGGGCGGGGCGTCGACCACCACGGCGTCGTAGACGACCTCACGCTTGGCGTGCTCGCGTGCGACGACCTCATAGATCTTGCCGGTGAGCAGGACGTCCTTGAGCCCGGGCGCGATCGTGGTCGCGAACTCGATCGCACCGACCGACTTCATCACCTTGCCCACCACCCCGAGGCGGTAGAAGGTGTCGAGGTAGTCGAGCATCGCGGCCTCGATGTCGATCGCCAGCGCGAACACCTTGCCGCCGCCGTCGACCCTGGCCACGAGTTCCTCGCGGTAGGGCAGGGGGGCGCGGTCGAAGATCCGGGCGATGCCCTGACGTTCCTCCACCTCCACCAGCAGGACCCGCTTACCGGTGGAGGCCAGCGCCAGTGCGAGGGAGGTGGCGACGGTCGTCTTGCCGGTGCCGCCCTTCCCCGAGACGTAGTGCAACTCGGCCCGTTCGGAGCTGTCGGACCACCCGGTGGACAGCTCGTCGGCGATGGTCGATCGTGTCGACCGCGTACCTGGACTCATCGTGGACGGCATGCGTTCCACACTAAGCGCTCACACCACCGCGCGCGGGGCGCTCGTGACTTACCTAGAGTGGGGCACATGAGCGAATCCACTGGAGCAGCCCGGTTCGAGTACGTGACGGTCCCGCTGCTGACGCACGCCACCAAGCAGATCCTCGACCAGTGGGGAGGCGACGGCTGGGAGCTGGTCTCCGTTCTGCCCGGCCCCACGGGTGAGCAGCACGTCGCCTACATGAAGCGACAGCTCTGATGCCCGAGACCGAGACCGCCGGCTACTGGACCCGCAAGCTCGACCAGCTGGGTCTGGAGCTGCCGACGGTCGTCCCGCCGGTCGCCAACTACGTCCCGGCAGTACGGACCGGCGCGTTCGTCTACACCTCCGGGCAGTTGCCCATGGTCGACGGCGCCCTGGCGGCCACGGGCAAGGTGGGGGCCGAGGTCACCGCCGAGCAGGCCGCCGAGCTGGCCCGCACCTGCGCCCTCAACGCGCTGGCGGCCGTCGACGGGCTCGTCGGGATCGATTCGGTGGTGAAGGTCGTCAAGGTGGTCGGGTTCGTCGCCTCCGCGCCCGGCTTCAGCGGGCAGCCGGGTGTCCTCAACGGCGCCTCCGACGTGCTCGGTGAGATCTTCGGCGACGCCGGCGTCCACGCCCGGTCGGCGGTCGGTGTGTCCGAGCTGCCGCTGAACGCACCCGTCGAGGTCGAGCTCGTGGTCGAGGTCGAGGGATAGCCGCGATGTCCGCAGGCCTGGCCCCGATCACCTTCCCGGCGTACGAGACCCTCCGACCCGTCACGGAGCTGTCCGGGGTCATCCTCTGCGACAACCCCTCCGAGATGACATTCGAAGGGACCAACACCGTCATCCTGCGGGCCCCGGGGTCGCACACCTGCGTGGTGGTGGACCCCGGGCCCGACGACCTCGCGCACGCCGAGCGGATCGCGGCCATCGTGGGGGAGATCGAGCTCGTCGTCGTCACCCATCGTCACGGCGACCACACCGACGGCATCGATCACCTGCGCGGATTCACCTCCGCCCCCGTCAGGGCCGTGGAGGAACGGTTCTGCCGGGACGCCGCGCCGTTGGTGACGGGCGGTGACGACGACGAGGTGATCCACGCCGCCGGCCTGGACATCATCGTACTGGGCACCCCGGGGCACACGGCCGACTCGATCAGTCTCGAGGTGCGGGCCGCGGGCACCGGGTTCACTGCTCCGCCGGACTGCGTGGTCCTCGGGGACACGATCCTCGGCCGGGATTCGACGGTGCTGGACTCGACCGACGGTGATCTCGGTGACTACCTGGGCAGCATGGATCTCCTCGCGGCGCGGGCCGACGGGGTGATCGGCATCCCGGGGCACGGGCCCGACGTGGAGAACACCGGCCGCGCGGCCCAGGTACTCGGTCGGCACCGGCGCGATCGACTCGACCAGATCATCGCCGCCCGGGCCGAGTTGGGGCGCGACGCCTCGGCCGAGGCGATCACGCAGCACATCTACCGCGACGTGACGCCGTTCCTGCTCAAGGTGGCCGAGCAGTCCACCAAGGTCGCGCTGCGCTACCTCGACCGCCTGGATACAGGGGGCACGGGTGGCGCCGCCGACGCCTGATCCGCCCGCGACCTGACCAGCCCGCCCCGCCCCGCCCGCGACGCCTGACCCGCCCGCAACGCCCGCCGGGTCCGACCATTCGCGAAAATCGGCTAGTCCGAATAGGGATCGGCTAGTCCAATTGGAGTCGCCGATCCGGATTCCGGCTAGCGGATTTGGGTGGGGCGCGGGGACGCGGGGGAGATTGTCCACAGGGAGGATTTCTCCACAGGCGGCCTGCATATCGCGGGTTACAGCGGGAGTGCGCGTGTCGGCGTGGGCGAGACTGCCGAACATGGGTGCATCAAAGACAGACGACCACGACAGTCCCTTTCTCTCGACGTTCGCGCAGCTCGCCCGCAGCGGCCTGCACCACGATGAGATCAACAGGCGGATCGGCGCCGGAACGCTACGGCGGGTGCGGTCCGGCGTCTACGCCCACGAGCCGGAGGAGGCGCCCGCCGGGAGCGGGCCCGATTACGTCCGCAGGGAGCGGGAGTTCCTCGAACGAACTCGGGCGGCCGCGCTCGCGGTGGAACCCGGGACGGTGATGTCGCACGGTTCCGCCCTCGCGCTCTACGGGCTGCCGCTCCACGGGATCTCCTTGGACCGGCCCACCGCCACCCGGCCACGCGAGGGCGGCGGAACGCGGCGCAGTTCGGCGCTCGTGTGCTTCACCCTGCCCGTGGAGGGGGCGACCAGACTCGTCGACGGCATCCAGTTGACCTCTCCCGCCAGGACGATCATCGACGTCGCACGGACGGTGAGCCTGGAGAGCGGCGTGGCTGCTGCCGATCAGGCCATCCGCCGAGGCATGCTGTCGCGCCCAGAACTCCAGGACGAGGCGGGTCTGGCGAAGGGGCGCACGGGTGTCGGGCGCGCGCGGGCGCTGCCGGAGCTGACATGCGGGTTGGCGGAATCGGTTCTGGAATCGTTGATACGGCTGATCCTGGTGTTCGCGGGTCTCCCGCAGCCCGAGATGCAGGTGTGGCTGTCGGGCCGGAGCGGCAAGCGGTTCCGCGTGGACTTCTACTGGCGAGAATGGAGGCTCATCGGCGAGGCGGACGGCTTCGGCAAATACGGGAACAGCCCGCAGGAGATACGGGAAGCACTGAGCCGCGAACGCCACAGGCAGCGCGATCTGGAAGATGCCGGCTACGTGGTGATTCGCTGGGTATGGGATGACCTGCGGCGTCCGGACGTGATCGTCCGGCGGGTGAAGGACGCGATGCGTCGGCAGGAGCAACTCGGACTTGGCCGTGCGGCGTAAGAGCGTCGCCCGCCGGCAACCAAGAATCCGCTACTCGGAATAGGGATCGGCTGGTCGGATTGGACTAGCGGATCCCTATTCCGGGTAGCGGATTTCGGGGCGGGGGCTGGGGCTGGGGACGGGGCCGGGGCCGGGGCTGGGGCCGGGGCGTCAGCGGGCGCGGCGGGCCAGCCGCTCGGTGTCGGAGATGATGACGCTCTTGCCCTCGAGCCGCAGCCAGCCGCGGTGCGCGAACTCGGCCAGCGCCTTGTTCACCGTCTCGCGGGAGGCGCCGACGAGCTGGGCGATCTCCTCCTGCGTGAGGTCGTGCGTCACGCGGATGTTGCCGCCCTCCTGCGTGCCGAAGCGCTGCGCGAGCTGCAGCAGGGCCTTGGCCACGCGGCCGGGCACGTCGGTGAAGATGAGGTCGGCGAGGTTGTTGTTGGTGCGGCGCAGGCGGCGGGCCAGCACGCGCAGCAGCTGGTCGGAGATCTCCGGACGCTCGGCGATCCAGCGCTTGAGGGCCGAGCGGTCCATGGCCTGCACAGACACGTCGGTGACACACACGGCCGACGAGGTGCGCGGGCCGGGGTCGAAGATGGAGAGCTCGCCGAACATGTCGGACGGCCCGAGGATGGAGAGCAGGTTCTCGCGACCGTCGGGGGCCTTCCGGGAGAGCTTCACCTTGCCGGAGGTGACGATGTACAGGCTGTCGCCCTGCTCGCCCTCGCGGATGATCACGTCACCCTTCGAGTACTCCTCGCTGGTCAGGTCGGAACGCAGGGCGGAGACCGCCGCCGGCTCCACGCCCTGGAAGATTCCGGCTCTGGTGAGGACGTCGTCGGCAGACTGGTCCGTGCGGCGATCAATCGTCACAGTCTGTGACCCTCCGTTCGGGCGCGGACATGCGTGTCCGTGCCATGGCGTGCGTGTGGCGAAAACCACTGTAGTCGTAAGCGCGTCGGTGGTGGTGGCGACGCGCGATCAGCGGGATGGTTCAGACGTCGATCTGTTCGGGTTCGTCGAGGATCGCGTTCTCGAAACGGTCCATGAGTAGTGCGAATCCGGCGAGGAGGACCGGCACCAGGACGACGAGGATTCCCTGCATCTGTCCGATTATCCACCCCCGGACCGCGGGACGCACACGCACCCGGGGCGGCGGTTCCGCGCCGTCGGGGCGCCGAGCCGTAATGTGGACTCATGCCCGACCCAGCTCCAGCCGTGAAGCGCCGCAGACGAGGGGTGGCCGCGAGGGGGGTGGAGACCGACCTCGGGCGCACCCGGCGCGCGAGACGCATGCTCCGCGCCCTCGAGGAGGCGTTCCCGCACGTCTACTGCGAGCTCGACTTCACCAACCCGCTGGAACTGAGCGTGGCGACGATCCTGTCCGCCCAGTGCACGGACAAGCGGGTCAACGAGGTCACGCCGGCACTGTTCGCGCGCTACCGGACCGCCGCCGACTACGCGGGGGCGGACCGGGAGGAGCTGGAGGAGTTCATCCGGCCGACGGGCTTCTACCGCAACAAGGCGCGGAGCATCCAGGGCCTGGGCGCGGCGCTCGTGGATAGGTACGACGGCGAGGTGCCGCAGCGGCTCGAGGACCTGGTCACCCTCCCGGGATTCGGACGGAAGACGGCCAACGTGGTGTTGGGCAACGCATTCGGGATCCCGGGTCTGCCGGTCGACACCCACTTCATCCGGTTGGTGAACCGCTGGAAGTGGACCGAGGCCACGGACGCCGTCCGCATCGAGCGCGAAGTGTCGCGCATGCTGCCGCGGGCCTCCTGGACCGACGCGAGCCACCGGATCATCTTCCACGGTCGCCGGGTGTGCCACGCCCGGACCGCGGCCTGTGGGGCGTGTGTGCTGGCCGACGACTGCCCGTCCGCGGGCGAGGCCGGCCCGCTCGACCCGGTCGCCGCCGCCCGCCTCGTGGCGGGACCCGAGCGCGACCACCTGCTGGAACTGGTCGGACTGGGGGACCACGCGTGAGCGCCTCAGCCCGGTGGTCGCTGGTCGCTCTCGTGGCGATGATCGGCGTCGTCGTCGCACTTCTCTCCACGTTCGGTGATACCGACGACGGGTCCGGCGACCCGACCGCCGCCCCCACCGCACCTCCCGTGGGCGCCCCGCCCGCGGACGAGCCGCGCACCGTCGTGGACCCCGCGGTCCGCGCCGAGGCCGGGCTCCCCGCCTGCCGCGACAGCGCCGTGCCCGCCACCACCACCGGCCCCGTCGCCGGACTGATGGTGCGCTGCATGGACGACGGCTCCACCACCACGCTCGGCAAGATCCAGGCCGGCACGCCCATGGTGGTCAACATGTGGGCCTACTGGTGCGAACCGTGCCGCCGTGAGCTGCCCGCCATCCGTGACGCCCAGGCCACCCTCGGTGACGAGGTGCGGGTGGTGCTCTCGCACACGGACCCGTCCGAGACCAAGGGTTTCGACACCCTCGCCGCGCTGGGCATCGAGGAACTGATCTCGGTCTCCGACCAGGAGGAGGAGCTGCCGGCCGTGCTCGGCGCGCCACCCGTCCTGCCGCTGACGCTCTTCGTCCGCGCCGACGGGACGATCGCGCACGTGCTGGTCGAGCCCATGGACAGCGAGCAGGACGTGCTGGACGCCGTCGCCGAACACCTGGGAGTGACCGCGTGAGCAACCCCGCGAACGGGCCCGCGCCCCGGCCCGGCGACGTCACCGGCGTCCCGCACCCCGCTTGGATGGACCCCCTCATGACGGCGTGCACCGACGGCAGCTTCGACGGGTTGCTGCCGAGACGGCGCCCGCCCGAGGACCGCGGTCCCAACGAGGTCGGCCGGCCGCACCGCGACGCCGCCGTCCTGGTGCTGTTCTCCGGCTCGGAGGACGCGCCCGGCCCCCAGCCACCCAGCGATGCCCGCGTCCTGCTCACCCACCGGGCCACCACGCTGCGCAACCACTCGGGTCAGATCTCGTTCCCCGGCGGCGGCGTCGACGACACGGACAGCGGCCCGGTGGAGGCCGCGCTGCGTGAGGCGTGGGAGGAGACCGGCCTCGACCCCCACGGGGTGGACGTGCTCGCGGTGCTCCCCGAGCTGTACATCCCGGTCTCGAACTACTCCGTCGCACCGGTGCTCGGATACTGGCGGGAGCCGATGGAGGTCGACGTCGTGGACCCGGGGGAGACCGCGCGCGTGATGACCGTGCCGGTCGACGAGCTGCTCGATCCCGCCAACCGATTCCTGCTCCGGCACACCACCGGGTGGACCGGCCCGGCGTTCCAGCACGACGACCTCGTCGTGTGGGGCTTCACCGCCGGCATCCTCGCCGCGATGTTCCACTCCGCCGGATGGGACCTGGACTGGGACACGTCCGACATCCGGGACCTCGAGAAGACCCTGGCCGCGTCCGCGAACGGGGAGCAGCACCGCATGTCGGCGGAGGAGGCCCGCCGCGAATCCGCGGACCCACTGGCCGATCGCACCGTCGCCGGCGTCCCCGGGCTGAGCGCGCGCGCCGCCGACGGCACCGTCGCCGGTGGCACGGCTCCCGACGGCGGGCTGGCCGGGGACGGCGAGCAGCCCGCCGACGGCGAGGAGTCGCTCGACCTGCCCGCGGACAATCCTCGGAGGGGGTACCGGTGACGGGCTCGCAATGGCTCGACCTGGCACTGTTCGCACTCGCCGCGGCCGCGGCGATCTCGGGCTGGATCAACGGGGCCGCCGCGTCGGGCTTCGCGTTGCTCGGAGTGGGCATCGGCGCGACCTCCGGACTGCTGGTGGCCCCGCACCTCGTACGGGAGATCGACTCGCCGTTCGGCAGGCTGTCCGCGGGGCTGGCGATCATCGCGGTGATGGTGATCATCGGGCAGGTCGCCGGCGTCACGATCGGCCGCGCCGCCAGGCGCTACATCGACGGATCCGGTGCACGACTCCTCGACAGCACGGTGGGCGCCGTCCTCCAGTCCGCTGCCATGCTGCTCGTGGCATGGCTGGTCGCGGTGCCCATCGCCGCGCAGGAGGGACCCGGGCTGGGCAAGGCGGTGCGAGGGTCGTCCGTGCTGGCCAAGATCGACGACGTCGCCCCCGAACAGCTGCAACGGATCCCCGCGACGTTCACCTCGGTCCTCGGCACCACCGGTTTCCCGGACATCCTCGGCCCCTTCGGGACCACCCCGATGCAGGAGGTCCCACCGCCCGATCCGGTCCTCGCCGGCTCCGAGGTGGTGGCCCGCGTACAGCCGTCCGTGCTGAAGATCCGCGGCCGGGCCGAGTCCTGCAGCCGCGCGCTGGAGGGGTCGGGGTTCGTGGCCGCGCCGGGGCTCGTGATGACCAACGCGCACGTCGTGGCGGGCACCGAGTCCGCGACCGTGGTGTCCGGTGATGACGAGCTGGACGCCGAGGTGGTGGTCTACGACCCCCGAGTGGATATCGCGGTGCTGCGCGTGGACGGTCTGGACGCTCCGGTTCTTCCCTTCGCCGAGAACCGTGCCCGCACCGGCGACGACGCGATCGTCGTGGGCTACCCGGGCAACGGGCCCTACCGTCCGGACGCGGCACGGATCCGCGAGCGTGTGACCCTGCGCGGCCCGGACATCTACCGCGAGCAGACCGTCGAGCGCGAGGTATACATCCTGCGGGGCTCCGTTCGCGAGGGCAATTCCGGCGGACCGCTGGTCACCCCGCAGGGGCAGGTCGCCGGTGTGGTGTTCGGCGCCGCGATGGACGCCGCGGACACCGGGTACGCGCTGACCGTGGAGCAGGTGCTGCCGCAGCTCCAGCTCGCGGTCGATGCGCAGGAATCGGTCTCGACGGGGCGGTGCGTGGGGCTGCCCAGCTGATCACCGCGGGGCCCGGCCGGCGGGGCTGGCCGGCGGGTCGGAGTCCCGGCGGCTCAGAGCGGGGTGACGCGCCGCGCGAAGTCCACGATCAGCCGGGACGTGGCGTCCGGGGCCTCCATCGCGGGATAGTGCCCGGCCCCCGGGACCAGTTCGGTGGTGAAGTCGCGCGCCCACGCCGAGGACGCGCGGACGGTGGCCGGCAGAATGAACCGGTCCTCGGTCCCACTGATCCCCAGCACGGGCTGCGGCAGGACGCCCGAGACCGCGCGGCGAAAGTCGCGGCCGTCCGGACGGAACTGGCTCCGAACCATCCAGCGGCGGCTCTCCAATGTCAGGTGGGCGACCTTGGGGATGAGCATGGACCGCCTGAGCAGGTCGGCGGATTCACGGAAATCCTCGGTGCCGGGCCACGTGGGCCCGGATCGACTGCGGAGCATCTCCTCGACCGCTGCGGCGCCGTCGCGGGTGAGGTGGCGTTCGGGCAATCGCGGCGCCTGGTCCGCGAGCAGGCGAGGCACCAAAGCGTGACGTTGGGAGCGGTCGAGCAGTGCCGCGCGCCGGGTGGCGACCGGGTGGGGAGAGCCGACGACGACGAGGCCCCGCACCGCGCGTGGCCGGCGGTAGGCGGCGGTCCATGCGATGAATCCGCCCTCGCCCTGGCCGACGACCACCGCCGAGGAGTGACCGAGGGCCCGGATGAGGTTGGTCATGTCCGCGGCCAGGGTCCACCCGTCGTAACCGCGCGGCGGCTTGTCCGAGTCGCCGTGGCCCCGGAGATCGACGGCAACGGCATGGAACCCGGCGTCGGCCAGCGCGAGCATGGGCGCCCGCATCGTCCACCAGATTCCACTGAGACCGTGGATCAGGAGGACCAGAGGGGGGAGTCGGCCCGGCGGGGTGTCGGCCGGCAGCGCCTCGGCGATGTGCAGGCGGATGCCGTTGGCCGAGACGTCACGATGCCGCCACGACCCGTCGATCCTGACGATCGACGGGTCGGGCGGCCGGTGAGCGGGAGTTCTCAGGACTTCGACGCGGGCAAGGGCGTCTCGGTGACACGCACCGTGCCGGGCCGGGGCTCGTTGCCCTTCGGCATGGCCAGCTTGAGGTCCGACACCGAGTCGATGGTGCGCTGCGGCTTCCGGATCTTCTTGACCTTGCGGTACCCGAGTAGTCCGAACACCGCCGCGAGCAGCACCAGGACGACGAACACGATGAGGAAGCCCATCCAGTCCCAGGTCTTGGTGCCGAACCA
This sequence comes from Dietzia sp. WMMA184, assembly GCF_002441635.1. Lineage (NCBI taxonomy): Bacteria > Bacillati > Actinomycetota > Actinomycetes > Mycobacteriales > Dietziaceae > Dietzia > Dietzia sp. WMMA184. The sequence goes on along the minus strand of NZ_NXEI01000001.1, from coordinate 1,843,411 downwards.
CATCGAGATGAGCTTGGCCCACATGAACACGAACGGGAAGAAGGACATCAGCAGCAGGACGAGGGCCGCGACGAAGAAGCCGGACCCGGTCGCGGCCTTCTTTACCTGCTCGGTGACCTCGGTCTTCGCCAGTTCGATCTCGGCACGAACCAGTGTCGACACCTGCGTCGTGGCGTTCTTGACCAGGGTGCCGATACTGGCGTCGCCACGGCCGATCGAGTCAGCGTCATGCAGGGGGATCGAGGCCTCGGTCGGCTTGTGCGTTCCCTGGGCGTGGCTCACGGTTGTTCCTCCATAGTCCGGCGACGGATGCACCGTCGTCCATCGTGCCACGTCACGTGGCGGTGTTCACCCGCTACCCGTCAGCCGCGCGTGCCCTTCTCGCGGATCTGGTCCATGATCGTCGGATCCGACAGGGTCGAGGTGTCGCCGCCGTCGCGGCCCTCGGCCATGTCCTTGAGCAGGCGACGCATGATCTTCCCGGACCGCGTCTTGGGCAGCTCGGGCACGATCGTGATGTCGCGGGGCTTGGCGATCGGGGAGATCTCCTGCGACACCTCGGCCCGCAGTTCGTCGATGAGCTTCTGACGATCCTCCTCGGCGTCCACGTTGCCCCGCAGGATCACGTACGCGACGATCGCCTGGCCGGTGGTCTCGTCGTTAGCGCCGACGACGGCGGCCTCGGCGACCGCGCGGTGACCGACGAGGGCCGATTCGACCTCGGAGGTCGAGATGCGGTGACCGGAGATGTTCATGACGTCGTCGACGCGACCGAGCACCCACAGTGCGCCGTCGGCGTCCCACTTGGCGCCGTCACCGGCGAAGTAGTAGCCCTCCTCGGCGAACCGGGACCAGTAGGTGTCGCGGTAGCGCTCCATGTCGCCCCAGATGCCGCGGAGCATGGCCGGCCACGGCTCGGTGATCACGAGGAAGCCCTGCTCGTCCGGCGCGACCTCCTTGGCGTCGCCGTCCACGATGGCGATCTCGATACCGGGCAGCGGCCGCATGGCGGAACCGGGCTTGGTCTCGGTGACGCCCGGGAGCGGGGAGATCATGATGGCGCCGGTCTCGGTCTGCCACCAGGTGTCGACGATGGGAGCCTTGCCGCCGCCGATGTTCTCGCGGTACCAGCGCCACGCCTCCGGGTTGATCGGCTCGCCGACCGAACCGAGCAAGCGGATCGATGACAGGTCGTGCGCGGCCGGGATCTCGTTGCCCCACTTCATGAACGTCCGGATCAGGGTCGGCGCGGAGTAGTAGATCGTGACGCCGTACTTCTCGATGATCTGGAAGTGGCGGTGCTCGTCGGGCGAGTTGGGGGTTCCCTCGTAGACGATGCACTCGGCGCCGTTGGCCAGTGGGGCGTACACGCCGTAGGTGTGGCCGGTGACCCAGCCGACGTCCGCGGTGCACCAGTAGACGTCCTCGCCGGGCTTGTGGTCGAAGACGTTGTGGTGGGTGTACGCGGACTGGGTGAGGTACCCGCCCGAGGTGTGGACGATGCCCTTGGGCTTGCCGGTCGTGCCGGAGGTGTAGAGCAGGAACAACGGGTGCTCCGAGTCGAAGGCCTCCGGCGTGTGCTCGGTGGACTGCTCGGACATCGCCTCGTCCCACCAGACGTCACGGCCGTCGGTCCAGTCCACGTCGAGACCGGTCCGGCGGACCACGAGCACGTTCTGCACGGACTCGGCGTCGCCGTCGGCATCGACGCCGTTTCCGGAGAGCGCGTCGTCGACTCCCGCCTTCAGCGGTGCGGGCTTACCGCGCCGGAACTGCCCGTCGGCGGTGATGACGAGCTTCGCCTCCGCGTCGTCGATGCGGGAGCGCAGCGCGTTCGGTGAGAATCCGGCGAACACCACGGAGTGGGTCAGGCCCAGGCGGGCACACGCGAGCATCGCGATGTAGACCTCGGGCAGCAGGGGCATGTAGATGGCCACGCGGTCACCGGCGACGAGGCCGAGCGAGCTGAGGTAGTTGGCCGCCCGGCTGACCTCGTCCTTGAGTTCGGCGTAGGTGATGTCGCGGGCGTCGTCGCCGGGCTCGCCGATCCAGTGGATGGCCACACGATCGCCGTTGCCGGCCTCCACGTGGCGGTCGACACAGTTGTAAGCCACGTTGAGCTTGCCGCCCACGAACCACTTGGCGACCGGCGCGTCAGACCAGTCCAGGACCTCGGTCCACTCGGTGTCCCAGTCGAGTCGCCGAGCCTGCTCCTCCCAGAAGGCGAGACGGTCGCTCGACGCGCTGTCGTAGAGGTCGGCCTGCGCATTGGCCTGCGCGGCGAAGTCGGGGTCGGGAGCGAAGGACTGGTCGTGCTCGGGAGCGGTCATCAGCGGCTCTCTCTCGGGATCAGATTTCACGGACGGCCGGGATCGTCACGGCGGAAGCGACCGGACCGATGTATGTGAGCGTAGTCACATGCGGCGCACCGTGTTCGGGATCTGGCCCGGCGGGGGGAGGCCGGGGGAGGCCCGCCCGATCCCGTTCACTCGCGAGGGGGGTTCTCTCCCTTCGAGGAGCCGTCGTCGGACGGCGGCCCGGCGGGTGTGGCGGGCCCCGGGCCGGAGGACTTCGCGGGTTCCGGGGTGTCGGTCGACGAGGATGAAGTCGCGGAGCTCGTCGTCGTCGACTCGTTCCCGCTCTCCGACGTCGCGCCCGTCGGTGCCGTGGTCCCGGTCGATGCGGGTGGGGTAGCCGGCCGGCGCGGCGCGCCGGTGCCCGACGACGTGCCCGTTCCCTCTGCGCTGTCTCCGACCGCGGCCCCGCCGCCGCTCGCCGGCGTGCCGCTGGTCGTCCGGGCGCTGTCCGTCTTGCCCGCACCCGCCGGGGTGTCCGTCTTGTCGGCGACGGCTGTCTTGCCGACGCCCTCGGCCTTGCCGGTGCCCTCGGCCTTCCCGACGCCTGCCGTCTTGCCCGCGCTCGTCTCCTTTCCGCCGCTCGGCGCCGACTCCCCGGTCGCCGTCCCGGGCCCGGACGCGGAGGTTCCGCGAAGCCGCGTGAGGGTCTCGATGCCGTAGTACTCCAGCAACCTGGCCTCCTGCTCCGGCGTGAGGGCGTCCTCGGTGTTGTCGGGGCGCGGGGAGTCGCGGATGACGGCGCGGGTGTGGTCGACATGGAGTTCGTCATCGAGGAGTCGCGCGCCGTGGAGAGGGACGATCGCGTCGGCGGAGAAGATCCCGGTGGCGACGGTCGCGAACGTCGCCTTGCCACTGGCATCGTCAACGTAGATCTGGCGCACGGTGCCGACCTTGGCCCCGGTCGAGTCGAAGGCGGTCGCGTCGAGCAGCGCGTCGAGCTGGTCCTTGAGATTCACGAGGGCCTCCGGGATCGAGGTGTAGGGGCTGAGCCGGGCGCGTGCCCCGACGGATTGGGCTGATTACACCAGCTCGACACCGGTTGAGGCAGCTGAAAATCACCTGTGTCGGCCGATTCGCGCCGGGTCGGTAACCTCGACCCGTGACCTCCACCGCCCCCGACCCGCTCGCCCCGCTCCTCGCCCTGCCCGGTGTGGCCGAGGCCGCGGACGCCGCCCGGGCAGCCCTCGCCTCGGTGCACCGACACCCCGCCAACCGCCGCGGATGGCCCACCACCGCCGCCGAATCGGTGCTGCGGGGTGCGCGCGCATCGGCCGGCGTCGAGGGCGCGTCCGTCCGCCTGGACACCGACGGCGAGCAGGACGAGGTGCTCTCGGCAGCGCTGCGCGTGGCCGGGGAACTGACGGGCGAGTCGCTCGACCGCGCCGTGTCCGTGTGGACCCGCTCGCCCCTCCAGGAACTCGCCCATCTGCACCTCCTCGCGGCGTCCGGGCCCGGGGTGGACCCTCAGGGTCTCGGCCGGCCGCGCCCGGAGGCGGGGGTCGCCGAGCGTCTCCAGGGCCTCGCCGAGTTGATCACCGGTGGCACCCGCGCGCCGGCGCCCGTCCTCGCCGCGGTCGTCGTCGGCGAACTCTCGGGCCTGCGACCGTTCGGGTCCGCGGACGGGATCGTCGCCCGGGCGGCGTTCCGCCTGGTCGGGGTGTCGACCGGGCTCGACCCCCATGGCCTGGGCGTGCCCGAGGTGACCTTCTATCGGGACCCGGAGGCACACCGGGCCGCCCTGCAGGGATACATGAGCGGCACCGAGGAGGGCGTGACCGAATGGCTCCTCCATTGCTGTAGAGCCCTCGAGGCCGGCGCGCGCGAGGCCACCTCGATCGCCGACGCAGCCGGGGGCTAAGCGGAGCGCGCCGGTGGCCGAACGGGCCGGGCGCGCGCGAATGGCGGGCCGACCGGAGTCGACCCGCCAATTCACTGCGGTGCATCGAGAGATCCGGGTACCAAGCGTCCTGTGATCCGCCGTGTCGCCGGTCCGGGACAACCGTCGGTGACAGCTGGCGCGGACCCACGGCTGGTGTTGCCTCTCGGGCGTTATCCGTCGCGTGGGTTTCCGAATGTCGATGACGGTGAGGAGGGCGGGGGGCCGTGACTTCTCTTCCGTCCCGGTCCTGGCGTCTTCACCACCGTGCCCTGAGCATGCCGCCTGTGACCGGCCCGGGGCGATGGTGGGATCGCACAAGGAACACGGGAACTCGTGGGGGAGTCCGGCTATCGCCCGTGCCCGTCGCCGACGCCGATGATGAGGTGTTGCCGACGCACCGCACGGGCCCGCCCCGCCGCCGCGCGCACCCGATGGTGCGCGCTACCGCCCCGCGTGTCGCGCGGCCCGGACGAACGACACGGTGGCGGACCCCACGGCCAGGACGATGGCCGCCACCCCAACGATCGGCCCGGTCGCCCGTTCGAGCGTGGGCAGCAGCGGAGTGGGGTTCTCGAACGTCAGGATCGGCCAGCCCCGCTCCAGCGCCTCGCGCCGCAGTGCGCGGTCGGGGTTGATGACCGTCGGGTGGCCGACCATGTCGAGCATGGGCAGGTCGGTGGAGGAGTCCGAGTAGGCGTAGCTCGCCTCGAGGTCGTAACCGTAGCGCTCCGCGAACGCGCTGATCGCCTCCGCCTTGCCGGGACCCTGGCAGTAGAACTCGATCGATCCGCCGTAGCGGCCGTCAGCGTCCCGGTTCATCCGCGTGCCGGCGTAGTGGTCCACGCCGAGCATCCGGGCGATCGGCGCCACCAACTCCTCGCCCGAGGCGGACACGATCACCAGGTCGTGGCCCAGCGCGCGGTGCTCGGCGAGCAGGTCCTGGGCCTCGGCGTACACGGTCGGGGAGACGGTCTCCTTGAGTCCCTCGGTGACGATCCGCTCGACCTGCTCGGGCGACCACCCCTTGGTGGCGGTCGCCATGGCCTGACGCACCTTCTGCATCTGCTCGTCGTCGGCGTCGGACAGGCTGAACGCCAGCTGCGTATAGGCCAGATCGATCACCGACCGTCGCGACAGCAGTCCCTCGCCGAGGAACGACTTGTTGAACGCGAACACCGAGGAGGTCGCGATGATCGTCTTGTCCAGGTCGAAGAACGCAGCGACCCGGCGAGGGCGGTGCGACATCCTGGGGCCCGGTGGGCGTGGGGCGGACACGCCCCAACGATACGGTTCTTGTGCTGGCGACGCAGATGGGCGATACTGACGGTGCCCGTGATGGGCATCCCCCTAAGGTGCTCAGTTCATCCCCCCGAGAACTGACACTTCTGAGAGACCGCCGCACCCCCTGCCGCGGTCTCTCGCATTTCGCGGGCTCGGCTGTACCGGACAGCTGCCGACGCGCCCACCGCACAGTGCCCTCGCGAGCTTTCCCCGCGGCACGTTGTCCACAGCCCCGTCCCCCTCCACAGGCGGGCCGCCGTGGGCCTCCGCGGAGCGGTCGACGGGCGGGTGGATGCGCGAGGCTGAGCCCCGTGAACACGACTACGAGAGCGCGGTCCGTCGCGGTGGACGTCGCGGACCCCGATCTGGACGCCGACGTGCGTGCCGTCCTGGCCGCCCTCGCCCTGGACACGGACACCCGGGCCGGGAACCACTCCGAGGTGGTGGTCACCGATCGCGCGGACGCCGTGGTGGATACCGGTAGGTCACGCGTCGTGCGGGTGGGGTCTGACCGCGACCGGGGCGACGACGACGAGGTGGTCCGCCTGCCGTCCGGCACCGGCGATCTCGTGGGTGCGCTGCTCGCGCCGGTGCGTACGCGGTCGGGTCCGCTGATCGTGGTCGCCGGCGCGGTGGGCGGCTGCGGGGCCAGCACCCTCGCGGCGGCGCTGGCGGTTCGGGCTGCGCCGTCCCTCCGGACCCTGCTGGTCGAGGCGGACCCGCACGGCACCGGCGTCGATCTGGTGCTGGGCGTCGAGGAGCGGCCCGGGCTACGGGTCGAGGACGTGCGCGCCGACCTGGGCGGACCTGATCCGGAGGCCCTGTGGGGTGCGGTGCCCGAGGCCCTGCCCGGACTCGGCGTCCTGGCGCGGTCCAGGAGTGGACCGGTCGTGGCCGACCCTGTCCGCGCCCTCGACGGCGCCCCGGGAGCGGAGCAGGCCCACCGGTCGGCCGGGGGACTCGTGGTGAGCGATCGCGGTGGGCTCGCCGACGGCGGGCCGGTGTTCGCCGGTGCGGACCTCGTCGTCGTCGTCACCAGGGCCGACCTCCAGGGCGCTGTCGCCGCCGGGAACGCGGTGCGCGACCACCCGGGCGTGGTCCTGGTCATCAGGACCGGACGCGGCGACCCCCTGCACGCCGCCGACGTCGCCGACGTGGCCGGGGCGAGGAACTGGCACGTCCTGCCGGAGATCCGGGCGGTCCGCCGTGCGGCGGGCGCCGGTGAGCTGGCGGCCGCGCTCCATCGCGGACGGGCGGGCCGGGTGCGACGACTGGCCGCGCTCGCCGACGCACTGCTGGAGCAGGTGGACCTCGATGAACGGTGACGATCCGGCGGTGGTCGCACCGCCGGCCGACCTCGTCGACAGGGTGCGCGCGCGGCTCGCCGGCCTGGGCGTGGAGCCCGAGCCGGACGAGGTGGTCCGCGCGGTGCGGGCCGAGTCCGGGGTGCTGCACGGCCACCTCGACCTGCTGCGTACAGCGCGATTGGTCCGCGAGCACCTGGCCGGGGCCGGGCCGCTCGAGGCGCTCCTCGCGAGCCCCGGTGTCACCGACGTCGTGGTCGACGGGCCGGGGCCGGCACTGGTGGACCGCGGACGCGGCCTGGAGGAGACGGACGTCGTCGTACCCACCGAGGCCGAGCTGCGGGCGCTCGCGGTACGCCTGGCCGGACGGGCGGGTCAGCGGCTCGATGACGCCCGACCCTGGGCCGACGGCGTGGTGCGCTCCCGCGACGGGATGGCGTGGCGACTGCACGCGGTTCTGCCGCCGGTGGCCGTGGACGGGACCTGCCTGTCGCTGCGCGTGTCGCGGCCGGCGCAGGTGACCTTCGACCGGTTGGTGGAGGCGGGGACGGTGCATGCCTCCGCGGAGCCGCTGCTGCGGGGGCTCGTCGACGCCCGGGTGGGCTACCTCGTGGTGGGTGGCACCGGCTCCGGAAAGACCACCATGCTCGCGGCGCTGTTGGGGCTGGTCCCGGCGACCGAGCGGCTGCTGTGCGTCGAGGATTCCCCCGAGCTGCGACCCGCGCACCCGCACGTCGTGCGACTGGTGGTGCGGCACGGCAACGTCGAGGGCGCCGGACAGGTGACCATGGCCGACCTGGTCCGGCAGGCACTGCGCATGCGACCGGACCGGATCGCGGTGGGGGAGGTGCGTGGCGGCGAGGTCGCCGACCTGCTGGCCGCGCTGAACACCGGCCACGACGGCAGCGCCGGCACCGTCCACGCCAACTCGCCCACGGAGCTGCCCGCCCGGCTGGAGGCGCTCGGCGCGCTGGGCGGACTCGACAGGGCGGCCCTGTCCGCACAGGTCGCGGCGTCCCTGCGGGTGGTGGTGGGGATGCGCCGGCTGCCCGACGGGCGGCGGGGCGTCGACTCGATCGGGGTGGTGCGGCGCGAGGCGCACGGGATCGTCGTGGACCCGGCCTGGCGCGCCGACGGTGGGGCGGTTCCCGGCCGCGCGGGCCTGGACGCGGTGCTCGGGGCGAGGGTCTCATGACGGCCGCGGTGCTCCTCGCCGCCGCGCTGCTGGTGTGGCCGGGCGGGATCGCGGCCGGCAGGGTACGCGCGCTCGGGGTCGGCGGTGCGCGGCAGGCGGGCGGTGCGGGGCAGGCGGGCGGCGCGGGCGTGGCCCGGCTGCGGTACGCCCTCGCGCAGGTGCCGATCGGCGTGCTGTGGCCTGTCGCCGCGGGCACGGTCGCGCTCGTGGCGGCGGGCCCGATCCACGCCTGCGCGGCCGCCGTGCTGGGTGGCGCCGCGGCCGACCTGCGCGGGCGGGCCACCGAACGCCGACAGCGTCTCTCGCGACTGGGGGCGTGGGAGCGTGCGCTCGACGACACCTCCTCGGCCCTGCGTGCCGGCGCCGGGCCGGGAGGCGCCCTCGGGCAGGCCGCCGACGCCGCGGCCGCGCACGACCCGCGGGTGGCCGGGATCCTCGCCGCGGCGGGGTCACACGCCCGCCTGGGCGGCGACGTCGCGGCAGCCCTGCGACCCGCCGGAGGCGACGGCCCGGACGGGGACCGGGTCGCCGGGGAGCTCGCCGGCGCCTGGCTCCTCGCCACCCGACACGGGGTGGTGCTGGCCGACGTCGTGGACGGATTGCGGGCCGACGTGGCCTCGCGGCGGCAGCGGGCGCTGCGTGTGGACGCCACCCTCGCCGGACCCCGAGCCACCTCCGTCATCCTCACCGCGCTCCCCGGACTGGGCGTGCTCCTGGGGTCCGGCTTCGGCGCCGACCCGCTGGGGGTCCTGGGCAGCGGCGCGCTGGGCGGCGGGTTGTGTCTGGCCGGGTCGGTCCTGCTGTCCGCCGGACTGCTGTGGACCGACCGCATCGCGGGCGGTGCCGCCCGATGACCGCGGCCGTCCTCCTGCTCGCCGCCGCGCTGTGCGTGGCACCGTGGCGCCCGCGGGCCGCCGACAGGGCGGACGCCCTCCCGGTGGGTGCCGAGGGATCGACACCCCGGGCGCGCGACAGCGATCGACCCGGCGGCAGGCTCCCCTCGAAGGTGGCCGCCCGCGCCCTGGCCACGATCACGCGCCGCGGCCCCACCAGCGCCGACACCGGAGCCCTGGCCCAGCTGGTGGACCTGCTGGCGGTTGCGTTGCAGTCCGGTCTGCCCGTGCCCGACGCACTGGCCGCGGTCGCCGACGCCGTCGATCACTCCGATCCCGCGTCGGCGCGTCCGTTGCGGGCGGCCGCGGCGCGGATGCGGCTGGGCGCCGCCCCGGCCGAGGCGTGGCGGGAGGTCCCGGACGCCGCCCGGCTGGCCCCGATCGCCCCGGTTCTGGCCCGCGCGACCGACGGCGGCGGGTCGGTACTGGCCGCGCTCGGACACGCCGCCGATCGGTTGCGCTCCGAGGCGGACGCCGTCGCCACCGCCCGGGCGGAGCGGGCCGCCGTCATGGTCGCCGGCCCGCTCGGCCTGTGCTTCCTCCCGGCGTTCGTCTGCCTGGGAGTCCTCCCCGTCGTCGTGGGCCTGGCCGACGGGATGCTGCCGGGAGTCCTGCCGTGAGCGGACCGGCCGGCCACACCGATTCCGGGACGGAGACGCCGCCCCGGTCACCGAAGAAGGAGAACCCAGATGAACACCCACTCCACCACCCACTCCACCGCCCGGAACGCCGCCTGCACGCCAGCGGTCTCCGGCGCGCCGATAGCCCGGGCCCGTGCCGCCCTGGCCAGGCGGTTCAGTGCCGTGACCAGACCGGACGCCGGCATGTCGACGGTCGAGTACGCCGTCGGGACGATCGCCGCCGCCGCGTTCGGCGCGGTGCTCTACACCGTGGTCAGCGGCGACTCGATCCCCGACGCGCTCGGCGGGATCATCGAACAAGCCCTCAACACCTCGGTGTGATGGCGCTGCGGCGGCTCCGGACCGCGTCGGCCCGCGACGACGGGTCGGTGACCGTGGAGGCGGCCCTCGGCATCGCCTCCCTGGTGCTGGTGTTCGGCGTCGCCGCCGCCGGGGCCGGCGCGGCGCTCACGCAGATCCGGGTGGTCGACGCGGCGAGGGAGGCCGCCCGGGTGGCGGCGATGGCGAGCGCGGGCGACGGGGTCGCGGCGGGACGGGCGGTGGCTCCCGGTGCGGAAGTGTCCGTGGACGGCGGCGGGTCGTACGTCACGGCCGTGGTCGTGGCCCCGGCGCGGGGCCTGCCCGGTGTCGAGCTTCGCGGCCGGGCGGTCGCGCGGACCGAGCCGGGGGCGGTGGGATGACGCCCCCCGTACCTGACCGATCCGGTGCGGCCGCGCCCCGTTCGCCGGGGTGGCGGCGGGTGGTCGACGACGACGAGGGCGCCATGACCGTCATGACCGCCTTCGCCGTCGCCGCGGTTCTGGCACTGACGGTGGCGGTTCTCCTGGTGGGACGGGCCGCGGTGGCCGCGCATGCGGCCCGGGCCGCCGCGGACCTGGCCGCGTTGGCCGGAGCGCACGCCCTGCGCGCGGGGCAGGACGCGTGTGCCGCGGCGGCCGGGATCGCGGCCTCCAACAGTGCGGAGTTGTCGGTCTGCCGGGTCGACGGCCACGACGTCGTGGCCCGCGCCGAGGTGCGCGTGGATCTCGGGGTGTTCGGCGTGCGGTCGGGCTCGGCGGTGGCCCGGGCGGGGCCGGCCTGACGGGTCAGCGGGGACCGGCGGCGGGCCCGGCCGGCGCGGGCTCCCCGACACCCACGCCGCCCAGCTGTCCCACCACCTCGGTGAGCAGCGCGATCGCGCCAGGCTTGGACAGTGGGTCGTTGCCGTTGCCGCACTTGGGGGACTGGATGCAGGACGGGCAGCCCGATTCGCATTCGCAGGAGCGGATCGCGGCCAGCGTCGCGCCGAGCCACGCGGTCGCGCGCCGAAACCCGCGTTCGGCGAAGCCCGCGCCGCCCGAGTAGCCGTCGTAGACGAACACCGTGGGCAACCCGGTGTCCGGGTGCAGGGCGGTCGACACGCCGCCGATGTCCCAGCGGTCGCACGTCGCGACCAGCGGCAGCAGCCCGATCGCCGCGTGCTCGGCCGCGTGCAGCGCCCCCGGCCAGTCCGCCTCCTCCAGCCCGGCGACCCGCAGCAACTGCGGGGTGAGCGTGTACACCACGGCCCGCGTGGCCAGAGTGGTCTCGGGCAGGTCCAGCGGGGTGACGTCGAGGATCTCGCCGCCACGCAGCCGCCGCTGGTAGCCGGTCACGCGGGTGGTCACCTCGACGTCGGCCAGCGAGAGGGTGACGGGACCGGCGGGTACCGACTCCAGGGTCTCGATCAGGTCGATCGACACCTGCTCACGTGCGCTGGTCGTCCAGTCCGGCACCTCGGGGTGGCACAGTGCCAGGCCGTCCTCCAGGTTCAGCTCGTCCACCACGAACGACTCACCCTGGTGCAGGTAGAGCGCCCCCGGGTGGACCTGGGAGCGGGCCCGAACGGAGTCGATCGTGCCGAGCATGCGGCCGTCGACCGCGTCCACGATCACCACCTCCGCCCCACCGGTGCCGCGGATGTCGACCTCGGCGTGCGGGGTGTGGTCGTCGGCGGCCGGGTACCAGCCGGCCGGTCGGCGCCGCACCAACCCGTCGGCGGCGAGCCGTTCCAGCACGTCGGTCGCACCCCACGCGCGGGCCTCGTCGTGCGGCATGGGCCGCTCGCTCACGGCGCACCTGAGCTGCCCGGCCAGCAGGACGGGGTTGCGCGGGTCGGTGACGGTGGCCTCGACCGGGCGGCCGAGCAGCGCGTCGGGGTGGTGGACGAGGTAGGTGTCGAGCGGGTCGTCGCGCGCGACCAGCATCACCAGGGCGCCCTGTCCTCGGCGTCCGGCGCGGCCGGCCTGCTGCCAGAACGAGGCGATCGTGCCCGGGAAGCCGGCGCTGACCACGGCGTCGAGCCCGGAGATGTCCACGCCCAGTTCGAGCGCCGAGGTCGAGGCCACGCCCACCAGCTCGCCCTCGGCGAGGCCGCGTTCGAGTTCGCGGCGGTCGTCGGCCAGGTAGCCGGCACGGTAGGCGGCGATCCGTCCGGCCAGCTCGCGGCCGCGTTCCCCGTGCTCGGAGGCGAGCCGCTCGCGGGCCCGCAACGCGGTCGACTCGGCACCGGCCCGCGACCGGACGAAGGTCAAGGTCCGCGCACCCTCCGCGACGAGGGAGGCCATGAGGGTCGAGGCCTCGACCGGGGCGGGCCGCCGGACCGGCGCGCCGTGCTCCCCGGACAGGCCCTCCATCAGCGGTGGCTCCCACAGTGCGACGGTCCGTCCGCCCTGCGGGGAGGCGTCCTCGGTGACCTCCACGCACTCGCGCCCGACCAGCGTGGTCGCGGCGACGCCGGCGTCGGAGGTGGTGGCGGAGGCCAGGACGTAGGTCGGTGCGGCGCCGAGCGCCCGCGCGAGACGGTCGAGCCGGCGCAGGACCAGGGCGACGTTGGAGCCGAACACCCCCCGGTAGGAGTGACACTCGTCGACGACGACGAAGCGGAGCCCCCGCAGGATCCGTGTCCACTGGCGGGCCCGGCCGAGAAGTGACAGGTGGAGCATGTCGGGATTGGTGACGATCCACCGGGAATTCTCCCGGATCCACGGCCGGGCGTCGGTCGGGGTGTCGCCGTCGTAGGACGCAGGTGCCACGTGGGAGAGCTCGGGCACGGCGTCCACCAGCGAGATGACGGACGACAGCTGGTCCTGCCCGAGTGCCTTGGTCGGGGCCAGGTAGAGCACGCAGGCGCCCGGGTCCGCGGCGAGCGCGCTGAGTGCGGGCAGCTGGTAGCCGAGGGACTTGCCGGACGCCGTCCCCGTCGCGACCACCACGTTCCGGCCCGCGTGCGCGTGCTCGGCGGTGGCCACCTGGTGGGCCCACGGGCGCTCGACCCCGCGGCCACGCAGCTCGTCCACCAGACCGGGGTGCGCCCAGGCCGGCCAGTCGGCGTGCCGGGCCTCGCGCGCCGGCAGGTCGACGGCGCGCGTGAGAGGTGACGCCCCGGCCGGCAGCTGCTCGAGCAGGTGGCCGAGGAGTTCGCGTCCGTAGGTCGTCACCCCTCGACCGTAGAGGGCTGATCACCCCGTGCGCCGGATCGGCCTACCCCGGATCTGTTCTCCTCGCGCCGCGGTCGTGATGTACTGGACCCGGTCGTCACCATCGTCCACGGGAACCCCGTGGTCGGGGGCGCCGGCCCGACACGCGTGGCCATCCCGCGAGTCGCACCTGGCAGTACGGAAAAGGGAACACATCAAAATGGCACAGGGCACCGTCAAGTGGTTCAACGCGGAGAAGGGCTACGGTTTCATCGCCCCTGAGGACGGTTCGGCCGACCTCTTCGTCCACTACTCCTCCATCGAGGGCTCGGGCTTCAAGTCGCTCGAGGAGAACCAGCGCGTCGAGTTCGAGGTCGGCGAGGGCCAGAAGGGGCCGCAGGCCCAGGAGGTCCGCGCCATCTGAGGCGCTCCGCTCGATCACGGCGAGGCCCCCACCGCACGCGCGGTGGGGGCCTCGCGATGTGTCGGGGGTCGACCGTAGGCTCTGGTCCGTGACGCAGCTGTCGTTCTTCGCCGCGGACGACCACGTCCCCGAGCCCTCGGACCTGGAGGGGGCGCTGGCCGCCCGGGGTCAGTCCACCCTCGCCGGCGAGCTCGCGCAGGTCTCTGTGGCCCTCGACGCGGCCTGGCGGGCGGACGCGCTGGAGTCCCTCCTGGCGGAGGCGGGACTCGATCCGATCCGCTCGGAGGCGGGCCCGGACGGCCGCTGCACGGTGTCGACCGCGCGGACCCCGGCCCTGGTACCGGTGGTGCGCCGCTGGCGGCGGGGCGCGGTCACCGCGGTGCCCGAGGGGTGGACGCCCTCCGCCGGTGCGCTGCGCGTCTGGGTGCTCACCGCCGGCCACGTCACCGACGGGGGAGCGGTCGAGCTGGGCATCGACGCCGCGATGGAACACCATGCGCCTCGACGGGACGCCCTGCGCGCGGCGCTGGACCGCGTCGGGATCCGGACCACCTACGTCGGCTCCAAGGGTGGCGGGCCGCTGCTGCGGCTCGGGACGGCCCGAGCTCGCACGCGTCTGGCGCAGAGCATCGGGCCCGCGCCCGCCGGGGTCCCGCCGCAGCACTGGCCCGGCTAGCTGGACCTCATAGTTGGCGCCGTCGCGCCGGACGTCGGCCCTGCGCTGCGCGGACGCCGCCCGAAGTACCGTGGGGGTATGTGCATGCTGGTCGTCGCCCGTCGGGTCCACCCTCACTACCCGCTGATCGTGGTGGCCAACCGGGACGAGGTCCTGAGCCGGCCCACCGAGCCGTTGCACGAGTGGACCGCCGACGCCGGTGGCGCCGAGGGCATCGTCGCCGGCCGGGACGTCACCGCGGGCGGGACCTGGCTCGCGGTGGCCCCGGGCGGACGGTTCTCGGCGGTGACCAACGTGCGCGAGCCCGGACCCGTGCTCCCCGCAGCCGCCTCCCGCGGCGAGCTGCCCATCGACGCGCTCACCGGGCCGGTGCCCGTCGCGGAGTTCGCCCACCACGTCGTCGACGACCTCGATCGCTACGGGGGCGTCAACCTCCTGGCCGGCGACCTCGACCGGATGTGGTGGGCGTCCAACCGCTCCACCCGCGGCCCGGTTGCGCTCGGCACCGGCGTCCACGGGCTGTCGAACGCCTCGTTGGACACCCCCTGGCCGAAGGTGGTGGGCGCGGTCCACGACGTCAGAGCGCTCATGGGCACCGACGTCATGACAGGCCCGGACTGGTCCGGGGCGCTGCTGGACGTGTTGGCCGATCGTCGCCCGGCGACACCGTGGACGATGCCGCGCACGGGCGTGCCGCTGACGCACGAGTGGCGGCTGTCGTCGAGGTTCGTCCGCATCGGCCGGCGGTACGGCACCCGGTCGACCACCGCCGTGCGCGTCGACCAGCACGGCGTGGCCGACGTGGTCGAGCGCACGTGGGACGCCCGAGGACGCATCACGGGGACGGTCACCAGGCGCATCTGAGCCGGTGACCGCCCCCGCGGGCGGCTGGTTCCGACGCCGCTGACGCGGCGCGGGTGGTGCCTTCGGCCCTAGCCGACGGTCCAGGTGTTGCTGCCGTCGAGCAGCGCCTGCAGGTCCGTGGGTGAGGTCTCCTTGGCGGAGGCGACCTGGCCGCGGGCGAGGTCGTCGTAGGTGTCGCGGCGGACCTGCCGGATGATGCCGGTGACCGTGTACTCGAGGTCCTGGCTGGACAGGTTGGCCAGGGCGTGGGCGTAGGTCGGGTCGTCGGCGTGGGCGTCGTGGACGACGATGTCGGCCTCGTCCACGTCGGCGGTCGCGGCCACCGCGAGGGAGAAACCGCGGCGCACGACGCAGTGCTGGCCGTCGTCACCGAAGATGATCTTCTCGCCGTGGCGCACCGGGATCAGGTGGTCGCCGGCGTCCTCCTTGCGGAGCAGGTCGAAGGAACCGTCGTTGAAGATCGGGCAGTCCTGCAGGATCTCCACGAAGCTCGTGCCGCGGTGGCGTGCGGCCGCGTCGAGGACCTCGGTCAGGCCCTTGCGGTCGGAGTCCAGGGCGCGGGCGATGAAGGTGCCCTGGGCGCCGATCGCCAGCGACAGGGTGTTGAACGGGTGGTCCAGCGAGCCCATCGGGCTGGACTTGGTGACCTTGCCGGGCTCGGAGGTGGGCGAGTACTGGCCCTTGGTCAGCCCGTAGATCCGGTTGTTGAACATGAGGATGTTCAAGTTCACGTTGCGGCGCAGCGTGTGGATCAGGTGGTTGCCGCCGATGGACATGGCGTCGCCGTCACCGGTGACGACCCAGACCGACTGGTCGGGGCGTGCGGTGGCCAGGCCGGTCGCGATGGCCGGGGCACGGCCGTGGATCGAGTGCATCCCGTACGTCTCGAGGTAGTACGGGAAACGGCTCGAGCAGCCGATGCCAGAGATGAAGGTGATGTTCTCGCGCTTGAGCCCGAGCTTGGGCAACAGGGCGCGGATGGTGGCCAGGATGACGTAGTCGCCGCAGCCGGGGCACCAGCGCACCTCCTGGTCGGAGGTGTAGTCCTTGGGCTTCTGCGGAGCATCCGTCTTGGGCACGGACGCCAACGCGTCGAGCGGCAATGCGCTGCCGACGAGGCCGGATTCGGTGGTGGTCATGGGGTTCCTCTCCTCGCTCGCAGGTCAGCGGGTTCGGTTGGCGGTGGTGGTGCCGGTGGCGGTGTGCCCGATCCGCCGGTTGCGGGCCGCGGGCTCGCCGGTGGTGGTGATGACCCCGTCGAGCGCCAGGCGGTACTTGTCGTGCTCGGTGTGGGCGAGGCGGCCGGCGAACTCGGACTCGATGGCGGTCTGCAGCTCCTCGGCCGAGAACGCCATACCGTGCACCTTGGTGATGGGCTGGATGTCGGCGGGGAAGCGGGCCTTGAGCAGCATGGCGAGCTGTCCCAGGTTCATCTCCGGGACGAGGATCCGACGGTACTGCTCGAGCACCTCACCGATGTTGTGCGGCAGCGGGTTGAGGTGACGCACGTGGGCGCGGGCCACGCGGTGGCCGTTCGCGCGGGCGCGGCGTACGGCCTCGCCGATGGGCCCGTAGGACGAACCCCAGCCCACCACCAGCACGTCGGCCTCACCGGACGGGTCGTCGACCTCGAGATCGGGCACGTCGATGAGCGCGATCTTCAGGGCCCTGGTCCGGGTCATGAGGTCGTGGTTGTCGGCGGTGTAGGAGATGTTGCCGGTGCCGTTGGCCTTCTCCAGTCCGCCGATGCGGTGCTCGAGTCCGGGCTCGCCCGGGATGGCCCAGTCGCGCGCCAGCGTCTCCGGGTCACGGGCGTAGGGGAGGTACTCGGAGGCGGGCTTGCCGTCGTCGCCCTCGCCCTCGGCCTCGGGGGCCGTGGCGAAGTTCTTGTCGATCGCAGGCAGGGCGGCGACGTCGGGCAGCAGCCACGGCTCGGAGCCGTTGGCGATCGCGCCGTCGGACAGCACGATGACCGGGGTCCGGTAGGTGACCGCGATCCGGGCGGCCTCGCGGGCGATCTCGAAGCAGTCCGCGGGGGACTGCGGGGCGATCACCGCGACGGGGGACTCGCCGTTGCGCCCGAACAGGGCCTGCAACAGGTCGGACTGCTCGGTCTTGGTCGGCAGGCCCGTCGAGGGGCCGCCACGCTGGACGTCGATGACCACCAGCGGCAGCTCGGTCATCACGGCCAGGCCGATGGCCTCGGACTTGAGGGCCAGACCGGGACCGGAGGTGGACGTGACACCGAGGGTTCCTCCGTAGGAGGCGCCCAGTGCCGCGGCGACGCCGGCGATCTCGTCCTCGGCCTGGAAGGTCGTGACGTCGAACTGCTTGAGCCTGCTCAGCTCGTGCAGGATGTCCGAGGCCGGGGTGATGGGGTAGGTGCCCAGGAAGACGGGCATGTCGGCGGACCGGCCCGCGGTGACCAGGCCGTAGGCCATCGCCGTGTTGCCGGTGACCTGACGGTAGCGGCCCTCGGGCAGCTTGGCGGGGGCGATCTCGTACTCCGAGGCGAAGGCCTCGGTGGTCTCGCCGTAGTTCCAGCCCGCGTGCAGGGCGAGGATGTTGGCCTCAAGAATGGTCGGCTTCTTGCCGAACTTGTCCTTGAGGAAGTTCTCGATCGAGTCGACCGTGCGCCCGTACATCCACGTGAGCAGCCCCAGGGCGAACATGTTCTTGCAGCGCTCGGCGTCCTTCTTGCCGAGGTCGACCGACTCGACCGCACCGATCGTCAGGGTGCTCATCGCGACCTCGTGCACCTGGAACGCCTCGAAGGCCGGCGACCCCAGGGGGTTGGACTCGTACCCGACCTTGGTGAGGTTGCGCTTGGTGAACTCGTCGGAGTTGACGATGAGGATGCCGCCCGAGGGCAGGTCCTCGATATTGGCCTTGAGCGCCGCCGGATTCATCGCCACCAGCACGTCGGGACGGTCACCGGCGGTGAGGATGTCATAGTCCGCGATCTGGATCTGGAAGCTCGAGACCCCGTGGATCGTGCCCTGTGGGGCCCGGATCTCGGCGGGGTAGTTGGGCTGGGTCGCCAGGTCGTTGCCGAAGGCGGCGGCTTCGGAGGTGAACTGGTCACCGGCGAGCTGCATGCCGTCGCCCGAGTCACCCGCGATGCGGATGACCACCTTGTCCAGCTTGGTCTTGGACGAGTTGCCCACCGGTGCTGACCTCCAGAAAGTCGTGATGAATCGAGGCTTGTCGCGGCTCCCGTTCAGCCCTCGACGGTACGCCGATTCCGGCGCAGCCCGCGGCCACGACCGTGTGACCGGGACTGTAACAGGTTCCAGTTCGGCGACGTGGCTTCTTCCCTCACCCTAGACCGATCTGTCTATTGCTGCCAGTCGGGCGGTCCCCCCGCAGGAAAACCCCCCGGAACGCAGCGGAGATGAAAAACTCGTCATCATGCCCCACTTCTCACGACGCCTGGTCGCGTCCGCGACCGCAGCCCTCGTCGTCGTCGTACTACCACCCGTCGCCCCGGCCACGCCCGCACCCACCTCCACCCTGACCGGGGTTGACGTCGTGACCTGGACCCCGTGCCCCGCGGAGTCGGCGGCCGACGTCCTCCACCGCCTGCCCCGCCCCGACGTCCTGTGCGCCTCCGTCACGGTCCCCGTCGACCACGCCGACCCCGACGGTCGCACCGTGGGGATCGAGGTCCGCAGGATCACCGCCACGGGCGATCGTCAGGGGGCACTGTTCTCCAACCCCGGCGGGCCGGGAGGCGACGCCCGCACCCTCTGGTACACCGCACTCGACAGGGACGACGACTCCGCCGTCGACGAGATCCGTCGCACCCACGATCTGGTGATCGTGCAGCCCCGGGGCCTGGCGGGATCGGGCGCGCTCGAGTGTCTCCCCGGGCCGGAGGTGGAGGCCCCGGACCGTTCCGACCCCGACGACGACGACGACCTCAACGAGCAGGCCGCGCGGTGCATGGCCACCGACCCGGAGTTCGTGCGGTCCATCACCACGGAGAACGTCGTGCGCGACCACGAGGTGGTCCGCGAACGCATGGGCCTGGAGCGCATCTCCTTCCTCGGGTACTCCTACGGCACCGCGATCGGGATGATGTACCAGACCCTGTTCCCGCAGAGCCTCGACCGGATGGTGCTGGACTCCTCGGTCGGACCGTCCGAGACGTGGTGGTACGAGTTCCACCAGCGGCAGGCGGAGAATCGGCACCGGGCGCGCGACTACGTCCTCGCGTGGATCGCCGAGTACGACGACGTCTACGCGTTGGGGGACACCGCCCTGAAGGTGTACCGGCGGATCCACGAGCTCGACCTGTCGGAGGGGGCGGCCGCGGGCCGGTTCCTTCCGCCCCCCGCCGTGCCGGGCGATGACGCCCCGGGGTCGGTTCCCACCGGATCGCTGGCGGCGGGCTCCCTCGACGCCCTCAACACCGGGTCGGTGCGGGCGGAGAACGCCGCCGTCGCGTCCACCGGCGGGTTCGACTCGACGCCGGACGACGCCGTGGGCTACTTCCGGGTCCTCGACTTCTACAGCCGGTCCCCCGACGCCTGGCCCGACATCGCCTGGGCGATCTCGGCGAAGGTGCACGGCACGGCGCCCGACGTCGAGACACCGGAGGAGCTGGACGAGCGGATCGAGGAGGAGGCCGAGGAGCGCACCGGCCGGCCCCCGGTGACGTCCGACCAGGCCACCTACCTGAAGATCATCAACTGCAACGAGACCGCGCCGCCCCGGACGAACCTGGCGGCCCCGGCCCTGATCGGCAGCAGCGACCCGGCGGGTAGCACCGGCGAGGACGTGTGGGCGTTGACCGAGCAGACCCGATACTGCCTCTACCCGCCCTCCGCGGTCCCGCCGCGCATCGAGGCACGCGAGATGGCCGCGCCGCCCCTGATCCTCCAGGCCGACCACGACCCCAACACCCCGGGGATGTTCGGTCCGGCCACCGCCGACGCGACGGGAGGCACACTCGTCCGGATCCGGGGCACCGTGCACTGCCATTTCGACACCGGCAACGAGGCGGTCGACGAGATCGTCCTGCGGTATCTCGAGACCGGTCAGGCGGAACCCGGGCAGTATCTGGACACCCCGCGCCCCGCGCCGGGAAGCCCACCGTGGGTGCCGGAGGGGTGACTCGACGGTTCTCGTGGAGGGCATCCCGCCTGGTATGAATTCCTATAGAAGGGCCCCGGCACGCGTACCGTAGCCGGGACCGGTGGTCGGTGAAGGGCGTCGACGACGGAATCAGCGCAGGTTGGGAGCACTCCAGTGGCGAGCAAGAAGGCAGCATCGGGCGGCAAACGGAGCCTGGTGATCGTCGAGTCCGCCACCAAGGCACGTAAGATCCAGCCCTATCTGGGGTCCGACTACGTGGTCGAGGCGTCGGTCGGACACATCCGCGACCTGCCCAAGGGCGCGGCCGACATCCCGGCCAAGTACAAGAAGGAGCCGTGGGCGCGGCTCGGGGTGAACCCGGACGACGACTTCGAGCCCATCTACGTCGTCAGCGCCGACAAGAAGAAGAAGGTCGCCGAGCTCAAGAAGGAACTCGCCGGCGTGGACCAGCTCCTGCTGGCGACAGACCCCGACCGTGAGGGCGAGGCGATCGCCTGGCACCTGCTCGAGGTCCTCAAACCCAAGGTGCCGGTCAAGCGGATGGTGTTCCACGAGATCACCAAGCCCGCCATCCTCGCCGCCGCCGAGAACACGCGCGAGCTCGACACCGACCTCGTCGACGCCCAGGAGACCCGCCGGATCCTCGACCGTCTCTACGGCTACGAGGTCTCCCCGGTGCTGTGGAAGAAGGTCATGCCGCGACTGTCCGCTGGCCGCGTGCAGTCGGTGGCCACCCGCGTGATCGTCGAGCGTGAGCGCGAGCGCATGGCGTTCGTCGCCGCGGACTACTGGGACATCACCGCGACCCTGGCCACGAAGGGATCCGCCGGCGGGGACGCCGGTGAACCCCGCAGCTTCACCGCCCGCCTCTCCGCCGTCGACGGCGCCCGGGTCGCGCAGGGCCGCGACTTCGGCCAGGACGGGCGTCTGAAGTCCACCGGCGCGGCCAAGGACTCCGTCGTCCTCGCCGAACCGGCGGCCCGGGCGCTGGCCGACGCGCTGACCGGTGCCGACTTCGTCGTCGACTCCGTCGAGTCCAAGCCGTACACCCGGCGCCCCTACGCGCCGTTCATGACCTCCACCCTCCAGCAGGAGGCCGGCCGCAAGCTGCGGTACACGTCCGAGCGCACCATGCGGATCGCGCAGCGACTGTACGAGAACGGCTACATCACCTACATGCGTACCGACTCCACCACCCTGTCCGAGGGCGGCATCGCAGCCGCCCGCGCGCAGGCCACGGAGCTGTACGGCAGCGACTACGTCTCACCCACGCCGAGGCAGTACACCCGGAAGGTCAAGAACTCGCAGGAGGCCCACGAGGCCATCCGGCCCGCCGGCGAGACCTTCGCCACCCCCGGGCAGCTCCACAGTGCCCTCGACGCCGAGGAATACCGGCTCTACGAGCTCATCTGGCAGCGCACGGTCGCCTCCCAGATGGCCGACGCGCGCGGCACGACCGTCAGCATCCGCATCAGCGGTGACGCCGGCGACAACGCCTCCGGCTACGAGCGCGCCACCTTCGCCGCCTCGGGCCGCACCATCACGTTCCCCGGCTTCCTCAAGGCCTACGTCGAGGCGACCGATGACCCGGCCGAGGGCTCGGAGAAGCAGATGGCGGACGACGCCGAGCGGCGCCTGCCCCGCCTCGACGAGGGACAGCAGCTCACCGGTACCGACCTGGTCCCCGACGGGCACACCACCAGCCCGCCCGCCCGCTACACCGAGGCGAGCCTGGTCAAGGCGATGGAGGAGATGGGCATCGGCCGCCCGTCGACCTATGCCAGCATCATCCGCACCATCCAGGACCGGGGATACGTCTACGTCCGCGGCAACGCGCTTGTCCCCAGCTGGGTCGCCTTCGCCGTGGTCGGACTGCTCGAGCAGAACTTCGGCCGGCTCGTCGACTACGACTTCACCTCGCTGATGGAGGACGAACTCGACGCGATCGCCGAGGGTCGCGAGAACCGGGACGATTGGCTGCGGCGCTTCTACTTCGGTGCCACCGAGGGGTCCGGCGACGAGGACAAGGCCAACTACGCCGTGGGGCTGAAGAACCTCGTCGACGTCAACCTCGAGGCGATCGACGCCCGCAGCATCAACTCGATCCGGGTGTTCGACGACTCCGAGGGCCGCCCGGTGCACGTCCGGGTCGGTCGCTACGGTCCGTATCTCGAGCGCATGGTCGCCGGCGAGGACGGCGCCGAGGAGTCCCAGCGGGCCAACCTGCCCGAGGGGATGAGCCCGGACGAGCTCACACTCGAGGTGGCCGAGAAGCTCTTCTCGACCCCTCAGGACGGCCGCCCGCTGGGCGTGGACCCCGAGACCGGACACGAGATCGTCGTCAAGGACGGGCGCTACGGCCCCTACGTCACCGAGAAGCTCCCCGAGGCCACCGACGCCGAGAAGGCGGTCTGGGCCAAGAAGGTGCTCGCCGACGCGGATGCGGAGAAGAAGCGGATCGACGCCGAGCGCGACGCCGCGATCGCCGCCGCCAAGGACGACGACGCCAAGGCTGAGGCCAAGAAGGCCGCCACCAAGGCGAAGGCCGCCGTGACCCGCCGGGCGAAGAAGGAGGCCGACAGCCCCACCGGGCCGAAGCCCCGGACCGGCTCGCTGATGCAGTCCATGGAGCCGGCGACGGTGACGCTGGAGGACGCGCTCAAGCTCCTGTCGCTGCCGCGCGTGGTGGGCGTCGACCCCACCAGCGGCGAGGAGATCACCGCCCAGCTCGGTCGCTACGGGCCGTACCTCAAGAAGGGCACCGACTCCCGGACCCTCGACTCCGAGGACGCGGTGTTCACGGTGACGCTCGAGGACGCGGTGAAGATCTACTCCGAGCCCAAGCGTCGTGGCCGGCAGGCCGCCGCCCCCAAGGCTCTGCGTGAGATGGGTGTCGATGAGGTCTCCGGCAAGCAGATGTTGGTCAAGGACGGTCGCTTCGGCCCGTACGTGACCGACGGCGAGTCCAACGCCTCCCTGCGCAAGGGCGACACCGTGGAGAGCCTCACCGACGCCCGCGCCTCCGAGTTGCTCTCGGAGCGGCGCGCCAAGTCGCCGCCGAAGAAGGCGCCCGCGAAGAAGGCCCCTGCCCGCAAGTCGCCGGCGAAGAAGACGGCCGCGTCGCGCCGCTGAGACCCGCACGAGACACCCCGCGCTGCTGAGGCCGCGCGGGGTGTCGGCGTCTCGTGGGGTCTCGAGTCGCGGGGTGTCAGCGCGCCGGGTCGTCGGCCGGGCGCAACGCCACGGAGCCCGCCTGCCACCGGTCTGCGAGGGTGGGGCGCAGGGGCCGGGCGAGCTGGGTCATGATGCCCCGGCCGCGCAGTTCGACGCTGCGGCCCAGCACCCAGCGTGCCGCCTCGGGGGCGTCGGCCCGGTGGATCGTGGCCGCCGACGCCAGGACGTGCCCCTGCTCCATCTTGGCCAGCGTGGTCAGCCGCGCCGCCTCGTTGACGGGGTCGCCGATGACCGTGTACTCGAACCGCTTGGCGTGACCGATGTGCCCCGCGATGACGGTCCCGTAGGACACCCCGATGCCGGCGGTCAGCGGTGCCAGTTCCGCGAGCCTGGCCTGCAGTGCCCGGGCGGCGCGCAGGGCGCGGCCGGCCTCGTTGTCGACCTCGAGGGGCGCCCCGAAGACCGCGAGAAGGGCGTCACCCTGGAATTTGTTGATGTACCCGCCGTTGGTGTCGACGGACTCGACGGCGATCCGGAAGAACTCGTTGAGCACCCTCACGACCTCGGCGGGTTCGTGGGACGCGGCGAACTCGGTGGATCCGGTGAGATCGACGAACAACACCGCGACCTGGCGCTCCTGCCCGCCCAGTTCGGTGCCCCGCTCGAGGGCGTTGCGGGCCACATCCTCGCCGACGTAGCGGCCGAACAAGTCCTGGATGGCCTCCCGCTCCTGCAGCCCCGTCACCATCTCGTTGAACCCCTGGGCGAGTCGGCCGATCTCCGAGGAGTCGTAGATCGTCACGCGTGTCTCGAGGTCGCCCTGCTTGACGCGACTGACGCCCGCCTGCATCTCGCGGACCGGGTCCGCGATGGAGTCCGAGACCAACCCCATGCCGATCGCGCCGGCGATCACGGCGACGCTGGCCAACACCGCTAACGCGACCAGGATGAGGCCCGGATCGTCGCCGAAGAGGCCGAACCAGTGGCCGGTCAGGATGAGCAGGATGCCGGCGATCGGGATGACCGTGGTCAGTGACCAACCCAGGAAGATCCGACGGCGTACGCCGGGGACGTGCCGGTTCTCCGGGACCCCCTGCGACAGGGCCCGGACCGTGATCGGCCGCATGATCCGCTCGGCCTGCAGGTAGGAGATCAGGCACGTGGTGCTGCCGCCGAGCAGGCTGGTCACCGCCACGATGAGAGCCAACCTGGGGGAGTGGCCCACGTTGACGGCGACGAACAGCAGCGTCCCGATCACCCACGTGGCGCCCGAGATGAGCGCCTGGTGGAACGGCAGCCGCAGGGTACGGCGGCGGATGG
Source organism: Dietzia sp. WMMA184 (assembly GCF_002441635.1). Taxonomy (NCBI): domain Bacteria; kingdom Bacillati; phylum Actinomycetota; class Actinomycetes; order Mycobacteriales; family Dietziaceae; genus Dietzia; species Dietzia sp. WMMA184. The sequence continues at coordinate 1,818,866 of NZ_NXEI01000001.1, read as the reverse complement.
CGCCGTCGAAGTCCGCCCCCGACCGGTCGACCCGCAATACGGGCAGGAGAAGCAGCGTCGAGGCGATGACGCCGCCGACGAAGGCCAGCACGAGATAGCCGATGAACAGGTACTGGTTGAGGAAGCGGAACTGGTCGAGGTCGAGGAACCGGTCCATCGGCAGGACGAAACGCAGGAACGAGAACACGAAGACCGCGCCGATGATGTTCGCCTGCACCATGGTCAGGGCATAGACGGGCCACGGGGTGGCCCACAGCCACCTGAACAACCTGACCCATCGTTCCATCGGCCCAAGCCTAGTTCGCACCTGTGATGCCGGGAGCGCAGGTATGTCGGTAGGCGGGGATATGGTGGGGGCCATGCCCGGGGTGTTCGATCGGTTGGCCGGACAGGCCGACGCCGTGGCGGAGCTGACCGCTGCCGCCACGGCCGCTCGTGCCCGGGTGCCGGGACAGGGGTGGGACGAGTCGGATGCCCGGATGGTCCACGCATGGCTGTTCACCGGTCCACCGGGCAGCGGCCGCAGCGTGGCGGCCATGGCGTTCGCCGCCGCTCTGCAGTGCGAGCACCCGGACGTGGTGGGCTGCGGGGAGTGCCGCGCGTGCCACACGGTTCTGGCGGGCACCCACGCGGATGTGCACCTGCTCGCCCCGCAGGGCGTGAATATCCTGCTCAAGGACGTCAAGGAGACCATCCACCGCGCGGCCAGTCGCCCCGGCACCGGGCGCTGGCAGATCGTGGTGGTCGAGGAGGCGGACAGGCTCACCGAGCAGTCCGGAAACGCACTGCTCAAGGTCGTGGAGGAGCCGCCCAGCCGGACGGTGTTCCTCCTGTGCTCGCCGACCACCGACCCGATGGACATCATGGTGACCCTGCGGTCGCGCTCGCGGAACGTCGCACTGCGTCAGCCGGACGCGGCATCGGTCGAGCGTGCGCTGCTCGCTGGCGGGGACCCGATTGAACCCGATCTGGCGCGGTGGGCGGCGTCGGTGTCCTCGGGACACGTGGGTCGGGCTCGGTGGCTGGCGACCGACGAGGCGACCCGCGAGCGGCGGGACGTCGTCCTCCAGTTGCCTATGGTCATGCACAACCCCGGTCGGGCTTTCCCGCTCGCGGACCGGCTCGTCAGCGCCGCGGAGCAGGAGGCGGTGGCCCGCAACAGTGAGTCCGACGAGCGGGAGGTCGAGGAGCTGCGCACCGCGCTGGGGGCGGGCGGCACCGGCAAGGGCACCGCGTCGGCCGGGCGGGGTGCGACGGGGGCGGTCAAGGAACTCGAGAAGGCCCAGAAGTCGCGACGGACCCGCTCCACCCGCGACTCACTGGATCTCGCGCTGGTGGACCTGGCGGGGTTCTACCGCGATGCGCTCATGTCGGCGCTCGGCGCCCGTGAGGTCGACCCTGTCCATCCGGACAAGGCGGATGAGGCGGCCAGGCTCGGCGGGCATTATCCGGCCGCCTCGATCCTCCGGGCGATCGAGGCGATCCAGGAGTGCCGGGCGGCGATCGAGGTCAACGTCAAACCCAAGTTCGCGGTGTCCGCCATGGTGGGCGCGATCCGCGCCGCACTGGGCTGACAGCGGGGGCGGGGGCGGGTCGTTTTTCGGCGACGGGGGTCGGTCGGATATAGTTGCGACGCCCCACAAGGGTTCGCCGCGTTAGCTCAGTCGGTAGAGCATTTCACTCGTAATGAAAAGGTCGTCGGTTCGATTCCGACACGCGGCTCAGAAGAGGCCAGGTCCAGGTGGTAAGTCCGCCCGGTGAACCTGGCTTTTCTGGTGTCAGGGCACGATTATGGCGCGGAATCCGCAGGGGAAAGCGTGCCCAGCACTCTGGTGAGGTCCGGCGCCCCGGCCGCGCGCTCGACGTAATGGCGCTCAGTCACGGCCGTCCCGGAGTGTCCGAGCTGGGCCGTGGCGGCCGTTAGGCACACCTCGCGCTCGACGAGAGTCGCGACCGTGCGCCGGAAGGTGTGGGGCTTCACCCAGGCGTACTCGTCGCCGCGGATCGCTCTCCACGCCGTGCGTACGTTCGCCGGCCACCTCGGCCCGCCCGTCCGCCCGGGGAACACGAGATCCTCCGCCGAGGGGATGCCGCGCGCACGTTGGCGGCGAAGCGCGGCCACCGCGAATTCCGGCAGGACCACGGTTCGGTGCCCGGCCCACGACTTCGGGTGTCCCTGCCGTCGGATGCCCTCGCCGCGTAGTTCAACGAGCGTCCCCGCCACGGTCACCGGCCCCTCGCCGTCTAGGGCGTGTCTCCCATAGCTGAGCGGTGACCCGCGAGACCGTGGCCGTATGGGACAGACGAAGTCACGATTTCGCCAGTTCACCGACGAGCAGTGGGAGCGGATAGAGCCCCTGCTGCCCTCCAATGAAGGGCGCAGGGGCATCCGTTTCGCGACAATCGCAAGGTCGTCGAGGGGATCATCTACCGCTACCGAGCAGGTATTCCCTGGCGGGACCTACCCCGCGAGGAGTTCGGTGCGTGGCAGACCGTGTGGAAGCGTCACGCCCGCTACGCCCGGGACGGGACCTGGGATCGCATCCTGCACGTGATCCTGGCCGATGCCGACGCAGCCGGAAAGATCGACTGGAACGTCTCGGTCGACGCCACCATCTGCCGCGCTCATCAGCACGGCACAAATACAACGCGCCCTGAGCAGGACACAGGGGGCAGGGTCGAATCACAAGAACCGGCCCTTCCGGGACTGTGAACCCGCAGGTCACGGCATCGGTCGCTCGCGAGGAGGGCTGACCACCAAGATTCACAGTGCTGTCGATGGCCGCGGCCGACCGCTGGCGAACGTGATCACCGGTGGGCAACGAAACGGCGGCGCGATGCTGGCCGAAGTCTTGGCCGACATCCACGTCCCACGCCACGGCAAGGGCCGACCCCGCACCCGCCCCGACGCGGTGATCGCAGACAAGGCCTACTCGTCCGGCACGATCCGCCGCCAGCTCCGCAGTCGCGGTATCGCCGCTGTCATCCCGGAGAAAAGCGACACCATCGCCGCTCGCGAACGCCGCGGCAGCCGCGGTGGCCGACCCCCGAAACTCGACACTGGCCTCTACAAAGACCGAAACGTCGTTGAACGTTCCTTCGCTCTGGCCAAGCAATGGCGAGCGCTGGCCACCCGCTACGACAAACTCGCGATCACCTACCGCGCTGCCGTCACCCTCTGTGCAATTCTCACCTGGCTACGCCAATTGGGAGACACGCCCTAGCCCGACCACGTCGCATCACCGGAGCGCGAGCAACTCCCCGATGCGGACTCCTGAGCCGATCAGAACCTCGAGCATGTCCGCCATGTCCGGACCGCGCGCGGGCCCCTGGCGTCCGGTCTGCTCGTCGTCCAGCTCGCGCAGTGTCCACGCCGCGACCCGCTCGCGTAGGGCGGCAAGGTCGGCAAGGGTGAGGGAGCGCGGCGCCCGGATGGACGGGCTGACCGCTGAGGTGAAGTCCGGCGACTAACATGCCGCGAAGGCCGCGAAGGATGGGCGACTGTTCGACCCGATCAACAGCATGGCCCGCAAGGACGGCGGGAAGGGTGACGGCACGGATCGTTTCGCGGTGTGGCCGGCCGCCTCCCGCGACCTCGCCGGCCGCCTGGCCACCGGTCCGCGGAACTGTCCGCGACGATCCATCCGGGCGCCGAGCTAAAGTCCCTGCTGCCCGCCGGCGGGTCTGTCACCGACTCGGTGACGGTCGCCCCGGGGCTCGTGCAGACCCCGCAGATCCCGACGTCGTTCCTCCAGCTGCTGTCCACAGTGACCGTAGACTCGCCGGACTTCGCGTACCTGCGCCAGATTGCCCGCAACAACGCCGCGGCGCCTGTCGCCCCGGGCGCCCCTAAACCGACCTCGGAGTACGGCCTGGACCGTGTCGAGGGGTCGCTGCGGGTCGTGGCGCACCTGACCGAGCCGGTCGGCAAGTACGACCTGATCGACGTCGACGCCCTCACCCGGTTCCTCGATTCGGAGCTGCGCTACGGCCTGTTCTCCTGTGTCGAGGACCAAGTCCTCAACGGCGACGGCACGGGGCAGAACCTCACCGGCCTGCTCGAGACCTCCGGTGTGCAGACGCAGCCGTTCGCCGACGATCTGCTCACGACCCTGCGCCGGTCGGTGACCAAGCTCGAGAACGTGGGGCACCAGCCGACCGCCGTGGTGATCCGCCCGGAGGACTGGGAGGCCGTCGAACTGTCGACCTCGTCGGGGTCGGGCGAGTTCACGTTCGCCTCGTCGCCGATCGACCGGGCCGCGCGCCGCGTGTGGGGTGTTCAGGTGGCGGTGTCGAACGCGCTCCCGGTCGGGTCCGCGGTCATGCTCGACACATCGACCCTGGCGCTCTACTCGGACCGTCAGGGTGTCGCGGTCGAGTGGTCCACCTCCGGCGATGACTTCGATCGCAACCAGGTCCGCGCCCGGTGTGAGGGCCGGTTCCCTTTGGCCGTGTACCAGCCGACCGGGTCCGTGATCGTGTCCACCTCGGCCGCCACGGGCGTTTAAGACCGGCGATCCCCCGTCCCCATTCAGGCGAGGTGACCGCCCGAGCCCCGTTCCTCGTTATTGGGCCGTCGAGGGGCGGGGCTCAACCATGCCAGGGTGCCGAGCGCGCCGGTACTACCCCGGTGGCCGTCGAGGCGACCGCAACCGAGGTCTGAGACTATGGCCGGATGAAGCGATGGTTTATCACCACACTCATTGCCGTTGGTGTCCTGTTTCTGGGCATCGGTCTCGCGATCGGCGTTCTCAAGACTCACGGGTGGGTTGCGGAGTGGGTCGCCGCTGCTGGGCAAGTCGCCGGTGCCGCCGCCACAGCTGCCGCGGTGTTCTGGGCGGCAGCCACATTCGTTATTCAGCAGAAGGATCTACGGAAGCAGCGGGACGCAGAGCGAGCGGCAGCAATTGAACGGGAGGGCTTAGAAGCATCGAAGGTCTGGTCATGGGTGACGGTCGACGACCCTCGCAACTCCGGTGCAGACGGAGAGCCGCTGACATACGTGGTGGTCGTGGTCCGAAACCGGCTCGATCGAGACGTGTGGATTGAGTCCGCCGTACCAGTGGCCTTGCCGTATAGGGATGCTCCCGTGACCAAGGCGAGGTTGGCGCCAAATAGAGACAAGGCGTTTAAGTTCCCACTGAAGCACCACATTCCGGAGGGGGATTGGAGTAACGAGATGACGGATATCGGTGGATCAGTCGAGTCTTGTCTCAAGGGGGCGGAGGCGCTGACCGTGTATCGGATCGGCGAAAAGCAGTTCCAACGGCAAGGGGTGAATGCACCAGTCAGGTCGTGACTGCCGGGGACATATCGAAGCCCGTCGGATCGCTGGGGCTGGCCCCTCCACTGGTGTTTATTGATCCGGTAGCACAGAGCCCCGCCCCTCGCGCCAGCGGTGGCGGGGCTCTGCCGCGCGCTGGCCCGCGCAGCCAGATAGTCCGCACGAGTGCTCCTCGTCAGAATCGGGCACGCCCGTGATCTGGTACTGGCAACATTGTGAGCATCTAGTGTCGTGCGTGTGAAGTAGTTTTACAGTTGGGTTTGTGAAATCATGGGGCATGGCGAATCGACCTGCCCCGGCATTGATGTTGCGTCCCGGCGATCGCGAGAAGCTTGAGAGAATGACGCGCTCGCAGTCGATGTCGGCAGGCATGGTGCAGCGAGCTCGCATCGTGCTGCTGGCTTCGGAGGGCCGGCGTAATGCGGAGATCGCCGAGTTGGCCGGGGCGTCGCGGCCGAAGGTGAACCTCTGGCGGTCCAGGTACGAGGACAAGGGCATCGGGGGCCTGGCTGATGAGAAGCGTTCTGGTCGGCCGCGCACGATCGATCACGCGGAGATCGTGACGGCGACCTTGATGCCGCCGCCGAAGTCTCTGGGCGTGACCCACTGGTCGTCGCGGCTGCTGGCGTCCCGGTTGAAGGTCTCGGCCTCGACGGTGGTCACGGCGTGGCGTGCCTACGGGATCAAGCCGTGGCGCTCGGAGTCGTTCCGGTTCTCCACCGATCCTGAGCTGGTCGGCAAAGTCACCGACATCTGCGGCCTGTACCTGGCGCCGCCGGAGAACGCGATCGTGTTGTGCGTGGATGAGAAGTCCCAGATCCAGGCACTGGATCGTACTCAGCCGATCTTGCCGATGCAGCCCGGCCTGATCGAGCGGCGCAGCCACGACTACGTCCGGCACGGCACCAGCACCCTGTTCGCGGCGCTGGACATCGCCACCGGTCAGGTCACCGCCGCACTCAAACCGCGTCACCGGAACCAGGAGTTCCTGGCGTTTTTGAAGCAGATCGAGCGGGCGTACCGTCATGTCGTCGATGCCGACGGTCAGCCAGTTGAGCTGCACCTGGTGATGGACAACTACGCCGCCCACAAGCACGCAAACGTCAAGGCCTGGCTGGCCGAAAATCCCCGGTTCAAGGTCCACTTCACACCCACCCACGCGTCGTGGATGAACCTGGTCGAGGTGTGGTTCGGCATCGTCGAACGCCAGGCCATCCGCCGTGGGATCTTTACATCCGTCAAGGACCTCAACGCGAAGATCCGCGCCTTCATCGACGGCTGGAACCACCGATCCCACCCCTTCGTCTGGACGAAAACCGCCGACGAAGTCCTCAAGAAAGCCAACCGTAAGAAGACTTCAAATGCGGACCACTAGTCACACCTCGGCGCTGTTGCCGGGGCTTTCAACTTCGACAGGTACGGTATGGACCATGGACGCAGGGAAGCCGATCATCAGGGGCATGGGGACCATTCGCCTGAGCGACGGGGGCAGGATGGCCAAGATGGTCGCGAGCGAGAGGCAGCGGACCAAGACTCGGACCGCTCGATCGTTCCAGGCAACGGGGACGTCCATCCAGCGAGCGATGAGCAGCCGTGGAGGCACGCCCCGCGGATAGACGGCGGGGAACAACTGGAGCTCATCCAGCGGGAGGAAATACACTCCCACTTTGGCCCGATACCGGCGTCATGGACCTTGCGGGAATACGAAGACATCGTCCCCGGTTCGGCCCGGGAAATTATCGACGACGCGATGGCCAACTCTCGCCATGACCGGGAGATCTCGAGGGCTGGTGCGGATGCGAAGATCAAGATGGACCTTCGGGGCCAGTGGTTCGCGTTCGCAATTTGTGCAGTTCTAATTGCCAGCTCGCTCCTAATCTTGTTCGTACTTCCCGCGCCAGCGAACTACATCGTCGCCCCCCTGTTCGGTATCCCTGGCGCCGCCCCGGTGATCCTGGGCTTCCTGGGCATCGAGCTTGGCTCCAAGGGAAAAGGACGCGAGGACGAGGAGGGCCCCGGCAGTGACCTAGCCGAGACGCCGTAGGCAGCCAAGGGCACGGTTCGGGCACGAAAACCGGCACTTCTCACTAGTGCCCGACGGAACGGTCAACTCGTCCCTCCGCGTTGACCTGCACTGTCGGTGCCGTCCCGTAACGGTCGGAACCTCTAACCGTGCGATTCGACTTGAGAAGGTCGTCGGTTCGATTCCGACACGCGGCTCGAAGAGGAGCATCAGGCTAGTGGTCCGCATTTGAAGTCTTCTTACGGTTGGCTTTCTTGAGGACTTCGTCGGCGGTTTTCGTCCAGACGAAGGGGTGGGATCGGTGGTTCCAGCCGTCGATGAAGGCGCGGATCTTCGCGTTGAGGTCCTTGACGGATGTAAAGATCCCACGGCGGATGGCCTGGCGTTCGACGATGCCGAACCACACCTCGACCAGGTTCATCCACGACGCGTGGGTGGGTGTGAAGTGGACCTTGAACCGGGGATTTTCGGCCAGCCAGGCCTTGACGTTTGCGTGCTTGTGGGCGGCGTAGTTGTCCATCACCAGGTGCAGCTCAACTGGCTGACCGTCGGCATCGACGACATGACGGTACGCCCGCTCGATCTGCTTCAAAAACGCCAGGAACTCCTGGTTCCGGTGACGCGGTTTGAGTGCGGCGGTGACCTGACCGGTGGCGATGTCCAGCGCCGCGAACAGGGTGCTGGTGCCGTGCCGGACGTAGTCGTGGCTGCGCCGCTCGATCAGGCCGGGCTGCATCGGCAAGATCGGCTGAGTACGATCCAGTGCCTGGATCTGGGACTTCTCATCCACGCACAACACGATCGCGTTCTCCGGCGGCGCCAGGTACAGGCCGCAGATGTCGGTGACTTTGCCGACCAGCTCAGGATCGGTGGAGAACCGGAACGACTCCGAGCGCCACGGCTTGATCCCGTAGGCACGCCACGCCGTGACCACCGTCGAGGCCGAGACCTTCAACCGGGACGCCAGCAGCCGCGACGACCAGTGGGTCACGCCCAGAGACTTCGGCGGCGGCATCAAGGTCGCCGTCACGATCTCCGCGTGATCGATCGTGCGCGGCCGACCAGAACGCTTCTCATCAGCCAGGCCCCCGATGCCCTTGTCCTCGTACCTGGACCGCCAGAGGTTCACCTTCGGCCGCGACGCCCCGGCCAACTCGGCGATCTCCGCATTACGCCGGCCCTCCGAAGCCAGCAGCACGATGCGAGCTCGCTGCACCATGCCTGCCGACATCGACTGCGAGCGCGTCATTCTCTCAAGCTTCTCGCGATCGCCGGGACGCAACATCAATGCCGGGGCAGGTCGATTCGCCATGCCCCATGATTTCACAAACCCAACTGTAAAACTACTTCACACGCACGACACTAGGGGCCGTTTCCGCACTAGGCGGAGGCGGTCCCTTCGTCGTATGTGGACACCGTTTGGGCAAAAACTGTCCCGATGGACGCGGACCGGGCCTCATCCAGTCGCGCGGCCACCGCCTCCTGATCATCCGGGAACAGGTCCGAATACACGTCCAGGGTCATGGCGGCGGAGGCGTGGCCCAGCATGGTCTGCCTTGACGTTGGCTCCGGCGGAGATCGCCAGGGAGGCCGCCGTATGGCGGAGATCGTGGGGGGTGACCTTTGGGAACTCCGGGTCATCGAACCGTGCGGCCGTGAGGGCAGGAGAGAACACCCGTCGTCGCCAGTTCGACGGGCGGAGCACTCGGCTACCGGGGCCGGTAAACAGGAGATCGTCGCGGGACCGACCAACCATGAGGGCGGAGAGTTCGACCACGAGGAACGCCGGAACCGGCACCGTGCGGCGTGTGGAGGTCTTCCCGGGAGTGGTCAGGACCTTCCCCCCGGCCTCCGCCGCGGACCGCTGGACGGTGGCCCGGCGGTGGAGCATGGCTACGTCACCGATCACCAGGCCTGCCGCCTCCCCGAACCGTAGGCCGGTGTAAGCCAGGAACCGGACCAGGGCGGCGTCTCGGGGGCCTCCAGGCGTTCCGCCAGGGCCTCCGCCAGGCCGTGGGAGGTAACCCCTGGCCCGGTGCTGGCGGCGTGAGAGGGGCATGCCCAGGGCCGGGTTCGTGGCCAGGCGCCCGTCTTCGACGGCTACGGCCAGAATCTGCCGGAAGACACCGACCGCCCGCGTGATCGTGGACGCCCCAGCATCGGCGTTGTGGATTTCTGAGACCCATGTCTTCACGGCCGAGGGCTTGACCTTCCCCACCGGGACCTCTGCCCAGCGCGGGGCCACGTGGGACCGGTACACGGACAGGTTCGATTCCCTGGTGGTTTCCGCCAGGCCCTCCAGACCCGACACCCACCGCGCGGCGACGGTGCCCACGGTGACCCGCCCGGCCGGCGGAGCAACGTACCCGCAGACCGACTTGGAGTGTTCCGTGGACGTGGCGAAGGCGGAGGCGTCCCGCTTCGTGGAGAAGCCACGCTTCCGGGTCGTCTTACCCTCCAGGGGCTGGTACCTGACTTCGTACGTCTCGTACTTCGTGATCGTGGCCGTGGTCGTTTCACCTCTGTGGTGCCGCGAATGAGGGACACGCGGCGGTCGATGAGTTCGGCGTCCAGTCGGCCGTAGTCCAGGACGGTCTGGATCTGTTCGCGGCGGTCTGGTCCCAGGGTCTCCAGGACTGCCGGTGTCGCCGGCTCTGCTAGGCGGTCCAGGGACGCGCCGACCTGGACCTAGTCGATGACTACCTGGCCGCTCCGGTAGTCCGGCAGATGCACCTGTACGCCCAGATGGTCGACGGCCACAACCCGGTGACACGGGCGTGTGAAGCCCTTCGGGCCGGCCGCCCGGCCGTGGTGGGCTCCGGCTCCCTGCCTAGGGAGATCGTCCGGGAGTTCTTCGACCCCGACGAGAGGATCCACGTCCGTCTCCGCCTCCAGCGGGACCACGCCCGCGAGGTCGTGGACGACCGGCCGCCGGTCGTCTCGGAGGGCGACACCGTGGACGACACCGAGGTCTCGGAGGACGACGGCACCGTGGAGGAGGTGGCCGACCATGGGTGACTTCCGGGAAGCCCTGGAGGCCGTCCTGGCCCGGCCGGTGACCGACGCGGAACTCTCCCGCGCCCACAGACTGGGGCACCCGGCCGGCTGTCTCCTCCGCCGGGCCCACGGTCCCGTCTGGAGTGTTCCCGCTAAAGTGGCCACTGCAATTAAGCGGCGAGTTCGTATATGTCTCTGAATCCTAGTTCAAACTCGGCTGGTGTCAAATAGCCCAGTGTGGAATGTCGTCGGGCCCTATTGTAGTACTCCTCAATCCAGGTGAATGTGCTCTTTTTGAGTGCTTTTAGAGTGGGCCACGGGCGCGTGTGAATGAGTTCCTTCTTGTAGCTCGCGAAGAATGATTCTGCGACCGCGTTGTCGAAACAAATGCCAGTGCGCCCCAATGATCGTCGGATATTGTTTTTCGTGCAGTACTTATGGAAGTCGGTGGACGTGTATTGAGTTCCGCGATCGCTGTGGAATATGACTTTTCCGGGTGGTCGACGACGAGCGATGGCCATGTCCAGTGCGTCGGTGACCAGCTCGGTTCGCATGTGGTCGGCCACGGCCCATCCGACGACCATCCGGGAGTGCAGATCGATGACGGTGGCCAGGTACGCCCAGCCGTTCCAGGTCCGTACGTAAGTAATATCGCCGCACCATTTGGTGTTCGCCTCGGCCGCCGTGAAGTCGCGGCCGATGAGGTCAGGTGCCCCAACGGGGCTGTCTCCGGCGACGGTGGTGCGTTTCCACGCCTTCGGGTGGCGGCCTTCCAGACCTGCGACCTTCATGAGCCGCCACACCCGCTTGTGCGAGACCCGGTGGCCGCCGGCGGCGAGTTCCGCACGCATGCGCCGAACGCCGGGACGGCCGTTGAGGTGCTCGTAGTGGTACTCGATCAGCGCTGTTAACTCGTCGTCTCGGAGGTCTCGAGCTGAGCGCGACTTGCCGCGCCACTTGTAGTAGCCAGAAGTCGATACGCCGAGTTGAGCACACATGAACGTGACCGGATATGAATCGGATTCAGCCCAGTCCGCGATAGCCGCGAATTTCACCGCGGGTCTTTCGCGAACCAGGTCGCCTTGGATTCAAATCGTCAATGCAACAGGGCGGCGTAGCGTTCGGCGGGAGTGTCGTAGTCGAGGGTTTTCCGGGGCCGGTTGTTCAATCTCTCCGCGATTCGGTGCAAGTCAGCCTGGGAGTAGCCGTTCATGCTTGTCTTCTTCGGAAAATACTGACGAAGCCAGCGATTGGTGTTCTCGTTGGTGCCGCGCTGCCAGGGCGAGTGTGGGTCGGCGAAGTACACGCTGATCCCGGTGCCGGCGGCGACGTCTTTGTGTCCGGCCAGCTCCATGCCGCGGTCCCACGTCAGGGAGCGAGACATCGTCTCCGGGAGCGCCGACAGCTCCCGGCACAGTCCTTCAGTAACAGAGGACGCATGGCGTGAGTCGACCTGGACTAAGCAGGTGTAGCGGCTGGAGCGTTCCACGACCGTGGCGATCTGGGACTGCTCCGATCCGATTATCAAATCGCCTTCCCAGTGACCTGGAACAGCGCGGTCCGCGACGTCGTCTGGACGGGCATCAATCGACACGGCGTCTTTGATCTGCGAGCGCCACTGGCCGGAGGTGGTGTTGCTGACCGCGCGACGAATCGGTCTGCCGGTGCGCAACTGCTTCTGTAACGACTTGTCCAGCACATTCCAGGATTGGATGTACAGCGACCGATAGATCGCCTCGTGCGAGATCAGCATCCGCGACCCGGCTGGGTACTGCTTCTTCAGCCGACCAGCGATCTGTTCCGGAGACCATTCCTCTTTCAGTCGTGCAGCGACGTAGCCTCGCAGTACAGGGTTCGTGGCCAGCTTGGGCTTCTGAGGACGCCGGGCCCGGCGCCAGGCGCGGTCGTCTGCGTCGATGGCGCGATAGCGCTCCCTACCCTCGTTCTGCCCGACTTCTCGGCAGATCGTTGACGCAGGCCGTCCCAGCTGGCGACCGATCTGGCGGTACGAGTCGCCCGCCGCCAGACCGCGGGAGATCTCCTCCCGATCGGACAGACTCAATGTCCCCGCCCGGCGCTTCTGCGGCGACTGATAGATCCCGCCCTTGGGCCGCAGGATCGAAAACACCGAACCCGGCGGCGAGTCGACCGATCGCGAGATCTCACTGATCGACGACCCCGCCTTCCACATATCCCAGACCCGCTGCCGTTCCTCCGGCGGCAGTCCGGGCCGACCAATCTTAGCCATCGTCCACCTCCACCATAAATTGCTTGGTGTTGCGTTGACGGTTTGAGTCTAAGGCTACTTTTTTTGCGAACTCCACCTCCATCCGGGCGTGCTTCACTTCTTCGCGAAGGCGCTCGAGTTCCGCCCGCTCGTCCTCATTCAACGGGCGGTCAGACTCACCGTTTCCCTCGTCTCGAGTCTTCTTCACCCATTTCCCCAACGTCATCTCGTGAACGCCGATACTGCGTGCAACTTCGGCGATCGCACGGCCATCATCGATGACCAAACTTACCGCGTTGGCCTTGTACTCGGCAGTGAAGCTCCGACGAGTAGATCCCATAATCCGCTCCCTCTATCTTGGGGGAACTCACCGCTCATCTCCGGGTGTCCACCAGAGCGGGAACGGTCCAAGACACCCGAGGCCGAAGCACTTGGTGGCCCCGTTCTTGGCGGGGTCGCCGTCGTCGCCGGTGTCGTCGATGTACGCGAAGATCATGGTCTGAGCATAAGCGCACGACCGGACAGGGCAGTCAAACCCGGTGGTACCTCGAAAAGCATCCCCAACTGGGAAAACACACATGCGTAATTAGGGAATTGCGTGGCTCCCTTGCGGAAGTGGCGTTGTCGCGATGCGAAACCGCTGGTCACAGTGCTGCTCGCCTATCTGGAAGTGGCGTTCTAGCTGTAAACCCCGAGGTCGGAATAGGAATTGTCCACAAGCATCCCCCAGTAATCCACAGAGTTTTCCACAGACAACCTTCGGCGTGTTTTGAGTGGGGCAGCGAGGAGAGTTTGCGGCAGTTGAGGAGGCGGCAGTCGTTGGTCGTCGGGAGACCTGACCGTCATGCCCTAATGCGGCCTCTACCTGCCCAAGTTGCCGAAGTAGTCGCTTTCTGCCCAACCACCAGGGACCCGTCGGCGTCACGGGCTGGGGGTAGGAGGCGCCGGACTCCAGAAAGTGCCGGGTCGAATAGTCCTTCACGTACATGACGACGACTCCGGCGGCGGAGGGAACCTCCATGCCGTCAGGGCCGGCGAAGCGGTTCGTCAGCATCACGCCGTCCGTATGCGCAGTCGGCCCGACGTGGTGAGGGCAGGCGGCGGAGGGAAAGGGTCAGTCCTCGTCGTCGGCGTCTTCGATCCCCAGAACGGCATTGATCCGTTTCTCTCGCTCCTCACTCAGGCGGTCGAACTCGTCGTTGTCGAGTACGTGAAGTATCTGCGTGAGGCCGTCGAGGCGACCCGATGCCCAGAGGGCCTTTTGATCGTCTGCGGGGTTCGCTTTCTTGGCCTCGTCCCAGACGGCCCAAGTGTGGGGAATGGCCTTCACGAGGTAGTCGCGGATTTCTTCTGTCGTGATTTTCGAGAGCATGAGACAAGGTTGCCGCACCCCGGCGTCCGTCGACACGTTCTGGACACAGACTGTCCGTGTCCACCTATCCGTGACCAACGTGGCCAACACGCAAAATCCCTGGCCAGGAGGTTATGATTCTCTGGCCAGGGGCTGGTGGTTGTTCTCGTAGCGAGAAGGTCGTCGGTTCGATTCCGACACGCGGCTCCACCAGAAAATCCACGAACCCCGGTCCCCCCGGCCGGGGTTTCGTCGTCTCCCGGCCGCGGCGCCGAGCGGAGGGGAGGCGTCGGCGAACTGTGACGGCGACCGGGGCCACTGGATACAGTCGGGTACCGACGAGGTGGCCCGACACCGGGCCCCCGGAACGACAACGCCGATCCCGCTACCCAGGAAGAAGCCCCATGGCCTCAACGCCCCTGCTCGTCGAGCGAGCCGACCACATCGAGACGTGGACGCTCAACCTGCCCGACGTCCGTAACCCCATCTCGGACCCGGCGATCGTCGACGCGATCTGCGAGCGGGTGGCGGTGGCCAACGCGGACCATGACGTGCGCGCGGTCGTGCTCACCGGGGCGGGATCGGCGTTCTCCGCGGGCGGCAACGTCAAGGACATGGTGGACCGGGCCGGCATGTTCGGCGGAAGCCCGTACGAGCTCCGCGACGGGTACCGCCAGGGTATCCAGCGGATCCCGCGCGCCCTGTACCACTGCGAGGTGCCGGTGGTGGCCGCGGTCAACGGGCCGGCGGTGGGCGCGGGGTGCGACCTCGCCGTGATGTGTGACCTGAGGGTCGCGTCGACGAAGGCGTGGTTCGCGGAGAGCTTCGTCCAACTGGGCATCATCCCCGGCGACGGGGGTGCCTGGCTGCTCACCAAGGCGATCGGCCCGGCGAGAGCCGCGGAGATGGCCCTGACCGGGGACCGGGTCACGGCCGAGCAGGCTGTGACCTGGGGCCTGGTCAATGAGGTCGTGGCGCCCGAGGACCTGCTGAAGGCGGCCCACGCCCTGGCCGCGCGGGTCGCCAAGAACCCGCCGCATGCGGTGCGGATGGCCAAGCGTCTCCTGCGCGAATCCCAGCACCAGTCGTTGGAGTCGCTGCTCGAACTCTCGTCGGCGATGCAGGCGCTCGCCCACCACACAGAGGATCACCGCGAGGCGCTCGCCGCGTTCGGCGAGAAGCGCCCCGGCACCTACACCGGCCGCTAGCGGTTCCGATGCCGTCGCGAATCGCCCCACCGACCACCCTGGCGTCGAGGGAGATGACCGCCCTGCGGGGCGAGGTACGGTCGTTCCTATCCGACGAGATCGCCGCAGGCCGCCTCACCCCGTGGATCGACACGTGGCTGACCAGGTGGGACGAGGACTTCACCCGCCGGTTGGCCGAGCGCGGCTGGGTGGGGATGACGATCCCCACCGAGTACGGGGGTCACGGGCGCACCTTCCTCGAACGCTTCGTCGTGACCGAGGAACTCCTGTCCGTCGGGGCACCCGTGGCGGCGCAGTGGGTCGCCGACCGTCAGATCGCGCCGTCGCTGCTGCGGTACGGGACCGAGGAACAGAAGCGGGAGTACCTCCCCCGGATAGCTGCGGGCGAGTGCTGCTTCGGCATCGGGATGAGCGAACCGGACTCGGGGTCCGACCTCGCGAGCGTGCGGACGAAGGGCGTCCGGGTCGACGGCGGTTGGTCGATCACCGGGACGAAGGTGTGGACGTCCGGCGCCCAGCACGCCGAGGCTTTCATCGCCCTGTGCCGCACCGAACCTCTGGACACGTCGAACCGCCACGCGGGCCTGAGCCAGTTCATCGTGGACCTGCGCAGCGAGGGCGTCACCATCCGCCCCATCGTCTCGCTGTCGCGCGACCACCACTTCAACGAAGTCATCCTCGACGAGGTGTTCGTGCCCGACTCCATGGTGTTCGGCACCCTCGGTCACGGCTGGGAGCAGGTCAACTCGGAGCTGGCCTTCGAGAGGAGCGGTCCCGAGCGGTTCCTGTCCTCCTTCCGGGTGTTCGCCGCCGAGATCGGGGCGGTCGCCTCGGGGGCGCTGCCCGCCCGCGCCGACCTCGGCCGGTCGGTGGCTCGGATGGCCGGTCTGCACGCGCTCAGCCAGAACATCGCCGGGTCCCTCCAGCGGGGCGAGCCCGCGGACACCGCCGCCGCGCTGGTCAAGCTGTTGGGCACCACCACCGAGGGTGATCTCGTGGACGCGGTCTCCGCGGGCCTCGGCGACGAGTTCGCGGCCGGTGACGACCCGGTTGCGGCCGAACTGACGGACCTGCTGCGGGCGGGACTCCACCAACGCCCCGGATTCACGCTCCGCGGCGGGACCAACGAGATCCTGCGCGGCGTGATCGCGCGGGGACTGGGGATGCGATGAGCGACGGCACCGATCAGCACGCGGCGACCGCCGACCCGGGCGTCGACGAGGATCTGCTCACGATGATGCGCGACGTCCTCGCCGCGCACACCGGCGCCGACGGGGAACCCGACCCGGCGACGGTGTGGCAGAGCCTCGTCGAGGTGGGGCTCGCCCGGCTCACCGCCCCGGAGGCGGGCGGCGGGAGTGGCGCCGGTTGGGCCGAGGCGGCTGCTCTGCTCCGCCTGTCCGCGGCTGCGGGGGTGGCCGTCCCGTACGCCGAGACCGACCTCGTCGTCGGGCCCCTTCGCCGCGCCGCCTCGCTCGACGACGCCACCACGGCGACGGCGACCCTCGCGGTGATCGGCCCCGGCGGCCTCGCGCGGCGCGTGGCCTGGGCGGGTGGCACCGACACGGTCCTGTTCGTCCGACGGGTCCGAGGGGACGACGACGAGGTGGGCGGGCGCCGGACCGGCGGGTACGAGCTCGCCGAGGTGCCGACAGGCCGAATCGGCGTCGCGGCCGTCCGCGGGGTGTCCGCGGTCCCGCTGGCCGATGTGAGCCCGCCGGAGGACGCGACGTGGACCGCGGTCGACACCGCCGCTGTCGAGGCCGCCGTCCTGCGGGGAGCACTGGCCAGGGCGGTGCAGTGCGTGGGTGCGGCCGAGGGGATGCTCGACTCGGCCGTCGCGCACGCCACCCAGCGGAATCAGTTCGGCCGGCCACTGGCGCGGTTCCAGTCGGTGCAGAACCTCGTCGTCGACATCGCCGCGGAGACGGTCCTCGCTCGCGCGGCGGTCGACCAGGCCGTCGCGGACGCCATCACCACCGACCTCGGCGGGCCACTGTCCGGATTCCGGGTGGCCGTGGCGCGCAGCACGGTCTCGCAGGCCATGGCGGTGGCCGTCCGCAACGCCCACCAGGTCCACGGCGCGATGGGCACGACCCACGAGCACACCCTGCACCGCCTGACGCTGCCCGCGCTGCAGTGGCGCGGGGAGTTCGGCTCGGCCACGTTCTGGGAGTCCCTGCTCGCCGACGCGGCCGTGGCCGGCGGGATGGACGGGGCGTGGCCGATGGTCGTCGAGGGCACCCCGATCGACGGTGCGGCGGTGGCGTGGCTCGACCGCGTTACCCGGGCGCACCCCGCGCCCTCGCGGGACCGCTGAGCCCCGGGCTGGGCCGCGCGCCACGGGCCGCGATCTCGGTACCCTCGACACCAGTACCGAGAAAGGTCGTGTCGTGGAATTCCTCCTCATCGCCGCAGTGATCGCGGTGGCCGTCGCTGTGGTCTCGCGCAGTCAGAACAAGGGCCAGACCCAGCTGGAGGCGCAGGACAATCACCACCTCGCCGACCACCGGGCCGAGGCGGCCCGGTGGGTCGAGCGGCTCGGGGGCCAGGTGTTCAACCTGGACGGCACCGACGAGGCGTCCAAGCAGGCCATGGCCGACGCGTCGGAGCGCTACACGGCGGCCGTGTCCGAGTTGGAGAACGCCCGCACCCCGGTGCAGGCGCAGCTGGCCAAGGACACCGCGCTGGAGGGGCTGTACTACGTGCGTGCCGCGCGCTCGGCGATGGGCCTGGACCCGGGCCCTGAGCTGCCCAAGACCCCCGGACAGGACCGCGCCGGCCGTGTGACGGAGGACCGCGAGGTCGACGTCGAGGGCCGGACTATGAAGGCCGCGACCGATCCGAGCGACGAGACCCCGCACTACTACCCGGGCGGTGTCGTGGCCGGTCGACCGGTCCCGGCCGGCTGGTACTCGGAGCCCTGGTGGGCGTCGGCCCTCACCACGGGCGTGTGGATGATGGGCTCGATGATGATGTTCAACATGATGTTCGCCGGCATGTCGGGCATCGGGTACTCCGGTGAGGACTTCGCGTCCGGGGTGGGCGAGGGCGGCGCCGACGTCAGTGACATGGGCGGCGGCGACGGCGGCGAGGGGTTCTTCGACGGCGGACTCATGGGCGGGGACGGCGGCGATGGCGGAGGCGACGGCGGCGGATTCTTCGACGGTGGCCTGTTCGGCGGCGACGGCGGGGGAGACGGCGGCGGCGGTTTCTTCGACGGCGGCCTGTTCGGCGGCGACGGCGGCGGCTTCTTCGACTTCTGACCCGGCCGCGGTGCGCCCTGCCCGGTCGCGGTGCGCCGCGGTGGCTCAGCAGCCGGCCAGGACCCGGTCCATCGCGTCGCGCTCGGCCTGCGTCACCCACAGGCCGTACCGGTCCTTGACCAGCACCTGGCGCGAGACGTACGAGCACCGGAACTCGCGACGGGGCGGGAGCCAGGTGGCGGTGTCGCCGTCGCCCTTCTGCTGATTCGCCCACCCGGCCACGGCCAACAGGTTGAGCGGGTCGTTGGCGAAGTCACGCCGCTGCTCCTCGGTGAGCTGCTGTGCGCCCTTCTGCCACGCGTCCGACATCGCCACCACGTGGTCGATCTGAACCTCCGATGACGTGTCCTGCCCGCGGACGAAGTCAATCCGCTCCCCGGTGTACGGCCCTTCCAGGACGCCGGTGAGGACCACGCAGTCCCGCGTGCCGGGCCGGAAGGTGATGTCCCGGAGGTCGCGCTGGAGGATGTCGTTGCGGGTGTCGCAGCCGTTGCGGCCGAACTCCACGGACACGTCGTCGGTCCACGACTGCCCGAACAGGTCGCGGTCGTAGCCCGTCTTGGGCGCCCGGCCCTTGACCTCGAGCTGCGGCAGGGCCCCGCGGGCCGCCGCGACCAGGGGATCTCCGGGTGGGCCGGCGTCGGGGTCGACCGGGGGCGCGGGCTCGGCGGGGGGCGCCGGCTGCGCGTCGACGGGCGGGGGCTCCACCGGCGACGACGGCGAGGTGTTCCCCTCCGGGTCGACCGCCGACGTCGGGGGAGTGCCGACCGTGCCCGGGGCGCCGACCGTGCCCGGGGCGCCCTCCTCGGGTTCGGCGCACCAGCCGATCCCGGCCAGCACGGCCACCCCGAGGACGACGGCACCGATTGCACGAGGGGTTCCGGAACTCATGCGGGGCACCCTATCGAGGGCCTCCGACACCCCCGCCCGCGGCCGAGCATCGTCGCAGGCCGGAGCGCACCCACGGGCGCGACTGTGCCCATGATGGTCGTGGCGCCCGTACACCTGCATCGCAGCCGCTCCCCGGGGTGGCGTCTCGCACCCGCTTCGGGGCAGGCGAGACGCCATGTTGACGTGCGGCTGTCGCCCGGGCGTGCAGCCGCGCGAGCGAGACGCCAGGCGCGGGAGCGGATGCGTGGGGCGGGACCGGATGCGCGGCGATGCGGGTCTGCGGGGGCGCAGGCGTAGCGGCCATCGTTCCCGAGCGCCCTGACACTCAGGGGAGGGCACGTGCGCTCCCGCCGGGCCGACTAGCGTGGCCCGCGATGCCCCCCGCCACGTCCAGCCGCCGACCCACCCCGGGCACGCCCGACGACCGCACCCCGGGCACGCCCGACGTTCCCGCGCGGGCCCGGCCGACGGATCGCGGTCGGCTCGTCCTGGCGGCCTGCGCGCTGGTGGTGGCGGCCACGGCGGTGCGCACCTGGGTCGCCGCGGCGGGCTGGTTCTACTGGGACGATCTCCTCCTGCACGGCAGGGCGGCCGCGCAGGCGTTCCCGGATCCCGCGTTCCTGTTCGCGGACCACGACGGTCACCTCATGCCCGGCGCGATGGCCCTGACCTGGGTCGCGGCGCACGTCGCGCCGCTGGACTTCCGCGTGCCGCTGGTACAGATCGCGCTGCTCCAGCTGGTCGCGGGCGCCGCGCTCGCCCGGATGCTGTGGGTCCTGCTGGCCGGCCGGGCGATCCTGCTGGTCCCACTCGTGGCCACGCTCGCGATCCCGCTCGGCCTGCCGTCGGCCACGTGGTGGGCGGCCGCCCTCAACGCGCTGCCGCTCGCCGCCGCGATGGCGTGGACGGTGGCGTCGATAATCCTGCTCGCCCGCTCGGGTCGCCGACGCCATGCCGTGGGTGCCGCGGTGGCCACGGCTCTGGGGTTGCTGTTCGTCGAGAAGGCGCTCATCATCCCGGTGGTGGCCGCGGCGGTGCTGCTGGGGTCGTGGTGGACGGGCGGCGGAACACGCAGTGAGCTGCGGGCCCTGTGGCGTCGGACCCGCTGGGCCTGGTCGGCACTGGCCGCGATCGTCGTGGTGTGGGGGGCGGTGTTCCTCGTCGTCGTCGGCCGTCTCGGGGGAGGATCGTCGGGCGGGTTCCCGGCCGGGACCGAGGGCGGGGACGACACCGGCGGCACCGGCGCCGGGAGCCCGGGGCCCGGATTCGTCGACCTGGTGGACCACACCTACCGGCTGGCGGTGGTGCCGACGCTGGGCGGGGGACCGTGGAGCTGGGAGCGCTGGCACCCGGGACCCCCGATGGCAGACCCGTCGACGATGGCCGTCGTCGTGGGCGCCCTGGCGGTCGCGGCGGTCCTGGCGTGGTCCGTTTTCACCCGGCGGCGCACCGGTGCGATCTGGGTGGCCGCTGCGCTGTACCCGATGGTGACGGTGGTCCTGGTCGCGGTGGGGCGCACCGGCCCGGACACCGCGACGGAGATCGTGCAGACCCTCCGGTACCACTCCGAACTGCCGGTGGTGCTGGCTGCGGCCGCCGCTCTGGCGATCGCCGCACCGCGCCGGCAGGACGCCCGGCGCCGGCAGGACGCCCCGCGCCGGCAGGACGCCGCGCCCGGGGAGCGCGCCGCGCCCGAGGGGGACCCCGCCCCGCGGATCGGCCGCGCGGGGACGTGGCTGCCGGCGGCGGGCGCGCTCGGCCTGGTCGCGCTGCTCGCCTCCTCCGCCGTCTCGACCGTCTCGTACCGCCAGGTGTGGTCGGAGCAGCCGTCCCGCGACTACACCGAGCCGCTGCTCGCGGCGCTGCGCGAGCGCACCGAGCCCCTGCTCGACAAGGAGGTCCCGCTCGAGGTGCTGCTCCCCCTGACGACGCCCGCCAACCGGCTGTCCGCGCTGCTCGCCGGGGTGCCGGGGGTTCCGGCGGTGGGGGCGTGGACCCGCGACCCGGTGGCGATCGACGCGCACGGGGCGCTGCATCCCGCCGACGTGGTCCCGGGCCGCACCATCCCGCAGGGGCCGGTGCCCGGCTGCGGCCACCAGGTCGGTCCGGACGGCGCCCGGATCGCCCTGGACGGTCCGCTGCTCGGCCGCGACTGGGTGGTCCGGCTCCACCTCCTCGCTGACGCCGACGGTCACGTCGCGGTCCGTCTCGACGACGGCGACGAGGTGACGGCCCCCGTCCAGGCCGGGCCGGGGACGGTGTACGTCCGCCTCGAGGGCGGGGGGACGGGCCTGACCGTCTCCCCGGGCGGGGGCGCCTCCCAGCTGTGCGTGGGCAGCGGACCGGTCGGCGTACTCGTGCCGCGCTGAGGTTCCACGGCCCGGTGGACCATAATGGGCGGGTCGGACGGCGGGCCCACGGACGCCGAGAGGGACACGGACACGGACAGGGCCAGAACACGGACAGGTCCAGGAACGGAGGCGGGTCATCGACATCGCGTTGGTCATGATGACCCTCACCGCGCTCCTGGTGGTGCCCGGCGCGATCGTGGGCGCCGCCGCGCAACTGCCCCTGCGTCTCGCGCTGGGCACGTCGATCCCGGTCTCGTTCGGGATCGCCGCGATGGCCGGCTACGTCTACGGCCGGGTCGGGGTGCCGTGGTCGCTCGGCGCCTACGTGGTCGCCACGGCCGCGACCGCCGCGGTGGTCGGCGTGGTGGGGCTGCTGATCACCGGGGCGACATGGGTGTGGCGACGACGACGACGAGGCCGCGACGCCACGCCGGCGGACGGGCGACGCCGTCGCCGGCGCCGCCGAACCGGCCGGGTCAGCCGACTCCGCAGGGTTCGCGGGACCGCTGGGGTCGAGCGCCCCGGCCGGGTGGACGGCCGGCCCGGGCGGCGCTCGTGGTGGTGGCTGCTGCCGGGCGCGGCGATCCTGGCGAGCGCCTGGCTGATCGGCCAGATGATCCTCACCGAACTCTCGGCGACCCCCGGCGGCACGGCGAACATCTTCCAGGGCTGGGACGCCCACTGGCACGCCAACTACATCCGCTTCATCCATGACCTCGGCGTGGCGTCGCCCGACCTCGCCGGGGAGCTGCGTTACCCGGAGAACGGCGCGACGCTCTACTACCCGAGCACGTGGCACTCGATCGCCGCCCTGGTCATGGGCCTGCGCGGGATCGGCGCCGTCGAGACGTACAACCTCGTGCAGATCGGCAGTGTCGCGCTCGTGTTCCCGCTGGGCGTGGCGGCGTTGGCGTGGCTGATCACCCACCGCCGGTTCTCCCGGCCCGTGGTGGCCACCTCGGCGGCCGTGGCCGCGATGGCCACCCCGCTGTTCCCGGGTCTGCCGTTCGTCGAGGTGATGGTGGCCGCCACCCCGTCGGCCGTGGCCAACGGCATGGCCGGCCTGGGGGCCGCGGTCGTGGTGGCGGCCCTGGCCGATCGGCGGCTCATCCCCGCCGCCGCGCTCGGACTGGTCGGTATCGGCGGCGTCCATCCGTCGGCCATGGTCACCGCGGCCGTGTTCGTGCTGTTCTGGTGGCTGTTCGACGGGCTGTGGCGGCCGGTCCGCGGTCGCGTGCGCGACTTCGTGGTGTTGGCCGGTATCGGGCTCGCCGGGGTGCTCACCCTGTTGCCGCAGGTGCTCACGGTGTCCGAGGAGGCCGACGACATCTCGGCCTTCGAGTTCCAGATCGACGCCGACCGCGCCGCCACCTGGGGCAAGGCGGTAGCACTGCAGGTGCGCCACGTCGAGGACTGGGGCGTGCGGTGGGTGCTGCTGTCCCTGGCCGCGCTGGGCCTGGTGGTGATGCTGCGCCGCAAGGTGTTCTGGCCGCTGCTGCTGTGGGGCGGGCTGCTGGTGGTGTGCGTCAACTCGATGAGCGTGTTCGGCAACTGGACCGGCGGTGTGCTCCGCGGGATCGGCAGCATCTACTACAACGACCCCCGCCGGATCGGGGTGGTGCTGGCCGTGGTCGTGGCCGCGGCGGTGGGTGTGGGCGTCGGGGCGACCGTCCAGGCGCTGGCGGGATGGTTAGGCAGGCTCGTCGATCCCCTCACCGACCCGGACGGTGGCGGCGTCCGGCTCGCCCGGGTGGCCGTGGCGCTGGCCGCCGTGGTGGGGGTGGGGTCCTGGGTGGTGCAGGCCTCGCCCGAGTACGCGGTCGCGGCCGGGGTGAACCAGCGGTGGAACCGCATGGTCGACGAGCACGACCTGCGCGCCTTCCGCTGGCTGTCCGAGCAGCCGCAGGCCTACTCGGGTCTCATCTACACCAATCCCGACGAGGGCTCGGGCTGGATGTACGCCACCGACGGGTTGCCCTCGACCTCGCGGCACTACCTGCAACCCGGCGCCACGGCCCCGCTGACCACCTATCTGTTCTCCCGGATGGACGAGGCCGGGGTGAACCCCCGCGTCGACCGGGCGTTGGGGGAGCTCGGTGTGACGTACGTGTACGTGAGCCCGCCCAACTACTGGGGGTTCCAGAAGCCCAACGAGCACCTGTTGCGCCTCGACGGCACGCCCGGCCTGGCCAAGGTGTATGCCGAGTCGCAGGTACGGATCTACGCGGTGCGGGACGCGTTCACCGACGCCGAACTGGCGCAGATTGTGGAGGACTCCCCGTTCCCGCCCGAGCGGCGGTCCCCGCTCACCCGGGCGACCGGGACATACGGGCCGGAGTGACCTCGCCACCGGTCCCACGGTCGTATCCTGTGCACGGGCCTGAAGGTGAGGGAGCCGCGGCGGTGTCGTCGCAGACGAGGGGAGGGCATCACATGCGCGCGTTGGTGACGGGAGGGGCCGGGTTCATCGGGTCGACCCTGGTGGACAGGCTGCTGGGTGAGGGCCATGACGTGACCGTGGTGGACAACCTGTCCCGGGGGCGGCTCGAGAACCTGGCGGCGGCC
Source organism: Dietzia sp. WMMA184 (assembly GCF_002441635.1). Classification (NCBI taxonomy): domain Bacteria; kingdom Bacillati; phylum Actinomycetota; class Actinomycetes; order Mycobacteriales; family Dietziaceae; genus Dietzia; species Dietzia sp. WMMA184. Next base: position 1,794,703 of record NZ_NXEI01000001.1, on the reverse strand, counting down.
CGTGAGGCCGGTGACCGGTTCGAGTTCCGGGAGCTCGACCTGACCGACCCCGCCATCGAGGACGTGGTGGCCGCCGCCCGGCCCGAGGTCATCTTCCACCTGGCCGCGCAGATCGACGTGCGCCTGTCGGTGGAGGATCCGGTCCACGACGCCCAGGTCAACGTCGTCGGCACCGTCCGGCTGGCCGAGGCGGCCCGCAAGGTCGGGGTGCGCAGGATCGTCTTCACCTCCTCAGGCGGGTCCATCTACGGGCCCGTGACCGAGCTGCCCGTCGCCGAGACCCGACCGGTGGACCCGCTGAGCCCGTACGCCGCCGGCAAGGTGGCCGGTGAGATCTACCTGGAGATGTTCTCGCGCCTGTACGGGATCGAGTGGGCGGGCGTGGCGCCGGCGAACGTGTACGGGCCGCGGCAGGACCCGCACGGCGAGGCCGGGGTGGTGGCGATCTTCTCCCAGCGCCTGCTGGCCGGTCAGCCCACTCGCGTGTTCGGCGACGGCGGCAACACGCGCGACTACGTGTTCGTCGACGACGTGGTGGACGCCTTCGTCCGCGCCGCCGAGGTCCCGGCCGCGGCGGGGCTGCGGTTCAACGTGGGCACCGGCGTGGAGACCACCGACCGTGGGCTGCACACCCTGGTCGCCGAGGCCGCGGGGGCCGCTGATGATCCCGAGTACGCTCCCGCCCGCCTGGGTGATGTCGACCGCTCGGCCCTCGATGCCGAGCGCGCCGCCGAGGTGCTCGGCTGGACGCCGCGGGTGACGATCCGCGAGGGCGTCGCCCGGACCGTCGACTACTTCCGCGACTGACGTCCTTCCGCGACTGACGCGCTAGTTCTCGCCGGCCTCGGCGCGCCCGTCGCCCTCCGGCTCGTCGGCGTCGGCGGTGCCGTCGGCGCGCGCGGCGCCGTCGGCCCCGACCGCGTCGGCGCCGTCGGCCCCGACCGCGTCGGCGCCCACGGCCGCGGCGCCGACGGCGTCCTGCTGCGGGGCGAAGTTCGGCCGGGGCAGGAACGGGCGGAGCAGGTCCGGGAATCCGGGCGCGGGCCGGGCACCGTCGGGCGCGGTGACCTCGAGTTCCCCCCCGCCCTGACCGGCGTCCTCCGCGCCACCCGTGGCGTCACCCGTGGCGTCACCCGCGGTGCCGCCCTCGGCTCCGCCACCGGTGACACCGTCGCCCTCCGCCGGCGCCGCCGGCGCAGCGGGCGCCACCGGGGCGGGGGCCGCGGGCGCGACCGGGACAACCGGCGCCTGACGGACCGGCTGGACGGCGGCGGCCCGCGGAACCGGCGCCGCGGTCGGCACACTGGTCACGGGGGCCACCGGGGCGACCGCCTGTTCGGCCCGATCGTCGGCGGACTCGGTCTCCTCGGGCGCCTCGGTGCTCGCCTCGGTCGACTCCTCGCTGGTGGGGTCCTCGGTGCTCGACTCGGTGCTGGTCTCCGAGGAGGTGCTCGCGATCGGCTCGGCGGTGGGCCCGGTGGTCTGCGCGGATTCGACCTGCGCGCGGGCCCGCTCGACGGCCTCGGCGCTGCGGTGGGAGTCGTACCAGAGGCCGGCGGAGATCAACCCGACCGACAGGACGCCCAGGGCGCCCATCCCCACGGTGGTGAGGGACGGTGGGGTGAACCGGGTGTCGAGCGAAGCCATGGGCCCCAGTATCAGACAGCGTCCGTGGGAACGCCAACCTCTTCCCTCGCCGCGCGCGTCGCCGATGGAACCGTCGTCAGTCGCTCGGGACCCTCCCAGAGCACGGCCGCCTCGCCGTAGGGGTCCTGATCGCGACGGAGCAACAGGCCCACGGCATGTCGGCGCAGGACGGGGACGACGCGCCCTTCCTCGCCGCGGTCCACGCCGGTGTGGCGCGCCCGGATCCGCCGTTCCCGCCACAGGGGCACCTGCCCGCCGAGCATCACGGCGAGCATCGCCCGGAACGCCCCGCAGTCCCGGTCGAACACGCCGCCGTGACCGCGTGTGCCGTAGACGGGCGTGCCGTCGGCGAAGTAGCCGGTGTCGAGTCGGACGGCGCCGCCGCCCAGGTCGGAGTGCGACCAGCGCTGTCGCAGGCCGAGCCGGATCTGCAGCAGTTCCACGGGGTCGCCCGGTGCGGTGAGGGAGTACCTGTCAACCGGTCCGGGGGCGCGCCAGTCCGACGGCCCCGCGACGCCCACCCCGAGATCGGGCGACTCGGCGTAGATCACCCGGTCGGCGCGCAGGCCGAGCCGTTCGGCGGTGCCCACGATCCGCCCGCCGTACGAGTGCCCCACCACGGTCAGCGCCGCGCCGGGGCACTCGATCTCCATGACCCGGTCCACCTCGCGACAGAAGCGGATCAGGCGCGGCGCCATGGCGTCGGCGAACCGGGGGTCGCCGGCGTCGGCCATGATGTCCTGCGGGAACTCGCCGTCGAGGAACGTCACCACGGCCAGTCGCCCGCCGCCCGCCTCGACGAGGTCCACCGCGACGTCGGTGTTGACGTGGGACATGTCCAGGTTGGTGCCGGTGCCGGGCACGTACACCGCCACCGCCTCGGTCTCCGGGCCGAGCTCGCCCACCACCTCGATCATCCGCCCACCGCGGCGCGGTGAGAACGCCGGGAAGGAACGACGACGACGACGAGCATCACGCCGCGCCATCGTCTCCAGACGCCCGATGCGCGGACTCCACGGCGTACCCGCCAGCTGTTCGCGGTGGAGCGCGGCGCGCACGGCCACCGCGTTGGCGCGGGCCCGCACCGGCCAGGGCACGCCGTACGTCCCGCCCACGGCCTTCGGCTCGGCCAGCGCGAGGAGTCGCCGGTCGGCGACGGGCATGTGCTCGACCGTCGCGTACACATCGGACGGGTCGGCAGGTTCGGGTCCGGCCGAGCCCGGGCCCCAGGCAGCGACCGTGGCGGCGGTGTCGAGCCCGCCGGATCCGCCCGGCCCGCCCGCCACGTCCGGCCCACCCGCCGCGACCCCGGCGAGCCTGGCCAGGTCGGCCAGCGCGTTGTCCGCCGCCCGGTCCAGCGTCGCCCTCAGGGCCGCGCGCCCGGGCTCGGGAAGCGGGTCCGGCCCGTCGAGGTCGTCCCAGGAGTCCTCGGCGAGCTCGACCAGCCGGTACACGCCCGCCAGGATCTCGGTCAGGCCGCGGGCCTCGCCGCCGACGGCGTCGGCCAGCGCGTCCAGGGCGGGGGAGTGGATCGTGGAGGTGAGGAGCGCGTCACGCGCGGTCGCCAGGGCGTCCCGCGCCGAGACGAGGCCGGCGGCCAGGTCGAGTAACCGGATCACCAGGGCCGGCGGCGGGGTCTCCGGCAGTGCGCCGGTCACCGCGGCCGCCGGAACGGCTGGGTGTCGGCGACCGCCCGGGCCGCGTCGCCGACCGACGCCTCGGACAGCGTGCCCTCCGCGAGACCGTCGGTCAGCTCGAGCAGGCGCGCGATCCGATCGGAGGCGGGGCGAAGGAGGGCGCGGACCTCGTCGTCGTCGTCGATCCGGGCGAGACCCCCGCGCGCCCCGGCGACCCCACCGGCGGCGTCACCCACCCCGCCCGTTCCCGGGTCGCCAGCGGCATGGAGGACCGCGTCGAGTCGTCCGCGCGCCACCCCGAGGCGGCGTCGCAGGCGCGCGGCCTCGCCGCGGACGTCCTCGTTCGCGCCCTCGTCCACGGCTGCGGTCAGGACCGCATCGGGTCGTCGTCGTCCGGGGCCGGCTTCATGACCACCGCGTCGACCTTGTCGTCGGGCCGCACCGCGTTCTGTAACGCGATCGTCCGCGCCAGGCGCGAGTACCGCAGTTCCTGCTCGCGGAAACGCACATAGGTGGACACCGTCACGAACGCGAAGCCCATGACCAGCGCGTACAGCACCAGGTCGGTGCCGCGCTGGACCCCGAGCGCGTTGGCGACCACGGTGAGGTCATCGGGCCGGATCACGGCGTAGACCATGAACACGACGAACAGCACGAAGCCGATCTTCACCCCGGCCTTCGCGCGCGCCTTGCGGCGGTTGGCCAGGAAGAACACGACCAGCGCGGCGCCGGCCAGCAGGAGCAGGACCTTGATCATCGGGGCAGCCTCCGTCCCACGAACCCGTCGGAGAGGATGTTGATGCCGTTGAGCAGCGACTGGCCCTTGGACATCGAGTACTCGGTGTACAGGATGTCGACCGGCTGCTCGGCCACCCGCCAGCCGCGACCGTCCATGAGCTCCACGAACTCGCTGGCGTGGCTCATCCCGTTCATCCGGAGGTTGAGGTCCTCCGCGACGCGACGGTTGAACACGCGCAGACCGTTGTGGGCGTCGGTCAGACCCAGCCGCCGGGTGCGCGGGCTCAGCAGCACCACGGTCCGCAACACGAGACGCTTGATCAGCGGCACCTGGTCGTCGTCGCGGCGGGGGCGCCCGAAGCGCGTGCCCACGACGATGTCCACCGGCTCGGATCGCACCCGCTCCACCATGGCCAGCACGTCCTTGACCTGGTGCTGCCCGTCGGCGTCGAAGGTGACGAAGTACCGGGCCCCCGGCTGGGCGCGGGCGTACTCCACACCGGTCTGGATGGCCGCGCCCTGGCCCAGGTTCACCGGATGGCGGACCAGGTGCGCACCCGCGCGGTGGATCGCCGCGGCCGAATTGTCCGCCGACCCGTCGTCCACCGCCACGATGTTGGGGAACGTCCCACGCGCCGAACGGAGCACCTCCTCGATCACGGTGCCCTCGTTGAAGCACGGGACGATCAGCCACACGTCGTGGTTTCGGACGTCCTCGTTCCGGCCCGCCGAGTCGCCGCCTGGGTGCTGCTCACTGTCACTGCTCATCGGAGGTCGATACTATGCGACCGGACGGACAATCCGGTGACGAGAAGGACGGCGGTTCCCCTGATGGCCATCGACGTGATGCTCCCCTACTACGGGGACGTCGACCACTTCAAGAAGGCCGTGGACAGTGTCCTGGCGCAGAGCTACCGCGATTTCCGGTTGGTCGTGGTGGACGACGGCTACCCGGATCCGGAGCCGGCCCGCTACATGGGCGAGATCACCGCGCGCGACGAGCGGGTGACCTACGAGAAGAACGAGACCAACCTCGGCGCGAACGGCAACTACCGCAAATGCGTGGACATGGTCACCGCGCCGACCGTGGTGATCATGGGCGCCGACGACATCATGCTGCCCAACTACCTGCAGGTCGTGGCAGACGGGTTCGCCGCCGTGCCGGATGCCGCCGTGATGGAGGTGGGGGTCAGCGTCATCGACGAGCACGGCGCGCCCGTCCGGGGGCTGTCCGACTCGGTGAAGGCGTTCACCCAGCCCAAGGCGCAGGGCCGCACCGTGCTGCACGGCGAGAAGCTCATGACCTCGCTCATGCACGGCAACTGGACCTACTTCCCGTCGCTGGCGTGGAACTCCGAGTGGGTCAAGCGGATCGGGTTCCGTGAGGGTCTGGACGTGGTGCAGGACCTCGCGCTGCTGGTCGACGTCATCACCGGGGGCGGCCACATGATCTACGACCCCACGCTGGCGTTCCTCTACCGCCGGCACTCGGCGTCGGACTCGTCGGTCCGCGCCCTCGACGGTCGGCGGTTCGACGAGGAGGCCCGCTTCTTCGCCGGTGAGGCCGACGCGTTCGCCGCCCGCGGCTGGAAGAGCGCCGAGCGGGCCGCGCGCCTGCACGTCACCTCGCGGCTCAACGCGCTGTCGCTGATCCCGACCGCGGCCAGGGCCGGCAAGCTGACCGAGGGCGGCAAGAAGCTGCTCGGGCACACGTTCCGCAAGTTCTGACAGACGGGTGATCCCCGAGACGTGGATCCCGCACCGTCGCGACGACGGCGAGGTGGTCGGCTGGATCGACATGACGGTCGCCGAGCCGGCGCTCGTGCCGATCGACAGGCTGGGCCGGCCGATGGGCCCGGTCGACGACTGGCACGAGGCGGAGGCCGCGCTCGAGCGGGTCGGCCTCCGCTTCCTCATGGACCGCTACCTCGTCGATGAGGACGGGCGTGACACCGAGGTCCGCATCGCCCACGTCTACGACGACCGCATCGTGCTGACCACCGCGCTCACCGACGCGGTGGAGGACGTGGGCCGCGAGATCGTCGTGCCGTTCCCGGCGCAGGCATCGCTGCGGAGGGCATAGCGACTCTCTGCTGCCGGGGCCCGGGTGGGCCCGTGCTCCCCGGCGCGCCCGCCGGGGCCTCAGCGTTGCACGATCACCATCCGTTCCCCGACTTCGCGGACGTCGAAGCGAGCGGGATCGTCGAACTGCCGCGGCCGGAAGACGATCTCCTCGCGCGCGTTGTTCTGGACCCGGGGCATCTGGTTGACGATCGCGGGGAAAACCCAGCGGCGGGACCCCTCGCGGGTGAGGACCAGAACGTCGGGGCTGCGGAACTCACTCGAGTCCAGCGCGGCGGTCAGCTCTCCGGGGGTCTCGGTGTCCGCCCAGCTCCGGATCTCGTCGAGGCGCTCCTCGTACCGGCCGGCGGGCGTGGCGTACGCCTGGGCCGGCGCCTGGAACGAGAAGTACGGCCGGTAGGCGTAGAGGGTCGGATCCGAGGTCAGCAGGACGAGGTCCGAGGGTGCCCGGTCGCCGGTCATGTCGTCCACTGCGTCCAGCACGTCGCGGGGCACCGCGGGGAACCCGCGGGCTTCGGCGGCGAACTCCGCATCCTCCCCGGAGACGTGCTGCACCATCTGGACGGCAGCGAGGCCCGCGACCACCACCGCCGCGGCGGTGACGCGGCCACGGGACCGGTCGGGAGAGGTCCGCACGGCCCACCGGGCCAGCGTCAGCGCGCCGACCACGCCCGCCAGGGCGAGGACGAGGGTGATGATCGGGATCATCCGGAACGGCAGCAGCGTGCTGCCGGTGACCGCCCGCAGCCCCGAGAGCACGTACCACCCGAGGACGGTCACCGCCGTGAGGCCCAGGGCCTGTGCGAGGACGAGCCGTCGATCGGCCGGGGGGAGAGGGCCGTCGGCGTCGGTGTCGGCGACGTGGTCCGTGTCGTGCTCGGTGCCGATCCGCGTTCGCCACGTCGCCGCCGTGCGCTCGGAGGCCCGGCCGGCTCCGTCGGGCCAGACGGTGACGACCAGCCACACCACGCCGATCAGGCACAGTAGCCCGACGGCGGACACCTCGAGCATCGGCAGCGGCCACCGCGAGGCGATCTCGGGCGCGAAGTCGTTGGCCACCGAGGGTTCGGTGTCCGCGCCGCCGAGGGCGGCCAGCAGGAATCGGTGCCAGAACAACAGTGCGATCGCCGCGGAGATCGCCGCCATGGCGGCCAGGCGGCCGAGCAGGGCGAGGACCACCGCACGATCGGTGCGGTATCGCCAGGAATGGATGACGACGACGAGGCCCACCATCAGCGCCGCGACACCCGCGATGAGGGTATAGCCCAGCGCAGCCCAGCCGAGGTACAGGCCGGTCGTCGCGACCAGCGGCCACGTGGGTCCGCGGCTCGTCCGGGATCCGGCTGCGGCCACCCGTGCGCAGAGGAGGAACGTCGCCACGACGACCTGCGGGAGCAGGCAGATGAGGATCCACGAGTAGGGCTCGTAGGCGTTGGTGTGCCCGCCGATGACTGAGGTGACGAGACCGAACACGACGGCAAGCCGCGCGGGGACGAGCCATCGCCAGGCCACGAACGCGATCGCGCCGGCGATGGCCATGGTGACGATGGCGTACGGCTTGTAGAACTCCCAGCCGTCGATGCCCGTGATCCGGGACAGCTGCCCGCCCACCCAGAACCACTGTGGCGGGTAGAAGGGCGCGGCGTCGGCGTAGAAGGGGTCGGCGAGGGCGGGGGAGTCGGCGAAGCGGGTGACGTAGGCGACGCGGTTGAGCTGGTCGCCGCCGAGGCCGAACAGGTAGTGCGGCGTGCCGTTCAGCAGCAGTCCGAGGTGGGAGGAGGCCAGGAAAGCCGGCCCGGCGGTTCCGAGCAGCCACAGGGCCCGGCCGCCAGTGGCCCTGCGCAGCAACAGCCACCCGGCGAGGATGACGACCCCCGCGGCGAGGGTCGCGCCGAAGGTCTCGGGCAGCCAGCTGGGTTCGACGAACGGCAGCGCGTCGACTCCAGCGAACGTGAGGGCACCGACCACGGCCGCGACCAGGAGGGCGGCGAGGAGTTCGCCGCCCCGGCGGGCGAGCAGACGGACGTCGGTCATGCGTCGGTTTCCGGGCGGCGCGCGGTCACGGCCAGGCCGGTGACGTGGACCGCGACCCCGATGCCGGGGCCGGCGAGGAGCGCGATCGCGGCGCGCACGTCGAGTGGTCCGGGCACGGCGACGAGGAGGGCCGCCGCGGCGACGACCGCGACCCACCACCCGGCGTTGTAGAGGAGGTGGCGGTCGAAGGCCAGCGCCGCGTTGCCTGTCACCATCAGGGCGGCGGTGCCCACCGACGCGGCGGTCAGGGCGGCCAGCACCGCACCGGGCAGTTCGAAGTCGCCGCCGAACAACACGCGGATCAGCCACGGGCCGACCAGCCACGCGGCCCCTGCTCCCACGATTCCCACCGCCGTCACCAGGCCGAGGGGGGCGGCCAGCGACCGCGGTCCGCGGGCGCGGCGCTGGACGAAGTAGACGATGATCGCGCTCTGGAAACTGGTGAGCGGCACGAGCAACGGCGCGCGGGTCAGGGTGATGGCGAGGATCACCGCGCCGACGAGTGGGGCCGGATCGTCCGCGCGGACGGTGGCGGTGACGAACAGCGGGAACCCGGTCACCAGGGCCGAGGTGCCGGCGGAGGCGAGCATGGCTGCCCCGGTGTTGCGCCAGAAGCGCCGGCGGCCGGCGTCGACGGCGGAGGCCAGCGCGTCGCGGGTGGCGGGGGACAGGGCGATGAGCAGCGCCCACGTGACGGCGCCTGCGACCGTGGCCACGGCGAATCCGAGACCGGCGTCGCCGAGCCACCACGCGACGCCAGCCACGGCCAGGCGCAGCGCCGCGTCGACGGTGAGCAGGACCGCGTACAGGCCCCAGCGTTCGGTTCCCGACAGGGCGCCCGCGGTGGCGGCCTGGAGGGTGAAGCCGAGGATGCCGAACGCCATGATGGCGACGCCGACGCCGGAGAACGTGGGCAGGCCCAGCGCGGGCCAGGCCGGTGCGCTCACGGCCACCGCGGCCGCAAGGACCAGGCCCAGCGTGAGCCCGGCCGACAGCAACCGGACGGCCGACCGCGGCGGCCGCGCGCCGACCGTGCCGGTCCCACCCCCGCGGGCCGAGCGGACGGCGCGGGTGACCTCCTGCATCAGCCCGTTGGCGACGCCGCCGAGGGCGAAGAACGCTCCCCAGTAGGTGGCGAACAACGGATAGTCTGCCGGGCCGAGTGCGCGGCCGGCCACCAGCATCACCAGGTACCCGGAGGCCGCGGCGAACACGGTCGCCAGCGTCAGTGCCCGCATCCCGCCCGCGGCCGACCGGCCGGTGGTGGGTGTCGGTTCAGTGGCTGCCGGTGGCGTCATCGGGCATACCGAGGGTCGGCGGCAGGGGCTCGGAGAACAGCCAGGCGTTCCACAGCGGCCGCAGGTCGACGGGGGAGTGGTCGGCGGCCAGGTGGAGGAAGTCGTCGGTGGTGACGGTCCTGCCGGAGTACGTCGCGACCCACGCGCGGAGGAGATCGAAGAAGCGGTCGTCGCCGATCGTCAGGCGCAGCGCGTGCAGGGTCAGGGCGCCGCGCTTGTAGACACGGTCGTCGAACATGTCCTCGGGTCCGGGGTCCGACAGGAGGAGGTCCTGCGGGGAGTTCTGCAGCTTGGAGTAGTAGCGCAGTGCGTGACTGCCGGCGTCGGCGCCGCCGGAGAATTCGGTCCACAGCCACTCGGCGTAGCAGGCGAACCCCTCGTGCAGCCAGATGTGCTTCCACTCGGCGATGGTGACGGCGTTGCCGAACCACTGGTGGGCCAGCTCGTGGGCGATGAGTCGCTCGTCCGAGTCCGGCCGGCCCGCGGCCTCACACGTGTTGCGTCCGAACGTCGACATGCCCATCGCCTCGAGCGGGATCTCGAGTTCGTCGTCGGTCACCACGACTTTGTAGCTGTCGAACGGGTACGGGCCGAAGAGATCGGAGAACACGGTGATCATCTCGAGTTGCCGGGCGAAGGCCTGCCGGAATCCCCGCTTGAGGTCGGCGGGGACGAAGGCGTGGAACGGCACCGGCCCGTCGGTGGACTCGAGGTGGTCGTACTGACCGAGGTTGACGGTGACCAGGTAAGGGGAGGTGGGGTGCGGGAGGTCGAAGTCCCATGCGGTCGTGCTGCCACTGCGCTTCTTGCCGACCAGCGTGCCGGTGACGACGGCGCGGTACGGCGAGTCGGTGGTGAGCCTGATGCGGAACGGGGCCTTCGCCGAGGGGTGGTCGTCGCAGGGGAACCAGCTGGCGGCGCCGTTGGGCTGGCCCGCGACCAGGACTCCGTCGGTCAGTTCCTCCCAGCCCACCTCGCCCCACGGCCCACGGATCGGCTTCGGGTTGCCGGAGTAGCGGATGGTCAGGGTGAACGCTGATCCGACGGCGAGCGGTTCGGCGGGGGTGATCGAGAGCTTGCCGCGGGGCCGGGTGAAGCGGGTGACGCGGCCCCCGTCGAGGAGCACCTTGGACACGGTCAGGTGTGGGGAGAGGTCGAGCCGGATCGTCTCCAGCGGCTCGGTGGCGGTCGCGGTGATCACCGCCTCGCCACGGAGGTTGTTGGGGCTCACCTTGTAGCTCAGGTCCAGCTCGTAGCGCGTGACGCGATATCCGTGGTTGCCCGCGCCGGGCAGGTAGGGGTCGACCGGATCGGCGCCCGACGGCGTGCGTGGGGACGCGATCCTGGCGACGAGGTCTGACTTCACTGCCTTCAATTCCATGACCTGCGCGAGTCTAGAGGACCCGCGTCCGGCGACGCCCTTCTCGACGCGAGACGTGGCCGATCCCGAGAAAGTAGTTGCCAAACTGGAAAGTACTTGCCTACTATCAAGACCACTCCGCGGCGGAAACTCCCCCGGGGCACCGACGGAAGGCAGACCCATGGACCCGCAGAACTCCAGCACCGGCGAGGTCGATCGAGCGGAGGCCGCCCGCATGCTCGCCGAGGCCGAGGGTCGCCCACCGGTCAGCTCCCGGCACGACGCCCGCCTGCTCGCGGCGTTCGCCGCGGCCATCTCGCTTCTGATGGGGATCGGGACAGTCGCGATCATGTTCTCCAACTGGGCGCTCGTGCCGTACGTGCTGTTGCTCTTCGTGGCGATCTTCTGGCAGCGACGCGCGATCAAGGCGGGCCCCCGCGGATCGGGACGGACCTACACGTGGGGCGTCGCGGGATCGGGCGTGATGATCCTCGTCGTCGTCACCGGCCTGAACGTCATCCGCACCACGATCGGGCTCACCGCCTGGTGGTACCTCCTCGGGGTTCTGTTGGTCGCCCTGCCCGGCCTGGTGGCCGCCGCGATCATCGACCGGCGGGGATCCGAGCGGTGAGCGGAGAGAAGATGGGCGGCGAGACGACGGGCGGTCATATGACGGGCGACGAGACGACGACGAGCACCCCGGCTGCATCGGGGGGCTCCGCCCCGGGGGCGGGCGGCGGATCGGGAGGGCACGCCCGCCACCGGTTGGACGAGGTCATCCACGCGCCCGTCCGCTTCTCCATCGTCGCGGCCCTGGCTGGCGTCGACTACGCGGATTTCGCCACCATCCGCGACGCGGTCGAGGTCACCGACTCGACACTGTCCAAGCAGGCATCGGTGCTGGAGAAGGCCGGATACGTCAAGGTCAGCAAGGGGTACGTCGGCAAGCGACCGCGGACGTGGTTGTCGCTCACCCGCGACGGACGCAAGGCCTACGCGTCCCACCTGGCGGCGCTGCGGGCCATCGCCGGCGGCTGACCCGCCCACCGGCTCAGCCCCGCCAGGGTGCGATCGGATTGCCCTGCCAGCGGGTGCCGGGCGGGATGCGGTCGCCGCGCATCACCAGTGAGGCCGGGCCGACGGTTGAGCCGTCACCGATCGACGACGCCGGCAGCGCGACGCAGTGGCACCCCAGCGTGGCGCCGGCCTCGATCGTCACCCGGTCGATCTGCATGATGCGGTCGTGGAACAGGTGGGTCTGGACCACGCACCCGCGGTTGATGGTGGCGCCGTCCCCGAGGGTGATCAGGTCCGCCTCGGGCAGCCAGTACGACTCGCACCACACGCCACGGCCGATCCGTGAGCCCAGCAGGCGCAGCATCGCGTTCATCACCGGGGTGCCCGACGCGGGCCGGGCCATCCACGGCGCGGCGAGCAACTCGATGAACGAGTCGGCGACTTCGTTGCGCCACACGAACGACGACCACAGCGGCTGCTCGCCCGCGCGGATCCGGCCCACGAGGATCCACTTGGCCAGGGCGGCGACCACCAGGGCGACCAGGCCCGCGTAGGCGAGCGTCAGCCCGGAGGTCAGTGCCGCCACGCGGAAGCCCCACTCCAGGTGGATCTCCTGCATCACCACCAGGACGCTCACCAGCAGCAGGAACGACATCCAGACGGGGACCAGTCGCAGGGTCTCCCACGCCGCCCGGGCGACCTTGAGGCGTCGCGGCGGCTGGTAGGTGCGGACGTCGTCGGTGTCGGCGACGGCGCGAGGGAGTTTCTGCGGCGGCGACCCCAGCCACGAGGTGCCCTTCTTGGCCTTCTGCGGGGCGGACGAGAGCACGGCGACCAGGCCGCGCGCGGGCACCTTCCGCCCGGCGGAGGCGATCCCGGAGTTGCCGAGGAAGGCGCGCTTGCCGACCTGGGCGTGCTCCAGACGCATCCATCCGGAGCCCAGTTCGTACGGCGCGACCATGGTGTCGTCGGCGAGGAACGCCCCGTCGCGGACGGTGGTGAGCGCGGGGATGAGCAGCACGGTCGAGGCCTCGACGTCCTTGCCGATCCTGGCTCCCAGCATGCGCAGCCAGACCGGGGTGAGCATGGAGGCGTAGAGCGGGTAGAGCCAGTTCCGGGCGGCGTCCATGAGGCGTTCGCTGCACCAGGCCTGCCAGGCGATCCGCGAGTGGACCGGGTGGAAGCCGGGGTCCAGGCCGATCGACAGCAGCCTCACCGCCCCGAGGGTGGCCGCGGCGAAGAGTGCGAGCGCGAGGAGGGTGGCGGGGACCGACCACAGTGCGGCGAGTAGGACCATCTCGCTCGGGCTGCCCGCGCCGCGGGCTCCCCAGGCCACCAGCGCGAGGCCGGCGAGCAGGGCCGCCAGCGGCATCGCACCGAGCGCGACGGCGGAGAACTGGTAGACCAGGCTCCAGAGCCGGTTGTGGGGCGCGGGCTCGGCCGGCCAACTCGATCCACGCTTGCCGCGCTTGAGCGCGGGCGAGCCTGCGTAGCGCTTACCGGCCTTGACCGTGCCGACCACCGCGGACCCGATCTCCACGTGGGCCCCGCGGCCCACCACCGCGCCGGGCAGCAGGGTGGACCGGGCGCCCACCACCGCGTTCTCGCCGATCTCCACGGAGCCCACGTGCACGAGGTCGCCGTCGATCCAGTACCCGGCCAGGTCCACCTCGGGTTCGATCGAGGCCCCGTCGCCCACCCGGAGCAGGCCGGTGACCGGTGGGAGGGTGTGCATGTCCACACCGTGTCCGATCTGCGCCCCCAGCAACCGGGCGAAGGGGGTGAGCCACCCGGCACCCTCGAGGTTGGCGGCCCCGGAGACCTCGACCAACCGCTCGGCGGCCCAGATCCGCAGGTGCACCGACCCCGCCCGTGGGTACGTCCCCGGCGCCACGCCGGCGGTGAGCACCCGGCACAGGCCGGCGGTGACCAGCATGCGGCCGGCGGGCAGCAGGAGCAGAGCCACCATGATCCCGAGCACCCACCACGACACCGGCCGCGCCCAGGGCAGCCCGAGGCCGACGGCGACGTTGTTGGCGATACCCACCCAGGTGAGCCACTGCAAGCCGGTCAGGGTGAGCAGCGGGATCGTGGCGAGCATCTGCAGGAGCTGCGCGCCGCGGCCGACGGGTCGGACGTGTCGCGGTTCGACCTCGGCCTCGGGCTCGAGCTCGTCCAGGAACCCGGCGAAGTCGCCCAGGCGTGAGCGGTCGTAGATGTCGCCGACGGTTACCGCGGGGAAGCGTTCCCGGACGCGGGCCACCACGTGCGCGGCGGCGAGCGAACCGCCCCCGAGGGCGAAGAAGTCCTCGTCGACCCCGGAGACGTCGGCCCCGAGGGCGGCCGACCACAGTTCGGCGACCCACGCCTCGATGCCGTCGAGTTCCGACTCGGCGGCCGACGTCTGGGCCAGCGGCCACGGCAGGGCGGCGCGGTCGACCTTGCCGGAGGTGCGGGTCGGCAGCTCGTCGACCAGGGCCAGGCGCGGGACCACGCCGGCGGGCAGGTGCTCGCGCAGGAGGCCGGCCGCGCCGGGCAGGTCGAACTGGTCGGGCTGCTCGGCCACCAGGTACGCGACGAGCACCGGTTGGCCGGCGTCGGTCTTCTTCACGGCGGCGGCGCCGGCGCTCACCCCGGGCAGGGCGGACACGGCGGTGTCGACCTCCCCCAGCTCGAGGCGGCGGCCGCCGATCTTGACCTGGTCGTCGACGCGGCCGTTGAAGTACAGGCCGTCGGCCTCGAGTCGGACCACGTCGCCGGAGCGGTAGGCGCGCTCCCAGCCCAGGGTCTGCATGGGCCCGTACTTCTCGGCGTCCTTCTCGGGGTCCAGGTATCGCGCCAGGCCGACCCCGCCGATCACCAGCTCGCCGGACTCCCCGTAGCCCACCGGATCGCCCGCCGCATCGACCACCGCGAGGTCCCAGCCGTCCAGCGGCAGCCCGATCGACACCTCACCGACGCCGTCCAGCCGGACCGCGCAGGCGACGACGGTCGCCTCGGTGGGGCCGTAGGTGTTCCACACCTCGCGACCGTCACCGACCAGGCGTTCGGCCAGTTCCGGAGGGCAGGCCTCGCCGCCGAGGATCACCATCCGGATACCGGCGAGCATCGAATCGGGCCACATCGAGGCGAGGGTCGGCACCGTGGAGATGACGGTGATCCGCCGATCCCGCAACCACGGGCCGAGGTCGAGGCCGGACTTGACGACCGAGCGCGGCGCGGGTACGAGGCACGCCCCGTGGGCCCAGGCCAGCCACATCTCCTCGCAGGAGGCGTCGAACGCCACGGACAGCCCCGCCAGGACCCGGTCGCCGGGGCCCAGCGGCGCGCCGGTGAGGAAGAGCCGGGACTCGGCGTCGACGAACGCCGCGGCGCTGCGATGCGTCACGGCCACACCCTTGGGCAGGCCGGTGGTCCCGGAGGTGAAGATGATCCAGCAGTCGTCGTCCACCGTCGGGCCGCGGTGTCGCGAGGGTGCGGTGGTGCGGCCGGGATCGGTGACGAGCATGCCGTCGGCGGTGTAGACGGCCGCGACCTGCGCCTGACCGAACACCAGCTCGGCGCGCTCGGCGGGGTCGTCCACGTCGACGGGCACGTACGCCGCGCCGGCGGCGAGGGTGCTGAGGATTGCCAGGTAGAGGTCCACGGAGCCCGAGGGCATGTGGATGCCGACCCGGTCGCCGGCGACGACGCCCTGGTCGTGCATCCACCGGGCGGAGGTGTGGATCGTCCGCGCCACCTCGTCGTAGCTCAGGACGCGGGTGCCGTCGTCGATGCACGGCGCGTCCGGGTGGCGGGTCGCCGCGGCGTCGAACACGTCGAGGAGTGTCCGGGGTTCCGCGGCGTGTGAGCTGCGAAGATACTGCGCGGGAATGGTGGCCACCCGCGGATCGTATCCCGCGTAGGTGAACTGCCCGCCGCGGTCACCCGGGCTGGTTAAGTGAGGCGGATGACAGAGAACCTCAGCAACAAGACCATCGTGATCGTGGGAGCGGGTCCGGGATTCGGCCGCACGCTCGCCCTGCAGGCCGCCGCACAGGGGGCGACGGTGGTCGTCGCCGCCCGCACGGAGTCGCGGGTCGTCGAGATCGCCGAGGAGGTCCGTGCGGCTGGCGGAAGCGCGATCGCCGCGGCCGTGGACGCCACCGACCCGGAGTCGGTGCGAGCGTTGCGGGAGTCGGTGGAGGGTCACACCGATGCGGTGCACGGTCTGGTCTACAGCGCGTTCGCGGTGCCCAGCATGAAGCCGCTCGCGCAGACAGACCACGACCAGATCTCCCGCGGGATCGACCTGTCGGTGCTCGGCGCCCTGCGCACCACGCAGGAGTTCACCCCGCTGCTCGAGGCCGGCGCCGCTCCCGCCACCGGGACCGCAGCCGGCTCCGCTGCCGCCGCCGACTCCGCTGCCGCCGCCGACTCCGCCACAGGCGCGGCCCCCGCCAGCGCGTCCGTCGTCATGATGGCCTCCGCGGTGATCCACCACTCCCGCGAGCGCTACGCGGGCTACAAGATCGCCAAGACCGCGCTCGTCGCGCTGGGCCATTCCCTGGCCACCGAGCTCGGCCCGCGGGGCATCCGCGTCAACACCGTGGCGCCCGGGTACATCTACGGCGAGACGCTCAAGGCGTACTTCGAGCACCTGGCCACCAAGTACGGCGGCACGGTCGACGACGTCTACGCCCACACCGCAGAGAAGATGGATCTGCGGCGCCTGCCCTCCGAGCGCGAGATCGTCGACCCGGTGCTGTTCCTGCTCTCCGACGCCGCCTCGGCGGTCACGGGCCAGACCCTTACGGTGGACTGCGGCGAGTTCCACACCTGATCCGCCCGGTCGGAACCCCGACGCCGGATCAGGGTCTCAGAATCGGGTCTTTCCCCGATGTGGACCGGGTCGTGGGGGAGGAGAGTGGAGGTCACCGGGGAGAGGTCCCCGATCTTCCTGTCCCGACGACGACGACGAGGTGTGACGTCATGACCTACTCCCCAGATTCCGGGCCCAAGCGACTGATGCGGTCGGAGGACCGCTGGATCGGCGGCGTGTGCGGTGGGCTCGCCGACTACTTCGGGCTGGACCCAGCGTTGGTCCGCCTCCTGTTCGTGGCCTCGATCCTGCTGCCGGGTCCGCAGCTGCTCATCTACGTGATCCTGTGGTTCGTCATGCCCGATTCCCGTGCCTCGCGAGCCCGCGCCTGAGGGGCCCGTGGCAGGCTGGGGCCATGAGCACTCCAGACACCTCAGCCGTTCCCGGCGAGTACGCCTCCGTCCGTATCGAGAAGGGTGCCCGTCACCCGCACGTCGCCCAGGTGACGCTGATCGGCCCGGGGCGCAACAACGCGATGGGCCCGGACTTCTGGGCCGAGATGCCCCGCGTGATGGCCGAGCTCGACGCCGACCCCGGGGTCCGCGCCGTCGTGCTCGCCGGCGAGGGCCGCAACTTCACGTACGGCCTGGACCTGATGGCGATGATGCCGCAGTTCATGGAGTTCCTGCCCGAGGACACGACCCCGGACGCCTCGCGCAACGAGCGCATCCTGGACTTCGTGGAGAACATGCGTCAGGCCGTCGACGCGGTCGCGTCCGCCAGGACGCCCACCGTCGCCGCGATCCAGGGTCGCTGCATCGGCGGCGGCATGGACCTCATCTCGGCCTGCGACGTCCGCCACGGTTCGGCGGACTCGAGCTACTCGGTCCGTGAGGTCAAGGTGGGCATCGTCGCCGACATGGGCTCGCTCGGGCGACTGCCGTACATCATCGGCTCCGGGCTGACCCGCGAGCTGGCGCTGACCGGGCGCGACATCGACGCGGAGACCGCGCTGCGCTACGGACTGGTCACGCACGTCGCCGAGGACGCCGCCGGGGTGCTGGACTCGGCCCACGCCACGGCCGCCGAGATCGCGGACAACCCGCCGCTGGTGGTCCGCGGCACCCGCGAGGTCCTCAACCGGGCGATCGAGGGGCCGATCTACGAGTCCAACCGCTACGTCGCCACGTGGAACGCCGGCTTCCTGGCCTCGGCGGACATGATGGAGGCCATCGGCTCGACGCTGGAGAAGCGCGAGGCGCGGTACACCGGCCGCTGACCGCGCCCCACAAAGAGCGCCCCACAGAGGAGCGCCCCACAGAGGAGCCAGCCCCGCCGAGAAGAGTGTTTCGCACATCGCTACTCGGGCGACACGAGCGAAATGCTCTTCTCGGCGTCGCGGCACGGCACGGCACGGCACGGCACGGCCCGGCACGGCCCGGCAGGCGGCCGGTGCCGGGCCAGACGGTGTCAGCCGCGGAAGGGCTCGGCCTTCTCCTCGGGGTGCTCGGTGAAGTTCTCGAGGCCCTCGGCGATGAGCTTCTCGCCATGGGCCTTGTCCCGCCACTCGCCCGGGGTGACATGCTTGCCCGGCTCGAGGTCCTTGTAGTGCAGGAAGAAGTGCTCGATCGCCTTGAGCTCGAAGTCCGGGACATCGTCGACGTCCTGGATGTGCTCCCAGCGCGGATCCAGGGCGGGGACGCACAGCAGCTTGTCGTCGCCACCGGCCTCGTCGGACATGGTGTAGACGCCCACGACGCGCGACTTGACGATCACGCCGGGGAAGACGGACTCGTCGAGCAGGACCAGGGCGTCACAGGGGTCACCGTCGTCGGCGAGGGTCTTGTCGATGTAGCCGTAGTCGGCCGGGTAGCCCATCGAGGTGAAGAGGAAACGGTCGAGATAGATCTTGCCGGTCTCGTGGTGGATCTCGTACTTGTTACGCGAACCCTTGGGGATCTCGATGGTCACTTCGACGGTCACGGGCTACCTCACAAATCGTCATTCTCCGGACCCGGGACGGCTCTCCCGGACAATCCGGGCCGATTCTAGTAGGCGGCCCCGGCGCCGGGGGTGGCCGCCGTCACGCGGGCCGCTAGCGTGGGTCCGACGCACGGCAGGCGAGGGTAGCGTCGGCAGCCGCCGGTGGCGACCGGTGGCGGTGACAGTGGAGGCGACAGCGTCCGGGAGGGTGGGCACGAGTGACCGAGCGCGGAGTGTGGCGCGGGCGTGGGCTCGTGTGGCGGGCGGGGGTCGTGTTCGTCGTCGTCGTACTCCTGGTCGCCGGGCTCGTCGCGGCGGCGCTGTTCACCGACGTAGAGGACGACGTCCGCGCGGTCGTCGGCGCCCCCGCGCAGACCACGGCGGAGCTGAACCCCGGACTGCACGCGGCGGACGACTCGGCGCCTCTGCCGGACCCCGCCGCCCTCGAGGAGATCCTCGGCCCCCTCGCGGCGTCTCCGGCGGTCGGCGACCTCACCGCCAGCGTGGTCGACGACGCGACCGGACAGGTCCTCTGGGAGCGCCGCCCTCGCGACGCCAAGGTCCCCGCGTCCACGACCAAGCTGCTCACCGCGGTCGCCGCGCTGAGCAGACTGCCCGGCGACACCCGCGTCGACACGGTCCTCGCCCGCGGCGCCGAGCCGGACACCCTCGTCGTGGTCCCCGGCGGCGACCCCACCATGTCCGGTGGCGCCGAGCCCGGACCGCTCTTCCCCGGCGCGGCCACGCTCACCCAGGCCGCCGACGTCGTCCGCGATGCCGGGCTCACCCCGGCGCGCATCGTCGTGGACCCGGGCCCGTACACGGGGCCGCGACTGGGCCGCGGCTGGCCCCCGTCGGAGATCCCGGCCGGCAACATCGCGCCCATCGAGGCGTGGATGCTCGACTCCGGCCGCCTCGACCCGGCTGACGAGTACTCGCCCCGCACGACCGAACCCGCCCTCGCGGCCGGGAGGGCCCTGGCCCGCGAACTGGGCGTGGACCCGGAGCGCGTGCGGGTCGCCTCCGACCCGGTGGAGACGACCGAGGAGCTGGGCAGGGTGTCGTCGGCGGAGCTCACCGATCGCCTCCGCTCGATGCTCGTGCACTCCGACAACGTGCTGGCCGAGGCGATCTGCCGCGAGGTGGCCCTGGACCGCGACCCGGACGGTCCGGCCGACTTCGCCGCCGGGACCGCCGCCGTGCTCGACACCCTCACCGAGCGCGGTCTCGACATGTCCGGGGTGCGCCTGGACGACTGCTCCGGGATGAGCAACGGCAACCGCATCTCGGCGGCGGTCCTCACCGACGTCCTGCGCACCGCCTCCGCGCCCGACGCGACCCGCGAGATGCGGGACCTGCTCGACACCCTGCCCGTGGCCGCCGGGTCGGGGACGCTGGTCGACCGGTTCACCGGCCCCGCCGCCGCCGGCGCCGGCTGGGTGCGCGCCAAGACCGGCACCCTCGCCGGGACGAGCACCCTCGCGGGCTCGGTGACCAGCACCGACGGCCGCACCATGAGCTTCGCCCTGCTGTCCTCCGGCACCGACCCCGCCGTCGCGCGCCCGGTCCTCGACCGGATCGCCGCCGAGATCAGCGCCTGTGGCTGCCGCTGACCCCGCTCGCCGGCACCCCGCCCGGCCCGGTGGGGACCGGCCCGGCGGGGAGTGGACCGGCCCGGCCTGGACCGGCCCGGCCTGGACCGTGCGCGCGGCGCTGCGGGCGTTCCGCCGCGCCCACCCCGAGCTCGGCGACGAGGTGTGCGTCGGACTGTCCGGGGGAGCGGACTCGCTGGCGCTGACCGCCGCGGCCGCCGTCGAGTTCGCCGCCGTGACCGCCCTCGTGGTGGACCACGGTCTGCAGGAGGGGTCGGACGCCGTGGCCCGGGACGCGGCCGCCGCGGCCCGCGGGCTCGGCGCAGAGGCGGAGGTCCTCGTCGTCGTCGTGGATCAGAGGGGTTCCGGCCCCGAGGCCGCCGCCCGCGCGGCGCGCTACACCGCGCTCGACACCGCGCGCCGCGGACGGCCCGTGCTGCTCGCCCACACCCTCGACGACCAGGCAGAGACCGTCCTGCTGGGGCTGGGCCGCGGCTCCGGCGCCCGCTCGCTGCGCGGGATGGCGCCGTGGGACGCACCGTGGGGGCGCCCGCTGCTGGGGGTCCGCGCCGCCGACACCCGCGCCGCGTGCCGCGACCTCGGCCTGGGGTTCTGGGAGGACCCGCACAACACCGACCCGGCGTTCACCCGGGTGCGCCTGCGGCACGAGGTCCTGCCGCTGCTCGAGGACGTGCTGGGTGGCGGTGTCGCGGAGGGGTTGGCGCGCACCGCGTCACTGCTGGGGGTCGACGACGACGAGCTGGAGCGTCTCGCGGCGGCCGTGCCCGTCGGCGACGACGGCGCCCTGGAGGTGAGCCGGCTGGAACCCCTGTCGACGGCCGTGCTGACCCGGGTCCTGCGCCGCTGGCTGCTGGCGCGGGGAGTCACCTCACCCACGTACGCGCACCTGACGGCGGTGGCCGCGCTCGTCACCGACTGGCGCGGGCAGGGCGGGGTGGCGGTCGGTGGCACCGGGCCCGCGGGCGCGGGTGGGGCGGGGCCCTCGGCCAGGTTGGTCGCCCGGCGCCGACGTGGAAAGGTGGTCCTGGAGAACGACCGGGCGAGCGGAGCGGGGACGTAGATGACCACGGACAAGTACGCGGACGAGATCGAATCGGTCCTGCTCGACGAGGAGTCGATCCGCGAGCGGATCGCCGAGATGGCCGCCACCGTCGGCGAGCGCTACGCGAACGTCGAGAAGGAGGTCGTGCTGGTCGCCGTCCTCAAGGGCGCCGCGATCTTCGTCTCCGACTTCGCCCGGGCCCTGCCCATCCCGTCCGAGATGGAGTTCATGGCCGTCAGCTCGTACGGCTCCTCCACCAGTTCCTCCGGTGTGGTGCGGATCCTCAAGGACCTCGACCGCGACATCGCCGACCGTGACGTGATCATCGTCGAGGACATCATCGACTCCGGGCTGACCCTGTCCTGGCTCATGCGCAACCTGCGCACCCGCAACCCGCGGTCGCTGGAGATCGTCACCCTGCTGCGCAAGCCCGACGCGGTGAAGGCGGACCTGGACATCCTCGAGATCGGGTTCGACATCCCCAACGAGTTTGTCGTGGGCTACGGCCTCGACTTCGCCGAGCGCTACCGCGATCTGCCGTACATCGGCAGGCTGCACCCGCGCATGTACTCCTGACGCGACGACTGCTGGACACGTGTCTGCCTGATTCGTGATCCAGATCACGTTCAGCGGTTAGTCTGGCAGCATGTTTCCAGGAACCTTCGCCGCCACCACTCCCGACAAGCCCGCGGCCATCCGCCCGGCGACGGGGGAGCAGATCACGTACGCCCAGCTCGAGGCGCGTTCCGCGCAGCTCGCGCATCTCCTGACCGACGACTGGGGGCTGCGTCCCGGCGACACGATCGCCGTGGTCTCGGACAACACCCTGGAGATGCTGGAGATCTACTGGGGGGCGCTGCGCTGCGGCCTGTACATCGCGGCCATCAACCACCACCTCACTGCGGACGAGTCGTCGTACATCATCGGCGACTGCGGGGCCCGGGCGCTGTTCGTCTCCGCCCCGGTCGCCGACCACGTCGACGTCTCCCCGGAGGCGCATCCGGGCGTGGAGCACCGCGTGGTGTTCGGCGGCGCGCTGGAGGGGTTCGAGGACTACCGGACGCTGCTCGAGGGCAGGTCGACCGAGCCGCCCGCCGACCAGCCCCGCGGCCACGACTTCCTCTACTCCTCCGGCACGACCGGCCGGCCGAAGGGCGTGCGCGTCGACCCGCCCGAAGGGCAGATCGACGAGGTGCCGGACAGCTACACGCCGGTGTTCAGCTTCCTGTACGCCTTCGACGCCGACAGCGTCTACCTGTGCCCGGCACCGCTGTACCACGCGGCCCCGCTGCGGTTCTGCGGCGTGGTCAACTCCGTCGGCGGGACCGTGATCCTCATGGACCGCTTCGACGCGGAGGAGGCGCTGCGGCTCATCCAGGAGTACCGGGTGACGCACTCGCAGTGGGTGCCGACGATGTTCGTGCGCATGCTCAAGCTGCCGGAGGAGACGCGGGCGCGCTACGACGTGTCCAGCATGACCCACGCGATCCACGCCGCCGCGCCGTGCCCGCCCGAGGTCAAACGACGGATGATCGAGTGGTGGGGCCCGGTGGTCCACGAGTACTACTCGGCCACCGAGGGCATGGGCATCACGTTCATCAACTCGCAGGAGGCGCTCGAACGCCCCGGTTCGGTGGGTCGCGACGGGCTCAAGGGCATCGCGCACATCTGCGACGAGGAGGGCAACGAGGTGCCCACCGGCGAGATCGGCACCATCTACTGGCAGCAGGACGAGGGCACCTTCTCGTACCACGGTGACCCGGAGAAGACGGCGTCCGTCTTCCACCCCGAGCACCCCAACTGGTCCACCTTCGGCGACGTGGGCTACCTCGACGAGGACCGCTTCCTCTACCTCACCGACCGCAAGGCGTTCACCATCATCTCGGGCGGGGTGAACATCTACCCGCAGGAGATCGAGAACGCCCTGGTCCTGCACCCGGCGGTCGAGGACGTCGCCGTGATCGGGATCCCGGACGAGGAGATGGGCGAGAGGGTGCACGCCGTGGTGGTACCGGCCGCCGACCGTGCGGGCGACCCCGGCCTCGCCGACGAGATCCTCGGCGCCCTGCGCGGGAGGATCTCCGACTTCAAGATCCCGCGGGGCCTGGACTTCGTGGACGAACTGCCCCGCACCCCCACCGGCAAGCTGGTCAAGCGCCGGATCGTGCAGCAGTACACGAGCGCCTAGCGAGGGGTATGGACCGCACCTCCGAATTCGAGAGTGAACGCCCCCGGCTCGTCCGGATCGCCGCGCGCGTGCTCGGCGACCCGGCGGAGGCCGAGGACGTGGTGCAGCAGGCGTGGCTCCGGCTGGCGCGGGCCGACACGCGGGCGGTCGACTCACTCCCGGCCTGGCTCACCACCGTGGTGACCCGCCTCTGCCTGGACCGGCTCAAGGCCGTCGTCCCGCCCCCGACGGAGCCCGTCGACAGGCCGGCGCCGGAGCCGGGCCCGTCCGAGGAGGTGCTCCTCGCGGATTCCATGGGCGCGGCGCTGCACGTCGTGCTCGACCGACTCGCCCCGGCCGAGCGGGTGGTGTTCGTGCTGCACGACTCGTTCTCGGTCGACTTCGCCACGATCGCCGACGTGCTGGACTGCTCACCGGCCGCGGCCCGCAAACAGGCGTCGAGGGCGCGTGCGAAGCTCGCGGGAGCGGGTCCCGGCGCCCGGAAGGTGGACTGGCTCGTCGTCGACGCCTTCCTCGACGCCGCGCGCAACGGCGAGTTCACCCGGCTGCTCGGTCTCCTCGCGCCGGACGTGGTGGTGGTCGGTGATCCGATCGCCGTCAGTCTCGGTACCCCGGTCGGCATCGAGGGCCGCGACGCGGTGGCGGAGTTCTTCGACGGGGCAGCCGCCGCGGCGTTGCCGGTGTTCGTCCACGGGCGGCCGGGCGCGGCGTGGTTCGATCGCGGCGTGGCCCGGGTGGCGTTCGACTTCCGGATCGCCGGCGGCGTGGTCAGCCGCATCGACTTCCGTGCGGACCCGGACGTGCTCGCCGCGATCCGCCGCCGCAGCGACGGCGAGCCGAGATGAGCGGGGCGGTCACAGTTCCGGCCGCCCGCTCGTCATCAGGGTGAGGCGACGCGCTCCGGCGTCGCCCGGACAGGGAGGATCGACCCCATGAAGACCATGACCTGCAAGGACCTGGGTGGCCCCTGCGATCTGCCGCACCGCGGTGACACCGCGGACGACGTGATCAACGCCCAGGACGCCCACCTCAAGGAGCGCGTCGGGGCCGGCGACGACGCCCACGTGCCGGCGCGCGAGGACATGAAGACCCGGTGGCGGCGGCCGCGGCAGTCACTCGGGTGGTACCGGGACGTCAAGAAGAGGTTCGCCGACCTGCCGGAGGACTGACGCCACGCGGCCCGCCGACCCGCCCCTGCCGGCCGGTGTCAGCGACCGCCGCTCTCGATCACCGCCGCCAGCGCGAGCAGTGTCGCCTCCGAACCGGGCCGCCCGACGAGCTGGACCGAGGTGGGCAGGACCCGGCCGAGGGGGGTGTGGGTGGTGCCGCACGGGACGGACACGGCGGGCCAACCGAGCACGTTGGCCAGCGGGGTGAACGGGGAGAACCTCATCGACGCCCACAGTGACCGGCCCCAGGAGCGTCGGTGCCAGTCGGTCGCCTCGGGTGGCACGTCCGCCAGCGACGGGGTGAGCCACACGTCGATCCCCGCCGAGTCCATCGCCCGTTCGACCTCCGCGCGGAGCGTCTCCACGCCACGGTTCCAGCGGGTGTCCCCGTCTCCCGCGCCGCCGCGACGGAAGACCGTTCGGCCGAGCAGTGCGTGGTGCCGGGTGCGTCGCTCCATCGCGGACAGGGGCAGGTTCTCGTCCTCCGCCGCCCGTGCGACGCCGGTGGTCCAGCGCGCAAGATAGAGCACGGGGTCGGTGGGGGAGGGCAGGGTGGTGTCGACGACGACGAGGTCGGCCCCCCGCAGCACCTCCGCGGCCTCCCGCGCCGCGCGCGTCCAGGGGGCGTGGATGCGCACCAGATCGCGGCCCAGCCGGATCGGGCTGGCCACGGACATGCCGATACGCGTCCCGCCGGGGACGGGTCCGACGTCCGCGAGTTCCGGACGACCGGCCATCACCGACAGGGCCAGCGCGACGTCGCCGACGGTCCTGGCCAGCGGACCGGATTCGGCCAGGCCGCCCCAGTTGTCGCCGGCCAGGCGGGTGGGGACGACGCCGGGCCCCGGCTTGATGGTGACGATCCCGCACGCCGCAGCGGGGATGCGCAGGGACCCCATCCCGTCGTCACCCACCGCGAGCGGGACCATGCCCGAGGCCACCGCCGCCGCGGACCCCCCGGAGGACCCGCCGGCGGACAGGGCGAGGTCGCGCGGATTGCGGGTGATGCCGTGGGCGTCGGAATCGGTCATCCCCCAGGCGCACAACTGGGGTGCCGCGGTGATGCCCACCGGCACCGCGCCCGCGGCCAGCAGGGGGGCGACGACCGGGTTGTCCAGGGTGACGGTGCTCTTGACGGCCAGCGGTACCCCGGCCAGGGGCAGTGCCGCACGGTCGGCCGGGCTCGCGGCGTCGACGGCGGCCCCGGCCGCGCGGCCGTCCGCCCGCAGCAGGGAGGTGAAGGCGTGCAGCGAGGGGTCGAGGTCGCCCACCCGGTCGAAAGCCGCATCGAGGGTGGCCAGCGCGCCGACGGCACCGGTGCGTACGGCCTCGGCGGTCTCGGCGGCGGAGAGGGGGTCGGTGGTCACGGCCATGATCGTACGACCCCGGCGGTGTCCGCCCATGGCGATCATCACGGTGGGAGGCCCCACTCGGCGGGTAGCCTGGGGCGATACCGACGAAGTCGGATGCACGACCGGGCCCGTCGACCGGCTGGGCCGTCCTTCCACACGAGGACCGAATGGAACGCAAGAGCAATACCGTCTTCCGCAACGTCGCGATCGCGGGCGTGATCATCCTGGCGATCGTCGGCTTCTCGTTCTTCACGGGCGATGACCGTGACTACGCCGAGGTCGACACGTCGGTGGCGTTGGCGCAGGTCGACGCGGGGAACGTGAAAGAGGCGCTGATCGAGGACCGGGAGCAGCAGCTCCGGCTCACGCTCGAGACCCCGATCGCCCCGGAGGACGGAGCGGACGAGACCGACAAGCTCCTCGCCAAGTACCCGGAGCGGGCGGCGGACCAGGTCTTCGACCGGGTGGCCGCGGCGGAGCCGGAGAAGTACGACACCGCGGTCAACCAGCAGGGTTTCCTGTCGCAGATGCTCTCGTTCCTGCTGCCGATGCTCATCCTGTTCGGGTTGCTGTTCTACTTCATGTCCCGCATGCAGGGCGGCAAGGGCGGGCTGTTCGGCGTGGGCAAGTCGCGCGCCGTGGAGTTCACCAAGGACATGCCCCAGACCACGTTCGCCGACGTCGCGGGCGAGGACGAGGCGGTCGAGGAACTCAACGAGATCAAGGACTTCCTCCAGAACCCGGCGCGCTACGAGCGTCTCGGCGCCAAGATCCCGCGCGGTGTGCTGCTCTACGGCCCGCCCGGAACGGGCAAGACCCTGCTGGCCCGCGCGGTCGCGGGTGAGGCCGGGGTGCCGTTCTACTCGATCTCGGGTTCGGATTTCGTCGAGATGTTCGTCGGTGTCGGCGCGTCGCGGGTGCGCGACCTGTTCGAGAAGGCCAAGCAGAACGCGCCCTGCATCGTGTTCGTCGACGAGATCGACGCGGTGGGTCGGCACCGTGGCTCGGGCACCGGCGGCGGCCACGACGAGCGTGAGCAGACGCTCAACCAGCTCCTCGTCGAGATGGACGGGTTCAGCGACCGCGAGACCGTCATCATGATCGCCGCGACCAACCGTCCGGACGTCCTCGATCCGGCGCTGCTGCGGCCGGGCCGTTTCGACCGCCAGGTCCCGGTGACCAATCCCGACCTCAAGGGTCGCGAGGCGATCCTCGCCGTCCACTCCGCGGGGAAGCCGCTGGCCGAGAACGTCAACATGACCTCGCTTGCCAGGCGCACGATCGGGATGTCGGGCGCGGACCTGGCCAACGTGCTTAACGAGGGCGCCCTGCTCGCGGCCCGGCTGGGTCGCGACGAGATCGACATCGACATCCTCGAGGAGGCCACCGACCGGGTGGTGGGCGGACCCCGCCGCAAGCACCGTGTGATCAGCGAGCACGAGAAGAAGGTCACCGCGTACCACGAGTCCGGCCACGCGCTGGCGGCGTGGGCGATGGAGGACCTCGAGCCCGTCCACAAGGTCACCATCCTCGCGCGTGGGCGCACCGGTGGTCACGCACTGGTGGTCCCCGAGGACGACAAGTCCTTGATGACCCGGGCGGACATGATCGCCCGCGTCGTCATGGCGATGGGTGGCCGCGCCGCCGAGGAGTACGTCTTCGGTGAGCCCACCTCGGGCGCCAGCTCGGATATCGAGCAGGCCACCCGGATCGCGCGGACGATGGTCGCCGAGTACGGCATGAGCGCGAAGCTCGGTGCGGTGAAGTACGGCG
Organism: Dietzia sp. WMMA184; assembly: GCF_002441635.1. Lineage (NCBI taxonomy): Bacteria > Bacillati > Actinomycetota > Actinomycetes > Mycobacteriales > Dietziaceae > Dietzia > Dietzia sp. WMMA184. The sequence goes on along the minus strand of NZ_NXEI01000001.1, from coordinate 1,766,969 downwards.
GCGAGGGCGGGGATCCGTTCCTCGGCCGCGGCGGTTCCGCGGCGGGGGAGTACTCGCCCGAGGTCGCCAAGATCATCGACGACGAGGTGCGCCGCATCATCGACTCGGCCCACACCGAGGCCTGGCAGGTCCTCGAGTCCAACCGCGACATCCTCGACGCGGTCGCGGGCGAGCTCCTCGAGAAGGAGACCCTGCGGCAGGACGACCTCGAGAGGCTGTTCGCCGACGTGGTCAAGCGGCCGCGGATCACCGAGTTCGACGACTTCGGTGGACGCATCCCGTCGGCCCGTCCGCCCATCAAGACCCCGGGGGAACTGGCCAAGGAGCGTGGCGAGCCGTGGCCCCCGCCGGTGACCGATCCGTTCGCCATGCCGGTCCTCCCGGCCGGCCGCGACGCCGAGGACGCCCGTGATCCGGGCGAGGCGGACGGCCCCGGCGACCACGGGGGTGACCGCAACGGCGTGGGCGCCCCGGTGGGGATGCCCGGTGGCGGTTCGGGCCGCGGCGCGACCGCCGGCGGCGGGCAACGTCCGACCGGTATCCCGGCCTACGGCACGCCGCCGCCCCCGGGCTGGTCGGCGCCGGGCTGGCCCCCGCGTCAGCCCGCGCACCACGGTGACCGGGGGCCGAGCGGGGCCGAGACCACCCGCCTGCCGGCCGCGCCGGAGGGCCTGCAGAGGAACGACGCCCCCGGGAGCATCGACGGCACCGGGAGCACGGACCGATCCGGGAGCGCTGACGGTCCGGAACGGGCCGGTCGGAGCGAGGGGCCGTCCGAGGCCCCGACCCGGGCGTGGTCGGCGGTGGGTGACGGCCGTGACGGCGACGCGTCCGGCGGGTCGACCCGGGGCCCCGTGGACCGCGGTTCGCACCGCCGTGAGGACAAGGACGCCGACTGGCGTGCGCCGTGGGAACGTGAGGACTGACCGCACGGTCGACTCCGTGCGAGAAGAGGAAAGAATGACGACGCCTGACCACATACCCGCCGCCGATGCCCGGTCGCTCCCCACGGGGCGGGTCTTCGATGCCGAGCGCGCCGAGGCCGCGGTCCGCGAGCTGTTGATCGCCGTGGGCGAGGACCCGGAGCGCGAGGGGCTGCAGGACACACCCGCGCGGGTGGCCAGGGCCTACCGCGAGGTCTTCTCCGGGCTGTACACCGACCCGTCGGAGGTGCTGTCCAGGACCTTCGACGAGGACCACCGCGAGCTCGTGTTGGTGCGGGACATCCCCATCTACTCGACCTGCGAACACCACCTGGTGCCCTTCCACGGCGTCGCCCACATCGGCTACATCCCGGGACAGTCCGGGGCGGTCACCGGTCTGAGCAAGCTCGCCAGACTGGTGGATCTCTACGCCAAGCGGCCGCAGGTCCAGGAACGGCTCACCAGTCAGGTCGCCGACGCGCTGGTCGACAGGCTCGCACCCTCGGGCGTGCTCGTGGTGATCGAGTGCGAGCACCTGTGCATGTCGATGCGGGGGATCCGGAAGGCGGGGGCGGTCACCACGACCTCGGCCGTCCGCGGCAACATGCGAACCAACGCTTCCACCAGGGCGGAGGCGCTCGGCCTCCTGCGCGGGACGTGAGCGCGCCCGGTCTGCTGCCCCGCCCGGACCGGTGCGCGGTGATGGGCGTCCTCAACGTCACGGCCGACTCCTTCTCCGACGGTGGGCGCCACCTCGCGCATCACGACGCCGTCGCGCACGCTCGGCGCATGGTCTCCGACGGCGCCGACCTCATCGACATCGGTGGGGAGTCCACCCGGCCCGGCGCCCTCCGCGTCGAGGAGTCGGACGAGGAGCAGCGGGTCGTCCCGCTGGTCCGTGCGGTGTCCGGCCTCGCGCCGGTCTCGGTGGACACGATGCGCGCCGGGGTGGCGTCGCGTGCCCTCGAGGAGGGCGCGGCGATCGTCAACGACGTCTCGGGCGGGCTCGCCGACCCCGACATGTTGAGGGTCGTGGCCGAATACCGCGCCTCCGTCATCCTCATGCACTGGGTGTCTCCGGACGAGTACCGCGCCGGCGCGGGAGGCCGATCCGACTACGGCGGGGACGTCGTGGGTGCGGTGCGTGACCACCTGGCCCGCCGCGCCGACGCCGCGATCGCCGCGGGGGTCGACGCCGCCGGCATCGTGCTCGACCCGGGCCTCGGCTTCGCCAAGGACGCCGACGACAACTGGGCGCTGCTGCACGGGCTGGACCGACTGATCGAGCTGGGGTTCCCGGTACTCGTCGCCGCGTCCCGCAAACGGTTCCTCGGGTCGCTGCTGCCCGGATCGGACGCCCGACCGCGCGAGGTGGCGGGCCGCGATCCGGCGACGGCCGCGATCACGTCGCTCTCCGCCGCCGCCGGCGCGTGGGCGGTCCGGGTCCATGACGTGGGCCCCAGTGCGGACGCGGTGAGGGTGGCCGCCGCGTGGGCGGCCGGACGGGCGGGGGTGAACTGATGGCGGATCGCAGCGAACTCGACCGGATCGAACTGCGGGGCCTGAAGGTGCGCGGCACGCACGGGGTCTTCGAGCACGAGAAGCGGGACGGCCAGGACTTCCTGGTCGACCTCGTCCTGTGGACCGACTTCACGGCCGCCGCCGCGTCCGACGACCTGGCCGACACCGTCGACTACGGGGCGCTGGCCCTGTTCGCTCGTGATGTGGTGGCCGGACCATCGCTCGACCTCATCGAGACCGTCGCCTCGCGGATCGCCGACGGGATCATGGAGATGGCCCCCGGTGCGGACGCGGTGGAGGTGACCCTGCACAAGCCCCAGGCGCCGATCCCGGCGGAGTTCGCCGACGTCGCCGTCGTGGCCCACCGCTCGCGCGCGGGCGGGAGCGCCGCGGGGGGAGCGCGGTGAGCTGCCGGGCGGTGCTGTCGATCGGCGGCAACCAGGGGGACGCTCTCTCGCTGCTGCGGGGGGTCGTCGACGCCGCGGCCGCGGACGGCATCCTGCGCGCGGTCTCGTCGGTGTACGCCACCCCGCCGTGGGGCGGCGTCGAGCAGGACGACTTCCTCAACGCCGTCCTCGTCGTCGACCATCCCGGTTCCCCGACCGACGTCCTCGAGTGGGGTTTCGCCCGCGAGAGGGCCGCAGGCCGGACCCGCGAGGTGCGCTGGGGTCCGCGCACCCTCGACGTGGACGTGGTGACTGCCGAGCTGGGCGGTGAGCCGGTGGCGTCCGACGACCCGAGGCTCACGCTGCCGCACCCCCGCGCGGCCGAGCGGGCCTTCGTGATGGTCCCGTGGCTGGAGATCGACCCGGCCGCCCGGCTGGACGGGGTGCCGGTCCGGGAGTGTCTCGACGCGCTCGATCCCGGGGACGTCGCCGCGGTGCGCCGGCTGCCCGATCCGTTGGCGCCCCGCGGCCCGGGGGGAGTGACATGACGCGTGTCGCGAAGTCCACCCTCGTCCTGGTGGCGCTCGTCGCGGCGGTGGCCGCCTACGTTCTCACCGGGTCCTTCCTCGGCGCTGTGACCCCGATCGGCTTCGGCTGGGTGACCCTCGTGGCGATCGCGGTGGTCGACGTGCTGCTGTCCCTGCGGATCCGCGCCGCGATCTCCGACGGCGGCGTCGGGCAGGACCGCAGCCAGATGCACCCGCTCACCATCGCCCGCAGCGCCGCTCTCGGACAGGCCTCCGCCGTGCTCGGCGCCGCGGGCGCCGGGGCAGGGGCCGGGCTGACGCTGTACTTCCTGTCACGGCTCGGCGACCTCGCGGTGGCGGGCGCGGAGCTGCCCGCGTCAGTCGCTGTCCTGGTGTCCGGCGCGGTGTTGGTGGCGGCGGGACTCTTCCTCGAATCGGCGTGTGAGACGCCCCCCGACGACGACGAGAACGGCGGCCTCGCCGACCCCGCCTGAGGGGCCCGAGCCGGACCGGTCCTCTCATGCCCGCCCCCGTTACCGCAGACACGCGCTGGTTACCCGTGTGACCCGTGATTCTCCGCGTATCATGCGGGGCATGAGTTCCGACGGCGCGATGGACAAGCCCCGGTCAGCTCGCCCCGCGCGAGGCGACGATCGTGGACTGGCGAACATCGCCCTGGGGGTGCTGCTCCTCCTGGCGATCATCGCCACGGTCGTGATGGTTTTCTCCGACAACCCGGTCTGGATGCGCATCGGGACACTCTCCGCACTGTGGGCCGCGTTCATCGGCGCGTTCCTCGTCGCCCGGTACCGGCGGCAGGCCGCCACCGAGGCCGCCAGGGTCCGCGACCTGCACACCGTCTACGAACTGCAGCTCGAGAGGGAGATCTCCGCCCGCCGGGAGCACGAGCTCGTCGTGGAGCGGGACCTGCGGGCCTCGGTGCGCGCCGAGACCAGTGACTCGATCGTCGCACTGAGGCAAGAGATCGCGGCGCTGCGCGAGCAGCTCGGCGCACTGGGCGTCAGTCTCCCCGAGGACCGCTTCGCGGTCGGTGGGCTCGGTCCCGCCGGGCAGCTGGGTGCGGGATCGTCGCTGCCGTCCGTCCCGTCCGAGCGGGTGGCGCCCCGTCGGCGTGCCCCGGGATCGGACTCCGGCCCGGTCGCGGGTCCCCGTTCCGCTTCCGGCGCGACGCGGTCCCCCGCATCATCGGCCTCCGGCGTCGGTCCGGACGTCACCCCGAGCACCGAGCGCACCGAGCGACTGACCCCGGTCTCCGATCGGGAGTCCCGGTCCGACACGCCGGCGGGGGACCCCCGTCGCCCGGCGGTGCGCCCCACGTCCGGCGCGCGCGATGCGCGTTCCGCTGCCGGCAGCAGCTCCGGCTTCGGCTCCGGCGCCACCTCGCGACCGCAGGCACGGCCCGAGCCCGCCAGCTCGCCCGAGCCCGCGCGTACGCCCGCGAATACGAGCACGAGCACGAGCTCCCGGCCCGCGGCGTCGGCCGTCGAGGGCGCCACGTCGGACAAGACCGCCGCGTTGGGACCCCCGGTGGCGTCCGGGGGCGCGGCCGCGTCCGGCTCCTCGGAGAAGGCCGGCAAACACGAGTCGCCCACCCCCTCCGAAAAGGCCGGCAAACACGAGTCGCCCGCCACGGCCGGCGAGACGGCCACGCAGCCGCGGTCGCAGTCGACGCAGGCCCCGGCCGCCGAGTCGGCTTCGCCGAGTCGCCACGGCGAGGGCTCGGGTCTGTCGGTGGCAGAACTCATGGCGCGGCTGGGGGAGGGGTTCGAATCCACATCGGGCCGCCGCCGCCGTCGCGCGGAGGACTGAGCCGCGCCGACGGAGGCGCCGCCCCTCGCATCGGTTGTGTGAAGTACGCCACTCGATGCTGCTCGTGGCCGCAGCCGCGACTACTCTCGCCTGCGAGATGTCCGGGACCCGCCATCAGTGAGTGGGCCTGGAACGGATCGAGCACTGGAGCACCCTGAGATGTCCGACCACGGCGTCACCGGAACACCCCCTGCCCGCCTGTCCATCGGCCTCGTGTCCGCGGGTCGCGTGGGCACCGCTGTGGGCGCCGCGCTCGAGCGGCGGGGACACGTCGTCTCCGCCCTCGTCGCACGCTCGTCGCAGTCGCGGGACCTCGCTGCCCGCCGCCTCCCCGAGGCCCGCATCACCGATCCCGCCGACGCGGCGGCGGCGGGCGAACTCCTCATCCTCGCGGTGCCGGACTCGGCCCTATCCGGGGTCGTGGCCGAGCTCGCCGACGCGAACGCCTTCCGTCCGGGCCACATCGTCGTCCACGTGGCCGGCGCGGTGGGCGCGGAGGTCCTGCGCCCCGCCGCCGACGCCGGTGCCGTGGTCGTCGCCGCGCACCCGGCCATGACCTTCACCGGGGGAGCGGCCGATATCGACCGCATGGAGGGGTGCTCGTGGGCGCTCACCTCCCCGGACGAGATCGGACTGGTCGTCGGCCAGATGCTGGTCATGGAGACCGGTGGCCTGCCCGTCACCGTCGCCGAATCCCATCGGGCCCTCTACCACGCGGCCCTCGCGCACGGCGCCAACCACTTCGTCACCCTCGTCAACGACGCCGCCGAGGCGCTCGCCGCGTCGTTCGCCGTCCTGCCCGGGGGCGGAGTCGAGGGCGATCCCGACGGCATGCTCGGGCAGGACGCGGAGGCGCTCGCGCGCCGCACCCTGGAGCCGCTCCTGCGGGTCGCCCTCGACAACGTCCTGGCCTCCGGGGACTCGGCCCTGACCGGTCCGGTGATGCGCGGTGACGCCGTCACGGTCTCCCGCCACCTCGATGCCCTCGAGGACGTCGACGGGGGAATCGCCGCCGGCTACCGGGCGCTCGCGTTGCGCACCGCCGACCGCGTCGGGGCCGGAGCCGACGTGACCGACCTCTTGGCCCCCGACCTCACGGAGCAGCTTCGATGACCCCCGCCACCTTCGCGGTCCGGACCGCGGTCCCCGGTCGCCCGAACACCGGATACAACCGGGGTGAGCTGACCATCCACCACGACCCGTCCTCGCTGCGCGCGGTCACCGAGTCGCTGCGCAAGGTCGGCAAGCAGATCACGTTCGTCCCCACCATGGGCGCCCTCCACGAGGGGCATCTCGCGCTGGTCGAGGCGGCCCGCCGCACGCCGGGGTCGGTCGTGGTGGTGTCGATCTTCGTCAACCCGATGCAGTTCGGGCCCGGCGAGGACCTCGACGCCTACCCCCGCACCCTCGACGAGGACGTGGCCCGGCTCGCCGACGCCGGCGTGGAACTCGTCTTCGCGCCCAGCGCGGCCACAATGTACCCGGACGGCCCCCGCACGACGGTGCAGCCCGGCCCGACCGGTGAGATCCTCGACGGGGCCGCGCGACCCGGCCACTTCGCCGGGATGCTCACCGTGGTGAACAAGTTGTTCAACATCGTCTCCCCCCACCAGGCGTTCTTCGGGGAGAAGGACTACCAGCAGTTGGTGCTCATCCGCCAGATGGTGGCGGACCTGGACATGGACGTGCGTGTGGTCGGCGTCCCGACCATCCGGGAGTCGGACGGGCTGGCGATGAGCTCCCGCAACCGCTACCTGTCCGCCGAGGAGCGGGAACTGGCCACCGTCCTCAACGCCGCCCTCGTGGCGGGGACGTTCGCCGCGAAGGGCGGGCGCCGGGCCGTCGTCGACGCCGCCCGCGCGGTCCTGGACGAGCGGCCGCAGATCACGATCGACTACCTCGAGCTGCGCGCCGGGGACCTCGGGGAACCGCCGGAGGAGGGTCCCGGCAGGCTCCTCGTCGCGGCCCGCATCGGGACCACCAGACTCATCGACAACGTCGGCGTGGCGATCGGCACCGGCTTCGTCGCCGCCGCCGAGGCCACCGTCGCCGCCCAACAGGCCGAGATGGCCCGAGACCTCGAGGAAGGCCAGTAGATGCAGCGCACCATGCTCCACTCCAAGATCCACCGTGCCACCGTCACCCAGGCCGACCTGCACTACGTCGGCTCCTGCACGATCGACGCCGACCTCATGGATGCCGCCGACCTGCTCGAGGGCCAGCAGATCGACATCGTCGACATCGACAACGGCGCCCGCCTGACCACCTACGCCATCACCGGCGAGCGCGGCTCCGGCGTGATCAGCATCAACGGCGCCGCCGCCCACCTCGTGCACCCCGGCGACCTGGTCATCATCATCGCCTACGCCCAGATGTCCGACGCCGAGGCGCGGGTCTACTCCCCCCGCGTGGTGTTCGTCGACGGCGACAACCGCATGCTCACCGAGGGCACCGACCCCGCGGACGTGCCCGAGGGCTCGGGTCTGAAGAACCCCCGCGTGCCGGAGCCCGCCGCCGTCTAGGCAGCGCGGACAGAAGATGCTGCTCACCGTCGACGTCGGCAACACCCACATCCGGCTCGGCATCTTCCCCCCGGGCGGCGGGCCACTCGTGCGCACCTGGAGTATGCGCACGTCACCGGCGGTGACCTCGGACGAACTCGCCCTGACCATCCGCGGCCTGCTGGGGGACTGCGCGCAGCAGCTCACCGGAATCTCCGCGATGTCCGTGGTCCCGTCTGTCACCGGGGAACTGCGCCGGATGGCCGCCGACTACTGGCCGGGACTTCCGGCCGTCGTCGTCGCGCCCGGGGTGAAGACCGGGGTGCCGCTCAAGGTCGACAACCCGCGGGAGGTGGGCTCGGACCGCGTGGTCAACGCGTTGGCCGCCCACACGCTGTTCGAGGGGCCCGTCGTCGTCGTCGACGTCGACACGGCGACCACCGTCGACGCCGTCTCCGCCCGCGGCGAGCTGCTCGGTGGGGCGATCGCGCCCGGCATCGACATCTCCGTCGACGCCCTCGCCGAGCGCGCCGCCGCCCTGCGCAAGATCGAGGTCGTGCGGCCGAAGGGAGCCTTGGGCAAGAACACCGTCGCGGCACTCCAGGCCGGCATCGTGATCGGGTTCGCCGGCCAGATCGACGCACTCGTGGACCGACTGCGCACCGACGTCCCCGAGCTCGCCGACGCCTCCGTCGTCCTCACGGGGCTGCGCGCGGACGTCGTGGCGGAGGAATCCCGGACCATCACCGACGTCGAGCCCGAACTGGCGCTGGAGGGCCTGCGGTTGGTGTTCGAGCGCAATTCCTGAGCTGAGCAGCTCGCCGAGGTCCTCCCACGCACGCAGGGGCTCCCGCGCGTGGACTCCCGCTCGCGCTCCTGTCCGCCGGAAACGCAGCCGCCCGCGGCGATGGCGTCTGGCCTGCACCGCGGGGCGCGCGAGACGCCATCGAGAGAGGCGACTGTCGGGGCCGAGCAGGCGGCCGAGCGGATGCCGGGGCCGTGGCTCAGGCCCGCCCGGCCGCCGGACGCGGGAGGGTGGCCGGGCCCGGGGCTCCGGGCTCAGGCCGCCGAGCGGTAGCTGGTCATGGAGACCGAACCCCAGGCGTAGCCCCTGGTGAACGCGTCGAGCGTCTCGCTGGAGCCCGCCGCCATTCCCGCCGTGTACAGCAGCGGCAGGAAGTGGTCCGCCGTGGGCACGGCCAGCCGGGCGTCCGGGTGCTCGGTCAGCGCGAGGGCGTCCTCGGGGCGCGTGGTGAGCAGTTCCCGTGCGTGGTCGTCGAACCGGTGGGCCCAGTCGGTGCCCGCGTCGCCGAGCGACGGGTCCACCGCCGCGAGGTTGTGCACCACGTTGCCGCTGGCCAGCACGAGGACGCCCGAATCCCGCAGGGCGGCCAGCCGGGTGCCCAGGTCGAAGTGGTAACCCGCCGGCTTGGACGCGTCCACCGACAACTGCGCCACCGGCACGTCGGCGTCGGGGAACACGTGCGTGAGGACGGACCACGTCCCGTGGTCGAGGCCCCAGGAGTCCTGGTCGGCGCCGACCCAGGTGGGCTTGACGGCCTCGGCCACCTCGGCCGCGAGCTCCGGGGCGCCCGCGGCGGGGTACTCGAACTCGTTGAGCTCGCGGGGGAAGCCGTAGAAGTCGTGGATGGTGCGCGGCGCCGACATCGCGGTGACCGCCGTGGCGCCTATGTACCAGTGCGCCGACACGGCCAGTACGGCCCGCGGCCGCTCGGGCAGGGATGCGCCGAGGGCGGCCCACTGGCGGGTCCACTCGTTCTCCTCGAGGGCGTTGAGGGGAACGCCGTGGCCGATGAAGACGGCGGGTTGACGGGCGGTCGAGGGGGGCGAGGCGGTCATGGTTCTCCTTCTCTCACATACATGATGCATCAACTACCCGGCCGGGCGCCAGTGTCGACCGCCACGCCGGCCCCGTGCGCCGGCCCCGTGCGCCCACCCCGTGCGCCGGCCCCGTGCGCGCGCGAGCGGCCCTTGCGGTAGATAGACCGGTCTGTCTACTATGGCCGCATGACAACGCGACGAATGCCCCCGGCCGGTCCGGTGGCCTCCGCGCGCGTCCAGCACAGGTGTCCCCGACCGGCAGGCCCCCGCCACGCCCCAGCCGCCTTCACCTCTTCCGGGAGCACCGCATGACCACCAGCTTCAGCACCACCTCCGCCACTGCGGGAACCCCCGCCACGGCGACGTCGTTCAGCACGGGCGTCTCGACCACCCTCGCCGCCGGCGACTACCCCGCGGCGGTCCGTGCGGGCGCCCTCGTCGTCGACATCCGGTCCCGGGCCCAGCGTGAGCGCCAGGGGGTGCTCGCGGGCGCCGTCGCCGTGGAGGCCCGGCCCGTCGTCGATCTGCTCGACCCCCGATCGGCCGCGCCGCTCTCCGCCGTCACCGACGGCAGGGCGGTCGTCCTCGTCAGCGACGACGGCCTCGACGCCGAACTGTTCGCCCTGGAGCTCCATTCGCGTGGCGTCCGCGGTGTCCGCGCGGTGGACGGCGGCCACGACGCACTCCGGGCCGCCCGGGCGCTGGCCCTGCTCTCCGGGGCCGACCACCTGCTGCGGGAGCGCTCGGCCATCTCGGCACACTGAGCTTGGTCGACCGGGGGCGTCGGCACGCCGGCGCCGGTACGGTCGCACCATGACGGACATCTCCGCAGACCTGCTGGCCGAGATCCTCGACGAGGTCCGGGAGGACGTCTCCGGCGACGTCGTCCCCCACCTCGGCGACTACGAGCACCCCCACCCCGACGCCCTCGCGCTGGCGGTCTGCGACCTGGACGGCCACGTCGTCTCGGCCGGCGATGACGAAACGCTCTTCGACCTGCAGTCCGCGTCCAAACCGTTCGTCTACGCGCTCGCGCTGGACCAGAAGGGCGTCGACGTGGTCGCGAAGCGGATCGGGGTGGAACCCTCCGGGGACCCGTTCAACGAGATCTCCCTCGAGGCCGGCACGGGCCGCGCCCCCAACGCCCTCGTCAACGCCGGCGCGCTGGCCGCGCACGCGCTGGTGGGGGAGGAGGGCGACGACGAGGACACCCGTTTCGAACAGATCCGCGTGATGTTCTCCCGCCTCGTGGGCCGGGAGGTCGAGGTCGACCAGCAGATCATCGACATCGAGTCCCGGAGCGCCCACCGGAACCAGGCGCTCGCGCATCTGCTGGCGGAGGAGGGCACCCTGGCCGACGACCCCCACCAGGTGGTGTCCGGGTACGGTCGGCAGTGCGCGATCCGGGTGGACACCCGCGAGCTGGCGCACATGGCCGCGATGTTCGCGGGCGGCGGGCGGCTGCCGGGTGACGGCGAGCAGGTCCTGGGTCGACGGGCGGTGCGATACGCCAACAGTGTGATGTTCACGTGCGGCATGTACGACGCGGCCGGGGACTGGGTCTACCAGGTCGGTCTGCCCGCCAAGAGCGGCGTCTCGGGGTGCCTGTTCGCGGTGGTGCCCGGCCGGCTCGGGGTGGCCGCGTACTCGCCCCGGTTGGACGAGCACGGCAACAGTGTGCGCGCCGCCGCCGCGATCGAGGCGCTGTCCGACCGACTGGAGCTGCACGTCCTCGACATGGCCTGAGGCCGACGGGTCGCAGCCCACGGGTTCGGTCCCCGGGCCGGTCACGACTATCCTCGACAGTCGTGACCGATTCGACTCCCGCCGCGCCCGGGGCCGCCACCGGTGAGCCCGCCGACGACACCCCTGAGCAGCTGCGCATCCGCCGCGACAAGCGGCAGCGCATCCTCGACTCCGGGGCGCAGGCCTACCCGGTGGAGGTCCCCCGTACCCACGGGCTCGCCGAGATCACCTCGGACCCCCGCTTCACCGCGCTGGAGCCGGGTGAGGAGACCGACGCCCGGGTCTCGGTGGCGGGCCGGGTCCTGTTCATCCGCAACACCGGCAAGCTGTGCTTCGTGCGCCTGCAGGACGGTCTCGACCCGTCGGCGGACCTGTCCGCCCCGGTGGCGGAGGGGGAGGTGGGACCGCTCACGCCGCAGCTGCAGGTGATGCTCTCGCTCGCCAACGTGGGCCAGGAGCGGCTCGACGCGTGGAAGCAGGACGTCGACCTGGGTGACCACGTCTCGGTGACCGGCCGGGTCGTCCGGTCCAAGCGCGGTGAGCTGTCCGTCATGGCCGATTCCTGGGTGCTGGCGGCCAAGTCGCTGCGCCCGCTGCCGGTGGCGCACAAGGAGCTGAGCGAGGACACGCGCGTCCGCCAGCGCTACACCGACCTGATCATGCGGGACGCCGCCCGCCGCAACGCCATCACCCGCATCAAGGTGGTCCGCGCCTTGCGTGACGCGCTGGAGAGGCGCGGCTTCCTCGAGGTGGAGACGCCGATGCTGCAGACGCTGCACGGCGGCGCGGCGGCCCGGCCGTTCATCACCCATTCCAACGCGCTCGATCTGGACCTCTACCTGCGCATCGCCCCCGAGCTGTTCCTCAAGCGGTGCGTGGTGGGCGGGATCGAGCGGGTCTTCGAGATCAACCGCAACTTCCGCAACGAGGGCGTGGACTCCTCCCACAGTCCCGAGTTCGCGATGCTCGAGACCTATCAGGCCTACGGGGACTACGACACCTCGGCCACAATGATCCGCGAGGTCATCCAGGAGGTCGCGCACGCGGTGTTCGGCTCCACGACGGTCACGCTCGCCGACGGCACCGAGTACGACCTCGGCGGGCAGTGGCGCGAGATGCGGATGTACCCGTCCCTCAACGAGGCGCTGCGCGCCAAGCACCCCGGGGTGGTGGGGGACGACGACGAGGACCCCGTCACGGTCGACTCGACGGTCGACGAGCTCACCGAACTGGCGGGGAAGGTCGGTCTCGAGGTCCCCAGTGGCCAGGGGTGGCTGCACGGCAAGCTCGTCGAGGAGCTCTGGGAGCACCTGTGCGGCGATCAGCTCGACGGACCGGTCTTCGTGCGGGACTTCCCCGTGGAGACCTCGCCGTTGACCCGCGATCACCGCACCGACCGCGGGGTCACGGAGAAGTGGGACCTGTACGTCCGCGGATTCGAGCTGGCGACCGGCTACTCGGAGCTCGTCGATCCCGTCATCCAGCGTCAGCGCTTCGAGGACCAGGCACGGCTCGCGGCGGCGGGTGACGACGAGGCGATGGTGCTCGACGAGGAGTTCCTCGCCGCGATGGAGCAGGGCATGCCGCCGACCACCGGGCTCGGGATGGGGATCGACCGACTGCTCATGGCGTTGACCGGCCTGGGCATCCGCGAGACCATCCTGTTCCCGATGGTCAAGCCGCTGCCGCGCGACTGACGGCGGCGGCCGGGTGGGGCTGCGGCCCGGCCGGCGCTCGGGTCGCCGGTCAAGGCGCCCCCGCGCCGGCCGCCCGCCGGCCCCACGCGGACTCGACCATGTCGCGCAGCGCGCGGGCGTCGATCCGGTCGAGCCTGGTCACGTAGAGGCAGCCCTTTCCGCTCTTGTGGGGGCCGAGTCGGGCCAGTTGCTCCTCCTCGTCCGGCCCGCCCAGGAGCCCGTAGAGGGATGTCGCCGACGACCTCGGGCTGAAGCCCACCACGAAGGTGTCGCCCTCCCGGCCGCTGTCGTAGACGTAGTGGCTGTGTCCGTATCCGACGATCGAACCGGCCCACATCGAGGCCGGCTCCCCGGTGATCTCGTCGAACATCGCGAGCAGTCGCAGGCCGTCGTCGACGCGCCGAGCGGTGGGAAGGCCCTCGATCCATTGCCTCGGCGGCGCCCCGGTGGGTAGTAGCGTGGTGTTGTCGTTGCGGCCGGTGGCCGCGGGCCGGGACACGGGGGCGGAGAAGGCGAGCCCGGCGGCGGTCAGCGCCTCGCGCAGGACGCCGAGCTGGGACGGTCCCACCCCGTGGAGCGCGAGGACGTCTTTCTCCGGGGTGCCGTCGAGGTGCCGCAGGTCGGTGATTCCCGCGGTGGCCAGGGCGCGCGTCGCCGGGGCCGAGAGCCGTGGCAGCGGCAGCGGGGGACCTGTCATGCCCACGACGCTAGACCGACACGCACGGCCGGGCCAGGCTCAGGTGCACAACGATCGCCCCGCCCCGTGGTCAGAATGCGACGATCTCGTCTCCGACCCTCAGTTGCTCGAAGAAGTGTGCGGCCGCCTGCTGGCCCAGGTGGACGCACCCGTGGGACGGTTCGTCCAGCCGACCCTGGTGGAATGCCATGCCGTCCACGGTGAAGTAGGTCGAGTACGGCATCGGGGAGTCGAAGACCCGGCTGTGGTCGTGGCGCACGTGCCGCAGGATCCGGTGCGCGCCCCGCGCGGTCTCGTAGCCGGGCATGCCGGTGGTCACGGGGACGGGACCGTAGGTGATCTCCCCGTCGTCGACCATCCAGGCCCGCTTGCCGTCGACGTCGACGCACGCCCGGGCGGTCGGTGGGCACCGGGATGGCGCGGGTTCGCCGACGGTGTCCGGGGCGCCGGGACCGTTCCCGAGCAGGGTCTGACGCGTCAGTTCGTCCACCTCTCCGGCCTCGACGGGGCCGCCGGCCAGCACGTCGCGGGCGACGAGGTCCACGTCGGTCAGGTGGGCCGGCCGCCCCTGTTCCTCCAGGACCCGGTGGGCGACCGAGCGGACCATCTGCTCGTCGACGGCCACCGGCTGCGGGGGCGCATCGGTCACGATCCGGGTGTCCGTCTCCGTGACACCGGCGGCGTCGGCGGGCGGGGTGGCCGAGGGCGACACCCCGGACGCGGTCCCGGCGGCGGAGGCGCCGAGCAGCGCGGCGGCGCCGAGTGCCAGCAGGCGAACCCGGCCGGTGGTACTACTCCGAGAGGCCATGCCGCGACCCTATCCATTCCCCGCCCGCGGGTCAGCCGGCCCGCGAACTCCCGGGCCCCGCTCGGCACCCTCCCGCCGCGGGTCCGTCCGTGGGGACGAGACCGGAACGTGATTGCGAGTCGCACGTCCGGGCGATCCGGGTGGGCGATAATCCGGGGATGGACACACTCTTATCGCGCGCGGGAGCGGTGGTGGCCGCCGCGCTGATCGCCGTCGGAGGGGCGGCCCCGGTGGCGTCCGCGCAGTTACCGGTCGGCCTCCCGGCAGAGGTGCAGCAGGTGGTGGACCAGGCACAGGCGGGCTCGGCGCAGGCGGAGGAGCAGGTGCGGACCTCGGTGGGCGGCTCGCTCGCCGCCGCCGGCATCGCCCCGCCACCCGGCCTCGCCCCGTCCCAGGCCCGCTCACCGCAGCCCGCCCCGCCTCCGCCTCCGGACCCGACCCCGCAGAGCCCGTGCCCGCGTACCGCGGCTGCGTGTGTGGACCTGGACGGGAACCGGGCGTGGCTGCAGTCCGGGGAGCGTCTGAGCTACGGGCCGGTGCGGATGTCCCACGGCATGGCCGGTTGGGAGACCCCCAGGGGGACCTATCAGGTCACGCGAAAGGTGCGGCACGAGGTGAGCCGGTTGTTCGACAACGCGCCCATGCCCTACGCGGTGTACTTCGTCGGGGGGATCGCGTTCCACGAGGGCGACCCCACGGTCGAGTCGCACGGCTGCATCCGCCTGGACCAGCCCGCGGCCGCCACCTTCTTCGATCGGCTGCAGGTCGGCGACACGGTGGTGGTCTTCTAGATCACCCGTACTAGATCACCCGCGCGTCCATCGTCCGGTGGCCCGAACCGGGGTCGGGGTGGACGTACTCGGCGGTGAAGGCGGCCCACGCCGACACCGCCGCCACCGTGACGAAGCCCAGGGCCGCCACGTAGGGCCCGAAGGTGACCGACGCGTCCGCCGGCAGGCCGGACAGCATGGGTTCCGCCTCCCCCGTGGAGGCGATGAGGATCCACACGAACGCGAGGTGTCCGACCAGGGCGCCCGCCGCGACCACCGCGGCGGCCAGTGCGAACGCGCCCAGTCGCGTCCCCGCGGTCGCCGCCACCAACAGGAGCATTCCCACCAGGCCCAGGTAGAGCACGGGTGCCACGCTGCGGACGTCGATGAGGTCGGTGATCCCCAGCGCGGTGATCTGCTCGCCCCGCCCGGTGCTCAACCAGGGCAGGTAGAGGCTGAGCAGGGCGACGGCCAGGCCTCCGACCTCCACCAGTGCGCAGAGCCGACTCCGTCCGCGGGATATGACCTTGGTCCGGGTGGGGGTCCTCGTGGGGAGGGGGATCCGGTGGGGTGGGGGAGGTGTGTACGCGGCCATGAGGATCGCCTTTCGGCGACGCCGGGCCGCCTGTGTGGTCCTGACCTGATGATATGCCCGAACCGTCAGTGCATCCACCCGATGCGGCGGGCCCGCGTCGGCCGGTGTCGCTCAGTCGCGGAGGTGTCGCCCCGCCTCGACGTCCGGGAAGAGGTAGTCGGCGGCGCGGGCCGCCCATACGGACCCGGCGAACACGAGGACGAACCCCAGCGCGGCCACGTAGGGGCCGAACGTCACGGATGCGTCGGACGGCAGCCCCGCCAGGATCGGGTCCGCGCTGCCGGTGGAGGAGCCGAGCGTCCACACGAATGCGAGGTGGGCGGCGAGCACGGCCAGCGCCACGATCGCGCTCGCGTAGGCGAAGGCGCCGAGTCGGGTCACCGTGGTCACCGCCACCAGGAAGGACATCAGGACCAGCCCGAGGAAGAGGACCGGAGCGACGCCGCGGACGTCGATGATCTCGGTGATGCCGATCGCCGTGATCTGTCCGCCCCCGTCGGTGGAGAGCCACGGGAGGTAGAGGCTGAGCAGTGCCGCTCCGAGGCCCGCCACCGCGATGAGGGCACCGATCCGGTTCCGCACGTGCGGGATGAGCCCGTCGCGGGAGGGGGACGTCTCGGAGCGGTCCTCGCGGTGGGGCGCGCGAGGCGTGTACGCGGTCATGTCGATCACCCTTCCGGCACGAATGTGCGCTTGTGGTTTACGTCACATCTTAGTCCTGGGTCGCCCGGGGATCCACCGCCGATCACCACCGCCGGTCATCGCCGGCGGTTCGTCCGGCGTGTCGGCTCGGCGGACATGGGATCCTCCGGCCACGGGTGTCTGGGGTACCGCCCCCGCATCTCCGCGCGCACCCCGGGATAGGCCTCGCGCCAGAAGAACGCCAGGTCCCGTGTCACCGCGAGCGGCCGGCCGGCGGGCGAGAGCAGGTGGACGGTCACGGGCACCCGGCCGTCGCAGACGCGGGGGGAGGTGGTCCAGCCGAAGCACTCCTGCAACTTCACCGCCAGCACCGGCGGGTCATCGGAGCCGACCTCGGGGTAATCGACGCGGTACGACGACGAGGAGGGCACCTGCAGGCGGTCGGGCACCAGCTCATCGAACCGACCGGCCTCGGGCCAGGGCAGCAGTCGGCGCAGCGCCGGGCCGAGGTCTCGTCCCGCCAGCCGGGAACCGTGGGCGAGGGCGTCGATCTCTGGGCCGAGCCAGTCGTCCAGCCGCTCCGCCAGCCCGTCGGCGGACACGTCCGGCCACGGCGGGCCGAGCTCCCGGTGCGCGAGCCCGAGACGGCGCCACAGCCGGACCGCGTCGTCGTCGGGACCCAGCGCGGCGAGTCCGCCGGCCCGGACCGCCGCCGCCACCGCCCGCCCGGCGGCCGCGGGCGAGGTCCGGACCGGTGTGGAGGAGAGCTCGATCGCGCCGAGCCGCCGGATGCGCCGCCCCGCCACCGAACCACGGTCGAAGACGGCCGTCTCGTCGTCGTCGAGGAGGTGTGACGCCGCACGTTCCGCAGCCGGTCGGTCCACGGCGGCGCCCGCGCGGATCACCGCGCCGGCCTCTCCCGCCGCACGCCCGGAGGCACGCCCGACCTCGGCGACCGCGAGCCACTCGTGGCCCGCCAGTGCGGAACCCGGCGGCACCACCGCGCCGGTCCCGGAGGCGAAGGTGTACTGGTCGCCGCGTCGGCGCGCGACGCGGTCCGGGTGGGCGAGCGCCACGACCGTCCCGACGGCGTCCGCCAGCGGGATCCCTCCTCCCGGCTGGCCGCTCCCGCCGTTCCCGCGCCCGCCGTTCCCGCCCCGGCCGTCGGCCCGGCTGGCACCGCGGTCGCCCCGCACGATCCGCTCGAGGCGGCGGACCTCCCGCTCCCACGACGAGGCGTCCGGCGCGCGTCCCGACCGCAGTGCCCGCAGGTCCGCGACCAGGTCACCGCCGGGCGAGCGCCGACCCGAGGCCAGCATCGCGACCACCTCGGCGGCCGTCGTCGCCCCGACGAGCCCCGCGCCGTCGAGCAGCGCCCGGGCGTGACGCGGATCGGCCGGCACCCGTGCCAGGTCGCGCCCGCGGTCGGTCACGCGGCCGTCGTCGTCGACCCCGCCCAGGCCGTGCAGCACCGCCTCGGCGCGGGCGATCTCCCCCGACGGCGGCGGATCGGGCAGCGCCAGCCCCTCGCCGCGGGGAGCACCCCAGCAGGCCACATCGAGCGCGAACGTCGTCAGGTCGGACGTCGCGATCGCCGGGGTGCGGTGGTCGGGCAGGTGCGAGTACTCCTGCTCCGTCAGGCAGCGCACCGCCACGCCGGGGCCGAGCCGGGCGGCCCGTCCGGAGCGCTGGACGCACGAGTCCCGCGACGCCGAGACCGTCACCAGCCCGGTCATGTCCCGCGCGGTGTCCCGGCGCGGTTCGCGGCTGAGGCACGCGTCCACCACCAGTCGTACCCCGGGCACCGTCAGCGAGGACTCCGCCAGGTCGGTCGACACCACGATCCGCGGCAGCACCGCGTCGCCCGGCCCGGTCCGTCTCCCGGAACCCGAGACCGCCCGGTCCTGCGCAGCGGCGTCCAGCCCGCCGTGCAGCGGCAGGACCTCGACCGCGTCGCCCGACCTCCCCGACAGCGCGCGCACGACCCGCTCGATCTCGCGCACACCCGGCAGGAACACCAGTGCGTCGACGCCACTCGCGGCGACCTCGCGCGCCGTCACCGCGGCCACATGGTCCAGGAAGGCGTCGGTGACCCCGCGGGCGTCCAGGCGGGCCGCCGGCGGCGGGGCGTACCGGATCTCCAGTGGGTGCAGTTCCGCAGGGACGTCGACGACCGGCGCCGCGGTGTCCCCGGCCGCGGTCCCGCCGCCGAGCAGCCGGGCGAAGCGCCCTGCCTCCACCGTCGCGGACATCGCCACCACCGGCAGATCGTCGCGCAGCTGCCGCACCTCACACAGCAGTGCGAAGGCCAGGTCGGACTCGACGTCGCGTTCGTGGACCTCGTCGAGCACCACGGCCCCGACACCGGGCAGGTCGGGATCGGCGAGCAGTCGGCGCACCAGCACCCCCGGCGTCACGAACTCGACGAGGGTGTCCCTGCCGACACGCGAGTCCCCACGGACCGTGTAGCCCGCCACGTCACCGGTCCCGGTCCCCGTGAGCGCGGCCAGCCGCCGGGCGGCCGAACGGGCGGCGACCCGTCGGGGCTGGGTGACGACGACCCGCCCCGACACCGCGTCGGCGACCGCGGGCGGGACGAGTGTCGTCTTGCCGGTGCCGGGTGGTGCCTGGACCACCGCGGTGCCCGACGTGGCGAGGGCGTCCCGCAGGGCGGGCAGGGCCCGGGCGAACGGCAGCCCGCGGCCGATGCGGTCGAGATCGAACGCGCTCACGGCGCCCGGCCGCCGATCGCGTAGCTCATGGCGACGACCCTAGTGGCCGGGGATCCGGCCCGTTGCGGGGCGTTCGCTGACGGCGTACACGATCGTGCAATCGATCCCCGACCTGCCACGTTGAACACTGGTGACGGGCCTCGTGCTGCTCCTGCGGTGCAGAGCGTCAGAACCGGCCACTACAGTGGTGAAAAACCGAGGAATGTGAGGTAGCACGATGTTCGAACGGTTTACCGACCGCGCGCGTCGCGTCGTCGTCCTGGCCCAGGAAGAGGCCAGGATGCTCAACCACAATTACATCGGCACCGAGCACATCCTGCTGGGTCTCATCCATGAGGGCGAGGGAGTGGCCGCCAAGGCCCTCGAGTCCCTCGGGATCTCGCTGGAAGCGGTGCGGAGTCAGGTCGAGGAGATCATCGGCCAGGGCCAGCAGGCGCCCAGCGGGCACATCCCGTTCACGCCGCGGGCCAAGAAGGTCCTGGAGCTGAGCCTGCGCGAGGCGCTGCAGCTCGGCCACAACTACATCGGCACAGAGCACATCCTGCTCGGCCTCATCCGTGAGGGCGAGGGCGTCGCCGCCCAGGTGCTGGTCAAGCTCGGCGCGGACCTCACACGGGTGCGCCAGCAGGTCATCCAGCTGCTGTCCGGGTACCAGGGCAAGGAGGCCGAGGCCTCGGGCACGCCCGCCGGCTCCGGTGGCCGCGAGGCCGGGACCCCGTCGTCGTCGACGGTCCTGGACCAGTTCGGTCGCAACCTCACCCAGGCCGCCATGGAGGGCAAGCTCGACCCGGTCGTCGGTCGCGCCAAGGAGGTGGAGCGCATCATGCAGGTGCTCTCCCGGCGCACCAAGAACAACCCGGTGCTCATCGGTGAGCCCGGCGTGGGCAAGACCGCCGTCGTCGAGGGCCTGGCGCAGGCTATCGTCAACAACGAGGTCCCCGAGACCCTCAAGGACAAGCAGCTGTACTCGCTTGACCTGGGCTCGCTCGTGGCCGGGTCCCGTTACCGCGGTGACTTCGAGGAACGCCTGAAGAAGGTCCTCAAGGAGATCAACCAGCGCGGCGACATCATCCTGTTCATCGACGAGATCCACACCCTCGTCGGGGCCGGTGCCGCCGAGGGCGCGATCGACGCGGCGTCGATCCTCAAGCCCAAGCTGGCCCGCGGTGAGCTGCAGACCATCGGTGCCACCACGCTCGAGGAGTACCGCAAGCACATCGAGAAGGACGCGGCGCTCGAGCGTCGTTTCCAGCCGGTGCAGGTGCCCGAGCCGAGCGTCGAGCTGTCCATCGAGATCCTCAAGGGGCTCCGGGACCGCTACGAGGCCCACCACCGGGTCACCATCACCGATTCGGCCCTGGCCGCGGCGGCCCAGCTGGCGGATCGCTACATCAACGACCGGTTCCTGCCGGACAAGGCCATCGACCTCATCGACGAGGCCGGTGCCCGCATGCGCATCAAGCGGATGACCGCTCCGCCGGACCTGCGCGAGTTCGACGAGAAGATCGCCGACGCGCGCCGTGAGAAGGAGTCCGCGATCGACGCGCAGGACTTCGAGAAGGCCGCCGGGCTGCGGGACACGGAGAAGAAGCTCATCGCCGAGCGTGCCGAGCGCGAGAAGCAGTGGCGCGCGGGCGACATGGACGTGGCCGCCGTGGTCGACGAGGAGCAGATCGCCGAGATCCTGGGCAACTGGACCGGTATCCCCGTCTTCAAGCTCACCGAGGAGGAGACCACCCGTCTGCTCCGCATGGAGGACGAACTGCACAAGCGGATCATCGGCCAGGAGGACGCCATCAAGGCGGTCTCGCGGGCGATCCGCCGCACGCGTGCGGGGCTCAAGGATCCCAAGCGTCCCTCGGGCTCGTTCATCTTCGCCGGCCCGTCCGGTGTCGGTAAGACGGAGCTGTCCAAGGCCCTGGCGAACTTCCTGTTCGGCGAGGACGACGCGCTCATCCAGATCGACATGGGTGAGTACCACGACCGCTTCACCGCCTCGCGGCTCTTCGGCGCGCCCCCCGGGTACGTCGGTTACGAGGAGGGTGGCCAGCTCACGGAGAAGGTGCGGCGCAAGCCGTTCTCGGTGGTCCTGTTCGACGAGATCGAGAAGGCCCACTCCGAGATCTACAACACCCTTCTCCAGGTGCTGGAGGACGGCCGTCTCACCGACGGTCAGGGACGCATGGTGGACTTCAAGAACACCGTGCTGATCTTCACCTCGAACCTCGGGACCAGGGACATCTCCAAGGCCGTCGGGATGGGCTTCCAGTCCTCCGACAACACCGAGGACGCCTACGAGCGGATGAAGCAGAAGGTCAACGACGAGCTGAAGAAGCACTTCCGCCCGGAGTTCCTCAACCGTATCGACGAGATCGTCGTGTTCCACCAGCTCACGCAGGAGCAGATCGTCCAGATGGTCGACCTCATGGTCAGCCGTGTGGGCGTGGCGCTCAAGGCCAAGGACATGACCATCGAGGTCACCGATCGGGCCAAGCAGCTGCTGGCCAAGCGGGGCTTCGACCCGGTCCTGGGTGCGCGGCCGCTGCGTCGCACCATCCAGCGCGAGATCGAGGACACGCTCTCGGAGAAGATCCTCTTCGGCGAGGTCGCGGCCGGCGAGCTGGTCACGGTCGACGTCGAGGGCTGGGACGGTGAGTCCGACAAGACCGAGGACGCGAAGTTCACCTTCTCGGGCGCCCCGCGTCCCGACGCCCCCGCGGACCGCGAGGGCGAGGCGATCACGGCGAGTGTCGCTCCCACCGGCGAGGCCGGCCCGGGTGACTCGCTGCCGCCGACCTCCGGTGGCTTCGGTGGCGGCTCCACCGGCGGGCCCTCGGGTTCCGGCGGCGGGGCGGCTCCCGCCACCACCTGATCCGGTGCCGGTCCGCCCCGAGCGGCTGACGCAGAGCCCGAGCGGCTGACGCAGAGAACGACCCCCGCCACGAGGCGGGGGTCGTTCTCGTTCTCCCCGCTCGGGAACGGGGCGGCTGTGTCAGGCGGAGGGTGTCAGGCGGAGGGTGTCAGGCGGAGGGCTTGACGTCCATCACGACGTCGAACTCCAGCAGGTTCGCGCCCTCGGCGACGGGCTTGCCGTGCTCGCCGGCGTGGGCGGCCCGGGCGTCCCCGTCGCGCCACGCGGCAAAGGACTCCTCGTCCTCCCAGGTGGTCACCACGAAGTAGCGGGTCTCGCCGCCGGTGGGGCGCAGCAGCTGGAAACCGAGGAATCCGGGCGAGTTCTCGACGGTGTGCGCCCGCTCGGAGAAGCGGCGCTCGAGCTCGGCGCCGGCCTGCGGCGGGACGTTCAGGGCATTGATCTTCACGACGGCCATGGGCCGAGCCTACCCAGGCGGGCCTACGCGGGAAGTGAGTAGTGCTCGCCGACGCGGACGACGAGCCCGTCGCCGAGCAGCGAGTCCAGTGCCCGGTCGCGCTGGGTCGCGTCGGGCCACACCGCGTCCAGGGCGCTGCGGGCGGCGGTACTGTCGCCGTCGCGCAGGACGTCCAGCAGCAGCCCCCGCACCTGCCGGTCGGTGCCGGCGAACGTCTGCACCTTGCGCCGCGGGCCGTCCCACTCGGGTCGGCCCGCGGCCAGCCACACGCAGGTGGGGGCGAGGGGGCAGTCGTCGCAGCGGGGGGCCCGGGCCGTGCACACCAGCGCACCGAGCTCCATGACGGCCACGGAGAACGCCACGGCTCGCTCGCGGTCGTCCGGCAGCAGCGCCTCGACGGCGGCCAGGTCGCGTCGCGTCGACGGGGGCCCCGCCTCCGCGACGCCGCGCACGGCGCGTGCGACGACCCGGCGGACGTTGGTGTCGACCACGGGGACTCGCCGCCCGTAGGCGAAGCAGGCGACCGCGCGCGCGGTGTAGTCGCCGACGCCCGGCAGCGCGAGCAGCTGGTCGACGTCGTGGGGGACCCGGCCGTCGTGGAGGTCGACGACGGCGAGGGCGCACTCGCGGAGCCGCAACGCGCGGCGTGGATAGCCGAGTTTGCCCCACATGCGGATCACGTCGGCCGGGGCGGCGGCGGCGAGTTCGGCGGGGCCGGGCCAGCGGTCGAGCCAGGCCCGCCAGACGGGCTCGACCCGGGCAACGGGGGTCTGCTGGCTCATGACCTCGCAGAGCAGGATCTCCCATGCGCCGACCCCGTCACCGCGCCACGGCAGCGGGCGGCCGACGCGGTCGAACCAGGAGAGGAGCGCGGGTGTGTCGAGGGAGGTCAACGTCCGTCTTTCGGGGTCGGCGGTGCACAATATGAGCCATGCCTCATACCAACCCGATCAGCGCATGGGCCTCGCTCCGCGACGGCAACCACCGCTTCGTCGATTGCGAGATGCGTCATCCCAGCCAGAATACCCAGCGACGTGAGCAGCTCGTCGCCGCGCAGCACCCCAAGGCGGTCCTGTTCGGGTGCTCGGACTCCCGGGTGGCGGCCGAGATCATCTTCGATCAGGGGCTCGGTGACCTGTTCGTCATCCGCACGGCCGGTCACATCATCGACACCGCCGTGCTGGGGTCGATCGAGTACGCCGTCCACGTGCTGGACACGCCGCTGATCGTGGTCCTCGGGCACGACAGCTGCGGCGCGGTCAAGGCGACCGTGGACGCGCTCGCGACCGGTGAGATCCCGCCGGGCTTCCTGCGCGACGTGGTGGAGAAGGTGTCGCCGTCGATCCTCAACGGGCGTCGCGAGGGGCTCAGCAGTATCGACGACTTCGAGGCGCGCCACGTGCTCGAGACGGGTGAGCTGCTCGAGCAGCGTTCCAAGATCATCAGCGAGCGGATCGACAACGGCGAACTCGCGATCGTCGGCGTGACCTACAAGCTCTCCGACGGCCGCGCCTACCTGCGCAGCGTCCTGGGCGAGGTCGAGGACGTCCCCCACGGCCCCGGTGAGGAGATGGTCGCCATCTGACGCCCTCCGGCGGCCCGGCGGCCCGGCGGCCACCCGGTCTGAGGGACACGCCGCGCCGACGGGCAGGTGGGGCACCCGCGCGGCTCTAGAGTTGGACCCGTGCAGGAACCCCAGGGCCCCCTACCGCGCGAAGTCTATGTGCGTCGCCGCGTCGCCGCGGTCGTCGTCGCCGTCATCGCCGTGGTCGTGGTGGTGCTCGCGCTGTTCCTCGCCTCCCGCGACAGCGGGACCGACACCCAGGAGACCGCCGCGGGCGGGGAGAACGGCACGACCGGGGCCGTCGAGACCTCGGAGACGTCCACCTCCGCGACCACCGAGCGGGACGACGACGGAGGCGCCTCGCGGGGCCGGTGCGCGGACGAGGATCTCCGTCTGGACGTGTGGCCGGCCGAGCCCAACGTGCCCGTGGGCTCCGACGTGCGCTTCTTCGTCAACATCGTCAACGTCTCGGACACCACGTGCGACCGGGACCTGTCGGAGGCGCCGCTGTCGTTCGAGGTCTACCGGCTCGACGACAACTCCAAGGTGTGGTCGAGCATCGACTGCACCACGCCGCGCGAGGAGGACCAGGTCGAGCTGCGCCCCGATGAGCCGGAGCCGCGTCAGATCGACTGGACCGGCCGACGGTCCGCCGAGGGCGCGTGTTCCGAGTCGGACCGGACGCCAGTCGAGGTCGGTGCCTACCAGGTGTACGCACTGGTCGGGAACGTCTTCAGCCCGGCCTCCACCTTCAACGTGGTCGAGGCCCCCGAATCCTGACCGGGTCCTGACCGGGCCCGCGCCGAGCGATGGGGCGCCGCGGTGGTCGTCAGCCGGTGCCCAGGCCGGTGAGGCGCTGCCGGACGTGGCGGGCCCACAGCGCGCCGACGCCCTCGACGTCGGCGAAGTCCGACTGCTCGGCCGCCAGCAGTGCGGGCACCGATCCGAAACGTTCGACCAGCGCCGTGATCTGCACCGGCCGCAGGCGAGGGATGTGCGCGAGCATGCGGTGTCCGCGGGCGGTGACGTGCTCGTCCAGGTCCTCGGGCTCGGCCGGTAGCCCCAGGCAGCGGGCGACGGGCGCGGGCAGGAGCAGGTCGGCGTCGGTCAACGCGGCCAGTCGCTCGAGCCCGGCGGTGACCTGCTCCGGTGTCGGTATCGGGCGTGCATCGCCGTCGACGGCCTCCACGCGGAGGTGGTCCGCGACCAGGCCCCACAGTTCATCGGGGGTGTCGGAGAGCAGTTCCTCGAGCTGCAGGGTTGTCTGGCGCCCGTATTCACCCATCTCCACCGTGAGCTCGGCGAGTTCGGCGCCCAGGCGTTCGAGCCTGAGCAGGCGCTGGGCCATGGTCACGACGTCGCGCACCGAGGCGTAGTCACCCATCTCCGCCCGGTCGAGCCGGGCGCGGGCACGGGCGGTGCGGGCGCCGTGCCGCTCCATCGTGGCGACCGTCTGGTCGGCCCGGGCCAGCAGGACCACCGGGTCGGCCAGCACCCGGGCCAGTCCGCCGGCGTAGACGGTCACCGTGGTCATCGACGCCGACACGGCCACCGTGGGGACGCCGGTGTGCAGCGCCGTGCGCTCGGCGGCGCGATGACGGGTGCCCGTCTCGACGGCCGGCAGCGACGGGTCGGGGACCAGGTGGACGTTGGCGCGGGTGATCCGGGAGCCATCGGTGGACAGCACCACGGCGCCGTCCATTTTGCTCAGTTCCCGCAGTCGGGCGGGTGCGAACTCGACGTCGAGGTCGACACCGCCGTCGCAGATGGCCCGGACGGCGGGATCGTCACCGAGCACCACGAGCCCCCCGGTGCCGCTACGGCGGATCCGGTCGAGTGCGTCACGCAGCGGGGTGCCCGGGGCGAGTCGCCGCAGGACGGCCCGCATGTCGGGGTCGACCGGTGAACCGTCGGCCGAGCGGGCGGAGAGGGCGGACGTGTCAGTGCTCCTCGGACTCGCCGGCGTACTCCGTCGGACGGGTGTACTCGCCGGCCTCGACGAGCTCGCCCACGACGGCGGCCTCGGTCTCGATCCGGTCGCCGTTGGAGAAGCTCACGGTGGCGGGCACGGAGACCCCGACGTCGAGGTCGTCGGCCGAGGGGAGGGTCGCGGTGGTCTGCTCGACACAGACGCCCTCCGGTGCGGGGGCGGGCTCTGCGCCTTCGGTCGCGTCGACGACGATCGTGCAGCCACGCTGCAGCGGCCGGGTCTCGCCGAGCTGGACCGGGGTGCCGTCGATCTCGACCTGATCGAGGGAGACGGCCTCGCCGAGGCCGTAGCCGGTGAACGAGGCGACGAATCCGACGCGGGCCTCGCCACCGTTCTCGGGGACGACCACCTGCAGGTCGTTGACGTGCAGGTCGCCCGCGGAACCCCGTCCACCGTCGACCGCGGCGACCTGGTTGGCGGTCTGGGAGACCTGGCCGGCGCTGCAGGCCGACGCCCCGAGGGCGGCGCCCACGGCCAGGACTACGAGCGCGGTGCGGCGCAGGCCGGTGTTCGGTGAAGTCACGTCAGGCTCCTCGGGGATGGTCGTCTCTCAGGCCGGTCTCATCGTAGTCCACGGCCCGTCCAGACCGGCGTCAGAGTGGCCCCCTCGCACCCGTGGGATTCCCTCGTCAGCCTGTACACGTTGCTGACCTGCGCAAACGGAAAACGCCTGCACTGAGGGCGTGCTAAGATAGGGCGGTCGAAAGGGGAAAGCCACTCATGGAGTTCAAGGTCGGCGACACCGTCGTCTACCCGCATCACGGCGCCGCCACCATCCAGGCGATCGAGATGCGGACGGTCAAGGGCACCGAGAAGGAATACCTCGTCCTCAAGGTTTCACAGGGCGACCTCACGGTGAAGGTACCGGCCGAGAACGCCGAGTACGTGGGCGTTCGCGACGTGGTGGACCAGGCGGGCCTGGACAAGGTCTTCGAGGTCCTGCGCACCGAGCACGCGGAGGAGCCCACCAACTGGTCGCGTCGGTACAAGGCCAACGGCGAGAAACTCGCCTCCGGTGACGTCAACAAGGTCGCCGAGGTCGTGCGCGACCTCTGGCGCCGCGATCTCGATCGTGGCCTGTCCGCGGGCGAGAAGCGCATGCTCGCCAAGGCGCGCCAGGTGCTCGTCGGCGAGCTCGCGCTCGCCGAGCGCTCGGACGAGGAACGCGCTGACGCCCTCCTCGGCGAGGTCCTGGGCTCCGCCGCACCGGCGTGACGCGACCGTCGGAGTGATCGGACACGGTCCGGACGGCCACCCCGCCCCCACGGGCAGGGTGGCCGCCGTCGTTCCCGCGGCCGGTTCCGGGCTCCGGCTCGGCGCGGGACTGCCCAAGGCCTTCGTCGAACTCCACGGCCGGACGATGCTGGAGCGGGCCGTCGCCGGCCTGCTGGACTCGGGGGCCGTCGACGATGTGGTGGTGGTGGTCCCGTCGGACCGCGTCCGGGAAGCCGAGTCGATGCTCGCCCGACTCCGGAACGATGACCACCTCGTCGTCGTCGCCACCGGCGGCGCGGAGCGCACCGACTCCGTGCGCAACGGGCTCGCGGCGCTGACCGCCACCCACGGTGATGCCGGCGCGGCGGTGTACGACGTCCTGCTGGTGCACGACGCGGCGCGGTGCCTCACCCCCGCCGCACCGACGCGGCGCGTCGTCGAGGCCGTGCGCTCCGGCGAGGTCGCCGTGGTGCCGGTGCTCCCGGTCGTCGACACCGTCAAACAGGTCGACGTCGACGGCTACGTCGTGGGCACCCCCGACCGTTCCGGGCTGCGCGCCGTCCAGACACCCCAGGGATTCGCTCCCGACGTCCTGCTCGCCGCCTATGACGCGGCCGGGGACATCGCCACCGACGACGCCGGCCTGGTCGAACGGATCGGGCAACGGGTCGCGACCGTCGAGGGAGACGCGCTCGCGTTCAAGATCACCACCGCCACCGACCATGCCCGCGCGCTGACGGAACTCGCCGGATCCCGTCCCGGCTCGGCGCCCCCCGTCCCCGCGGGCCGAATCCAGGAGGACCCGTGACCGGACCCGTCATCCCCCGCGTGGGGATCGGCACCGACGCCCACCGCGTGGAGCCCGGAAAGCGCTGCATGATGGCGTGTCTGCACTTCCCCGAGGACAACGGGTGCGAGGGGCACTCCGACGGGGACGTGGTCGCCCACTCCCTGGTCGACGCCCTGCTCTCGGCGGCGGGCCTCGGCGACCTCGGCGCGCTGGTGGGCACCGGACGACCCGAGTACGACGACGTCTCGGGCGAGCGCCTGCTGCGGGAAGCGGTGGCCGAGCTGGACGAGCACGGGTGGGTGATCGGCAACGCCGCCGTGCAGATGGTGGGCAACCGGCCCAAGATGGGGCCGCGCCGTACCGAGGCCGAGCAGCGATTGTCCGAGATCATCGGCGCCCCGGTCTCCGTCTCCGCCACCACCACCGACGGCATGGGCTTCACCGGCCGCGGTGAGGGGGTCTCCGCCGTGGCCACGGCACTGGTGTACCGGGCCTGACGGCCCGACACCGGTAGACTCGGCACCCGTGACGCTCCATCTGTACGACACCGCCGCCCGCTCCCTGAGGGAGTTCACCCCCGTCCGGGAAGGGCACGCGTCCGTCTACCTCTGTGGAGCCACCCCCCAGTCGGTCCCGCACATCGGCCACGTCCGCTCCGGCGTCGCGTTCGACATCCTGCGCCGCTGGCTCCTCGGATGCGGCTACGACGTGGCGTTCGTGCGCAACGTCACCGACATCGACGACAAGATCCTCACCAAGGCCGCCGAGAACGGGCGCCCGTGGTGGGAATGGGCGGCCACCCACGAGCGCGAGTTCACCCGCGCCTACGACGCGCTCGGCGTGCTGCCGCCGTCCACCGAGCCACGCGCGACCGGGCACGTGACCCAGATGATCGACTACATGGAGAGGCTCATCGAGCGGGGTTTCGCGTATCCGGCCGAGGGCAGCGTCTACTTCGACGTCGCCGCCTGGTCGGCCGCGCCCGAGGGCGACTACGGGCACCTGTCCGGACACCGACTCGACGAGGTCGACCAGGGCGAGTCCGCCGACCTGCGCGGTAAGCGCGACACGCGGGACTTCGCCCTGTGGAAGGCCGCCAAGCCCGGCGAGCCCGCCTGGCCCACCCCGTGGGGCGACGGCAGGCCCGGGTGGCACCTCGAGTGCTCGGCCATGGCCACCTGGTACCTCGGTCACACCTTCGACATCCACGGCGGTGGGCTGGACCTGCAGTTCCCGCACCACGAGAACGAGGCGGCCCAGTCCCACGCCGCCGGCGACGGGTTCGCCCGCTTCTGGCTGCACAACGGCTGGGTGACGATGGCCGGCGAGAAGATGAGCAAGTCACTGGGCAACGTGCTCAGCGTGCCCAACATCCTCACCGCCGTCCGCCCCGTGGAACTGCGCTATTACCTCGGAAGTGCGCATTACCGGTCGATGCTGGAATACTCTCCCGAGGCACTGCAGGAGGCGGCCGCGGCCTATCGCCGGATCGAGGCGCTCGTGCACCGGGTGAACGAGGCCATCGGGTCGGGAACGGCACCGGGGGGCGACGTCCCGGTCGGCGAGTGGACCGACGCGTTCGCCGCCGCGATGGACGACGATCTCGGGGTCCCCGCCGCGCTGGCGGAGATCCACGGCCGGGTCCGCGCCGGCAACACCGCGTTGTCGTCGGGGGATCTCGACGCGGCGCTCGCGGCGGCATCGTCCGTGCGGGCGATGACCGCGGTGCTGGGCGTCGACCCGTTGGACCCGCAGTGGACCTCCGCCGGGGGTGGGGAGGACGCGGCGTTGACAGCACTCGATCTCCTCGTGCGCGCAGAACTCGAGGCCCGCGCCGACGCGCGGGCGAACAAGGACTTCGCCACCGCCGACGCCATCCGTGACCGACTGGTCGCGGCGGGTATCGAGGTGGCCGACACCGCGGACGGCCAGAAGTGGTCGCTCGCCAACCGGAAGGACTGACATGGCGGGCAATTCGAGCCGGCGCGGAGCGATCCGCAAATCCGGCACCAAGAAGGGACAGGTCGTCGGCTCCGGCGGCCAGCGCCGTCGCGGGCTCGAGGCGCGCGGCGCCACCCCCAAGGCCGAGGACCGGACCTACCACCCGGCGCACCGCAAGGCCAAGGCCGCGTCGCGCAAGTCGGACGGTGCCCAGCAGCGCCGCCAGTACGCCCAGAAGAAGGCCGACGGGCCCGAACTCGTGGTGGGCCGCAACCCGGTCGTGGAGTGCCTGCGCGCCGGAGTCCCGGCGACGGCGTTGTTCGTGGCGGTGGGGGCCGACAACGACGAGCGGCTCACCGAGGCCGTGCGGTTCGCCGCCGACAAGGGGATCTCGATCCTCGAGGTGCCCCGCCACGATCTCGACCGGATGACCTCCAACGGCATGCACCAGGGGATCGGTCTCCAGGTGCCTCCCTACGAGTACGCCGACCCGGACGACCTCATTCAGAGCGCCATGCACTCCTCGAAGCCGGCCCTGCTGGTGGCGCTCGACAACATCACCGACACGCGCAACCTCGGCGCCGTCATCCGGTCGGTCGCGGCCTTCGGTGGGCACGGCGTGCTGATCCCCGAGCGGCGCAGCGCGTCCATCACCGCGGTGGCGTGGCGCACCTCGGCCGGCGCCGCGGCCCGTCTGCCCGTGGCCAAGGCGACCAACCTCAACCGGACCCTGCTCGACTGGGCCAAGCAGGGCGCGCAGCTCGTCGGCCTGGACGCCGGGGGCGACGTCTCGCTGGACGACTACGACGGCACCGGCCCCACGGTCATCGTCGTGGGCTCCGAGGGCAAGGGCCTGTCCCGCCTCGTCCGCGAGAACTGCGACTCGATCCTGTCCATCCCGATCGCGTCCGAGGTCGAGAGCCTCAACGCCTCGGTGGCGGCGGGCGTCGTGCTCTCGGAGTTCGCTCGGCAGCGGCGCGTCAAGCGCTGACCCGCCGAGGCGGGAGCCCGGCCCGCCCGGCCCGCGGCATCCGCTGGTCCGCCCGGCCCGCCAGCGCGCTGGTCCGCGGCATCCGCTACCGCGCCTGGCGTCTCGCACACGCGCCTGAACGTTCGCTCGCCGGCATGGCGTCTGGCCTGCCCCGATGCGCGCGCGAGACGCCATGCCGACGAGCGGCTGTGGGCTGGCCGAGCAGGCGCGTGAGCGAGACGCCAGGCGCGGGAGCGGCTGTAGATGCGGGCGCAGGTCGGGCGCAGGGACCGTCCCGCGGAGGGTGTCAGGCCCGCGGCCGGCGCGGGGAGCGGCACCGGTCGAACGCCGACCGGGCGTGCTCCCAGGACTCCACCCCGTAGTACAGGTGGCCGGCGATCATGTAGAGCGCGGCGAACCGCTGGTAGGTCCACGCCCGGTCGAGGAAGGTCTCGTCGGCCCGCCCGGTGTAGTGGGCCAGCACGTCCTCGACGAAGCGCGGGCCGTATTCGTACAGCTCGGCGAAGTCGACGGCCGGGTCGCCCAGGCACATGTCGGTGAAGTCGATGAGGCCGAGCCTGCCGGGTCCGCCGAGCCTGCCGGGTCCGCCGAGCCTGCCGGGCCCACTGACCCCACCGGCCCTCCGAGCCCGCCGGCCGCTTGCCCGGCCGCCTGACCGCGGTCCCAGTACAGGTGTCGGACGTAGACGTCGTTGTGCAGCAGCACCCGCGGTAGGAGGGTGGACTGCAGCGCCCCGACCTCGTCGCAGATCTCCCTGGCCGTGGCCATCTCGGCGTCGGTGAACACCGCCGGCAGGTTGTTGTGCACGATCCCGCGGACGAAGTCCAGGTTCTCCGGCTGGTAGGAGTGGGGCACCCGGTCGATCGGGGGCGCCGAGGTGTCCTGGATGTGCAGCGCGGCCAGCAGCGCGCCGAGTTGGGCGGCGAGTGTCGTTCTCTCGGTGGCGGGCAGGCTGTCGAACAGCTCCGGGGTGAGGCGCTGCCCGCGCACCAGCGGGTACCCGGCGAAGCGGCCGTGCGCGGGTACGTGAGAGTAGTGGGGGAGGGCGGCGTCGACGCGTCCCGCCAGGTGATCGAGGACCGCGATCTCGGTCGGCAGCTGCGCGAGGGCCTGGTCGTCGGCGGGGAACCGGAACACCAGTTCGCGGTGGCCGTGCGCATCCGCCCCGGAGCACCCGCGGCAGATCATCACGACGTGGTCCCAGCCCTCGTCGATCCGCTCGGCGGAGTCCCAGTTCAGGGTTGGATAGGTGGCCCGGATGGCCTCGAGTTCGGCGGCATCGTCGTGCCCTCCGGCAGCACCGTCCGGCCCAGCACCGTCCGCCCCGGCACCCCCGGCACCCCCGGCACCCCCGGTCATCGCCGCACCGCCGCGACACCGCGGCACGAGAGGTAGATGACGAACGAGATCGTGGTGACGAACACCGAGACCGGCACGCCCGGCGCGAGGGAGAGCAGCATCCCCCCGACGGCCGCGATCTCGGCGAACAGGATCGTCAGCCCGATCGCCCGCAGCGGGCTGGAGGTGACGGCGGCTGCGGCGGCGGCGGGCGTGATGAGCAGGGACAGGACCAACAGTGCGCCGACGACCTGCACGGCCTGCGCGGCGGCCAGCCCCACGAGCACGGCGAAGACCATGTTGATGGCCCGCACCGGGACGCCCCGCGCCTCGGCGACCTCGGGGTCGGCCGACGAGAACACCAGTGGCCGGTACAGCACGATCAGCGCGCCCACGATGATGGCCGCGACCACCGCCATCTGCACCAGCCCGTGCTCGGACACTCCCACGATCTGCCCGGTGAGCAGGGAGAAGCTCGTCCCCGAGCGGCCGGGGTAGAGATGGATGAACAACACGGCCAGGCCGAGTCCGAACGCCATGACCACGCCGATCGAACTGTCGCGCTGGGACGCCCGGGAGCCCATCAGACCGAACATCAGTGCAGCGATCACCGACCCCAGGACGGCGCCCAGCCCCAGGTTGAGCCCGAACAGCAGCGCGGCGGCTGCGCCGGTGAGGGCGAGCTCGCTGGCGCCGTGCACGGAGAACGACATCTGCCGCATCACGATGAACGGCCCGATCGCACCGGAGAGCAGGCCGAGCAGTGCGATCGCGGCAAGGCCGTAGAGCACGAAGTCCTGCTCCAGCAGGTACGCGGTGGTCTCGGTGTCGGCGATGGACCCGAGGATCTCGAGCAGTCGGTCCATCAGTGCGCTCCATGTCCGTGGTCGTGGCCGCCTGCGGCGTCGTCATCGTGGTGGTGGTGCCCGCTCGACCAGGGTTCTGCGACGAGGTGCTGGGTGTCGCCCACCACGATGATCTGTCCGCGCACGCGCAGGACCTCGACGGGGGAGGAGTACAGCTCGGACATGACCTCGGTGGTGAAGACCTCGTCCGGGGTGCCGATGCGGTGCCGGCCGTCGACCAGGTAGACGATCCGGTCGACCATCGGCAGCACCGGGTTGATCTCGTGGGTGACGAACACGACCGCGGTGTCGTGCTCGCGGCGTCGGTGGTCGAGTACGGAGGCGACGGTGCGTTGACCGGTGAGGTCGAGGCTGAGCAGCGGTTCGTCACAGAGCATGACGCACGGGTCGCACGCGATGGCCTGGGCGACCCGCACGCGTTGTTGCTCGCCGCCGGACATCCGGCCGAGTGGCTTGTCGGCGAGCTTTCCGGCCGCGAGCCTGGTGAGGGCGTCGTCGACGATGCGCCGCTTTCCGGCGCGCCGTGACGGCCAACCGGGGCCCCAGCGGGTGCCGTCGATCCCGAGGGACACGAGGTCGCGTCCGCGCAGGGTGATGCCGGGGTCGAAGGCGCGCTGTTGCGGTACGTAGCCGAGGTGGGTGCCGCGGTCGCCGGGGGCGCGACCGTCGACGAGGACGGTGCCGGAGTCGGGCCGGTGTTCGCCGAGCAGCACCTTGAGCAGGGTGGTCTTGCCGGCGCCGTTGGGTCCGAGGACGGCCACGAACTCGCCGGGGGCGATCTCCAGGTCGAGGTCGCGGATGAGGGTGCGGCCGCCGCGGGAGACCGTCACGCCCTGCAGCGCGACGACCGGTCCGGGGCCGGGGGCGCCGCGGGCGTGGCCCGACCCGGGTTCAGTGGCCACCGTCGCCCACCGGGGTCGCGTCGGCCAGTGCGCCGGAGAGGTCGTCGACGATCCCCGTCATCCAGCCGATGTAGTCGGCGCCCTCGGGGAGGGTCTCGGTGAGGTCGACGACGACGAGGTCGGCGTCCTCGGCCGCGTCGCGGACGCGGGCGGTCACGGAGGTCTCGGTCTGGGTGTTGAAGGCCAGGAACGCGACCCGTCGCTCGGCCAGCAGGTCGAGCATGGCGGCGAGGTCGGCGGCGGACGGGTCGGTGTCGTCCTCGACGGAGGCGAGGAACCCGCGCGGCGTCAGGTCGGTCAGGTGCGCGGCCTCGAACAGGTGCGCGCCGACCCGCTCGGTCTGGGCGTAGGGGAAGTGGCCGCGGTCGTGGATCTCGTCGAGCCGCGCCTCGAGCGGGGTCAGGGCGTCGGCGAAGGCGCGGGCGTTGTCGCGGTACTGCTCGGCGTTGCCGGAGTCGATCGCGGCGAGTTCCTCGGCCACCCGCTCGGCCACGGCGGCGGCGGTGGGCAGGCTGAACCACACGTGCTCGTTGGCACCGTCCTCGTGTGCGTGCCCGCTGTGGTCGCCGGCGGGCCCCTCGTCGGCGTGAGCGTCCTCGTCGTGGCCGTCCTCGCCGTGGCCCTCGTCACCGTGATCGTCCTCGGCCACGGAGGCACCGGTGACCCGCTCGAACTCGTCGACCCCCCGCACGACGGGGACGTCCCCGGCGTTGTCCAGGGCCATGTCCACGAACGCGTCGTAACCGGCACCGTTGTAGACGACCAGGTCGGCGCCCGCGACCGCGGCGGCATCCGCAGGGCTGGCCTCGTAGGAGTGCGGGTCGGCGGCCGGGTCGGAGATCACCGACTCCACCGAGGCGTTGCCGCCGGCGACCTGCTCGGCGATGTCCGCGTAGACGGTCGTCGAGGCGACGACGGTCGGCCCGTCGTCGCCCGTGCCGGCGTCGCCGTCGGTGCCGCAGGCGGTGAGCACGCCCCCGCCCAGGAGGGCGGCCGCGGCGAGGGCCAGCGCGCGGGGCGTGCGGGCGGGGGAGGTGCGGGCGGGTGAGGAGGACGACATCGCGTGGACCACTCTCGTAGTAATGGGAACCGTTGTCGTTAAGTGTAGATCCGCGACGCGGCGAGCGTGCACATCCGGGGGTGTCAGCCCCGCAGATCGGCGAGAGTGTCGAGCAGCTCCACGACGGCGGGGATGTCCGCGACGCGGTGCGCGGCCGCCGTCTCGCCCTCGCCGACCTTGACGCCGACGTCCTGCGGTCGCAGGCGCGCGAAGCCGCGCTCATCGGTGACGTCGTCGCCGATGAACAGCGCCACCTCCGCTCCGGTCTGCTCGACCATCGTCTCGATGGCCGCGCCCTTGCTCGCCTCCCGCACGGCGATCTCCACGACGTTCTTGCCCTCGGTGACGAACACCCCGTCGAGTGCGGCCGGCCCGGCCATCGCCTCGGCCTGCGCACGTTCCCGCTCCGCGGGATCGGCCACCGGGCGGACGTGCAGGACGGCGGCCGTCGGCTTGGTCTCGACGTGCGCCCCGGGGGTGCGGGAGACGATCTCCTCGAGGGCGGACCGCACCCGGGACAGCAGCGCCACCTCGTCGTCGTCGAGGGGGGAGTCGAAACCACCCTCCCACTCCGACCCGTGGCTGCCCACCAGGACCACCGGGGCGTCGGCGCCGCTCACCTCCGCCAGTGCCGCGCGGTTACGGCCGGACAGCAGGGCGACGGTGGTCCGGGGCAGCCCCGCCAGTCTCGCCAGGGCGTCCGCGGCACCGGGGGCGGGCACGGCCTTCGTGGGGTCGTCGACGAACGGGGCGAGCGTGCCGTCGTAGTCGCACGCCACCACGAGGGTGGGGGCGTCGGCGGCGCGGCGCAGCGCCTCGTCCAGGGTCTCGGCGGTGGTCATGGACGTCAGGATAAGCGCGCCGCCCGGACCCGGGCACCGCGAAAGCGCCCGGCGCGTCATATGACGCGTGTTACGTTAAGGAGACTCAAAGGCTGAAGTCGGGCGTCGGAAGGACGTACCGGTGAGCGCAGAGGATCGGGCACCGGGTGCGCCCAGTGTCCGACCGCGACCGGAAGGTGAGAAGACCATGGCACCATCAGTGTTGAGGACATCCGTACGCCGTCGTCCGATGAGCGTGATCGCCGCCGCCGCGGTGGTCGGCCTGGGGCTCACGGGCTGTACATCAACCAATTCCGACGACGACTCGAGCCTGCTGGAGACTCTGCAGGACCGCGGCAGCGTGACGGTCGGCTTCGCCGGTGAGGCGCCCTACTCCTTCGAGGAGAACGGCGAGCTGACCGGCGCCACGGTGGCCCTCCACCGCGAGATCTTCGGGAATCTGGGCATCGACACCGTCGAGGGCGTGAACGCGGACTTCGGTGCCCTCATCCCCGGTCTCCAGGCCAACCGCTTCGACGTGGTCAGCGCGGGCATGTCGATCCTCCCGGAGCGCTGCGAGCAGGCCGCGTTCAGCGAGCCCGAGTTCAACTACACCACCGCCCTCATGGTCGAGGAGGGCAACCCGATGAACCTCACGGACATGCAGTCCGTCGCCGAGAGCGGTGCGCGGCTCGCGACGATGACGGGGGCGATCGAGTCCGACTACGCCTCCGAGCTGGGTATCGAGAGCATGCAGGTCGCGACCCCCCAGGACGGGATGGACGCGGTCACCTCCGGGCGCGCCGACGTCTTCGCCCTGACCGGCATCTCGCTGAACTGGATGAAGAACAACAACCCCGACGCCCCCGTCGAGGTGACCGAGTCGTTCGTCGCGGAGATCAACGGTGAGCCGCAGGTCGGCGCGGGCGGTACCGTGTTCCGCACCGACGACCAGGAGCTCCTCGACGCCTACAACGAGGAACTGGCCAAGATCACCTCCGATCCGGAGAAGTACCTCTCCATCGTGGGTGAGTTCGGGTTCACCGAGGGGGAGCTCCCCGACCCCTCGCTGACGACCGCCGACCTCTGCGCCGGCGAGTGACGGTGCACGGAGTCCGGTGACGAACGACCGTGGAAAGTAACATCGAGGCCTTCCTGGAGGCGTGGCCCCGCTTCCAGGAAGGCATCGTCACCACCATCTATCTGACACTGGGCGGTGCGGCGCTGGGCTTCGCCATGGCGCTGGTCCTCGGCGTGGCGGCCGGGTCCCGCCTCATGGTGATCCGCGGGGTGTCGAGGACGATCGTCGAGTTCTTCCGGGGCACCTCGTTGCTGGTGCAGCTGTTCTGGCTGTTCTTCGTGCTGCCGCTGCTCGGTTACGAACTCGATCCGCTCTTCTGCGGAATCCTGGCGCTGGGACTCAACTACGGCGCGTACGCCGCCGAGGTGGTCCGTGGCTCGCTGGCCGCCGTCCCGACCCCGCAGAAGGAGGCCGCGGTCGCCCTGAACTTCTCGCCCTGGCATCGCATGTCCAAGGTCGTCTTCCCGCAGGCGTGGGTGCAGATGATCCCGCCGCTGAACAACCTCCTGGTCCAGCTCCTCAAGGGGAGCGCGCTGGCCAGCTTCATCCTGCTGCAGGACCTGACCTTCCACATCGGGGAGCTGCGCCGCGTGACCGGCGACACGGTGTTCGCCTTCGGCGTCGGGCTGATCCTCTACTTCGTCATCGCGTACGTCCTCACCCTGTTCATGAATCTCCTCGAGGTCCGGGCGAAGTCCCGCCTGGGGGCGGGGCCGTCGCTCCGTGAGGTGCTCAGCCTGCGACCCGAACGGGTCAACGAGGCAGTGGGGGTGGGCCGATGAGCGTCGACTGGAGCTGGGAACGCGCCATCGAGAGCATCCCGATCCTGCTGGAGGGGTTCCGGATCACCCTGCTGGCCACCGTCGTCGGCTTCCTCATCGCCGCGGTGCTGGGACTGGTCGTCGCGATGGTGCGTCGCGCCGCGCCCGCCGTGATCACCGTGCCCCTGCGCCTGGTCACCGAGTTCATCCGCCTGACCCCTCTCGTCGTCCAACTGTTGTTCGCGTACTTCCTGCTGCCGCAGTTCACCGCGCTGCAGATCGGCATCGCCGTGATCGGCGTGCACTACGCGACCTACATGGCGGAGGTGTACCGCGCGGGCATCGACGCGGTCCCGACCGGGCAGTGGGAGGCCGCCCGGGCGCTGTCACTCCCCGCGGGGCGCACGTGGCGCGCCGTCGTCCTG
Organism: Dietzia sp. WMMA184; assembly: GCF_002441635.1. Taxonomy (NCBI): domain Bacteria; kingdom Bacillati; phylum Actinomycetota; class Actinomycetes; order Mycobacteriales; family Dietziaceae; genus Dietzia; species Dietzia sp. WMMA184. The sequence continues at coordinate 1,728,678 of NZ_NXEI01000001.1, read as the reverse complement.
CCCCAGGCGATCCGCAACACGGTCCCGGCGCTCGGCAACTACGCGATCTCCCTGTTCAAGGACACCCCGTTCCTGTTCGCGATCACGGTGGTGGAGATGGTGACCGCCGCGCAGCAGTACGGCGCCCGCAACTTCCAGTACCTCGAGCCCATCACCCTCGCCGGGGTGATCTTCCTGCTCGCGAGCTACCCGACCTCGATCCTCATCCGGAGACTGGAGAAGTCCCTTGTCTACTGACCCCAGCACGCCGACGCGGCCGAGCACGCCGACAGGCGGCGAGTCGCCGATGGTGGTGTTCGAGAAGGTGGTCAAGCAGTTCGGCGACCACGTGGTCCTGGACCACCTCGACTTCACCGTGCAGCGGGGCGAGCGGGTCGCGCTGATCGGCCCCAGCGGGTCGGGCAAGACGACGATCCTGCGCCTGCTGATGACCCTCGAGGAGGCGAACGACGGCGTGATCTGGGTGGAGGGCGAACCCCTGACCCACCAGTTCAAGGGCGACAAGCTGGTCAAGGCCTCCCAGAAGCACCTGCGCGCCGTCCGCTCGAAGATCGGGATGGTGTTCCAGCAGTTCAACCTGTTCCCCAACATGACGGTGCTCGAGAACATCACCGAGGCGCAGATCCACGTCCTGGGGCGGTCCAAGGGGGAGGCGGTGGAGCGGGCACGTGAGCTCCTCGACACGGTCGGTCTCGCGGACAAGGAGAACGCCCACCCGACCACGCTGTCGGGCGGGCAGCAGCAGCGGGTCGCCATCGCCCGGGCGCTGGCGATGGATCCCGATATCCTGCTCCTCGACGAGGTCACCTCAGCTCTCGATCCCGAGCTGGTCGCCGACGTGCTCGGGGTGCTGCGGATGATCGCCGAGTCCACCGACATCACGATGCTCATCGTGACCCACGAGATGGGGTTCGCCCGCGACGTGGCCGACCGCGTGCTGGTGTTCGATCAGGGCAAGATCGTGGAGGAGGGCACCCCCGAGGCTATCTTCACCGATCCCAAGCAGGACCGGACACGCACGTTCCTCAAGGCCGTCCTCGAACGGTGACCCGCCCCGTGTGGCGTGACGCTTGACCGTGACCCGGCCGCCTGTAGGATTGTCGACAATCAGACGGTTCCATGGAAGGCGCGCCGATGACCCTGTCGCACACGGCCCTCGAACTGGCCGACGGCTACCGCCGGGGCGAACTCTCCCCGGTCGATGCCGCCGAGGAGGTGCTCACCGCGATCGATCGGGTCGACGGCGAGATCAACGCCTTCTGTCACGTCGATCGTGACGCGACGCTGACGGCCGCGCGGTCGTCCGAGGAGCGGTACCACCGTGGTGAACCGCTGAGCCCGCTGGACGGCGTCCCCACCACGATCAAGGACATCTTCTACACCCGCGGCGTCCCGACGCTCCGGGGTTCCCGGCTCCTGGCCGACAAGCCCGGTGCGTCCGATCCCGCCTCGTGGCCCGACGACGCCCCCGTCACCTCGGCGGTCGGTGAGGCCGGGTGCGTGGTGATCGGCAAGACCACCACCCCGGAGTTCGCGTGGAAGGGGGTCACGGACAACACGCTCACCGGGATCACCCGTAATCCGCACGACCCGGGCCTCACCCCGGGCGGATCCAGCGGCGGGGCGGCGGCCGCGGTCGCCGCCGGGCTCGGCCAGCTCGCACTGGGCACCGACGGCGGCGGGTCGGTGCGCATCCCCGCCGCGTTCTGCGGGATCGTCGCGCTCAAGCCCACCTACGGCGTGATCCCCATGTTCCCGTCCAGCCCGTTCGGCACGCTCGCGCACGCCGGGCCGATGACCCGCACGGTCGCCGACACGGCGGCGTTCATGGACACCCTGCTGCGTCCGGACCCCCGCGACTGGTCGGCGGTGCCGGCGCGCGCGACGACCCCCGGTCCGGGCGGGTACCTCGCCGCGGCCGTCGACGGCTCACGCGGGGACCGCCCACTCGAGGGACTGCGCGTCGCGTACAGTCCCGACCTCGGTTTCGGCACCACCGACCCGGAGGTCGAGCGGGAGGTCGGACGCGCGGTCGCCGTACTGGAATCGCTGGGAGCGCGGGTCGAGACGGTCGACCCCGGGATCACCGACCCGGTCGACGCGTTCCACGTCCTGTGGTTCGCCGGTCTCGCCGCGGTCCTCGCACCCCACGGGCCGGGCGCCGTCGACCACGTCGACCCGTCGATGCGCGAGGCGCTGGGGCGGTACCACGACTACTCCGCCGCCGACTATCTCGACGCCGTGGCGGTGCGGATGGCCCTGGGCGCGCGGATGGCAGACTTCCACCGGGCCCACGACATCCTCATCACGCCCACCACGCCGATCGCCGCCTTCGCTGCGGGATCGGACGTGCCGCCGGGCTGGCACAGTCCCGACTGGACATCGTGGACGCCGTACACCTATCCGTTCAACATGACCCAGCAGCCGGCGCTGAGCGTCCCCTGCGGGACGACCGACGCGGGCCTTCCCGTGGGGTTGCAGGTGGTGGGGGCGCGGTTCGAGGACCGACTGGTGATCCGGGTCGGTGCCGCACTCGAGGCCGCGCTCGGTCAGGTCGTGCCCACCCCGCGGGTCCACGCGGCGGAGCGGCCGGGGGACGGTCGGCCGTGATCGACTCGACCGCGGGACTGGAACCCGTCGTCCAGGAGTCGACGCCGTCCCTCATCGCGCGCGCTCTGCGGAGGGGCATCGCGGACGGCTCGCTGGCCCCCGGGACACAACTGGGCGAGGCCGCTCTCGCACGCTCGCTCGGCGTGAGTCGCGGCCCGCTGCGCGAGGCGATGCAGCGGCTCACCCAGGAGGGGTTGCTCGTCTCGCACCGCAATCGCGGACTGTTCGTCGCCGACCTGACGCCCGACGCCGTCGAGGACATGTACCTGCTGCGGACGACCATCGAGACCGGTGCTCTGGAGCGGGTGCTCGATCTGGGTCTGGGGGAGGCCACTGCCGACGCCCTCGACGCGGCCGTCGACGCCATGGCGGCGCTGGCCGACGAACCCCGGTCTGCGGCCATGGTGGCGGCGGATCTGGACTTCCACCACGCGCTGGTGGAGGCCGCGCGGAGCCCGCGGTTGTCGCGGGTGCACGAGACCGTGGTGGTGGAGACGAGTATGTGCCTCCACGCGATGCGCAGCACCTATACCGACGCCGCGTCCAGGCTCACGGAGCACCGCGCGATCGCGGACGCGGTGCGCTCGGGCGACCGACTCCGGGCCCGGACGTTGCTCGTCGACCACATGCGGGACGGGCTGGCCAGGGTCAGCGAGGGCGCGTAGCTCGGGGGACGGCGGTCAGGGCACGGAGCTCAGTGGCTCGACCCGAGGCCGTTCCGCAGTGCCCACGCCACGGCCTGCGGCCGGGTCGTCACCCCGATCTTGCGGTAGGCGTCCCGGATGTAGGACTTCACGGTGTTGATCGACAGGTAGCAGGCCGCGGTGATCTCCTCGTTCGACCGGCCCTGGGTGATGAGCGCCAACATCTCCGCCTCCCGGGGGGTCAGGCCCACACCGCCAGTGGGCCACGGCGCGGCCGGCCCGGAGTCCTCCCGGTCGATCACCGTGACGCGCTCACCGGCAGCGATGCGTTCGATACCGCTGACCAGCTCGTCCCCGATCAGGGACTTGGCGAGAAAACCCCGGGCCCCGGCCGCCAGCGCCTCGTCGACGGCCTTCGGATCGGTGATGAACGAGTAGACCGCCACCGCGCCGATCTGCGGGTCACGGGCGAGTTCGGCGCACCGCTGCTGCCACCCGGGGCCGGAGCCGAAGGTGTCGAACAGGGCGACGTCGACCGGCGTGGCGACGTCGGTCGCGTGATGGGTCGGCACCACGTGCACCCGGTCGGCGTACGGACCCAGCAGGGCCTCCACACCGGCGACGACCAGCGAGTAGTCGTTGACCACCGAGACCCGGACCTTCATGAAGGGACATTAGCAGTTGTGACCCATCCCACCCCTGGGGGTGTGCCGAATCCCCCGGGGACATCGGAAGCTGGACCGGACGGCGAGGGGAACCATGATGCAGACAGCGATGACCAGACTCGACGATCGGTGGGCGTGGGCCGACTCCGGGATGTGCCGCGAGATCCCGGACCTCTTCTACAACTCGGAGGACGAGGCCAAGTCGACGCGGCGCCGCAAGGAGGCCGCCGCCAAGAAGCTCTGCGGGCAGTGTCCCGTCATCGACGCGTGCCGCCAGCACGCGATGGCCCAGCGTGAGCTGTACGGCGTCTGGGGCGGGATGACCGAGGCCGAGCGTCACCGCCGGGCCGGCCGCGTGCGCACCGGCTAGGGGAGCCAGCGGGTCGGCTCGGTTCGGGTCGGCTCAGCGCACGGGGATCGCGACCAACTTGGTCTCGACGAACTCTTCGATCCCGCTGAGCCCGCCCTCGCGCCCCAGCCCGGACTGCTTGATGCCGCCGAACGGGGCGGCCGGGTTGGACACCACGCCGACGTTGATGCCGACCATGCCGGCCTGGAGCCGCTCGGACATGGTCATGGCGCGGTCGAGGTTCTCGGTCATCACGTACGAGACCAGGCCGAACTCGGTGTCGTTGGCCAGTGTCACGGCCTCGTCGTCGGTGTCGAACGGCACGAGGGCGGCGACGGGGCCGAAGATCTCGGTCGACATCAGTTCGGCGTCCGGAGTGACACCGGTGAGAACGGTGGGCGGGTAGAAGTAGCCGGGCCCCTCGAGGCGCGAGCCGCCGGTCAGCACCTCGGCCCCGCGCTCCACGGCGTCGTCGACCAGGTCCACGACCTTGGTGACGGCCTTTTCCTCGACCAGGGGGCCCACGTCGGTGCCGTCGGTCGTGCCGTCGCCCACGGTCAGGGCGGACATCTTCTCGGTCAGGCGCCGACCGAACTCGTCCAGTACCGAGCGGTGCACGAGGATCCGGTTGGCGGACGTGCAGGCCTCGCCCATGTTGCGCATCTTGGCGGCCATCGCCGCGGCGACGGCGGTGTCCATGTCCGCGTCCTCGCAGACCACGAACGGCGCGTTGCCGCCGAGCTCCATGGAGGTGCGCAGCACCCCGCGCGCGCACTGCTCGAGGAGCGTGCGGCCGACGGGCGTGGATCCGGTGAAGGACAGCTTGCGGGCGATGCCGGAGTCGATCCACGGCTCCACCACGCCGCCGGCGTCGGTCGTGCACACCACGTTGAGGACGCCGCCGGGCAGCCCCGCCTCGCGCAGGAGGTCCACCACGTACAGCGAGGTCAGCGGCGTGAGGTTGGCGGGCTTGAAGACCATGGTGCAGCCGGCGGCGATGGCGGGTCCGATCTTGCGGGTGGCCATGGCCAGGGGGAAGTTCCACGGGGTGATGAGGATGCACGGTCCCACGGGCTCGTGGGTGACCATGAGCCGGGTCTTGCCGTCGGGGGAACGGCGGGCGTCGCCGCGGATGCGGCAGGCCTCTTCGGAGAACCAGCGGAAGAACTCGGCGCCGTAGGTCACCTCGCCCTTCGCCTCGGCCAGTGGCTTGCCCATCTCGGTGGTCATGAGCAGCGCCAGCTCGTCGGCGCGCTCGACGATCAGCTCGTAGGCCCGGCGCAGGATCTCGGCCCGCTCGCGGGCGGGGACCGCCGCCCACGACGGCTGGGCGCGACCGGCGGCCTCGATCGCGGCGGCGGCATCACTGGCCCCACCGTCGGCGATGGTCGCGATCGCCTCACCGGTCGCGGGGTTGACCACGTCGAACGTCGCGCCGGAGGCGGCGTCGCGCCAGGCCCCGTCGACGTGGATGCCGGTCCCGAGGGCACCGATGATGTCGGTTGCGGAGCGGGTCATGTGGGCCTCCTGGTGGGTGCGGGTCTGGGGTCGGGACGGGGGTCGGGGTCGAGCAGTTCGAACAGGTGACGGCCGGCGCGGCCGGGTCCCGTGGTGGGGTCGCCGGCGCCGAGGTGATCGACCTGGGTGGCGCACGAGAACCCGTCGGTGAGGACGGGGGCGTCGGTGTCGGCGCGCAGGGCGGGGGCGAGGGCGAGTTCGGCGACGGCCGCGGTGACGGTCTCGTGGCCGGCGGTGAAGCCGAAGTCGCCGGCGACGCCGCAGCAGCCGGTCGCCTCGCGGACCGAGCCCACGCCGAGGGCGGTGAGCGTGGCGCGTTGGACGCGGTTGCCGAAGGTCGCGTACTCGTGACAGTGGGTCTGGACGGTGACGCGGTCCGGGGGCGCGCCGCCGGGCCACGCGGGGGCGCGGCCCTCGGCGGCGAGTCGGCCGAGGTGGTCGGCGGAGGAGCGGACACGGGCGGCCACGCGGCGTGCGGCGTCCGCGTGGGGGGTGTCGGCGAGCAGGCGGGGGAGGTCCTCGCGGAGGGTGGCGGCGCAGGAGGGTTCGACGACGACGACGGGGACCTCCTCCCCGCCCGGCCCGCGGATCGCGTCGAGGCGGCGCGCGGTCGAGGTCATGGTGCGGCGTGCGGCGTCGAGTCGGCCGGTGGTGACGTGGGTCAGCCCGCAGCACTGGTCGGCCGTGCAGGCGACGGAGGTGTGCGTGCCGCCCAGCACGCGGGCGGCGGCGCCGGCGACCGCGGGGCGCAGTCCGCGGGTGAACGAGTCGAGGAACAGCACGACCTCCGCGGAGGTGCGCCCCGGCTCCGGTTCGCGGACGGTCCACACGCTCTCCGGGACTCGGGCGAGCTCCTCGCGCAGCTGACGGGCGGTCGCGAAGCGGGGCAGGGTGCGCTCGGTGCTCAGGCCGCCCATCCGTGCCGCGGCGCGGCCGGCGCGGGTCCCCAGCAGGGCGTTGATCGGCCCGGCCGCGCGGACGGTGCCGCGCAGCCACAGCGGGAGCAGGCCCAGGGAGTAGTGGGCCGTCGGTCGCACTCGACGCGTGTAGCGACGGTGCAGGGCCTCGGACTTGAAGGTGGCCATGTCGACGCCGGTCGGGCAGTCCGAGGAGCACGCCTTGCACGCGAGGCACAGTTCGAGCGACTCCTCGACGGCCGGGTCGTCGATCGGCAGGGTGCCGCGGACCACCTCCTGCAGGACGCGGGCCCGACCGCGGGTGGAGTCCTTCTCGTCCCCGGTGGCCCGGAAGGACGGGCACATCACACCGCCGGAGGTGGTGCGACAGCGGCCCACGCCGATGCAGGCCTGGACCGGGTGGGCGCCGTCCGGCGAGGTGAGCAGGCCCAGGTCGCGTCGGCCCACCCCGGCCAGGGCCAGATCGGCGTCGAGGGGCCGGGTGGCGGTCAGGCCGCCCGGGGCGAGGATCCCCGCCGGGTCCCAGAGTCCGGCGAAGCGGGCGAAGGCGTCCAGCATCTCGGGCGAGTACATCACCGGCAGCAGCTCGGAGCGGGCGCGGCCGTCGCCGTGCTCCCCGGACAGCGACCCGCCGTGCCGCACCACGAGGTGGGCGGCGTCGGTGCAGAACGCGCGCATGACGGCCCGGCCCGCCTCCGAGCGCAGGTCGAAGCTGATGCGGATGTGCATACAGCCCGCCCCGAAGTGCCCGTACATGACGCCCGTGAGCTCGTGCCCGGCCAGGAGATCCCGGAAGTCGGCGAGGTAGTCGGCGAGCCGCTCGGGGGCGACGGCGGAGTCCTCCCAGCCGGGCCAGGACTCGATGGTCGCGCCCGTCGCCGGATCGGTCAGCCTCGAGCTCAACCCCGCGCCGTCCTCGCGCACCCGCCACAGGTCCGCGCGGGCCACGGGATCGGTCACGACGAGGACCTCGAGAGCGTGGCCGTCCCGCGTCAGCTCGTCGGCCAGTTCGGCCACCCGGGCGTCGAGCCCACGACCGCCGGCGCCGGCCTCGTCGTCGTCACCCCCGTCGTCGCCCCCGTCGTCGTCACTCCCGTCGTCATCGAGTTCCACGAACAGCCACGCGTGGCCGCGCGGCAGCTCGGCGACCGAGTCCGCGCCGCGCCGCTCCCGCATCGTCGCGACGATCACCTCGTCGATGCCCTCTACGGCTGTGGGGCGGTGTCGCAGGATGGCTGGCACGTCCCGCGCAGCGTCCACCACGTCGGCGTACCCCACGACCGCCAGCCCGGTGCGCGCGGAACGGGGGACGGCCCGCACGGTCGCGGCGGTGACGATCGCGCACGTGCCCTCGGAGCCCACGAGGGACCGCGCCACGTCGAAGCCCTCCTCGGGCAGCAGGTGACGCAGGTGGTAGCCGGACACCTGGCGGGGGAGGCGGCCGAGTTCGGTGCGGATGGCGGCCAGGTGGTCGGCGGTCAGGTCCTGCAACCGTGTGGTGAGGTGCTCGGCGCGGGCGGCGGCGGGCGCGTCGGCCGGATCGGTGGCCTCGACGCCGCTGCGGGTGGCGGTGAGGCGCAGTCCGTCGGCGGTGACGATCCGCAGCGCCTCGACGTGGTCGGCGGTCCGGCCGTGGCGCACGGAGTGGTTGCCGCACGCGTCGTTGCCGATCGCGCCGCCCAGGCAGGCGCGGGACTGGCTCGAGGGGTCCGGGGCGAAGGTCAGGCGGTCGCCCGTGGCGGCGTGGACGGCCTCGCGCAGGGCCGTGAGCACGGTGCCGGCCTCGGCGGTGACGGTCCCCGCCGCCTCGTCCACCTCGAGGACCCGGTTCATGTGCCGGGACAGGTCCAGGACCAGGCCGGTGCCGATCGCGTTCCCGGCCATCGACGTGCCGCCGCCACGGGCGGTCGCGGGAACCCCGAGCCGGTGACACACGGCCAGGGCGGCGGCGACCTCGCTCTCCGACCGCGGGAACAGCACGGCGGCGGGCACGACCCGGTAGTTCGAGGCGTCGTAGGAGTACTCGGCGATCCGGCGGGGGTCCGACTCGGGCGCCAGACCCGCGTCCACGAGCGCGCCGACGAGCGCCCGCCCGGGGGCGTCCGGTGCGACGTGGGAGGTCACGCCGCCCCGTCGCACACCCGGTGCACGGCGCGGGTGAAGCGCTCGACACCAGCGTCCACCTCGTCGGCGGTCACCACCAGCGCGGGGATGAGGCGCACGACCGAACCGGTCGGGCCGCAGGTCAGGGTGAGCAGGTCCTCGTCGATGCACGCCTGCTGCACCGCCGCGGCCAGGCGGGCGGCCTCGAGCGCACCGGAGCTGCCGGCGGGCGCGCCTGCGTCGCCGAACTCGACGCCCAGCATGAGCCCGGTCCCGCGGATGTCGCAGATCTCGCCCACGTCGCCGAGGGTACGCCGGAGCCCGTCGAGAAGCTGGGTTCCGCGGGCGGCGGCGTTGTCCACCAGGCCTTCGCGCTCGACCACGCCGAGGGTGGCGACCCCGGCCGCCGCGGCGACCGCGTTGCCGCCGTAGGTGCCGCCCTGCGACCCCGGCCAGGCCTTGGCCATGAGGGCGGAGGGTGCGGCGATCGCGGAGATGGGGAAGCCCGAGGCGATGCCCTTGGCGGTGATGATGATGTCCGGCACGAGCCCGTCGGTGTGCTGGTGACCCCAGAACCGGCCGGTGCGCCCGATGCCGGCCTGGACCTCGTCGAGGATCAGCAGCGCGCCGGTCCGGTCGGCGCGCTCGCGCAGTCCCTCCAGGTAGCGCGGGGGAGTGGCCATGTACCCGCCGTCGCCCAGCACGGGTTCGATGAGGAAGGCCGCGATCTCGCGGGCGTCGACCCGGGTGGCCATGAGGTAGTCGAGCTCGGCCAGCGCGAAGTCGATCGCGTCGTCCTCCGTCCACCCGTGGCGCAGGGCGTGCGGGAACGGGGTCATCACGACTCCACCCATGAGCGGGGAGAACCCGGCGGAGAAGCGGGTGCCCGCGGTGGTGAGGCTGGCGGCGGCGACGGTGCGGCCGTGGAAGCCGCCCTGGACGGTGACGATGTTGGGCCGGCCGGTGGCCATGCGGGCCAGCCGGACCGCGGCCTCGACTGCCTCGGATCCGGAGTTGGCGTAGAAGACCGAGTCGATCCCCTCGGGCAGGTGCTCGCCCAGCTTCTCGGTGAGCTCCAACAGCGGCTGGTGCATGACGGTCGTGTACTGCGCGTGGATGATCTTCCCGCACTGCTCGCGTGCCGCGGCGACCACGGCGGGGTGGCAGTGGCCGGTGCTGGTCACGCCGATGCCGGTCGTGAAGTCCAGGTAGTCGCGGCCGTCGGTGCCGTGGATCCACGAGCCGAGGGCGTGGTCCACCACGACGGGCGTGGCCTGCTTGAGATGGGGCGACAGGTGCGCGGTCATGGGTGCCAGTGTGTGGCGCGCCACGGTCGATTGTCAACAATCCGACGATCCTGGTTCGCGTGAGGGCCGGCGCGTTACGGTGGGGCCATGACGCAGCCGCACCGCGACCCGGGCAACCACGACCCGGGCACCCGGCCGACCGTCGTCGTCCTCACCGCGGACGGCGTCGAGCCCCCCACCACCCTCGCGCTGATCCGCGAGCTCGCCGACGTGCGCGAGTGCACGGCCGACACCCTCGCGCAGGCTCTGCCCGGGGCCGAGATCCTGCTGGTGTGGGACATCTTCTCCGACGCCCTGGCCTCCGCCTGGCACGCCGCCGACGCGCTGCGGTGGGTCCACGTGGCCGCCGCCGGGGTGGACAAGCTCCTCTTCGACGAGCTGCGCGACTCCGACGTGCTGGTCACCAACGCCCGCGGGGTCTTCGACGGGCCGATCGCCGAGTACGTCCTGGCCTGCGTCCTGGCCCACGACAAACGGCTCCACGAGACCGAGGCGCTGCAGCGCGCGGGTCGGTGGCGCCACCGCGAGACCACCCGGGTGGCCGGCCGGCGCGCCCTGGTGGTGGGCACCGGCGGTATCGGACGGGCCACCGCGCGGCTACTGCGGGCGGTCGGGCTCGACGTCAGCGGGGCCGGACGTCGACCGCGCGACGACGACGAGGACTTCGGCCGCGTCCTGGATTCCGCGCACCTGTCCGAGCATCTCGGCGACGTGGACCATCTCGTCATGGTGGCGCCGCTGACCGACGCGACCCGGGGGCTGCTCGGCCCCGCGGAACTGGCCGCCCTGCCCGACGGCGCCCACGTGGTGAACGTCGGTCGCGGAGAGCTGGTCGATCAGGAGGCCCTCACGCGCGAGATCGGGACGGGCAGGCTCTCGGCGCACCTGGACGTCCTCGTCGTCGAACCCCTCCCCGACGGTGACGTGCTCTGGACCCTCGACGGCGCGCACATCAGTCCCCACATGTCCGGCGACGTCGTGGGGTGGCGGGACACACTGTCCGGGCAGTTCCTCGACCACCTGCGCACGTGGGTCGGCGGCGGGACCCCCGGCCCGATTGTGGATAAAGGTCGAGGATACGTCAGCGGCTGAGCGGTTGTCCGTGGTCATCTCGACGGATACGGTCGGCTCCGCGAGGGGTGGCACCCCTCGCTTTTCCCGAGTCAGCCGGGGTTTTCAGGCTGAGGAGAGAAAGGAGTCGTAATGACCATTGCCGTAGATGACTACCAGTCCCGCGTGAGCGGGCGACCGGAGATCGTCGAGCGCCGTGACCCCGTCCTGTGGGGACGCAGCGAGGATCCCGAGGTCCTCCAGTTCGGCGAGCGCGGCTACATCCAGCGTGAGGGCGCACTCGACCGGCAGCGGATCGACGCCTGCCTGGCCGAGATCGACCGCATCGGATCCGATCCACAGATGGCCGGCGACCCCCGGATCATCCGCGAGGCCGGCAGCGAGGCCGTCCGTTCGATCTTCGACGTCCACGACCTGAGTGAGGTCGTGTGGGAGGCGGTCGAGCGATCCGGCGCGATCGACCTGGCCCGGCAGATCCTCGGCTCGGACGTCTACGTCCACCAGAGCCGGCTCAACTACAAGCCCGGATTCGCCGGCGGCGCCTTCTACTGGCACTCGGACTTCGAGACCTGGCACGCCGAGGACGGTATGCCCCGGCCGCGTGCGTGCAGCGCCTCCCTGGCGCTCACACCCAACGAGACCTACAACGGGCCCCTGATGATCATGCCGGGCACGCACAAGTACTACGTGCAGTGCGCGGGTGAGACTCCGGAGAACTACTACAAGGAATCGCTCGTCTCTACGTCGCCGAAGATCGGCGTCCCGTCCGAGGAGCACATCTCCGAGATGTACGAGCGCCACGGTCTCGACGTGCTCACGGGCGGGGCGGGATCGATGACGATGTTCGACTGCAACGCCCTGCACGCCTCGGGCGGCAACATCACGCCGCTGCCCCGGGCGAACGTGTTCATCGTGTTCAACAGTGTGGAGAACGAGTTGACCGAGCCGTTCGCGGGCACCCCGCCGCGGCCGGACTTCCTCGCGCGCCGGCCCTGAGCCGGACACCGGTGCCGGGCCCCGCGGGTGCGGGACCCGGCATCGGTGCGCCGGAGTCAGGCGGGGTCCAGGCCGACCTCGCGCGCGCCGTCGGTGAACGCCTCGACGAACGCCTGCAGTGGTCGCCGCCGGGCGTCCCGACGGCGATAGGTGATCGACACCGTCCTGGTGAGCTCGTCGGTCAGGGGAATCACCTCCACGTCCGCGCCGAAGGTGCTCAGCCCGAGGTCGGAGGCCAGGGTGACCCCGAGGCCCGCGGCGACCAGGGACAGCGCCGTGGACTGCTCGCCCGCCTCGTGCCGCACGTCGGGTTCGAACCCCGCCTCGCGACAGGCGATCCGCACCGCGCGACCGAAGTGCGACCGCGGGTGCGCGACGACCCACGGCGCCCCGGAGAGGTCGGCCAGCGACAGTCGGGTCGAGTCCACGAAGCCGCGGGGGACGACCGCGTGCAGTGACTCCCTCGCGATGGGCACCCGCACCAGGTCGGTCACGTCCGCCATCACGTAGCTGGAGTAGTCCAGCACGAACGACAGATCGAGCGAGCCGTCCCGGACCGCGCCGGTGGTGTCCTCCGGGGCGAGCTCCCGGGTCCGCACCACGATGCCCGGGTGGTCGCGCGCCAGGATCCGCATCCCGGCGGGCAGCAGCGTGACGGCCACCGACGCCCACACCCCGGCGGTGAGGTTCGTGCCGACGCCCGCACGGGCCGATTCCATGGCGTGACCGGCGTCCTCCACGGCGGACAGGATCGTCCGCGCGTGCCCGGCCAGTATGAGCCCCGCCTCGGTCAGCGCGAGCCCGCGACCCCGCTTCTCGAACAGCGGGGTCCCCGCCTCCCGCTCGAGCAACGAGAGTTGCTGCGACACGGCCGAGACGGTGTACCCCAGCGCGGCCGCGACCGCGGTGACGGTGCTGCGGCGCTCCAACTCGGCGAGCAGCCGTAGCCGGTGCAGTGACGGCTCCATTCCCCGAGCGTAGGAGCGCGCGGCCGCATCGTGCAGGAAAAGTGAACGGTCAGGTCCACGAAGTCTCGCTGGACCCCCGGGACGCATGCTCGCATGCTGGGGACATCCCCGCCGGACCCGCCGGCGGACGAGGTCGCCGAGGAGGCGAGCACCATGACGTCCATCGAGATCCCGGGCACCACCGGTCATACCGGGTCAGCCCCCCAGACCGTGCCCGCCGCTCCGGAGAGCGCGAGCCGATCGAGCCGTGAGCCCTACCTGCGACTGCACTGGGAGGACGAGGAGACCGGGGCGCGGGGTTACCTCGTGGTCGACACCCTCGTCGGCGGTCTGGCCACCGGCGGGACCCGTATGCGCGCCGGGTGCACTCTCCGCGAGGTCGAGGACCTGGCCCGCGGAATGACCCGCAAGACGGCGGCGTTCGACCTGCCCATCGGCGGGGCCAAGGGCGGCATCGACTTCGACCCCAAGGACCCCCGCGCCATCGACGTGCTCGGCCGGTTCTGCGAGGCCATGCGGCCGTTCCTCGACCGACACTGGGTCACCGCCGAGGATCTGGGCGTCCCGCAGCACCTGATCGACGAGGTGTTCGCCCGACTGGGGATGCGGCAGTCCTATCACGCGGCGATCGAGCGGTCGGCCGATCCCGCCGCCACCGCCGACCGGATCTTCCGCGGGCTGAACGCCGGGGTTCCGGGCGGGCTGCTCGGCGATGTGATCGGTGGCTACGGGGTCGCGCAGGCGTGCCTCGCGGCGGCGTACGTCCGGGGCTGGGACATCGAGCGCACCTCGGTGGCCGTCCAGGGCGTGGGCACGATGGGGGGCGGCGCCGCGTGGTACCTCCACGAGGCCGGCATGCGCGTCGTCGCACTGGCAGACGCCGCCGGCACCCTCTACGACCCGGCGGGACTCGACGTCCCGGCGCTGCTGGCGACCCGCGACCGCTTCGGGGAGATCGACCGCTCGGCCGTCCCCGCCCGGGTGCAGCGGTTGGACCGCGACCGGATCCTCGGCATGGACGTGGACGTGCTCGTGCCCGCCGCCGTCTCGTACGCCATCACCGCGGACAACTGCACCGAGGTCACCGCATCGATCGTGGTCGAGGCGGCCAACGCCGCCACCACGGCCGACGCGGAACTCGACCTCACGGCCCGCGGGATCGCGGTGCTGCCGGACTTCGTCGCCAACGCCGGTGCCGTCGCCTGGGCGTGGTGGTTGATCCTCGGGGAGGTCGACGACCAGCCGGAGAGTTCGTTCCTCCGCCTGGGCCGCGAGATGACCGCCAAGGTCGCCGACCTGCTCACCGGCTGGGATCCGAGCCGGGGCCCGCTGCGGTGGATCGCCGACGTCTCCGGGCCGGTCCGGACGGTGCCGCCGGTCGTCGTGCCCTGACCGCCCCCTACGCAACCGCCCGGGCCCGTCGCCCCTCGACATGGCGTCTCGCGTGCCCCGATGGGCAGGCGAGACGCCATCTTCGGGAGCGGTTGCGGTGCCGCTCTGGGCGGGTTGTCAGCCGGCTGAGTCTCTGCCCTCTCCGATCTCGCCGGGGTCGGAGTCCGAGTCTGTGTCGTGGCCGTTGCCGATCGCGGTGTGCATCCGGGCCCGGCGGGGAGAGTCGTCGCTGCCCAGCAGCAGATCGATGGTGAGACCGAGCCTGGTGGCGACCTCGGCGGCCGACGACCTGCGGGTCAGCCACGACACGAGGTTGGACATCCACACGTCGGAGACGACCCGGGCGATCGAGAGCTGCACCTCGTCCGGGGTGCCCTGGGCCATCGCGCGGGCGAGGATCCGGTCCATGTAGAAGCCGACCTCCTCGACCTCGTTGGCCACGGAGGCGTCGGCGAACATGAAGGCGCGCGTCATCGCCTCGGTGAGGTTCGGGTCGCGCTGCATGGACTTGGTGATCATCTCCACCACGACCTTCATCCGCTCCTGCGCGGTGTCGCCGGGCGGGGCTGACCGCTCGGTGCGCTGGTCGAGCCGACGGAACTCACGGGCGAGCGCCGAGACCAGCAGGTGCACCTTGGACGGGAAGTACCGGTAGAGGGTGCCCACCGCGACCTCGGCCTTCTCGGCGACGGCACGCATCTGCACGGCCTCGTAGCCGCCCTTGGCGGCCAGGGCGAGGGTCGCGTCCAGGATCCGCCGACGGCGCTCGCGTTGCGACGACGTGGTGGGCTCGTCGCTCCGGGCGGCGGGGTCCGGCGCGGCGGCGGTACGGGTCCCGGCTGAGCTCTTGGTCATGGAGGCGAAACCTTCTGCGCTGGTCGGATCGGGTCGGCGGGGCATCCCGGCGGGCTGGGGCGGGACCCGGGTGTGCGTCGGGGACCCTTCTGGTGCATTCTAGAACACGATACCTAGAACACGTTCTATTATGGCGTGGAGCGCGCGGGTCAGCGGGCCCGCGCCGAGTACGGAAATCCCGTCGCGCCCGAGGAGCCCAGCAGTGAGTATCGCCACCACCCCGGATCAGACCGAGATCCAGAACTCGATCAAGGCCTGGGCCAGGTCCGCCGATCCCGTGGCCACGGTACGCGCCCAGGAAGACGATCCGGAAGCCTGGACGGCCTTGTGGCCCCAGCTCGCCGAACTCGGACTGTTCGGCGTCGCCATCGCGGAGGAGCACGGTGGCGCCGGCGCCGAGATCGTCGACCTGGCGTGCATGCTCGAGGAGGCCGCGGCGAAAATGGCGCCCGGCCCGGTCCTGTCCACCGCGCTGACCGGTGTCCTGGTCTCGCGCGCAGGCGGAGCCGTCGCCAACGCGCTGGGTGAGACGATCGCCGAGGGCGGCCTGCCCGTCGGGGTGTGCCTGGGCATCGGCACCGCGACCTTGGACGGGTCGGGGGAGATCACGGGCGATCCCGGCGTCGCCTACGGCGGCACCCCCGGCGGAGGGTTGCTGCTGCCCGTCGAGGTGGACGGCGCCACCCGCTGGGCGCTTCTCGAGGCGGGCACGCCGGGGCTCACCGTCACCCCGGCGACCCCGTACGACATCTCGGCGTCGATCGGCCACGTCAGCCTGCAGGGCGTGACGATCCCGGCCGACCGCGTCCTCGAGGGCGTCACCACCGCACACGTCCACCAGTTGTTCGTCACCCTGGCCGCCGCCGAGGCCGCGGGCGTCGCCGACTACACGCTCGCCACCGCGGTGGACTACGCCAAGATCCGCGAGCAGTTCGGGCGCACGATCGGCTCGTTCCAGTCCATCAAGCACCTCGCCGCCGACATGCTGTGCCGCACCGAGCAGGTCCGCGCGCTGGCGTGGGACGCCGCCGTCGCGGCGGAGGACCTCACCGCCACCGACTCCGAGCTGCCCGTCGCCGCCGCGGTCGCCGGGGCGCTGGCCTTCGACAACGCCGTGCGCAACTCCCAGGACTGCATCCAGATCCTCGGCGGTATCGGCTTCACCTTCGAGCACGAGGCCCACTTCTACATGCGGCGCGCGAGCGCGCTGCGCCAGATCATCGGCGGCTCCGCCCGCTGGCGACGCAGCCTGGCCGAGCTCACCCTCGCCGGCAGGCGCCGCCACCTCGACATCGACCTGTCCGAGATCGACGGGCTGGACGCCAAGCGCGAGGAGATCCGCGCCCTGGTGGCGAAGGTCGCGGCCGTGGAGGGCGACGAGCGCAAGCGTGCCCTCGCCGACACGGGCCTGTTCATGCCGCACCTGCCCGAGCCGTGGGGCCTCGGTGCCAGCCCGGCCGAGCAGCTGCTCATCGACGAGGAACTCGAGGCCGCCGGAGTCACCCGCCACGACATCACGATCGGCGGCTGGGCGGTGCCGACCATCCTGCAGGCCGCCCCCGAGCACGCCGATCTGCTGGTGCGCGACACGATGGCCGGGAAGATCAGGTGGTGCCAGCTGTTCTCCGAGCCCGGCGCCGGCTCCGACCTCGCCGCCCTGCGCACCACCGCCGAGAAGGTCGACGGCGGCTGGAAGCTCAACGGACAGAAGGTGTGGACCTCCCTGGCCCGCGAGGCCGACTGGGCGATGTGCCTGGCCCGGACGGACTCCGGCGCCCCCAAGCACAAGGGCATCACGTACTTCCTCGTGGACATGCGCTCCGAGGGCATCCGCACGCGACCCCTGCGCGAGATCACCGGTGAGGCGTTGTTCAACGAGGTCTACCTCGAGGACCTCTTCGTCCCCGACGAGTTCCAGGTGGGCACGGTCAACGACGGCTGGAAGATCGCCCGCACCACCCTGGCCAACGAGCGCGTGGCCATGGGCGGTGGCTCGTCGCTCGGCGACGCGGCGGAGGAGATCATCGGGCTGATCAACGCAGCCGGTGTGGCCGACGACGCGCTCGTGCTCGACGAGTTCGGCAAGCACGTCGCCGACGGCGTCGTCGGAAACCTCCTCGACCTGCGCACCGCGCTGCGCAGCCTCGCCGGCTCGGGCCCGGGCGCCGAGTCCTCGGTCCGCAAGATCGTGGGTGTGCGCCACCGTCAGGACATCGCCGAGTTCGGTCTGCAGCTCACCGGCGCCGGCGGCGTCGAATTCACCGAGCAGGGACGCAAGTTCCTCATGGTCCGCTGCCTGTCGATCGCCGGTGGCACCGAGCAGGTCCTGCTCAACGTCGTCGGCGAGCGCATCCTCGGCCTGCCCAGGGACTAGTTCGAGCACGTGACCGACCCCCTCCCGATTAAGGACTGACCCCCGTGGACTTCACCCGTACCGAGACCCAGGCTGCCGTCGCCGAGGCGGTGGCCGGCGCACTGTCGACGGCCGCCCCGGCCGAGGAACTGCTCACCGCGCTACCCAGCCGCGGCGTGGACGACGCCGGCTTCGACGAGCGACTGTGGGCGGCGTTCGCCGAGTCCGGTCTGCTCTCCCTGGGCCTGCCCTCCGCCCTCGGCGGGGACGACCTCACGCCCGCCGACATCGCGGTGGTGCTCGAGGAGGTCGGCCGCGCCGGAGTGGTGATCCCCGTCCTGGAGACCCTGGGCTTCGGCGTGGCGCCGATCGTCGCGCTGGGCACCCCCGACCAGCAGGCCCGGCTTCTCGAGGGCATCGAGGACGGCCGCATCCTCACCGCCGCCGTCGCCGAGCCCGGACGCCCACTGCCGCTCGAGCCCACCGTGCGGCTCGAGGGTGGGAAGCTCACCGGGACCGCCACGTCGGTGCGGTACGCGGCCCAGGCCCGTTCGGTCCTCGTGCCGGTGTCCACGTCCGGGGGCGCCGCACTCGTCGTCGTCGCCCCCGACGCCCCGGGCGTCACCCTGACGCCCACCCTCGGCTCCCTGGGGGTGCCCGAGTACGCGATGCGGTTCGAGGCCACCGGGGTCGACGACGACGACGTGCTGCGCGGCTCGGGATCGGAACCCGTCCTCGAGGTGTTCCGACGTCTCGTCCTGTCCGCCTGTATCGCGCACGGGGACGGTCTCATCGGCGGCGCGCTGGAGATGACGGCCGGCTACCTCAAGGAACGTCAGCAGTTCGGCAAGGCGCTGGGGTCGTTCCAGGCGGTCCAGCAGGAGCTCGCGGACGTGTACATCGTCTCGCAGACGCTCCACGTGATCGCGCAGTCGGTGTCCTGGCGGATCTCCGAGGGGGTGGCCGGGTCCGGGGACCGCTACGAGTCCGACCCCACGATCGGCGCCTACTGGCTGGCGGCCGAGGGCCCGCGGGCCGTCCAGCTCCTGCACCACCTGCACGGCGGCGTGGGCGTGGACGTCACCTACCCCATGTTCCGATACGCCTCGGCGGTCAAGGACCTGGCACGGTTCGTCGGCGGCGCGCAGCTGCACCTCGACGCGCTCGGTGCCGCGCTCGCCGCGGACCCGGTCGACAGGATCGAGGCGGGCGGTGCCGCCCCCGCCGCGGACGCCACCCCGGCCGACGCCGACGGCGCGTTCATCGACCTCACGCCCGAACAGCGCGCACTGCAGGCCGAGCTGCGCGAGTACTTCTCGACGCTCATCTCGCCGGAGGAGGCGGCGGACATCGCCACCACCCGTCACGGCGACACCTACGCCGAGATCATCACGCGCATGGGCCGCGACGGCTGGCTGGGCGTGGGCTGGCCCGCCGAGTACGGCGGCAAGGGCTTCGGCCACATCGAGCAGCAGATCTTCACCAACGAGGCCACGCGTGCGGACGTGCCGCTGCCGTCGGTGACGCTGCAGACCGTGGGCCCGACCCTGCAGAAGTACGGCAGCGAGGCGCAGAAGGCGAAGTTCCTGCCCGGCATCCTCGACGGGTCGATCCACTTCGCGATCGGCTACTCCGAGCCCGACGCCGGCACCGACCTGGCCGCCCTGCGCACGACCGCGAGGCGTGACGAGGCCACCGGCGACTGGATCATCAACGGTCAGAAGATGTGGACCACCGGTGGCCACCACGCCGACTACATCTGGTTGGCCGCCCGCACCGGGACCCCGGACTCGCGCCATCGCGGGCTGACGATCTTCATCGTCGACACCACCGACCCCGGATTCTCGTTCACCCCGATCATCACCTGCGACGGCGCCCATCACGTCAACGCCACCTACTACTCGGACGTGCGCGTCCCGGCGGACATGGTGGTGGGCGAGGTCGACGGCGGCTGGAAGATGCTCACCACCCAGCTCAACCACGAGCGCGTCATGCTCGCGCCGTCCGGGCGTCCGGGCGGGTACTACGACGAGCTGGCCGCCTGGGCCCGCGGCACGGGCCCGGACGGGGTCCGCCACCTGGACCGGCCCGAGGTGCGGCGCGGACTCGCGGAGATCTTCGCGATCGTCCGGCTCAACGAGCTGCTCAACTGGAAGGTCTCCTCGGTGGGCGAGAACCCGTCGATGGGCGACTCCGCGGCCTCGAAGGTGTTCTCCACCGAGGAGATCCAGCACGTCGGCCGGATCGTCGAGGAGCTGCTCGGCCGTTTCGGCGACCCCACCGATCCCGACACCGCGGCGCTGCAGCGCTGGTTCGACATGATGAACAAGCGCAACGTGGTGATCACCTTCGGCGGCGGTGTCAACGAGGTCATGCGCGAACTGACCTGCATGGGTGGCCTCGGCATGCCCCGCACCGCCCGCTAGAGACCATCCCCCTGATCCACCGAGAAGGTACCCATGAGTGACGAGCAGGCCGCCCGTATCCTCGCCGCCGCCGAGGAGGTCCGCGCCGCCGGCGGGAGCGCCCGCCGTGCGGGCCGCGACCCGATCAACACGCCGATGATCCGGAACTGGACCGAGGCGATCGGTGACACCAACCCCATCTACTCCTCCGAGGAGGCCGCACGCGCGGCCGGACACGGCGGACCGGTCGCACCGCCGGCCATGGCGCAGGTGTGGACCATGCGCGGGCTCGGGAAGACCCGTGAGGCCGACGACCCGCTGGGTCGGATGACCGACCTCCTCGACGCCGAGGGCTTCACCTCGGTCGTCGCGACCAACTGCGACTCCACCTACCACCGATACACCCGCCCGGGCGAGGAGGTGACCATCGAGTCCGTCCTGGTGGACGTGGTCGGCCCCAAGACCACGGGCCTGGGGGAGGGCTGGTTCTTCACCACCCGCAACTACTGGCGCGTCGGTGACGAGGTCGTCGCGGAGATGGACTTCCGCATCCTCAAGTTCCGCCCCGCGGCGAAGCCCGCCGAGCCCGCGCCGGCGCCCGCCGAGCCCGAGCCGGCGCCCGCCGACCAGATCGTGGCCAGCTCCGGCTCGGCCACCGACGACCTGGTGGTGGGCAAGGTCCTGCGCCCGTCGGTCTCGCACGACACGCAGTTCTTCTGGGCCGGCGTCGCCGCCCACGAGCTGCGCATCCAGACCCGCGAGGACGGCTCGTTGCAGCACCCGCCCGTCCCGGCGCTGTGGAAGGACAAGTCCGAGCAGACCGATTACGTGGTCTCCTCCGGCCGCGGCACCGTGTACAGCTTCGTGGTCCATCACGCCCCGCGCGTGCCGGGCCGCACCAGGTTCCCGTTCGTCATCGCGCTGGTGGAGCTGGAGGAGGGAGTGCGCATGCTCGGCGAGCTGCGCGACATCGAGCCGGCGGAGGTCCGGATCGGCATCGAGGTCGAGGTGGAGTTCCTCGACATGCCCGGCGACTCCTCCGCCGACGCCGCGTTCGGCACCGACCCGTGGACGCTGTACGCCTGGCGCCCGGCCGGCGCACGCCCTGTCGACCGTCAGGAATCCGCGGGGTCACCCGCAAGGACCGAAGGGGCCGTCAAGTGAGCGAGCACCGTACCGTCTGTCCGGCCACCCCGCCCGCCGTGGCGGTGGGGGGCCGGCTCCCCGAGCTGACCATCGAGGGCACACCGACGTTCATCGTGGCGTCCGCCCTGGCGACTCGGGACTTCCAGGACGTCCACCACGACCGCGACCTGGCCCACGCCAAGGGGTCCAAGGACATCTTCGTCAACATCCTCACCGACACCGGTCTGGTACAGCGGTTCGTCACCGACTGGGCGGGCCAGCGCGCCCGCATCACGTCCATCAAGCTGCGCCTGGGCGTGCCCTGGTACGCCTACGACTCCCTCACCCTCGCCGGCGAGGTGACCGGGGTCGACGACGACGGGCTGGTCACGCTGAAGATCGTCGGCACCGACTCGCTGGGCGCGCACGTCACCTCCACGGCGACCCTCTACATGAACGGAGACCCGGCCTGATGAGCTCTCTCTCAGACAAGGCGGCGATCGTCGGCATCGGCGCGACCGACTTCTCCAAGGACTCCGGCCGCTCCGAGCTGCGGCTGGCCGCCGAGGCCGTGCAGGCGGCCGTCGCCGACGCCGGGCTGCAGCCCTCGGACGTCGACGGCCTGGTGTCGTTCACCATGGACACCAACACCGAGATCGCGGTGGCCCGGGCCGCCGGGATCGGCAGCCTGAACTTCTTCTCCCGCATCCACTACGGCGGCGGCGCGGCGTGCGCGACCGTGCAGCAGGCCGCGATGGCCGTGGCGACCGGCGTGGCCGAGGTCGTGGTCTGCTACCGCGCATTCAACGAGCGCTCCGGGATGCGCTTCGGCCAGGTCAACTCGGCGCTGGTGCAGCAGGTCAACTCCTCCGGCACGGACAACGCCTTCTCCTACCCGCACGGCCTGTCCACCCCGGCCGGGTTCGTGGCCATGGTCGCGCAGCGCTACATGCACGAGTACGGCGCCACGAGCGAGGACTTCGGCCGGGTCGCGGTGGTCGACCGCAAGCACGCCGCGGCCAATCCCGCCGCGTTCTTCCACGGCAAGCCGATCACGTTGGCCGACCACCAGAACTCGCGGTACATCGCCGAGCCGCTGCACCTGCTCGACTGCTGCCAGGAGTCCGACGGCGGTCAGGCGATCGTGGTGACCACGCCCGAGCGGGCCCGTGACCTGCCGAACCGGCCGGTGTCGATCGCGGCGGCGGCGTCCGGGTCCGGGCCGGACCAGTACATCATGACCTCGTACTACCGCCCCGAGCTCGCGGGACTGCCGGAGATGGGGATCGTCGGCAACCAGCTCTGGGAGCAGTCCGGGCTGCGCCCCGACGACATGGACATGGCCGTCCTTTACGACCACTTCACCCCGTACGTCCTCATGCAGCTCGAGGAGCTGGGCTTCTGCGGTCGCGGTGAGGCCAAGGACTTCGTCCGCGAGCCCGGCGCGCTCGAGGTGGGCGGACGGCTGCCGCTCAACACCCACGGCGGCCAGCTCGGGGAGGCCTACATCCACGGGATGAACGGCATCGCCGAGGGCGTCCGTCAGCTCCGCGGTGACTCGGTCAACCAGGTCCCCGGCGCCGAGAAGCTCGTCGTCACCGCGGGCACCGGCGTGCCCACCTCGGGCCTGGTGCTCACCGTCTGACGGCGGCCTCGGGGCGGGCTGCCGCCCTCGGGCGTGGCCTGCCCGAGTGGCTCAGCCCCGCAGGCAGCCGCGCACGAACGATCCGATGTCCCGCACCGCGATCTTCGCCTCGGGGACGAGGGGGTGGAAGACCTGGAACACGTGGAACTGGTGGGGCCACAGCTGGAACTCGTGGCGCACCCCGTGCTCGGCGAAGTTCTCGGCCATCTTCTCGATCCCCCCGCTGAAGATCTCCTCGCCGCCGCACTGGATGAGGAACGGCGGCCAGTCGGGCGAGGGCTCGTAGTTGATCGGGGAGATCGCCGGATCGTCCGTGTCCACACCCGGTGCGTACTGGCGACGACACAGTTCGGCCAGGCCCAGCGCGAGGAAGGGGTCCTTGCGCGCCCGGTCCCGCGCGGTCATGTCGGTGAAGTCCAGGTCGACCCACGGGGAGAGAAGGACGACGCCGGCGGGCATCGCCGCCCCGGTCCGCTCGAGGTGGGCGACCAGCTGCATCGCCAGATTGCCCCCCGCGGAATCTCCGGCGACCACGATGTTCTCGGCCGGGAAGCCCATCTCCAGCAGCCACTCCCACCCGGCGATCGTGTCCTCGGTGGCTGCCGGGTGCGGGTGCTCCGGGGCGAGTCGGTAGTCCGGCAGGAACACGGGGACGCCGGTCTCGCTGGCGATCCTCGACGCCAGGGCCTTATGCGACCACGGCGATCCGAACGTGAAGCCACCCCCGTGGATGTGGAAAATGACCTTGTCCGAGTCGAAGAAGCGTTTGCGGCCCACCCAGAGGCCGGGCACGGGCCCGTCCCCGGACCAGTCGTTGGTGCTCTCCAGGGCGGCCGCCCGCCCGGCGCCGGAGGTCAGCGCACGCAGGCGGCCGAGCGAGACGTCCGTCGCGGGCATCCTGTCCAGCGCCGGGCGGACGAACATCCGCAGCCCTCCCGCGAGCCCGCGGGACCGCAGAGTGCCCTGCTCGGACGGGCCGTGCAGGGTCGGGCCGCGCCGCCGCGAGGGCCGGTCGGCCTCCCGCGCCGACGAGCGACGGCCATCCTGCGGCACGTCACCCGACCCCGTCGAACGCGGCAGCCGGAGACCGCCGTCGTACGGCGGGCCGGGATTTCTGGACCGTGATCCGCTCATGTTCGCAATGTAGGCCCTCCCCGGCCCCACCGCTGCAGCGACCTGCCGGTGCGGCCGCCTATAGTGAATAGAACCTGTTCCAGCAATCTGGAATCGGCGCAGGTCAGACCGGCGTCTGGACATGAGAACAAGTTCAGGTCACAATGTGAGAGACGACACAGTTAGCCCCCCGCGTGCAAAGGACCCGCCCGATGACTGATGCAGCAGCCGACCAGTCCACCGATCCCCTCGCCGGGACCAATCCGGAGATGAACGAGGCCGCCGTCTTCGAGGCCGTGGCCGACAAGATCCCGGACAACCTCCTGCTCACGATGGACGGGGTCGACTACACCTACCGTCAGATCGACGAGCTCGCCAACCGGATGGGTCATCTCCTCAAGGCCCACGGTGCGGAGCCGCAGAGCCATATCGCGCTGTACATGAAGAACAGCGCCGAGCACATGGCGGCCATCGTCGCGGCCATGAAGATCCGGGTGGCCGGGATCAACGTCAACTACCGCTACACCCCGGCCGAGCTGGTCTACCTGTTCAACGACTCGCAGTCGGTCGCCGTCCTGGTCGACGCGGAGTTCGCGGAGACCATGGCCGCCGCCGTGCCCAAGCTCGAGACCGCCCGCACGGTCCTCGTCGTGGGTGGCGTCCCGCAGGTCCTCGCCGACGCCTGCGCCGAGAACGGCCTGACGGTCGTCGACGTGGACGCCGAGCTGCCGGGACAGTCTGCGGAGCGCGACTTCGATCCCGTGCGCGGCGACGACCACTGGATCGTCTACACGGGCGGCACCACCGGGTTCCCCAAGGGCGTCCAGTGGCACATGTCGGACTACTACTACGCGTGCCTGTCCGGCGGTAACCCGTACGGCGACAAGCGGCACAGCCCGCAGGAGGTCGCGGACAACGTCTCGCCCGAGGGCGGTTTCAAGATCGTCATCTCGGCCCCGCTCATGCACGGCGCCGGCCTGTTCACCCTGCTGACCTTCGTCAACCTGGGCGGCCACCTGGTCATGTTCCGCGACTTCGACGCCGAGGTGATCGTGGACGCGACCGCCGAGTACAAGGCCCAGCTGCTGATGTTCGTCGGCGACGGCATGGCGGTCCCGATCACCGATGCCCTGCTCGCGGCCAAGGAGACCAAGGACTTCAGCGCCATGTTCATGGTCGCGTCCGGCGGCGGCATCTGGTCCAAGACCTCCCGCGACCGGCTGATCGAGGCGTTCCCGAACGTCATCATCCGCGACAACTTCGGCGCGTCCGAGACCGGCAACGACGGCGAGATGAACCTCAACGAGCAGGGTGAGATGCTCCTGGCCCCCACCCCGCGCCTCGGGGTGATCGACGAGTCGAACCGTCCGATCACGCCCGGGTCGGACGAGGTCGGGTACATCGTCCGACGCGGCCACGTCCCCCTCGGCTACTGGAACGATCCGGAGAAGACCGCCAAGACCTTCCCGGAGGTCGGTGGCCAGCGGGTGGCGGTGCTCGGTGACATGGGCCAGATCCGCGAGGACGGGACCATCGTCTTCCTGGGCCGCGGCTCGGGTTGCATCAACACCGGTGGCGAGAAGGTGTTCCCGGAGGAGGTCGAGCAGGCGCTCAAGGCGCACCCGGCCGTCCATGACGCGCTGGTCGCCGGTGCTCCCGACGAGCGGTACGGCCAGAAGGTCGCCGCGGTCGTGTCGTTCCGCGAGGGCATGTCGGCCGAGCAGGAGGAGCTCTCGGTGTTCCTGCGCGAGTCCCTGGCGAACTACAAGGTCCCCAAGGTGATCGTCGACGTCCCCGAGATCCGACGCTCGCCCGCGGGCAAGGCCGACTACAAGTGGGCCAAGGAGCGGATCTCGAGCAACTGACGCCTCACGGTGTCGCCCCTGTCGCCCACCCGCCCGACCGGCCGGGTGGGCGACAGACGTGTCAGTCCGCGGTGAGGATGCGCCGCACCGCGCCCATCGGCACCGCGACCCAGCCGGGTCGGTTCCGCGTCTCGTAGACGACCTCGTACAGCGCCTTGTCGAGCGTGTAGGCCCGCAGCAGCGCACCGGTCTCGCGCGGGTCGGAGTCACCGACCTCGGCGTACCCCGCGCAGAAGGCGTCGACGTTGCGGTCGCGCCACTCGCGGGCCCGGAACCGCAGCTGCCGGTCCTCCACACCGACCAGGGTGTGCTGTGCCGCGTAGTCGAGACTGCGCAGGATGCCGGCCACGTCGCGGGCGGGGGCGTCGGCCACCCGTCGCTCGGCGAGGGGCGCGGCCGGCTCGCCCTCGAAGTCGATGACGATCCACCGGTCCGGGGCCCGCAGCGTCTGGCCGAGGTGCAGGTCGCCGTGGATGCGGTGCACCCGCACCGGGCCGGATCCCGCCACCTCGTCGAAGACCGCCCGGGCCGCATCGGCGAACTCCGCCAGCTCCGGCACCTCCGCCACCGCGGCATCCAGGCGGGCCCGCATCGACGCCACCAGATCGGTGCCGTCCCGGGTGCTCACCCCGGTCGCCGCCGCCAGGTCCTCGTGCACCTGCGCGACGGCCGCGCCCAGCCGGAAGCTCTCGTCGGCGAAGTCGGTGCCGACCTCCTCGGCGAGCAGGTCGGCCTCGGCGAACAGGTCGCGCACGCTCGCCGTGGCCATCGCCCACCCGTCCGCCGCCCCGGCCATGAACTCCTGGGCCATGGCGAGCGTGGTGGGCCCGGCCCCGGTGTCGCCGGCGGCGGTGTCGTCGTCGTCCAACTCCACCCATCCCCGCAGCGCCGCCACCGCCGGGCACTCCCGGTCGGCCAGCGCGGCGTGCAGCTCCACGTCGGGGTTCACGCCCGGCTGGACCAGCCGGAACACCTTGACCATGAGGTCGTCGCCGTACACCAGCGACGAGTTGGACTGCTCACCCTCCAGCAGCCGCCCCCACGTGGGCTCGGGCAGCGTGGCGCCGGGGACCAGTCGGAACCGCAGCCCGCCGACCTCGTCCTGCCCGGCCAGGTGGCGGAGCAGGGACTCGGTGCCGCGGGGGTCGCGCAGTCCGTCGTAGATCACGGGGGAGGCGCCCTCCGGGGTCAACGGGAACGCCCGTCGGTCACCCGGCAACTCGGCCGCGGTCGCGATCGGCACCTGGTAGCGCTGGGGCCGACCGTCCACCTCGAGATCCACCAGCAGGTGCTCGACCAGGACCTCGGGATCGTCCAGGAACACCTCGCGCCGGGTGATCCGCACTCCGGTGAGTTCCAGCCCCTTGCCGGCGAACCACCGCTGTTCGGGCAGCCAGTCGGTGAGCAGTCGGGCGATCGTGTCGTCGCCGATCGGGGTGATGCTCACAGTCCCTCCTCCGGGCTGCGCAGCTCGAGCCAGTAGAAGCCGTACCCGGGCAGCGTGAGCTGGTACGGGTCGGCGTCGACCTCGGGAAACGGCACCCCGCCGGTGAGCTCGACGGGCTGGTGGCCGGCGTACTCCGCCAGGTCCAGGCGCACCGCCTGCGGGAAGCGCGACAGGTTGTTGACGCACAGGATCACGTCGGCCCCGGCGCTCTCGGACCCGTGCGTGCGCAGGTAGGACAGGATCGACGGGTTGGACCCGCCGAGGTCGGTGAACTCGCCCAGCCCGAACGCCGGGTGGCTCTTGCGGACGTGGATCATGCGCCGCGTCCAGTGCAGCAGGCTGGCGGTGGAGTTCATCTGCGCCTCCACGTTGACGCCCTGGTAGCCATACAGGGGGTCCATGATCGCGGGCAGGTACAACCGGCCCGGATCACAGCGGGAGAACCCGGCATTGCGGTCGGGGCTCCACTGCATCGGAGTGCGGACGGCATCGCGGTCGCCGAGCCAGATGTTGTCGCCCATACCGATCTCGTCGCCGTAGTACAGCATCGGCGACCCCGGCAGGCTGAGCAGCAGCGCGGTGAACAGTTCGAGTTGGTTGGTGTCGCCCTCGAGCAGCGGGGCCAGGCGCCGACGGATGCCGATGTTGGCCTTCATCCGCGGGTCCTTGGCGTACTCCGCGTACATGTAGTCGCGTTCCTCGTCGGTGACCATCTCGAGGGTCAGCTCGTCGTGGTTGCGCAGGAAGATCGCCCACTGCGCCGAGGACGGGATGTCGGGGGTCTGGGCGAGGATCTCGGTGACGGGGAACCGCGACTGTCGCCGCACGGCCATGAAGATGCGCGGCATGAGCGGGAAGTGGAACGCCATGTGGCACTCGTCGCCGACCTCGGACTCGCCGAAGTAGTCCACCACGTCGTCGGGCCACTGGTTTGCCTCGGCCAGCAGCACGCGACCGGGGAACTCCTCCTCGACCACGGCCCGGCAGCGGCGCAGGAAGTCGTGCGTCTCGGGCAGGTTCTCGCAGTTGGTGCCGTCGCGTTCGAACAGGTACGGCACGGCGTCCAGCCGGAAGCCGTCGATGCCGAGGTCCAGCCAGAAGCGCAGGACGTCGATCATCGCCTCCTGGACCTCGGGGTTGTCGTAGTTGAGGTCGGGCTGGTGGGAGAAGAAGCGGTGCCAGTAGAACTGCCCGCGCACCGGGTCGTAGGTCCAGTTGGAGGACTCGGTGTCCACGAAGATGATGCGCGCCTCGGGGTAGCGCGTGTCGTGGTCCGACCACACGTAGAAGTCGCCGTACGGGCCGTCGGGGTCGGTGCGGGACTCGGTGAACCACGCGTGGGTGTCGGAGGTGTGGTTCATGACCAGGTCGGTGATCACCCGGATACCCCGGCTGTGCGCCTGCTCGAGGAGCTCCACGAAGTCCTCGACGGTGCCGAACTCCGGCAGCACGGTGCGGAAGTCGCGGATGTCGTACCCGCCGTCGCGCAGCGGCGAGTCGTAGAACGGCGGCAGCCACAGGCAGTCCACGCCGAGCCATTCGAGGTAGTCGAGCTTCTCGATGAGCCCGCGCAGGTCGCCGGTGCCGTTGCCGTCGGAATCGTAGAAGGCCCGCACCAGGACCTCGTAGAACACCGCGGACTTGTACCAGTCGTGGTTGATCTCGAGTTCGGTGGCGTGACGGTAGTCGTCCGCGCTGGGCTCGACGACGTGCCCGTCGTCGGTGAGCTCCGGATCGGCCGCACGGGGATCGGCGGGGTGTGACTCGGACTGAAGGCCGGGCTTCGGTGCCATGGGGGCGAGCCTACGGCCCCGTACGATCCGTTGCATGCGGAAAATCGACCCGGCGCGGTGGTATCGGGGCCGGCACGGTCGGCGCGCCCGTGCGCTCGCGGTGCGGCTCGACGGCGACGACGACGAGGTGGTCATCCGCCCCTGGGAGCTACGGCTACCCCGGTCGGTCGTCTACGCGGCGGCCCGGTCCAGGGGCCTGGAACCGGTGGGGGGCACGCGGGCACTCGTGCAGCGGGGCCCCTGGCTGGACCCGATGCGGTTCACCCGCGTGGCGGTGCGGCGGTGAGCCCCGGCTGGGTGCTCACGCTCGTGGCGCTGCTCCCGCTCGTCGCGTGGGGGATCGCGGCCGGCGTGGTCGCGGTGCGCCGGTGGCTGCGTCGCCGGGGGGACGAACCGACGCGCCGACTGCGACTGGCCCGGATGCTGGGGACCGCCGACCTCGTCGTCGTCCCCACCTCCGACGTCGACCTGCCCGAGCACACCGTCCTGGAGGTCGCCTCCGACGCGGGGATGCGGCTGGTGGGATACGAGCGCACCGATACGCCGCTGCGGCGCCGGGTCGGGGTCTTCGTGCGGATCGGCGGCGAGGTCGACGCGGTGATCCGCGGCGACCGGACCCCCCGGTAGCGTTGCGCGCATGCGCATCGGAATGGCTCTCAACTACAGCGGCGGATTCGCCGAGACGGCCGCGGAGGCCGCCGACCTCGAGCGGGCGGGACTGGACATCGCGTTCGTCCCCGAGGCCTACTCGTTCGACGCGGTCAGCCAGCTCGGCTACCTCGCGGCCAAGACATCCACCATGGAGCTGGCCTCGGGCATCCTGCAGATCTACACCCGCACGCCCACGCTCACCGCGATGACCGCGGCGGGCCTGGACTACGTCTCCGACGGTCGCTTCACCCTCGGTCTGGGCGCCTCCGGACCGCAGGTCGTCGAGGGTTTCCACGGCGTGAAGTACGACGCGCCGCTGGCCCGCACGCGCGAGATCATCGAGATCTGCCGGAAGGTGTGGCGCCGCGAGAAGGTCGTCCACGACGGCAAGAAGTACCAGATCCCCCTGCCCGCCGATCAGGGCACCGGCCTGGGCAAGCCGCTCAAGCTCATCAACCACCCGGTGCGCGAGGACATCCCGATCATCCTCGCCGCCCTGGGCCCCAAGAACGTCGAGCTCGCGGCCGAGGTCGCGAACGGCTGGCAGCCGCTGTTCTTCCACCCGGAGAAGGCGGACGTGGCGTGGGGCGACGCGCTGGCCAGGGGCCGGGAGAAGCGCGATCCGTCACTGGGCGAGCTCGAGGTCTACGCGGGGCCCGCGCTGGCGATCTGCGAGGAGGACGAGGTCCCCGGCTACCTGGACTTCGTGCGCCCGCACCTGGCCCTCTACATCGGCGGCATGGGTGCGCGCGGCAAGAACTTCTACAACGAGCTCGCCTGCCGCTACGGCTACGAGGCCGAGGCCGCCCGTATCCAGGACCTCTACCTGGACGGCAAGAAAGACGAGGCCGCCGCGGCCGTGCCCGACGAACTGGTCCGTTCGGTCTCTCTCATCGGCCCGGCGGGGTACGTGGCCGAGCGCGTCGAGGCGTTCCGCGAGGCCGGCGCCACCACACTCACCGTCACCCCGATGGCGCTCAACGCCCCGGGTCGCCTCCGGCTGGTGGAGCAGTTCCGCGAGCTCTGCTGAGCCGCTCCACCAGCGCCGGTCAGGCGAGGTCGACCACCACGTTCTTCAGCACGGGGGCGTCGTCGCGCTCGGCGACGGTCGCCGCCACGAGCAGTCGCGAGCCCTCCTCCCACACCCGGATGCGCATGGTCTCGCCGGGGAAGAAGATTCCGCCGAAGGTGACTCCGTAGCCGCCGACGCGCGCCACGTCGCCGCCGAGCACCTGATCCACGACCGCCCGCAGGACCAGGCCGTACGAGCACAGGCCGTGGAGGATCGGGCGGGGGAACCCGGCCGCCTCGGCGAACGCGGGATCGGAGTGCAGCGGGTTGCGGTCGCCGCAGAGGCGGTAGAACAGCGCCTGCTGGGGGAGCGTGGCCACCTCGATCGTGTGGTCGGCCTCCCGCTCGGGGTACTCGACCTTCTCGGAGGTCCCGCGATCGCCGCCGAAGCCACCCTCGCCCCGGGCGAAGATGCCCGAGCGCGAGGTCCACAGCTTCTCACCGTCGGCGGAGACCGTCTCGGACTCCTGGATGATCACCGCGGCCGAGCCCTTGTCCTGGATCTCGGCGATCGTCGTCGTCGTCGTCGCCGTTCCGGCCGCCGGGATGGGCCGGTGCAGTCTCACCGACTGGCTGCCGTGGACGACCTTGGCCAGGTCGATCTCCACGCCCGGGAAGGACACGCGGGGGGCCTCGGTGACGTTCATCGTCGCGGCGACGGTGGCGAACGACGGCAGCACCTTGGGAGCGGTGTCGTGGACGTACTCGAGCCCGGTGGTGTCCATCGGGTCGGCGGCCGCGCCCACGGACAGGGCGTAGAGCGCCACGTCGGAGGCGGTCCAGGAGAACTCCTGCGAGGGCAGCTCGGCCCCGAGGGCCTTGTCGAGGTCGATCGGCACGTCAGACTCCTGTCTTGGCGGTGGTGGGGGCGGAGGCCAGCATGTTCTCCACGGCGAGGTAGCCGAAGACCATCGCGGGGCCGATGGTGGCGCCCGGGCCGGCGTAGGTGTGGCCCATGACCGGCGAGGAGGCGTTGCCCGCGGCGTAGAGTCCCTCGATCACGGAGCCGTCCTCGCGCAGGACCCGGCCGTGGACGTCGGTGTTCGCACCGCCCTTGGTGCCGAGGTCGCCCGGGACCATCTTGGCGGCGTAGAACGGCGCCTTGCGGACCGGGCCGAGGCTCGGGTTGGGCTTGTTGGTCGGGTCGCCGTAGTAGTGGTCGTACCCCGACTCGCCGCGGCTGAAGTCCTCGTCGACGCCCTTGGCGGCGAAGCCGTTGAACTTCTCGGCGGTCCGCTCGAGCGCCTCCGCCGGCACGCCGATGAGGCCGGCGAGCTCGGCGAGGGTGTCCGCCTTGTGGAAGTTCTCCGTCTCGAGCCACTTCCGGGGCAGCGGCTGCTTGGCCTGGAGGCCGGCGAAGAGGTACCGGTTCTTGTACTCCTGGTCGAAGATGATCCAGGCCGGGACGTTCTCGCCGGGGGTTCCCTCCTGCCCGGCGGGCGCCTGCCCGAACTCGCCTCCGTACATCTTGTGGCCGGCCTCGACGTAGGGCAGCGACTCGTTCATGAACCGCTCACCACGGGAGTTGACCATGAACGAGCACGGCAGCGAGCGCTCGGCCAGCGCGAACCAGGGGCCGCGCGGCAGCAGGATCGTCGGACCCCACCAAGCGTCCTCCATGAAGGACAGTGAGGCGCCGGTCTTCTCCATGTACTCGATGCCCTCACCGGTGTTGGCCGCGGCCCCGACCGTCCACGAGGTGGGGATGGGCTGACGCTGGTACTTGTCGCGCATCTCCTGGTTGTGCTCGAAGCCACCGGACCCGATCACCACGCCGAGTCGCGCACGGAGGGTCACCTCCTCGCCGCCGCGGGTGACGGTGATGCCCACGACGCGCTCCTGGGTGCCCGAACCCTCGGTGACCAGGCCGGTCATGGGGGTCTCGAGCCACACCGGAACGCCGGCGTCGAGCAGGCCCTTGCGCATCGCGGCGATGAGCGCGCGACCCATCCCCACCGAGTTCTGCCCGCGCGCCTTGGCGAGGAACATCCGGAGGGCGACCCGGATCGAACGCCTGATGCCCTTGGTGTGCGGACGCTGGAGGAGGTTGAGCCAGCGGTAGTCGGACTGCATCACCACCATGTTGACCGGCGCCTTGGCGTAGCCCGGCTCCAGCTTGTCGGCCTCGGACCCGAGCTGGCGGAGGTCGAACGGCTTGGGCTCGACGGACCGGCCGCCGAGACGCCCACCGGGAGCCTCGGGGTAGTAGTCGGAGTAGTCCTTGACCCACTCCAACCGCAGGGGGCTGTTGGCGAGGACGAAGTCCAGGACCTCGGGACCGCGGTCGACGTAGGTGTCGATCTTCTCGGGCTCCACCGCGTCGCCGATGATCGAGCGGAGGTACGTGCGGGCCGCCTCCGGGGTGTCCAGGACGCCGTCGCGTCGGAGCACGGAGTTGTTGGGGATCCACACGCCGCCGCCGGAGCGCGCGGTGGAGCCTCCGTAGTGCGGGGCCTTCTCTACGAGGACCACGCTGAGGCCCTTCTTTGCTGCAGCGAGGGCGGCCGTCATGCCTGCTCCACCGCTGCCGACGACGACGACGTCGAATTCCTGATCTGCCATGTAGAACACGTTATAGAACTGAGCGCCGTGGCGCCAGACGGCCCAGGTAGCATCCCCCTCATGCTCAACGAGGAGACCCGCGCCACACTTGCCCAGCGACTCTGGGACGCCGAGTCGGACGTCGCGCCGATCGCGCCGCTGACCGACGACCATCCTGACATGACCCCGGACGACGCCTTCGAGATCCAGCTGGTCAACATCCGCCGCAGGCTCGATGCCGGCGCGGTGGTGACCGGCCACAAGGTGGGCCTGGCGTCCAAGGCGATGCAGGAGATGATGGGCGTCGACGAGCCCGACTACGGGCATCTGCTCGACACGATGGAATACCCCGAGGGCACCGCGATCGAGGCGGCCCGGTTCTGCTTCCCGCGGGTCGAGGTGGAGGTCGGCTTCATCCTGGGCGCCGACATCCCGCCGGAGGGATGTTCCCAGGAGGAGGCCGCCGCGGCGATCGAGTGGGTCGTCCCCTCGATCGAGTTGATCGACTCCCGCATCCGGGACTGGAAGATCACGCTGCCCGACACGATCGCGGACAACGCCTCGTCGTGTGGCTACGTGGTGGGCGAGCAGCGGGTCCGGCTCGCGGACATCGACGTCGCGGCGATCGACGCGACCCTCTACAAGAACGGCGAGTTCCTCGCGTCCGGGCGTTCCGACGCGGTGCTCGGTAACCCGCTCAATTCGGTCGGGTGGCTCGCGTCGACGGTCGCCAAGTTCGGTGTCCGTCTGCGCAAGGGCGACGTGATCCTTCCGGGCACCGCGATCCGCGCGATGGACGCCGCCCCGGGCGACAGCTTCCGCGCCGAGTTCGCCGGGCTGGGCGACGTCACCATGGACTTCCGCTAACCGTCCGCGGCCAGCGCGCGACCGGCCGCCGCGGCGACGCGGGTGACCAGCGGCTCGAGCCGGGCCAGCGCGCTCTCGTCCGCCGCGCTGGCGGACAACGCGGCGACGGCCCGCGTCCCGCCTGCGCGCTCCTCGTCGTCGTCGTCGAACACCGGCGCCGCCACGCAGTACAGGCCGGGCGTGAGCTCGGCGCGGTCGATCGCGCGTCTCCTCCGTCGTATCTCGGCGAGCTCCACCGCCAGGGCGTCGGGGGAGGTCACAGTGGTGTCCGTCCACTCGACCAACGGCTCCTGCGCCACGCGCTCGGCCGCTGCCTCGTCGAACGCCAGCATCGCCTTTCCCACCCCTGTGCAGTACGCCGGCAGGCCGCCGCCGATCCGCGACGGCGACGGGATCGGCCGCGGCCCGTGCAACTTGTTGAGGTAGACCACCTCGTCGCCGTGCAGGGTGGCCAGGTGAACGGTCGCGCGCGTGGCCTCGAAGAGGTGCGCGAGAAACGGTGTGAGCACCCGGCGGATCCGCTCGTACGCCGGCGAGACCGGGATCGGGTCCAGCTCGTGCACCAACGGCCCCAGCCGGTAGCGCTGCCCGATCCTCGTCACCGCGTCGTTGCGCTCGAGCGCGGCCAGGAGGCGCAGCGTCGTGGACTTGGCCAGCCCGGTCTCGCGCGCGATCTCACTGAGCGTCATCCCTGTCCCGCCCGCCGTCACGCGTAGCACCTCGAAGGCGCGGTCGACGGGAGAAGAGGGGGGCTCGGTCATGCGGTGAGTGTAGCGCGCGGGTCGGACACCGGAGGCCGGGCGGATCGAACGCTTGCGCTAACACCTGCAGTGCCGTACTGTCGAACACAAGTTCTAAATCGAGCGCGAGGGGGGTGGGGGAATTGTCGACGACGAAGTCACTGTTCGCGGTTCCGGAATCCCTGGGCGGGCTCGACTCGACGGAGGTGAGCGAGGCGGCACGGGCCGCGACCCTGGCGCAGAACCGGGCAGGTGCGACCCGGCTGGAGGCGGCAGCGGCCCTGGTCGAGCAGATGTCCCGGGCGGATGAGGTCGGCACGGGCGTCGACCGCACCGAAGGGGTCGCCGGGAGCGGTGCTCGTGCACGTTCGGCATACGCACGGTTGGACCCGCAATCCAGGGCTCGTGACCATCTCGTGGCGGCCTGTCAGCTCACGTGCTGGCACGCCGCGCGTCTGGTCACCGCCGGGGTCCAGATCCATTCGCGGCTCGCGCGACTGCGGGCCTCGGTGGAGCGCGGGGTCGTTCCCGAACAGCTCGCCATCGACATCGCCTGCAAGCTGGCCGAGGTGCCCGACTCGATCGTCTCGGACGTGGAGGACGAGGTCGTGGCGGGCATCGTCGACGACCTGGACGGCGGTGACCGGCCGACTCGCAATTCGGTGGACGGCCGGATCGATGAGGCCGTCGGCCGGCTCGACCCGGAGGGCGCCGAGGATGCCCGGGCCCGGGCGGCGCTCACGCGTACGGTCCGGTTCCGGTCGGGCCGGAACGGGATGGCCTCGATGTGGGCGAAGCTGCCTCTGGCCGATGCGGAGTTGCTGCGGGGACGTATCGAGACCGACGCCCGCGCTGCCTCCGGAGACGGGGTGCCCGGCACGCTGGATCAGCTGCGTGCCGACGCTCTCGCCTCCCTCGCCGTGTACGCCCCGGCGCCCGCCCCGGCCCCGGCGCCCGCCGACGCCGGCGGGACGGACTCCGGCCCGGGGGACGACGGATCGATCGAGCTGGGTGAGGTCACCGTGGGTGCGGACATGCCCAGGCCGTCGCTCGGTAACGCCGCCGCAGCCGGCCGGCCGATCCGGGTGAGCGTGATCGCCGCGGCCGCGCAGGGGCTGCCCAACCGCGTGGAATTCGTGCACGGCGCATACAGCAGTTACTCCTGGTTGTGCCAGCAGTTGCTGGAGGGCGCCGACGCACGCGTGCGGTTCGAACTCGTCGACCCCGCCCCCGGCGTGCTCGACTCCCCGGAACACGCCCTGCGCTACCTGATCACCCCCGCGATGGCGGAGCGCATCCGCATGCGCGACGGCACCTGCCGACATCCGGGGTGTTCGGTTCCCGCGGAGGACTGTGACGTGGACCATGTGATCGCGTTCAACACGAAGGATCCCGAACTCGGCGGGCCGACCACCGAGTGGAACCTCGTCTGCCTGTGTCGGAAACACCACCGGGAGAAGACGTTCGGGACCAACGCCTACAGGCCCGGCCCACTCGGCGAACTGATCATCCTCACCGACACCGGACACCAACACCGCACCAGACCCAAGGGCCCCTTGGCCCGTGCGCGCGACGCCATACGGGAACGCGAGTGGAACGCCTTCGCCGACCGGCTCATCAGCGCAGACGGTCACCTCACGAACCCTCCGGGCGCGGCCCGGGCGCGCGCACGGCCGGCCTGAGTGCCGGCGTGCACCGCCCTGGAGTGCCGCGATTTCACTGAGTGGCACAACCTGTTGTCCCGCGAGCCCGCCCGCGCGACACTTCCGTCATGACAGACAAGACCAAGCTCACCGCCGCGATCGTGGGGTCCGGCAACATCGGAGCCGACCTCATGTACAAGCTCGAGCGCAGCGAGTACATCGAGCCCAAATGGATGATCGGCATCGACGCCGAGTCCGAGGGCATGAAGCGCGCCGCCGACCACGGCCTCACCTGCATGGCGGGCGGCGCCGACGAACTGCTCACCTCCATCGAGGCCGGTGGCGAGAAGCCCGACCTGCTGTTCGAGGCCACCAGCGCGTACGTGCACAAGGCCTACGCGCCCAAGTACGAAGAGGCCGGCATCATCGCCATCGACCTCACCCCGGCCGCGGTCGGCCCGATGGTCATCCCGCCGGCGAACCTCCACGAGCACGTCGACGCCCCCAACCACAACATGGTCACCTGCGGCGGCCAGGCCACCATCCCGATGGTCCACGCCGTGTCCTCGGTTGTGCCCGTGGAATACGCCGAGATCGTCGCCTCCGTCTCCTCCGAGTCGGCCGGCCCGGGCACCCGCGCCAACATCGACGAGTTCACCGAGACCACCAAGCTGGCGATCGAGAAAGTGGGCGGCGCCAAGCGCGGCAAGGCCATCATCATCCTCAACCCGGCCGAGCCGCCGATGATCATGCGCGACACGATCTTCTGCGCCATCCCCGAGGATGCGGACCACGACCTCATCACCACCGCCATCCGCACGCGGGAGAAGGAGATCCAGGAGTACGTGCCGGGTTACCGCCTACTCCAGGAGCCGCAGTTCGACCCTCCCACCGAGATCACCGGCGGCATGGCCCGCGTCGCGATCTTCGTCGAGGTCGAGGGCGCCGGAGACTTCCTGCCGCCGTACGCCGGCAACCTCGACATCATGACCGCCGCCGCCACCAAGGTCGGCGAGGACATCGCCAAGACCAAGCTCGGAGTGTGACAGACATGGACATGACCAACCCGCACAACGCCCAGGCCCGCGCGTACAGCTCCGAGCTCGACATCCGGGTCACCGACTCCTCGCTCCGCGACGGTTCGCACCACAAGCGGCACCAGTTCTCCGTCGAGGACGTCCGCAACGTCGTCGCCGCGCTCGACGGCGCCGGCGTCCCGGTCATCGAGGTCACCCACGGCGACGGCCTCGGCGGCGCCTCCTTCAACTACGGCTTCGCCAAGTCGTACGACCAGGACCTCATCAAGGTCGCGGCCGAGACCGCAAAGCAGGCCAAGATCGCATTCCTCACGCTGCCCGGCCTGGGTATCAAGGACGACATCCTCCAGGCCCGGGACAACGGCGGGTCGATCTGCCGCGTGGCCACCCACTGCACCGAGGCCGACGTCTCGATCCAGCACTTCGGCTACGCCCGCGACCTCGGCCTGGAGACCGTCGGTTTCCTCATGATGAGCCACACCCAGCCGCCGGAGGTGCTCGCGAAGCAGGCCCGGATCATGGCCGACGCCGGCTGCCAGTGCGTCTACATCGTCGACTCGGCGGGGGCGCTCGTCATGGACCAGGTCTCCGACCGCGTCTCGGCTCTCGTCGCCGAGCTCGGTGACGACGCCCAGGTCGGTTTCCACGGCCACGAGAACCTCGACATCGGCGTGGGCAACTCCATCATGGCCATCCGCGCGGGCGCCCAGCAGATCGACGGCTCCACCCGTCGGTTCGGCGCCGGCGCGGGCAACACGCCCGTCGAGGCACTGGTCGGCGTGTGCGACAAGCTCGGCATCACCACCGGCGTCGACTTCTTCAAGATCGCCGACGCCGCGGAGGACGTGGTGCGCCCGCTCATGCCGAGCGAGTGCGTCGTCGACCGCCAGGCCATGATGCTCGGCTACGCCGGCTGCTACTCGTCCTTCATGAAGCACGCCGAGGGCCACGCGCAGCGGTACGACGTGCCGGCCTCGGAGATCCTCCTCCGCGCCGGTGAGCGTCGACTCGTGGGCGGCCAGGAGGACCAGCTCATCGACATCGCGCTGGAGATCCAGAAGGAGCGTGCGAACGCCTGATCCCCACTCTGCCCACCGCAGCCGCGCACCCGTCCCGACAGGTGCGCGGCTGCGGCGGTGTCAGGCCCTCTTCACCACGCTCGACTTGAGGTGCATGGGGCCGAAGCCGTCGATGCGGCAGTCGATGTCGTGATCGCCCGGCCCGTCGACCAGCCGGATGTTGCGGACCTTCGTGCCGACCTTGATCGGCCCCGAGCCGCCCTTGACCTTGAGGTCCTTGACCACCACCACCGTGTCGCCGTCGGTGAGCACGTTACCCACGGCGTCGCGGATCTCGCGTACCGCCGGGTCGGACTCGGCGGAACCGTCGCCGCTCGTGCCGCCGCCGTCCGCGGGCCATTCGTGCGCGCACTCCGGGCAGACCAGGAGCGGCGGTATCTCGTAGGTGTACTCCGAGGCGCACTCGGGGCAGGGCGGGGGCGTCGTGGCTGTCACGGGTCGACCCTAGCCCCGCCGAGTGCCCAGGTCACGACCGGCTCGAGGGTCGCCTCGTCGACCAATCGGAGACGGCGTGAGTGCAGCAGCAGCTGCGCGGCGGGAGCCTCGGGTGTCCTGCGGAGTTCGCGGCGCAGGGCGGCCATGAGGACGCGGTCGGGCCAGGTGAGCCGCGCCGGGTCGAGGTCCCCGCGGAGCTGGAAGGTGGTGACGGCGCGGCGGGTCGAGGCGACGAGCTTGGCGGCCAGGTCTCCGCGCCCGGGGTCGTCGGCGGGGGAGAGTCCGACGACGACGAGGGCCGCGCGTCCGGGAGCGGAGCGCATCGCCCGGATGATCCGACGCCGCCCGAGGATGCGTGTCGCGTAGAGAGGGGCGAGCACGATCAACGGGTCGGCGTCGTGGGCGGTGGTCAGCGTCGGCAGTTCGACGGCGGGCGTGCTGAGCTGCTCCGCGAGGGCGACGGCGTACCGGCGCGTGGAACCGTACTTCGAGGTGAAGGCGACGACCGGGGAGTTCACGCTCCCCAGTCTGTCACCCGCGCACCATCGGTACGAGACCTCGCCGCGGTCGCCTCACAGGGGGTTGACCGCCACCTTCTCGCCGGAATCCGAGTAGACGTACCACCCTCGTCCCGTCTTGCGGCCGAGGTCGCCCCGGTCCACCAGACGGGTCACCGAGTCCGCGGGCGCGTCCGCGGGATCCCCGGAGTCGGCGAAGCGCTGCTTCTTGACCAGGTACCCGATGTCTATCCCGGTGAGGTCCATCAGCTCGAACGGCCCCATCGGGTAACCGAGGGCGGTCCGGCAGGCGGTGTCGATCGCCTCGACGTCCGCGTACCCGCCCTCGAGCAGGTGGATCGCCTCGTCGCGCACGGCGCCGAGGATGCGGTTGGCGACGAAGCCCGGGATCTCCTTCTCCAGGACCACGGCCGTCTTGCCTATCTCCTCGACGAACGCCGTCGCGGTCGCCATGGTGGCGTCGGAGGTCTGCGGTCCCCGCACCACCTCGACGCAGCGCATGACGAGAGCCGGGTTGAAGAAGTGCAGGTTGCAGAACCGCTCGGGGTGCGACACCGCCGACGCCATGGCGGAGGGGACGAACGAGGACGAGTTGGAGGCCAGGATCGCCGTCGTCGGCGCGATCGCGGACAGTTCGGCGAACAGCGCGCGCTTGACGTCGAGTTTCTCCACCGCGGCCTCGATCACCAGGTCGGCGGTCCGCGCGGCCGTGTCGCGGTCGGTCGACAGGGTGAGGCGGTCGAAGGCGGCGTCCCGCTGCTCGGCGGTGATCCGGCCCTTGGCCACGCTGGAGTCCATCCGTGTCCGGAGCATCTCGCCGGCGCGATCGAGGGCGGACTGGTCGAGGTCGGTGCACGTCACGTCGAACCCGGCGTTGGCGCAGACCATCGCGATCTGCGAGCCCATGGCCCCGGCACCCACCACGAGGACGGTACGGACAGGCGACACCCCGCTCACCGCCCCGCGAACTCGGCGGTCCGCTTGCCGAGGAAGGCGGCGGTGCCCTCGGCCTTGTCCTCGCTGCCGTAGAGGACGGCCTGCGCCAGGCGCTCGATCACCAGGCCGGTGCGCTGGTCGGCGTCCATCCCGGAGCGGATGACCAATTTGGCGAGACGGACGGCCAACGGCCCCTTGGCCGCGATCGCCGCCGCGGTCTCGTACGCGGCGGCCATCAGCTCGTCCGGCGCGGTCACCGAGGTCACCAGTCCGATCCCCAACGCCTCCTCCGCGTCGATGAAGCGCCCGGTGAGGATCATCTCGATCGCCCGGCCGGTTCCCACCAACCGGGCCAGCCTCTGGGTCCCGCCCGCACCGGGCAGCACGGCGAGGTTGGCCTCCGGCAGGCCCAGCTTCGCCCGCTCGGAGGCGATGCGGATATCGCACGCCATGGCGAGCTCACACCCGCCGCCCAACGCGAAACCGTTGATCGCGGCGATGGTCGGCTTGGGGAACGCCTCGATCGCGTCGAAGGCGCGCTGCATCGCGGAGTCCAACGCGGTGGACGGGGTGTAGTGCTGCAGCTGGGTGATGTCGGCACCTGCGATGAACGCCTTGTCGCCGGCGCCGGTGAAGACGAGGACGGAGACCTCGTCGTCGTCGCCCACCCGGTCCAGTACGGCGGTGAGGTCGGCGATGACGTCCGCGGAGAGGGCGTTACGCACCTCAGGGCGGTCGACGGTGACCACGCAGATCCCGTCCGAGATCGCGACGTCGAGGGTGGAGGTCTGGGGCAGGGTGGAGGTCATGTCAGCTCCGGGGTGAAGTAGTGCTGGTAGGGCCCGCGTCCGTCAACGGGGATGAGGGTGTTGAACGCGAACCGCAACTGCTTGTGGATGTAGGTGTCGAGGTCGTAGAGACGACCGAAGTGCCAGTGCTTGAGCGCCCAGGCGTGGGCGAGCATGACGAGGTCGTAGACCATCAGGTCCACGTCGACGGCGGCGAAGACGCCGGCGGCGATGCCGGACTCGACCGCCGCGCGCAACGGCGCGGCCGTGGCCACCTCGAGTTCCATGATCCGTGCCCGGCCCTCGGGGGGCAGGGTCCGGCTCTCCCGGTACGTGAGCGCCACCGCGTGGCGGTTGGCGTCGATGATCCGGACGTACCTGTCGAACCCGGCGGCGATCCGGTCCACGGGGTCCTCACCGGCGGCCTCCATGGCCGGGGCGAGCTGATCGGAGAACGCCTCGAGGATCCCGACGATGGCGTCGAGAAGGATCTCTTCCTTGCTGTCGAAGTACTTGTAGATCAGGCCCACGCTGACCTGCGCTTCATCGGCGAGTGCCTGCATCGACATCTGGTGGAAGCCGTTGCGCTCCATCACGGCCACGGCGGCGTCGAGCAGCTGCCGGCGGCGGGAGGAGACCCGGGCCCGACGCACCACGGCATCGACTTCGTGGTCCTTGGATGAGGCGGTCATCAGCGGTGTGGTCCTCTCGTCGAGCTCCCCGCCTGATCTGGTGGTGAGGGTCGGTTCATCACCGTAATGCACCACGGTGCGCGTCATCAGAGCTCCAGGTCCTTGGCGATGATCGTCTTCATGATCTCGCTCGTCCCGCCGTAGATGGTCTGGATCCGCGCGTCGACGAAGGCTCTGGAGACCGGGTACTCGCGCATGTACCCGTACCCGCCGTGCAGCTGCAGGCACCTGTCGGCGACGCTGACCTGCAGCTCGGTGGTCCACAGCTTGAGCCTGGCGGCACGGGCCGGCGAGAGCTGCCCCGAGACGTGCTCGGCGATGCAGTCCTCGAGGTAGGTGCGCGCGAGGTCGAGCTCGGTGGAGATCTGGGCCAGGACGAACCGGGTGTTCTGGAACTCCGAGACGGGCGAGCCGAAGGCCTTGCGATCCCGGACGTACTCGATGGTCCTGGCGAAGACCCCCTCGGCCGCGGCGACCGCGCCCACGGACAGGGAGAGGCGCTCCTGGGGCAGATTGTGGACCAGGTGGCCGAAGCCGTCGCCCTCCGAGCCGAGGAGGTTCTCCACCGGCACACGCATGTCGGTGAAGCTCAGCTCCGAGGTGTCCTGCGCGTGCAGCCCGATCTTGTCCAGGTTGCGGCCCCGCTAGAAGCCGGGGGTGTCGGCGTCCACGACGAGCAGGGACAGCCCGCCGTGTCGGTCGGGCGACGTGCGCACCGCCACGACGAACAGGTCGCCGTTCTGGCCGTTCGAGATGAAGGTCTTGGCGCCGTTGAGCACGTACGAGTCGCCGTCCCGGACGGCGGACGTCCGGATCCCGGTCAGGTCCGAACCGGTGCCGGGTTCGGTCATCGCGATCCCGAGGATCGTCTCGCCCGACACGACGCCGGGGAGCCAGCGCGCCTTCTGCTCCTGCGTGGTCAGGTCCGTCAGGTACGGCAGGACCACGTCGTTCTGCAGGGAGAAGGCGATCGCCTCGGCTGCCGCGCCGGAGCGTGCGACCTCGTCGATGAGAACGGCGTTGTACCGGTAGTCCTCGACGCCGGGTCCTCCGTGCTCCTCCGGGACGGAGAAGCCCAGCAGTCCCAGCGTGCCGGCCTCGGTGAACAGCGAGCGGTCGATCCCGTGTGCGGCCTCCCATTCCTCGTGCCGGGGTTCGATCACCGAGGTGACGAAGCCCCGGGCGACCTCGCGGACCGCGTGATGTTCGGGCTCATAGCCCGCCCGGGCGCTCATCGGAACGCATTCTGGCCGGTGAAGGCCTGTCCGAGCACCAGCTGGTGCATCTCCGGCGTGCCCTCGTAGGTGAGCACCGACTCGAGGTTCACCATGTGGCGGATCACCGGGTACTCGAGCGAGATGCCGTTGCCCCCGAGGATCGTCCGCGAGGTCCGACAGATCTCGAGGGCCTCTCGGGTGTTGTTGAGCTTGCCGAAGCTCACCTGCTCGGGCCGGAGTCCCGGCCCGTCCTTGAGACGGCCGAGGTGCAGCGAGAGCAGCTGACCCTTGTGCAGCTCGACGGCCATGTCGGCGAGCTTGGCCTGGGTGAGCTGGAATCCGGCGATCGGCCTGCCGAACTGCGTGCGCTGGACTGAGTAGTCGCGCGCGGCCTCCCAGGCCGAGCGCGCCGCACCCATGGCCCCCCAGATGATCCCGTAGCGGGCCTCGGAGAGGGACGACAGCGGGGCCTTGACGCCGACGACCTCCGGCATGACGGCGTCCGCGGGGAGTCGGACCCCGTCGAGGACCAGTTCGCCGGTGACCGATGCGCGGAGCGAGAGCTTGTGATGGATGGTGTTGCCCTGGAAGCCGGGGGTGTCGGTGGGGACGATGAAGCCCCGGATCCCCTCCTCGGTCCGGGCCCAGACCACCGCGACGTCGGCGATCGACCCGTTGGTGATCCACATCTTGCGGCCGTCGAGTATCCAGTCGTCGCCGTCGCGGCGGGCCCGCGTCTTCATCGCGGCGGGGTCGGAGCCCACGTCGGGCTCGGTGAGGCCGAAGCAGCCGATGATCTCGCCGGCGGCCATCCCGGGCAGCCAACGTTCCTTCTGTTCTTCCGTTCCGCAGTTGTAGATGGAGAACATCGCCAGCGAGCCCTGCACGGAGACCAGCGATCGGATACCCGAGTCGGCGGCCTCGAGCTCGAGGCACGCCAGGCCGTAGTGGACCGCCGAGGCCCCGGGGCAGTCGTAACCGTCCAGGTGCATGCCCAGGACGCCGAGCTCGCCGAAGCCCTTCATGAGCTCCCGGTAGCCGGGGAGGTCCCCGGCCTCGAACCAGTCGGCGACGTAGGGGGTCACGTGCTCCTGGCAGAACCGGCGGACGGTGTCGCGGACGGCGAGTTCGTCGTCGGAGAGCAGCGAGTCCAGGGACAGGGGGTCCACGGGATCGAAGGTGGGGGGTGCGGAGAGAGTGCGCGTCACTGGTCAGCTCCTCGTGGCGGTGTGGGCGGCGGGTGTGTCGGTGAACAGGCCCGCTTCGTAGTCGTGGGCGGCCTGGCGTGAGGCCTTGTAGTGGACCTTCTTCCCCGTCGCGGTGACCGGCAGCGAGTCGGTGAACCGGTAGGCGCGGGGGCGTTTGAAGTCCGAGAGCATGGGGTGGGCACGGCAGTGGGCGTCG
Organism: Dietzia sp. WMMA184; assembly: GCF_002441635.1. NCBI lineage: Bacteria > Bacillati > Actinomycetota > Actinomycetes > Mycobacteriales > Dietziaceae > Dietzia > Dietzia sp. WMMA184. The sequence continues at coordinate 1,683,918 of NZ_NXEI01000001.1, read as the reverse complement.
AGTTCCTCGGCGGTGAGGTCGGCCCCGGGCGCCGGCACGATGAAGGCGACGACCATCCGGCCCCACTTGGCGTGCGGGACACCCACGACGAGTGAGTCGCTCACCCCGTCGTGGCTGTTGAGCGCTTCCTCGACCTGGACCGGATGGACGTTCTCCCCGCCGGAGACGAACATGTCGTCCTTCCGGCCGACGATCGTGACGAACTCCTCGGCATCCCAGGTGGCGAGGTCGCCGATGTGGAGCCAGCCGTTGTTAAACTTCGCGTTCTCCTTGTCCGAGGCGTTGAAGTAGGTGTTCGCGCACTTGGGGGAGCGGATGATCACCTCGCCCACGTCCTCGCCGTCGCGGTCCACGGTCTCGTGCGGCTCGGCCAGGCGGTCCTCGAACAGGCGGACCACCCGGACGTCGTCGTCGATACAGGCGCTGCCGGCCGTGCCGGCCTTGGCGGCCACGTCACCGGGCCGCAGGAAGGTGTTCCAGAACCCCTCGGTGGTGCCGTACCCGTTGAAGATCCGCGGGTTCAGCACCTGCTGGTAGCGCAGGGCGGCCTCCCGCTCGAGGGGTGACCCCATGGTGACGATCCCGCGCAGAGAGGACAGGTCGCGAGGTCGCCGCTCCTGTTCGGCGGCGAGCATGGCGAGGTTGGTCGGCGCGCCGATGAGGAACGTGACGCTCTCGCGTTCGACCAGATCCAGAGTGAGTCCGGGTTCGAACGCACGCAGGGGGATCACCCGGCCGCCCACGTAGAAGGTCGGGTTGGGGCCGCCGGAGTAGAGGCCGCCGCGGTGGAACCACGGGGTCATGTTGAGCGTGGTGTCCTCCGGCGAGAGGGGGAAGTGCATGATCACGTCGTGGGCCGAGAAGACCTCGATCATGTTGTTCATCGGCACGGCCTTGGGCATGCCCGTCGTCCCGCTGGTGTAGAGCCGGGTGGTCTCGTCCCACACCGTGACGCCGGTGTCCGGGAGATCGACCTCCTCCGCCGCCAGATCCGACCACGCGATGGTCGTGCTGCCGGCGGCCTCGACGGCGGGGGGGTCGCCCACGCCGACGATGAGCGCGGGCCGGTGGGTGGCGTGGTCGAAGACCTCAGTGACCATCTCGTTCAGCGAGGTGTCGTAGACGAACGCCTTGGGGGCGCTGAGCCCGAGGATGTACGCGGTCTCCCCGGCGGCGAGCCGGAAGTTGACGGGCGAGCCCACCGCGCCGATCGCCTGGGTCGCCAGGTACAGCTCGGCGAACTCGACGCCGTTGAACAGTTGGTACGCGACGACGTCGCCGGGGCCGACGCCCGCCGCCAGCAGTCCCGAGGCGACGCGGCGGACGCGGGTGCCCAGCTCGGCGTAGGTGAGCGTCGTGCCGTCCGGCTCGGTGAGTGCGGGCCGGTGTGCGTACCGGCGCGTGTTGCGCCAGAACGCGTTGATGTAGGTGACGTCCTTCTCGAAGAACCGGCGGTACGGTGCGGGATCGTATTCCATGTCAGCCCGCCATCGTGAGGCCACCGCTGACGCTGATGACCTGGCCGGTGATGAAGGAGGCGTCGTCGGAGGCGAAGAACAGCACGGGCGCTGCGACCTCCTCCGGGGTGGCGAGCCGGCGGAGCGGGATGGCCCGGATGAGGGCCTCCTGCAGCTTCTCGTCCTGCGCGCGGAAGAGCGGGGTGTCGGTGGGGCCGGGGCACACGCAGTTGCAGGTGATCCCGTACCGGGCCATCTCGCGGGCCAGGGACTTGGTCAGGGCGATGACGCCGCCCTTCGCCCCGGCGTAGATGGTCTCCCCGGAGCTGCCCACGCGGCCGGCGTCCGAGGCGAGGTAGATCAGCCGCCCCCCGTTGCCGGACTCGGTCATCGCGGGGAGGAAGACCGAGGCCAGGTGGACGGGTCCCATGTAGTTGATCGACACGACCTTCTCGGCGAATTCAGGGCTCGCGTTGAGGAACTTGTCGGTGCGGTCCCATCCCGCGGCGTTGACCAGGACGTCCGGGGCTCCGACCTGCGCGGTGACGTCGTCCCGGAGTGCCTCGACCTGCCCGCGGTCGGAGATGTCGCAGGCGAATGCGGTGATGCGCTCGGGGTCCGAGGCGGCGGTCGCCCGGGCGCCCTCGCCGTCGAGGTCGACGGCGAGGACCCGGTGCCCCCGGCTGGCGAAGGCGAGTGCGGTGGCGCGCCCGATGCCGGAGGCGGCACCGGTGACGAGGACGGTTCGGTGGGTCATGGTGGTCTCCCGGGTGTCAGGTCGGCTGGTGGGTCAGAGGTACTGGGCGAAGTCGGCGGGGCGCTTCTCGGCGAACGCCCGGGCGCCTTCCTGGGCCTCGTCCGTCGAGGCGAACAGGTCGAGAGCGGTCATCGCCATGTTCGAGAAGCCGGCCTGGTGGTCGGTGTCGGCGTTGAAGGACTGCTTGAGGAAGCGGATCGCGGTGGGGCTCTTCTCCGCGACCTCGGCGGCCCACTGCTTGGCCTCGGTCATGAGCTGGTCGGCGGGCACCACCTTGTTGACCAGCCCCATGTCGAGCGCTTCCTGGGCGGAGTACAGGCGGCACCAGAACCAGATCTCCCGCGCCTTCTTCTCGCCGACGATCCGGGCCAGGTAAGCCGAGCCGAAGCCGGCGTCGAAGGAGCCGACCTTCGGTCCGGACTGGCCGAACCGTGCGTTCTCGGCGGCGATCGAGACATCGCACAGGACGTGGAGGACGTGGCCCCCACCGACGGCCACGCCGTTGACCGCGGCGATGACGGGCTTGGGCAGGTCGCGGATGAGCTTGTGGAGGTAGCCGATCTCGAACATGCCGGACTCCGAGGGGCCATAGTCGCCCGTCTCCGCACGCTGCTTGACGTCGCCCCCGGTGCAGAAGGCCTTGTCGCCCGCCCCGGTGAGGATGACCGAGGAGACGCCGCTGTCCGCCATCGCGGCGCGGAAGGCCCAGGTGAGCTCCTCGACGGTCTGGGCGCGGAACGCGTTGTAGCGGTCGGGCCGGTTGATCGTGATGATCGCGGCGCGGTCCTCGACGGTGTAGGTGATGTCCGAGTAGGTCCTGCTCATGATGGTTCTCCTTGACGTGGTGTCGGGTGAGTCGTGGGGAAGCGGGGTCAGACGAACGCGCTGACGCCGGTGACGGCGCGTCCGATGAGGAGTTTCTGGATCTGGCTGGTGCCCTCGTAGAGGGTCATGACCCGGGCGTCGCGCATGTACTTGGCGACCGGGTACTCGTCGATGTAGCCGTATCCGCCGAAGATCTGGATCGCGTCGTTGGCGGCGCGGACGGCGGTCTCGGAGGCGTGGTACTTGGCCATCGAGGCCTCGACGCCGAAGGGCTCGCCGCGCTCGAGCAGGTCGGCGGCGCGCCACGTGAGGAGCCGCGCCGCGTCCACGTCCACGGCCATCCGGGCGATCATGTCCTGGATGAGCTGGTAGGAGGCGATGGGGTTCCCGAACTGCCGGCGTTCGCCGGCGTACCTGACCGACTCCTCGAGGCAGCCCTGGGCGATGCCGACGCAGCCGGCCCCCACGGAGACGCGACCCTTGTCGAGCGAGGCCATGGCCACCTCGAAGCCCTTTCCCTCCCCGGCCTCGCCGCCGAGGAGGGCGGAGGCGGGGACCCGGACGTCGGAGAAGGAGAGTTCGGCGGTGGCCTGCCCGCGGAGCCCGAGCTTGCCGTGGATCTCCGTGCGCTCGAAGCCGGGCGCATCGGTCGGCACCAGGAAGGCGGAGATCCCCCGGGCGCCCTCGGCGCCGGTCCGTGCGAACACGAGGCAGACGTCGGCCCAGGTGCCGTTGGTGATGAACACCTTCGACCCGTTGATCACGTAGTCGCCCCCGTCGCGGACCGCCCGGGTCCGGAGGGTGCCGGGGTCGGAGCCGTTGCCCGGCTCGGTGAGCCCGAAGCAGCCGAGGACCTCGCCCGAGGCGATCCGGGGCAGCCATTCGTGCTTCTGCTCCTCGGTTCCGTGGCTCAGGATCGACTTGCCGACCAGGCCCATGGAGACGGAGACGATCCCCCGGACGGCGGAGTCCGCCCGGCCGAGTTCTTCCATGCCGAGGCAGTAGGTGATGTAGTCCCCGCCGGCGCCGCCGTATTCCTCGGGGATGGTGAGCCCGAAGAACCCCAGGTCGGCGAGCTTCGGGATCAGGTCCCGGTCGACCTGCTCGGCGCGGTCCCAGGCCGCACGGTGGGGTACGACCTCGGCGTCGAGGAAGTCGCGCGCGAGCTTCTGGAAGTCGCGCTGGTCCTGGTCGAGAGAAAAGTCCATTCGTGGCCCTCCGGGAAACCTGCCACCGGTTCGGGATGCCTCCGGGACCGGTGAATGAGCGGTCACTCACTGGCAGTGAATCTACGTTCACAGCTGTGGTGTGTCAACCGTCACAGGGATTTCGGTGGGGAGGGAGGGGCGACGACGACAAGGGCCACCCGCTCCGGGAGTGGAGCGGGTGGCCCTGGTGGCGCGAGGGGGACTACTCGGAGTACGACACCTCGACGCGGTCGGTCTTCGGCAGGAGTTGGCAGCTCAGGACGTATCCCTCCTCGACCTCCTCCGGGTCGAGGATGCCGTTGTGGATCATCTCGACCTCGCCGGTCTTGACGATGCAGGCACACGCGGAGCATTCGCCCTTGCGGCAGGAGAACGGGGCCTTGATGCCCTTGGAGAGCAGGACGTCGAGCAGCGGGGTCTGGCGGGGCCAGGACACCTCGTGGACCTCGTCGTCCAGCTCGACGATCGCGGTGGCGGGGCCGGCTCCGTCCTCGGACGGGGTGTCGTCGATGACGATCTCCGCGAACGGATCGCCCTCGATGGAGGAGAACACCTCCGTGTGGATGAGGTGCATGTCGGCGCCGGAGCGTCGCAGGCCGTTCTTGACGGTCTCCATGAACGGCGCGGGGCCACAGATGTAGGAGTGGCGCTTGGCGGCGACGGGCTGGAGGAGGTTGCCGATCATCTCGGCGGTCGGGATGCCGGAGACGGACTCGAGCCAGTGGACCACGGTGAGGCGGTCGGGGTTGGTGCGCTGCAGCTCCTGCAGCTCGTCCTTGAAGATGACCGATTTCTCGTCACGGTTGGCGTACACCATGACGATGTGGCCGGTGCCCTGCGCGAGCGCGGACTTGAGAATCGACATCACCGGGGTGACGCCCGACCCGGCGGCCAGGAGGATGAAGTCCTGGTCGAGGTTCTTCGGCGTGAAGATGCCCGACGGCGCGAGGACGTGCATGGCCAGGCCGGCCTCGGCGTTGTCGCACAGCCAGTTGGAGCCGTAGCCGTCGATCGTGCGCTTGACGGTCACCTTGAGCTGGGAGTCCTCGGTGGGGGAGCTCGACAGCGAGTAGCAGCGGGCGACCGAGCCGGTCTGGTCGCTGGGGATGCGCAGGGTGAGGAACTGCCCCGGTGTGTACCTGAAGTCGTCCTCGCAGCCGGCGGGGATGTCGAAGACGATCGACTTGGCGTCGGCGGTCTCCTCGATCACGTCGGCGATCGTGAGTTCGCGGACGAAGGAGCCGAGCTGTGGGGTGTCGGTCATGTGTGCGGAGCCTATCGCTTTGATACGCGGGGACGGGGGTCGCGGGGCACTATCCCAGACGGCGGCGACTCCCCCCGAGTTTTTCTCGCTCAGTGGAAGTCGCCGGCCGTCGGGTGGTTACTCGGGTACGTACAGCGGGTTCACCATGTGTTCGTCGTCGGCCGGGTCGACGGTCTCGGCGAGGGTGATCAGGCCCTCGGCGTAGGCGTAGCGGATGCTCGCGAGCATCCGGGGACACGTGTCCTCGCCCTCGGGTCGCTCGCCGCCCGCCCGCCAGTCGGTCAGGACGGGGCACGCGCGATCGCTCCCGTCGGCCCACTGGATCGACGTGTGCTTCTCGCTGTTCTTCCGCACCTTCACGCAGGTGCCGCAGGCGCGGCACTCCACGGGCTGGAAGCCCGCCCGGGTGTACGTCTCGCGGTCGAGGTCGGTGTACGAGTGGAGCTTCGCGGCACGCTCCGGGTCGGTCTCGTCCCACGTGGGAGCGCGCCGCGAATCGAACTGCTTGAACATCACTTGCCGGACCGCGACGCCTTGGCCTCGCCGGCGACCTCGGCCATGCCCGTGTACTGGGTCTGCTCGTCGGAGATCTCGGCCTCGCCAGCCTCCTGCTTGGCCATGTTCTCGGCGACCTCCTTCTCCCAGTACTGGTTGGCGGCGGTGGTGTCGACCTCGAACTCGAAGCGGTCCGTCATCTCCGGCGTGACCTTGTCGCGGTCCACGTAGAACTGCTCGTACCAGCGGCGCAGCTGGTAGACGGGGCCGTCCTCCTCGCACAGGAGCGGGTTGGCGATCTGCGACTTGCGCTGCCAGATCCGGACGTCCTGCAGGAAGCCCTCGCCGAAGAAGGTTGCGATCTTGGCGGCCATCTTCTCGGAGGTGGCGTCGTCGAAGCCCTGGGGCTTCTTCACTGACAGGCCGTACATCAGCACGAACGAGTTCTGGTCGATCGGGTAGTGGCAGTTGATGAGGATGGCCTCGGTCTCGAAGCCGCCGTACATCTGCTTGAGCGGGTTGATCATGTACGACGGGCCGAAGTAGGAGGCCTCCGACTCGAGCAGGGTGTCGCCGTACTTGCCGCCGGAGGGGTCGTGGTCCGGGCGGCCCTTGGTGTTGAGGTACTGCGTGGCCTTCTGGCCCTCGAAGACGTTCTTGAAGTACGTCGGGAAGGCGTAGTGGATGTAGTAGAAGTGCGCCATGTCGACCACGTTGTCGACGATCTCCATGCAGTTGGAGCCCTCGATCACGAGGCGGTTCCACTGCCAGTCGGTCCACTCGCCGGTCTCGTACTCGGGGATCGCGGGGATGGCGTCCTCGGGCTGCGGCGGGTTGCCCTCGTGGTCGTGCCACACGAAGACCTGGCCGGACTGGACGTTGGTGATCCACGAGCGGGTCTTGGCGCGGAGGGGCACGCGCTTGGCGTACGGGATGCCCTTGCACTTGCCGTCGCCGCCCCAGCGCCAGTCGTGGAACGGGCACGCGATGTTGCCGTCCTTGATGGAGCCGTCGGACAGGTCGCCGCCCAGGTGGCGGCAGTAGGCGTCGAGGACGTTGATCTCACCCTCGTCGTTCGCCCACACCACGAGCTTGGTGCCGAAGGCCTGGATGGAGTGGGGCTTGCCGTCGGTGAACTCCTTGACGGTGCCGATGCAGTGCCATCCGCGCGCGTATCGATCCCGGACCTCGCCGGTGTCGATCTCGCGGACGGCTCCGGGGGCTGAGCCGGGTGCGGTCATGATTCCTCCTGAGGGGCGTGAGCCGGATGAGAACAGGTTATAGAATGGGCGGGCAGGCCACAACCAGGGTGCGTAAGTGCTGGCACGGGGTGCCAGAAGCTCTTGCTCGGCGGCGGTTGCCTGGTGCAAAACTGTAACGTGTTCTAGTCTAGTCCGCATCACTCCCACGAACGCCAGAGAGGTTCACATGAGCGAGTACGCCTCCCACGAGGTCATCGACCGCATCACGGCTCTGCTGCCCGGTTTCGCCGAGCGGGCCCAGGAGACGGAGGACCTGCGCAAGGTCCATCCCCAGAACATCGCGGAACTCGACGAGGCCGGCTTCTTCAAGCTGTGCCAGCCGGCCCAGTGGGGCGGGTACGAGGCGGACATGGAGACCTTCTATACGGCGGTCAAGACCATCGCGACGGCGTGCCCGTCCACCGGGTGGTGCGCGAGCATCCTCGGTATCCACAACTGGCACCTCGCGCTCTTCCCGCAGCAGGCGCAGGAGGACGTGTGGGGCGAGGACCCGACGGTGCGGATCTCGTCCTCGTACGCGCCGATGGGTGCGGCGAAGAAGACCGCCGACGGGCTGCTGCTCAACGGCAAGTGGTCCTGGTCCTCGGGTTCCGATCACGCCGACTGGGTCTTCGTGGGCGGCCCGGTGCTCGACGACAACGGCAAGATGGTCGACTTCTGCACGTTCCTGGTCGAGAAGTCGCAGTACGAGATCCTCGACGTCTGGCACGTCGCCGGGCTCAAGGGCACAGGCTCCAACGACATCCTGGTCAAGGACGCACTCATCCCCGAGCACCGCGTGCTGTCCTTCGGCCTCATGGCGGCCACCAAGAGCCCGGGGCTCGAGGTCAACACCAACCCCATCTACAAGATGCCGTGGGGCACCATCCACCCCACCACCATCTCGACGCCGATCGTCGGCATGGCTTTCGGCTGCTATGACGTTCACCGCGAGCACCAGCGGGAGCGCGTGCGCGCGGCGTTCGGCACCGCGGTCAAGGACGATCCGTTCGCCAAGGTGCGCCTGGCCGAGGCGGCCGGCGACATCGACGCGGCGTGGCTGCAGCTCATGCGCAACGTGCGCGAGGAGCAGGACATCATCACCGCCGGCGGATACCCGGACATGGAGATCCGCACGCGCGCCCGCCGCGACCAGGTCCGCGCCACGCAGCGGTCGATCGACGCCATCGGTCTGCTGTTCCAGAACTCCGGGGCCCGCGCCCTGGAGGAGACCTCGCCGATCCAGCGATTCTGGCGGGATGCCAACGCCGGGCGGGTCCACGCCGCCAACGAGGCCACCAAGGCGTACATCATGTATGGACAGAACGAGTTCGGCGAAAAGGTCACCGACTCGATGGTCTGATCCGCCTCTCGGATCGAAAGGACTGGCAATTATGGCGATCAGCAATTTCGGGTATGTCCGGGTCTTCGCCACGGACATGGCCGCCTGGCACGAGTACGGCACGAAGGTGCTGGGCTTCGTGGTGGGAGCGGGCGACGATCCCGAGTCGCTCTACTTCCGGATGGACGATCATCCGCACCGGTGGATCATCGTCCCCGGCGAGGAGGACACGCTCTCCGCGGTGGGCTGGGAGTGTGCGAACGAGGGCGAGTTCGAGGACGTCAAGCGGCGCCTCGACGCGGCCGGTGTGCCCTGGGAGGACGCACCTGCCGAGGTGGCGCGCGACCGCAAGGTGCGCGGGCTGATCACCTGTCAGGACCCGGCCGGGTTCACGCTGGAGATCTACCACACCATCGCGCTGCAGCACCGTCGCATCCCGACGCCGTACGGGCACGAGTTCGTCACCGGCGACCAGGGTGCGGGCCACATCGTCCTGTCCACCCCGGACGAGACCGCGGCGCTCGAGTTCTACCGTGACGTCCTGGGGTTCTCGCTGCGTGACTCGATGAGCCTGCCGCCGGAGATCGTGGGCCGACCGGCCGACGGCGAGCCCGCGTGGCTGCGGTTCCTCGGCTGCAACCCGCGGCACCACTCGCTGGCGTTCACCCCGTTCCCCAACCCGACCGGGATCATCCACCTGATGGTCGAGGTTGGTACCGCGGACGACGTGGGGCTGGCGCTGGACCGGGCGACGCGCAAGAAGGTGAGGATGTCGGCCTCGCTCGGCCGGCACGTCAACGACAAGATGCTGAGCTTCTACATGAAGACGCCCGGAGGCTTCGACTGCGAGTACGGCTGTGAGGGCGTGCAGGTCGAGGACGACGAGAAGTGGGTGGCGCGTGAGTCGACGGCCGTGAGCCTGTGGGGCCACGACTTCTCCGTCGGGTTCAAGTAGCCGCCTAGGCTGGGCCTTGCAGACAGTTCACGAGCCGAAAGTCCAGGGAGGACGACCCACATGAGCAGCACCGACGAGAGCCCGGAGGGCCAGTCCTTCAGCAGCCGTGAACTGCGTGACGCACTGGGACAGTTCTGTACGGGGATCACCGTCATCACCGCGATCGAGGACGACAAGCCGGTGGGTTTCGCCTGCCAGTCGTTCTCGGCCCTGTCGCTCGAGCCGCCGTTGGTGCTGTTCTGCCCGATGAAGACCTCGGGTTCATGGAAGGGGATCGAGAAGGCGGGACGGTTCGTGGTGAACATCCTGTCCGAGGAACAGGAGGACGTCTCCTCGACGTTCGGCCGCCGCGGTGACGACAAGTTCGCGCAGATCGACTGGTCGCCCAGCCCGCTGGGCTCGCCGGTGATCGACGGCGTCATGGCCTGGTTGGACTGCGAGATCGACCAGGTCCTCGACGGCGGCGATCACTGGATCGTGCTGGGGCGGGTCGATAACCTCGGCCCGACCAAGCGCGACATCCGCCCGCTGCTGTTCTACCGCGGTGCCTACCTCAGCATCGAGGAGGACGTGGTCGATCCGACGCCCGAGCAGGAGGAGTTGGAGAACTTCATCACCTCCGCCGACTCCTACACGTGGCTGTGAGCGGGCCGGTGGGCGAGGTCGGGCGGGCCACGGAGCCGCTGGCCAAGGCGTTGGCCGAGGCGGAGGAGATCATCCGCTCGACGCCGCACGTCCACACCGAGGAGGACGTCGCGGAGGGCCTGGACTACCTGCTGGGGACCATCCGGGGGGCCATCGAGACCGGCCAGCACCGCGGGCGAAGTCACCCACAGCTGTTCCAGGCCACGGGCCCGTACACCAAGATGGGCCTGGACAACCCGGACACGCTGTACTTCTACGCCAACCTCACCGACGGCGCCGAGTACGAGATCGAGGGTCGGCGCGGTACCACCGCGGACCTGTCGTTCCAGGTCATGGCCGGGACGTATTCGGCCGACGAGCGCGCCGCGTCGCACGCGGCGTTCGACGACCGTGCCTTGGAGATCGACGCCGACGGCCGGTATCGCTTCCGATTGGGACCGGCGAGGTACGACGACGACGAGGGCGACGCCGGCTACGTGGTGCTCCACCCGGGATCGTCCATGATCGCGGTCCGCGAGGTGTACTCCGACTGGAGCCGTGAGGAGGCCGGGTCGGCGATCATCCGCAGACTCGACACGGTCGGCACCGCACCGGAGCCGGTGACGCTCGCCGGGCAGGAGAAGTTCTACGCCAAACTCGCCGAGGCGCTCGTCGGGCGGCTGCGGACGTGGCTGGCGTTCCCGGAGTGGTTCTTCGGCGACCAGGCCCGCAACACGCTGAACGAACCGCGGCAGACGCCGGGTGGGCTCACCACGCAGTTCTCGTCCGCGGGCGTCTTCGAGCTCGGTCCGGACGAGGCCATGGTGATCTCTGTGCCCGTCGCCGGGGTGCCCTACCAGGGCTTCCAGCTGGGCAGCATGTGGTACGCCTCGCTGGAGTACGTGCACCACCAGACCAGTCTCACCGCCGACCAGGCGCACGTCACCTCCGACGGACTGATCCATCTGGTGGTCTCCGGGCGCGACCCGGGTCTGGCCAACTGGGTCGAGACGCTGGGCCGCCGCGAGGGCATCATGCAGTTCCGTTGGCAGCGGGTGGGAGATCCCATCACATCGGAGCTGGGCCCCACCGTGAAGGTGGTGCCGTTCGAGCGGCTCGCCGACGAGGTGCCCGGGTACGAGGAGTTGCGGGTGACGCCGGAGCAGTGGCGCGAGCGGATCGCCGCCCGTCAGGACGCGTTCGCCCGGAGGGGACTCTCATGACCGTCTCGGCCGGAGGCGACACGGACCGTGTGCATGTCGGCACCGTCGAGGACCTGCACGCCAGTGCCTCGCGCACGGTCGGACTCGAGGACTTCGGCGACGGCGAGGACGGGCACCGCGAGGCGCTGGGGATCCTGCTGGACTCCCTGCACTCCGACGCGGGCCTGACCCCGGCCGGCAGCAAGTACTGGCGGTCGGTCCTCAAGAGCGCGCTCACCGCCCGGTTGCTGGCGAACGCGGGATTCTCGGCGGACCCGGCCGGGGCGGAGGTGGCGATCGAGCGTCCCGTCGTCGTCACCGGGTTGCCCCGCACCGGCACCACGGCGCTGCACCGGCTCCTGGGCGCGGACCCCGCCAACCAGGGGCTCGAACTGTGGTTGACCGAGGTGCCGCAGCCGCGGCCGCCGCGCGAGACGTGGGAGGACGACCCCGCCTACGTCGGCCTACGGGACCTGTACTCCGGCTTCATGGCGGAGAACCCCGACTACGGCGGCGTGCACTACATCTCCGCGGACGACCTCGAGGAGTGCTGGCAGTTGCTGCGGCAGTCGCTCACGTCGGCGTCGTACGAGTGCCTGGCCCGGCTCGACGGCTACTCGCAGTGGCTGGCCGGCGCCGACTGGGTGCCCGCGTACCGGCGGCACAAGCGGAACCTCCAGCTCATCGGGGCGAATGATCCCGAGCGACGCTGGGTGCTCAAGAACCCGAGTCACCTGTTCGCCCTCGACGCGTTGCTCGAGGTCTACCCCGACGCGGTCGTGGTGCAGACGCATCGCGATCCGCGCAAATCCATGGCGTCGATGTGCTCGCTCGCGCACAAGACCGCCGCGGAATGGTCCACGCGGTTCACCCCTCAATACATAGGTGAGTCACAGTTGGACTTCTGGGCGCGGGGCGTCGAGACCTTCGACGCCGCCCGCGCCCGGCACGAGGCGGACCCGACGTCACGGGCGACGTTCGTCGACGTCGATCACCATGAACTGCTGGCAGATCCGGCCGGCGTGGTGGAGCGCGTCTACGGCGCCGTCGGCACGGAGCTGCCGGAGGACGTGCGCGCGGGCGTGGTGGCCGAGAACGACAAGAGCCTGTCCGGCGACCGCGCCCCCGCGCACCGCTACACGCTCGCCGACTACGGGCTCAGCGAGGAGCTGATCGCGGAGCGGTTCGCCGGCTACCGCGGCCTGGAGCGCTAGAGGTATCTGCGGACCGCGTCGATGATCGTCTCGGCCACGTCCTGCGTGCACACCAGCAGGTCCGGGAACTCGATCTGCTCGGTGTTGTAGACCAGCTCGGAGCCGTCCAGGGCGCTGGCGTGCAGGCCGCGTTGCTGCACCACGCCCACAGTGGCCGCGGAGTCCCACTGGTGGTGACCGCTGGTGTGGATGTACGCGTCGCACTCACCCTCGAGCACGGTGGCGGTCTTGCCGCCGCCGGATCCGAGGTGGACCAGGGAGGCGTCGAGCTCCTCGGCGAGTTCCTCGGCGAACGCGGGAGGCTCGGCCTCGGAGACGGCGATGCGCAGGCGGTCGTCCTCGCGGGGCGGCACCAGCGGTCCGGGCCGCGGGCCGCGGATGATCGACGTGGGTTGATAGGTGGTGGCGCCGCGCCCGGTGAGGACCCGGCCGTAGGCGGGCATGGCGATCGCGCACGCGGTGATGCCCCCGACACCCTCGGGGTCCTTCTCCCACAGGGCCACGTGGACGGCCCAGTCGGGGCGGCCCTCGGTCACGTAGGAGCGCACTCCGTCGAGGGGATCGACGAACCACACGCGGTCGGCCTCCAGCCGGGCGCGGGAGTCGGGGTCCCACTCGCCGAACACGAGGTCGCCGGGCCTCGCCACGGCCAGTCGGTCGATGATGACGGACTGCGCCTCGGCCTCGGCGAACGCACCGAGATCCTCCGGCGCCACCCGTGAGACCCGCAGGTCGGTGAGCAGGCGACCGGCCTGGGCCGCGAGGTCCTCGGCCGACCGCTGGTCGTTGGTCCGTCCGTGCGCGGGGAAGGGGCTCATGCGGGTGATTCTAGTGGCCCCGGCTACAGCCCCGCCGCGACCTCCAGGGCGGCGAGGAGTTCGTGCGGTTGTCCGAGCAGTTGCGCTGTCCCGTGGGCCCTCTTGAAGTACAGGTGGGCGTCGTACTCCCAGGTGATGCCGACGCCCCCGTGGAGCTGGATCGACTCCCCGGCGATCCACTGCAGGGCCTCGGAACAGTAGACCTTGGCCGCGGCGGCCTCGATCTCCGCGGCGTAGGCCGCCTCGTCGGCGGCGGGCCCGTCGCCGAGCGCCTGCGCCTCGGCGACGGAGGCGGCGGCGGAGTAGGACAGCGACCGGGCGGTCTCGACCTTGACGTACATGTCGGCCATCCGGTGCTTGAGCGCCTGGAACGACCCGATGACCCGGCCGAACTGCTTGCGCTCCTGCGTGTACTGCACGGTGGCGTCCAGTACGGCGCGGGCGGCACCGACCTGCTCGGCCGACAGTGCGGCCCACCCGGCGGCGCGCAGGCGGGACAGGAAGCTCGGACGGGTGGGGATCGCGGTGGCCGCGGCGCCGTCGAACTCCACGCGCGCCAGGGTGCGGGTGGGGTCCATCACCGGCACGCGGGTCACGGTGACGCCGGCTGCGTCGGCGGGCAACTCGAACAGGCCGACCTCGTCTCCGGCGACCGCCACGACGAGCAGCGTGGCGGCGGTGTCGGCGCCGAGCACGTGGTGGGCGGTGCCGGTGAGCGTCGCATTGCCCTGCGCCGTGACGTCGGCGCGGACACCCGGGGTGGCCCAGCCGTCGAGCCCGGCCCAGCACAGCGCGGACAGGTCGCCGGCGGCGATTCCGGGCAGGAGGCGGGCGCACGCGTCGGCGTCGCCGGTGGCGAGCACGGCCTGCGCGGCCAGGACGGCCGACCCGAGCATGGGGGATGGCGTGAGGCGTCGGCCCAGCTCCTCGCACACCAGGTGGGTCTCCAGCCAGGTGGCCCCGGCGCCGTCGTGCTCCTCGGGGATCGACAGTGCGGCGGCCCCGATCTGGTCGACCAGCGTCGCCCACAGTGCGGGGTCGTACCCGTCGTCGGAGGAGAACGCGGCGCGCACGGCCGCGGAGTCGGACTTCTTCTCCAGCAGCGCGGCGACGGACTGCCGCAACGCGGCCTGCTCCTCGGTATCGACACCGGGGGTGGCGGTCGCCGGGGTGGCGGGCGCGGTCATCGGGCGGTCCCCGCGGCTCCGGCACCCTCGCCGCGCAGTGAGTCCAGCACCCGACCGCGGTGGTAGCTCTGGGTGCCCCACGCCGTCTGCAGGGCGCGGGTCTTGGTCAGCCACAGGCCCAGGTCGTGCTCCAGCGTGTAGCCGATCGCGCCGTGCACCTGCAGCGCCGTGCGGGCGGCCAGGTAGGCGGCGTCCGCCACGGCCACGCGGGCGGCGGAGACGTCGCGGACCGCGGCGTCGGGGTCGCCGGGGTTCTCGGCGATCGCCAGCGCGCCGGCCCACAGCAGCGGGCGGGCCATCTCCAGCGCGATCGCGACCTCGGCGAGCTGATGCTTGAGCGCCTGGTACTCGCCGATGAGCTTGCCGTACTGCTTGCGCTGCGTGGCGTAGTCCACGCTCATCGTGAGCATGGCCTGCCCGAGGCCCTGGAGCTGGGCCGCGGTGCCGAGGGCGCCGTGGTTGACGAGGTCGGTCGTGCTCACCGCGGCCGCGCGGGCGCCCGCGGTGGGCGTGGCCACCGTGCGGGCCCGGTCGACCGACCGACGGGTCTCGCCGGCGGAGGCGGTGAACACCTCGTCGTCGTCGACGACCCACAGGTACCCGGCGACGTGGGCGTCGGGGGCGAACGGGGAGACCCCGGGCGCGGCGACGGAAGCCAGCGCCCCGCCGGCGATCTCCCCGGCCACGTCCCCGGCGTCGGAGTCCCCGCCGAGGGCGGCGGCGATACGGGGCGCCACCATGACGGTCTCCACGACGGGACCCGGCACCGCGTGGCGGCCCAGGACCTCGAGCGCGGCCACGGCCTCGACCGCGGTGGCGCCGGCGCCGCCGGCGGCCTCGTCGATGAGCAGGGCGGCGGCGCCCGTCTCGGCGACGCGGCCCCACACGGCGGTGCCGGGGGCCGTGTCACCGGCGGCCCACGAGCGGATCACGGTGGGCATGTCGGACTTGGCCAGCAGGGAGTCGATGCTGCCGGCGAAGTCGATGATCTCTGGATCGAGTGCGAACTGCATGTTCAGAAAACCGCCTTCTCAGCCGCGCGGGAGGCCGAGGAGTCGCTCGGCGATGATGTTCTTCTGGACCTCGTTGGTGCCCGCGTAGATGGGGCCGGCGAGGGCGAACAGGTAGCCGTCCATCCACTGCTCACCGGCGAGCTCGCCGGCGGTGCCGAGGACATCCAGGGCGGTCTCGTGGGTCGCGATGTCCCAGTCCGACCAGAAGACCTTGTTGATGGAGGACTCGAAACCGAGGTTGGCGCCTCCGGTGAGTTTCGTGACCGTGTTCCAGGTGCTCAGTTCGTAGGCGCGCGACCCGATCCACGCGTCCACGACGCGGTCCGCCAGGGACCCACGGGTGCGGTCGTCGAGGTCGGCCTCGGCGGTGCCCCACAGGTCGAGCAGCCGGTCGGTCGTGGCGAGGAACCGTCCGGGGGAGCGCAGCGACAGGCCTCGCTCGTTGTTGGCGGTGGACATGGCCACCTTCCAGCCCTGGTTGACCTCGCCGATCACGCCGGACTCGGCGGGGTTCGCCGGGTCGTCGGGCACGAAGACGTTCTCGAGGAACAGTTCGGCGAAGCCGGGCAGCCCGTCGAGCTGATCGATCGGGCGCACGGTGACGCCCTCGGCCCGCAGGTCGAACATGAAGTAGGTCAGGCCCTTGTGGCGGGGCTCGTCCGGGTCCGTGCGGAACAGGCCGAAGCCCTTGTCGGCGAACGACGCGCGGGTGGACCACACCTTCTGCCCGTTGAGGACCCAGCCGCCGTCGACGCGCTTGGCGGTCGAGCGCAGTGACGCCAGGTCGGAGCCGGCCTCGGGCTCGGACCAGGCCTGCGCCCAGATGTCGTCTGCCCGGGCCATGCGCGGCATGATGTGGGCCAGCTGCTCGGGGGAGGCGTGGTCGAACAGGGTCGGGGCCAGCAGGAAGATGCCGTTCTGGCTCACCCGCAGCGGGGCTCCGGCGCGGAAGTACTCCTCCTCGAAGACCACCCAGTTGACCAGCCCGCAGTCGCGGCCGCCGAACTCCTCGGGCCACGACACGACCGACATGCGGGCGTCGGCCATCGTCGCCTCCCACCGGCGGTGGGCCTCGAAACCCTCGCGGGTGTCCATGTGGGGCAGCGGCTCGGCGGGCACGTTGGCCTCGAGCCACTGCCGCACCTCGAGCCGGAACTCGCGGGTCGATGCGTCCAGATCCAGATCCACGGCGTCAGTCCTTCTTCTCGCCGGTCGGGGCGGCGCCGCCCGTCGAGCCGGTGTTCGCGCTGTCGCGCATCGAGCGCGCGTCCATGCCGCCCAGGGAGGCGGAGAACGAGTCGGTGTCGTCCGGCTCGGCGTTGGCGGAGTGCGCGAACATGTGCCAGCCGAACGCGGTGTCCAGGGAGGTCTGCAACCCCATCTGGTCCTCGTTCGAGTTGATGACCTTCTTGGCCAGCGTCAGACCGAACGCCGGCATCGCCTTGATCTCCCCGGCGATCGAGTCGACCTTGGCCTGCAGCTCCTCGCGGGGGACCACGTGGTTGAGCATCCCCCACTCGAGCGCCTCGGCGGCGCCGAACCTGCGACCGGTGTAGAGGATCTCCTTGGCGCGGCGCGGGCCCAGCACGAACGAGTGGGCGAAGTACTCGACGCCGGGGATGCCCATCTTCACCACGGGGTCGGAGAAGAAGGCGTCGTCGGAGGCCACGATGAAGTCGCAGACCCACGCCAGCATGAGCCCGCCGGCGATGCACGCGCCGTGCACCTGGGCGATCATCGGCTTGGGGATCTCCCGCCACCGGCGGCACATCTGCACGTAGACCTCGCTCTCGCGGGCCAGGCGCCGGTCGCCGCCGCCGCGGGTGGTGTGGTCCCACCAGAGCGCCGCGCGGTTGGGGTACTGGACGTGGTGGTCGCGCTCGGGCGTGCCGATGTCGTGGCCCGCCGAGAAGTGCCTGCCGTTGGCCCGCAGGACGATCACCTTGACCGCATCGTCCTCGACGGCCTTGATGAACGCGTTGTCCAGCGAGTACGTCATCACCGAGTTCTGCGCGTTGCGGAAGTCCGGTCGGTTGAGGGTGACGTACGCGGTGCCGTCGGTGACCTCGTAGGCCACGGGCTGGGTGTCCGGCCCGAGGTCGTCGACCCCGAGGACCGGGGGGATGGGTGCATCGGTCATGACCTGGGACTCTCCTTACCTAGCAAGTGCTTGGTTGGTAACTGTACCGGACGGGCGCGGCGAGCCGGATTCAGACGGCTCTCGTCACACCCCGTAACCCCCGTCCACGTCGAGCTTCTGGCCCGAGATGAACCCGGCGCGGTCCGACGCCAGGAACGCGACCGCCTCGGCGATATCGGTGGCCGTGCCGAACCGGCGCAGGGGGATGTTGCCGCGTGTGACCTCCAGCGCGCGCTCGTCGAGGTCGCCGGAGGAGATGAGCCGGGAGGCCATCCCGTCGGTGAGCATCCCCGGGCCCACGCAGTTCACGCGCACGCCGAAGCGCCCCTCCTCGGCGGCCAGGCCCCGGACGAGCTGCTCGACCGCGCCCTTGGGGGCCGCCGACAGTCCGTCGCGTACCGGGTAGCGGGTGGTGGCGGCGGTGGTGACGACGACGACGTTGCCCGCCACCGCGCGCAGGTGCTCCAGCGCGGGACGCACGATCGCGAAGAACCCGACCGCGTCGTCCTCGAGCTGCCGGCGGAACTCGGACGGCGCGATCCGGGACAGGTGCACCATGGGCACGTGCGGACCGGCGCAGTGGGCCAGTACGCGGATCCCGCCGTGTCGGGAGGCGATCCCGTCGATCACCGAGGCCACCTCGTCGTCGTCACCGCCGCCGTCACCGCCGCCGTCCCCGTCGGCGTGGCCCGGCGCCAGGCGCACGGCTTCCGCCCCCAGTTCCCGCGCCAGGTCCTCGGGCTCGGTCGAGCGGTAGCCGAGGACCAGGGGCGCGTCGGGGAACTCGTCCGCGAGCCGTCGGGCGACCGCTCCGCCGATCCCACCGGAGGCGCCGGTGACCAGGACCGCGCCGGGACTCATCGCAGCTCGGTCTTGACGATCTTGCCCGAGGCGTTGCGCGGAAGGGAGTCGACGAACTCGACCGTGCGCGGCCGCTTGAAGTTGGCCAGGTGCTCGGAGCAGAAGTCCAGCACGTCCTGCTCGGTGAGGGTCGAGCCCTCGCGGCGGACGATGAACGCCTTGCCGACCTCGCCCATCCGATCGTCCGGGACACCGATCACGGCGGTCTCCACCACTCCGTCCAGGCGGGCCAGGGTCTGCTCGATCTCGGCGGGATAGACGTTGAACCCGCCGTTGATGTACATGTCCTTGAGCCGGTCGGTGATGCGCAGGTTGCCGTCGGCGTCGATCTCGCCGACGTCGCCGGTGTGCAGCCAGCCGTCCGGGTCGATCGTCTTGGCCGTGTTCTCGGGGTCGTCGAGATAGCCCTGCATGACCATCTCGCCGCGGGTGAGGATCTCACCGTGCTCGCCGATGCGGATCTCCATGCCCGGGTAGGCGCGGCCGCACGTGGTGGACACCGTGACGTCGTCGTCACCGGTCCGGGTGGTGGTGATGAAGCCCATCGTCTCGGTCTGGCCGTACGCCGTGATCACCGTCTCCAGCCCCAGGTCGGACTGCATCCGCTCGATGAGCACCACCGGCACCACCGAGGCGCCGGTCACCGCCACCCGCAGCGAGGACAGGTCGTAGTCGGTGCGGGTGGGGTCGTCGAGCAGGGTCTGGAAGATCGTCGGTGCCCCGGTGAGGATCGTGACCTTCTCGTCCCGGATCAACCGCATGGTCTCGGTGGTCGAGTAGACGGCCAGGGGGACGATCGTCACGCCGAACAGCACGCACGCCAGGAAGCCGGCCTTGTAGCCGAAGCTGTGGAAGAACGGGTTGACGATGAGGTACCCGTCCCGCTCCGTGAGCCCGTTGTTGCCGCCCCACGCGCGCGAACCCGCGACGGTCTGCCGGTGCAGGGCCACCACGCCCTTGCTCTTGCCGGTGGTGCCGGAGGTGAAGAGGATGTCGGCCACGTCGTCCCCGGTCACCGCGTCGGCGCGCGCGTCCGCGGCGGCGAGCAGCTCCTCGGTGGCCAGCGCGCGGAGGTCGTCGAAGTCCACGACGTCGACGCCCCCGGCGGCGCCGGCCCCCGCGGGGACCGTGTCGCCGGCGTCGAGGGGGATGCGCACGATCGTGCGCAGGGAGGTGGCCGCCGCGAGCGGGCCGGCGGCGGCCCCGGCGGCCCCGGCGGCGTCGGCGGCCCCGGCGGCGTCGACGAGGTCGACGATCCGCTCGGTGCCGAGGAACGTCCCCGCGACCACGGCCGCCACCGCGTGGGTGCGCTGGATGATCTCGAGCGTCTCGTTCCCGGTGTAGCGCGTGTTCGCGGGGACGACGGTGCCTCCCGCGAACTGCACGCCCAGCGCCGCGACCACCCAGTGGCGGGTGTTGGGCGCCCAGATCACCACGCGGTCACCGGGGGCGATCCCGCGCGAGACGAGGCCGGCGGCGAACCGGCGGACCTCGTCGAGCAGGTGGGCCCACGTCCAGCGGGTGTCCTGGCCGGGCTGCTCGTCGACGATCGCCTCGCGCTCCGGCCACGACCGGGCCGCGCGACGCAGGGCGGCGGGGGTGGTCTCCACGGTGGTGCTCATGGCCTGCACCCTACCAAGCAAGTGCTTGGTTTGGCGGCCTCAGTACTTGAGCGCTCCCCGGTCGACCGTGAGCTGGACGCCGGAGATCGACCGCGAACCGTCGCCGGCGAGGTAGGAGACCACCTCGGAGACCTCCTCGGGCGGCATGAAGTCGGCGAGCGTGCTCGCGCCGTCCACGCGGGCGTTCTTCAGGGGCATCGGCGAGAAGCTGTGGAGGAACGACGGGAAGCGGCCGAAGAGGTCGGCCATGCCCTCGGGGTCGATCATCGGCGTGTCCACCGAGTAGGGGTGGATCGAGTTGGCGCGGATGCCGAACTCGCCCACCTCGAGTGCGAGGGCGTTGGTCAACGCCACCAGGCCGGCCTTCGAGGCCGAGTAGTGCCCGTTCCCGGGCGTCGCCTTGAGGCCCGCGGACGAGCTGACGATGATGATCGACCCGCCGTTTCCCGCCTCGATCATCGCCGGCACCGCCGCACGGATCGTCCGCCATGTGCCGCTGAGATTGACGCCGATGACCGTGTCCCAGTCGTCCTCCGGCATCTCCCACAGTCGCCCCCAGCTGAGCACGGCGGCGTTGGCGACCAGGATGTCCAACCGTCCGAAGGTGGAGATCGTGCGGGCGACGAGATCCTGCAGCGCGCCCAGGTCGCGGATGTCGAGGACGGCCGAGATCGCGCGCCGGCCGGTCTCCTCCACGAGGCGGACGGTCTCGGCCAGGTCGTCCGGCGTGGGTGCGGGATAGGTGGCGGACCCGGACACGGGCGCGCAGACGTCGACGACGACGAGGTCGGCGCCCTCCGAGGCGAGGCGGACCGCATGGGCCCGGCCCTGGGCGCGCGCGGCGCCGGTGATGAAGGCGACCTTGCCGGACAGGGGCTGAGAGGGGGAGTTCATGGGCGTCATCCAAACCGATCCCGGCGTGGGCGGAGGGCGGTTCCGGCAAACCAAGCAAGTGCTTGGTAGTGTGGGCGTATGACCGAGAGTTCGGCACCCGAGAAGTGCACGCCCGCGTCGGAGATGACCGACGACGAGTTCGCGGCGGAGTTCCGCACCTGGTTGGATGCCAACCTCGTCGGCGAGTTCGCCGAGATCAAGGGCGTCGGCGGCCCCGGCAGCGAACACGAGTTCTTCCCGCAACGCCTCGCCTGGGAGCGGCACATGGCGGCGGCGGGGTGGACCTGCGTCGGCTGGCCGGTCGAGCACGGCGGGCGCGGTGCGTCGCTGAGCCAGCAGGTGCGGTTCCACGAGGAGTACGCCAAGGCGGACGCCCCGGCGCGGGTGTCCCACCTCGGTGAGACGCTCCTCGGCCCGACCCTGATCGCCCACGGGACCCGGGAGCAGAAGGACCGCTTCCTGCCGCGGATCATCGACGTCACCGAACTGTGGGCTCAGGGGTACTCCGAGCCCGGCGCCGGGTCCGACCTGGCCAACGTCTCGACGACCGCCGAACTCGGGGATGACGGCAGGTGGCACCTCAACGGGCAGAAGGTGTGGACCTCGCTCGCGCACCTCAGTCAGTGGGTGTTCGTGGTGGCCCGCACGGAAGCGGGTACGAGCCGGCACAAGGGACTGAGCTTCCTCCTGGTCCCGCTCGACCAGCCGGGCGTGGAGATCCGCCCGATCCAGCAACTGACAGGGACCTCCGAGTTCAACGAGGTCTTCTTCGACGACGCGGTCACCGACGCCAGCATGATCGTCGGGGAGCGGGGCGACGGCTGGAAGGTGGCCATGACCCTGCTCGAGTTCGAGCGGGGGGTCTCCACCCTGGGCCAGCAGGTCGGCTTCGCCCGCGAACTCGACGAGATCGTCGCGATGGCCCGCGCCAACGGCAGCGCCGAGGTACCCGCCGTGCGCGAGCGCATCACCCGCGCGTGGATCGGGCTCAAGGTGATCCGTGCCCACGCGCTGCGGACCCTCGCCGATCGCGACTCCTCCGGCGGCAACGCCTCCGCCGCGAAGCTGCTGTGGGCCAACTGGCACCGCGACCTCGGCGAGCTCGCGATGGAGGTGCAGGGGGCACAGTCCCTCACCGGTCCCACCCACACCTCCGAGGGAGCGCCCAACGACCTCCGCGACCCCGAGAACCTCGAGCTCGCGCAGTGGCAGCGGCTCTTCCTGTTCACCCGCTCCGACACCATCTACGGCGGATCGAATGAGATCCAGCGCAACATCATCTCCGAGCGCGTGCTCGGACTACCCCGAGAGGCAAGGCCGTCATGACCGAGCAGAAATCCCCCCTCGCCGTCGTCCCCGAGGAGACCCCCGGACACGGACTGCTCAAGGGAAAGAAGGTCGTGGTGACCGCGGCGGCCGGGACCGGGATCGGCTTCTCGGCGGCCCGACGCGCGGCGCTCGAGGGCGCCGACGTCCTGGTCTCCGACTTCCACGAACGCCGCATGAACGAGGCCCGCGACGCGCTCGCCACCGAGTTCCCGGACCAGCAGATCGAGTCGCTGACCTGCAACGTCCAGTCGACCGCCGACGTCGACGCACTGATCGCCGGTGCCGCGGAGAAGCTGGGCCGGATCGACGTGCTCATCAACAACGCCGGACTCGGCGGCGAGACCGAACTCGTCGACATGACCGACGAGGACTGGGACCGGGTCCTGGACATCACCCTGAACGGCACCTTCCGCGCGACGCGCGCGGCGTTGCGGTACTTCCGCGACGCGGAGCACAATGGCGTGATCGTCAACAACGCCTCCGTGCTGGGTTGGCGCGCGCAGCGGGCGCAGGCCCACTACGCCGCGGCCAAGGCCGGCGTCATGGCGCTGACCCGCTGCTCCGCCATCGAGGGTGCCGACCACGGGGTGCGGATCAACGCCATCGCCCCGTCCATCGCCCGCCACAAGTTCCTCGAGAAGTCCGCCTCCGCGGAGCTGCTCGACGACCTCGCCGCCAAGGAGGCCTTCGGGCGGGCCGCCGACGTGTGGGAGGTCGCCGCGACCATCGCCATGCTCGCCAGCGACTACACGACCTACCTCACCGGGGAGGTCGTCTCCATCTCCTCGCAGCGCGCCTGACGGGCAGCGGCATCAGGCGGTCCGGACCTTCTCCGCCTGCGCTGCGAAGAGCTCGAGGGCGGTGTCCCGGGCCTCGTCGGAGATCGGCCCGTCGGTGCCGGACGCCGTGACGGAGATGCCGAGCCCGCGGACGACGCCCGTGATCATCACGTTCGACGTCCGGATGGACTGCCCCATCATGGTCATCGAGTTGTCCTGGACCACGGCCGCGAAGTCCTCGACCCCCTCCGGGGCGTCGACCTCCAGCAGCGAGTTCTGCGCCTCGGTGATCATCTCCTCGCCCTGGAGCGGGAACGCGACCGTCATGACCGGGCAGTCCTCGATCTGCTGCGCACGCGCGGCCAGGCCGTCGGTCACCCGGGTCACGGCCACCGCGAACGAGGTGCCCCCGACCTGGCCGGCCTGGATCGCCATGGCGTCCGGCTCGGACTGCGCGCCCAGGCCGTCCTGACTGATGTCCGCGCACTGCTCCGGCTCCACGCGGACATCGGACGTGAACGCGCCGAGCGCGTCCATCCCGCCGGCGATCTCATCCGCGGGGACGGGTTGCAGCCCGACCTCCGGGGCGTCCTCGGCGGTGAGGACGAGTTGCTCGACCTTGCCGGGCGGCGGGGTCGACCCCGGATCGGCGGGCTCCGACGACACTGCGGACTCCGACGACGCTGCCGACCCCGCCGGTTCGGTCGACTCGGCCGCTGCGGTGGTGGTGGCGGTGCCGCCCTCGTCGTCGTTCCCCTCCCCGGTTGCGCACGCGCCCAGCCCCAGCGTCAGGCCGAGCACCGCCGACGCCACGAGGGCACGGGTGCGACAGGGGCGGGAGGTCAGTGCTGAGGTGGTCCGCATGCGCCGGAGTCTAGCGGCGAGGTGGGCGGGGCGGCGGCGCCTGTGCGCCGCGCCCGGCGCCCGCGTGGCAATCCGGGGGACTGCCCCGCGGGCGGTCGGGGGCCTCACTAAGCTGAGTGTCGTCAACCCCCTCGACCATCGGAGATGAAGAATGATTGACCTCAGCGGCGTGCTCGGAGGGCTCGCTGACGACCTGTGGGGATCCGTGGACGGCATCGTTCCGGCCGGATCGGCCGGCAACGTTATCGGTGGCGTGCTCAAGCTGCCCGCAGCCCTGCTCTACGGCTCGTCCAACCTGTTCTGGGGCTTCGGCTCCCACGGCCCCGGCTGATCCGACCGAACGGAGAACACCATGCTCAGTGGCTCACTGCACGACCTCCACGAGACGATCGACGGATCGGTCGACGGCCTCGCCCCCTCCCTGCCGGCCGGCTCCCTCGGCGACATCGTCCACGGGGTCCTCAACATCCCCGGGGCGCTCATCGCGACCCTGGAGTACGTCTTCCTGGGCTTCGGTTCCTGACCCGACCGCGCGACAGTGGCCGGGCCCCCGGGGACCTTTCCGGGGGCCCGGTGACGCGGGGGAGGACCGAACGTCTACCTAGCAAGTGCTTGGTTGGTACCCTCGGGGTATGACCAGCACGACCAGACGTGAGGAGCTCCTGTCGATCGCGGCAGGGCTCTTCGCCGAACGCGGCCTGCGTGCGACCACCGTCCGCGACATCGCCGACGCCGCGGGCATCCTCTCGGGGAGCCTCTACCACCACTTCTCGTCCAAAGAGGCGATCGTCGACGAGATCCTCCGCGGGTTCCTCGACGCACTCTTCGGCGAGTACCGTCGGATCGTGGAGGCCGGCCTCGGCCCGCGGGAGACCCTGGAACAGCTGGTCCGCGCCTCGTTCGAGGCCATCCACCGCGACCGCGACGAGGTCGCCATCTACCAGGACGAACTCAAGCACCTGCGCGGCAACCCGCGATTCGACTACCTCCGTGAGCGCAACACCGAGTTCCGCGAGATGTGGACCGACGTGCTCACCCGGGGGATGGAGTCCGGCGATTTCCGCGGTGACCTCGACGTGCGGCTCACCTACCGCTTCCTGCGCGACACGGTGTGGGTCGCCGTGCGGTGGTACCGGCCCGACGACGAGAACGATCACGCGGCCATCGCGGACCAATACCTCAACATCGTGCTCGACGGCCTGGCCGTCGGCTGACGTTCCCACCCCTTCCCGAGGAGACACATGACCAGCGTGACCGGCCGCGAGGCCTACGTTATCGACGCCGTCCGCACGCCCGTCGGCAAGCGCGGCGGCAGCCTGTCCGGACAGCATCCGGCCGACCTGGGCGCGCACGTCATCAAGGCGGTCGTCGAACGCACCGGTATCGACCCGGAGGTCGTCGACGACGTCATCTTCGGCTGCGTCGACACCATCGGCCCCCAGGCCGGCAACATCGCCCGCTCCGCGTGGCTCGCCGCCGGGATGCCCCTGGGCGTCCCGGGCACGACCGTCGACCGACAGTGCGGCTCCAGTCAGCAGGCCATCCACTTCGGCGCACAGGCCATCTGGTCCGGCACCCAGGACGTGATCCTGTTCGGCGGGGTGCAGAACATGAGCGCCCTGCCCATCTCGTCGGCCATGCTCGCCGGGCGCGAGTACGGATTCGACGACCCGTTCACCGGTTCCACCGGCTGGGTCGAGCGCTTCGGCTCCCAGGAGATCTCGCAGTTCAACGGCGCCCAGATGATGGCCGACAAGTGGGACATCTCCCGCCGGGAGATGGAGGAGTGGGCACTGCAGTCCCATGCCCGCGCCCGCGCCGCGATCGCCGAAGGGCGGTTCGCGGGCGAGTACGTGCCGATGGCCGGCCTCGAGGCCGATGAGACCACACGCGAGACCACCCTCGAGAAGATGGCCTCGCTGCCCGTGCTGGCCGAGGGCGGCTCACTCACCGCCGCCGTCGCCTCGCAGATCTGTGACGGCGCCTCCGCAGGACTGCTCGCCTCCGCCGAGGCCGTCGAGAAGTACGGACTGACGCCGCGCGCCCGCATCCACCACCTCACCGTCCGCGGTGACGACCCGGTGATGATGCTCTCCGCGCCCATCCCGGCGACCAAGCACGCGCTGGCCAAGACCGGCCTGACGATCGACGACATCGACGTGGTGGAGATCAACGAGGCCTTCGCCCCCGTCGTCCTGGCGTGGATCAAGGAGACCGGCGCGGACCCGGCGCGCGTCAACCCCAACGGTGGCGGCATCGCGCTGGGCCACCCGCTCGGCGCCACGGGAGCCAAGCTGTTCGCGACCCTGCTGAACGAGCTCGAGCGCACCGGCGGCCGATACGGCCTGCAGACCATGTGTGAGGGCGGCGGCACCGCCAACGTCACGATCATCGAGCGCCTGGACGCCTGACGGCGACGAACCCCGACGACCAGACGGGCCCCGCACCAGCCGGTGCGGGGCCCGTCTCATGGCGCCGCTAGGCCCGGGCGCGGTGAGGGGTCAGTTGGCGGCGTCGGTCTCGCCCAGCGCGGAGGACAGGACGGCCAGGTCGAGCTCGCCCTCCGCCTCGCCGCCGAGCGCGGACGAGAGGGTGTCGAGGCCGAGGCCGCCACCGGCCTCGCCGTCGGCCTCCCCGAGCATCGCGGACGCAGTGCCGAGCAGGTCACCCTCGCTGCCGGTGGCGACACTGCCCATAACGGCCTCGACCGGATCGCCGACGAGGAGGAACGGGTTGACCCCGGGCGCGTCATCGGACGAGCAGTAGGTGACCAGCGCGTAGACGTTGGAGTCGACGGTGGCGGACACGGTGGCCGAGTCCACGCCGATGTCGCCGAAGGTCCCCAGCAGAACGGCCGGGGAGCCGTTGGCCTTGAGGAGTTCCACTCCGGGGGCCTCACTGATGTTCTGCAGAGTGGCCAGGAGATTCGTGTCGGTGGCGGTCGCGAGCTGACCCGCGAGGGTGGCGGCCGTCGAGGTCGGCGCGAGAAGCGCACCGCAGGCGTCTCCGTCGATGAAGCCCCCGTCCAGCGTAAAGGTCACCGAGACGGTGTTGCCGTCGGTGGCGGTGTCGGTCGTGGTGGCCATGGCGACGCCGGCGCCGGCGACGGTCAGTGCGGTGGCCGCGCCGAGGGCGGCGGCGGTGCGGAGAGCAGTACGGGACATGAGGGGTTCCTCCGGAGGGGATGGGACGGGCCGCGCCCGCCTGTTATGTGAACCGTCTAAGGATAAGCCAAGAGTTCGCCACACGTGGGGATTATCGAAGACGAACGCCCCCACCTGTTGTGAGTACAGGGTGAGGGCGTCCGTGGTGACGGGCTTCAGCGGAGTTCGCGGAGCGCGTCCAGCCGTTCGTGGGCCTGGGTCATGATCCGTTGAATCAGTTCGTCACAGCTCGGCAGGTCGTCGATCATGCCCACCACCTGTCCGGAGGCCAGGACGCCGGCCTCGGTGTTGCCCTCGACCAGCCCGGCCTTGAGCAGCATCGGCGTGTTGGCGGCCATGACGATCTGCTGCCAGGTCCGGTCGGACGCCTTCCTCATGTTGAGGCCGTCCTTGGCGAGCTGCTGCCACTTCATCCCGGTCATGGACTTGAACTTATTGGCGTTCTGGACGGCGGCGGCCATGCCCTTGAGGGGGCTGCCCGATTCGAGGGCGTTGACCAGGCCGGTGCGCAGGACGCGGTGCGGCATGCCGTCGACACGGGTGGAGACAACGGTGTCCTGGAGCCCACGCTCGAGGTACTGCTTCTTCACGGCGTCGGGCACCTGCGAATCGCTGGTGAGCAGGAAGCGGGTGCCCATCGCGACGCCGGCGGCGCCGTAGGACAGTGCCGCGACCAGTCCGCGGCCGTCGAAGAAACCGCCGCCGGCGACCACGGGGATCGAGGTGTTGCCCGCGCCGCCGAGGGCGTCGATGACGCTGGGGAGGAGCAGGGTGGTGGCGACCTGGCCGGTATGTCCACCGCCCTCACCGCCCTGGACGATCACCGCGTCGGCACCCCAGGAGGCGACCTTGACGGCGTGCTTGGCCGCGCCGATGGAGGGGACGACGACGAGACCGTTCTCCTTCAGCCGGGCGATCAGCTCCGGCTTGGGCGCGAGGGCGAACGATGCGACCTTCACCCCGTGGCGGATCATCAACTCACACCGCTCGGCGGCGTCCTCGGCGTCGGCCCGGAGGTTGACGCCGAAGGGCTTGGAAGTGAGCTTCTTGGTCCGCACGATGGCGTCCTCGAGCTCGGCGTAGGTCATGGTGGCCGAGGCGATGATCCCCAGTCCGCCGGCGTTGGCCGTGGCCGCGGTCAGCTCGGGTCCGGAGACCCAGCCCATGCCCGTCTGGACGATCGGGTACTCGACACCGACGAGCTCGGTGAAGGCCGTGGACAGCGTCGGCGCGTTCATGCGGCCGGCACCTCGCGGTCGCGGAACCCGCGCGGGTCCAGCACCTCGCGGATGATGCGCAGCTCCTCGTCCGAGGGGGCGCGGGTGACCGCGGCGTCGGCCAGGTCCTCGATCTCGAAGCCCGTGTTCTCCGCGACCTCATCAGCGGTGACGCCGGGGTGCAGGCTGACCGCACGCATGCTGCGGTCGGCGCCGCCGAAGTCGAACACGCCCAGGTTGGAGACCACCCGGTGGATGTGGTGGTACCGGAAGGCGGGGTCACCCTCGGTGTAGCGGTCGTAACCGACGCCGCAGACGACGTCGACCTTCGCCGTGAAGACCCGGGAGGAGTGCTTGCCCACCCAGTAGCTGGTGGCGTGGTTGATCGAGTTGCCGGGCGCCCCACGCAGGCCGAACATCTGGCGGGTGGGCTTCTGCACGTCGTCACCGAACGCGGAGAGGTTCTGGTTGCCGAAGCGGTCGATCTGGTTGGCGCCCATCACCACGTGGCGGGTGCCGGCCTGCAGGACGTCGAACACGCGGGGGAACGGGATGTACCCCTCGAAGTCGATGGTCTTGCCCAGCGGCGGGGTCTGGCCGAGGAATCGGTACTCGCCGTCGGTGATGAGCAGGTCCGGCTCGGTCGTGAGCCGGGCCAGACGCGCGCCGATGGTGGCCATCGGGGTCATCGGCGAAGCGAAGATCTCCCCGGCGCCGGCGAAGATCTCCGCGCAGGCGACAGCGCAGTACTCGGCCCTGCTGATGGACTGAGTGGTGGCGGACTCGGTGGTGACGTCGGACATCACTTGGCTCCCTTCTGGGCGGCCTTCTCGGCAGCGGTCTTCTCCGCGAACGCGGCGACGGCCTTCTGGTAGTCCTCCTCGGACCCGGACAGGAACTCGTCGACGAACGCCTTCCAGGACGTCTCGTCCTTCGCGGATGCGGCGTAGTGCTTCTGGAACGCCTCGTCGCGGCCGTAGCCACCCGCGAACGTGAAGTGGGCGCCGTTCGGGGCCTCGGAGACGGTGTCGACGAACATGCGGCTGAGCAGCATGCGCTGCGGGCCGACCTCGTTCATCAGGGCGTCCGCGGAGTCGACGATCTCGTCGGTCTCGAGCAGGACGGTGTCGGCGGCCATGGCGTAGAGGTCGTCGAAGTACCCGTCGGCGCCGGTGAACGCGGCGTTGCCGTGCTTGTCCGCCTTGTCCAGGTGGATCAGCGCGGCGTCCATGCGCAGGGCGGGCATCGCCACGAGGGTCTCGGTCTTGCCGTCGACCTGGTACGGCGAGTCGACGGTCTTGAGCTCGTCGCCCCAGAACCGGAAGACGTCCGAGCCGAGGCCGGCGCGGGTCGGGAGGAACGGCAGGCGCTGCGCGGCGGCGGTGAGGCCCGCGCGAACCATGCCCTCGTCCATCTCGCGGGAGATGATCGACCCCTCGGTGCGGCGCGTGGCGAACCACGGGTCGTAGAACGGGGCCGAGTCCAGGGTGACGAAGCCGTAGTAGGCCTTGGAGACCTTCCCGGCCGAGCACAGCAGGCCGAGGTCCGGGCCGCCGTAGGTGATGACGGTGAGGTCGGTGAGGTCCTCGCGGCGGAGGATCGCGCGAACCAGGGCCATCGGCTTGCGTCGGGAACCCCAGCCGCCGATGCCGATCGTCATGCCGCTGGAGAGGCGCGAGACGGCCTCGTCCAGGCTCGTGCGCTTGTCGCGCGGGGTGGGGGTGCTGCTCACTTGTTCTCGCCCGTCCTCTCGGATCGCTTGTCTCGTTTGTCCAAGTTCTGGCCCGTCTTGACGAACTCGTCGCGGTGCTCGTCGGCCACGCCGGCGAGGTTGAGTTCGAACGTGAAACCCTGCTCCATGCGATACGAGGACTTCACGTCGACCGGGTCGATGTGGTTGATGGCTTCCTTGGCCGCCCGGATGACCCGCGTGTCCTTGGCCGCGATGGCCTCTGCCAGGTCGCGCGCGGCGGCGTCGAGCTGGTCGCGCGGCACGACGTCGTAGACCGTGCCCCAGTTGTGCAACTGCTGCGCGGTCACGTTGCGCGAGGTGAAGTAGAGGGTGCGCATCATGTGCGGAGGGACCATTCGTGCCAGGTGCGTGGCGGCGCCGAGGGCGCCGCGGTCCACCTCGGGCAGGCCGAACACCGCATCGTCCGAGGCGACGATGCAGTCCGCGTTGCCGACCAGACCGATCCCGCCGCCGACGCAGAAGCCGTTCACCGCGGCGATGACGGGGACCGCGCACTCGTAGACGGCGTTGAAGGCCACGTAGCAACCGCGGTTGGCCGCGAGGAGGTGGTCGAACCCCTCGAAGTCCTGCATTTCCTTGATGTCCACGCCCGCGTTGAACCCGCGGCCCTCCGCGCGGAGGATCACCACGTGGACGTCGGGGTCGCGACCCGCGGCGAGGATCTGCTCGCCGAGTTCGAACCATCCCGCGGACGGGATGGCGTTGACCGGGGGGTAGTCGACCGTGACGGTGGCTATCCCGTCTGCGCCCTTGTCGACGTTGATGCCCATGGAGCTCCTTCCACGCCACCGCCGAACTCGCCGGCTCAGTGACTGACCAAACGCTTGCTTGGTAGGCTAGCACGCATGACGAACATCGATCTGGGTCTGGCGGGGAAGGTCGTCCTCGTCACGGGGGGCGTACGCGGCGTGGGTGCCGGCATCAGCGCGGTCTTCAGGGAGGCTGGGGCGGTGGTCGTGACCTGTGCGCGACGGCCGGCTGACGAGGGGTCCGATGTGGCCGACCTGGAGTTCCACTCCGTCGACCTCCGCGACGCGGACGCGGTGCGCGCGATGATCGACGACATCGTCGCCCGGCACGGGCGGCTCGACGTGGTGGTCAACAACGCCGGGGGCGCACCGTTCGCGCTCGCGGCGGAGGCCAGCGCCAACTTCCACGCCAAGATCGTCGCCCTCAACCTGCTGTCCGCGCTGACGGTGTCGCAGGAGGCGAACCGGGTCATGCAACCGACCGGCGGCGCGATCATCAACATCTCGTCCGTCTCCGGCCACCGGCCCTCCCCGGGTACCGCGTCCTACGGGGCGGCCAAGGCGGGTATCGACTCGCTCACGCAGTCGCTCGCCGTCGAATGGGCCCCGGCCGTGCGCGTGAACTCCGTCGTGGTGGGGCCGGTCAAGACCGAACAGGCCGAGCTGCACTACGGCGACGCCGACGGGGTGGCCGCCGTCGACGCCACCATCCCCATGGGCCGCATGGCCGAGCCCGCCGACGTGGGCCGCGCCGCCGCGTTCCTCGCCTCGCCGCTCGCCGCGTACATCACCGGTGCCGAATTGCTCGTCCACGGCGGCGGCGAGAAGCCCGCGTTCCTCTCGGCGTCCACCGCCGAGAACAAGCACTGAGCCCGACCGGGCATCACACACCTCAACCGACTCTGCGTACCTGCACTGGTCTTGCGCACCTGCACTGTCACCACGATCAAGGAGTAATCAATGGGAATCTGCGACGGACGCGTCGTCATCGTCACCGGCGCCGGCCGCGGCATCGGCCGTGAGCACGCCCTGGCCTTTGCCGCCGAGGGTGCCAAGGTCGTCGTCAACGACCTCGGCGCCGGCATCGACGGCCAGGACGTGGGGGAGCACCCCGCCGAGCAGGTCGTCGCCGAGATTAAGGCCGCCGGCGGCGACGCCGTGGTCAACGGCAACGACATCTCCTCGTGGGACGGCGCGCGCGAGCTCGTCCAGCAGGCCATCGACACCTTCGGCGGCCTCGACGTGCTGGTCAACAACGCGGGCTTCCTGCGCGACAAGATGCTCGTCGGCATGTCCGAGGAGGAGTGGGACAAGGTCACCACCGTGCACCTCAAGGGCCACTACGCACCGCTGCGTCATGCCGCCGAGTACTGGCGCGCCGAGTCCAAGGCCGGCCGCCCGCGCGCCGCTCGCGTCATCAACACCTCCTCGGGCGCCGGACTGTTCGGCTCGGTCGGCCAGGGCAACTACGCCACCGCCAAGGCAGGCATCGCCCTGCTGACCATCCAGACCGCCGCCGAGATGAAGGGTTACGGCGTGACCGCCAACGCCATCGCGCCCTCGGCTCGCACCCGCATGACGACCTCCGCCGGCGAGGCCATGGCCGCGCAGATGGCCGCGCCCGAGGACGGCTCGTTCGACGTGATGGACCCGGCCAACATCTCGCCGCTCGTCGTGTGGCTCGGCTCCGAGGAGTCCGGCGACGTCTCCGGTCGCGTCTTCGAGGTCGAGGGCGGCAAGGTCACCGTCTGCGACGGCTGGCAGCGCGCCGCGTCCGAGGACAAGGGCGCCAAGTGGGATCCGGCTGAGCTCGGCTCCGTGGTGCCGCGTCTGGTCTCCGAGTCGCCGACGCCGGTGCCGGTCTACGGCGCGCGCTGAGGCGCCGGACCCGGACATAAGTAAACCCCGCACCTTCTTCCGGGAAGGTGCGGGGTTTACTCGTCGCTTGTGCGCGACCTGATCAGATCAGGGGCGCGGGCAGTTCTGGGCGTCAACCGAGCCCAGTGCCGCGAGCTGGTCGATCTGCGCCTGCGGCAGGTCGCACAGCGGGAAGCCCGGGACTGCGGGCAGCGGCGGAAGCTGCACGTTGGTGCCTGCGGCAGCGCCGACCGCGGCGCCACCGAGGGCGAGCGCGCCGCCCACCGACAGGATCGGCAGCAGGCCGCCGCCCACGCTCGACTCGACGCTGTCCGCGGTATCGAGCGAGGTCATCAGACCGGCGGTCGAGCCGATGTTGGTGGACATAACCGAGTTCTGGGAGCCGTTCGCCAGCGACGCCGTGCCGTTGTCCGAGCCGCTCTCCAGCGAACCGGTGAACGCGGTCAGCGAGCCGTTGACCCCGGTGAGCTCCTCCACGGAGCCGTTGATGGTGCCCGTGCTGTCACTGACCGACCCGGTGATCGTGTCGGAGCTCTGGCCGGTCGAGCCACCCTCGCCGGTGATCGAGCCGAGCAGACCGGTCTCCGGGCCGGCAACCGAGTTGGTGATGCCGCCGAGCGAGCCGGCGATCCCCTGGGTGAGCAGTCCGCCCGTGACCGAACCGAGCAGGCCATCCGTCGGATCGGTGACCGAACCCGCGACGTCGTCGATGGAGCCCGCGGTCTCGTTCGTGATGGCCTCGAGGGAGCCACCGCCTTCGATGGAGCCACCGAGGGCGGACGTGATGTCGCCGGCCGAGCCGCCGTCTCCGAGCGAGTCCGAGATGCCGACGCCGATGGTGTCGAGCGAGCCGCCGAGATTGCTGGTGATGTCGCCAGCCGAACCGCCGGTTTCAATAGAGCCTGCGGTGGCCTCGAGGACGCCCGAGAGGGAGCCGCCGGTATTGAGCAGGTCGCCGATGCCCCGGAGGACCGAAGTGAGCGAGCCGCCGCCCTCGATCGAACCGGTGAGGGAATCGGTGAAGTCGTCGAGCGAGCCACTGGCGCCGGTGAGCGAGCCGGTGACCTCTGAGATCGACCCCTCGACAACCCCCGGGGTGTCGGACAGGGAGCCGCCGGAGGTGAGGAGGCCACCGATGCCGCGGAGGGCGGAGTTGAGGGAGCCGTCGGCCCCGTCGACCGAGCCCGTGATGGTCTCGATCGAGCCCTCGACGACGCCGGGCGTGCCGCCCAGGGAGCCGCCATTTTCGAGCAGATCGCCACTGCCCGCAGCGACGGCGGGGAGGGAACCGCTGGTGTCACCGAGAGAATCGGAGATCCCATTGGCGATGGTTCCGGCAGAACCGCCGATGTTGGCGGAACCGCCGGCCTGCGTAGAGCCCTGACCGATGCCCTCAGTGGAGCCGTCGGGGATGATGCTCTCGGGAATGAGATCAGCGGAGCCGGGGATGGTGAGTGTCGACGAGTCGGGGACCTCGGGCATATCCGAGCCGGTGATGCCGCCAATGATGTCGGTAATGATATTCGCGTTGGCAACGCCGACAGCGCTGGACATGGCAAGGGCCGTCGTCGCGGCAAGCGCGGCGGCCCTGGTGGTGTTCTTCATTAACGGGGATCCTCTCGAATTCACTGAACAACTGTGTCACCTGACACATGAGAATCCCCTGAACGTGAACTTTTGTCAATCTAAATTATTGCAAGTGTCCCAAGTCATAGTTTACGAGAGGCACTGCGCCTGACGTGGGCAAAGTTGACCAGGCAGCTAAACGCCTCTGACTGCGGTGTTAGGCGGGTTCGCATATCACTACCGGGATGACCCTGCTGGTGTTTGCCTGATACTCAGCAAAGTCCGCGTAGCGCTCGACCAGGCGTGGCCACAATTCCGCCCGTTCGGTGGGTGAGGCCTCCCGAGCCGTCATGGATCTGACCCGGCGGCCCACCTGAACGGTGACCGCAGGCTCCGCCAGGATGTTGCGGTACCACTGGGGGTGCGACGGGAGCCCGCCCTGTGAGGCGACCAACAGAACGCGATCGCCCTCGGGCAGATGGAGCAACGGCACAGTTCTTGGCTGACCCGACTTTCGCCCCGTCGTCGTCAACAAACACACCGGAACCGGCGCCCGCAGCGCCGATCCCACGCGCCAGTTCCCACCGACCCGACCGCCGGTGCGCTGATACAGCCACGTGTTGACCCGCGACATCACCTTGATGAGACCGACGACCCACGGCGCGCCACGCCGCGGGTCGTCGACGCCGGTCTCGGGCGTGGGACCGGCTCCGCTCACCGGTTACCGGCCATCGGTGCACGGACGATCAGGTGCTTGCCGGGGAAGAACGCGGCGAGTTCGCGGCGGCTCTCCTTGAGCGACCGGAGCCCGAAGCCCTTCTTGCGCTCCTCGGGGCGGATCCAGATGGCCACATCGACGTCACCGTTGTCGATCTGCTCGCCGAAGACGAGCCCGATGGGCGCGTCACGGTCGGTGTCGACCGCCACGAACCACATCGCCGACTCGGCCTCGATACGGTCCAGACCGTTCCGCAACTCCTGCTCGGTCTTCTCCCGGTCCCAGGTCCCGCCGGTCGCGGACGTCTCATCGGACGAGCGTGCGTGATAGAGGGACGTGTGCTCCTCGGACTCCGTGAAGGGACGGAGGGTGAAGCCCTGTCCGGCCCCGCCGGCCGGCCCTCCGGAGGGGGAGCCGGCGAACGCCTCGAGTGGGGCCCGCAGGACCTCGCCCGCCTCGTCGGGGGACACCGATAGCAGGCTCGCGATGGCGCGGACCGCGTCCTCGGGGCCGTCGGCCGACGACACGGCGGCGAAGACCTCCCGCCGGCGGTTCGCGGCCGTCTCGATGGCGTTGCTCATGTCAGATCCTCTCGATGATGCTCGCCGAGGCCTGGGCGCCTCCCGCGCACATCGTGATGAGGGCGCGTTCGCCGTCCGTGCGCTCGAGCTCGTGCAGGGCGGTGGTGATGAGCCGCGACCCGGTACTGCCGACGGGGTGGCCGATCGCGATGGCCCCTCCGTTGACGTTGACCTTGTCCATGTCGGGCCCGTGCACCTGCGCCCAGCTTAGGAGCACGGAGGCGAACGCCTCGTTGCATTCGAAGAGATCGAAGTCCGAGATCGACATGCCGGAGCGGTCGAGTACCCGCTGGGTGGCCTGGACCGGGCCGTCGAGGTGGTACTCGGGCTCGCCGCCCACGAGTGCCTGGTGCAGGATCCGTGCCCGCGGCTTCAGCCCGTGCGCCTTGGCCACGTCCTCGTCCATGAGCAGGACGGCCGCCGAGCCGTCCGACATCTGGCTGGAGGTGCCGGCGGTGTGCAGCCCACCCTCCATCACGGGTTTGAGGGACGCCAGCGCCTCCGCGGTGGTGTCGCGCAGCCCCTGATCGCGGGTGACGGTCACCGTCTCGCCGGTGTAGGTGCCGTCCTTGAGGCGCTCGGGGGCGTCGACGGCGAAGGTCTCGCGATCGAAGCGGCCCTCCTCCCACGCGCGCTTCGCGTTGGCCTGGGACCGGACACCCAGCTCCTCGAGGTCGGCGCGGCTCAGCCCGCGGCGCTTCGCGATCCGGTCGGCGGCGGTGAACTGGTCGGGCAGGTCGACGTCCCAGTCGTCCGGGCGCGGCATCCCGTTGGAGCCGTCGCCGACGGCGGCGCGCAGCGCGATCCAGCTCATCGACTCGACGCCGCACGCGATCCCGACGTCCATCCCCCCGCGTGGATGAGGTTGGCGATGAAGTGATTGGCCTGCTGCGCGGACGAGCACTGGCAATCGATGGTCGTGCACGCCGTCTGCCACGGCAGTCCCGACGCGAGCCAGGCGCCGCGGGTGACGTTGTTCCCCTGGGCGCCGGCCTGGGTGACGCACCCTCCGACGACCTGCTCGACGAGCGCGGCGTCGATCCCGGCGCGCCGGATGACCTCCTTCTGCGAGGCCCCCAGCAGGTGCGCGGGGTGCAGGCCCGACAGCGCGCCGCGAGCCTTTCCGATCGGGGTCCGGACGGCCTCGACGATGACGGGATTTCCCATGGATGCGCTCCTTTGGAAGCAAGGTTAGAACGAGTTCTAGTTTACGTCACCCGGCGGGGGATTCCGAGTTCGCGGTGCGGGGGGCGACCGGGCGCTCCGGGCGATCAGGAACGACGACCCAGAAGTGAACGTGTTCCAGTATGGTGCCTATAACGTGTTCTAGATTACATTGCGGGGTGAGGGCAGAGATGTCCCGGCGCCGTTCGAGCACGAGACGCAATCAGACGTGGTCAAGGAGTGCCAGTGCAGCCAGTCACCATTCCCGAGGGGTTCGATTTCACGGATCCGGAGCTCTACGAGAAGCGCCTACCGCATCCCGAGTGGGCCCACCTCCGCCGGACCGAGCCGATCTGGTGGTGCGCCAAGGACCCCGGGGTCGACGGTTTCGACGACGACGGCTACTGGGTCGTCACCAAGCACGAGGACGTCAAGGAGATCTCGCGCCGGACCAACGAGGTCTTCTCCACCTTCGAGAACACCGCCATCCCGCGCTTCGCCCCCGGCACCGAGCGGGAGATCGTCGAGCTCACCCGCCTGCTGTTCATCAACCAGGACGGCGAGGAGCACAAGAAGTACCGGCGGATCATCTCGAAGGGGTTCACCCCGCGCAACATCGAGAAGATGCGCGAGCACCTCGCCGAGAAGGCCAAGAACATCGTCGAGACCGCGGCGGCGAAGGGCAGCGGCGACTTCATCGTCGACGTCGCCTCCGAGCTCCCGCTCCAGGCCATCGCCGAGCTCATCGGCATCCCGCTGGAGGACCGTCACCAGATCTTCGAGTGGTCCAACCAGATGACCAGCTACGACGTCCCCGGCAAGGTCGAGGAGTCGCAGATGGCCAACGCCATGGTGCTCTCCTACGCCCAGGAGTTGGCCACCAAGCGCGAGACCGACCCCCGTGACGACCTGGTCACCAAGCTCATCCAGGCTGATGTCGACGGCGAGAAGCTCACCTCCGACGAGTTCGGCTGGTTCGTGGTCCTGCTCGCGGTGGCGGGCAATGAGACCACCCGCAACGCCACGACCCACGGGATGATCGCGTTCCTCGAGAACCCCGACCAGTGGGAGCTGTTCAAGCGCGAGCGCCCGGCGACCGCCTACGACGAGATCCTGCGGTGGGCCTCCCCGATCACCTCGTTCCAGCGCACCGCCACCGAGGACGTGGAGATCGGCGGGGTGACCATGAAGAAGGGTGACCGTGCCGCGATCATGTACGGCTCGGCGAACTTCGACGAGGACGTCTTCTCCGATCCGTTCACGTTCGACATCACCCGCGACCCGAACCCGCATCTGACGTTCGGCGGCAACGGCCCGCACTACTGCATCGGCGCCAACCTGGCCAAGCTGCAGATCGAGCTGATCTTCAACGCGATCGCCGATCACATGCCGGACATCACCTCGCTGGGGGACTCGACGCGTCTGCGTTCGGGTTGGCTCAACGCGATCCAGGACTGGAAGGTCGACTTCAAGTGCCCGGTCATGCACTGACCTGACACAGCGAGCCCGACACAGCGAGCCTGACACAGCGAGCAGCCAGACCCGGCCCCCGGCCGGATGCTCCTATGGATGTCAAGCGGCTTTGGCGAGGTCGGCGGTGGTCGGTGCTTTGGTGGCGGGGTCGCGAGCCTGTAGGTCGTTGATCAGGGCATGGTAGATCTCGCGCGCGATGTGGCGTTTGAGGCAGCGCATGATGTCTTTCTTGGACAGGCCTTGCGCGGTTCGTCGGTCAACGTATGAGCGGGTGCGTTCGTCCCATCGCATGCGGCTCAGTGCGATGGTATGCAGGGCGTGGTTCGCGGCCCGGTCGCCACCGCGGTTGAGTCGGTGTCGGTCTCGTCGTCCTGAAGAGGCAGGGATCGGGGCCACGCCGCACAGGTGCGCGAACGCCGCTTCGGAGCGCAGCCTGTCTGGGTTGTCGCCCGCGGTGGCCAGAAGCTGCCCGGCGACGTCAGGTCCCACGCCCATGCGGTTCATCAGGGTCGGAGCCGTCTGCGCGGTCAGGGCTTTTAGCTCGACGTCGAGGTCGGCGATCTCCTCACTCAGTGCCAAGATCCGGCGGCTCAGAATGCGTAGTGCCGCCTTGGTCGCGCCGAGGGGACTAGCGAGGTCGCTGGGACGGAACCGGGCGCAGACTACGGCCAGCTCGCGGGCGGGCAGGCCACGCAACTGGGCTCGCAATTCCTCCGGAGCGGTGATCACCAGCTGCCTGGCCTGGTTGATCGCTTGGGTGCGGGCCTTGACCGCGGAGCGCCGAGGCACACGCAAGGCCCGGACGGCCTCCACGATCCCGTCGCGGGTCTTCGGCACGCCAGTGGCACGCCCGGAGGCGACCGCGGTAGCAGCGGCATAGGCGTCTATCGGGTCGGACTTGCCCTTCATCCGCCGGGTCTTGCGGTCGGGTCGGTCGACTTCGACCACCGGTAGTCCGGCCCGGGCCAGCACCCGAGACAGCTCGGCGCCGTAGGCTCCGGTTGCCCTGGGCGTGTCAGATGGTCTGTGTGAGTTGATCCGGAGGAGGAATCATGAACGCTATGGCTGTTGACGACCACGACGCTACGGATGTATCAGATGCTGCTGGGCTTCGCCGGGAGGTGTTCTCGGATGCGCTGATTGATCACGTACTCGCCGAGACCCGTTCGCGAGGGTTGGAGTTGACTGGCAAGGACGGCTTTTTGAACGAGATGCTCAAGGCCGTCCTTGAGCGGGGCATGGGCGCCGAGCTGACCGAGCATCTGGGCCGCGATGCCCACGCCCGTGGCGGGGACGGAAACCACCGCAACGGCACTTCGCGCAAGACCGTGGCCACCGAGGTCGGCCCGGTGGAACTGGATCAGCCCCGCGATCGGCAGGGCTCGTTCGCCTCCCAGCTCGTCCCGAAGGGCGCCCGCCGGCTCGGCGGGCTGGAGGACCAGATCATCTCGCTGTACGCCGGCGGAATGACCGTCCGGGAGATCGAGCACCACCTCGCGCGGACCCTGGGGGTGGAGCTGTCGCACGAGTCCATCGCCAACGTCACCGACGCGGTCCTGGACGAAGTCGCCGCCTGGCAGCACCGCCCGTTGGAGGCGTTCTACCCGGTGGTGTTCCTGGACGCGATCCACATCAAGATCCGCGATGGAGCCCACGTGAAGACCCGCGCTGCCCACATCGCGGTCGGGGTCGATCTTGAGGGCGTCAAGCACGTGCTCGGCATCTGGGTGCAGGCCAAGGAAGGCGCGGCGTTCTGGGCCAGCGTGTGCGCCGAACTGGCCAATCGCGGCGTCAAAGACGTCCTGATCGTGGCCTGCGACGGGCTGACCGGACTGTCCGAGGCGATTGCCGCGACCTGGCCTTTCGCCGAGGTGCAGACCTGCGTGGTGCACCTGATCCGGGCCTCGATGCGGTTCGTGTCCTACAGCGACCGCAAGAACGTGGCCAAGGCACTCAAGCCGATCTACACCGCCGCCAACGCCGAGGCCGCCAGAGCCGCACTGGAGGCCTTCGCCGAATCGCCGCTGGGCGCCAAGTACCCCACCGCCGTCAGGTCGTGGGAGGCCGCCTGGGAGCGGTTCATCCCGTTCCTGGCCTTCGGCCCAGCCACACGCAAGCTGATCTACACCACGAACTCGATCGAGTCGCTGAACTACCAGCTGCGCAAGATCACCAAGAACCGCGGGCACTTCCCCAGCGATGCCGCCGCGATCAAGCTGCTATGGCTAGCCATACGCAACATCGAGGACCGACGAGACCGAGAACGCGCCAAGGACGCTCAACGCCGAGCAGACGGCCACGCAGGCCCCCGGAAATCGATCCCCAGACTCGTCGAAGGCGCCACCATCCACGGTTGGCGAGCCGCACTGGCCGAACTCGCACTGGCCTACCCGGAACGCTTCGACCCCCACATGTGACAGACATCACTAACCAAAACTCACACAATTATCTTGACAGGCTCCGGTGCCCTCGACCCCAACGGCCTGCACGGTGCCGTGGCCGCCGAGCCATGAAAGTAGCTGCCGGTACCCGGAACCCGTGGCCGGGAACTCTCGGTCGGCCAGATGCCGCCCGAGGGAGTCGATCACCGCCGCGTGATGGGTCTGGCCATGCGTATCCACTCCGGCGATGACATGCACGTGCTGATCGGACATCATGGTCACTGCTGCCTTTCTCGTTGATCCCGGTGGGGCAGCACGCGCCGGCCAGGCGGGCGGACAAGACAGTGGCGGGGCTTCTGAACCAAGCTCCTATGAGGTCACAAACGCCCGTCCGGTCGCGTGCGTAGCGATCCCCCGAGCGGGCCGACAAATCCGCTTCTAGTCAGCCACCGCGACGGATGCTCCTATGGATGTCAAGCGGCTTTGGCGAGGTCGGCGGTGGTCGGTGCTTTGGTGGCGGG
Organism: Dietzia sp. WMMA184; assembly: GCF_002441635.1. Classification (NCBI taxonomy): domain Bacteria; kingdom Bacillati; phylum Actinomycetota; class Actinomycetes; order Mycobacteriales; family Dietziaceae; genus Dietzia; species Dietzia sp. WMMA184. The sequence goes on along the minus strand of NZ_NXEI01000001.1, from coordinate 1,642,662 downwards.
GTCGCGAGCCTGTAGGTCGTTGATCAGGGCATGGTAGATCTCGCGCGCGATGTGGCGTTTGAGGCAGCGCATGATGTCTTTCTTGGACAGGCCTTGCGCGGTTCGTCGGTCAACGTATGAGCGGGTGCGTTCGTCCCATCGCATGCGGCTCAGTGCGATGGTATGCAGGGCGTGGTTCGCGGCCCGGTCGCCACCGCGGTTGAGTCGGTGTCGGTCTCGTCGTCCTGAAGAGGCAGGGATCGGGGCCACGCCGCACAGGTGCGCGAACGCCGCTTCGGAGCGCAGCCTGTCTGGGTTGTCGCCCGCGGTGGCCAGAAGCTGCCCGGCGACGTCAGGTCCCACGCCCATGCGGTTCATCAGGGTCGGAGCCGTCTGCGCGGTCAGGGCTTTTAGCTCGACGTCGAGGTCGGCGATCTCCTCACTCAGTGCCAGGATCCGGCGGCTCAGAATGCGTAGTGCCGCCTTGGTCGCGCCGAGGGGACTAGCGAGGTCGCTGGGACGGAACCGGGCGCAGACTACGGCCAGCTCGCGGGCGGGCAGGCCACGCAACTGGGCTCGCAATTCCTCCGGAGCGGTGATCACCAGCTGCCTGGCCTGGTTGATCGCTTGGGTGCGGGCCTTGACCGCGGAGCGCCGAGGCACACGCAAGGCCCGGACGGCCTCCACGATCCCGTCGCGGGTCTTCGGCACGCCAGTGGCACGCCCGGAGGCGACCGCGGTAGCAGCGGCATAGGCGTCTATCGGGTCGGACTTGCCCTTCATCCGCCGGGTCTTGCGGTCGGGTCGGTCGACTTCGACCACCGGTAGTCCGGCCCGGGCCAGCACCCGAGACAGCTCGGCGCCGTAGGCTCCGGTGCCCTCGACCCCAACGGCCTGCACGGTGCCGTGGCCGCCGAGCCATGAAAGTAGCTGCCGGTACCCGGAACCCGTGGCCGGGAACTCTCGGTCGGCCAGATGCCGCCCGAGGGAGTCGATCACCGCCGCGTGATGGGTCTGGCCATGCGTATCCACTCCGGCGATGACATGCACGTGCTGATCGGACATCATGGTCACTGCTGCCTTTCTCGTTGATCCCGGTGGGGCAGCACGCGCCGGCCAGGCGGGCGGACAAGACAGTGGCGGGGCTTCTGAACCAAGCTCCTATGAGGTCACAAACGCCCGTCCGGTCGCGTGCGTAGCGATCCCCCGAGCGGGCCGACAAATCCGCTTCTAGTCAGCCACCGCGACGGTCAGCCCGTGAGTCAGACCCGCCCGAAGAACCACTACACACATCATCACTGTCAGCCCGTGAGTCAGACCCGCCCGAAGAACCACTACACACATCATCACTGTCAGCCCCGGTCCCGCCTGTTCCGCAGGCCGGGCCGGGGCTCTCGTCTCGGGGGAGGGGTGACCTTGTCGTCGTCGGCGTCGTCGACCGACCTCGCACACACCCCGAACCGATCCCGTCGGCCCCATCGAACAGGCAAGGTGATCACCATGATCGACCACCGCACCGTCGACCGTGACGGCGTCCGACTGCACTACGTGGTCGCCGACCCCGACCCCCGGTCCGCCACGGCGCCGACCGGCGACGGCCCCGGGACCGTGGTTCTCCTGCACGGTTTCCCGCACTTCTGGTTCACGTGGCATCGCCTGATCCCCGTCCTGACCGCGGCCGGATGGCGGGTCATCGCCCCCGACCTGCGCGGGATGGGCGGGTCGGACGCGCCCACGGACGTCGCGGCGTACGGCCCGCGCGAGGTCGTCGACGACGTGGTGGCCGTCTGCGATGCCGAGGACGCGGACCGGGTGGTACTGGTGGGCTTCGACTTCGGCGCCGGCGTCGCCTACGACACGTGCCACCTCGAACCCGGGCGGGTCCGCGCGGTGATCGGGATGGAGAACCCGTTCATGAGCACTGCCGGGTCGGTCCCGCCCCTGGAGGGGTCGGCGATGATGGCGCAGGAGCACTTCCTCCACCTGCACTACTTCGCGCAGCCCGGTGTGGCCGAAGCCGACCTCGCGGGCCGCGAGCGCGAATTCCTCACCCGCGTCTTCTGGGCACTGTCCGCGGACTATCACTACCTCGGCGTGTGGCAGCACCCGCCGGGCTCCACCTATCTCGACGCGCTGCCCGAGGCGCCGCCGCTGCCGTGGCCGTGGCTGTCGGTCGAGGAGATGGACACCTACGAGGAGGAGTACGCGCGCACCGGGTTCGCGGGGCCACTGCAGTGGTACCGGGCGATGGACGTCAGCTGGCACGCGCGCAAGGGGTTCGCGCGGCAGACCAACCCCGTGCCCTTCTACTTCCTCTATTTCGAGCACGACCCGGACCTCGAGGGCTTCCACGGACGCGACCCGTTGACCAAGCTCGACCGCTATCACGACGATGTGCGGATGGTCCGCGCGATCACGGCGCCGGCCGGACACCTCATGCATCTGGAGGCCACGCAGGACACGCACGGCGCGATCCTCGCCTGCCTGGACGACGTCGCTGCGCACCTGCCCGCCTGAGGGGCATCACGCGCCGAAGCGCCCCGTGCAACTAGGGCGTGAGGCCGTACTTCTCGCCGAAGCGGGCGATCGACTCGATCTTCTGCTCGGCCGTGCAGTCGTACCCGTGGCCCTCGATCAGCCACGGCATGACGATGATGTCGGTGACACCGGCCGCAGCCAGCTCGGCGAAGCCCTTCGAGCCGTAGCGGTCCAGGCACACCACCTGGATGGCGAAGCGCTTGCCGTCGCCGCGGTCGGCCAGCGAGCGCCCCTGCTCCTCGAGCAGTTCGCCCAGGCGGGTCACGGTGGCGCCGATGTCGTCGAACCCCATCATCGCGCTGGTCCAGCCCTGGCCGACGCGGGCGGCGCGCTTGAGCGCGATCTCGGTGTGGCCACCCACGTAGAAGGGGACCTGCTCGGACGGCGCCGGGGTGAAGATGAGCTCGTCGAAGTCGAAGTGGTCGCCGTGGAACTCCATCCACTGGCCGCGCAGACCCTCACGCAGTATGGCCAGCGACTCGTCGGTGCGTTTGCCGCGGCCCTTGAACGGCGCGCCGCACCATTCGAACTCGTTGGGGTCCCAGCCGATGCCCACGCCGAGGTCCAGCCGGTTGCCGGTGAGCAACGCGACCGACCCCACCTGCCGGGTGAGCAGCAGGGGGTTGCGCGGGCCCACCTTGAGCACCTGCGGGCAGAAGCGGATCCGGGAGGTCGCGCCACCCATCGCGGCGCAGGCGATGAGCGGCTCCACCCATTCGGTGTTCTCGTCCCACATCCGGGAGCCGTCCGGCGTGTACGGGTAGTCCTTGTCCTGACGCCGCGGGTGGAACAGGGAGTCGGGCAGGACGATCCGGTCGATGCCCGCGGCCTCGGCGCCGCGTGCGATGTCGAGGTACTGGTCGACGGGGGAGAAGGAGACGGGGACGGAGAACTCGACGTCCGCTACACGGCTCATGGTCACTCGCTCTTTCCTGCGGCGCCGGCGATGGCCGCCCGGTCGTCGTCGGTCAGCGGTCGCAGTCCTGAGGCCATGGCCACGTCCTGTTCCCAGAAGGCGCGAAGGTTCACGAGCCGGCCTTGGGAGTCGACGCGGTAGTCCACGGCGATGTCGATCTCCATGATGCTGGAGCCCATGTGGGTGCGCATTGTGCCGATGCAGAGGAGTTCGTCGCCCGCGGCAATCCCGCGGTCGAACCGGAACTCGATGTGATCCGGGGTGGCCACGGCCTTCTCCCAGAACTCCAGGAGCCTCTCCGTGCCGGTGTGGCCGATGCCCTCGGCGTCGAACATCGACGGACCCACGGGATCCTCGATGGTGCCCTCGGGGTTCCACCCGGCGATCCAGGCGTCGCGGTCGCCGGTGTTGGTCGCGGCCCACGAGCGGCGCGCGGCGGCGTAGGCGGGACTCGCCAGGGCCGCGTCACTCATCTCCAATGGCCGGTACTGCCCGTCGTCGTCCAGATAGGGGTTGCTCATGAGTGGCGCTCCGGACGGTCGGTCCCCACTACCCACATAGAGAAGTACTGGGATCCACCGCCGTACGCGTGGCCCAGGGCCTTGCGTGCGCCGGGGACCTGGTGCTCGTCCGCTCGATTCATCACCTGACGGGCGGCCTCGGCGAACCGGAGCATTCCGGACGCGCCGATGGGGTTCGAGCACAGCACGCCGCCGGACGGGTTGACCGGCAGGGAGCCGTCGCGCGCGGTGGCGCCGGACTCGGTCATGCGCCACCCCTCGCCCTCCGCGCAGAACCCGAGGTTCTCCAGCCACATGGGCTCAAACCAGGAGAACGGCACGTAGATCTCGGCCGCGTCGATCTCCTCGGCCGGGTTGGTGATCCCGGCCTCGGCCCACAGGGCGGCGGCGGCGTCGCGGCCGGCCTGCGGGCTGCGGTAGTTGCGGTAGGCGAAGGTCCCGGGCTCGGTGCGAAGCGCGGTGGCGTGGACCCACGCGACCTGTCGGCCGGCGGACTCCACGGCCTCGGCCGCCTCGGCATCGCCGATGACGATCGCGCACGCGCCGTCGGAGGAGGGGCAGGTCTCGTCGAACCGGATGGGGTCCCACAGCATCTGTCCCTGTAGCACCTTGTCGACCGTGATGTCGGGCTGCTTGAGGTGCGCGTACGGGTTGACCGAGCCGTTGAGGCGGTCCTTGACCGCGACCATCGCGCCCACGTGCTCGGGCGCCCCGGTGGTGCGGATGTAGGAGCGCACGTGGGGGGCGAAGTAGCCGCCCGCGCCGGCCCCGACGGGTGCGGTGAACGGCACGGGCAGGCTCAGCGCCCACATGGCGTTGGACTCGGACTGCTTCTCCCACGCCACGGCGAGGACCCGGCGGTAGCGGCCGGACTGGACGTGTGACGCGGCGACGACAGCGGTCGAGCCGCCGACGGACCCGGCCGTGTGGACGCGCAGCAGCGGTTTGCCGACGGCGCCGAGAGCGTCGGCCATCATCAACTCGGGCATCATGACGCCCTCGAACAGGTCGGGGGCCTTGCCGACGATCACGGCGTCGATGTCGTCCCAGCCGACCCCGGCGTCGATCATGGCGGCGTCGATCGCCTCGCGGCAGAGTCCGGCCATGGAGACGTCGGTGCGGCGGGCGACGTGGTGGGTCTGGCCGGTCCCGAGGACGGCGGCGGGCAGACCGGAACTGTGGGTTCCGGATGCGTGGGCGCTCATGCGGTGCGTCCTTCCAGGAGGCAGATGAGGTTCTGCTGCAGCAGGTGGCCGCTGGTCGCGTGGGCGAGGGCACGCTCGGAGCGGCCCTCCCAGATGCTGTGGGCGGCGTAGCCGATGCGCTCGAGGCCCGCGGAGAACAGCGGGTCCGCGAGGAGGGAGCCGCCGGACGGGGTCACGGCGACGTCGTCGGAGATGCCCAGCGCGCCGCGCAGGAGGAGCTCCTGGTGGGTGTACTGGGTGTGGAGCTCGGCCACCGAGACACCGCCGAGGTCGGGGCGGTCCCCGGACGAACCGGTCGCACGGACGGCGGCGGCCCGTGCGGACGGGGAGTCGGTGAGGTCGCGGGCGCCGAACTCGGCGGAGTCGGCGATGTGTTCCATCCCGGTGATGTACGCCGGGGTGTCGACCAGCTCACGGGCCCGGTCGGCGGAGGCGAGGATGATGGCGCCGGCGCCATCGGTGACGGGAGGGCAGTCGTGCTGACGCAGCGGGTCGGCCACATACGGCTCGGCGAGAAGGTCCGTCTCGTCGCGGCCGGTGGCGCGGGCGGCGACGGCGGCCATCTCGGCCTCGGACCACCGGCCGGCGTCGATGCCGGCGCGGGCCTGCAGTGCGGCGACGTGGTGCCGGCCGGGCCACAGCGGGGCGACGGTGTAGGGGTCGAGTTGCAGCGCCAGGGCGGTGTCGAGGTCGGTGCTGGCCGAGGCCTTGCCGAACCCGTAGACGAGGGCCGTGTCGGCCTGGCCGGAGGCGATCTTGAGGTAGGCCTCGAAGAACGCCCACGCGGCGTCCATCTCGACGTGCGACTCGGAGATCGGGGGGACCGCGCCGATGGAGTCGACGGCGGAGATGAACGAGAAGGCGCGGCCGGCCAGGTAGTCGGACGAGCCGGAGCACCAGAAGTCGATGTCGGTGCGGTCCAGTCCGGTCTGCCGGTAGCACTCGGCGAAGACGGGGGCGAGCATCTCGACACCGTTGGTGGTGCCGAAGGTGGACTCGGTGTGGCGGGCGTGGGCGAATCCGACGACGGCCACGTCCCGGGGAGCGTTGGGGGTCACGGGTGGTGTCCTCTACAGGTGATCGGCATAGGTGTCGGGATCGGCGTCGGGATCGCCGGTGGGCTCGAAGTGGGCGATGGCCTTCATCGAGGCGGGCCGTTCGGACTCGGGCGTCCACACGGCGCGCACGCGCATCCCCATCCGTACCTCGGACGCCTCGCAGCCCAGCACCAGGTGCTGGATGGGGACGTCGGAGCCGTCGAGCAGGATGTAGGCGGTGACGTACGGGGGCTTGATCTCCTGGCCGGCGAACGGCACGTTGACGATGCCGAACGTGGTCACCGTGCCGATGTCGGAGACCTCCACGTACTCGCCCATGGCCACGCCGTCGGACGGGCAGTAGTCACGCGGGGGCACGTAGACCTCGGGGCCGTTGGAGCGGCGCCGCCCCAGCACCTTGCCCTGCACGATCGCGCGCAGGTACTCGCTCTCGGCGGGTCCGGCCGTGTGGGTGACCGACAGTCCGATCGGCGTCACCACGATGGTGACGGGCTCGGACTCGGACCGCGGGACCTCGTCGTCGTCGCCTCCGGTGTCACCCGGCGCGTCGGCGGGGACCACGCACGCGATGTCGTGGATGGTGCCGGTGCGCTCGGCGGCCCACCGCAGGCGGACACGCATCCCGGTGCTCACCGCCTCGGGGCCGTCGGCGGCCAGGGGCAGGAGCATGGCGGTGTCCGCGCCGTCGAACCGCACGAGCGCCCACGCGAACGGGGTGTCGAGCGGGTTGACCTCGGTGGGAGCGGGAACCCAGGTCCATGCGACGACGAGGCCCTCGATCGCGGAACCGGATCCCACTTCCACGGATTCCGTGAGGGCCCGGCGTGTGTGGGGGTCGAACTCGACCGGCGGCAGGTGCACGGTGCCGCGGGAATCGCGGTTACCGACCAGGCGTCGCTCGCGTAGGCCGGTGAAGAACGCTCCCAGCACGGGGCCGGTCGACCGTGTGTAGTCGAACGACGGTGACAGGGACGCCGAGAGCACGGGCTCGTCCGGTGGGGTGATATCGACAACGATCTCTCTGGATGTCACGCCCTCGAGTAGAACACGTTCCACCGCGGTTGTGTGAGTTTCCCCGACACGCTGATCCGGGTCCCCGCCCCCGCCGCGGAGAGGTGTGGGTCACACTGGTGTCCATGAAATTCGCGTTGCAGCTCGGATACTGGGGCGCCCAGCCGCCCACCAACCATGCCGACCTCGTGGTGGCGGCGGACAGGGCGGGCTTCGACACCGTCTTCACCGCCGAGGCCTGGGGTTCGGACGCCTTCACGCCGCTGGCCTGGTACGGCTCGCTCACCGAGCGCATCCGGCTGTCGACGGCCGTCGTGCAGCTCTCGGCCCGTACGCCCACGGCCACCGCCATGAGCACCATGACGCTCGATCACCTGTCGGGCGGACGCTTCGCGCTGGGGCTGGGTGTGTCCGGGCCGCAGGTGGTGGAGGGGTGGTACGGCCAGCCGTTCGCCAAGCCGCTGGCGCGGACCCGCGAGTACATCGACATCATCCGCCAGGTCCTGCGCCGCGAAGCGCCCGTCACTTCAGACGGCCCCGCGTACGCCCTGCCCTATCAGGGCGACGACGCCTCCGGATTCGGCAAGCCGCTCAAGCCGATCCTGCATCCACTGCGCGAGGACGTGCCGATCTGGCTGGGCGCGGAGGGGCCCAAGAACGTGGCCCTGGCCGCAGAGATCGCCGACGGCTGGCTGGGCTTCCTGGCCTCGCCGCGCACCGCCCACGAGTTCAACGGGTGGCTCGACGAGGGGTTCGCCCGACCCGGGGCGCGCCGCACCCGCGAGGACTTCGAGGTGGCCTTCCTGTGCCAGCTCCACGTGACGGACGACCGCCGCGGCGTCCTCGACGCGTACAAGCCGTTCACCGCCCTGTACGCGGGCGGCATGGGCGCCGAGGAGAAGAACTTCCACGCCGAGGCGTTCCGTCGCATGGGCTTCGGCGACGACGTGGACCGCATCACCGAACTGTTCCGCTCCGGCCGCAAGGACGAGGCCGCCGCCGCGGTCCCGGACGAGATGGTCGAGGCCACCGCGATCATCGGGGATGCCGACTCGGTGCGGTCGCAGATCGCCGAGTGGGAGGCCGCGGGCATCACCATGCTCGTCGTCACCGCCCGGACGGTCGAGGAGATCGAGACGATCGCGCAGTTCATCGACTGACGCGGGCCGGGTGCGGACGCCCGGGAGAAGCGGGTCGGTGGAGGGCAAAGCCTCGACGGGGGCTAGAACGCGTTCTAGTGTGGGGGCATGAGCGCACCCACACCCTCCGTCCCCGCCGACGCCGGAGTCCTCGACCCGCGGACCGGGGGGCATGTGACCAGTGTCTACCGGATCGCCGAGGCCCAGCCGGACCGCGTCGCGGTGATCGAGGCGGCCGGTCGCCAGGTGACTTTCGGCGAACTCGCCGACGCAGCCCACGGTTACGCCCGCGGCCTGCGCGAGCTCGGACTGGAGGCCGGGGACTGCATCGTCCTCCTGGCGCCGAACGGCATCGGCTTCCTCGAGGTCTACTACGCGGCGATCGAGATCGGCCTCTACGTGGCGCCCGCGAACTGGCATCTCACGGGACCCGAGGTGGCCTACATTCTGGAGAACTCCGGGTCCACGGTGTTCATCGCCGACGAGCATTTCGCCGACGTCGCCACCGCCGCCGCCGCGGAGTCCGGGCTCGACCCCGCCCGCTGCTACGCGATCGGCGACGTCCCCGGGTCCCGTCCGCTGGCCGAGCTCACCGCCCCCGCCCAGGGAGAGGACCCCTTGCCGTCGTCCCGGACCCTCGGCGCCCCGATGCTCTACACCTCCGGCACCACCGGACGCCCCAAGGGTGTGCGCCGCCCGCTCACCGGCGCCTCGCCGGATCAAGTGACGGTCCCCAACTACTACTTCTTCGCCGGCTTCGACATCCAGGCGCCGGACAACGTCCACATCTGTGGCTCGCCGCTCTACCACACGGCCGTGCTCAACTTCGTCACCATCTCGCTCAATCTGGGCCAGGCCGTGGTGCTCATGGACAAGTGGACGCCCGAGGAGATGCTGCGACTCATCGACACCCACGGCGTCACCCAGTCGCACATGGTGCCGACGCAGTTCTCGCGGCTGCTGGAGCTGCCGGAGGATGTGCGCGCGAAGTACGACGTGTCCAGCCTGCGCACGATCGTCCACGGCGCCGCGCCGTGCCCCAAGCACGTCAAGCAGGCCATGCTCGACTGGTGGGGCCCGGTCCTGACCGAGTACTACGCCGGGACCGAGGGCGGTGGGTGCACCATCACCGGCGAGGAATGGCTGCGCAAGCCCGGCAGCGTGGGGCGGCCGTGGAAGACCACCACCCTGAAGATCCTCGACGACGACGGCAACGAGCTGCCCACCGGCGAGATCGGCAATGTGTACCTGCAGATGCACGGGTCGAAGTTCGAGTACCACCAGGACAAGGAGAAGACCGCGAAGACCTACGTCGGCGAGCTCTTCACCATGGGCGACATCGGCTACGTGGACGAAGACGGCTACCTGTTCCTGTGCGACCGCAAGAACGACATGATCATCTCCGGCGGCGTGAACATCTACCCGGCAGAGATCGAGTCGGAGATGACCCGCCACGAGGCGGTCCGCGACGCGGCGGTCTTTGGGATCCCGCACAAGGGCTGGGGTGAGGAGGTCAAGGCCGTCATCGAACTGGCCGAGGGCTACCCCGAGTCCGACGAGCTCAAGGCACACATCCTCGAGGACCTGTCCGGTCGGCTGGCGAAGTTCAAGATGCCGCGGTCGATCGATGTGGTGGACGAGCTGCCCCGCCAGGCCAACGGGAAACTGATGAAGCGCACGCTGAAGGATCCGTACTGGGCGGACGCGAAGTAGGTCTGGGCAGGGGCGGGCCCTCGTCGTCGTCGGATCCCCGACGCGGGGCGAGAACGCGTTCTACCCTGGACGCATGACCAGAACCCCCACCGCGCGCGATCTCACGCTCGCGCAGATCCTCGAGCGGCAACAACAGGCGTTCCTCGCCGATCCCCAGCCGGGCGTGAAGATCCGCCGGGACCGGATCCTGCGCCTCAAACGCCTCGTCCTGGACAACGCCGCCGACCTCACCGAGGCGATGCGCGAGGACTACGGCTCCCGGCCGGAGACCTTCTCCACCCTCACCGACATCGCCTCCTCCATCCCCGACCTGGACCACCAGCGCGGCAACATCAAGAAGTGGATGCGCCCCACGCGCGTGTCCCGAGCCCTGGAGGCGGTGGGCTTCACCCAACAGGTCCGACACGACCCCAAGGGGGTCGTCGGCATCATCGGACCGTGGAACTTCCCGCTGTACCTCACGATCGTGCCCGCCGGTTCCGCCCTCGGCGCCGGCAACCGGGTGATGATCCGGCCGTCCTCGGTCACCGCGCACACCACCGAGGCCCTGTGCCGGCTGGCACCGGAGTATTTCGCCGTCGACGAACTCGCGATCGCCGGACCCGAACACGGCCGTGGTTCGGACTTCTCGGTCCTGCCCTTCGACCACCTGTTCTTCACCGGCTCGCCCGGGGTCGGCAAGTCCGTCGCCAAGGACGCCGCGGAGAACCTCACCCCCGTCACCCTCGAACTGGGCGGCAAGAACCCGGTCCTAGTCGACACCAGCGCCGACATCGATCGGGCTGCGCGCAGCATCGCGTCCTCCCGCCTCGTCAACGGCGGTCAGGTGTGCATGTGCCCGGATTACGTGTTCGTCCCCGAGGACCGACTGGACGCGTTCTGCGACACCGTGCTCGACCAGTGGCGCACCAGCCTGCCCGCGATCGTCGGCAACCCCGAGTACACGGCGACCGTCAACACCTCGAACTACGAGCGGATCGTCGGCCTGATCGACGACGCCGTGGGGAAGGGCGCCGACAAACGCGACGCCGCGCCGGCCGGCGAACGGCTGCCCGACCCGGTCGGCCGCAAGATCGCGCCCACCCTGCTCACCGGCGTGACCCCGGACATGGAGATCGACTCCGAGGAGGTGTTCGGCCCCGTCCTCACGGTATTCGGCTACAGGGGCCTCGACGAGGCGATCCGCTACGTCAACGACCGGCCCAGCCCGCTCGTCCTGTACTGGTACGGGGACCGAAACGACCGCTTCGAGACCGTCGCCGACCGCACCCGCTCCGGCAACATCTACGGCAACGACTTCGGGATCGGCATGGCCTCGTCCACCATCCCGTTCGGCGGCGTCGGCAACTCGGGGATGGGCGGGTACCACGGCCACTACGGCTTCCGGACGTTCACCCACGAGCGGGCGGTGGCGCACCACTCGTTCGCCTACAACGTCTCGGAGATGATGGTGCCGCCGTTCACCAAGGACAAGCAGCGGATGGCCTCGGGATACCTGAGGGCGATGCAGGTACGGACACGGCTCAAGCTGTAGTCGTCGCCCGGCTGCGGGCCTGCCGTGAGGCCCGCAGCCGGACCGGTCACTCTCCCCGGAACTCGGGCTTGCGCTTCTCGGCGAACGCCCGCGGGCCCTCCTTCGCGTCGGCGGAGGCGAAGACCCGCCCGCCCACCTCGGCGTCGACGCGGAAGGCCTCCTCCTCGTGCATGCCCTCGGTGCGACGGATGGTCTCGATCATCCCCCGGACCGCCAGCGGACCGTTCGCGGCGATGAGGTCGGCGATCTCCAGGGCCTTGTCGAGGGCCGATCCGTCGTCGACCACGTGGCCGATGAGCCCGAAACGCTCGGCCTCCTCCGCGGTGAGGTGGCGGCCCGTCATGAGGACCTCCATCGCGACGGTGTACGGGATCTGGCGCACGAGCCGGACCGCCGAACCGCCGAGCGGGTACAGGCCCCACCGCGCCTCGGAGACACCGAACTTCGCGGACCGTCCGGCGACGCGGATGTCGGTGCCCTGCAGGATCTCGGTCCCGCCCGCGATGGCCGGCCCCTCGACCGCGGCGATGAGCGGCTTGCTCAGCCGGCGACCCTTGAGCAGGGCCGGGAGCGTCGTGAGATCCCAGCCGCCGCCGGCGAACTTGTCCCCCGGGGCGTCGGAGTTCATGGCCTTGAGGTCGGCGCCCGCGCAGAAGAACCCGCCCGCGCCGGTGAGAATGCACGCCCGGATGTCGGGGTCGGAGTCCACCAGATCCCAGGCGGCCTCCATGCCCCGCATCATCGGCCCCGACAGGGCGTTCCTGGCCTCGGGGCGGTTCATGGTGACGATCAGGACGTGCCCACGCCGCTCGGTGAGCAGGTGCTGGTCCTCGGGCGTCGCGACGCTGGTCATCTGGGGCCTCCTGGAGGATTTCTTTATGCCGGGTTCGATGTAACCCACACCACGGGAAGGTAACACGTTCTAGTTTGGGGGCATGGCGTACACCATCGGAGATCTCGTAGAACACAGCGTGGACCGTGTCCCCGACCGGCTCGTGCTCGTCCAGGGTGATCGTGAGCTCAGCTTCCGGGAGTTCGAGGACCGTGCCAACCGACTCGCCCACCACCTGCAGTCGGTGGGGGTGGGGCCCGATGACAAGGTCGCGGTGTACAGCCGCAACACCATCGAGGCCGTCGAGGCCATGGTGGCGATCTTCAAGATCCGCGCGGTCATGGTCAACGTGAATTTCCGCTACGTGCCGGCCGAGCTCGAATACCTGCTGGACAACTCCGACGCCGTCGCGGTCATCCACGAGCGCCGCTACTCGGAGACCCTGGCCGCGGCGCTGCCCAGGACCCCGGGGGTCCGGCACTGCCTCGTGGTCGAGGACGAGACCGACGGGCCGGACCCGGTCGTGCCCGAGAGCGTCTCGGTGGCGCACTACGAGGACGCCCTGGCCGCACAGTCCCCGGAGCGGGACTTCGGCGAGCGCTCGAACGACGACATCTACATGCTGTACACGGGTGGCACCACGGGTTCGCCGAAGGGCGTCATGTGGCGCCAGGAGGACGTGTTCATGGTCCTGGGCGGTGGCATCGACTTCCTCACGGGGGAGCGGGTCGCCGACGAGTGGGAGTTGGCGAACAAGGCCGTCGACGGCGGGGTGCTGGTCCGGGCCGCGCTACCGCCGCTCATCCACGGCGGAGCCCAGTGGGCGATCCTCATGGCCCTGTTCGCCGGTCACACGAGTGTGCTCATCCCGGAGTTCGACGCCGAGACGGTCTGGCAGACGGTCACGGACCGCAAGATCAACCTGCTGTTCATCACCGGGGACGCGATGGCGCGCCCGATGATCGAGGCCTGGGACGCGGAGAAGTACGACCCCTCGTCGCTCTTCTACATCGGGTCCTCGGCCGCCCTCTTCTCGCCGTCGGTCAAGGACCAGTTCATCGAGGCGTTCCCCAACGCGATGATCTCCGACTCCATCGGGTCCTCCGAGACGGGCTTCTCGGGCATCGCCCTGGCGGAGAAGGGCAAGACCCACACCGGCGGTCCGCGCGTGAAGATCGACGGCGAGACCACCGTCCTGGACGACGACGGCAACGAGATCCAGCCCGGATCGGATGTCATCGGCAAGGTGGCCCGGACCGGTCACATCCCGCTGGGGTACTACAAGGACGAGGCCAAGACCGCGGCGACCTTCAAGACGTACAACGGCAAGCGTTACTCCATCCCCGGCGACGACGCCCGTGTCGAGTCCGACGGCACCGTCACGATGCTCGGCCGCGGATCGGTGTCCATCAACACCGGCGGCGAGAAGGTGCACCCGGAGGAGGTCGAAGCGGCGCTCAAGACCCATCCCGACGTGTTCGACGCCCTGGTGATCGGGGTGCCGGACGAGCGGATGGGCCACAAGGTCGCGGCCGTGCTGCACACCCGTGACGGCAAGTGCCCGCCCATCGAGGAGATCAACGAGCACGCGCGCAAGGAGATCGCCCGCTACAAGTGCCCGCGCGCGTTGTGGGTCGAGACCTCGGTCAAGCGCAATCCCGCGGGTAAGCCCGACTACCGGTGGGCCGCGGACATCGCCGCGTCCCGCCCCGCAGACGACAGCCAGGAGATCAGCAAGTGAGCATTCGCACTTCCCTCACGGAGGAGTTCGGGATCGAGTACCCGGTCTTCGCGTTCACCCCGTCCAAGGCCGTCGCGGCCGCCGTGACCCGTGCCGGCGGCATGGGCGTGCTCGGGTGTGTCCGGTACAACGATGCCGCGGAACTCGACGAGGTCCTCACCTGGATGGACGAGAACACCGACGGCAAGCCCTACGGGGTGGACATCGTCATGCCCAACAAGGTCCCCACCGAGGGGAGCCCGGAGGACATCGCCGCGATGATCCCCGAGGAGCACAAGTCGTTCGTCTCCCGGGTCCTCGACGACCTCGGCGTCCCGCCGCTCGGCGATGACGCCGAGCACAACGCAGGGGTCATCGGGTGGCTCCACTCGGTCGCCCAGTCGCACGTGGAGATGTCTCTCAAGCACCGGCCGGTGCTCATCGCCAACGCCCTGGGCTCGCCGCCGAAGCACATCATCGACCTCGCCCACGAGAACGGGATGAAGGTCGCCGCCCTCGCCGGCGCCACCAAGCACGCCCTGGCCCACGTCGACAACGGCGTGGACATCGTGATCGCCCAGGGCGGCGAGGCGGGAGGTCACACCGGCGACGTCGCGACGATGGTGCTGGTCCCCGAGATCGTCAAGGCCCTCGACGGCCGGGCCCCGGTGCTGGCCGCCGGTGGCATCGGCGACGGGACCCAGGTCGCGTCCGTGATCGGGATGGGCGCGCAGGGCGCCTGGATGGGATCGCGCTGGCTCACGGCCGCCGAGTACGCCGAGGACGGCGGGTCGCAGGCCATGCAGAAGGCGCTCGTGGCCGCGACCAGCCGCGACACCGTCCGCACGCGCATCTACTCGGGCAAGCCCGCGCGGCTGCTCAAGAGCAAGTGGACCGAGGCGTGGGCCGCCGCCGACGCGCCGGACCCGCTGCCCATGCCGCTGCAGAACATCCTCGTCGCGGAGGCCCACCAGCGGATCTCCGAGGCGCAGGATCCCGAGGTCGTGGCCATGCCCGCCGGCCAGATCATCGGCTCCCTCGAGGGCGTGGTGCCCGTGGCCGAGACGATGGCGCAGATCGTCGCCGAGTACGAGGCCGCCGTCGAGCGACTGCGCGCGACCCTGGCCTGACCGGACGGGCCCGTCTCGCCGTCATCGGCCAGATCCGCTACTCCGATTCCGGATCCGCCAGCCCAATTCGGGTAGCAGATCCGGAATCGGGATAGCGGATTCTCGTTTCTGTATCGGGCGGCTCGCCGGAGCGGCCGACCAGCTGGCCATCGGGTCAGCAGGTCGTCAGCAGGTCATCAGCTGGTCAGGACGAACAGCAGCATCGCGGCCCAGTGGCAGGCGAACGCGATCACGGTGCACGTGTGGAACACCTCGTGGAAACCGAAGACGCCGGGGGCCGGGTCGGGTCGCTTGAGGCCGTAGACCACCGCGCCGCCGGTGTAGGCGAC
Source organism: Dietzia sp. WMMA184 (assembly GCF_002441635.1). Classification (NCBI taxonomy): domain Bacteria; kingdom Bacillati; phylum Actinomycetota; class Actinomycetes; order Mycobacteriales; family Dietziaceae; genus Dietzia; species Dietzia sp. WMMA184. The sequence goes on along the minus strand of NZ_NXEI01000001.1, from coordinate 1,627,037 downwards.
GCCACCGACCATCACCAGGATGACGGCGGCGAGGTTGGCGGTGATGAGGTCGCCGGCGAACCACACCGCGGTCCAGCCGAGGCCGATGTAGAGGACGACGTACAGCCAGCGCGGCGCGGACAACCAGAACAGGCGGAACAGGATCCCCAGCAGAGCCCCCGACCACACGAGCGTCAACAGGATCTGGGTGGTCGGGGGCTCCAGTGCCGCCACCGTCATGGGGGTGTACGTCCCGGCGATGAGCAGGAAGATGTTGGAGTGGTCCAGACGGCGCATCAGGGCCGCGGCGCGTGGCCCCCAGTTCACCCGGTGATACAGGGCCGAGATCCCGAACAGCAGGGTCGAGGTCGCCAGGAACACCGCGCAGGCCCAGGTCAGCGCGGTGCCCTCGGCGAGGACGGTGAGCACGACGCCCAGCGCGATCGCCACGGGCAGGGTGCCGGCGTGGATCCACCCCCGCAGCAGCGGTTTGGGCGGGACGGGCGCGGAGATACCGAAGTCGTCATCGGCGGCGACGGCATCGGCGTCGATGCCGTCGCCGGCGGGATGCTGCAGGTCGGGGTTCACGGCGTGGTCCACACGCCAAACCTACCGACGACCTCACCCGGGGGTGAAGGCCCCTCCACCGTCGGTGCGGACTCAGACCCTGTCCCCGGCCGATTCGGCGCCCAGCGAGCTGAGGTCGCGGGCCCGGAACTTGAAGCTGGCTGTCCGTGGCAGCGCGGCGGTCATCCGGAGCAGCGACGGCCACTGCTTGGGCCCGAGGTCGGGTTGGGCGGCGAGGAAATCGCCGAATCCGTCCGCCAGGGTCGAGACGTCTGCTCCCTCGCGTGGCACCACCGCCGCGGCGACGGCGTCGCCGATGACGGCCGGACCGCGCACCGACTCCGCCGGCACGGCGTACACGCCGACCTCGGCCACATCGGGGTGGCGCCGCAGTACGCGTTCGATCGGTGCCGCCGCCAGGTTCTCCCCGTCCACGCGCATCCAGCCACCGGACCGGCCGGCGAAGTAGACCCATCCCTCGTCGTCGACGTACGCGAGATCACCGGAGTGGAACCGGCCGCCGCGCATCCTCTCGGCGTCGGCGGCGGGGTCGCCGTAGTACCCGGAGAACAGGCCCGGCCCGTCGGCGACCATCTCACCCACGGACTCGTCGGCGTTGAGCAGGACGCCGGCGTCGTCGAAGCGGGCGCGGGGGCGCTCGTCCCCGGACTCCGGGTCGACGATCCGCACCCCGTCCGGCAGTGGGCCGAGCGCGGCGTCGGGGGTCCCGGGCGTGCGGGTGACGGAGATGCCGCCCTCGCTGGAACCGAACCCGTCCACCACGGTGACGCCGAAGCGCCGGGCGAACTCGCGACGCACGTCGGCGGGCGCCTCGTTGCCGTAGACCACGCGCATCGGGTTGTCGGCGTCGTCGGGTCGCTCGGGGGTGGCCAGGATGTAGGACAGTGGTGCGCCGACGTAGTTGGCGAACGTGCATCCGTGTCGCCGGACGTCGTCGAGCCAGTTGGAGGCGGAGAAGCGACGCCGCAGGGCGATCGAGCATCCGGAGTACAGGGCGATCGGCCACGCCACCATCACGGCGTTGGAGTGGAACAGCGGCATCGCGCTGTACACGCAGTCGTCCGCGCCGATCCCGAACCTCTCGGCGAGCATGCGGCCGGGCACGGAGATCTTGCTCTGCGTGATCCGGACGGCCTTGGGGTCGCCGCTCGTGCCCGAGGTGAACACCAGGGCGACGAGGTCGTCGGGGCCGACGGGCACGTCCGCCACCTCGGGGAGCGCCGCGCCGGCGTGCCGGTCGAGCAGTGCGGTCCACTCGGGGGAGTCGACGGAGACCACGGGCACGCCGGGGTCGAGCCCGTCGAGCAGTGCGGCGTTGTCGGTGTCCGTGAGGATGAGCGCGCAGTCGGCGAGGGCCGCGTCGCGGATCAGAGCCTCGCCGCGTCGCGTGGGGTTGAGCCCGGCCACGACGAGCTCCGAGCATGCCGCCGCGCCGAGCAGGTGGAGGTACTCGGGTGTGCCGGCCAGGAGGAGGCCGATGTGCGGGCGTGACGGTGACGACGACGATGGTGACGACGACGAAGGCGGCGACGACGAGGTCATCAGTTCCCGAAGCGCCGCGATCCGCACGGCCACCGCGCCGACGGCCTCCGACCAGGGCGTGAGCCGACCGTCGGACCAGATGCCGCGATCGCGCACCGCCGACAGGGCGTGCACCGCGTCGGCGACGGAGGTGAACGGCTGGGCGGCGACCTCCGCGATCGTCTTCACCGCGCCGCTCACGCCGAGTACTCCCAGGGGTCGCCCGCGGTGGCCAGCAGGTCGCCCAGGTCGAGCAGTTGCCGGGTGGCGCCGCCGAGGCGGAACTCGTCGGCCTTCGCGGCGAGGAAGTAGCGGTGGACGGGCTCGGAGCGGTCCAGCCCGACACCTCCGTGGACGTGCACGGCGGTGTGGGCGAGGCGGTGGCCGGCGTCGCAGGCCCAGAAGTGGGCGGAGGCCACCGCCGCGTGTGCGGTCGGGCCGGGGCCGCCGCTACAAGCGTCGAGTTCGTAGGCGGCGCGCAGGGTGCTCAACCGGACGGCGTCGACGTCGATGGACCCGTCCGCCAGACGGGCGGCGACGGCCTGGAACGTGCCGATGGGGCGACCGAATTGGTGGCGGGTGCTCGCGTACGCGGCGGTGCGCTCGAGCGCGGCCTCGATCACGCCCCACTGGTGGGCGGCAAGGTGGACGCGGCGGCGCAGGGCATCGAACTCGAGCGCCCCGGCGGCCAGCGCGGTGGCGTCACCTGTGTCACCGGTGACGAGCCCGCTGCACGAGTAGTCGACGGGGACCGTGCGTTCCACGGTGACCGCCGCGCCGTCCGACACGTGTACGCCGTCGGCCGACCTCCGGACGATCACATCGGCGATCGGCGCCCAGTCCACCTCCGGTACGGGGCCGGACCAACCGTCAGCGACGGCTGCGATCTCGCGCCCCTCCGCCACGGCGGTGGCGCGGTCGGTCCGCCCGGCCGCCTCGAGCAGGTGGGCCGCGCGGATCGCGGGGGACAGGGGGACCGGGGCGACAACCCGGCCCAACTCGCGTAGGACCAGGGCCTCGCCGATCACCCCCAGTCCGGCGCCGCCGAGCGACTCCGGGGCGAGGGCGGCCGGGACGCCAGCCCGGACCAGTTCCTCCCAGTAGCGGGCGTGGAACCGGGCGGTCCCGCGGTCGGTTCCGCCGGATTCGGTGCCGGGGCCGAACCGGGCGTCGAGTTCGCGCAGGGAGTCGTCGGTGACCAGACGTTCGCCCATGTCCCGGACGAGGGCGGTCAGCTCCGCGGTGGTGTCGTCGACGGAGAAATCCATGTCAGCGCTCCTTCCGGGCGGTGCTGGCGGACGGAGCGGGGGCGACGCGTGGCGCCGGGGGCAGCCCCAGGCCGGCGGTGGCGATGATGTCGCGCTGCACCTCGTTGGTGCCGCCGCCGAAGGTGAGGATGAGCGCCGACCGGTGGAGGCGCTCGATGCGCCCGTGCAGTGCGGCGGTCGGGGAGTGGGAGCGCTGGTATCCGCTCGAGCCGAGCACCTCCATCAGGAGGCGGTAGGCCTCGCACGCGGTCTCGGTGCCGTACACCTTGGTCGCCGACGCGGCGATGCGGGTGGGCGCGGCGGTGTCCGCGGAGACGATCTCCCAGTTGCGCAGGGCCAGGTACTCGGCCATCGCGTGGACGCGGGCCAGGTGGGTCCGCACCCACTCGTTGTCCATGACGGTGCCGTCCCCGGGCATGCCGACGTCCGCCGAGCGGGTGGTGCGCGCCCACTGCACGACCTGCCGCAGTGAGGCCTGCAGCGGCCCCGCTGAGGTCAGGGCGACGCGCTCGTGGTTGAGCTGGTTGGTCATGAGCGGCCAGCCGCCGTGCTCGGGGCCCACGAGGTTGCTCGCCGGGACCACCACGTCCTGGTAATAGGTGGCACTGGTGTCCGGGCCGGCCATCGTGTGGACCGGGGTCCACGAGAAGCCCTCGGCGTCGGTGGGCACCATGATCATGGAGATGCCCTTGTGGCGCTTGGCGTCCGGATCGGTGCGCGCGGCCAGCCAGATCCAGTCGGCGTACGCCACCAGCGACGTCCACATCTTCTGACCGTTGATCCGGTAGACCTCGCCGCCCTCGTGCTCACCGGTCCCGGGCTCGCGGACCGCCCGCGTGCGGAGCGACGCGAGGTCGGTGCCGGAGTCCGGCTCGGAGTAGCCGATGCCGAAGTGCAGCTCACCGCGGCTGATCCGGGGCAGGAAGTAGTTCTTCTGCTCGTCGGAGCCGAACGCCATGATGGTGGGCGCCACGGAGTTGATGGTGAGGAACGGCACCGGGACGCCGGCGATCGCGGCCTCGTCGGTGAAGATGAGCTGCTCGATCATCGGCCGGTTCTTCCCGCCGAATTCTTCGGGCCACCCCAGTGTCAGCCAGCCGTCTCGGCCCATCTCCGCGACGATCTCGCGGTACGCGTCGCCGTGCCCGTACTCGCCGGTGGTGGAGGTGAAGGCCTCGCGTCGTTCAGGGGTCATCAGTGCCGAGAAATACTCGCGCAACTCCCCGCGCAGACGTTCCTGGTCGGTGGTGTAGGTGATGTCCATATGCCCTAAGCTCATCGGTGAGTGGAACACGTTCTAGTGTCGTGTCTCACATAGTATCCAACCATCTCGCGGCCATGGTGGCCGTGGGTGCGACCGAGGAGGACGGCATGAGGATTGAAGTCGATCCCGACCGCTGCGAGGGGCAGGCCGTGTGCGTCGGCCTGGCGCCGAAGGTCTTCGAGCTGAACGACGACGACGAGGTCGTGCGTGTGATCGTCGACGAGGTCCCCGAGGACCTGCAGAAGCGCGCACTCAAGGCTGTGGAGAAGTGCCCGATGGCCGCGCTGAAGGCCGCGGAGTGACCGCGGGGATGGGTCGGGAGAAGCTCGACGCGGACCTCTCACTCGACGGGCGGGTCGCCGTGGTCACCGGGTCCGGCTCGGGTCTCGGCGCGGCCGAGGCTGTCGAGCTCGCCAGGTCGGGCGCGGCCGCGGTGGTCATCAACGACATCCGCGCCGGTGAAGCCGCGGACGCGGTGATCGCGGACATCGAGGCGGCCGGAGCCAAGGCGGCACTCGTCGTGGGCGACGTCTCCGAGCGGGAGACAGCCGACGCCATGGTGGCCGAGGCCCTCAAGCTCGGTGGGCTGCACGTGGTGGTCAACAATGCCGGGATCACGCGCGACAAGATGCTGTTCAACCTCTCCGACGAGGATTTCGACGCGGTCGTGAAGGTGCATCTGCGCGGTCACTTCCTGCTCACCCGCAATGCGGCCGCCCACTGGCGCGAGGAGAGCAAGAAATCCGGGGGGCCGGTCTACGGCCGGCTCATCAACACCTCGTCGGAGGCGGGGCTCTTCGGCCCGCCCGGCCAGGCCAACTACGGCGCGGCCAAGGCCGCGATCACCGCGCTGACGCTGTCCGCGTCGCGGGTGCTGGAGCGCATCGGCTGCACCGCCAACGCGATCGCCCCGCGCGGTCGCACCGGGATGACGGAGGCGGTCTTCGAGCCCTGGGACCCCTCCGAAGGGCCGGATCCGCTCTCGCCGGACCGGGTCGCGGACCTCGTGTCCTACCTGGCCTCGCCCGCTGCCGCGGACGTCACGGGTCAGCTGTTCGTGGTATACGGCGGGATGGTGGCGCTCGTGGAGGCGCCCGTCGTGGAGAAGAGGTTCGACGCAGAGGGCGGCGTATGGGACCGTCGCGAGTTCGCGGAGGCGATCTCCGGGCACTGGTCAGGCCGCCCGGAGGGCAAGTCCTTCTCCGCTGCGGAGATCATGAAGCTCTGAGTGGCGGGCCCGTCCCCGGCGCGATCGACATCGATCGCGCCGGGGACGACTTATTGGTGTGTCGGGCGTGTTAGATTCCCCCGACACGAGCTGGCAGGGGCGCCGGTCGGGGGGATGGGGAAGCCCTTGCCAGATAGAACGCGTTCTAGATACTGTGTAATCGGGATCACACGAAACGGTCACTTGTTCAGGCCGGGGTAGTCCAGGCCACGGTGGCCGATCGCGCGTGGCCCGGGGGATGAAAGACAGGAGGGGGCGCCATGGCGAGGGTTATCGATGCGCCGCTCAGAGGGATCGGCGACTTCGTCGCCATGACGCTGGACACCTTCGTCTCCTTCCCGACGATCGTGCGACAGGGCCGGGAGTTCGTCGAGCAGTCCTGGTTCATCGCCCGGGTCTCGATGCTGGCCACCGTTCTGGTGGCGATTCCCTTCACGGTCCTGGTGAGTTTCACGCTCAACATCCTGCTGCGCGAGATCGGCGCGGCCGACCTGTCCGGCGCCGGAGCCGCTCTCGGCGCGGTGACGCAGGTGGGCCCCATGGTCACCGTGCTCATCGTCGCCGGCGCAGGCGCGACCGCTATCTGTGCAGACCTCGGAGCGCGCACCATCCGCGAGGAGATCGACGCGATGGAGGTGCTCGGCATCGATCCGGTCAAGCGCCTGGTGGTGCCCCGGGTCGCGGCGTCGACCTTCGTCGCCCTCCTGCTCAACGGGCTGGTGTGCACCATCGGCATCCTCGGCGGGTTCCTCTTCTCCGTGTTGCTCCAGGGAGTCAACCCGGGGGCCTTCGTCAACGGCATCACGCTGCTCACCGGTCTCGGCGAGTTGATACTCGCGCAGGTCAAGGCCGGGTTGTTCGGGATGCTCGCCGGGCTGGTCGCCTGCTACAAGGGGCTCTATGTCCGCGGTGGTCCGAAGGAGGTCGGCAACGCGGTCAACGAGACCGTCGTCTTCGCGTTCATGGCGCTGTTCGTCGTCAACACCGTGGTGACCGCCGTGGGCGTCAAGGTCTTGGGGGCGTGAGGTGACCGTCATCGAGACCACCCGGTTCCCGCGTCTCGCGCGGGCCCGGCACCACACCGTCGGCAGGATCGACGATTTCGGCGGCATCGCCCTGTTCTTCTGGCGAGCGCTGCTGGCCACGCCGCGGGCGCTCACCCACTACCGCAAGGAGACGCTGCGGCTCATCGCCGAGATCGCCATGGGTACGGGCGCGCTGGCGATGATCGGCGGCACCGTGGTGATCGTCGGGTTCCTCACCCTGGCCACCGGCGGCGTGATCGCCGTCCAGGGGTTCTCATCGCTCACGGATGTCGGGGTCGAGGCGCTCACCGGTTTCTTCGCGGCGTTCATCAACGTGCGAATCGCCGCACCCGTGATCGCCGGCATCGGGTTGGCGGCCACCATCGGTGCCGGCGCGACAGCCCAGTTGGGCGCGATGCGCGTGTCGGAGGAGATCGACGCCCTCGAGGTGATGGCGATCGACTCGGTCACCTACCTCGTCTCCACGCGGATCGTCGCCGGGATGATCGCCGTCGTGCCGTTGTACTCCCTCGCCGTCATCGCCTCGTTCCTGGCGAGCCGGTTCGCGACCGTGGAGATCTACGGCCAGTCCGGGGGCGTCTACGACCACTACTTCTCGACGTTCCTCATCCCCACGGACATCCTCTGGTCCTTCGTGCAGGCCATCGCGATGGCCATCACGATCATGCTCATCCACACCTACTACGGCTACAACGCGGCCGGCGGTCCCGCCGGAGTCGGCACCGCCGTCGGAAACGCCGTCCGCACCTCTCTCATCGCCGTGGTGACCGTAACCCTTCTCGTCTCCCTCGCCATCTACGGCGGAGACGGCAACTTCAACCTGTCGGGATAGGAGACACAGATGGCGAGGACGGTCAGTCAGAGCGACGCGGTGCCCAAGCGCATCGCTGCCGCGAGCCTGGCGCTGTTCATCGTCGTCGTGGTCGCGACCTCGCTCCTGATGTTCGTGCGCGCCTTCGACGACCGGGTGCCGCTGACCGTGCGCAGCGATCGCGCGGGTCTGGTCATGGAGGCCGACGCGAAGGTGCGGTCGCGTGGCGTCGAGATCGGCAATGTCACCGACATCCGCCAGGAGTTCGACGGCGCGACCCTCGACATCGAGGTGGATCCCGCCGCTCTCGAGGCGATCCCGGCCAACTCGGTCGTGACGATCGGGTCCAATACGGTCTTCGGAGCCAAGTCGGTCGACTTCGAACCTCCGGCGCGCCCGGCCCCGACGGCCCTCGAGGCCGGGGCCGTCGTCGAGACGTCCAACGTCACCACCGAGGTGAACACCCTCTTCGAGGACCTCACCGTCCTGCTGGAGGCGATCGAGCCCGAGAAACTCAACGCCACTCTGGGCGCCATCTCGGGCGCTGTGGACGGCCGGGGCGAACAGGTGGGGCGCACGATCACCGATCTGAACGACTACCTGCAGGAGATCAACCCGCAGATCGAGACCCTCCAGCGCGACCTGGCCAAGGGGTCCCGCGTGGCCAACCTCTACGCCGACGTCACGCCTGACTTGATGCGGTTGCTCGACTCCGGCACGGACGTCGGCGCCAACGTCGTCAACAACCAGGCCCGGTTCGAGCAACTCCTGGCCTCCAGCATCGGAACCGGGGAGACCGGCAGGCGGCTGCTGTCGGAGAACGGCAACGAACTCGTCAAGACCCTGTCGGACCTGCGGGCGTCCACCAGCCTGCTCGCCGAGTACTCGCCCATGCTGACCTGTCTGATCGTCGGGCTCAACCAGGGTGTCGAGGGCGCGATGTCCGCCTTCGGTGGCAAGGACCAGCCGGGCCTCGTGTTCAAGGCCGGTTTCCAGCAGGGTGCGCGCGCGTACGAATACCCTAAGGACCTCCCGAAGGTCAACGCCAGCACCGGGCCCAACTGCTACGGACTGCCGTTCCCGGACCCGGACGTCCACGCCCCGTTCGTCGTCACCGACACCGGCTCCAACCCCGTGGAGGGTATGCCCGACGTGTTCACCTCTCGCCCCGCGCCGCTCTTCGGTCCACTCCGTCCGACCGTCCCCGGTGTACCCGCGCCCCCGACCCTTCTGCAGGTCATGCTCGGGATGGACGGGGGCACCCCGTGAGCGCGGCCCGCGCGGCAGCGCGCGACCTCCGCGCCACCGTGGTGAAGCTGACGCTGTTCACCACGGTGATGGCCCTGGTCCTCATCGGTCTGGTCGTGGTATTCAGCGAGTACCGGTCGGGTGACACCGAGGACTACAACGCCGCCTTCACCGACGTCTCCGGTCTCGAACCGGGGGACAAGGTGCGCATCGCGGGCGTCGAGGTGGGCACGGTCGGCAGCATCGAGCTGGCCGAGGGCAACACCGCCGCGGTGGAGTTCTCGGTGGCAGGGGACCAAGTGGTCCACACCAGTACCGAGGCGATGGTGCGCTACGAGAACCTCACCGGTGACCGGTACCTGGAACTCAAGCGGGGCGAGGGCGACCAGTCCCCGCTCGAGATCGGCGGGACGCTGCCCCTGTCCCAGACATCGCCGGCCCTGGATCTGGACGCGCTCCTGGGCGGGTTCCGCCCGTTGTTCAAGGCGCTCGATCCCGGCCAGGTGAACCAGCTCTCCGAGTCCATCGTCAAGGTGTTCCAGGGGGAGGCGGGAACCGTCCAGGACCTGCTCGCCGCGACGTCATCCCTGACACAGACGCTGGCGGACCGCGATCAGCTCATCGGCGACGTGATCACCAACCTCAACGGAGTGCTCACCACGGTGGCGGACAACCAGGACAATGTGGATTCGATCGTCGACGACCTCCAGCAGCTCGTCTCCGGACTGTCCGCGAACGCCGGACCGATCGGCGAGTCCGTCGACCGCCTCAACGACGCGAGCGCCAACATGACCACCCTGCTGGCCGACGTCCGGCCGGCCCTGCGTGAGGACGTAGCCCAGATCGACCGGGTGGCGACACTGATCAACGAGGACGAGCCCTTCGTGGAGGACGTGATCAACCGACTGCCGAGTGACTTCGAGAAGATGGGTCGGCTGGGCGTCTACGGCAGCTTCTTCCAGTTCTACCTCTGCGGCAACATCGTGCAGATCACCGACCCCGCCACCGGGCAGGGGCTCTACCTGCCGCAGTACGAGCAGACGACGGGACGGTGTGCCTTCCCCGATGAGTGACGATTCAAGCCAGGCGCCCCCCAAGGCGCCCCGCGGTCAACTCCGGTTCCGAGACCGCGATCCCAAGAAGCTCGGCGTGTGGGGAGCAGTGGGCGCCGTGGCGTTGATGGGGATCTCCCTCAACTACGACCGCATCCCCTACGTCAACGGGATGAGCGATGCCACCGTCTACGTCGCCGACGCGGCTGGACTGACGACCGGCGACGAGGTCCAGGTGGCCGGGATGAAGGTCGGGACGGTCCGCAAGATCGAGCTGGACGGTGACCGGGTCAGGGTGCGCTTCGCCATCAACCGGGGTGTCGAACTCGGTGCCGACACCTCCGCGCAGATCAAGACGGACTCGATTCTCGGCCGCCGCGCGCTCGGCGTCTTCTCGGACGGCCGCGGCGAGTTGGAGGACAACACGATCCCGCTCGATCGGACCTCCGTCCCGTACTCGCTCACCTCGGCGCTCGGTGACCTCAGCGACACGGTCGAGGCCATGGACACCGACAAGGTGGACGAGGCCCTGACCGTTCTCGCCGAGACCATGGAGGGGTCGTCTCCCGAGGTCCGGGGTGCGATCGACGGGATCACCCGTCTGTCCCGCTCCCTCAACGAACGCGACGAGGGGGTCCGACAACTGCTCGAGAAGGCGGCCGGTACCACCGATGTGCTGGGCAGGCGCAGCGACCAGATCAACCAGCTCATGGTCGACGGCAACACCCTGTTCACACAACTCGACCTGCGGCGTCGTGCTCTCAGCGAGCTCATCATGAACATCGACGAACTCGCGCGTCAGCTGTCGGGGCTGGTCCAGGACAACGAGGCCCAACTCGGGCCCGCCCTGGACAAGCTCGAGCAGGTCTCCGATCTACTGATCCGCAACAAGGACGACATCGACCTGGGCCTGCGCCGGATCGTCCCCTTCTCCACGGCGCTCGGCGACGCCGTCGCCTCCGGCCCGTGGTTCAACGCCTACATATCCAACCTGTCCCTCGGCCACTACCAGCAGACGATCCTCCGGGACGTCATGCCGCTGATCGACGACCGCGTCCAGCCTGAACCAGGTCTGGTCCGTGAACCCACCATGCCGGGTACTCCCGAGCTGACGTTCATGGACGAGCACCCCGGCTGGGGCGAGAAGAGGTTGCCCCGATGAGTCGACTCCTGTCCTCCACCGCGGCCAAGGTCGTGGCGCTGCTCGCCGTGATCGCGATCGTCGTGGGCGCGGTGTGGTTCTTCACCGCCCGCACCAAGACGATCACGGCCTACTTCCCGTCCACCCGGGGTGTCTACGAGGACGACACCGTGCGGGTCCTGGGTGTGCGAGTCGGCAGCATCTCCGACATCGCCACCGAGGACGGCAAGTCCAAGGTGACCATGGAGGTCGATCGCGACGTCGCCATCCCGGCGGACGCCAACGCACTGTTGGTCGCGCAGTCCCTCGTCGCCGAGCGCTTCATCCAGCTCACCCCCGCCTTCACCGGTGGGGAGGAGATGCCCGACGGCGGGACGATCCCCGTCGAGCGGACGGCCGTCCCGGTCGAGTGGGACGGGGTCAAGGACCAACTCATGAAACTCTCGTCGGCACTCGGGCCCGAGGAGGGGGAGCAGACCGGGCCGATGAGCGACTTCGTGGACTCCGCGGACGCCATGTTCGACGGTAACGGGGCGGAGATCCGGGACGCCCTGAACGAGGTCTCGCAGACCATGTCGCTGCTGTCCGACGGCCGGGAGAACCTCTTCACCACCCTCAAGAACCTGCAGCTCTTCGTCACGGCTCTGTCCCAGAGCGAGGATCAGATCGTCTCCTTCGGCGGCAGGCTCGCCAGCGTCTCCCAGGTGCTGGGCGACCAGACCGCGGACATCGATGCGGCCCTGCGCGATCTCGATCTGGCGGTGATGGACATCAACCGGTTCCTGGAGAACCACGGCGACCGGGTGACCACCGCGGTGGACAAGCTGGGCCGGGCGACCGAGGTCGTCCGCGACCGCCGGGCGGAACTGGAGGGCGTGCTGCACGTGGGGCCGACGGCGATGTCGAACTTCTACAACATCTACCGGCCGTACCAGGGTGTGCTCACCGGTGTCCTGGCCATGAACCAGATGGCCAACCCGACCAACTTCATCTGCGGCGCCATCGCCGGCCTGGCCAACAACACCGCCGAGTCCGATGCGCAATTGTGCGCCGAGTACATGGGTCCGCTGTTCAACTCGTTGACCTCCAACTACCCGTACGGCGCGGTCACCCCGCCGATCACCCCGACCGCCGAGCCCCACCAGATCTGGGACTCCCAGAAGCCCGGGACCCGGACCCCGCCCGGTGTGCAGCCGGTGTCGGACCGCCCGGACCCGCTGGTCAACGTCGTCAACCGTGGGGACAACCTCACCGACACCCTGCTCGTGACGGGAGGTGCCTGATGCTCGGCAACGGATCCGGATCCCGCCTGCGGGCGGTCGGCGCGCTCGGCACGGTGGTCCTGCTCTCGGGGGCCGGGTGTTCGTGGCAGGGTCTCAACTCCCTTCCGCTCCCCGGGGCCCAGGGCAAGGGTGAGGGTGCCTACGAGGTGACGATCGAGATGCCCAACGTCACGACCATCACCCGCAACTCCCCGGTGCGGGTCAACGATGTCAACGTCGGTTCCATCACCGCCATGCGGGTGGAGGACTACACCGCGATCGTCACGATCAGCCTCAACGAGGAGGTCAGGCTCCCGGCCAACGCCCACGCCAAGATCGGGCAGACCAGCCTCCTGGGCTCCCAGCACCTCGAGCTCTTCCCGCCGCCGGAGGGCGACCCGCAGGGCACACTGGCGGACGGTGACGTCATCCCGCTGGCCCGCGCCGGTGTCTACCCGACCACCGAGCAGACCCTGTCGGCGCTGTCGGTCGTCCTCACCGACGGCGGCCTGGCCCAGTTCGAGACCATCGCCACCGAGCTCAACACCGCCCTGGACGGCCGCGAGATCGACGCCAACGAGGTCCTCACGCAGCTGGACACCACCGTCAGCGGACTCGACGACCAGCGTGCCGACATCATCGCCGCGATGGAGGGGCTCGACCGTCTGTCGCGACAGATCAACGAGCAGAACGACACCCTCGCCCGGGCCCTGGCCCAGATGCCGGAGGCGCTGACGTTGATCAATGATCAGAAGCAGCAGCTGACCACGGCCCTGGTCTCGCTCGGCGACTTCGGCAACAAGGCCAACCAGGTCATCGATGCGGGCGGCGGACAGGATCTCGTGGACAACCTCCGCGATCTCACCCCGGTGCTCGAGGGGCTGGCGAACGCCGGGCGTGACATGACCCGGGTGCTCAGTTCGTTGATCACCTTCCCGTTCCCGCAGGCGGGTATCGACAACTTCCTGCGCGGGGACTACGCCAACCTCTACATTCACGCTGACGCGACGATGCCGCGCCTGGCGGAGACCATGCTCCTCGGTACCGAGTTCGGCAACCGGATGGCGGGTGTCGAGGGGTACGTCGGACTCGCCCCGAACCCGTTCGCCGGCGCCGACCCGTACTCCCTCGACGTGCCCCGACCGGAGCCCGCACCCGACGGCACGCCCGCACCCGACGGCGTGCCCGCGGCCGCGGGGGCCGCCACCGCGCCGGCGCAGGAGCAGACCGCCGGGGATCCCGCGCCCGCGGAGCCGTCCGCCACCCCGACCGAGGAGGCACCGCGATGACCCGTCTCGTCAAGATCCAGTTGACGATCTTCGCCGTGGTCACCGTTCTGGCCCTCACGGTCATGTCGGTGTCTTACCTCAAGCTGCCCACGGCCTTCGGATGGCAGCGCACGGACGTCGCCCTGGAGATGCCCGACACCGGCGGCCTCTACCAGAACGCCAACGTCTCGTACCTCGGCAACGTCATCGGTCGTGTCGACTCCGTCACCCTCACACCCGGGCACGTCGTGGCGAACCTGCACTTCGACGCGCGGGCCGATGTCCCGCAGAACGTCCGGGCGCAGATCCGCAGCGTCTCGGCGATCGGTGAGCAATACGTGGAGTTCGTCCCGGAGGGCGAACCGAGCGGCGAGCTGGCGGACGGGTCCGTGCTCGGGCGGGACCGGGTCGACATGCCCCAGGGAATCGGACCGGTACTGGACCAGGCCACCGTGCTCATGGCGTCGATCGACGATGCCAAGATGCGACGCGTGATCTCCGAGTCGTTCGACGCGTTCAACGGCTCGGAGCGCGACCTGCAGCGCTTCCTCGACTCGGCCCAGTTGTTGCTCGAGGAGGCCCGTTCCAACACGGACGTCACCCGTCAGCTCATCGCCGACGCCGAGCCGGTCCTGGACTCCCAGCTCCGCTCGTCGGACTCGATCCGGGCCTGGACCCGGAACCTCGCTGACCTGACCGATCAGCTCCGGGTCAACGAGCCCCAGCTGACCTCGATCATCCAACGCGGCCCGGACTCTCTGGCGCGGGCGACCAAGGTCCTCAACGATCTGCAGCCGACCATGCCGGTGCTGGTCGCCAATCTGGTGAGCGTCGGCGAGGTGGGCGTCGTCTACAACCGCTCCATCGAGCAGCTCCTCGTGATCTACCCCGCCCTGGTGTCCTCGCTCATCACCGCCATCAACGGCGCCAAGGACACCGGTGAGATCAAGGTGGACTTCAACCTCCAGATCAACGAGACCCCGCCGTGCACCACCGGCTTCCTCCCGGCCGATCAACGCCGCTCGCCGGCGGACCTCTCGGTGCCGCCGCTGATCAACGGCATCTACTGCAAGGTGCCCCAGGACTCGCAGCAGGTCGTGCGAGGCGCCCGCAACCTGCCGTGCATGGAGTACCCCGGCCGGCGGGCGGCGTCGCCCGCCGAGTGCGCGGCGAACGACTACCAGCCCGAGGGGATCAACCCCCCGGACACGAGCGAGGTCGGTCCGCCCGGGAACAACCCCAACGGGTGGAACGTTGTGCCGTCGTCGGACACCGGTGAACAGGAGATCCGCACGTCGGCCGCGATGTACGACCCGTCGACGGGCGAATACCTGGGCGCCGACGGCAAGACGTATCGTCAGCTCAACCTCGGTGATGCCGGACGACTCCCGGCGGACGCCGACCTGGCCGACATCCTCACGAACGGAGTGACCTAGTGCCACAGCCGGACGACAACCCCGCCGACCGTGGGCGCCTGTGGCTCACCGTGACCGCGGTGGTCGCGGCGGTATGCCTCGTGGCCGCCGTCGTCGCGACGTCGCTGTGGCTGGGTGAGCGGAACGCGGCGGCCTCCGTGCGCGCCGACCGGGCCTCCGCCGCCGAACTCGACGCCTCGTACCGTGACTTCGCGACGACCGTGATGACCAAGCTCATGACCATCAGGCAGGAGACACTGTCGGAGGACGTCGACGAGATCGTCGGCCTGATCGACGGTGATTTCTCGGAGCAGTTCGCGCCTCGCCGCGATTCGTACGAGGACGTCGTCAAGACCACTAATGTCGTCGCCGACGGTGTGGTGTCCGCCGCCGCCGTCGAACACTCCTACCCCGACCGGGCCGAGGTGATCATGGCGATCGACCAGACCATCGGCAACCCGAAGTCCGATGAGGACCAGGACCGCCAGTACCGTGTGCGCGTGACCGTGAACCGACACGACGACGGCGAGATGAAGGTCACGGGGGTGAACTTCATCCCATGACCACTCCCGACTCCGACATCCGCGCCACCCGTCGCGCCCGGCGCGAGGCCGAACGCGCGGCCCGCGCCCAGCGCAAGGCCGACGCCGCCCGCGAGCGTGCCCTCGAGGCCGCACGGGCCGGTGGGCTGTTCGAGGGCATGGAGGCCATGCCCCGGACCGAGACCGCCGACGCACGAGCGGACGAGGACACCGCCGACGCACGAGCGGATGAGGACACCGCCGGCGGGGCGACCGCCCGGCCGGCCTCCTCGACGCCCTCGCCGTCGCCGGCGTCCCGGGAACCGATCGACCCGGCCCGTCGGCGCACCCTGATCACCGCCCTGGCGCTGGTGTCGGCGGTCCTCGTCGTCGTCACCGGCCTGGCCACGTGGCAGTACGTCGAGGCCCGCGAGGCGACGGCGATCGAGGAACAGATCGCGGCCGCGCCCCGGGCGGCCACCGACGCGGCGCGCGAGATCACCACCCAGATGTTCACCTACGACCACCGGACGGTGGACGCGGACCTCGGAGCGGTACGGGAGCGGCTCGCCGACCCGGCGCTGTCGGAGTTCGTCGAGCAGTCCATGCCGACCGTCTCCTCCGCCGCCAAGCAGCAGGAGGCCACCGTCTACGCGACCGTCGCCGCCGCCGCGCCGCAGGAGGTGACGGACGCCGAGCGCGTCACCGTGCTGGTCATGCTCAACCGGATGGTCTCCACCAAGGACGCGCCCGAGGCGGCCAGTTCGGCCTCACGGCTGAGCGTGGACATGGTCCGCCAGGATGGGACGTGGAAGCTCGCCGAGCTCAACGCGCTCTGACCCGGACGCGCTCTGACCGCCGGCCGACGCCCGGGTATGGGGCGCCGCCCGGGGCGGACGGCGTCCTAGTCGTCCGAGGTGGCGTCGAGGGTGTTGAAGAACCGGCGGGCCCACGCGTGGACGTCATTGCTCAACACCTGCCGACGCAGTGACCGCATACGGCGACGTCGGTCCTCGGGGGAGTCGTCGACCGCGGCCATGATGGCGTCCTTGACCCCGTCGAGATCGTGCGGGTTGCACAGGTACGCCTGGCGTAGCTCCGCGGCGGCGCCGGCGAACTCGCTGAGCACCAGGGCGCCCTCGCCGTCGGTGCACGAGGCCACGTACTCCTTGGCCACCAGGTTCATGCCGTCCCGCACGGGCGTCACCAGCATGACGTCGGCGGCCGCGTAGAACGCCGCCAGTTCCGTCTTGGGCACGGGCCGGTGGATGTAGGTCACCACGGGGTGCCCGATCTCGCCGAACGTGCCGTTGATGCGGCCCACCGACTCCTCGATCCGCGACCGCATGATCTGGTACTGCTCGACCCGCTCGCGGCTCGGCGTGGCCAGCTGGAGGAGGGTCACGTCGGCGGGCTCCAGGCGCCCTTCCTCGAACAGTTCCTCGAGCGCGCGCAGGCGGACGTCGATGCCCTTGGTGTAGTCCAGACGGTCCACGCCCAGCATGAGGACGCGCGGCGACCCCAACTCCTCGCGCAGGCGGGCGGCGCGGGCCTGGGTCTCGCGCGTGCGGGCGGTGGCGTCCACGGCCGCGGAGTCGATGGAGATGGGGAACGCGCCGACCCGCACCATGCGGTCGTCCACCCGGATCTCGGAGGCGCGGCCCCGCGTTGACCGCAGTCGGACGGACGGGTAGCCGCGCAGGCGGTTGGCGAGGATCCGGAAATTGTCGGCCCCGCCCGGGAGGTGGAAGCCCACCAGGTCGGCGCCGAGCATGCCCTCGACCAGCTCGGTGCGCCACGGTAACTGCATGAACAGTTCGATGGGCGGGAACGGGATGTGGAGGAAGAACCCGATCGTCAGGTCGGGGCGCAGTTCTCGCAGGAGGCGGGGCACCAGCAGCAGCTGGTAGTCCTGCACCCAGACCGTGGCGCCCTCGGCGGCGGCGTCCGCGGTCGCCTCCGCGAAGCGGGTGTTGATCTCGCGGTAGGCGTTCCACCACTCGCGGTGGTACTCGGGGGCCACCACGACGTCGTGGAACAACGGCCACAGCGTGGCGTTGGAGAAACCCTCGTAGTAGAGCTCGACGTCGCGGGCGGACAGCCGCACCGAATGGAGCCGGATGCCGTCCGCGTCGAACGGATCGGGGGAGGCGTCGGGCACGCCCGGCCACCCCACCCAGGCGCCGTCGTTTGCCTTGAGGATGGATTCCAGCGCCGTCACGAGGCCGCCGGGGCTGGCCTTCCAGTGTTCGGTGCCGTCGCGGTCGACGACGAGGTCCACGGGGAGACGATTGGCGACGACGACGAAGTCGGCCCCCGCCCCGGTGGTCGCCTGCCCGGTACCGCTCGCCATCCCCTGCCCCTCGCCTCGGATTCCGTGGTCTGCCTACTCGGCGTCCGCCGTCACCTGCGGCTCCGGACCGATCCCCAGCATGTCGAGGAGCATCCGGCACTCGTCGGCGTCGGCCGAGTACGAGGCCACGACCTTGCGGGCCATGTCGGCGGTCTCGTCCGCGACCGGCTCCAGGTCGTCGAGCTCGGGTTCTTTGCTGGCGGCGGCGGATGCCATCGGTGTCCTCCTGTGATCGGTGGGGGGCGCGCGCCCTGTTCGGGCGACATCGTCCGCTGCCGATCCTACGTCACCCGTCCGCGGCCGCCGACCGGCGCAGATTGCGGGTCACCCACTCACCGAACACGATCCCGGCGGCCAGTGCCACCGCGATCGCCAACGCCTGGAACATCAGGCCCAGACCGATACCCGTCTGGTCGCTCGTCAGCGCCGACAGGCCGCGGTACACCGACAGGCCCGGCAGGAACGGCGTGATGCCGGCGATGGTCACCACCAGCGGCGGGACGGTGGCGATACGGGCGAGGATGCCGCCGATCAGGCCCATCGTGCAGGCTGCGAGGGCGGACCCCACCACCACTCCCAGCCCGGTGGCCATGACCGCCTGGAAGATGAGCATCCCGATCGCGCCGACGGCCGCGGCGAGCCAGGTCGCCCGCACCGTCGCATAGCTCGCCACGGCGAACCCGGCGGCGCCCACGCCCGCGGCGAACACCGCGATGTGGACCGCCGCGTTGCCGGCGATGGCCGGGTCGATCGGGGGTGGGGACATCCCGAGGCGTTCGAACGCGGCGAGTGCGATCGTGATCCCGCCCAGGACGCCGCCGGTCATGACCATCGTCTCGACGCCTCGCCCGGCGGAGGTCACGGGGAACCCGGTGATGGCGTCCTCGATGGCACCGACGAGGGTGAGTCCGGCGAGCAACACGATGATGCCGGCCGCGACCAGCTGGGACGGTTGGACCTCGATGAAGTTGTTGCTCACGGCCACGTATGCGGCGAGGGCCCACGCGGCCGCGATGAACCCGCCCACGACCTGCTGAAAGAAGCTCGGGAGTCGGTGGCTGTCCAGGTAGCGGTTGGCGTACATCAGGGCGAACGTCGAGACCATGGAGATGAGGCCGGCCAGCGGGCTACCCCCGAGCTGGATGACGACCGCGCACCCCAGCATCGCCCACCCCAGGACCGCGACGCGGAAGGAGTGCGGGTGCGGGGAGGCCACGATCCTCTCGACCTCGGCCGTGGCCTGGTCGACGGTGAGCTGACGGCGCACGATGAGGTCGATGAGACGGGACACGCGGGTCACCCGTGTCATGTCGACGGTGCGGTAGTTGACCACCCGGATGACCGAGATCGGCGGTCGGCCGCGACGTCGGTTGACCCCGATGGTCAGCGACGTGAAGGTGACCTCGACGGTCGCGCCCGGCAGGCCGAACGCCGCCGCCACGGACTCGGCCTGGGCGACGGTGTCCGCGGCGCCCTCGCCGGAGGACAGCAGGATCCCGCCGATCTCGAGGGCGAGGTTGAGGACGTCGGTGACGGCGCCGTCGTCGTCGAGGTCGACCGGCGCCATGGGGGACAGCGGGGGCTCGACCGCAAGGTCCATGGCGGACTTGCGCAGTCCCATCCACGCCAGTGGTCGGGTGAGCGGTGCCGGTGCGTCGCGGGTCTCCACGGTGCACACCGTAGTCAAGAGCCCCGACGGTGGCCGGGTTAGGATGACTGGCGGGCCGCGGCGGTGTCGCCGCCCGTGCTGGAGTGGCGCAATTGGTAGCGCACCCGACTTGTAATCGGGCGGTTGCGAGTTCAAGTCTCGTCTCCAGCTCAACTATCTGCGGTGATAGCGACGTCGGTCCGGTTTTGGGGTGTCCACCACCCCAAAACCACCCCTAAACTGTTGGGTAGTGATCGGGTGGCGATGGACACACTGTTAACGTCGTCGCATGTCGAAGCAGGCGAAACGCTTGGAGCGGATGAAGTCGCGGCCCCAAGACGTTCCATACAGTGACCTCTTCGAGATCTGCGTGGAGTACTTTGGGGAGCCTAGGCAGAACAAGTCGAGCCATGTCGTTTTCAAGACCCCTTGGCTGGGAGACCCTAGAGTGAACATCCAGAAGGGGTCGAACGGTAACGCGAAGCCCTACCAGGTGCGACAAGTCTTGAAAGCGATCGCGAAGATTCAGGAAGGAGGCTGACATGCCAGTATCTCACGTGCACTACGAGGTGGGTTGGTCTGAGGAAGACGGGGAGTGGGTCGCCACCTCGCCTGAGTTCCCATCGTTGTCTTGGCTGGCAGAGACCCCGCAGGATGCAATCGCCGGTTACATCCGTATGGTGCAGGATGTTATCAACGAGCTCGAGACTGAAGCCTCCAGTCAGAACCGAGTGCTAGCAGCCTGCTGAGTCCAGTGAGCACGAAGTGGCCCCGCCAACGAACTGGCGGGGCCACTTTTATGCGCTCTTCGGCGCAAGCCCGTCTAGGGCGGTGCGCAGGTCAGGGGCGGCGTGAGCCTTGTGAATGTAGTGCGTCGCCGTCACACGAGTCCCCGAGTGGCCTAGTGTCGTGCGTGTGAAGTAGTTTTACAGTTGGGTTTGTGAAATCATGGGGCATGGCGAATCGACCTGCCCCGGCATTGATGTTGCGTCCCGGCGATCGCGAGAAGCTTGAGAGAATGACGCGCTCGCAGTCGATGTCGGCAGGCATGGTGCAGCGAGCTCGCATCGTGCTGCTGGCTTCGGAGGGCCGGCGTAATGCGGAGATCGCCGAGTTGGCCGGGGCGTCGCGGCCGAAGGTGAACCTCTGGCGGTCCAGGTACGAGGACAAGGGCATCGGGGGCCTGGCTGATGAGAAGCGTTCTGGTCGGCCGCGCACGATCGATCACGCGGAGATCGTGACGGCGACCTTGATGCCGCCGCCGAAGTCTCTGGGCGTGACCCACTGGTCGTCGCGGCTGCTGGCGTCCCGGTTGAAGGTCTCGGCCTCGACGGTGGTCACGGCGTGGCGTGCCTACGGGATCAAGCCGTGGCGCTCGGAGTCGTTCCGGTTCTCCACCGATCCTGAGCTGGTCGGCAAAGTCACCGACATCTGCGGCCTGTACCTGGCGCCGCCGGAGAACGCGATCGTGTTGTGCGTGGATGAGAAGTCCCAGATCCAGGCACTGGATCGTACGGGCGTGTCAGATGGTCTGTGTGAGTTGATCCGGAGGAGGAATCATGAACGCTATGGCTGTTGACGACCACGACGCTACGGATGTATCAGATGCTGCTGGGCTTCGCCGGGAGGTGTTCTCGGATGCGCTGATTGATCACGTACTCGCCGAGACCCGTTCGCGAGGGTTGGAGTTGACTGGCAAGGACGGCTTTTTGAACGAGATGCTCAAGGCCGTCCTTGAGCGGGGCATGGGCGCCGAGCTGACCGAGCATCTGGGCCGCGATGCCCACGCCCGTGGCGGGGACGGAAACCACCGCAACGGCACTTCGCGCAAGACCGTGGCCACCGAGGTCGGCCCGGTGGAACTGGATCAGCCCCGCGATCGGCAGGGCTCGTTCGCCTCCCAGCTCGTCCCGAAGGGCGCCCGCCGGCTCGGCGGGCTGGAGGACCAGATCATCTCGCTGTACGCCGGCGGAATGACCGTCCGGGAGATCGAGCACCACCTCGCGCGGACCCTGGGGGTGGAGCTGTCGCACGAGTCCATCGCCAACGTCACCGACGCGGTCCTGGACGAAGTCGCCGCCTGGCAGCACCGCCCGTTGGAGGCGTTCTACCCGGTGGTGTTCCTGGACGCGATCCACATCAAGATCCGCGATGGAGCCCACGTGAAGACCCGCGCTGCCCACATCGCGGTCGGGGTCGATCTTGAGGGCGTCAAGCACGTGCTCGGCATCTGGGTGCAGGCCAAGGAAGGCGCGGCGTTCTGGGCCAGCGTGTGCGCCGAACTGGCCAATCGCGGCGTCAAAGACGTCCTGATCGTGGCCTGCGACGGGCTGACCGGACTGTCCGAGGCGATTGCCGCGACCTGGCCTTTCGCCGAGGTGCAGACCTGCGTGGTGCACCTGATCCGGGCCTCGATGCGGTTCGTGTCCTACAGCGACCGCAAGAACGTGGCCAAGGCACTCAAGCCGATCTACACCGCCGCCAACGCCGAGGCCGCCAGAGCCGCACTGGAGGCCTTCGCCGAATCGCCGCTGGGCGCCAAGTACCCCACCGCCGTCAGGTCGTGGGAGGCCGCCTGGGAGCGGTTCATCCCGTTCCTGGCCTTCGGCCCAGCCACACGCAAGCTGATCTACACCACGAACTCGATCGAGTCGCTGAACTACCAGCTGCGCAAGATCACCAAGAACCGCGGGCACTTCCCCAGCGATGCCGCCGCGATCAAGCTGCTATGGCTAGCCATACGCAACATCGAGGACCGACGAGACCGAGAACGCGCCAAGGACGCTCAACGCCGAGCAGACGGCCACGCAGGCCCCCGGAAATCGATCCCCAGACTCGTCGAAGGCGCCACCATCCACGGTTGGCGAGCCGCACTGGCCGAACTCGCACTGGCCTACCCGGAACGCTTCGACCCCCACATGTGACAGACATCACTAACCAAAACTCACACAATTATCTTGACAAGCTCCGGACGAGGCGTACCAGGCCGCGACCGCCACCCTGTTCGGCTCCGATGCCATGCGCCTCGCGGGCATCGCCGCACAGCAGGGCAGCGCCGGATTCAACACCCTCAACGAGGCGATCAACCGTCAGGGTGGCGCGGCCGATATGGCAGCGGCAAAGACGCGTGGTCTGCCGGGCGCGATCAACAACCTCCAGAACCAGGCAGAGACCGCCGCCGTTTCCCTGTACGAGCTGGTGGACGGGCCACTCGCCGACCTCGCTGACTTCTCGGCGGACGGTATCGAGAAGGTTCCGGGCGCACTCAAGGCTGTCGCCGATGCCGCCGCCCCCGTCGGGACAGCGGTCGGCGGTGCACTCTCGGTAATACCTGGCGACGTTCAGGCAGCTCTCGCAGCTCTCGTCGCGCTACGCGTCACCGGACTAGGTGACAGCCTCACGTCCCGCGTCGTCTCCACCGGGGGCACGATGCGAAGCCTCGGCGAAACGCTGGCCCTCACGAGCATGTACGCCCGCGACAGCGTCACCGCTAACGGTGTGATGGGCGCGTCCATGCAGGGCGTCGGGAAGATCGCAGGCGGCATGAAAACCGCCCTCGGCGGGGTCGTCAGCATGCTCGGCGGACCGTGGATGATCGGACTGGCCGCCGCAGGGCTCGGTGTCAGTCGATGGATGCAGTCCAACGCAGAGGCCGCGCAGGCGGTCGCACAGCACAAGGCGGATGTCGACACCCTCGCCACGTCCCTCGATCAGGTGACCGGCGCAGTCACCGAAGCCACCCGCGCCACCGAGGCGAAGAAACTGGCCGACGAGGGAGCGTTCGCTGCCGGCCGCGAGTTCGGGCTCTCCGAGCAGACGATAACGAACGCCGCGATGGGCAACGCCGACGCGCAGCGGACGGTCGACGACGCCATGCGCGCGCGGCTCGCCACCACTGCCGAGTCCATTGCCTCCAACGAGGTGCTACGCGAGAACATCGAACGTGGCGGCATCACAGTCGGCGACTTCACCAACGCCCTCATGCTCAACCAGGGCGCACTCGACAAGCTGTCCGCCGCCGGTATCGACACCGGATGGGTGCTGCGACACCGCACCGAGGACATGGTCACCCTGTCCGATGCGGTCGGCGCGTCGAACGGCCGAATCACCGAGGCTCAGACCAAGTTCAACGAGCTGGCCGCCGCCACAGGCAAGGCCGGTCTGACCGCTCAGACGACCAGCGAAGCCATGCGCCTCATGGGCGACGCCATCGTCTCGGTCCCGGACAACAAGACAATCGTCGTCTCCTCGCTCACCGACCCCGCCCGCGCCGAGCTGGAGCGGCTGGGCTTCACCATCGCCGCTATCCCCGGTTCGAAAGACCTCAAGGTGACCTCGCCCGGTGCGCTGGACCTCATCACAGTCCTCGAAACCCTCGGAATGACAGTGACCAGTCTCCCCGGCGGTCACATCGAGATCACGGACACCACCGACGAGAACATCGCCGCAATCAACGCTCTCACCGGCAAGGTGCATGAGCCGAAGAACGGGACCGTCACGATCAACAGCGCGGACGTGGACCGGGCGCGCGGTCACGTCAACGACCTGAACAACATCAAGACGCAGTCGACGCATACGGTCATCATTGGAACCGTCAACCGTGGCGGTAACGATGTCGCTACCGACGGGATCACGGTCGGGCAGCACTACGCCGACGGCGGTATCCGGTCGTTCGCTGACGGGGGTACCCTGCCGTCGCAGGCCGTCATTGAGCGCCCCCACGGGGCACGTGGGCTGGTGCAGTGGGCCGAATCGGAGACCGAGGGCGAGGCGTTCATCCCTCTCGCCCCCTCCAAGCGCAAGCGGTCCCTCTCCATCTGGGCCGAGGTCGGGCAGATGCTCGGAGCGCTAGACCCGAACAAGGGCGATCCCGGTCCGATCCTGTCGTTCGCCGAGGGCGGCATCATGGCCTCCGGGCTCATAGACCTCGCTAAGCGGGTTGAAGGCAAGCCCTACGTGTGGGGTGGCGTCAATTTCGGGGACTGCTCCGGGGCCGTGTCAAGTTTGGCGAACTACGTCAGCGGACGCCCCCCGTTCGGGTCCCGATTCGCTACCGGAAACGAGGGCCAGGCCCTCCGCGAGCGTGGCTTCCTGCCCGGTCGAGGCGGGGCCGGGGATCTGCGGATCGGTTGGTACAACGGCGGACCGTACGGCGGCCACACCTCGGCAACCCTCCCCAACGGGGTGAACTTCGAGATGGGCGGAGCGCGCGGCAACGGCCAGTACGGCGGGCAGGCCGTCGGCGCGGACTGGGGCCAGTACACCGACCACGCCTACCTCCCGATGGATCGGTTCGCCGACATCGACGAGGCCGTCTCGGGTGACGCCACGTCGGCTATCGCCGCAAGGCTGGGCACCGGGAACCCGGACATGCCCAACGATCCCGGTTCGCCTGCCGCACAGTCCCTCACGATCAGCGGCACCACGGCCGAAGGCGGACACGGCACACCGGTCTACGTCACGAACTGGCCCGGCAGCGGCGTCAACTCAAGCGGCCCAGGCGTGGCCTCGCAGGTGGAAGCAACCATCCCCGGCGGCTTCATCGAGGGCATGTCCGTCGCCGGCATGATCGCCAACGCCGTCGGACGCCCGGACCTCGTCAAGGTCGAGCAGTTCGCCAATGGCGGATTCTCCGGACTCGAAAACCATACGGCGCAGATCGTTCCCGGCGGGTCGTGGCGGGTGTGGGGTGAGCCGGAGACGGGCGGCGAAGAGCCTGTCAAGATAATTGTGTGAGTTTTGGTTAGTGATGTCTGTCACATGTGGGGGTCGAAGCGTTCCGGGTAGGCCAGTGCGAGTTCGGCCAGTGCGGCTCGCCAACCGTGGATGGTGGCGCCTTCGACGAGTCTGGGGATCGATTTCCGGGGGCCTGCGTGGCCGTCTGCTCGGCGTTGAGCGTCCTTGGCGCGTTCTCGGTCTCGTCGGTCCTCGATGTTGCGTATGGCTAGCCATAGCAGCTTGATCGCGGCGGCATCGCTGGGGAAGTGCCCGCGGTTCTTGGTGATCTTGCGCAGCTGGTAGTTCAGCGACTCGATCGAGTTCGTGGTGTAGATCAGCTTGCGTGTGGCTGGGCCGAAGGCCAGGAACGGGATGAACCGCTCCCAGGCGGCCTCCCACGACCTGACGGCGGTGGGGTACTTGGCGCCCAGCGGCGATTCGGCGAAGGCCTCCAGTGCGGCTCTGGCGGCCTCGGCGTTGGCGGCGGTGTAGATCGGCTTGAGTGCCTTGGCCACGTTCTTGCGGTCGCTGTAGGACACGAACCGCATCGAGGCCCGGATCAGGTGCACCACGCAGGTCTGCACCTCGGCGAAAGGCCAGGTCGCGGCAATCGCCTCGGACAGTCCGGTCAGCCCGTCGCAGGCCACGATCAGGACGTCTTTGACGCCGCGATTGGCCAGTTCGGCGCACACGCTGGCCCAGAACGCCGCGCCTTCCTTGGCCTGCACCCAGATGCCGAGCACGTGCTTGACGCCCTCAAGATCGACCCCGACCGCGATGTGGGCAGCGCGGGTCTTCACGTGGGCTCCATCGCGGATCTTGATGTGGATCGCGTCCAGGAACACCACCGGGTAGAACGCCTCCAACGGGCGGTGCTGCCAGGCGGCGACTTCGTCCATGACCGCGTCGGTGACGTTGGCGATGGACTCGTGCGACAGCTCCACCCCCAGGGTCCGCGCGAGGTGGTGCTCGATCTCCCGGACGGTCATTCCGCCGGCGTACAGCGAGATGATCTGGTCCTCCAGCCCGCCGAGCCGGCGGGCGCCCTTCGGGACGAGCTGGGAGGCGAACGAGCCCTGCCGATCGCGGGGCTGATCCAGCTCCACCGGGCCGACCTCGGTGGCCACGGTCTTGCGCGAAGTGCCGTTGCGGTGGTTTCCGTCCCCGCCACGGGCGTGGGCATCGCGGCCCAGATGCTCGGTCAGCTCGGCGCCCATGCCCCGCTCAAGGACGGCCTTGAGCATCTCGTTCAAAAAGCCGTCCTTGCCAGTCAACTCCAACCCTCGCGAACGGGTCTCGGCGAGTACGTGATCAATCAGCGCATCCGAGAACACCTCCCGGCGAAGCCCAGCAGCATCTGATACATCCGTAGCGTCGTGGTCGTCAACAGCCATAGCGTTCATGATTCCTCCTCCGGCTCAACTCACACAGACCATCTGACACGCCCGCGGC
Source organism: Dietzia sp. WMMA184 (assembly GCF_002441635.1). Classification (NCBI taxonomy): domain Bacteria; kingdom Bacillati; phylum Actinomycetota; class Actinomycetes; order Mycobacteriales; family Dietziaceae; genus Dietzia; species Dietzia sp. WMMA184. Next base: position 1,600,254 of record NZ_NXEI01000001.1, on the reverse strand, counting down.
GGAAGCCTACATCCCGTTGGCCTCGCATAAGCGTGCCCGGTCCACCGCGATCCTCGCCGAGACCGCCAAACGCTTCGGTTACAAGCTCGGAGCCGGGGTCAACCTTGCCGGGTCCGCGCTCATCGGCGGCGGCCTCGACACCGGCTGGGGCGGCCCGTCCCTGTCCGACATCGGAATCGACGGCGGGGCACTACGCGAAAACCTGCAACCCGGACTGAACGCCGAAGCCGAGAAGTTCGGCCAGTACGTCGCCGCCGCAGCCGCCCAATTCCTCGGCGAGGTGCAGCACTCCGTGGACGGAACCCTCGCCCAGGTCGACGCCGGCAAGAGCCAACTCCGCCAAGCGTTCTCCGGCGCACTCATCTAAACCCATCACATAACCAAGGAGCACCACCCTTTGATTACAAGCACCCGCCCCGACCAGGGCACCCGCGCCGGAGGCGTCCACGACCTCGTGTGGAGGCTCCGCAAGGCCGCGCTCGATGGCGACAGGCCAGGCAGAGCGCTCGCCCTCGTGCGTCACCTCGACGCCGACACTGCACGCGCAGCGCTCATCGTCGCGATCGTCAGCGAATCGTGGCCCCACGAAGACCAGGAGGCCATGCGCAAGCCCGAAAGCGACACCCGCGAACAGGCCAACGCCATCCTCCGCGAAAACCGCCGACTCCGAAACGAATACCTGGAGACCGCATGACCACCACCGCACCGCCCACCCCTGACGACGAACCCACCGGCCCCGCAGCCGCCCACGCGCGGCGATACGGCAAGCCGACGCCGGTCGACCCCAACACCCTCACCGGCCCCGCAGCCGCCCACGCCCGGCGCTACCCCAAGGAGAACAACCGATGACCCACGCAGCCCCCGAGACCGAGACTGGACCGTTCCCGCTCTGGTGGACACCCGGAGATGAGCGGTGAGTTCCCCCAAGATAGAGGGAGCGGATTATGGGATCTACTCGTCGGAGCTTCACTGCCGAGTACAAGGCCAACGCGGTAAGTTTGGTCATCGATGATGGCCGTGCGATCGCCGAAGTTGCACGCAGTATCGGCGTTCACGAGATGACGTTGGGGAAATGGGTGAAGAAGACTCGAGACGAGGGAAACGGTGAGTCTGACCGCCCGTTGAATGAGGACGAGCGGGCGGAACTCGAGCGCCTTCGCGAAGAAGTGAAGCACGCCCGGATGGAGGTGGAGTTCGCAAAAAAAGTAGCGACCTGGTTCGCGAAAGACCCGCGGTGAAATTCGCGGCTATCGCGGACTGGGCTGAATCCGATTCATATCCGGTCACGTTCATGTGTGCTCAACTCGGCGTATCGACTTCTGGCTACTACAAGTGGCGCGGCAAGTCGCGCTCAGCTCGAGACCTCCGAGACGACGAGTTAACAGCGCTGATCGAGTACCACTACGAGCACCTCAACGGCCGTCCCGGCGTTCGGCGCATGCGTGCGGAACTCGCCGCCGGCGGCCACCGGGTCTCGCACAAGCGGGTGTGGCGGCTCATGAAGGTCGCAGGTCTGGAAGGCCGCCACCCGAAGGCGTGGAAACGCACCACCGTCGCCGGAGACAGCCCCGTTGGGGCACCTGACCTCATCGGCCGCGACTTCACGGCGGCCGAGGCGAACACCAAATGGTGCGGCGATATTACTTACGTACGGACCTGGAACGGCTGGGCGTACCTGGCCACCGTCATCGATCTGCACTCCCGGATGGTCGTCGGATGGGCCGTGGCCGACCACATGCGAACCGAGCTGGTCACCGACGCACTGGACATGGCCATCGCTCGTCGTCGACCACCCGGAAAAGTCATATTCCACAGCGATCGCGGAACTCAATACACGTCCACCGACTTCCATAAGTACTGCACGAAAAACAATATCCGACGATCATTGGGGCGCACTGGCATTTGTTTCGACAACGCGGTCGCAGAATCATTCTTCGCGAGCTACAAGAAGGAACTCATTCACACGCGCCCGTGGCCCACTCTAAAAGCACTCAAAAAGAGCACATTCACCTGGATTGAGGAGTACTACAATAGGGCCCGACGACATTCCACACTGGGCTATTTGACACCAGCCGAGTTTGAACTAGGATTCAGAGACATATACGAACTCGCCGCTTAATTGCAGTGGCCACTTTAGCGGGAACACTCCAAGACCGACTACCAGGAGCGCAGTACGTGGCGTGACGCCCTCGCTGGCCTACTCGACCTTGTGCGTAGTGGTGACGACGTGGACCCGGCCGAGCTTGCCGACACCCGCGCCAAGGCTGACGCCGAAGCCGAGGTGGAGACGGGGCGCAAGGCGCGTGCCGAGCGAAAGCGCGCCGACCGTGAGCAGTCCGCCGCCGCCGCCCGTGCGGACGAGATCGCCGCCGGGATCGACCCTAACCACCGCGCCACCGCCGACGAGAAGATCGCTGCCGCATGGGAGAACTACCTCGCCGCCCTCGAAGAGGTAGTGGCGGACGGCAAGGCCCACAACGTCGCCGTAGCCGAGCTGGCACGCGCCTGCCGAGAGGCCGGCGTGCCCGTCATCCGTGCCGACCAGCCGCGCCCCGAGGGTGACGCCGTGGTCGCTTCCATCGGTGACTGGAACCGGCAGCGCCCGACCTGGCGGGGTGTCTCCTACGGCGTGGTCGAAGTCGAGTCCGAGCGTCTGCCCCACAACGCAGACAAGTCGCCGCGCCGGCAGAAGCTCGACCGCCTACGTGGCCGGATGACGTAACCCCCAGACCCGGCGCGTCGTAATGGTGTGCGCGCCGACCCCGGCACCCCGGCCCACCACAGCCGGGGTGCCACCCCAAACCCCAACCAGCGGAGCACCCATGACCAACGAACCCACCATCGACCTCGACTTCGACACCCGCTGGACTCTCGCCCGCGCCGGCATCACGCAGGTTGACGAACTCATTTGCGCTTGGCCCAACGCCACCCCAGAGGAGACCGTCGCAGTCGTCGCACGCCTCAACATCACCGCAGTCGAAATACTCGACACCCTCCAAGACATTCAGGCAGCCCTCGCCGCCATCGGCCACGCCATCGACACCCACCCCAACCCGGACATCCGAAACATCACCATCAACGGCCAACCCCTCCGCCAGCAGACCAACAAGGAGTCACGATGACGAGTGACGTTCCCGGTAGAGATGTAAAAGATCCGCCCCTCGCTGAGCAGTTCGCGCCGACGGTGGCGCGGTTGCATTCTGAGGGGCTGGGTAGGAATGCGATTGCTCGCGAGTTGGGTATCTCTACGGCGACGGTGTCGAGTGCTGCCCGGATTGCTGGCGTCTCGTTCGACACTTCCGGGACGGAAGTGGCGACGAGGTCGCGGGTGCAGCAGTTGGCTGAGGCTCGTGTCGATCTGGCGGATATGGCGGCGGACTTGGCTACTCGTGCTGGCCGGCGGCTGAGGGTGGAGTTGGACGCCAACGTGCTGTCGCCGAACAATGTGCGGACCTTGGGCATTGCGTTTGGGATCGCTGTCGACAAACTGGTCGCCCTGTCCGCTGAGGTCACCGATGAGCGGGATGAGCATGCGGCGGCGAGTGTGTGGCTGGAGGGATTGCAGCTCCAGATTCAGGCCGCGGCTGATGGGTTGATGCCTACTGATGAGCGGGGCAATGTCCCGTTTGAGGTGGGTCCGCCTCGCAACCTGGGGTAGTTCGCCACTGTCTCACTTCCTTAGTTATGGGACGGTGCGATTGGGACACTTTGCCGGCGGTGTTGTCGCAGGTCGCTGAGTCCGATTTAGTGCGGTCGTCTCATTGACGGATGGTGCCGACTTGTGGGACAGTCGCAGGCATGACTACTTCGACGGGTTACATCGTTGGTTACGCCCGAGTTTCGACTCAGCACCAGAACCTTGAGCGGCAGCTCGACGCCCTCGAAGCTATGGGTGCGCAGAAGGTCTTCGTGGACAAGGTGACTGGCCGGACGATGGACCGCCCTGGCTGGGAGCAGTGTCGAAGCCACCTCCGCCCCGGTGACACGCTCGTGGTCGATGCACTGGACAGGCTGGGCCGTTCGATGATCGAGGTGGTCCAGACCCTCACTGACCTGACCAACGACGGGGTGACTGTCCGTGATCGTGGTGACCGGGTGCTGTCGACCTCGGACCCGATGGGTAAGGCGCTCGTGTCGATCATGGCTGCGTTGGCTGAGATGGAGGTTGACTTGAAGGCTGAGCGGGCTGCTGCGGCTCGTGAGGCGGCTAGGGTACGTGGACGTCAGACGGGGCGTCCGAGGGCTCACACGGCCGATATGGCGGCCTCTGCGCTTGCTATGCGCGAGTCGGGTGCCACGGTGGCTGAGGTGTGCAAGGAGTTCGGCATCCCGCGGTCGACGTTCTACCGGTACGCCAAGGCGGCTGCGTAGTAGTTCCGGCTCGGATAGCGCAGATCTAATGTCCCCTGCGGGTCGCAGGTTTAGTTTGGACCCATGAGCGAAATCGTGCGGTTAGAAATCAAGATGACGAGCGGCAACATGTTCGTGATCGGGGTCGAGGGTTCAGATCCTGATCAGACACTGAGGGAGTTCCTGGCAGGCATCGAGAAAGAGAAGTGGGTTCAGACGAGCCAATCCGACGGCACTCCTGTCGCGTTCCCTGTCGACAAGATTGCCCACATTTTCGCCAGCCGGCACTAGATTCACGGCCGCCACCTAGTGGTCCGCATTTGAAGTCTTCTTACGGTTGGCTTTCTTGAGGACTTCGTCGGCGGTTTTCGTCCAGACGAAGGGGTGGGATCGGTGGTTCCAGCCGTCGATGAAGGCGCGGATCTTCGCGTTGAGGTCCTTGACGGATGTAAAGATCCCACGGCGGATGGCCTGGCGTTCGACGATGCCGAACCACACCTCGACCAGGTTCATCCACGACGCGTGGGTGGGTGTGAAGTGGACCTTGAACCGGGGATTTTCGGCCAGCCAGGCCTTGACGTTTGCGTGCTTGTGGGCGGCGTAGTTGTCCATCACCAGGTGCAGCTCAACTGGCTGACCGTCGGCATCGACGACATGACGGTACGCCCGCTCGATCTGCTTCAAAAACGCCAGGAACTCCTGGTTCCGGTGACGCGGTTTGAGTGCGGCGGTGACCTGACCGGTGGCGATGTCCAGCGCCGCGAACAGGGTGCTGGTGCCGTGCCGGACGTAGTCGTGGCTGCGCCGCTCGATCAGGCCGGGCTGCATCGGCAAGATCGGCTGAGTACGATCCAGTGCCTGGATCTGGGACTTCTCATCCACGCACAACACGATCGCGTTCTCCGGCGGCGCCAGGTACAGGCCGCAGATGTCGGTGACTTTGCCGACCAGCTCAGGATCGGTGGAGAACCGGAACGACTCCGAGCGCCACGGCTTGATCCCGTAGGCACGCCACGCCGTGACCACCGTCGAGGCCGAGACCTTCAACCGGGACGCCAGCAGCCGCGACGACCAGTGGGTCACGCCCAGAGACTTCGGCGGCGGCATCAAGGTCGCCGTCACGATCTCCGCGTGATCGATCGTGCGCGGCCGACCAGAACGCTTCTCATCAGCCAGGCCCCCGATGCCCTTGTCCTCGTACCTGGACCGCCAGAGGTTCACCTTCGGCCGCGACGCCCCGGCCAACTCGGCGATCTCCGCATTACGCCGGCCCTCCGAAGCCAGCAGCACGATGCGAGCTCGCTGCACCATGCCTGCCGACATCGACTGCGAGCGCGTCATTCTCTCAAGCTTCTCGCGATCGCCGGGACGCAACATCAATGCCGGGGCAGGTCGATTCGCCATGCCCCATGATTTCACAAACCCAACTGTAAAACTACTTCACACGCACGACACTAGGTGGGGCGGTGGGTGTTTGTGTGAGTTCTGATCGTTGTGAAGGACTCGTTCTCCATCTCTGATATCCGAAGTGGATAACGTTCAGTGATGGGCTGGGACCAGGTGCGCGGGCCGAGCTTGTATCGGATGACCGCAGTAACTTCCCGAGGTAGTCCATCGACGCTTTCAACTTCTCCGTGCTCGTTCGGTTCTCCGTGGATGAACCAGTAGGCGTTCCGCCGCTCAACCCCTGGAGGCCACACGGGGAACGTCTGCGCGTACCGCTTGCGGAGGAACGGGATCATGCTCTGCTGGCCGTCTTTGCTTGTCTGCACGTCGGGCAATGCGGGGTCGAATGTGACCTGGACGTGGTGCGCAGGGCTTCGGCCAACGTTAGATACCACCAGATCGAGTGGGCTTCTCGCCTTCTCGCCGTGCTCCAGCTGCGCCACCATCATCGGTCGGTGCGATTCGCGAATGCTGAGCCGGTTGAGCCGCATCGTATTTAGAGCAATGACTGCGGTGGCCACCCCGGCCGCGAGTCCGCCGCGCTCGACGGTCCACCAAGCCGGTTCGACTAGTTCGAGGATTCCCATGCGCGGAGCCTAGATGCGGGGTCCGACAGGACTCCAGAGTGTTGCAGCGCCATGGGTTGCAAGTTCTGTTGCAACGAGGCGTCGAGGGTGGCCCACCCCTTTACCACCCTGGAACCAGCAACCCCACCCTCGTCCGTTCTGGGCTGGGCGGAACCGATGCCGATGAGTGTGCAGGTCAAACGGAACTGGTGAGGAGCGGCGGAATTGGGGAGTCGGTAGCGGTTCAACGGGCGGTTGCGAGTTCAAGTCTCGTCTCCAGCTCTCGAGTTGTCGACGGCGCGTGAATACTGACCCCCGGGTGACGGGTGAAGTTTGACCCCTCCCGACCCTGGGAGGGTGATTGCAGTGGAGCAGTGGGCCGAGATACGTCGCTTGCACAACAGCGAGGGGGTTCCGATCAAGGAGATCTCGAGGAGGTTGGGTATAGCGAGGAACACGGTGAGGTCGGCGTTGGCGTCGTCGGAGCCGCCGAAGTACACGCGGGCTCGGAAGGGATCGCTGGTCGACGCCTTTGAGCCGGAGATCCGCAAGCTCCTGGCGGAGTACCCGACGATGCCGGCCACGGTGCTCGCCGAGCGGATCGGGTGGCCGCACTCGATGACGGTCCTGAAGGACCGTGTGCGGGCGATCCGTCCGGAGTACCGCGGGGTGGACCCGGCGGACCGGATCGAGCACAAGCCCGGCGATACGACGCAGTGCGATTTGTGGTTCCCGAAGACGCCGATCCCGTTGGGTGGTGGCCAGAGTGCCCAGATGCCGGTGTTGGTGATGACGTTGGCGTTCTCGCGGTTCATCTCGGCGACGATGATTCCCTCTCGCACGGCCGGGGACGTTTTGGCCGGGATGTGGCTGCTGCTGGGCCAGCTCGGTGCGGTGACCCACCGCCTGTGGTGGGACCGCGAGTCGGCGATCGCGACCTCGGCGGGCAAGCCGACCATCGACGCCGCAGCGTTCGCCGGGACGTTGTCGTCGAAGCTGGTGATCGCACCGCCACGGGACCCGGAGTTCAAGGGCATGGTGGAACGCCATAACGGCTACCTCGGAGGGTCGTTCATGGCGGGCCGGAAGTTCGCCGGCCCCGACGATTTCAACGCCCAGCTCACCGAGTGGCTGACAACGGCCAACACCCGCACCGTGCGGGTGCTCGGTGCCCGCCCCGTGGATGCGCTTGCGGAGGACCGGGGCCGCATGCTGGCACTGCCGCCGATCGCGCCGACCACCGGGATTCGCTCGACGGTGAGGTTGGCGCGGGATTACTACGTCCGTATTGACTCGGTGGACTACTCGGTCGACCCCCGTGTGATCGGGCGGTTGGTCGAGGTCGTCGCCGGCCTGCAGACGGTCACGGTGACCTGCGCGGGGGACGTGGTGGCCGAGCACCGCCGTAGCTGGTCACGCAGGGGCACGGTGACCAGCCCGGAGCATGTGGAGCTGGCCAAGCAGCTGCGCGTGGAGTACTGGGACCGGGCCCGCCAGCAGCCGGCTGCGAGCTCGTTCATCGATCCGGTGGTGCGGTCGCTGAGCGATTACGACGACCTCTACGACGTCGACTTCCCCGGTGGCGTGGCCGCGGGTTCGGAGGTGTCGGCATGAGCAACGACGCCGCCTCCCAGGTGGCCTACGCTGCCCGGGTCCTCAAGACACCTGCCATTACCAGCGTGTTCGCAGATCTCGCCGACACCGCCCGCGAGCAGGGCTGGACCTACGAGGAGTACCTGGCCGCGGTACTGGGCCGCCAGGTCGCCGACCGGGAAGCCTCCGGCATCCAGGTCCGCACTCGGGCTGCGCGTTTTCCACAGGTTAAGACGTTGGAGGATTTCAACGTTGATCATCAGCCGACCCTGCGGCGGGACGTTCTTGCGCACCTGGCCACCAGCACCTACATCGGCAAAGCCGGCAACGTCGTCTTGCTCGGCCCGCCGGGAGTCGGCAAGACCCACCTGGCCATCGCCCTCGGGCACAAGGCGATCGCCGCCGGCTACGCCGTGCAGTTCGACACCGCCGTCGGATGGCTCACGCGACTGCAGGCCGCGCACGCAGGAAACCGTCTCGAGGCCGAGCTCCGCAAGCTGCGCCGCTACAAGCTGCTCATCATCGACGAGGTCGGCTACATCCCGTTCGACTCCGACGCCGCGAACCTGTTCTTCCAGCTCGTGGCCCACCGCTACGAACAGGGCTCGATCCTGGTGACCTCCAACATGCCATTCGGACGGTGGGGAGAGATCTTCGCCGACGACATCGTCGCCGCCGCAATGATCGACCGCCTCGTCCACCACGCCGAAGTCCTCACCCTCGGCGGGCAGTCCTACCGGACCAAGACACGCCGAGACCTCATAACCGCACAGACCAACAACCAGAGGGGTCAAGATTCACCCGTCACGTAGGGGTCAATTTTCGCCCGCCGTTGACACGAGTGGCGTCGGCGTTCGAGCCGGAAGCTGAGGGCACGCCAAGTGTCGGGCCGTCGGTGGTGGTCGCGGGATGCGGCTTCGAGCTGGACCCGCAGTTCAGTGATCATTGTTAGCTTCCGTCTACTGATGAGTAGAATGTTCTCAACATTCCCGTCGCCAGAAGGACGCCGCCGAGATGACGCAGTCCGCAACAGAGATCGCCACTGCGTGGATGGCCGCACTCGCCTCGGGCGACGCCGAGCGGACCATCGCACTGTCTTCTCCGTCGATCGTCTATACGACAGGCCAGGTCAGGCGCTACGAGGGGCACGATGGTGTCCGCGACATCGTGTCCGACCTCTCCCGATTGGCCGGTTTCCTCACCGTCGGGGTGGAGGGGGAGATCCTGGAGTCCGAGGGGGTCGTCGCGCTGCGCCGCCTCGAGCGGTACACCCTGCCCAGCGGCGGGATCGAGATCCGCGGTTGTTCCTTCGTGGAAGTGGCGGACGGGGTGGTCACGCGGTGGGCAGACTACAAGAGCATGCACGCGATCGACGAGATCGTCGGCTAACGGGGAGGCGGATGCCGTGAGCGAACGCGGAGCCGGGGAGGTGGATCCCCGGGAAGTGGTCAGGGCGCTGGTCGAGGCAGCGTTCGCGGGGGACGTCGAGACCGCGCAGTCATGGTGCACGCCGGACGTCGTTCTCACGATCGAGGGCACGCAGACCGTCCGGGGACACGAGGGCCTGCGCCATGTGATCGAGTTCAACCAGGATGTCTCGACCGACGTCAGCGTGGACATCCACCACGTACTGGGCTCGGGCGATGTGGCGGCGCTCAACCGGACCACACACCTCACCATCGGTGGGGTCGCCCTGAAGGTGGAGGTCGGCTCGTTCTTCGCGCTCCGCGACGGTCTCGTCGCGGCGTGGACCGACTATCAGGACATGCAGGACGTCACCCGGGCGCTCGGACACTGACGATCGGGCAGGGCCCGGCGCCGGCGGCCGACCGCCGACCCGGGGCGGACGGCCCCGGGTTCAGGCCTCCGGGACGAACTCCCCGTAGCCCAGTTCGCGCAGCGACCGCCGGATGGTCTCCGCCGCCGCGTCGGATTCCTCGGCGGGCGCGTCGGGGTCCGCCAGTGACAGGTCGAACCCGGACATGTCGTCGGCGGGGAAGATGTGGATGTGGGTGTGTGGCACCTCGAAGCCGGCGATGAGATACCCGGCGCGCGCCGCACCGAGGCCTCCCACGACCGCCTTGCCTACGGCCTGTGCGACCTCGTTGAGCCGGGTCAGCAGCGCGGGTTCGAGATCGGTCCACCGATCGACCTCCGCGCGCGGGACGACCAGCGTGTGGCCGGGCGCGACTGGCGCGATGGTGAGGAAGGCGACCACCTCGGGGTCCTTCCAGACGAACCGGCCCGGCAGTTCACCGGCGATGATCTTGCTGAAAACGGTCGACATGGGCCCCAGCCTACGTATCGGGGGCGATGACCTCAGGTGGCAGACTGGCGAAAAGTGGTCTAATGGATGTATCCGCCACCCGCCGGGTGGCCCCCGTTCTCTCTACACACGCGAAGGAGCATCGACATGGTCGAGGCAGGTATTGCGACGGCAGAGGGCGCGGTGAAGAAGAAGGCCTACCACCACGGCGATCTGCGCAACGCCATCATCCAGGAGGCGACCGCGCGCGCGAGGGTCTCGGGGGAGAAGGCGATCATCCTCCGGGAAATCGCCCCGCACATCGGGGTGTCCGCCACCGCGGCGTACCGCCATTTCGCGAATCGGCAGCAACTCGTCGAGGAGGTCGCGGCCCGCGGGTTCGTCGAGTTGGTCGGTCGCGTGGCGGCCGCGACCGTCGGTGGTGCGGTGTCCGATCCGGTCCTCTCCGCCTACCGCGAGCTGCGCGAGGCGGCTCTCGCCGTGGTGGAGTTCTCGATCGACGAGCCTGCGTGGGCCCGGACGATGATGGAGAACCTGGGCCCGTCGGAGACCGTCGCCGCGCACGCCGATGCCATCAACGTGGAGTTGCAGGCGATCGTCGAGCGCGGGATCGAGGCGGGGGCGTTCCGGCCCGGGGTCGTCATGAACGACGAGCTGCCGCTGTGGGCGGCGATCGACGGCCTCAGCGCCCAGGCGATGTTCGGGATCCGCCCGATGCGGACCCCGGACGCCGCACGGTCGACCGCACGGACCATTGATCTGTGTATGACGGACCTGCTCACCGACGAGGCGCTGCGGGCCCGCGACGAGGCGTTCCCCGCCGCCGACATCACCGCCGACGCAGGGGTCTAGGGCCCGTTCGTTCCGGGCCGGGCCAACCCGGCGCGGCGGCCGGGCTACTGTGGTCGTCGTGCGCATTCTCGTGATCGGTTCCGGTGCCCGTGAGCACGCCCTCCTCGTCGCCCTCGCCGCGGATCCCGCGGTGACGGAGTTGCACGCGGCGCCGGGCAACCCCGGCATGGTGCAGGCGCAGTGCCACGAACTCGCGGTGACCGATCCGGCGGCCGTGACGGCCCTGGCCCGTAGGCTCGACGCCGGACTGGTCGTCATCGGTCCCGAGGTGCCCCTGGTCGCGGGCGTCGCCGACGCCCTGCGCGAGGCCGGGATCCCGGTGTTCGGCCCGTCCGCCGAGGCCGCCCGCATCGAGGGATCCAAGGCGTTCGCCAAAGACGTCATGGCGACTGCGGGTGTGCAGACCGCGCGAGCCGAGATCGTGGACTCGCCCGCCGACCTCGACGACGCACTCGACCGGTTCGGACCGACCTGGGTGGTCAAGGACGACGGGTTGGCCGCCGGCAAGGGAGTCGTCGTGACACCCGATCGCCACGCGGCCCGGGCGCACGCTCTCGCCTGTCTCGACGACGGGCACCCGGTGCTGTTGGAGTCGTTCCTCGATGGCCCGGAGGTCTCCCTGTTCTGCCTGGTCGACGGCGAGACCGTCGTGCCGTTGCTGCCCGCCCAGGACCACAAGCGGGTCGGCGAGGGCGATCGCGGTCCCAACACCGGCGGGATGGGCGCCTACACGCCGCTGCCGTGGTTGCCGCAGGGGATGGTCGACCGGATCGTCACGGAGGTGTGCGAGCCGGTGGCGCGCGAGATGGTCGCCCGTGGCTGCGGCTTCTCCGGCCTGCTGTACGCGGGGCTGGCGATCACCTCGTCCGGGCCCGAGGTCGTGGAGTTCAACTGTCGCTTCGGTGACCCGGAGACACAGGCCGTGCTGGCGCTGCTCGAGTCGCCGCTGGGCGAGATCCTGCACGCCGTGGCCACCGGCCGACTGGCCGACCTTCCGCCGCTGGTGTGGCGTGACGGCGCCGCCGTGACCGTGGTCCTGGCCGCCGAGCACTACCCGGCGACGCCGCGGCGCGGTGACCTCATCGAAGGCGCCGAACAGCCGGGCGTGCTCCATGCCGGCACGGCCCGCGACGCGGAGGGCCGGCTCGTCTCCGCCGGGGGCCGGGTCCTGTCGGTCGTGGGCACGGGGGCGGACCTGACAGCGGCCCGGGCCGAGGCCTACCGGATCCTCGACGGCATCGAGCTCGGCGGCGGGCATTACCGCCGGGACATCGGCCAGGCCGCCGAGGAGGGGCGCATCAGCCTCCCCGGCTGACGCGCCCCGCGCGATCAGCGCGAGTAGAGCTCCATCCGGGGCACCTGCGCGACCAACCACGGGCTGAAGGCGAACGGGGTAGCGTCGACCGAGGTGCGGACATCCGTCGGGCGGGCCCAGTGGTGCGCGCACACCTCGTCGGCCCGCGGGTTCACCTCGGCGCGGATGCGGGCGGTGAACACCGGGCAGATCTCGTTCTCGACGATTCCCGAGTCGTCGACGGCCCGGTAGCGGAAGTCCGGTACCGCGGGTTCGATCGAGTCCACCCGGGTTCCGAGCTCCTGCTCGGCCCGCCGGACTATCGCCTCGACCGGATCCTCGCCCGGGCCGGGGTGGCCGCAGAACGAGTTGGTCCAGATCCCGGGCCACGTCCGCTTGTCCAGAGCTCGCCGGGTGAGGAGTACGCGCCCCTCGTCGTCGACCACATGGCACGAGAACGCCAGGTGGAGCGGCGTATCCGTGGTGTGGACCGTGGCCTTGTCGGCGGTGCCGATCGGGTTGCCGTCGTCGTCGAGGAGGACGACGAGCTCGGCCGGCCCGGACGGCGACACGATGGCGCGGGACCCGGCGGTGGCGGGGGGCTCGGAAGGGGAGGACATGCCGCCCAGCCTAGGCATTTCCGGCGGGCACGGCCGCCGCGCGCAGCCGGAGGGCCGCCGCGCGGGGCGCCGCCGGCAGTCGATCAGCCCGCGAGGCTGCGGGCGATCACCAGCCGCTGGATCTGGTTGGTGCCCTCGAAGATCTGGGTGATCTTGGCCTCGCGCATGTACCGCTCGACCGGGAACTCGCGGGTGTAACCCACACCGCCCAGGACCTGCACCGCGTCGGTCGTCACCTTCATGGCGGCGTCGGTGGCGGTGAGCTTGGCGATCGAGGCCTCCCGCGAGTACGGGCGGCCGGCGTCCTTGCGGCGTGCGGCGTCGAGGTAGGAGGCGCGGGCCGAGGCCACCGCGGCGGCCATGTCGGCGAGGAGGAAGCCCAGCCCCTGGTGGCCGATGATCGTCTTGCCGAACGCCTCGCGCTCGCGGGCATAGGTGACCGCGTCGTCGAGGGCGCGCTGGGCGATGCCGGTGGCCACCGCGGCGATCCCGAGGCGGCCGGAGTCCAGGGCCGAGAACGCGATGCGCAGGCCGTCGCCCTCCGCGCCGAGCAGGCGGTCCGCGTCGACCCGGGCGCCCTCGTACGAGGCGGTGGTGGTGGGGACGCCGTTGAGGCCCATCTTGTCCTCGGGCTTGCCGAAGTGCAGGCCCTCGGTCTCGCGCGGAATGAGCAGGCACGAGATCCCACGGGAGCCCTCGCCGGTGCGGACGAAGGTGTTGTAGACGTCCGCGATCCCGCCGTGGGTGATCCACGACTTGGTGCCGTTGACGACGAACACGGAGCCCGGGCCGTCGCCCTCCCGCTCCGCGCGGCACCGCAGGGCGGCGGCGTCCGACCCGGCCTGCGGCTCGGACAGCGAGTACGCGCCGATCTGCTCGCCGGCGAGCATGCCCGGCAGCCACTCGGCCTTCTGCGCGTCGGTCCCGGCGGTGGCCAGCGGGAAGCAGGACAGGCCGTGCACGCTGGTCGCCACGGCGACGGCCGCCCAGCGGGCGCCGAGCTCCTCCAACACCTGGAGGTACACCTCGTAGGGCTGGTCGCCGCCGCCGAACTCCTCCGGGTAGGGCAGGCCCAGCAGCCCGACCTCGCCGAGCTGGGCGAACAGGCCCTCGGGGTAGGTGTGGTTCCGCTCGTGCTCGGCGGCGATCGGCTCGAGGAGTTTGTCCGCGACGGAACGCGTCATCTCGAGCAGTTCGTACGCCTCGTCGCTGGGGAGCAGGCGGTCCACGGCCATGGGGGTCCTCCGGGTGCGGGTGGGGGACCGTGCGGTCCCCGGGGTCGGTCGACTCCCAATAGAGTGCACCGCCGGGACGCGGCACGCCCAGCCCCGATAGTGGGGGTGCCCGTTGGTGGGTGCTGCTGGTGCGTCGTGGGTCACGTGCGACACAATCCGGCGGTATGACCGAGAACACCGCGTCCACGCCCCTGTCGCCGGAGCAGTTGCTGGCGATCTACGACGTCCCCGGTGCGAGCGCCGCGGAGTTCCTGTGCGACCGCCACGCCCCCGAGGCGGTCGCCTTCACCGTCATCGACGCCGACCTGTCCGGGCGGGACATCACCTACGGCGAGCTGCGGACCGAGAGCGAGAAGGTCGCCGCGGCGCTGGCCGAGCTCGGCTTGGGCGAGGGCGACCGGGTGGCCACGCTGATGTCCAAGTCCGCGGACCTGGTGTTCACCCTCATGGGGATCTGGCGACTCGGTGCCGTCCACATGCCGCTGTTCACCGCGTTCGCGTGGCCGGCCATCGAGATGCGTCTCAGCGGTGGCGACGCCAAGGTGGTCGTCTCCGACGCGGACCAGCGCGGAAAGCTCGAGAGCGTCGCCGTCCCGGTGGTCGTCGCCGGCCTGGCGGACTGCCCCGAGGCCCGAGACGGCGACCTCGACCTGGCCACGATCACCGCCGCCCAGCAACCCGGCTTCGCCGCGGCGGTCACCGGTCCGGACGCCGGCCTGGTCATGCTCTTCACCTCCGGCACCACCGGCACCCCGAAGGGCGTCGTCGTGCCGGTGCGCGCCCTGGCCGCGTTCCACCAGTACATCGAGACGGGCCTGGACGTGCGGGCCGACGACGTGTTCTGGAACGGTGCCGACCCGGGCTGGGCGTACGGCCTCTACTACGGCATCCTCGGCCCGCTGGCGGTCGGCCGTCGCAGCCTGCTGCTCCACGCCCTCTACAGCCCGGAGTTGGCGTTCGCGGTCCTGCAGTACTTCCACGTCACCAACTTCGCCGCCGCACCGACGGTCTACCGCACGATGCGGGCCAAGCGGGACATCGCGCCCGACATCACGCTGCGCCGGGCCTCGGCCGCCGGTGAGCCGCTCACCCCCGAGGTGATCGAGTGGTCGACCGAGCAGTTCGGCGTGGAGGTGCGCGACCAGTACGGCCAGACCGAGCACGGGATGTTCATCATCAACCCGTGGCATGACTCGCTGCGGGAGGACGTGCGCCCGGGCTCCATGGGCGTGCCGCTGCCGGGCTGGTCGTGCACCGTGCTCGCCGCGGACTCCGACGAGCCCGCTCCCGTCGGCGAGCTGGGCCGCGTGGCGATCGACGTCCCCGCCAGCCCCCTCATGTGGTTCACCGGCTACCACCAGGCCCCGGAGAAGACCGCCGAGCGTTTCAGCGCGGACGGGCGCTGGTACTACACCGGCGACGCCGCCAAGCTCGACGCGGACGGCCACTTCTACTTCTCGAGCCGCGACGACGACGTGATCATCATGTCCGGGTACCGCATCGGCCCGTTCGACGTGGAGTCCGTCCTGGCCAAGCACCCGGACGTGCTCGAGTCGGCGGTCATCGGCGTCCCCGACGACCTGGCCGGGGAGGTCCTCGAGGCGTACGTGGTCCTGCGCGACGGCGTGGAGGGTGGCCCGGAGGCCGAGTCCGGCCTGCAGAAGTGGGTCAAGACGGAGTTCGCCGCCCACGCCTTCCCGCGCCGGATCCACTTCGTCCGCGAGCTGCCCAAGACCCCGTCGGGCAAGATCCAGCGGTTCCTGCTGCGCAAGGAGCGCGCCGGACAGGCCTGAGGGCGAGGAAGCGGGACGCGCGGCCCGGCCGCCGAACTACCCTGAGCGCATGACTCCCACGGCCACCGTCCGTTCCCCGGGGCCGGCGGCCCTCGTCGTCGTCGCCCTCATCACGGCGGTCACGGTCACCTCCACCACCACCGTCGCGACGGCCGCGGCCAACCCCGTGATCTCGTCGATCGCCCCCGACCCCTCGGTGCAGCGCGGCGCCGACGGCGCCTTCCACGTCCACGCCACCTCGGACGACTGGGGTGACGGTGCCGGGCGGCGCCTCGTGCCGCACTTCCGGTCCTTCGACCTGGTGGAGTGGGAGTACGTGGGCGACGCGTTCGCCGCGCCGCCCGCGTGGGCGCCGGCCGGATCATCGCTGTGGGCGCCCGACGTCCACCTCGCCGACGCCGGGGCGGTCATGTACTACACCACCGGCGGCTCCGCGCCGTGCATCGGCCGCGCCACCGCGCCCGGTCCGGACGGCCCGTGGATCCACGACGCCACCCCGATCGTCTGCTACGGCGCCGACGAGCCCTACCAGGACCTCGACCCCATGGACCCGGAGGTCGTGTTCACCGAGGACGGCCCGGTGATGCTCATGGGCAACTTCGAGGGCATCCACGCCGTACCGATGAACGCCGCAGGCACCGCACTGGACGGCGATCCGGTGCTCGTCGCGGGGCCGGGCGTCGAGGCGCCGGCCGTGGTCGCCCGCGCCGGGCGCACCCACCTGTTCACGAGCGCCGGCCTGTGTTGCGACGGCGAGCGGTCGCAGTACCGGGTGCTCGGCGGACGCGCGGACGACCTGCTCGGCCCGTACGAGGACAGGACCGGTCGGCCGTTGCTCGAGCGCGGCGCGGGCGACGTGATCCTCAGGGGCGACGAGAACTGGGTCGGGCCTGGGCATGTCGACGTCGCCATCGATGACGCCGGGCAGGACTGGATGCTCTACCACGCGGCGCCGCGCGGTCAGGCCGTCCTGCCGGGCGGTGTCCAGCGCCGCTACATGCTGATCGACCGCCTGGACTGGGTGGGTGGCTGGCCGGTGGTCGGGGACGGGACGCCGTCCGAATCGCGACGGGTCGACCCGGTGGTGGACCTGCCCGTGCGCCTCACCGCGGTCGGGAACGCCGCGCTGCGACGGGTCGACGACGACGAGGTGCTCGATCTCCCGATACGGATCGCCTCCACCGGGTCGGCGTACACGGGCGAGCTCAGGGCCACGATCACCGGCCCCGACAAGCGACGCACGGCGCTGCCGATCGTCTCCGCGGGCGGGGACCTGCCCGCCGCGCCGGCGGCGGTCGCCGCCGGGGGAGCGCTCGACCGCACCCTGATCCTGCGCCCGCCCCGCCCGCTGGCCGCGGGCCGCCACGAGCTGGTGGTCTCGATCGGACCCGCCGGCGGTGCGGCGCAGGAGCTCGCGGTGTTCGGGCTCGAGGTGGCCCCGGACGGCTCGCTCTCGCTCGGGTCCGGCGCGCTCGGATCGGTACCGCTCGGATCGTGAGTGCCGGAAACTGAGCCGACGCCGGTCGGTAACGGAGAGAGGGAGGCGCCATGGTCACCGGGGACGACGATCGGAGGGGCGACGACACGGTCCGCCCGACGGAGGACGGTGCCGAGGATCGCCGACTCCTCATGGCGCCGCACCTGCGTGGGCTGGAGCCGGACCCCCATCGCGGGGTCGAGGTCGATCAGAAGTCACCTGGCGAGCTCGACGAGGCCGTGCCGCGCGCGGAGTTCATCCGGAGCGTCGTGGGCACGATCGCGGGGCTGGCGGTCGCCGCGCTCGTCTACCTGGTCATGCCGGGGGATCTCGAGCACAACGCGCGCCTCACCGCGGCGGTGGCCGTGCTGCTGGGCATCTGGTGGATGACCGAGAGCATCCCCATCCCCGCCACCGCGCTGGTGCCGCTCATCGCGTTCCCGCTGCTCGGGGAGGACATCTCGGTCGACGACGTCGGCGCCCAGTACGGCAATAACATCATCTTCCTGTTCATGGGCGGGTTCCTCATCGCGATCGCCATGCAGCGGTGGAACCTGCACCGGCGGATCGCCCTGCTCACCGTGCGCGCGATGGGCACCCGGTCCACGAGCGTGATCGCCGGGTTCATGATCGCGACCGGGTTCCTGAGCATGTGGGTGTCGAACACCGCGACGGCCGTGATGATGCTGCCGATCGGTGTGTCCGTGCTGATGCTGGCCTCCGAACTCGGCGGCGGCGACGGCGACGGGAAGACCGCGATGCCCGAGATGGACCCGCAGGCGGATCCGACCTCCGATGCGGTGAAGGAGGCGGTGATCCGCTCCAACTTCGGCACGGCCCTCATGCTCGGCATCGCCTACGCGGCGTCCGTCGGGTCATTGGCGACGATCATCGGGACCCCGCCAAACACCCTGCTCGCCGGATATCTCAGCGCCGAGCACGACATCCAGCTGGGTTTCGGCCAGTGGATGCTGGTCGGGCTGCCGCTCGCGGTGGTCATGCTGGTGATCACCTGGCTGCTGCTCACCAAGGTCCTGTTCAGGCCGGAGATAGAGCGGATCCCCGGTGGGCGCAAGCTGTTCGACGACGAGCTGCGCAGACTCGGCCCGACGTCGTCCGGCGAGAAGCGCGTCCTGGTCGTGTTCGCGGCGGCCGCGGTGGCGTGGGTGGCGGTCCCGCTGGTGTTCGAGGAGCCGCCGATCTCGGACGCGGGCATCGCGCTCGCGGCCGGCCTGCTGCTGTTCCTGCTGCCCGCCGGGTCTCAGCGCGGCGTGCGACTGCTCACCTGGGACGCCGCGCTGGCACTGCCCTGGGGCGTGCTCCTGCTGTTCGGCGGCGGACTGGCGCTGTCCTCGCAGTTCTCCGGCTCGGGTCTCACCGACTGGATCGGCGAGCAGGCCGGTGCGCTGGGCGCCCTGCCGGTCATCCTGCTGGTGGTGGTGGCCACCACGGGGATCATCTTCCTCACCGAGCTGACCAGCAACACCGCCACCGCCGCGACGTTCCTTCCGGTCGCCGGCGGCGTCGCCCTGGGCCTCGGGGTCGACCCGATGTTGCTCGCGGTGCCGGTGGCGCTGGCCGCGACGTGCGCGTTCATGCTCCCCGTGGCGACGCCGCCCAACGCGATCGCCTACGGCTCCGGCTACGTGACGATCGGTCAGATGATCCGGGGCGGTCTGTGGCTCAACCTCATCGGGATCCTGCTCATCACGCTGGTCACCATGACCCTGCTGGTGTGGGTGTTCGGGCTGACCGTGTGACCTAGACGCTACAGTAAAGAACCGCGCGGTTATGGGTACGGCTGCGCGGCGCAGTCACCCTTGTCTGATGCACGGCAGCGAGGCGTCTTCAGATTTTCTCCCCGCTCTGGTCCGGTGCGGAACACGGCTAGAGACCGGACCTTTAAGCGCACTCACTGGAAACTTCCGCACGTCTGACCCAAACTGAAAATGTGTACGGCAAGATAGCGAAAACGGACGTCGTGAACCCGCGTTTACGGCCTAGTCGTTCGATATGGCGTCAGTTTGGGCCCCATGCGCCGAACGAGGGCGAGCCGAGGCGGCAGCCGCAAGGGCCCCGAAAGATCGCATTATGCCTAATTCGACGCTAATGAGAGGGAGAAGGTGGAACATTGAACCTAGATGACTTAAAGAGTTCGCGTCGCTACCTCTCGCATATTGGCGTTTGGCCGAAGCCGCAGTCTCTGGATGTAGATGGATGGCTCGACAACTTCGATAACGACACTGATCAAGAAATTGCGGCCGCACTCCTGGACAGTTATGTGCATCTGAACGAAGACCAGATTACTCATGCCGTCGCGGCCGCCGTTCGGTCGCTGTCTGCGGAATCACGTTTCGGCACCCCGCAGGAACGCCACGACCTGTGGGGTGATTACCTCGGCAGTGTGCGTATTTCGTTTCCCCAGAGCAGACCAGGAGACACCACCGGATCGGGCTACATTTTCGCTAGGATTGCCAATAAGCAACTTGGGTTCCGTGAAGATCAGATATCGCAGCCGGAGATTCTAGTGAAATATCTTGCGGCTAGAAACGAAAAAGCAGATCTGCTCTTGCTCGACGATCTCGCAGCATCGGGTAAACAATTCGTTCGTTCGTGGTCTTGTAAGTACCGCACGGATAATGGAAAGTTCAGCCTCGCGGACCTGGAGAATTCCGGCAAAGTCGCTTCTGCCTATTTCCTTCCAGTCGTCGCCACGGAAGACGCAAAGAAGAGGATTGAACAGGAGACACCAGTCAAAGTTGTGCCAACCTATGTTTTGACTTCTGATTATGGAGGGTTGGCTACTAACTCGCGACTATTTCCCCGTACGAGCCAGCATGAACTGCTAGAATTTCTAAATCGTTACACCCCGAGAACGGGCAAGAATGAACACGGTGTTGCTGGTTACGGAGATATTGGTCTTGCCCTATCGTTCCACCATGGTTGTCCGAATAATACGCTACCCATTTTGCAATGGGGAGACCCTCAGCCGGATTGGAAGCCGCTAGTTTCATGACAAGCGAGATGTCGTCGACCCTGACCCGTCAGATTTCGTCCGCTTTCGGCCAGTTGAGGGCAGAGTACGAGGCCGACAACGATCTATATCAGCGATTTGCGACGCCGAGGTACTTTCCGAAGCTCGTTGGTATTACGCCTACGTTTCTCATCGGAGGGCGCGGAACAGGTAAAACTACAACTTTACGGTCAATGGCCTACGGTGGGCAGGCGAGCGTGTCTGGCAGTATCAAAGTCGAAAACTGGCAAGTAATCGGAGCCTACTGGAAGATTGAGCCGAACGTAGTTTCTGCTTTCCGGGGGCGCGGAGTGAGCGAGACGCAATGGACTCGAATATTCTCACACTACCTTAATCTGCGCCTGAGCGCGCTAGTGGTCGACTACTTGGGATGGTTGGTCAAACGAGGTGCAAGCGTCAGTCTCGACCCACGTCAGGTAATGCTGTTTACTCGCTCACTACACCTGAGCGAAGCATCGAAAGTTCACGATATAGCGGAAGCAATAGACTTCGCAATGGTTGATATTGAGTCGAAATTAAACGGTAATATATCTGCGTTGGCTACATCAAATTTATCACTATTGGGTCGGCCATTGGAATATCTCTTTGGGGCAATCGTCGACGCCGGAATCAGCCGCGCACGGCCGTTCATGTTCTGCTTGGATGAATA
Source organism: Dietzia sp. WMMA184 (assembly GCF_002441635.1). Lineage (NCBI taxonomy): Bacteria > Bacillati > Actinomycetota > Actinomycetes > Mycobacteriales > Dietziaceae > Dietzia > Dietzia sp. WMMA184. The sequence continues at coordinate 1,579,079 of NZ_NXEI01000001.1, read as the reverse complement.
TGAAAATCTCGACCGTTACCAGCAGCAAGTGCTGAACACGCTGGTCAAGCAGGTAGGTGCTTCCCCGTACACATTCAAAATCGGAGTGCGTAATACCGTTTCTATCGATTCTTCGACGCTCGTCGAGGACCAACCTCTTCAGGACCCTGCGGACTTCACGAAGGTCGACATAGTCACGGACCTCAAAGACGAGTCGTTCGAGGATTTTGCAGCGACCGTCGTAAGCCAACGTTTGGCTCTAATCGCATCCGATGGCTTTGCTCCTGCCGAACTACTGCCTTCCATTTCCGTCGAAGACGAGGCCGTGCAGTTAGGGGCTGAAACTCTCAAAGCCCAGTTGGTGAGTGCAGTCGCCTTAGATCAAGGTCATAGCGAGGTGGATTTAGAGTACGTCGCGCAACTCTCAGCCTTAGAGGCAGCCCTAATGTTGAGGTGGGCCGCGAGTCACGACGAGTCTCCCTTGTTTGTAGCCCGCTGGGCTATAGAGAATCCAGGTAAGTGGAAAACTCGGGTAACAAACTACGCTTATGCCACCCTGTTCACTATTCGCGAAAATCGTATCGGCCGCCGGAAGTACTACGCTGGATGGAAAACATTTTGCCAGCTTGCAGACGGCAATATTCGATACATGATTCGTCTTGTGCATGAAGCGCTGCATCTTCACGCACTTGCAGGCGAAGATCTCAAAACCCCAGTGTCAATCGAGCATCAAACGACAGCAGCGACCCGTGTCGGAGAGAGAACTGTACGCGACTTGCAGGGTTGGTCGAGGCAGGGGGCGGCGTTGACGCGGTTATCGCTCGGCCTGGGGAGTATATTCGCGAATTTGGCAAGAGAATCAGCAATGCGGACTCCAGAGGTCAATCAGTTCAGAGTTAGGTACGGCGATAGTTCGATGTCGGAAGACGTTGAAATGTTGCTGGGCGAGGCCGTTGGGCAGGGTGTCCTAGTTGGGTTTGAAGGAGATAAGAATGCCCGGCTATCGGGGGCGACTGCGGAGATGGACTACCAGTTACACCCGATCCTTTCGGCCTTCTTCCGTTACAGTCCCCGCCGGAAGCGTCGGATGACCATTAGTGCCGATGAAATCCTTTCGCTGACCAGAAGAGAATCGGCTCCTGCAACCATTCGGCGAATTTTGGCCCGACGCGGAACTAGCCCGCAGTCGTTACCGGACCAATTGTCGATCTTCTCGGAGTCGTAGAGTGATTGACCTTCGTAGGCCTACTTTTACCCGCAAACTCGATCTTGAAAGTTTACGTGACGTAGAAATTGGTCACCTCTTTTACGGTGGCGAAATCGACGAGGAGCGGGCGTTCAGTATCGCGTCGGTAGTGTCCAGTGACCCTGTTGTCGCTGCTTCCCAAGTACTTCAGTTAGATGAAGCCCACTGTCGGTTTCAATCGTATAGCCGGGATGTTAGTCTGTTCGAATCTTCCGAGATCGAGGATTTTGTGAGCGGGCTCGGGGGTGTAGTTGCGATCGATTTGACAAGCCTGGAGAACCGAGTGTGGGCGCCGCTCATTAGAGCTTTGGTTGCGACGTCCCAGCCCTTCATTGGCCTCTACGCCGAGCCCGACGACTACAATAGAAGCGAAGACCTCCCGGGGATGGTTTATGACCTGAGTCTGAGTCGGGGAATCGATCCTCTCCCTGGTTTCGCGCGCATATCTCGACGCGTTAATGATGAGGGTCATTTTGTTCCCTTGCTTGGCTTTGAAGGCGCACGGTTAAGCCATATCTTTGACCAAGAAGACGTAGAAGTGTCAAATTCTTTCCCCATTGTCGGTTCGCCGGGGTTTCGCGTTGAGTATCCGTCCATAACCTACATTGCCAATCGGGACATCCTTAGTCTTGATAGGATGGATCAACGAGTTGAGTTGGCTCTAGCCAGTTGCCCGTTCGAAGCTTTTCATGCAATCGAGCGGATCCACAGGCGTATAAGTGGAAAACATCTACGTATTGCCCCGATAGGTACAAAGCCCCATGCGCTGGGTGCGGTACTTTATGCCATTAGGAATCCTGTCACGACGGAGATAGTGTACGATCATCCGATCCGTTCGAGTAATCGGACTACTGGTACGCGAGGCGTTTACGTGTTCGAGGCGTCTTCCTTTCTTCAAGCATTACCAAATTATGATGGCGCCTAAGGGTAAAGGGGTGGATCCGTACTACACCCCCCAGTTAATCGCGGACGAGTTAGCATCGGCGCTTCCTTCGTCTCTGTCGGGCGTAGTTTTTGATCCCGCAATGGGCGAAGGGGCGCTTCTAGAGGCAGTTGAGCGGCGATTTGGCGACCAAGTACGGCTCGCGGGGCTAGACGTCGATCGGCAGGTCGTCCGAAAAGTGCGGGCGCAGCGGCCGAATTGGATCATTGGGAGCGCCGATTTCCTGGAAGCTAGATCGAGAGTCTCCAGCGCTCCGTGGAAGCTCACGTCAGGCCTAGTAGGGGCGGTGGTAATGAATCCTCCCTTTTCTTTCCGGGGCAATGCTGGATTTCGGATTGTCTACGGCGACTTTGACGGCCTGGTCACGCCCGCGATGCACTTTGTTGCTGAGGCTCTAACCTGGTTTCAACCGGAGGCCGGGTTTTTCCTGATCCTTCCCGATGGTGCGCTAGATGCTGAACGAAACCTGTCGCTTTGGGAGCAAATTTCTAAGGCGTACCGAGTGGATCGAGTCGCCAAGCTGCGGTCCTCGTCGTTTCAGCGAGCGCGCGTTTCTACGTCGCTAGTGCGGATCGAGAGGCGGGTGGGTCTTTCCTCGGTTAGCAGTGATCTGAATTCCGGCGCTTTGCGGGCTAGTTTCAGGCTTGGTGCGGGGTATGGATCTTGTCGATGTGTGGAAATTGTTCGGGGTCGAGTCCCAGTGCACTCCGTTCGGAAGGCTGGATACTTATCGGCTAATGATGCCGCGCCTTTCGTGCATACAACCGATATGCGGGCGACTAGTAAATTTGCCGGTTCGGCGGCCTCGCGCCTGGCAGACTATGCGCCGCTAATTGTGATTTCGCGGGTCGGTCAATGGCGGCCGCCTCGGGTTATTGATGTTGGCCAGGCGGTACTTAGTGACTGCGTAATCGGCCTGCGGCCGCGAAAAGGTACTTCAATTGTCGACCTTGCCAAAGTTGTACGAGAGTTGGAGCCGATGATCTTGTCAGAGTATCGAGGCACGGGCGCGCCGTACCTGACACTGGCAAGGTTGTCGCGGGTCCTTGCTGAGGCCGGTCTTAATCCGCAGGTTGTGAAGGCGAGTTCGGCGGTAGCTCCTTGCAATTGCTCCACTGCGCTGGGCGGTGTGACTGCGACTTACGAATAGTGCGGGAGCACCAGCGTAGGGGCGTGTCGGAACGGGACGTTACTGGTTACCTCCAGGTTAGAGAAACCGTCGCGGTAAGTTGCACGCGGGCCGTATTGCTGTGTCGACGGCTTCGCGGACGTTGGGGCTTAGTAAGTACCCTTGGCCACCGTGAACTGGCCGCGGCCGAGGGGATCGGGTCCCCACCGCGGTTGCGAGCGCGTTTGCCGCTTTGGGGGGCGGCCGAGCTCGATAGTGGGTCGAGAAAGCTTGGGTGTCAGCTGTCCAGCTAATAACGGAAGGTTGTGAGTCCGTACCGTAACCCCGCTAACGTCGGCCGCATGGACTGCCGCGAACCCTCCCGCCGCTCGGCCGTCGAGCCGTTCCACGTGATGACCGTCCTCGCGGCCGCGGCCAGGCGCCAGGAGACCCACGGGGACGTGATCTCCCTGTGCGCCGGGCAGCCCTCGACCCCGGCCCCGGCGCCGGTACTGGCCGCGGCCCACCGGGCCCTGGACACCGAGATCCTCGGTTATACCGAGGCCGTGGGCATCCGGCCCCTTCGCGAGGCGATCGCCGCGTATCACCGGCGACGGGACGGGCTCGACGTGCGCGCCGACGACGTCGTCGTCACCACCGGTTCCTCCGGCGGCTTCACCGCCCTCTTCCTCGCCGCTTTCGACCCCGGCGACATCGTGGTCATGGCGCGCCCCGGCTACCCCGCCTACCGCAACACCCTCCAGGCGCTGGGGTGCCTCGTCCACGAGATCGCGTGCGGGGCGGACACGCGGTATCAGCCCACCGTCGCGCAACTCGAGGCGGCCACGGCGGAGCTCGGGCGCGCCCCCGCCGGGCTCATCGTCGCCAGCCCCGCCAACCCCACCGGCACGATCATCGACGCGGACGAGCTCGCCGCGCTTGCCCGGTGGTGCGAGTCGAACGGCACGCTACTCATCAGCGACGAGATCTACCACGGCGTCACGTACGGCCGGGAGTGCGCGAGCGCCTGGCGGGCCAGCCGCGAGGCGGTGGTCATGGGCTCGGTGTCCAAGTACTTCTCCATGACCGGCTGGCGGATCGGGTGGATGCTGCTGCCGGAGTACCTGCGGGACCCCGTCGACCGGCTCGTGGGCAACCTGACGATCTGCCCACCCGCCGACGCGCAGTTCGCGGCCGTCGCCGCCTTCACCGACGACTCGACCGCCGAGCTCGACCTCCACGTCGAGCGCTACGCCCGCAACCGCGACCTCGTGCTGCGTCGGCTCGTCGATCTGGGGGTGAAGGAGGTCGCCCCACCCGACGGTGCGTTCTATGCCTACTTCGACGTTTCCCGCTGGACCGAAGACTCGGTGGCGTGGTGCGCGCGGATCCTCGACCGCACCGGGGTCGCGCTCACGCCGGGTGTCGACTTCGACACCGTCGACGGCCGGCACACGGTGCGGTTGAGCTTCGCGGGGGCGACCGACGAGATCGCCGAGGCCATGGACCGGCTCGAGGCGGAACTGGCCCCGTAGGCGCCCGCCCGTGAGCGCCGTGGGCCCCGAGGACGCGGCGTCCCCGCCGGTGACGCCGGGCGGCTACCGTCGGCGCATGGGCTCAGCCGAGATCATCACCGTCAGCGTCTTCATCACCCGGCCGTGGCTGCTGCTGCAGGCGCCGCTGACGGTCGAGCAGGTCTACCTCAATGCCCGCGAGATCCTCGCCGGGTCCACCGGCGGCTCGGTCATCTCCTGAACGGGCTGCGATACTGGGGGCGTGACCGCCCAGAACGCCTCGCCCGCCCGGGCCGCAAAGCCCCGGATCTCCAATGTCCTCGCCTCGCGCTACGCGAGCGTCGACCTGGCCACGCTGTGGTCCGCCGAGCACAAGATCGTGCTCGAGCGCCAGCTGTGGATCGCGGTACTCCGCGCGCAGCGGGACCTGGGGATCGACGTCCCCGACGGCGTGATCGAGGCCTACGAGGCGGTGGTCGACCGCGTCGACCTCGCGTCGATCGCCGAGCGCGAGCGGGTCACCCGGCACGACGTCAAGGCACGCATCGAGGAGTTCAACGACCTCGCCGGGCACGAGCACATCCACAAGGGCATGACGAGCCGGGACCTCACCGAGAACGTCGAGCAGTTGCAGGTGGTGCGCTCGCTCGAGCTGGTGCGCGACCGGGGCGTCGCCGCGGCCCGTCGCCTGGCCGAGCACGCCGTGGCCCACCGCGACACGGTCATGGCGGGACGTAGCCACAATGTCGCCGCGCAGGCGACCACCCTCGGTAAGCGCTTCGCCTCCGCCGCCGACGAGCTGCTGGTGGCGTTGGAGCGCGTGGAGTCGTTGCTCGAGCGGTACCCCCTGCGCGGCATCAAGGGCCCGATGGGCACGGCGCAGGACATGCTCGACCTCCTCGGTGGCGACGCCGCCAAGATGACCGAGCTCGAGGGGCGGATCGCCGAGCATCTCGGCTTCGCCCGCACCTTCGACTCGGTGGGCCAGGTCTACCCGCGGTCGTTGGACCACGAGGTCGTCTCGGCGCTCGTCCAGCTCGGCGCAGGCCCGTCGTCGTTGGCGCAGACCATCCGGCTCATGGCCGGGCACGAGCTGGTCACCGAGGGCTTCCAGCCCGGTCAGGTCGGCTCGTCCGCGATGCCGCACAAGATGAACACCCGCTCCTGCGAGCGCGTGAACGGTCTGCAGGTCGTGCTCCGCGGTTACGGCTCCATGGCCGCCGAACTCGCGGGCGCGCAGTGGAACGAGGGCGACGTCTTCTGCTCCGTGGTGCGTCGTGTCGCGCTGCCGGATGCGTTCTTCGCCCTGGACGGCATGTTCGAGACGTTCCTCACCGTGCTCGACGAGTTCGGCGCCTACCCGGCCGTGATCGACAAGGAGCTCCAGCGCTACCTGCCGTTCCTCGCCACCACGAAGGTCCTCATGGCCGCGGTGCGCGCCGGGGTCGGCCGCGAGGTCGCCCACGAGGCGATCAAGTCCAACGCGGTGGCGGTGGCGCTGGCCATGCGCGAGGAGGGCCGCGAACCCGATCTGCTGGACCGGCTCGCCGCCGACGACCGGCTGCCGCTGGATCGCGCCGCGCTCGAGGAGGCGCTCGCGGATCGTGCCGCGTTCGTCGGCGCTGCCGGCGACCAGGTCGACGCGGTCGCCGCCCGCGTCGAGGCGCTCGTGGCCCGCCACCCGGAGGCGGCCGGCTACGCGCCGGGTTCGATCCTCTGACAGCCTGTCCGTAACCCGCCGGGCCCCCCGCCCGATAAGTCCTGTACACCGACGGAGGCGGGGCCCTCCCGTCGCCGAGTGACAGGGAAGGACCACAGCATGGTCACGAGGCCCAGCGGCTCCCTCGGGGGCGCACTGTACGACGTGTTCGGGATGATCCAGGCCGGGCTCGCCACCGCCAGTTCGGCCGTCGGGATCGACCCGGGGGCGTTCATGCAGCAGTTCTACGTTCCGATCGCGTTCTCTCTGATGCCGCTCGGCGCCGGCAGCCTCATCTTGGACCAGCTCGGGATCTGAGGTTTTTGCCCGATCGGCCCCAGGCGATCGGCCTCGGCCCCGGGCGGGCTGGCACTAGTCTGTGCAGCATGCGCCAGACCCCCATCCCCGTCCCCGGCACCTCCGGCCTGCAGGCGACCCTGCACCACGCTGACCAGCCCCGGGCGTTGCTGCTGCTCGTGCACGGCTTCGCCGAGCACTCCGGCCGGTACGGGCGGACGATCCGCTTCCTCACCGACCGGGGGATCAGTGTTGCCTCCTACGATCTGCGCGGCCACGGCACGGCTCCCGGGCCCCGCGCCAAGGTGTCGATGGAGACGCACATCCGCGACAACCTCGCGGTGCGTGACGCGGTGGTGGAGTGGAGCCGGTCCGCCGAGGGCGGCGGGGCCGAGTCCCTGCCCCGGCTGCTGATGGGGCATTCGATGGGCGGGTTGATCGCGGGGGAGTCCGCGCTCCGGCGGCCGTGGGACCTCAAGGGCCTCATCCTCTCCTCGCCCGGGCTCGTCGTGGGCGAGGGGACACCGGCACCGCTGCGCGTGGCGGCGCCCGTGATCGCTCGTCTCCTGCCGTTCCTGCCGGTGGAGAAGCTCGACCCGCACGATATCTCCCGAGTGCCCGAGTACGTCGAGGACTACACCTCGGATCCGCTGGTCCACCAGAAGGGCGTGCCCGCGGTGACGGCGGGGACGATGCTCGCCGGCGGCCTCAAGTTCATCGAGCGGTCGCCGGCACTGCGGTTGCCGACGCTGATCCTCAACGGCTCGGCCGACACCATCACCTACCCGTCGGGCGCGCGGCGCTTCGCGCAGATCGCCGGTTCGGACCACGACCCGCGCCCGGAGATCACCTACCGGGAGTTCGAGGGCGGCCTCCACGAGCTGTTCAACGACCTGTGCGCCGAGGACGCGTACGCGGCGTTGGGGGAGTGGCTCGAGGCCCGACTGGGCTGAGTCCGACCAACCTCGGTTGGGGGCCGACGGTCTCGACTCGGGACGTGGGCGTCCGGCTACGCTGGCCGTCATGCGACCCGATCTCTCCTCTTACCGCCATCTCGTCTCCGGAAAGGTCCGCGAGCTGTACGAGATCGACGGTGAGACGCTCCTCCTGGTGGCCACCGACCGCATCTCCGCCTACGACCACGTCCTCGGCACGCCCATCCCGGACAAGGGCCGCGTGCTCACCGCGATGAGCGCCTACTTCTTCGACGCCCTCGACGTGCCCAACCACCTGGCCGGGACGCTGGACGACGAGCGCATCCCGCTCGAGGTGCTCGGCCGCGCGATGGTGGTCCGTCGACTCGACATGGTTCCGGCCGAGTGTGTGGCCCGCGGTTACCTGACCGGGTCGGGGATGACCGAGTACCGGGAGTCGGGGACCGTGTGTGGCATCGAGCTGCCCGGGGGCCTGGTCGAGGCCAGCCGACTGCCCGAGCCGATCTTCACCCCGGCCACCAAGGCGGCGGTGGGGGATCACGACGAGAACATCTCGTTCGATCAGCTCACCGGGATCGTCGGGGCCGAGCTGGCCGAGCAGCTGCGTACGGCGACGCTGGACGTCTACGCGCGGGCCGCGGAGATGGCGGCCGAGCGCGGAGTGCTGCTGGCCGACACCAAGTTCGAGTTCGGCCTGGTCGACGGGGAGCTGATCCTGGCCGACGAGGTGCTCACCCCGGACTCATCGCGCTACTGGCCCGCTGACGAGTATTCGCCGGGCCGTGTGCAACCGAGCTTCGACAAGCAGTACGTGCGGAACTGGTTGACGGGCCCGGAGGCGGGCTGGAACTCCGATGCCGACACCCCGCCACCGGCTCTGCCGCAGGAGGTCGTGGACGCGACCCGGGCGCGCTACATCGAGGCCTACGAGCGCATCTCGGGCCGCTCGTTCGCCGACTGGATCGGGGGCGACGCAGCGTGAGCTCCGCCGAGACGACCGACACCGACACCGACACCGCAGCCACCGACACCGCCGCCGCCGCGACCGCCACCACAGCCACCACCACGGGGCAGACGCCCACGCCGCCGCAGGCCGAGCGCCGGCCCCACCGTCGCGAGCACCACGGCCGCGTCTTCGTCGACGACTACGAGTGGTTGCGCGACAAGGACGCTCCCGCGACCCGTGCCTACCTCGAGGCGGAGAACGCCTACACCGATGCGATGACCGCCGACCTCAAGCCCCTGGAGGACGAGGTCTACGAGGAGATCCGCTCCCGCGTCAAGGAGACCGACATGTCGGTCCCGGTGCGCGCCAGCGGCTGGTGGTACTTCTCGCGCACCGAGGAGGGCCGGTCGTACGCCAGGCACTGTCGGGTCCCGGTCCCGCAGCAGTTCGTCGACGACCCGTCGGACCCTGCGGGCTGGGTTCCGCCCGAGGTCTCCCCGGACGTGGAGTTGCCGGGTGAGCAGTTGCTCCTCGACGGAAACGCCGAGGCGGAGGGTCACGACTACTTCGCGCTGGGCGCGTTCTCGGTCAGCGACGACGGCCGCGCACTGGCGTGGGCCACGGATACGGAGGGCGACGAGCGGTACACGCTGCGTTTCCGCTCGCTCGACCCGGACTACACGGCCCCGGACGAGGAGATCTCCGGGATCGCCGCCGGTGTGACCTGGTCCCGCGATGGCCGGTACGTCTTCTATGTCACGGTCGACGACGCCTGGCGGCCGGACACGGTGTGGCGTCACCGGCTGGGCACGACGAGGGACGACGACGACAAGGTCTTCCACGAGCCCGACGAGTCCTACTGGATCGGGGTCGGCGAGACACGCAGCGAGAAGTTCCTGCAGATAGCGGCGGGGTCCAAGATCACCACCGAGGTGTGGTGCCTGGACTCGAACGATCCCGCCGGCGAGTTCTGGTGCGTCCGGCCGCGGCAGGAGGGCGTCGAGTACGACGTCGAGCACGCGGTCGTCGGTGGCGAGGACCGGTTCATCATCACCCACAACGACGGCGCCCCGAACTACGAGGTGGTCGAGGCGCCTGTCGGTCCGATCGAGGGCGAGCTGCGGGATCTGCGCACGCTGGTGGCCCACCGTGACGACGTCCGGGTGGAGGGCGTGGACGCCTTCGCGCGCGTGCTGGTGCTGGGGTACCGCGAAGCGGCGCTGCCGCGGTTCGCGCTGATGCCGCTCGAGCAGGGGTCCACGGCGGGAGTCGAGGCGTACGGGCGGTTCGAGCCCGTCGAGTTCGACGAGGAGCTGTACACCTCCGGTCCGGGGTCCAACCCGGAGTGGGACTCGCCGGTCCTGCGGTTCGGCTTCGGTTCGTTCGTCACGCCGGGCCGGGTCTACTCGCTCGACCTCGCCTCGGGGGAGCGGACGCTGCTGCGTGAGCAGGAGGTGCTCGGCGGGTACGACCCGAGCGGCTACGTCCAGCGACGCGACTGGGCGACGGCCGCGGACGGCACCCGGGTGCCGATCTCGCTGGTGATGTCCACCGGCACCGCCGCCCGCGTCGATGCCGGCGAGCAGGTGCCGACGCTGCTGTACGGCTACGGCTCGTACGAGACCAGCATCGATCCCGCGTTCTCGGTGGCGAGGCTCTCGCTGCTCGACCGGGGGATGGCCTTCGCCGTGGCGCACGTGCGGGGCGGCGGTGAGATGGGCCGGCTCTGGTACGAGAACGGCAAGACGCACACGAAGCGCAACACTTTCACCGACTTCGTCGACTGTGCGCGACACCTGGTCGACTCCGGGCTCACCTCCCCGGACCGGCTGGTCGCCGAGGGCGGCAGTGCCGGTGGACTACTGATGGGGGCGGTCGCGAACCTGGCCCCCGAGTTGTTCGCGGGCATCCAGGCCGTGGTGCCGTTCGTCGACCCGCTCACCTCGATCCTCATGCCGGAGCTGCCGCTGACGGTGATCGAGTGGGACGAGTGGGGCGATCCGCTGCACTCCGAGGAGGTCTACGACTACATGGCCTCGTACGCCCCGTACGAGAACATCGAGGCCAAGGACTATCCGGCCATCCTCGCGGTGACCTCGCTCAACGACACCCGGGTGCTGTACGTGGAGCCCGCCAAGTGGGTGGCCAGGCTGCGGGCGGTGTCCCCGTCGGCCAACTCGGCGGACCGGCCGGTGCTGCTGCGCTGCGAGATGAGCGCGGGTCACGGGGGAGTGTCCGGGCGCTACGAGCGGTGGCGTCAGACCGCGTTCGAGTACGCGTGGACCCTCCGCACGGCGGGCGCAGGCTAGACCCGCCCGGCCCGCCCGGCCCGCCCGCTAGACCCGCCCGGCGCCCACCCGGAGTCGCGCCCACCCCACCCAGCGCCCACCCCGCCCAGCGCCCACCCGGAGTCGCGCCCACCCGGAGTCGCGCCCACCCCACCCCGAGGATCCGCTACTCCAATTCGGGATCCGCTACCCCGATCGGACTAGCGGATCCCGAATCGGAGTAGCGGATCTCCCGGGGATCAGGCGGTGTGGTCGGCGGCGGGCCCGAAGTCGTCCCCGCTCTCGGGGGGCATGGTGCGGGTCATCGCGGCTGCGGGAATGACCGCCCCGGCCAGGAACGTGAGGATGCCGAGGCCTCCCATCACGTAGGCGAGCCGGTGTCCGTCGCCGATCTCGAAGCTCGAACCGAAGATCAGCACCATCGAGATCACGAACAGTCCGCCCGTGACCAGCGAGAGCGACTGAGAGCGGGCCTGCAGGAGCGTCGCCAGCTCGAACTCGTCCAGGTATCGGGCGGGGGCGGTGTCCTTGGAGTCGATGGTGATGCGCAGCATCGTCCAGACCACGCAGATCACCACGGTCATGGGGAGCCAGGCCAGGATGATCGGGAACCAGAAGTAACCCGCCACCGCGATCGCGGCCATGATCGCCAGGCTCGCCCAGTTCAGGCGGACGAGCAGTCGGCGACGTGCCGGGGTACGCCACGACGGGAGTCTGCCCTCCGTCCGGGTCTGCATCTTCTCGAATCGCTGCTCGGATCGGGTGAGGGTGTCGACGCGGTTGGAGGTCATGATCGGTCCTCTCGGGTGGGGCGGTAGATCTCGGCGGACATCGGTCGGAACTCCTCGCGGGAGAACACGGCCTCGACCGGCAGGTCGAAGACCGCGCAGATCCGGAAGGCCAGATCCAGGCTCGGGTAGTGGTCGCCTCTCTCGAGCGCCCCCACGGTCTGGGGGTTGACCTCGATCTGCTCGGCGAGCGCCGCACGGCTCAGGCGGTGCTCGGCCCGCAACACGGCGATCCGGTTGTGAATGGGGAGCTTTTCTCCCCGTCGGACTGGGCTCATGTATCTAAGTGTTGGGAAAACCCAACGATTTGTCAATGGTTCGTTGTGCGTAGGCTGGATCACATGAGTAGCGGAAGCATCCACGACATCTCGTTCACCACCATCGACGGCGAGCAGGCCAGCATGGGCGACTACGCGGGCCACGCGGTCCTCGTGGTCAACGTCGCCAGCGAGTGCGGGCTCACCCCGCAGTACGAGGGGCTGCAGGAGTTGGCGGACGACTACCGCGACCGCGGCCTCTTCGTGATCGGGTTCCCCTGCAACCAGTTCATGGGCCAGGAGCCGGGTGACGAGGACACCATCAAGGAGTTCACCTCCGGCAAGTACGGGATCACCTTTCCGCTCGCGGCCAAGGTCGACGTCAACGGGCCCGACCGGCACCCGCTCTACGTCGAGCTCACCAAGGTGGCCGACTCCGACGGTGAGGCGGGGGACGTGCAGTGGAACTTCGAGAAGTTCCTGCTCTCGCCCGAGGGAGAGGTTGTCGGGCGGTTCCGTCCCAAGGTGGAGCCCGGAGCCCCCGAACTGGTGGACGCGCTCGAGGAGACTCTTCCGATCTGACCGCGCCGGCGGGGATATCGGTCTCGGCACTGTGTCGCGCCGGCACTGTGTCGGTCTCGGTGCTGTGTCGGGCTCGGCAATCTGGAGTACACCTCGCCGTCGTCACCGCGTCATCACTCCCTGACACGATGCCCCCATGACCCCGCGCCTCATCGTCTCGGTCTCGGGACTCCGCGACACCACCCTCGACCACGCCGTCGACCTGGTCGGCGACCTCGAACGTCGATCCGTGCCGGTCTCGCTGCTCGTCGCCCCGCGGCGGGGGCGCGAGTACCGACTCGCCGACGACGACGGCACCCAGGAGTGGCTGCGGCATCGCCGGCGGCGCGGCGACGCCATCGTGCTGGGCGGTTACGACGACGCGGCGACCAGGCCCCGTAGGCCCGAGTTCGCCTCGATCGGACCCGCCGAGGCCGCCGTGCGTCTCACCGCCGCCGACCGGCTCATGGCGGAGATGGGCCTGCGGACCCGGGTGTTCGCCCCGCCGCGCTGGAACGCCTCCCCGGGATGCCTCAGGGCACTCCCCGGGGCGGGCTTCCACGTCTGTGCCGCGCTGACAGGGATCCACGACCTCCCGCGCGGCACCATCGAGCGGGGTCGGGCGCTCTCGATCGGCGAGGGGTTCGTCGCCGACGCCTGGTGGTGCCGGGCCCTCGTCGCCGCGGCCGGGCGCACCGCCGAGGCCGGCGGGACAGTCCGGCTCAACGTCGCGGCCGGGCAACTCTCGCGCCGGGCACCCCGGTCGGCGCTGCTCGACGCGGTCGACGCGGTGGTCGGCGAGCACGGTGCGCGGCCCGCCCGCTACGAGTGGTCTCCGGTCGCCCTCGTGGGTGCCGCGTGAGCTTTCGGTCCGGCGACCAGCGGCGGGTAGGATCGACCAGTGAGTCCCGGCCGGTCCGGGATCGTCCCGCGTAGCCATCCGATCGAGGAGTTCCCACCGTGGCCCGAGTCGTCGTCGAAGTCATGCCCAAGGCCGAGATCCTCGATCCGCAGGGTCAGGCCATCCACCGAGCCCTCGGCCGTCTGGGCCACGGCGGAGTCACCGACGTCCGGCAGGGCAAGCGGTTCGAACTCGAGGTCGCCGACGGCGTGACGGAGGCCGAGCTCGAGGAGATCGCGTCGTCCCTCCTGGCAAACACCGTGATCGAGGACTGGAAGGTCGTCCGCGTGGACACCGCGGAGGCGGCCTCGTGACCGCACGGATCGGCGTCATCACCTTCCCCGGCACGCTCGACGACATCGACGCGTCCCGCGCCGTCACCCGGGCCGGGGCCGAGGCCGTCTCCCTGTGGCACGACGACGCCGACCTCAAGGGCGTCGACGCCGTGGTGGTCCCCGGCGGCTTCTCCTACGGCGACTACCTGCGGTGCGGTGCCATCGCCTCGATGGCCCCCGTCATGGGTGAGGTCATCTCGGCCGCTAAGGGCGGCATGCCCGTGCTGGGGATCTGCAACGGTTTCCAGATCCTGTGCGAGGCCGGGCTCCTGCCCGGCGCCATGGGACGCAACCGAGACATGCACTTCATCTGCCGCGACGAGTGGCTGCGGGTGGAGAACAACGGCACGGCCTGGACCTCCCGGTTCGAGCAGAATGCCGAGATCCTCATCCCGCTCAAGTCCGGTGAGGGCCGCTACATGGCCACGCCCGAGACCATCGAGCAGCTCGAGGCCGAGGGGCGCGTGGTCTTCCGCTTCGCCTCCGACGCCCCCAACGGCTCCACCAACAACATCGCCGGCATCAGCTCCGCCGACGGTCGCGTGGTGGGTCTCATGCCGCACCCCGAGCACGCCATCGACCCGCTGACCGGGCCGTCCGACGACGGGCTCGGGCTGTTCCTGTCCGCGCTGGATTCGGTGGTCACCGTCTGACCCAGGCCCGTCTGACCCGGGCTCGGCGCGTACGACACAGGGCCCGCCGGAAGTGATTCCGGCGGGCCCTTCGTTATTGCCGTGAGCGTCAGGCCGGGAGGGTCAAGCCGCCGTCGCCGAAGAGGCTGCCGGTGCTGCCGAGGTCGTGGCCGAGGTCGCCGATGAAGTTCAGAAGAAGATTCGGGCCGATGAACAGAGCCGCGGACAGGGTGTCGATGAAAGACGAACCGACGGGGTCGGCGCTGCCCGTGAGCTCGGCGCTCAAGGGGCCGGTGATCTCGCCGATCGAGGTGGTGAGGTCCATGGGGTCTCCTTAGGGAAGAACGCCCCGGTGCGGCCGGGGCACGGTGCGGCGACCCGGGTGGTCGCGCGCGCGAGATGATTTTGCCCTTATCTGGCGGACAATGGATCAACTTTCTTCATTTTAGTGACAGAGGTCACTCGCGCCACTCGTGGCCAGCTGCGCTCCGTGTATCGCCCGCCGACCGCGGCCGATGCGGTAGAACCGTGGGATGAGCGAAACCAGTAACCAGCCCGTCTCCGCCCCCGACAAGGCCGACCGGCCGTTCGACATCGTGCTCTACGGTGCGACCGGGTTCACCGGGGGACTGGTGGCCGAGTACCTGTTGCGGCACATGCCCGAGGGTGGTTCCTGGGCGGTCGCGGGCCGGAACCGGACCAAGTTGGACGCGATCGTCGCCCGACTGGCCACCGAGATGCCGGACGTCCCCGCGCCCGGGGTCGTCGTCGCGGACACCGACGACGCGCGATCGCTGGCGGAGATGGCGCGGTCGGCGCGCGTCATCATCACCACGGTCGGCCCGTACCTCGAGTACGGCGAGCCGCTGGTGGCCGCCTGCGCCGAGGCCGGAACCGACTACGTGGACCTGACCGGGGAGCCCGAGTTCGTGGACCGCATGTACCTCGAGTATCACGACGCGGCCGTGGCCTCCGGCGCACGGATCGTCCACGCCTGCGGTTTCGACTCGATCCCCCACGACCTGGGCGTGTTCTACACCATGAAGCAGGTGCCCGAGGGCGTGCCCGCGGTGGTGTACGGGGCCGTCCATGCGGAGGCCCAGTTCTCCGGCGGAACCTTCCACTCGGCCATCGGCCAGTTCGCGCGCCTGCGGGACGCGGCGAAGACCGCCAAGCTCCGGCGACAGAAGGAGGGCAGGGTCTCCGGTCGGCGGATCAAGTCGGTCCAGGGCAAGCCGCACCGGGACAGCGTGCTGGGCCGGTGGCTCGTGCCGCTGCCGACCATCGACCCGCAGATCGTCCTGCGGTCGGCCGCAGCCCTTGAGAGCTACGGGCCGGACTTCACCTACTCGCACTACGCCTCGGTCGGCTCGCCCGTCACCGCCACGGCCGGCATGGTCGGTGTCGGCGCGCTCGCGCTCGGCTCGCAGGTCGGCCCCATCCGGTCGCAGATCCTCAAGCGGATCGACCGCGGGGCCGGGCCGAGCGAGTCCCGCCGGGCCCGGTCCTCGTTCGACGTCACGTTCGTCGCGCTCGCCGGCGGCCGTCGGATCGTCACCCGGGTCTCGGGGGGCGACCCCGGGTACACCGAGACGTCGATGATGCTCGCCGAGTCGGGTCTGAGTCTGGCGTTCGACGACCTGCCCGCGCTCTCGGGTCAGCTCACCACGGCCCAGGCCATGGGTGACGCCCTGCTGGACCGGGTCCAGCGCGGCGGCCTGACGTTCGAGGTCCTGTCGACGTAGGGCGGGCCCCGGGCGGCCCCGCACGAGGTGGGGCCGAAGGCGTCGATTCGCCACCCGGAGGGGGCCGACTAGACTCGGCCCCGTGACCTCTCACGTGGACTCCATCTCGCACGCCTCCGACACCCCCGAGCTGGCCCAGCCGTGGGCGGAACTCGGACTCAAGGAGGACGAGTACGCCCGCATCCGGGAGATCCTGGGGCGTCGCCCCACGGACGCCGAGCTGGCCATGTACTCCGTCATGTGGTCGGAGCACTGCTCCTACAAGTCGTCCAAGGTGCACCTGAAGTACTTCGGGGAGACCACCACCGACGAGATGCGCTCGTCCATGCTCGCCGGCATCGGTGAGAACGCCGGCGTCGTGGACATCGGCGGCGGCTGGGCCGTGACGTTCAAGGTGGAGTCGCACAACCACCCCTCGTACATCGAGCCCTACCAGGGCGCCGCGACCGGTGTCGGCGGGATCATCCGCGACATCATGGCGATGGGTGCGCGGCCGGTGGCCGTGATGGACCAGCTTCGCTTCGGCCCCGCCGACGCCGACGACACGCACCGCGTGCTCCCCGGCGTCGTGGCGGGCGTCGGCGGCTACGGCAACTGCCTGGGCCTGCCCAACATCGGTGGCGAGACCGTGTTCGACGAGTCCTACGCCGCCAACCCTCTGGTCAACGCCCTCGGCGCGGGCGTCATGCGCGTCGAGGACCTGCACCTGGCGTTCGCCTCCGGCACTGGCAACCGGATCATCCTGTTCGGTGCCCGCACCGGCCTCGACGGGATCGGTGGCGTGTCGGTGCTCGCCTCCGAGACCTTCGACGTGGATGAGCACGGCGCGCCGGTCAAACCCCGCAAGCTCCCGGCCGTCCAGGTGGGCGACCCGTTCATGGAGAAGGTCCTCATCGAGTGCTGCCTCGACCTGTACCGCGAGGAACTGGTCGTGGGCATCCAGGACCTCGGCGGAGCCGGCCTGGCGTGCGCCACCTCCGAGCTGGCGGCGGCCGGCGACGGCGGCATGCACATCGTGCTCGACAACGTCCCGCTGCGTGCGGAGGGCATGACCGCCGCGGAGATCCTCTCGAGTGAGTCGCAGGAGCGCATGTGCGCCGTGGTGACGCCGGAGAACGTCGAGGCCTTCATGGAGGTGTGCCGCCGCTGGGACGTGCTGGCCGCCGACATCGGCGAGGTCACCGACGGCGACCGGCTCACCATCGAGTTCCGCGGCGAGACCGTCGTGGACGCCCCGCCGGAGTCACTGGCCGACGAGGGACCGGTCTACGAGCGCCCCGTCGAGCGCCCCGCCGACCAGGACGCTCTGCAGGCCGACACCACCGCGAACCTGGCCCGCCCGGCCACCGGTGACGAGCTGCGTCAGACCCTTCTGGACATGATCTCCAGCCCGGCGCTGTGCTCGCGCAAGTTCATCACCGAGCAGTACGACCGGTACGTCCGCGGCAACACGATCCTCGCGGAAGCCGCCGACGGCGGTGTCCTGCGCATCGACGAGGAGACCGGTCGCGGCATCGCGCTGTCGACCGACGCCTCCGGTCGCTACACCAAGCTCGACCCGTACACCGGCGCCCGACTGGCCCTGGCGGAGGCGTACCGCAATGTCGCCGTCACCGGCGCCACCCCGGTCGCGGTGACCAACTGCCTGAACTTCGGCTCCCCCGAGGACCCGGGTGTGATGTGGCAGTTCCGCGAGGCCGTCCACGGCCTGGCCGACGGGTGCGCCGAGCTCGGCATCCCCGTCACCGGCGGCAACGTCTCGTTCTACAACCAGACCGGCTCCACGCCGATCCTGCCGACGCCCGTCGTGGGCGTGCTCGGGGTGATCGACGACGTCGCCCGCCGCACGCCCACCGCGTTCGGTGACACCCCCGGCGAGAGCATCTACCTCCTCGGCGAGACCCGGGACGAGCTCGACGGGTCCATCTGGGCCCAGGTCGCCCACGACCACCTCGGCGGCCTGCCCCCGACGGTGGACCTGGCGTGGGAGGCCACCCTGGCCCGCATCATGGCGACCAGCTCCAAGGACGGCCTCATCACCGGCGCCCACGACCTGTCCGAGGGCGGCCTCGCGCAGGCTCTCGTGGAGTCGGCGCTGGCGGGCGAGTGCGGCATCCGCGTCGTGCTGCCCGAGGGCGCCGACCCGTTCGTCTGGCTGTTCTCCGAGTCCTCCGGACGCGTGATCGTCTCCGTGCCGCGGGGCGAGGAGATCCGCTTCCAGCAGATGCTCACCGCGCAGCACATCCCGCACGCGCGGGTCGGCGTGACCGACCCCGACTCGGGCACGTTCGAGGTGCAGGGCCAGTTCACCCTCACCACCGACGAGTTGCGCGCCGCCCACGAGGGGACGCTGCCGGCTCTGTTCGGCGTCGACCCCGTCTGAGTCGTCGGGGAGGACGGCCGGACCGGGGACAGGCGGGCGGATGCGCGACCTGCGCGGGCGTGAGCGGGTCCTCGCGGTGGTGCTCGCCGCCACCGCGGGGTTCGTCGACGCCGTCGGCTTCCTCGTGGTGGGCGGCTACTTCGTGTCCTTCATGAGCGGGAACTCCACCCGCATGGTCGTCGACCTCTCTGGCGGTGACCTCGCAGGTGCCGCCATCGCCGCCGTCGTGCTGGTCTCGTTCTTCCTGGGGGCGGTCGGGGGCGCGGTGGTGACCCGACGCCGCAACCTCGACGACCGACCGGCGGTCCTGTCCCTCGTGGCGTTCCTGCTCGTGCTCTCGCTCGTCCTGCACCGGGTCACCACGGCCACGGTGCTCGGGGCGCCGGTGTCCGTCGCGGCGGCGGCGGCATCGATGGGGGCCATGAACTCCGTCTTCCACTCCCGTGGCGAGGTCTCGCTCGGCGTGACGTACATGACGGGCGCCGTGGTGAAGTCGGCCCACCGCCTGGTCGACGCGCTGGCCGGGGGATCGTGGGCCCCGTACCGCCAGCAGGTGGCCCTGTGGTCCGCGCTCGTCCTCGGTGGTGTCGCCGGTGCGCTGCTGCACGTGGCCATGGGCGCCACCGCGCTCGCGCTGGCCGCGGCGGTCGTGATCGGCGCGGCGGTCGTGACCGTCCTGCTGCGCGCCCGGGACTACCGCACCCCCCTGACGGCCCATCAGGGCCCCGGGCCTACGGCAGCCCTCGTCGTCGTGCCCCCAGGTAGGCCTCCCGCGCGGCGAGGCCACGGACCACCTCGTCGAGCATCGGACGTACGAACCGTTCCTTGTGCGCGGCGTCGGAGGCCGCCGCGGCGGCCAGGTTGAGCGCGGAGAACGTCGCCAGCATCAGCGACACGCGCACGAGGGTGACGCTGACCGGGAGACCGAACAGCAGCCCGCCCGGCTCGTCGGGAGGACGCAGCGTCCACCGGGTCTCGGTGATCTCGGGGACGGCGATCCACCCGAGGGTCACGAAGAACAGGAACACGAGCGTGGCGAACAGCGCCGCCTGGATCAGGGTCGCCAGCACGGGCACCAGCACCAGGTTCACCCGCTCGCCCGGACGCAGCGGGTGGTCCGGCGCGCGCCCGCCCAGGTCCTGGATGATGTCGTCGCGGGTGGAGATGCCCACCAGCAGCACGGTGAGCACCACCATGACGCCCAGCACGGCGAACGTCCGCGGCCAGGACAGTTCCACCATGACCTGCCAGATCTCCACGCTGAAGAACAGGAACAGCACCGCCAGCATGAGGATCGGCAGCACCCTCGCCACCATCGGTCCCATGGTGGCCAGTTCCCGCCGCACGCGCCGCGCCGACCAGCGCATCAGCGAGCCCAGCCCCGTGTAGGTGCCCACCAGGACGCCCACCGCGAGCAGGACGGTGGTGCGGTACGAGGGGCCGTCGTGGGGGGCGAACACGACGTGGGGGACGACGACGAGGGCGATCAGTGCCCCGAGACCGATCGCCGAGCCGACCACCGGGCGCGCGCGACGGGCCGCCGTCGACACCAGCCATCCCACGAGTGGGGCGGCGACCCAGAGCGCGACCGCGAATAGGAGCAGTTCGACGATCGGCTCGGGGGCGTCGAGCAGTTCCGGCTCCGCCCCCGGCCCGGCCCGCTCGAGCAGCGCGATCATGTAGTCGTTCGACCGGTCCACGGCGGCGATCCCGGTGGCGGCCACCGCGAGTCCGGCGCCGAGGCCGGCGGAGCGGGGGAGCACCTCGCGGCGCCGGGTGGCCGGGGCGATCACGAGCGGCAACCCCAGGGCGCGCAGGTGGTCCTCGTGGGCGGTCAGACTGCTCGCGGGGGTGGGGTCGGGCGTGGGCACGCGCATATTCTCGCAGTGATCGGGCTCCGCACGGGACGGACCGGCGGCTATCGTCGATCCATGTCCACCAGCGAGCGCACGACGCCCGTCGCGGGCGGCGGCGCCGACCCGGCGGCTCCGGCCGTGACGGGAGTCCCCGTCGCGCCCGGCCGCCCGACCGAACCGCCCGTCTACGTCAGCCCGCCGACCAAGGTCCGCGACGACACGGTGCGGCCACCCCTGCCCGGGCTCGCGGTGGACACCGTGTTCTTCGCGGTCGCCACCCTGTCGGCGGGCTGGCTGGGCTGGCGGTTGCTGAGCGACGTCTGGCACCACACCTGGTGGCATCTGTTCCTGCTGATCCCGTTCTGGGCGCTGGTCGCCTACCTGGTGCTGCCGCGCCTGCAGACGCTCGTCACGTCGGTGTACGTGCCCGGGTACTTCATCGCCCGCACCCGCACCTCCGACGGGCTGCTGGGGGATCCGGTCAACCTCGCCGTCGACGGCACGGCCCGCCAGATCCACGAGGCCATGACCGCCTGCGGCTGGGTGCTGGCCGACGACATCACGGTCCGCTCCTCGTGGGGGATCATCATGTCCTCGGTCCTGCGTCGGTCCTACCCGTCCGCACCGGTGAGCCCCCTGCGGCTCTTCGGTCGCCGGCAGTGCCTGGCGTATCAGCAGGAGGTCGAGGGCAACGCCGCGCAGCGCCACCACGTGCGCTTCTGGCGGTGCCCGGACGGGTGGCTGCTGCCCGGCGGGCACCGGGTGCAGTGGCTCGGCGCCGGCACCTACGACCGCGCGGTGGGCCTGTCGCTGTTCACCCTCCAGGTGACCCACAAGATCGACGCGGACATCGACGTCGAGCGCGACTACATCGTCGACTCCATCCGGTATCACGTCCCCGGTGTGGGGGTCCGGGTGTTGGAGAACTTCTCGACCGGCTACCACTCCCGCAACGGCGGCGGTGACGCGATCCGCACCGACGGGGACCTGCCCGTGCTGGACCTGCGCAGCGTGCCGGTGCCCGAGGCGTCGGCGGACGACCTGCCGCCGGGCGTGGTGCGCGCGGCCCGCGGGTTCGACGACCCGGTCGCCGAGGGCGGCGTCGCCTCGGGGGATCCGGACCGTCCGGCCGACGACGTCGCGCCCGACCCCGGGCACCTGCCGCGGCCGGCGGCGCTCACCGCGGGGTGCGCACTCGTCGCCGTCAGCGTCCTCGTGTTGACCGTGCTGGCGTTGCGCGACCTGCTGGGCGGGACGGACCTGGAGGAGTTCGCGGGGCTCGAGCAGTCCGAGGTGGTGCCGGCGGTCGTGGCGCTCGCGCTGTTCATCGGCGCGACCTACGGCGCGATGGGGGTTCTGGCACTGCTCACCTACCTGGGGTACGCCCGGCCGCGCGTGTGGTTGCTGACACTGACCGTGGTGAGCACCGTCTCCACCGAGTACGGGCGCGTGTCCACCGATGCCGAGCAGGACACGTTCCTCGGCGGGTACCCCGTCCTGGCGGTCAACGTCCTCATCATGTTGTTGCTCACGAGCCTGGCCGCGCGGACGTGGAGTCGGCGCACCGCCCAGGACCGTCGCGACCGCCGTCGGGGCGTGCGCACCGGCGCGCGGGGACTGCCGGTCGCCGCGGACCCGGTCCCCGTGGCGGCGGGGGATCCGACGTGAGCCGCGTCCCCGACGCCGCGGCGGTGCGCGCGGCCGTCGAGGCGGTGACACCGTGGCTCGACGACGACGACGAGGTGGCCGCCAGACCTGGTCGGTCCGCGTTGGCGGCGGCGGTCCGCGGCACCGTGGAGATCCTCGCGGCGGAGTTGCCGGGCCGTTCGGTCGAGGTCCGGGTGCCGCCGTTCGCCGCGGCGCAGTGCGTGGAGGGGCCCCGGCACACCCGCGGCAGCCCCCCGAACGTCGTCGAGACGGACCCCCGCACCTGGCTGGAGTTGGCGACGGGCCGGCTCGACTGGGACTCGGCGATCTCCGAGGGCCGCGTGCGCGCCTCGGGGACCCGGGCGGCGGCGGTCGCCGCGGGGCTGCCGGTCGTCCGGCCGGGGTGAGGGGCCCGGCCGGGTGCGGGGCTCGGCCGGGGTGCGGGGCTCGGTCGGGTGACTCGTGACGGGGCGGGGGGTGGGCGCCCGGCGGAGGGGGGCTGCGCGCTGGACTTTGGGGCCACGGGGGTCGGTGACCGTAGACTTGCAGGTGCACCGCCGGGGTCCGTCCGGGCGGACCGCCCCGAAAGTCGCGAGGGAGCACCAGCAGGTGGAGAGTACGTCGTCACGACCGGCACCGTCCGGGTCACTCCGCCGTCCCGGTGGCAGCTCCGCCGTCGGGCTCGGGCTGCCCGATCCGTCCGCCCCCGGCCCCGCTGGCCTGCCCGTCGACGCCGAGCGCATCGGCCCGGTCGAGGAATGCGGCGTCTTCGGTGTATGGGCCCCCGGCGAGGACGTCGCCAAGCTCACCTACTACGGCCTGTACGCACTCCAGCACCGTGGCCAGGAGGCCGCCGGGATCGCCGTGGCGGACGGTGAGCAGGTCCTGGTCTACAAGGATCTCGGCCTGGTCAGTCAGGTCTTCGACGAGCAGACCCTCGAGTCGATGCACGGTCACGTGGCGATCGGCCACTGCCGCTACTCCACCACCGGCGCGGCGAGCTGGGACAACGCCCAGCCGATGTTCAGGCCGATCATCGACGGCGGTTCCGTCGTCCTCGGCCACAACGGCAACCTCGTCAACACGCAGGAACTCAAACGGCACGCGACGGCCCTGGGGATCGGCGGGTACTCGGAGGAGAGTACCCACTCGGACTCCGACATCGTCTCGACCCTGCTGGCCCACGAGGCGCGCGACGGGGGACTCGAGGAGGCCGCGGCCCGTCTGCTGCCCCGGCTGCGCGGTGCCTACTGTCTCACCTTCTCCGACGAGAACACGCTCTACGCGGCCCGCGATCCGCACGGTGTCCGCCCGCTGGCGCTCGGCCGCCTCGAGCGCGGCTGGGTCGTCTCGTCCGAGACGTCGGCCCTGGACATCGTCGGCGCCTCGTTCGTCCGCGACATCGAGCCCGGCGAACTCATCGCGATCGACGCCGACGGCGTACGGTCCCGCAAGCTCTCGCCCCCGACCCCCAAGACGTGCGTGTTCGAGTACGTCTACCTCGCCCGTCCCGACTCGGTGATCAACCAGCGCCTGGTCAACTCCGCGAGGGTCGAGATCGGGCGCCGCCTGGCCCGCGAGCATCCCGCCGAGGGGGACCTGGTGATCCCGGTCCCCGAGTCCGGCACGCCGGCCGCCGTCGGTTATGCGCAGGAGTCCGGGATCCCGTTCGCGCAGGGGCTGACGAAGAACGCCTACGTGGGCCGTACGTTCATCCAACCCAGCCAGACCATCAGGCAACTGGGGATCCGACTCAAGCTCAACCCGCTGCGTGAGGTGATCCGCGGGCAGCGGCTCGTGGTGGTGGACGACTCGATCGTTCGGGGCAACACCCAGCGCGCCCTGGTCCGCATGTTGTACGAGGCCGGAGCCCGTGAGGTGCACGTCCGGATCGCCTCGCCGCCGGTGCGCTGGCCGTGCTTCTACGGGATCGACTTCGCGAGCCCCGCCGAACTCATCGCCAACGGCGTCGACGCCTCGGACGGGATGCTCGAGGGGGTGCGCCGCGCCATCGGCGCGGACAGCCTCGGATACGTCTCCGTCGAGGGGATGATCGAGGCCAGCGGCCAACGCGGCGACGAACTGTGCGCAGCGTGCTTCGACGGGCACTATCCCATCGAGCTTCCCGACGACTCGCCCATGAGCGCGGCCGTGCGCGCGCTGGCAGCCGAGGTCGACGGCCTCGAGGCCGATCGCTTCCCGGTCCGCAGTGACATCGCGGACCCCGTCCGCCGACCCTGAACGGGCGCCCGACCAGGGGCGCCGACGAGGAGAGACCACATGACCGACAACTCACACCCCCCGACCGGCGCCTCGTATGCCGCCGCGGGCGTCGACATCGACGCCGGCGAGCGCGCGGTGGAGCTGTTCGCCCCCCACGCCAAGCGGGCGACCCGGCCGGAGGTGATGGGAGGCCTCGGTGGATTCGCCGGCCTGTTCTCGCTGAAGAACACCTACCGGCAACCGCTTCTCGCGTCGTCCACGGACGGCGTCGGGACCAAGATCGCCGTCGCGCAGGCGATGGACGTCCACAACACGGTCGGTATCGATCTCGTCGCCATGGTCGTCGACGACCTCGTGGTGTGCGGTGCCGAGCCGCTGTTCCTGCAGGACTACATCGCCATCGGCAAGGTCGTCCCCGAGCACGTCGCGGACATCGTCGAGGGGATCGCGGAGGGCTGCGTCCGGGCCGGGTGCGCGCTGCTGGGCGGGGAGACGGCCGAGCACCCCGGTCTCATGGCCCCGGGGGAGTACGACATCTCCGCCACCGGTGTGGGGATCGTCGAGGCCGACGAGATCCTCCAGGCCGAGAAGGTCCGCCCCGGCGACGTGATCATCGGCATGGCCTCCTCGGGGCTGCACTCCAACGGGTACTCGTTGGCCCGGCACGTCCTCCTCGAGCTCGCCCGACTCCCGCTCGAGGGGCACGTCGAGGAGTTCGGACGGACCCTGGGTGAGGAGCTGCTCGAGCCGACGCGTATCTATGCGCTCGACTGCCTGAGCCTCATCGCGGAGACCGACGTCCGGGTCTTCAGCCACGTCACCGGCGGCGGGCTCGCCGAGAACCTCGCCCGGGTGATGCCCCGCGGCCTGGTCGCGCGCCTCGATCGGGGACGCTGGCCCGTTCCCGCCGTCTTCGGCACCATCGCCCATCACGGCCGCGTCGAGCAGGCCGAGATGGAGCGCACGTTCAACATGGGGGTCGGGATGGTCGCCGTCCTGCCCGAGGAGGATGTGGACCGGGCCCAGGCCGTCCTCACCGCACGCCACGTCGAGAACTGGGTGATCGGGCGCGTGGAGAAGGCCGGCGAGGACGCCGACGCCCCCCGCGTGACACTCGAGGGTTCACACGCCCGGTTCTGACCGCTCGCAGACGACAGCGACCCGGCCGGGGCAGTTCCGGCCGGGTCGCCTGTCGTCGTGCGGTGTCCCGGCCAGTGTGACACGCGTGAGCCGGGCATCCTCGGGGATACCCGGCCCACGTGGGTCTACCGGGAACGGGGGATGATCAGTACCTGGTGTCGCCGTCGGACCATGACCCGTAGGGGTCATCGTCCTCATCGGTGCTGAGCCGCGTCGGCGACCCTCCACCCGACAACTCCTGCTGGAGACGTTCTAGGTCCGTCTGCGGAGTGTTGTACTTGAGTTCGCGAGCGACCTTGGTCTGCTTCGCCTTCGCGCGGCCTCGGCCCATTGACCTGACCCCCTCGGAAACGGTGCTGGGCCACCTCGGGGGTGCCCATTGCAAGTGTGAGTATCTGCCTGTCCACAGGATAGCGTGCCCGGCGCGGAATGTCCGCCCGGGTGTCGAGGGAGTCGTCTCCGGCAGTGACCCGCGGGGGTGATCCGACCCCCGCGGGGGTGTCAGGCCTGGCCGCGGAGTCGGCGGATGGCCTCTCGTCCGGCCTGGGTCCCGGTGTCCTCCGGGGCGCTGTCCGGGTCGACGGCGGCGAGGACCCCGTCGATCTCGAGGGCGGCGTCGACGGCCACGGACCGCTTGAGCAGGGCGAGGGCCACCGGGCCGTCCTCGTGGTGCTGGACCACGGTCCCGACGCGTCCGACGGGGCGGCCGGCGGCGCGGACCTCGGCGCCCGGCACGGGCAGTTCGTCGCTGGCGGAGCCGTCCAACTGGAGTCGGACCAGGACCCGGGGCGACCGTCCGAGGTTGTGGACCCTGGACACGGTCTCCTGGCCGCGGTAGCACCCCTTGTCCAGGTGCACGGCGCCGCGCTGCGCCACATCGCCGATCCAGGTGGGGAGCTCGTGGGGGATGGTCTTCTCGTCGGTGTCCACCCCGAGGCGGCCGCGCGGCGGGGTCGTCCCCGCCGCCCGTAGGGCCTCGAACGCCCACGAACCCGCCGGACGCGCTCCCGCGGCGACCGCCGCGTCGAACCACGCGCTCAGTTCGGAGCGCGGGACCAGCAGGTCGATCGATCCGGTCAGGGGCCAGGGCATCCGCCGGGCCACACCGCCGCCCGGCAGCGGGATGCCGGCGTAGTCCCCGACCGGCAGGGTCACCTCGGTGCCGTCCGGGGCCTCGAGGGTGGCGGGGAGGGCGGCGCCGGTGAGGGTGAGGACGGCGAGGTCCGCGGTCTCCGGTGTCGCGTCGGCCCAGAACACCATCTTGGTGAGGAACTGCAGCAGGTCCGCTCCCCGGCCGGGTTCGGTGTCCACGACGAGCGTGCCGCCGACGTCGGCGAGGACCGCGTGGTGTTCCACCCGCCCGTTCGCGTCCAGCACCAGCGTCTCGGCGCCGCCACCGTCCGGGATCTCGGACACGTGCTGGGAGACGAAGCCCTCCAGCCAGGTCAGCCGCTCGCCGCCACCGATGGTCAGGACGTCCCGGTGGGAGCGGTCGACGACCACCGGCGCGGAGTCGGCCGCGCGCTGCTCCCCGAACGGGTCGCCGTAGTGGTACGGCACCCCGACGTCGGGGGAGGTGTCGGCCTGGTTCACTGCTCCGGGGCGGGTCAGGATCGGGCTGCGGTAGCCGCTGTCGGTCCGCTCGGGCACAACTGGGTCGGTCACGATCGCGAGTCTACGTACCCCGCCGTAGTGTTGGGCGGCATGGGCACAGCAGTGGAAACGGGTACCGATCGGACTGACGACGCACGGGTGGTCGTCCTCGTCGCGGGCGGTCCGGAGGGGCCGCGTCCCCGGGTCCACCCGTCCGATCAGCCACTGTTGTTGGCCGACGACCTGGCCGCCGTCCGTGGCGACGGTTGCTTCGAGACACTCCTCGTCGTCGGTGGCCGCCCCGCCAAGCCGGAACGTCACCTGGCGCGACTCGCCAGATCAGCGGCCTCGCTGGGGCTGACCGGGCCGTCCCCGGAACAGTGGCTGGCGGGCATCGACCTGGCCGCGCGCCGGTGGGGGCCGGACTCGGAGGCGATGCTGCGGTTGGTACTGTCCCGCGGGCCCGAGCGCGGCGGGCGGGAGACGGCCTACATCACCGTCGCGCCCGTGAGCGGGGTGGCCCTGCGGGCGCGGGCCGAGGGAATCGCGGTGACGGCCCTCGGTCGGGGGTATGCGTCGGACGTCGCCGCGTCCGCCCCGTGGCTGCTGCTCGGATCCAAGACGCTGTCGTATGCGGCCAACATGGCGGCGCTGCGGCACGCCGCCGCGGCCGGGTTCGACGACGTGATCTACCTGTCCTCCGACGGCGAGGTGCTGGAGGGCCCCCGTTCCACCGTGGTGATCGCCCGCGGCGGTGAGCTGGTGAGCCCTCCGGCGGAGGTGGGGATCCTCGAGGGCACCACCCTGGCGGCCATGGCGGAGATCGCCGGGGCCGAGGGTGTGCGCGTGCGGCGGGAGCGGCTGCTGCTGACCGACCTGTTGGCCGCGGACGCGGTGTGGCTGTTGTCCTCGGTGACCCTGTGTGCGCGGGTCCGCAGGGTCGACGATGTGACGCTGTCGACCGGGGACCCCGGGATCGATGTCGTCGGCATGGTCGACCGCGCGGTCGGCCGCGGGTGACGGGCCCCGCCACCCGGGCGGGGAACCGCTAGCCGGCTATCCGACGCAGTCGCGCGGACATGTGGGGCACCAGGCCCCGCTCCGGGTGGACGCGCTCCTCGACCCAGCCCAGGTCGCCACCCTCGACGATCCCGTAGATGCGCTTGGCGCCGCCACGCTTGGGTCCGGTGGGGGACGCGAGGACCACGTCGGTGGTCATCTCCCAGGCCGACTGGCTGATCGGTGCGCCGTAGTACATCTCGATCACGCCGGACGCGTGGGCCACGAGGAACTCGAGCTGGTCATCCGCGGAGATCCGCCAGAATCCCGTCTCCCGGTAGGCCGCATCGTCCACGGCGCCGCCGGCGTCGAAGGTCCAGGCGCGGGAGGTCCAGGTCAGGTAGTTCTCGCCGTCGTGGGCGACGATGAGTTGTTGGCCGAACCGGTGCTGGCCGCGGTCCTCGGTGTCGGCCTCGCCCTCACCCTCCCAGACGCCCACGAGCGGCAGCAGGGCCAGCAGACCCGGGTGCAGGTCGGGGCCGAACCGCAGGTTGGCGGTGTCCTCGGGGACCGGGAGCTCGGAGAACGGGGCGATGTTGCGGCGGGCGGTCTGCTCCGATCGCTCCGCCGCCGCGTCGACGGCCGCGTTTCCGGACCCGCGCACGACCGAACCGCCGCCTCCCCCGGGAGGGGTGGGCGGCGTGGGGTCACCGGTGTTCGGCTGGTCGCGTTCCGTCACGACTCGTCGGTGACCGTGCGGTACACGATGTAGCAGGTGGCCCACAGGATGGCCAGCGTGCAGAGGACCAGGAGGATCTCGAAGAAGAGCACCATGGCCCAATCCTAACCCCGAGCCTCTCAACCGAGTGAGACGCGGGCCTCGATCGAGTGGATGAGGCAGTCCTCGGTGGGCACGACGAAGTCCTCGCTGACCCGCGCGGTGGCGCCCACGACGGTCGCCAGGGTGAAGTCCGCGTGCACCACGCCCTCGCGCCCCGGTGGGTCGACGGTGATGACGATGTCGCGCACCTCGCGGATCACCGAGTACTGCAGGTGCAGGTGGAGGTCCCACCGGAGCTGGTCCGCCCCGAACCCGGTCTTCAGGCCGTTCTCGCGACGGACACAGTCCTTCGCGAACGGCACACGGAACGCCGCGGCCGGGACCGTGAGAGCCGTGAGGTACATCCGAACGGCTGCCTCCCGCTCCTCGGGGGAGTAGGGGCCGGGGTGATCGGGCACGGCCGGGATCGCCCCACGGCGTTGATCGATTCCCACGAGGACGGTGGAGGCGACCGCGGCGCCGACGGCGACGACGGAGGCTCGCCCGGCCATACCGAGCGCACGCGACAGGAGAGACATGGGATCGAGATTAGCCAGTGCCGCCGGCCCACGGGGTGAACACGCGGCTCACCTCTCGACGGGGACTCCGATGAGGGAGCCGTACTCCACCCAGCTGCCGTCGTAGTTGACGACGTTCGGCTGATCGAGGAGCTCGTGGAGGACGAACCAGGTGTGGCTGGACCGCTCGCCGATCCGGCAGTACGTGACGACGCGCTGCCCGGGGGTCCCGAGGAGGTCGGCGTAGATCTCGCGGAGCTCGGCGTCGGACCGGAACGTGCCGTCACGGGTGACCGCCCGGTTCCACGGGATGCTCACCGCGCCGGGGATGTGACCGCGCTGCCGGCCGCCCTCCTGGGGCAGACCGGCCGGGGCGGCGAGTCGGCCGGTGAACTCGTCGACTGACCGCACGTCGACGAGTGCGTCACTGCCGAGGCCCGAGAGCACGTCCTCGCGGAACGCCCGGATCGACAGGTCCTGGGGCTCGGCGACGTACTCGGTCGCCGGCCGCTGCGGCAGCTCGGTCTCCAGTGGCAGGCCGTCCCGCTCCCAGCGCATACGGCCCCCGTCGAGGAGACGGACGTCGGGGTGCCCGTACAGCCGGAGGTACCAATAGGCATAGGCGGCGAACCAGTTGTGGTTACCGCCGTAGACCACCACGGTGTGCTCGCGGGTGATGCCCCGACCGGACAGGAGTTCGCCGAACCGCTCACGGTCGACGAGATCGCGCGTGTACTCCTGCTGGAGTTCGGTTCGCCAGTTCAGCGCGACAGCACCGGGGATGTGTCCGTCGGAGTGGTAGGCCGTCACGTCCTCGTCGACCTCGAGGAAGACCACCGAGTCGTCGGCCAGGCGCGAGGAGGCCCAGCGGGTGCTGACCAGTACATCGTCGCGACTCATGGGCCCGAGTCTAGAGGTCCGTCCGTGCGAGGCCGTCGAGCGGCGCGGTGCCGGGCCCGCCCTCACCGGCGGCGGTGATGGTGCCGCCCGTGATGCTGAGGGTCTCGACCGCCACGCCCAGCGGGAGGACGTCCGGTTCCAACGTCAGTGCCGTGCGGCGCAGGGCCAGCTCGCCGTCGCCGTCGGGGAACCCCGCCGGCCCGGTCGCGGGTGCCACGGGGACGAGCCGTGCGCCGAGGTCGTCGACGACGAGGTCGACGAACGCCGAGACGCGGACGTCGGATCCCTCGAGTGTCCCGGTGACCCGGGCCCGGGTCTCGGTACCCCCGGCGAGGCTCGGGTCGTCGGCCGCGCCGACCAGCACGTCCCGCATCCCCAGGGCCGGGCCGAGCGAGGCCCCGGTGATCTGTACAGAGACCGTCACCTCCCCGGCGGTCAGCGGACCGGGCGGGTCCTCCGGCACGGAGACGTCGGTGGCCACGGCCTCCACCGCGACCGGCCCGAGCCCGGGCCGGTCGACCCCTTCGACCCGGATCGTCGCCGAGACGAGGGTGTCCGGGCCGGACCACCGCGACCCCGGCGTGCCGCCGATCGTCACCGAGGGGGGCCCGGCACCAGTGTTCCCCGGGTCGATCCGACCGGACAGGTCGGCCTCGATCCGTGAGGCGGACACCGTCTCCACCGTGAAGGCGCTGCCGGCCACGACGGCCACGGCGACAGCCGCGATGACGACGGGGCGGGGGAGTCTCATGGCATTCAGGTGTACTCCAATCCCCGTTTCGGGGGTGCGGGTCGCTAGTATCGTCTCGGCCCCCGGACGGAGAGGAAGCGACATGGACGTAGTGCTCCTCGCCGCTGAAGCAGACCCGGAGGCGGTCATCCCCGCGCTGCCTCTCCTCCCGCACTCGGTGCGTGTACTCCCGCCGCTGGCGTCCTCGCTGGGGGATCTCTCCGGTGCGGCACTCGCCCTGGTCGACGCGCGGAGTGATCTCGCGGCGTCGCGGGCACTGTGCAGGCTGCTGTCCGGTGGCGGGGACCTCGCCGTCATCGCCGTCGTCTCCGAGGGGGGACTGATCGCCGTCAGCGGGGACTGGGGCCTCGACGACATCCTCCTGCCGACCACCGGGCCGGCGGAGGTGGACGCCCGGTTCCGCCTCGCCGCCGCGCGGCACTCGTCCCAGGGCGAGGCGGACGGTGGCCTCCTCACGGTCGGCGAGTTGGTCATCGACGAGGAGACCTACGTCGCCCGCGTCAAGGGGCGCCCCCTGGATCTGACCTACAAGGAGTTCGAGCTCCTCAAGCACCTGTGCCAGCATCCCGGCCGGGTCTTCTCCCGCGCGCAGCTGCTCCAGGAGGTGTGGGGTTACGACTTCTTCGGTGGAACCCGGACCGTCGACGTCCACGTCCGGCGACTGCGCGCCAAGCTCGGTCCCGATCACGAGTCGCTGATCGGCACCGTCCGTAACGTCGGGTACAAAGCGGTCCGGCCGTCGGATCGCAGGGAGGACGGAGGCGACGCATGACAGTCACCGAACGCGCACCGGACGCCGGTGCCGCCGACCGCATCGAGGCGATGGCACGGCAGGCGGGATCGGTCGACGGGGTCGCACCCCTCGGTGAGCAGCCCCTCCGGGCCCTCCGCGGGTCGGCCGACGGGGTTCGTCACTTCCTCGCGACCGACGCCGACTCGCCCGGTGCCGCCACGGGCGGGGGTGCCGTCGACCCCGTGATCGTCGGCTACGCCCAGCTCGTCGGCGCGGGGGACGAGGCCACGGCGGAACTGGTCGTGGACCCGTCGCACCGGCGCCGGGGACACGGCAACGCCCTCGTCCGCGCGGTCCTCGATGCCGAGCCCGGGGCCGCGGTGTGGGCGCACGGTGACCTGCCGTCCGCGCGGGCCCTGGCAGAGGACCTCGGGCTGGCGCGGACACGCGAACTGCTGAAGATGCGCCGGCGCGCCGCCGGAGGGCCTGCGCTGCCGGATCCGCACCCGTCCGGGGGGATCGAGACCGGCACCCTCGCCGAGGCCGCGTCGGAGGGCGGGTCGCGGTGGCCGGGGATGGACACCCGGGAGGAGTTCCTCCGCGTGAACAACGCCGCGTTCTCGTGGCATCCGGAACAGGGGGGCTGGACGCGAGAGCAGCTCGACGACCGGCTCGGCGTCGACTGGGTGGATCCCGGCGCGGTCTTCCTCGCCGTGGACGCCGCAGGCGAGAAGCCGCGGCTGGCCGGGTTCCACTGGACGAAGACCGTCGCCGAGCCCGGGGAGCCGGTCGAGGGCGAGGTCTACGTGGTCGCCGTGGACCCGTCTGACCAGGGCAGGGGCCTGGGCGGTCTGCTCACCGCCGTCGGGGTCGAGCACCTCGAGGGCCGGGCAGGGGCGGAATCGGTCGTCCTCTACGTGGAGGGCGACAACCTCCCGGCCATCCGCACCTACGAGAGGCTCGGTTTCGCCGTCGAGCACCGAGACGTGACGTACGCCTCACGCTGAATTCCGCGGCGGTCCGGAGACGAGATCTCAGGATCACCCCAGGTGGGGTACCGCGGGGGGAGGGACGGCTGTCCGGGTGAACAGCCCATGGCCAGGGAGTTCATCTCGGGTTCACCTACGTCCTCGGCGTTGTTCACGTCCGCACCCTAGGTTCTCTCCACGTCGGATCGGCGCGTCCCGGTCCGGCCCTGCGACCCAGTCGCCGACAACGTGACCCGGTGGAGGTCTCCACCGGATGAACCAAGGAGATTTTGTGGACCTCAAGCGCACCGGTGCCCTGCTCGGGCTGGCCGCCCTGACGACGGCCGGACTGGCCGCCTGCTCCGACGACAACGCGGGGACCAACGACACCGCCCAGAACGTCGCGGGCGTCGAGTGCGAGGGGAAGCCCAACCTCAATGCCTCGGGATCCTCGGCGCAGAACAACGCCATGACGATCTTCGCCAACTCCTACGCCACGAGTTGTGAGGGACAGACCATCGACTACAACTCCAACGGCTCCGGCGCCGGCGTGAAGGAGTTCATCGGTGGACAGACCGACTTCGGCGGTTCCGACTCGGCGCTGAAGGAGGACGAGTACCCCCAGGCCGAGCAGCGCTGTGAGAGCCCCGCGTGGAACCTTCCGGCGGTCTTCGGTCCGATCGCGGTGGCCTACAACCTCGACGGGGTCGAGCTCAGCCTGTCGGGCTCCACCATCGCCCAGATCTTCAACGGCGAGATCACCACGTGGAACGACCCGGCCATCGCCGCGGAGAACGAGGGAGTGGAGCTCCCCGAGCAGGACATCACCGTGATCTTCCGCTCCGACGAGTCGGGTACGACCGACAACTTCCAGAAGTACCTCGTGGCCGCGTCCGACGGCGCGTGGACCCAGGAGGCCGGCAAGACGTTCAACGGCGGCGTCGGCGAGGGCGCCAAGGGCAACGAGGGCGTCTCGGCCGCGATCGGCCAGACCCCGGGGACCATCACCTACACCGAGTGGTCCTACGCCAAGAACCAGGGCCTGTCGATGGCCAAGGTCATCACGCCGGCGGACGCCGAGGGCGTGGAGCTCAACGCCGAGACCGCGGGCACGACCATCGACTCCGCCAAGCTGCAGAACGAGGGGACCAACGACCTGGTGATCGACACCTCGTCCTTCTACGTCCCGGAGGCCGCGGGGGCCTACCCGATCCTCATGCCGACCTACGAGATCGTCTGCTCCGAGTACCCCGACGCCGAGACCGCTGCTGCGGTCAAGGCCTTCCTGAACGTCGCCGTCTCCGAGTCCGTGCAGGGTGAGCTCGAGGGCGAGGGTTACATTCCGGTTCCCGACGCCTTCCGTGGCAAGCTGACTGACGCGATCGACGCGATCAAGTGATAGCCCGGTCGCTGTCCCCGTCCGCGGACGGGGACAGCGACCGACCTCATACAGACCCCCGGAAGACTGAAGGTCCCATGACTGTGCACGACTCCGTCGAACGAGACGTCGACAAGACCGCCGGCCGCCGCGGTGAATGGTCGGAGGACGACCACCCGGGGGCCGGGGGCCGGGGAGACGGCCCACGGGGCCTGCTCACCAACGGGTCGTCCCGGAATATCGACTCCGTCTTCCGGTCGGTCACGGTCGCGGCGGGCGCGATCATCGTCGGGCTCATCGCGCTGATCGGCATCGTGCTGGTCCTCCAGGCGGTGCCCTCCATCCTCCAGGACCAGGTCAACTTCTTCACCAGTTCCGAGTGGAACACGACCGATCCCGACAACCTGAGGTTCGGCATCCTCGACCTGTTGAAGGTCACGGTCCTGAGCTCGGTCTTCGCACTGCTGCTCGCGGTGCCCGTCGCGATCGGGATCGCGACGTTCCTCGTCCAGTACGCGCCACCCCGGATCTCCCGGGCGCTGTCGGCGATGATCGACCTGCTGGCGGCCGTCCCGT
Source organism: Dietzia sp. WMMA184 (assembly GCF_002441635.1). Lineage (NCBI taxonomy): Bacteria > Bacillati > Actinomycetota > Actinomycetes > Mycobacteriales > Dietziaceae > Dietzia > Dietzia sp. WMMA184. The sequence goes on along the minus strand of NZ_NXEI01000001.1, from coordinate 1,544,420 downwards.
CGATCGTGTACGGGATGTGGGGACTCATCGTCCTCGGCCCGTGGATCACCCCCTTCGCCACCTGGCTCAACGAGAACCTGGGGTGGTTCTTCCTCTTCGCCGACGGGAACGTCTCGATCGCCGGAGGCGGGACCATCTTCACCGCGGGCATCGTGCTCGCGATCATGATCCTCCCGATCATCACCTCGATGTCCCGCGAGACGATCCGTCAGACCCCGTCGTTGCACCAAGAGGCCGCTCTGGCACTCGGCGCGACGAAGTGGGAGAAGATCCGGATGACGTGCTTCCCCTACGCCAAATCGGGCATGATCGCCGGGTCGATGCTCGCCCTCGGCAGAGCGCTCGGTGAGACGGTGGCGGTGCTCATCATCCTCCGTGCCTCGAGCTCGGCCAGCGGCCTCTCCCTGTTCGACGGGGGCTTCACGTTCGCGTCCAAGATCGCTTCCGGGTCCGCGGAGTTCAACAACCCGATGTCGACCGGGGCCTACATCGCCGCCGGGCTCGTGCTCTTCCTCCTCACGTTCATCGTCAATCTCATCGCGCGCTCGGTGTCCGGTGGAAAGGTCAACGGCTGATGTCCCAGGTAACCCCCGACCTCGCACGACCGGCCAAGCCGTCCGAGACCTTCCTCCCCGTCTCCGGTGGGCGGAAGGCGAAGAACTCCGTGGCGACGGTCGTGTTCACCCTGTCGTTCATCGTCGCGGTGATCCCGTTGATCGCGCTGCTCTACAAGGTGGTCTCCGCGGGGGCCGAGGCGATCATCAACCCGAACTGGTGGACGAACTCGCTCTTCCTGGTATCGCCGTCGTCGCTCGCCGGCGGCGTCGGTCACGCCATCTACGGCAGCCTCGTCCAGGCGCTCATCGCGGCCGTCATCTCGATCCCACTGGGTATCGCCGCCGGCATCATGCTCGTGGAGTATCCCGACTCCACGCTGGCGCGACCCACCACCCTCATGGTCGACGTCCTCGCCGGCGTCCCCTCGGTGGTCGCGGCGATCTTCATCTTCGGCATCTGGATCACGATGCTGCAGTTCGAGTTGAGCGCCTTCGCTGTGGGACTCGCGTTGGTCCTGCTCATGATCCCGCTGATCGTCCGCTCCACCGAGGAGATGCTCAAGCTCGTCCCGGATGAGTTGCGTGAAGCCTCGTACGCGTTGGGGGTGCCCAAGTGGAAGACCATCACCAGCGTGGTCATCCCCACCGCGCTGTCGGGGATGATCTCGGGCATCTTCCTGGCGCTCGCCCGGGTGATGGGGGAGACCGCGCCCGTGCTGATCCTGGTGGGGTACACCGCGAGCTACAACTACGACCTCTTCCAGGGCAACATGGCCTCGCTGCCACTGCTGATCTACAACCAGCTGTCCAACCCCAACGACGCCGGTCAGTACCGCATCTGGGGCGCGGCCCTCACGCTCATCCTCATCATCGCGCTCGCGAACGTTCTCGCGGCGTTCGCTTCCAAGGCGCTCGCGCCGAAGACCAAGTAAGGACACATCGGTTCAGATGGCAAAGCGACTCGACCTCGAGAACGTCGATATCTTCTACGGTGACTTCCACGCGGTGAAGGACGTCGACCTCCACGTCCCGCCCCGGTCCGTGACCGCGTTCATCGGCCCTTCCGGATGTGGCAAGTCCACCGTCCTGCGCTCCCTCAACCGGATGCACGAGGAGATCGCCGGGGCCTACGTCAAGGGCTCCATCAAGCTCGACGGTGTGGACATCTACGACAAGAAGATCGACCCCGTCGCCGTCCGGCGGACCATCGGGATGGTCTTCCAGCGCCCCAACCCGTTCCCCACGATGTCGATCAAGGAGAACGTGGTCGCGGGGCTCAGGCTCCAGGGCGTCAAGAACAAGAAGACCCTCGACGAGGTCGCCGAGAAGTCGCTGCGCGGTGCGAATCTCTGGAACGAGGTGAAGGACCGCCTCGACAAGCCCGGTGGTGGGCTCTCCGGCGGCCAGCAGCAGCGTCTGTGCATCGCCCGCGCGATCGCCATCGAGCCGCAGGTACTCCTGATGGATGAACCCTGTTCCGCGCTCGACCCGATCTCGACACTGGCCGTGGAGGACCTCATCGCCGAGCTCAAGAACGAGTTCACGATCGTGATCGTCACCCACAACATGCAGCAGGCCGCCCGCGTGTCCGATCAGACCGCGTTCTTCTCCCTCGAGGCCACCGGCATGCCGGGTCAACTGGTCGAGGTCAACTCCACGGAGAAGATCTTCTCCAACCCGGACAACAAGCAGACCGAGGACTACGTGTCCGGCCGTTTCGGCTGACCCGTCCCGGCGCTCACACGGACGTCACTGCCCCGGTACAGGCCTCGAGGCCGGCACCGGGGCAGTGACGTTCCCCCACGTCAGGTCGCGATGTGTCAAGAGTCCCCGGCGGTGCCGTCCCGGCCCGTGGCCTCGTGGCGGGCGATGCGCTCCTTGAAGGTCCGGTCCGTCTCGTTGAACTGGCGCACCAGTTCCTCGCTGGAGGGGGACGGGCGCTCGGGGTCGTCCTCGGGGACGGTGGCGTACTCGCCGGTCGCCAGGAAGATCACGCGCTGGGCGACCTCCACGGCGTGGTCGGCGAAGCGCTCGTAGTACCTGCCCAGGAGGGTGACGTCGACCGCGCAGGCGACGCCCCACTTCCACTCCCGGACGGTGAGCAGGGTGAACAGATGGCGCCGGAGGTCGTCGACGGCATCATCCTGCCGTGCCAGCGTGGCCGCCTGCTCGGCATCACGGTTGAGGAGGACCTCGGTGGCGGAGCGCCCCAGTGAGACCGCCACCCGGCCCATCTCGGCGAGGTAGCCGTTGACGGGCTCCGGCAGGACCGGCTCGGGATGGCGACGGCGGACGATCTTGGCGACGTGTCCGGCGAGGGTGCCCATCCGGACGAGGTCCTGCACGAGCTGGATCGACGTGACCACCTGTCGCAGGTCCCGCGCGACGGGCGCCTGGAGGGCGAGCAGGGCGAAACCCCGCTCCTCGTTCTCGGTCGCCAGCCTGGACATCTCCGTCGCGGACTCCAGGACCTTCTCCGCGGCGACGAGGTCGACCTGGAGCAGGGCGTGGGTCGCCAGCTCCATGTCATCGGTCGCGAGGGAGCACATCCGGGCCATGGACGTGGCCAGGCCCGCGAGTTCTTCGGAGTAGACAAGACGCATGTTGCCAGAATACGCGCATGTCAGGGCGGTCACCGCCGGTGCGGTGAACGACCGGTGAACATTCGTCCGCGGCGGGCTCAGCCGCCCGAGTTCTCGGCGTCCGCGCCCTCGAGCGCGGTGGCGTCGTCTTCCGGGTCATCGAGCCAGCCCTCGGGCAGCAGCACCTTGGAGGGGGAGCCCTGACGCCCCCGCGGTCCGTACCCGTCGGCCGGGAAGGGCTCGTCGGCGGGAAGGTTCGCGAGCAGCTCGGCCAGGTCGTCCAGGGTGCGGACGGCGGACAGGCCGACCCGTTTCTCCGATCCGGCCGGGAAGCCCCGGAGGTACCACGCGACGTGCTTGCGGATGTCGCGCATCCCCTTGTCCTCGCCGTGGTGCTGCGCGAGGAGTTCGCCGTGGCGGTACATGATGCGCGCGACCTCGCCCAGCGCGGGCGGGGTCGGCGCCTCACGACCGTCCAACCGTGCGGCCAGTTCGGAGAAGAGCCACGGACGGCCGAGGCAACCGCGGCCGATCACCACGCCCGCGCAGCCGGTCTGTTCACGCATCCGCACGGCGTCCTCGGCGGAGAAGATGTCGCCGTTCCCCAGCACCGGCACATCCGAGACCGCGCCGACGTGCTCGACGAGCCGGGAGATCTGCGACCAGTCCGCCTCCCCGGAGTACCGCTGGGCGGCCGTCCGTGCGTGGAGCGCGACGGCCTGCGCGCCCTCCTCGACGGCGATGCGGCCGGCGTCGAGATGGGTGTGGTGGGCGTCGTCGATGCCGACGCGCATCTTCACCGTCACCGGGATGTCGGTGCCCTCGGTGGCGCGGACCGCCGCGGCGACGATCGAGCGGAACAACCGGCGCTTGTAGGGGATGGCGGACCCGCCACCGCGTCTGGTGACCTTGGGCACGGGGCACCCGAAGTTGATGTCGATGTGATCGGCCAGGTCCTCGTCGACGATCATCTTGGCGGCCGCGTAGGTGTACTCGGCGTCGACCGTGTACAGCTGCAGACTGCGCGGCGACTCGTCCGGGGCGAAGGTGGCCATGTGCAGCGTCCCGGGCTGGCGTTCCACCAGGGCGCGGGCGGTGACCATCTCGCAGACGTACAGGCCGGACACCGAGCCCTGCTGGTCACGCTCGATCTCGCGGCAGAGCGTGCGGAACGCGACGTTGGTGACCCCGGCCATCGGCGCCAGGACGACGGGGGACGCGAGCTCCAGGGGGCCGATGCGCAGTGCGGGGGCCGCGGCGGCGGTGGGTGCGGACATGACCCCGATTCTCCCAGCGGGGCGCGAGCAGGTCCAATGGGCCCGCGCGCCGGGCGGTACATGGTGCCCCCAGTCGGGCTCGAACCGACGACCTGCGGATTAAAAGTCCGTAGCTCTACCAACTGAGCTATAGGGGCGACGGTCACGATACCGTCCTCGTGTGCGGTTGGTTTATCCGCCCGGTGGGCGGTGCCCTACACTGGACCCCGCTGCGGACCGGGGCACCCGGACGTGGCGTGGGCCCCCTTCGTTTAGCGGCCTAGGACACCGGCCTTTCACGCCGGCAGCGCGGGTTCGAATCCCGTAGGGGGTACACATGGTCGAGGTCCCGGTCACCGTCAGGTGGCCGGGACCTCGTGCATTCACGGCCCGCGTGCCTCTGTCGCGACCCTGACGTGCTCGGATACGGCTGGCAGGGGGCCGATTTGCGCAAAGGTCCGGCGGTCCACTAATGTTCTTTCTCGTGCGAAGAGCACGGCCCTGTGGCGCAGTTGGTTAGCGCGCCGCCCTGTCACGGCGGAGGTCGCGGGTTCGAGTCCCGTCAGGGTCGCCAGAGACATACCGGCGCATTCGGTGTTCACCGGGTGCGCCGGTGGTCTTAGGGCCAGGTAGCTCAGTTGGTACGAGCGTCCGCCTGAAAAGCGGAAGGTCGTCGGTTCGATCCCGACTCTGGCCACAACACCGACGAACGCGTCGGAGGGAACCCCCTCCGGCGCGTTCGTCGTTTCGGGGAACGTCCTCCCCTCGTTATAGCGTGGACGCCATGCCATCGACTGCCGCCGAGGTCCCTGACGTGCCGGAAAAGTCCCGTAGGGGACCTCGGTGGGGGATCGTCGCCGCCGTCAGCGGACTCGTCGGCATCCTGCTCGCGATCATCGTGCCGCTGCTGCCGGTCACGCAGACCACCTCCACCGTCAGCTGGCCCGAGGCGGGCACCCTCGAGCCGGTCACCGCGCCGCTCGTCGCGTACTACCCGCTCGACCTCACCGTCGAGGTGCCGTGCACGGCCGTCGGGCAGTTGCCCGACGGCCGCGAGGACGGCGTGCTGGTCTCGACCGCGCCCCGCGAGGCGGGGGAGAACGCGGCGGCCCGCGCGCTCATGGTGTCCGTGGCCGGCCCCGACGTGGAGGTCCGCAGCCGCAACGCGCTCGTCGCCTCCGCGCCCACCGACGCGGTCGCCGCGCCCGGCGCGTGCTCCACGATCCGCGTCACGGCCGACTCCGGCTCGATCGGTGCCGAGTTCGTCGGCCTGGAGATCGACGGGCAGGGCGTCGGGGGCCGGATCGACGCGGACCTCCGTCCACAGGTGGTCGGGGTGTTCACCGACCTGGAGGGCGCGGCACCGGAGGGCATGGCCGTCGACATCACGGTCGACTCGCGCTACACCACGCAGGCGACCGCCATCAAGCAGATCGCGATCGTCGTGGGCATCCTCGCGATCCTCGTGGCACTCGTCGAGTTGCACCGGCTCGACCTGCGGGACGGGCGGACCGCGCGACGCATCCTCCCACCGGGCTGGTGGAAACCGCGTCCGCTGGACCTGCTGGTCGTGGCGACGCTCCTGGTGTGGCACGTCATCGGGGCCAACACCGCCGACGACGGCTACATCCTCACCGAGGCGCGCGCTGCCGTCTCCAGCGGCTACATGCCCGAGGTGTTCCGCTACTACGGGGCCCCGTACGCGCCGTTCGGCATGCCGTACTACCTGTACACGGCGATGAGCGCCATCTCGCTGGGCAGTGTCTGGCTCCGACTGCCCGCGCTGCTGCTCGGCATCGCCTCGTGGATCCTGCTGTCCCGGGAGGTCATCCCCAGGCTCGGCATCGCCGCCCGCCGCGCCGCGGCCGTGCGGTGGAGCACCGCCGCGGTCTTCCTCGCGTTCTGGCTCACCTACAACAACGGCCTCCGGCCCGAACCGATCATCGCCTTCGGTGTCCTGGCCACCTGGGTCTCGCTCGAGCGGGCACTCGCGACCGGACGGCTGCTACCCGCGGCGACCGGGTTCATCATCGGTGGGCTCACCCTGTCCGCGGCACCCACGGGAACGTTCTGCATCGCGGTCATCATCGCCGCGTCCAGGCCACTACTGCTGCTCGTCATCCGGCGCGCGAAGCGCGACGGCTGGGTACCGACCGTCGCACCGCTGCTGGCCGCCGGACTGGGCGTGCTGCACCTCATCTTCCTCGACCAGCCGCTGGTCACCACGCTGCAGTCGTCGGCGCTGCTCGGGGACGTCGGCCCCTCGGGCAGCTGGTACGAGGAGGTGTGGCGCTACGAATGGCTGATGAACCCCACCCCGGACGGTTCGCTCGCCCGCCGGTTCGGGGTGCTCGCCATGCTCCTGTCCCTCATCACCTGTGCGGCGATCCTGTTCCGCAAGGGCCGGATCCCCGGCGTGTCCGTGGGACCCGCCCGCCGCATCGTCGGCCTGGCGGCCATCTCCCTCGCCTTCATGGCGCTCAACCCCACCAAGTGGACCCACCACTTCGGCGCCTTCGCCACCATCGGCGCCGCACTGGCGGCGCTGGTGACGATGGCGGTCCTCCCGGCCGCGACCAGGTCACTGCGCAACCGCATGCTCTTCCTCGCCGGTGTCCTGTTCGTCCTGGCGCTGAGCTTCACCTCCACCAACGGCTGGTGGTACATCTCTATCTACGGCATCCCGTGGGGCGGCACCCAGCCCACCATCGCCGGGATCACCCTCTACTCGGTGTTCCTCGGGCTGATGCTCCTGGCGCTCCTCGCCGCCCTGGTCCTGCACTACCGGGAGCCGTTCATGACGCGCACCGGGCAGGAGCGGGACGGTGGCGACCGCGGCCCCCTGATCCGGTTCGCCCGTGAGGTCTCCCACGCCCCACTCGGGCTGGCCGCGGCCCTCGTCGTCGTCGTCATCGTCGCCTCCATGGCCGCGGCGGTCCGCAACCAGTACCCCGCGTACTCGGTGGGCCTGCAGAACCTCCGTGCGCTCTCCGGCGAGCCGTGCGGCATCGCCGATGTCGTGCTCGCCGAGCCCGACGCCAACGCTGGCCTGCTCGCCCCCGTCGGCGAGCCCCGGGATCAGCTCGAGGCCGGCGGCGAGGCGGTCGTGTTCGACCCCGACGGGATCCCGACCGACCTCACCGCCACGCAGGCGGCCGATACCGACACCCCCGGCACCGGCGAGGGCTCCGACACCACGTCGACCACCGCCGGCACCGAGGGCGGCGTGCGCATCGGGGAGGGCATCAACGGCAGCCACGCAGTCCTGCCGTTCGGACTCGACCCCGCCCGCGTGCCGGTCCTCGGCAGCCACCAGTCGGGCGCGCAGTTCAACGCGGAGACGACCACCGACTGGTACCGGCTCCCCGAGGGGGCGGGGGAGAACGGCCGGAAGGGGGAGAACCCGCTCGTCACGATCGGCGTGGCCGGGTCCTTCGCTCCCGACGCGGTGCTCGTCGAGTACTCCACCGGCGGCGGGGAGTTCGAGGTGGCGGGCTCGGTCCTGCCGATCGACATCGGGCCGGCTCCGTCCTGGCGCAACCTGCGAGTACCGACGGACACCCTGCCCGACGACGCCACGGCCATCCGGTTGGTCGTCCGCGACCTCGACCCGGACCCGTCGCGGTGGATCGCGTTCACCCCGCCGCGCATGCCGGAGCTGGTCACCATGCAGCAACTGGTCGGCGACTCGAGACCGGTGCTGCCGGACTGGGCGGTCGCGTTCCACACCCCGTGCCTGCGCCCGTTCGACGAGTACGCCGGCGTCCACGAACTTCCTGAGTACCGCGTCCTGCCCGATCGGGGACTGGCCGTGAGCTCCACCAACACGTGGCAGGCGTGGGACGGCGGTGGCCCCATCGGGTTCATCGAGTTGCTGCTCGAGGGCGAGACGGTGCCGACCTACCTCGAACACGACTGGGACCGCGACTGGGGATCGCTCGTGCGGTACACCCCGCTCGTGCCCGAGGCGCGCGAGGCGACCGTCACCCACGGCCAGGCCGTACGGTCGGGACTGTGGAACGGTGGGCCGCTCGCGCGGTGACCGGCTAGCATCGGCCCCGGAGCTTTTACAAGGACTTCCAAGTAATGGCGAACAGGCACCTGACGACGACAGACTGGAGACACGCATGTCCGTGACGGAGAAGCAGTTCGAGAACATCCTGGTCGAGCAGACCGACCGGGTCGCGACCATCACGCTCAACCGCCCCAAGGCGCTCAACGCGCTGTCCAGCGGCATGGAGAAGGAGGTCGTCGAGGCCGTCGAGGCGTTGGACGGCGATCCCGGGGTCGGGTGCATCGTCATCACCGGGTCGGAGAAGGCCTTCGCGGCCGGCGCCGACATCAAGGAGATGAAGGACAAGAACTACCCGGGCATCTACCTCGAGCGGTTCTTCCACGACTGGAAGCGCCTCACCGCCGCGCGCACGCCGATCATCGCCGCCGTGTCCGGTTTCGCCCTGGGCGGCGGCTGCGAGCTGGCGATGATGTGCGACATGATCATCGCCGGCGACAACGCCAAGTTCGGCCAGCCCGAGATCACCCTCGGCGTCATCCCCGGCATGGGCGGTTCGCAGCGCCTCACCCGTGCGGTGGGCAAGGCCAAGGCCATGGACCTGTGCCTGACCGGCCGCCAGATGGACGCCGACGAGGCCGAGCGCTCCGGCCTGGTCGCGCGCGTCGTCCCGGCGGCCGAGCTGCTCGACGAGACCATGAAGGTCGCCACCACGATCGCCTCCATGAGCAAGACCACGGCCGTCGTCGCCAAGCAGGCGGTCAACCGTTCCTTCGAGACCACCCTCGAGGAGGGCCTGCTCGCCGAGCAGAACGCCTTTTACGCGCTGTTCGCCACGGAGGACCAGACGGAGGGCATGTCCGCGTTCGCGGAGAAGCGGAAGCCCGAGTGGCGTCGCTGACCGACGGACTGAGGCACGGGCACCTCGCCGGGGGCGGTGGCGGGACGCACGACGCGCACCGCGCCCCCGGTGAGCCCCTGCCCGTGCTCGTCCTCACCGGGTACCTGGGCGCGGGCAAGACCACCCTGCTCAACCACCTGCTGTCCGGCGCGCCGGGGCTGCGCATCGCCGCGATCGTCAACGACTTCGGCGAGATCGACGTGGACGCCACCGCCGTCGCCGGGCGGGTGGACTCCATGGTCTCGCTCGCCAACGGCTGCGTGTGCTGCGAGGTCGACGCCGGTGAGCTCGGCGAGACCCTCACTCGGCTCGCGGGTCCCGAGCTGGGCCTGGACCTCGCGGTCATCGAGGCCAGTGGCCTGGCCGAGCCGCCCGTCCTGTCGCGGATGGTCCACGACGTGCCGCGGGACGTGGCGCGCCACGCGGGGATGGTCCAGGTGGTCGACGCCGAAGGTCTCGACGACGCCCTGACGCGTCACCCGCGACTCGCGTCGCACCTGGCAGAGGCGGACCTCGTCGTCGTCAACAAATGCGACCTCGTCACCCGCGAGCGGTTCGGTGAACTACGCGCGACGATCCGCACCCACGCCCCGCGCGTGGCCGTGCTCCCGGCGGTGCGCGCCGCGGTCCCGGCCGGGTTGCTCCTGGACATGGCCCCCGACGGCCCACCGACCGCCGCGCCCGCCGCGACGTCCGGCGGCAGCCACCGGCACGGCGAGCACGGACACGGCGAGCACGGACACGGTGACCACGGACACGGTGAGCACGGACACCACGAGCACGGACACCTGCATGACGGCTACACGGCTGTCACCGTGACGCCGGCCGGTCCCCTGCACCCGCGCCGCTTCCTCACCGCGGTCTCGGCGCCGCCGGCCGGCGCCTACCGCGCCAAGGGCACGTTGACCCTGGCAGGCGCGGACGGCCCCCGCCGCTACGAGGTGGCTCTGGTGGGCCGCCGGTTGGAGCTGCGCGCCGAGGGAGAGGGGCCGGAGGGTCTGGTGGTGATCGGCGTGGAGATGGACGACGACGAGGTGGTCCGCTTCCTCGACGAGGCCGTGCTGGACACCGGGGAGACGGTTGACGCCTCGGCCATGCTGGGCCTGCACCCGTACCTCGTCGGCGACCCGGACTCCAGCGACGTCGAGGAATGGATCTACGACGAACAGCGCACGGCGCCCGTCACCGGGGTCGCCGCGATGTTGGCCGATCCCGAGGATCCGGAGGCATTCGATCCAGCTTTCACCCCCTGACCGCTGCGCGGGGACGAAGCTGCGGCCGGTACCCCCGACGACCTGACGGCTCTCTCATGTTCTGGTTCGGCGTCACCCCGACCACGTGCGTATAGTGGCGCTGACGACGCCGAAGTGTCGCACCGGCAGGGGGGCCAACCCGCCCGCGGCGGGGGTGCTGCACGGACGAGGGAGGAGACCTCGTGGACGAGGACAACACCGGCCACGGCCCGAGCGGCGCCGGGGACGCCCAGCGACGCAAGCGTGACCTCGCCTCGGTGCGTAGCGCGATCGCGGCGCTGCGGGAGGCCACGGGGATCCCCGTGACGATCGGTGGTGTCGTCGGGGAGGGCCACACGTTGGTCCTGTCCGAGTCCCTCGGGATGCGGACCTCGGCGATGAAGGACCTCAAGGTCCACTACGGGGCCGGCGTGGGCGGTCGGGTCATGGCCACCGGCAAGCCGGTCGGCGTGGCGGACTACCCGCGGGCCGGGGTCATCACCCACGAGTACGACCTGCCGGTGCTCTCCGAGGGGCTGCGGTCGATGGCCGCGATCCCCGTCGTGGTGGGCAAGGACGTACGCGCGGTGATCTACGCCGGTGTCCACTCCTCGGTCCGGTTCGGCGAGAAGGTCCTCAACCAGATGGCGGCCACCGGCCCGTGCCCTGGAACAGGAGATCGCGGTCAACGACGCACTGGCGGCCCGCGGCGCCGCCCCGGTCGGGCCCGGCTCCGGCGAGGGCCGGTGGGACGACGTGCTGTCCAACGAGCGGATGCGCGAGACCCACGCCCGCCTGCGGATGCTCGCCTCACGCACCGAGGACCCGGACGTCCGCGTGGAGCTCGAACGCATCTGCGCCGAGATGGTCTCCCCGCCGCCCGAGATGCCCACCGCGCGGTTGTCCCGCCGCGAACTCGACGTGCTGGCGTGCGTCGCCCAGGGAAAGACCAACATCGAGACCGCCGCCGACATGGGCATCGGTGCCGAGACGGTGAAGAGCTACCTGCGGTCGGTGATGCGGAAACTCGACGCGCACACCCGGTTCGAGGCGGTCAACGCAGCGCGCCGCATGGGCGCGCTGCCCTGACCCGCACCGCTCCGGCCGGTCGCGGTCCGGTCAGCCGCGCTCCGTCCGCTGAGCTCCGGTCAGCCCCGCTCCCCGCCGGGCACCCACAGGACGTCGCCCTCCGGGTTCGCGACCCGGCCCAGGACGAACAGCAGATCCGACAGCCGGTTCAGGTACTTCGCCGGCAGGACCGAGGTCGTCTCCGGGTGCGCCTCGACGGCCGCCCATGCCGAACGCTCCGCCCGTCGGGTGACGGTGCGGGCGACGTGCAGGTACGCACCCCCCGGGGACCCGCCCGGCAGGATGAACGACGTCAGGTCCGGCACCTCGGCGTTGAACTGGTCGATCCAGCTCTCGAGGCGATCGATATAGGCCTGCTCGATGCGCAGCGGCGGGTACTTGGGGTCCTCGACCTCCGGCGTCGACAGGTCCGCGCCGGCGTCGAAGAGGTCGTTCTGCACGGTCCGCAGTACCGCGACGACACGGTCGTCCAGGCCTCCGAGCGTCACGGCCACGCCGATCGCCGCGTTGGCCTCGTCGCAGTCCGCGTACGCCACCAGTCGGGGATCGTTCTTGCTCACGCGCGAGAAATCGGAGAGGCCCGTGGACCCGTCGTCGCCGGTCCGGGTATAGATCTTGGTCAGGTGAACAGCCATGTCGGCCAACCTACGCTGCCGCGGGGCCGCGGCTGGAGCGGATCCCTCCCTCCTCTCGCCTAGGGTGGAACCGTGAGCGCTAATCCCACGTCCCGCGAGGAGAGCTTCCTCGTCCGCGGCGGTACCCGACTGTCCGGTGAGATCTCCGTATCAGGCGCCAAGAACAGCGTGCTCAAGCTGATGGCGGTGGCGCTCATGGCCGAGGGGCGGACGACGCTGACCAATTGCCCGACGATCTCCGACGTCCCCGCGATGGCTGATGTGCTGCGCCACCTCGGGTGCACGGTCGAGGTGTCCGGCGACACCGTCGTGATCGACACCCCGGCCGAGTTGGGGCACGTGGCCGATGACAAAGCGGCCCAGCGCCTGCGCGCATCGGTGTGCATCCTGGGACCACTGGTCGGCCGCCATCATCGCGCCGTGATCGCGATGCCCGGCGGAGACGCGATCGGAAGCCGTCCCCTCAACTGGCACCAGAACGGACTCAACCGGCTCGGCGCCCGCACCCGCATGGACCACGGCCGACTCGTCGCCGACGCGACCGAGCTCCGCGGCGCGAACTACGAGTTGAGTTTCCCGTCCGTCGGCGCGACCGAGACCTTCGTGACCGCGGCGGTCCTGGCGGAGGGCACCTCGGTTCTCAAGAACGCCGCGCGCGAGCCGGAGATCGTCGACATCTGCGACCTGCTCAACGAGATGGGGGCACAGATCAGCGGCGCGGGGACGAGCACGATCACCGTCCGCGGCGTCGATGAGTTGACGCCGGTCAGTCACCGGGTGGTCGGGGACCGGATCGTCGCGGCCACCTGGGCCATGGGTGCGGTGATGACCCGGGGCGACGTCACCGTCACCGGCATCGACCCCATGTTCATCCACGTGGTGCTGGAGAACCTGCGCGCGGTGGGTGCCGACGTCGAGACCGGGCCCGACTGGATCCGGGTCGCCCAGGAGGGCCGGCCGCGGGCCCGGGACATCCGGACCCTGCCCTTCCCCGGTTTCCCCACCGACCTCCAGCCGATGGCGATCGCACTCGCCTCCGTGTCCGAGGGGGTGTCGGTGGTGACCGAGAACCTCTTCGAGGCACGGTTCCGGTTCGTCGAGGAGATGGTCCGCATGGGCGTCACCGCCGAGACCGACGGTCACCACGCCAAGATCGTCGGCCGCGAACGCCTGGACTCCGCGACGGTCTGGGCGAGCGACATCCGCGCCGGGGCCGGGCTCGTGTTGGCCGGCATGTGCGCGGACGACGTCACCGAGGTCTGCGAGGTCTTCCACATCGACCGGGGATACTCCGACTTCGTCGGGAACGTCCGGTCCCTCGGCGGCGAGATCGAGCGAGTGCCCACCCATCGTTGAGGTCGACGGGGCGGAGATCGGGCACGCAACGCCGAAACCGCCTCTGACCAGGCGATTAGTACTTTCGCCGCGGCCCGTGTAACTTTATCGGAGCCGCCAGGGAGCGGGCCGGAGCCGAGAGGCGAGGGCTTGGTTCGGGTGGTGGGAAAGTGCGGGTGTCCGGTTCTCCTGGTTTGACTGGGGCGGGCGGGTCACCTACGCTGGAGAAGTTGCCCCGAGCGGGTGGCGGATCGCAGTGACTGCCCCGCGAGCTGGTTGTCTTCGGATGGCTGGTCAGTGGTGTGTGGGTGTTGTTTGAGAACTCAACAGTGTGTTTTGTTTGTGATAGTGCCAAATTTTTTGTTTGGTTGCGACCCTTTCACATCCCTGTCGTGGGGGTCGCGTTTTTGTTTGAACAGCCAGTTTTTGGTTTGTTTTTGCTTGGATTGTGCTTTTCGTAGTGCTGAGAAGCTTTTATGGAGAGTTTGATCCTGGCTCAGGACGAACGCTGGCGGCGTGCTTAACACATGCAAGTCGAACGGTAAGGCCCCTTCGGGGGTACACGAGTGGCGAACGGGTGAGTAACACGTGGGTAATCTGCCCTGCACTTCGGGATAAGCCTGGGAAACCGGGTCTAATACCGGATATGAACTCCTGCCGCATGGTGGGGGTTGGAAAGTTTTTCGGTGCAGGATGAGCCCGCGGCCTATCAGCTTGTTGGTGGGGTAATGGCCTACCAAGGCGACGACGGGTAGCCGGCCTGAGAGGGTGATCGGCCACACTGGGACTGAGACACGGCCCAGACTCCTACGGGAGGCAGCAGTGGGGAATATTGCACAATGGGCGAAAGCCTGATGCAGCGACGCCGCGTGGGGGATGACGGTCTTCGGATTGTAAACCCCTTTCAGTAGGGACGAAGCGCAAGTGACGGTACCTGCAGAAGAAGCACCGGCTAACTACGTGCCAGCAGCCGCGGTAATACGTAGGGTGCGAGCGTTGTCCGGAATTACTGGGCGTAAAGAGCTCGTAGGCGGTTTGTCACGTCGTCTGTGAAATCCCTCGGCTTAACCGGGGGCGTGCAGGCGATACGGGCAGACTTGAGTACTACAGGGGAGACTGGAATTCCTGGTGTAGCGGTGAAATGCGCAGATATCAGGAGGAACACCGGTGGCGAAGGCGGGTCTCTGGGTAGTAACTGACGCTGAGGAGCGAAAGCATGGGTAGCGAACAGGATTAGATACCCTGGTAGTCCATGCCGTAAACGGTGGGCGCTAGGTGTGGGGTCCTTCCACGGACTCCGTGCCGTAGCTAACGCATTAAGCGCCCCGCCTGGGGAGTACGGCCGCAAGGCTAAAACTCAAAGGAATTGACGGGGGCCCGCACAAGCGGCGGAGCATGTGGATTAATTCGATGCAACGCGAAGAACCTTACCTAGGCTTGACATATACAGGACGACGGCAGAGATGTCGTTTCCCTTGTGGCTTGTATACAGGTGGTGCATGGTTGTCGTCAGCTCGTGTCGTGAGATGTTGGGTTAAGTCCCGCAACGAGCGCAACCCCTGTCTCATGTTGCCAGCACGTGATGGTGGGGACTCGTGAGAGACTGCCGGGGTCAACTCGGAGGAAGGTGGGGATGACGTCAAATCATCATGCCCCTTATGTCTAGGGCTTCACACATGCTACAATGGCTAGTACAGAGGGCTGCGATACCGCGAGGTGGAGCGAATCCCTTAAAGCTGGTCTCAGTTCGGATTGGGGTCTGCAACTCGACCCCATGAAGTCGGAGTCGCTAGTAATCGCAGATCAGCAACGCTGCGGTGAATACGTTCCCGGGCCTTGTACACACCGCCCGTCACGTCATGAAAGTCGGTAACACCCGAAGCCGGTGGCCTAACCCTTGTGGAGGGAGCCGTCGAAGGTGGGATCGGCGATTGGGACGAAGTCGTAACAAGGTAGCCGTACCGGAAGGTGCGGCTGGATCACCTCCTTTCTAAGGAGCACTCACCACGCTTTGGTGTGGTCAGAGTTTGCGCAGGGTTCGCGTCCGAATGTGGCGCGCTCTGTGGCTCATTGGGTGGAACACTATCGCGTAGGACTCGCCTTGATCTTCGGGCGTCGGCTCAGGGCCGGCGTTCCGGGGGGAGCGTGGTCCGGACGAAACACACTGTTGGGTGTCTGAAACAACACCATCGGGCCTTCGGGTTTGGTTGTTTCTGATGGCACTGATTCCCGAGACATCTGATGCGCCATACGTGGCCGGGGTGTGGGTGGGGTTGGTGTGTGTTGTTTGAGAACTGCACAGTGGACGCGAGCATCTTTAATTGTTTGTGAATGTAAGTGTGTAAGAGCACACGGTGGATGCCTTGGCACCAAGAGCCGATGAAGGACGTAGTAGGCTGCGATAAGCCTCGGGGAGCTGCCAAACGAGCTGTGATCCGAGGGTGTCCGAATGGGGAAACCCAGCACGCGTGATGGCGTGTTACCCGCATCTGAATACATAGGGTGTGTGGAGGGAACGCGGGGAAGTGAAACATCTCAGTACCCGCAGGAAGAGAAAACAATAGTGATTCCGTCAGTAGCGGCGAGCGAACGCGGATCAGGCTAAACCGCATGCGTGTGATACCCGGCAGGGGTTGCGTGTGTGGTGTTGTGGGGCATGATGTCCCGGTTCTGCCGGACCGGGCGCTGATTGATCGCGGGTTAGGGGAACGACTTGGAAGGGTCGGCCGGAGAGGGTGAGAGTCCCGTACCTGAAAACCTTGCGGCGGGGCGATTTGTGTTCCCAAGTAGCAGCGGGCCCGTGAAATCTGCTGTGAATCTGCCGGGACCACCCGGTAAGCCTAAATACTTCTTGGTGACCGATAGCGGATTAGTACCGTGAGGGAATGGTGAAAAGTACCCCGGGAGGGGAGTGAAATAGTACCTGAAACCGTGTGCTTACAATCCGTCAGAGGCTCATAAGCTGATGGCGTGCCTTTTGAAGAATGAGCCTGCGAGTTAGTGGTATGTCGCGAGGTTAACCCGTGTGGGGAAGCCGTAGCGAAAGCGAGTCCTAATAGGGCGTTTCAGTGGCATGCTCTAGACCCGAAGCGGAGTGATCTACCCATGGCCAGTGTGAAGCGACGGTAAGACGTCGTGGAGGCGCGAACCCACTTAGGTTGAAAACTGAGGGGATGAGTTGTGGGTAGGGGTGAAAGGCCAATCAAACTCCGTGATAGCTGGTTCTCCCCGAAATGCATTTAGGTGCAGCGTCGCATGTTTCACCTCGGAGGTAGAGCTACTGGATGGCCGATGGGCCCTACAAGGTTACTGACGTCAGCCAAACTCCGAATGCCGAGGTGTGAGAGTGCGGCAGTGAGACTGTGGGGGATAAGCTTCATAGTCGAGAGGGAAACAGCCCAGATCGCCGGCTAAGGCCCCTAAGCGTGTACTAAGTGGAAAAGGATGTGGGATCGCTGAGACAGCCAGGAGGTTGGCTTAGAAGCAGCCACCCTTGAAAGAGTGCGTAATAGCTCACTGGTCAAGTGGTCCTGCGCCGACAATTTAGCGGGGCTCAAGTACACCGCCGAAGCCGCGGCATTCATACAATAACCTCCTCCGGGCAGGTGTATGGATGGGTAGGGGAGCGTCGTGTGGCCATAGAAGCGCCGGAGTGATCCAGGCGTGGAGGCCACACGAGTGAGAATGCAGGCATGAGTAGCGAATGACGAGTGAGAAACTCGTCCGCCGAATGATCAAGGGTTCCTGGGTCAAGCTAATCTGCCCAGGGTGAGTCGGGACCTAAGGCGAGGCCGACAGGCGTAGTCGATGGACAACGGGTTGATATTCCCGTACCCGTGTGTGCGCGCCCATGGTGAATCAGTGATACTAACCGCCCTGAACGTCCTAGAGCATCCTTCGGGATGACGTGGACCGGATGCGCGGGACCTGAACTGGTAGTAGCCAAGCGATGGGGTGACGCAGGAAGGTAGCTGGGCCAGTCAGTGGTTGTACTGGTGTAAGAGTGTAGGCCGTGACATAGGCAAATCCGTGTCACATCAAGGCTGAGACTTGATGCATACCCGTTGTGGGGAATTCAGTGATCCTATGCTGCCGAGAAAAGCCTCTAGTGAGTTCATACACGGCCCGTACCCCAAACCGACACAGGTGATCAGGTAGAGAATACCAAGGCGATCGAGAGAACTGTGGTTAAGGAACTCGGCAAAATGCCCCCGTAACTTCGGGAGAAGGGGGACCACGCCCGGTGACGATCCTTGCGATCTGAGCTGGGGGTGGTCGCAGAGACCAGAGAGAAGCGACTGTTTACTAAAAACACAGGTCCGTGCGAAGACGTAAGTCGATGTATACGGACTGACGCCTGCCCGGTGCTGGAAGGTTAAGAGGACCGGTTAGCCGCAAGGCGAAGCTGAGAATTTAAGCCCCAGTAAACGGCGGTGGTAACTATAACCATCCTAAGGTAGCGAAATTCCTTGTCGGGTAAGTTCCGACCTGCACGAATGGCGTAACGACTTCTCTGCTGTCTCGACCACAGACTCGGCGAAATTGCACTACGAGTAAAGATGCTCGTTACGCGCGGCAGGACGAAAAGACCCCGGGACCTTTACTATAGCTTGGTATTGGCGTTCGATTCGGTTTGTGTAGGATAGGTGGGAGACTGTGAAGCATGCACGCCAGTGTGTGTGGAGTCGTTGTTGAAATACCACTCTGATCGTATTGGACGTCTAACCTCGGCCCATGATCTGGGTTAGGGACAGTGCCTGGTGGGTAGTTTAACTGGGGCGGTTGCCTCCTAAAGAGTAACGGAGGCGCCCAAAGGTTCCCTCAGCCTGGATGGCAATCAGGTGTTGAGTGCAAGTGCACAAGGGAGCTTGACTGTGAGACTGACACGTCGAGCAGGGACGAAAGTCGGGACTAGTGATCCGGCACCGGCAAGTGGAAGCGGTGTCGCTCAACGGATAAAAGGTACCCCGGGGATAACAGGCTGATCTTCCCCAAGAGTCCATATCGACGGGATGGTTTGGCACCTCGATGTCGGCTCGTCGCATCCTGGGGCTGGAGTAGGTCCCAAGGGTTGGGCTGTTCGCCCATTAAAGCGGCACGCGAGCTGGGTTTAGAACGTCGTGAGACAGTTCGGTCTCTATCCGCCGCGCGCGTAAGAAACTTGAGGAAGGCTGTCCCTAGTACGAGAGGACCGGGACGGACGAACCTCTGGTGTGCCAGTTGTTCCACCAGGAGCATCGCTGGTTAGCTACGTTCGGAAGGGATAACCGCTGAAAGCATCTAAGCGGGAAGCCTGTTCCAAGATGAGGTTTCTCACCACCTTCGCGTGGTTAAGGCCCCCCACAGACCATGGGGTTGATAGGCCGGAACTGGAAGCGCAGCAATGCGTGCAGGTGACCGGTACTAATCGGCCGAGGGCTTACACACAAACAGCCCCTAAAGAATCGCAACGCGTCCACTGTGCAGTATCTGAAACAACACACCCACGCGGAAAACACGTGGGCCTTGTTTCACAGAGTTACGGCGGCCATAGCGGCAGGGAAACGCCCGGTCCCATTCCGAACCCGGAAGCTAAGCCTGCCAGCGCCGATGGTACTGCACTCGTGAGGGTGTGGGAGAGTAGGTCACCGCCGAACACAACTTCACACGAGAGCCCCGAATCACCCTCACCGGTGACTCGGGGCTCTCGTCATTTCACCCACACCAGGCCGGCCCGCACCAGGCCGGCCCGCACCAGGCCGACCCGGCCATCAGGCCAGCCGACCGCCGGCGGCACCCATCACCCGACGCGCCAACAACGAACCCCGCAACTGCTCCACACCCACCACCTCACCACCGGGACCCGACAACGGCACCCGCCAATTCGGATACTCATCCGACGTCCCCGGAACATTCACCGGGTTCGCCTATAGGCGGATGGGCACGTGCGTCTCTAGCGGGCTGGGCGGTCGAAGAGCGAGCATCCTCACCAACGGAAGTTTCGTGTCCATCCTCGAGGGTTCCTCCACTATCAGGGTTTTTGACGACGACGCGTGCTTGATTCCCACCTAGGCCGGGCAGCTCGTGCTTGTTCTCCTCTTCAGCTGGCGACGATCCGCCCGTCGGTAGTCTTTCCACGCAGGGATGGCCCGGGATACCTTGCGTCGTCGTTGGAGGTGGCCGTTACTGTGGGCACGGGATCGTCGTTGAAGACGGTGACTATCGGTCGAAGTCGTCACCTGACCGAGCCAGAAGACTCTGACGACACTCACCTCGTGCGCCCAGATCGGCGAGCCCCGCCCGGATAGCCATGAAGCTGGAGAATCTGGGACTCGGAGTTCGCACGCGATGAGGTCTGCGCGGGGGTCACCGGCATTCCTGTCTCATTCGGCCCGCCGGAGATGGGTCGAGCAGGGAAGTCCGTGGACGGGTGCAGCGCTCGAGCTCCCTGTTCGGCCCAGGGTCAGACGGGAGCGCTGGCGCCCTGATCGTGGATGAACACGCCGTCGGGGCTGATCTTGTCGCCGTCCGTCCTCGGCTCACTACCCACCTCGAACAGCCGCCTTCTCCACGAGTGTGAGGGCGCCCGTGTAGCCGGTCTCGGGCGGCAGCGCGATCGTGTCGTCCCCGCCCGGGGGTAGAAAATCACCGCAGGGGGTGACCGGGTGTGACCAGGTCATCTTCGATAGAGGCGGCGAGAGCCTAACGCTCAACGTGCAGCTCTGTAGCTGCTCTGGTCCACTCGGCGGCCACGACCGGCCAAAAATTGTGCGGGCGCTCGGTTTAGATCCCGTCCTCTCCGGCATGGTGGGTGACGCGGTGCGGAAAGGGGCTCATGGGCAGAGCCGAAAGGCAGTCCTCTGAACCCCCCGAGGTTGGTGTCGGGCCGTCGTTGCAGGTTCGGACGAAGGCTGCCGCCGGGTTACAGTCCAGCACCGCGGACGGTCAAAGCGCCGGGCTCGAGGGCGCTTCTCACGCTGGCTGGCTCGGCTGAATCTCGGCCCGGCTCGAGGGCCGCGGCGAGGGCATGCGCGCACTCTGCCGGTTGGCACCCGGCCGTGGACGCAGCAATGCCGGCGGGGCACACCGGCTCGTCGGCCCAGGCATTGTCCGCTAGCGGTTCCACTCGGGTGCTGAGGGCACCGGGCCGACGAGACGGTTGACCCGGGTTCCGATGACCGCGGATCGTGTTCGAGTGAAGGCCTCAGCGGCTGGGGGGGCCATGAATGATCGCGACGTGGCCGATGATCACGACATGCCCAATTGCCGGTCGCGATGCCGAACATCTCGCGGTCCAGCCATCACCGCCGAGAATGGTGGGGCCATCGCGGTCCCAATGATGAACCTCGTGGGGAGTGCGCTGACCGATCACCGCGGGCTCCCGAGTCGGGCCTCCCAGGAGTCGTCGGATGCGGCCACCCGGGCGAGTACGCCGATGTCCGAATCGATAGAGATCTCGTCGGTGTCGCAACCGGCTCGCGCGTCGCCCGACACGCGAGCGGCGGGACGGCACGGGGGTCTGCAATCACGAAGAGGCGCCGTGGGGAACCGTAGACAAACCACCTCCACGGCGTTATCCGGTTGGTCGATGAGGAGGGCGGCAATCCCGGAGGCGTTCAGAGTCCGAACGTGGCAACAGTCGAAGTAGTGTCGGCCGCGATCCATCAGCGTGTTCGCGTCGCGCATGGTCAGGGCCGGCACGAAAGAGACGAGTACGGTCGACGCTAGCGTCCAGATTGGCGCGCGGATCATCGATCACGCGGTACCGGGTCGACGACGCGCGGGAGTCGGGGTCAGAGCACAAGCTCCGCTTCGAGCGAGACGGCGGTCCCACGGGCGAGGAGCTCTCGCATGTCAAACAGGGTCGGTTGCGGGGCCACAGCCTAGGAGGCTGACATCCGCTGTCGGGGAATGCACGAGTGCCGTGACTTCCTGGAAGCGGGCCGGTGTCGGAGGAGCCCCAGATCTCGTTGGCTGACCCGCCCGAGGTCGCCCATGCCGCCGGGGAGCTCAAGACCCCCGACCATCTCCGCTGGTTCAGCGAGCTCGCCGACACCGCCCGCGGCCGGGGCTCGACCTTCGGGGAATACCCGGCCACAGTCCTGGGACGCCGGGTCGACGGCCGTGAAGGTTCCCGGCATCCGGCATCCGGCATCCGGCTTCGCAGTCGCGCGGCGCACGTTCCGCGAATCACGATGCTCGGGGACCTCAACGTCGGCCATCAACTCACCTTGCTCAGGGAGGTGCTAGAGCATCCGACGGCGAGCACGTACCTCGCCGAGGCCGCCGGCGTCGGGCGCCTCGGGCCTCGGGCTGGCAGAACCCGGCTGGCTGTCGCGCTCGGATACAGGGCGATTGCCGGTGGCTACGCCGTGCAATTCGACCCCGCGGTCGGATGGCCGGCCGAGCTCCAGACCGCGCATGCCGAGAAGCACCCAGAACCCGGGCTACGTGAGCCGAGGCGCTGAAAGCCACTCCGCATCGACGAGGCCGGCGGTACACGGCCGACTTCGGTGCCGCGAGACTGTTCTGCCGGTTCGAGGCTCACCGCCACGAGTGACGTTTGATCCTGGGCACCCAGAACACACCGGTCTGGCGCGGGCCAGATCGTCGCCCAGGCCATCGTCGTCGTCGTCGAGATGACGGGCCACCTCATCCACCACGCCGAGATCCGCACACGAGGCGGACACCCCCACCGAGGCGGGACATGTCGAGGGCTCTTGACCGCTCAGCCACGCAACCGGAGGGGTCCGATTCCGGCCGTCACGTAGGTGGCAATACCCACCCGCCGTTGACACCCCCGTCCCGATCGCGGGGTCGGACTGGTCGAACAACACCCACTCACGACTCGGGCACGCCCTAGGGAGCGGGGACCGGCGTGGTGTTCTCGCCTGGTGTGTTCGCCTCGCGATGCGGTTCCGACCGGAGTTCGCCAGCCGCAGGCGGGGAGACCCGGTGAAGGCTCGGGGGAGAGCCCAGCATCGACTGTTCCACCGAACGGGCCACACCCCCCGAGCCGCAATGGGTTCTCGACGAACCGCGGCCGACGCCCGGTCGGGCGTAGGTCGTGGGGCCGAGCGGACAGACGACACGCCGATGGTCCAGGCGGAAGACTCGGAAGGTCTCAGCCGGGAGCCCGCAAGGGTGGTGGTGGTGCCGCTCCACCTGTGCCCTCGACAGGCCAAGGCGTCTTGATTCGACAAAATGGGTATCTACCAGCGAAAACAGGCCGGATTTGGTTTCGTGGACACTCCCGTGTAACTTTATCGGAGCCGCCAGGGAGCGGGCCGGAGCCGAGAGGCGAGGGCCTGGTTCGGGTGGTGGGAAAGTGCGGGTGTCCGGTTCTCCTGGTTTGACTGGGGCGGGCGGGTCACCTACGCTGGAGAAGTTGCCCCGAGCGGGTGGCGGATTGCAGTGACTACCCCGCGAGCTGGTTGTCTTCGGATGGCTGGTCAGTGGTGTGTGGGTGTTGTTTGAGAACTCAACAGTGTGTTTTGTTTGTGATAGTGCCAAATTTTTTGTTTGGTTGCGACCCTTTCACATCCCTGTCGTGGGGGTCGCGTTTTTGTTTGAACAGCCAGTTTTTGGTTTGTTTTTGCTTGGATTGTGCTTTTCGTAGTGCTGAGAAGCTTTTATGGAGAGTTTGATCCTGGCTCAGGACGAACGCTGGCGGCGTGCTTAACACATGCAAGTCGAACGGTAAGGCCCCTTCGGGGGTACACGAGTGGCGAACGGGTGAGTAACACGTGGGTAATCTGCCCTGCACTTCGGGATAAGCCTGGGAAACCGGGTCTAATACCGGATATGAACTCCTGCCGCATGGTGGGGGTTGGAAAGTTTTTCGGTGCAGGATGAGCCCGCGGCCTATCAGCTTGTTGGTGGGGTAATGGCCTACCAAGGCGACGACGGGTAGCCGGCCTGAGAGGGTGATCGGCCACACTGGGACTGAGACACGGCCCAGACTCCTACGGGAGGCAGCAGTGGGGAATATTGCACAATGGGCGAAAGCCTGATGCAGCGACGCCGCGTGGGGGATGACGGTCTTCGGATTGTAAACCCCTTTCAGTAGGGACGAAGCGCAAGTGACGGTACCTGCAGAAGAAGCACCGGCTAACTACGTGCCAGCAGCCGCGGTAATACGTAGGGTGCGAGCGTTGTCCGGAATTACTGGGCGTAAAGAGCTCGTAGGCGGTTTGTCACGTCGTCTGTGAAATCCCTCGGCTTAACCGGGGGCGTGCAGGCGATACGGGCAGACTTGAGTACTACAGGGGAGACTGGAATTCCTGGTGTAGCGGTGAAATGCGCAGATATCAGGAGGAACACCGGTGGCGAAGGCGGGTCTCTGGGTAGTAACTGACGCTGAGGAGCGAAAGCATGGGTAGCGAACAGGATTAGATACCCTGGTAGTCCATGCCGTAAACGGTGGGCGCTAGGTGTGGGGTCCTTCCACGGACTCCGTGCCGTAGCTAACGCATTAAGCGCCCCGCCTGGGGAGTACGGCCGCAAGGCTAAAACTCAAAGGAATTGACGGGGGCCCGCACAAGCGGCGGAGCATGTGGATTAATTCGATGCAACGCGAAGAACCTTACCTAGGCTTGACATATACAGGACGACGGCAGAGATGTCGTTTCCCTTGTGGCTTGTATACAGGTGGTGCATGGTTGTCGTCAGCTCGTGTCGTGAGATGTTGGGTTAAGTCCCGCAACGAGCGCAACCCCTGTCTCATGTTGCCAGCACGTGATGGTGGGGACTCGTGAGAGACTGCCGGGGTCAACTCGGAGGAAGGTGGGGATGACGTCAAATCATCATGCCCCTTATGTCTAGGGCTTCACACATGCTACAATGGCTAGTACAGAGGGCTGCGATACCGCGAGGTGGAGCGAATCCCTTAAAGCTGGTCTCAGTTCGGATTGGGGTCTGCAACTCGACCCCATGAAGTCGGAGTCGCTAGTAATCGCAGATCAGCAACGCTGCGGTGAATACGTTCCCGGGCCTTGTACACACCGCCCGTCACGTCATGAAAGTCGGTAACACCCGAAGCCGGTGGCCTAACCCTTGTGGAGGGAGCCGTCGAAGGTGGGATCGGCGATTGGGACGAAGTCGTAACAAGGTAGCCGTACCGGAAGGTGCGGCTGGATCACCTCCTTTCTAAGGAGCACTCACCACGCTTTGGTGTGGTCAGAGTTTGCGCAGGGTTCGCGTCCGAATGTGGCGCGCTCTGTGGCTCATTGGGTGGAACACTATCGCGTAGGACTCGCCTTGATCTTCGGGCGTCGGCTCAGGGCCGGCGTTCCGGGGGGAGCGTGGTCCGGACGAAACACACTGTTGGGTGTCTGAAACAACACCATCGGGCCTTCGGGTTTGGTTGTTTCTGATGGCACTGATTCCCGAGACATCTGATGCGCCATACGTGGCCGGGGTGTGGGTGGGGTTGGTGTGTGTTGTTTGAGAACTGCACAGTGGACGCGAGCATCTTTAATTGTTTGTGAATGTAAGTGTGTAAGAGCACACGGTGGATGCCTTGGCACCAAGAGCCGATGAAGGACGTAGTAGGCTGCGATAAGCCTCGGGGAGCTGCCAAACGAGCTGTGATCCGAGGGTGTCCGAATGGGGAAACCCAGCACGCGTGATGGCGTGTTACCCGCATCTGAATACATAGGGTGTGTGGAGGGAACGCGGGGAAGTGAAACATCTCAGTACCCGCAGGAAGAGAAAACAATAGTGATTCCGTCAGTAGCGGCGAGCGAACGCGGATCAGGCTAAACCGCATGCGTGTGATACCCGGCAGGGGTTGCGTGTGTGGTGTTGTGGGGCATGATGTCCCGGTTCTGCCGGACCGGGCGCTGATTGATCGCGGGTTAGGGGAACGACTTGGAAGGGTCGGCCGGAGAGGGTGAGAGTCCCGTACCTGAAAACCTTGCGGCGGGGCGATTTGTGTTCCCAAGTAGCAGCGGGCCCGTGAAATCTGCTGTGAATCTGCCGGGACCACCCGGTAAGCCTAAATACTTCTTGGTGACCGATAGCGGATTAGTACCGTGAGGGAATGGTGAAAAGTACCCCGGGAGGGGAGTGAAATAGTACCTGAAACCGTGTGCTTACAATCCGTCAGAGGCTCATAAGCTGATGGCGTGCCTTTTGAAGAATGAGCCTGCGAGTTAGTGGTATGTCGCGAGGTTAACCCGTGTGGGGAAGCCGTAGCGAAAGCGAGTCCTAATAGGGCGTTTCAGTGGCATGCTCTAGACCCGAAGCGGAGTGATCTACCCATGGCCAGTGTGAAGCGACGGTAAGACGTCGTGGAGGCGCGAACCCACTTAGGTTGAAAACTGAGGGGATGAGTTGTGGGTAGGGGTGAAAGGCCAATCAAACTCCGTGATAGCTGGTTCTCCCCGAAATGCATTTAGGTGCAGCGTCGCATGTTTCACCTCGGAGGTAGAGCTACTGGATGGCCGATGGGCCCTACAAGGTTACTGACGTCAGCCAAACTCCGAATGCCGAGGTGTGAGAGTGCGGCAGTGAGACTGTGGGGGATAAGCTTCATAGTCGAGAGGGAAACAGCCCAGATCGCCGGCTAAGGCCCCTAAGCGTGTACTAAGTGGAAAAGGATGTGGGATCGCTGAGACAGCCAGGAGGTTGGCTTAGAAGCAGCCACCCTTGAAAGAGTGCGTAATAGCTCACTGGTCAAGTGGTCCTGCGCCGACAATTTAGCGGGGCTCAAGTACACCGCCGAAGCCGCGGCATTCATACAATAACCTCCTCCGGGCAGGTGTATGGATGGGTAGGGGAGCGTCGTGTGGCCATAGAAGCGCCGGAGTGATCCAGGCGTGGAGGCCACACGAGTGAGAATGCAGGCATGAGTAGCGAATGACGAGTGAGAAACTCGTCCGCCGAATGATCAAGGGTTCCTGGGTCAAGCTAATCTGCCCAGGGTGAGTCGGGACCTAAGGCGAGGCCGACAGGCGTAGTCGATGGACAACGGGTTGATATTCCCGTACCCGTGTGTGCGCGCCCATGGTGAATCAGTGATACTAACCGCCCTGAACGTCCTAGAGCATCCTTCGGGATGACGTGGACCGGATGCGCGGGACCTGAACTGGTAGTAGCCAAGCGATGGGGTGACGCAGGAAGGTAGCTGGGCCAGTCAGTGGTTGTACTGGTGTAAGAGTGTAGGCCGTGACATAGGCAAATCCGTGTCACATCAAGGCTGAGACTTGATGCATACCCGTTGTGGGGAATTCAGTGATCCTATGCTGCCGAGAAAAGCCTCTAGTGAGTTCATACACGGCCCGTACCCCAAACCGACACAGGTGATCAGGTAGAGAATACCAAGGCGATCGAGAGAACTGTGGTTAAGGAACTCGGCAAAATGCCCCCGTAACTTCGGGAGAAGGGGGACCACGCCCGGTGACGATCCTTGCGATCTGAGCTGGGGGTGGTCGCAGAGACCAGAGAGAAGCGACTGTTTACTAAAAACACAGGTCCGTGCGAAGACGTAAGTCGATGTATACGGACTGACGCCTGCCCGGTGCTGGAAGGTTAAGAGGACCGGTTAGCCGCAAGGCGAAGCTGAGAATTTAAGCCCCAGTAAACGGCGGTGGTAACTATAACCATCCTAAGGTAGCGAAATTCCTTGTCGGGTAAGTTCCGACCTGCACGAATGGCGTAACGACTTCTCTGCTGTCTCGACCACAGACTCGGCGAAATTGCACTACGAGTAAAGATGCTCGTTACGCGCGGCAGGACGAAAAGACCCCGGGACCTTTACTATAGCTTGGTATTGGCGTTCGATTCGGTTTGTGTAGGATAGGTGGGAGACTGTGAAGCATGCACGCCAGTGTGTGTGGAGTCGTTGTTGAAATACCACTCTGATCGTATTGGACGTCTAACCTCGGCCCATGATCTGGGTTAGGGACAGTGCCTGGTGGGTAGTTTAACTGGGGCGGTTGCCTCCTAAAGAGTAACGGAGGCGCCCAAAGGTTCCCTCAGCCTGGATGGCAATCAGGTGTTGAGTGCAAGTGCACAAGGGAGCTTGACTGTGAGACTGACACGTCGAGCAGGGACGAAAGTCGGGACTAGTGATCCGGCACCGGCAAGTGGAAGCGGTGTCGCTCAACGGATAAAAGGTACCCCGGGGATAACAGGCTGATCTTCCCCAAGAGTCCATATCGACGGGATGGTTTGGCACCTCGATGTCGGCTCGTCGCATCCTGGGGCTGGAGTAGGTCCCAAGGGTTGGGCTGTTCGCCCATTAAAGCGGCACGCGAGCTGGGTTTAGAACGTCGTGAGACAGTTCGGTCTCTATCCGCCGCGCGCGTAAGAAACTTGAGGAAGGCTGTCCCTAGTACGAGAGGACCGGGACGGACGAACCTCTGGTGTGCCAGTTGTTCCACCAGGAGCATCGCTGGTTAGCTACGTTCGGAAGGGATAACCGCTGAAAGCATCTAAGCGGGAAGCCTGTTCCAAGATGAGGTTTCTCACCACCTTCGCGTGGTTAAGGCCCCCCACAGACCATGGGGTTGATAGGCCGGAACTGGAAGCGCAGCAATGCGTGCAGGTGACCGGTACTAATCGGCCGAGGGCTTACACACAAACAGCCCCTAAAGAATCGCAACGCGTCCACTGTGCAGTATCTGAAACAACACACCCACGCGGAAAACACGTGGGCCTTGTTTCACAGAGTTACGGCGGCCATAGCGGCAGGGAAACGCCCGGTCCCATTCCGAACCCGGAAGCTAAGCCTGCCAGCGCCGATGGTACTGCACTCGTGAGGGTGTGGGAGAGTAGGTCACCGCCGAACACAACTTCACACGAGAGCCCCGAATCACCCTCACCGGTGACTCTGGAGTGTTCCCGCTAAAGTGGCCACTGCAATTAAGCGGCGAGTTCGTATATGTCTCTGAATCCTAGTTCAAACTCGGCTGGTGTCAAATAGCCCAGTGTGGAATGTCGTCGCGTCCTGTTGTAGTACTCCTCGATCCAGATGAATGTGCTCTTTTTGAGTGATTTGAGAGTGGGCCATGGGCGCGTGTGAATGAGTTCCTTCTTGTAGCTCGCGAAGAATGATTCTGCGACCGCGTTGTCGAAACAAATGCCAGTTCGCCCCAATGATCGTCTGATATTGTTTTCACTGCAGTATTTGTCGAAGTCGGTGGACGTGTATTGAGTTCCGCGATCGCTGTGGAATATGACTTCTCCGGATGGTCGACGGCGAGCGATGGCCATGTCCAGTGCGTCGGTGACCAGCTCGGTGCGCATGTGGTCGGCCACGGCCCATCCGACGACCATCCTGGAGTGCAGATCGATGACCGTGGCCACGTACGCCCAGCCGTTCCAGGTCCGCACGTAGGTGATATCGCCGCACCACTTGGTGTTCGCCTCTGCCGCCGTGAAGTCGCGGCCGATGAGGTCAGGTGCGGCGACGGGGCTGTCTCCGGCGACGGTGGTGCGCTTCCACGCCTTCGGGTGGCGGCCTTCCAGGCCTGCGGCCTTCATGAGCCGCCACACCCGCTTGTGCGAGGCCCGGCGGCCGCCGGCGGCGAGCTCGGCGCGCATGCGTCGAACGCCGGGACGGCCGTTGAGGTGCTCGTAGTGGTGCTCGATCAGCGCTGTTAACTCGTCGTCTCGGAGGTCTCGAGCTGAGCGGGACGTGCCGCGCCACTTGTAGTAGCCAGAAGTCGAGACGCCGAGTTGAGCACACATGAACGTGACCGGGTAGGAGTTGGATTCAGCCCAGTCCGCGATAGCCGCGAATTTCACCGCGGGTCTTTCGCGAACCAGGTCGCTACTTTTTTTGCGAACTCCGCCTCCATCCGGGCGTGCTTCACTTCTTCGCGGAGGCGCTCGAGTTCTGCCCGCTCGTCCTCATTCAACGGGCGGTCAGAATCGCCGTTTCCCTCGTCTCGAGTCTTCTTCACCCATTTCCCCAGTGTCATCTCGTGAACGCCGATACTGCGTGCAACTTCGGCGATCGTACGGCCATCGTCGATGACCAAACTTACCGCGTTGGCCTTGTACTCGGCAGTGAAGCTCCGACGAGTCGATCCCATAATCCGCTCCCTCTATCTTGGGGGAACTCACCGCTCATCTCCGGGTGTCCACCAGAACGGGAACGGTCCACTCGGGGCTCTCGTCATTTCACCCACACCAGGCCGGCCCACACCAGGCCGACCCGGCCATCAGGCCAGCCGACCGCCGGCGGCACCCATCACCCGACGCGCCAACAACGAACCCCGCAACTGCTCCACACCCACCACCTCACCACCGGGACCCGACAACGGCACCCGCCAATTCGGATACTCATCCGACGTCCCCGGAACATTCACCGCACGGCGATCACCCACGAGATCCGCCACCGACACGGCGAACAACAGCGACGGCGACTCGGCCACGAATCGATGCAGTGCCACGACCAGATCATCGGGGGAGTCCCCGTCGAGCAGGCCACGCTCCCGCACGACAGCAGTGAAGGCCTCGATCTCGGCCTCGGCACCACGACGTTCCTCGGCGCTGTTGCCCGTCAACTGTCCCAACTCCTCGCGGATATCCACATGGACGAGGTCGGCGTAGCCGGCGGTCGGCGGGAGATCATGGGTCGTCACCGACGCCATACACAGCCGTCGATAGTCCTCAGGCGGGATCGGGGCGTCCTCGTCCTGCTCGAACCACATCACGGACGTGCCCAGGATCCCGAGCTCGGACAACGTCTCGCGGACCCCCGGAGCCACCGTTCCCAGGTCCTCGCCCACCACGACCGCGCCGGCCCGTGACGCCTCGAGTGCGAGAACTCCGAGCATCGCCTCGTGGTCATAGTGGACATATGTGCCCTCGGTCGGAGCCGCGCCCCGGGGAATCCACCACAGCCGGAACAGGCCGAGGATGTGATCGATCCGGACGCCGCCTGAATCCCGCAATGCCGCGCGGACGATGTCGCGGAAGGGACGGTAGCCCTCCTCGGCGAGGGCGTCCGGACGGAGCGGCGGCTGCGACCAGTCCTGACCGCGTTGGTTATAGGCGTCCGGGGGAGCACCCACCGAGACCCCACGGGCCAGTGAATGGTGGAGCGACCACGCATCGGCGCCCGTGGGATGGACCCCCACCGCCAGATCGTGCAGGACCCCGAGACGCATCCCCGCGGAAAGGGCCTCGTGCTGGGCGTGCGCCCGCTGCTCCGCGACCAACCACTGCAACCACAGGTGGAAACGGATCTCTTCCGGATTCTCGTCGGCGTAACCCGCGACGGCCTCCGAGCCCGGATCCCGGAGTTCCTCCGGCCAGGTGGACCAGTCGGGGCCGTGGTTGCCGGCCAGCGCGGACCACGTGGCGAAGCCCAGAATCCCGGGCTGCTCGTCGACGAACCGGTCGAACGACTCGGCCCGGGCGCGGGATAGCGGGACCATGAACAGGATCCGCAACGCCTCGAGCTTCGCGGTCCACGAACTGTCACGATCGATCGTGTCCACAGTGTTGGTCGCAGCCGCGGTGCGGGCCAGGTCATCCACGCGACGGCGATCGGCGGCGGACAGGGCGGAGTACTCCGGCACGAGCTCGGGGCGCAGGTACAGGGGGGAGGCGAACCGGCGGGTCGTCGGGAGATAGGGCGACGGACCGACCGGCACGAACGGCTCACCCGCATGCATGGGGTTGACCAGGACGAAGTCCGCGCCGAAGTCGCGGCTCGCCCACCCGGCGAGGTCCCCGAGGTCGGCCAGATCGCCGACGCCCCAGGACTGTTCCGACCGGACCTGATAGATCTGTGCCGCCAACCCGACTGCACGGTGCTCCTCGAGTCCGGCGGGCACGGGGATCGCGCGGGGATGGACCAGCAGGGTGCACTCACTGGAGTGGCGGGTGCCGTCCGGGGCTCGGACCACTGCGGTGACGCGATGCCATCCGACGGGCAGATCATCGGGGACCGCCAGAGTGACCCGCTCCATCGCCACCCCGTCGACATCCCGGGCGATCCGGGGTTCGTCAAGGGGGAGCAACGTCGACGGCACGTCGGCGTCCTCGAGAAGGACCTCGACATTCACGATCGCGCCGCGCGGGACGTGGACCGGGCACCCGATGGCGGTGCCCTCACGCGCCACCAGCGTCGGTGGCAGCACACGTCGCCAGGGGCGCAGACGAACAGCACCGAGTGCCTCACGTTCGGAGACGCCGCCCTCGTCGTCGTCGCCGCCGACCTCGACGCCCATCGCGGCGAGCACCGCGCGCAGGGTCGAGGCCGGGACCTCGCGACGGACGCCGTCGGCGTCCTCGTAACTCGATGCGACGCCGCAGACGTCGGCGAGCTCGGCCAGGGCAGGGGATACGGCGTGGTTCTCGGTCACGGGACCCACTGTGCCACCGGAGCGAGCCCGGTGAGTCTCGTGCAGAAACGGACCGCAGTCCGAACCGTCCGGTGGGCACAACGTAGTGTGAAGCGGAACACGTATCAGCTCGCCCAGAGAAAGGCCGTGGACCACCCATGACCGAGGCATTCATCTACGACGCCATCCGGACTCCGCGAGGCAAGGGCAAGCCTGGCGGCGCCCTGCACGGGGTCAAGCCGATCGACCTGGTCGTCGGCCTCATCGAGGAGATGCGGCGTCGCTTCCCCGATCTCGACGAGAACCGGATCTCCGACATCATCTACGGGATCGTCACCCCGACGGGGGATCAGGGCATGGACCTGCCGCGGATCGCCGCGCTGGCCGCCAAGATGCCCGACACCGTCGCGGGTGTGCAGATCAACCGTTTCTGTGCCTCCGGTCTGACCACGATCAACATGGCAGCGCAGAAGATCCGTTCCGGGTGGGACGAGGTCGTCCTCGCCGGTGGTGTCGAGTCGATGTCCCGGGCGCCGATGGGCTCCGACGGCGGCGCCTGGGCTCTGGACCCGGCCACCAACTACGACACCTACTTCTCCCCGCAGGGGATCGGCGCCGACCTCATCGCCACCCTCGAGGGGTTCACCCGCGAGGACGTGGACCGCTACGCCGAGCGCTCGCAGCGCCTGGCCGCCCGCGCATGGGAAGAGGGGCGCTTCGCCAAGTCCGTCGTGCCCGTCAAGGACATCAACGGCGTCACCATCCTCGACCATGATGAGCACATGCGCCCGGGCACCACCGTCGAGGCCCTGGCCAAGCTCAAGCCGTCCTTCGCCATGGTCGGCGACATGGGCGGATTCGACGCGGTGGCACTGCAGAAGTACCACTGGGTCGAGGAGATCAACCACGTCCACCACGGTGGCAACTCGTCCGGCATCGTCGACGGCGCCGCACTCGTGGTCGTCGGATCGGAGAAGGCCGGGCAGGAGATGGGCATGACCCCGCGCGCCCGCGTCGTCGCCGCGGCCACCTCCGGTGCCGACACCACCATCATGCTGACCGGGCCCACCCCGGCGGCCAAGAAGGCGCTCGCCACCGCCGGCCTGACCCCCGACGACATCGACCTGTGGGAGCTCAACGAGGCCTTCGCCTCCGTCGTGCTGCGCTTCCAGAAGGACATGAACATCCCCGACGAGAAGCTCAACGTCAACGGCGGCGCCATCGCCATGGGGCACCCGCTCGGCGCGACCGGCGCGATGATCACCGGCACGGTGCTCGACGAGCTCGAGCGCACCGGCGGCAAACGAGCCCTCATCACCCTCTGCGTGGGTGGCGGCATGGGCGTGGCCACCATCATCGAACGCGTCTGACCCGCACCGACACCACAGGCATAGGAGTAGAAAACCAGTGAGCGAAAACATGTTCCGGTGGGAGCAGGACGGCGACGGCATCGTCACCCTCACCATGGACGACCCCGACCACGGCGCCAACACGATGAACGCCCGGTTCATCGACGACTTCTCCGCCACCGTCGACCGCATCGAGGCCGAGAAGGAGTCCATCAAGGGCGTTGTGCTGACGTCCGCCAAGAAGAGCTTCTTCGGCGGCGGCGACCTCAAGTCCATGATCAAGGCCGGTCCCGACCAGGCCGACGAGCTCTTCGAGCGGTCCATGAGCATCAAGGGCCGCATGCGCGCTCTTGAAACCTGCGGCGTTCCGGTCGTGGCCGCCCTCAACGGCGCGGCCCTGGGCGGTGGCCTCGAGCTCGCGCTCGCCTGCCACCACCGCGTCATGGCCGACGCCCGCGGCGCCAAGGTCGGCCTGCCCGAGGTCACCCTCGGGCTGCTGCCGGGCGGCGGCGGCATCGTCCGCACCGTCCGCATGTTCGGCCTCGCGCAGGCCGTGCCCAACATTCTCATGTCCGGCCGGTCCTTCGCCCCGGACAAGGCTCTCAAGGCCGGCCTGGTCGACGAGGTCGTCGAGCCCGAGAAGCTCCTCGACGCAGCCAAGGCCTGGATCAAGACCGACCCCGAGGCGAGCCAGCCGTGGGACCGCAAGGGCTGGACCCTGCCCGGCGGCACCATCAGTGACCCGGCGCTGGCCGGCGTCCTGCCGTCGTTCCCGGCGAACATGCGCAAGCAGACCAAGGGCGCACCCTCCCCGGCACCGCGCGCCATCATGGCCGCCGCCGTAGAGGGCTCGCAGGTCGACTTCGCCACCGCCGAGAAGATCGAAGCACGCTACTTCGTGTCCCTCGTCACCGGCCCCATCGCGAAGAACATGATCCAGGCGTTCTTCTTCGACATGCAGCACTGCTCCTCGGGCGGGGCCCGGCCCAAGGCCGCCGACGGCTCGGAGATCCCGCGCACCCAGTTCACGAAGGTCGGTGTCCTCGGCGCCGGCATGATGGGCGCCGGCATCGCGTACGTGTGCGCGAAGGCCGGGATCGAGGTCGTGCTCAAGGACGTCGAGCAGTCCTCCGCCGACAAGGGCAAGGCGTACTCGGAGAGCATCGAGGCCAAGGCCCTCGAGCGCGGTCGCACCACGCAGGAGAAGTCCGACGCCCTGCTCGCCCGCATCACCCCCACGACAGACCCGCAGGCCCTGGCGGGGTGCGACCTCGTGATCGAGGCCGTCTTCGAGTCGCCCGAGCTGAAGAAGAAGGTGTTCCAGGAGATCGAGGACATCGTCGCCCCTGACGCGCTGCTCGGCTCCAACACCTCGACCCTGCCGATCACCGACCTCGCCACGGGCGTCAAGCGGCCCGAGGACTTCATCGGCCTGCACTTCTTCTCGCCCGTCGACAAGATGCAGCTGGTCGAGATCATCAAGGGGGACAAGACCACCCCGGAGACGCTGGCCAAGGCGATCGATCTCACGCTGGCCATCCGCAAGATCCCGATCGTGGTCAACGACTCGCGTGGCTTCTACACCTCACGGGTCATCGGCACGTTCGTCAACGAGGCGATCGGGATGCTGGCCGAAGGCATCGAACCCGCCACCATCGAGCAGGCCGGCCGCATCGCCGGCTACCCGGCGGCCCCGCTGCAGCTGTCCGACGAGCTGAATCTCAACCTCATGGTCAAGATCCGTCAGGCGACCCGCGACGCCGCAGAGGCCGCTGGTGAGGAGTTCGTCCCCGACGCCGTCGACCAGGTGATCCTCAAGATGGTCGAGGAGCTCGATCGTTCCGGCCGCGCCGCCGGCGCCGGGTTCTACGAGTACGCCGACGGCAAGCGCGCCGGATTGTGGTCGGGCCTCCGCGAGGCGTTCAACACCTCCCCGGACAACGCACCCCCGCTGCAGGATCTCATCGATCGCATGATCTTCGCCGAGGTCCTCGAGACGCAGAAGTGCGTCGACGAGGGCGTGATCGTCGACGACGCGGACGCCAACATCGGCTCCATCATCGGCATCGGATTCCCGGCGTGGACCGGCGGCACCCGCCAGTACGCCAAGAACTACTCCGAGCCGGGGGCCAAGGTCGCCACCGGGTACAAGGGCTTCGTCGCCCGCGCCGAGGAGCTGGCCGCCAAGTACGGTAAGCGCTTCGCGCCCACCGAGTCGCTGAAGAAGCTGGCAGCCGAGCAGGGCTGACCTCCTCCCACACTGCCCGTACGGCGGTCGTCCCGGGGATACCGGGGCGACCGCCGTACGAGCATCCCGGCGCGTGCGAACGCCCTGCGGTGTCACGGAACGTGTGCACCACCTCGCACGGGAGGGCGTTCGGGGCCGCTGTTCCTATTGTCGCGTGTCGTTAGTTACTAAATGCTTGGGCGTTTGGGAGAATGGGTTATGCCCAATAGCCCAGCTCCGGCTTTGATTCTTCGTGATGGTGACCGCGAGGAGTTGGAGTCGTGGACGCGGTCAACGTCGATCCAATCGGGGTTGGCGATGCGGGCGCGGATCATCCTGCTCGCGGCGGAAGGTCAGGCGAACTCTCGGATCGCTGACCGGGAGCGAACGACGCCGACGACGGTGTGGAAGTGGCGAGGCAGGTATGAGGCGGATGGGATCGCGGGCCTGTTCGACGAGTCGCGCTCTGGCCGGCCGAAGCGGATAGATGACCAGAAGATCATCACCACGACGTTGACTCCTCCGCCGAAGAAGTACGGGGTGACGCACTGGTCCTCACGCCTGCTGGCGGATCATCTGAAGATCGGTAACGCCACCGTGGCCAGGGCGTGGCGCAAGTTCGGGGTGCAGCCTTGGCGGGCCGGAACGTTCAAGTTCTCCACCGATCCCGAACTGGTCGCGAAGGTCACCGACGTGGTGGGGTTGTACTTGGCGCCACCGGACAACGCGATCGTGTTGTGTGTTGATGAGAAGAGTCAGATCCAGGCGCTGGATAGGACCGCGCCGATGCTGCCGATGCGCACCGGGAGCATCGAAAGGCACACCCACGATTACAAGCGGCACGGCACCACGACTCTGTTCGCTGCGTTGGACATTGCGACCGGGCACGTCACCGGTGCGGTCAAGCCGAAGCATCGCCATCAGGAGTTCCTGGCGTTCCTGCGTCAACTCGACCGCGCCTACCCGGAGGTTGACCTGCACTTGGTGATGGACAACTACGCGACCCACAAGACCCCGGCGGTGAAGGTGTGGCTGGCACAGCATCCGCGGTTCCACGTGCACTTCACCCCGACGTCCGGATCCTGGCTCAACCTCGTGGAAGTCTGGTTCGGGATCATTGACCGGCAGGCCATCCGCCGTGGTGTCTTTACATCCGTCAAGGACCTCAATGCCAAGATTCGCCAGTTCATCACGGGCTGGAACGACCGCAAACACCCGTTCGTCTGGACTAAAACTCCCGAACAGATCCTCGCGAAAGCGAACCCTAAACCAACTTCAGAAACGCGACACTATGGCCGATTCGCAGAAAGGGAAAGCGAGATGTCCGAGCTGATCACGGCGGACGATCTGCACAGTGGATATCGGATCCGACTCGGGGAGATGACCCTCTCGGAGGAGGAGATCGTCGAGTTCGCGTCCGAGTGGGATCCCCAGTGGTTCCACACGGACCCGGCCGCCGCTGCGACCGGGCACCACGGAGGCGTGATCGCCAGCGGCATCCACACCGTGGCGATCCTCCAGAGGCTCAGCGTGGAGGCGTTCTACTCACGGTCGGCCGTGATCGCCGGGCGCGGATTCGAGCGCCTGCGCTTCACCGCCCCGGTGCGTCCGGGCGCCACGCTGAGTGGCACGGCCACCGTGACCGAGGTGAGCCTCGACGAGGCGAGGGGGCGGGTTGGGATGGACATCGAGATGCACGATCAGGACGGGCGGACCGTCCTCACCGCCACGATGACGGTGTTCCTGTGGCGCCGCGGCCACGGTGGCGCCGCCGGCGGGTGACGGCGGGGCCGGACCCGAACCCGATCCGCGCGAGCGCGTGGAATCCGGCGTCAGCCGCGCTCTGCGGCGACTCGGCCCATCCGCACGAACGCCTCGGTGAGCAGCTCGGCGGAGCAGGCGAAGTTCACCCGGGCGAATCCCTTGCCCTCCGAGCCGAACGCCGGCCCGGGGCTGAGCGCCACCCGCCCCTCGTCGAGGAACGCCGCGGCCGGGTCGTCACCCAGGCCCGGGTAGCCGCGCAGGTCGATCCATGCCACGAACCCGGCGTCGGGCCGACGCCACCGCGCGCGGGGAAGGTGCTCGGCCAGCAGCCGCCCCATCAGATCGAGGTTCGACGCGAGCGCGGAACGCAGCTCATCGAGCCAGTCCAGGGACCCGGTCAACGCGGCCTCCGCGGCCAACGCCCCGAAGTGCCCCACGGCGCCCGACAGCGCCGAGCGCCGGACGTGGAACCGCTCCGGGTTGCCGTTGATCACGAACGCGCACTTGAGTCCGGCGAGGTTGAACGCCTTGGACGCCGACGAGATGGCCAGCCCCACCTCGCGCGCGGTGTCGGAGGCGGCCAGGAACGAGTGGAACTCGACTTCCGGCATGGCCAGGGGCGCCCAGATCTCGTCGGAGACCACCACGGCGTCGTGCCGCGCGGCCAGGTCGGCGAGCTCGGCCAACTCTGCCTGGCCGTGAAGAACGCCCGTGGGGTTGTGCGGGTGACTGAGCAGCACGGCCCGGGCCCCGTCGGCCAACGCCTGCTCGATGCCCGCCAGGTCCAGTCGCGGGTCCTCGCCGTCGTGGTCGACCAGGGGCACCGCGACCGGCGTCATCCCCACGCGCCGGATCCACGGTCCGAACGGCATGTACACCGGCGGCGTGTACACCACGCCGCTCCCGGCCGGGATGGTCCGGGCGAGGGTCTCCCGCACGCCCACGCCGACGTCGTTGACCGGCACCACCGCGTCCTCCGGCACGTCGTACCCGAAGCGCGAGTAGTACCGCGCGCACACACCGGCGAGTCGCTCGATCTCGGCGAAGTAGCCGGTGTCGCCGTCCGCCACCGCGGCGGCGAGGCGCTCCCGGATCGCCGGGGCGAGCAAGACGTCGGTCTCGGCCACGAACAGCGGCAGGACGTCCTCGGGGTAGGCCACCCACTTCTGGCTCCGCCGTCTACGCAGCTCGGACTCGGGGACATCCAGGGGGAACGGCACGGCGGTGGGTCCTTTCGCAGCGGGTTCGACCGTCCCAGGTTACTCAGCTGCCGGGCACGAACTCCGGGTGCACCCACACGTCGAAGTCCCGGGAGTCGGCGCCGAACGGGGAGAGCGGCATCAGCGAGACCCACGTGGTGGTAGTCGAGCCGGGGACGGTGCCGGCGGGGATTCCGATACCGCCCGACGTGGTGGGCCATTCCAGCTCGTAGGCCAGGTCGTAGGCGCCCCGGACGCTCCCGTCGGCCGCGGACCCCGTCGATCCGGTGATCACGTCCGAGAGCACCGTGATGCGGTGGAGCCGGTGCGGCGTCCCCGAGGGGTCACGTTGCCAACAGTCCGATCCCTGGGACACGTAGTTCGAGCACCAGATCTCCGTGTCCGTGCCGAACGGGGAGAGCACGCGCATGGGTGCTCCGTTCGGGGCCCAGAACTGCGGATCCGACGGCGCGACGGCGTAGGGCCAGTACGAGAGCTCGGCCCATCCGAACGGGCCGTCGGTGGCGGGTGGGAACGGGCGGTCGGCGGGCCAGGCGGGATCGTCGAGTGACTGGGCGAGGGCGGCGGGCGCGGTCGCGAGGGGGCCGAGCAGCGGCGTGGCCAGGAGGACCGCGGCGAGAGCGACGCGGCGGAGTCGTGTGACGGTGCGTGACATGGACCCAGTCGACCACGCGAGCGGCACCCTCACAGGCCGATCCGTCAGACGTGAGTACACCGTGACGGGACCGTCACGACGGGTAGCGCGGGGGAAACAGCGAATTCCTACCGTTGCGTGGCACAGGGCGCCGGGTGGGTGCCCACGACGGGGGAAGGACTGTCGATGCCACGCTCACACGTGATCGAGAACTGGGATCCGGAGGACACCGCGCAATGGGAGGCGGGGGGTCGCCGCGTCGCGAAGCGCAACCTCTACTGGTCGGTGTTCGCCGAGCACGTCGGCTTCTCTGTGTGGACGCTGTTCGCGGTGATGGTCCTGTTCATGCCGGCAGACGTGTACGGGCTGGACGCGCCGGACAAGTTCCTGGTCTCCGCGGTGGTCACCCTCACGGGTGCGTTCCTGCGCATCCCGTACACGCTGGCCACCGCGACGTTCGGCGGCCGCAACTGGACCATGTTCTCCGCGTTCGTCCTGCTCATCCCGGCGGGCGCGATGCTGTGGATCATGGCCAATCCCGGTCAGCCGCTGTGGCTGTACCTGGTTGTGGGTGCCCTCGCGGGCCTGGGCGGCGCCAACTTCGCCTCGTCCATGACCAACATCAACGCCTTCTTCCCGCAGCGCATGAAGGGCTGGGCGCTGGGCCTCAACGCGGGCGGCGGCAACCTGGGTGTGGCGACCATCCAGGTGGTGGGGCTGGTGGTGATCGCCGCGGCCGGAAGCCGCTCGCCGCACTGGGTGATCGCGGTGTACCTGGTCCTGCTGGTGGTCGCGGGGATCGGCGCGGCATGCAAGATGGACAACCTCGAGCACCACACCGTGGACGTGACGAGTATGCGCGACGTGGCAGGCGACCGCGACGGCTGGGTGCTGTCACTGCTCTACATCGGTACCTTCGGCTCGTTCATCGGGTTCAGCTTCGCCTTCGGGCAGATGCTCACCATGACCTTCACCGGTAACGGGCAGTCCCCGGCCGACGCCGCTCTCCACGCCGCGCAGATCACATTCCTCGGCCCGCTGCTGGGCTCGTTGACCCGCATGCTGGGTGGCCGCCTGTCCGACCGCTTCGGCGGTGCCCGGGTCACCCTGGTGACCTTCCTCGGCATGGCCGCGACGACGGTGGCGCTGATCGTCACCTCGAGCATGCAGGCGGCCGACGGCGGCCGACTGTCCGGCGGCGCGCTGGTGTTGTTCTTCGCGGCGTTCCTCACCCTGTTCGCGCTCACCGGGGTGGGCAACGCCTCGGTCTACAAGATGATCCCCACCGTCTACGAGGCCCGTAGCCGCGGCCTGGACCTGCCGGAGGCCGCCCGGGCGGCGTGGTCGCGCGCGCATTCGGGCGCCCTCATCGGGGTCGCCGGCGCGGTCGGCGCGTTCGGCGGGTTCCTCATCAACATGACCCTGCGCAGCTCCTACCAGTCATCGGGGTCCGCGACCTGGGCGTTCGTGGCGTTCACGGTCTTCTACGTGGTGGCGGCGCTCGTCACGCGGGCGGTGTACCTCCGGCGTCCGAGCGCCGCGCCGACGGGGGCCGGGGCAGCGGCGACAGTGCCCGGGGGCGCGGCGTCCAGCACCGCGTCGGAACAGGGCCGGGCCGCACGTCCGGTGCCGGCCGCGCGCTGACCGACGGGGACTAGGGGACGACGACGACGAGGAGAGCACCATGACGACCGTTCGCAGCAGCCCGGAGGTGCCGAACCTGACGACGGTGCCCGAGCCCGTTGAGGCGGGCCCCGGCGGGGACCGGCCCACCCACACGCACTGCCCGTACTGCGCCCTGCAGTGCGCGATGACGGTGACGCCGGCGGCGGACCCGACCGAGGCGGTCGAGGTGGCGCCCGCGTGGTTCCCCACCAACCGTGGCGGGCTGTGCCGTAAGGGGTGGACGTCGGGAGAGCTGCTCGATCACCCGGGCCGGCTCACCACCCCGCTCATCCGTCACGACGGGCGATTGGAGCCGTGCGACTGGGACACCGCCCTGGACCGCGTGACCGAGGGGATCCGCCGGGCGCAGGCCGCGGGCGGGCCCGACGGTGTGGCCGTGTTCGGCGGGGGCGGCCTGACCAACGAGAAGGCCTACCAGCTGGGCAAGTTCACCCGGCTCGCGCTGGGCAGCCGGCTCATCGACTACAACGGCCGCTGGTGCATGTCCAGCGCCGCGGCGGCCGCGAACCGCAGCTTCGGCCTCGACCGCGGACTGCCGTTCCCCGTCACCGACCTCGCCGACGCCCGGGCCGTGATGCTCATCGGTGCCAACCCCGCCGACACCATGCCTCCGTTCCTCCAGCACCTCGACACGGCAGCACGCGCCGGCGGGCTCGTGGTGGCCGACCCCCGGCTCACCGCGACCGCGCGGCGCGCCCTCGACGGGGGCGGTGTGCACCTGCGACTGCGCCCCGGCACGGACGCGGCACTCGCGCTGGGACTGCTGCACCTCGTCGTCGTCACCGGCGCGGTCGACACGCGGTACATCGCCGAGCGCACCAGCGGATTCGCCGACGCGTGGGCGCACGCCGCCGCCTGGCTTCCCGACCGCACCGAGCGCGTCACCGGCGTCTCTGTCGCGCACCTCGAGCGGGCGGTCGCCCTGCTCGCCGATGCCCGCGACGCCGGGGCGGGGTCGTACATCCTCACCGCCCGGGGCGCCGAGCAGCACGCCGACGGCACCGCCGTGGTGGGCGCCGCCATCGCGCTCGCCTTGGCGCTGGGACTGCCGGGACGTCCGGGGAGCGGCTACGGCACCCTCACCGGGCAGGGCAACGGGCAGGGCGGCCGCGAGCACGGGCAGAAGGCCGACCAGCTGCCCGGGTACCGGATGATCACCGACCCCGCCGCCCGCGCGCACGTCGCCGGGGTGTGGGGAGTGGACCCGGAGCAGATCCCCGGCCCGGGTCTGTCGGCGTTCGAACTACTCGACTCGCTCGGCCGGCCGGGCGGGCCCACCGCGATGCTGCTCCACGCCTCCAACCCGGTGGTCTCCGCGCCCGACGCCGACCGGGTGACCGAGCGGCTACGCGCGCTCGACACGCTCGTCGTGGCCGACTTCGTCCTCTCGGAGACCGCCGCGCTGGCCGACGTCGTCCTGCCCGTGCCCCAGTGGGCGGAGGAGGAGGGCACGCTCACCAGTCTCGAGGGCCGGGTGCTGCGGCGACGCCTGTCCGTCACCCCGCCCGCCGGCGTGCGCGACGAACTGTGGATCTGGCACGAGCTCGCCCGCCGCCTGGACCGCGGACCCGAGCGGTTCCCGACCGACGCCCGCGCGGTGTTCGATGAGCTCGCCCGCGCCTCCGCCGGCGGCAAGGCCGACTACTCGGCGATCGACTGGGACCGACTCGACGCCGGCGAGGCCCTCCACTGGCCGTGCGGCGCCGACTCGCCGGACGGCACGCCCCGCCTGTTCCTCGACCGCTTCGCCACGCCCGACGGCCGCGCCCGGTTCGTCGTGGACGAACCGCGCGCACCCGCCGAACCACCCGACGCCCAGTTCCCGCTGCTCGGCACCACCGGCCGCCTGCTCGCGCACTACCAGTCGGGCGCCCAGACCCGGCGGGTCGCCGAGCTCGCCGGCGCCGAACCGGACATGTGGGTGCAGGTCCACCCCGTCGTGGCACGCGCGGCCGGCCTGGTCGACGGCGAAGCGGCGCGCGTCGTGTCGCGGCGGGGCGCGGTCGAGGCCGTGATCCGCTGCGACGAGGACATGCGCACCGACACCGTATTCCTGCCGTTCCACTTCCCGGGCGACGGCCGGGCCAACCTGCTCACCCTGCCGGAGCTCGACCCGCACAGTCGGATGCCCGAGTTCAAGGTGTGCGCGGTCCGGCTGGAGGCGGCATGAGCGCGCGCCGCGTCGTCGTGGTGGGCGCCGGGATGGCCGCAGCCCGACTCGCGGAGGAACTGCGCGTCGGCGAGCCGGACCCGGAGCGGTTGTCGGTGACCGTGCTGGGCGCGGAACCGGAGGAACCGTACAACCGGATCATGCTGTCCCACGCCGTCGCGGCCCGGCCGGTCGCCGCCCCCGACGCCCCCGACGCGCCCGCAGCGGCTCCCGCGGCCCCCGCCCCCGTCGCGCCAGCGCCGGTTGCCCGGCTCAAGCCCTCGGCCTGGTGGGAACGGCACCACATCACGGTCCGGACTTCTACACCTGTCGCGGCGATCGACCGCGCCTGCCGCGAGGTGGAGCTCGCCGACGGCGAACGCATCGGCTACGACCACCTGGTCCTGGCCACGGGAGCCGCACCCCGCATCCCGCCCGTCGACGGCATCCGCGGCCCGGGCCGTGGTCTGGCGCCCGGCGCGTTCACCCTCCGGGATGCCGCGGGTCAACGAGAACTGACCGCTCATCTCGCCGCACACCCCGGCCCGGTCGCGGTCGTCGGTGCGGGCTTCATCGGCCTGGAGATCGCCTGCGCACTCGCCGGGGCGGGGCACGACGTCGTCGTCGTCCACCCCCGCGACCGGCCCATGAACGGGTGCCTCGACGCCGGCGCCGGCGCCGTACTGGTCCGCGCTCTCGCGGCACTCGGGGTGCGGGTGCTCACCGGCGTACGCGCCACGAGGTGGGACGGCGTCACCCTGACGCTCGACGACGGCGAGGTGCGCTGCCGGACGGTCGTGCTCACCGCCGGGTCCGCGCCCCGGACGGACCTGGCGCGCGACGCCGGGCTGGAGGTGGGCCACGGCGTGGTCGTCGACGACGAGCTGACCACCAGCGATCCCGCCATCTCCGCGATCGGCGACTGCGCGCAGCACCGGGGCGTCGTCGCAGGTCTGGTCGCGCCCGCCTGGGACCAGGCCGTG
This sequence comes from Dietzia sp. WMMA184, assembly GCF_002441635.1. NCBI lineage: Bacteria > Bacillati > Actinomycetota > Actinomycetes > Mycobacteriales > Dietziaceae > Dietzia > Dietzia sp. WMMA184. Next base: position 1,500,525 of record NZ_NXEI01000001.1, on the reverse strand, counting down.
GTGCTGGCCGCCCGGCTCAGCGGCGCGGACCCGCGGGCGAGATACCTCGGGGGCGCGGAGGTGACCAGACTCAAGGCCCACGGGCTCGACGTGGTCGCCCTGGGCTCCCTCGCGGCCGACGTCTACGGATCGCGGTGCCCGGACACCGGTGCGCCGATCGAGGTCACGACCCTGAGCGAACCCGCCCGCGGACGGTACGCCCGCGTCGACGTGGCGGGCGGACGGGTGGTGGGCGCCGCGCTGATCGGCCACCCCGAGCCGGTCGGGACGCTGACGCAGCTGTTCGAGAACGCCCTTCCCGTGCCTGACGACGTGGTGTCGGTGGTGCTGGGACGGGCCGAGGCGGTGGCCGCACAGACACCGTCGACCATGCCGGCCGCGGCGGTGGTCTGCCGCTGCAACGGTGTGAGCAAGGGAGACCTGGTCGCGGCCTGGGCCGACGGGGCACGCGACAACGGTGCCCTGGCGCAGCGGACCCGCGCCGGGACGGGCTGCGGTGGGTGCTCGTCGGCGGTCGAAGGGATATGCGGATGGCTACAGGAGGCGGGATGACGAGGGACGAGCGGTCACGGGACGCGGAGGCGGGTGCGTGCGGTGCTGCGGCGGGGGCGGACGACGTGGTGGAGGGAAACCTGCCGGACACACGCCTCGGTCATGATGGGGGAGTGACCGATTCCGACGTGACCACCTCCGAACCCGATCTCCCGCTGCTCGGACGTACTGTCGCCGTCACCGCCGCCCGGCGAGCCTCCGAACAACGGACCCTCCTCGAGCGGCGCGGGGCCACCGTCCTGCACGCCCCGGCGATGCACATGATCCCCATCGCCGAGGACACGGTGGTGCGCGAGGCCACCGGTCGCCTGCTCGCCGCGCCCGCCGACCTCATGGTGCTCACCACCGCGGCCGGCGTGCGCTGGTGGATGCAGGTGTGCGAGGAATGGGGCCTGGCCGACGACCTGCTCGAGCTGATGGGCGCGGTCCCGCTGTACTCCCGCGGACCCAAGACCACCGGCGCGATCCGTGCCGCCGGCCTGCGCGAGCACGCCTCGGCCAAGAGCGAGGCCAGCCCGGAGCTGCTGGAGATGCTGCTCGAGCGCGGCGTGGAGGGTCTGACCATCGGCGTCCAGATCCAGGGCGCGGGCTCCGGGTGGAATCCGATGTCGGTGCTGCTCGACGGGCTCCGCGAGGCGGGGGCCGACGTGATCGAGGTGCCTGTCTACCGCTGGGAGCTGCCCGAGGATCTCGCGGCACTCGACGATCTGGTGCGGACCATCGCGGCGCAGGGCGTCGACGGCGTGACCTTCACCGCGGCGCCGGCGGTGGTGGCGGTGCTCACGCGGGCCGAGGCCCTGGGCGTGTTCGACGACCTGCTCGACGCGCTCAGCGGGCCCGTCGCCGCACTGTGCGTCGGGCCGGTGACCGCGGCGCCACTGGCCGAGCTCGAGGTGCCGTTCACCAGTCCGGACCGGATGCGGTTGGGCTCACTCATGAGGCACACCACCGACGAACTCGCCGCCCGGACCGCGCCGATCCAGGTCGCCGGACACGAGCTCACCGTGTGTGCGGCGGCCGCGCTGGTCGACGGACAACCGGTGGAGCTCACCCCGGCCCAGCTCGCGCTCCTGCGGGTCCTCGCCCGACGCCCCGGGGCCTGCGTGAGTCGCGATGATCTGCTCGCCGCCCTGCCCGGGGACGGGACCGACCTGCACGCCGTCGAGACCGCGATGGGTCGGCTGCGGCGCGCGCTCGGCGTTCCCGACCTGGTCACGACCGTGGTCAAGCGCGGATACCGACTCAGCATCTAAAGGCGCCGCCGGCCCTGCGGACTCCTCGACGTACGCGCCCTGAATGGTCCACACCCGCAGCGTAACCCGCCAGTGAATGTGCATATTGCCATCGCACGCCAGCGGGGCGGCGCACGCCAGCGGGGCGGCGCACGCCAGCGGGGCGGCGCACGCCAGCGGGGCGGCGCACGGAGAAGGGGCAGCGCACCCGCGAGTGGGTGCGCTGCCCCCGGTTCGGGAACGGGCCGCCGGCCGGGCGGCGCCTACGCCGCGATCACGCGGGCATGCCGGACGGCGGGCTGGGTAGCCACGAACACCGTGCCATCGGCGGCGACCCGGGCGGGGAACACCGAGAGTCCGTGCGAGGGGTCGTCGAGGCCGCGACCGTCGGCCAGCGCATAGGCCTGCTTCCCGATCGGTGAGATCACCGCGGGTTCGCCGGCGCGGTCGCCCACCAGGCCGCGGCTCATCACGGCGGCCCGGGCGACGGGGTCGATGTTGCAGAGGGCGCGGACCTCGTCGTCGTCGATCTTGTACACCGCCACTTGGCGGCCGTCGGGCAGCAGGGCGGCGACCCCACGCCCCGGGATGAGGCGGCCGACCGGGCAGACGGCGATCTCGGCGGGGCGCGCGGCGCCCGATGCGGGAGCGGGGCGGGTGGCGGTGAACAGCTGGGTGGTGGTCATGACGGATCTCCTCCTGGTGGGCGGGACTGGTGAGCGGAAGTAGTGGGCGGAGCTGGTGAGCGGGAGACGTGGGCGGGGTGGCCGGCAGAGCTGGCCGGTGTCCGGGGCGGGACGGTCAGACGCGGGCCGGCATTGACGGCGAACCGAGCAGGACCGGCACCTTGCGGCCGTCGCGCTCCTCGAACTGCACGGTGGGGTCCGGCGCCTCGGGGGCGTTGACGAACGAGACGAAACGGGAGAGCTTGTCGGGGTCGTCCAGGACGGCCGCCCACTCGTCCACGTACCCCTCGACGTGCGACTCCATCCGGCCCTCGAGCTCGGCCGCGAGCCCCAGGGAGTCCTCGCACACGACCTCACGCAGGTGGTCGATGCCGCCCTCCAGCGATTCGAGCCACGGTGCGATCCGCTGCAACCGCTCGGCGGTGCGGACGTAGAACATCACCGTGCGGTCGATGTAGCGGATGAGCTGGTCGTCCGTGAGATCCCCGGCCAGCAGCTGGGCGTGCCGCGGGGTCGCGCCCCCGTTACCACCGACGTAGAGGTTCCACCCGGTCTCGGTGGCGATCACGCCGACGTCCTTGCCACGGGCCTCGGCGCACTCGCGGGCACAGCCGGAGACGCCCATCTTGATCTTGTGCGGCGCGCGCAACCCGCGGTACCGGGTCTCGAGCAGGACCGCCATCCCCACGGAGTCCTGCTGACCATAGCGGCACCACGAGGTACCCACGCAGCTCTTCACCGTGCGCAGCGACTTGCCGTAGGCGTGACCGGACTCCATGCCCGCGTCGACCAGGCGTCGCCAGATCTGCGGCAACTCCTCCACACGCGCGCCGAAGAGATCGATCCGCTGGCCGCCGGTGACCTTGACGTACAGGTCGTGGTCGCGTGCGATCTCGCCGATCACGATGAGCTGATCGGCCGTGACCTCCCCGCCGGGCATCCGCGGGACCACCGAATAGGTGCCGTTCTTCTGGATGTTGGCCAGGAAGTGGTCGTTGGTGTCCTGCAGCGAGGCCTGCTCGCCGTCGAGAACATGGTCGGAGCTGGTCGAGGCGAGGATCGAGGCGACGGTGGGCTTGCAGATGTCGCAGCCGGAGCCGCGGCCGAAGCGCCCGATCAGGCCGGAGAAGGTCCGGATCCCGGTGACCGTGACGATCTCGAACAGCTCCGAGCGGGACTGGTCGAAGTGCTCGCACAGTGCAGTGGACTGCTCGACCCCCTCGGCCTCGAGCACCTGACGCATGAGCGGCAGGCACGACCCACACGAGGTGCCGGCGCGGGTGCACGCCTTGAGTGCCGGGACGTCGCACGCCCCGCCACAGATCGCGTCGCGCAGCGTGCCCTTGGTGACGGCGTTGCAGGAACAGATCTGGGCGTCGTCGGGCAGCGACTCCACGCCGACACCCCCACCGTCCGCCGCGGCGCCGGGAGTGATGAGGGACAGGGGATTGGACGACGGCAAGGTGCGCCCGAGCAGCGGCTTGAGCAGCTGGTACGGGCCCGCGTCCCCGACGAACACCCCGCCGAGCAGGGTCAGGGCGTCGTCGCTGAGGACGAGTTTGGAGTAGGTGCGCGTGACGGGGTCGTCCACCACCAACTCGAGGCAGCCGGGCGTGCGCCCGTGGGCGTCGCCGAAGCTGGCCACGTCGACCCCCATGAGCTTGAGTTTGGTGGCGAGGTCGGCGCCGGTGAACTCGGCGTCGGCGCCCGGACCGTCGCCCAGCCGGGCGGCGACCACCTCGGCGGAGGCGTACCCGGGTCCGACCAGGCCGTAGCAGGTGCCCTCGATGGCCGCGCACTCGCCGATCGCGAACACGTGCGGGTCCGAGGTGCGGCACGCCCGGTCGGTCAGCACGCCGCCCCGCTCGGCCAGTGCCAACCCGGCCCCGCGGGCGAGCTCGTCACGGGGGCGCACACCGACGGAGAACACCACGACCGCTGCCTCGACCGCGGTCGTCTCGCCGTCGTCGCCGGTCAGGGTCACCCGGACCCCGCCGTCACTGTCCGCACCGTCGCGCGGTTCGATCACCGTGTCGGTCACGCTCAGGTGCACCTCGATGCCACGGTCGCGGATGAGGTCGCCCAGCAGCGCGCCGCCCCGACCGTCGACCTGGACGGGCATGAGCCGGTCGTTGCGCTCCACGACGTGCGGGGTCAGCCCGATCAGGCTCAACGCGTTGGCGGCCTCGATGCCGAGCAGCCCGCCGCCGATCACGACGCCGTGCGCGCCGGGCCCTGCGGTCTCGGCGGCCGCGCGGATCGCGTCGAGGTCGTCGAGGGTGCGGTAGACATGGCAGCCGGGCAGGTCGTGACCGGGCACGGGCGGGACGAACGCGCGTGAGCCGGTGGCCAGGACCAGCGTGTCGTAGGAGATGAACTCGCCGGAGTCGAGTTCGACCTGCCGCGCGGATCGGTCGATCGCCGTGACGAGGTGTCCCGAGCGGACGGTGACCCTCGGGTCGGCGGAGTGGCGGGCGTCCTCGAGGTGCAGGGCCGCACGTTCCCAGGCGCCGACATAGGCCGAGAGGCCCACGCGGTCGTACGCGGGGTCGGGTTCCTCGCCGATCACCGTGACGGCCAGGTCGGTGTCGGCGTACCGCGAGCCGAGGGTGGAGACGAATCGGTGGGAGACCATCCCGTGCCCGACGACGACGATGTGCTCAGTCATTCCTGGACCTCCTTCGAGCCTGTACCGATCAGGCTAGGAAGGCGGTGTTGCGGAACTGTGGCGTCGGATCACGGTCCCGTGACGCTTAGTTCACAGGGGGCCCGGCGGCGGGTGAGGCCGCGGACGGGCTACGGGTGCGGGCGTGCCGAGGGCGCGCGGATGCCGGGAACCGGGTGAGGGCGGTCGCTTGCGCAGATGCCGGGGGAGGGGGGCCGCTCAGTCGAGGGGGAGCAGGCTCGTCGGCGTGGCCGAGACCTCGTCCACCCGGTCGAGGTTCTGGCGCACCCGCTCCCACTCGCCGGAGGGGATCTCCTTCTCGAGTCGGCGCAGGACGGCCTTGTCGGAGGTCGCCCATGCGACGGGCATGGGTGAGATGAACTGGTACAGGTTGTCGCCGCCGCGGGCGCTGCGGTTGCCGACCACGGCCACGCACGGCACGCGCTCGCCCACGCGGACGTCGTGACCCGGGAGCTTCTCGCAGCTGCGGACGGCCAGCGCGGGGAGCTTTCCGGCGGAGCGGTCGACGGCACGGTCGACCAGCGCCAGGAGGGTCAGCCCGCGGGGGCGCACCTCGGCGATGATGGCCGGGACGAGTTCCGAGGTGGCGTAGGTGCGCTGCATCGAGCCCATTTTGCGCGGGATGTACCCGATCATCGCCAGGCATCCGAGAGCGAAGACCCCGGCCAGCGCGGCGACGATCCAGGCCCAGGCCTCGAAGCCGGAGTAGATGAGCAGGCCCACGGCCGCGGCCAGGACGAGCACACCGAGGATGCCCGCGGACCACTGCAGCCGCCGCACCTCGGCGAGGCTCTCGTTGTGCTTGCGGACCCAGGCGTCGTCGACGGGGATGTCGGCGAGGCGGTACTGCTCGTGCGGGGCGCGGGGGGTGCGATCGGCGGCCATGGGTCCAGTATCCCAGGAACCGTCCGGACCGGACCCGCGGGTGGCCGCCGGCGTCAGCCGACCTCGGGGATCGGCGGCCCCAGCAAGTCGTCGGCGTCGATGATCCGGTAGGCGTACCCCTGCTCGGCGAGGAACCGCTGCCGGTGCGCGGCGTACTCGGCGTCGAGGGTGTCGCGCGAGACCACCGAGTAGAAGTGTGCCTGGCCGCCGTCGTGCTTGGGCCGCAGCAGCCGGCCCAGCCGCTGCGCCTCCTCCTGCCGGGAGCCGAACGTCCCCGACACCTGCACGGCCACGCTGGCCTCGGGCAGGTCGATCGAGAAGTTGGCGACCTTGGACACCACGAGCGTGGAGATCTCCCCGGCGCGGAACGCGTTGAAGAGCTTCTCGCGCTCCTTGTTGGAGGTGGAGCCCTGGATGACGGGCGCGTCGAGCTCGTCGCCGAGTTCCTCGAGCTGGTCGAGGTAGGCACCGATCACCAGGGTCGGGGCGCCCGCGTGCTTGGCGAGGATGCTCTTGACCACCGGGATCTTGGTCCGCGCGGTCGAGCACAGCTTGTACTTGTCCTCCGCCTCGGCGGTGGCGTAGAGCATCCGCTCGTTCTCCGTGAGCGTCACCCGTACCTCGACGCAGTCGGCCGGGGCGATCCAGCCCTGCGCCTCGATGTCCTTCCACGGGGCGTCGTACCGCTTGGGTCCGATGAGGGAGAAGACGTCACCCTCGCGGCCGTCCTCGCGCACCAGGGTGGCGGTGAGCCCGAGTCGGCGCCGGGACTGCAGGTCCGCGGTCATCCGGAACACCGGCGCGGGCAGCAGGTGCACCTCGTCGTAGATCATCAGCCCCCAGTCGCGGGAGTCGAACAGCTCCAACGCCCGGTGGACGCCCTTGGTCTTGCGGGTGACCACCTGGTAGGTGGCGATGGTGACCGGGCGGATCTCCTTGCGCTCACCGGAGTATTCACCGATCTCGTCCTCGGTCAGCGTGGTGCGGGCCAGCAGCTCCCGCTTCCACTGCCGACCGGCGACCGTGTTGGTCACCAGGATGAGCGTGGTGGCCTTGGCCTTGGCCATCGCGGCCGCCCCGACCATCGTCTTGCCCGCGCCGCAGGGCAGCACGACGACACCCGAGCCGCCCGCCCAGAACGAGTCGGCGGCCATCTGCTGGTAGTCGCGCAGCTCCCAGGGCTCGGACTCGGTGGACAGGTCGATGTCGTGGGCCTCACCGTCGACGTACCCGGCCAGGTCGTCGGCGGGCCAGCCCACCTTCAGCAGCTCCTGCTTGAGGCGGCCGCGCTCGGACGGGTGCACCACGACGGTGTCGGTGTCGATGTCGGCGCCGAGCATGGGGGCGATCTTCTTGTGGCGTTTGACCTCGGCGAGCACCGCGGAGTCCAGGGAGACCAGGGTCAGTCCGTGGACCGGGCTCTTGACCAACTGGAGCCGGCCGTAGCGGGCCATGGTCTCGGCGATGTCCACCAGCAGCGGCTGCGGGACCGGGAAGCGGGAGAAGTTGACCAGCACGTCGACCACCTGCTCGGCGTCGTGCCCGGCGGCCCGGGCGTTCCACAGCGCCAGCGGCGTGATCCGGTAGGTGTGGACGTGCTCGGGGGCGCGCTCCAGTTCGGCGAACGGGGCCAGCGCCTGGCGCGCGTCGTTCGCCTGATCGTGGTCGATCTCCAGCAGCACGGTCTTGTCCGACTGGACGATCAGCGGTCCACCACTCACTTCGGCCCTCCTCGGGGTTTCACCGGACCCGCGTGGGTCCGACCCTTCATTGTCCAGGAATCCGGGTCAGCGGGTCGGGTCGACGTCGGAGACGGAGATCACGCGGTGCAGCGGCAGGGTGACGGGCTCGGCGGAATCCGGCTCGATCCCCTCGATCCGACCCCCACCGACGGAGGCCGGCACGAGCAGTCGCGCGGTGGACCGGCCCTGGGCGTCGACGACCGAGACGGTCACGGCGGTGCCCGTGCTCGCCGCGTCGTGCAGGCGGGCGATGGCGGCCTCGCCGGTGTACGTGCCCCCGGAGGCGCCCCGCGCCGAGCGCACCCGGTCGGCCGAACGCATCGCGGCGACGGCCGCACGCAGTTCGGAGGGGGTGGCCGTGCGAGTGGGGACCCGGGGCGCGCGGGTGATGCGGCTCTCCCGGACACGGGCCACCGGCCGGGACAACGCGACGACGGCGCCGGTCGTGTCCTCGACGACGGGGGCGAACCCGTGCTCGCGCAGGGCCTCCACCAGGTCCAACGGCCGGGCCTGGGAGATGAGGACGGTCGGCGCGACGGTCCGCAGTGCGCAGTTCTCGGCCACCGGGGAGCTGAGCACCTGGGCGACCAGAGACGGGTCGTCGCACCGGACGAAGGACAGGGCGGTACCCACCCGCAGCCGACCGTGACGACGGGCCACGTCCTCGATGAGGTAGTCCAGCGACTGCGGGACGGGGGTGACGGAGGTCCGGGCGAGCAGGTCCCGGATCCCCGCCGCCGTGCGCCCGGCGTCGAGTGCGCGACGCACGGAGGTCTCGGTGACGCGGTAGGTGGTGGCGGCGCCGGCCGACTCGACGTCGGCCAGGAGCGCGAACTCCGCGGCGAGCTCGGGCACGAGCGGGCCGGGGGCGAGGATCGTCAGGTCGGCCTGGACGATGACCTCCGAGACCGGGTCTGGCAGGGCGGCGACGAGGACCGGTTCGAGGTCCTCGACGCCGGGGGCGGGGGTGCCGTCATGGGTGGTGGCGGTGTGGGTGGCGGCTCCGGCGACGGGTGCGTGGGTGTCGCCGGCGAGGGCCCTGGCCGCGCTGGTGGCGGTGGTCCCGACGACGAGTCCCATCAGGCGCGCCTCCGCCACGGTCTCCTCCACGGGCCGGGAACCCGCACGCGAGAACCACACCGGCGAGGACCAGCGCACCACCTCCGTCAGCAGTGTGGCGTCGGGTTCCGCTGCGGGGTCCAGGGCGGCCAGCGCCTTCAGGACCCGGACCCGTTCTGTGGGACCGGGCGGGCCGATGGGCTCACCCAGTGCCGGCACGGTGCCGCCGCCCTCGATCTCGGACCCGACCCTCCAGGGAGTCCGCGGCATGGACCACCACGCGAGGACGAGCTCGGCCCAGCGGCGTGCCGGTTCGCGGGCCGACCACACGTCGGCGGCCTCGGTGGGGGCCCACACCGAGTCGAAGGCCACGTCGCCGACATCGGCGTCACCGACAGCGATGAGTCCCGCGGCCGCGAGGACCTCGAGCAGCAGGGGGAGCTCGCCCTCGACGAGACCGGCGGCGCGGGCCACCCGCCGCAGTTCGCGCACCCCGACACCGCCCGCCTTGAGGGTGGCGGCCGGGGCGGTCGACAGAGCGGAGAGGACCGAGTCGCAGCGGTGCAGCAGTTCGAGGGCCGCGACACCGCCGGAGGCGTCGACCCGGCCCGCCCCGCCCGACGCCGCCCCGGCCCTCGGGGCGGCCCACGCAGGGGCGTGGAGCAGCGACGATCCCTCGTCCCGGGCGCCGTGGCGGGCCCGGTCCAGCGCGTGGGCACGGGGGACGACGACCTCGCCGTCGTCCCCACCGGTCACCTCCGCGAGTCCCGCGCCGGCCAGCTCGGTCGCGGCGGCACGCACCGGCTCCGACGCCCCGGCTCCGAGAGCCCCGACGGGGGTGCGCCCGCGGGCGATCGCCTCGAGCACCCCGACCGCCGGAGCCGACAGACCGCCCCAGGCGACGTCGAGGTCGGCGCCCGCGGGCTCGCCGGGGTGCGGCGCCACCACCGGGGCCGACCGGACGGCCACCGCCGTGACCGGCACCATCCGGACATGACCCTCCCCGCCCCAGAGCAGGGTGAGGTCGCGGAGACGGGCGACGGCGGCGTGGAAGACGGGCTCGTCGTCGTCGACACCCAACCGCCCCGACACCGCACCCAGCGGCACCGTCCCGGAATCGGCACCCACCGCGGCGGCGGTGGACAGGACCACGAGCTCCGGCCACGTCAGGGTCCCCAGCGCGCGGGCGGTGGACGCCGGCAACCGCAGCCTCGACGCGAGCACGTCGACCGAGGCCGGGGGAGGGGTGGCCACATCTGGACGCAACTCGCACACGCGGACGAGCGCGTCATCGGACAGTCCGGCCAGCCACGCGGGGAAGTCCGGCTCGTCGCCGGCGGCACCGGGGGAACCAGCACTGCGGGGGGCGACACGGCGGGAGGAGGCTCGGGAACTCGGCATGATCCGTCCCAGCCTAGTGAGATCGCGGCGGCGGTGAGGACCGTCCGGGTCCGATACGACCCGGATGCTGACGGGACGCCCGCGAGGTGAGACACTGGACACGTGGCTGCCAAGAAGAATCTGACCCATGACAACCCGGGATGGCCCGACGCCTCGTTCGGCGAGCACCCGGTGACCGAACTCGCCGCGCTGGTCGCGGGAGGCCTGTCCCCCTTCGGGCAGGAGACCTTCCCGCTGCCGCAGCATCGGCTGGGCTACCTCCACCCCGAGACGGTGGTCAACAGGACCGCCCGCACCCGCTGAGCGCGGCGCACTTACACACGAGAAAGGGCCGCCACTCCCCGCAGGGAGTGGCGGCCCTTTCTCGTGGTCCGTGGACCGGGGCTGCGCGGGTGACGCGTCAGTTGGCCAGGTAGGTGGCGAAGAAGCCGTCCACCAGGTCCTGGTTGCCGGCGTACGCGGCGTCGACGGCGTCGCGGTTGGCCTCGTAGGTGTCGGCGATCGGCAGGGCGATGCCGCGGCCCTCGGCGAAGGAGGACAGGGTCGCCACGTGCTCGGCTGCGGTGACCGCCTCCGGGGCGGCGGGCGCGGCCGGGGCGTGGGCCCGCGGGGCCGGCGCGGGCGCCGGGTTGGACAGGTCCCGCGGGGTCGGCGCGGAGTTCAGACCCAGCTTGGCCGAGCAGGCGGGCCAGGCGCCCCAGCCCTGACCGGCGAGGGTCTTCTCGGCGATCGCGATCTGCTGCTCGCGCGTGGCCTGGTTGGCCGTCGGGGCGTACTGCGTGCCGCCGTAGGCGGCCCAGGTGCTCGGCGAGAACTGCAGGCCGCCCTGGTACCCGTTCCCGGTGTTGATGCCCCAGTTGCCGCCCGCCTCACACTGGGCCAGGCGGTCCCAGTCGGAGTCGGGGGCGGCGTTGGCGGCCGGCGCGAGGGCCAGGCCGGCGGCGGAGAATGCGGTGCCCGCGAGCACGACCTTCACAGCGTTCCTGGGCGCTGAGGAGGGGGCGGCGGCACGGTGGCGTCCGGTGTAAGAGGTCATGTCGTCAGTCCTTTTCACTCTGTGCCTACGGGGTGAGCTGTCGGGTTCGGACGAGTGCGTCCGGCCGCCGGTGGCGGCTTCACCCCAAGGCGACCTGCGGCCGCCGGGCCCGTGGTGGGCCCTGTCGGGTCCCCCGTCCCCGCCCGGGTAATGGTCACTGTGGCATCGGCCGCTGGGCGGGGTTCGGTAGGTGCGTCCGATGCCGACTCGCTGACGAGTCTGCTACGAAACTGTAGCGGTCCGATGCCGGATCGTCACCATTCTGAAATAAACCGAGGCAGTGCAGGTCTGGCGAGGGTGCCGTTATCGGCTCGTTACCAGCGGTGTTCGCGGGAGGGTGTGGTTGATCACACCGACGGTGGTCGCGAGCCGAGGATGGCGTAGAGCAGCCCCAGCAGGAACCCGACCGGCGTGAACAGCATCGCGCCGAGATACAGGATGGTCGGCGCGTCGCGGCCGAGCACGAACGGGGTCAGCGCCGCCGCGACGGTGAACAACACTCCGATCGAGAAGATGACGAGCGCCGTCACGAACAGGCCCCGGCGTCGTGGCCGCACGGGGTCGGCTGCCCGGGTGGACGCCGCGGCGTCAGGTGTCCAGGGGTCGTCGGCGGGGCGTCGATCGTCGGCGGTCACACGGGGAGGTTACCGCTCGCCTCGCGGTGGGCACCAACGCGCACGAGGGTAGTCTCGGGGCATCAGTCATGGTTGTCGGTCGCGTATGCCGCGTCCGGTCGGAAGGTGGTTCGCGGTGCCCAGCGGCAAGGTCAAGTGGTACGACGCGGAGAAGGGCTTCGGCTTCCTGTCCCAGGAGGGCGGCGAGGATGTCTACGTGCGCTCCGAGGCGCTCCCCGCAGGGGTCGAGACGCTGCGTCCGCGCCAGCGCGTGGAGTTCGACATGGTCTCCGGGCGCCGCGGCCCCCAGGCGTTGCGCGTGGTGGTCCACGACGAGCCGACGGTCGCGGAGGAGCGGGCCCCGAGGAGCGGGCCCCGACGTTCGGCGGACGAGCTGCACGGGATGGTCGAGGACATGATCAAGGTGCTCGAGTCGACCGTCCAGCCCGAGTTGCGCCGTGGTCACCGGCCGGAGGCCAAGGTCTCGGGCCGGGTGGCGTCGGTGCTCCGCGCGGTCGCGCGCGAGCTGGACGCCTGACCCACGGATCAGTCGTCGTAGGTGAAGCGCACCGACCACTCGCCGTTGAGGATCGACTCCGACCCGTCGGCGGCATAGACGATGGCGACCGCACGGATGGCGAGGCCCTCGATCCGGCCCTCCTCCGGGGTGGTCACGGGCACCAGCAACTGGCCCGGCCCGCCGGCCTCGACGGTGTAGTCGCGAGAGCCGTCGGCGCGGATCTCGTAGACGTCCATCGTCGACGCACGCAGCTCTCCGGGCAGCCGGACGGTGAGGACGTCCTCATCCTGCACCCGGAACTCGCCGACCGGATTGGTGAAGGTGTTCCCGTCCAGGTCGGTCGCGGTGAACGGCAGCACGGTCACCTGGCCGCGATCGCTCGCGACGGTCACCTCGGGTAGTGCACCGTACCGGGCCTCCGAACCCTGCCAGGCGCCGACGATCGCGGCGACCATGATGATCATCCACGCCGCGATCGCCCAGGTGATGGGACGGATACGGGAGCCGGTCGACGGGGTCTCGTTTCGGGAACTCACTCCCTCATTCTGCCGAGGGGCCGGGTGTCGGCCACACCCGGGTCACGCGGCGGGCCCGGGAAGCGCGGCCTGTTGCCGCCGAGGCCGGGGACGAGGGTCGACCCGCGGCCGGTCAGGTGCGACTGCGCGAACATCAGGGCGCCGACCACGGCGATCACCGAGAACCCCACGGTGAAGTCGGTCGGCAGGAGGACGCCCAGTGCTCCGCCGAGGACCCACGCCACCTGCAGGGCGGTCTCGGAGCGACCGAAGGCCGAGGAGCGTGCGGCGTCCGGGATGTCCGTCTGGACCGACGCGTCGAGGGCGACCTTGCCCAGGGCGCTGCACACCGCCGCGACGAGCGCGAGGACGGCCGCGGCCCAGATGGTCCCGAGGAACGCGGCGACGACGGCCGTCGCCAGGGCCGCCCCCGCGGCCGTGCCGGCGATCCGTTCGGGCCGGCCCAGCGGGAGCCGCGCACCGACGGCGTTGCCGGCGAAGGTACCCAGCCCGCCGGCGGCGCCCGCCATCGCCAGGAGGCCGGCCTGCTCGATCGCGGTGGCGTCCTCCTGGGCCTTGGCCATGAACGCCAGGAACAGGGTGAGGAAGCCGGTCATGAAACGCAGGAGCGACACCGCCCACAGGTTCGCCAGGACGTTCCTGCCCAGCGGCCGCGTGAGGACCGCCCGGAGGTCACCGGTCAGACTCGGGCCCCGCTCCATCCGCAGGGTGGCGGACTCCTCGTCCCGGGACGCCTCGGCGTGCGCGGGGATGGTCACGGCGACGTAGGCCGCGACGAGGGCGACCGCTGCGAGCAACCACAGGGCGGCGTCGGAGTCCCACAGCCATGCCACGGCGCCGGCTGTCGCCCCTGCGATGAGGCTGCCGCAGACGTGCCCCAGCACGGTCAGGCGGGAGTTGGTGCGGACCAGGTCCAGGGTCGGGGGCAGCACGTGGGGGGTGATGGACGCCTTGACGACGCCGAACGTCTTGGACAACACGAGCATGCCCAGCGCGAGGGGGTACAGGAGCCAGGAGTCGAAGTTCAGCGCGAGGACCACCGCCAGCACCGCACGCAGGGTGAACGTCAGTGAGACGGTGAGACGTCGGCCCCGGTGCAGGCGATCCAGCGCAGGGCCGATGACCGGCGCGATCAGTGCGAACGGCGCGACCGTGACCAGGAGATACAGCGCCACGCTGGCGCGGGACTCCGCGGTCGCGGCGGAGAAGAACAGGGTGTTCGCCAGGGCCACGGCGAGAATCGCGTCGCAGGCGAAGTTGGCGACCGTGACGTAGCTGAGCGGAGCGAGCCCCGAGCGGTCCGCGCCGTCGGCGTGGAAGACCCGGCGCACGCCCCGTCCGGCGGAGGAGACGGCGCGGCGCGCGGGTCCGGTGTGACGCTCACCCAACGAGGCGCACCTCGTACATGGTCGGCCACAGCTTGCCGGTGAGCAGGACGTTCCCGGAGTCCGGCAGCGCCGCGATGCCGTTGAGCACCGCATCCGGGTCCGCGGGCCGCGGTTGCTGGAGCTGCCCGGCGTCGTAGATCGCGGTGACCTGCCCCGTCGCGGGATCGATCCGCACGATCTCGTCGGTCATCCACACGTTCGCGAGGACCGAGCCGTCCGCACACTCCAGCTCGTTGAGCCGGGTGACCGGCGTGCCCCCGGAGGTCACCGACACGCGTCCGGTCGGCTCGAAGGTCGTCGGGTCGCGGAAGGTCAGGGTGTCGGAGCCGTCGCTCATCACCAGCGCCGTGCCGTCGGAGCACAGGCCCCAGCCCTCGCCCTCGTACGGGACCTCGGAGCGCACCTCGAGGGTCTGCGGGTCGCGGTTGTGGGCGATGCCCTTCTGCCAGGTGAGGGTCCACAGGGTGTCGGGGGTGACGGCCAGGCCCTCGCCGAACTCGTCCCCCGCCATGGCGACGGTCACCGCGGGCTCGCCACCCCCCAGCGGTCGACGCTGGACCACGGAACTGCCGACCCGCCCCGTCGACTCGTAGATCTCGTCGCCCACCACCTGTAGCCCCTGGGTGAACAAGGACGGGTCGTGCTCGAGCGTGCGCACGACCTCCACCGAGCCGCGCGCGGGTTGCGGGTCCGACGGCCCGACCGGCACCCGGGGGGCCGCCGAACTCCCGGCGGCCGAGCCGGCGGGGACGCTCGACGAGGCAAGGGAAGCGCCGGCGGAGGTGGTGGCGGGCGGTGCTCCTCCGTCGTCCGAGGAACACGCCGTGAGTGCGGCGACGAGGCTCAGGGACACGACGAGGGGGCCGACCGGGCCGAGGGCGCTGCGCATGCCCCCCAGGATGCCGCACGACGGGCCGGGCCGTGACCTCCACGCGGAGATGCGCATAATGGGAGGGGTGAACACCGGGGTAGGCACGGATCAGGGGTCGGATTTCGACGGCGCGCTGCGTGAGCGGCTGGCCTCCGGCGTCGACGTGGCCCGGTCGGCGGTCGAGGAGTTCGCCGCGGAGGGTGTGGGGGAGCACCTCGGCAGCACCGTCGAGGCGGAGTTCACCACCACGCACCGGTTCGCCTCCGAGCTGCCCGGGTACCGAGGTTGGTACTGGGCCTGCGTACTCGCGCTCGTGCCCGGTGGTGACCTGACCGTCGACGAGATCGCGCTCCTCCCGGGAGCGGACGCGCTGGTCGCCCCCGAGTGGGTGCCGTGGGATCGGCGCATCCGGCCCGGGGACCTCGGCGCCGGGGATCTGCTCCCGCCGCCCGAGGACGACGACCGGCTCGTCCCCGGCTACACGCTGAACGGCGACGACGAGCTGGACGAGGCCGCGGGGCCGATCGGTCTCGGCCGACCGAATCACCTGAGCTGGGAGGGGCGGGCCGCCGCCGCCGACCGGTGGACGGTCGAGCGCGGACCGGACACCGAGATCGCCCGGGCCGCCAAGCACCACTGTGGGACCTGTGGGTTCCTGGTGCCCGTGGCCGGGTCCCTGGGCGCCCTGTTCGGCGTCTGCGCCAACGAGTTCTCCGCCGACGGGCAGGTCGTCCACCTCGAGTACGGCTGCGGCGCCCACAGCGAGGTCGAGATCCCCTCCGACACCGGGCCGGCTGTTGCCGAGGCGTACGACGACGCCGCCGTCGACGTGGTGGTCCTGCCCCAGCAGCTCGCCGCGACCGCACGTGCCCGCTCCGCCGCCGATGACCGCACGGACGATCAGGCCGCGTCCGGCCACCCTGCGTCCGGCCACGCCGCGTCCGGTGCGGCCGCCCCCCACGAGGGTGGGGACGCCGAGACGTCTGTCGACGAGCCCACGTCCGCGGACTGACCCGCTCAGTCCAGGTCGTAGTCCAGGCCCTGTTGGGCACCCGCGCTGCCGCGTAGTACGGCCCGGCGCTGCAGTGCGTAGACGATCGTGCCGACCGCCCCGACGCCGACGCCGACCGCGCCCAGGATGACCGAACGCATGTCGACCTCCTCCATGAGCATGTGGGCCAGGAGGGCCAACGTCCACGCCAGGGTGCCGATGATGACGACGGGTCGGGGGTCCAGCAGGTAGGCGGGAATCCGGGGGACCCCCGGGTCTGTCGACTCGTCCGTCATGACCGCGACGCTACCGCAGGCGGCGGGGCGGTTACTCTATGACGGTTCCTCACCCACAGCTCAGGAAGGTCACCAGATGTCGCAGAGCACCGGGGCCCCATCGCAGCCCCCCACCAAGGTCGGGGCGCTCGATCGCTACTTCAAGATCAGCGAGCGCGGCTCGACGGTGTCCCGCGAGGTCCGCGGCGGGCTCGTCAGCTTCTTCGCGATGGCCTACATCATCATCCTCAACCCGCTGATCCTCGGCTCGGGCACCGACGTCGAGGGCAACCAGCTGTCGATCGTCGAGATCGCCGCGGTCACCGCCTTCACGGCGGGCGTGATGACCATCGCGTTCGGTGCGATCGCGCGGTACCCCTTCGCATTCGCCACGGGCCTGGGGATCAACTCGCTCGTCGCCGTCACCATCGCGCAGCAGGTGACCTGGGCCGAGGCCATGGGCCTGGTGGTCATCGAGGGCATCATCATCGTGATCCTCGCCGTCACCGGGTTCCGCACCGCCGTGTTCAACGCGGTGCCCGGCGAGCTCAAGGCGGCCATCGCCGTCGGCATCGGCCTGTTCATCGCGATGGTCGGTGTCGTCGACTCCGGTTTCGTCCGCCGCCTCCCGGACGCGGCCGGCACCACCGTCCCGGTGGGGCTCGGCATCAACGGGTCGATCGCCTCGTGGCCCACCTTCGTCTTCGTCGTCGGTCTCCTGCTCTGCGGCATCCTCGTCGCACGCCAGATCCGCGGCGGCCTGTTCATCGGCATCGTCGTCACCGCGGTCTTCGCGGTGATCGTCGAGGCCCTCGCGGACGCGGGCCCGTCCTTCGTCGACGGTGAGCCCAATCCGACCGGCTGGGGCCTCGCGGTCCCCGGCATCCCCGATTCTCTCGGGGGCATCCCGAACCTGTCGCTGATCGGCCAGGTGGACCTCATCGGCGCGTTCGTCCGCATCGGGCCGCTGGCCGCGGGACTGTTCGTCTTCACCCTGCTGCTCGCCAACTTCTTCGATGCCATGGGCACTTTCACCGGCCTCGGCAAGGAAGCCGAGCTCATGGACGACAAGGGCAACCTGCCCAACATGAAGGCCGCGCTGGTCGTCGAGGGATTCGGTGCCGTCGCCGGCGGTCTGACCTCGTCGTCGTCGAACACGGTGTTCCTCGAGTCCGCCTCCGGCATCGCCGAGGGAGCCCGGACGGGCCTGGCGAACGTCGTCACGGGCGGGTTGTTCCTGCTGGCGATGTTCTTCACCCCGCTGTACGAGGTCGTCCCGGTCGAGGCCGCCGCGCCCGCGCTGGTGATCGTGGGTGCGCTGATGATCTCGCAGATCAAGGCGATCGACCTGACCAACTTCGCGGTCGCGCTACCGGCGTTCCTCACGATCGTGGCGATGCCGTTCACGTACTCCATCGCCAACGGCATCGGGATCGGTTTCATCGCCTGGGTCGTCATGGCAACGGCCACCGGCAAGGGCCGCACCGTGCACCCGATCCTCTGGATCGTCGCGGTCGCGTTCGTCGTGTACTTCGCGATCGGTCCCATCACCGACGCGCTGGCCTGACCGGCCGGCGGAGGAGCGAGCGAACCGTGCTCGTCGTCGACGTCTCCGACCCCGCCGACCCCAGGCTGGACGACCTCCGCGACCTCAACAACTCCGACCGGCGGCCCGACCTGCCCGGCGGGCGGGGACTGGTGATCGCCGAGGGCACGTACGTCGTGGGCCGCATGCTGCTCTCGCGCTTCCGGCCACACGTCCTCCTGGGTACCGACGCGCGGTTGCACCAGTTGCGCAGGGAGGCCGCCGCCGAGGGGTGGGACGCCGACGAGCGCGCGGGCGACGCGGTGTACCTGCGCACCACCAAGGACGTCCTCAGCGAGGTGATCGGCTTCCGGTCCAGCCGCGACATCCTCGCCGCCGCGGACCGGCCCGCACCACTGCCGGTCGAGGAGGTGCTGGACGGCGCGCGGACGCTCGTCGTGCTCGAGGGCGTCAACGACCCCGAGAACCTCGGCGCGATCTTCCGCAACTGCGCTGCCCTCGGGGTCGACGGCGTGCTGTTCGGGGCGGCCGCCGGGGACCCGCTCTACCGGCGGGTCGTGCGGGTGTCGATGGGACACGTGCTCCGCCTGCCGTTCGCCCACCTGCCCGGCACGCCCACCACCTGGCAGCGTTCGCTCGAGGACCTGCGGGAGCGGGGCTTCCGGACCGTCGCCCTGACGCCGGCCGCCGACACCCCGCTGTCCCGGGCCGTCGACGCCGACAGGGTGGCGTTCGTGCTCGGCGCGGAGGGCCCGGGGCTCACCGAGCACGCGATGCGTGCCTGCGATGTGCGGGCCGCGATCCCCATGTCCGACGGCACGGATTCGCTCAACGTCGCCACCGCCGCGGCGGTCGCGTTCTACGAGCGGTCCCGCCGGGACTGACCCGCTCGCGACGGGCCGCGTCGACCCGCTAGCGGGAGCCGCCGCGACGGCGCCGGGACACCGAGTCCGCGCCCCGGCGCACGGCGTCACCGACGAGGCCGGCGATGCTCCGTATCCGGCCGCCGCGCGCACCCCCGCCCGGCCCGCGGGGTCCCGGGGGGAGACGCTCGTAATCGTCGTCGGCGTAGGGGGAGAGCCCGCCGGCGGCGCTGTCGTCGGCGTCCGTGTCGGATCCGCCGGCGGCACGCCTCGCGGCCGCGTGGAGCTCGGCGCGGCCCGGCATCCCCACGACGTGCAGTGCCGGCCCGGAGAGCGGGGTGTGTTGGCGGACCTCGCGGCGGCCGTCGGTGGCGAATCCGTGGACCGGGACGTCGAGACCACCCGGCTCCAGGTCGAAGCCGAGCCAGTCGCGGTGGGCGGCGTGGAGGAGCGACGACGGCGAGAAGGGCAACGCCAGGGGGTTGTCGGTCGCCGTGTCGAGTGGGAACTCGCCGGCCCAGTAGGGCCTCTCGAACGGCAGGGGCATGCCCTCGTCCTCGACGATCCGGTCGTCGGCCCCGGCGAACGCCCGCACGAGCCGCCCCGACTCCCACCGGGCGAATCCGCTCACCCCGTCCTCGGCATCCTGGGCGAACAGCAGGATGGTCGGCGCCTCGACCAGCTTCAGCCACACCTCCGGGGTGGCGGACGGCGCGATGGGCCCCTCCACCGGGGTCTGGACGACGGTGAGTCCCGGGAACGAGCCCACGTAGATCTCCCCCGGCCCGGCCGAGGCCG
This sequence comes from Dietzia sp. WMMA184, assembly GCF_002441635.1. Classification (NCBI taxonomy): domain Bacteria; kingdom Bacillati; phylum Actinomycetota; class Actinomycetes; order Mycobacteriales; family Dietziaceae; genus Dietzia; species Dietzia sp. WMMA184. The sequence continues at coordinate 1,480,844 of NZ_NXEI01000001.1, read as the reverse complement.
AGCGGTTGAGCGGGAACGCGCCCAGGGACGCCACCGTGACCGTGGGGAACAGCCGCGACAGCAGACGTCGCGCGAAACCGGGGTCGGACGGCTGTCCCGCCCGGATCGGTGCGGCGGGATCGTCCGTGGCCAGATACCAGAAGGTTGCGACGTGGTGTCCCATGACCGGACTCAGTCGTCCTTACCGCGGACCCCGAGCAGGACGTCCTCCCACGAGGGCATCGTGGGATGACGGCGCGAGGGGCGTCGTTCGGGTTCGGTGGGCGTGGGCTGGAGGAAGTCCTCGTTGTCGTTGTCGTCGTCGTCGTTGTCGTTCCCGCCTCGCACCCCCGCGGGGCGCGAGGCGCCGGACGTCGGCTCCGACCGCCCGGACGCCACCGGTCCCGTCCCCGCGGGAGGGGCGGATGCGGCGGGGGTGGACGGTCCGGCTGGTGTCGACGATCCGGCTGGGGTGGCCGGCGCGGCGGACGGCGCGGGGACCGCGCGGATCGGCGGCGGGCCCGGCGGCAGCGGGGGAGGAGACGAGACCGAGCGCAGCGCCGTCGCGCGCGAGGGGTCGAGGATGTTCTCGGCCTCGTCGTCCAGGGCCCGGGCCGAACCGCCGTGCGAGTCGGGGACGAACGACCACGTCGCACTGGCGTCGTCGGACAGGCCCGCCGGCCAGGAGGTACGGACGACCCACCCACCGGACCGGTCACGCCAGGCGTCCCAGACGACCAGGTCCGGGTCCACGCCACGGCGGTCGAGGGCGGCACCCACCCGGTCGGCGAGCGTGTTGAGGGCCGGGCCGTCCGGCAGCACCGGATGGGCGCCCTTGGCCATGTCGGCGGCGTTGGCGCGTTCCAACAACACCGGCACGGCGAACCCCTGGATCCGCGACAGTGACACGCCGGCGTCGGCGGCGACCTCCTCCGGGGAGGCGCCGTGCCGGATGCGGTCCTGGATCTCGCGGGGGCGCAGCGTACCGGTCACGGGAGCCTGACCGGACCCACCACCGGGCACGAACTCACCACGGGCGGCCGCCCTCAGACGATCATCGAGTGGGAGGGAGAGCTTCTCGCCGGAGTCCGCGACCTCGCATTCGACGACCGACGACTCGGTGTCCACACCGACGATCCTCAGCTTCCGCATGCCGCCTCCTCGACTCCTCGCGGTCCCGTGGGCGGCTCGAGGGGTCGAGTGGCGCGCACCCGGGTCCTGGGCGTTGATCCACATGGTAGGTCAGCACAGCCCACCCGGCGCGCGGACGGGCCGGGTGGGCTGCGGAAAACTGCAGACGATGCTGCGCGGGTGGCCCCGGAGGACGCCGATCAGGCGAGCTGGCCGACCACGTGGTCGATGCAGCGGGTCAGCTGCGTGACGTCCTCCGGCTCGATCGCCGGGAACATGCCGATGCGCAACTGGTTGCGGCCCAGCTTGCGGTACGGCTCGGTGTCGAGGATGCCGTTGGCGCGCAGCGTCTTGGCGACCTTCGCGGCGTCGATCTTCTCGTCGAGGTCGATGGTGCCCACGACCTGCGAGCGGTGGGCCGCCTCGGTGACGAACGGGGTGGCGTAGTCGCTGGCCTCGGCCCAGTCGTAGAGGCGCGAGGACGAGTCCTTGGTGCGCGCGACGCACCAGTCCAGACCGCCCTGGGAGTTCATCCACTCGATCTGCTCGGCGAACATGATCAGCGTGGCCACGGCCGGGGTGTTGTACGTCTGGTTCTTGCGCGAGTTGTCCACCGCGGTCGGCAGGGACAGGAAGTCCGGGCACCAGCGGTCGGTGGCGGCGATCTCGTCGACCCGCGCGAGCGCGGCCGGGCTCATGATCGACACCCACAGGCCACCGTCCGAGGCGAACGACTTCTGCGGGGCGAAGTAGTAGACGTCGGTGTCGGCGATGTCGACGGGCAGCCCGCCGGCGCCGGAGGTGGCGTCGATCGCCACCAGCGCGTTGTCCGAGCCGGCCGGACGGCTCACGGGGAGCATGACGCCGGTCGAGGTCTCGTTGTGGGCCCAGCCGATGAGGTCGACCGACGGGTCCGAGGTCGGCTCGGGGGCCGAACCGGGCTCGGCCGAGATGACGATCGGGTCGGCCAGGAACGGCGCACCGCCGGTGACCTTGGCGAACTTGGAGGAGAACTCACCGTAGGTCAGGTGCAGCGACTTCTCGCGGACCAGTCCGAAGGCGGCGGCGTCCCAGAACGCGGTGGTGCCGCCGTTGCCCAGCACGACCTCGTAGCCGTCGGGCAGGGAGAACAACGAGGACAGGCCGTCGCGCACGCGGCCCACGACATCCTTGACCGGGGCCTGCCGGTGACTGGTGCCCATCACGGTGGTGGCGGCGTCGGACACGGCCGCGATCTGCTCGGGACGGACCTTGGACGGGCCGCAGCCGAAGCGGCCGTCGGCGGGCTTGAGGTCGGCGGGGATGGTGGGCAGCTGATCGCTCATGCTCTTGGGGTGCCGTTCGGTCGGGGTGTGGGACGTGGTCCATCGTAGTCCGGCCCGTCCGTGGCCCGGAGTACCGTCTGGGTCATGGAGGAACCCGCCCTGGAACCGGCCGATTTCGACGTGATGCGGGTCGGGTACGGCCTGCATCCGCGCTTGGACGTCGCCGACCTGGACGACGGGTGGCTGCCGCTGTTCACCGCGTGGTTGGAGGAGGCGGGGCGCCGAGGTGTCCGTGAGCCCAACGCGATGGTGCTCGGCACCGTCGGTGCCGACGGCCGGCCCTCGACCAGGACGGTGCTGTGCAAGGGCGCCGACGAGCGGGGGGTGACGTTCTTCACGACGACGACGTCCCGCAAGGGCACGCAGTTGGCGGAGACCGGGTACGCGTCGGTGACCTTCCCGTGGTTGGTCGCCGAGCGTCAGGTCCACATCGAGGGTCCGTGCCATCCGGTCGACCGGGCGGACAGCCTCGACTACTGGCGCACGCGGCCCCGGGGGTCGCAGGTCTCGGCGTGGGCTTCGGAGCAGTCCCGACCGGCCGAATCCGTCGAGGAGCTGGAGTCGCTGTACGCGACCGCGGAGCGGCGACTGGCGGGCGTCGACGAGATCCCCATGCCGGACAGATGGGGCGGGTTCCGGCTGGTGCCCGAACGGGTCGAGTTCTGGCAGGGCGGTCCGGACCGCTTCCACGACCGCGTCGAGTGCCTCCTGGCGGGGGAGACGTGGACGGCCCGCAGGCTCCAGCCCTGACCACCCGCGTCCAGACAGGCTGTGGGGCCGTGGGGGGAGCGTCTGAGAACTCCCTTCGAACCGTGGTCCGCCCTCACGGTAGGGTGTGGCACAGCACATTCGTGGCGGGATTCAGGCCGCCGGGACCAGTCGTCGGAGAGGGAATCGCGTGACCGCAGGCTCGAACGGTTCGGACCGCAATGCAACACTGTCCTACCCCGGCGGTGAGCTCGAACTCGATGTGGTGGAAGCGACCTGCGGAAGCGACGCGGTGCAGCTGGGTTCCCTGCTGGCGAAGACGGGGATGACGACCCTGGACGTCGGGTTCGTCAACACCTCCGCCTGCACCTCCTCGATCACCTACATCGACGGCAACGAGGGCATCCTCCGTCACCGCGGGTACCCGATCGACCAGCTCGCCGACAACGCGTCCTTCCTGGAGGTCTCGTACCTGCTCATCTACGGTGAGGACCCCACGGAGGCCCAGCTCGCCGAGTTCACCGAGAAGGTGCTCGCCGAGACGACGCTGCCCGGCCAGATGATGCCGCTGCTGCAGGCCTTCCCCCGGGACACCCACCCGATGCCCGTCCTGTCGGCCGGCGTGAGCCTCTTCGGGACCCACGGTGACGACCTGGACATCGACGACCCCAAGGCCGTCGACCTGGCCACCGCCCGACTCCTCGGACGCGGCCCGACCCTGGCCGCCGCGATCGAGCGCATCCGGGGCGGCAAGGACGCCATCGACCCGGACCCGTCGCTCGGGTACGTCCGCAACTTCCTGCGGATGACGTTCGGCCCGGACTACGAGGTCACCGACGAGGTCGCCGACGCCCTCGACATGCTCCTCGTGCTGCACGCCGATCACGAGCAGAACTGCTCCACCTCCACCGTCCGCATGGTCGGTTCCTCCGAGGCCCCGCTCTACGCCTCGATCACCGGGGGCATCAACGCGCTGTACGGTCCGCTGCACGGTGGCGCCAACCAGGCCGTGCTGGAGATGCTCGAGCGGATCGACTCGGAGGGCGGCGACGCCACCGACTACATGGACCGGGTCAAGAACAAGGTCGACGGCGTCAAGCTGATGGGCTTCGGCCACCGCGTCTACAAGAGTTACGATCCGCGCGCGCAGATCGCCAAGAAGCACGCGCACGCGCTGCTGTCGCAGAGCAACGACCCGCTGCTCGAGATCGCGCTCAAGCTCGAGGAGACGGCGCTCGCCGACGACTACTTCGTCGAGCGCAAGCTCTACCCGAACGTGGACTTCTACACCGGCCTGATCTACCGCGCGATGGGCTTCCCGACGGAGATGTTCACCGTGCTGTTCGCGCTCGGCCGTATGCCCGGGTGGATCGCGCACTGGCGCGAGATGCGCGAGGATCCGTCCACCAAGATCAACCGCCCGCGTCAGGTCTATACCGGCCCGGCCGAGCGGAGTTTCACCCCGATCAGCCAGCGCTGAACCCGGGAACCTGACTCCAGGAGGAGACACCATGGACAAGCCCGAGATCGACATGCCGACGGGCCCCGCGCCCACCGACCTCGTCGCCGAGGACATCACGGTGGGGGACGGTGCCGAGGCGGTCGCCGGCGGCAACGTCACCGTCCACTACGTGGGGGTCGACTACGAGACCGGTGAGCAGTTCGACTCCTCCTGGGACCGCGGCGAGTCCATCACCTTCCCGCTCAACGGCCTGATCCAGGGTTGGCAGGAGGGGATCCCGGGGATGAAGGTCGGCGGTCGCCGCCAGCTGGTGATCCCGCCGGACAAGGCCTACGGCACCTCCGCGGCGCTGCACCCGCTCGGCGGCAAGACCCTGGTGTTCGTCATCGACCTGCTCAACGCCTGAGCCCTCCTCCCGTAGCCGGGAGACCCGATCGCCCCGTCCTCCCCACGGAGGGCGGGGCGATCGGCGTCGGTAGGGGGGCCGGCAGGGCGGAGATGGCGGGGCGGACGTCGCACGCCTCGCCCGGGCTGACGCGCACCGGGGGGAGCCCGGGGTGTGTGCCCGTTCTGCCCGCATAGACGGGGGCTACGCGCCCGGACTGGTCCCAGGCGGACGCGCACCCCCGCGCAGCCGTGCAGAACCGGCGCGTAGGTCCGGGTTACTTCCTCGGTCGCAGGAAAGGTGCCAGCGCGTCCAACACGGCCGGGTCCTCGATCGTCGAGGGCACCACCACGTCCTGCTGGCCGTCGGCGATCTGCCGCATGGTCTTGCGCAGGATCTTGCCCGACCGGGTCTTGGGCAGCCCCTGGACCACCGTGCAGTCCCGGAACGTGGCCACCGCCCCGATCTCGTCACGCACCATCGCCACCAGCTCGGCCCGCAGCTCCTCGGGGTCCCGGACCTGGCCGGACTTGAGGACCACGTACCCGACGGGCCGCTGGCCCTTCAGCTCGTCCCTGACCCCGATCACGGCGGCCTCCGCCACGGCGGGGTGGGTCGCGATGACGGCCTCCATCGACCCGGTCGACAGGCGGTGGCCGGCCACGTTGATCACGTCGTCGGTCCGGCCCATCACGTAGACGTAGCCGTCGGAGTCGATGTACCCGCCGTCCCCGGTCGAGTAGTACCCGTCGAAGACCGACATGTACGAGGAGACGAACCGTTCGTCGTCCTCCCACAGCCCCGCCAGCGTCCCCGGTGCCATGGGCAGCTTGATCGCGAGATTGCCTTCCTCGCCCGCGGGCAGCGGGTTGCCCTCGCCGTCGAGAACGTGCAGGTCGTACCCGGGCACGGCGACGGTGGGCGAGCCCGCCTTGATCGGCATCGGCTCCAGACCGCGCAGGTTGGACGCGATCGGCCACCCTGTCTCGGTCTGCCACCAGTTGTCCACCACCGGCGTGCCGAGCTTGTCGGTGGCCCACTGGTAGGTGTCGGGGTCCAGGCGCTCACCCGCGCAGAACAGCGTGCGCAGGGAGGACAGGTCGTACTTGTCGACCTCGGCGCCCTCCGGATCCTCCCTGCGCACCGCGCGGACGGCGGTCGGGGCGGTGAAGAGCGCGGTGGCACGGTGCTCGGAGATGACCCGCCAGAAGGCACCGGCATCCGGCGTGCCGACCGGCTTGCCCTCGTAGATGATGGACGTCGCACCGATCAACAGCGGTGCGTAGACGATGTACGAGTGGCCGACCACCCAGCCCACGTCCGAGGCGGTCCACCACACCTCACCCGGCCGGACCCCGTAGACGTTCCACATCGACCACGCGAGCGCGACCGCATGGCCACCGTTGTCCCGCATGACGCCCTTGGGCAGGCCCGTGGTACCGGAGGTGTAGAGGATGTACAGGGGGTCGGTGGCCTTGACGGGCACCGGGGCCGCCCGCTCGGACGCGGCGACGGCGTCATCCCAGTAGCTCCAGGTGGTGCCCGGCGTCTCCGGGAAGGCCTCGTCGGGGAACTGCTCGTGACGCGGGGCCACGATCACGGCGCCGGGGGTGTGCCGGGTGAGTTCGAGAGCCTTGGTCACCATGGGGAAGTACGGCACCTTGCGGGTCGGCTCGATCCCGCCGTGGGAGGTGACGATGACCTTCGGGCGCGCGTCGTCGATACGAATCGCCAACTCCGGGGCGGCGAAGCCCCCGAAGACGACGGAGTGCACCGCACCGAGCCGGGCACACGCGAGCATCGCGACGGCCGCGCGGGGAACCATGGGCATGTAGATGACGACCCTGTCGCCCCGCCCGACGCCCTCGGCGGCCAGCGCTCCGGCGAACTCCTCGACCCGGTCCAGCAGCTGGGCGTAGGTGATGGTCTCCTTCACCCCGGTCACGGCGGAGTCGTAGATGAACGCGGCCTGGTCCCCCCGGCCCGCCTCGACGTGGCGGTCCACGCAGTTGTAGGAGGTGTTCAGCTCCCCGTCCGGGAACCAGCGGTAGAACGGCGGGCGAGAGCGGTCGACCGCCGTGGTCGGAGGCGTGGTCCAGTCGATATCCGCCGCGACGTCGAGCCAGAACGCGTCGGGATCGCTGATCGAGAGCCGGTGGGCGGCGGCATAGGACGAGGCGGTGGAGTCCGTCATCGGGAGTTCCCCTCACAGGTGGGAGCGTGCCCGCCGGCCGGGCCGACGGGCTGTGACAGGACTCACTCTAGTGGCAGGCCGAGCTCCCGATACCTCATCATCCGCTCGGCATACCTCCGCTCAGGGGGGCGCCTGCGGACCTCGAGGAGGGCCGCGGCGACGGCATCGGCCATCCGGTCGCAGAAGGATTCCGGTTCGTCGGCGGCGTCGGGCCTCTCCGGGACCACCACGTCCACGATCCCGGCTCCCAGCAGGTCGGCGGAGGTGATCCCCTGCGATCGGGCGACCTCCGGCGCCCGGGAAGTCTCGTGGTGGAGGATGGCGCTGGCGCCCTCGGGCGGGAGCGGTGCGAGCCACCCGTGCCGTGCACACAGGACCCGGTCGGCCGGGAGCAGCGCGAGGGCGGCCCCGCCGGTGCCCTGGCCGAGTATCACCGAGACGGTCGGGCTGGACAGCGTGACCAGGTCCGCGAGGCTCCGGGCGATCTCGCCCGCGAGGCCGCCCTCTTCCGCCTCCCGGGACAGCGCGGCCCCCCGGGTATCGATGAGCAACACCAGCGGAACGCCCATCTCCGCCGCGATCCGCATCCCACGGCGGGCCGACCGCAACGCGGACGGACCGAGCGGGCTCGTCTCGTTCTCCGCATCGCGGTCCTGGGCCAGGACGACCGCGGACTGGCCCCGGAAGCGCGCCAGGGAGAGCAGGAGGGACCCACTGTCCTCTCCCTGCCCCGTCCCCGACAGCGGGACGCGGGTGGGTGCGACCCGGTCGAGGAAGGCGCGGGCGCCCGGGCGGTCGTGCCGGCGGGACCGGGTGATGGCGTCCCAGGCGTCGGGTGGGGTGCCGTCGTCGGGCTCCGGCTCGGGTACGGGGCCGGGCGGTGGGGCCGGCTCGTCGTCGGAGGGCGGGTCCTGGCACAGCACCCGCAACGCCCGCGCGGTGAGGTCCCGCAGGCCCTCGGGAGGGAGGACACCGTCGATCATCCCGCGGCGTGCGAGGTTCTCCGAGACCTGGACGCCGTCGGGGAAGGGGGCGTCGTAGAGGGCCTCGTACACGCGGGGTCCGAGGAACCCGATGAGTGCTCCGGGTTCCGCGACGGACACGTGCCCCAGTGAGCCCCAGGACGCGAACACGCCGCCGGTGGTGGGGTGCCGCAGATAGACGAGGTAGGGCAGGCCAGCGGTCTTGTGTCCCGCCACCGCGGCCGAGATCTTGACCATCTGCAGGAATGCGATCGTGCCCTCCTGCATCCGGGTCCCACCGGAGGTGGGGGAGGCGAGGATGGGCAGGCCCTCGGCGGTCGCCCGTTCGATCGCCGAGACGATCCTCTCGGCGGCGGCGATCCCGATGGAGCCGGCGAGGAAATCGAACTCGCATGCGATGAGCACCACGCGTCGACCCAGCAGGGTTCCTTCGCCGGTGATGACGGACTCGTCCACTCCCGATTTCTCCGCCGCCCGCCGCAGGGAGTCCTCGTACCCGGGCACCGAGTCCACGTGGGGCGGGCGTACCGGAGCGCCGTCCCACGGTCGGAACGAACCGTCATCGAGGACCAGGTCGAGGATCTGCAGTGCTCCCGTTCGCGCCATGACCGCATCGTACGGTGGGGGCGACTACCAGCCGGTATCCTCGGCGCAGGGGTGCGCCGCCGCACCCCCCGTCCCGCAGAGGAGGCCCCGTCGCCATGATCGTCACCCGCAGGGACGACGCAGTCGTCGTCGTCACCATCGACCGTCACGAGACCCGCAACGCCCTGGACGCCGAGGTGTGTACCGCGCTGCGGGAGGCCGTCGAGGCCGCCGGGGCGGAGGCCGAGTCCGAGGATCCGGTCCGGGCGATCGTCATCACGGGCGCGGGAACCGCGTTCTGCGCCGGGGCCGACCTGTCCGGCGGGGTGTACAACTCGAACTTCTACGACTGCCACGCCGGCATGCTCCGGGCCGTCGAATCGGCCCCCGTGCCGGTCATCGCAGCCGTCAACGGACCGGCCGTCGGCGCCGGTGTGCAGCTCGCCCTGGCCGCGGATCTCCGGGTGGTGGCACCGGGCGCGGTCTTCGCCGTCCCGGTCGTCAAGGTGGGGCTGGCGCTCGACAACTGGACGATCAAGCGGCTCGCCAACGTCGTCGGCGGCGGGCACGCCCGCTCGGTCCTCATGACCGCGCGCCCCGTCGGCGCGGAGGAGGCGGCCCGGATCGGCCTGGCGAACGAGATCGGTGACATGGATTCGGCGATGGAGCTCGCGGCGGAGCTCGCCCGCTCGGCGCCGCTGAGCCTGCGGCACATCAAGACCGTCATCAACGACGACGACGCCCGGCTGCTCCCGCGGGACGAGCACACCGAGCTCCAGCTCCGGGCCTGGGGCAGTGAGGACATGGCCGAGGCCCGGGCCGCGCGCGCCGAGAAGAGGCCCCCCGTCTTCCGCGGACGCTGACGCGCCACACCAGCGGTGGGGCGCGCCGCGGCGGCTCCCACGTGTCGGCCCCACGTGGACCCCGGCCCGGGTACGATTCCAGCGCCCGACCCGGATCCGCCTGACGTGGGCGTCTGGCACGGCCCCGGGTAAATGACATCCAGGGGGAACGCCAGCGATGGCCAGGCACAGTGCGTCGCCGCAGAGTGGGAATCCGACGGCCCGCAGGGTCGTCCTCGTGGGAGCCGCGCTCCTCGCGGTCGTGCTCGTCGCGGTACTGGTGCTCGCCGGGCTCTCCCGGGCCGGTGTCGGTGGATTCTGTGGAGACGACCTCCGGATCAGTGTCGCCGCCGAGCCCGAGATCGCCGACCACGTGGATGCCCTGGCCGAGGATGCCGACGGGTGCTATTCCTTCGAGGTCGCCCCTGTCTCGTCGGCTGACCTCGCCGGGCGTGTCGCCTCCCGTGAGGCGCTCCCCGACATCTGGGTTCCGGACTCGGCGGTGCGGCTCGCGCAACTGTCGCGGGACGTGCAGATCCCCTTCGACACGGTGGTGAACTCGCTCGCGTCCACCCCGGTGGTCATCGCGTCCCGCGACACCCCGGTCGACATGTCGACGTGGACCTCCGCCCTGGCGACCCCGGGACTGATGATGGGCGATCCCGTCCGGTCCGGGATCGCGGACGCGCCGATCCTCGCCGCCGCGTCCGAGGTGGAGATCATGCGGTCGACCGCGGACGCACTGGGCGCGTCCATGGCGATCCTGGCGCAGGGGCAGATGAGCCGCATGGAGGTTCCCCCGACATCGCGCGAGATGCTGGACAGGGTGGTCTCCGGGGGCGGCGCGACGATCGTGACGGAGCGTGAGGCGGTGCTCGCCCGGCGTGAGGCCCCGCACGCGGGACTCCAGATCGCCGCTCCCGCCACCGGGGCGGTGTTCCTCGGGTACCCGCTGGCGGTGACCACCCAGGACCCGACCCGGCGAGCCGAGGTCGCCGGTGCCGCCGAAGCACTCCGCGACGCCACGGCCTCGCCCGCCCACCGCGACGGCCTCTCGGCGGACGGTTTCCGGAAAGCGGACCGCGCGCCCCTCGCGGACGGGTCAGGGGTGGGCGAGATCGAGATGCTCGTCGTCCGCGACCCCGACCGCCTCCACGGCGTCCTCCGACGGTGGCGGGTGTTGGCGATGCCCGGGCGGTCCCTCGTCCTGGTGGACACCTCGGGATCGATGGGATTCGGGATACCGGGTACGGACCGGACCCGGATCGAGGCACTGGTCGCCACGGCGGGCGCCGGCCTCGGGCAGTTCCCCGACGACGCGGCTCTCGGGCTGTGGGCGTTCGGCGGGGCCGCCGGCCGGGATGGCAGGCCCTACGCGGAGGTCGCGCCACTCCGACGACTCGACGAGGCCGGCGCCGACGGTTCGCACCGGGAGGCCCTCGGCGGCGCGCTGGCGGCCCTGCCCGGTCTGGTGGGCGGCGGAACCGACCTCTACCGGTCCGTACTCGACGCCTACGCCCAGGTGCGCTCCGGCTACGACCCCAACATGGTCAATTCGATCATCGTGATCTCCGACGGGGCCGACGACGCCACCTCGGACCTCGACGAAGGGGAGTTCCTCGCCCGACTACGCGACATGGTCACCCCGTCGCGCCCGGTGATCGTCGTGACGATCAGTCTGCTCGACGACGCCGCGTCGGGCACCCTGGCGGAGATCTCCCGGGTGACCGGCGGCAGCAGCCACGTCGCGCGGACGCCCGACGAGATCGTGCGGGTGTTCGCCGACGCGGTGGGCCGTCGCGGAGCGGCGCCCGGCGCCTGACTCCCTTAACCCCGGATAGAGGTAGCTGCCCCCTCGGATGGGGGTGCGGCATCCTCCGGTTTCCAGGGAATCGACCGCGTTGCCTGAGAGTCTTCGTCGAGAACTTGTGTTACGTGTCACACTTCCTCCGTCACTATCTGTGAGGCGCATCACTACAGGGGTGCGCTGATGAGAACCCGAAACGGAGGACCTCCGTGTCCCAACCAACTGATCCGCCGACGGGGGGCGCATCGCGGCGAACCCCGGGAACGGCGGAGTTCACGGCGATGCAGTCCAGCCCCGCCTTCCAGGAGTTGCGCAGCAAGTTCCGGGCGTTCGTCTTCCCCATGACCGTCGCCTTCCTCATCTGGTATTTCCTCTATGTCATCCTCGCCGTCTACGCCACGGACTTCATGGCCACGAAGGTCTTCGGAAACATCACCTGGGGGCTGATCATCGGGCTGGGGCAGTTCGTGACCACCTTCCTCATCACGTTCCTCTACATCCGGTTCGCCAACCGCGTGATCGACCCCCGTGCGGAATCCATCCGCCTCGAGCTGGAAGGTGAGGCTGTCTGATGGATTGGCTACTCAACATCAATGAACTCACGCCGGGTGAGCAGGTAGGCAGCACGCTGCTCAACATGGTCGTGTTCGGGATCTTCATCGTCATCACGATGACGCTCGTCCTGAGGGCATCCAAGTCCACGAAGTCGACGAAGGACTTCTACACCGGTGGGTCGAGCTTCACCGGTCCGCAGAACGGGTTCGCGATCGCCGGTGACTATCTGTCGGCGGCATCCTTCCTCGGCATCGCCGGCGCCATCGCGATCAACGGCTACGACGGCTTCCTCTACTCGATCGGATTCCTCGTCGCCTGGCTCGTCGCCCTGATGCTCGTCGCCGAGCTGATGCGCAACACCGGCCGGTTCACCATGGCCGACGTGCTCAGCTTCCGCCTCAACCAGCGGCCCGTCCGGATGGCGGCGGCCCTGGCCACCCTCGCGGTGTGCCTGTTCTATCTCATCGCCCAGATGGCGGGCGCGGGTGGCCTCGTCGCCCTCCTGCTGAACATCAACGACTCCACGGGGCAGGCGATCGTCGTCGCGGCCGTGGGGCTGCTGATGATCGTCTACGTGCTGGTCGGCGGCATGAAGGGCACGACCTACGTCCAGATGGTCAAGGCCGTCCTGCTGGTCAGTGGCGTCCTCATCATGTGCCTCATGGTTCTCGTGGCCGCCCGCGGCAACTTCTCCGCGCTCCTGGGTGAAGCCGTCGCGAACTCGGGCAAGGATCTGCTGCAGCCCGGTCTGCAGTACGGCGCCACCGAGACCAGCAAGCTGGACTTCGTCTCGCTGTCGATCGCGCTCGTCTTCGGTACCGCCGGCCTGCCCCACGTGCTCATGCGCTTCTACACGGTCCCCACCGCCAAGGAGGCCCGCCGGTCCGTCACCTGGGCCATCGCCCTCATCGGCGGGTTCTACCTGTTCACCCTCGTGCTCGGCTTCGGTGCCGCGGCGATGGTCGGACCGGAGGTCATCGAGGCCGCGCCCGGTGGCGTGAACTCGGCGGCACCACTGCTCGCGTTCGCCCTCGGCGGTGAGATCTTCCTCGGCATCATCTCCGCGGTCGCCTTCGCGACGATCCTGGCGGTGGTGGCGGGGCTGGCGATCACGGCGTCCGCATCGTTCGCCCACGACATCTACAACGGCGTCATCAAGCACGGAAAGGCCACCGAGAAGTCGCAGCTCCGGGTCTCGCGGATCACGGTCGTCGTGATCGGGCTCCTGTCGATCGTCATGGGTATCGGCGCCATGGGGCAGAACATCGCCTTCCTCGTCGCCCTGGCCTTCGCGATCGCCGCGTCGGCGAACCTGCCGACGATCCTGTACTCGCTGTTCTGGAAGCGGTTCAACACCACCGGCGCCCTGTTCTCGATGTACGGCGGGCTCATCAGCACCCTGGTGCTGATCGCGCTCTCGCCGGCGGTCTCCGGTGGCGAGAAGTCGATGATCACGGGCGTCGACTTCTCCCTGTTCCCGCTCTCGAACCCGGGCATCGTGTCGATCCCGCTGGCGTTCCTGCTGGGCATCGTCGGCACGTTCATCGGGAAGAAGGACGAGTTCCCGGAGAAGCGGGTGGAGATGGAGGTCCGTTCCCTCACCGGTGTCGGTGTGGAGAAGACCATCGCTCACTGACGTCTCCTCGGCGGGCCCACCACCACGGGCCCCCGCCGGGTCCGCCCGGTCGTCCTCGGACGACCGGGCGGACCTCGTCGTGGGCCGGGAGGGACTACCCTCGGTGGGCACCACACCGATTCGGAGGCGGTAGAGATGTATCCCGGACAGGACGACCAGACCCGACGCATGGGGCAGCAGCCCGACTCGCGTGCCTACTCGCGGATGGGCGACGACCAGGCCTACGACCCCGCCTATGACGACGGCTACGGAGCCGACGGGGGATACGCCGCCGCGCCCGCGGCGAAGCGCCGTGGCCCCGCCCTCGATGTGGGCAAGTTCGCCGGCAGCGTGGTCGCGACCGCCCTTGTGGCGGCCATCGCCGGATGGCTGATCGCATGGATCGTGGAAGCGGTGTTCGCGCGTTTCGGCCACCAGTGGGCCAACGGCGGGAACACGCCCACGATGTACGCGGTCTACGGGGCCGTCGCCGCGCTCCTCGCCGGACTGCTCTGGTACCTGCTGCTCGTCGGCACGGCCAACCCCCAGCAGTTCTACTCCTGGACCGTCGGGCTGCTCATCGTCGCCGCCGTGGCACTGCCGCTGCTGGTCACGGTGCCGTTCCTCGACGGCCTGGCCGCCGCGATCGTGCACTTGTTCATCGGATTGCCGATCCTGGCACTGACCAGCGCGTTCTCCGCCACTCTCCGGCGATGACGCGCCCGCGGCGGCCGTGACGGCCGGCCGCTGTGGGTGGTGCCCCCGAGAGGAATCGAACCTCCGACACCGGCTTTAGGAGAGCCGTGCTCTATCCACTGAGCTACGAGGGCGGGAACCGGGGAGAGTCTAACCGATGGGCAGGGGATCGTGATCGCCGACTTGGAGTGAGTGGTCCCGGCCGGTAGTCTTGACCGTCGGCGTCCATGTCGTCCCCTGGTGGGGCGGTGGACCACCTCGCGCGGGTCACCACCGGCCGCCGTTCGAGGGGGAGGGCGCCCGCCCGGCCGGCAGCCCACTAGACAGACAGAGGTATCGCCTGTGTCCACGTACACCCCCAAGCCCGGGGACGTGACGCGCGCCTGGTACGTCATCGATGCCACTGATGTGGTTCTCGGTCGACTCGCCGTCCAGGTCGCCAACATCCTCCGTGGCAAGCACAAGCCGCAGTTCGCCCCGAACGCCGACACCGGCGACTTCGTCATCATCATCAACGCCGACAAGGTCGCGATCTCGTCCAACAAGCGTGACCGCGTGGTGCAGCACCGCCACTCCGGTTTCCCGGGCGGCCTGAAGTCGCAGACCCTGGGCAAGGCCATGGACACCCGTCCCGACCGCGTCGTCGAGAAGGCCGTCAAGGGCATGCTGCCGAGCAACAAGCTCGGCCGTGCCGTCGCCTCCAAGCTCAAGGTGTACGCGGGTCCCGATCACCCGCACGCCGCCCAGCAGCCCGTGCCCTTCGAGATCAAGCAGGTGGCCCAGTGACCGACGAGAACATCACCCCCGAGGCCGAGGTCGCCGACGACGTGGTGGCGGACCTCGCCGCCGAGGTCGCCGAGGACTACAGCGAGGCCGACTACGCCGGTGGCACCGACTTCGTCGCCGACGCCGACGCCCAGCTGGGGTCGACCGTCACCTCCGGTCCGGCCCAGGCCGTCGGACGTCGCAAGGAAGCCGTCGCCCGCGTGCGCCTGCTCCCCGGTTCCGGCCAGTTCACCCTGAACGGCCGCACCCTCGAGGAGTACTTCCCGAATAAGGTGCACCAGCAGCTCGTCAAGTCGCCGCTGGTCCTCGTCGAGCGCGACGAGCAGTTCGACATCGTGGCACTGCTCCACGGTGGCGGCCCCTCGGGTCAGGCCGGCGCGCTGCGTCTGGCCATCGCCCGCGCGCTCATCCAGTACTCGCCGGACGACCGCCCGGCGCTCAAGAAGGCGGGCTTCCTCACGCGCGACGCCCGTGCCGTCGAGCGCAAGAAGGCCGGCCTCAAGAAGGCCCGTAAGGCCCCGCAGTACTCGAAGCGCTGATCCACCCGGGTCGCGTCACCGGAGCAGGCCCCTGCGTATGCGGGGCCTGCTCCGGTCCATTTGCCCACTGCACTGTCGGTCGGGGTTATCCTGACCCGGCCATTCACGCCCACCGTCCGCGGCGGGGCGAACCACCACCCCCGGAGGACCACACGATATGACGCGACTGTTCGGCACCGACGGGGTCCGCGGACTCGCCAACCGGACCCTCACCGTCGACCTGGCCGTGCGCCTGGGGGCGGCCGCCGCGGCGGTCCTGGCGACCGAGGTCGAGCCGTCGCCCCGCCGGGCCGAATCCCGGCCCGTCGCCGTCGTCGGCCGTGACCCCCGTGTCTCCGGGGAGATGCTCGAGGCCGCCCTGGCCGCCGGCCTGGCGAGTCAGGGCGTCGATGTCCTGCTCGTGGGCGAGTTGCCGACCCCGGCCGTCGCCCACCTCACGGCCCAGCACGAGGCCGAGCTGGGTGCCGTGATCTCCGCCTCGCACAACGCGATGCCGGACAACGGCATCAAGTTCTTCGCCGCCGGGGGCCACAAGCTGGCCGACGAGGTGGAGGACCGTGTCGAGGCCGCCCTCACCGACGGTGCCATCACCGGACCGACCGGCTCAGCGATCGGCCGTATCTCGCGGGCGCCGCAGGAGGACGCCCTGGACGGCTATGTCCGGCACCTGCTCGATGCCACGCCGGGCCGGTTGGACGGGCTCGTCGTCGTCGTCGACTGCGCCAACGGCGCCGCCAGCGCGGCGGCCCCGCGTGCCTACCGCGAGGCCGGCGCCACGGTGATCGAGATCCACGCCAGCCCCGACGGCTACAACATCAACGACAACTGCGGTTCCACCCACCTCGACGACGTCCGCGCCGCGGTGCGCGCGCACGGTGCCGACCTGGGCCTGGCGCACGACGGCGACGCGGACCGGTGTCTGGCCATCGACGCCTCCGGCGAGGTTGTCGACGGCGACCAGATCATGGCGATCCTGGCCCTGGCGATGCGCGACTCCGGGGAACTCGTCGGCAACACACTGGTGGCCACCATCATGAGCAACCTGGGGCTCAAGGTCGCCATGCGGGAGGCCGGGATCGAGATCACCGAGACCAAGGTGGGCGACCGCTACGTCCTCGAGCGTCTGCGCGAGGGTGGGTACAGCCTCGGCGGCGAACAGTCCGGGCACCTCGTGCTGCCCGCCCACGCCACCACCGGTGACGGCGTGCTCACCGGGTTGCGCCTCATGGCCCGCATGGCGGAGACCGGCAAGTCGCTGGCCGAGCTCGCCGGGGTCATGACCGTGCTGCCGCAGGTCCTCGTCAACGTGCCGGTCGAGGACAAGGCCGCAGTCGTGGCATCCGGGGCGGTCTGTGACGCCGTGGTGGGGGAGGAGCGCAGGCTCGGCTCCACAGGCCGCGTGCTTCTGCGTCCCTCCGGCACCGAGCAGCTCGTCCGCGTGATGGTCGAGGCGGAGGACGCGAACCTGGCCGGCGAGGTCGCCGAGCGCCTGGCGGGCGTGGTCGCCGCCGTGTGACCGTCCGGGCCCGTGCGCTCTCCGGCGCCGGGCCCCGGCGACCGGGCACCGGAGGGCGATCAGCCGCTCGTGAAGGACTTGACCAGCTTGAGCATCGGCGGGGCGCTGGCGAGCAGGTCGTCGGCCTCCTCGTCGAGCATCTCGTGGGTGACCGTGACGGTGCCCTTGAACTCCGCCTCCGGATCGGCGAACGCGGCATAGGTGTCGTCGTCGGTCAGGGTGGCCAGCAGGTACCCCGCCAGCAGCGGGCGCACGGCCCGATGGGTGCGGAGGTCGGGGTCCGCCAACCCGACCCGCTCGAGAAGCGGGTTGCGCTCGACCAGACCCGTCTCGATCGCCTTCTCCAGGCGTCGGTGTACCAGGTCGCCGCGCCACAGGCGCTGCAGATCGCGGGCGTCCTCGGAGTGGACCCCGCCCGCACCCGAGAGCAGCAGGGCGGGGGCGTCGACGGTCATCGCCCGATCGGCGGCCGAGGGCACGGTCTCGGTGGGGAAGACCATGACCACCCCGTCGATGTCGGTGCGCTGGGAGGCCAGCAGCGCGGCGACCCCGCCGCCGAGACCGTGCCCGGCCACGGCGATCCGGTGTGGATCGGCCCGGACGGCCCCACGGCCCAGGGTGGCCTGGAGGACGTCCTCCAGCGCGGCGGACAGGTGATCCGCGTAGTGCTGGTGGTTCGGCCTCAGGCCGCGGTCCGAGGCGGGCGCCACCACCACGAACCCCCACGACGCGAGATGCTTGAGGGTGTCGACGTAGTGCTCGGGCCCCCTGGTCCAGTCGTGGGCCCAACCCACGAGCGGGGCCGGCGACGGAGCGCCGCGGGGGACGAACACGACCCCCGGCGTCCCGGTGAAACCGAGGTCGCCCCTGTCGACACCGTAGGGGCCGCGTCGGGACACCCGGGCGAGCAGTTCCTTCGTCTTCTTGGCCACGATGGCCACAGTATCGCCTCGGGGGCGACGAAGGGGCGAGGGTCCCCGGACTGCGTGGCTACACTTAGCGGCCATGTGCGGAATCGTCGGATATGTCGGGCACAGGCCCGCCCTCCCTGTCGTCGTCGAGGCCCTGCGGCGGATGGAGTACCGCGGCTACGACTCGGCTGGTGTCGCCGTCCTCGACGGCGCGGGCACCTCCCGGGTCGAGAAGAAGGAGGGCAAGCTCGCCAACCTCGAGGCGGAGCTCACGGCGGCGGGCGGGGGCGGGTTCCCGGGTACCACCGGCATCGGCCACACCCGCTGGGCCACCCACGGTCGCCCGAGCGACCGGAACGCCCACCCGCACGTCTCGGGCGACGTCGCGATCGTGCACAACGGCATCATCGAGAACTTCGCCCCGCTGCGCGCGGAGCTCGAGGCCGCCGGGGTCGATCTGGAGTCCGACACCGACTCGGAGGTGGCCGCCCACCTGGTGCGGTGCGAGATGGAGTCGGGCCGCAGCGGCGGCGACTTCGTCGCCGCGTGCCGCACCGTGCTCCGCCGCCTCGAGGGCGCGTTCACCCTCGTCTTCAGTCACGCGGCCCACCCGGACGTCCTGGTGGCCGCGCGCCGCTCGACCCCGCTGGTGCTGGGCGTCGGCGAAGGCGAGATGTTCCTCGGTTCCGACGTCGCGGCGTTCATCGAGCACACCCGCGAGGCGGTCGAGCTCGGCCAGGACAACGTCGTGGTGTTGCGGGCCGACTCCTACGAGATCACCGACTTCGCCGGTGAGCCCAGCGAGGGGCGCCCCTTCCACATCGACTGGGATCTCGCCGCCGCCGAGAAGGGCGGTTACGACTACTTCATGCTCAAGGAGATCGCCGAGCAGCCGCAGGCGGTCGCCGACACGCTGCTGGGCCATTTCCAGAACGGCCGCATCGTGTTGGACGAGCAGCGGATGACCGACCAGGACCTGAGGGACATCGACAAGGTGTTCATCGTCGCCTGCGGCAGCGCCTATCACTCCGGCATGGTCGCCAAGTACGCGATCGAGCACTGGACGCGCCTGCCATGCGAGGTCGAGATCGCCTCGGAGTTCCGTTATCGCGACCCGGTCCTGGACCGTTCCACGCTGGTGGTGGCCATCTCCCAGTCCGGCGAGACCGCGGACACCCTCGAGGCGGTCCGCCACGCCAAGTCCCAGAAGGCGCGCGTCCTGGCCGTCTGCAACACCAACGGCTCGCAGATCCCGCGCGAGGCCGACGCCGTCCTGTACACGCACGCCGGTCCCGAGATCGGTGTGGCGTCGACGAAGGCGTACCTGGCGCAGATCACCGCCAACTACCTCGTGGGCCTCGCGCTCGCGCAGGCCCGCGGCACCAAGTACCCGGACGAGGTCGCCGCCGAGTTCCGTCAACTCGAGCAGATGCCGCACGAGATCCAGAAGGTCGTGGACTCCCTCGACCGGGTCCGCGGGATCGCCCGGGAGCTCGCCGGCGCCAAGTCGGTGCTGTTCCTGGGGCGCCACGTCGGCTACCCGACGGCCCTCGAGGGCGCGCTCAAGCTCAAGGAGCTCGCGTACATGCACGCCGAGGGCTTCCCGGCGGGCGAACTCAAGCACGGGCCCATCGCGCTCATCGAGGAGGGCCTGCCGGTCTTCATCGTGATGCCGCCGGTCGAGGGCCGCGGGGTGCTGCACTCGAAGCTGGTGAGCAACATCCAGGAGATCAGGGCCCGCGGCGCGCGGACCATCGTGATCGCCGAGGAGGGTGACGACGTCGTCCGGCCGCTGTCGGACTACTTCATCCCGATCCCGGCGTCGACCACTCTCCTGCAGCCGCTGCTGGCCACCATCCCGTACCAGGCGTTCGCGGCCGAGGTCGCGGCCGCGCGGGGGTACGACGTGGACAAGCCGCGGAACCTCGCCAAGTCCGTCACGGTCGAGTAGGACGGCGGGGGCCACGGCAATGAGGCGCGCTCACCCGGTCGGGCAGATCAGGGATGCCGAGCGCCCGCTCATCGCCGCCGCCGCAGCCTCCGGGGACCCGGATGCGGTGATGCGCCGTGCCGCGGCCGGGGTGGCCCACCACACCGCCGTCCTACTGAGGGAGCGCACCGGGGGCCTCTATGGCCGGACGGTGCAGTTGCTGGTCGGTGCCGGCGACAACGGGGGCGACGCGCTCTACGCCGGCGCGATGCTCCGGGCCCGTGGCTGTCGCGTCGACGCCGTGATGCTCGACCCGGACCGCGCACACGCTCGCGGCCTGGTCGCCCTGCGCCGTGTCGGCGGGCGGATCCACGACACGGAGTCGGTGGGCTCTCGTCTTCCGGTCCCGGATGTCGCCGTCGACGGCGTGGTGGGCCTGGGCGGACGCGGACCGCTGCGCCAGCCGGCCGACCGGATCGTCAACGGCCTGGCCGCGGCCGGGGTTCCGTGGGTCGCAGTGGATCTGCCCAGCGGGGTCGACGCCGACACCGGCACCGTCCACGACGCCCACGTTCCCGCCACCCTCACCGTGACGTTCGGGCTGCTGCGGCGGGCCCACTTGCTGGCTTCGCCGGTGTGCGGCCGCGTCGAGGTGGTGGATATCGGCCTCATCGATCCCACGGATCCCGCGCAGGCGCGTCGTCTGCAGATGCAGGAGCGCGTGCCGGACTATCTGAGCGCCGGTCCGAACGCTGTCGTCGCCCACTCCCGCGCCGAGGTGGGGCGCACGTGGCCGGTGCCCGGCCCGGCCGACGACAAGTACACCCAGGGCGTCGTGGCCGTGCGCGCTGGATCCGACCGGTATCCGGGGGCAGCGGTGCTGTGTGCGTCCGCCGCCGTGGCGGCGACGTCGGGGATGGTGAGGTACGTCGGATCCGCCGCGGGGGCGGTGCTCGCGGCCCGACCGGAGGTGGTGTGCCACCCGACGGTGGCCGAGGCCGGCACCGCCCAGGCGTGGGTGGTGGGGCCGGGCGGCGGGACGGGGACCGACGCGGTGGCCGACATCGACGCGGTCCTGTCGACGGGACGGCCCACCGTCCTCGACGCCGACGCCCTCACCTGCATCGCCACCCACCCCGTGCTGCTGCGCAGCGCCACCGCGCCCGTACTGCTCACCCCGCATGCCGGCGAGTTCGACCGCCTCACCGGTGGATGGGACCGCGGGGACCGCCCCGGCGCGCTGCGCCGCTTCGTCGCGGGTCTGCGCGAGCGCGGGATCGGGGCGACGGTGCTGCTCAAGGGGCGGGTCACCCTGATAGACGACGGCGAGACGACGTTCGCCGTGGATGTCGGTTCCTCGTGGGCCGCGACAGCGGGTTCGGGCGATGTCCTGGCCGGGATGGCGGGCGCGCTGCTGGCGAGCGGCATGGGTGTCGGTGGCATGGGTGTCGGTGGCAGGGGGGTGGGCGGTTCCGTTCCCGGGGAGTCGTTGGCGTGGCCGGCGGTCGCGGCCGCGACCGCGCACGGTGAGGCGGCCCGGAGGGCGGCGCACGTGCACGGAGGGGCGGGTGCGCCGATCGGGGCCTCCGATCTACTGGCAGCAGTGCCGGGAGCGATCTCCGCCCTGCGGGGGGCGTGAATCGCCCACCGGTGGTGGTTTTTGGCAGTATTGACGAAATGGGTCCAGTTGTCCCCCCGGCGCCGTGCCGCGCCGAGATCGATCTGGACGCGATCGAGCACAACAGTCGCGTCCTGGTCCGAGCTGCGCGCGGGGCGCGGGTCATGGCCGTGGTCAAGGCGGACGCCTATGGTCACGGGGCCGTCCCGGTCTCACTGGCCGCACTGCGGGGTGGCGCGCACGCCCTCGGCGTGACGACCATCGCGGAGGCGACGCAGCTGCGGTCGGCGGGGATCGGGGCCGAGATCCTGGCGTGGCTCTACTCGGCGTCCGATGACGTCCGGTCGGCCCTGGAGGCCGACATCGACCTCGCCGTCCCGAGCCCGGGTCACCTCGACACCGTTCTCGAGGCCGCCCGACGTACCGGCCGCCGCGCGCGGATCACCCCCAAGATCGACACGGGTCTCGCCCGGTCGGGCATCGCGTTGGAGGATTGGCCGGCGGTCCTCGAGCGGCTGGTCGCCGCGACCGCCGGCGGTCTTGTCGAGGTCACGGGGCTGATGGCGCACTTCGCCCACGCCGATGACCCGGGCAACCCGGTGATCGACCTGCAGGTGGCCCGGCTGCACGAGTGCGTGTCCCTCGCGCGTGCCCGGGGGCTGGAGTGCCCGGTCAACCACCACGCCAACTCCGCGGCGACCCTGACCCGCCCCGAGGACGGTTTCGAGATGGTCCGGCCGGGGATCGCGCTCTACGGTCTCAACCCGGTCGAGGGCCTGGAGGCCGACCTGGTCCCGGCCATGACGTTCTCGGCGGAGGTCCTCCTGGTGAGGCGCGTGGCCGCCGGTCAGGGCGTGAGCTACGGGCACACGTGGCACGCCCCGCACGACACCACCGTTGCCCTGATCGCTGCCGGTTACGCCGACGGGGTGTGGCGGCTGCTGTCGGGCCGGATGGACGTCACGATCGGCGGACGCCGGTATCCGAACGTCGGCCGCGTCTGCATGGACCAGTTCGTCGTCGACCTCGGACCGGAGCCCGCGACGCCGGTCCGGGTGGGGGACACCGCGGTGCTGTTCGGGAACGGGGCCGACGGCGGCCCCACGGCCGCCGAGTGGGCCAGGACGGTCGGCACCATCCACTACGAGGTGGTCACCGCCGTGCGGGGGCGTGCCGAGAGGCACCACGTCCTTCGTGCGTCACACGGTGCCGACCGGGGGCGGGAGGCCGCGATATGAGCGAGGACGACGACGGCGAGGTGACCGGTCGCAGCGGAAGGCCCCGGATCCGTCTGCCCAGACGCCCGGCCCGGTCCGCGGCCGAGGAGCCGGTGGAGATCCGACCACCCGAGGTCGTGGGGGGCGCGCCCGGGGATCTCGAGGCGATCAGGGAGCATATCCGGACCCCGGGAGGGCTGCGTGCGGGCCTGGGAGCCCTCGGTGCGGCCACGCTCGGTTCGGTGGTCACGCTGCTGCCCGGTCGACGGGCCAACGACCCGTGGGCCGGCGAGGACATGTGGGAACTCGGAGTGGACCGTGGCTCCATGGTCGCAGCCTCCGACGGTGTGCCGCTCGCGGTGCGGGAGGCCGGCCCCACCGATGCGCCGATGACCGTCGTGTTCGCCCACGGCTACACCCTGTCGATGGACAGCTGGCACTTCCAGCGGCGGCATCTCGCGGACCGGTTCGGCTCGGAGATCCGGATGGTGTTCTACGACCAGCGTGGACACGGGCTGAGCGGGATGAGTTCGCGGAAGAACTCCACCATCGACCAGCTGTCCCGGGACCTCGACACCGTCATCTCGGCGACGGCACCCACCGGTCCGGTGGTGGTGATCGGGCATTCCATGGGCGGGATGACGGTCATGGGATATGCCGCGCGCCACCCGGAGACCGTGCGGGAGCGCGTCCTGGGGGCCGGGCTGGTCTCCACCGCGATGGCCGAGCTCTCCGAGGCGGGGCTCGGCGCGGTGCTCGACAACAAATCCGTCGCGCGGCTCGCCGGTCTCGCAGGCCGGAGTCCCGGGGTGTTCACCAACGGTCGGCGGGCCCTCGGGGCGCTCATCTCGCCGTTCATCTACGGCGGCTCGTTCGGTGACCCCGCCACGATGAGCCCGACCGTCGCCCGGTTCGTGGACAAACTCATCGGCTCGACCGACGTGCTGACCATCGCCAACTTCTTCGAGACCCTCACCCAGCACGACGAGTCGGCCGCCGTGCCCGTCCTGCGGGACGTCCGCACGACCGTCCTGTGCGGTGACCGCGACCTGCTCACCCCGCTCGACCGGTCGGTCGACATCGTCGAGGAACTGCCGGACGCCGAGTTCGTGGTGGTCCCGGGGGCCGGGCACATGGTGATGCTGGAGGAGCCCGCCCACGTGTCCGAGGTGCTGGGGGACCTGGTGGCCGACGCGATCATCGAATGGCGGGAGCGGGAGCGCCGCGCCGACGGCGTGGGCCGCGCCGCCATGCCCCCGCCGGGCCGGGGCGCCGGTGGGGAGACGGCCCCGTCCACCGACCACGACCGGGCCTCGTGACGATCCGCGTCCCCGGGGAGCGCGACCTGCCGACGGCGGAGGACACCCGGGCACTGGGCGCCGAGCTCGCCGGCCTCCTGCGGGCCGGCGACGTGGTGATCCTCGACGGCCCCCTCGGCGCCGGCAAGACCGCGCTGACCACCGGGATCGCCGCCGGCCTGGGGGTACGCGGGCGCATCACCTCGCCGACCTTCGTCATCGCCCGTCGCCACGCCCCGGCGACGCCCGGCCGTCCGGGGCTGGTCCACGTCGACGCCTACCGACTGCTCGGCGGCCAGGATCCGGACGGTCCGCAACCGACCAGGGCCGACCTGGCCGACGAACTGGAATCGCTCGACCTCGACACGGCACTCGACAGCGACGTGGTGGTCGTCGAGTGGGGCGCCGGATTCGTCGACTCCCTCGTCGAGGCGCCACTGGTCGTCACCCTGCGTCGGCCCGACGGCACCGACGTCCGGACGGCGAGCTGGCGCCGGGACGCCTCGGACGGTCCCGCACCCGGCCCGGCGGTACCCTGACCCCGTGCTCGTCCTCGCCGTAGACACCTCCACGCCCTTCGTCACCGCAGGGGTGTGCCGACTCGTGCCCGGCGACCGGGTCCCGCAGGTGGATGCACTGGCCACGCGGGTCACCGAGGACGCCCGCGCCCACGCGGAGCTGCTCACCCCGCACATCCTCGAGTGCCTCACCGCCGCGGGCCTCACGCCGCGCGAGCTCGACGCCGTGGTCGTGGGCATCGGTCCGGGACCGTTCACCGGCCTGCGCGTCGGGATGGCGACCGCAGCCGCATTCGCCGACGCCATCTCCAGGCCGGTCCACGGGGTGTGTTCGCTGGACGGGCTCGCGGCCACCGCGCGCGCCGCCGGGGCGACCGGAGACCTCGTCGTCGTCACCGACGCCCGCCGCCGGGAGGCCTACCACGCCCGCTACTCCGCGGACGGCGCACGGACCTCGGGCCCCATGGTGGGCCCCGCCGCCGGGATCGACGCGGACGGCGTCGACCACCTGGTCGGCGACCCCGTACGCCTGGGAGAGGTCACCGCCGCCGGCCACGCCGCCGCGGGGATCCTCGAGGCGGTCACCGCGCCCGACCCCGCCGGCCTCGTCACCGTCGCGGCCTCCGACCTCCTCGCGGGCACGGCCCCGGCGCCGCTGGAACCGCTCTACCTACGTCGGCCCGACGCCGTCCCGCCCCGGCGCGCCGCACCCTCGACCGCGCTGCGGGGGGTCCGGCGGTGACCGGGACGCCGCCGGACGCGATCGTGCACGACCATCTGGTCGCCGACGACGCCATGCGCTGCGCCGACCTCGAGAGGGTGCTGTTCCCCGCCGACGGTCCGTGGTCGGCCGCCGCGTTCCTGTCGGAGATCGGCTCCCGGCACACCCACTGCTTCGCGGCGCGGGCGGACGGGGTCCTCGTCGGTTACGCCGTGCTGGCCGTGCTCGGACCCGAGGGGGATCGTGAGTACGAGGTGCACACCATCGGGGTCGATCCGGCCCACCAGGGGCGGGGGATCGGGCGCACGCTGCTGCGCCGCATGCTCGACGTGGCGGACGCGGACGCGGCGCCGGTGGTGCTGGACGTGCGGACCGACAACGTCCCGGCCCGCACCCTGTACGAGGCCCACGGGTTCGAGGTGGTGGGGCTGCGTCCCCGGTACTACCGGCCCAGCAGGGCCGACGCGCACCTCATGGTGCGGCCGGCGGGAGCGCGAGGACAGAACGACGCAGGGAAGGTGAGCGACCGGTGAGAACCGTCATGGGGATCGAGAGCTCGTGCGACGAGACGGGGGTCGCCGTCGCGCGCGTGCACGACGACGGCCGCGCCGAGTTGCTGTCCGACGTGGTCGCCTCGTCGATGTCCGAGCACGCCCGGTTCGGCGGGGTCGTCCCGGAGATCGCCTCCCGCGCCCACCTCGAGGCGCTCGTGCCGACCGTTCGCGCCGCCCTCGCCGAGGCGGGGCTGGAGCGGCCGGACGCCGTCGCCGCCACCATCGGACCCGGCCTGTCCGGGGCGCTGCTCGTGGGGTCGTCCGCCGCCAAGGCCTATGCGGCCGCGTGGGGGGCCCCGTTCTACGCCGTCAACCACCTCGTCGGCCACGTCGCCGTCGCGGGCTTCGACGGTGACCCGCTTCCCGAGTGCGTGGCCCTGCTGGTCTCCGGTGGGCACACCCAGCTGCTGCACGTCCGCTCGCTCACCGAGCCGGTCGTCGAACTCGGGTCGACCGTCGACGACGCGGCCGGGGAGGCCTACGACAAGGTGGCCCGGCTGCTCGGCCTGGGGTACCCGGGCGGGCCCGTGATCGATCGGCTCGCGGGCACCGGTGACCCCACGGCGATCGCGTTCCCGCGCGGGATGACCGGACCACGCGACGCCCGGCACGACTTCTCCTTCTCCGGGCTCAAGACCTCGGTCGCCCGACGCATCGAGGCCGCCGAACGCGACTGTGAGCAGCTCGACGTGGCGGACGTCGCGGCCTCGTTCCAGGAGGCGGTGGCCGACGTGCTCACCATGAAGGCTGTCCGGGCCTGCACCGACCTGGGCGTGGACACCCTGCTCGTGGGTGGCGGGGTCGCCGCCAACTCGAGGTTGCGTGACCTCGCCGCGAGCAGGTGTGCCGACGCGGGCCTGACCCTGCGCGTCCCGCGGCCGCGGTTGTGCACCGACAACGGCGCGATGGTGGTGGGGGTCGCCTCCGCGCTCCTCGCCGCGGACGCGGACCCCAGCCCCCTGACCGTGGCGGCCGACCCCGGGCTGCCGGTCGAGGTCACCCAGGTCGCCTAGTAGCCGAGGAGTGCCATCCCCACGGTGGTGAACGTGAACGCCATCAGCAGGAACGCGGCGACCGCGGCCAGGCAGAGGTAGCCGATCACGAGGGCGGACACGGCCATCTCCCTTCCGGCCTCGCCGCTGCGGGTGATCTGCCTGAGGGACGTGTGTCCGATCGCGACCACGACGACCGCGACGGCGGCCGGGACCAGCGGCACGAACAGGCCGAGGAACGAGCCGAACACCACGTTCGCGACGGCGATCACGAGGGCGACGACGGCCAGTGTGTTGGTCCCGGGAGGGTGGAACGATCCCGGCGTGCCGTCGGACCCGGTTCGGCGGCGCGGCCCGTCGGGCCGATCCCCTGGCTTCTCGGGTGGGTGCATACGAGGAGGTCACTCCCGGGGTGGGTTGGGATGGCCCGCCGGTGCCCCGGGGGAGCGGTCGACCCGCGTCCGTTGCGCGAAGTACAGTCCCAACCCCGCGAGGGTGATCCCGCCGATGAAGTTACCGACATGCACCGGGATCTGGTTCCACAGCAGCCAGTCGGCGATGCTCACATCGGCCCCGAGCATCATGCCCGCGGGGATCGTGAAGTGGTTGACGACCGCGTGCTCGTAACCGAGCGCGAAGAACGTGAGGATCGGCAGCCAGATGGCGAGGATCTTGCCCGAGGTGCTCGTGGAGGAGAACGACATGATCACGCCGAGCGCGACCAGCCAGTTGCACAGCACGGCGCTCAACGTCACCCAACCGAGTCCGGTGACGACGCCGGCTTCCTTGTAGGCCACCGTCTTCTCCACTGCGAGGTCCACCAGGCCCCGGGCCCCGGTGGCGTCGGGTTCGGTCCCCATCCCGGTGAGCACGGAGGTCAGCATCCACGCCGCCGCGAGCCCGCCGACAGTGTGCCCGAGGATCATCCAGCCGAAGATCCGTAGGCAGTCACGCGCCCGGATGCGGCCCTCCATCGCGGCCAGCGGGACCAGCCCGTAGGCGCCGGTGACGAGTTCCCAGCCGAGCAGGACGACCATGGTGAGGCCCAGTGGGAAGAGCACGGCCCCGAGGATCGCCACTCCGGTCGCCTCGGTGGCCACGACGGCCAGAAGGGTGGCCGCGCCGAGCAGGTAGACGGCGAGGAAGCCGCGGAGGGCCAGTTGCCACCCCGGGGCGTCGGCTTTCGCCTCCCCGCCCTCGACTGCGGCGGTGACGATGTCCGGGGGCGCGACTGCGGTCATTTCTGGGCCTCGCTGTACTCGATCGGGATCGGGTCGGGCAGAGGGGGTGGTCCGGTTGATGTCCGTGCGGTGCGGGTGAGCCTACCCGCGGCGCAGGCCCGCGCCGAGCGTTCTCCGATCCCCGTCGGACCCCGATGGCGGCGAACCCGCACGCGGTTTCCTTGAGTGCTGGCACTCGCCTGTGTAGAGTGCCAATAGACACGGAGCTCCGAGGGCGCCACCCGCGACGGTGCACGCGGCAGCCCGGGTCGTACATAAACCACGGGCCGCCTTCCGGCGTCCCGATCTGTCCAACCACACTCCGAGTCGCCCGGCATCCGGGCGGCCACACCCCATACGGGAGGATCATCGTGGCGATCAAGCCGCTTGAGGACAAGATTCTCGTCCAGGCCCTCGAGGCCGAGACCACCACGGCGTCGGGTCTCGTCATCCCGGACACCGCCAAGGAGAAGCCCCAGGAGGGCACCGTCGTCGCGGTCGGCAAGGGCCGCTTCGACGAGGACGGCGACCGCATCCCCATGGACATCAAGGAGGGGGACAAGGTCATCTACTCGAAGTACGGCGGCACCGAGATCAAGTACGAGGGCAAGGAGTACCTGATCCTCTCCTCGCGTGACGTCCTCGCGGTCATCGACTGACGTGAGCTGTTGACCCCCGCCCCGGCGGCGCCGGCCAGAGCCAGGCACCACCGGGGCGGAGGTGTCTCACCCCGCGGTACCCGCCCGTCACGACCACCCACTTCCCTCCAGGAGTTCCATCGATGTCCAAATTGATCGCGTTCGACGAGGAGGCCCGCAAGGGCATGCTCGCCGGTGTCGACGAGCTCGCCGACACCGTCAAGGTCACGCTCGGCCCGAAGGGCCGTCACGTCGTGCTCGCCAAGGCCTTCGGCGGGCCCACCGTCACCAATGACGGTGTCTCCATCGCCCGCGAGATCGAGCTCTCCGAGCCGTTCGCGAACCTCGGCGCACAGCTGGTCAAGAGTGTCGCCACCAAGACCAACGACGTCGCGGGCGACGGCACCACCACCGCCACCGTGCTAGCCCAGGCACTCATCCGCCAGGGGCTGCGCAACGTGGCCGCCGGCTCCAACCCGATGGCGATGGGCAAGGGCATCGAGAAGGCCTCCGCCGCCGTCGTGGAGTTCCTCCGCGCGGCAGCGACACCGGTCTCCGGCTCGGACGCCGTCTCGCAGGTGGCGACCGTCTCGTCGCGTGACCCCGAGATCGGTCGCATGGTCGCCGAGGCCATGGACGCCGTCGGAGTCAACGGCGTCGTGTCCGTCGAGGAGTCCCAGGGGCTGCACACCGAGGTGTCGGTCACCGAGGGCATCGCCTTCGACAAGGGCTTCCTCTCGCCGTACTTCGTCACCGACCCCGACGAGCAGAAGGCCATCCACGAGGACGTGCTGATCCTGATCCACCGGGAGAAGATCAGCTCCCTGCCGGATCTGCTGCCGCTGCTGGAGAAGGTCGCCGAGACCGGCAAGCCGCTGCTCATCATCGCGGAGGACGTCGACGGCGAGGCGCTGTCGACCCTCGTGGTCAACTCGATCCGCAAGACCCTCAAGGTCGTCGCGATCAAGGCGCCGTTCTTCGGCGACCGGCGCAAGGCCTTCCAGGAGGATCTGGCGATCGTCACCAAGGGGCAGGTCATCAGCCCCGACCTGGGCATGAAGCTGTCGGAGTGCGGCCTGGACGTGCTCGGTCAGGCCCGGCGGGTGACCGTGTCCAAGGACGACACGATCATCGTGGACGGTGCCGGCGACCAGGCGGACGTCGACGCCCGCGTCGCGCAGCTGCGCCGCGAGGCCGAGGCCACCGACTCCGACTGGGACCGCGAGAAGCTCGAGGAGCGCGTCGCGAAGCTCGCCGGCGGTGTCGCCGTGATCCGCGTGGGTGCGGCCACCGAGACCGAGTTGACCGAACGCAAGCTCCGCGTCGAGGACGCCGTCAACTCGGCCAAGGCGGCCGTGGAAGAGGGCGTCATCGCCGGCGGTGGCTCCGTGTTGGTCCAGGCGGCCGCGGCACTCGAGCGGCTGGCCGCCGACACCGCCGACGCCGACGAGGCGGTCGGGGTGAACGTGGTCCGCAAGGCGCTGTCCGCCCCGCTGTTCTGGATCGCCGCCAATGCCGGCGAGGACGGCTCCGTCGTGGTGAGCAAGGTCTCCGAGATGGGCCCGCGCGACGGCTTCAACGCCGCCGTGGGGACGTACGGTGACCTGGTCTCCGCCGGGGTCATCGACCCGGTGAAGGTCACCTCCTCCGCCGTGGTCAACGCCTGCTCGGTCGCCCGTATGGTCCTCACGACCGAGACGGCGATCGTCGAGAAGCCCGAGGAGAAGGGCGCCGGCGGCCACTCGCACGCCGGTCACTCGCACTGATCGCGTCCGGCCTCCCGGGCCCCGCTCTCCGCGCTGCGGGGGACGGGGCCCGGCCCCGTTCCGGGCCGGTCACGTGGTCCCGCACGCCCCCCAGCGGTTACGCTTGGCGCTCAGCAGTGGTCCCACGACCCAGGGGTCACACGCCTGTTCTGAGCCCGAGCCGCATCGGCCGCTGACGGGCCGGGACGTGGGATCCGTCGTGACGTGCGTCGCGACCCGAGAGAAAGGCCGTGCCCCGTAACACATCCGTGTAACACGGGGCCCCCGTAATCCGATGACAGGTACAGCAGACGAGTTGGAACTCGCCGTAGCCGAGGCGGTCAAGGGTGACCGCATCGCTGCCACGCGGGTGCTGGAGCTCGTGCGGCCCGGTGTGGTGCGGTATTGCCGTTCCCGCGTCGGCGGCTCGGAGAGGGTCAACCTGTCTGCTGACGATGTCGCCCAGGAGGTTCTGATCGCGGTTCTCTCGGCTCTGCCGGGGTACCGGGACCAGGGACGTCCCTTCATGGCCTTCGTGTACGGGATCGCGGCCCACAAGGTCGCGGACGCCCATCGTGGCGCCGCGCGGAACAAGTCCGACCCCGTGGAGTACCTCCCCGAGGTGCTCTCGACCGACACGGGGCCGGAGGACCACGTCCTCGACGGCGAGGTGTCGAGAGCGGTGAGCCGCCTCCTCGAGACCCTGCCCGAGAAGCAGAGGGAGATCATCCGGCTACGTGTGGTGGTCGGACTCTCCGCGGAGGAGACGGCGGAGATCGTCGACAGTACGGCCGGCGCCGTGCGCGTCGCCCAACACCGGGCGATGAAGCAGCTCCGGGCGAGGATCGAGCAGGACGGAGAGGAGCGATGGCGATGAACGACGAAGTCGATCCCGGCACCCGGGACGATGATGCCTCGCTCCACGTGCATGACGTGGGCGGCCACGACGAGGACCAGGTCGAGGACGACCGGGTCGAGGTGGATCGCGACGACGAGCTCCTCGACGCGCTCGGACGCGGCGACCGTCCCGAGGGGGATGAGCCTCTCGTCGCGCTGCTCGCGGACTGGCGCGCCGAGGTGGACTCGGCCGGACTGCCGGAGCTGCCCAGCGACGAGCAGATCGAGGTGGCCCTCGCCCCGAACGTCTCCCGGCTGTGGCCGCGCCGCGGGTGGGTGCGCTCGGGCGAGCACCACCACGGCCAGCGTCCGGCCCTGTGGCAGGCGGTGACCGGCGCTGCCGCAGTGGCGGCCGTGATCGTCGGCGGCCTGTCCGTGGCCGCGCACAGCGCGATGCCGGGCGACCCGCTCTGGGGCGTGTCCAAGACGATGTTCTCCGACCGTGCCGGGAACGTAGAGCTCGTGAGCGATCTCAGCGAGGACCTCGCCGCCGCGGACCTCGCCGCCCGAGAGGGGGACCGGAACGAGGCCGAGCGGCTGCTCGATGAGGTGAGCGCGCGGCTCGACGAGGTCTCCGACGCCTCCGAACGTGTCGAGCTTATGAAGCGTCGGGACGCCATCAAGCGCGATCTCAGTCGGGTCACCCCGAGCGTCGTCCCGTCGCCCGCCCCGGCACCCGCGCCGGCCCCGTCGCCCCCGCCCGCTCCGGGTGTGGCGACTCTCGTTCCCGGCCTCCCCGTGCCGTTGCCGTCCAACCTGGTCCCCCCGCCGCCTCCGGGGATGCCGGTCATCCCGCTCCCGCTCGACGGGCTGCGGATCTCGACCACGCTGCAGATCCCGATCGACACCCAGCGGATCCAGGATTTCCTGTCACCGACGACCGGACGACAGGGTGACGAGGCGGACGACGACCGGGTGGTGCCGGCGCCGACACCGAGCCGCACCACCGTGACCCAGGTCCCGACTCCCACGCAGCCGGCGCCGACCGACTCACAACAGACCTCGCAGTCGGTCCGTCCGACGAACTGACCCCGCGAAACGACTCGATCCCCGCCCCTCTCGGAGGGGCGGGGATCGAGTCGTCCGGGCCGGGCCGGGCCGGGCCGAACGGGCGGCACCCGCGCACGGCGACCGCCTCCGTTCAGCGGCGCCAGTTGAGGCGACGGGGGCGCAGGGCGCGGGCGGCGTCCGCGTAACCGCGGCAGTACTCCCAGGTCACGTAGTCGTCCGGGATCGGGTCGAAGGCCGGCTCGTGGGGGAGCAGGGAGCCGTCCTCGAGGAGCTGCATGAGGTTGGCGCGGAGCATGTCCCACTCGTGGTAGTGCTCCTCGGCGCAGTCGTCACACTGGACCGCGACCCCCTTCACCCCGATCGGGGCCAGCAACCGACGGAACTCCGCGAGATCCGCGAGGTCCTCCTCGATCGCGCGCCGCTCGTCCGCGTCGAGCGGGCCCGTGGGCATGTCGTCATCGACGGGGTCGAGCTCGGCCAGCTCCGCGGCCGGATCATCCGGATCGCCGGCGAACGGGTCGGGCGGCATTCCGTGCCGTAGGGGATCGTCCACGACCTCCACCGTACCCGTGACCACGGTCTCACGTGGTCGACGGTTCGAGCCGCGGACCCCGGAACCACTATCCTCGAAAGACAGCACCTAGACGACCCCCCAGGAGGACGGCAGATGAGCGAGTCGAATGGCCCCGTGCGTACCGGCGGCGACGACCCGACCAAGGTCGCGATGGTGGGCCTGACGTTCGACGACGTGCTCCTCCTCCCGGCAGCCTCGGAGGTGGTCCCCAGTGAGGTCGACACCAGTACCCGCCTGACACGGGACATCACCCTGCGGGTGCCGCTGATCTCGTCGGCGATGGACACCGTGACCGAGGCCCGCATGGCCATCGCCATGGCACGGCAGGGCGGGATCGGCGTCCTGCACCGCAACCTCTCCGTGGGGGACCAGGCCGCCCAGGTCGAGACGGTGAAGCGGTCCGAGGCCGGGATGGTGACCGACCCGGTGACCTGCGCGCCCAGCGACACGTTGGCGGAGGTCGACGAGAAGTGCGCCCGCTACCGCATCTCCGGACTGCCGGTGACCGACGAGCGCGGTGAGCTGGTCGGCATCATCACCAACCGCGACATGCGGTTCGAGATGGACAAGTCCCGACGGGTCGACGAGGTCATGACCCGGGCGCCCCTGGTGGTCGCGCGGGAGGGCGTCACCGCGGAGGCGGCGCTCGGCCTGCTGCGCCGACACAAGATCGAGAAGCTGCCGATCGTCGACGGTGACGGGCGACTGACCGGACTCATCACGGTGAAGGACTTCGTCAAGACGGAGAAGCACCCCGACGCCACCAAGGACTCGGACGGCCGGCTGCGCGTGGCCGCCGCCATCGGCACCGGGGAGGACGCCTGGCAGCGTGCCGGGGCCCTCACCGACGCCGGGGTGGACGCCCTGGTGGTCGACACCGCCCACGCCCACAACCGCAACGCCCTCGACATGGTCGCCCGGGTCAAGCGGGAACTCGGCGACCGTGTGCAGGTGATCGGGGGCAACCTCGCCACCCGCGGGGCCGCCCAGGCGATGATCGACGCGGGCGCGGACGCCATCAAGGTGGGCATCGGCCCCGGGTCCATCTGCACCACCCGGGTGGTCGCGGGCGTGGGTGCCCCCCAGATCACCGCGATCCTCGAGGCCTCGGTCGCCGCGCACGCCGCGGGCATCCCCGTCATCGCCGACGGCGGTATGCAGTACTCCGGTGACGTGGCCAAGTCGATCGCCGCCGGCGCCTCGGCCTGCATGTTCGGGTCCCTGCTCGCGGGGTGCACCGAATCGCCGGGTGAGCTGATCTTCGTGGACGGCAAGCAGTACAAGGTCTACCGCGGCATGGGTTCGCTGGGCGCGATGCGTGGGCGCGGCAAGCCCGGGCAGGAGAAGTCGTTCTCCAAGGACCGGTACTTCCAGGACGATGTGCTGTCCGAGGAGAAGCTGGTGCCCGAGGGCATCGAGGGGCGGGTCCCGTATCGGGGAGACGTCGGTCAGGTACTCCACCAGCTCGCCGGCGGGCTGCGCGCAGGCATGGGCTACACCGGAGCCGCCACCATCCCGGAGATGCACCGTGCCCAGTTCGTCCAGATCACGGCCGCGGGGCTCAGGGAGAGCCATCCGCACGCGATCCAGATGACGGTCGAGGCCCCCAACTACAACGTCAAGGACTGAAGTCGCGTGCGCAATGTCGTGGAGATCGGCCTGGGTCGCGAGGCCCGTCGGATGTTCGGGCTGGGCGAGGTCGACATCGTCCCCTCCCGCCGGACCCGCAGCTCCAAGGAGGTGTCCACCTCCTGGCAGATCGACGCCTACCAGATGGACATCCCGGTGATGACACACCCGACCGACGCGGTGGTCTCCCCGGACTCGGCGGTGGAGTTCTCCAAGCTCGGTGGTCTGGCCGTGCTCAACGGAGAGGGACTGTGGGCCCGTCACGCCGATCCCGGTGCCGTGATCGCCGAGCTGCGGGAGCTCGCGCTGGATGACGTGACCGGACACCGGGCCGTGGCGCGACTGCAGAAGCTGCACCGTGCCCCGATCGACCGCGAGCTCCTCGCCGCCGCGGTTCACCGCATCCGCGACGAGGGCGCGACCGTGGCGGTGCGGGTCTCACCGCAGCACGCGCGCGAGCTCACCCCGGGGCTCGTCGCGGCGGGGATCGACCTGCTGGTGGTGCAGGGCACGATCATCTCGGCGGAGCACGTCAGCGGTGAGGACGCCCCGCTCGACCTCAAGGAGTTCATCGGTGGCCTCGATGTCCCGGTGATCGCCGGCGGCGTCGTCGACTACAAGACCGCCCTGCACCTCATGCGCACGGGCGCCGCCGGTGTGATCGTGGGATACGGCGGGGTCGACGGCATCACCACCACCGGCCAGGTGCTGGGTATGGAGGTCCACATGGCCACCGCGATCGCCGACGCGGCCGCAGCCCGGCGGGACTACCTCGACGAGACCGGAGGCCGCTACGTGCACGTGCTGGCCGACGGCGACATCTACACCTCCGGTGACATCGCCCGCGCCGTGGCGTGCGGCGCCGACGCGGTGGTCCTGGGTCCGCTGCTCGCCGGCTCGCTGGAGTCCCCGGGCCGCGGTGTCTACTGGGACGCGGTGTCCGCCCACCCCAAGGTGCCGCGCGGGCATGTGTCCGAGGTGGAGGACGAGACGGCCCTGGCGCCACTGGAAGAGGTCCTCGAGGGGCCCACCAGCGTCCCCGACGGCACCCGCAACCTCATGGGCGGACTGCGTCGCGCGATGGCGAAGTGCGGCTACTCCGATGTCAAGGGTTTCCAGAAGGTGGACCTGTCCGTCCGGCCCTGACCGCCCGACCATGGGTCGGACGCATCCACACTCTGGACAAACCGGGGCCTACTGTCCGGTAGGTTCGATGGTGCTCGGGTACTGTGATGCCCACCATCGACCACTCCTGGGAGTTGCACCATGACGCCGCACGCACCATCGACCCCGACCGACGCCCCCACCACGCCGACGGACACGGATGTCGTCGTCATCGGATCCGGTTTCGGGGGCAGCGTGACGGCCCTGCGGCTGTCGGAGAAGGGGTACCGCGTCACGGTCATCGAGGCGGGTCGCCGCTTCGAGGACGCGGACCTGCCCAAGACGTCCTGGCGACTCCACCGGTACGTGTGGGCGCCCAAGCTCAAGCTGTTCGGGATCCAGCGCGTCCACATGATGCGTGACGTGATGATCCTCGCGGGCGCGGGCGTGGGCGGCGGCTCCCTCAACTACGCCAACACCCTGTACAAGCCGACCGGCCAGTTCTTCAAGGACCGGCAGTGGGGCCACATCACGGACTGGGAGTCCGAACTCTCCCCGTTCTACGACCAGGGCCGCCGCATGCTGGGCGTGGTCACCAACCCCACGCACACCCACTCGGACGAGGTCATGAAGAAGGTGGCCCGCGACATGGGCGCCGAGGACACCTTCGTCTACACCCCGGTCGGCGTGTTCTTCGGCGAGAAGACCGGCGGTCAGGGCAAGCCCGGCGAGCTCGTCCCCGATCCGTACTTCGGCGGGGTGGGGCCGGACCGCAACGCGTGCATCGAGTGCGGCGAGTGCATGACCGGCTGCCGGCACAACGCCAAGAACACGCTGATGAAGAACTACCTCGCCCTCGCCGAGCGCGCGGGCGCCCGCATCCTGGACCGGACCACGGTCAGCGACCTGCGCGAGCGCGGCGACGGCACGTGGGAGATCACCCTCGAGCGGACGGGCGCCTGGACGCGTCGCGGCAAGCGCACCACCACGGTGACCGCCGGTCAGGTCGTCGTGGCGGCCGGCACCTGGGGAACCCAGCACCTGCTCCACTACGCCAAGGACTCCGGGTCCCTTCCCAAGCTGTCGGATGCGATCGGTCGGCTCACCCGCACCAATTCCGAGGCGATCCTCGGGGCGATGCGACCGAACTACAAGCCGGAGCAGGACTTCTCCGAGGGTGTGGCCATCACGTCGTCGTTCCATCCCCGCCCCGACACCCACATCGAACCGGTCCGGTACGGCAAGGGCTCCAACGCCATCGCCATCCTGCAGACCCTGCTGACGGACGGCGACGGGCCGCTCCCGCGGTGGCGCACCCTGCTGAACGAGGTCCGGCGCGAGCCGGCCATGTTCATGCAGCTGTTCTACCTGCGCCGCTGGAGCCAGCGTTCGGTGATCGCGCTCGTGATGCAGAACCTGGACAACTCGCTGCAGACCTACGTCAAGCGCTTCGGTCCGTTCAGGTACGTCACCAGCAAGCAGGGTCACGGGGAGCCCAACCCCACCTGGATCCCCGCCGGAAACGAGGCCACCCGCAAGATCGCCGAGGAGATCGGCGGCCTGCCCGGGGGCACGTGGGGCGAGATCGCGAACATCCCGCTCACCGCCCACTTCCTGGGCGGCTGCGTGATCTCGGATTCGCCCGAGACCGGGGTCGTGGACCCGTACCACCGCGTGTGGAACTACCCGACGATGCACATCGTGGACGGATCGGCGATCTCCGCGAACCTCGGTGTCAACCCGGCGCTCAGCATCACCGCCCAGGCCGAGCGGGCCATGTCGCTGTGGCCCAACAAGGGTGAGGCCGACCAGCGCCCGGCCCAGGGCGAGGACTACCGGCGCCTGTCGCCGGTCCCGCCCGTGTCGCCGATGGTCCCGGAGGCCGCGCCGGGAGCCCTGCGGCTGCCGATCGTCCAGGTCAGCTGACGGTCTACCCGTGGTCAGGAGGCGGTGAGCCCGGTCAGGGGGCGGTGAGCTCGAGCAACTCGTCGAGCGCCGCCGTGATCCCGCGGGCCACCGCGTCCGGGTCCGGCACCAGGTGTTCGCACGAGATCACCCCCAGGTCGAGCCGCCCGTCGGTCGACAGGCTTGTCACGGACAGCCCCGCACCGTGGAGCAGCGGGCCGAAGGGGTGCATGTGGGTGATCCGCGCGCCGAGGAAGTAGAGGGCGTGACGGGGGCCGGGCACGTTCGAGACGATGAGGTTGTAGATCACCGGGTGGACGTCGGCGAGTCTCAGCGCCTCGTACGCCCGCATGCCCATGTCGAGTAGCCGACGGGGGCCCATGCGGGCCCAGTTGTCCAGGAGCGCCGGTCGGATGCTCGCGGCCTGGCGCTTCGTGGTCTCCGCTGCGGCGGAGATCCGCTCGTACCGTTCGACCGGGTCGGCCACATCCGTGGCCAGGGAGGCGAACATGGCCGACACCTGGTTGGCGCCACCGGTGGCCAGATCGTCTCGGGTGGACATGGGGACGATCGCCACCATGGAGGAGGCGGGGGCGTCTCCGTGGGCCTCGAGGTAGGACCTGACAGCGCCGCCGACCACGGTGAGGAGGACGTCGTTGACGGTGCCGCCGAGGCGGGCGGTGACGAGCTTGACGGACGCCAGGTCGAGTGATGCGGTGGCCACGGCGCGGTGCGGGGTGAGCGAGTGGTTGAAGAGGGTCCGCGGCGCCGTGAACGGGGCCGGCATGGATTCCCCGTGGCCGGCCCGGCCGCGGGCGCGTCTCATGGCCGCGGGGACCGACAGCGTCTCGGGGAGCAGACGGAGGAGGGCCAGGGGCCGGCCCAGCACGTCGCGGGCGCCACCGGCGATCAGTTGCAGGGTGTTGGCCCGTCCGACGTGCGTGCGCACGAGCGCGGGATCCTGGTCGGGCGTGGTGGCGTCCGTCGCGGCGAGGGCGGAGAGCAACTCGGCGCCCAGCATCCCGTCGATCACCGAGTGGTGGACCCGGCAGAACGCGCTGACGGTCGGCGCGTGCGGGTCACCCCGTTCGATGATCCAGACCTGCCACAGCGGGTGGGCGCGGTCCGGCGGGGTGGAGGCGAGTCGACCGCACGTCTCCAGCAGCTCGTCCTCGGTGCCGGCCGGCCCGAGTGCGATCCGGCGTAGGTGGTGGGTGATGTCGAAGTCGAAGTCCTCGACCCACGCCGGGTGGCCGGGGTTCCACGGTGAGTCGTGGACCTTGCGGCGGAACGGGGGGACGGCCTTGACCCGGCGGGCGAGCCCGGATCGGAGGCGTTCGAACGAGTAGCCCTCCTCGATGGTGGTCACGTCGAGGTGGACCAGGCCGTTGATCACCATCACCTGCTCGGGGGTCTCGAGGTAGAGGAAGCTCGCGTCGAGCCCTTCATCCGTTCCACGTGTCAGCCCTCCCCGGCGGCCGCCGACCGCGCCGCCTCCCGGGTGAGTTCCAGCAGCCGGGCCATCGCCTCCCGGATCCCGGTGGCGAGCAGGTCGGGGTCGGGGGCGAGGTGCTCGCAGGCGTTGATCCCCACGTCGAGTCGACCGCCCATGGACATGGCGGTGACCGAGAGTCCGGAACCGTGCATGAGGGGCCCGAGCGGGTAGACGTGGGTCACCCGGCATCCGAGGAAGTCCAGTCCCTGACGGGGCCCGGGGATGTTCGACACGACGAGGTTGTGCACGACCGGGTGCAGGTCCGCCAGGTGGAAGTCGCCGTAGATCCGCATCAACATCTGCAGGGTCCTGGCGGGGGCGAGCGTGGCGACGTCCTGGATGAGGTCCGGCCGCATGCCGTTCTTCGACTGCTTCTTGCCCCGGTTGGTGCGGGCGGAGATGGCGCGAAGGCGCTCGAGCGGGTCCGCGATGTCGGTCCCCAGGGACGCGAACAGGACCGTCACGCGGTTGTTGCCCCGGGAGCCCTCGGCGTCGCGGGTGGAGACGGGGACCACGGCGACGAGCGACGTGTCGGGCAGGTCGTCGTGGGAGCGCAGGTACCGCCGCAGCGCGCCGCCCATCACCGCCAGGAACACGTCGTTGACGGTCACGCCGAAGGCGTCCTTGATCTCGCTGATCTCGCCGAGGTCGAGTGAGGCACCCCAGACCGCCCGGTGGGGGGTGATGGTGGCGTTGAAGCGGGTGCGGGGCGCGGTGAACGGTGCCGCCCTGGGGACGACGACGAGGTCGTCCGTGGCGTCGGCCGTGCCCGTCTCCTCCGGGGCCGGATCGTCCGACTTCTTCCTGGCCGCCGTGGCCCTGCGCAGTGTGAAGGCGAACGCGGCGACCTCGGGTACCAGCCGGGCCAGGGTCAGCGGGCGACGTACGGAGAAATCCCACCACCCGCCGGCGAAGAGCCGGATGGGGTTGGCGTTGCCCGCCTCGACGCGGACCATGTCGAGGTCGCGGGCGGAGGGCTGCTCTCCGGCGGAGGCGAACTTGCGCAGGATGTTCGCGCCGTTGGCCCCGTCGAGGATGGCGTGTTGAGCCCGGAAGTACACGACGATGGTGTCCGGTTCGGTGAGCCGCTCGAGGACCCACATCTCCCACAGGGGGCGTGACCTGTCCAGCGGGCGGCTGCCGAGCGTGCCGCACATCTCGAACACCGCGCGGTCGTCACCGGGGTGGTCCACGTCGACGCGGCGGACGTGTGCGGTGATGTCGAGGTCGTATTCCTCGACCCAGGCGGGGTGGCCGAGGTTGAGCGGGGAGTCGTAGATCTTGCGGCGGAGTTCGGGCAGTTCCTTGATCCGGCGGCCGAGCTCGGTCCGGAGCCATTCGAAGGAGTACCCGACCTCGAGGCCGGAGACGTCGACGAAGAGGACTCCGCCCACCACGAGGGGTTGCTGGGCGGTTTCCATGTACAGCAGGCTCGCGTCGAAACCGGTCATTCGCTCCATCGATGCGCTCCAGCTCTCTCGGTCCGGGGCCGGCCGGGGTCGTGGTGGGGTTCATTGTGAACCCCGGCACGGGGGATGTGGCCGAGTTCGGCGGATGGGCCGCGGGGCCTAGACTCGACCCCGTGGCCGAGAACGCACAGACCGACTCCCAGATCGCCGCCGAGGCGGTGGCGCCCCGCCCGGTACTCGTGGTGGACTTCGGCGCCCAGTACGCGCAGCTCATCGCGCGCCGCGTGCGCGAGGCGCGCATCTACTCCGAGGTGATCCCGCACACCGCGACGATCGAGGAGATCCGCGCCAAGGATCCCGTCGCCCTGGTGTTGTCCGGCGGACCAGCGAGCGTGTACGCCGAGGACGCGCCCTCGCTCGACCCGGCGGTGTTCGATCTGGGTCTGCCGGTGTTCGGCATCTGTTACGGCTTCCAGGCGATGGCCGGTGCCCTCGGCGGCGAGGTCGCGCACACGGGTAGCCGCGAGTACGGCCGCACCGACGTGAGCGTGTCAGGCGGCCTCCTGCACGCCGGCCTGCCGGAGCACCACCCGGTGTGGATGAGCCACGGGGACGCGGTCACGGCCGCGCCCGAGGGGTTCACCGTCACCGCGTCGTCGTCCGGTGCCCCGGTCGCCGCGTTCGAGTGCACCGAGCGGCGCATGGCCGGAGTGCAGTACCACCCGGAGGTCCTGCATTCGCCGCACGGCCAGCAGGTGCTGAGCCGCTTCCTCACCGAGGTGGCGGGGCTCGAGCCGACGTGGACCGCGTCGAACATCGCCGACCAGCTGGTGGAGGCCGTCCGCGAGCAGATCGGCGACGGCCACGCGATCTGCGGCCTGTCGGGCGGCGTCGACTCGGCCGTCGCGGCCGCCCTGGTCCAGCGTGCGATCGGGGACCGCCTCACGTGTGTGTTCGTCGACCACGGACTGTTGCGTGCGGGCGAGCGTGAGCAGGTCGAGAACGACTTCGTGGCCGCCACCGGTGCCCGCCTCATCACGCTGGACGACTCCGATGTCTTCCTCGGGCACCTCGCCGATGTCACCGACCCGGAGACCAAGCGCAAGATCATCGGCCGCGAGTTCATCCGGTCCTTCGAGCGGGCGGTGACGCAGGCGCTCGAACTCCAGGGTTCCGGTGAGGCCGCCGCCTCTTCCGTCGACTTCCTCGTCCAGGGCACCCTCTACCCGGACGTCGTCGAGTCCGGTGGCGGAGCGGGTACGGCCAACATCAAGAGCCACCACAATGTCGGCGGACTGCCGGACGATGTGGAGTTCACGCTCGTCGAGCCACTGCGGTTGCTGTTCAAGGACGAGGTCCGCGCCGTGGGCCGTGAGCTCGGTCTGCCCGAGGCGATCGTCGGCCGCCACCCGTTCCCCGGTCCGGGCCTGGCGATCCGCATCGTCGGCGCCGTGGACCGCGACCGACTGGAGACCCTGCGCGCGGCGGACGCGATCGTGCGCGAGGAGATGACCGCGGCGGGCCTGGACTCCACGGTGTGGCAGTGCCCGGTGGTCCTGCTGGCCGATGTCCGGTCGGTGGGCGTGCAGGGCGACGGCCGGACGTACGGTCATCCGATCGTGCTGCGGCCGGTGAGTTCCGAGGACGCCATGACCGCCGACTGGACGCGCGTGCCGTACGAGACGCTGGCGCTGATCTCCAACCGCATCACCAACGAGGTCCCGGACGTCAACCGGGTCGTGCTGGACGTGACGAGCAAGCCGCCGGGCACCATCGAGTGGGAGTGAGCCGCCCCCGCACGCCCACACCACCCCACCGCCCCCACCGCCCGGGCATCCGCTCCCGCGCCTGAACTCTCGCTCGCGCGCCTGTACGTTCCGGATACAGCCGCCCCCCGCGATGGCGTCTGGCCTGCCCCGCGGCTCACGCGAGACGCCTTCGCGGCGGGCGGCTGTCCACGCCGCCGACGAATTCGGGGCCGATGGATGGCGCAGGGGCCGTGCGGCGCGTATCGCGGTCGGGCGTCAGCGGCGGATGACCATCATCAGTCCCACGAGCACCGCCAGGACGAGTCCCGCGGCCAGCAACGCCGTCGGGGCGATCGCGGGCGCTCCCAGGATCGCCCACACCGCCACTCCCAGCGAGGTCACGCCGGCCAGGGCGAGCACCGGCGACCCGAACCGCCGGTGCTCCACCACCTCGACGGCGCCGGCCGGGGTGGTCGCGGGCTCGGGGGAGACCCCGAATCCG
Source organism: Dietzia sp. WMMA184 (assembly GCF_002441635.1). Lineage (NCBI taxonomy): Bacteria > Bacillati > Actinomycetota > Actinomycetes > Mycobacteriales > Dietziaceae > Dietzia > Dietzia sp. WMMA184. Next base: position 1,438,100 of record NZ_NXEI01000001.1, on the reverse strand, counting down.
AGCGGTTCGGGTGTCGGGTATCCGGTGCCGTAGGGCAGCGGGTCGTACAGCTGCGGGTCGAACCGCGGCGACTGCTCGGGCGGGGCTCCCGCGGTGGAGTGGTGGCGGTCGTCTGCGGGCGTGTTCGTACTCATCGGGTGACCTTCACGCTTCCCATCTCGGTGGTGATGTCCAGGGTCAGGATTGGCCCGTCGGTGTCGGCGGGCGGGTCGGGGCAGTCGACGGAGCCGATCTCGGTCCGGCAGTCGGCCTGCACGGCGAGCCCGTCGGGCAGCAGCACCCGCACCTCACCGACCTCGTTGGTGATGCTGTAGCTGCGGTCGCGGTCCAGTTCGAGCTCGCGCATGTCGACGGTGACGGTGCCGACCTCGTGGGTGACCGGCGTGTCGAGCTGGGCGGGGGAGGTGATCTCCACCCGCTCGTCGCCGAAGGTCTCCCAGCCACCCGTGGGGACCTGGACCGACAGGGCGAGCAGCACGAACCCGACGAGTGGTCCGGCCACCACGAGCAGCCCGTACCCGCGGCGGGTGACGGCGCCGACGAGCAGCCCGCCGGCCACCACCGCCAGGGCGATCGCGGCGATGCGCGTGGTGTCGAGCCAGGTGAGACCGGCCAGGGTGGACAGGCCCGTGGCGACCGCCGCCGCGATGAGTGCCAGGCCGATCGTGACCTTGGTCAGCCGCGACCGGGGCCGGGTCGGTTCGACCGGGGCGGGGGCGAGGCCGGGTTCGGGCAGGTCCCACGCGAACGGGGCGGCGCCGAGCGGATCCCACGACGGCGGCACCGGGGGCCCGAAGGGGGCGTCGGGGCCGGAGCCGGGCGCCTGGGAGGCCCCGGGCGCGCGCCACGGCCCGGCGTCTGTGGCCGCGCCCCTCGACGCGTCGGAGCCGTGCGTGGTGGGGGGCCGCACCGCGGAGACCTCCGCCCACCCGGCGGGTGGTTCGGGGGTGCGCCGGTGCAGGCCGTACCAGCCGGCGAGCATCGCCGCGACCATGAGGAACCCGGCGCCGACGAGGAGGGTCTCCCCGGAACCGCCGAAGGTGGGGGCGGAGAGGAGGACGACGACGACGAGGATCACCGCGGTGACCTTGGAGCCCGACGCCCGGCCCTTCCCCAGGAGCGCCTCCCCGGAGGAGACCTCGTCGCCGGCGGAGCGCAGGAGCAGCCACATCAGGGCGTACAGGAACACGCCCGCCCCACCCCACAGTGCGGCGACGACGAACGCGACGCGGAAGAGGACCGGGTCGACGCCGTAGCGCCGACCGAAGCCGCCGCAGACGCCGGCGATCCTGGAATCGTCCGGGGTCCGGACGGGACGGGTCCGCCACAGGGAGCGGAGCTCTGACGGGAGGTCGGGGGTGCTCGTTCTGGACATGACCCCATCGTGCTCGGCGGGAGTCCGCGGCACATCGGGGTCCGACCCTGATTTCCGACCCCGAGGCCGCCGGGGAGGGAGGATGGCGGGATGGTCGACACCGTCATGGGTTTCCTGGGCTCCGACGAACAGCTGCGGCTCTTCGGGGTGACGCTGGTCGGGGTCAGCGGGCGGACCGTTCTCAAGGTGCTCCTCAGCATCCTGCTGTTCGTGCTGCTGTCGCTGTTCACGTCGATCTCGCGGGCGGTGATGCAGGCGATCACCGGGCCCGCCGGGTCCGCGTCGAGGTTCTGGACGAAGCAGAGTCTGCAGCTGTTCACCGCCGTCGTGGCCGTGCTGGCGCTCTTCTCCATCTGGGTGACCCCGGGAACCGACCTGACCGTGGGGGTCGGACTCGTCACCGCGGGCCTGGCGTTCGCGTTGCAGAAGGTGATCGCGAGTCTGGCGGGATACTTCGTCATCCTCCGGGGGCGGGTGTTCGCGGTCGGCGACCGGATCGCCGTGGGTGGGGTCCGGGGCGATGTGATGTCGCTCGGTTTCCTGCGCACGACCGTCATGGAGATGGGATCCCCGTCGTCGATGGCCGGCGCGGAGACCGGCAACTGGGTACCGAGCCGTCAGTTCACCGGCCGGGTGGTCACGGTGTCGAACGGCGTCATCTTCGACGAGGCGGTCTACAACTACACCCGCGGGTTCCCCTTCCTCTGGGAGGAACTGTCGCTCACGCTGCCGTTCGACGTGGATCTCCGACGTGTCGACACCGTGTTCCACGCCTGCGCCGACCGGCACACGAGGGAGCTGAGCGACGAGGCGATGGCGAGCATGCAGCAGATGAGCCGCATGTACGCGGTCGATGTCCGGGAGTTCGGGCCGCAGGTGTTCATCTCGCTGCAGGAGGACGGGATCCTCGCCACCGTCCGCTTCGTCGTGGGCAGTCACGGTGCGCGGGCGGTCAAGGACGCCATCTCCCGCGACCTGGTCGCCGGATTGCGGGAGGGGGGTGTCTCGCCGGCGAGCGTGGCCGTGGATATCCGGGTACTTCCCGATTCCCCTCGGGGCGATGATCTGTGACGATGGCGTCCATGAGTGAGAACGCGACCGATCCCGCGCCGGCCACCGCGGTCCGGTCGGCGTCCCCGGTCGCCGGACCACCGGCGCGGCCCCCCGTGGCGACGACCGACTTCCGCTGGTATCCGCGGTTGACCCGGGGCAGCGACGGATCCGTGGTCGCGGGCGTGTGCGTGGGCCTGGCCGACCACCTCGGGGTGCGGGTCGTCCACGTACGCCTGGTCATGGTCCTGCTGGCCACGCTCTCGGGCGCCGGCGTCGCCCTGTACTCGGCGCTGTGGGCGCTCACCCCGACGGGGCCCGCGCCGGCGGGCGCGGGCCGGGGCGACGAGCGCGAGCGCAGACGCGGCATGGCACTGGCCGTCGTGGCGGTGGCGGGCGCGGTGCTCTCGTTCATGGTGACCACCGCCACGGGACTGAGCGTCATCGTCCCCGTCCTCGTCGTGGCCCTGGGTGCCGGGCTGGTCTGGCAGCAGTACGACGGTGGGGGACGAGTCGCGCCGCGGTCGGTCTTCGACTGGGCCAGGGTCACCGCAGGGGCCACCCTCGTCGTCGTCGGGCTCGCCGTCGTGGTCCTCGGTCAGGTCGAGTTCGCCGCGCTGCGGTCGTCCCTCCTCGCGGTCGTGGCCACCCTCGTCGGCGTGGGACTGCTCAGCGTGCCGGTCGGACTGCGACTGTGGCGGTCCCTCGAGGAGGAGCGCGCGGCGCGGATCCGCGAGTCCGAACGCAGCGACATCGCCTCCCACCTGCACGATTCCGTCCTGCAGACCCTGGCACTCATCCAGAAGAGGTCCGATGACCCGGGCCAGGTGGCGCGGCTCGCCCGCCGGCAGGAACGGGAGCTCCGACAGTGGCTGTTCGGCGCCGGCTCCCGGATGTCCTCGGGCGCGGCGACCTTCGCGGGGGCGGTCGAGGTGATGGTCGGCGACGTCGAGGACGTCTACGGACTGCGGGTGGACCAGGTCGTGGTGGGTGGCGACGGCCCGGTCGGCGACGCCGGGGAGGCGGTCCTGGGCGCCGTCCGCGAGGCCCTGGTCAACGTCGCCAAGCACGCCGGCGTCGACACCGCCGACGTGTTCGTGGAGAACGACGGACGCACGCTCAGCGCGTTCGTCCGCGACCGCGGACGCGGCTTCGATCCCGATGCCGTGGGCGGCGACCGCCACGGGCTCGCGCAGTCCATCCGACACCGCGTGGAGAGCCGCGGTGGGACCGTGCGCGTGCGCAGTACGCTCGGGCGCGGGACGGAGATCGGGATCGAGATGCCGCTGGAGGACGAATGACGGACGGGCCGCAGGACGGGTCGGGGGAGTCGATGTGCCGGGTCTTCCTCGTGGACGACCACGCGGTGTTCCGCAGCGGGGTCCGTGCCGAACTCGCCGGGCAGTCGACCATCGAGGTCGTCGGCGAGGCGGGTTCCGTCGCCGAGGCCGTGACCGGCATCGACCGGGTGCGTCCCGACGTGGTGCTGCTCGACGTGCACATGCCCGACGGCGGTGGCGTGGCCGTGCTGCGGTCGGTGCTGGGGGCCGACCCGGGCGGCGTGGCCGATCCCGCCCGCGCCCCGGAACCGACCTTCCTCGCGCTGAGCGTCTCCGACGCCGCCGAGGACGTGATCGCCGTGATCCGGGCCGGCGCGCGCGGCTACGTCACCAAGACCATCACCGGCGAGGACCTGGCAGACGCCGTGCGCCGCGTCGCCGACGGGGACGCCGTCTTCTCCCCGCGACTGGCCGGGTTCGTGCTGGACGCGTTCGCCCGCGCCTCCCCGGGCCCCGCCGATCGTGGCGAGCCCGTCCACGACCCCGAGGTCGACTCGCTCACCCCGCGTGAGAAGGAGGTGCTGCGGCTGCTGGCCCGCGGCTACACCTACAAGGAGATCGCCGAGGAGTTGTTCATCTCGGTCAAGACGGTGGAGACCCACGCCTCCAACGTCCTCCGCAAGACCCAGCAGTCCAACCGGCACGCGCTGACCCGCTGGGCGCAGTCCCGGCACCTGGACTGATCCCCGCGGCCGGCCGGCCGGAGTGGTTTCTCGCCCGGGTCGGCTCCGCGCACCCACCCGGACCGATAGCGTGACCGGGATGAGCGAACCGCGCGACCTGCCCGTGTGCATCATCGGTGACTCGTTCGTGGCCGGATACGGCGATGACACGGGCCGCGGGTGGACCGCGCACCTGATCGAGGCCGGCCCCGCGGCCGGTGTGCACATCCACGCCGCGGTCGCCGGGATCGGCGGGGACACCTCCGAGATGATCCTGGCCCGCTGGGACGAGGTCGATCGTCGGCGGGCCGCGTTCCCCACGACCGCGGTGATCGCGGAGTTCGGCGTCAACGACGTCATGGAGCACGAGGGTGCGTTGCGCGTCGACGAGGCGGGTACCGTCGCGGCGCTGCGCGGAATGATCGACCGGGCGCCCGAGGGGCGGTTCCTCGTGGTGGGGCCGCCGCCGGTGGTGTGGGACGAGGTCAACGAGCGGATCGCGGCCCGGGCCGAGACCATGGCGCAGGTGTGCGACGAGGCCGGGGTGCCGTTCGTGCCGACCTTCGACGTGTTGCTGGCGGGTGGTCAGTGGATGCGCGAGGTCGCCGCCGGCGACGGCGCCCACCCCGGGCCCGGCGGGTACGAGCAGTTCGGCCAGGTGATCTCCGGTCCTGTGCTCGAGTGGTTGCGTCTCCTGCCGGATGTCGAGCCGGGCTACTAGCGGGAACTCTTCATGGCGGCCCTGACCGTCACCGTCGGGTCCGCCTCGAGCTCGGCCACGCGCGTCGAGTCCATGGGCAGCAGCGCGATGCGCCCGTCGGAGTCGAAGTGCAGCGCCCAGCCGTAGGTCTTGGCCAGCGGGGAGGTGCGCAGGCACGGTTGGCCCGTGGAGAAGAACCGTTCGCGTTCGGCTGCGCGGTCGACCTCGGCTATATCCTTGCGCTGGCAGTACACGTCGAAGATCAGGTCATCGCTCGTCCACCTGTAGTCCTCGCCCGAGAGTCGTTCGTACTGCAGCTCGGCCACCGACCCCTTCCCGGAGGGCGGGGCGGTCGCCGCCACGGCCCTGGTGTCCGGGGCGGGCAGGATCAGGGTGTCGGTGTAGTGGGTGGTGTGCATTGTGCGCCTCTGTTCCTGTAGCGGTTCTGGGTGTCCGGTCGTCCCGGCGGTGAGGTGATGGTCTCCGGTAACCTGATTGTCGTCGTACGCCCCGTACGGCGGCAGGAGGATGAATCATGACGAGTCCGCAGAACCCTGACCGTGTCGGCGAGCATTCCGAGGAGCCCGCGGACAAGGCCCGGTATGACCACGACGACGCGGTCGCCGACGAGTGGGGTGACGAGTCCTTCCCGGCCAGTGATCCCCCCGGCGCGCTCTGAGTCAGCGCAGGATCTCGAACTGTTCGGACACCGCCCGCAGTGCACTCGCGCTGCGGGCGAACTGTTCGCGTTCGGTGGTGTCGAGCTCCAGCTCCACCACCCGCTGGACGCCGGTCCGCCCGATCACCGCGGGCACCCCGATGAAGATCCCGTCCTGGTCGTACTCGCCCCGCAGCAGGGTGGAGACCGGTAGCGAGACCTGCTCGTTGCGCAGCACCGCCCGGGTGATGCGGGCCAGCCCCATCCCGATGCCGTAGCTGGTGGACCCCTTCGAGTCGATGATCCGGTAGGCGGCGTCCCGGGTCTCGTCGAAGATCTGCGTCAGACGTTCCCGCTTGGCCGGGTCGCCCGCCAGGTCGCGGCGCAGCGGCACCCCGGAGACGTTGGCGGAGGAGAAGACCGGCAGCTCGGTGTCGCCGTGTTCCCCGATGATCGAGGCGTGCACGCTCATCGGTGCCACGTCGTAGTACTGGCCCAGCATGAACCGGAAGCGCGCCGAGTCGAGGATCGTGCCGGAGCCGATGACCTGCGCGGCGGGGAGCCCGGAGTAGCGCCACGACGCCTGGGTGAGGATGTCGACGGGATTGGTGGCCACCAGCAGGATGCCGTCGAACCCGGTCGCCATGACGTCACCGACGATGTTCTCGAACAGCGTCATGTTCTTGCCCACGAGGTCGATGCGGGTCTCGCCGGGTTTCTGGGCTGCGCCGGCGCAGATGACCACCATGGTGGCGTCGGTGCAGTCGGCATAGGTGCCCTCGGTGACGAGGGTGGGGGAGGGCGCCCACACGACCCCGTGGTTGAGGTCCATGACCTCTCCGAGGAGTTTGTCGTGGTCGATGTCGATGATGGTCAGATGGTCGGCCAGCCCCTGGTTGACGAGCGCGTAGGCGTAGGCGATACCCACGTCCCCGGCGCCGATGAGCACGATGCGATTCCCGACGGAGGCCTTCATGCCCGCAAGGGTAGAGGCGTGGGGTCGCCGCCCGGAGGGTATCGGAGGAACGTCGGTGGGCCCTGCCGTCCGGCTCGGCCCCGCTATCCGGCGGCGTCCAGTACGGCGCGGTGACGACGCTCGATGGTGATCCGGTCGTCGGCGTTGCGGGTGGCTTCGAGGGCGTCGTCACGGAGCTTCGTGGCGTGGTGGGTGAGGACCGCACGACGGTCGGGGTCATCGAGGACCTGCGTCGCGACGGCGAGGACGTCGAGAATCCTGATGCTGACCGCTGGCGCACCCGCACCGTACTGCCGCATCTGGTCGAACATCGTGGCGACGAGGCCGGCGAAGTCGGAGGTCGCCACGACGAGGCGGACCTCCCCGTCCCTGGCGTGCACCCCGGTCGGCCATTCCCTGTCCTCGAGGGTGCACAGGGCGTCCCCGAAGCGGTCCACGACGTCGACGGCGGTGAACGGGTCGTTGGTCCCGGGGCTCAGGGCACGCGTGCCCACCTCGGCGAGTAGACGGACGGCGTGCTCGACATCCTGGTCGCGGGTACGGGATTCACCGACCGTGAGGGCGGGCATGATGCCCTCGGGCAGGGTGGGGACGGCCTCGGCCACGGGGGAGTTCGGATAGAGATAGTCCCCGGGTCGCACGAGGAGCCGGATCGTCGTCCCGGTCTCGACGGCGAGTTCGACGAGCCGCCCGTGGTCGACGAGCTGCAGGTAGCCGCCCTTCTCCACGAGGAGAGTCTCCGCGTCCGCCCAGAACTCCTCCTCTGGTGGGGGCAGCACATCGCGGTCCGGATCCGTCAGTTCGGTGGCGGTGAGCAGGGAGGAACGTAGATCCGTGGTGAGGAGGTTCACGACGCGGGTGGTGTTGATCGACCCGGTGACGTGGCCGATGAAGTACACGAGTGCGCTGATGCACCCGAGCGCCAGGATGAGGGCGAGGGTGACGTTGTACTGGGGGACGAACGGGGTCCCCTCGTCGCCACCGGTGACCGTGCGGAGGCTGTAGAGGCTGAAGGCGAAGGTGGAGATGAAGACGCCCAGTGTGATCTGGTTGCCGCGGTCCTCGGTGAAGTTCTGGAGCAGGCGCGGCCCCATGGTGCCGGCGGCGTAGGAGAGGGCGGCGATGGTGATGGAGAAGACGGTGCCGCCGACGCCGATCGAGCTGCTCGCCACGGCGGCGAGGATGCTCCGGGAGCCCTCCACGCCGCCGCCGTAGATCCAGGAGGCCGCCTCGTCACTCGTGCCCGGGTTGGTGGACAACCACGCCCCCAGGTGGGCGAGGCCCAACGCGACGAGGGTCATCACGGCGGGGAGAAACCAGAAGCGCCGGCTGATCTGTCGGAGTCGGAAGCGTAGTCCGGCCATGGCTGTCCTCTCTGTGGTGGACACAGCGTAGCCGGTGGGTCCGACGGTGAAGCGCGTTCCGGCCTGTCGAACAGGTGTTCTTGCGCGATGTCGTACCCGTGGTGTTCACTGATCGCGTACTCGAAAAGCCATTCGATCAATGGTCTGTCCGGCGTGTCGGACCCGGTGGGAGGTGGGGATGATGGTAGTGGCGACGTCACCTGTCGACCTGTCCGGCCTCGGCCGGGAGGAGCGTGTCACGGAGCTGCGTCGCCGCCTGGCCGCGATGCCCGGCGGCGGTGCACCCGCCGCGGTTCGCGCCCAGGCCCCGGCAGGGCCGGCTTCGGTCGTCTCTGCGCCCTCTGCTCCGGCTGCCCCGGCTGCCCCCGTTGCCCCCGTTGCCCCCGCGGAAGCGGCGGAGATCGTGGTTCCCGGAGTCGCGGTTCCGGGGTCGGTGGCGCCCCTGTTGCCGGGTGGGGTGCTGCCCGCGGGCCGCGTCACGGCGGTGTCCGGCAGCGCCACCCTACGGGTGGGGTTGCTCGCCGCGGCCACGGCCGCCGGTGCCAGGTGTGCGGTGGTCGGATGGCCGGAGCTCGGCGTGGCCGCGGTGGCCGAGCAGGGAGGTCGACTGGACTGTCTGGCGCTGGTCCCGGATCCCGGCCCGGATCCCGCAGCGGTGGTGTCCGTCCTGCTCGACGGGCTGGACCTGGTCTTGCTGGGGCCTGGTGTGGCCCCGGTCGCCCCGTCCCGTGCGCGGGTGCTGGCGGGGCGGGTCCGAGCCGCTGGCGCGGTGTTGCTCGTGGGCGCCGGGTGGCCCGGGGCGGAGCTGACACTGGCGGGGCGGCACTGCCGCTACGGCGGACTGGGTGTGGGCGCGGGTCGGCTGGCCTCGGTCTCCACGGTGGTGCGCTGTTCCGGCCGGGCGGCACCCGCCCGGACCGCGGAATGGGTGGCGGCGGGATGAGCGCCCGGGTCATGGCGGTGTGGTGCCCGGACTGGCCGACGGTCGCGGCGGCACGGGCCGAGGGGCACGGGCTGCATCTTCCGTTGGCGGTCGTCGGGCCCCGGGGGGTGCTCGCGTGCAACGCCGTCGCCCGCGCGGTGGGGGTGCGTCGTGGTCTGCGCCGGCGTGAGGCGCAGTTCCGCTGTCCCGAACTCGTGGTGGTCGCGGCCGACCCGGCCCGGGACGCCGCGTGGTTCGAGCCCGTGGTGCAGGCGCTCGATGCCGTCGTCCCGGGTATCGAGGTGCTGCGCCCCGGACTGTTCGTGTTCTCCGCAGCGGGTGCCCTGCGCTTCCACGGTGGGGTCGAACAGGTCGTCACCCGCGTCGTCGACGCGGTGGCGGCCGCCGGCGCGGAGTGTCAGGTGGGCCTCGCGGACGAATTGCCCACGGCCGTGCTCGGGGCCCGCGGTTCGGCACTGCTGGAACCAGGTGGGGACGCTGACTACCTGGCCGGATTGCCTGTGGACGCACTCGTGGTGGAACCCGCGTTGGGGGACCCCGAGGTGCTGTCCGAGTTGGTCGGGTTGCTGCACTGCCTCGGCGTGCGGACGCTCGGCGACTTCGCCGCGCTACCGCCGCGTGATGTGGCCACCCGCTTCGGGGAGGGGGGTGCGGTGGCGCACCGTATCGCCCGCGCCGTCCCGTGGCGTCCGCCCTCGGTGTCCGCGGTGCCCACGGGGTCGGCGGTCGAGCACCGGTGCGACCCGCCACTGGAGCGTGTCGACGAGGCCGCGTTCCTCGGCCGGCGGCTGGCGGGGGAGTTGCACGCCGTGCTCGCCGCGTCCGGCGTCTCGTGCCTGCGTCTGTCCATCACCGCCCGGGTGGAGGGCGGTACGGAGGTCAACCGGGTGTGGCGGTGCTCATCGCCCCTCACCCCGGAGGGCACCGCCGATCGGCTCCGCTGGCAACTCGAGGGTTGGCTCACCGGGACCGCGATCGCCGGTGGGGCCGGGGGCGCGGTCACCGCCCTCGTCCTGGAACCGGTGGAGGTGGTCCCCGCCGGCCGCGTACAGGAGGGGCTCTGGGGCGAGGCCGGGCTCGCGGAGGCCCGCGTCCACCGCGCACTGGTGCGGGTCCAGGGTCTGCTCGGGCCCGAGGCGGTCCGTGTGCCCGTGGAAGTGGGTGGCCGCGGGCCGGCCGAGCGGGTGCGGTCACTGCCGTACGGTGACGCCCCGGCCGAGCCCGCCGCTCAGGGGCCGTGGCCGGGGGCGCTGCCCGCCCCCTCGCCGTCGGTGGTGTGGCCGGGGCCGGGCTACCGGTTGGAGATCCGCGAGAGCGGCGACCCGGGAGCCGCCGTCGCGGCGCGGGTGGCCCTCGTCAGGGGAGTCGTGCTGCGCAGTGCAGCCGGAGATGTCGTGGGGGTGACCCCGCGGGGTCTGCTCAGCGGCAGGCCTGCCGCGGTCGAGGTGGGCGGTCGCCGTTGCGCGCTGCTCGGCTGGTCACGGCCGTGGCCGATCGACGAGGCCTGGTGGGAGCCGACGCCCGACGGCGAGCCTCGCCGCCCTCGGGCCCGCATGCAGGTCGTCCCCGAGCGTGCGGCGGCATTGCTGCTCTGCGGCGTGCTCGGGGACGAACAGGGGAACTGGATCGTGGAAGGAGTCTACGAATGAGCCGTTCGCGGATGAGGCGCCCCCGGCGCGGCTCAGCGCTCGATGTCGACCACCAGGCGGGTCGGGTTCTGCAGCAGGAAGGCGGAGAATGCCCGGTCCGAGCCCTCGAGGCCGATCACGGACTGCGCCTGCCCCTCGAACTGTCCCGTGAACGCCACGCCCGCCACCCCGGTCGCGTCGTCGCCGGCCACGGTGCCCACGGGGACCTCCTCCATGCCGGTCTGGGTGGGCAGGACCTGGCCGCCGATCGTCACCTGCAGGAAGGAGTCGCCCGGCACTTCCACCGGAAAGCCGCTGCCCTGCTGGGCCGGGCTGTCCACATAGTCCACGGAATAGCTCGGGGTCCCGCGGCCGTCGAGTTCGAAGACCACACGGTCCTTGCCCTGGAAATTGCCCATGCGGATCTCGGATACCACCAGTTCTGCGCGTCCGGCGGCAGCGTCCGCCTCCTCGCGCTTGGGGGCGGAGTCCGTCGGGCCGGCGGTGGGGTCGGCGGCCTCGGTCTCCTCCGGCGCCAGAGCCTGCGCCAGGGCGGCCGGGGAGGATCCCGCAGTGGTCGTCTGGCTGGTGGCGGGGGCGTCGGTCGAGGTGTCGGCCCCGCAGCCCGCCATGGCCAGGGACGCGGCGGCGGTCAGGGCGGCGGCCGCTGCGAGGCGGCGATGTCGGGTACGCATGGCCCCAGCTTAAGTCCCTCTCATCACTTTTGTCCCACGAGGTGGCTACAGTTACACCACGTCGCGCGGTGGGGCACCATGGGGGCGTGTCAGTCATCGATCCCACCCCACTCACTGCCTGGTGTTCCCTCCAGTCGGCCGATGAGCCGCCCGCCGGTACCGCGGCCCACGAGGAATCGTGGGTCCTGTTGGAGGTTCCCGCGCGCTGGGGACGCGATATCTTCGACGGCGAAGCCCTGGGCGAGGAGCTGTCCGAGCGACTCAAGGAACATGTCTCGGCCTGCGGATCCCGGATGCTCTTCATCCGGCGCCCGGGCCGCGAGGGCCAACGCATCGACCGTCACCGTTTCTACCTGTGCGACACCAGGCCCGGCCGGCGGAGTATCCGGGTCGGCCGTGTCGACCGTCCCGCGGACATGCTCGACCTGGACCTCTCGCCCGGTGGGCACGTGGCGGGTACCCGCGAGATCTCGGCCCCGGTGCCGCTGGTGTGCACCCACGCCAAGCGTGACCAGTGCTGTGCGGTCCGGGGGCGTCCGGTCGTGGCCGAACTGGATGAGCTGGTCGGAGCCCGCCTGTCCGCGCTCGATCCGGACGCCGCGGTGTGGGAGTGCTCCCACACCGGCGGGCACCGCTTCGCCCCGGTCCTGCTGCTCCCCGGCACCGGCTACACCTACGGACCCGCGGAGGCGGATCTCGCGGCCCGCATCGTCGAGGCCGAACTGGACGGTCGGGTCGTCACCGAGCACCTGCGGGGTCGCAGCACGTGGGCGCCGGCCGGGCAGGTGGCAGAGGTCGCCGTCCGGGAGTCCGGCGTGGAGGCGGGGATCGACGATCTCATCGTCGACGTCGACCCGGATGACCCGCTCGTGGTCGTCGTCCGGCACACCGACGGACGCGCCTGGCGGGTCGAGGCAGGGAAGCGACCGCTCCCGCCACGCCAGCAGAGTTGCCGCAAGCCCGCCGGCGAGGCCTCGGCGTGGGTCGTGGAGTCCCTCACCCTGCTCTGAATCGACCCACCGACACCGGGCGGGTGAGCACCGGTGAACTGGTACCACGGACCCAGGACGTGGTCGGAACTCGAACGGGTGCTCTCCGGACGACCGGGCCCGCGAGGGGCCGAGAACCCGCACCCCGGCGACGGCAGCGACGCCCCCGCCTGGTCACGCAAGCGTGGTGGGTACACGGCCCCTCCGCGGGCCCGCGCCCGGGGGCGAGTGCCGTACGCGGAGCTGCACGCCCACACCGCGTTCAGCTTCCTCGACGGGGCCTCCTCTCCCGAGGCCATGGCCGAGGCGGCGGCGGAACTGGGGCTCACGGCGCTCGCGATCACCGACCACGACGGGTTGTACGGGGTCGTGCGCTTCGCCGAGGCCGCCTCCGAGCTGGGACTGGCCACGGTGTTCGGGGCGGAACTCTCGCTACCGGGCGGCGAGCACCTGCTGGTCCTGGCCAGGGGTGAGGAGGGCTACCGGCGGTTGTCGCGCTCGATCGCCCACGCCCACCTGCGGGGTGGGGCAAAGGGCGAACCGCGGTACGAGATGACCGAGCTCGCGGAGGCGGCCGGCGGTCACTGGTATGTGCTCACCGGCTGTCGTCGAGGCCGGGTCCGTCGGTCCCTGGAGCGCGGCGGGACGGGGGCGTCCGACTTCGACATCCCCGCTGCCGGTGCGGCCCTGGACCAGCTCGTCGAGCTGTTCGGTCAGGACAGGGTGGTCGTGGAGCTGACCTGTCACGGGGTTCCCGAGGACACGGAACGATGCGACGCGTTGGCGGGTCTCGCCGCGCAGGCGGGCCTGCCCGTCGTCGCGACCACCGCTGCCCACTGCGCCGGGCCGGAGGACGCGCGACTGGCCTCGGTCATGGCGGCGCTCGGTGCGCGCGACGCACTGGAGACCCACGCAGCGCACCTGCCCGCCGCGGGCGGGGCGCACCTGCGCTCGGGCGAGGAGATGACGGAACTGTTCGACCGCTGGCCCGATGCCGTGGCCGGGGCGGACAGGCTGGGCCGGGAGTGCGCGTTCGACCTCCGGCTCATCGCCCCGCAGCTACCTCCGTTCGACGTCCCCGAGGGTTACACCGAGGACACGATGCTCGCCGAGCTCGCCTACGCCGGCGCCGCCCGTCGCTACGGGACACGCGAAGAGGCCCCGGAGGCGTATGCGCAGATCGACCGCGAACTACAGGTGATCGCCGAACTGGGCTTTCCCGGGTACTTCCTCGTCGTCCACGACATCGTCGAGTTCTGCCACCGCGAGGGCATCCTCTGCCAGGGCCGCGGCTCGGCCGCCAACTCGGCGGTCTGCTACTCGCTGGGGATCACCAACGTCGACCCGGTGGGCGCCCAGCTGTTGTTCGAGCGGTTCCTGGCGCCGGAGCGAGACGGTCCGCCGGACATCGACGTGGACATCGAGTCGGGCCGTCGGGAGGAGGCCATCCAGTACGTCTACTCCCGGTACGGCCGGAACCACGCCGCCCAGGTCGCCAACGTCATCACCTACCGCGGACGATCGGCCGTGCGGGACGTGGCCCGGGCCCTGGGCTACTCCCCGGGGCAACAGGACGCGTGGTCGAAGAGCGTCGACCGGTGGTCGGGGTTGAAGAACCACGAGAGGGAGGCCACCGAGCACACCGTCCCGCCCGATGTGCTCGCGCTGGCACGGCGGCTCGTCGGACTGCCCCGCCACCTGGGGATCCACTCGGGAGGCATGGTGATCTGCGACCGCCCGGTGGCGGACGTGGTACCCGTCGAGTGGGCACGCATGCCGGGACGGACGGTCCTGCAGTGGGACAAGGACGACTGCGCGGCGGTCGGGCTGGTCAAGTTCGACATGCTGGGCCTGGGCATGCTCACCGCACTGCATCACGCCATCGACCTCGCGGCGGAACACAAGGATCTCGACGTGGACCTGGCCCGGTTGGACCTCGCGGACCCGAAGGTCTACGAGATGCTGTGCCTGGGCGACTCGGTGGGTGTGTTCCAGGTGGAGTCCCGCGCACAGATGGCCACCCTGCCCCGGCTCCGACCGCGGACGTTCTACGACCTGGTGGTCGAGGTGGCGCTCATCCGTCCCGGCCCCATCCAGGGCGGGTCCGTGCACCCCTACATCCGTCGCCGCAACGGCCGGGAGAAGGTGGTGTTCGACCACCCCGCGCTGGAGGAGGTGCTGGGACGCACGCTGGGGATCCCGCTGTTCCAGGAGCAGCTCATGCAGATCGCCACCGTCATCGCGGGCTTCACCGGAGCGGAAGCCGACCAGTTGCGCCGCGCGATGGGGTCCAAGCGGTCACCCGAACGGATGGCCCGACTGAAGGAACGGTTCTTCGACGGGATGCGCGACCTGCACGGGATCGGCACCAGCCCGCCCGGGACCCCGGTCACCGGGCCGGAGGTGGGGGAGCGGATCTGGGAGAAGATGTGCGCCTTCGCCAACTACGGCTTCCCCGAGAGCCACTCCCAGTCCTTCGCCGCCATCGTCTACTACTCCGCATGGTTCAAGTGCCACCACCCGGCGATCTTCTGCGCGGCGCTGCTGCGCAGCCAGCCCATGGGCTTCTACTCGCCGCAGTCGCTCGTCGCCGACGCCCGCCGGCACGGTGTCACCGTGCACCGCCCGTGCGTCAACCGCTCACTCGGTGGGGCCACCTGCGAGAACGATGGTGCCGAGGTGCGCCTCGGACTGGAGTCGGTCCGGGCGATCGGTGAGGACCTGGCCACCGCGATCGCCGATGAACGCGACACCCACGGCCCGTACACCTCCGCCGCCGACGTCGCCGGCCGCACCGGCCTGTCCGTCCGGCAGATGGAGGCACTCGCCACCGCCGGGGCGCTCGACTCGCTCGGCACCGGGGGCCGTCGGTCCGCCCTGTGGTCGGCGGCCACCGCGGCCCGCGAGAAGCCCGGCATGCTGCCCGGGCTCAGCCAGGTCGACGCCCCGGCCCTGCCCGGCATGAGCGTCCTCGAACTCACCTCCGCCGACCTGTCGGCCACCGGGATCAGCCCCGAGGAATACCCGACCGTCCACGCCCGGCCGTGGCTCGACTCCCGCGGCGTATGCACCACCGCCGGGCTCGCCCACGTCCCCGACGGCAGCCGCGTCGAGGTCGCCGGAGCCGTCACCCACCGGCAGCGCCCCGCCACAGCGGAGGGCGTGACCTTCCTCAGCCTCGAGGACGAGACGGGCATGACCAACATCGTGTGCTCGGTCGGCCTGTGGGCGCGATACCGGCCGATCGTCTCCGCGTCCCCGGCGCTCATCGTCCGCGGCACCGTGGAGAACCGCTCCGGCGCGGTCAGCGTGGTGGCGGACAAGATCGAACGCCTGCACCTGGGCATGGCGATCGGCCGCAGCCGGGACTTCCGATGACCGCCCTACGATGTCCGCGCCCACAGCACGGCGCGGACGCTCGCGACCGCACAGAGCAGCCAGATGCCACACAGGGCGACCACGGTCACCAGGCTCGCGGCCGCCCAGCCGAGGTGATGGGCGCCCAGCGCGCAGGTGCCCAGCGGGTAGGCCATCGCCCACCAACCCGGATTGAACGGCATCCGGGCGAGGAAACCCCGGATGGTCGACACCACCGCGAACGCCCCCAGGCCGGCACCGGCGATCAGGACGACAGCGCCGTACAGTCGGGCGATCCCCGCCTGACCCGGCCCGGCCAGCACCTGCGCGGCGGCCGCCGACTGGCCGACGATGCCCAGCGGGATCCAGGTGGAGGGCGACAACGCCACCGGAACGGGGGTGCGGAACCACGCGTGGTGATAGGCCATCGTGATGACGGCGCCGCCCAACCCGAGGGCCGCGATGAAGCCGAAGGTGCACACCGCCACCACCGCCGTGCGCACGGTGGGGGAGTCGATCTGCCCGGCCAGGACACCGCCGGTGGTCGCCGAGACCATCGGCGGCACCATCGGCAGCGCCCACGTGGGCAGCGGATGGGCGGGACGGGTGGTGAACAGCCAGACGGCGAACCCCGTCGCGGTGGCCAGGCCCAGGACGGTGCCCGCCCCCCACAGCGCCGCGTCCACGCCGAACGCGACCGTGGACAGGGACGGGGCACGCGCGTCGACCACGACGAAGCTCGCCGACCCCACCGCCAACAGACCCATCGAGACCATGCCCCACAACGGCAGCATCGCCGCGTCCCGCACCGACCGGGTCCAGACGTCAGGGTCCCGGACGATCGACCGCGCGAACCCGGCGCCCAGACCGACCAGCAGCAGCCAGCCCAGGGCCAGCATGACGAGCGCGAGCGGCCCGAAGCCGGGCACGCGCTCGGCGTGGATCTGCAGGAGGGCGGAGAGGCCGCCCGTCCCCATGACGGCCCCGAACCAGGCAGGTCCGGGGCCGGGTACGGCGGGCGCCCCGGGGCCGGGTCCTGTCGCTGGGGCCGAAGTCACCAGGACACTATGCCGGGGCCTCGTCGTCGTCGGATCCCCGGCCCCTCACGGCGCCCGGAAGGGGCTCGGGCGCCACAGAGGGCTCAGACGTAGCGGAAGTCCTCGCCGCGCGCCCACTGCACCAACCGGTCGGCGGTGTCCCGGCGCGACGGGGGGTGGTAGCCGAACACCTGGACGGCCTCGAAGGCGTACGCGAGCTCCGGGTCCTGCATGTACGCGAAGCCCCCTACTGCCTCGCGGACCAGGGACTGCACCCGGACCAGGGCGTCGCGCATCGACCACCGGACCAGCGCGAGTCGCGCGGAGACGTCGCCGCCGCGGGCGCCCTCGTCGAACTCGCGGGCCACGGCGTGCAGGGCTGTCCGAATGGTCTCGACCTCGGCGAGCGCGGAGGAGAACACCTTGGGGTCGAGCCGGTGCCGGTCGGCCAGCCGCTCGACCAGTCGCGTCGCCACCCCGAGGTAGCAGCCGCTGATCAGCAGCCCGAACCACAGGTAGCCGGTCATCTCGTGGACGTCGTCGGGGTCGTTCTCGGAGGTGAGAAAGACCATGTCGGCGCCGACCCGGACGTCGTCGAGGACCAGGGCGTCGCTCTCGGCCGCCGCGAGGACGGGGCTGTTCCAGAACGGCTCCCGACGCAGACCCTCGGCCCCGTCGAAGACCAGGACGACGGCCCGCTCCGAGTCGTCCACCAGGGCGCTCGCCACCAGGAGGGTCATGGACCGGGCGAGGCTGCAGGGGGCCTTGCGGCCGGAGAGCAGGTAGCCGTCGCCGTCGCGGCGAGCGGTCATGGTCGGGCGGAACACAGAGCCCCCGGGGGAGCCCTCGGAGAAGCCGGAGGCCATCACAGTGCCGTCCTCGACCAGCGCCTTGATGAGGTCGCGCTCGTCCTGGGAGGCGTCCTCGGCCGCCTCGAACAGGGTCGCGCACGACAAGTGGTGCATCGTGGTGGCGGCGGCCAGCGAGGGGGCGACGGCCCCGATCGCGGTCTGGAAGCGCACAGCGTCCACCGCGCTCGCCCCCGCGCCCCCCAGAGAGGTGGGGACGATGAGTCCGGTCCCGCCGGTGGCGGACCAGTCGGACACGGCGGTGCTCGCGGAGCTCTCGTTGGCGAGGAGCCCGTTCTGGTACAAGCGCTCACGCAGCCGGGGGGCGTAGTGGTCGAGGGTCTGGTTCTCGGTGGTGAGGAGCATGGGGCCCTTTCGGTGAGGGGTCGGCGGAGGGGGTCAGCGGGCAGGGATGGCGGGCAGAGTCGGCGGGGGCGGTTCAGCCGGCGAGCATGAGGCGGGCGGCCTCGGTGCAGTCGTACCGCGGCTGCCACCCGGTGGCGTCCCGGAGTCGGCGCGAGGTGGTGACCGGTTCCCCGCGGGTCACCCAGTGGGAGGAGTAGGGGAGAAGGCGCAGTCGGAAGCCGAGGTCGGCCAGGAGTCGGGCGGGACCGAGCGGCACGGGGACGCAGATCGAGCGGTTCATCCGGCACAGGTCGGCGACGGTCACCGCGCCCTCGGGGCCGAGGTTGAACTCGCCGTCGACCCGACCTTCGACCCCGGCCAGGACCACCCGCAGGTAGGCGTCGACGAGGTCGTCCTGGTGCAGGAACTGGAAGTAGGACCGCCCGGGGCTCGGGTAGAGGACGACGCGCGAGCGCATGGTCTCCAGCCCGGAGTTGGCCATGTCCGGCCCCACCACGTAGGTGGGGCGCAGGACCGCCACCGCCATCCGGCCGCCGGATTCCCGTCGCCACCGGCGCACATCCTCCTCCATGAGCGCCTTGTGGTGGAAGTAGTAGTGCTCCTCGCCGGCGCCGATGGCGGCCATCTCGTCGATGACCTCGGCGCCGCCGCGGGGGCCGTAGGCGTTGATGCTCGAGGTCATCACGCACACCCGGGCGCCGGCGGCGTCGGCCGCGAGGAGCACCCGCCGCGACCCGTCGACGTTGACGATGCGCGCCGAGTCCTTGTCGCGCGGCTCCTCGACCATGAAGGCGCAGTGGATCACCGCGTCGGCGCCGGCGAAGACCTCGTCGAGGTCGTCGGTGGCGAGGTCGATCTGATGCTGTTCGATCTTCGGGTCCAGGACCCGTAGCGGCGACCGGGCCAGTGCGACCACGCGCTCGACGTGGTCGCGGCCGACCAGTCCGCGCAGGAGAGCTGTGCCGACGTCGCCGGACGCCCCGGTGAGGACCACCCTCACGACGCCGCGTCCAGGCGGGTGGCGGCGAGGGCGTGGGCGATGGACACCGCCGCCCCGACCAGCTGTTCCTCGGTGTGGTCCGCGGTCACGCACAGGCGCAGGATCGCGCCGGCCGCCGGGACGGCCGGGTGGACCGCGACACCCGTGTACACGCCGGCCTCGAGCAGCAGGTTCCACGTGTGGACGGCGCGGAGGTCGTCCCCGACGGGGACGGGCACGATGGGCGACCAGGAGTCGTCGGGCAGCCCGGAGTCGCACTCGATCCCCTTCCCGCGCAGTTCGGTGCGCAGGAGGATTGAGTTCCGGCGGACCGCGTCGGTGCGCCGGGCGCCCTCGTCGGTGCGCATCAGCCGGATCGAGGCGAGGGAGGACGCGGTCGCGGCGGGCACCGAGGAGGTGCTGAAGATCATTGGCCGTGCGGTGACCCTGAGTCCGGTCACCAGCTCGGCGCTGCCGGTGATGAACCCGCCGCAGGAGGCCGAGGACTTGGAGAACGACGCCATGGTCACGTCCACGGCGTCGACGGTCCCGGTCTCGTCGACCCGCCCCCGCCGGGTCGGTCCGTAGAGGCCCATCGCGTGGGCCTCGTCGACCATGAGCGCGGCCCCGAACTCGCGGGCCAGGTCGGCGACCCCGGTCAGGGGCGCGAGGCTGCCCTCCATCGAGTAGAGAGAGTCGACGACGACGAGGATCTGGTCCGGCGACTCACCGCGGGCCGCTACCAGGGCTTCCTCGAGCGCACTCAGGTCGTTGTGGCGGAACGGGTGGACGGAGGTCCGCGCCATGCGGAGCCCGTCCCGGAGCGAGGCGTTGTGCGAACTCGTCGATGACGACCGCGTCCCGCCCGCCGACCAGGGCCGCCAGGGTGCCGAGATTGGTCTGGTACCCGGTCGAGAAGCACAGCGCGTCCTCGGTGCCGAACCAGTCGGCGATCTCCGCCTCCAGCTCCTCGTGCAGCGACATCGTGCCGTTCAGCAGCCGGCTCCCGGTGCTGGCCGACCCGAACCGGCGGACCGCCTCCGTGGTGGCCTCGATGACCTGGGGGTGGTTGGCCAGGCCGAGGTAGTTGTTGGAGCCGAGCATGATCCGGTCGACGCCCTGGACGTTGCTCGTGGCACCGGAGCTGGAGTGCATTGTCCGGTAGTAGGGGCTCTGGCCGGCGTCCTGGAGGGACGAGAACAGCCGGACCCGGTCGTCAGCGGCGAGGCGGTCGATGAGGGGATGGTTCACGGGTGGTCCTTCCGGTGGGCTACCCCGGGTATTCGTGTCGTGGGTGCGGTCGGATGGGTCCGACGTCGACCTTTCCTGAACGCGCCGATGTCCGGGTCGGCCATCCGCGCACGGGCGGGCGACGAATGAGTGGGGCACACCGACCGCAGGGAGACCTATGAGCCATAGAAGCGACGTCCGGACGCGGCGGCGGGCGCACCGATGGCGGTCGGTCCTGGCGAGAGGGTGGCCGCTCGCCGCGGCCCTGGTCCTCGCGGTGCTCGGGGCGCTCTCCGCCGGGGGAGTGGAGGAAGCGCTGACTCCCGGGGGGTTCCGCGCCGATTCCACACCGTCCGCCGTCGCCGAGAGTCGGCTCAACGCGGAGCTGGGGGTGGGCACCCCCGACCTGATCGTCCTGGTCTCGGGCTCGGAGCCCGCCGCGGTCGCCCGAGACAGCGAGGCGGTCGCGTCCTTCCTCACCGGCGCCGGGGGAGTGGGCGGCGTGGCCGTCTCGCCGGCGCCGGGGGACGGGCCCACGGTGGTGACCGCGGTGCTGTCCGGCGACGAGTCCGAGTCGAGGCGCACCCTGGACACGGTCCGCGAGACCCTGCCCCCGCCCGGAGAGGGTGTCGAGAGGCAGCTGACGGGCCGGGCCGAGGTGCTCCGCGAGGACGACCTACTCGGGCGAGAGGATCTGGCCCGCGCCGAACTCATCGCCGTCCCCGTCACCCTCGTCCTGCTGGTGCTGTTCTTCGGATCCGTGGTGGCCGCCGCGGTCCCGGTCGCGATCGGCGTGCTCGCCATGCTCTCGACCTTTGTCGTCCTGTCCGGACTGGTCCACCTGATCGACGTCTCCGTCTTCGCCCTCAACCTGGTGATCGGTCTCGCACTGGGGCTGGCGATCGACTACAGCCTCCTCGTGGTGACCCGGTTCCGCGAGGAGTTGGCGGCCGGGGCGGACCCGCCCGAGGCAGTCGACCGCACGATGAGGCGCTGCCGAAGGACCATCGTCGTCTCGGCGGTGACGGTCGGATTGTGTCTGGCCGCGCTCACGGCGGTCGACATGCCCTTCCTGAGGTCCATGGCGATCACCGGTGTCGCTGTGGTCGCGCTCGTCGCCACCCTCACCCTGGTGGTGCTGCCCCCGGTCCTGCGGGTCCTCGGTCGGAGGATCGACGCGTGGTCCGTGCGGCGGGTCGACCCGACCCGGCCAGGGCGCTCGGTCACCGCACTGCTCGGGGTGTCGCGTCGGCACCCGGTCGCGGTGGCGCTGGGAGTGTCGGCACTGTTGTTGATCCTGTTGACGCCCGCCTTCGGCCTCCGGCTGGGCACTCTCGACGACAGGGTCCTGCCGCCGGATGCCCCGTCCAGGGTGGCGGCCGAGCGTCTGCGTGACGAGCGTCCGGACCTCGGGTCCGATCCCCTGATCATCCTGGCGGACCGGGTCGACCCCGGCGCGTTGGCGGAGCGGGTGTCGCGCATCGACGGAGTGACGGCGGCACGGGGCCCTGACGGCAGGGTGTCCGACGGGCTGGCGGTGGGGCCCGGGGAACCCGCCCTGAGACAGCGCGCCGTGGCCGCGGTGGAGGTGGTGACGGACCCGGGGCTCTCGCAGCCGGAGCAACAGGACCTCGCCGAGCGGGTCCGCGACTCGGTGGCCCCCGCCCCGGTGGCGGGAACCTACTCCGACGATGTCGACACCCGGCAGGCGGTCACCGACCGTGCGGTTCCGGTCGCCCTGCTCGTCATGGCGGTGGTCCTGCCCCTGGTCTTCCTGCTGACCGGTGGCGTGGTGGTCACCCTCAAGACGCTGCTCATGGCGGCGCTGAGCCTCACCGCGACGTTCGGTGTGATGGTCCTGGTCTTTCAGGAGGGGCACCTCGCCGACCTGGTGGGGGTCACGGCCACCGGGGTGGTGGATTCCTCCTCGCCCCTGCTCATGGCGTGCCTGGCCTTTGGCCTGTCGATGGACTACCAGTTGTTCCTGCTCTCGCGAGTCCGTGAGGAGTACGACCGCCACGGAGACACCACCCGGGCCGTGGTCGACGGTGTCGGGCGGACCGCCCCTGTGGTGGGTGCCGCGGCGGTGCTCGTCGCCGTGGTGTTCCTGGCCATCGGAACATCGGGGATCAGCGTGGTCCGGATGCTCGGGTTCGGGATGGCGCTCGCCGTGCTGGTGGACGCGTTCGTCATCAGACTGTTGCTCGTACCGAGCGCGATGCTCATCCTCGGGGACGCCAACTGGTGGGCGCCCCGGCCCCTCCGGGTGGTCTTCGACCGACTGCGGATCCGGGAGAGCTGATCGCGATACGCCCGCGGCAATACGGCCGTAGGTTCGGGGCATGTCGATCGACGCCCTCCGCAGCCGCCTCTCCGGCGCCACGATCCTCACCGACCCCGACGTCGTGCAGTCCTACCGCCAGGACTGGGCCCAGGCCCCCGACCCGGGGATGCCGCTGGCGGTGGTGCGGGCGCGGTCGACCGAGGACGTACAACAGGTGATGCGCTGGGCCGCCGAGTTCGACGTGCCGGTGGTCCCCCGCGGGGCCGGCTCGGGCCTGTCCGGCGGGGCCACGGCGGTGGAGGGCGGGATCGTGTTGACCAGCGAGCTCATGCGGGAGATCCACGTGGACCCCGTCACCCGCACCGCGACGGTCCAGCCCGGCCTGCTCAACGCGGAGGTCAAGCGGGCCGCCGCCGAGCACGGGCTCTGGTACCCGCCGGATCCGTCGTCGTACGAGATCTGCTCGATCGGCGGCAACGTCGCGACCAACGCCGGTGGGCTGTGTTGCGTCAAGTACGGCGTGACCACGGACTACGTGCTGGGGCTCACGGTGGTCCTGGCCGACGGCACCGCGGTCCGGCTGGGCGGCCCGCGGCTCAAGGACACCGCCGGGCTCAGCCTGACCAAGCTCTTCGTGGGCAGCGAGGGCACGCTGGGAATCGTCACCGAGATCATCGTCAGACTGCTCCCCGAGCAACCTCCCCGCTCAACCGTCGTGGGCGTGTTCCCCGACGTCGTGGCGTGCAGCGAGGCGGTCCTGGCCATCACCCGCCGGATCCGCCCCGCGATGCTCGAGTTCATGGACAACACCTCGATCCGGGCGGTGGAGGCGGACCTGCGGATGGGGCTGGACACCTCGGCCGGGGCGATGCTGCTGGCCCAGTCCGACCTGACCGGTCCCGACCGGGCGGCCGAGGCAGAGTTCATGGCCGAGGCGTTCCGCACCCACGGCGCCACCGAGGTGTTCGCCACCGACGACCCCGACGAGGGCGAGCAGTTCACCATCGCCCGCCGGGCCGCGTTCACGAGCCTGGGCAGGACCGGCACGCTGCTGTTGGAGGACGTGGGTGTCCCGCTGCCCGCGCTGCCTGCCCTGGTGGCGGGGATCGAGGAGATCTCCGCCCGGCGGGACGTGCCCATCGCGCTGGTCGCCCACGCCGGGGACGGCAACACCCACCCGATCATCGTGCTGGAAGACGACGACCCGGACCGGGCCGCCCGCGCCCAGCTCGCGTTCGGTGAGGTGATGGACCTGGCCATCGACCTGGACGGCACCATCACCGGCGAGCACGGGGTGGGCAGGCTGAAGAAGGACTGGCTGCCTGATCAACTCGGTGAGGACGTCATGGCGCTCACCCGCCGCATCAAGGACGCCCTGGACCCGCAGGGGCTCCTCAACCCGGGCGCGATGTTGTGAGGGGCGCGAGGCGGTGTGGTGAGCGGGCCGTGAGGTGTGCTCACCGCTGGTCGGGCCCGACCTCGTCGTCGTCGCCCGTCAGGACCCGGACCCGCACCGCCGCGGCGACCGGCGTGCCGACCGGCACCACCCGCCCGTCCAGGGACACGGTGATGATCCCCAGCTCGACCTGACGGGAGACCACCTCGACCGGTGAGTCGGGCCACAGGCCGATCTCGGCCAGGTGGCGCAACACGGTGTTGTCCCGGTCGGACACCCGCGTCACCACGCCGGCGGCGCCCTCGGGGACCCGGTCCAGGGGGATGTCGCCCAGCTTGTCGAGGTGGCCGTCCCGGGTGGGGATGGGGTCGCCGTGCGGGTCGCGCCGCGGGTGGTCGAGGAAGGCGTCGAGGGCGTCGACGAACCGGTCGGACACCACGTGCTCGAGCGCGTCGGCCTCCGCGTGCACCTCGTCCCACGGGTAGTCCAGGCACCGGGCGAGGAACGTCTCCAGGATCCGGTGCCGCCGGATCATCGCCACTGCGAAGTCCCGCCCGGTGTCGGTGAGCTCTACAGGTGCGTACGGGCGGTGCTCGGCCAGGCCCAGCGCGACGAGTCTACGGACGCCCTCTGTGACCGAGGAGGGAGACGCTCCGAGGCGCTCGGCCAACGCCCCGGAGGTCACGGGGTCGCCGCCGGCTCCCAGTGCGTGCGCGGCCATGAGGTAGGACTGGGTTGTCGGGGTGAGATCTGCGAGGTCTCGGGGGGGATCGACGGTCATGCGGGCATCATCCCTGATCGTCGTGACCGCGCGCTCGCCGCGGCCCGGGGGATCACCCCGCGACCGGGCGCGAACAACTGTGCTGCCGCGAAGATCACCGCCTGGGTGAGGACCACGACGGGACCGGGCGGGAGGTCGGCGTAGTAACCGACGTACAGGCCGACCACGCCACCGAGAAGTGCGACGACGACGGAGAGGATCATGGTCCCCCGCATGGTGTCGGCCAGCAATTGTGCGGTCGCGCCCGGGATGATGAGGGTCGCCACCACCAGGATCACACCGACCGACTGGACTCCCGCCACGGTAGCCGTGGCGAGGGTGGCCAGGAGGAGTGCGGTGAGCGCGCCGGTCCGCAGTCCCAGGGTGTGGGCGTGGAGGCGGTCGAACGCCACCATGATGAGGTCGCGACGGAATGCCAGCAGCACGATCACGGTGAACACCGACACCGCCAGCACCTGGTAGAGGTCGGAGTCACGGACTCCGAGCACGCTGCCGAACAGGATCGAGTGGAGATCACGCTGACTGGGGAAGCGGGCGATCAGGACCAGGCCGAGGGAGAACAGGGCCGTGAAGACGATGCCCATCGCGGCGTCCTCCCGGACCGTCCCGCTCCCGCGCACCGCTCCGATGAGCGTGACCGCCACCAGCGCCGCGATGAGCGCTCCGGCGGCGAACGGGATGCCCGTCATGCCGGCGATCACCACACCCGGGAGAACGGCGTGTGAGACCGCGTCGCCCATGAGAGACCAGCCCATGTGCACCAGCCAGCAGCTCAGCAACGCCCCGGCGATCCCTGACGCCGTCACCACCAGGAGCGCGCGGCGCATGAACTCGTACGTCATTGGTTCGACGATCAGGTCGATCACGGTAGGGCCCCCTCAGTGGTCGCGACGCGCTCGGTGGGATCCGGCACGCGGGCGCCGAGCAGGGTGGTCAGTATCTGCGGAGTGGTGGTCTCGTCGACCGGGCCGTGCGCCACGAGCCGGACGTTGAGCAGTGCGACCGAGTCGGCGAGTTGTGCGATGGTACCCAGGTGGTGCGTGGAGACCAGTGCTGCCCGCCCTGAGGCGGCGAGTTGGCGCAGCACGTCGATGTACACCGACTCGCTGCCGGCGTCCATGCCGTTGAACGGCTCGTCGAGCAGGAGGAGTTCGGCCTCCTGGGCCAGGCAGCGCGCGAGCAGCACCCTGCGTCTCTGGCCGCCCGAGAGTTCGCCGATTCGCCGACCGGCGATCGCGGACAGTCCGACCCGGTCCAGCGCGTCGTCGACGGCCAGGCGGTCGACGGTGGACGGGCGGCGCCACGGACCGGTGAAGCGTCGGCGGCCCTGCATGACCACTTCTGCCCCGGTCACGGGGAAACGCTCGTCGATGCCGTCGGACTGGGGGACGGCCGCCACCCGCCCCGTGCGCAGGGCGAGCGCCACGGGGGCGTCCAGGATGCGGACCGTCCCGCTGCTCGGAGTGACCAGGCCCAGGATCGCCTGGATCAGGGTTGATTTTCCCGACCCGTTCGGGCCGAGCAACACGGTGATCTCCCCGCGGGGGACGGACAACGAGACCGAGTCGAGTGCGCGGACCTGGCCGCGATCGACGGTGAGGTCCGTGACCTCGATGGCCGGCGGGCCCGCGGACGTGGCCGAGGGCTGCGGCTGTACGGTCACGACGCCAACTCCCGGGTGATCGTCTCGAGGTTGTGGTCGAGCAGGTCCAGGTAGGTGGGCACCGGACCGGAGGGGGTGGAGAGGGAATCGACGTAGAGCATCCCGGCTAGTCGGCTGCCGGTCTCTGCCGCAACCTGTTCCATGGCTGCGCCGGAGACCGTCGACTCGCAGAAGACGGCGGGGATATCACGCCCGCGCACCTCCTCGATCATGCTCGTGACCTGCCGCGGCAGCCCCTGGTTCTCGCTGTTGACCGACCACAGATATAGCTCGTCCAGGCCTATGTCTCTGGTCAGATACGAGAACGCGCCCTCACAGGTCGTCAACACCCGGCGTTGCTCGGGCACGGAAACCACGGCCGTCCGGGCGCGGCTGGCCAGGTCGACGAGGTCGGCCACGTAGTCCTCGGCGCGGGCCGTGTAGGCGGCGGCACCGTCCGGGTCGAGGTCAGCGAGTGCCCGGGCGATCGCCCGGATGTATTTCGCGCCCTCGACGGGCGACATCCACGCGTGGGGATTGGGGCGTCCGGTGTACTTGCCGGAGCGGACGGGCAGGGGATCGACTTCGCTCGAGGTGATCACGTGCCGGGCGTCGGTCCCGTCGATGAACCGCAACAGCCAGTCGTCCATGCCAAGCCCGTTGCTCACGATGAGGTCGGCGTCCTCGACCCGCTTGAGGTCGTTGACTCCCGGCTCGTACAAGTGCACGTTCGCACCGGCGGTCGTCACGGACTCCACGCGGACCCGATCGCCTCCGATACGGCGCGCCATGTCGGCGAGGATCGTGAAGGTCGTGGCCACGACCACCCGGTCCCCCGGACCTGCGGACCGTCGGCCGTCGTCCGTGAATGCCACTTCGTCACTGGTGTCGGTCCTCACGGACGTACACGCGGACGTCGCGAGGACGACCAGCAGGGCGAGAGTGAAGACGGGAACGACGGCGGTGCGGCATGTGCGCGGGCCGCCCTCTTTACGGTTCACTGCTGGACAAAAGTTAAGCATGGCGAAATCTTAAATCATGGCGCCGGAAATACCACACTGTCGACGTAATCCTGTTGCCGCCACGCCTCGTAGACCACCACCGCGGCCGCGTTGGAGAGATTCATCGAGCGCCGGCCCGCCAGCATGGGGATGCGCACCCTCGCCGTCACCCGCGCGTCGGCCAGGACGTCGTCGGCCAAGCCGGTGGGCTCGGGACCGAAGAGCACCACGTCACCGGGCGTGAACCGCACCTCGGACAGCGAGAGTTCGGCATGAGCGGTGAACGCCCACACCCGGGCGGGGAGGAGTCGCGCATATGCGGCCTCCAGGTCCTCGTGGACCTCCACGTGGGCGAGGTCGTGGTAGTCGAGACCCGCTCGGCGCAGTTGCGGCTCGGACAGGTCGAAGCCCAGGGGGCCGGCCAGATGCAGTTCACAGCCCGCGCCCGCCGCCATCCGGATCGCGTTTCCGGTGTTGGGCGGGATGCGGGGCCGGTCGAACAACACGCGTACGCCCGCTCCGGTCATAACGGACATTCTCGCAGTGCGCTGCGGCCGCGGCGACGCCGAGTGGGATACTGGCACCCGTGACCGCGATCAAGCTGGACGGCAAGCTCACCCGCGACGAGATCGTCGCCGACCTCACCACCCGCGTTGCTGCGCTGCGGGACAAGGGTGTCACCCCAGGACTGGGTACCGTCCTCGTCGGCGACGACCCGGGCAGCCGCTCCTACGTCAAGATGAAGCACCGCGACTGCGAACAGGTGGGCATCTCCTCCATCCGGCGTGATCTGCCCGTAGAGACCACGCAGGCGGAACTCGAGGCCGTGATCGACGAACTCAATGCCGACCCCGCGTGCACCGGCTACATCGTGCAGCTGCCGCTTCCCGAGCACCTGGACGAGAACGCGGTCCTCGAGCGGATCGACCCGGCCAAGGACGCGGACGGACTCCACCCGGTCAACCTCGGCCGGCTGGTCCTGGGCGAGCCGGCGCCGCTGCCGTGTACCCCCAACGGGTGCATCGCCCTGCTCCGCCGGTTCGGGGTCGAGTTGAACGGTGCGCACGTCGTGGTGATCGGCCGCGGCGTCACCGTCGGTCGGCCGATCGGGCTCATGCTCACCCGGCGCAGCGAGAACGCCACCGTCACCCTGTGCCACACCGGCACCCGCGACCTGGCCGCCGAGACCCGGCGCGCCGACGTGATCGTGGCCGCCGCCGGCGTGGCGCACATGCTCACCGCCGACATGGTCAAGCCCGGTTCGGCGATCCTTGACGTGGGCGTGTCCCGGCTCGACGGCAAACTCGCCGGCGACGTCCACCCCGACGTGTGGGACGTGGCGGGTGCCGTGTCGCCGAACCCGGGCGGAGTCGGCCCGCTGACCAGAGCGTTTCTTCTGACCAACGTGGTCGAGCGCTGCGAGCGGCTCGCCGCCGACGCCTGAGACGCCCGTGACCCATCCCGCCCCCGGCTGGTCCCGGCCCTCCGGTAGCCAGCCCGCCGGCAACGAGGCCACCGACACCCAAGCGACCGACGCCCGTCCGCGCCGGGCCCGCCCGGCGCGCCTGAGGTGGTCGCAGCTCCGGGCCCAGTGGCCACTCGCCCTGGTCGTGGTCGGGCTCGCGGTGGCGCTGGGGTTCGTGATGTTCGAGCGGTGGCGCCGCGGGGCCTTCCTGCTGGGGCTTGTGGCGCTGGCCGCGGCGGTCCTGCGCGGCGTGGTCCCGGAGCACCGCGCCCGCTTGCTCGGGGTCCGTGGGAAGGGCTTCGACGTGGCGTTCTACTCGGCGATCGGCGTGGTCGTGCTGTGGCTGTCGATCTCGATCGACGCCCTCGGGACTGGCTGAGGGCGAATCCGCGCTCGATCGGGCTCGTCGCGCGGGGCCCCGCTGGGTCAGCGAAGCCCCAGAGGAACGCCCTCGCGGACGTGCTCCCGAATGCTGTCCGACGCGAGCAGATAGCCCATCGTCACCAGGACCAGCAGGGAGAAGATGCTTCCCACCACGGAGATGAACGTGAGGCTGTCCAGCACGACTCGTGCCAGTGAGTTCGCAGCCAGGAGCGCCACCGCCGCCCCGAGGACCACCCGGGACCAACGGTGGGCCCGCCACAGGAGCACGCCGCCGACGATCAGCAGTATGCCCAGGGCAGATGAGGACACGGCGGTCACAGCCATCGGCCGGTACCGGGTGATGTCGTTGCCGCCGCTGGCGGTTGCGGTGATACCCAGGAGGGTGGCGAACCCGACGGCCACCCCGATGGCCCCGAATCCCACGGCGAGACCCGCAAGTCCGAGGGCGGCAGGCCGGGGGGTGCGATCGAATTCGGTCATACGTGTCCTCGTGTCCGGTCCGTGGATCCCTGCTCGGCGAGTTCCAGGGTCCGCTGAAGCATCGGTCCCACCACGTCGGATTCGGTGAGGAACCCGTCGTGGCCGGCCGGGCTGTCGATCACCACGAGTGGGTCGGCAGCCGGGAGCAGCGCCGCCAACTCTCGCTGCTGCCGTAGGGGGTAGAGCCGGTCGGTGGTGACCCCGCCGATCACGCACGGGACCGGGCACGACCGCAGCGCTTCCTCGACGCCACCGCGGCCCAGGCCCACGTCGTGCCGGTTCAGGGCGTCGGTGAGCAGGACGTACGAGCAGGCGTCGAACCGTGAGACGAGCTTGCCGGCCTGATGGTCGAGGTAGGACTGGACGGCGAACCTTCCGGACATCGACAGGTCCTCACCGCGGGGATCCTCCCCGGGCTGCGGGCGGTTGGAGAACCGCTCGTCCAGTTCCTGCTCGCCCCGGTAGGACAGGTGAGCGATGCGCCGGGCGATGCCCAGCCCGGTGACCGGGGTGCGGCCGGTGCCGTGATAGCCGCCCTGCTGCCAGTGCGGGTCGGAGGTGACGGCCATGATCTGCGCGGTCTGCACCCCGATCTGGTCCGCGGAGGCGCGGGCGCCGACGGCCAGCACGCACGCCGCGCGCACGCGGTCAGGGTAGGAGACCATCCACTCCAGGGTCCGGGCGCCGCCCATGGACCCGCCGATCACGGCGGCCCACCGTTCGACGCCCAGCAGGTCGGCCATCACCCGCTCCGCCTCGACCATGTCGCGTACGGAGACGGCCGGGAACCGGGCACCCCAGTAGTGACCGTCGGGGTGGAGCGAGCTCGGGCCCGTCGAGCCGCGGCAGCCGCCCAGCACGTTGACGGACAGGACGCAGTAGCGGTCGGTGTCCAGCGGCAACCCGGGCCCGACGAGCCCGTTCCACCACCCTGGGGTGGGGTGCAGGGAGTCGACCGAACCCACGAGGTGGGAGTCCCCGGTGAGCGCGTGCTCGACCAGGACGATGTTGGACAGGTCGTCCGCGATCCTGCCCCACCGCTGCACGGCGAGCGTCACCCCCGGGATGACGACACCCGTGACCAGGGTCAGATCGCCGATGGCGAGGTGGCCGAGGGTGCCGTCGCCCGGGGGCAGCAGCGCGAGTGGATCGGAGGACCGGATCATGCGGACGGTCCCTCAGTCGAGCGCGGCGAAACCGAGCACGAGGTCGGCGAGGATGTCCTCGACGGCCTCGATGCCCACCGACAGGCGGACGGTCGCCAGGGTGACCCCGGCGATCGCGTTGCCCTCTGCGGTGCCCTGGGAGTGGGTGGTGGTGGCGGGGTGGGAGACCAGCGAGCGGACGTCGCCGATGTTGACCAGGCAGGAGTGCAGCTTGAGCGCGTCGATGAACTTCCACGACTGCGCCTTGACGTCCTCGTCGGACGCGCCCTCCGGGACCGCGAGGTCGAAGGTGACGATCGCGCCGGCACCCTTGGGCGACAGCTTCTTCTGCAGCTCCTTGTACGGTGACGAGGCCAGGCCCGCGTACTGCACCTTGGACACGTCCTGGCGAGCCTCGAGCCACTCGGCGATCCGCTGCGCGTTGGACACGTGCCGCTCGACCCGGAGGCTGAGGGTGTCGATGCCCTGGACCAGGGTCCACGCGTTGAACGGCGAGGCCGCGGCGCCGGTGTCGCGCAGGAGCGTGACGCGGGCCTTGAGCGCGAGGGCGGGTGCACCGAGGTCGGCGTAGACCAGGCCGTGGTAGGCCGGGTCGGGCGTCGTGAAGGACGGGAAGACGTCCTGACCGTCGCGCTGGACGCGCCAGTCGAACTTGCCGCCGTCGACCAGGACGCCGCCGAGCGAGGACCCGTGGCCGCCGAGGTACTTGGTGGCGGAGGAGACCACGACGTCCGCACCCAGCTCGAGCGGGCGGATGAGGTACGGGGTGGCCACGGTGTTGTCGATAACGAGCGGCACCTGGTTGCGGTGCGCGACCTCGGCGATGGCCGGGATGTCCAGGATGTCGTTGAGCGGGTTGGAGATGGACTCGCCGTAGAACAGCTTGGTGTTGGGCCGGACCGCCGCCTGCCAGGAGGCGGGGTCGTCCGGGTTCTCCACGAACGTGGTCTCGATGCCGTACTTGGGCAGCGTGTGCCGGAGCAGCGTGTCGGTGCCGCCGTAGAGGCGGGGGGAGGCCACCACGTGCCCGCCCGACTGGGCGATCGCCTGGATGGCGGCGGTCTCGGCCGCCTGGCCGGAGGCGAACAGCAGCCCGGCGACGCCACCCTCGAGGGAGGCGATCCGGTCCTCGGCCGCGGCGACCGTCGGGTTGGTGATCCGGGTGTAGATGGGACCCATCTCGGCGAGGGCGAACCGGTCGGCGGCCTGCTTGGCGTCGGCGAAGACGAACGAGGTGGTCTGGTAGATCGGCAGGTTGCGTGCCCCGGTGTCGGAGTCCACGGGCTGACCGGCGTGGACCTGGCGGGTCTCGAAGGCCCAGTCGGGGTTGGTGTTGTCGTAGGTCATAGGGGCGGAGCCCCTCCTCTCGTCAGAAGGGTCCGACCGCTTGACGACAGCGGACCCGCGCTTGCCTGCCACCCGAACGGGTGAGGGCCAGGTCGTCTCCCGGGGCACCCCACCGCGGTGGAGGGTTGCCGCCCAGCAAGCCGGGGCTCGATGCTGGGACTCATGACCTGGGGACAGGCTAGCCTAAGCCGCCGCTCGCCTGCAACGAGCGGAAACGGCTGGACAGGCCGCCTCTGAGCAGGCCACGCCGGTAAGATGAGGCCCACGTCACGATCGGTACCGGAGAAAGAGGGCCCGATGTCCAAGATCAAGGTCGAGGGGACGGTCGTCGAGCTCGACGGCGACGAGATGACCCGCATCATCTGGAAGTTCATCAAGGACGAGCTGATCCACCCCTACCTCGACGTGGACCTCGAGTTCTACGACCTGGGCATCGAGAGTCGGGACGCCACGGACGACCAGATCACCGTCGACGCCGCCAACGCCATCAAGAAGCACGGCGTCGGCGTCAAGTGCGCGACCATCACCCCGGACGAGGCGCGGGTGGAGGAGTTCGGCCTCAAGCGGATGTACCGCTCGCCCAACGGCACGATCCGCAACATCCTCGGCGGGACGATCTTCCGCGCCCCGATCATTATCTCCAACGTGCCGCGCCTGGTTCCGGGCTGGACCAAGCCGATCATCGTCGGCCGCCACGCCTTCGGCGATCAGTACCGGGCCACCGACTTCACGGTTCCCGGAGCCGGCACGGTCACCATCACCTTCACGCCGGACGACGGCTCGGAGCCGATCGAACACGAGATGGTGACGTTCCCGGAAGACGGCGGCGTGGTGATGGGCATGTACAACTTCACCACGTCCATCGAGGACTTCGCGCGCGCCTCCTTCAACTACGGGCTGCAGCACGAGTACCCGGTGTACCTGTCCACCAAGAACACGATCCTCAAGGCCTACGACGGCGCCTTCAAGGACATCTTCCAGGACGTGTTCGAGCGCGAGTTCAAGGCCGAGTTCGACAAGGCCGGCCTGACCTACGAGCACCGGCTCATCGACGACATGGTGGCCTCCGCGCTCAAGTGGGAGGGCGGGTACGTGTGGGCCTGTAAGAACTACGACGGCGACGTGCAGTCCGACACCGTGGCCCAGGGCTTCGGCTCGCTCGGCCTCATGACCTCCGTGCTGCTCACCCCGGACGGGAAGACCTGCGAGGCGGAGGCCGCCCACGGCACCGTCACGCGACATTTCCGGCAGCACCAGGAGGGCAAGGCGACCTCCACCAACCCGATAGCCTCGATCTTCGCGTGGACCCGGGGTCTCGAGCACCGCGGCAAGCTCGACGGCACCCCGGAGGTCATCGAGTTCGCCCACCAACTCGAGGACGTGGTCATCAAGACCGTCGAGGAGGGGCAGATGACCAAGGACCTCGCGCTGCTCGTCGGCGATGGCCAGGAACACCTCACGACGGAGGAGTTCCTCGCGGCGCTGGATGAGAATCTCAAGCGCACCCGAGCAGAGGCCTGATCCCGCGCGCCCACCGTTCGGCGACGACCCCGCGCCCGCCGGTGTGGGGTCGCGGCGGCGCCCGATCGGTTACCGTAGTCGGACAGTGGTCCACGTCACAGGCGTGGCCAGCCGTTCCGTCGTGAGCCCAGGAGACGTCCGTGGATCAGAGCCCCTTGGTCGATATCGGCCTGCCGATCGCCCTGGCCATCATCATGGTCGGCATCGGGTTGAGTCTGACCAGGGAGGACTTCGCGGTCCAGGCCAGATCGCCCAGGGCCACGATCGTCGGACTGTTCGGCCAACTGGTCCTGGTTCCGCTGGTCGGTGTCGGTGTGGCCCTGCTCTTCGGCCTCACGCCGATGCTGGCGCTCGGGGTGGTGCTCGTGGCCGCGACGCCGGGCGGGGCGACGTCGAACCTCATCACTTATCTCTCCCGCGGCAACGTCGCCCTCTCGGTCATCCTCACCGCCCTCACCTCCGTCGCCGTCATCCTCACCCTGCCGATGTGGTTCGGCATCGGCGCGCGCCTCATCCCCGGAGCCGCGGACGAGGAGGTGACCGTCCCTCTCGGCCAGACCTTCGGGCTCCTGCTGGGCGTCATCCTCATCCCGGTCGCGATCGGGATGATCCTCCGTGCCAGGAGGCCCGCGCTCGCCTCCCGCATCGAGCGCTACGTCGGGATCGTGGGCCTCGTCGTGCTGGTCCTGCTCATCGTGGGGATCGTCCTCGGCGAACGGGACCGGATCGTCGACCTCGTCGTGACCGTCGGCCCCGCCGTGATCGTCCTCAACCTCGCACTGATCGTTCTCGGCGGCCTCCTGGCATGGGTGAGCAGGCTGAGGCGGGCGGAGCAGATCGCGATCGCCGTGGAGTTCGGCATCAAGAACACCACCCTGACGCTGTTGATCGCCTTCACCGTGATCGGTGACGAGGAGGTCGGGCTCGCGGCCGCCGTCTACAGCATCGTCATGTACGTCACGGCGTTCGCGCTGGTCTACGGTGGCCGACGCCTCATGCGCACCGCCCCCTGATCGGGCTGACGTGGCAGGCCCGGCCGGGGTGGTGGGCGTAGCCTTCGTCGGTGACCACGAGCCCCGCAGCCGCCCCGGCGCCGGACACCGAGCCCGCCGCACCCACCCCTCGCCGTGTGGCGCTGGCGATCCTCGCGCTCGCGCTGGGCGGGTTCGGCATCGGCGTCACCGAGTTCGCGGCGATGGGACTGCTGCGGTCGATCGCCGAGGGCTTCGGGCTCACCGAACCACAGGCCGGCAACGTCATCAGCGCCTACGCGCTCGGCGTGGTCGTGGGTGCCCCGCTGCCGACCGTGTGGACCTCACGGTGGCGGCGCCGCACCCTGCTGCTCGTCCTCATGGCGATGTTCACCGCGGGCAACGTCGCGGCGGCCTTCGCCCCGACCGCCGAGATCCTGGTGGCGGCCCGGTTCGTCGCCGGAATCCCGCACGGGGCGTACTTCGGGGTCGCCTCCCTGGTGGCGGCCTCCCTCGCGGGTCCCGGACGGCAGGCGCGGGCGGTGTCCCAGGTGCTGCTCGGACTGTCGGTCGCGAACGTGATCGGTGTCCCGGCGGCGACCTGGCTCGGGGAGACGATCGGGTGGCAGTCCGCCTTCCTCGCGGTCGGGGTGATCGGCGCGCTGACCGTGGCGGCCATCTTCGTCGTCGTCCCCGAACCCACGGGGACGGTGGTCGTCAGGGCGCGCGAGGAGCTCGCCGCGTTGGCGAGGCCACAGATCCTGGCGACGCTCGCCGTGGGGTCCGTCGGGTTCGGCGGCATGTTCGCCGTCTACACCTACATCCAGTGGACGATGGTCGACGTCGCCGGGATCGATCCCGGCTGGATGCCCGCGGTGCTCGCCGTCTACGGACTCGGCATGGTGGCCGGCAACCTGCTCGGCGGTGTGGTTGCGGACCGGGACCTCGACCGCGGGCTGGTCGCGATCGCCGCGGTGATGACCGTGGTGCTGGCGCTGTTCGCCGTCGCCGCGCACCATCCCGTCACGGCGCTGGTGGGTCTGTTCCTGGTGGGCACGACCGGATCCGCGTTGGTGCCGGGGCTGCAGTCCCGACTGATGACATACGCGGGCAGGGGACAGACGCTCGCCGCCTCGCTCAACCACTCGGCCCTCAACGCCGCCAACGCGCTGGGCGCGTGGCTCGGCGGGGCCGTGATCGCGCTGGGCTTCGGCTACACGTCCCCGGCGCTCGCCGGGGCGGCCCTGGCGGCGGCGGGTCTCGCGATCCTGGTGGGCGCGGTCTGGGCGGCGCGGCGGACGGCGACGGGGTAGCCGAACCGTCACGTTCCCGGCGATCGGTAGCCTGTGGGCCGTGAGCCTCACCGTGAGCACCGTCAACGTCAACGGGATCCGCGCCGCCGTCAAGCAGCGGTCGGAGACCAACCTCGGATTCCTGCCCTGGCTGGAGGGCAGCGGGGCGGACGTCGTCGCCCTCCAGGAGGTGCGCGCCGATGAGGACCAGACCCGTAAGGCGCTCGCGCCCGCCCTCGACGCCGGGTGGCATCTGGTGGGCGCTCCGTCCTCGCTCAAGGGTCGAGCCGGTGTGGCGATCCTGTCCCGCGCCGAGCCGACCGACGTGCGCGTCGGGTACGGCGACGAGGAGTTCGAGGAGTCCGGCCGGTACATCGAGGCCGTCTACCCCGGGGCTGTCGACGGTGAGACCGTCACCGTCGCCAGTCTCTACCTGCCCTCGGGGTCTGCCGACACCCCCAAGCAGGACGAGAAGGACCGTTTCCTGGGGACCTTCCGCGAGTACCTCGCCGAGCGGGCCGGGCATCTGAAGACCCGTGAGGGTCACGAGATGGTCATCTGTGGCGATTGGAATATCGCCCACCGTGAGGCCGACCTGAAGAATCACAAGGGCAACCACAAGAGCTCCGGTTTCCTGCCGCACGAGCGGGAGTGGATGACCGACGTCTTCGCCGACGGCAGCGGCTGGACCGACATCGTGCGGTATCGCCGCCCCGACCAGATCGGCCCGTACTCGTGGTGGAGCCAGCGCGGTAAGGCCTTCGACAACGACGCGGGCTGGCGGATCGACTACCACGTGGTGTCCGACGGACTGGTCGACCGGGCGGTGTCTGATCGAGTGGACCGGGCGAGCGCGTACGACATGCGGTGGTCCGACCATGCGCCGGTCACCGTCGTCTACGAGTAGGTCCGAGACGAGTGGTGACGACGACGAAGGCGACTTCTGAGATCGGGCCCGCGGTCGCGGATGTCACGCGGGGGACGGGTCCGTAACCTCGGCACCATGCCGAAGTATGCGACCGCCGAACGCCCCGATCGAGCCGGCCTCGACGATTTCGTCCGCCCCCGACACCGCGCCGTCCTCATCACCCGTCGGTCGTCCGGCGGGCTGCAGACCTCGCCGGTGACCTGCGGTGTCGACTCCGAGGGCAGGTTCGTCGTGGCGACCTATCCGCAGCGGGCGAAGGTGACCAACATCCGCCGCGACCCGGCCGTGAGCGTGTGCGTACTGTCCGACGACTTCAACGGCCCGTACGTCCACCTCGACGGCACCGCGGAGATCGTCGACCTGCCCGAGGCGGTGGAGCCGCTGGTGGAGTACTTCCGCAGCATCGCCGGGGAGCACGACGACTGGGACGAGTACCGGGCGGCGATGGTGCGGCAGGGCAAGTGCCTCATCCGGGTGGCCATCGATGACTGGGGCCCGATAGCCACGGGCGGCTTCCCGCCGGAGATGGCGCCGCCCGCCGACCGCTGACAGTGCGGCGACCGCCCGCGCGAGGGCGTGGGCGGTGGGTTGTCGGGGACGTGGGAAGATGAACGCCATGTCTGAGCAGTCCTCCTCCGCAGCTCCCACGCCCGCAGAGCCGACCGGGTCGCAGGCGCCCGCGAAGCGCCAGCGCGTCCTGTCCGGCATTCAGCCGACCGCCGACTCGTACCACCTCGGCAACTACCTGGGCGCGGTGCGGCAGTGGGTCGAGCTGCAGGACGACTACGACGCGTACTACTTCATCCCCGATCTGCACGCGATCACCGTCAAGCAGGACCCCAAGGAGCTGCGTGAGCGGGTCTTCCGCGGCTGTGCGCAGCTGCTCGCGCTGGGGGTGGACCCCGCCCGGTCGGTGCTGTTCGTGCAGTCTCACGTCCCCGAACACGCCGAGCTGGCCTGGGTGCTGGGGTGCATCACCGGGTATGGCGAGGCCGCCCGGATGACGCAGTTCAAGGACAAGGCCGCCAAACAGGGCACCGACGGCACCACGGTGGGTCTGTTCACCTACCCGGTGCTCATGGCCGCCGACATCCTGCTCTACCGCCCGCACCTGGTGCCGGTGGGGGAGGATCAGCGTCAGCACCTCGAGTTGACCCGCGACCTGGCGATGCGCTTCAATTCCCGCTACAAGAAGACGTTCGTGGTGCCGGAGGGCAAGATCCTCGAGGGTTCGGCCAAGATCTACGACCTGCAGGACCCGACCGCCAAGATGAGCAAGTCCGGCGAGAACCCCAAGGGCGTCGTCAACTTGCTCGACGATCCCAAGGTTTCCGCCAAGCGCATCCGGAGCGCGGTCACCGACTCCGACGGGAACATCCGCTACGACCGCGAGATGAAGCCCGGCGTGTCCAACCTGCTGGCCATCCAGTCCGCCTTCACCGGGCGCGCGATCGCCGACATCGTCGCCGACTACCAGACCGCCGGAGCAGGCTACGGCGCGCTGAAGACCGACACGGCCGACGCCCTCGAGGCGTTCGTGACGCCGCTGCGTGGCCGGTTCGACGAGTTCATGTCCGACCGCGCCGAGCTCGAGCGGATTCTGGCGGACGGCGCGGAGAAGGCCCGCGCGGTCGCCGGCCCCGTCCTGTCGCAGGTCTATCAGGCCGTCGGATTCACCGTCCCCCGTCGGGGCTGACCCGGGCGTCGGCGCGGCCGCTGACCATACAACACCTGTAGCGCGGTCGACACGCCGACGCCGCCTCAGGCCTCGCGAGTGGCCTGCTGGTAGACCTGCTTCCAGTCACCGCCGAACCGCTGCCACAGCGAGCTGCCCAGCGAGACCTCGCCCCCGGGAGCGGTGGCGCGCCACAGCACGAGAACCGCGTCGTCGCCGAGGCGTCGGGTCTCGACCACCTCGAGTTCGACGTCCTCGACGGACCCGTCCGTGTCGCCGAGCTGGCGGCGGGTCCGGGTGCGGCCCGCGGCGTCCACCTGCCGCCATCGCACGTCGAGCAGTCGCGTGAGAGTGCGGCGGTCCCGGCGGACGGTGTCGGTCAACAGGGAGCGTTCCAGGTCGACGACGAGGTCCTCGATCCCCGGGCCGGCGGCGGAGGGAGAACTCCCTTCCTCGTCCGCGGGACCGGCCGGGGTGTTCGCGTCCAGGGAGAACAGGTCGGGCTCGGACTCGGCCGCTGACCTCGTCGTCGTCCCGCTCGTCCCCGATCCTCCCGCGGACGGCGATCGCCGGGCGGTGCCCCCCGCGGCGGGCGGGGGAACAGCCGGGTCCTCGCCCGCGCCCACAGCCGTCGCACCCGGGAAGCCCGGCCCGGGCTCAGGCTCCTTGCGCGACGAGTGCGCCTTGGCGGCGCCGTTGGCCAGGGCGTCGGCCTTCTCGTTGAGCTCGTGGCCCGCGTGACCCTTGACCCACTCGAACGTCACCTCGCGGCCCTGCATCGCCTCGTCGAGGGCCTTCATCACCTCGACGTTGAGCACGGGCTTGCCGTCGGCCTTCTTCCAGCCCTTGCGCTTCCAGCCCTTCATCCATTTGGTGACCGAGTTGATGACGTACTGCGAGTCGCACAGGATGTGCAGCGGCTCATCGGTGTGCGCGGTCTGGCGCAGCAGGTCCAGCACGGCGGTGAGCTCGCCCTGGTTGTTGGTGCCGCGCTTCCAGCCACCGCAGCGCCAGGTCGAGTCGTCGATATACCAGGCCCATCCGGCAGGACCGGGGTTTCCGAGAGCGGAGCCGTCCGCGGCGGCGATGATCGTCACGACATGGGATCCTGCCACCGTGGCCGGCGCCACTTCGCACCGGCCACGGGGGGCCGACCGGCCGCCTCTCCCCGGGAAGCGGCCGGACGCCGGTCAGCCCTGCAGGTCGCCGTCCTCGATGCCGTCGAGGTTGATCAGCGGCTCGTCCGCGGTGCGCTGCCGCTCCTCGCGGCGGGAGATTCGGGCGGCCTCACGCATTTCGATGCCCTCGGTGACGAAGTCGCCGACCTCCTTGGCGATCGAGCCGATCGCGTCCGTGATGATGACGGCGATACGTCCCACCAGCGACGCGCCCGCCTGGACACCTGCCTGGACCTGGTCCTTGTTGCGTTCGAAGTCGCTCATGGACCGCTCCCTTCGTCGGTGATGCCCTTAGACGGTACCCGCGGCTCAGGCGGCGACGGGAGTCTTCCTGCGCTCGATGATCACCGCCGGCGTGTCCGCCGCGGTGGGAGGCAGGGGCAGCGCGAGGCGGAACATCTTGGACCAGACTCCTCCGACCTGCTTCCACAACGGGCCGGTCGTGTACGGCAGGCCGTGCTCCTCGCAGATCGCGCGCACCTCGTCCGCGATCTCCGGGTAGCGGTGCGCGGGAAGATCCGGGAACAGGTGGTGCTCGATCTGGTGCGACAGGTTGCCGGTCGCCAGATGCATGAACGGGCTGCCCGAGATGTTGGCCGACCCCAGCATCTGCCGGACGTACCACTCGCCGCGGGTCTCCTCGGCCGTCTCCTCCTGCGTGAACACCTGGGCGCCGGACGGGAAGTGGCCACAGAAGATCACCGAGAACGCCCAGATGTTGCGGACGACGTTCGCGGTGAGGTTGCCGGCGAACGTGAGCGGGAACAGCGGGCCGGTCAGCGCCGGGTGCACGATGTAGTCCTTGGCCACCTGGCCGCGGACCTTGTTCCACCAGCCGGCGAGCAGGCCCTTGACGTCGGACCACTTGCGCTTGCCCTTGAGGACGTTGTCGTACTCGAGGTCGTGCATCATCACGCCCCACTCGAACAGCATCATCAGCGCGAACGCGTACACGGGGTTGCCCAGACGCAGCGGGGTCCACTTCTGCTCGTACTCCATCCGCAGCAGGCCGTAACCGATGTCGCGGTCCAGGTCGAGGATGTTGGTGTACGTGTGGTGCATGTAGTTGTGCGAGTGCCGCCACTGGTCCGACGGGCACACGTTGTCCCACTCGAAGCTCGAGGAGTGGAGCATGTCGTCGCGCATCCAGTCGTACTGGCCGTGCATGACGTTGTGGCCGATCTCCATGTTGTCGAGGATCTTGGACGCGCTCAGCGCGGCGACGCCGGCCAGCCAGGCCGGGGGCAGGAAGCCGAGGAACATCAGCCCGCGGCCGGCCAACTCCAGGCGGCGTTGGGTGCGCACCACCCGCAGGATGTAGTCGCGGTCGGCGGTGCCGAGGTCGGCCCTCACGCGGTCGCGGATGGCATCGAGTTCGCGGCCGATGATCTCGACCGACTCGGCCGACAGCACGATCGGCTCGGGGCCGGGGGTCTTCGCGGTCTTCGCGTCGGCGGCCTTGCTGGCCGCCTTGCCGGCCGCC
This sequence comes from Dietzia sp. WMMA184, assembly GCF_002441635.1. Taxonomy (NCBI): domain Bacteria; kingdom Bacillati; phylum Actinomycetota; class Actinomycetes; order Mycobacteriales; family Dietziaceae; genus Dietzia; species Dietzia sp. WMMA184. Next base: position 1,396,909 of record NZ_NXEI01000001.1, on the reverse strand, counting down.
TTGCCGCTGGCCTTCGGCGGCTTCGCGGCCTTCGGCGCCTTCGGCGTGGTGGACTTCTTCGGGCGGAGGCCGGGCAGTTGCAGGAGTGTCATGATGGGGTCCTTCCGGGTCGTTCCGGGCGGGTGGGGATGCAGGTCTAGAGCTCGATCTCGACGTCGCCGACGGGCGCGTTGACGCAGATCTGGACGTGGCAGTCGGGCGTGGAGTCGACCTCGCCGGTGCGCAGATCGCGGGTGGTGCCGGAGACGCGCACGGCCGTGCAGGTGTGGCAGATGCCCATCCGGCAGCCGTGCTGGGGGCTCAGGCCGGCAGCCTCGGCGCCCTCGAGCAGGGTGGTTCCCTCGTTCCGGGCGGTGATGCCGCTGCGCAGGTGGGTCACGGTGCCGCCGTCCCCGTCGGGCACCGGCCCGGTCGCGGAGGTGAAACGCTCACGCAGGACGCCGGAGAACCGCTCGGCACCGAGGACCTCCTCGAGGCCCCGGGCCAGCGGTTCGGGGCCGCAGAGGAACACCGCGGCGTCATCGTGCCAGGGGGCTGTCTCCTCGAGATGGTCGGCGGAGAGGTGGCCGGACAGGCCGCTGGGGGTCGTCCCCTCGGCGGTGGGGACCACCGTGACCGTCACCCCGGACCGGGCCAGCTCACGGAGCTGGTCCCGGAAGGGCACGTCCTCCACGCGGCGGGCGTAGTGCAGCCACGCCACGCGGCCCGGCGCCCCGTCGCCGCAGTGGCCGTCTGAGGCGAGCGTCGAGGCGATCGCCAGCATCGGGGTGATGCCGCTGCCGCCGCTGACCAGCAGCACATCGGCGGGGCGGGCCTCGGGCAACGCCATCTCGCCGACCGGGCTACCCAGGAGAAGTCGCATCCCGGGCGCGGCCTCGTCCCAGAGATGGTTCGAGACCACGCCGTCGGGGTGCCTGCGAACGGCGATGGTCGCCAACCCGTCGCGGCGGGACGCCGGATCGACGGGGGAGTAGTGGCGGCGGTGGACGACGCCGTCCACCACGACCCCGATCTCGAGCGCGGCGCCGGGGGCGGGGCGGTCGACCCCGGCGGGCAACCGCAGGGTGAGGACCGTGACGTCGGGGACCGGCCGGTCGACTGTCACGACGGTCGCCCCGGTGGGGTCGTCGGACCAGTCCACGCCCAGGGAGCGGACGTAGTGTTCGACCGGATGGGGAGTGAGTAGGGTGCGCGTGACCCTGCGGGAGAAGAGTCTGCGGATGGGCGGGGCGGTCATGTGGACCTCCGTCGAGGATATGGGTCGGTGTGGTCGGACGCCGTCGGATGCGGTCGCTCCCCGGCGGTCGTCGCGCCTCGCACCGGGTCGGTGCCGTCGCGGTCGGGGTGCGCATCCGTCCGGTTCGACCACCGGACGTTTTTGAGTGTACAGCCGTTCTCCGAAATGGGAAGAGGTTCGATTTGTGGCCCGGCCCACACCCCGCGGACGGGTGGTTTCTGACGCGTCAGTCCAGGCTGTCGATAGGATGGCGAATGTGACGACGCCCAGGACACGTGCGGAACAGAAACGGCACACCCGTGCACTCATCGTCGAGGCGGGCCGGAACGGGGTGGCCACGCGCGGCTTCACCGGGCTCGTCGTCCGCGAACTCGCGCGCGAGGTCGGCATCGTCCCCACCGCCTTCTACCGGCACTTCGAGTCCGTCGACGACCTCGCATCGGAACTCGCGTCCGGCGCGGCCGACGCCCTCGGGACGTTCATCGACGAGCTGATCTCCACCGCGACCGACGACCCCGCGACCGACTGGCCCCGCCTGGCCTCCGCCGCCGCCACCCGGGATCCGCAGACCTGGGCCATGCTCGCCCGCGGCCTGGTCGACACCGCGCATCCAGACCACCGGATCCTCGCGGCCGCCGTCGATTCCGCCCGCCGCCGGCTGGGGATCACCCTGGGTCGGCTCGAGACGCTCTCCGGAGCGGACGACACCTCCATCGACATCGCGGCCGACCTCGTCGTCGTCGTCCTCCTCCGGGCCCTCGTCGAGATGGCCGACGATTCCGACGCCCGCACCACGGTCGACGAGTGCGCCGGGCGACTGCGGGTCATCCTCGCCGGCGCCGGCGCCGTCTCCTGACCGGCCGCTCCCCGGCCGCTCCCCGGCCGTTCCCCGACCGTACGCGCCGACGCGGCGGCCGCTACGGACGTGGGGCCGGGCCCCGGGCTAGTTCCGTGACCGCAGTGTGAGGACCGCCCCGGCCACCACGACGAGTCCCGCCGCGCCCAGCGCCAGCCACGTGCTGTAGCGCTCGAGCACCGAGCCGCCGACGATCGCCGTCTCCGGCGTGCCCGCCCCGCCGAGGCCGCCGGCCAGGTGCTCGGTCGCATGATCGGTCGAGTCCTGCGGCCCGGCCTCGAGCACGCCCACAGGGTCCGAGTCGCCCGCCGCGTACCCCGCGTCCAGCAACGCGGCCGCCTGCTGCCACGGCGGGCTGGGCACACGCGTGCCGTCGAGCAGCACCACCGCGAGCCGCCGACCGTCCCGCTCGGCCGCCCCGATGAACGTGTGCCGGGCATCGTCGGTGAAACCGGTCTTGCCGCCGATCGCGCCCGGGTAGTTGTGGAGCAGCAGGTTGTCGTTGCCCAGCACGAAGCCGGGGTTGATCAGGACCCCGTCCGCGCCCATCGTCGGGCCGGTGTGCTCCGGTACCGCCGCCGGATCCGGTGGTTCGGTGCCCGGACCAGCGGGGTATCCGGGGAAGCCCGTGGACGGGGTGGCGACGATCTCCGCGAACGCCGGGCGGGCCATCGCGTCCCGGAAGATCAGCGACATGTCGTAGGCCGTGGACATCATGCCCGGGCCGTCGAGGCCGTTCACGGTGGCGACATACGTACTGCGGGCCCCGAGCGCGACGGCGTGCGCGTTCATCGCGGCGCACGTCTCCTCGATGCCCCCCAGCTGCCGCGCCAGGACCACCGCGGCGTCGTTGCCGGAGGCCAGGAGCAGGCCGCTGAGGAGCCGTCCCACGGAGTACTCGCCGCCCGGCCCGATGCCCACGAGGCTGCCCTCGGCCCCCTCGAGGTCCGCGTCGGTGACCTCCACGACCCGGTCGACGTCGAGCGAGTCCAGCGCGACGGAGGCGAGCAGTGTCTTGATCACGCTCGCGGGGCGGTATCGGCCGTGCGGGTCCTTGGCCGCCACGATCTGGCCGGTGTCCAGGTCGGAGACCAGCCACGCGCTGGCGGTGACGTCGCGTGGCACCTCGAATCCGTCGGGCGCCACGACCTCGCAGCCGGCGAGCCCGTCACCGCCCGGAGGGGTGTCGGGCACCGGGGGAGGGGTCGGGGACGTCTGCCCGGGGAGCGGGACCTCGGACTCGTCGACGGGAGCGGGCGGTGTGGTGCGGTACGGGCACCCGGTGATGTCGCGCGGGGTGTCGAAGTACGACGGCGACGTGGTCGACGGCAGCACGGCGGCCGGCGGCGGCTCCGTCAGCGGAACGGCGGGGGCCGGCTCCACGGCTGTCACGGGTGCCGCTGCCGCGAGCGGTACCAGTGCGACCAGGGCTGCGGTCACGAGGCCGGCGGCTCGCTGGACGGGCCGTCGTCGGGTGCTGGTCACGGAGGTCGAGTCTACGTCCGGTCGACGTCGCCTCGGGTCGGACCCGCTGGCCCGGGTCTGACCCGCCCTCGCCCCGCAGCCGCTCCCCGGGGTGGCGTCTCGCACCCGCTTCGGAGCAGGCGAGACGCCATCTCGGCGTGCGGCTGTGGCCCGGGCGTGCGGCTGTGGCCCCGGGCGTGCGGCTGGGGTCGCAGCGGGCAGGCGCGTGTGCGGATGCCGGGGGCGGCGGGGAGGGTCGGGGCCACGAGGGAAGGAAACGGCGGAGGGGCCGCACTCTCCGTCTGTGGAGAATGCGGCCCCGGCCGGTGCTGCGAGGCGACGTCGGAACGACGCGCGCCGGCGTGGTGGCTACCCGGTGATCAGCGCGCGAACAGCAGCGCGCGCTTGACCTCCGTGATCGCCTTGGTCACCTGGATTCCACGCGGGCACGCGTCGGTGCAGTTGAAGGTGGTGCGGCAACGCCACACCCCCTCGGCGTCGTTGAGGATCTCCAGCCGATCGGCGGCGCCCTCGTCACGCGAGTCGAAGATGAACCGGTGCGCGTTGACGATCGCCGCCGGCCCGAAGTACGACCCGTCGGCCCAGAACACCGGGCAGGAACTCGTGCAGCAGGCGCAGAGGATGCACTTGGTGGTGTCGTCGAAGCGGGCCCGGTCCGTCTGCGACTGGATGCGCTCGGCGGTCGGCTGGTTGCCGGAGGTGATGAGGTAGGGCATCACGTCGCGGTACGACTTGAAGAACGGCTCCATGTCGACGTACAGGTCCTTCTCCACCGGCAGCCCGCGCAGTGGGGCGATGGTGATGGTGACGGGCTTGCCGTCCTTCGGGAGCATGTCCTTCATCAGAACCTTGCACGCCAGGCGGTTCACACCGTTGACCTGCATGGCGTCCGAGCCGCAGACGCCGTGCGCGCACGATCGACGGAACGCCAGCGATCCGTCGATGTAGTTCTTGACGTACGTCAGCAGGTTGAGCAGACGGTCGGACGGCAGCGCCGGGACCTCGTACTCCTTCCAGCCGGCCGAGTCCGGATCCTCCGGGTTGAAACGGGCGATCTTCAGCGTGACCATGGTCGAGCCGGGCGGCACGGGACGGTTGGCGCCGGGGTCCTTGCCGTCGTTGGCCTTGGTGGTGTCGACTGCGGTGCTCATCAGTACTTACGCTCCATCGGCTCGTAGCGGGTCTGCACAACCGGCTTCCAATCCAGCCGGATGTCGGAGAGCAGGTCGAGACCGCCCTCCTTGAACGCCATCGTGTGTTTCATGTACGTGGCGTCGTCGCGGTCCGGGAAGTCCTCGCGGGAGTGACCGCCGCGGGACTCCTTGCGGTTGAGGGCACAGACGACCGTGACCTCCGCCAGCTCCAGCAGGAAGCCCAGTTCGACGGCCTCCAAGAGTTCGGTGTTGAAGCGCTTGCCCTTGTCCGAGACGGTGACGTCGGCGTAGCGGGCCTTGAGGGCGCGGAGCTCGTCACGGGCCTCGGTGAGCGACTGCTCGGTGCGGAAGACCGACGCCTTGTCGTCCATCATGGCCTGCATCTCGCTGCGGATGTCCGCGGCGTTCTCGCTGCCGTGTGGGGCGAGCATGCGCTCCATCCAGTCACGGACCATCTGCTCGGGCTCGGCGGGCAGCTCGACGAAGTCATGGCCCGCGGCGTACTCGGCGGCGGCGATGCCGGCGCGGCGGCCGAACACGTTGATGTCCAGCAGCGAGTTGGTGCCCAGACGGTTGGAGCCGTGAACGGACACGCAGGCGCACTCGCCCGCGGCGTAGAGGCCGGGAACGACGTCCTCGGAGTTGCGCAGCACCTCGCCCTGCACGTTGGTCGGGATACCGCCCATGACGTAGTGGCAGGTGGGGAAGACCGGCACGAGCTCGGTCACCGGGTCCACACCGAGGTAGGTGCGCGAGAACTCGGTGATGTCGGGCAGCTTCTCCTCGAGCACGTCGGCACCGAGGTGGGTCACGTCGATGTAGACGTAGTCCTTCTCGGGGCCGGCGCCGCGGCCCTCGCGGACCTCCAGGACCATCGAGCGGGCGACGATGTCACGGGGCGCGAGGTCCTTGATGGTGGGGGCGTAGCGCTCCATGAAGCGCTCACCGTCCGCGTTGCGCAGGATGCCGCCCTCACCGCGGACGGCCTCGGAGATGAGGATGCCCAGGCCGGCGAGGCCGGTCGGGTGGAACTGGTGGAACTCCATGTCCTCCAGCGGCAGGCCCTTGCGGAACACCACGGCCATGCCGTCACCGGTGAGGGTGTGGGCGTTCGAGGTGGTCTTGTACATGCGGCCCGAGCCACCCGTGGCGAAGACGGTGGCCTTGGAGTGGAACACGTGCAGGTCGCCGGAGGCGAGCTCGTAGGCGACGCAGCCGGTGGCGACGGGACCCTCGGGGGTCTCGGTGAGACACAGGTCCAGCACGTAGAACTCGTTGAAGAACTCCACGTTGTGCTTGACGCAGTTCTGGTAGAGCGTCTGCAGGATCATGTGACCGGTGCGGTCGGCCGCGTAGCAGGCGCGACGCACGGGCGCCTTGCCGTGGTCACGGGTGTGGCCGCCGAAGCGCCGCTGGTCGATCTTGCCCTCGGGCGTGCGATTGAACGGCAGGCCCATGTTCTCCAGGTCGATGACGGCGGTGATGGCCTCCTTGGCCATGATCTCCGCGGCGTCCTGGTCGACGAGGTAGTCGCCGCCCTTGACCGTGTCGAACGTGTGCCACTCCCAGTTGTCCTCCTCGACGTTCGCGAGGGCGGCGCACATGCCGCCCTGGGCGGCGCCGGTGTGGGAGCGGGTGGGGTAGAGCTTGGTGAGGACGGCGGTGCGGGTACGCGGGCCCGACTCGATGGCCGCGCGCATACCCGCGCCGCCGGCGCCGACGATCACGACGTCGTACTGATGCTGGTGGACCTGACGATCGGTCATGGGTTACTCAGTGCTCGCTTTCGGAGAAGTGAAGTCCGCAGACGAAGACGGCCGCGGTCAGAGGTCGTAGGCGAGGCCGAAGATGGCGTAGGTGCCCAGGACCAGGACGAGGCCGGTGGCGACGAACAGGATCGAGTTGAGCCAGAACCGGGTCGAGTCCTTGCGGGAGTAGTCCGCGATGACGGTGCGGACACCGTTGCCGCCGTGGAGCATGGCCAGCCAGAGCATGAGGAGGTCCCACACGGCCCAGAACGGGCTCTGCCAGCGGTCCGCCACGTACGCCCAGTCGATGCGTTGGACGCCCTCGTCGATCATCAGACCGACGGTGAGGTGACCGATCGTGAGGATGACCAGCGCGACGCCCGAGTAGCGCATGAAGATCCACGCCGAGCGTTCGAAGTTGCCGCGCGAGCGCAGGCGGGGCGAGCGCGGCTGCGCCAGGGAGGCCGGCCGGTCGTAGGACGTCTGGAGAACAGGTGCGTCTGCCATGGTGATCGTTCCCCTTAGAGGTGCTGGAAGAGAAGGAAGAGGAGGCGGGCGGTGGCCGCGGCGAACACCACGACCCAGATCGCCAGGACGGCCCACAGCATCTGACGCTGGTACTTGGCGCCCTTCGACCAGAAGTCGACGAGGACGATCCGGAGACCGTTGAGCGCGTGGAAGAGCACGAGCGCGACCAGACCGATCTCCATGAGGCCGACGATCGGGGTCTTGTACGTGTCGATGACCGCGTTGTAACTCTCCGGGCTCACCGTGACGAGCGCGGTGTCGAGCACGTGTACGAAGAGGAAGAAGAAGATCGCGACGCCCGAGATGCGGTGCGCGACCCAGGACCACATCCCCGGGTCACCCTTGTAGAGGTTGAGCTTCTTTGTGGGGGCCGGACGCGCCGGCGCCTGCGCAGTACTCATGGGCTTGTCGTGCCTCCGAATCGTCTGGGCCTGATGCCATCGGCGCGCGTTCCGGCCCGAGAGCACAGCGGGCGCCTACTAGGACTTTAGACCTGAGATCTGACTAGGCGAAAGCAGGGTGGGTACCGTGGACCGAGCGGGTTCTCCCAGTTAGGGAAGCCTAAAAGATGTTACCGAGGGGTAAGCCAGGTGTCCCAGGACGAAACCGCAGCACAACACAACGCGATCGTCGCCGGCCTCACCGACGCCGCCCTCGCCGCCGCACGGGGTGCCTACCGTCCGTACTCCGGGCTGGGGGTGGGGGCCGCCGCGCTGGCCGTTGGCCCGGACGTGGACCCGCCCGCCGGCGACCCCGACGGGCGGGTACGGATGGTCGTCGGGTGCAACGTCGAGAACGCCTCCTACGGCCTGACCCTGTGCGCCGAGTGCTCGCTCGTCTCCGACCTCTACCGCACCGGCGGCGGGAGGCTGCTCGAGCTCGTCGTCGTCTCCCACACCGGGGACCCCCTCGCGCCGTGCGGACGCTGCCGACAACTCCTGCACGAACACGGCGGCCCCGGGCTGGTGGTCCACACCGCGCGCGGCGCGGTGCGCCTCGCCGAGCTCCTCCCGGACGCCTTCGGACCGGGGGACCTGCGGTGAGTGGCTCCGGGATGAGCGCGCGACACGACGCCGTGCGGATCATCGAGGCCAAGCGGGACGGGCGGGAACTCGACGACGACGAGATCGACTGGATCGTCGACGGGTTCACCCGCGGGGTCGTCGCACCCGAGCAGATGTCCGCGCTCGCGATGGCGATCTACTTCCGCGGGATGACCGACCGGGAGATCTCCCGGTGGACCACGGCGATGGTGGGCTCCGGAACCCGGATGGACCTGTCCGATCTGACCCGCGGCGGCAGGGTGGTGCCCACCGTCGACAAGCACTCCACCGGCGGCGTGGGCGACGCGATCACCCTCGTCCTGACACCGCTGTTGGCGACGTGGGACGTGGCCGTGCCGCAACTGTCGGGCCGGGGGCTCGGCCACACCGGCGGCACGCTCGACAAACTCGAGTCCATCCCCGGGTGGCGCGCGGACCTCGACGCCGACGAGATGCGTGCCGTCCTGACGCGGACCGGGGCCGTGATCTGCGCTGCCGGGGCCGACCTCGCCCCCGCCGACCGGGCCCTCTACGCGCTGCGGGACGTCACCGGCACCGTCCCGTCCATCCCGATGATCGCCGCGTCCATCATGAGCAAGAAGATCGCCGAGGGCACCGGTGCGCTGGTGCTGGACGTGAAGTTCGGCTCCGGCGCGTTCCTGCCCGACCCCGCCGACGCCGCCGAGCTGGCGCGGGTGATGGTCGGGATCGGCGCCGCCGCCGGTGTGCGGACCAGTGCCCTGGTGACCGCCAATAACACGCCCCTCGGTCGCGCCGTGGGCAACGCGCTCGAGGTGGCCGAGGCGCGGGAGATCCTCGCCGGCGGGGGGCCTGCCGACATGGTCGACCTGACCTGCGCGCTGGCGCTCGAGGCGCTCGCCGCGGTGGGGATCCCGGACGCCGACCCGCGTGCCCGGCTGGCGGACGGGCGGGCCATGGACTCCTACCGGGCGATGATCTCCGCGCAGGGCGGGGACCCGGACGCGGTCCTACCGCGGGCGGCGCACGTCGAGGAGGTGCGGGCCCCGGCGTCGGGTCCGATCAGGTGGGACGCGCTCGGGGTCGGTCGCGCGTCGTGGTTGGCCGGGGCGGGGCGGACCCGCCCCGGCGAGGCGGTCGACCCGGGCGCGGGCGTGATGCTGCACCGCGTCGAGGGCGAACACGTCCGCGTCGGCGAGGTGGTGGCCACCGTCCACGCGGGCGACACCGCACGGTTGCCGGCCGCACTCGACGAGGTGGCGGCCGCGTTCGGGACGGGCCCGGATCGCGGTCCTGCCGGCGTGGTGACCGAGCGACTGCGCGGCTGGTGACCGTCCGGGAACGGACGCCGGGGACGACGCACCCCGGATCAGGCGAGGTCGGGCGTGGTGACGAGCTTCTCGACGTCGTCGACCAGGTCGCGCCACTCGGACGCCTCGTCGTCATACGGTGCGGTCGGCTCGAGCAGCTTGGCGTCGTCGGGGTTGAGGACGTAGTGCAGGTAGCGCCGTAGCGCCGACCCGCGCCCGGTCACCGACGCCTCGAGTTCGGCGTCGCCGACGTAGTTGGCCAGGTCGGTGACGAACTCGACCGCCAGGCCGAGCTGCTCGGAGTCCACCATCTCCGGCCCGACCTCGATGTCGCGGTCGAGCCCGGCCAGGACGTACACGTTGTCGTCTGTGACGTGCACGTCCAGGCTGCCGTCGGTCGCGGCGATCTTGACGCGCTCGTAGGTGGCCACCCGGCTCAGGGTGTCGTCGTCGTTGTCGGCCAGGTAGCGGGACAGGCCGCGCGCACTGGTGAAGACGTACGCCTGGTCGCCGTCGCCGAGGAACACCGGCCGGTCGCCCAGGTAGCAGCGCAGACTCAGGTACTCCTGGTCAGCGAACACGATCCTGACGGGGTCGATCCCGACGCTCTTCCAGAGCGAGCCGTCCGGGTACCCGGTCGGGGCGGGCTCGGGCTCCGGCTCCGGCTCGGGGAGCGCGGCCTCGGCGGTCTCCAGGTCGTGGCGCGCACGCTCGACCTCGGCGCGGTCGATCTCCGGGGTGGTCATGACGTCCTGGATGGCGTCGAGGACGTCGTCCCAGCCCTTGGCGACCGTCTTGCGGATGGATTTCCACAGCTTGAGCCCGTCGCGGCCGTAGAACTCGTCCATGCCGTGCGTGACGGACGCGAGCACCGGGTTGCCGTTGAAGAACTTGGTGACGGTGTCCAGTTCGCACACCTCGCCGATCGAGCGGGCGATCGCGAAGGACTGATCGATCTCGTCGACCGACGACTCGGTCGGATCGTCCCCGAGGAGCTCGAGGACGCCGACGAGGTCGTAGCAGTTCTCCTCGGCGGCGCGGAAGGCGAGCACGTCCGATCCGGCGAACTCCTCCCACGAGGGGTGGTCCTGCAGATCGTGCTCCGCGCCGCTGCGGACCAGGGCGAGGAGTTCGGCCGTCGAGTCAAAGGCGTAGAGGTCCTCGTCCAGCCCGAGGAACGCCTCCCAGTCGTCGTTGTCCTCCCGCCAGCTGGGTGCCCAGAGGGTCGTGACGTCTCCCTCCGGGAGACCGAGCTCGATCGGGACGATGTCCTTGGCCATGCCGGTCAGCATATCCACGGCTAGTCAGGCGGTGCCACGGCCCGCCGGGGCGGGGTCGGTGTGATGACGGGCGGCGTCCTCGGCTGCCCGCCTCCGACCGCTCACGGCGAGGGCCACCGAGCCCGAGACCAGCTCCGCGCGACGGGTGTTGGCCTGCTCCACGGCAGCCGACGTGGCCTCGAGGATCGACGCCGCGACCACCTCGGACCCGTGCCTGCGCAACCCGGGCGCCAGCACGAGGTCCACCACGCTCCCGCCGGAGTCCGCGGTCGCGGTGGCGAGTCGGTCCCGGCTGGTCGTCGAGATGCGCAAGGTCTCCAGCTGGTCGTGTGCCGACTCCCACTCGGTCGCGATCCCGCGCAGACGATCGAGGAACGCCTCGACGTCCAGTCCTCCGGCGCTCACCTGACAGACCCGCCCGGCTCGTCGCCCGGGTCCCTCTCGTCCCAGTCCCTCTCGTCCCAGTCGTCGGCGGCGAGGCGTTCCAGCAGATCGCGGGCGTCGCCCGCGGCCGCGGTGAGGCTGCGCAGGACCGCGCGCGCCACCTCCGCGGGCGGGCGGTCGAGGAGGGCCTCCGGAAGGGCCAGGCCCACCGGGACGCCGTCGGTGCCGACCTCGGCGACCACCCCGGTCATCGGGTCGGTGTGCCGGCAGCTGTCGGGTGCCATCAGCCGGTCGGACGGTAGAAGCCGTGGAACGACATGCCGATATTGTCGGTGCGGAGCCCGGACACCGCTACAGGGTCCCCGGCCTCCACGATCTGACCGTTGCCGATGTACATGGCGACGTGGCCGTCCCACACGAGCAGGTCACCGGGCAGGACGTCCTGCGGGGACACCTGGACACCCACGCCCTGTTCCTGGGCCAGGCGGGGGATCTCCACACCGGCGTCCCCGTACGCCCACTGCGTCAGGCCACTGCAGTCCAGCCCCTGGCCGGGAGAGGTGCCGCCCCACACGTACGGCACACCCTGCTGACTGAGCGCGTTGCGGACAGCGCCGGCGGCCTGCTCGTTGGGGGCGGTGACGACCGAGCCGTCGGGCAGGGTCACCTCGGTTCCGCCGCCGATCACCCCGGACCCGGCGTCACCGAACCCCGCCGTCCCGGGCACGAACCCGGACCCGGCGGCGGACTCCGCCGCGACACCCGACGAGCCACTGTCGAACGAACCGCCGTCAAACGAGCCGCCGCCCGCGCCGTCCGCGCCGCCGCCCGCAGCGAAGACCGCGCCGCCCGCGCCGCCGCCCGCGCCGCCGCCCGCAGCGAAGACCGCGTCCGGACCGGACTCGGTGTAGGCGACCATGGTGGCGTCGATCGCGCCGCCGGTGCCGGAACCGGCCCCGACCGTGCCCGGCATGCGGGGGGCCGGGGGGATACCGGCGGCGATGGCCCGCATCTCCGCGGTCGGCACCCTCAGCTCGGTCTGGACCCGCTCGGCCACCTGGATCCCACGCGCGAGGTGCTCGGCGGCCAGCCCGAGGAGGCCGGCCTGTCCCGGCGGGGTGAGGAGGGCCGGCCCCATGGCGGCCGCACGGGCGAGGAACTGCTGCACAATCCCTATCACCTCGACAGTCCCCCGGACCACGATCTCAGCGGCCACGGCGGTGACCCGCGCGATCTCCGCGGCGGACTCGCCGAGCGCGCCCATCGTCCGGCCGACCTCGGCGATCGAGTGCGCGGCCCCCAGGGAGGCCAGGGAGTCCCACGACTCCGACAGCAGACGTTCCAGCGGCGGGCCGAGTTGCTGCGCGGCCTCGAGTCCGTCACTGACCGGCCGCATGATGTCCTGCGCCTCGGCGGGGACGAACTCCTCCGCGGACAGCAGATCGAGGATCTGTTTGATGGGGCCGGCGTAGGCCAGCGCGTCGGCGATCACCGGATCACACCCACTTCCCGGTGAGATCGGCGCCGGCGGCACCGGCGGCACCGGCGGCGCCGATCGCCGCAGCGCCGGCGGCGTCGGACTCGTCGAAGAGCCTGGCCGTCTCCAACACGAGCTCCCCGGCGGCGTCGGTGACCCGCGTGAGCCCGGCCAACACCTCGCGGTGCCGCGCGGTCGCCGCCATGAGCGCGGACATGAAGTCGGCGCCCACGGGCCCGACCACGGGCGTCACCGCCTCGATCGGCAGCCCGTCCACCGCCTCGAGCGCACCCCCCAGCGTGTCGGCCAGGGTGGTCAGCCCCGTTCCCAGTTCGCGTAAACCGTCGACATGGACGTCGATCGCCCCGTCCGTCATGTCCTGCGTCCCCTCGTCGTTCTCTCTCGTCCCGTCACAGGGTTCGACGCGTCGAGAAGACGATCCGGTTCCAGCCGGTCCGGGATTTCCTCCGTATGGAATCCTGACGGGCATGGACATCACCGTCGTGGATCACCCGCTGGTCGGGGACCGGCTCCGTACGCTGCGCGACTCCGCCACCGACACGGCCGGGTTCCGCGCCGCGATGGACGCCCTCGGCACCATGCTCTGCTACGAGGCCTTCCGGTCGGTACCGACCACCGAGGTCACCGTGAGCACCCCGATCACGGACACGACCGCGGTCGCGGTGGACGGCGTGCCGCTCGTGGTGCCGGTGCTGCGGGCGGGCCTGGGCCTGTTGGATCCGGCCACTCGTCTGATGCCGGGCGCGCAGGTCGGGTTCATCGGCCTCGCGCGCGACGAGGAGAGCCACCAGCCGGTGTCGTACCTGTGCTCGCTGCCCGAGGACCTGGCCGGACGTCACGTCGTGGTCCTGGACCCGATGCTCGCGACGGGCGGGTCGCTGGTGTCGACGCTGGAGACGCTCGCGGCGCGCGGCGCGACCGGGGTCACCGTGGTGTGCGTCCTGTGTGCGCCGGAGGGGATCGAGGCGGTGCGCGCCTCCGGGCTGGCCGCGACGCTGGTCACCGCGACGATCGACGAGCGCCTCGACGAGAACGCCTTCATCGTCCCCGGCCTCGGCGACGCGGGCGACCGCCTCTTCGGGCCCCGGTAGCCGCCAACCGCCCACCGGCACGCGCTGAGCGCTAGCTAGCCGCCCACCGCGCCTGCGACCGCATCACCGAGCCGCGCGAGCCGGCGTGCGGTGTCGCGGCGGTCCGACGCGGAGGGCCCGGGCGGGGTCCACGCCTCGACGTACGTCTTGAGCAGCGGCTCCGTGCCCGAGGGCCGCACCACGGCGCGCGCACCATCCGAGTCCACGCGGATGCCGGCGGTCCCCTCCAGCGGTCGGACCTCGCCGACGGTGGTGAGAAGCCCTGCCGCCCGCGTCAGCGCCGCCGCCGGGTCCGCGTCGTCCGCCAGGGGCAGCGACACGTTGCGCCGGAGGTGCGCCCCGAACTCCGTGGCCAGTGCGTCGAGTCGCGCGCCGACCGTCGGTCCGCCGGATCCGACCATCGCGCACCACACCGCGGCCGCCGAGATCCCGTCCTTGTCGGCCACGACGTCCGGCAGGACGCAGTGCCCGATGGCCTCCTCGTAGGCGTACCGCATCGGCTCGCCGGCCCGCACGAGCCACTTGAACCCGGTCAGCGTCTCCACGTGCCGACCGCCGCGCGCCGGGACCAGCAGCGACGGCACCCGCGAGGAGACGATCGTCGACGCGACGACCGGCACACCGAGCTCGTCGCCCGCGGCCGACCCCGGAAGCGGCGCGCGCAGCAGATGGTCGGCGAGCACCGCGCCCGTCTCGTCGCCGTCGAGCATCCGCCACCGCCCGTCCGGGTCGGCGAACCCCACGGCGCACCGGTCGGCGTCCGGGTCGAGCGCGATCGCGACGTCGGCGTCGATCCGCGCCGCCAACTCCAGCAGCCGCGCGGTCGTCCCGGGCCGTTCGGGGTTCGGGGAGGCGACGGTGGGGAAGTCCGGGTCCGGGTCCGCCTGCTCGGCCACCAGCGTCACGTCGAGCACGCCGATCCCGGCCAGGACGCGGCGGCAGAGATCGCCTCCGACCCCGTGGACGGGGGTCAGTGCCACGCGGGGCGGCCGGGCGGGCCGTGGCAGGGCCGTGACGACGGAGGCCACGTAGTCGTCGACGAGCACGGGGTCCACCCGCACCGATCCGGGTACGGCCGTGGGGACGGCGACCCCCTCCCGCGCCGCGGCGTGCAGGTGCCGCTCGATCCGGGAGTCGGTCGGCGGCACGATCTGCGCGCCGCCGCGTCCGTAGACCTTGATGCCGTTGTCGCTCGCGGGGTTGTGGGAGGCGGTCACGACGAGCCCGGCCACCGCGCCGCGCGCGCGGACCGCCGCGGCCACCACCGGGGTGGGGACGGGCGCGCCGGGGACGACGACGACGAGGTCGTGCGCCGCCAGCACCGCAGCCACCACGTCGACGAATCGGGCCGACCCGTGCCGGGCGTCCCCGCCCACGATGACCGTCGACCCGGCTGGTTCATGTTCCCGCAGGTACCGGGCGACGGCGGTGGCCACGAGGGTGACCGTCTCGTCGTTCATCCGGCCGGGCCCCGGCCCCAGGGGAGCGCGGACGCCCGCGGTGCCGAAGGTCAGCGGTGCGGGATCGGGAACGGGCGCGGTCACGGGTGTGCCCCTCAGCAGCGGGCGACGGCGGGGACGAGGGCGCGCAGGGCCCCGGTGAGGCGGGCGGATCCGGCGGCTCCGGCGGCGAGCACCTCCGAATGGTCCAGCGGCTGCCCGGTGACGCCGGCGGCGAGGTTGGTCACGAGCGACACCGCGACCACGTCGAGGCCCAGCCCGCGGGCGCTGATGGTCTCGGGCACCGTCGACATGCCCACGAGGTCGGCGCCGAGGGTGCGGAGCATGTTGATCTCGGCCGGGGTCTCGTACTGGGGGCCGGGCATGGCGGCGTAGACGCCCTCGGAGGGGCGGCCCACGTCCACCGCGGCCATCGCGTCGGCGGCCGCCGCGCGCAGGCGTGGGGAGTAGGCGTCGACCATGTCCACGAACAGCGGCCCGGTGAGCGGCGAGCGAGCGGTGAGGTTGAGGTGGTCGCGGATGAGGACGAGGTCACCGACGGCGAGGTCGTCCCGCAGCCCGCCGGCGGCGTTGGTGAGCACGAGCGCCCGCGCTCCGGCGGCGGCCGCGACGTGGGCGGGGTGCACGACGGGTCCGGTACCCCGGCCCTCGTAGAGGTGGGTGCGCCCGGCCACGGACAGCAGCGGCACCCCGTCGACCAGGCAACTGGTGACCGTCCCGCGGTGCCCGGCGACCGCGGGTGTGGCGAACCCGGGGAGGTCGGCGGGGGCGATGGTCACGGCGGAGCCCGGGTCGGCGAGTCCGGTCACGACCTCGGACCAGCCCGACCCCAGGACCAGGGCCACGTCGTGGTGCCCGCGGCCACTCAGGTCGGCGATCCGGGCGGCGGCCGCGCGGGCCTCGTCGGTGGGCGTCAGCAGGGGCGCCATCCGCGTCAGGCGCCGGGGCCGACGTTGCGCGACGGGCGGGTGCGCAATTCGTGCACGTACTTCTCGGGGGCCCCCGCGCACTCGGCGGCGTCCGCGAGCAGGCCGAGGTAGCGCGCGGACGGCAGACCTCCCTCGAAGGCGTCCATCACGTACAGCCACGCGAGCACGGTGTCGTCGGTGCCGGCCGGGGCGATGTCCACGGCGAACTCGGACTCCTGCGCGTCGACCGGGGGACCGTCGGGCACGGTGGGCCGGCGCGTGATGCGGACCCGGATCTTGCGGGCGGGCATCCGGTCCGTGCCCTCCCAGCGGTCGAGGGCGCGGACGTCCTCGTCGGGGACGTCGTAGAGCACCACGAACACCCTGGAGTCCGGGTCCTCGACGACGGTGGCGACGGCACCCTCCCACGTGGGGTCGTCCCCGGCGAAGGTCAGGCGCCAGCCCTCGAGCCAACCCGTCCCCGCGAAGGGCGAGTGCGGCGCGCGGGTGTTCATCTGATCGGGATACATGTTCGTCCCGTACGCGGCGTAGAGAGGCACGCCCACAACCCTAGCCCCTTCGGCGGTGGCGCCCAGATGTCCCGGCGTCCCCGATCGTGGCGTTCGACTACCGTGTACGGCGGACGTGACGCGATCCGCCACAGCGGGCTGCGGCGCCCGGCCCTTACCCCTGTGAGCCGTGGAGGACATGTGACGCAACGCATCATCATCATCGGCGGCGGCCCCGCCGGCTACGAGGCCGCGCTGGTCGCGGCCCAGTACGGTGCGGACGTCACGATCGTCGACTCCGACGGCATCGGCGGCAACTGTGTTCTGAGTGACTGCGTGCCGTCCAAGACGTTCATCGCCACCACCGGCGTGCGCACGGACATGCGCCGGGCCGAGGAGATGGGCGTCCAGGCGCACTTCGATCCCACCGCCTACAAGCTGGGTCAGGTCAACGGCCGGGTCAAGTCCCTGGCGCGCGCCCAGTCCGCGGACATCCGGTCGCAACTCCAGCGCGAGGGCGTGCGGCTGCTGTCCGGACGGGCCCGTCTGCACGACTCCCAGCCCGGCATGGCCTCCCACCGGGTGGCCGTGACGTTCGATGACGGCCAGGAGAAGATCTTCGACGCCGACGTGGTCCTGGTGGCCACCGGGTCCAGCCCCCGCGTGATCTCGGGCGCGGAGCCCGACGGCGAGCGGATCCTCAACTGGCGTCAGCTCTACGACCTCACCGTGCTCCCGACGCACCTCGTGGTGGTGGGATCGGGTGTGACCGGTGCCGAGTTCGTCTCGGCGTTCACGGAGATGGGTGTCAAGGTCACCATGGTCTCCAGCCGCGACCGTGTGCTGCCGCACGAGGACGCCGACGCCGCCCTGGTGCTGGAGGAGGCGCTCAGTGAGCGGGGCGTCTCGCTGGTCAAGCACGCGCGCGCCGACGCGGTCGAGCACTTCCAGGACGGCATCATCGTCCGCCTCGGGGACGGTCGCACGGTCAAGGGGTCCCACGCCCTCATCTGCGTCGGTTCCGTGCCCAACACCGAGGGCCTCGGACTGGAGAGCGCCGGTGTCGAGTTGCAGCGCAGCGGCCACATCAAGGTCGACCGCGTCTCGCGTACCACCGCGCCGGGCATCTACGCCGGCGGCGACTGCACCGACCTGTTCCCGCTCGCCTCCGTGGCCGCCATGCAGGGGCGCATCGCGATGTACCACGCGCTGGGCGAGGGCGTCAGCCCCATCAAGCTCAAGACCGTGGCCTCGGCGGTGTTCACCCGGCCGGAGATCGCCACCGTCGGCATCTCGCACGCGCAGATCGAGAGCGGCGAGGTGCCGGCGCGCGTGGAGGTCATGCCGCTGGCCGGCAACCCCCGGGCCAAGATGCGCAGCCTGCGCCGCGGGTTCGTCAAGCTCTTCTGTCGCCCGGCTTCGGGCGTGGTGGTCGGCGGCGTGGTCGTCGCCCCCACCGCCTCCGAGCTCATCCTGCCGATCTCGGTGGCGGTGCGGAACCAGCTCACGGTGGGCGATCTCGCGGGCTCGTTCTCGGTCTACCCGTCGATGACGGGCACGATCACCGAGGCGGCGCGCCAGCTCATGCGCCACGACGACCTCGACTGACAGGCATCCGGCGCCCCGGCATCCGGTGCGATGGAGACGGTGTCGCGTGCCCTGCGCACTGTCCGGAAGGGCCGTTCAGGTTAGGCTAAGCTCCGTCGACGTCGACGACACGGCGTCGGGAACCGCTAAGGAGCCACAATGAAGCTGCGTCGTGTTGCAGTCCTGGCCGCCGCCGGATCCCTCGTACTCGGGCTGGCGGCCTGCACCTCGGACTCCGACGAATCGGACGCACTGGTGCTCTACTCCGGTCGCAGCGAGAGCCTCGTGGCCCCGCTGATCGAGCAGATCTCGGACTCCACCGGGGTGGACATCGAGGTGCGGTACGCCTCCACCCCGGAGATGGCGGCGCAGATCGCGGAGGAGGGGGAGGCCAGCCCCGCGGACGTGTTCTTCTCACAGGACGCCGGGGCCCTCGGTGCCCTCGACAACGCGGGCCTGCTGCAGCAGCTCGACGAGTCCGTGACCGAGGCCGTCCCCGCGGAATACCGCGCGGCGGACGGCACCTGGGTCGCGACCAGCCTGCGGGCGCGCGTCCTGATCTACGACTCCCGGACACTGGACGAGGCCGAGGTGCCCGCCACCATCGACGCGGTCCTGGCCCCCGAGTGGAAGGGGCGCGTGGGCTACGCGCCCACCAACGCGTCGTTCCAGTCCTTCGTCACGGCGCTGCGGGTGGACCGGGGCGACGAGGCCGCCGAGCAGTGGCTGCGGGACTTCCTCGCCAACGACCCGCAGACCTTCGAGAACAACAACGCGCTCCTGCAGGCCGTCGACGCGGGCGCCGTCGAACTCGGTCTGACCAACCACTACTACTGGTACAACTCGGCCGCGGAGAAGGGTGCGGAGAACATGCGCGCCCGCGTGAAGTACATGGCGCAGGGCGATCCGGGTGCGCTGGTCAACGTGGCGGGCGTCGCGATCCTCGCCTCCACGGACCGCCCCGACGACGCCCGCCGCGTCGTCGAGGCGTTCCTGGCCGAGCCGGCCCAGACGTATTTCGTCGAGGAGACCAGCGAGTACCCCGTGGTCCCGGGGATCGCCACGGACGCGGCCGGCCTCCCTCCGCTGGACACGCTCGGCGGCCCGGACATCGACCTCGGTCAGCTGGACGGTCTCGAGCAGACGCAGGCCATGCTCGCCCGCGTCGGCATGATCTGACGGACCGGACATCGACCTGCTGACGCGACTGCGCGGCGGCCGGCCCCTCCTCGGGGCGGCCGCCGTGCTGGCGTGTGCGGCGACGCTCATCCCGCTGGTCTACCTGGTCATCCGGGCGGGCGAACGGGGCCCGGCGTCCGCCGCCGAGGTGCTCGGCTCCGGTCGGACGCTGACCCTCCTCGGCAACACCGTCGTGCTGGTCGTGTTGGTCACCACCGCCAGCGTGATCGTCGGGGTGGGGATGGCGTGGCTCGTGGTCCGCACCGACCTACCGGGGGCCCCGGTCATCGGTGCGCTCCTGTGCGTTCCGCTGGCCACGCCGTCGTATGTCCTCGGCTACCTCTGGGTGGCCGACTTCCCGGAGATCCTCGGGTTGCCGGGGGCCGTCGCGGTGCTCACCATCTCCTGCTACCCGTACGTGTTCCTCCCCGCCTCCGCCGCCCTCCGGCGGGTGGACCCGGGACTCGAGGAGGTCGCGCGCACCCTCGGGCACGGCACCACCCGTGCCGTGTTCGGGGTGACGTTCCGACAGATCCGACCGGCGGTCGCCGCGGGCGGGCTCCTGGTGGCGCTGTACACGCTGTCCGACTTCGGTGCGGTCGCGATGCTCCGCTACGAGGCGTTCACACTGGGCATCTACCACTCCTACCGGGCGGCGTTCGACCGCGTCCCGGCGGCCGTCCTGGCGTGCGTCCTCATCGCGTTGGCCCTGGTCGTGATGGTCGGGGAGCGGCGGGCCCGACGCGGCGAGGTCGCGAGGGTCGGCGCCGGGGTGGACTCGGCGCCCACCCGGCTACCGCTGGGTCGCCTGAAGGGGCTCGCCCTCGTCGTCGTCGCCGTCATCCTCGCTGGCGGGGTGTTCGGCCCACTCGTCGGCCTCGCCCGGTGGGTGCGCGCGGCGGCGAGCGTGGACGTCTCGTGGGCGCCGGTGTTCCAGGCCGCCGGCACCACCGCCGGGGTCTCGGCCGTGGCGGCGCTGGCCACCATCGTGCTGGCGCTGCCGATCGGGATCCTCGCGGCGCGCTCGGACGGGCTCGTCGCGCGGGCCACCGAGACCATCGCCCAGGTCGGTTTCGCGCTCCCGGGCATCACGGTGGGCCTCGCGGTGGTGTTCGTGGGGATCCGGCTGGTGCCGGGGCTCTACCAGCAGACACCGATGCTGGTGTTCGCCTACGTGGTGCTGTTCCTGCCGCTCGCAGTGGGAGTGGTGCGCTCGTCGGTCAGCGCCATCCCGGTGAGCCTCGAGGACGTCTCGGCCGGCCTGGGCTCCGGGCGTCTGCGCACGTTCGCCCGGGTGGTCGCGCCACTGGCGATGCCGGGGATCCTCGCGGGCGCGAGCCTCGTGTTCCTCAGTGTGGCCAAGGAACTGCCCGCCACGTTGTTGTTGCGGCCCACGGGCACGGAGACCCTCGCCACCGCGATGTGGTCGCACACCGAGGTGGCGGCCTACTCGCAGGCGGCCCCCTACGCCGCCATGTTGGTCGTCGTGGCCGTCATCCCCGCGTTCGTGCTGAGTAGGTCGTTCGGCTGGGGCGCGGGCGGCCGACGCGACCCGGGCACGGCGACCGCGGCCCCGGGCCGGGCGAACGAGACCGAACGGAGCGCGACATGACCTGGAAGCCCAGCCCCGGCGGGGTACTCGAACTCGACTCCGTCTCGGGCGGCTACGACGGCTCCCCGGTCGTCCGTGGCGTCTCCCTCCGGGTGGAGGCGGGAGAATCGGTGGCGGTCCTGGGCGCCTCCGGATCGGGGAAGACCACGATGCTGCGCATGATCGCGGGCCTGCACCCGGTGTCATCCGGCCGGATCCTGCTGGACGGCCGCCGCATCGACCGGCTCAGTGCCCAGCGGCGCGGGATCGGGCTGGTCCCCCAGCAGGGCGCGCTGTTCCCCCACCTGGACGTGGCGCACAACGTGGGGTTCGGCCTGGTGCCGCCTGGCCCCCTGGCGAGGTGGCGCGGCCGCGCCGAGCGTGCCGAGCGGGTCCGCGAGGTGCTCGACCTGGTCAGGCTGGCGGACCGGGCGGGTGACCGGCCGTCGCAACTGTCGGGCGGTCAGCAGCAGCGGGTGGCACTCGCGCGGGCACTCGCCCCCGGCGCCGGGCTGATCCTGCTCGACGAGCCCTTCAGCGCGCTCGACGCGGCCCTGCGCGGAGCGGTGAGAGCGGAGGTCGCGGCGTTGCTCGCCGAGGCCGGGGCCACCTCCATCCTCGTCACGCACGACCGTTCCGAGGCGATGGCGACGGCTGACCGCGTCGCGGTCCTCATCGACGGCGAGCTCGCCCAGGTCGACACCCCCGAGCGGCTTTACCACCATCCGGTCAGCCGCGGGGTCGCCGACCTCTCCGGCGAGACCGTCGCCCTGCCGGCCACGGCGACCGGCGCGACCGCGGAGACGGTTCTCGGCACCGTGCCGCTGGACTCGCCCGCCGAGGGACGGGGGACCGTCCTGTGGCGCCCCGAGAGCCTGGAGGTGCGCGGTGTCGGGGCCGCCGGGCACGAGGTCGGGTACGACGACGGGTACGACGTCGGTTACGACGACGAGGAGATCCGGGGCCACGCCGTGTGCACCGCCGTCGAGTTCGGGGGTGCCCGGACCCTGGTGCGGATGCGATTCGACGGCACCGACCAGATCTGCGCCGTGCCGGTACCCACGGGTCAGCGCGTCGGGACGGGCTCCCGCCTCGCCGTGCGTCCGCTGCGGCCGGCGGTCTTCCACGCCGTCTGACACCCCGTCGACCGCACCCCGTCGACCGCATCCACCGACCGCACCCGCCGACCGAGCGCGCCCATCGCACCGGCCGACCGAGCGCGCCCATCGCACCGGTCGCCGCCGGGATGCTCCTATGGATGTCAAGCGGCTTTGGCGAGGTCGGCGGTGGTCGGTGCTTTGGTGGCGGGGTCGCGAGCCTGCAGGTCGTTGATCAGGGCATGGTAGATCTCGCGCGCGATGTGGCGTTTGAGGCAGCGCATGATGTCTTTCTTGGACAGGCCTTGCGCGGTTCGTCGGTCAACGTATGAGCGGGTGCGTTCGTCCCATCGCATGCGGCTCAGTGCGATGGTATGCAGGGCGTGGTTCGCGGCCCGGTCGCCACCGCGGTTGAGTCGGTGTCGGTCTCGTCGTCCTGAAGAGGCAGGGATCGGGGCCACGCCGCACAGGTGCGCGAACGCCGCTTCGGAGCGCAGCCTGTCTGGGTTGTCGCCCGCGGTGGCCAGAAGCTGCCCGGCGACGTCAGGTCCCACGCCCATGCGGTTCATCAGGGTCGGAGCCGTCTGCGCGGTCAGGGCTTTTAGCTCGACGTCGAGGTCGGCGATCTCCTCACTCAGTGCCAGGATCCGGCGGCTCAGAATGCGTAGTGCCGCCTTGGTCGCGCCGAGGGGACTAGCGAGGTCGCTGGGACGGAACCGGGCGCAGACTGCGGCCAGCTCGCGGGCGGGCAGGCCACGCAACTGGGCTCGCAATTCCTCCGGAGCGGTGATCACCAGCTGCCTGGCCTGGTTGATCGCTTGGGTGCGGGCCTTGACCGCGGAGCGCCGAGGCACACGCAAGGCCCGGACGGCCTCCACGATCCCGTCGCGGGTCTTCGGCACGCCAGTGGCACGCCCGGAGGCGACCGCGGTAGCAGCGGCATAGGCGTCTATCGGGTCGGACTTGCCCTTCATCCGCCGGGTCTTGCGGTCGGGTCGGTCGACTTCGACCACCGGTAGTCCGGCCCGGGCCAGCACCCGAGACAGCTCGGCGCCGTAGGCTCCGGTGCCCTCGACCCCAACGGCCTGCACGGTGCCGTGGCCGCCGAGCCATGAAAGTAGCTGCCGGTACCCGGAACCCGTGGCCGGGAACTCTCGGTCGGCCAGATGCCGCCCGAGGGAGTCGATCACCGCCGCGTGATGGGTCTGGCCATGCGTATCCACTCCGGCGATGACATGCACGTGCTGATCGGACATCATGGTCACTGCTGCCTTTCTCGTTGATCCCGGTGGGGCAGCACGCGCCGGCCAGGCGGGCGGACAAGACAGTGGCGGGGCTTCTGAACCAAGCTCCTATGAGGTCACAAACGCCCGTCCGGTCGCGTGCGTAGCGATCCCCCGAGCGGGCCGACAAATCCGCTTCTAGTCAGCCACCGCGACGGTCAGCCCGTGAGTCAGACCCGCCCGAAGAACCACTACACACATCATCACTGTCAGCCCTCGACGTCCGCCCAGCCCAGCGTCCGCTCGACCGCGTCGTCCCACCGGCGGATCAACCGCTGACGTTCCTCCTCGGGCATCTGCGGCGTCCAGCGGCAGTCCTCCCGCCACAGTTCACGGAGCCGGTCGGGGGAGTCCCACTGACCCACCGCCAGCCCGGCGGCGAACGCGGCACCCAGTGCGGTGGTCTCGGTGACCTCCGGCCGGATCACGTCCACCCCGAGGATGTCGGCCTGGAACTGCATGAGGAAGTCGTTGACCACCATCCCGCCGTCCACCCGCAGCGAATCGGCGGACTCCCCGGCGTCGGCGACCATCGCCGCGGCCATCTCGCGGCTCTGGAAGGCCGTGGCCTCGAGCGCGGCCCGCGCCAGGTGCGCCCGGGTGTGGAAGCGGGTCAGGCCCACCATCACGCCGCGGGCGTCCGGCCGCCAGCGCGGGGCGAGCAGCCCGGAGAAGGCCGGCACCAGGTAGCAGTCGCCGTTGTCCTCCAAGGATCTCGCGAGGTCCTCGGTCTCGTCGGCGGTCGAGATCACCCCGAGGTTGTCGCGCAGCCACTGCACCAGTGACCCCGCCACGGCCACGGACCCCTCGAGGGCGTACACGGGATCGGCGTCCCCCAGCTGGTAGCAGACGGTGGTGAGCAGACCGTTCTCGCTGAACTGCGGCGTCGTGCCCGTATTGAGCAGCAGGAACGCGCCCGTGCCGTAGGTGTTCTTGGCCTCGCCCGGCTCGAAGCAGGTCTGCCCGAACATCGCGGCCTGCTGATCGCCGAGGATCCCGGCGATGGGCGTGCCGCCGAACATCCGCCGTGTCGTCACGTGCCCCAGCACGCCGGAGGAGGGGACGATCCGCGGCAGCATCGCCCGGGGGACGCCGACCTCACGGCACAGCTCGTCACCCCACTCCAGGGACCGCAGATCCATGAGCAGGGTCCGCGACGCGTTGGTGACATCCGTGACGTGGAGGGCCGCCTCGCCGTCGTCGCCACCCCGGCGCCCACCCGTGAGGTTCCACACCAACCACGAGTCTATGGTCCCCGCCAGCAGTTCCCCGGCCTCGGCCCGCTCGGTCCCGCGTTCGCCCCGCTCGTCCAGGTGCTCGAGGATCCACCGGATCTTGGGGCCGGCGAAGTACGTCGACAGGGGCAGGCCGGTGGCGGCGCGGAACCGGTCGTCGCCGTCCGGGTGGGCCTCGGACAACCGTGCGCAGATGCCGGAGGTGCGGGTGTCCTGCCACACGATCGCGTTGTAGACCGGATCGCCGGTCTCCCGGTCCCACACCACCACCGTCTCGCGCTGGTTGGTGATGCCGATGGCGGTCACCGCCGCCGGTTCGAGGTCCACGCTGCTCGCGACCTGGGCCATGGCGGCGCGGACGTTCTGCCAGATCTCCAGCGGGTCGTGCTCGACCCAGCCCGCCCTCGGCAGGATCTGCCGGTGCTCGACCTGCGCCGTCGCCGCGGGCACCGGCATGCCCCGGTCGTCGAAGAGGATCGCCCGTGTCGAGGTGGTGCCCTGGTCGATCGCGAGGATGTAGGAGCTGCGAGTCACACGGCCAAGACTACGTCCGCGTTCGCGTGGACACGTCCGCCTCGCGCGTAGAGTCGTCGGCGACGGGCCGGAACCCGCGCACGGCCCCGGAGGGAGCGCCCATGCCCACGACCAGGTCCCGATCGGTCCTCGGCCCCGACCGCCGCGCCGAGGCCTGGCGCAGATTGTCGGAGGACACCTTCGACATCGTGATCGTGGGCGGGGGTGTGGTGGGCACCGGCAGCGCGCTCGACGCGGCCACCAGGGGGCTGAACGTGGCGCTCGTCGAGGCCCGCGACTTCGCCGCCGGCACGTCCTCCCGCAGCTCGAAGATGTTCCACGGCGGGTTGCGCTACCTCGAGCAGCTCGATTTCGGCCTGGTCGCCGAGGCCCTCCACGAGCGCGAACTCAGCATGACGCGACTGGCCCCGCACCTGGTCACGCCGCTGAAGTTCCTCTTCCCGCTCACCCGTCGGTTCTGGGAACGCCCCTACATGGCCGCAGGATTCGTGCTCTACGACGTGATGGGCGGCTCCAAGAGCGTCCCGCCGCAGAAGCACTACAGCCGCGCGGGAGCGCGCCGCGTGGCCCCGGGGCTGCGCGAGGACGCCGTCGTAGGCGGGATCCGGTACTGGGACACCCTCGTCGACGATGCCCGCCACACCCTCACCCTGGCGCGCACCGCCGCGCACCACGGGGCGGTCGTGGCCAACTCCACCCAGGTGATCGGCTACCTCCGCGACGGCGACCGGGTCACCGGCGTGCGGGTGCGCGACGCCGAGACCGGTCGCGAGACCGACGTCCGGGCCGGGGCCGTGCTCAACGCCGCCGGGGTGTGGACCGACCAGCTGCAGAAGATGCTCGGCGAGGAGGGCGGCTTCACCGTGCGGGCGTCCAAGGGCGTGCACATCGTGGTGGACCGCGACAAGGTCGACTCCGAGGCCGCGCTCATCCTGCGCACCGAGAAGTCCGTGCTGTTCGTCATCCCGTGGGGCGAGTACTGGATCATCGGCACCACCGACACCGACTGGCAACTCGACCTCGCCCACCCGGCGGCCACCGGCGCGGACATCGACTACATCCTCGGCCACGTCAACTCGATGCTCACCACCCCGATCCGGCGCGAGGACGTCCGCGGCGTGTACGCCGGCCTGCGCCCGCTGCTCTCCGGCGGCGCCGACTCCACCGCCAAGCTCTCCCGCGAACAC
Organism: Dietzia sp. WMMA184; assembly: GCF_002441635.1. Classification (NCBI taxonomy): domain Bacteria; kingdom Bacillati; phylum Actinomycetota; class Actinomycetes; order Mycobacteriales; family Dietziaceae; genus Dietzia; species Dietzia sp. WMMA184. The sequence goes on along the minus strand of NZ_NXEI01000001.1, from coordinate 1,370,746 downwards.
GCCGTGATGAACGTGGCCCCCGGCGCGGTGGTCGTGGCGGGCGGCAAGTACACGACCTACCGCGTGATGGCCGCCGACGCGGTGGACGCCGCCGTGGCGGAACTGGGGGAGCGGGCCGCCGAGGTGCCGCCGTCGACGACCGAGCGGATCCCGCTGCTGGGCGCCGACGGCTACCCCGGGATGGTCAACCGCGCCGACCGGATCGCCGACCAGTACGAGATCCGCGACGACCAGATGCAGCACCTGCTCGGGCGGTACGGAACGCTCGCCGAATACGTCCTCGAGCTCGCCGCCGACCGGCCCGACCTCCTCGATCCCGTCCGGGGAGCCGAGCGCTACCTGCGCGTGGAGATCGTGCACGCCGCCCTCGCGGAGGCCGCCCTGCACCTCGAGGACGTCCTCGTGCGCCGCACCCGGATCTCCATGGAGTACCAGCACGGTGGCGTCGACTGCGCCCGCGAGGTCGCCGAGTTGATGGCGGGCGTTCTCGGCTGGGACGACGAGCGCATCGCCAGGGAGGTGGAGCTGTTCGAGCGGCGGGTCGCCGCCGAGGAGGCGAGCCAGGTGGCGGAGTCCGACGACGAGGCGGACGGATTCCTCCGGCGTGTGCCCGAGGTCCGGGAGTTCCTCGCGGACGCGACCTTCGATCCCGCCAGCGCCCAGCCCGTGGTCGACAGCTCGACCGGCTGACCCGGCCCCGTACGGGCGGGCCGGCCGGGTGGCCCGGCCGCGGTTGGAGTGGCCCGGCCGCGTCCGCGCAGGCCGGCCGGGTGGCCCGCCCGCGGGTGGAGTGGCCCGGCCGCGTCCGGACTCCCTGACGACGAATCCGCCCCTCGCATCTCGACTCGCTCCCGGGGGCCGGGGCGGAGATCGAGATCCGAGGGGCGGATTCGAGTTCGACGCAGATGCGCCAGGGATTCGGCACGTGGTGGGCGCGAGAACGCCCACTACGTCACGAGGTCACTTGATCTCGCAGAGGACCGTTCCCTGGGTCACGGCGGCGCCGGCATCGACGGCGAGGTCGGTGATGACGCCGTCCTTGTGCGCGGTGACCGGGTTCTCCATCTTCATGGCCTCGAGCACGGCCACCAGGTCGCCGGCGGAGACCTCCTGGCCCTCCTCCACGGCGACCTTCACGACGGTGCCCTGCATCGGGGCCGACACGGCGTCACCGGACGCGGCCGCACCTGCGGCGCCGCCACGGGTGCGGGACTTGGCCTTGCGGCGGACGGTCCCGCCGGCATGGGAGCCGCCGAAGGCCAGGTCACCGGGCAGGGAGACCTCGACGCGACGTCCGTCCACCTCGACGACGACCTTCTTGCGCTCGACGGGCTCGTCGTCGTCGGCCGGCGCACCGGTGGGCGACCACGGCTCGATCGGGTTGTCCCACTCCTCCTCGATCCACTTGGTGTAGATGTCGAAGCTCTTGCCGTCACCGACGTATGCCGGGTTGGTGACGATGTGCTGGTGGAACGGCAGGACCGTGGCCATGCCCTCGATCTTGTACTCGGCCAGGGCGCGGGCCGAGCGGGCGAGTGCCTGGTCGCGGTCCTCGCCCCACACGATCAGCTTGGCGAGCATGGAGTCGAACTGGCCGCCGATCGTGTCACCCTGCTCGACGCCCGAGTCCATGCGCACGCCCGGGCCGGTGGGCTCGTGGTAACCGGTGATGGTGCCGGGGGCGGGCAGGAAGCCGCGACCCGCGTCCTCGCCGTTGATGCGGAACTCGAAGGCGTGGCCACGCGGGGCGGGGTCCTCGGTGAACTCGAGCACCTCGCCCTCGGCGATCTTGAACTGCTGCAGGACGAGGTCGATGCCCGCGGTCTCCTCGGTGACCGGGTGCTCCACCTGGAGGCGGGTGTTGACCTCGAGGAAGGAGATCGTGTCGCCCTGGACCATGTACTCGACGGTGCCGGCGCCGTAGTAGCCGGCCTCCTTGCAGATGGCCTTGGCGGAGTCGTGGATCCGCTTGCGCTGGTCGTCGGTGAGGAACGGCGCGGGGGCCTCCTCGACGAGCTTCTGGAAGCGGCGCTGCAGGGTGCAGTCGCGGGTGCCGGCGACGATGACGTTGCCGTGCTGGTCGGCGAGGACCTGGGCCTCGACGTGGCGGGCCTTGTCGAGGTACTGCTCGACGAAGCACTCGCCGCGACCGAACGCGGCGACGGCCTCACGGGTGGCCGACTCGAAGAGCTCGGCGACCTCCTCCATCCTGTGGGCGACCTTCATACCGCGACCGCCACCGCCGAAGGCGGCCTTGATCGCGATGGGCAGGCCGTACTGCTCGGCGAACTTCACGACCTCGTCGGCACCCGCGACGGGGTCCTTGGTGCCGGCGGCCATGGGGGCGTTGGCCCGCTCGGCGATGTGGCGGGCGGTGACCTTGTCGCCGAGGTCCCGGATCGCCTGCGGCGGGGGGCCGATCCAGATCAGGCCTGCGTCGATGACGGCCTGCGCGAAGTCGGCGTTCTCGGACAGGAAGCCGTAGCCGGGATGGATGGCGTCCGCGCCGGACTTGGCGGCGGCGTCGAGGATCTTGTCGAAGACCAGGTACGACTCCGCGGAGGTGGTGCCTCCCAGAGCGAAGGCCTCGTCGGCCAGCTTGACGAACAGTGCGTCGGCGTCGGGCTCGGCGTATACGGCCACGCTGGCCAGGCCGGCGTCCTTCGCCGCACGGATCACACGGACGGCGATCTCGCCGCGGTTGGCGACGAGGACCTTGGTGATGTGAGAGCTGGCATGACTGGGCACTCAGGGCCTCCTGGAGGTAAACGTCTCTACTGTCGATCGGCCGTGGGGCCCACCGAGTTCTTCCGCAGTCTAATGAGAGGCCCCCCTCATGTGTGGTGTTGGGGGTCCAAGGGCTGGCCCGCGGGGGCGGGCCCGCCGGGCGCCGGGCGGCCTGACCTGCGAAGTTGTTGGGCCGGTCACGTCCCCGGGTGGGGAAACCCGGGTGGATTCACGTCCGGAGCTCGGGTCGCCAGACGCGGTGGGCGTTGATTCCGGCACCCTCGAGGAGTCGTCGCAGCAGTGGCAGGCTGAGCCCGATCACGCTCGACGGGTCGCCCTCGATCCGGTCGATGAACCAGCCCCCGAGTGACTCGATCGTGAACGCGCCCGCGCACTCGAGCGGCTCCCCGGTGCGCAGGTACACGTCGAGGTCGGCGTCGGACGGTGCGCCGAAGTGCACCGTGGTGTCGGACGTGTCGGTCTCGGAGTAGGTGACGGCGAGGGGGTCGTCGCCGGTGAGATCGGCCACGATCAGCGCGTGGCCGGTGAGCAGCACCCCGTGACGCCCGCGCATCCTCCGCCAGCGCTCCATGGCGCGCTCGTAGGTGTGGGGTTTGCCCTCGAGGTGGCCGTCGACCAACAGCATCGAGTCGCACCCGACCACCACGAGTGTGTCGGCACCGGCCGACCTCGCCTCGGCCGCGAGAGACTCGCCCTCGCGCTGCAGGACGTCTTCCGCCTTGGCGCGGGCCAGTTCCTCCACGACCCGCACGTGCGGGGTTCCCGGCGGCAGGGCGGCCTGCAGGGCGTCCTCGTCGACCTGAGGGTGGCGGATGAGCGGGTCCACCCCCGCCTGCTCGAGGATCCGCAGTCGGGACGGGGAGGCGGAGGCGAGGACGAGCGCGATCATGGGCCTCAGCGTAGCCACCGGGTCAGGACCGCGGCAGCAGCATCGTGATGGTCAGCGTGGTGGGTTCGAGTGCCCGGACCCGGTGCCGGAGCTTGGCGGTGAGGTGGAGGATTTCGCCGGTGCGCAGTTCGAGTGTGCGGTCCGGCAGGCCGAACTCCACGCGTCCCCGCAGCAGCTGGATCAGGATGGGGTGGAACGCGGCGTGGTCGGGCATCTCCTGGCCCTCGTCGAACTCGAACGCGACGATCTTGGCGGTCTCGTCCTGGTGGACGACCGTGGCCCCGGGGCGGGTGGCGGACGGCGCCGCCCTCCCGATGACGTCGGTGTGGTGCGTGGCGGTGCCCTCGTCGGTGCCGGCACGACGGCCGTGATCGCGATCCTCGGCCACGGGGTCGCGGGTGGGACCGCCGGATGCCCCGGCGTCCCGCCCGGGAGACGTGGCCTCCCGCCCGGCGGAGGTGGCTTCCTCGGACATCGACGGTCCTCCTCGAGAACTGCCCGCCGACCGGTCCGGCGGCGGTGCCACCACCCTACTGATCCGACGCAGCAGCCCTGATACGACACAGCCGCCCCCGTGCCCGTGCTCCAGCGCGTGCATCGGCACGCGTGGGGGGCGGGGACGGGGGCGGCTCGTGGTGCGGCCCGTCCTCTGCGCTCAGTACTGGCGGCGGTTGAGGAACGAGCTCGGGCTGTATCCGAACGGCGGACGCAGGCGGTCCTCGTAGGATCCCCAGTCATCCCTGACGCCGGTGTCGTGCTCACTCGCGTGGGCGGCGTTCCCCTGCGCGGTCGCGAAGACCGCGGACAGGATGCCCACCTCCGTGGGAGTGGGGTTGCCGCCCACGATCTCGAAGAACGGCTTCTCCGGCTGCCCGGCGGGGTCCTGCTGCTGCTCGCCGGTCACAGCGGGATGTTCCCGTGCTTCTTGGCCGGCACCTCGACGACCTTGCGGTCGAGCAGCCGCAGTGCCTGGGCGACCTGCAGGCGGGTGTGCGAGGGCGGGATGACCGCGTCGACGTAGCCACGCTCGGCGGCGACGTACGGGTTGACGAGGGTGTCCTCGTACTCGGCCTGGAGCTTGAGCCGGAGTGCGTCGACGTCCTCGCCGTTGGCCGCGGCCTGCTTGAGCTGGTCGCGGTAGACGAAGCCGACGGCTCCGGAGGCGCCCATGACGGCGATCTCTGCGGTCGGCCACGCGAGGTTGATGTCGGCGCCCATGTGCTTGGAGCCCATGACGTCGTACGCGCCACCGTAGGCCTTGCGGGTGATGACGGTGACCTTGCCGACGGTGGCCTCACCGTAGGCGTAGAGCAGCTTGGCGCCGCGGCGGATGATCCCGTCGAACTCCTGGCCGGTCCCGGGCAGGAAGCCCGGCACGTCGACCAGCGTGAGGATGGGGATGTTGAACGCGTCGCAGGTACGGACGAAGCGGGCGGCCTTCTCGGAGGCCTTGATGTCCAGGCAGCCGGCGAACTGGGTGGGCTGGTTGGCGACCACGCCCACGCTGCGGCCCTCGATACGGCCGTAACCGACGATGACGTTCATCGCGTACTGGCCCTGGATCTCCAGGAACTCGCCGTCGTCGACGATGTGCGAGATGACCTCGTGCATGTCGTACGGGCTGTTGGAGGAGTCGGGGATGATCGTGTCGAGATCGTGGTCCTCGAGCGTGAGGTTGTCCTCGATCGCACCCTCGGCGACGGGGAACGGGAACCGCGGGGCCTCGGCACGGTTGTTGCTCGGGAGGTAGGAGAGCAGGTCCTTGACGAAGTCCAGGGCGTCCTGCTCGTCACTGGCGGTGTAGTGGGACACGCCCGACTTGGTCATGTGCGTGGTGGCGCCGCCGAGTTCCTCCTGCGAGACCTCCTCGCCGGTGACGGTCTTGATGACGTCGGGGCCCGTCACGAACATCTGCGACGTCTTGTCGACCATCACGGTGAAGTCGGTCAGCGCGGGGGAGTAGACGTGGCCGCCGGCCGACGGGCCCATGATCAGGGAGACCTGCGGGATGACACCCGACGAGAGGACGTTGCGGTGGAAGATCTCGCCGTACAGGCCGAGCGAGACGACGCCCTCCTGGATCCGGGCGCCGGCGCCGTGGTTGATGCCGATCATCGGACGGCCGGTCTTGAGGGCCAGATCCATGACCTTGACGATCTTCTCGCCGTAGACCTCGCCCAGCGACCCGCCGAAGACGGTGGCGTCCTGCGAGAAGACGCAGACGCTCCGGCCGTCGATCGTGCCGTAGCCGGTGATGACACCGTCGCCCAGCGGCCGGCGCTCGGCGAGACCGAACGTCGTGGCCCGGTGGCGGGCCAGGGCGTCGATCTCGACGAACGAGCCCGGGTCGAGAAGGTTCTCGATGCGCTCGCGGGCCGTCATCAGGCCCTTGTCGTGTGTTTTGTCCACCGCGGCCTGCCCCATCGGGGCCCGGGCCTCGTCGAGGCGCCGACGCAGCTCGGACAGCTTCCCGGCGGTCGTGTGGATGTCGGGGGTCGCGGATGCCGTCGGTACGTCGTTAGACAGAGCCGAGTTCACGTCCGGTTCTGAGGCAGTCGTCATGTTGCAAGACTCTAACCAGTGACCCGCCTCCGTGGCGACGTGACCCGGCGTACATCCCCCGGCGGCGACCCCGCCCGATGTCCGAGCGGCGACATACGCTGGGGGTCGTGCACGCAGATCCAGGTACCGAGATCCCGCCCAGGTTGGACGCCGACGCGCTCCGTCGCGCTCTGGTGGAGGGCCCGGACGCGCCGTACTCGTCACTCGACGTCGTCGACGACATCGGGTCGACGAACGCCGAGTTGATCTCCCGCGCGGCCGGGGGTGCCCCCGACCGCAGCGTGTTGCTGGCCGAGCACCAGGCGTCCGGCCGCGGTCGCCTCGGTCGCGTGTGGACCGCCCCGCCGCGCACGCAGGTCGCCGTGAGCGTCCTGTTGCGCCCCGGAGCGATCTCGCCGACCCTCTTCGGATGGCTGCCCCTCGTCACCGGTCTCGCGGTGAGGGACGGGCTGCGCGAGGCCGGTGGCGTGGACCCGACGCTCAAGTGGCCCAACGACGTCCTGGTGGACGGGCGCAAGATCGCCGGCATCCTCGCCGAGATGACCACCGTCCCGGGCGGCGGGGACTTCCCCGTCCGGCTGCCGGCCGTGGTGGTGGGGGTCGGCATCAACGTCTCACTCACCCGCGAGCAGCTGCCGGTGCCCCACGCCACCTCGCTGGCGCTGGCCGGCGGGTCCGGTGACCGGGACGGCGTGGCCCGCGCCGTCCTGGAGGCGCTGGCTCTGCGCCACCGCCAGTGGCGCGAGTGCGAGCGCGGGAGCGGATCGACCGTCTCGGACCTGCTCATGACGACCTACACCGAGGCCTGCTCCACCGTCGGCGCCGAGGTGAGGGTCGAACTACCCGGGGACGTCGTGCGGACCGGGCGCGCGGACAGGGTCGACCGCGACGGCCGCCTCGTCGTCGTCGACCCCGACGGTGAGTTCGCCGTCGCCGCCGGCGACGTCACCCACGTCCGTGGCGTCGGCGGTCGGTGGGGCGGCTGAGCCGTGGGTTTCATCCGATCGGTCCTCGCGCCGGGGGAGACGCTCATCGTCCACACCCACCCGCACTGGCGCGCCCTCGTCCGCCCGGCGCTGGTCACGGTGGTCGGGGCGGGTCTCGCGGGGATCGCCGGCGGCTTCATCGAGGTACAGGTGGTCCACGCCGGGGACCGTACGGCGACCTGGGCCATGGTCGCGGTGCTGTACGCCCTGGTCGTTCTCCGGTTCGGACTCTGGCCCCTGACCCGGTGGACGCGGACCGACCTGGTGGTCACCGACGAGAGGGTGCTCTACCGGCCGGCTGGATCCTCGCGGAGGTGCGTGGACGTGCCGCTGCGCAGGATCAGCGCCGTCAGGTTCCGCCACACCCTCACCGACCGCGCCCTGGGCACGGGATGCCTGATCCTCGAGCTCGGTCACCTGCCGCCGGTGGAGATCGACCACGTCCCGGAGGTCGCCCGCGTCCACGCCGCCGTCTACGACGAGCTCATGCGACTGCCACCCCCGCCCCCGCCCGCTCCGGTCGCCGCGGCGCCACGGTTCCGCTGGGGGCTCCCGGGGCGGCGGTGACGACCCCGCCCCGCGTGAGACCATGGGCGACGTGAACGACGACTCGCGCATCCGCCGCAATCCCCTCGGCACGCCCGTCGTGGCGATGATCGGTGGGGGACAACTCGCCCGCATGACCCACCAGGCGGCCGTCGCCCTCGGCCAGACGCTGCGCGTGCTCGCCGCCGACCCGCAGGACCCGGCCGCCCAGGTCACGCCGGATGTGGTGATCGGCGCGCACGATGATCCCGACGCCGTCCGCGCCGCCGCGGAGGGCGCCGACGTCATGACCTTCGACCACGAGCACGTGCCCCCGCAGATCCTGCTCGAGCTGGAATCCGCCGGGGTCGCCGTCCGTCCCCGCGCGTCCGCGCTCATCCACGCCCAGGACAAGCTGGTCATGCGGCGGGCGTTGGCGGAGATCGGCGCCCCGGTCCCGCCGTTCACCGGCGTGGACTCGCTCGACGACGTCCGGCGTTTCCACGCCGAACAGGACGGGAACATCGTCCTCAAGGCCGCGCGGGGCGGGTACGACGGTCGGGGCGTGTGGATGCCGGGCTCGCTGGAGGAGGCAGAGCGGATCGCCGACGAGCAGCTCGCCGCCGGGGTGCCGATGATGGCCGAGGCCCGCGTCCCGTGGACCCGGGAGCTGTCCGCGATGGTGGCCCGGTCCCCGTTCGGGCAGGGCGCGGTGTGGCCGGTCGTCGAGACCGTCCAGCGCGACGGGATCTGCTCGGTGGCGATCGCGCCCGCCCCCGGGCTGCCCGACGACCTGCGCTCGGCCGTGCAGGCCACCGCACTGCGACTGGCCGAGCACCTCGACGTGACCGGCGTGATGGCCGTGGAACTGTTCGAGGTCATCGGCTCGGACGGTCGCCCGGGAGTGCTCGTCAACGAGCTCGCGATGCGTCCCCACAACTCCGGCCACTGGACGATGGACGGGGCCACCACCAGCCAGTTCGAGCAGCACCTGCGGGCCGTACTCGACTACCCGCTCGGCTCCACCGTCCCGACCGCGCCCCTCACCGTGATGGCCAACGTCCTCGGCGCTCCCGAGACGCCGGAGATGAGCATGGACGAGCGCGTCCACCACCTCGCCGCCCGGTTCCCGCATGCGAAGGTGCACCTCTACGGCAAGTCCGAGCGGCACGGCCGCAAGATCGGGCACGTCAACGTCCTGGCAGACCCGGGCGTCGACCCGGACGACGCGGACCAGGTGGCCTCCGTCCGCGCGGTCGCGGAACTCGCGGCCCACTGGCTCTCCCACGCGCAGTGGGCCGACGGCTGGGACCCCCACACGGGGGCTGCCGTCGGGGACTTCGAACGCTGAGTGCACCACCGGAACGCTGAGCGCACCACACCGAGGAAAGGCGACGAGATGACCGAGCGACAGGACGGGCCGCAGGTCGGTCTGATCATGGGCAGCGACTCCGACTGGCCCACCATGGAGGCCGCGGCGGAGGCGCTCGCGGAGTTCGGGATCACCTTCGAGGTCGGGGTGGTCTCGGCACACCGCACCCCGCAGAAGATGCTCGACTACGCCCGCTCGGCGGCCGGCCGGGGCGTCCGCGTGGTGATCGCGGGAGCGGGCGGCGCCGCGCACCTCCCGGGGATGGTCGCCTCGGCCACGCCGCTGCCGGTCATCGGTGTCCCCGTGCCGCTCAAGCACCTGGACGGCATGGATTCCCTGCTGTCGATCGTGCAGATGCCCGCCGGTGTCCCGGTGGCCACCGTGTCGATCGGCGGGGCGCGGAACGCGGGTCTGCTCGCGGTGCGGATCCTCGCCGCCTCCGACCCCGCCCTGCGCGAGCGGATGGAGGCGTTCCAGACCGAGCTGGAGGCGATGGTCGAGCGCAAGGACGAGGCCCTGCGCCGCCAACTGCTCGGCTGATCGCCACCGCGGGGGCGCGGCGGGGCCGACGGCGCCGACGGGGGCCGACTTCCGACTGGTAATTTGAAGGGCCGGACGCGGCCTCGCGTCTCCCGCGGCGATACTGGCGGCCGACTAGCGTCAGCGGCCCCTCCGCGAGAACCTGGCCGGCGCCCGCCGCGCGATCAGCACCGACGAATCCCTCATGGAGGCCCGCATATGTCCGGTAACCCCGACTTCGACCTGTACCGCCCGGCGGAGGAGCACGAAGAGCTCCGGGCCGCGATCCGAGCCCTGTCGGAGAAGGAGATCGAGCCCCACGCCGCGGCCGTCGACGAGGACGAGCGGTTCCCCCAGGAGGCCCTCGACGCGCTCAACGCCTCGGGCTTCAACGCGGTCCACGTGCCGGAGGAGTACGGCGGGCAGGGCGCGGACTCCGTGGCGGCCTGCATCGTGATCGAGGAGGTCGCCCGCGTCTGTGGTTCGTCCTCGCTGATCCCCGCCGTCAACAAGCTCGGCACCATGGGCCTGATCCTGGCCGGTGGCGAGGAGCTCAAGCAGAAGGTCCTTCCCGAGATCGCCGAGGGCAAGATGGCCTCCTACGCGCTGTCCGAGCGTGAGGCCGGCTCCGACGCGGCGGCCATGCGCACCCGCGCCCGCCAGGACGGCGACGACTGGATCCTCAACGGCTCCAAGGCGTGGATCACCAATGGCGGCAAGTCGACCTGGTACACCGTCATGGCCGTGACGGACCCCGAGAAGGGTGCCGGCGGGATCTCCGCGTTCATGGTCCACGCCGACGACGAGGGTTTCGGCGTGTCCAAGACCGAGAAGAAGCTCGGCATCAAGGGTTCGCCCACCGCGGAGCTGTACTTCGAGGACGTCCGCATCCCGGGCGACCGGATCATCGGCGCGCCGGGCACCGGCTTCAAGACCGCCCTGCAGACCCTCGACCACACCCGCCCGACCATCGGCGCGCAGGCCGTCGGTATCGCGCAGGGCGCCCTGGATGCGGCGATCGCCTACACCAAGGAGCGCAAGCAGTTCGGCCGCGCGATCTCGGACTTCCAGAACACGCAGTTCATGCTGGCCGACATGGCGATGAAGGTGCAGGCCTCGCGCCTGATGGTCTACACGGCCGCCGCCAACGCCGAGCGCGGCTCCGCGCCCGGTGGCGAGAAGCTGGGCTTCATGGCCGCCGCCTCCAAGACCTTCGCCTCGGATGTCGCGATGGAGGTCACCACCAACGTCGTGCAGCTGTTCGGCGGCGCCGGGTACACGCGTGACTTCCCGGTCGAGCGCATGATGCGCGACGCCAAGATCACCCAGATCTACGAGGGCACCAACCAGATCAACCGCATGGTCATGGCCCGCCAGCTCCTGGCCTGATGCCCGGGGCGCCGGCCCGCTGACCGGCACACCCTCCGCGAATCCGCTACTCCGATTCCGGATCTGCTACCCGTATAAGAGGCGCGGATCCGGAATCGGAGTAGCGGATTTTCGCGTCGCTGGCGCGCTGGGGCGCTGGGGCGCGGCGTCGCTGGGGCGCGTGTCGCGGGCGCCGGGCGATCAGAGGGTGAGCGTGGTGCGTTCGGTGGCCGCCACGTCGGCGACCGCGGGATCGTCCGCGTCTGCTCCCGTGACGAGCACCGCCGTGCCACCGGAGGCGAACACCCGGGCCAGGACCTGCACCACGTCGTCGCGATCGGAGCCCGCCACGAGGGCACGGCCCGCCAGGGCGGGGTCGGCCAGTTCGGACAGCGGAGCGCCGTCGAGGGCGAGCGGGCCCCCGCCGGAGGGCACGAACGCGTCCGGGTGGATGCGGCAGGCCTCGGCGAGGTCGGTGACGCCCGGGGGGACCTCGACGCCAGCGGCCGCCAGCGGGCGGCCCATCGGGTCGGTGGTCATGAGGAGGGTCTCGACGTCGGTGGGGTGGCGGTCGAGGCGGTCGGAGACGGTGACGACGGCGACGGCGTCGTCCGCGGCCCCTGTGCTCACCTCGGCGCCCGCCCACCAGGCGCCGAGGAGGACGCCCACGGTGAGCCAGTGCGCGGGCAGGTCGCACACGATCACGTCGCCCGGCATCACCCCGAGCTCGTCGCGCAGGAGTCCGGCGATCTTCGCGGCCCAGTTCGCGGTGGAGGTGACGGACAGTTCCACTCGTGACGGGGCGGCCTGGTCGTAGTGGGTGACCATGGGGGTTCCCGGGTCGAGTGCGAGGAGCGGCTGCAGGACGGTGTCGGCGGCGGTGGTCACTCTGGGCCTCCCGGGTGGTGGTCGGTCAGTGGGCGCAGTCGGTCGGTGGGCGCAGTCGGTCAGTTGACGCAGGGGACGTCCGAGCCCGCGTCGAAGGTCGGGCGGTCCGCGATGGACGGCGGCAGCGGCGCATAGGAGGAGGTGGTGGGGGAGTACGACTCGGTGCCGGCGGCGTCGCCGGTGGGGCCACTGTAGTCCTCGGCCAGGACGACGCGGACGGAGCCGTCGGGCAGCGCTGGGTCGACCTGCACGGGCAGGCCGCCGAGGGCCTCCGATACGGCAAAGGCGGCGTCGTCGTCGGCGGAGGCTGCGGCGACGTGCGAGGTGTAGGCGGCGGCCGGGTCGGTGAGCAGGTCGCCTGCGGTGTAGCCGAGCTCGGTGAGGGCTCCGGAGACCTGCGCGGCCAGACCGTCGATCGCGGTGGTGTTGACCACGGAGACCGTCACCTCCGCGGGGTCCGGCCCCGGCGCGTCGGTGGGGGTCTGCTCCGGATCGGTGGTGGCGTCGGCGTCCGCTTCCCGATCCTCGGTGCTCGCGAAACCGGCCACGAACTCCGACACCTGGGCGGGGTCGGCGGTGACGATGGACTCGCCCCACTCGGTGAACGAGTCGATGCTGGTGACCGGGATGGTCTCGAATCGAACGTTGCCGCCGCTGATGTCCTGGAGCTTCATGGCGAAGTCGACGAAGTCCCAGTTCTCGTCGATGACGAAGGACCGCTTGGCGGCGTCGACCAGCGCACCGAGTTTCGAGGGGTCGGCCAGGGTGCCGGCGGAGAGGATCTTCTTGACCAGCTGGGACATGAACACCTGCTGACGGACGATCCGGTCGAGGTCGCCCGCGGGCAGGTCATGGCGTTGGCGCACGAAGCTCAGGGCGTCCGATCCGGAGACCGTCTGGACGCCGGCACGGAAGTTCGCGCCCGACAGCGGCTCGTCGACCGGCTCGTTGAGGCAGACGGGGACGCCGCCGACCGCGTCGGTGAGCAGTACGAACCCCAGGAGGCCGATTTCGGCGTAGTGATCGGCCTGGACGCCGGTGAGATCCTCGACGGCGCCGATGAGGCCGTTGCGCCCGGCCTTGACCGCGGCGCGCTGGTCCTCCTCGGTCAGTTCACCGTCCGGGTCGGACGCGACGGCACGCTCGAGGTGGGCCTCTTTGTTCGCGGCGTAGACGCCGTTGATCTTGCTCCCGCCGACCGAGCTGGTCTCCACGTAGACATCGCGGGGGATGGAGATCGCGGTGGCGGAACTGCCGTCCTCGGGGATCCTGATGAGGAGGATCGTGTCGGTGTTCTCGCCCTCCTCCTCGCCGGTCCGGATCGTGGCCAGTTCCTCCTGGCTGAGGGGGTTGCCCTGAGCGTCGGTCCGGTTGTCCGTGCCCACCAGCAGGATGTCGACGGCGCCGTCGAGGCCACCGTCGCCCACGTCGAGACCTCCGGCGGAGGTCAGGTCCGAGCTGAGTCCGTTGAACAGGGTCCACCCGACGCCGGTGACCAGGAGGCACAGGGCGGAGACGAGGGCGGCCACGGCGCGACCGACCCGGTACGCGACCGGGCGGGTCGGGGTGGCGTGACGCCGTCCCCGTGCCCGGCCGGGGGCACGACGGGGAGTCGCTGGCAGCTCGGCGCTCATCCACCGTCCTTGTCGTCGAGTAGGGCCGCTCGAGGCCGCCGATGATGATCAACGGTACCGCGCCGCGCGCCGGGCGTCGGAATCCGTGGGGTGCGTCGTAGGGTGTTGCGCGTGACGACCCGACTACCCGTCGTGACGGTGACGTACTCGCCGGGCGACCACCTCCGCAGCTTCGTCGAGACCCTCCCCGCGGCCACGACCCGGCAGGTCGGCCTGGTGATGGCGGACAACGGGTCGACGGACGGCGCGCCGGAGGAGGTCGCGGCGGAGTACGGGTTCGCGGAGTTCTTCCCGACCGGCGGCAACCTGGGGTACGGCACCGCCATCAACCGGGCGGTGACGCTGATCGCCGGCCGGCCGGAGGATTTCGACCAGGAGTTCGTCCTGGTGGTCAACCCGGACGTGACCTTCGAACCCGGGTCGGTGGACGAGCTCCTCGCCGCCGCCGCACGCTGGCCGCGGGCCGCCGCGTTCGGCCCGCGGATCTCCGAGACCGACGGGTCCGTGTACCCGTCCGCCCGGGCGGTGCCACGTCTGGGCGCGGGGATCGGCCACGCCCTGCTCGGCCAGGTGTGGCCGCGGAACCCGTGGACGGCGGGATACCTCGACGACGCGGACATGGAGACCGAGCGGGCCGCCGGGTGGCTGTCGGGTTCGTGCCTGCTGCTGCGCCGGGCGGCGTTCGATGCCCTGGGCGGGTTCGACGAGCGGTATTTCATGTACCTCGAGGACATCGACCTGGGCGACCGTCTCGGCAGGGCCGGGTGGCAGAACGTCTACGTGCCCGCCGCCGTCATCCACCATGACCAGGGTCACGCTGCGAACGCGGTGCCGGAGTTCACCCTCCGGGCGCACCACCGCAGCGCGTACCTGTTCCAGGCGGACAGGCACCCACACGCCTGGCAGGCACCGATACGCTGGGCGCTCAGAGCGGGCCTGGAGTTGCGGTGTCGCCTGGCGATCCGGTCCGCCCGGCGCGCCGCGGGCTGAGCCCGACACCCCGGAACCGAGTCCCATCCACCGGCCACCGGAGCGGGGCGAGCGCGCCCCCGCCCGCGGCCCTTTCGACAGCAGGAGCCTTCACCGTGACCTCGACGACCCCCGGGAGTGCCACCGCCGACGACGACCTGATCGCGGACACCGAGGCGGTGGTGCTGGTCGGCGGCAAGGGCACCCGGCTCAGGCCCCTGACGATCTCGGCGCCCAAGCCGATGCTGCCCACCGCGGGCCTGCCCTTCCTGACCCACCTGCTCTCCCGGATCCGGGCGGCCGGCATCCGGCGCGTCGTGCTGGGGACCTCCTTCAAGGCCGAGGTCTTCGAGGAGTACTTCGGCGACGGGTCGGCCCTGGACCTGGACATCTCCTACGTCGTGGAGACCGAACCCCTGGGCACCGGCGGCGGCATCCGCAACGTCCTGTCCGAGCTCACCGCCTCGACGGTCATGGTGTTCAACGGCGACGTCCTCGGCGGGACCGACCTGCGGGAAATCCTCGCCCTGCACCGCGAGAAGAACGCCGACCTGACGATGCACCTGGTCCGCGTCTCCGATCCGCGCGCGTTCGGCTGCGTCACCACCGACGACGACGGGCGCGTCCAGGACTTCCTGGAGAAGACCCAGGATCCGCCGACCGACCAGATCAACGCCGGCTGCTACGTGTTCCGCCGTGAGCTCATCGAGCAGATCCCCGAGGGCCAGCCGGTGTCGGTCGAGCGTGAGACCTTCCCCCAGTTGCTCAGTGAGGGCCGGCGCGTCTACGGGTTCGTCGACTCCGCCTACTGGCGGGACATGGGCACGCCGGAGGACTTCGTGCGCGGCTCGGCGGACCTGGTCCGCGGCATCGCCCCGTCGCCGGCGCTCGACGGCCACGCGGGGGAGTCCCTGGTCCACGAGGGTGCCGGGATCGGGGCGGGCGCCGTCCTGGTCGGCGGGACCGTCGTGGGGCGCGGCGCGGAGATCGGGGCCGGGGCCAGACTGGACGGCGCGGTCGTCTTCGACGGTGCCCGCATCGAGGCCGGGGCGACGGTCGAGCGTTCGATCGTCGGATTCGGCGCGAGAATTGGCCACCGGGCGCTCATCCGGGACGGCGTGATCGGTGACGGCGCCGACATCGGTGCCCGCTGCGAGCTCCTGCGCGGTGCCCGCGTGTGGCCGGGGGTGCAGATCCCCGACGGCGGGATCCGCTACTCCACCGACATGTAGGCCCGGCCGGCCTTCGCCACCCATCCGATGTCTCGCCACCCATCGGATCCGGCAGGTGGCGCGACATCGGATAGGTGGCGCTCATGGCCGCTACCGACTCACTCGACCGTCAGGTAGGCGTCACCTGCCGGCCGCGGCTCCCGTGGCGGGACCGTCTCGGCGGGCACGCCCACCGCGACCGCGCCGAGCGGCCGCCACGAGCCCGGCAACCCCAGTTCGCGGCGGGTGGTGTCGGCGGCGAAGATCGTCGACCCCACCCAGCACGAGCCCAGGCCTCGCGCGGCGAGCGCCACCAGCAGCGACTGCACCGCGGCACCTCCGGCGACGGTGAACATGGTCTCCTCGCAGGCGGCCCGGCGGGCGTCCGGGTAGTCGTGTGCACCGGCGTCGTCGTCGACGAACGGCAGGATCAGCTCGGGGCAGGTGCGCAGCAGGTCGCCGCGCCCGAGTCGACGGGCCAGGACCTCGCCGGTGTGCCCGTCGGCGCGCAGGTCGCGTTCCCAGTCCGAGCGCAGGGCGTCCAGCAGCCGCACGCGCGCGTGGCCCGTGACCCGCACGAACCGGACGGGAGTGCTGTGGTGCGGTGCGGGGGCGGTGAGCGCATCCGCCACGGCGCCGGCCAGCAGGTCCGCGTCGACGGACTCGTCGGAGAACCGTCGCACCGAGCGACGGGCGGGAACAGCCTCCCGTCTCCCCTGCGCCAGTGCCTCGGCGGTGCCCAACCGGAACAGGTCCGAGGACCCGCCCCTGACCAGGTCACGGGCCCGCCGGGGGACGTCCACCTCGTCGTCGTCGTTGTTGGTGTCGTCGTCGTCGCCGTTGTCGTGACCGTCGTCCAGCAGCAGGTGCCCGATCCCGCGCACCACGGCGACCGGTCGCGCCCCGAGCTTGCCCTTGACCAGGTCCGCCGCTGATGCGATCTCGTCGGCCACGGCGACGTCGGTCACCAACAGTTCGTTGCCCTGGCGGTCCACGGCGCCGTCGTACCCCACCGACACCCGCAGTCCGGCGGCGCCGATGGCCATGTCGATCTGGCCGGTGCGCCAGGCCCGCCCCATCGTGTCGGTGACGACGACGGCGACGCGCGCGCCGGTGAGGCGTCGGAGTTCGCGGGCGAGCGCGGCGGCGGAGGCGTCGGGATCCTCGGGGAGCAGCGCGAGCTCGCGGGCCTCGACGTTGGAGCCGTCGACCCCGGCGGCGGCCTGGACGATCCCCAGCCGGTTCTCCGTGATGAGCGTGCGGTTGACGCGCGCGACCACGCGGACCGACTCGGCGTCCACGAGCCGCCGGCGCAGGGCGTCGCGCTGGTCCGGGTCGGTGGGGGCGGGAACGATCCGCCCCTCGGTCTTGGACAGCACCTTGGAGGTCAGCACCACCACGTCGCCGTCGACGAGGCCGTGCCGGTCGGCGGTGAGCGCGTCGGCGAGGGCGCGCGCGAGGTCGTCACCGGGCCGGAACTCGGGCAGGCCGTCGGGTGCCCACATGACGACGTCCGCGGGCGCGGCGTGTTCGACGGTCCAGCAGCGGATTTCGGGGAGCGCGCCGTCGGTCATCGGTCGGTCCGGGCGGGGACCTCGAGGCCGGCCAGGTCGATCGCGGCGGCGACCATGTCCGCGGTGGCGTCGGGGTCGGTCATGAGCAGCGGGACCTCCCGGATCGCGACGCCGTCGACCGCGCCGGAGCCGTCGGCGGGCGCGTCGCCCGGGGCCACGAGCCAGCCGTCGAGCAGGCCGGTGCCGGAGCGGGCGCCGTAGTGGCGCGCCACGGCCGTCGCGGAGGTCTCGACTCCGATCGCCGTGAGGCACGTGTCGGCCATGCCGCGCAGCACCGCCCCGCCGATCACCGGGCTGATGCCCACCACGGGGGCGGGGGTGGACCGCAGCGCGGCGCGGATCCCGGGCACCGCGAGGATCGCGCCGACGGAGACCACGGGGTTGGAGGGGGCGACGACGACGAGGTCGGCCGTCTCGATCGCCTCGAGCGTCTCCGGGGTCGGCGTGGCGGCATCGGCGCCGACCTGCACGAAGCCGGAAGGCGTCAGTTGCGCCCGGTGCTTGACCCACCACTCCTGGAAGTGGATCGCCCGCGGGCCGGGGGCGTCCGCGTCAGGGCCGTCGCCGGGGGTCGCCGCGTCGCCCGCGCCGGTCCCGTCGTCGGCCGTGCCGCCGGTCACGACCACGTGCGTCTCGCAGCGGTCGTCGGTCACGGGCAGCAGGCGTACGCCGGGGGACCAGCGGGTCGACAGCGCCTCGGTGACGTGGGTGAGCCGGTAGCCGGCGTCGAGCATCTGCGTGCGCACCAGGTGGGTGGCCAGATCCTTGTCGCCCAGCCCGAACCAGTCGGGCTGCACGCCGTATGCCGCGAGTTCGTCCCGGCAGTTCCACGTCTCCCCGGCGTGGCCCCAGCCGCGCTCGGGGTCGATGCCGCCGCCGAGGGTGTACATGCAGGTGTCGAGGTCGGGGCAGATGCGGACCCCGTGCATCCAGGCGTCGTCGCCGACGTTGACCACCGCGTCGATACGATGCGGCGAACCCGCTCGGGCGGACTCGGCGTCCAGTCCGAGTAGTCGGCGGGCGCCGAGCAGGAAACGGGCGCCACCGACGCCGCCGGCCAGAACACAGATCTTCACACGGACGAGAGTAGTGACGGTGCGTGCGACGCCGCGCCGGTGGGCCGGACAGGCCCGGTCCGGGAGGGTGGCGGGCGCGCCGGGGACGTGTCCCACGCCACAATCGGGGCGGCGTGTCACCGGCCGCGGCGGGTGGGGAAAATGGTAGGTATCCCCGATTTCGCTTGACCTATACGGCTTGCATGTGTGTAATCACAGGTGTGTCATTCCCTGGTGGGTGACGGTGAACATCGCACAGACATCAGACAATCCGCGATCCGGCAGGGCTCCCTCGGCCGTGTCGGCGACGGGCACTCAGACGCGGACCATCGCGCACGAACATGCAACACGAAGGGATGACCGTGGATCGACAGTCACGCACCGTCGCGGGACCCGAGCTGGCCCTGGTCGACCTCGGTGTCTCCGGCCTGTTCGTCGAGGACGAGCAGGAGAGCTGGCAGGAACGGGCTCTGTGCGCGCAGACCGATCCCGAGGCGTTCTTCCCGGAGAAGGGCGGGTCGACCCGCGAGGCCAAGAAGATCTGCACCGGCTGCGAGGTCAAGGCCGAGTGCCTCGAGTACGCGCTGGCCAATGACGAGCGCTTCGGCATCTGGGGCGGGCTGTCCGAGCGTGAGCGGCGGCGCATCAAGCGCGACGCCGTCATGTGAGCCGCGTGCGGGTCATCCCAGCCCGTCACCCGGCCCCGTCTTCCGGCGCCACCTCCCACCCCCTGACCGCCCCGTACCGGGCGGTCAGTTCTCGTCGGGGCCGGCCTCGACCTCGTCGGGGGAGAGTTCCAGGTGCTGGGAGACCAGTTCGACCAACACGGAGTAGATGAGGTCCCGCAGGTCATCGCTGTCCGGCGCGCGCCGGGACAGGGGCTTGCGGAACAACACCAGCCGCGCCCGGGTCGGCTGCCCCGAGCGGTCGACGCCCGCCGGCACCAGGCGGGCGAGCGGGACGTCGCCGTCGGCCACGACCTCCTCGGGCCACGTCTCGCCGGGACGCAGTCGCATGCGGGGCACCATGTCGACCGCGAGGTCCAGATGCACCAGTCGGGAGTGCCAGTGCTGGTCGATCTCCGCGAACGCCTCGAGCGCGGCGGCGTCGAACTCGGCCGACCGGCTGCGCCACCTCGGCACCTCCGGGGGCAGGATCGGGCCGCGGGGGCCGTGCCCGCGTCGGTCCGCCCGCCGGGAGGTGACCACACGCGGGCCGCGACGCCCCGGGTCCCCGGGGAAATCTCGGACCGAGATCCGGCTGCCGGCGCACACGTCGCTCTGGCCGGCACCGGGGATCGCGGTGCCGGTGGGCGGTCGGCCGGGTACCGGGGCGGTGGGGGTCATGGCGCGAGGATAACCCCGCTCGTGGCGGGTGCGTCGAACCGGCGTGGGCGGGTCGCGGCCCCTCCGCCCCGGGTGCGGGACTACCCTGGGGCCTCGTGAGTGAGAACCGTCGTTGCTGCCGTCCGGGATGTCCCAACCGCGCGGTCGCCACGCTCACCTACGTCTACGCCGACTCCACGGCCGTCATCGGCCCGCTGCCCGCGGTCCGCGAGCCGCACGCCTGGGATCTCTGCGCGGCCCACGCACTGCGCATCACCGCCCCCCGGGGCTGGGACCTGGTGCGCCACCCGGACATCGACACCTCGGCCGAGGACTCGGACCTCACGGCGTTGCTCGACGCGGTCACCGGCGGCCCGGTCGGCGGGCGCAGGACCGGCGCCGCACTGGTCGACGCCGATCGCCTGCGTCGTCTCGGTGTCTCCGATCCCGGGCCGGTCCTCGACGACGCACGGAGCCGCACGGAGGCCGGGTCCGGCCCCGCCACCGGCCCCTCCGGCGCGACCGGACGTCCCCACCTGCGGGTCGTGCCGGACATGGCCACCGCGCCCGACGCCGGGGCCGGCGGGTCCGGTGACGGCCGACCGGAGCCGGGCCCCGCCCCCCGCTGAGCCGCGGCCCGCGAGGTCGGTCCGCCGCCAGTACGGCGCGGGTAGGGTCAGGCAGAACACCGACCGACCCGTCTCACACCCCTGGAGCAACACGTGGCACGTAGCGCCGAGTCCGTCCGAGCAGTCATCAAGGCGTACGACGTCCGTGGTGTCGTCGGCGAACAGATCGATGAGGACTTCGTCCGCGAGGTCGGGGCGTCGTTCGCCCGCCTCATGCGTTCGGAGGGTGCCCGCACCGTGGTGATCGGCCACGACATGCGGGACTCGTCCCCGGGCCTGTCCGCCGCCTTCGCCGACGGGGTGACCGCCCAGGGACTGGACGTGGTGACCATCGGCCTGGCCTCGACCGACCAGCTCTACTTCGCCTCCGGTTCACTCGACTGCCCCGGTGCCATGTTCACCGCCAGCCACAACCCCGCCGCCTACAACGGCATCAAACTGTGCCGCCCCGGCGCCAAGCCGGTCGGGCAGGAGTCCGGCCTGCGGACCATCGCCGACGAGGTCATCGAGGGGGTCCCCGCCCACGACGGCGAGGCCGGCACCGTCACCGAACGGGACGTTCTGGACGGCTACGGCGAGTACCTGCGCGGACTGGTCGACCTGTCGGGCATCCGCCCGCTCACGGTGGCGGTGGACGCCGGCAACGGGATGGGTGGCCACACCGTGCCCGCCGTCCTGGGCGGGTTGCCGCTCGAGATCGTGCCGCTGTACTTCGAGCTGGACGGCAATTTCCCCAACCACGAGGCGAACCCGCTGGAACCGGCCAACATCGTCGACCTGCAGGCCCTCGTCAGGGAGAGCGGGGCCGACATCGGCCTGGCGTTCGACGGCGACGCCGACCGGTGCTTCGTGGTGGACGAGCGCGGCGAGCCGGTCGCGCCGTCGGCCATCACCGCCCTCGTCGCCGAGCGTGAGCTGGCCAAGGACCCGGGCGCCTCGATCATCTACAACCTCATCACCTCCCGGGCCGTCCCCGAGCTCGTCGAGGAGAAGGGCGGCGTCGCCGTCCGTACCCGGGTCGGGCACAGCTTCATCAAGGCGCAGATGGCCGACACCGGCGCCGTCTTCGGTGGGGAGCACTCGGCGCACTACTACTTCCGGGACTTCTGGGGCGCCGACTCGGGCATGCTCGCCGCGATGCACGTCCTGGCGGCCCTGGGTGGGCAGGACGGGACACTGTCGGCGCTCATGGCCGAGTACACCCGGTATGCCGCCTCCGGCGAGATCAACTCCACTCTCGACTCCGCCGAGGCCCAGACCGAACGGATGGAGGAGGTCGTCTCCGCGTTCTCGAAGCGGGCCGAGTCCATCGACCGGCTGGACGGCGTGACGGTGGACCTCGGCGACGGATCGTGGTTCAACCTCCGCGCCTCGAACACCGAGCCGCTGCTGCGTCTCAACGCCGAGGCGCCTACCAGGGAGGACGTCGCCGCCGTGGTCGACGAGGTCCTCGCGATCGTCCGTGCCTGACCTGACCAGCGACACCGGGGCCGGTCGGGTAGACCTCGACGACCCCGGGGCGCTGCGCGCCGCCGACGCCACGGGTGCGCTGCTCCACGCGTCGATGGCGGGAGCCCAGTTGCGCACCGTGGCCACCGCCGCGGGCGGTGGCGCGCTCGACTCCCTCGAGCGATTCCGTCCGAGGGCGGTGGTCTGGGTGTCCGGGCGGTCGGACCGTGCGCGCCACGCGGCCGGCGTGGTGGCCGCACTGGCGGAGATCGGCGGCGGCCCCGCCGTCCCCCCGCTGGTGCTCGCGCGCACCCTGCCCGCGTGGGTCGGCGCTCTCGACGTGGTCCTCGTCTCCGGGGACGACGCCGGCGACCCTCGACTGGTGACCGCGATCGACTCCGCCGCCGGCCGCGGCGCGACCGTCATCGTGGACGTACCCCGGGAGGGCCCGGTCGCCGAGTCCGGCCGCGGCCGGGCCACGTGGCTCGAACCGCTCCCCTACGTGCCGCCCCACCGTGGTGTGCTGCGCCACCTGGCGGCCGGGATGGCCGTGCTCGCCGCGCTGGGCGCCCGGGGCCTGGACGTGGCCGCTGCGGCCGACGCCGTCGACATCGAACTCGAGGGGCTCGGCCCGGAACTGGCCACCCCGGTCAACCCGGCGAAGCTGCTCGCGACATCGGTGGCGGGCCGTGATCCTCTCGTGTGGATCCACTCGGACCCGGTGTCCGCGGCCTACTGTGACCGCGCGGTCGCCGCGTTCTGCGACGCCGGCAGGGTCACGGCCGCGTCCTCGGTCCCCGACGCGGTGCGTGCGCACGCCGAACGGGCCCAGGGTCGTCCGCCGACGGATCCGCTGGCGAGCCTGTTCCACGACGAGGAGTTGGACGGACCACGCGACGATCTGCCCGTCAGGTACGTCGGTATGGTGTTGGGCGCGGACGAGGAGATCGTCCGGCTGGCCGCGGGCCCGCTCGCGGATGTCGAGTGGATCACCGATCGCGGTCGGGACACGGCCGGCGACGCCCCGGCCCCGTTGAGCGGAAAGGTGGCAGCGCTCATGGCCCGCACGGAACTGGCCGCCGCCTACCTACTCGTCGGAGGTCTGTAGGTCCGTGGTCGCACTCGAACCGGTGGTCCAGGCCTACGCCTGGGGCTCCCGGACCGCGCTTCCCGAGCTGTGCGGGATCACCTCGCCGGCGCCCCACCCCGTCGCCGAGCACTGGTTCGGCGCGCACGACTCCGGCTCCTCGCGGTGCTCGGACGGTCGCGGCCTCGACGCACGGATCGCCGCCGACCCCGAGCGCGAGCTGGGCCCGCGGGTGCTGGCCGAGCACGGCGGGGGACTGCCCTTCCTGGTCAAGCTGCTCTCCGCCGAACAGGCACTGTCGCTCCAGGCCCATCCGTCCCCGGAGAAGGCGCGTGAGGGTTTCGCGGCGGAGGACGCGCGCGGGATCGCCGTCGACGCGCCGGACCGCAACTACCGCGACGTCAACCACAAGCCCGAGATCCTCGTCGCGCTCACCGAGTTCCACGCCCTCGTGGGCTTCCGCCCGGTGGAGCGCACGGTGGCACTGCTCGACGCGCTGGGCGTCGCGTCCCTGAAGCCCTACCGGGACATGCTCGCCGGGCAGCCCGACGCCGAGGGTCTGCGCGCGGTCTTCACCACCTTCGTCACGATGCCGCACGTCGTACTGGCCGGCGTCGTGCCCGACCTGGTGACCTGTGCGGTGTCCTACCTCACCGACCACGGGGTCGAGGGGCCGTGGTCCCCGGTGGCCGCGACGATCACCGAACTCGCCGAGCGGTACCCGACCGATCCGGGGGTCCTGGGTGCGCTGCTGCTCAACCGGGTCGTCCTCCAGCCGGGCGAGGCCGTCTACCTGGGGCCCGGGCAACTCCACGCCTACCTACGGGGCGTCGGTGTGGAGGTCATGGCCAACTCGGACAACGTCCTGCGCGGCGGCCTGACCCCCAAGCACGTCGACGTCCCCGAACTGATGCGGGTGCTCGAGTTCAGCCCGCTCGCAGACCCCACCGTCCGGGCGGTCGAGGCCGACCGCGACATCCCCGGCGAGGTCGACTACCCCACGCCCGAACCCGATTTCGCGTTGTCGCGCATCGACGTGCCGGCCGACGGCGACCCGGCCGCCTGGCGACCGGAGGGCCCCGAGGTGCTGCTGTGCACCTCCGGCGAGGCGGTCGTGGACTCCGACGGGACGAGCGAGGCCCTCGCGCCCGGGCGGGCCGTGTGGGTACCGGCCTCGACCTCCCGGGTGTGTCTGCGCAGTACCGCCGGGGCCACCGTGTTCCGGACCCGCGTCGCCGGCGGGTGACGGGGCCGACACCCCGGCGGGCCGTCCCGCTAGTGTGGGGCGGAAGTCTTTCGCGAGTCAACGAGGAGCTGGTCGAGGAACATGTCCGCTGATCTGCAGGTTCAGTCCGTCAACGGTGTCGAGTTCAAGGTGGCGGATCTGTCGCTGGCGGAGGCGGGCCGCAAGCAGATCCGTCTGGCCGAGCACGAGATGCCGGGTCTGATGGCGCTGCGCGAGGAGTACGCGGCCGAGCAGCCGCTGGCCGGCGCCCGGATCGCGGGGTCGATCCACATGACGGTGCAGACCGCGGTGCTGATCGAGACGCTGACCGCGCTGGGCGCGGAGGTCCGGTGGGCCTCGTGCAACATCTTCTCCACGCAGGACGAGGCGGCCGCGGCGGTCGTGGTGGGCCCGGAGGGGACCCCGGAGGCGCCCCGCGGCGTGCCGGTGTTCGCGTGGAAGGGCGAGACCCTCACCGAGTACTGGTGGTGCACCGAGCAGATCATGACCTGGCCGGAGACCGAGCCGAACATGATCCTCGACGACGGTGGCGACGCCACGATGCTCGTGATCAAGGGCAAGGAGTTCGAGCAGGCCGGCGCCGTGCCCTCGGACGACTCGGCCTGGTCGGCCGAGGAGAAGGTCTTCCACGCGCTGCTGCGTGAGTCCGTTCCGGCCAACCCGGGCAAGTACACGGCGATCGCCGAGTCGGTCCAGGGCGTGACCGAGGAGACCACCACCGGCGTGCACCGCCTGTACCACTTCCACAACGAGGGCGTGCTGCCGTTCCCGGCGATGAACGTCAACGACGCGGTCACCAAGAGCAAGTTCGACAACAAGTACGGCACCCGTCACTCGCTGCTGGACGGCATCAACCGCGGCACCGATGCCCTCATCGGCGGCAAGAAGGCCCTGGTGTGCGGTTACGGCGACGTGGGCAAGGGCTGCGCGGAGGCGCTGGCCGGGCAGGGCGCGCGCGTGCAGGTCACCGAGATCGACCCGATCAACGCGCTGCAGGCGCTGATGGACGGCTTCGACGTGGTCACCGTGGACGAGGCCATCGCCGATGCGGACATCGTCATCACCGCCACGGGCAACAAGGACATCATCACCTTCGAGCACATGACGCGGATGAAGAACAAGGCCATCCTGGGCAACATCGGCCACTTCGACAACGAGATCGACATGGCCGGGCTCGAATCCGCCGAGGGCGTCACCCGCATCAACATCAAGCCGCAGGTCGACGAGTTCGTCTTCGACGACGACGGCCGCTCGATCATCGTGCTGTCCGAGGGGCGCCTGCTCAACCTGGGCAACGCCACCGGGCACCCGTCGTTCGTGATGTCGAACAGCTTCTCCGACCAGGTCATCGCCCAGATCGAGCTGTTCACCAAGGCCGACCAGTACCCGATCGGGGTGCACCTGCTGCCCAAAATCCTCGACGAGAAGGTCGCCCGCCTGCACGTGGAGGCGCTCGGAGGCTCCCTGACCACGCTGGCCAAGGACCAGGCCGAGTACATCGGCGTGGACGTCGAGGGCCCCTTCAAGCCCGACCACTACCGCTACTGAGCGACGCCGGGGATGGTCGCACGGCTGGTGGTCCTCGAGGGTCTCGACGGCGCGGGGAAGAACACGCTGACGACGGCGCTCGTCGCCGAGCTCGCCTCCCGCGGTCTCTCGGTCGGCCGCCTGGCCTTCCCCCGGTACGGCACCCTGCACGCCGACCTGGCCGCCGACGCACTGCACGGTGGCCAGGCCGGCACCGCGGACTCGCCCCACGCGATGGCACTGCTGTTCGCGATGGACCGGCACGCCGCGCTGGGCGAGCTCGCGCAGCTGGGGTCCACCCACGACGTGGTGCTGCTCGACCGGTACGTGGCCTCCAACGCCGCGTACACCGCCGCCCGGCTCGGTCCGGACCGCGAGTCCGAGGTGGTCGAGTGGATCGGCACCCTCGAGTTCGACCGGCTCGGGCTGCCCGTCCCCGACCTGCAGATCCTGCTCGACACCCCGGTGGAGCTGGCGGCACGGCGCGCGGGCTCCCGGGAGGCCGCCGATCCGGCGCGCGTCCGCGACCGCTACGAACGCGACGCGGAGCTGCAAGCGGCGACCGGGCGGGTCTACCGTCGGCTCGCCGCCGCAGGGTGGCGTTCGCCCTGGCGCGTGATCGGGGCGGACCCCCACGTGCGGGAGTTGGCCGACCTCGTCGTCGTCCCCCCTCCGGCCGCCGCGCCGCACCCCGGTCCGTCGGGTCGGCCGGGTAAGGTCTGAGAGGGCAGGAACACGACCCGCGGTGCGTGCCCACGGGTGGTGAGCCTGACGACGCCTACACGACACGCCGACACAAGTGGTGACCATGACCCCGAAGATCCTCGTCGTCGACGACGACGCCGCACTGGCAGAGATGCTCACCATCGTCCTGCGGGGCGAGGGGTTCGAGACCGAGATCGTCGGCGACGGAGTCCGGGCCATCGAGACGTTCCGCGCGGTGCAGCCCGACCTGGTTCTGCTGGACCTCATGCTGCCGGGCAAGAGCGGGATCGACGTGTGCCGCGAGATCCGCGCCGAGTCCCGGGTGCCGATCGTCATGCTCACGGCCAAGACCGACACCGTCGACGTGGTGCTCGGCCTGGAGTCCGGCGCGGACGACTACATCATGAAGCCCTTCAAGCCGAAGGAGCTGGTGGCCCGCATCCGGGCCCGCCTGCGTCGCGGCGAGGACGAGCCCAGCGAGGTCCTGCACATCGGCGACGTGACGATCGACGTCCCCGCGCACACGGTCACCCGCGAGGGCACGCCGATCCCGCTCACCCCGCTCGAGTTCGACCTCCTGGTGGAACTGGCCCGCAAGCCCCGCCAGGTGTTCACGCGTGAGGTCCTGCTCGAACACGTGTGGGGCTACCGCCACTCGGCCGACACCCGGCTGGTCAACGTCCACGTCCAGCGCCTGCGGGCGAAGATCGAGAAGGACCCCGAGAACCCGGAGGTCGTCCTCACCGTGCGCGGCGTCGGCTACAAGGCCGGTCCGGTCTCGTGACCACCGCTCGTCCCGACGACGCGGTGGCGTCCACCGGGGACGAGCCCGACATCCGGGACGTGACCGACTCGTCACCGACCTTCCGGGAGCGACTGTCCGAACTCGACCCGGCCGCCATCGGCGGTCGGATCGCGCGGCTGTGGCGGCGGTCGCTGCAGCTGCGGGTCGCCACCTCCACGCTGGCGCTGTCGATGGGCGTGATGCTCACGATCGCGTTCATGTTGCAGAGCCAGATGGCCGCCCAGCTGCTGTCGACCAAACTCGATGCGGCCATCGAGCAGGCCAGCAGGCTCCGCCTCACGGTGCAGGCGCAGATCGCCGCCACCGACGAGGGCACGAGCGAGCAGTCCCGGATCGACCAGGCGCGGAGCGCCATCAGCGACCGCGGGCTCGCCTCCGACGGGGACTCCGTCCACGCCGGCACCTTCGACCCGATCCTCGTGGTGCCGGACCAGACCGGCCGCGGCCAGGTGGTCAGCCCCTCCGGGGCGCAGGTGCCACCGGAGCTGCAGTCCCTGGTCCAGCGGGGCAGGATCGCCTCCCAGTACGTCACCGTCGACTTCCGTGGCGAGCAGGCCAAGGCGCTCATGCTCGGCACGCCGACGGACTCCTCCATCCCCGGGCTCGAGCTGTACCTCGTCTACCCGCTCACCGCGGAGGAACAGACCCTCGGGATCATGCGGGGGATCGTCGCCACGGCGGGCCTGGCGATCATCGTCCTGTCCGCGGCGATCGCGTGGATAGTGGCCCGGCAGGTCGTCCTGCCCGTGCGGCAGGCGGCCTCCATCGCCCAGCGCTTCGCCAACGGCCACCTCAAGGAACGGATGGTCATCCGCGGCGAGGACGACGTCGCGCGCCTGGCCATGGCGTTCAACGACATGGCGCAGAGCCTGTCGGACCAGATCACCCAGCTCGAGGAGTTCGGTGACCTGCAGAAGCGGTTCACCTCAGATGTCTCCCACGAGCTACGCACCCCGCTGACCACCGTCCGGATGGCGGCGGACATCATCTCCGACTCCGCCGCCGACCTGGACGCCCCCGCCAAACGCGCGGTTGAGCTGCTCGAATCCGAACTCGACCGGTTCGAGAGCCTGCTCACCGACCTGCTCGAGGTCTCCCGCCACGACGCCGGCATGGCCGAGCTCGCGACGGCCGAGATGGACGTGCGCACCTCCGTCGCGGACTCGGTCGGCACCGTGGCCCACATCGCCGAGGCCGCCGGGGTGGAGGTCGAGGTCGACATGCCCGACGAGCCGGTCATGGCCGAGGTCGACTCGCGGCGCGTCGAGCGGATCCTGCGCAACCTCGTGGCGAACGCGCTCGACCACAGTGAGTCCAAGCCGGTGATGGTCACCCTGCGGTGTTCGGACGCCGCCCTCGCCGTCTCGGTCCGCGACCACGGGGTGGGGCTCAAACCCGGGGAGGAGACCCGGGTGTTCAACCGCTTCTGGCGCGCCGACCCCTCACGGGTGCGACGTTCCGGCGGCACCGGGCTCGGCCTGGCGATCGCCCTCGAGGACGCCAAGCTCCACGGGGGCCGGCTGGACTGCTGGGGCAGCCCGGGGGAGGGGTCCTGCTTCCGTTTGACCATCCCGCGGCGCCGCGGCGGCACCCTCACCTCCAGCCCGCTGCCCCTCACCCCCGAGGACGAGGCCAGGCTCGTGCGTACCGGCTCGCCGACCCCCCTCGAGCGGGTCCCCGGGGCAGGGGAGAGCCGGCCATGACCCGGCCCCGGCCCCGGTCCCTGCTCGTGTCGGTGGCGCTGGCCTGCGCGACCGGGCTTGCGGCGACCGGGTGCGCCACGCTGCCCTCGTCGTCGTCCCCCCAGGTCATCGACACCTTCTCGCCGGAGGGCAGCGAACTGTCGGTCCCCACACCGGTACCGGACCAGGAACCGGACCTCCTGGTCCGCGACTTCCTCAAGGCCGCGGCGATCGCCGATCAGCGGCACGCCGCCGCCCGTCAGTTCCTCACCCCGGACGCCGCCGAGAACTGGGACGACCTCGCGGAGACCATCATCGTGCTGCGCGCCGACCTCAGCGCCGAGGGCGGCCGGTCGGCCGACCGCGCCGAGTACACGCTGCGTGCGGAGAAGGTCGGCACCCTCGACCCCGGCGGCATCTTCCGCGAGGACGTCGGCCAACTCGAGGTCACCATCGGCCTGACCCGCACCGACGGCCAGTGGCGCATCGACGAACTGCCGCCCGGGGTGGTGATCGAGAAGGCCGAGTTCTTGTCGACCTACGCGCAACGGGACCTGTTCTTCCTCTCCGGATCCGGTGACGCGCTCGTCCCGGACCCGCGCTGGACGGCCGCCGACCGCACCGATGTCGAGTACTCGCTCGTCAATCTGCTCGCCACCGGCCCCCGGCCCGGACTCACCGACGCGGTCCTGTCCCGCGTACCCGCCTCCGTCTCCGTCCGCCCCGACGAGGACGAGGACGGCGCCGACGCCGCGGGCACCACCATCGACTTCGCCGGGCTGCCGGTCCTCAGCAGCCAGGCCACCACCCAGTTCGCCGCGCAGGTCGTGTGGACCCTCGCCCGCGCCGACGTCCCCGGCCCCTACCGCCTCGAGCGGGACAGCGCCCCCCTCGACGAGCGATACGCGACCGGGTGGACCACCGAGGACGTCCGTGACTTCGACCCCTACCCGCCGGCGGAGCCCATGCGATACGCCCTCACCGCCGCGGACGGGTTGGTGCGGCTCGAGGCCGGCGGCGCACGACCGGCCTCGGGGCCCTGGTCGGAGGTGCGCGGCGGCACCAGCGCGGTGATCTCCCACGACGGACGCAACCTCGCCGTGGTGACCGGGGAGGGGGAGATCGGACCGCGCCGTGTCCTGGTGGGGCCGATCGACGGCGCGCCCGCCGAGGCCCTCATTGCCGGGACGGTGGCCGGCCCGACGTTCCACCCGGTGACCGGGCGGGCCTGGGTGCTGGTCGACGACGCGCGACTACTCCGTATCGGGATGGGCGAGAACGCCCCCGCCGTCCAGGAGATGGACGCCGGGCCGCTGCTCGCCCTCGGGGCGAGGGTGACCGGCCTGCGTATCGACCAGTCCGGAACCCAACTGGCCGTGGTCGTCGACGGCAAGGTGTTCATCGGCGCGTTGTCCGCCGAGACCGGACAACCGCTGCCGGGCACATTCCGCCAGGTCGGCCGCGCACTCGGGGAGACCGTCACCGCCGTGGCGTGGCGGGACCGGTCCACGATCGTCGTGGGTCGCGACATCACCGAGGCCCCCGTCGCGACCGTCTCCGTGGACGGGGCGATCGCCGAGCCGTTGTCCCAGCGAAACATCTCGGGGCCGGTGACCGCGGTCGCGGCGGCCGGGCGCGAGATCTACGTGGTGGACCGGCGGTCCCTGCTGCGACTCGACACCGGTGCCGACACCGGTGACAGGTACTGGCGGGAGATCGCCGGACTGGCCGCCATCCGCGCGGACCCGGTGGTGGCGGGCTGAGCCGGTGACCGCCGGGGACGAGGGGGCGCCGGCCCGGTGGCGCGGCGGGGAGACCTGGAGCGCAGCTCTCGCCGACCTGGTCGTACCCGTGGAATGCGCCGGATGCGGCCGCCCCCGTCACCGGTGGTGCCCGGACTGCGCCGCCACACTCGCGGGCGCCCCGCTGGGAGTGCGGACCCGCGCCGAGCTACGGGTACCGGTCTGGGCGCTGTCCCGGCACGCCGGCCCGGCCGCCCGGGCGGTGTCCGCCTATAAGGACCGCGGGCGGGCCGACCTGGCACGGCCACTCGGAGCGGCACTGGCCGCGGCCGTCGACGTGCTCCGGGCAGACGGGGAGATCGCGGAGGCGGGCGACCGCCCCACCGTGCTGGTGCCCGCCCCCGCGTCGGCCCGGGCCCGGCGGCGACGGGGGTTCGACCACGTCCGCGGCGTCGTGGACGTCCTCGCCGCCGAGCTCGCCGGCTCGGTGCCGGGCGGGCCGGTGGTGGTGGCCCCGCTCCTCGAGGTCCGGGGACGGGTGCGGGACGCGGCCGGGCTCGGCGCGCAGGCCCGCGCGGACAATCTCTCGGGGCGGATCCGCCGCCGCCCGGTGGGCACCGGGTTGCGGGCGACCCCGGGGGCGCCGGCGACCGTGCCCGCCCTGTTGGGGACACCGTCGACCGTGCTCCTCGTCGACGACGTGGTCACCACGGGCGCCACCGCCGCGCAGTGCGTCGCGGTCCTGGACGCGGGCGGGTTGCGCGTCACGGGTGTGCTCGCCGTGACCGCAGCCTGACGGCGGACCACTCCCCGCGGGGGAGGGGTCGACGCGACCTTCGCGGTCCGCGGGTCCGCGCCCACGCGAGGGGGTAGGGTGGGTTTTGGACGCGTTCACCAGCACGTTCGCCGCCTGGCGGCTCCGGTGGACAGCGTCTGCAGAGTATCCACTCAGCCATGTGGGTGGCCCCTTCGGCCGGGATTCCGGGCGGTTACCGGATCGGCCGCAGCGGCCCGCCGCAGGCCCGATGAGGAGGAGCTTCGATGGCGAAGACCCCCGCAGTCCTGCTTGATCCCGCCACCTTCGACGGTCCGTCGACAGACGACCCCGGTACGCCGGAGGCCCCGGTCACCATCCGTGGCCGCAATGTCGAGGTCCCCGAACACTTCGCGAGCCGCATCAACGCCAAGCTCGCGAAGATCGAGAAGATCTCGCCGGCCATCCAACGGTTCGACGTGATCCTGCTGCACGAGAACAACCCGCGGCTGTCCAAGGTGAGCCAGCGCATCGAGATCACCCTCAAGGGCAAGCCCGGCGTCGCTCGCGCGGAGGCGGCCGAGGACACCTTCTACGCGGCCCTCGAGTCGGCGGTCGCCAAGCTCGAGCGTCAGATGCGCAAGGCCCGCACGCGGCGCAAGATCAGCCACTCCGGCCACCGGCGCCCCCAGTCCGTCGCCGAGGCGACCGCCGAGCTGACGGCCGACGCCGCCCCGGCCGAGATGCTGGACGGGGTCGACGGCGCCGAGTACAACGACGGGGTCGACGAGCAGATGCCGGGACAGATCGTGCGGAAGAAGGAGCACGACGGCGCCCCGATGTCGGTCGACGAGGCACTCGAGAAGATGGAGCTGGTGGGCCACGACTTCTATCTCTTCCGGGATACCGAGACCGGACGCGCCACCGTCGTCTACCGCCGGCACGCGTTCGACTACGGGCTCATCACCCTGAGCGACGAGGGCTGACGGCCCCGTCCCGTAACCCCCGAGGGCGGTCCGGTCCCCCCTGACCGGACCGCCCTCGGCGTGTCACGACGGCCCACAGCGCCTAGGATGAGGACGGGCCCGCGTGTCGCCACGCAGGTCGCCGTATCCACGACCACTTCCCCGACCACGAGGACGTTCGAGACTGTGTCGATTCTTTCCAAGCTGCTCCGTGCCGGCGAGGGGCGAAAGCTCAAGAAGTACACCGCTCTCGCCGACTACGTGGACACACTCGCCGACGAGACGGAGAAGCTGAGCGACGACGAACTGCGGGCAAAGACCGACGAGTTCAGGCGTCGCGTCGCCGACGGGGAGACCTTGGACGAGCTCCTCCCGGAGGCCTTCGCGGTGGCCCGCGAGGCGGCCCACCGGGTCCTCGGTCAGAAGCCCTACAAGGTGCAGATCATCGGCGCCATCGTGCTGCACACCGGGTCGGTCGCCGAGATGAAGACCGGCGAGGGCAAGACCCTGACCTGTGTGTTGCCGGCCTACCTCAACGCGCTGGCCGGTAACGGCGTGCACGTGGTCACCGTCAACGACTACCTGGCCAAGCGTGACGCGGAATGGATGGGTCGTGTCCACCGCTTCCTCGGCCTGTCGGTGGGAGCGATCCTCGGCGGGATGACCCCGGCGCAGCGCCGCGAGGCCTATCACGCCGACATCACCTACGGCACCAACAACGAGTTCGGCTTCGACTACCTGCGCGACAACATGGCGCACGACACCGCCGACCTGGTCCAGCGCGGCCACAACTACGCGATCGTGGACGAGGTCGACTCGATCCTCATCGACGAGGCGCGGACCCCGCTCATCATCTCGGGACCCGCCGACGGTTCCAGCAAGTGGTACGGCGAGTTCGCACGCATCGCGCCGTTGCTGGAGGAGGGGACCCACTACGAGGTCGACCGCAAGAAGCGGACCATCGGCGTGACCGAGCAGGGCGTGGAGTTCGTCGAGGACCAGCTCGGGATCGACAACCTCTACGAGGCCGCGAACTCGCCCCTGGTGAGCTACCTGAACAACTCCATCAAAGCCAAGGAGCTGTTCACCAAGGACAAGGACTACATCGTCCGCGACGGCGACGTGATCATCGTCGACGAGTTCACCGGCCGAGTCCTCGACGGGCGTCGCTACAACGAGGGCATGCACCAGGCGATCGAGGCCAAGGAGCGGGTCGAGATCAAGGCCGAGAACCAGACGCTGGCCACCATCACCCTGCAGAACTACTTCCGGCTGTACGACAAGCTGGCGGGCATGACGGGCACGGCCGAGACCGAGGCCGCCGAGCTCTACTCGATCTACAAGCTCGAGGTCATGCCCATCCCGACCAACCGGCCGATGGCCCGCGAGGACCAGGCGGACCTCATCTACAAGACGGAGGAGGCGAAGTTCGCCGCCGTCGTGGAGGACATCGCCGAGCGGGTCGAGAAGAAGCAGCCGGTGCTCGTGGGCACCGCCTCGGTCGAGCGCAGTGAGCACCTGTCCAAGCTGCTCACGCGCAAGGGCATCAAGCACCACGTCCTCAACGCCAAGTTCCACGCCTCGGAGGCGCAGATCATCGCGCAGGCCGGACGGCCCGGTGCGGTCACGGTCGCCACGAACATGGCCGGCCGCGGCACCGACATCGTCCTCGGCGGCAACGCCGACATCATCGCCGACCTCAACCTGCGCGAGCGCGGACTCGACCCGGTCACCACCCCGGAGGAGTACGAGCAGGCCTGGGACACCGAGATCGAGCGGATGCGCACGCTCACCAAGGAGGAGGCGGAGCGGGTCCGCCAAGCCGGTGGCCTGTACGTGCTCGGCACCGAGCGGCACGACTCGCGGCGCATCGACAACCAGCTGCGCGGGCGCTCGGGACGTCAGGGCGACCCGGGCGAGTCACGCTTCTACCTCTCGCTGGGTGACGAGCTCATGAGGCGCTTCAACGGTGCTGCCGTCGAGGCGATCATGAATCGTCTGAGCCTGCCCGACGACGTGCCGATCGAGGCCGGCATGGTCTCGCGGGCCGTGAAGAACGCCCAGACGCAGGTCGAGTCGCAGAACTTCGAGATCCGCAAGGACGTCCTCAAGTACGACGAGGTGATGAACCAGCAACGCACGGTGATCTACCGTGAGCGCAAGCGGATCCTCGAGGGCGAGGACATCACCGACCAGGTCGAGTCGATGATCTACCAGGTCGTCAGCGCCTACGTCGACGGTGCCACCGCCGAGGGGTACGTCGAGGACTGGGACCTGGACAAGCTGTGGGACGCGCTCCACCAGCTCTACCCGGTGACGATCGCGGCGCAGGACATCATCGACGGCGACGAGTACGGGTCGTCCGGCGACCTGTCCGCCAAGAACCTCAAGGACGCCGTCCTCGACGACGTCTTCGCCCGCTACGACGAGCGTGAGGCAGAGATCGAGGGCATCGGCGGGGAGGGTGCCATGCGTCAGCTCGAGCGGTCGGTCATGCTACAGGTCCTCGACCGGAAGTGGCGCGAGCACCTCTACGAGATGGACTACCTCAAGGAGGGCATCGGCCTCCGGGCGATGGCCCAGCGTGACCCGCTCGTCGAGTACCAGCGCGAGGGCTACGACATGTTCTCGGTGATGATGGACGGCGTCCGTGAAGAGACGGTGGCGTTCCTCTTCAACGTCAAGGTCGAGGCCAACCAGCAGCAGAAGGCGATGGCCGGTCCCTCCGCGTCGCAGGCGGCGGCACTCGCCGGCGCCAACCCGATCCTCCGGGCCGCCGGTACCGGCCGGGATGTGAGTGCGGACCAGATGCAGTTCTCCGGCCCGTCGGAGAGTGGCGACCCGGAGCTGGTCGACGAGGGTGCCTCCGCGAACCGGGCGGAGCGGCGGTCTCAGGAGCGGCAGCAGCGCGCAGAGCGCCGCGAGAGGGCGGCCAAGGCCGCCACGAGGGGCCGCCGGGACTGACCCGGCACCCCCGCGCGGCCCGCGGGATGGTTCAGACCAACCTGAGGGCCACGCAGCCGGCACCGGTGGGGGTGACCCGAATGCGGGCCGCGACGGCGAACAGTCGCGGCCCGCGGGCGTACGTGGCGCAGACCTCGTAGTCCACCGCCTCCGCGTCCGGCGCTCGTCCGGGGTCGGCCGTGCGGCCTTCCGACCTGCCGGGCTCCGACCTGCCGGGCTCCGACCTGCCGGGCTCCGACCTGCCGGGCTCCGCCCGACCGGGGTCGGCGGCGTGGATGTGCAGCCGGTGAACCCTGGCCGGTCCCAGGTGCTGTCCGGGCACACCGTCACGCGCGAGCGTGCGCAGCATCTCTGCGAGATGGGGCGGGAACGCGCCCCTGGTGTGGTGCGGGGCCCGCCTGCGATCCACGACTTCCAGAGCCATGACGACCAGGGCGTGTGCGGCCCGCCGCGCGGGGACCGGGACGCCGCGTTCCGGAGCCGGCACCGGCCTGGCGGGCGGGGTGACGACGCACTCCCGATCCGTCGTCCCCGCGGCCCCCGGCACTCCCGGCGCGGGTTCGGTGGAGGGTAGGGGCCGGACGCGGCCGGCCTCCCGATCGGTTTCGGCCGACCGGTGAGGCCGCACCGTCGTGGGTGGCGAAACGGGCGTCGGTGCCATCTGGGGTCTGCTCCCTCCCGCGCCGGACCCGGGGTGGTCTGGCGTGCTCTACCCCTCATGACGCGCCGGAACGGGCGCCCGGTTCCACCTCGCCTACTGCACCGTGCCCGGGTGTTGCCTAGGCTGTCCCCATGCGTGGACTGATAGTCGACTACTTCGGGGTGCTGGACGGCACGGAGGAGGACCGTGAGAACTGGCGGTCGATCCTGACCGGTGCGAGGGCGAATGACGTCCGTCTCGCCGTGCTGAGCAATGAACCCGAGGGGCCGGGGGCGGACCGTGTCCGGGAGGACGCCCGCGATCTCGGGATCGAGCACGTGGTGCTCAGCGGTGTGACCGGGGTGGAGAAGCCCGAGCCCGAGGCGTTCCTGGAGGCGGCGCGCCGGCTCGAACTCGAGCCGCGGGAGTGCGTGATGGTCGACGACGCCATCGAGAACGTCCTCGGCGCCGTGCGGACCGGCATGATCGGCGTGTTCTACCAGGTGTTCGATCGTGCGGCCGTGGAGATCCGGGGACTCCTCGGGTTGGACGAGGTGGTCTGACACCGTGGCGACCAGGTTGGCCACCGCGGACGCGGATCTGCTCCTCGGTGACGCCGCGCGTTCCCGGAGCAGGCACTCGTGCTCGTTGGCGCTGGTCGCCAGGGACGAACCGTGGGACATCGACCGCGTCATGGAGTTCGTCGACGCCCGCCTGGCCGACGCGCCCCGGTACCGTCAACGGATCCGGCACATCCCCTTCTCCCTGGCCAGGGCCGTGTGGGTGGACGACCCGGACTTCGACCTCAGTTTCCACGTCCGGCGGTCGGCGCTCCCCGCTCCCGGCGGGATGCGGCAGCTGGCCGACCTCGTGGCGCGGCTCGTCGACAGGCCACTGGAGGCGGATCGCCCGCTGTGGGAGCTGTACCTCATCGAAGGGCTTCCGGATGGACGGTTGGCGATCCTCACCAAGACGCACCATGCGCTGCTGGGCGGTCCCCACGCCGTGGATCTCGCCCAGGTGCTCGTGACGGACGAGCGGGCCTCCGCGGATGTCGACGAGGTCGCCACGTGGACCCCGGTGCCGGCGCCCGGGGACGGGGTCCTCGTCCTGGACGCGCTCATGACCATCGCGACCGACCCCCTGGAGCTGGTGCGCCGCTCGGCCCGCCTGGCTCACGCGCTGGAGCGGGCCACCCGCGGACTGGTCGGCGCG
The DNA here is from genome assembly GCF_002441635.1 of Dietzia sp. WMMA184. Classification (NCBI taxonomy): domain Bacteria; kingdom Bacillati; phylum Actinomycetota; class Actinomycetes; order Mycobacteriales; family Dietziaceae; genus Dietzia; species Dietzia sp. WMMA184. Next base: position 1,333,711 of record NZ_NXEI01000001.1, on the reverse strand, counting down.
GCGAATCTGTCGGTGCTCCGTCCCGCAGGCGGTCTGGCGGAGATGTTCCGCACCACCCGTCCCCGCGGGAGCCGGGTGGGGTTGGCGTCCTTCCCCCTCGCGCAGGCGCGGGAGATCGCGCGCGAGCACTCCTGCAAGGTGAATGACGTCGTGCTCGCCGTGCTCTGCGGGGCTCTGCGGTCCTGGATCCTGTCGTGCGGCCACCCCCTGTCCACCTCGGACACGCTCAGGGCGATCGTGCCGATGGCGGTGACCTCGGAGGCCGACGGGTCGGAGAACCAGAGCGAGGCCACCTCGGCGGAGATCGCCTCGGCGCTCATCGGCATGCCGGTCGGGGAGCCCAATCCCCGTATGCGTCTGGCGCAGATCGCCCGCGAGACGGCCACCCAGCGTCATCCGCGTGAGGCCGTGGGGGCCAAATCCCTGGCGCGGCTGTCCGGGTTCGCTCCGCCCACATTGCACGCGCTGGCCTCCCGGGCGGCGATCATGTTGCCGTCGGAGAGCTACGACCTGGTCGTCACCAACGCGCCCGGCCCCCAGCGCAAGGTGTTCTGGGGCGATGGCGAACTCGTCGAGGTCTACCCCGTCCCGGCCCTGCTCGAGGGGCAGGCGCTGGCCGTGTCGATGAGCAGCTATGCCGGGACCGTGTACTGCGGGTTCACCTCGGATCGCCAGGCCGTCCCGGACGTGGAGGAGATCGGAGAGCTCATCTCGTCCGCGTTGGACGAGCTCACCGGCACCGCCGGTTGAGCAGCACCGCCTGCTGACCATCACCCGCCCGAGGAGAGTCCATCATGCGTTTGTTCGTCCCCGCCACCATGGCGATGCTCGAGACCCTGCTCGAGGCAGGGGAGATGCCCGTGCGGAGCGGCACCGCGTTCGCGGCGACCCCCGCGCTCATCGAGTCCTACGCCGAGGGCGACATGGAGGAGATCGAACACGTGGCGTTCCTCGAGGCCGCGCGGGCGTCGCTCCGGCTGCTCGGCGGTGAACTCGACTCCGGCGCCGCGCACGAGGCCCACCCGTACCGGCGGGTCGTGGTGAGCGCGGACGTCCCCGACGGGCGGGTGCAGCCGCGGCCGGACCTGGACACCGCCGTGGTGCGGCTGGACGGTGCCACGGTGGGGACCGCGGAGATCGCCGCCGTCCACGTTGATCTGGCCGGGGCCGTGGACCTGGTGAAGGACGCGGTCGAGGTGGTGGACCGTGCGGATCTGGGGGACGAGGACGCCGAGCTCACCGTCGGTGACGCCCTCGACGTGGACCTGGCGTGGTACGACGCGGTGGAACTGCCGTTCCTGCTCACGCTGCTCTAGGGGTGCGGGCGCACCCGGGCCGGACACCGCCCGGATGCCGGGACTGCCCCGATCGCCTGCGGACCCGGGTCGACGGCGTGGAGAATCGGCCCGGGGGATCCCGCCGGACGGGAACCTACGCTACCGTAGGTTCATAGTCCGGAAGCGGCGGTCCGACCCCCGGGCCGCGGGGATCCGTTTTCAAGGAGGCACCAGTGTCCGAGTCGAGAAGTGGGCTCAATCGCGTCCTGCGTGCGGCGGCCGCGCGGGTTCCGGAGCCGCGGGGGGCGCGTACGTTCCTCAACCGCCTCACCCACCCGCTGCGGATGGATGACTACTCGTCGCTCATCTACCCGCTGTGGTCGTCCCGCGAGCTGCGCGGCGAGATCGTCTCCGTGCGCCGTGAGGCCGACGACGCGGTGACCCTCGTGATCAAGCCGGGCTGGGGCGCCACGCCCGAGTACCGCCCCGGTCAGTACCTGGGGATCGGCGTCCTGCTCAACGGCCGGTGGACCTGGCGCTCGTACTCGTTGACGTCGGCGCCCACGACGGGGCGTGGCGAGTACTCGGTGACGGTCAAGGCCCTGCCGGAGGGGCTGCTGAGCAACCATATCGTCGGAACGGTCGAGCCGGGGATGATCGTCCGGCTGCAGGCGCCGGCCGGTGATTTCCACCTGCCCTCGCCCACGCCCGAGAAGCTGATGTTCGTCACCGCCGGCTCGGGCATCACCCCGGTGATGGGCATGCTGCGGTCGCTGGACCGCCGCTCGGCCGACGAGGGGTTCCCCGACGTGGTGCACGTCCACTCGATCCGCGACCGTGATGACGCGCTGTTCCACGACGAGCTCCTCGCGCTGGAGCGCACCCAGCCGGGTTACACGCTGCACCTGCGGGTGACCAGCGAGGACGGCCGCATCGACTCCGAGCAGATGTCGGCGCTCGTGCCGGACTGGTCGGAGCGTCCCACCTGGGCGTGCGGGCCCTCGGCGATGCTCGACGAGCTGACCGAGCACTTCGAGGCAACGGGACGGGACGACCTCCACATGGAGCGTTTCACCGTGGACCGCAACGCGGGCGCGTCGGGCGGGACCGTCAAGTACGGCTCGACTGACAAGACGGTGGAGCTCGACGGGGCCACCACGATCCTCGAGGGCGGGGAGAGCGTGGGCGTGCAGATGCCGTTCGGCTGCCGGATGGGTATCTGCCAGACGTGCGTCGTGGGCCTGGAGGAGGGCCACGTCCGCGACCTGCGCAACGGCACCGACCACGGTCCGGGGGAGCGGATCCAGACCTGCGTCTCGGTGGCGCTGGGGGACGTCGAGATCAAGATCTGATCGGCCGCCCGGCCGGCGCCCCCGTGAGGCCCGGGTGCCGGCCGGGCCACACCCGGCCGCCGGGCCACGCCCCGCCGCAGTCCACCGGATCAGTCCTGGTCGAACCCCAGCGCCCAGGGGTCGTTGGACTGCAACGCCCCGAGGAGTTCCCGCACCGCGAGCGCCCGCCGGTGCACGGCGGGGTCGGTGACGGCGTCGAAGGCGCACTCGGGGTCCGCGGGCGGACCCTGGTGGGTGCATCCGCGCGGGCACGCGCCGGCGATCTCGTCGAGGTCGGAGAACGCGGCCACCACGTCGTCGGGGGAGACGTGCGCCAGCCCGAAACTGCGGATGCCGGGGGTGTCCACCACCCAGCCGCCCGTCGCCAGTTCGAGTGCGACGGACTGCGTGGAGGTGTGTCGGCCCTTGCCGACGCCGGAGACCACGCCCGTCGCCCTGTAGGCATCGGGGACCAGGCGGTTGACCAACGTCGATTTGCCGACGCCCGAGTGCCCGATCATCGCGGAGATCCGGCCGTCGATCAGGTCATGGAGATCGTCCAGCTCGTCGTCGACCCCCACCCGCAGGACCGGCACGTCGAGTTCGGCGAATTCGGCGGCGAACACCGACGGGTCGTCCAGGTCGCCCTTGGTCAGGCACAGGACCGGGTCCAGCCCCCCGGTGTAGGCGGCGACGAGGGCGCGGGCGACGAACCCGGCGCGCGGCGGGGGGTCGGCGACGGCCACGACGATGAGCAGGAGCTCTGCGTTGGCCACCACGACCCGCTCGTACGGGTCGGAGTCGTCGGCGGTCCGGCGCAGCACCGTCGAGCGTTCCTCCACGCGGACGATCCGGGCGAGGGTGTCGCGCGCGCCGGTGAGGTCGCCGACGACGCCCACGCGGTCACCCACAACGACGGGGGTCCGGCCGAGCTCGCGGGCCCGCATGGCGACGACGCGGGTCCCGGCGGTGTGGTCGGGGCCGTCGTCGAGCAGGACGCAGCCCCAGCGCCCGCGGTCCACGGCGACGATCATCGCGGCGGCGGCGTCGTCATGGCTGGGCCGACGTTTGGTCCTCGGGCGTGAGCCCTTCCCGGGCCGGACCCGGACGTCGGACTCGTCCCACCCCCGTGCGCTGCCCGCACCCCGTCCGCTCGGCATGGCCGCCCGTCAGCCCTGTCCGGCGAGCATGTCGGCCCACATCGCGGTGAAGCCGGGCATGGTCTTGGAGGTGGACTCGACGTCGTCGACCCCGACGCCCGGGGCCACGAGGCCGATGATGGCGCCGGCGGTGGCCATGCGGTGGTCGGCGTAGGCGCGCCACGGCGCGCCGTGCAGCGGGGCCGGGGTGATCTCGAGGCCGTCGTCGAGCTCGGTGACGCCGCAGCCCACGGCGCCGAGTTCCGCGGCGAGCGCGGCGAGGCGGTCGGTCTCGTGTCCGCGCAGGTGTGCGATGCCGGTGAGCCGGGAGGGGCCGTCGGCCAGCGCGCACAGTGCGGCGACGGTGGGGGTGAGCTCGCCGATGGCGGACAGGTCCAGGTCCACGGGGGTCAGGCGTGAGGGGCCGACGACGACGAGGGTGCCGTGGCCCGCACCGTCGGCGTCCTCGAGGGTGACCGACGCACCCATGTCCCGCAGGATGCCGCGGATGGCGTCCCCGGGCTGGGTCGTCGTGGCGGGCCAGTGCGGGACGCGGACGGTCCCGCCGGTGACCGCGGCGGCGGCGAGGAACGGGGTGGCGTTGGACAGGTCCGGTTCGACGACCCTGTCGACGGCCGCGATCGCACCCGGCGCGACCCGCCACGAGGACGGGGTCGGCTGGTCGACGGCGACGCCGGACTCGCGGAGCATCTCCAGGGTCATCTCGATGTGCGGCCCGGAGGGGACCGGCGAGGCGCCGACGTGGACCAACTCCGCGCCCTCGTCGAACCGCGCGGCGGAGAGCAGCAGGCCGGAGACGAACTGCGAGGAAGCGGAGGCGTCCATCTCGACGCGGCCGCCCCGCAGAGAGCCGGTGCCGTCGACGGTGAACGGCAGGCTGCCCCCGGTGATGGCGGCGCCCAGTGCGCGCAGGGCGTCGAGCACGGTGGCCTGCGGGCGGACACGGGCCGCGGGGTCGCCGTCGAAGGTGGACCGGCCGGTCGCCAGGGCGGCGACCGACGGGACGAAGCGCATCACCGTGCCGGCCAGTCCACACTCGACGTCGGCGCCCCGCAGCTCACCGGGGGTGATGACGAGGTCGGTGTCACCCGGGCCGAGCGGTCCGGACGGTCCCTCGATGCGTGTCCCCAGCGCCTGCAGCGCGCCGATCATGAGATCGGTGTCCCGACTGCGCAGCGTGCCGACCAGGCGGGAGGGGCCGTCGGCCAGCGCCGCGAGCACCAGAGCACGGTTGGTCAGTGACTTGGACCCGGGGATGGTGACGTCCGCGTCGACGGGGCCGGCGGCGACGGGCGCGTTCCAATGACTCACCTGGTCATTGTCGCCCATCGCGGCGGCATCCGCCGGACCCGGGTGCGAGGATGTCGGCATGTGTGGACGGTTCTCCCTCTCCTCGGACCCGGCGCTGCTCGCGGTGGAGCTGGACGCGGTCGACGAGGCGACGTCCCCGCCTCCCGGCCTGTTCCCCGCCAGCGCGCCCCGGGCCCCGCGGTTCAACATCGCGCCCACCACCACGATCCCGGTTCTGGCACTGGACGTCCCGCGGTCCGAGAGGCTCGTCGAGCCGGCCGGAACGGCGGCGACGGCGGGTCAGGGCGCGACCCCGGGCCCGGGCGCGGCGGCGGGCACGGCGACGCCCCGGCGGGTGCTCCGGGCGATGCGGTGGGGGCTCGTTCCCTCGTGGGCGGGGGACTCACAGCGGCTGCCGAACCTGTTCAACGCCCGGGTGGAGACCGCGTACTCCAAGCCGTCGTTCCGGTCCGCGGTCGCCCGCCGGCACTGCGTGATTCCCATGGACGGCTGGTACGAGTGGGTGGCGGGTGAGCCCGCGACCCCCGGCGGGAAGGCGGGGCCCAAGCAGCCGTACTTCATGAGCCTGCCGGGGGACCGCGGCCTGCTCATGGCCGGGTTGTGGGAGGCCCGACGGGACCCGGTGGACGAGACGGTCACCCAGCTGTCGTGCACGATCCTCACCACGGAGGCGCTCGGGTCGCTGCGCCGGGTGCACGACCGGATGCCGCTGGTGGTCCGCCCCGAGATGCTCGGGGACTGGCTCGATCCCGCCGTCATGCGTGACCCGCGCGACCTGGTGGAGGGCGCGGGCGGTGACCTGGGCGAGTGGGCCGAGTCGGTGGAGATCAGGCCGGTGTCGCGGGCGGTGTCCAACGTCCGGAACGACGGCCCGGAGCTGGTGCGGCCGGTCGACCCCGCCGAGGGGATGCTCTTCTAGGCGGTCGTGACCGGGCGGCCGTGTCCGGGCGGCCGTGCCCGGGCGGTCAGCCGGCCGTGATCGGGGCGGTCACCGCCCGGGTGATCGCCACCAGATCCACGGGGGCGAGCTCGATCTCCCACCCGCGTCTGCCGGCGCTGCACAGGATCGTGGGGTGGGCCAGGGCGGAGGCGTCCACCACCGTCGCCAGGGGGCGCCGCTGGCCGACGGGCGACACGCCCCCGACGACGTACCCGGTGCTCTTCTCCGCCACGTCGATCGGCGCCAGGGTGGCTTTGCCGCACCCCAGGGCGGCGGCCGCGGCCTTGAGGTCCAGCGAGGAGGTCACGGGCAGGACCGCCACCGCGAGCGGGACCCGTGACCCCTCGGGAGGTCTGCCGGTGGCCAGGACCAGTGTCTTGAACACCCTGTTCGCGGCCACCCCCAGTCGGTCGCCCATCACGCGGGCCGCCTCGTCGCCGTAGGCCGCGTCACCGGTCACCTCGTAGGTGTGCACGGTGTGGTCGATGTCGGCGTCGCGCAGCGCGACGATCGCCGGGGTCGCCGCGGCGCCGCCTCGTCCCTTCCTGCTGCCCACGGGACGGGAGCCTAGCGGGTGACGGGGTCCGGAATACCGCGGCGGTCCACCGCGTTGATTCCCAGCAGGTACCCGGGGTAGGTCCCGGGTCGGAAGGGAGGGTGCGATGCGGACCGCGGTCCTCGACGCCCCGGGCGTGCGGTTAGACTCCGGGACACCGACAGGTGAGGAGTTCCGGTTGCCGACCGAGTTGCAGCCCGACGAGGCCGACCAGCGCGCAGAGAAGTTCGAGGAGCTGGCGATGCCTCTCCTCGACCAGCTCTACGGCGCGGCCTTGCGGATGACCCGGAATCCCGCCGATGCGGAGGACCTGGTGCAGGAGGCCTACGCCAAGGCCTTCGCGGGATTCCACTCGTTCAAGCCGGGGACCAACTTCCGTGCGTGGATGCATCGCATCCTCACCAACGCGTACATCAACCACTACCGCAAGCGTCAGCGCCAGCCCGCGCAGTACCCGACCGATGAGATCACGGACTGGCAGTTGGCCGCCGCGGCCGAGCACACCTCGACGGGCCTCCGCTCGGCGGAGGTCGAGGCGATGGAACTGCTGCCGGACGACGAGATCCGGGCGGCCCTCGCCGAGCTGCCGGAGGAGTTCCGGATGGCGGTGTACTACGCCGACGTCCAGGACCTGCCGTACAAGGAGATCGCGGAGATCATGGACACCCCGCTGGGGACCGTGATGTCGCGTCTACACCGCGGTCGCAAGCAGCTGCGCGAGCTGCTGCGCGACGTGGCCACCGAGCGGGGTTTCGGCCGCGACCGCGAGGAGGGGGCGAAGTGATGAGGGAGCACGACCCACGACTCGACGAGATCGACTGTCGGTCGGCGAAGCGCGACCTGTCCCTGCTGGTGGACCTCGAGTGCGACGACGCCTGCCGCTCTCGACTCGAACATCATCTCGCGGGGTGCCCGGACTGCCGGGAGTTGTTCCTCTCGGAGCGCCGCCTCAAGGCGAAGCTCTCCAGTTCGTGCTGCGAGAAGGCTCCGACCGGGCTGCGGGAACGCCTGATGGTGGAGATCCGACGCACGACGGTGACCACGACGGATGCGGACGGCACCACCGTGGTTCACAGACACACGACCGTCGAGAGACGCGACTTCGGCTGATCCGCGGACGCGGTGACGGACGACGAGGGGGCGGGCACCGGTCAGGTGCCCGCCCCCTCGTCGTCCACGGCGTCCGTACTCAGCTGTTCGGACGCTTACCGTGGTTGGCGTTCTTCTTACGGCGATCCCGCCTCTTGCGGCCACGCTTGCTCATGGTCGCCTCCTTTCGTCGGTGTACAAGTCTTCCATGCGCGGGCCCGTGTGGTTGCATTGGAGGTGTCCGGGGGCCGTTGTCGAGGAAGCAGAGGAATAATCCATATGACTGAACAGGTCCGTGCCGAGATGGTCGCGAACGTCTTGGAGGTCGTCGCGGCGGTCGGCACCGAGGTCGCCGAGGGCGACACGATCGTTCTCCTGGAGTCGATGAAGATGGAGATCCCGGTGCTGTGTGAGGGCTCGGGAACCGTGACGGAGGTCGCGGTGAAGCCCGGCGACGTCATCCAGGCGGGCGATCTCATCGCCGTCATCGACTGACCGATCTGCCGCCACAACGGCGGAAGGCCGGTTCCCACCCTGATCGGGTTGGGAACCGGCCTCTCGTACGCTGGCCGTCCTGGGGTCGGGCGACGGACGCGTCAGACGGTCGGGGTCAGACCGTGGTCCGGGTGCGGGCGCGGCGACGCTTGAGGGCGCGACGCTCGTCCTCGCTCATGCCGCCCCACACGCCGGCGTCCTGGCCGGACTCGAGGGCCCAGGTCAGGCACTCGGCGGTGACGGGGCAGCGGTTGCAGACGATCTTCGCCTCGGCGATCTGCGCGAGGGCGGGGCCGGAATTGCCGACGGGGAAGAACAGCTCGGGATCCTCGTCGCGGCAGATGGCCTTGTGGCGCCAGTCCATGGGAACTCCTTCGTCGTGAGACCGAGGTCGGGTGCGCCGGGCAGCACGAAAACGCGCCGTTCAGGCGTGGACCTGTACGATCGACGTGAGAACGTGCGTGTACGGTGACACCCGACGGGGTGGTGGGGGTTGTACCCGCTCCGCGGGCTCGCTCCTGCTGGAGTGGCTCCCGGTTAAGGCAATGCAAACACGGTGTGTATGCGCTGTTACAACTGATCGTCCCACGATTCCCTGACAAGTCAACCCTCTTGAACCTCGATGTGGTAAACGTCACGCGCTTTGTCAAATCGGCCCGAAAGCGCACACCAGAGGCTGTTATCGCCTAGGCGGAGCGCGCCCCACCAGGGGTGTGGGGCCCGGTGGATCCGATGCCACATAGTCTTGAGAGGTGAACGTGAGACGACAGGACGAGCCCCGTGTTCCGGCAGACCCGCGGATCGCGATCCCCGGCCCGGTCCGCCTCGCCGGCTGGATCGCCTCTGCTCAGGGGCTCATCGGCGTGGGCATCGCGGTGGTCCTGTTGGTCCGTGCGATCGGCGGCCACCGCGAGGAGACCGTGGTCATCAGCGGGTACGGGACCGCCGTGTGGTTCGCGATCCTCGGGGGCGGGTTGTTGGCCGCCGGGCTGGGACTGCTGCGCGGTCGGCGGTGGGGCCGCGGTCTGGTGGTGATCGCCGAGCTGCTGCTGCTCTTCGTCGCGTGGTACGTGGGGGTGGGGTCGCACCAGTACCTGGCCGGGATCGCCCTGGCGGTGGTGTGTGCCTCCGCCCTGGTGGCGTTGTTCCGGCGCGACGCCGTCGAGTGGTACGCCGCCTGACCGACTGGTACGCCGCCCGGCCAGCCGTCCGCGGCCCGGTCAGGCCAGCAGCTTGTAGGCGTGGATCGAGCCGCCGCGGCGTTCGTAGAGGATGTCGCCGATCTGCGCCAGCCCGGTGACGCCGTCGCCCTCCGCGGAGGTGGCACCCATCCGGAGTGTCTCGACGCCCGAGTCGTGATCCAGGAGACCGAAACCGCCGGCGACGGGGAGCAGTACCCAATCCCGCGCGGTGGTGACGTCGGGGTCGGGTGACCACCCGCCGGTCAGGCCCGGGCCGGTGGCCCCGCCGGCCGTCCAGGTGTGCTGGCCGGTATCGGTCCGGAAGGCGTGGGTGGCGCCGCCGTCGAACCACCGTGCCTGGGTGTCATCGCCGGAGAGTGTGGTGGCGCCCGGTTTCGCCGCGGGCTCAGAGTCCAGTCGCAGGACGGGGGAGTACTGGCGCGGGGAGGTGAACCATTCGACGGCCCAGGCGCCGTCGCGGTCGGTCAGTGCGAGGACGCCCTCGTCGGTGACGTCGATGATCCACAGGCCCCGGGCGCTGGTGGTCTCCGAGGCGATCTCCTCGGGCTTGCGGCTGTCCTCGGGGACGGTCTCGGCGAGCGTGAGCCGTGTGGAGTCGTCGCCGGGGCAGCGTTCGGCGACGGCGAACCGGTCGTCGGTGAGGTCGGCCGTTCCGAGGGTGCAGCCGGTACGTGGTTGCATGTCGGCTTCCTGGGGCGCCTCGACGGCGCCGTACTCGACGGTGCGGACGAGGTCGTCGCGCCAGATCTCGAGCCGCTCGGGGCTCGAGGCCAGCGCGTGCCGCCAGGTCGAGGTCAGTTCCATCGCGTCGGGGAAGGCGCTCTGTCGGGTGCTCGTGTACTGCTGCGTCGTCGGATCGAGGGCGGTGACGTCACTGCACCCGGCGGCCCCGTCGAACGCCGCGGCGAGGATGTCGGCGTAAAACGTGGCCGCGCAGGGACGTCCGGCGTGTGAATACGTCCACCGCTGCTCGCCCGAGCCCGCGTCGCGGCCCACGAGGGTCCCGTCGTCGTCGAGGGTGACGAGGTTGCCCTTGGTGGTCAGTGGGGCGCCCGCGCCCCCCGACGCGTGGGACCACAGGGGCTGGAGTGAGGTGGGGCGTTCGACTGCGGGCCCGTAGACGGGCTGCTCGTCGTCGGCGGCGCGGAAGTGCGAGCGGTTCGCGCTTCCCGACAGCAGGACGGCGGCGGCCACCACCGCCATGACGACGACGATGACGGCCGCGGTCACCAGATCGCGCCGTGTCCCCCGTTCGGAGGGCACACCGGGGAACCGTCGGCCCGGGCCGCCGGTGGCGTGACTGTCTGCGCGCACGTGCCGTATGTGGGGAGGTGGTGGCCCGGTCAGTCCTGACCGGCCTGGTCGGGCGACGACGACGAGGGGCGCCGACGGCGACGGCGGCGCCGCGGGGGTGCGTCGCCGGGGGTCGCCGAACCGTCTGCGCTGTCGGTCCCGGGAGCGGGGTCACCGGACGTGGCGGGCGTCGAGGCCTCGTCAGCGCCGGAGGCCCCGGTCCGGGTACGCCGCCGACGGGGTCCCGATCCGGTCCCGGACTCCCGGGCGGGCCCGCGGGAGTCGCGGTCGACCGGGCGGCGGCCGGAGCCGGTCCCGGTGGGGGCGCCGACGCGTCCGCCGGCGCTCTCCGGGATCCCGAGATCGGACCGCAGGTGCGGGGACGTCGAGTAGGTCTCGGCGGGCTCACCGGACCCGAGTCCGAGGGCCTTGTCGATCAGGCCCCACCGGGGCAGGTCGTCCCAGTCCACGAGGGTGACGGCGACACCCGTGCGTCCGGCGCGGCCCGTGCGGCCGATCCGGTGCACGTAGGTCTTCTCGTCCTCCGGGCACTGGTAGTTGATGACGTGGGTGACATCGTCGACGTCGATCCCGCGGGCCGCGACATCGGTGGCGACGAGGACGTCGACGTCACCGGAGCGGAACGCCTTGAGGGACTTCTCACGCGCTCCCTGGCCGAGGTCGCCGTGGATGGCGCCCACCCGGAAGCCACGCTCCGCGAGATCGTCGGCCAACTTCTGGGCGGTGCGCTTGGTGCGGCAGAAGATCATGGTGGCGCCACGGCCCTCGGCCTGGAGGATCCGGGAGACCACCTCGGGCTTGTCGAGCGAATGGGCCCGGTAGACGTACTGGGTGGTGTTCTCGTGCGTGGCGCCGGAGTCGGCGGCCTCGGCGCGGATGTGGGTGGGTTTGGTGAGGAAGGTGCGGGCCAGGGTGATGATCGGGCCGGGCATGGTGGCCGAGAACAGCATGGTCTGGCGCTTCTCCGGGACCATGCGCAGCAGCTTCTCGATGTCGGGCAGGAAGCCCAGGTCGAGCATCTCGTCGGCCTCGTCGAGGACGAGGGCCTCGACCTTGCCCAGCACGAGCTTCGACTGGTTCGCGAGGTCGAGCAGGCGGCCGGGGGTGCCGACGACCACGTCGACGCCCTTCTCCAGGGCCTCGGTCTGCTGCTCGTACGGCGTTCCGCCGTAGATCGCGAGGACCTTGAGCGGGCGGGTGCCGGACCCGGAGGCCGTCGGCGCGGTGAGGCCGGTCGCGGCGATCTTGAGGTCCTGGGTGACCTGGACGCACAGCTCGCGGGTGGGGACGATGATGAGCGCCCGCGGGGTGCCGTCGAGCGTCCTGGTCGCCTCGCCGGTGGCGATGCGGTGGAGGAGCGGGACGCCGAACCCGTAGGTCTTGCCCATGCCGGTCCGGGCCTGACCGATGAGGTCGGATCCGGCCAGTGCCAGCGGGAGGGTGAGTTCCTGGATGGCGAACGTGTGGGTGATCCCGCGCTCGGCGAGCGCGGTGACGATCTCCGGGCGGACGCCGAGCTCGGCGAAGCTGGGGGAGGAGTCGGAGGACGGGGCGTCGACGACGGCGGTCGTCGTGGCCATGCCGTCGACTTCTTCGGTGGTGACATCTGTGGTGGACAGGGCGGTGCCTTTCTCGTCTCGCGCGCGGATGGTTCGGGCCGCACAAGGTCCGGCCTCGCGAGCGGGGCGCGCGCACATTTCCACGGGACCTGTCACGCCCGGCGCCGGAGCGATCCGGACCCGGGGAGTGATCCACGTGCACACATCCTATCCCGTGCCGCCGCCTTTCGAGCGCGTCGGGCTAGCCTGGACCGCACGCACCGCCGATGACGGCGTGACATGCGCCTACGACGAGAAGGGCAGGCACCGTGGAGGTCAAGATCGGCATCGCCGACAGCAACCGTGAGCTCGTGTTCAAGACCGGGATGACGCCGGAGGACGTGTACAAGCGCGTCGAGGCGGCCCTGACCGCGGAGGCCAAGGCGGTACTCGAGCTCGAGGACGAGAAGGGGCGCCGTTACCTCGTGTCCACCGATCGGGTGGCGTACGTCGAGATCGGCGAGACCGCGCGCCGCGCGGTCGGGTTCCTCTCCTGAGGGAGTGAACCCCGGGCCGGGGGCCGCCCCTCGCGGCCCCGACCCCCGGGGGTCAGGCCTGGTTGTCCGGCTCGGTCCGGTCCCTTCCGTGACAAGGGATCTTCGACAGGCCGCCCCAGCACAGCGTGACCGTCGTCGAGACGGCGTCCGCGCGGGGGATCGGCCGGCCGGCGTCGAGCCAGTGCCCGGCGCTGACACGACTGGCCCCGACCAGTCCGACGGCCAGCAGTCGCGAGCGGTGGGCGTCGAGCCCCGAGTCCCCGCGGACGAGGTCGTGGACCGCGTCGATGCAGCCGTCGGTGGCCCGGTCGAGTTCCCGCCGGACGTCCTCGTCACCGGACTCGGAGTAGAAGACCAGCCGGAACCCGCGGGTGTCGGCGTCGGCGTACGCGAAGAACGTGTCGACGGCCGCCTCGACCCTGCGCCGGTTGTCGGAGGTCGAGTCCAGCGCGGCACGGATGCGTCCGAGCAGTTCGTCGACGTGGTGGCGCAGCACCTCGATGTACAGGTCACGTTTGGAATCGAAGTGCTGGTAGAGCACCGGCTTGGAGACGCCGGCCAGGACGGCGATGTCATCCATCCCGGAGGCGTGGAAGCCCTGGTCGACGAACACGGTCCCGGCGGCGTCGATCAGCTGGCTGCGCCGGGCCCCGCGGGGGAGCCGGGCCGCTCGGGTGCGGCCCGGTGCGGCCGGGAAGGATCCGTCCGGGCTCGTCATCTGCTGGCTCCTTCTCCGCCCGGGCGGGAGTCGACAGGCGTCCGGGCCAGACGGACAATACCCGCAGCCGCGGAGTGCGGGAGGAGGCGCCTCACCCCTCATGTGGGATCGTGTAGGCCTTGACTTCAGGAGTGGACGTGGAGGTGTACGGATGAGCGACGGCCGTCGCCGGACGCCGGGCGGTGCGGACGCCGAGGGTCGTCAGCGACCCCCGTACTACCCTCCGCACGGCGAGCCGCTGCGCGCGCCGTGGGACCCGCAGGAGTCGACCCCGGGGCGCCGCCGGTCGGTGCCCGGATCCCGGGACCACCTGCGTCGGCAGACCCCGGTCGGCAGGTTCTTGGCCACCTGGGGCTGGCGCGCGTACGCGATCCCGGTGCTCGTGGTGCTCACCGCCCTGGTGATCGGGGACGCCATCGTCTCGCCGGGCGCGTCGGACGAGGACCGGGTGGTCCGGGCGGAAGAGACCCCGGCCGTGGTCGGGGTACCCGCGGCGGGTGAGGTCCCGCCCAGTGGTGAGTTGCCGGAGGGCGGCTCCTTCATCGGGGCCGCGAGCGGGGAGTTCAGGATCGTGCCCGGCGGCACCGATCCGGTGGGACGCCCGACGGCCGAGCAGTTCAGCTACACGGTCGAGGTCGAGGACGGGATCGACACCGTCGACTTCGGCGGGGACGACTCGGTCGCCAGGATGGTCGACGCGACCCTGGCCAACCCCAAGAGCTGGACGGCCGACGGCGCAGTCGCGTTCCGGCGGATCGCCGGTGACGAGCCCGCGTTCCGGGTCTCGCTGGCGAGCCCCATGACGGTCCGCGAGAACTGCGGGTACGACATCGAACTCGAGGCGAGTTGCTACAACTCGGCCACGGGTCGCGTCTACCTCAACCTCGCGCGCTGGGTGCGGGGAGCGAGGTCGTTCCAGGGCGACATCGGGTCCTACCGGCAATACCTGGTCAACCACGAGGTCGGCCACGCGATCGGCTACCCGGCCCACGAGCCGTGCCCCGCGGACGGCGCCCTGGCGCCGATCATGATGCAGCAGACGTTCGGCGTGAACAACGGCGACATCCACCAGTTGGATCCCGAGGGCGTGGTCCCGGACAACGACGACACGTGTCGATACAACGCGTGGCCGTTCCCCGACGGACCCCCGGTGGCGGGATGACCGCCGCGGGCGGACCGGGGGACCGCGGCCTTCCCCCGCTGGTGGACCCGGTACCGGAGCTGACGAGGGACGAGCGGGAACGGTACTCGCGGCACCTGTTGCTCGGCGCGATCGGCGACGAGGGGCAGCGTCGCCTGCGCGCCGCGTCGGTGTTCGTCGTGGGTGCCGGCGGCCTGGGTGCCCCGGTGCTCATGTACCTTGCCGCGGCGGGTGTCGGGCGGATCACGGTCGTCGACGACGACGAGGTGGACCTCGGCAACCTGCACCGGCAGGTGATCCACTCCGTCGGGGCCGTGGGCCGACCCAAGGTGGACTCGGCGAGGGACCGTCTGGCCGAGTTGGCGCCCGGGGTCCGGGTCGACGCGATCCACGCCCGACTCGACGCCCTGAACATCGAGTCGCTTCTCGAGGGCCATGATCTGGTGATCGACGGCAGCGACAACTTCGCGACCAGGTACCTTGTCTCCGACGCCTGCGAGATCGCGGGAATCCCGCTCATCTGGGGGACCATCGACCGCTTCCGGGCGCAACTCGCCGTGTTCTGGTCGCGCCCACCGGCGCCCGCCGACCCGGTGACCCTGCGGGACCTCTACCCGGCCCCACCGCCTCCCGGGTCGGTGCCCAGCTGTGCCGAGGCCGGGGTCGTGGGTGCGTTGTGTGGCACGGTCGGGTCGATGATGGCAATGGAGGCGGTCAAGCTCGTCACGGGAGCGGGCCGGCCCCTACTCGGACGCCTGGTCCTGATGGATCTGCTCGAGTCGACCCACCGGGCGGTGACGATCCGACCGGACCCGTCGAGGGAGCCGGTCACCCGACTGCCCGACGGGGCCGACGACGTCTCCTGCGAGATGCCGGCGGCCGGGCCGGCGGCCGTGCCGGTCGTCACCGCCGCCGAGCTCGCGGAGGAGTTGACGCAGGCGGGGTCCCCCGGCGCTGTCGCCCCGGTCCTCGTGGACGTCCGCGGGGCGGGTGAGCGGTCCATCGCCCGGATCGAGCCGTCGGTGTGGGTGCCCCTGGACTCGGTCGCCGAGGACGCCGCGGACCCCACCGGTGTCCTCGGTCGCGCCGCCGCCCGGGGGCGCCTGGTCCTCTACTGCAAGTCCGGTGTGCGCTCCGCGCGCGCCGCCACGACCCTGTCCGGGGCCGGATTCACCGGCGTCCGGTCGTTGGCGGGCGGAATCGACGCGTGGACACGCGACGTCGACCCGTCCCTGCCCGGGTATTGACCGAGGAGGTGGGTAGCGTGGGCGGCGTGAACGATGCGAGGGTCCCCGAGCACGTCCGTGGCGCGTTCGGCGTGACGGACGGCCCGGCCGTCCCCGTGGTCGCCGGCTCCGGGACCGGCTGGCTGGTGTCCACCTCCGGTGCCGCCGTCGTGCTCCGCCCCGTCGCGGACACGGCGCTGGCGAACTGGTCCGCCCGGGTCCGGGAGGAACTGGACGTGACGGGGCTACGGGTGGCCCTCCCCGTCCGCTCGACCGATGGACGCCACGTCGTGTCCGGCTGGCGCGCCGACCGGGTGGTGTCCGGTCGCCCCGAGGCGCGCGCCGACGAGACCATCGCGTGGTCCGCGCGGATCAACGCGGCGCTCGCCGACGTGGAGCCCCCGCGGCCCGCCACCCGCCCGGCGAGGCGGCCGTGGGCCGAGACCGACCTGTTCGCGTTCGCCGAGGCGGCCGCCTGGGACGGTGACCCCGAGCACGACCTGGCGCCCGGGATGGAGGACCGCGGTACGCCCTTCGCGACCCACCGTGCGGCCGCTCTGCTCGGTGCGACGGGCCTCATCCGGCACCGCAGGCCGGTCGGGATCCCCGTGACCGGCGTCGTCCACGGGGATCTCGCCCGGGGTCTGCTCTTCGACTCGTCCGCCGAACCCGCACTGACCGACGTCGTGCCCTATGCCCGGCCGACCTCGTGGTCGGCCGCGGTCGTCGCCATCGACCACCTGTCGTGGGGGACGGCCGACATCGGGGTCCTCGGCAGATGGCGCCATCTCGAGCAGTGGCCCCAGATGGTGTTGCGCGCTGCCGTGTTCCGGTTGGCGGTACACGCGCTGCACCCCGGTTCGCGGCCGCACGCGATGGACGGGTTGCAGTCCATGGCCCGCGAGGTCGGCGAGTTCGTGGGGGACACGTCGGCATGACCCCCCGTTCCCCGCGGGCATCGTCCCGCCAGGGTGCCCTCGCGTTTCCGCTCGTGGCCCTCGTCGGCGTCGTCCTCGTCTCGCTGAACCTCCGGACCGCCGTCACCTCCCTCAGCCCGCTGCTCGGGGTGATCGACGCCGAGATCGGCCTCGGCGCCGCCGGGATGGGGCTGCTCGGGATGGTCCCGACCGCCATGTTCGCCGTCTGGGGTGTGCTCACCCCGATCGTCCTACGCCGGGTGGGTCTGGAGATGCTCACGGTCCTGGCGATGGTCGCGGCGGCCGTCGGGCAGCTCATCCGGGCCGCCGCCCACGACCCCTGGGTGATGGGCGCGGGATCACTCATCGCGCTGGCGGGGATGGGGATCGGCAACGTCGTCGCCCCGCCCCTGGTCAAGAAGTACTTCCCCCGGCACGTGGCCGCGGTCAGCATGGCCTACATCACCGGTCTGCAGCTGGGCACCGTCGTCCCGGCGCTGGTGGCGGTGCCGGTCGAGGAGGCCGCCGGGTGGCGGGTCTCCATCGGGTGGTGGGCGGTCCTCGCCGTCGTCGCCGCGATCCCCTGGATCGTCGAGGTCGTGCGGCCGGGCGTCCCCACCGACTCCCCTCGTGCCACCGGGTCCCCCCGCCCCGCCGACGGCTCCACCGGCAGCGCCCCCACCAGCGCCCCCACCAGCGCCCCCGGCGGCTCCGCCGCGACCCCCACCCGGCGCATCCGCCCGTGGCGTTCGCCCGTCGGCGTGGCGCTGGCCCTGTTCTTCGGAACCAACTCCTTGTGCACGTACGCGTTCTTCACCTGGCTCCCGGCCGTGGCCGAATCGATCGGGATGACGCGCGCGGAGGGCGGGTTGGCGTTGGCGGTGTACTCGGCGATCGGCCTCGTCGCGGCGTTGGTGGTGCCGTGGGCGGCGGGCCGCTTCGAGGACCCGTACGCCGTCGTCGTCGTCTCCGTCGTGTCCTACCTGGCCGGGTTCGCCGGCCTGCTCTGGGCTCCCGGCGCGGCGTGGGTGTGGATCTGCCTGCTCGGCGTGGGACCCAGCACGTTCCCGCTCTGCCTCACGCTGATCAACCTCCGCACGCGCACCCAGGCCGGCTCCGCCGCGCTCTCCGGGTTCTCCCAGGGCGTGGGGTACACGGCCGCGTCCCTCGGGCCGCTCGTGTTCGGCATGCTGTTCGACGGCCCCGGGCTCGGGGCGGGCCTGGCGTTCCTCACGGTGGTGTTGGCCATCATGACGGTCGTCTCGCGGACCGCGTGCCGCCCGAACATGCTCGAGGACACCCTGCGCTGAGGCGTACCGGCCCCCGCGCCGGTCGCGGGCCCGGTCTGCGCGGTGCGGGGTCGACATGCCCTCCGGCGAGCGGCTCGTCCGGGCGGGCAGGGGGGATGTCGTGGTCGTGTGGTCTCATCGAGCCGTGACACAGCCCGCCACCGCCTTGACCGCCACTGCCTTGACCGCCCCTGCCCCGACCGCCCACCGCGACGCACGCACGGTCGACGAGCACGGAACGTCTTGGTCGGCGGAACTCGACGACCTCCTCGGGCGTGATTGGCCGGGTGCCCGGACGGGCAGGCAGGACCGGTGGGTCGTGCGCGGGGGCCCGGGCAGCGGGAAGACGTCGCTGATCGTCGATGTGGTGCGCTCCGCGGTGGCCGGCGGGGTGGGGATGGACGGGGTCCTGGTGCTCACCGGCTCGGCGGCGGCCGCGGCCACCCTGTTCGAACGGGCCACCCACGGGATGCCCCCGCACCTCGTGGTCGGCACCGACGCGCCCGTCCGCACCGTGCACTCCCTCGCCCACGCGGTCGTCCGGTTGGCGGCCGCGCGGGCAGACGCACCGCCCCCGCGCCTGCGCACCGGGGCCGAGCACGACGCGGTGGTGCGGGAGACCCTGATGGGCGAACTGGCGGACGGGGCCCCGCACTGGCCCGAACAGATGCGGCCGGCTCTCTCCACCGTCGGATTCGCCCGCGAACTGCGCGACCTGCTCCTGCGTTCGCTGGAGAGGGGCATCGGACCCCGTGAACTCGCCCGGCTGGGCCGCACCGCGGGGCGTCCGGCCTGGGTCGCCGCCGCCGGGTTCTTCCGCCGCCACGAGGAGCAGATGGCGCTGCGGTCCGGGGTGCGTTCCGGACAGTCGGACATACCGGAGGCGCTCAACGCCGCAGAACTGGTCGGGGCCGCACTGGACGCCCTCACCGCCGATCCCGATCTGCGCGAGATCTTCCGGTCCCGCCGTCTCGTCGCGGTGGATGACGCGCAGCACCTCGATCCGCTGGCCGCCGAGTTCGTCGCGGCGGTCGGAGGCGGGGCGGACATCCTGCTCGTGGCCGAGGACGGCGACCAGTCGGTGTTCCGGTTCCGTGGCGCCGACGGGGGTCTCGCCCGGGCCGTGGTGGACCAGGGTGGCCGCGCGATCGACCTGAACACCGGGCACCGCATGTCACCGGCGATCACGGCCGTCGCCGCGCGCGTCGCGTCGAGACTCCCCGGGGCCGCCCGCCACCGGCCCCGCGAGACGCCGGGCCCGGCCGAGGGGTCGGTGGGGGTGACCGTCGCGGGCTCGTCCGCCGCGGAGGCCGCGGTCATCGCGGACTTCCTACGCCGTCGACACGTCCTGGACGGCGTCGACTACGCGGAGATGGCGGTGGTGACCCGCTCGCTGCCCCGGGTGGCGGACGCGCTCTTCGCCGCCCTCGACGCCGCGGGGGTCCCGGTCGTGGACGCGGGCGCGGAGATCCCGCCCGCCCACGACCCCGTGGCGTCGGCGCTCCTGCTGCTGGTGCGCTCCGCCGTGGACGGCGAGACCGGAACCGATGCGGAACAGACGCTGGCGATGCTCTCCGGCCCGATCGGACGCGCCGACGCGGTGGCCATGCGGCGCCTCCGGCGCGGCCTGCGTCGCTCCGGGATCGGCGGGACCGAGCCGAGCGCGGACACACTGCGCCGGCTCGTGCTCGCGGAGGAGGACCACATCCCGCCGGGCCTGACGGCGGTGGAGCTCGCGCCGGTGACCAGGGTCCGGCGAGCCCGCGCGGCGGTCTTGGCGGAACTCGGGGCGGGCGGCACCGCGGAGGAGGCCCTCTGGGCCGCGTGGTCGGCGTCGAGACTGGAGAGGCGCCTCGTCCGTCAGGCGGTCGCCGCCGACCCGTGGTCCCGGTCCGCCGACCGCTCGCTCGACGCGGTCGTGTCGCTGTTCGACCACGCCGCCGACTTCGTCGACAGGGTGCCCGGCGGGTCCGTCGCCCTCTTCTGCGACGTCGTCTCCGGCGAGGACCTGCCCGCCCCCGGACGCGCGGACATCAGAGCCCGTGGAGGGGCGGTCAGCGTCCTGTCCGCGCATGCGGCGGTGGGCAGGCAGTGGCGGGCCGTGGCCGTGTGCGGCGTGCAGGACGGAGTGTGGCCGGCACCCCGCCGGCGGTCCGGTCTCCTGGGAGTCGACGAGCTGGTCGACCTGACCGAGGTCGCCGGTGACGGCCCGGTGCCGTCCGAAGCCGAGCGGGCCGTGTCCTCCGCCGCCGCCCGGTCGGCCGAGGAACGTCGACTGTTCTACGTGGCGTGCTCCCGCGCGAGGGATCACCTGCTGGTGACCGCGGTCGAGTCGCCGGAGGAGGGCGACATCGCACCCTCCCGGTTCGTCGACGAGATCTCGGACCTGGCCACCACCACTCCCACCGCGGCGCCCGCCGGGGCGGTGGCAGGCCCGCCCCGGCACGCGCCGACCGTCTTCACGCTGCCGCACCTGGCCGTGGACCTGCGGGCGGCACTCCATGACCAGGCCACCGACCCCGCGGACGCCCGGCACGCGGCCGGACTCCTCGCCGGGCTCCGCAACGCCGGGGTGGAGGTCGCCGACCCGCGGACCTGGTTCGGCGCGGCCGAGCCGTCCTCGACGACCCCGGTGGTCACCTCGACGCCGGGCGAACCCCTCGCGGTCCTCTCACCCTCCGGTTTCGGTGCCCTGGAGGAGTGCCCCCTCCGGTGGTTCCTCCAGAAGGTGCGAGGCGACTCCTCGGATGCCGGATCGGCGGCCCCTCTCGTCCGGGGCTCGGCGGTCCACGCGCTGACACAGGCGGTGGAGGGAGGGATCTCGGAGGACGCACTGCGGGGGGCCGTGCGGCGACGGGCGGAAGCCCTCACGATGGCCCGTGGGTGGTTCGCCGAGCGGGGCGCGGAGTCGATGGTCGAGATGGCCGAGACCTTCCGACTGTGGCGTGCCTCAACGCGCGACCGGTACACCACCGCCGGGGTCGAGGAGGCGTTCGAGTTCGACGTCGACGGACCGGTGCGGGTCCGCGGACGGATCGACCGGCTCGAGGCGACCACGGCGGGACAGGTGATCCCGGTCGACGTGAAGACCTCCCGGGCCGCGGCGAGCCACGCCGAGGCCGCCGTGCACCCGCAGCTCGCCCTCTACCAACTCGCCGTCGCCGCCGGGGCCGTCGACTCCGCGGCGGGGCGGGCCCCCGGCGGAGGGCTCCTGCTCTACCTGGCGGGAAGGGAGGGACGCATGCCGGCCGAACGGATGCAGGACCCGCTCGGGACGGGGGCCGGGGAGGAACTCACCCGGCGGGTGACGGAAGCGGGCCGCGCGACCATCGGGCCGTCCTACACCGCGAGGGTAGGTCGCTGGTGTGAGCACTGCGACGTGAGATCCAGCTGCCCGGCGCAGCCCGAGGGAGAGCAGGTGATCGGGTGACCACGATGATCGAGCCCGACGTCATCGCCGACGCGCTCGGGATCCACCGGCCGACCGCAGAGCAGGCCGAGGTGATCTCTGGTCCGGCGGAACCGACGCTGGTCCTGGCGGGAGCCGGTGCCGGCAAGACCGAGACGATGGCCGCCCGCGTGGTGTGGCTGGTGGCGAACGGCTACGCCCGCCCGGGGGAGATCCTCGGGCTGACCTTCACCCGCAAGGCGGCGCAGCAGCTGTCCCGTCGCATCCGCCGGCGGCTCGACGCGCTGGCGCGCAGTCCCCTGTGCACGGGCCCGGGAGCCGCTCCCGGGATCGCGGAGGCCATCCGCACCGAGGATCCACAGATCTCGACCTACCACGCGTTCGCCGGGACCCTGCTCGGGACGTACGGGCTGCTCGTCCCCGTCGAACCGGACGCGCGGCTGCTCACCCCCACCGCCGCCTTCCAACTCGCCCACGACGTGGTGTCGAGGTGGGAGAGTCCCCTGACGACCGGATCGACCCCCGGCCGGGTGACGCGCGACGTGCTCACGCTGGCAGGACAGCTGTCCGACCACCTCGTCACCACCGACGACCTGCGCACCGACCCCGACCTGATGACCACCCTCGTCGCGACCCTGCCCCCCGGGCCGCGGCAACGCCAGGCCCCCACCCGGTGGCTCCAGGAGACGGCGGACGTGCAGGGGCATCGCGACGAACTGGCGGACCTGGTGGACGCGGTCGCGGCCCGCATGCGCACGGAATCGGCGCTCGATCACGGTTCGCAGATGGCGCTGTCCGCCACCGTCTCGCGCGACCACCCCCAGGTCGGCCAGGCCGAGCGCCGGGCGTTCCGGGTCGTGCTGTTGGACGAGTACCAGGACACCGGACACTCGCAGCGAGTCCTGCTCTCCTCCCTGTTCGGGGGCGGGGCGGGACCCGTCCCTGCCGTCACCGCCGTCGGCGATCCCATGCAGTCCATCTACGGCTGGCGCGGGGCCTCGGCCTCGAACCTCGACCGGTTCCGCGAGGACTTCCCCCTGGCCGACGGTCGGCGGTCGCACCTGCGCGAGCTCACCACCTCGTGGCGGAACCCACCCGAGGTCCTGACGCTGGCCAACCGGATCACCGCGCCCCTGCGCGACCGGCCGGGGTCGATCCCCGTCGCCGAACTGCGAGCCCGACCCGGCGCCGAGGCCGCCGACCTCCGGGTGGCCGTCCTGGACACCGCGTCGGACGAACGGGAATGGCTCGCGGACGCGATCGCCGCGAGATACAGCGCGGCCGCCCGGGACGGTCGCACGCCGACCGCTGCGGTGCTGGTCAGACGCAACGGGGATTCCGCGGCGATCGCCGCCGCCCTCGAGTCGCGCGGCCTGGCCGTCGAGGTGGTGGGGGTGGGCGGACTGCTCGACGTCCCCGAGGTCGCCGACGTCGTCGCGTTGCTCACCGTGGTCTCCCGCCCGGGTGCGGGACCCGCACTGCTGCGCCTGCTCAGCGGCTCCCGGTTCTCTCTCGGAGCCGCGGACCTCGCCGCGCTCGCCCGGCGTGCCTCCCACCTATCGCTGCGCCGGCCCGCGGCCCCCGGCGGGGCGGTGACCGCTCTCGACCAGCTGGAGGACATTCTCGACGGCATCGCCAGGGGGGAGGAGACCGACTCGGCCGGGCTCGCCGACGCCCTCGCCGACCCCGGCCCCGCAGGCGGCTACAGCCTGGACGGCGCCGCCCGCATCAGCGAACTCGCCGGGATCATCTCGGGCCTGCGCGCCCGCTCGTCGGCACCCCCCGCCCGTCTGGTCGCCGCCGCCGAGCAGGCGCTCGGACTCGACGCGGAGGTCCGCCTACGTCAACGCGCGGGAGTCGGCGAGGCCCGCGAGCAGCTCGACGCGCTGCAGGAGGTGGCGGCGGGGTTCCGGCCGGACCGGGGAACAGGACTGGAGGCCTTCCTGTCCTACCTCGACCTCGCGCGCACGGTCGACGGGGGGCTCGCGCGCGGCGAGGTCGCCGCCACACCGGGGCGGGTCCAGATCCTCACCGTCCACTCGGCCAAGGGGCTCGAGTGGGAGATCGTGGCCGTCCCGCACCTGGCGCAGGGGGTCTTCCCGTCCGACCAGGCGCCACAGACCTCGGTGCGCACGGCGACCCAGTTGCCCGAGCACCTGCGGGGGGACCGTGAATCGGAGGACAACCCCGGCGGCGTACCTGTGCCCCGGCTCGACGACGTGACCGACCGGAAACTCCTGCAGGACGCGCTCGAGAGTCATGTCAAGCGGGTCCGGCGACGCTCACTGGACGAGGATCGGCGGCTGTTCTACGTGGCGGTGACACGAGCCGAGCAGACGCTGCTGTTGTCCGGGTCGCACTGGATCGGAGGGGCCGCCACACCCAAGGGCCCCTCGGAATTCCTCGACGAGGTCCTGGAGGCGTGCGGGGGAGACGAGCCACTGGGGGAGATCGATCACCTCGTCGTCACACCCTCCCCGACCAACCCCGCCACGACGACCGTCGTGGAGGCCACGTGGCCTCGACCGGCCGCCCCCGGCCGCGTCGCCGTCGCACGGGCGGTCGACGCGGCCGTGCCGGTGGACCCGGAGAACGAGGACCCGCCGGAATCGGGACCGGCACGCCGCTGGCACCTCGCCGCGGCACCGCTGCTGGCCGACGCGCGGCGGGCGGCCGAACAGCGGGACGAGGTGATCCTGCCCCGCCGGCTCACCGCGGGGCAGATGGTCGCACTGGCGTCCGACCCCCGGGAGTTCGCGGACCGTCTCCGCAGGCCGGTCCCGTTCCGTCCCGACCGCTTCGCCCGGCGCGGGACCCGCTTCCACCTCTGGCTGGAGCACCGCTTCGGCGCCACCCACCTCCTCGACATCGACGACCTGCCCGGCGCCGGCGACCAGGGCGCGGCCGACGGACTGTCCGAGGCGGACCTCACTGCACTGCAGGAGGCGTTCGAGGCATCCCGATGGGCACGGATGACACCCGCAGCGGTCGAGGTGCCCTTCGAGGTGGGGCTCGGCGAACACCTGTTGCGCGGACGGATGGACGCGGTGTTCACCGCCACCGCCAGCGCGGACACCGACGGCGACGACGACCCGGGGTGGATCGTCGTGGACTGGAAGACGGGACGGGTTCCCGCCGAGCGGGACATGCCCGCCGTCGCCCTCCAGCTGGCCGTCTACCGGTACGCCTGGGCCCAGATCGCCAGTGCCCGCCTGGGACGACCCGTGGGGCTCGACCGCGTGCGCGCCGCGTTCCACTACGTGCGTTCCGGGCGCACGATCGAACCGGCCCATCTGCCGGATGCCGACGAGCTGTCACGACTGCTCTCCGACGGGCCGGGGCGGGGTCGGTTGTTGTCCCGCGGCGGGCGATAGGCGACGATTCATGTCGATGACGGCACGGTCCCCGCGGGGGACGCGTCGCGGAAACGGAGCCCCATGGTGAAGAAGCGCGCACTGGCATCGCGGTTCCGTGGCCACGACCCGCTGGACGAGAGCCCCGACCACGCGCTCGTGGGCGTGGTGAGCATCCCGGAGAACAGTGAGACGCCGTGGCGGCTGATCGGCAAGCGCGTGGTGATGGCCGTCGTCGCCCTGTGCATCGCTGTGCTGGTGGTGTGGTTCGACCGCGGGGGCTATACCGGTGGCGGCGGAGCGAATGGTGAGCTGACGCTCATCGATTGCTTCTACTACGCCACGGTCTCCCTCTCGACCACCGGTTACGGAGACATCACCCCGATCACCCAGCAGGCGCGGCTGATCAACACCATCGTCGTCACCCCGCTTCGCCTCGTATTCCTGATCCTGCTCGTCGGCACCACTCTGGCCGTGCTGACCGAGCAGTCCCGTCAAGCCTTCAAGATCCAGCGATGGAGAACCCACGTGCGCAATCACACCGTCGTCGTCGGCTACGGCACCAAGGGCAAATCCGCCATCGCCGCGATGCTCGCCGACGACACCGCCCCGGACGACATCGTCGTCGTCGACACCGACCCCCAGGCACTCAAGGCCGCGGCCGCCCACGGTCTGGTCACCGTCCACGGTTCGGCCACCCGGTCCGACGTCCTCAAACTGGCCGGCCTCACCCGCGCCTCCGCCGTCGTGGTGGCCACCAACTCGGACGACACGGCCGTGCTGGTCACCCTCACCGCGCGGGAACTGGCACCCAACGCGAAGATCGTCGCGACGGTCCGCGAGAGCGACAACAAGCACCTGCTCAAGCAGTCCGGCGCAGACTCCGTGGTGGTCTCCGCCGAGACCACCGGACGTCTCCTCGGTCTGGCCACCAATTCGCCGACGGTCGTGGGGATGATGGAGGATCTGCTCACCCCGGACGAGGGCTTCTCCATCGCCGAACGACGGGTCGAGGAGTCCGAGGTAGGAGGCTCACCCCGGCACCTGGCCGAACTCGTCCTGGGGGTGGTGCGCAAGGGACAGCTCATCAAGGTCAACGAGCCCGAGGCAGACGCGCTGGAGAGCGGTGACCGGTTGCTCTACATCCGGATGATCGCCGACTGAGCGACGGGCAGGGCAGGAACGCCGAGGTGGCCGGGCTACGCTGATCGGCACCCCTCACGACCGCGAAAAGGACCCCACACGATGCCGATGGACTTCACCCTCGACTCCGATCCGGTGCTCTCGGTGGCGGCGCCCGACAGGGCGGCACCCCTCCGGCAGGACTCCGATGAGTTGAACAGAGGATGGGCCACGGCGCGCGTGATGAAGGTGGACCGTCGCAACAGGTTCGCGATCGAGCCGGCACGCGGTGATCGGCAGCGGATCCGCCTGGAGCCCGCCCTGGACCTCGCGGACTCCCTCCCCGAGGAGGCGGTGTTCCTCGGGAGGACCGAGGACGCCCGGCACATCTGGGCGGTCCCGGTCGACGAGCTCCCCGCCGAGCCCGCGGTGACGTCGCTCCGCTCGTGCGGGGCCGACCTCGTCGAGGGTGACGGGTCGTTGGCCTCCCAGGCCATGGCCCTACTCGGGTGGCATCGCGACAACGTCCGCGGACGCGAACGCACCCACCATCCGCGCCGTGTCGACGCCGGATGGGCGATCGAGGACCCGTTCCACGGGGGCCTCGAGTACCCACGGACCGACCCCGCCGTGATCTGCCTGGTCCACGACGGGGGACGCCGCGTGCTCCTCGCCCGCCAGCCGATCTGGCCCGAGGGCATGTACTCGCACGTCGCCGGTTTCGTCGAAGCGGGCGAGTCCCTGGAGGGCTGCGTCCGGCGAGAGGTCGCCGAGGAGGTGGGCGTGGTCGTCGACCGCGTGCGCTACCTGGGCAGCCAACCCTGGCCGTTCCCCCGGTCCCTCATGGTCGCATTCCACGCCATCGGCGACCCGGAGGCTCCGATCGTGCTCGAGGACGAGGAGATCAGTGAGGCCGCGTGGTTCGACGTCGACCGGGTCCGTGACGCGCTGGCCGGCCGTGGCGACCTCATGGTGGCGCCGGCCGTCTCCATCGCGCACGTGATGCTGCAGTCCTGGGTCGCAGCGGTCGACGGGGACGTCGACGCCTGAGGGCGCCGGTCCCCGGCGTCGCCGTCAGGCCAGGCCGAGCGCGTCAGACCCCGGCGAGTTCGGCGAGCTTGGCGCGCACCTGGGAGGCCGGGGGGTTGGTGGCGGTGGTGCCGTCCGAGTACAGCGCCGTCGGGACGACCCTGTTGCCGCCGTTCACGCTCTCGACGAAAGCGGCAGCATCGGCGTCCGCCTCCACGTCGACCTCGGTGTAGCCGATCGCCTTCTCGTCCAGCAGCTTCTTGAGTCGCGTGCAGAAGGGGCACCACGTGGTGGTGTACAGGGTCAGGGCGCCGGCATCGTCGTTCGTCGTCAGATCGCTCATGACGGGGTGTAACGCGCACGACCGCGGGAATCATCCCCGGGGGGAGGCCTCGGACGCGATGTCGGAAGCGGATGCCACGATGGGGGCGTGAGTGACATGCGGCGCGGACGGGGAGATGGTCGCGGACGGGAAGATGGTGCGGAGTCGGCCCTCGAGGGTCTCGACCCGCAGCAACGTCGTGCCGTGCTGGCGCCGCGGGGTCCCGTGTGCATCCTCGCCGGCGCCGGGACCGGCAAGACCCGCACGATCACCAGGCGTATCGCCCACCTGGTCACGACCGGGCACGTCCGCGGTGACCAGGTGCTGGCGGTGACGTTCACCGCCCGCGCCGCCGGGGAGCTGCGAATGCGGTTGGCGGGGCTGGGAGTCGCGGACGCCGGGACGGGACCCGTACAGGCCCGGACCTTCCACTCGGCCGCCCTGCGGAACCTGTCGTACTTCTGGCCACGGGTGTACGGGGAGGAACCCTGGCAGCTGTTGGACGGGCAGTTCCGCGCGGTAGCCCAGGCGGTGCGCCGGGTCGGCCTGGACCCCGCCACGGAGACCATCCGCGACGTGCTGACCGAGATCGGCTGGGCCAAGTCCAGCCTGCTCACGCCGGACACGTACGCGGAGCAGGCCGTCGCGCTGGGTCGCGACCTGCCGGTGCCGGCCCCCGAGGTCGCGCGCGCGTTCCGGGCGTACGAGGACCTCAAGGTCTCCGGACCGGTCCGGATGCTCGATTTCGACGACCTCCTGAGCCACATGGCCGAACTCGTGGAAGAGGTCCCGGCGATCGCCGAGGAGTTCCGGGACCGCTACCGCTGCTTCGTCGTCGACGAGTTCCAGGACGTCACGCCGGCCCAACAACGGCTGCTCACCGCGTGGCTGGGCAGGAGGGACGACCTGACGGTGGTCGGTGACGTCAACCAGACCATCTATTCGTTCGCCGGCGCAGAACCGGACTTCCTGCTCGGCTTCGCGGACCGCTACCCGGGTGCCACCGTCGTGCGCCTGGAGTCCGACTACCGCTCCACGCCTCAGGTCGTGGACCTGGCCAATGCGGTGATCAGCGCCGGCAGCGGCCGTTTCCGCAGCGCCGGGCTCACCCTGCGGGGCATGCGGCCGCCGGGCCCGGAGCCGGTTCTCGCCGAGTATCCCGACGAGGACGCCGAGGCGGAGGCGGTGGCGGGGGCCGTCGCCGATCTCGTCCACGGCGGGATGGACCCTTCGGAGATCGCGGTGCTGTACCGCATCAACGCCCAGTCCGAGCGGGTCGAGGCGGCCCTGGACGAGGCCGGGATCGGATACCGGCTCAAGGGGGGCGAGGGCTTCTTCGAGAGGCCGGTGGTCCGTCGGGCCATGTCGGCGATCGACCGACTGATCGACGGCTCGGACGAGGCGCGGGCGCAGGCGTACTCCCAACTGGCGGACCCCACGGAGATCGTCGCAGTCATCAGGCAGGCGCTCGAGCCCCTCGGTCTCACCGCCGCCGAGCCGTCCGGTGCCCAGGCCAGGGAGACCTGGAATTCCCTGAACTCGCTGGTGGGGCTCGCCGAGGAGATCGCCACGGCCGAGGCTCGCGAGGGCCTGCTACCGGTGGTCGCGGGGCTTCGAGAACGGGCGGCGGCACGTCACGCCCCGGACGAGCGGGGTGTGACGCTGGCGTCGTTCCACGCCGCCAAGGGGCTCGAATGGGACGCGGTGTTCCTCATCGGAGTCCACGAGGGGAGTTTGCCGATCAGCCACGCGATCAACGCCGGACCGGACGCGATCGAGGAGGAGCGGCGCCTGCTCTACGTGGGCGTCACCCGCGCCCGCGAGCACCTGACCGTGTCGTGGAGTCGGAGTCGACGCGCCGGTGGCCGGGCCGGCCGACGCCCCAGCCGCTTCCTCGACCCCGTTCGCCCGGCCCAGTCCCCGGTCGGACCGCGCGGGTCCACCGACACCTCGGACAAGGGACGGTGCCGCGGGTGCGGGGAGAAGCTCACCGGGCCCATGCACCGCGCGCTCGGGCTGTGCCCGGAATGCTCGGTGGAGGTCGATACCGGCCTGTTCGAACGACTGCGGGACTGGCGCAAGGAGACCTCCGAGCGGATCGGCAAACCCGCCTACACGGTGTTCACCAACGACACGCTCGCCCAGATCGCCCGGGAGCGGCCCGCCGACACCCGCGCACTGGGCCGGATCGGCGGGATCGGGGCGCACAAGCTGAGCGAGTACGGCGACGACGTGCTGAGGCTAATCCGCGCCACCTGAACCCGCGCCGCGCGGGAGGATCCCCGAGCCGGGGGCTGGTCAGCCCTCGTCGGGGAAGATCTCCGGCATCCAGCGCTGCACGATCTCCCGGTACGGGGCGGACGCCTCGAGTTGGCACAGCATGCCCACCGACGCGGACAGCACCCGGTGGATCAGGACGTACTCGCGCGGCAGGGTGAACGAGCGGGAGGTCCGGAACTCCCGCCCCGACACGTCCCCGTAGACGGACATGATGCTCTGCATCCACGCGCGGCTGAAGTGGAAAACAGGCTCGCGCATCGGCTCGATGAACGGGTTCAGGAACGCCATCGCGTCGGCGGGGTCGAGGCCGTTCCGGCCGACGTATCCGGCCCGGGTCATCAACCGCACCAGTTCATCGGAATCACCGGCCAGGGCGAGCCGCATCATGGAGGTGAGAACCTCCGGCACGCCCTCGGGCAGGGGGATCGACGCGCCGAAGTCCAGGACCACCAGTCGACCGTCATCGGCTAGCAGGAAATTTCCGGGGTGGGGATCGCCGTGCATCATCCGGGCACGGGTGGGGGAACTGAACTGGACCTCGGTGAGGAGCTCGCCGGCCCGGTTGCGCTCTGCGGGGGTGCCGTCGCTGGAGATCCGGCTCAGGGCCCGCCCGTCCACCCACTCGGTGACCAGCACCTTGGGCGACGAGGCCAGCACGGAGGGCACCCGGACGAGGCGATCGTCGCGGTAGGCGGCCGAGAACACCCGCTGGGTGTCGGCCTCCGCGCGGTAGTCGAGCTCGCTCACGGTGCTGTCGTAGAGCTCATCGATGATGCCCCTGATGTCGGTGCCGGGGTTGAGCGGCCGGAACAGGGGAGCCAGTCGCCGGAGTTGCCGCAGGTCCGAGCGGAGGGCCTCATCGGCGCCGGGATACTGGATCTTGACGGCCACCTCACGACCGTCGGACCAGACGGCGCGGTGGACCTGCCCGATGGAGGCGGCCGCGGCGGCGTCACCGTCGAACTCGGCGAAGCGCTCACGCCAGCGCAGCCCGAGTTGGGTGTCGAGGACTCTCTCCACCTCGGCGGCGGGCATGGGGGGTGCCTCGGCCTGGAGCTTGGTGAGGGCCTCCCGGAACGGCTCGGCGTACTTGTCGGGCATCCCGGCCTCGAACACGCTGAGGGCCTGGCCGACCTTCATGGCGCCGCCCTTGAGTTCCCCGAGAACGGCGAAGACCTGCTCGGCGGCCTGATCGGCCAGTTCCTCGCTCAGATCCCCGTCACCCCGCCCGAGGGCGCGTCGACCGAGTGAACCGGCGGCGCGACCGGCGATGCCCAGTGGGAGTCCCGCGAGGCGTGCTGCGCGGCGGGACGAGGTGCGGGGTAGGTCGGACACGCCTTCAATCATGACAGAGGACGGACATCCGGGGCGGCGCCACAGTCGCAGCCTGCGTCGGCCTGCCATTCGAGCCGGCGCCACAGTCCCTCGGACGGATTGATCTCCACGGTGGCACCGATGGTCTGGAGCCTGGTGCGGGGTTCGCGGCTG
The DNA here is from genome assembly GCF_002441635.1 of Dietzia sp. WMMA184. Classification (NCBI taxonomy): domain Bacteria; kingdom Bacillati; phylum Actinomycetota; class Actinomycetes; order Mycobacteriales; family Dietziaceae; genus Dietzia; species Dietzia sp. WMMA184. The sequence goes on along the minus strand of NZ_NXEI01000001.1, from coordinate 1,302,647 downwards.
GCGGCGACCTCCGCCAGCACCAGGGCTGCGGCGGCGGTGAGGGCGGGAACGGCCGCGTCAGGGCTGTGTCCGATGAGTTGCGCGGCGACGAACGGCCACCGCGGGTCCCGGCGGGCGCGGTACAGGTCGGTGCAGCGCAGACACGGGGTGACACCCGGCACCACGGTCGGGCCCACCACCACACGGCCGTCCCGGCAGTACACGTGCATGTGCGCCTGCCCGGACCGGGCGAGTGCGGTGGTGACCACCGGATCCACCGAGACGGTGCCGGTGAGGATGACCAGGTCGGGGGCCACGCCCCGGCGGAACCAGGGCGGCCGCTCGGCGTCGAGTGTCAAGCCCGGGCTGGGGCCGGTGGTCACACGACAACCGTTGACGGACAGCGGCCCCCGAAGCACCTCCGAGATCTGGCCGACCCCCAGGATGTGGACCCGACGCACCGGCGCGGGCCTAGGAGTGGAGCCCGTCGCGTGCGCGTCTGCGTCCGTGTCTGCTCCCGGTTCCGTCGGGTCGAGTCGTAGATGACCGAGGTCGGCCAGGTGGACGAGGATCCGGGCCACGGTGGAGATCCCCGACGCGTCGATCCCCGCGCGGGCGGCCACGTCGTCGAGATGGGCCCCGCCGTCGAGGCCGCGGAGTAGTGCAGTGAGGCGGCGGGCGCCCACAACGGCGGGGGCGTCGACCACCACCGCGCGGTCAGGCGCCAGTCCCACCTGGACGGTGTGGTCATCCCGTGCGACCACCACGGTGCCGGGACGCAGGGTGGCCCGGACCCGGGAGGCAGAGGCCTGGGCCTGCGCGGCGATGACGGGGGCGGGGGTGCGCGGGGAGACGGTCGCCACCGCCGCGGTGCCGGCACCGGTGCCGGCACCGGTGCCGGTGGAGGCAACGGTGGCGGCGCGTGGCGGGTCGTCGGCGGGAGCGGTCACTGGGGTCACGGGGCACATCGTGGCACGCGACGGTCCTGCCCGGGCCCTGCTCTGGCGTCGTTGTCCACAGGCGCCGGTCTCGTCGGCGCCTGTGGATAACCGCGCCGTGTGGGGTGGTCTACCGTGGTCCGCGTGTCGCCAGCCCCACGCCCCGCCGCCGCGTCCGCGAGCCCACCGTCACCCGGCCCGGGCCCGGCACCGGCGCTACCCACCGAGCCTGATGATCCTCGGATCGAGGTCCGCCGCTCCACACGCCGCAGGAGGACGGTCTCAGCTCGGGTGGAGGGCGAGACCGTGGTGGTCCTCATGCCGGCGGGGCTGCCGCGCGCGGAGGAACGACGTCTCATCACCGACATGCTCGGCCGGCTCGCCCGGTCCGGTCGCCGCAAGGGTCACCGGGCGTCCGATGCGGACCTGATGCGGCGCGCCACGGAGCTGTCGACGAAGTGGCTGGAGGGTCGGGCGCGGCCGGCATCGGTGCGGTGGGTGCCGGCGATGACCACCCGCTGGGCGTCCTGTTCACCGGATTCCGGGGAGCTCCGGATCAGCGAGACGCTGCGGGACGTGCCTGCTTACGTGCTGGACTACGTCGTGATGCACGAGCTGGTCCACCTCGTCGTCCCCGGGGGTCACCCGCCCGAGTTCTGGGAGGTGGTGCGCAGGTATCCGCGTACCGAACGGGCGATGGGGTACCTGGAGGCCTACTCGCGGGTGCTCAGGCAGGGGGCCGGGTCGGACGCCCCCGGTGGCGGGGGAGGGCCGGGGACCGTCGGCGAGGGCGTGGGCGACCTGGTCGAGGGCGACGACGACGAGACCGGCCAGTACTAGGTCGGCCCGCCCGTCACGACGCCCGCCGATCAGGCCCCGTCGTGCGGCCCCTCTGAGCCTGAACCCTCGGAGCCTGACCCCTCCGGAGTCTGAACCCTCGGAGCCTGACCCCTCGGAGCCGGAACCCTCGGAGCCTGACCCCTCGGAGCCGGAACCTTAGGAGCCGGAGCCGTCAGAGCCGGAACCCGGGCCATTCGGGCCTGAGGCCTCGGGTCCGCCGTCGCCTGTCCCGCCGGCCTCTCCGGTCCCGCCACCCGATTCGCGGAGAAAGCGCTCGATCTCGTCGACGCCGCTGGAGTCCCCGGTCGACTCGTCGAGGAGCCGGTCGATGACGGCGGCGGGGTTCTCGAGGTCCTCGCCGACGGGCAGCAGGTCGGGGTGGCTCCACAGCCCGTCGCGGCGTTCGGTGCCCACGGCCTCCCCGACCCGGCGCCACAGCTCGGAGGCCTCACGCGCCTTGCGTGGACGCAGTTCGAGTCCGACGAGAGACGCGAAGGCCTGTTCGGCGGCGCCGCCGGTGGCCCGGCGTCGCAGCCACATCTCGCGGACCTTGTCGGCGCTGGGCAGCCGGTCGCCGACCGCCGCGGCGACGACGGCGTCGACCCAGCCCTCGACCAGCGCGAGCAGCGTCTCGAGCCGGCCGAGCGCGGCCTCGTTGACGTTGGTCACCTTGGGGCCGATCGCCCCGGCGCCGCCGGAGAGCAACTCCTGGAGCTTGGTGGGGTCCTGCAGGATGGACGGGTCGAGTCCGGAGGCGAGGTCGTCGAGCCCGGAGGTGTCCACGCGGATGCCGCGCGCGTACTCCTCCACGGTGGCCAGGAACCGGGCGCGCAGCCAGGGGGCGCCGGCGAACAGTCGCAGGTGTGCGGCCTCGCGTGCGGCGAGGAAGACCACGACCTCCTGCCGGGGCAGCTCCAGCTCGTCGGCGAACTCGTCGATCGCGGCCGGGCTGAGCGCGGCCACCCCGTCGTCGCCGAACGGGATACCGACCTCGGAGGAGAACAGCACGGCCGGCGCGAGCTTGCCGAGCCCCTGTCCGAGCTGCATGCCGAAGCCCATGCCGCCCATCTGGTCGAGCATGCCGAGCAGCGGGCCGGCGAGCTGACGGGCCTCCTCGGGCATGGCGCCCTTGGTGGCCGAGTTCATCTGCTCGGCGACGGGCGTGCAGATCTTCTCCCAGGTGGGCAGGGAGTGCTCGACCCACTGCTGGGGCGTCCACACCTCGGTGCGGTGCACTCCGGAGGGGAACTGGGTGGTCTCGTCGAGCCACAGTTCCGCCAGGCGGACCGATTCCTGCGCGGCGGTGCGCGAGGCGTCGGTGATCACGGGCGTGCGACCGAGGGACTGGAGGGCGACTGTCCGCGCCAGTTGGTAGTTGACGGGCCCCGAGCTGCCCGGCCCGGACATGGCCGATCCCATGGAGCCGAGCATCTGTCCGAACTGGGAGAGCATCTGGCCGAAGTTACCGAACTGCGAGGGATCGAAGCCGCCGGGACCGCCGGGACCGCCCTGGCCGCGGTCGCGGTCGTCGTCGCGCCCGTCGTCGTCGGAAGCGGAGAAACCGAAGGGCTGGTTCATGCCACAACGGTACAGCGTGCAGGGGTGGGGGGTCCGGCCGCGACGCGGCCGGCCGCGGGTGCGGTCTACCCTTGCCCCGTGAGTCGTCGCCTGTTCACCGTTCTCGCCGCGCTGGTACCGGCGGTGCTGCTGCTCGTCCTGGCGACGTCGGCCACCGTCCCCCTGGTGTCGATGGGTCCCGGACCCACCTACGACACCTTCGGTACGGCGGAGGTGGAGACGGAGGGCGGCGACACGGAGCGGGTTCCGGTGGTCGACGTGGCGGGCAGGGAGGCGGACGAGACCGCCGGGTCCCTGTTCATGACGACGGTGGCGGTCCGTGATCGTCTGACGCTGCTCGACGCGATGCGGTTCTGGGTGGATCCGGCGCAGGTGGTGGTGCCGCGCGACCAGGTGTTCCCGCCGGACCGGTCACGCGACGAGGTGCGCGAGTCGAATGCCGCGGAGATGGTTGGTTCGGAGAACTCCGCCGAGGCCGCCGCGTACCGCTTCCTGGGAATCCCCATGCAGCCGCGCGTCGAGGGGGTGGAGCCGGACGGCGCCGCCGCCGGGCGGCTGCGCCCGGGCGACGTGCTGACCTCCGTGGACGGGGAATCCGTCGACGACGCCACGGCCGTGGTGGACCGGGTGGGTGAGCGCCGCGCGGGTGACGAGGTCCGCATCGGGTTCACCCGTGAGGGCCGTGAGGAGACGACGACGGCGACGTTGCAGTCCGCGGGACCGGACGGCGATCCCGAACAGGGCCGACTGGGCATCCTGGTGGGTGACACCCCGGCGGACGGTACCGACGTCGACATCTCGGTGGACCCCGCGGTGGGCGGCCCCTCGGCGGGCCTGGTGCTGGCCGTCGCGATCGTCGACAAGCTGTCGCCGGGTGAGGCCACCGGGGGCGCGCGGGTGGCCGGGTCGGGCACCATCCGTCCCGACGGGACGGTGGGTCCTATCGGTGGTATCCGGCACAAAATTCGGGCGGCCCACGAGGCGGGAGTGAGCGAATTCCTGGTCCCCGCGGCCAACTGTGCGGAGGCTGTGCAGAGCCCGCCGGAGGGTATCCGGCTGATTGAGGTGGAGACGCTGGAGGGCGCACTGGAGGCGCTGGAGTCGGCGGCTTCCGGGGGGCAGCCACCGACCTGCGGCTGAGGCGCGGCTTTTCCGTAAGGTGGGGGTCACGAGCATGTCCGCCCCAGCAGTGCAGGAGCTTTCCAGGTGTCCGTCCGCCCACCCGGCAATTCCCCCGGTCGGCCGATCGCGATCTCTCGTCGCGGTCGGGCCGTCGCAGTCGCCGTCGTCGTCCTCATCCTCCTCATCCAGGTCCTGCCCAGGCTGAACACCGCCTACACGGATTGGCTGTGGTTCGGCAGTGTCGACGCCACCAGCGTGTTCCGGACCGAGCTGCTGGCGCGGCTCGGTCTTTTCGTGGCGGTCGCCCTCCTGGTCGGCCTGGCGGTGGGCGCCGGCATTCTGCTGGCCTACCGGTTCCGCCCGGTGTTCCTGGCGCAGGCGGGGATGCCGGACGCGCTGGCCCGCTACCGGGCGGCCATGGGGGCCTCACCCGGCAGGACCGTGCTCTGGATCCCGGTCGTCCTGGCGATCCTGGCGGGGTCGGTCGCGCAGACCGGGTGGCAGACCGTGCTCGCGTTCTTCAACTCGACGCCGTTCGGTGAGACCGACCCCCAGTTCGGTCTGGACATCTCCTTCTACGCCTTCGAGCTCCCGATGTGGCGCGCGATCGTCACGTGGCTCATGGTGGCCGTCGTGCTGGCCTTCCTGGCCAACCTGTTCACCCACTACCTCTTCGGCGGACTGCGGCCCGGCGCGCGCGAGGGTGCCCTCACCCGCGCCGCCCGGATCCAGCTGGTGACCCTCGCGGGGCTGTTCGTGCTGGCCAAGGCCGCCGCGTACTGGCTGGATCGCTACGAGCTGCTGTTCAGCGAGAACAGCACGTTCACCGGCGCCAGCTACACCGACGTCAATGCCCTGATGCCGGCGAAGATCTTCATGTTCTCGGTGGCGCTGGTGTGCGCGGCCGCGTTCTTCTCCGCCATCGTGATCAGGGATCTGCGGATCCCCGCGCTGGCCACCGTCCTGTTGCTGTTCTCCGCGCTCGTGGTGGGGTCGGCGTGGCCGCTGGCCGTCGAGCAGTTCTCGGTGAAGCCCAACCGTGCCGAGAAGGAACGGGAGTACATCGCGCGGAACATCGACGCGACGCGCGCCGCGTACGACATCGGTGAGGAGCGGGTCACCTACATCGACAACTGGGGGGCGGCCGATCCGAACCCCCGCGAGGCGGCCTCGGATCTCACGACACTGTCCAACGTCCGCGTGCTCGACCCGAACGTCCTGGCGCCGACGTTCACCCAGCTGCACCAGTTGCGCAACTTCTACGGTTTCCCCGAGACGCTGGGCATCGACCGTTACACGATCGACGGCGAGATGCGGGACTTCCTCGTGGCCGCGCGTGAGCTCAACCCCGAGTCCCTGCAGGCCAACCAGCGGGACTGGATCAACCGTCACACGGTGTACACGCACGGCAACGGGTTCGTGGCCGCACCGGCCAACCGGGTCAACGAGATCGCCGACGACGCGGGTTCGGACCGCGGCGGCCTGCCGAACTTCCAGGTCTCGGACCTGGAGGCCATCTCCAGTGGCCAGGAGATGATGATCCCGGTGACCCAGCCGCGGACCTACTTCGGTCCGCTCATCGCGCAGGCGGACCCCGACTACGCCATCGTGGGGGACAACGGCGACGGGCCCCGTGAGTACGACACCGACACCGAGCAGTACACCTACACCGGCGAGGGCGGCGTCCCGGTCGGCGGCTGGGTCAACCGTATCGCCTACTCGCTCAAGTTCGCCGAGCGCAACATCCTGTTGTCCAGCATCCTCGGCGACGATTCGAAGATCATCTACGACCGCGACCCGCGGGACCGGGTGCAGAAGGTGGCCCCGTGGCTGACCACGGACACCAACACCTATCCGGCGGTGATCGACGGCCGTATCAAGTGGATCGTCGACGGGTACACGACGCTCAAGACCTACCCTTACGCCGAGCTCAGCTCGCTGGAGGCCATGACCTCGGACTCCCTCAACGACGCGAGCGGTCGGGTCCTGCCGGACGAGGAGGTCTCCTACATCCGCAACTCGGTCAAGGCGACCGTCGACGCGTACGACGGCACCGTCGACCTGTACGCGTTCGACGAGTCGGACCCGGTGCTGCAGACGTGGATGAAGGCGCTGCCGGACATCGTGCAGCCACGTGAGGCGATCTCCGAGGAGTTGGAGGAGCACCTGCGCTACCCGGAGGACCTGTTCAAGGTGCAGCGTGAGCTGCTGGCCAAGTACCAGGTCGATGATCCGGGCCAGTTCTTCACCAACGACGCCTTCTGGTCGGTGCCGTCCGATCCGACGGTGACCTCGTCGATCCAGAACCCGCAGGGCCCGCCCGCGGGCGGCCCCGCCGGTGGTCCGGCCGGCAGTCCCGCCGGTGGTCCCGCGGGCGCCCAGACCGTCGACCGTGACGGGCCGGCCCAGCCGCCGTACTACGTGGTGGCCTCCGATCCGACCGACCCGGAGTCCGACGAGCCGTCGTTCCAGCTGATCTCGGCCTTCCGGGGCTATGAGCGTGAGTTCCTCGCCGCACACATGACGGCGAGCTCGGACCCCGAGACCTACGGACAGATCACGGTGCGGGTCCAGCGGCCCACGGAGCCGCTCTCCCAGGGCCCGAACCAGGCGCAGGACATCATGATCGCCTCGCCGGCGATCGCCGAGGACCGCCGACTGTGGGGTGAGACCGCCGAGATCACGGAGGGCAATCTCCTGGCGCTGCCGTTGGCGGACGACTCGGTCCTCTATGTGGAGCCGATCTACACCCAGCGCAAGGACCAGGATTCCGCGTTCCCGAGGCTGCTGCGGGTGATGGTCTCGTACGACCGTGCGGTGGGCTACGCGCCCACGCTCTACGAGGCGTTGCGGCAGGTCGGGATCGAGGCAGACCCGGACGTCGTGCGTATCGACGAGAGCGGTGAGGCGGAGGCCGAGGCCGAGGAGGGCGCCGCGCGGCCTGCGCAGGGCACCGCTCCGCGGCCGTCGTCGCCGGCCACCGGGGGAGGCGCTGACGACGCCGAGCGGGCGTCCGCCGTGCGTGAGCTCAACTCGGCGCTGAACGCGGTCCGCTCCGCTCAGAGCGGGGGAGACCTCTCCGATCTGGGGCAGGCGCTCGAGGACCTGCAGGCCGCTGTCGACGCCTATCAGGGCCTCGGGAACTGAGTCGACCTGCGGCTTTGAGTGCGAGGGTGTGAGTTGCGTCATCTTCTCGTCGTTCGGCGTCCACCGATTTGCAATGCCCGGTGAGTGGCACGTAGTGTCATAGACGCAAACGACGCGGGGTGGAGCAGCTCGGTAGCTCGCTGGGCTCATAACCCAGAGGTCGCAGGTTCAAATCCTGTCCCCGCTACCACGCACCAGGCCCGGTTCCCGAGAGGGAGCCGGGCCTGAGGTCATTTCGGCGTGCGAACAGACGCTGCCGAGTCGCTATAGGCCCCCGCTGCGGCATGGAGAGCGCCCGGAATGGACCGATGGGGGCGCACACCCCGCCCGATCGCGTACCGCGAGGGCACGCACCCCGAACGCACGGCGATGCGGCCGGCCGAATCCCTGCCGCGCGACGGCGTCGAGGCGAGCCGACCGTTCGGGTTGACCGACGCCGTGGTCGAGCGTGCGGACGGCGTGGATAGTAGTGCCCCATAGAGTGGTGTAACTCGGTGGCCGAGATCGTCTGCGATTCCGTGTTGTGTACGGATGTAGAGCGGCCACCGTGTGATCCTTCGAGTCAACCTTCTACCGAATCCTCGAACGGAGTCATCACGATGACCGCACCCCATATTGTCGACCCTGCAGGCCTGCTTAGCCAAGCCCTGACCGACGCGTCACCGGATCTGATGCGCGAGCTGCTGCAGACCATGATCAACGCCCTGCTGTCCGCGGACGCCGACGCCGTGTGCGGCGCCGAGTGGAACGCCCGCTCGTCAGAGCGCACCAACTACCGCAACGGTTATCGCCACCGGCCCCTGGATACCCGGGTCGGCACCGTCGACGTCGCCATCCCCAAGCTCCGCTCGGGCTCCTACTTTCCCGAGTGGCTGCTCGAGCGTCGCAAGCGGGCCGAATCCGCGCTGATCACCGTCGTGGCGGACTGCTACCTGGCCGGGGTCTCCACCCGCCGGATGGACAAGCTGGTCAAAACTCTCGGCATCGACTCGCTGTCCAAGTCCCAGGTCTCCCGCATGGCCGAAGACCTCGATGAGCAGGTCGCGGCGTTCCGGCACCGGCGCCTGGACGAGGCCGGACCGTTCACGTTCGTCACCGCCGATGCGCTGACGATCAAGGTCCGGGAGAACAAGCAGGTCGTCAAAGCCTCGGTGCTGCTGGCCACCGGGGTCAACGGTGACGGCCACCGCGAGGTCCTGGGCATGCAAGTCGCCACCAGCGAGACGAAGGCCTCGTGGAACACCTTCTTCGCCGACCTGGTGGCCCGTGGCCTGGGCGGAGTCCGGCTGGTGACCTCCGATGCCCACGCCGGGCTGATCGAGGCGATCGCGGCGAACCTGCCCGGGGCCGCCTGGCAGCGCTGTCGCACCCACTACGCCGCAAACCTCATGGCCGCGTGCCCCAAGTCGATGTGGCCGGCCGTGAAGGCGATGCTGCATAGCGTCTACGACCAGCCCACCGCCGAGGCTGTCAATGCCCAGTTCGACCGGCTCTTGGACTACACCGAAGGCAGACTGCCCGAGGTTGCTGACCACCTCGGCGATGCCCGCGAGGACCTGCTGGCGTTTATCGCGTTCCCCGACGATGTGTGGCGGCAGATCTGGTCCAACAACCCCACCGAGCGGCTCAACCGGGAGATCCGACGCCGCACCGACGTGGTCGGGATCTTCCCGAACCGGGATGCCATCGTTCGCCTCATCGGCGCCGTCCTGGCCGAGCAGACCGACGAATGGGCCGAAGGCCGCCGCTACCTCGGTCTCGAAGTCCTCAGCCGCTGCCGACTCACCCTGACCACCGACCCCGCCACCAGCTCGCCGACGGAGGTGAGCACCGATGACCTGATGCAACTACCCGCCTGACCACCCACGAAGGATCACCATTCAGTTACACCACTTCCAGGGGCTTGACCGCGTGGATGCCTGCCGGAGCGATCGTCGCGCCTGTCCGTGTGTTCCGGCCCACGCAAAGGTTCGGTCCTCGTATGGTGGACAGGTGTCTGTTCGCATGTCCGATGCGGCCACGACGACGCCCGTGACGGCAGGAGAGCCCCATGACCACTTCACTCGACCGCGATGCCCTACTGATCGGCACCCAGTGGCGTTCCCCCGCCACCGATGACGTGATCGAGGTGATCAGCCCGCACACCGAGGAGGTCGTCGCCCGCGTGCCCGAGGGCTCGGTGGCCGACATGGATGCCGCGGTGGCCGCCGCGCGCGAGGCCTTCGACCACGGCCCGTGGCCCTGCATGAGCCCCGACGAGCGGATCGAGGTCGTGGCCAGGCTGTCCGCTCTGTACGCGGCGCGGCTCGACGACATGGCGACCGTCATCTCCACGGAGATGGGCTCCCCGATCTCGTTCAGCAAGCTCGCCCAGGCGCCCGCCCCGTGGATGCAGATCGAGGCCTTCCTCACCATCGCGCGTGAATTCCCGTGGGAGGAGACCCGCCCCGGCGTCCTCGGCGGGGAGGTGGTGGTGCGACACGAGCCCGTGGGGGTGGTAGCGGCGATCCCGCCGTGGAACGTTCCCCAGTTCACGGTCCTGTCCAAGCTGATCCCGGCGCTACTGACGGGGTGCACGATCGTGATCAAGCCCGCGCCGGAGACGCCGCTGGACACCTACCTCCTGGGCGAGCTTCTCATCGAGGCGGGCGTGCCCGAGGGCGTGGTGAGCATCGTCGCCGGCGGCCGCGAGGTCGGCGAGCACCTGGTGCGGCACCCCACGATCGACAAGGTGGCCTTCACCGGATCCACCGCGGCGGGCCGGAAGATCGGCGCGATCTGCGGCGAACAACTCAAGCGCTGCTCCCTCGAACTGGGCGGCAAGTCCGCGGCGATCGTGCTCGACGACGCGGACCTGACGACCGTGGTCGAGGGGCTCAAGTTCGTCGGCGTGATGAACTCCGGCCAGGCCTGCGTGGCACAGACCAGGGTGCTGGTGAGTCGCGACCGCCACGACGAGGTGGCACAGGCGCTGGCCGACGGCATCGGGTCGATGGTGGTGGGGGACCCGCTCGACCCGGCCACGGAGATCGGGCCGATGGTCGCCCGTCGCCAGCAGGAGCGGGTGAACTCCTACATCGAGATCGGGCAGCAGGAGGGTGCGACGCTGCTCACCGGGGGCTCCGACCGCCCCGACGGCCTGGACACCGGCTGGTACGTACGACCCACGGTCTTCGGTGGCGTCGACAACTCGATGCGCATCGCGCAGGAGGAGATCTTCGGCCCCGTCATCTCCGTGATCGCCTACGACGACGTCGACGACGCCGTCCGCATCGCCAACGACTCCGAGTACGGACTGGCGGGCACGGTGTGGACCGCCGACCGGGAGGCGGGGCTGGGCGTCGCGCGACGGGTACGGACCGGTACCTACGGCGTGAACACCTACACGATGGATTTCTCCGCCCCGTTCGGCGGCTTCAAGGCATCCGGGGTGGGGCGCGAGTTCGGCCCCGAGGGGCTGGCCCAGTACACCGAGCTCAAGTCCGTCTACCTGGAGCAGAGCTGACCGTGGCGGGGGACGAGAGGACGACGGGCCTGTCGGTACGGGACACAGATCGGGTCCGCACCCTGACCCTGGCGCGCCCCGATGCCCTCAACGCCTTCAACGAGGCGCTGTACGACGCGGTCACCGAGGCATTGCACGACGCCGCCGCCGACCCCGCGGTCGCGGTGGTCCTGCTCACCGGTGAGGGCCGGGCGTTCAGCGCGGGCACCGACCTGCTGGAGATGGGTGAGCGGATCACCAACCCCGACTTCGTCCCCGGCGACCACGGATTCCTGGGTCTCGTGGACGCGCTCGCCGGGTTCGACAAGCCGCTCGTGCTCGCGATCAACGGGCTCGGACTGGGTATCGGCATGACGATCATCGGGTTCGCCGACCTGGTGTTCATGTCCGACGACGCCCGGCTCAAGTGCCCGTTCACGAGCCTGGGGGTGGCGCCCGAGGCGGCGTCGAGCTACCTGCTGCCCAGACTGGTGGGTCGGCAGAACGCCGCGTGGGCCCTGCTGTCCTCGGAGTGGATCACGGCCCGCGAGGCCCTCGAGATGGGACTGGTCTGGCGGCTGTGCGCCCCCGCTGAACTCCAGCAGGTCGCCGGCGAGCACGCCGCACGGTTGGCGCGGCTCCCGATCTCGAGTCTGCGGGCGGTCAAGCGGACGATGACCGAACCACTGACGCGCCAGATAGCAGACGCCCGCGAACGGGAGAACCGGGCCTTCGCCGACCTCATGGGTGGACCGGCGAACTCGGAGGCGCTGGCGGCATTCGGCGAAGGTCGCACGCCGGACTTCGCCTCGTTGCCCGACGGGTCCTGACCCCGGCGCCCGCGCCGATCCCGCGCCCGCCCGTCCTCGCCGGAGCCGTATGGCCGACGATGGTGGCGTGACGCCCGATCAGGAGAGCCCCACCCGTCCGGTCGACGTGGTGGTGATCGGCGCCGGCCAGGCCGGATTGTCGGCCGGCTACCACCTCAGGCGGCGGGGGTTCGCGCCGGTCGGCCGTGCCGAGGCGGGGGAGCGCACCTTCGTCATGCTCGACGCCGAGGACGCCCCCGGCGGGGCCTGGCGGCACCGCTGGGAATCACTCACCATGAGCACGGTCAACGGCATCTTCGAGCTGCCGGGCCGACCCGTCCCCGATGTCGACCGCACCGCCCCGAGTCGGGACGTCCTGCCGCCCTACTTCGCCGACTACGAGAACCGATTCGGACTCGACGTCCGGCGGCCGGTCCGCGTGCGTTCGGTCCGCAGACCCACGCCCGGGCGGGACGGACCGGAGTCCGACCACCTCGTCGTCGTCACCGATCCAAGCGGTGACTCCCGCCCTGAGGCCTGGGCGGCGCGCTACGTCATCAACGCCACCGGCACCTGGACCCGACCGTTCTGGCCGTACTACCCCGGCCAGGAGACGTTCCGTGGCCGACAGCTCCACGTCCACGACTACGTCGCCGCCGAGGAGTTCGCGGGGCAACGCGTCGTGATCGTCGGCGCCGGCATCTCCGCCACCCAGCTGCTCGAGGAGATCTCGCGCGTCGCCGACACCCTCTGGGTGACCAGGCGGGAGATCGAGTGGGAGACGGACCCCGCCCCGGAGAACTTCTCCGCCGCGATCGACCGGGTCGCCGAGCGCACCGCGCAGGGCTTACCCCCGCAGAGCATCATCCGCGTGACCGGGATGTACCGCGCCCCGTGGATCGAGCGCGCCGACGAGCGTGGTGCCCTGGTCCGCCACCCCATGTTCACCCGCATCGAACCCGGCGGGGTGCGGATGCCCGACGGGCGGCTCGAGCCAGCCGACGTCATCCTCTGGGCGACCGGATTCCGACCCGCGGTCGCCCACCTCGCGCCCCTGGGCCTGCGCACCCCCGAGGGGGGCATCCGGGTGGCGGAGGGCCGGGCCCTCGACGAGCCGAGGCTGTTCCTCATCGGCTACGGCCCGTCCCAGTCGACCGTGGGGGCCAACCGAGCGGGCCGTGACGCCGTCCGGGCGATCGTCGCCGAGCTCTAGTTGTCGCCGACGACCTCTAGAGGGTCCGCGAGATGAGCTCCTTCATGATCTCGTTGGTGCCACCGTAGATCTTCTGCACGCGGGCCGAGGCGTACATGCGGGCGATCGGGTACTCCGTCATGAAGCCGTAGCCACCGAAAACCTGGAGGCAGCGGTCGATGATCTCGCACTGCTTGTCGGTGCAGTAGTACTTGGCCATCGACGCCGTCGACGGGTCCAGTTCACCCTTGAGATGCAGGGTGATGCAGTGGTCCAGCAGGGTGCGCGAGGCGAGCGCCTCGGTCTTGCACTCGGCCAGCTCGAAACGCAGGTTCTGGAACTTGAGGATGGGCTTGCCGAACGCCTCGCGCTCCTTGGCGTAGTCCGTCGCCAGCCTCACGGCGGTCTCGGCCGCCGCGACGGCTGTCACAGCGATGATGAGGCGCTCCTGCGGGAGCTGCTGCATGAGCTGGATGAATCCCTGGCCCACGCCCTCCTCGCCACCCAGGGCGTTCCCGGCGGGCACGCGCATGTCGTCGAAGAACAGCTCCATCGTGTCCTGGTACTTCAGGCCGATCTTGTCGAGCTTGCGGCCGCGGTCGAAGCCGGGCAGGTCGGTGGTCTCCGCGACCAGCAGGGACAGGCCCTGCGCGCCCTCGCCGCCCGTGCGGGCGACGATGACGAGCAGGTCGCAGTGCATGCCGTTGGAGATGAAGGTCTTGGCGCCGTTGACCACGAAGTCGTCACCGTCGCGCACCGCCGAGGTGCGCAGCGCCTGCAGATCCGATCCGGCGCCCGGCTCGGTCATCGCGATGGCGCCGACCATCTCTCCGGTCGCCAGCTTCGGCAGCCAGCGCTGCTTCTGCTCCTCCGTGCCGTACTGGAGGATGTAGTGCGCCACGATCGTGCTGTGCACCGAATTGCCCCAGCCGTCGTCGAGGGCTCGGGTCTGCTCCTCGGCGATCACGGCCTCGTGGGCGAACGTGCCGCCGCCACCGCCGTACTCCTCCGGGATGGAGATGCACAGCAGGCCAGCGTCGCCGGCCTTGTTCCAGAACTCGCGGTCGACGGCGCCCTGCTCGGCCCAGCGCTCGAGGTGCGGGGCGGTCTCCTTCTCCAGGAACGCACGCGTATGGGCGCGCAGCGCATCCAGATCGTCGGTCATCCACGGGGATCGGAAGGGGGCGGTCTCTAGCACGGGGGACTCCAGCGATGGGGTGGGGGCCGGTTGACGGCCATGACGATCCCCACCATACAACTGCATTGCCGGACATGCATGTGTATGGTCGACCTTCCGGCGGCGCCCTCGGGCGTCGCACGTCGCGGCGAGACGAGGTGGGGCAAGTGAGCGCAACTGAACCCGGGTCGGGGGACGGTGTCCCGCGCTCTGCCGACGGTGACCTCACCGCTCGCGCGCGAATCCGCTATGCGGCGCTGGAGCTCTATTCCGATCACGGCGAGGACCGGGTCTCGATGCGACGGGTCGCCGCCCGGGTGGGGGTCACCATCGGGTTGATCCAGCACCACTTCGGCACCAAGGAGGGGTTGCGCCGCGCTGTCGACGAGCTCGTGGTGGAGCAGGTGGTCGCCGCACTGGCGACGGTCGAGCACTCCGGATCAGCAGCGGAGGTCGTGGCGGCCCGCGACGCCGCGGTGCGGGAGATGCTCGAGCGCAACCCGATGTTGGTGAAGTACATCAACCGGGCCCTCCTCGAACCCGACGGCCGGGGTGTCCCGCTTCTCGAGGCGATCGTCGAACTCACCACCAGGGAGGTCGACAGCCTGCGGCGCGGAGGCCACGCCTCGACGCGGGCGTCGGACAAGGTCCAGGTGGTCCGCACGCTCATGGGCCAGGTGGGTGAGTTGTTCCTCGAACCCGTCGTCGCGGCGGTCTGGGCGCAGATCGGCGGAGACCCCGACGAGCGGCCCTCCACCCGCATCATCGTCGAAGGCCGCTGACCGGGGGATCGGCCCGGATCCGACGTGACGGGACCAGCGCCGCACGGGTGGTGGGGCTCCGGCCGGCCCGCGCGTGGTGCACCGGCGGCTGATCGCCGCTACGCTGTCGAGGGCGTATACCCGGGCAGTCCGCCCGGGGTGGGAAGGACACGTTCATGAGGCTCACCCGTGTGGCGAAGCTCGCCGCGACGGCCGTGATGGCCGGTGCCGCCACGTTGATGGCGCCCGCAGCTGCCCAGGCCGCCGTGCCCGTCGGGGGCGCGACCCCTGTTCTGGTCGGGGGAGTGGCCGGATGCACCATCACCGCCGCCGGGTACGACGACTCCGGAGCGCCGGTCGCGTTCACCGCCGCCCATTGCAGTGAGCGGATCGACGCCCCGGTGATCCTCCGGGACGACCCGGGTGCCGGCGTGATCGGCACCATCGCCACCCGCAACGAGATCCTCGACTATTCCGTGATCCGTCTGGACCCGGGCGTCGCCGTCCCCGTCCGACAGGCGGGCATCGTGGGCCGCGGACCCGCGCCGCAGTTCGGTGACGTCGTCTGCAAGGACGGACTGACCACCGGACACACCTGTGGCATCACCTGGCAGCGCGAGGGCGACCGGTTCTGGACCCACACCTGTGCCGGTTACGGCGACTCCGGTGGCCCCGTGACCCGCGAGGGGCGTCTCGTCGGGCTCCTCTCCGGCGGGCACATGCCGCCGGACGCGGGATCGGCCGGCAGCATCGGCCCCATCCTGCCCTCGTGCATCCACCCGGCGCAGACCCCGTTCTTCCTGCCGGCGGTGGCGTACTCGTTCGACGCGATCGTCGCCGACGCCACCGCGCGCGACTGGCCGGGGAGCGGCTTCCGGATGGCCTGATCGCCCGGCACCCCGCCCGTGGGCGAGGGGCGGACGAGGGCCCGGTACCGACGCGGTCGGTACCGGGCCCTCGTCTGTGTCCGACCCCGTCGCTACCGTCCGCTCCATGCTCTGGACCGAGGACGCGCCCACCCACTGCCCGTACGGCCACGAGCTGGGGCCCGACCGGGTCCTCGTCGGCTGGGATGCCGGTCGCAGCGGCAGTCTCGACCACGGTCACCGTGTCCACATCTGCCGACAGTGCGGAACCATCATGTCGTGGGCGCCGCGCAGTCGGCTGGAGTGAACCGGCTGAAATGGGCGGCGCCCCCGCGGACCGGATGTCCGCGGGGGCGCCGCTCAGTGCGGTGATCGCGCCGGGGTCGGCTCACTTCAGCTCGGCGCTTGACAGGTTCAGGATCCGGCGCGCGATCACCAGCTGCTGGATCTGCTGCGTGCCCTCGAAGATGTCGAGGATCTTGGAGTCGCGCGACCACTTCTCCAGGAAGCTGCGTTCGGAGTAGCCGTAGCTGCCGGCCAGCTCGACCGCGCCCAGGGTCACGGCGGAACCGGTGCGCCCGGCCTTGGCCTTGCACATCGATGCCTCCTTGGTGTTGGGCATCTTGTTGTCTGCCATCCATGCCGCGCGGAGCGTGAGCAGGTAGGAAGCCTCCCAGTCGGCTTCGAGGTCGAGGTACTTGGCGACGGCGGCCGGCTGGCTGGTGGCCGGACGGTCGTAGTCGATCTCCATGCCGGCCTCCTCGAGGAGGGTGCGGATCTCCTCGAGCGCGGCCCGGGCGACGCCCACGGCCATGCCGGCGACCAGCGGCCGGGTGTTGTCGAAAGTCTGCATGGCACCAGCGAAGCCCTTGTCCACGCGGACCTCCGGATCGCCCAGAAGATTCTCTTTGGGGACCCGGCAGTCGGTGAAGCTGATCTGCGCCGTGTCCGAGGCCCGGATGCCGAGCTTGTGCTCCAGCCGGTCGACGGAGACGCCGGGATGGTCCCGGGGCACGACGAAGGACTTGATCGCGGCGCGGCCCTTGCTCTTGTCCAGGGTCGCCCACACCACGATGTGATCCGCGCGCTGGCCCGAGGTCACGAAGATCTTGGTGCCGTTGATGACGTACTCGTCGCCGTCCAACCGCGCGGTGGCCGAGACGGCGGCCGAGTCGGAGCCGAATTCGGGCTCGGTGATGGCCATCGAGGCCCACACCCGGCCGAACTTCTGCATCTGCTCGTCGCTCGCCACGGCGGCGATGGCGGAGTTACCCAACCCCTGGCCGGGGACGGACAAGGTCAATCCCGCGTCGCCCCAGCAGGTCTCGATGGCATTGAGCAGCGACTTCATATTGCCGCCGTTGGACACGCCCTCGCGCCGGGGTGCGCGACCTGATCCCATGGTGGCGCCGGAGGCCGCCTGACCGGCGTCCTCCATGGCCTCCATCATGGCCTTGAGGGTGTCCAGCTCGACGGGGTACTCATGCTCGGCGAGGTCGTACTTGCGGGAGATGGGTCGGAAGATCTGCATGGCCACCTGGCGGGCCTGGTTTGCACCCGCCTGCAGCTTCTTGGGGATTTCGAGATTGATCATCGCTTCAGGTCCTTGGTCCGGTTCGGGAGTGTGGCGGAGCGGGCGGACGTCACAGGACCACCACGCCCTCGGCCACTCCCACGGCGCGCAGGTCGCGATACCACCGCTCGACCGGGTGTTCCTTGGTGAACCCGTGGCCACCGAGCAGCTGGACACCGTCGAGGCCGATCTTCATACCTTTGTCCGCGGCGATCTTGCGGGCCAGCGCGGCCTCGCGGGCGAAGGACAGTCCCTGTTCGGCGCGGGCGGCGCCGCGCCAGGTGACCAGGCGCATGCCGTCGAGTTCGGTGGCCATGTCGGCCACGGCGAACGCGACCGCCTGCCGGTGGGCGATGGGCTCGCCGAAGGCGTGACGCTCCTTGACGTACGGGGTCACGTAGTCCAGGACGGCGTGGGAGGTGCCCACGGCGAGGGAGGCCCAGCCCAGACGCGACAGGCGGATGACGTCGGCGTAGGCCGAGGACCGGTCCTCCGGCGAGACGTCAGCGCCACCGAGGATGGCGTCGGCGGGAAGGGAGACGTCGGTGAGGACGAGTCGGCCGAGGCCGGCGGCGCGCAGGCCCATGGACGGGTCGGCCTCCACCACGAGTCCGTCGGTGTCGGATTCCACGACGAAGAAGGTCGGCGCGCCGTCGAGGGAGGCGGCGACGACGAAGAGTTCCGCGCTGCCGGCCGTGGGCACCATCGACTTGACGCCGCTGAGCGTGAACCCGCCGACGGTGCGGGTGGCGGTGGTCTTGAGATTGAACGGGTCGAAGAGTGGCTGCGGCTCGGCCACCACGACGGCGGCGGCGGGGACCTGCTCGGAGGCGAACGCCGGGAGGTATGACTTCTGCTGGGTGTCCGAGCCGAACTGCGTCAGGGTGGTGGCCACGCCGGAGGGGGCCAGGATCGGCAGGGCCAGGCCCATGTCGCCGTAGGCCAGGGCCTCGGCGACCAGCGAGTTGGTCACCACACCGCGCTCGGACGCGATGCCCTCGAACTCCTCGGGCACGTTGAGCATGGTGGCGCCGATCTCGGCCGAGCGCTCGAGCAGCGACGCGGGTGCCTCGGCGGCGGCGTCGGCGTCGTGCGCGGCCGGCCGGATGACCTCGGCGGCGAACTCTCGCACGGTCTGCGAGATCATCTGCTGGTCCTCGTCCAGCGTGAGGTCGAACAGGTCGGGCCGGGCCTCGGAGTCGGGAAGACGCTTGGGTGCGCCGCCGCCGGAGACCTTCTTGAACGACTTGGTCGCTGCACCGAGGGTCTTGAAACCGGTCTTGGTGGCCTCGTAGGTGACCCGGTCGACCTTTTGCCGCAGGCCGAAGCGCTCGGCGAACTCCGACCCGGTAATGGTGGTCAGCGCGCGCATGGCGGCGCCGATGGCGTCGATGCGCGCGGGGTTCTTACCCGGTGTCGAGGTCTCCGCGCGTCCGGTCGTGGACGGGGCTGTGGGGTTCTTGCTCATCATCACCAGCTGTTCTCGTGACGGACGGTGGACGGTGCTGTCCCTGACACCTTACTTCGGAGTAAGTTCCGTGCGCCACTCTTTCCTCGAACCCGTCCGTCCCGCCGGTGGGTCGGACGGGTGTCAGCCGCGCAGGAGGTCGACCGTCTGCTCGACCGCACCCGGGCGGCCGGCCACGAACCAGTCGTAGCCGCCCACCTCGACGGTCGCGCACACCCCGCCCGCCCCCTCGACGAGTGCGCGGCCGGGTAGCCAGTCCCACTCGGGGCAGGAGTGCTGACACCACACCGTGTGGATCCCACACGCGACGGAGGCCAGGTCCACGGAACCGGACCCGAGCATTCGGATGGTCGCCGCGCCACGGCTCACGCGGTGGAAAGGCTCGGCGAGTTGGGGATCGTCGAAGAACGGCGGGTGCAGGTAGGTGGCGAGGCTGCCGGCGGCCAGGTCACCGGGGGCCAGGCGCGCGACGGGTACCCCGTTGCGGCGCGTCGGCACGTCCGAACCGCCGACGAAGGTCTCCCCGGTGACCGGTCGGTGGACCGCGCCGAGCAGATAGTCTTCCTCACCGGTGACCGCGACGGCCGAGCACCAGTAGTCGGAGCCGGAGACGAAGTTGTAGGTGCCGTCCACCGGGTCCACGACCCACCGTCGTTCGCCGTCGCCCGCGACGAGGGAGCCCTCCTCGCCCAGGACGCCGTCGGACGGACGGTGGGCGGCCAGGAGTGCGGTGATGTGCCGCTCGGCCGCATCGTCGGCCTCGGTGACCACGTCGGAGACGGAAGTCTTGCGCCGGACGTCGAGCCCGTGCTCGCGCAGTCGCCGCGCGAGGTTTCCGGCGTCGACGACGAGGCGGGCGGCCAGATCGGCGTCGGTCATCCCCCCGGTGGACTCGTCGTGCAGGGGGCCCGGTTGTCGGGTGTCCATGGACGTTCACTTCCTCCACTTGGTCGTAGCGGCTCACTGACCACGAGCGGTAGCGGGTCCGAGGCATCCGACGCTACCGGCGGGGGGTGACGATCGGAGGCGCGGCAGGCCACGCGGAAGGGGCGGGTGGGCAAACGCTGGAAGGCGCCCGGGCCGCGTAGAGTCGGATAACGTGCACCCTGACGTTTCTGCCGACATCGCTGCCCTCGACGCGACCCTGACCACGGTCGAGAAGGTCCTCGACATCGAGGAGCTGGCCCGACGCGTCGACGAGCTCGAGCAGATGGCCGCCGACCCGGACCTGTGGAACGACCAGGACCGGGCGCAGAAGGTCACCAGCGAGCTGTCCTACATCCAGGCCGACCTGCGCCGCTGCCGGGATCTGCGGCAGCGGATCGAGGACCTGCCCCTGATGTACGAGCTGGCGGAGGAGGAGGGCGACGGCGCCGTCGAGGAGGCGGACTCCGAACGCGCCAGCCTGCGTGAGGACGTCGAGGCCATGGAGGTCAAGACGATGCTCAGCGGTGAGTACGACCAGCGTGACGCCGTGGTCAACATCCGTGCCGGTGCCGGTGGCGTGGACGCCGCGGACTTCGCCGAGATGCTCATGCGCATGTACATCCGGTGGGCCGAGAAGGCCGGCCACAAGGTCGAGGTGTACGACACCTCGTACGCTGAGGAGGCGGGGATCAAGTCCGCCACCTTCGTGGTCAAGGACCCCTACATGTACGGGACGCTGTCCGTGGAGCAGGGAGCGCACCGGCTGGTGCGGATCTCCCCGTTCGACAACCAGGGCCGCCGCCAGACCTCCTTCGCCGAGGTCGAGGTGCTGCCGGTCGTGGAGACCGTCGACTCCATCGAGGTGCCGGAGAACGAGGTCCGGGTGGACGTCTACCGCTCCTCGGGTCCCGGTGGCCAGTCCGTCAACACCACCGACTCGGCCGTCCGCCTCACCCACGTCCCGACCGGGATCGTCGTGACCTGTCAGAACGAGAAGTCGCAGCTGCAGAACAAGGTCGCCGCCATGAAAGTGCTGCAGGCCAAACTGCTCGAGCGCAAGCGCCAGGAGGAGCGGGCCGCCATGGACGCGCTCGGTGCGGGTGGCAACGCCTCCTGGGGCAACCAGATGCGGTCCTACGTTCTGCACCCGTACCAGATGGTCAAGGACCTGCGCACCGAGTACGAGGTGAACAACCCGTCCGCGGTCCTCGACGGTGACATCGACGGGTTCATCGAGGCCGGTATCCGATGGCGCATGCGGGAGGGGGCGGACGCCTAGTGGCCTTCCGGACAGACTTCAGCGGAGTCCTGAACTGGCTCAGCAACGACGGCCTGGAGGTCGTCCTCCTCGTCCTGGGAGCCGCCCTGATGACCCGGGCGATCGGCAAGATCGCCCGGATGTGGACCGGCCGGATCGACGCGAGGAACGCCGACAAGGAGTTGTGGTCGGAGGAGTCCAAGCACCTCCACTCCCTCGTCCAGGTCGTCTCCTACGTAGCGGTGGGAATGCTGTACATCCTGTTCGGCATCCAGATCCTGCTGAGGTTCGGCGTGAACCTCGTCACGCTGGTGGCGCCGGCCACCGTCCTCGGCGCCGCGCTGGGTTTCGGCGCGCAGAAGATCGTCCAGGACTTCCTCGCTGGCTTCTTCGTGCTGGCCGAACGTCAGTACGGTTACGGTGACATCGTCGAACTCACCACCGCGACCGGCGTCGCCGCCGGGACGATCGAGGACGTCACGCTCCGGGTCACCCGGCTGCGCACCCTGGACGGCGAGGCGGTCATCGTCCCCAACGGTCAGATCGTCACCGCGATCAATCAGTCCCAGGACTGGGCTCGTGCGATCATCGACGTCCCCGTGCCCAACAATGCCGACATGGACAAGGCGCACGAGGTGCTCGCGGAGGTCTGTCGCGACATCGTCCACGACGATCGTGTGGGCGAGTACGTGCTCGACGAGCCGTCGGTCATGGGTGTGCAGTCGATCAGGCTCGAGCAGACCGTCATCCGACTGCTCGCCCGGACCAAGCCGGGAATGCAGTGGGAGGTGGGCCGTCGGATGCGTGCCGTCATCCTCCGCCGCTTCCGCCAGGAGGGGATCGTCCTGGAGCCGGAGGCGCTGGCCGCCATCCGCGCCGGGATGCTGCGACCGCAGACCGGAGAGGGGAGCGTCTGATGGCCCGGCACAGGGATGATGACACGGTCCGGCCCGACGAGACGTCCCCGCAGGGCGCCGCGATCGACGACGACCCGATCCTCGACCGGCCCGATCCGCTCGGGTTGGGGGGGACCCCACCACCGGACGCACCCTCGCGGCGTGCGAGACCGTGGATCGTCGCACTGCTCGTCGAGTTCTTCAGGATGTCTCGGACGACCGCGATCCTCCTCGGCGCGTTCGTCCTGGCAGGCGTGCTGTATCTGCTCGTCCGCGACGAGCCGGTGGTCGCTTTCGGGCCGCAACCCGCGCAGGACCCCACCGGGACCTCGGAACCGGCCGAACCGGCCGAACCGGCCGAACCGGTCGACCCGTCGTCCACGCCGACGGATCAGACCACCGAGACCACGGCCCCGACCCCGAGTTCGTCTCCGACTCCGACGGGAACGGGCTCCCGCACGACCAGCACCACGGTGACGGGAGGGACCGCGACGACGGGTCCCGATGCCGAGGGGTTCCCCGGTGGCGCCGATCCGCAGGCCCCGCAGCAACAACAGCCACAGCAGTCGCCGCAGCAGCAGCCTGACCAGCAGTCGCAACCGCAGCTGCAGCAGGAGGCCCCGGGCGCCGGGGAGACCTCGGTGCCCGGCGGCGCCCTCGAGGGGTAGCGCCACCGGGTGGCCGCGCCGCGGCCGCCGCCGCGTTGTTCGACCGCTCCCGTGCCTGTGGCCTGCGTGGCGTTAGGCTATCGGAGTGATCACTGGTTCCCGTGTGACGAAGTCGTACCCGTCCTCGACGCGTCCGGCGCTGTCCGACGTGAGCGTGGAGATCGGTGACGGCGAGTTCGCGTTCCTCATCGGTGCGTCGGGATCGGGCAAGTCCACGTTCCTGCGGCTCGTTCTCCGCGAGGACCGCCCGGATTCGGGCACCCTCACCGTCGCCGGCCACGACCTCACGCGCATGAAGGGCTCCGACGTGCCCGTGCTGCGACGCTCTCTCGGCTGCGTGTTCCAGGACTTCCGTCTGCTGGAGAACAAGACGGTCGCGGAGAACGTCGCGTTCGCGCTGCAGGTGATCGGCAAGTCCCGCCGGACCATCGACAAGGTGGTGCCGGAGACCCTGGACATGGTCGGGCTGGGCGGGAAGGCCGATCGCCGACCTCACGAACTCTCCGGTGGGGAACAGCAGCGGGTCGCGATCGCGCGGGCGTTCGTCAACCGCCCGGTGCTGCTGCTGGCGGACGAACCGACGGGCAACCTCGACCCCGAAACCAGCGAGGACATCATGCTCCTGCTCGACCGGATCAACAGGACGGGGACCACCGTGCTCATGGCGACCCACGACAGGCACATCGTGGACCGCTCGCGGCGCCGCGTGGTGGAACTGGTCGACGGCTCGGTCGTCCGCGACGACGCCCGCGGAACCTACGGGGTGGACCGCTGATGGCCGCTACGTTCGTCGCCTCCGAGGTCGGGCAGGGACTGCGCCGCAACCTGTCCATGACGTTGGCCATGATCATCACCACGGCGGTGGCCCTGGGCATGCTGGGGGCGGGCCTGCTCGTGGCCATGACCGCGTCCGCGAGTCAGGACAAGTACGACTATCTCAACGAGTTCCGCGTCTACGTGGACCGGTCGATCTCGCTGGAGGATCCGGACTGCGCGGCGGAATGCGGCCGGATCCTCCAGCGGCTCGAGACGACGCCGGGCGTGGCGTCGGTGGAGTACAAGAATCCCGAGCAGACCTACGCCGAGTTCGTCGACCTGTTCTCCTCGACAGACCCGGTGCTGGTGGAGTCGACCTCGCCGGACGCCCTCGGCTCGCGGTTCACCCTCACACTGACCGACCCCACGCGGGCCGAGGCGGTGGCGCGTGACCTGGCGGAGGTGGACGGCATCGAGATCGTCCAGGGGCAGGGCGAGCTCGTCGAACGGGTCTTCTCCGTCCTCGACGGCGTCCGCAACGCGGCCTTCGCGATCGCGGTCGTCCAGCTGCTGGCGACCGTCCTGCTCATCGCCAACATGACGCAGATCGCCGCGTTCACCCGGCGGACCGCCCTGGGGATCATGCGACTGGTGGGCGCGAGCCGCTGGTACACGGAGTTGCCGTTCGTCCTCGAGGCGGTGATCGCGGCGGTGGCCGGCGCCCTCCTCGCGGTGGGGGGCCTGCTGGTGGCCAAGAACGTCTTCCTCGACAGGGTGCTGGCGGAGGCCTACCGCGCGAACCTGGTCGAGCGGATCACCACCCCCGACATCCTCCTCCTCGCACCGGGGCTGGTCGTGGCGGGCGCGGTGGTCTCCGCGCTCACCGCCTGGATCGCCCTGAGGCTCACGGTTCGGCACTGAACGCGCCCTCCATCTAGACTCTGGGGGCTGCGGAACGGCGGCGAGGGCACGGCAATCAGGAGGTGACGCGACGTGGCCAAGAAGAACAAGAAGAAGGGCGCGTCGTCCCTCGGCTCCGACGGGAGCATCGTCGCGAGTAACCGCAAGGCCCGGCACGACTTCCAGATCCTGGAGACGCACGAGGCCGGCATCGCGCTGGTCGGGACCGAGATCAAGAGCATGCGTGAGGGCAAGACCTCGCTGGTCGACGCGTTCGCGACGGTCGACGACGGCGAGGTGTGGCTCCGCGGGCTACACATCCCCGAGTACTCGCACGGGAGCTGGACCAACCACGCCCCGAAGCGTGCCCGGAAGCTCCTGCTGCACCGCCGCGAGATCGACTCGCTCGTGGGCAAGGTGCGCGACGGCAACGCCACCCTCGTCCCGCTGTCCCTCTACTTCGTGGGTGGCCGGGTAAAGGTCGAACTGGCCGTCGCACGGGGCAAGCAGGCGCACGACAAGCGCCACGACATCGCCCGCCGGACCGCCGAGCGTGAGGCCGTGCGTGAACTCGGCAGGAAGATCAAGGGCATGCGGGCATGATGCCGGTCGCGCTGGCGTCGACTTCGGCGGTGGCGTACGGCATCAGCGACTACCTCGGCGGCGTGGCCTCCCGCCGCGCCCGCGTGCTGCGCGTGGTCAGCGTCTCCTATCCGCTGTCGATCGTGCTGGTGGGCGTCGCGGCCCTGGTCGCCGGTGGGTCGCCGACCGGGGTCGGTCTGGGGTGGGGCCTGGCCTCCGGGTTGGCCTCGGGTGTCGCGGTGTGGTCGTTCTACCTGGCGCTCTCCCGCGGGCCGATGAGTGTGATCTCGCCGATCACGGCGGTCCTGGCGGCGGCGGTTCCGCTGGCGTTCGGTCTGGCGGCGGGGGAGCGGCCCGCGCCCGCGGCGGGGGCGGGCATGGCGCTCGCGCTGGTGGCGACGGTGTTGGTCTCTATGGAGAGCCGGGACGGCTCGTCCGCCCTGCACGGGCGCCTCACCCGTCGTCTCCTGGTGCTCACGCTCTTCTCCGGGCTGGCGTTCGCCGCGTTCTTCGTGTTGTTGGCGCAGGTGCCGCCGGGCCAGGGCCTGTGGCCGGTCGCGGCCTCGCGGATCGGGGCGACGGTGATGCTGCTGGTCGCCGCGGTCGCAGCCCGTGAGTCGTTCCGTTTCTCCCGGCGTCTCATCGCGATCGGCGTGGTGATCGCCGTGTTCGACGCCGTCGCCAACGGTGCCTTCTACTTCGCCTCGCAGGCGGGGATGCTCTCCCTGGTCAGTGTGATCGCTGCGCTGTACCCCGCTTTCACCGTAGCGCTGGCGATCGCCCACGGCGGGGAGCGGATGCGTGCGGTCCAGATGGTCGGACTCGTCCTGGCGGGGGTGGCGATCTCCCTGCTCGCACTCGGCTGAACGGGGTGCTCGGCTGAACCGGGTGCTCGCCTGACCGGGGAGAGCGGGATCACCCTGGCGGGCGGCGTGTCACCGGGGTAGGGTGGGGAGTCCGTCGGCGGAAGTCGGCGGTCCTGACGGGGCTGACTTGGTTTCGACTACGTGAGTTGACGCAGGGGAAGCGTGCCGGTGCAGGCCAGAGACCACCGTAAGCGTCGTGGCAACCAATTACGCGCCGATACCAATCAGCGCGACTACGCCCTCGCTGCCTGATAGCGAGCCCGTAGTCTGTCGGCCCGGGGTCGCTCTCGCCCCGGTCACCGGCATCATCTAGAGAGATCACCGGCTCACCCGGTCACGGGGTGGGTCGGGACATCACACAGTGACTGGGATCGTCATCGCCGACATGTCCGCATGAGGGCGAGATCCGAGTAGAGGCCAACGCGGACTGCGCACGGAGAAGCCCTGCCGATGCTGCGGAGGACCCGGGTTCAATTCCCGGCAGCTCCACCATTCGGGCCCCACCCCCGGTCGACACCGACCGGGGGTGTGGTGCATTTGCATCGATGGTGCGCGCGCGGGGTCGCTCCCGCCGCTTCGGTACCCTCTGACGTAGTGCCGGTCACCCGGAAGAGGTCGACGGTCTCCCAGTAGAGAAAGGCCTGCGTACACGTGAACGCCAAGCCCAACAAGAACACCAAGGTCCTCCAGACCAAGTCCAACAACGGGATGATCATCACGGTGGTCGCGCTCATCGCGGTCGCCGTCGTGGTCCTCGGTGGCGTCGTCTGGATGGCCCAGCGGGGCGGAGAGGCCAACCCCATCACGTTCGGCGAGACCAACGACGAGCTGATCGACATCACCGAGGCCGGCGTGGTCGTCGTCGGCCCGGACGAGGCGCCGACCGTCCAGATCTGGGAGGACTACATGTGCCCCGCATGTGGCTCCTTCGAGGCGCAGTACGGTGAGTCCATCTCCGAGGCCGTCGAGGCCGGGGACCTGCAGGTCGAGTTCTACGCCCTGAACTTCCTCAACGGACAGTCCGGTTCCGGTGAGTACTCCACCCGCGCGCTCGCGGCCATCCAGTGTGTCGCGGCCAAGGACTCCCTGCCAGTGTTCTTCGACGTCAAGAATGCGTTCTTCGCCGAGCAGCCGGGGGAGGGCGGCGGCGACCTCTCGGCCCGCGAGCTGGCGGACATCGCGGAATCGGCCGGCGCGAACGCGGACTCGGTCGAGTGCATCGGCAACGTCGAGTCCAACGGCGGCATGGACAAGGCCTCCGACAGTGCGGACAACGCCCAGCAGAGCATCCGCGAGATCACCGATCGCGTGTCCACCCCGACTGTCGCCTACGAGGGCGAGGTCGTCGACATCGGCAACGCGGCCTGGCTCCAGGACATCATCGCGTAACTCGTCCGGCGAACCGCCCGGTGCTCGTGCCGGGTGCGCAACTGTGGCCCGGCCCCGCCCCTCCCGGCGGGGCCGGGCCCGATTTGGAGGCCCGAACCGTGGTGGTGTAACTTAGGTCGGGCCGGTCACCGAGAGGTGAGCGGCGGACAAATGGATACGGGGCTATGGCGCAGCTGGTAGCGCACCACACTGGCAGTGTGGGGGTCAGGGGTTCGAGTCCCCTTAGCTCCACCGATAAGAAACCCCCTCCGACCTGCGTCGGAGGGGGTTCTTCATTGTCCTAGCCCGAGCGGAGAGCGGCCGGAATGTCCTAACTTTGTCCTACCGCTCTCGAAATCGCCGCCGAAGCCGCCGCGAGACGGTCGTCAGACACCCGGCCGTAGACCGCCTGAGTCATCCGCTCGCTGTGCCCGTGCCACGCCGCCACAACGTCGGCAGCCACGCCCGCCTCGCGCATCCGCGATACCGACGAGTGCCGCAGGTTCCGAAGCGTGATGGCGGGGAGTCCCGCCGCCTTCCGTTGCTCGGTGAACAGGACCGTGTACCCGCGCACCGGCAACGGGGTGCCGTCCTCGCGAGACAGCAGCAGGTCGTCGTCAGCGAGGGGTCGACCGACCGCCATCCGCTCACGCAGGTGCACGCCGCGCATGGCTCGCAAGATCGACAGCTCTCGCGGGGGCACCGGCAGGTCTCGCGAGCTGCGCGCGTTCTTTGGGTCGCCGATGAGGTCACGGCCGTTCACGTCGACCCGCGCCTGACGGATGCGAAGCTGCCCGCCGTCGAGGTCAACGTCCGACCACCTCAGGCCGCCGACTTCCTCACGGCGCAGCCCGAGCAGGGTCAGGGCGAAGCATCCGCCGAGCCGGTGATCGGCGATGTGGTCGAGGAACCCGCCCATCTGCTTCGGCGTCCAAATGTCGCCCTCGGTGACGGCGACGATGACCTTCTGCGCGGGTGGCTCCAGATGTGCCGTCACGTCGTAGCTGAGCCAGCGCATCCGCACCGCGTGAGCAACGACCGCCTTCACGGTGACGATGGCCCGTCGCTTCGTCGAGGCCGCGAGCGGACGCCCCGGCTTTGGGCTGCCGTCCGGGTTCGTGCTCGGCAGCGTCGTCATGGACAGCGACCAGTCGGTGAGCGCTTCGGGGGTGAGCTTCTGCACGGGAACCGTGTCGAACACGCGCCGCGCGTAGGCGAGGCTTTCGCGGTCAGCGCGGATCGTGTTCGGTCGGGTGCCGTTGTCCGCTTCGCGGACCTTCAGCCAGTGGTCGGCGACCTCGCCGAAGGTGCGCTCGGACCTTGCCGACCATGTGCGTTCGTTCCACTGCCTGCGCTGCTCGTCGATCCAGTCCTGAGCCGCCTTCTTCGTGGCGAACGTCTTAGTTGGCCTCACCTGCTTGCCGGTCACGGGGTCGGTGCCGAGGGTCGGCCGTGCTCGCCAGCCCTTGCCGTTCGGCTGTCGCCTAATCGAGTTGTCTGCTCTCGCAGCTCGCTGCCGGTCGTCACTCATTGGCGCTTCACTCCTCGGGGTAGCTCGCCGGGCGTCAAGAACCCGCGTTGTTCTGCTTTGCGTAGTCGGGTGTCGACGGTCGACATTGAGATTCTGAGCTGCTGGCTCAGTGCCCGGCGCACTGTCTTTCCGTCTTCGACCGCCTTTCTCGCCATGTCGGCTACAAGCTGGTGGTCTTCGTCGGTCAGTGCTCGCGGTCGGCCTCTCGGTTTGCCTGACGCCGCCTTGCGGGGTCGCTCGGGTTCTGCGAACGCTTCCCAGTCGATTTCGGACCTGGAAGCACCGGGAAGCGGGACTGCGTTGGCGACCGCAGCGGCGATGCGCCGGAGGGGGACTGCCCGCAGGTCTGAGACGGTAAGCGGCCGGTCACTGTCGGCCGTGAGGGTCAGCGACAGAACCTGCGGGCCTTTGGGGCCGGTCGCGCATGTTGCCCGGTAGCTGACGTCTCGACCGTGAAGTCGGACTGTTGCTGTCCCTGGTCCGTTGATTCGGATGTTCTGCACTCGACCCGAGTTGTTGTTTTTGCTGGTCATAAGTTGTGACTATACAGGCTGGACATTCACAACTCACCGAGTGATCGTGGAGACATGCCCAACACTCAGAAGACGACAACGCTTATCGACGAACTACGCACCTCCCCGACGGTCTCCGTCGAGACCGCCGCCCGCGTCCTCGGTGTCAGTCGTGCCTACGGGTACACGCTCGCCCGTAGTGGCGAGCTGCCCGTGATACGCGTCGGCACCCGTGTCCGCGTTTCCAGCGTCGGACTGCTCCGTCTGATCGGCGAGGACGCCTGACTCATGACCGAAGCAATAAGCCGCCCCGACGCCGACGGCGAGACCGTCGACCGGGACGACATTGACACTGACACGGCCGAGCAGGCAGCCCTGCCACTCCTCGCCGCCGTCATCGTGTCCCCGGCCGCTCATGTCGCCGCCGTTCTGGACGTACTTACTCCCGACGATGTGAGGCTGCTCGACCCGCCGACCGCCGTCGCGCTGACCGCCGCGCTCGACCTCGCACAAAGGGGCACCGACCCCGCCGCCGTGCTCGTGCTCGACGAGCTGCGCCGCACCGGGCAGGTCGGCGACGGCCGCCGCCGTCTCGTCTGCACCCGCCTGGAGGATGCCGTGACCACCTATCAGCCCGCCGAACGGCTCCGGCCGCTCGCTGCCGCCCTCGCCGCCCAACTCCTCCGCATCCGGGGTGCCGTGGCCGGGGAAGCCATCACCGCCGGCTACCGGACCGAGACCGAGGACGACGCCTTCACGACCCTCTGCCGCGAGGGCAGCGCCGTCCGGCGCATCCGCGACACTGTGACCGCCCTCAGGGGGACGGGGGTTTCGCTATGACCGCGCCCGAGCCGCCGAACGGGGGAGTGGTTGACGGGGCCGGCCTGCTCGACCGGATCGCTGCCGCCGTCTCCCGGTATTGCATCCTGCCGTCGCCGCACGCCCTGACGGGGGTCGTGCTGTGGGTCGCGTGCACGCACCTGACGGACGCTTTCGAGTACGCGCCTCGGCTCGTCGTCCGGTCTGCTGAAAAGCGGTCCGGGAAGTCGCGGCTGATCGAGGTGGTCGACGCGCTCGTGCATAAACCGCTGAGGGCCGTCAACGTGTCCGTGAGTTACATCTTTCGCAGCTTGGACATGGACGAGAATCCTCGGACGCTACTGCTCGACGAGGCCGACACAATCTTCGGTACGAAGGTGAGGGCCGAGCATAATGAAGACCTGCGGGGGCTGCTGAACGCCGGGTTTCAACGCGGTCTGACGTTCGGCCGCACCGTCGGGCCGAATCACACCCCGACCGAGTTTCAGACCTTCGCGATGGCCGCCCTGGCTGGAATCGGGCAGATGCCGGACACCATCGAGGACCGGGCCGTTGTGGTCGTCATGCGCCGCCGCAAGCCGTCCGAGACCGTCGAGCCGTACCGATCCCGCCGGGACCGCCCCGGCCTCGAAGTCCTCGCCGATGAGCTAGCCGCGTGGGCCGCGTCCGTAGTCGATGCCGCTGCCGGCTACGAGCCGCCGTGCCTCGGTATCGAGGACCGGGCCGCCGACGTGTGGGAGCCCCTCATCACGGTCGCAGACATGGCAGGTGGCCGGTGGCCTGCCCGCGCGCGGGAAGCCGCCGCCTACATGGTCAGCGAAGCCGAGTCCGACAACGGAGACGCCTCCTTGAACATCCGCCTGCTGGCCGACCTCCGCGACGTGTTCGATAAGCATGGGGCCGACTTCCTCGCCTCTAAGGAGGTGTGCAAGATGCTGTGTGAGATCGAGGAATCCCCGTGGGGGCATTTCGACCTGACACCCTCGAAGCTCGGCCATCGACTGCGTGAGTACGGAATCAAGACCGGCCACAACTCCGCCAGGACGATGCGCGGGTACCGGCGGACCGACTTCTTCGACGCATGGGAACGCTACCTTCCGGACACTAAGCCGTCCGAACCCGTCCAGAGCCGTCCACAGGCAGATGACCAGCACGAACGACGGGACGCCTTCGGGGTGCCGGACACCTTCAAGGCGTCCGCGGATTCTAAGGCGTCCCACGCTAGTACCAGCTCAGAAGGGGTTTGTACGCCTTCTGACACCTTCGGACACCTTCCGGCCGGGAACACGGGTCTGGCACCTTCATTGACGCCCCGGACCGAAGGGGAAGCGGCCGTCCTCGGAGCGCTCTCGACCGAGTACCCGCTCGACATGAAGGGGGTCACCGACTCGGTGCCTGCCCGGTGGCGCAGGGACACCGAAGCCGTCATCGCTGCCCTCGTCGCTGACGGTCTCGTCGCCGAGTCCGAAGGCCGATGGTGCAAGGTCGCCCCACCGTCATGACGGCAACGAAGCCACAGCCGACCAACCGACCGAAAGGACACGACATGACCGCCCCCGCCTCACTGGCCGCCCTACTGGCCCGCCGTGATGACCTCACCGAGCCGCGCGAATGGCTGATGGACGAGACCGAGCCCCTAGAGATCGCCCGCGAGCGAATCGCCCTACAGCGCGACCTATGGCACGCCGTCCGCGACTACGAGACCGCGAACCGACACCTGGACGAGCAGGCCGCCGGCCACCGCCGGGCCGAGGCCCGCCGCGCCGCACGCCGCGAGGCAGCCGACACCGACGCCGAGACCGCCGAGCAGACAGCCCGCCGCGCCGCGCAGGTAGCCAACGACCGCCGGGGCCGCGTCCGCCTGCACGCCGAGGCGCAGGGACTCACCTACCTCGAACACACCTACACCGACGCCGACGGCATCCGGCACGAGCGACACACACTCTCCGCACCGGACGGTCATCCGGCCCTCACCGACCCCGCCTCGCCGGGTGGACTCCCGATCCGGCGTGGTGGGGGTGTCATCGTCCCGACCCTGGACGGCGACACCCTCGAGGCCGTCGAAGACTGGCTCGGCCTGCCTCAGGATCCGTCCGCCGGAGGACCACCGCCGTTCCGCTACCGCAAGCAGGTGACCCGATGAGCGCCGAAGCCCTCGCCCTGCGGATCGCTGGACTCAGCCCCGCGCACGTCGCCCGCGAGCTCGGCTACCCGACACCGGCCGCCGCCACCGAAGCCGTCCGCGAAGCAATCCAGCGGACCGGTTACGCGCACCTTCCTGAGCCGCACGCCCTGCACCTGCTCCGGCTCGACTACCTTGCCGTCGTCCTCGCGCCCCGCAATGACGACGAGCAGCCCCGCCGCGCTCGCCTCCTCGCCCGTGTCCAGCAGCAGCGCGCCGACGCTCTCGACGCCCTGACGGCCGCAGCCCTACAGCGGGCAGACAAGGACAGGCAGATCGGGGGCCGACCGTGAGCCGCCGGACACCGCAGGCCGCGAGCACCTTCGACCGGATCGACCACCGCGCACGCGCCGCCGAGGCGACCCGCCTACGGGCCGAGGGGGTGCCTTACCGGGAGATCGCCGACCGGCTCGGCTACCCGAGCGAGAACGCCGCGAACAAGGCCGTGCTTGGCTTGCTGCGCCGTACCGAGGTCGAGGCCGTCGACGAACTGCGCGCACTGGAGGCCGAACGGCTGGATTACCTGACCCGCGTCACCCTGGAAGGCATCACGGCGAGCGTGAGCAGTCCTCAGGGCCTCTCCGGTTCGCTCGTGTCGGCAGCGGTGAGGATCAGCGAGCGCCGTGCCCGCCTCCTCGGCTTGGACGCTCCGCACCGGGTCGGCCTCGCATCCCCGGTCGACATTGACGGCGTGGCCCGTGAGTTCACCGATCTTCTGGAAACCATCGGCGGAGGTGAGAACCACCAGGCCATGCTCGACGCCCCGAAGTCGACCCGCTAGCGGGAGTCACGGGTCCGGGTAGGGCATCATTGACGCATGACCGCCGTCGCCGACCCGCCAGAAGCTGCTATCACCTCGGCAAGCGTGACGGCCTCCCTTTATCCGCGTATCCGCTACATGGGGAGCAAGTACCGGCTGCTGCCTCATCTAGCTCAAGCGTTCGCCGACGCTGGTGGGGCAACGGCTTTGGACGCCTTCTCAGGGTCGGGGGTTGTGTCCTATCTGCTGAAGCGGCAGGGCTTCGCAGTGACCGCAAACGACATGCTGGAGTTCCCCGGCGTCCTTGCGTCGGCCACGGTAGCCAATCAGGACACGCGCCTCTCCGACGCCGAGATTGCGGAGATTGTCGGGCCTCCTGCCGACAATCGGTCGTTCGTTCGGGACACGTTTGACGGGGTGTTCTTCACGGCCGACGATCGCGCCTTCCTCGACTCGGCTTGGTCGCATATCGAGCGGCTTTCCGGCGAGAGACGGGCGCTCGCGCTCAGCGCGTTGGTGCTGTCAGCCGCCCGGAAACAACCTCGTGGGGTATTCACGATCTCCGGTGACCTAAGCCATTACGACGACGGTCGGCGAGACTTGCAGCTTTCGCTGAGGGAGCACTTCGTCGAGCGTGCCGCTTCGTACAACAGCGCTGTGTTCGAGGGGGCCCCTGCGGTCGTGACCCGTCAGCACGCAGAAACCCTCGACGCCGGTCAATACGACCTTGTGTACCTAGACCCTCCGTACGCCCCACCGAGTGACGACAACTGCTACATCAAGCGTTTCCACTTCCTCGAAGGATTGTCGCGGTACTGGGAGGGGGACACTCTCATGCTGAACACTAAGACGAAGAAGCTGCCCAAGCCGCGTACTGCGTTCAGCTCGAAACAGACCATCGTGGACGCGTTTCGCCGGACGTTTCATCAGTTCCACGACTCGGGCACCATCGTGCTGTCATATGGCTCAAACGCGCTTCCGGATCTGGAGACCCTGACGGCGCTGCTCCGGGAAGTGAAGGGTGAAGTCGAGGTCCGGAAGATCCCTCACACGTATCACTACGGCACGCACAAGGCCGCAACTCGCCGGGCGGTCGATGAGTACATTTTCCTTGCCCGCTGATCACGGAGCCTATTCGCAATGACGATGCTGAGCTTTGACGAGTATTGCGAGAATCTGAGCAGGGTAACTGCCTACGTTGATCCGACTTTGCCGACGCCAGAATCGGTCGAGATCAAGCAGGCAGCTCTATCGCTGTCTGAGTTGCCGACCCGTGATCTAGATGAGATAACGACTTGGATTCAGGGGAACCCAGATTCGGTGCCTGTTCTGGGGCTGACCGTTGGGCTGAGTCGGGAGAAGCTGAAGAACACCCTTCGCCAACACCTTGGGTCTTCCTCCTGGAAGCTTCTTGCGCGGACCAAGCCACGACAGGTCGCGGAAGTGCTTGACAGGGAGTACGCGTTGCTAACTAGCCTTGAAGCACAGTGTGACCGCACGTATGGCTTTGGCGACTTGCTCGTCGCGCGAGCCGGTACCCGAGTTACAGCGACTTCCGCCACTACAGCAGGCCGGATGGTTGAGGATCGTATCGAGGCGGTCGCGAACAACCTGAATCTTTCGTATGACACACGAGGTCGGTTCACGGGTAGGAGCAAGCGCACCGCTCCCTGTGACCTCGCGGTCCCGGGAGCGGGTAGCGAAGCGTTGATCGTCGTCGCAGCGAAGGCGTTCGATTCCACTGGAAGCAAACTCACTGATGCCGTCCGTGAAGTCGAAGAGATGGCGGAAGTCCGCACCCCCTCCCAGTTCGTATATGCCGTGATCGACGGAGTGGGCTGGCTGTCTCGCACCAGTGATCTCCGCAGGCTCCATGCTCTGTGGCTTGTTCGTGCGATAGATGGCTTGTATACGCTCCGAACTCTCGATGCCTTTGAGGTCGAGCTGGAACGGGCAGCCAGGATTCATGGCCTGCTCGAATAACTATTAGAACGCCGGTGCGAGTGTCCTAACTCTGTCCTAACTGTCCCGATCATCCGGCGATACCGAGTGGACAGTGTGGACTGGTTACCCGCAGGTCAGCGCGATGTCATGTCACTCGGTAGACGTACAAATACGATGCTGTTCACACTGGCAGTGTGGGGGTCAGGGGTTCGAGTCCCCTTAGCTCCACCGAGGACGAGATCCCGGGACAACGGAAACGATGTCCCGGGATCTCGCCATTTGGCGTCTTCCGCCATCCGGTCCGCGGTCGTAGTGTCGGGGTGTGGCGGGGCCAGGGGAGATCACGGACGTCGTCGACGTGCTCGACGCGCTCGTCGACCACGGTCGGCTGGTCGGGTACGTCTGTGACGTCCGCGAGAGCGGGCGCTCCAGGATCGTCTCCGGCGGAGCCCGTACCGTGGGCGGACCCGCGCTGGGGGAGGACGCGGTGTTCCCACTGTCGTCCAACACCAAGCCGGTCGGCGGGATCCTGGCGATGCGTCTCGTGGAACGAGGCGTACTGACCCTCGACGACCCGGTGGACACGTTCTTGCCCGAGCTGGCAGACCCTCGCGTGCTGGCCACGCCGGACGGCCCGCCGGACCAGACGGTCCCGGCCGAGCGGCCCGTTACCCTGCGGCACCTGCTCACCATGACCGCGGGTGTCGGCTGGGCGGGGGAGAACCCCGCGCTGTCGGAGGCGATGTCCGACCGTGGGGTCGCCCCGGGGCCGTACGCCCCGGCCGTCGCGCCGGACGAGTATCTCCGGCGGCTGGCGGAGCTGCCCTTCGCGGGCCAGCCGGGTCAGGCGTGGTGGTACCACACCAGCAGCGATGTCCTCGGGGTGCTCCTCGCCCGCGCCACCGGCTCGTCCGTGACCGAGTTGCTGGCCGAGTACGTCACCGGGCCACTGGGGCTGGCGGACACGGGGTTCACGGCCGACCTCTCCCGTCTCCCCACCTCGTACGGCCTCGGGCCCGACGGCCGGGTACGGCCACTGGACACCGCGGGCAGGTTCGCGGTGCCGCCGGTCTTCGAGTCCCTCGCCTGCGGCCTCGCCGCGACGGTGGGCGATTATCTGGAGCTGTTGGGTGTGCTCGTCGACGGTGGCCCGGTGCTCGACCCGGAGAGTGCTCGGCTGATGGCCACCGACCACCTGACAGCGCGGCAGCGGGCGAGCGCGGAGGGTTTCCTCGAGCCCGGCTGCGGCTACGGGTTCCAGGTGGAGGTGCGCCCGGGCGGCGTGGTCGGCTGGGCCGGGGGACTGGGGACGATCGGCTACGTCGACCGCGGCACCGGGCGGGCCGCGGCGGTCTTCACCACCCAGTCCTACGACGTCCCCGGCACCGCCGAGGCGCTCGAGACCGTCTGGACGCTGCTGCGCTGACGACCCGTCCTCGCGGACCGGTCAGCGCCACCACGTGTCGAGCGGGGTGGCGGGCACCGTGCGCTTGTGGCGCGAGCCCAGGAACAGCTGCTCGATCCGCGCGGAGGCCTCGGGCGGGACGCCGTCGCGGCCCTCGAGGTAATCGTCGATCTGGGCGTAGGTCACGCCGAGGGCGACCTCGTCGGGCAGGCCTGGCCGGTCGTCCTCGAGGTCGGCGGTGGGGACCTTGCGCCAGGTGGAGTCCGGCGCGCCGAGGTGGCGTAGCAGTGCCGCGCCCTGTCGTTTGGTGAGACCGGTCAGGGGGGTCAGGTCGACCCCGCCGTCGCCGTACTTGGTGAAGAAGCCGGTGACCGCCTCGGCGGCGTGGTCGGTGCCGACGACGAGGAGGTTCAGTTGCCCGGCCACGGCGTACTGGGCGATCATCCGCTCACGCGCCTTGACGTTGCCGCGGACGAAATCACGGAGCGGCCCCGCCTCGTCGGGCAGAGCCGTGAGTGCGGCGGAGGCGGCCTCGGAGGCGGCGTCGGACGCGGGGCGGACATCCACCGTGAGACTCTCGTCCGGACGGATGAACTCCAGGGCCGCCTGCGCGTCGGCCTCGTCGGCCTGTTCGCCGTAGGGCAGGCGCATCGCCACGAACCGGGCGCGCGACATCCCCTCGTCCCGGAGTCGCTCCGCGGCGAGCTGACAGAGCCGGCCGGTCAGGGTGGAGTCCTGCCCGCCGCTGATCCCCAGGACGAAGCCCGTGGCGGGGGTCGAACGGAGGTAGTCGGCCAGGAACGTGACCCGCGACTCGACCTCCTCCGCGGGATCGATGTCGGGACGGACGCCGAGTTCGGCGATGATGGCGGCGCGCAGGGCAGCAGCGCGGTCTGTCGTGGTCTCGGTCATGGCGTCAGCATAGGAACCACGTGTGACGACCGCGTGACATCTCCGCCGGTGGCCGCGAGTGCCCGGAGCGCGGTCGGGGTGCGGCCGGGGCGCCCTCCGTCGCCGGTTGGAGTTCTGGTCGGGCAGTCCGTTACGATGGACCAGTTGTGTGTCGTACATCCGGCCTTTCGGGACGGACGTGTCGCACAGTGATCCCCAGTCGTGTCGGCGGCCATAGCGGCCGCCCCGAGAGCCTAAGGAGCGCCAGATGAAGGTCCGCAAGTCCCTTCGGTCGCTGAAGAACAAGCCGGGCGCCCAGGTTGTCCGTCGTCGCGGCAAGGTCTACGTGATCAACAAGAAGGACCCCCGTTTCAAGGCCCGCCAGGGCTGACATGTCCGCGTGAGTCCTCACGCACCCTCGAGGGCCCGCCACCGGTTCGCCGGCGGCGGGCCCTCGTCGTCGTCCCCTCGTCGTCGTGGCCTCCCCGGCGCGCCCCGCGGCGGTGACCATCCGCTCGCTTGTGGAGGGCGTGGGGACAATCTGTGGGGTCTCTGGGGAGGTCCTGTGGGATGCCGACCCGCCGCTCCGGGACGGTGATCGGCGTGCGACGGTAGGTGTGCGCGGCGCCGGATCGACGGTCCGGGGACGGGGTTCCCACCGGGGGCCCGCGGTGTCCACAAGGCGGGATCGCGACCTGGGAATACCAGCGATGTAAGACCAAAATGTTGTGGTCGATTGACTCGCTGGCCACTAGGGGTAGTGTCTAGAAGCGTTGCGGCCCCAATGAATGTCACTCGTGGGATTCGGACCGTGACCCCCGACAGACACCGCGGTTATCCACAGGCCGGGCGAGAGCCCGGGCCCGGGAGGCCGCTACGAGAAGAGCCCCTCGCGCCGTCCGGGCGCCGTGCCGAAAGAGGTCCTGAGACACATGGTCACCGTCTACACCAAGCCCGCCTGCGTCCAGTGCAACGCCACCTACAAGGCGCTCGACAAGCAGGGCATCGAATACGAGATCATCGACATCTCGATGGACGACGAGGCTCGGGAGTACGTCATGGCGCTCGGGTACCTCCAGGCGCCCGTCGTGGTCGCGGGCTCCGACCACTGGTCCGGCTTCCGCCCGGACCGCATCAAGGCACTCGCCTCCGTGGCGGCCTGACCGCGCAGTAGCAGTCCGACGGCGCGGTAACACCAGGATTCCTTCGACAAGGGGGCGGCGATGGCGGCTCCGATACCGGCCGAGAAGCCGGTGAGGATCGTCTACTTCTCCAACATCTCCGAGAACACCAAACGATTCGTCGACCGGCTCGGTCTCCCCGCACTGCGTATCCCGGTGCGGAGGACCGAGCCCGTCCCGACGGTGTCGGACCCGTATGTTCTGATCGTTCCGACCTACGGGGGAAGCCTCGAGATCACAGGCAAGAACGGAGCCGCGGTCCCGCGGCAGGTGGTCGCGTTCCTCAACAACGCGCACAACAGAAGTCTCTGCCGGGGAGTCATCGCCGGCGGCAACACCAACTTCGGACGGGATTTCGGTCGCTCCGGCGACGTGATCGCCAAGAAAGTGGGGGTCCCGTACCTCTACCGCTTCGAGTTGATGGGCACACACGAGGACGTCATCCGCGTCCGAGAGGGATTGGAAGAGTTTTGGCAGCACCAACCGTGAACCCCGAGAGCATCACCGCGGGAGAGGCGGGCGACGGTCAGCGTCTCGACTACCACGCCCTCAACGCGATGCTCAACCTCTACGACGCGGACGGGAAGATCCAGTTCGACGCGGACCGCCGGGCGGCGCGGG
This sequence comes from Dietzia sp. WMMA184, assembly GCF_002441635.1. Taxonomy (NCBI): domain Bacteria; kingdom Bacillati; phylum Actinomycetota; class Actinomycetes; order Mycobacteriales; family Dietziaceae; genus Dietzia; species Dietzia sp. WMMA184. The sequence goes on along the minus strand of NZ_NXEI01000001.1, from coordinate 1,263,646 downwards.
AGTACTTCCTGCAGCACGTCAACCAGAACACGGTCTTCTTCCACAACCTGGACGAGAAGCTCGACTACCTGGTCGAGAAGGACTACTACGAGCGCGAGGTGCTGGACCAGTACGCGCGCAACTTCGTCCGCGAACTGTTCGACCACGCGTACGCCAAGAAGTTCCGCTTCCCGACCTTCCTCGGCGCGTTCAAGTACTACACCTCGTACACGCTCAAGACCTTCGACGGGAAGCGCTACCTGGAGCGCTACGAGGACCGCGTGTGCATGGTGGCGCTCACCCTCGCCGCCGGCGACCAGGTGCTGGCCCGCCAGCTGGTGGACGAGATCATCGACGGTCGATTCCAGCCGGCCACGCCCACGTTCCTCAACTCCGGCAAGAAGCAGCGCGGGGAGCCCGTCTCGTGCTTCCTGCTGCGCATCGAGGACAACATGGAGTCCATCGGCCGCAGCATCAACTCCGCGCTGCAGTTGTCCAAGCGCGGCGGCGGCGTGGCACTGCTGCTGTCCAACCTCCGTGAGCACGGCGCGCCCATCAAGCACATCGAGAACCAGTCCTCGGGCGTCATCCCCGTGATGAAGCTGCTGGAGGACTCGTTCTCCTACGCCAACCAGCTCGGGGCCCGCCAGGGTGCCGGCGCCGTGTACCTGCACGCGCATCACCCGGACATCTTCAAGTTCCTCGACACCAAGCGTGAGAACGCGGACGAAAAGATCCGTATCAAGACGCTCTCCCTGGGCGTGGTGATCCCGGACATCACCTTCGAGCTCGCCAAGCGCAACGACGACATGTACCTGTTCTCGCCGTACGACGTCGAGCGGATCTACGGCAAGCCGTTCGCGGACGTGGACATCTCGGAGCACTACCACGAGATGGTCGAGGACAGCCGGATCAAGAAGACCAAGATCAACGCCCGGCACTTCTTCCAGACCGTCGCCGAGCTGCAGTTCGAGTCCGGCTACCCGTACATCATGTACGAGGACACCGTGAACCGGGCCAACCCGATCGCCGGCAAGATCACGCACTCCAACCTGTGCTCGGAGATCCTCCAGGTCTCCACGGCATCGGAGTTCAACGAGGACCTGAGCTACTCCGAGGTGGGCAAGGACATCTCCTGCAACCTCGGTTCGCTCAACATCGCCAAGGCCATGGACTCGCCGGACTTCGGTCAGACCATCGAGACGGCGATCCGGGGACTGACCGCTGTCTCCGACCAGACCCACATCGACTCGGTGCCCTCGATCGAGCGGGGCAACTCGGAGTCGCACGCGATCGGCCTGGGGCAGATGAACCTCCACGGCTACCTCGCGCGTGAGCGGATCCACTACGGATCCGAGGAGGGCGTCGACTTCACCAACATCTACTTCTACACCGTGCTCTACCACGCGCTCCGGTCGTCCAACGCGATCGCGCGGGAGCGGGGGACCTGGTTCGCCGGGTTCCCGGAGTCGAAGTACGCCTCGGGTGAGTTCTTCGACAAGTACACCGACCAGGTGTGGGAGCCGGCCACCGACCGGGTCCGCACGCTGTTCTCCGAGGCCGAGGTGACCATCCCCACGCAGGAGGACTGGCGCGCGCTGAAGGCCGACGTGCAGAAGTACGGCATCTACAACCAGAACCTGCAGGCCGTGCCGCCGACGGGGTCGATCAGCTACATCAACAACTCGACCTCGTCGATCCACCCCGTGGCGTCGAAGATCGAGATCCGCAAGGAAGGCAAGATCGGGCGCGTCTACTACCCGGCGCCCTACCTGACCAACGACAACCTGGACTACTACCAGGACGCGTACGAGATCGGCTACGAGAAGATCATCGACACGTACGCGGCGGCCACCCAGCACGTCGACCAGGGCTTGTCGTTGACCCTGTTCTTCAAGGACACGGCCACCACCCGTGAGGTCAACCGAGCCCAGATCTACGCGTGGCGCAAGGGCATCAAGACCCTGTACTACATCCGCGTGCGTCAGCTCGCGCTCGAGGGCACCGAGGTCGAGGGCTGCGTCTCGTGCATGCTCTGACCGCCCGGCCACAGGCCCGCGTCCCGAACCCCACACGCCACCAGGAGGAGATCCGATGACCGCCGAGCTGCACGCTCCGGGATCCCACAGTCCCGCCGCCGGCATCCAGCCCAAGCTGGTCGACCGGGTGTCGGCCATCAACTGGAACCGCGTCCCCGACGAGGTCGACGATCAGGTCTGGGGCCGGCTCACCACCAACTTCTGGCTGCCGGAGAAGGTGCCGGTCTCCAACGACATCCCGTCGTGGCAGACCCTGACCGAGTACGAGCAGCAGCTCACCACCCGCGTCTTCACCGGCCTGACCCTGCTGGACACCCTGCAGGGCACGGTCGGCGCGGTCAGCATGATCCCCGATGCGTCGACCCCGCACGAGGAGGCGGTGCTCACCAACATCGCGTTCATGGAGTCGGTGCACGCCAAGAGCTACTCGACGATCTTCTCCACGCTGTGCTCGACGCCGCAGGTGGACGACGCGTTCCGCTGGGCGGAGGAGAACCCCTTCCTCCAGAAGAAGGCCAAGATCGTGCTCGGCTACTACGCGGGGGACGATCCGCTCAAGCGCAAGATCGCCTCGGTGATGCTCGAGTCGTTCATGTTCTACTCGGGCTTCTACCTGCCCATGCGGTGGTCCTCGCGGGCCAAGCTCACCAACACCGCCGACGTCATCCGGCTCATCATTCGCGACGAGGCGGTGCACGGCTACTACATCGGGTACAAGTACCAGCGCGCCCTCGAGCACGTCACCCAGGCAGAGCGGGACGAGCTCAAGGACTACACTTTCGAGCTGCTGTTCGAGCTGTACGACAACGAGGCGGACTACACGGAGGATCTCTACGATCCGGTGGGGTGGACCGAGGACGTCAAGAAGTTCCTGCGGTACAACGCCAACAAGGCGCTGATGAACATGGGCTACGAGGGCATGTTCCCGAAGGACGAGACCGACGTCGACCCGGCGATCCTGTCGGCCCTGAGCCCCAACGCCGACGAGAACCACGACTTCTTCTCCGGCTCCGGCAGCTCGTACGTCATGGGCAAGGCCGAGGCCACCGAGGACGAGGACTGGGACTTCTGACGTACCGGTTCTGACCCACGACGCCCCTGCGACCGAACACGGTCGCAGGGGCGTCGTCGATCCACGGTCGTGGAGGGACTGCTGGCTACCCGTCCGGTGCGACCCCGTTGATCGATCCCCGGATGTCGTCGAGGACCGCTCGCGCCGCCACCGGGCCCGCGCCCTCCCACACGGCACGGTCCACCACGAACATGCGCTGCGACCCCACGGCGTCGAGGTCCGTCCACCTGTCCGAGGCGAAGACCTCTCGCGCCGCGTCCTCGGAGCTGGCCTCGCCTCCGACCACCGCGAAGATCACATCCCCGTCCAGCTCGTCACCCAGGGCCGGGGACTGGGGCAGGGGCGGGACGCGCTCGCCGTCGCGCGTGCGTTGCGCCGGGGGCCGTTCGGCACCCACGGCCTCGAGCATCAGGGAGCCCAGCGTGTCCGGCCGCTGCACCTCTATGCCGTCACCCTCCCCTCCGGTCACCGACACCAGGGAGACCCGGGTATCCGACGGGGTGGTCGCGTCGGCGGTGCGCTGCGCCCGCTCGATCACCTCCAGCAGGAGATCGCCGCCGGCGCGGGGCCGACCGTAGGCGTCGGCGATCGCCTCGGTGGCCTCCGTCCAGTCCACGATGTCGGCGTCGTAGACCACGGTGGGGGCGACATCAGTCACGGCGGCGACGACGGCCGGGTCCACCTCGTCCGACCCGGCCAGCACGATGAGGTCCGGACGCAGTTCCCGCGCGGCCCGCGCGACCTCGTCGGGGTCCCCGCCGACGAGGGGACCGACCGTCGGGAGTCCGGTCAGTGAGTCGGGCAGGTAGACGTCCGCACCGTCGGGTAGGCCGAACGTGCCGACGACGAGGTCCTGCAGCCCGAGGGCACAGGCCGTGTCCACCGCGCCTGTGCCGAGCGCCAGGATCCTCTCCGGCGACCGCGGCACCTCCACCCGGTCCGGACCCGGCCCCTCCGTGGGGACCCTGCGGTCACCCGGCCCGGGGAACTCCGCGGGGACCGGTGCCGGGGCGCACGACTCCTCCGGCTCCGCCGAGCGCTGCAACTCCTCGCCGGCCATCCGCGACGGGGTCGTCGTAATCGGGTGCTCGACCATGTCGACGGGGGAGGGGCCACACGCCACGAGCGTCAGCCCGGCCGCCACGGGGACCGCCGCCCTGACGGCGCGCCGGGCATACCCCCGCGCGGGGTGTCGGCGGGGGGCGGTCACGGAATCGGTCATGGGACAACAGCCTAGGAGATCGGCCGAGAAGGGCCGCTCACGCGGAGGTCGCGGGCGGGCGGTGGGTACCTGTCCCGGGCTGCCGGACCACGGCGTGATTAGCGGGGGTGACCACCGGTGACGAGTTCGACGGGGCGGGTGGACGTCTCTCTCAGGCGGGGGTTAGGATTGCGGTCACGCACTATTCCTATGCGTTCGACGTGGGGTCGGTGGTTCGACCCGCGACGTCGGGTGAGGCGTTCAGGAGGACCCTTATGACCGCAGTGGCCCCCAAGCCGGTCCACGAACTCGACCACCCGCCGGGTGAACCCACGGGTGATGCCCGGCCGGGTTCGTTCGTGTGGAAGATGCTGACGACGACCGACCACAAGTTGCTCGGCATCATGTACATCGTCACCTGCTTCATCTTCTTCTTCGCCGGCGGCCTCATGGCACTGCTCATCCGGGCGGAGCTCTTCTTCCCGGGTATGCAGTTCCTGTCGAATGAGCAGTACAACCAGCTGTTCACCATGCACGGCACGGTGATGCTGCTGCTCTACGGAACCCCGATCGTCGTCGGGTTCGCGAACTACATCATTCCGCTGCAGATCGGCGCCCCCGACGTGGCGTTTCCCCGGCTCAACGCGTTCGGCTTCTGGCTGTTCGCGGCGGGCGGCACGATCATGCTCTCCGGCTTCCTGACCCCCGGTGGCGCGGCGTCCTTCGGCTGGACCATGTACATGCCGCTGGCGGACAAGATCCACTCGCCGAACGTCGGCGCGGACCTCTGGATCCTCGGCGTCGGCATCGGCGGTATCGGCACCATCCTCGGTGCCGTCAACTTCGTCACCACCATCATCTGCCTGCGCGCACCGGGCATGACCATGTTCCGGATGCCGATCTTCACGTGGAACATCCTCGTGGCGTCGGTCCTGATCCTGCTGATCTTCCCGCTGCTCACCGCGGCCGCGCTCGGCGTCTTCTACGACAGGCAGTTCGGCGGGCGCATCTACGATCCGGGCAACGGTGGCGCCATCCTGTGGCAGCACCTGTTCTGGTTCTTCGGTCACCCCGAGGTGTACGTCCTCGCGCTGCCGTTCTTCGGCATCGTCTCCGAGGTCTTCCCGGTCTTCTCTCGCAAGCCGCTGTTCGGCTACGCCGGCCTGGTCTTCGCGACCCTCGCGATCGCCGCACTGTCGACGGCCGTGTGGGCGCACCACATGTACGTCACCGGCGCGGTGCTGCTGCCGTTCTTCTCCTTCATGACGTTCCTCATCGCGGTCCCGACCGGCGTGAAGTTCTTCAACTGGATCGGCACGATGTGGCGCGGCAAGATGACCTTCGAGACGCCGATGCTGTTCGCCCTCGGCTTCATCATCACCTTCCTCTTCGGCGGTCTGACCGGCGTGATGATGGCCTCGGCGCCGATCGACTTCCACATCTCGGACACGTACTTCATCGTGGCGCACTTCCACTACACGCTCTTCGGCACCATCGTGTTCGCCACGTTCGCCGGCGTGTACTTCTGGTTCCCCAAGATGACGGGCCGGATGTACGACGAGCGGCTCGGCAAGATCCACTTCTGGTTGATCTTCATCGGTTTCCACACGACGTTCCTGGTACAGCACTGGCTGGGCAACCAGGGCATGCCGCGCCGGTACGCCGACTACCTGGATTCGGACAACTTCACGGTCCTCAACCAGATCTCCACGGTCGGTTCGTTCATCCTCGGCATCGCGATGCTGCCGTTCATCTGGAACATCATCAAGAGCTGGCGCTACGGGGAGATCGTCACGGTCGACGACCCGTGGGGCGCGGGCAACTCCCTCGAGTGGGCGACCTCGTGCCCGCCTCCGCGCCACAACTTCGTGACGCTGCCCCGGATCCGCTCCGAGCGCCCCGCGTTCGAGCTGCACTACCCGCACATGAGCGAGCGGATGCGGGCGGAGGCCCACGTCGGGGGCCGTCGCAAGGCACAGGACCCGGACTCGGCCAAGGATGTGGCCGACCGGGGACCATCCCCGCAGAAGGGCTGATCGCCCGCCCGTACTCACCCACGGGCGTAGGTCCCGGGAACCCCGTCGGCGGCTCGTCCACCGGCGGGGTTTCCGCTTGTCAGGCCCCGCAACATCAGCACCGCCCTCCCCGATCACCTGTCAGGAGTACATGTGAGCACCACCGGCACCCCGGCTCTCCTCACCGTCACCGGGCCCGACCGCCCGGGCGTGACCGCGCGGGTGATGTCCGTCCTCGCGTCCCACCACGCCGATCTGGTCGACGTGGAGCAGGTCGTCGTCAACGGCCATCTGTCCCTGGGGCTCATGGTCCGGGTGGACGACGGCGCCGATGTGGTCACCGTCGTGCGGGAGCTCACCGAGCAGGTCCACGACCTCGGGATGCAACTCGAGGTCCAGTTCGACGACATCGCCCCCGCGGCCCCGCCCTCGACGCACGCGGTCGTGATTCTCGGCAGCCCCGTCCCGGCCTCCGCGTTCTCGGCCGTCGCCGGCTCGCTGGCCTCCATCGGCGCGAACATCGACACGATCCGCGGGATCGCCGACTACCCGGTCACCGGTATCGAGTTGCACGTGTCCACCGCCGGCCGGGACTCGGCCGACGATGCCCGCCTGCGCGAGACCCTCGCCCCCCTCTCGGACGCCCACGGCGTCGACATCTCGGTGGACCGGGCCGGGCTCGGCCGTCGGTCCAAGCGACTGGTGGTGTTCGATGTGGACTCCACCCTCGTCCAGGGCGAGGTGATCGAGATGCTCGCCGCGCACGCGGGCAAGGAGGACGAGGTCCGGGCCGTCACGGAGCGTGCCATGCGCGGAGAGCTCGACTTCGCCCAGTCCCTGCACGAGCGTGTCGCGACGCTGGCAGGTCTGCCCGCCACCGTGCTGGACGAGGTCGCCTCGAGCATCGTGCTCACGCCCGGGGCCCGCACCACCATCCGCACGCTCAAGCGGCTGGGGATCCGCTGCGGGGTGGTCTCCGGCGGCTTCATCCAGGTGATCTCCGGCCTCGCCGAGGAGCTGGGACTCGACTTCGCCCGCGCCAACACCCTCGAGATCGTGGACGGCACGCTCACCGGCCGGGTGGTCGGCGAGGTGGTGGACCGCGAGGCGAAGGCCGCCTACCTCCGCGAGTTCGCCGACGAGGTCGGTATCTCGCTGAGCCAGACCGTCGCGGTCGGTGACGGTGCCAACGACATCGACATGCTCACCACCGCCGGGCTGGGAATCGCGTTCTGCGCCAAGCCCGCCCTCCGCGAGGTGGCGGACGCGTCATTGTCCAAGCCGTTCCTCGACACCGTTCTGTTCGTGCTGGGGATCACCCGCGACGAGATCGAGGCCGCGGACACCGCCGCCGGGACGTACCGCCGCGTCCCCCTGACGTGACCGGCACGCCCGGGGTGGGGGAGGGCGCTCCCGAGCTCGATGCGCCCGCGAGCGGCGGCCCGGCGACCGGTGCCGCACTCGACTGGTGCCACGCCCGACTCCGGGCGGGATCGGCCGGCGCGGAGGACCCCGAGGATCGTGCGACCGTTCGGTCGATGCCGATCGTGCTGCACCTGCCCAAGGCGGACCCGCCGGCCCGGACCCCGCTGCTCGAGTCGGTGGCCGGCGCGGTCGCGGCGCTGTGCCTCGACGAACGGGTCGCCCCGGGAGGGCCGTGGCACGAGGCCTACTCCGCGTGGTTGGACGCCCGGATGCGCAAGATCGCGCGACGTGCCCGCGGCGCCCAGTGGCGGGCCTCGCTCGAGGTTCCCGGGGTGACGCGGGAGATCGACGGCGCCGCCGCGAGGGCGTTCGTCCCCGGCCCGGTGGACGAGGTGGACCCGCGGCTGGCCAGACTGCAGATCGGCGGCACCGACCTCGAGCGTGACGACCCCGGCGCGCCGCCCGAGGGGACGCCGGTGGTGTGGATCGACGGTGCGCTCGAGATGTCGACGGGAAAGGCGGCGGCGCAGGTCGGCCACGGGGTCATGCTGCTCATCGCCGAGATGAAACGCGATCGTCTCGATCGCTGGCTGGCCGACGGGCTCCCGGTCGCCGTCCGCGAAGCCGATCCCTCCCGGTGGCGGGACCTGGCGGAGGCGGTGGCCGCCGGGACACCGCGAGTCGCCGCGGTGGTGGACGCCGGCTACACCGAGGTGGCGCCGGGGTCGCTCACGGTCATCGCCGTCGACGCCTGAAGGGCGCCCCGGGGAGCGTTCAAGCGTCGCGCAGGCGCTCCAGGGCGCCGGTCACGACATCCTTGTCGGTGGTTTGCCAGAACGGCGGCAGGGAGGCGCGCAGGTAACCGCCGTACCGTGCGGTGACCAGGCGGGAGTCGAGCACCGCCACCACGCCGCGGTCCTCGGTGCGGCGGAGCAGCCGGCCCACGCCCTGTGCGAGCAGGAGGGCGGCGTGGTTACCGGCGACGGCGAGGAACCCGTTCCCCCCGCGGGCCGCCACCGCACGCTGACGCGCCGAGAGCAGCGGATCATCGGGACGGGGGAACGGGATGCGGTCGATCACGACCAGCGACAGGGTCCGTCCCGGGACATCGACGCCCTGCCACAGCGACAGGGTGCCCACGAGGGTCGTCTCCTCGTCGGCAGCGAACGTGGCGACGAGGTTGGCCGTCGAGTCCTCGCCCTGGCAGAGGACGGGCGTGTCGAGTCGTTCGCGGAGCAGTTCGGCGGCCGCCTTCGCCGCGCGCATCGACGAGAACAGTCCGAGCGTGCGGCCCCCGGCGGCGGTGATGAGGTCGACCAGTTCCTCCTCGGCCGCGGGCGACGGGCCCTCCCGGCCGGGCGCGGGGAGGTGAGCTGCCACGTAGAGGATGCCGTTGCGGCGGTAGTCGAACGGGGATCCCGCGTCGAGGCCCGTCCACCGCAGTGCGCTCGCGTCGTCGTCGGAGGGCGGTTCGAGCGACACCGCGCTCGCCGTGTCCGGGCGTGCCGACGAGGCGGGCGGCAGTCCCCAGGTGGCGGCGAGCCCGTCGAACTTCCCGCCCGTGGTGAGGGTCGCGGAGGTGAGGATCACCGTGGACTCGGCGAACAGGCGGGCACGCAGGAGCCCGGCGACGGACAGGGGAGCGACGCGCAGGATCCGTCCACGCCGGTCCTCCACGCTCATCCACACGATCTCGAGGCGCTCGGTGACCGGCCGCTCGAACGAGGAGAGGATGCGGTCTGCGGCGTCGGCGATCTCGTCCAGCGCGGCGAGGGTCTTCTGACGGTCGGAGGCACCCTGTGGGTCACCGGCGGCCTCTCCGGGCTTGGGACCCGGGACCGCGCTGCGACAGTTCTCGGCGGTGTGGCGGACAGCGGCCAGCGCGAGGTCCGCGCCCTCGGGCATGAGGTCCCATCGCGCCTCGGGACAGATCTCCAGCAGCGTCGCGAGGCCCTCCCCGGCGGCGACCATGCGGTCCGCGGTCTGCTGGTCGACGAGCTTCGCCGCCCGGCGCGCGGCCTGGATCACGGCCGCGCCGGTGAGTTCGGCGGTGGTCACGCCGGTCACCCGGTCGGACAGCTCGTGGGCCTCGTCGATCACCACGGCGTCGTGTTCGGGCAGCACGGAGACATCGGTCATGGCGTCGATCGCGAGCAGCGCGTGGTTGGTCACCACCACGTCGGCGCGGCCGGCCTCCTGGCGGGCCAGTTCGGCGAAGCACTCGGAGAACTCGGGGCAGACCTGCCCCAGACACTCGCGACTGGTCACCGACACCTGCCGCCACGCCGCATCGGAGACACCGCGGGGCAGGTCGTCGCGGTCGCCCGTGTCCGTGTCCTGCGCCCAGTCGTGCAGGCGGGCGATCTCGCGGCCCAGCCACGAGCTCGGGCCGGTGTCCCTGGGGGCGGCCTCACGTGGGGTGCGCGCGGCCGTGGACTCGCCGCCGAGGGGCAGGTCGAACAGCTCCTCGGTCTCCACCTCCTCCGGGTCGGCCTCGTCGACCGGCCCCGAGCTCACCCGGTGCAGGCACAGGTAGTTGCCCCGGCCCTTGAGGATCGCGTGGGAGGGACTCACGCCGAGTTCCGGGCGGAGCGCCTTGGACAGGCGCGGAAGGTCGCGGTCGACCAACTGGTTCTGTAGCGCGATGGTCGCGGTGGAGACCACCACGGTGTTCCCGGTGGCCACGGCGTGGCGCAGCGCCGGCACCAGGTAGGCCAGGGACTTACCGGTGCCCGTGCCGGCCTGGACGGCGAGGTGTTCCCCCGTCGCCAGGGCGTTGCCCACGGCCTCGGCCATCGTCACCTGGCCCGTGCGTTCGCTGCCGCCCAGACCCGCGACCGCGGTGGCGAGCAGGTCGGAGACGGGGGGGAGCGAGTCGGTCACGCGGATACCCTAGCGGCCGCACCGGACAGTGGCCCGGGCCGCCGGGCCGCCGGGCGGCTCGGGGGGCAGACCCGGGCGGCTCGGGGGCAGACCCGGCCGGCTCGGGGCCCACCCGGGTGCGTCGGCGGTCGACCGACTGCTCCGCTCAGCGGGTGGCCGGGGGGATGACCCTCACGGGGATGGCGGGGTCGCCCTGACTCAGCGCGAGCCCCTCCCACGGCAGGGACACCATCACGGCGGTGTGGTGGGCGCGTGATTGCTCGAGGGTGGGGAGCCCGGGTACGGTCTGGCCGCCCCGGATCAGCGGGACCATGAGATCGCGAGTCACGAGACCGGGCTCCTCGGGGGCGTCCCCGGACCACGGCAGCAGTACTTCCTCGACGGCGGTGCCCGAGCGGCGGTGGTGGCGGACCGCGCGCTTGGCGCCGGGCAGGGACTCCTTCTGGGCGGAGCGTTTGGCCACGGGGATCCCGTCGACCTCGACGAGTTTGTAGACCATGCCGGCGGTCGGGGCGCCCGAGCCGGTCACGAGCCGGGTGCCGACGCCGTACACGTCGACCGGCTCCGCGCGCAGAGCGGCGATCGCGTACTCGTCGAGGTCCCCGGAGACCACGATCCGGGTGTTGCGGGCTCCGAGGGCGTCCAGCTGACCGCGGACCTGGCGGGCGAGCACCCCCAGGTCCCCGGAGTCGATGCGGACGCCGCCGAGTCCGGGCCCGGCGACCTCGATCGCCGTCGCCACGCCCGTCGCGATGTCGTAGGTGTCCACCAGGAGGGTGGTGTCCACACCGAGGGTCTTCACCTGCGAGCGGAAGGCGGCCGCCTCGTCCGGGCCCTCCGGGCCGGTGTGCAGCAGGGTGAACGAGTGGGCGGACGTCCCGGCGGAGGGCACGCCGTGCCGGCGCGTCGCCTCCACGTTGGAGGTGGAGTCGAACCCGGTGAGGTAGGCGGCCCGGGCCGCGGCGACCGCCGCTTCCTCGTGTGTGCGGCGGGACCCCATCTCGATGATGGGGCGGCCGTACGCCGCCGAGGTCATGCGCGCGGCGGCCGAGGCGATCGCGCTGTCGTGGTTGAGCACGGACAGGACCAGGGTCTCGAGTACGACGCACTCCGCGAACCCGCCCCGGATGCTCAGCACGGGCGAGCCGGGGAAGAACAGTTCGCCCTCCGCGTAGCCGTCCACGTCTCCCGTGAAGCGGAAGTCGCGGAGCCAGTCGATGGTCCGCTCGTCGAGCGAGTCCGACAGTGCCTCGATCTCCTCGTCGTCGAACCGGAAGTCCGCCACGCGTTCGAGGAGCCGACCGGTGCCGCCGACCACCCCGTACCTACGGCCGGAGGGCAGGCGTCGGGCGAAGACCTCGAACACACAGAGCCGGTCGGCGGTGCCGTCCGCCAGGGCCGCACGGATCATGGTGAGCTCGTACTTGTCCGTGAGCAGGGCGGTGGACGGTCGCCCGGCGGCGGGCGTGACATGGGAGGGAGTCGGCGGGGTCACGGGGGCGACTCTACGGCGTGGCCTACCCGGCGGGAATCCGTATCCTGGGTTCCATGCACCCTGTGACGACACCGCTTGCGGCCGTCCGGAGCACCGCCCCGGTGATGGCGATGCCGTCGGCCGCGCCAGTGGAGTCCACGGACGCGGACCTCGACGGCGGGGTGGACAGCCCCTGGCTCACCGTGGTCTGGGACGACCCGGTGAACCTGATGAGTTACGTGACGTACGTGTTCCAGCGGGTGTTCGGCTACAGCAGGGAGAAGGCGCATGACCTGATGCTCAAGGTCCACAACGACGGACGGGCGGTGGTGTCGTCCGGCAGCCGCGACAAGGTCGAGAACGACGTCCGCAAGCTGCAGGAGGCCGGACTGTGGGCCACGATGCAGCGGGAGGCGTGAGGCGGTGAAGGCGTGGCAGCGCAAGGCGTCCCTCGGTGGGGCGCGCATCAAGTCGGTCATGGAGAACCACGAGGTGCAGATCCTGCACGCCCTGGTCTCCAACGTGGTGGACATGCTCGAACAGCGCCGGGACTCCGCCCCGCGCGATGAGCTGGCCGAGATCACCGGGATGCGCAGCGGCCACTCGCAGGTGCCCGCCGAGGCGCCCCTGGCGCGGTTGTTGCCGGACTTCCACCGCCCCGAGGCGGCCGACAGTGCGGACGGGTCCGACACGGACGGGGCGGCCGTCGCGCGGGCCCACAACTCGGGCATGCGGATGATCCACGAGCCGGCGATCATCGACGCGAAACTCGGCTGCGCGGGCGTGGTGCTGCGTTCGTTGCCGTCGCGGGGCGGGACGGTGTCGCTGACCCTCGAGCAGGCGAACTCGTGGATGCGGTGCCTCAATGATGTGCGGCTGGGGCTGGGCGCCGTCCTGCTGGAGGCGGGCTCATTCGACGGGGTCGCCGCCACCGACATCCCCGAGTACGTGCCCGACGATGACCCCCGGTCCGCCCAGTTGGACGTGTACCACTGGCTGACCTTCATGCAGGACTCCCTGTGCACGGCCCTCGACGGGCTGTGAGACGACGGGCTGTGAGACGACGGGCAATGAGGAGAACATCGTGAACCGAGACCCCCGTTCGCCGTGGCCGGGTACCGGCGCCGGCGCGACCCGCCCGGCGGACCCGGGGCCGCGGCGCTGGCCGGCCCTGGTCCTGCTGTGGTCGCTCGTCGCCCTGATGTGGGTGGTCGAGGCGGCGGACCAGGTGATCATCGCGGCGATCGGACCCCAGCAGACCCTCGACGGCTACGGGGTCCAGCCGCTGGCGACGGACGGGCTGCTCGGCATCGTGTTCCAGCCGCTGCTGCACGGGGACTGGGCGCACCTGATCGGTAACTCGATCGCCCTGCTCGTGCTGGGGTCGATCATCGCCCTGTCCGGGATCCGGCCGCTGGTCACCGTCACCCTCGTGTCGTGGCTGATCTCGGGAGTGGTGTCCTGGTTGCTCGGCGGCACCGGGACCGTCCACATCGGGGCTTCCGGGATCGTGTTCGGCTACATCTTCTACGTCATCGTCCGGGGCTTCTTCTCCCGGCGCATCCTGCACCTGGTGATCGGACTGGTCATCGGCTTCTACTACGGGCTCGAGGCGCTGGCGGGCCTGTCGCCGATGCTGGACGGGGTGTCCTGGCAGGGCCATCTCGGGGGCGCGATCGGCGGCGTGGCGTCGGCGTACGGCCTCAAGCGCGACCGGACACCGCAGCAACAGCTCGCCACCCAGCCGCGGTGGTCCACCGGACCGCGGAGGTGACGCGCCCCGACCCGCAGGCTCCCATCGGGGTGTTCGACTCGGGCGCCGGCGGTCTGACGGTGGCCCGGGCGATCGTGGACCAGCTCCCCGACGAGTCGGTCGTCTACGTCGGTGACACCGCCAACGGGCCGTACGGTCCGTTGCCGCTGGCCGAGGTCCGGGCGCACGCCCTCGCGGTGGCGGACCAACTCGTCGACCGCGGGGTCAAGGTGTTGGTGATCGCGTGCAACACGGCGTCGGCGGCGATGCTCCGCGACGCCCGCGAGCGCTACCCGGTACCGGTCGTGGAGGTCATCCAGCCGGCGGCCCGGCGCGCGGTGGCCACCACCCGGTCGGGCCGGATCGGGGTCATCGCCACCCGCGCGACGGTCGCGTCGCGGGCGTACGACGACGCGGTGGCCGCGGCGGCCGGGATCGAGCTGACGTCGGTGGCGTGTCCGAAGTTCGTCGAGTTCGTCGAGCGCGGCATCACCAGTGGCCGTCAGGTGCTCGGGTTGGCGGAGGCATATCTCGCCCCGATCCGGGACGCCGACGTCGACACCCTGGTGCTGGGGTGCACCCATTACCCGTTGCTGTCCGGTGTGGTGCAGTTGGCGGCGGGGGACCACGTCACGCTGGTCTCGAGCGCGGAGGAGACCGCCAAGGACGTGCTGCGGGTACTCACCGCGCAGGACCTGTTGCGGCCACACGACGCGGCCGAGCCGGCGACCCACGAGTACCTCGTCACCGGTGATCCCGACGCCTTCCGCCGGGTGGCGTCACGGTTCCTCGGCCCCGGTCTGGTGGCCGTCGGGCGGGCGGTGTCGGACTGATGGACGGTGACACGCATCGCGGGCACAGCCGCGAACACCACGACACGCGGTGCGGCGTGGCACGATGGTGCCCATGTTTCTGACTGTCCTCGGGTGCTCGGGAAGTATCGGTGGACCCACCTCGCCGGCGTCCGGGTATCTGGTGGAGGTCGACGGTCTCGCCCCCGTGGTGATCGACATGGGGCCCGGTGTCCTCGGCGCGCTGCAACGACACGTGGCCCCCGAGGACGCGACCGTCCTGCTGTCCCACCTCCACGCCGACCACTGCCTGGATGTCCCGAGTCTGTTGGTCCTGCGGCGCTTCGGCCCCGGTGCGAAGGGCGCGGGCCGCGTGCCGCTGGTCGGGCCGTCCGGGACGGCCTACCGGATCGGGGTGGCGTCGGCGGAGGAGCCGGGGACGGTCGACGACCTGTCGGACACGTTCGACGTGGCCACGTGGGACGTCGCGCCCGAGGTGGAGATGAGGGGCGACGACGACGAGGTGGCCCTGCGCGTGCGGGCCGACCGGGTGGAGCATCCTCCGGAGTCGTACGGAATGCGCCTGACCTCCCGTAGCGGCCGGGTCCTGGCGTACAGCGGGGACACCGCCTATTGCGACGCCCTGGTCGAGCTGGCGGTCGGCGCGGACGTCCTGCTCTGTGAGGCGTCCTGGACGCACGAGGAGGGACGCCCGCCGGGCATCCACATGTCGGGGGCGGAGGCGGGCCTGACCGCTCACCGCGCCGGCGTGGGTCGTCTCGTGCTGACCCACATCCCGCCGTGGGTGGACCGCGAGGCGGTGCGCGCGGAGGCGGCCGTCGAGTTCGGCGGGGAGATCCTGCTGGCGGAGCCGGATCTGCGGATCACCGTCTAGGTGGCGGGTCGGCACCACCCGACCCCTCCCGGCCCCGGCCCTTCCCGCTACGGCCCCTCCCGGCCGCTCCTGACTTGTGAGCCACTCCTGGCTTGTGCCTGGGGAATGTACGCATCCGCCGGGGTTGAGCTGCGCGAATGGACCAAAGAGAGCGCATAAGCCAGTCCGGCGGCGTCAGCTGCGGCGACAGCGTCGGCGTCTCGCCGGCGGCACCTCACCAGGAGGCGTCCGCCGGCCCCACCCACACCGCCTGCCCCTCCGGGGCCGGCGTCCGGCGGCTAGGATCGGCGGTCGTGACCTCATCGAACAGCAGCAGAGCAGACGGACGCGGCGACGCCGACCTGCGGGACGTGACCATCACGCGGGGGTTCACCTCGCACCCGGCGGGGTCGGTCCTCGTCACCTTCGGGCAGACCCGCGTCATGTGTACGGCAAGCGTCACCGAGGGCGTGCCGCGGTGGCGCAAGGGTTCGGGCCTGGGGTGGCTCACGGCGGAGTATGCGATGCTGCCGGCCGCGACCCACGAGCGCTCGGGCCGGGAGTCGGTCCGCGGCAAGGTGGGCGGTCGCACCCACGAGATCAGCCGTCTGGTGGGCCGCTCCCTGCGGGCCTGCATCGACCTGTCCGCGCTGGGGGAGAACACGATCGCCCTGGATTGCGATGTCCTGCAGGCCGACGGCGGGACACGGACCGCGGCGATCACCGGCGCGTACGTGGCCCTGGCGGACGCGATCACGTGGCTGCAGGCCAAGGGCGCGGTCACCGGCAACCCGCTCACCGGGGCGGTCGCCGCGGTGAGCGTCGGCGTCGTCGACGGCCGCGTCCTGTGCGACCTGCCCTATGAGGAGGATTCGCGGGCCGAGGTGGACATGAACGTGGTGTGCACCGACGGCGGCAAGCTCATCGAGGTCCAGGGGACCGCCGAGGGCGCGGCGTTCGGCCGCGACCTGCTGGACGCGATGCTCGACTCGGCGCAGGCCGGCTGCGAGCGACTGTTCGAGATGCAGCGCGAGGCCCTCGCGGCGCCCTACCCGGGCGAGTTGCCGTCGCCGCCGGCTGCACGGAACCGAGGGCGGTAGTCGTGACCGTTCGCCTGGTGGTCGCGAGCCGCAATGCCAAGAAGCTGGCCGAGCTGCGCCGGGTGCTGGAGTCGGCGGGGATCGTCGGCATCGAGCCGGTGGGACTGGACGAGGTGCCGGAGTACCCGGAGGAGCCCGAGGACGGCGCCACCTTCGCGGACAACGCGCTGATCAAGGCCCGATCCGGTGCGCAGGCGACCGGCCTGCCGTGCCTGGCGGACGACTCGGGACTGGCGGTGGACGCCCTCAACGGCATGCCCGGGGTCCTGTCGGCGCGCTGGGCCGGGCGGCACGGCGACGACGCCGCGAACAACGCGCTCCTGCTCGCGCAGCTGGCGGATGTGCCGGAGGAGCGCCGGGGAGCGGCGTTCGTCTCGGCGTGCGCGCTGGTCGGTCAGGGCGTCCCGCACGCTGCGGGCTCGCCTGCTGCTCAGGACGGGGTGGGCGAGATCGTGCAGGAGGGCCGCTGGCCGGGCCGCGTGTTGCGGCAGTCGCGTGGTGAAGGCGGATTCGGGTACGATCCGCTGTTCATGCCCGAGGGGTCCGACCGCGCCGCCGCCGAGCTCAGCCCGGAGGAGAAGGACGCGGCCTCGCACCGTGGCCGGGCCCTGCGCGCCCTGGTGCCGGCGCTGCGGGTACTCGCCGAGCGGGCCTGACGGCGGCATCCGACCGGCGCACGCTGGCCGACGCGCGCCGGTCGGATGCCGGTGCCGACTAGAGCTCGCTGCGTCCGCGCACGGCCTCCAGTGCCCGCTCGGTCTCGAGCACGCGCAGGTGGGGGACCGGGTCGGCGCCCGACCACAGGACGTACTCGGTGAGCTGCCGACGTACGAGTGCTCGTAGGTCGTCGGGGTTCCACGGCTTGGCGACGTAATAGTCCAGCCCGCCTTCGTTGACCGCGCGGATGGTGTCGGCGTGGTCGGCCTGGCCGGTCACCAGCACGGTCCGCACGTGTGGGTGCCGGCCCGAGGCCATGAGCTCCACGAGGAAGTCGGTCCCGGAGCGTCCGGGCAGCCGGTGGTCGGCCAGGACCAACGCGAGCACGTCGCCGTCAGCCGCGACCTCGTCCAGCACGGCGTGGGCGTCGGGCACGTCCTCGGCGGGTTCTACGCGGGCGATGTCGGCGAACGGCGCGAGATCGGCCTCGAGTGCCTCGCGGACCTCGGGTTCGTCCTCGAGGACCAGGATCGTGAGTCGCGGGTCGGGGACGGCTCGGGCGGATCGGGCGTGCGTCACGTCAGGGGCTCCTCGCTGTGGTCGGCGGCGGGCAGGGTCACCCGGAATGCGGTGTGCCCCGGCCGGGAGTCGAGGTCGATCACGCCGTCGTGGTCGAGCACGATCCGGTGGCTGATCCCCAGCCCCAGGCCCAGCCCAAAGCGTATGCGTCCGGATTTGGTCGTGAAGCGGGGCTCGAAGATCTTGTCGCTGATCTCGTCCGGCACGCCGGGGCCGTTGTCCGTGACGGTGACGATCACCTCGCCGCCGTTCGAGGCCCCGGCACCGATCCGGACCCGGGGGTCGGGCGGGGCCTGCGGGCCGGTGAGGACGTCGGCGGCGTTGGTGAGCAGGTTGATCCACACCTGGGTCAGCTGGCCTGGGTGGGCGGTGACGTCCGGCAGGCCCTCGGCGATGTCGCGGACCACCTGGACCCCGGGCAGACGGTGGGCGGTGATGCGCAGCGCGTCGTCGATGGTCGTGGCGACGTCGGTGGGGACGTAGGCGGCGTCGAGCGGGCGCATGGACGAGCGCAGCGAGGACACGAGGTCGGCGATGTGATCCACCGCGAGGTCGAGGTTGCGGGCCGCCGAGCCGATCGCCGCCGCCGTGACGACGGCCTCGCGCGTACCGGGTGACGACGACGAGAGGGCCCGGAGCGTCTCGTCGTCGTCCAATCCGGCGGCCACCACCCTGCGGGTGGTCTCGGCGTCCGGCAGCACGGCACGGACCCGCCGGCGCGCGCTGCGCAGTTCGGCCGTGGGGCGCGCCTTCGCGGTCCGCGCGCGGCGGAGCGCCCTGGTCACCAGCTCGGCGTCCCCGCCGCGGGCGACGAGGGTCTCGAGGTCGGCCAGCAGGTGGTCGCGGGCGCCCTCGAGGGCGGCCAGCGGGTTGTTGAGCTCGTGGAACAGCCCGGCCGCCATCTGTCCGATCGCGGCGGCGGAGGCCTGGCTCATGAGCTCGACGCGGGCCTCGGACAGGGCGTCGAGGGCGTCGGCGAGCCGCTCGCGCTCCTCGCGCAGGCGCACCGCGAGTTCGGTCTCGGTGAGGCGCTGTGACTCGGCGTGGCGGAGCCGGTCGTCGAGTCCGTGGACGGCGGCCACGCCCAGTGCGGTCCCGACGCGGGGGCTGCGGGTCAGGGCGGTGACGAGTTGTTCCTCGGACAGGTGCACGAGCGCGCAGTCGGTGAGGGTCCGGGTGGTGTGCAGGGCGGTGCGGTCGCCGACGAGGCCCGGCAGCCCGATCAACGGGCCGCCACGGTAGGGGTTCTGGCCCTCGGGGAAGGGGCGGCCCGGGATGAGGACCTCGACCTCGCCGCGCAGCAGGATGTAGAGCCCACCGAGCCGGGCGTCGCGGCGGGACAGGACGACGCCGGGCGGAAGCTCGATCCGCGGGCGGGGGCCGAGGGACTCCTCGAGCGCGTCCACGAGTTCGGCGACGGCGGTCCGCCGCGAGCCCCGCAGCGACGGCAGCAGTTCGGCGGCCCGCGGGTGCACTCCGGGTATCCCGGTGGGGGCGCGGTGGCGCAGGGCGGCGTGCTCGGGCCCGCCCTCGGCGTCCCGGCGGCGCCCGGCGTCCAGCCTGGCCCACCAGATGAGGATCCGCGGGCCCAGTTCGCCGGGCGCCCACGGCACCGCCACGACGCCGTCGAGCAGGCCCGCGTCGACCGCCCGCTCGATCCCGGTGACCGTGGCGCCGGAGGTGACCACGAGCAGTCGCGGCGGCGGATCCTCCGGCCCGGAGGCGGAGACGACCGCGCTGAGGATCGCGTCGGGATGGTGCTCGTCGCCGACCGCGACCACCACCTCCGGACCGGCGGCGGTGCCGCCGAGCGCGGCGACGAGCCGGGACGCGGCCGCGGGATCGTCGGCGCGGTGGACGATCACCTCGGCCGCATCCGCGCCGGCCGGGCTGGCCGTACCCGCGCTGGCCGCGCTGGCCGCGCTGTCGATCTCGCGGGCGACGGCGGCGGCGACCGGGCCGTGGCCCACCACCAGAATCGGCCGGAGGGGCCGGCCCTCGTCACGGGTGATCGGGCGCGGCGGGGTCGTGTCGCGGGCGGTCATGTCAGGCCTGTCAGGGACCACCAGGCGGGCATGACGAACGCCACCAGCACCAACCCGACCACGCCGACGACGATGCCGATCGCGGCCATGTCCTTGGTACGGATCTCGCCGGTGGCGTAGGCGATCGCGTTGGGCGGGGTGGACACCGGCAGAGCCATACCGAGGCCGCAGACGACGGCCAGGGCCACGGCCAGGATCACCGAATCCGAGCCGACGGTCACCGCCAGGCCCGGCACCAGCGGGATGAGCAGATTGGCCGTGGCGGAGTTCGAGATGAGCGTGCCCAGGAGCAGGGCCAGGGTGAGCAATCCCAGTGTGACTGCCAGCCCCGGCAGGGTCGCCCAGTCGACCAGCCCGATCATCCACTCGTCGAGCCCCGTGGCGGCGACCCCGCTGCCCAACGCGATCCCGCCGGCGACCAACCACAGCACCGGCCACTGCAGGCGCCGCAGGTCCTCGCCGGTCATCACAGAGGTGGCCAGCAGCACGGTGACGGGCAGGAACGCCACCGTCGCCGCCGGGATACCGTGCGCGGCCTCGGTGAGCCACAGCACCACGGTGAGTCCGGCGACCACGTAGAACAGGACCGCCCGGGGACGCGTGTCGAGGTCCACTCGCACGTCGATGTCCACGGCCACGCCACGGTCGAGGTAGCGGACCGACAACACGGCCCATGCCACGACCAGCAGGACCATGACCAACGGTCCGGTCGCCAGCAGCCAGTCGACGAAGGTGATGCGGATGCCCTGGTCCGCGAGGGTGCCCACCGCGATCGCGTTGGGCGGCGAACTGACCGGGGTGAGCAGGCCACCCACCGTGGCGGCGACGGGGATGCTCAACGCCAGCCCCGCACGGGCGGCGGGGGACGGGGACACCGCCAGGACGGGGATGAGGACCGCGAGCATGGTGGCGGTGGTGGCGGTGTTGGACATGAACGCCGAGAGCACGGCGGTGATGAACATCAGTCCGAACACGGTGAGCCGGAGGTTGCCGCGGAACGGCCGCAGCATCACCGCGGTGAGGTTGCGGTCCAGTCGGTATTTGGCGGCGCCGTCAGCCAGGAGGAAGCCGCCCAGGAACAGGATGATGACGGGGTGGGCCAGGGTGGCGTAGATCGACTCCGCCGTGGGTGCCTCGAACGCGGTGTCACCGAAGCCGACCAGAGCTTCGTCGGAGATGAGCAGGACCTGCAGGAAGATCACCAGGACCGCCGTGGCGACCAGGGGGATCGCCTCGGTGACCCACAGGATGACCGCCACGGAGAACACCGCCAGCATGCGCTGGGCGGGCGGGTCGAGGCCCGGGAGATCGGCGAACAACACCGCGACCGGGACCAGGACGGCGAGCGCCAGGCCGACGCGCTGCACCGTAGTCCCGGGCAGGCGCCTGGCCGCGGCGATCACAGGCATGTCAGACCAGCACCGTCATCTGAGGTCACGGTCACGGCTGGTCGGCATCGCGTCAGATCACGGGCGGATCAGACCGCGTACTCGGCGTGGACGTCCCGGGTCCGCTTGTGCTCGAACCAGAACGACAGGAACGGGATCGTCCCCGCCAGCGCGGTGAGCAGGGTCCGCGACGCGGGCCAGCGGGCCTTGATCGCCAGGTCCAGCGTCATGAACAGGTACAGGATGTAGAACACACCGTGGGCCTGACCGATGTAGGTGAACCAGTCGGGCGCGTCCGAGGAGTTCTCCAGGATCAGATACTTGTAGATCATCTCCACGGTGAGCACGAGCAACCACACGCCGGTGATCCAGGCCAGGACCCGATAGCGCTTGAGCGCGCCGGCGATCCTGCCCCCCGGATCAGGCTTGCGGTTGTCGGTCTGCTGGGTGGCTGCGGCGGTCATGAAGCAGGCTTCTCCTGGTGGGTGCCGTCGGCCCGGTCTTTCCGGGCGAGTTCGGCGAGATAAGAGTTGTAGGCGTCCAGACCTTCGTCCCGGACCGCCTCGTCCCGGGCGGGTCGACGCGTCGGCAGCAGGTCCGAGGGGATCTCCGTCATGACGCCGAAGCGGTCCCGGCCCGTTCGGTTCTTCCCGGCGGCCGGATGGTCGGGCGCGCGGTGGTCGGCCTCGTCGTCGTCCTCGTTGTCGGTACCCGGTCCGTCCGCGGCACCCGCCGAGGCGGAGGCCCAGTCGTCCTCACGGGCCTCCATGCGCACGTACTTCAGGTACGCGTAGACGAGGAACCCGGCGAGGAACGGCCACATGAACGTGTACCCGAGGTTCTGCGCGGTCCCGGTGGCCTCCTGGTAGCGGGCGAGCTGCCACAGTCCCATGCCCATGCAGAAGATCGCGCCCAGGACGACGAACGCGATCCACCCCGGGCGGTGCTTGACCCTGGTCCGCGCCGGGTCGCCGGAAGCCGTTGCACTTCCGGTCGCGTGGGAGCCAAGGGTGTCGGACACGCCTCCACGGTACCTCTGACCACACGGTAAGCTCATCTCGCCCGGTACCCCCGGGTGACGCGCCCGTGGCGGAATTGGCAGACGCGCTGGATTTAGGTTCCAGTGTCTACGGACGTGGGAGTTCAAGTCTCCCCGGGCGCACCGAGTTAGGGCAGTGAATTGCCTGCTAGACGACCTGCTTGGCCTCCGGTGGCGGTCTTCGTGCCCACATCTTGCCCACAATCCCGGTGCATCTGATTCAGGGCATCGGCGACTGAATCCAGGTCCGAGTCGAAGAGGTCGGAGTACACGTCCAGGGTCATGCTGGCCTTCGCGTGCCCGAGCATTCGCTGGAGCGCCTTGACATTGGCCCCAGCAGACACTGCCAGGGATGCGCAAGTGTGACGAAGGTCGTGGATGCGGACCCGGGGGAGCTCCGCCTGACGCTGCGCACGAGCGAACCAACCCCGTCTCACGTCAGGGGAGGGCAGATAGTCGCCATCGTGCCCAGGGAAGACGAGATCATCCTCCCCAATGCTCAGAAGGTGTTGCTCCAGGCGCTGAACGAGGAACTCGGGAATGGGTACCTGACGGACTCCGGTAGATGTCTTGGGTGTCCCCTCGACCAGCCTGGACCCAATCTGTGTCACGGAGCGGTCCACATGGATGCGCCGGGCCTCCAGGTCCACGTCCCTCCGACGTAGGGCAATAGCTTCACCCCATCTAAGTCCTGTGTAGGCCAGCGTCAGGACGAGCTCGGCACGCTCACCACTGTGCGAGGCAAGCAGCGCCACTTGGCGTGCGGTCAGATACGTCCTGCGCTTAGGTTGCCGGGCGGGTACCTCGGCACCGCGGGCCGGGTTGGAGTGCAGCAGCTTGTCCGCCACCGCCACGTCCAGGATGGACAGCAGAACGGTGTAGGCCCGCTCGATGGTGGCCGGGGCTGGCTTGCCCGCCCGGCCGTCCTTGCGCTCCATCGTTGCTAGCCACCTGTTGACTCCGGTCAGCGTCACGTCGCCGATAGCCGTGGAGCCCCATGTCGGCATGACGTGGACCCTCCAGGCGGTCTCGTATGAGCGCCACGAGGATGGGGCCTTGCTGGCCTCGGAGATGGTCATCCACTCCGACGCCACCTGGGAAATCGTCGTCCTGGAAGCACTGTGCGAGACGTATCGGCCTTCCAGCTTGGAGACCTCCACTGTGTTTAAGAACGCTTGAGCTTCGCGCTTCGTCGTGAATCCCCGCTTGTCCGTCTGGCGGCGGTCAGGGGTGCGGTACCTGACGCGGTAACGGGGGCCGGACTTCGTGGAGTACCGCTCAATCGTCGCCAAGGTTCAACGCCTCCCGAAGCTCTCGACGCAGATCCTTTCCGACGCGGGCCTTGCGCTGTCTGGTGGAACCCTTGCCAGCCCTGCGGGTGCGCTCCTCGGTGTAAGAGGCCCCCCACAGCTCTGCCATGGCCTCCTCCAGCTGATCGATACTCACCCCGAGGTCTCGGGCGACCTTGCGCTCGACGTCGGTTCTACTGAGCTTTACGAGCACGAGGGCACCGTTTACCGTCGGTGCGATCTTCTCCCCGGTATGAGCATCGGTCAGCGTGGTGCGGAGATCTGCCTTCACCCGCTGGCCCGTGAGGAGGCGTCGCCGTTCCTCTGCCGGGATGGTCAGCTGCTCGGTCACCTCCAGATCCTCATCGGTCTCCAGTAGATCGCTCAGTGAGACCCCTTCGGGGTCCAGCTCCGATAAGGCATGGGCAAGGGCCAAGAGGGTAGGCAACGTGGCCTGCACCTTGCCTCTCTCCAGGTCTCCGACGCGACCGAATGACCAGCGCAGTCCGTACTTCTGGCATTGCGTAGCGACCTCCTGGAGCGTGGCTCCGGCCTCAAGGCGGATGGCTCTTGCATTGGCCCCGATCGTGGCGGGGATCGACACTGACGTCACGAACTCAGCGTACACGATAGTCGGGAGCACTACCGGACTCTCAGTAGTACTGCTAGCATCTCGGTAACAGCGGGTAGGCCGCACGGGAACACGACGACGAAAGTAGGAGAGACATGGAGGCGACAAGGCAGCTCATCCCCGCGAGGGAGATGCCCAACTACGTACCCGGGACCAGTGCGTCCTTTTGGAACCAGCGCAGGTATATGGGCACCGGTCCGCAGTTCATAAAGCTCGGGCGCAAGGTCTTCTATCGCCCCGAGGATGTTGACTCCTGGATTGCGACGAATGCCCACACGCACACATAAGACGACGAAGCCCCCCAGGCGCTCACTCGGGGGGCCGTCCTACATCGTGAGAGAGAGTTCTCAGTGATTGAGTTTACCATCGCCTCCGAGCTGGTGGCGTCTCCTAAAGCGCTGTCGATGCGTGAGCACGCGCTCGGGTATGCCCAGCGAGGATGGTCCGTTCTGCGGCTGGTCCCGAGGGGCAAGAATCCCATGACTCCCAATGGGCTCCACAACGCGACGACGAACCTGGACACTATCGACCAGTGGTGGTCCGAGGTCCCCGATGCCAACATCGGAGTCCGGCCTCCCGAGGGGTACGTCGTGCTTGACGTGGACCCTCGCAGCGGGGGCGACTTGGACGAGTTGGAACCGATCCGTCGGACGTTGATGATGCTCTCAGGTGGCGGGGGAGCGCACTTGTGGTACCGCTTGCCCTGTGAGGGCAGGGTCCGAGGAGCTCTTACCGGTGCCAGGGGCATCGATGTGAAGAGCAACTCGGGCTACCTGGTGATGCCCCCGTCGCTCCATCCTGACGGTGGCCGGTACGAGGTCGTGGTCTCTAAGGAGATCGCCGTCCTTCCCGAGCACCTAGTGGGCCGGGTAGTGCGGCTCCCTGAGCCTCATGTGCCTACCCAGGTGTCTCCAGCGGCCGCGCCCTGGCTCCGCCCTAGGGGTAGCTTCAATTCGCTGATACGAGTCGTTCTGGCCGCTGAGGTGGGCCAGCGGAACAACGTCTTGTACTGGGCCACCTGCAGAGCTCTGGACGAGGACGCGGGCGAGTATGTTCTCGACCTTCTGGCCGATGCTGCCGCGCGCAACGGGTTGGACCCCTACGAGATCGAAGCGACGATGAACTCTGCCCGTCAGGCACCTGCCCGTGTGGAGGTGGCCCGATGAGCTCCTCGGTCTACCACTCACCCAGTGCCCCCGCCTCGGTCGCCAAACAATTGGTTCGCGAGCACTTCAGCTCTGACGGGACCATGACCCTGCGTTGGTGGCAGGGCGAGTTCTACCACTGGACCGGGACAAGGTGGAAGGAGTTGGACCGAGGGGGTTTGCGCAGTCAGCTCTACGAGATCCTTGATCCAGTGGTCTATACCGACGCCGGGGGCACTCACCAGCCGTGGTCGCCGAACAGACACAAGGTTGGCAACCTCATCGAAGCGCTGCAGGCCGTCTGCTACCTGGACACTGACACCGAGCCCCACAGTTGGATCGACGGTTCCAATCACCCGCCGTCAGGGGAGTTCGTCTCGTGCGAGAACGGCCTGGTCCACATCACGAACAGGGAGCTAAACAGCCACACCCCCGCGCTGTTCAACTTCGTCACCGTCCCGTTCGACTACGACCCCGAGGCGACCTTGGAGTGTTCCCGCTAAAGTGGCCACTGCAATTAAGCGGCGAGTTCGTATATGTCTCTGAATCCTAGTTCAAACTCGGCTGGTGTCAAATAGCCCAGTGTGGAATGTCGTCGCGTCCTGTTGTAGTACTCCTCGATCCAGATGAATGTGCTCTTTTTGAGTGATTTGAGAGTGGGCCATGGGCGCGTGTGAATGAGTTCCTTCTTGTAGCTCGCGAAGAATGATTCTGCGACCGCGTTGTCGAAACAAATGCCAGTTCGCCCCAATGATCGTCTGATATTGTTTTCACTGCAGTATTTGTCGAAGTCGGTGGACGTGTATTGAGTTCCGCGATCGCTGTGGAATATGACTTCTCCGGATGGTCGACGGCGAGCGATGGCCATGTCCAGTGCGTCGGTGACCAGCTCGGTGCGCATGTGGTCGGCCACGGCCCATCCGACGACCATCCTGGAGTGCAGATCGATGACCGTGGCCACGTACGCCCAGCCGTTCCAGGTCCGCACGTAGGTGATATCGCCGCACCACTTGGTGTTCGCCTCTGCCGCCGTGAAGTCGCGGCCGATGAGGTCAGGTGCGGCGACGGGGCTGTCTCCGGCGACGGTGGTGCGCTTCCACGCCTTCGGGTGGCGGCCTTCCAGGCCTGCGGCCTTCATGAGCCGCCACACCCGCTTGTGCGAGGCCCGGTGGCCGCCGGCGGCGAGCTCGGCGCGCATGCGTCGAACGCCGGGACGGCCGTTGAGGTGCTCGTAGTGGTGCTCGATCAGCGCTGTTAACTCGTCGTCTCGGAGGTCTCGAGCTGAGCGGGACGTGCCGCGCCACTTGTAGTAGCCAGAAGTCGAGACGCCGAGTTGAGCACACATGAACGTGACCGGGTAGGAGTTGGATTCAGCCCAGTCCGCGATAGCCGCGAATTTCACCGCGGGTCTTTCGCGAACCAGGTCGCTACTTTTTTTGCGAACTCCGCCTCCATCCGGGCGTGCTTCACTTCTTCGCGGAGGCGCTCGAGTTCTGCCCGCTCGTCCTCATTCAACGGGCGGTCAGAATCGCCGTTTCCCTCGTCTCGAGTCTTCTTCACCCATTTCCCCAGTGTCATCTCGTGAACGCCGATACTGCGTGCAACTTCGGCGATCGTACGGCCATCGTCGATGACCAAACTTACCGCGTTGGCCTTGTACTCGGCAGTGAAGCTCCGACGAGTCGATCCCATAATCCGCTCCCTCTATCTTGGGGGAACTCACCGCTCATCTCCGGGTGTCCACCAGAACGGGAACGGTC
This sequence comes from Dietzia sp. WMMA184, assembly GCF_002441635.1. Classification (NCBI taxonomy): domain Bacteria; kingdom Bacillati; phylum Actinomycetota; class Actinomycetes; order Mycobacteriales; family Dietziaceae; genus Dietzia; species Dietzia sp. WMMA184. Next base: position 1,236,507 of record NZ_NXEI01000001.1, on the reverse strand, counting down.
CACCTGCCCTGTCTGGGACAGCTTCATGAGCTCGATTTGGCCCGAGGACGAGGAGGCTGTGCGGGCGCTCCAGGAGTGGATGGGATACGTCTTGAGCGGGCGCACCGACCTCCAGAAGATATTCATGCTCGTTGGTCCACCGCGTGCGGGTAAGGGGGTAATAGGTCGCATCCTCACCGCCCTGGTGGGCAGGAAGAACGTCTGCGGCCCTTCCCTGGCATCCCTGGCGACTGACTTCGGTCTGGCTCCCCTGGTAGGTTCCTCGCTCGCGCTGGTCTCCGATGCCCGTATGCGCAAGGACTCGCAGGTCCTCGTGGAGCGGCTGCTGACGATCTCGGGCGAAGACACCGTGGCGGCTAACCGGAAGTACAAGGAACCGTGGATCGGGAAGCTACCTGCCCGCCTGATGCTCATGACTAATGAGCTGCCACGCCTGGGGGACGCCTCACAGGCCCTCGCCAAGAGGTTCCTCATCGTCTCGATGACCCGATCCTTCGTCGGTAACGAGGACACAGGCATGGAGGGACGCCTGAGGGCAGAGCTCGCCGGAATCTTTAACTGGGCGCTGGACGGGCTGGATCGTCTCGACGAGCGTGGCGCTTTCGTCCCACCACTATCTTCACTAGAGGACCAGGAAGTGATGGATGACCTCTCCTCACCTGTTGCTGCCTTCTTAACCGAGGAGCTCGTGGAGGTCCCCGGGGAGCGCGTCAGCACGGATGCCGTCTTCGATAGGTGGCGCATGTGGCGGGATCGCAACGGACATTCTCCGACGTCCAAGTCGGGGATGACCAAGGACATTTGCGCCGCGCGGCCTCACCTCAAGTCAGTCTCCCAGTACGACCCCGACATAGGTCGGAACAGGCGGTTCTTTAACGGCGTCCGCCTGGCAAGCAGGGTCCGAGCTGCAGCAGGGGAGGTGTGACTGTGGCCCTCACACAGGTTTCAACCGAGGTCTGCGTGGAAGTGAGAGAGCAATTCCGCTGGTCGGACGGGCTCACGCTTCTCACGCGATCTTTCGGAAACCGTTTCCTATTATGTATCCCTTCTCCCTGTATCTCCTTTTTTGGGGAAAGTGTGAGAAGTGTGTTGAAAGCGTCCTGAACTGGGTATATGCCCCCGGATGTAAGTGTGAATCTGACGTGAGACCCCGTGAGAACTGTGACAGGGTCGCTAACCCGCGGTTGTCGGCGCAGCTGCTAGAGACACAGGTGTCGGATGCCACATCGTCTTCGCTTCCCGGCGTGGGTCACCGGCTCGATGGTGGAGGCCCTTTCGACGAGCCCGATGGCGGCGATCTGTGATGGGCCCGCGGTGCTAATAAGTCCCCGAGTCGCCCAGCTCAGGCCCCACTTTCCGGAGCCCCTGCGTCAGGGAGAGCCGGGACGCCGGGACGAGCCGCTCAAGTACGTGGAAGTCGCTACGGAGAACCTCACAAGCCCGCACAGGTTTGCTCGGGGAGGCAGACCGTGCCAACTTCCAGCTCATCGTGATGCAGGAGGTCTTCTCGACTACATCGGCGGCCACGACGCCCGCCCGGAGGTGCTGGAGCTGCTGGAGGATCCTGAAAACATGATCTCGGACATCGAGGTCGCAACCGGCTGGGAGGCCGTCTGATGAGCGCAGTAGTAGCTATCGTCACCAAAGATCAGTTTGACAGGGGCGACGTGGAGCGGGACTGGCAAAACCAGTATATGGCCGTTCGTGCTCTCCCTGAGAACGACGAAGTCATCGAGCACATGTTCGGTGACTTGGTCGTCAAGGGCGGGGACTCCGACGCCTACGAGTGGCGGATCCTGCCCCATCTCAATGCTGGCTGGTACCCCCCGGCCTTTCGGTACGGCGCTTACAAGGGAGCGGCTCAGCAGGACGTGCAGCGGGGTGACTGGATGATCCTCTCGGTGTTCGGTCTCATCTACGGCTCCCACCCCAGCAAGTTCGAGGCCGAGTGGGTCATTACCGACTCCGTCTCAAAGCCTCGGGTATCCGAGGCCATCAGCCCAGATCATCTGCCTCCGAAGTCCGAGTGGCAGAAGCCGAACATCGACAACCTTCCTCCGAAGTCTGAGTGGCCCAAGATCTACTGGAAGGAAAACCAGTAGGGGTGTGCACCATCGTGAGACCGACTTCTGGGACGTGTTCGTCCGGCGATTCATCTCTCCGAAGAACGGGGTCAGCTACGCCTTGTCCAAGCGGTGGGAGGTCACCAGCAAGCGGTTATGGGCCGAGCAAGAGCGGGGGGAGCAGGCCGAGAAGGAGCAGTCGTGACTTGCCCCCCAGACCATGATCGGCCATTTTGGACCCCTCCCACCACCACAAGAAGATCCCGCACGGCTACCCCGCTCCGGGGAGCGTCGGCTACCTACCGAATCCCAGGACTCCGCTAATGATCGGTGGTGACCGAGTCTTTCGGTCTGAACCTCTCGGAGCTTGATCTACCGGGCATCGCGGAGGCTGGTGAGCAGACCCCGAGGAAGCTCCCGGCCACTTGGCTGGCGCGCGTGGGGTTCGTTTGGTGCGTGCTTCCGGGACCAAATTAGTGAGGTCTTGTCGTAGGCATAGTGCAGAATCCGCTGTCATCAGTGCTCCTAAGTACGAGGATGGGAACGAGTGACTACCTCGGAAGGCCCAATCATGATGAAGATCGTCTTGCTGGCAGCGACAACGATCTTGGTCTTCGCAGGCTGCGGTAGCGGCTCCGGCGAGTCGGAGGCTCCGGAGATCGCCGCTCCCGCTACGACCGAAGTGGACGTCGCCGAGCACGAGATCGTGGTGGGGGAGCCGTTCACGATCAACAGTCCCCACTACGTCGCACACGTCACCGTCACCGACGTGTTCCGCCCCGAGACCTGCGGGCCGGTCCCGTACACGGACGTGGAGTACGACACCTTCATCGGGATCGAGATGGATGTCGAGGTCGAGTCGGGCAACGGCGAGGGGTTTGTCCCTAACGGCGTCAACGAGCGCACCGCAGATGGCTTCATCGAGAAGAACCGGAGCATCGCTGCCGTCAACTGTGAGGGCTACGAGGAGCTGTCCGCCACCCGCGTGAGGACCGGCGAGAAGCATCGCGGAGTCCTCTGGCTCCAGGAGGACGTCGACCCGAACTCGGAGATCATCTTGGAGCCGCACGTCTCCGCTGAGGAACCGGTGCCGACGGAGACCTACGTTCTCGACCTCTCGCAGTTCGATCTGGCGGGCGAGCCAGAGGCGACTGAGCCGGCAGCTGAGCCCACATCCGAGGTTGCTCCTGCCCCTGCCCCGGCCCCTGCCGCTGCGGCCCCGGCTGCCGCCCCAACCTTCGTGGAGTGCCAGCTAGCTGACGGGACTGCGCTGATGTCAGACGGCACCACGACCTACCTGGATACCTGCAACGAGTCTGCAGGTGGCCCGTACCTCCTAGAGGACGGCTCCCCGGCGATCACCTATAGCCCCGAGGATCTCGCTGATGCGAGTTACTGGAGCAACTGCATCGAGGCGGGTAACACCGCCGAGTATTGCAACGCGAACTCTCCATACTGACCCCGGAGGTACCAATGAGACCCCATTCTCCCGCATTGGGACGGTGGGGGTCTTGGAGGAGTAACCGTGTCCCCGCTCCCGTGAGCGCCCGCCGGCGGAGCCCCTATCTGACCCCTTCGGCCTCTGGTCCGTACTTTGCTACAAGCTCTCGGCAGATCTGGGATGGCGTGTAGTTCACGACGCATTGCCAATGTGTCGCGTACTCGCCCCAGGACTCGTACTTCCCGTAGCCGTTCTGTTCGCCGGTGCCGTTCGGGCTCTCGCTACTTTTTGGTTCGTTTGAAGCGCCTGGCAACGGTGGAACCACCGAGCGTGATTGAGGTTGTGGAAGGAAGTCTGTGCGGGCGGGTTGGGACTGGTCGTTGCCTCGGTACTCGATGAATGGGTCTTCCGAAAGAACGGAGCCTCCCGAACTTGTAGTCAACTCTGTCTCGGTGACCCGATACTCCACGCCGTTATCTAGTGCTCTGAACCCCCAGCCATCGACGATGAGATTGCCGATCTCAACGGAGACCCCTTGCAGTATGCGTTCGCCCTTGTAGACGAGGCTGCTGTTTGTTGAACAGATGGCGATGAGGGCGTACTCGGTGCGAGCAGTGACAAGGGTCCTGTCGGTGCCGTCGCAGCGTGCAGTGGAGTCCTGCCAACCTTGCTGATCCATGACGAACGACCTGTCCGATTGAGTCGGGGCGGGGGGCTGTGCGGATTCTGGGCTAGGGCTCTCGGGAGCCGACGCTGTGCCTCCGCCCAGCCCGCTTGAGGCCCCGCTTGAGGCGTCCAGTCGGGTTAGCGCGATGACTGCTACCGCGATGGCGATCCCCAGTGCCACTAAGGCGAGAATCGCCACCCATTTCCAGGTGGTCTGGCCTTGATTGGCTTCTTCGTGGGGGCCGGGGGAGCTGAAGTCATGGGGGCCAAGCTGGTCGTTGGTCATCTGTAGTCCACCTCGCTTGGTGCGAACTTCGAGTGTATGCACCCGTGACTCAACTTGTTGAGAGTAGTGCCCCATAGAGTGGTGTAACTCGGTGGCCGAGATCGTCTGCGATTCCGTGTTGTGTACGGATGTAGAGCGGCCACCGTGTGATCCTTCGAGTCAACCTTCTACCGAATCCTCGAACGGAGTCATCACGATGACCGCACCCCATATTGTCGACCCTGCAGGCCTGCTTAGCCAAGCCCTGACCGACGCGTCACCGGATCTGATGCGCGAGCTGCTGCAGACCATGATCAACGCCCTGCTGTCCGCGGACGCCGACGCCGTGTGCGGCGCCGAGTGGAACGCCCGCTCGTCAGAGCGCACCAACTACCGCAACGGTTATCGCCACCGGCCCCTGGATACCCGGGTCGGCACCGTCGACGTCGCCATCCCCAAGCTCCGCTCGGGCTCCTACTTTCCCGAGTGGCTGCTCGAGCGTCGCAAGCGGGCCGAATCCGCGCTGATCACCGTCGTGGCGGACTGCTACCTGGCCGGGGTCTCCACCCGCCGGATGGACAAGCTGGTCAAAACTCTCGGCATCGACTCGCTGTCCAAGTCCCAGGTCTCCCGCATGGCCGAAGACCTCGATGAGCAGGTCGCGGCGTTCCGGCACCGGCGCCTGGACGAGGCCGGACCGTTCACGTTCGTCACCGCCGATGCGCTGACGATCAAGGTCCGGGAGAACAAGCAGGTCGTCAAAGCCTCGGTGCTGCTGGCCACCGGGGTCAACGGTGACGGCCACCGCGAGGTCCTGGGCATGCAAGTCGCCACCAGCGAGACGAAGGCCTCGTGGAACACCTTCTTCGCCGACCTGGTGGCCCGTGGCCTGGGCGGAGTCCGGCTGGTGACCTCCGATGCCCACGCCGGGCTGATCGAGGCGATCGCGGCGAACCTGCCCGGGGCCGCCTGGCAGCGCTGTCGCACCCACTACGCCGCAAACCTCATGGCCGCGTGCCCCAAGTCGATGTGGCCGGCCGTGAAGGCGATGCTGCATAGCGTCTACGACCAGCCCACCGCCGAGGCTGTCAATGCCCAGTTCGACCGGCTCTTGGACTACACCGAAGGCAGACTGCCCGAGGTTGCTGACCACCTCGGCGATGCCCGCGAGGACCTGCTGGCGTTTATCGCGTTCCCCGACGATGTGTGGCGGCAGATCTGGTCCAACAACCCCACCGAGCGGCTCAACCGGGAGATCCGACGCCGCACCGACGTGGTCGGGATCTTCCCGAACCGGGATGCCATCGTTCGCCTCATCGGCGCCGTCCTGGCCGAGCAGACCGACGAATGGGCCGAAGGCCGCCGCTACCTCGGTCTCGAAGTCCTCAGCCGCTGCCGACTCACCCTGACCACCGACCCCGCCACCAGCTCGCCGACGGAGGTGAGCACCGATGACCTGATGCAACTACCCGCCTGACCACCCACGAAGGATCACCATTCAGTTACACCACTTCCAGGGGCTTGACCTTGTTGAGTAGGTTGTCGACTTTCCTCGTCTGGACCGTTCCCGTTCTGGTGGACACCCGGAGATGAGCGGTGAGTTCCCCCAAGATAGAGGGAGCGGATTATGGGATCGACTCGTCGGAGCTTCACTGCCGAGTACAAGGCCAACGCGGTAAGTTTGGTCATCGACGATGGCCGTACGATCGCCGAAGTTGCACGCAGTATCGGCGTTCACGAGATGACACTGGGGAAATGGGTGAAGAAGACTCGAGACGAGGGAAACGGCGATTCTGACCGCCCGTTGAATGAGGACGAGCGGGCAGAACTCGAGCGCCTCCGCGAAGAAGTGAAGCACGCCCGGATGGAGGCGGAGTTCGCAAAAAAAGTAGCGACCTGGTTCGCGAAAGACCCGCGGTGAAATTCGCGGCTATCGCGGACTGGGCTGAATCCAACTCCTACCCGGTCACGTTCATGTGTGCTCAACTCGGCGTCTCGACTTCTGGCTACTACAAGTGGCGCGGCACGTCCCGCTCAGCTCGAGACCTCCGAGACGACGAGTTAACAGCGCTGATCGAGCACCACTACGAGCACCTCAACGGCCGTCCCGGCGTTCGACGCATGCGCGCCGAGCTCGCCGCCGGCGGCCACCGGGCCTCGCACAAGCGGGTGTGGCGGCTCATGAAGGCCGCAGGCCTGGAAGGCCGCCACCCGAAGGCGTGGAAGCGCACCACCGTCGCCGGAGACAGCCCCGTCGCCGCACCTGACCTCATCGGCCGCGACTTCACGGCGGCAGAGGCGAACACCAAGTGGTGCGGCGATATCACCTACGTGCGGACCTGGAACGGCTGGGCGTACGTGGCCACGGTCATCGATCTGCACTCCAGGATGGTCGTCGGATGGGCCGTGGCCGACCACATGCGCACCGAGCTGGTCACCGACGCACTGGACATGGCCATCGCTCGCCGTCGACCATCCGGAGAAGTCATATTCCACAGCGATCGCGGAACTCAATACACGTCCACCGACTTCGACAAATACTGCAGTGAAAACAATATCAGACGATCATTGGGGCGAACTGGCATTTGTTTCGACAACGCGGTCGCAGAATCATTCTTCGCGAGCTACAAGAAGGAACTCATTCACACGCGCCCATGGCCCACTCTCAAATCACTCAAAAAGAGCACATTCATCTGGATCGAGGAGTACTACAACAGGACGCGACGACATTCCACACTGGGCTATTTGACACCAGCCGAGTTTGAACTAGGATTCAGAGACATATACGAACTCGCCGCTTAATTGCAGTGGCCACTTTAGCGGGAACACTCCAGTCGTCGCAAGGTAGCAGCTATCGATAGAGGTATTCGGGTTCGGAACAGGCTGGGCGTAGGTGTGCCACCGCAAGCTAACCGGCTACAACCGTCCAGATTTCGTCGTAGCGTGAGGTTATGAGCGCCGACAAGGGAAACCAGTGGTACGACGGGGACTGGGAGGAGCTGGTCGACAGAGCGGAGGAAATTCTCGCGGAAGTGGCGCGTCGTCCGGCAAGGGGGAGGGAGAAGGACTTCACCTTCTACTCTGAACTCAATGAGGCCCTAGGTGATCCGTTCGAGCTTGGAACTTGGCGGGGCCAGAATGGAATGTCGGTGCTGCTGGCCGAGGTGTCGAGGCGGTCCTACGCGGATCGAGAAGTGATGCTCTCCGCCGTTGTGCTGAGCAAGTCCGGCGGTATGCCAGGTGCAGGGTTCTTCAAGCTCGCCCGAGATCTACGCCGCATGTCTTCTGGGGAAGAGGACATCAAGTTCTTCCTAGAGGAAGTCGATAGGGTGAGAGATGCCTACCGGGAGGGTTAGTTTCCTAGTCTTTAGCAAAGTGCGGCATCTTTGACGTGGTCTCTAGGTCAGTAAAGTCCCATAGAGTGTTGTAACTCGGTCGCCGAGATTCGATCAAGCAGGTCGGCGTGGTGCTCGACATGAGGTGGCGCTCGGCACCTTGAGTGTGTCGGGGACTGCTCGGCCATGCTCGTGGTCGGACCTGGGCGGGCGTTACCGACCTTGCTCACGGGCGGAGGCGTTGCGTCAGGTCTTCCGGGACTTCGTCGCCTTGGCGTCGGGATTCAGCACGCGGATGACGGTGGATCTGGAGACTCCGAACATCTCGGCGATCCCGTCGAGGGTCTCGCCCTCGTCGCGCATCTTTCGTACCTGCTCCACCTGTCGCGGATTGAGCGAGGGTTTCCGCCCGCCCTGCCGTCCTCGGGCCTTGGCCGCTGCGAGTCCAGCGCGGGTGCGCTCGATGGTGAGCGACCGCTCCATCTGTGCGACCGCTGCCATGATTGTGAACAGCATCTCGCCCGCCGGGGTGGCGGTGTTGATTCCGTCGGTGACGGAGTGAAACCCGATCCCTTCGTTGCGGAACTGCTCGACCAAGGTGACGAGGTGGGCAGTTGAGCGACCCAGCCTGTCGAGCTTCCACACAGTGAGGGTGTCGCCGTCCCGGATGTGGCCGAGGGCCGCGTCCAGGCCGGGGCGGGCCTTCGTCGAGCCGGAGACGCCATGGTCCCAGAACACGCGGCCACACCCCGCGGCCTTCAAGGCATCGAGCTGCAGTGTGAGGTCCTGGTCCCCAGTGGAGACGCGGGCGTATCCGACCTTGGTCGGGTCGCCGCCCTCGTAGCGGATCGGGTTTTCGGCGGGGAGTTTGGTGGCGGCCATGCTTCTACCGTGTCACATTCCATGTCCGAATTCAATAGATAACGGACACCAGTTGTGAATCATTGCCGCCTGCGGGAACCGGTGCGGCCTGAATGGGTGTCACATTCGGTGGATAACGGACACATTGATTACGCGTCTTCCACGGCCGGTTTTTATTGCAACCGGTCGACTAGTCGGTGCCCATCGGGCCACCCCGCGATGTCGAGGGGGTCGATCTGGTGGTCCAAACTCTGGGGTGGACATGCGGACGTGCCCGAGACGGCAACGGTTGGCGCTCAAACCTGCAGGTCGTTAAAATTGGTGGGTTTGTAACGCTTGCGACTCTGATATTGAGACGGGCCTCTGAGGCAGTGTGACCACGGAGTTCCAGTGACGGGTCCGCTCGTCGCTGAGGTGTCTCGATGCCAAGGATCCGAGGCAGTGTAGGTCAGTAGTCACGGCAGGACGGGCGCGAGCAGCGGAGGGTGTCGGACGTCCTCAGTAATCTTCAACCCTATGGGAGAACTACTCGGAGACCAGTCGGCGTTATTCGGGCTGGCCACGCTCGCGGTCTCTACTGTGTCTCTTCTAGTAGCGGGATTGTCGCTCAAGGTCGTCCGCCACCAGCTCGTGACTGCAAAGAAGCCGTTTGGGATGGGTATCGGCTTCGGTGTCCAGGAGATCGGTATCAGCCGGGAGATTGACGGACGCAAGTATGCAACTTGTGTGGTCAACTTCGACGTCGTAGGGCCAGGTGTTCTCTACGATGTCAGCTTCCACGCATGGACCTCAGGCGCGTTCCTAAAATCTGGGAGCGAATGGGTTCCGATCTCTAAAGCGCCGAGTGTCTTCCGACTCGACAGTTCGACCGAAACCATTGTTGCGCAGGTAGTCGTGCCTGCGGATCGGGTGGCTGTCACAAAGATCGGGGTGACGTGGGCTGATACATCCCGGCGGGGAGGGATCGTCACGCACGCAGTAAGGATGCTCCCGCGTCCGAAGGGTGAGAAGGTGATACCGGACGCTCTCGGTAGATATGAATCCTGGGTTCAAGGAAAGTCATTTGTGCCTACCCGCGTGGCCCAGTGGATCCTTCGTCGCACAGCCAGGGAACTCCCGTCTGGCCAGGTCGATGTGCCCGAGTTGGTGAGGTGCGGCCTCTCCCCTGTAGGAGGGCGTTTCGTGGTCGTAATCGAGCCGCCACACCGCCCGGGTTCTGGGCCGCTCGCCATCGGTGATAGGCGAGGGAAGCCTTGAAAAGAAGCTGCCGGTTCTCGGGGGACGCCCACCTACCTAATCTGAGGTCGCTTACCCGCAATGATGTCGCGGACGTAGCTTCCGAGGTGTGCGACGTTCTCTCCGCGCCAGCCGTGCGCTGCGGCCCACTGCCGCACGAGTTTGTCGTCTGGCCGGAAGCCCCGATCATGGAGGTCGAGTAGTGGTTTTACCGTGTCGCGCTTGTCGTACCCGCGACTTCCGATGGAGTTGCTCTGGTTGATCAGGCTGGTGATGGTCTCAAGCGCGGAGACTACTTCCGGTTCCAAGGTCGGCTCTGGTTCGTCTTGCATTTCCGGGTCGCGGGAGAGGAACTCGGCTCCGACTTCGTTCGCCCACAGTCGGAACGGCTCGCCCCACATGACGACGGCGAGCGCAGACGCCCCGTAGTGGCAGATCGTGGCCAATTCGTCGATGTCGGGCCATAGAGCTAGGACGGGTCCACGTGAGCCGTGATATGTGCTGCCTCGTCCAGTCGCAGTCCTGACACCGGGCATAGCGGCGATGCGCTGTGCGAGTTGGTTATCCCTGAGCGACTGCTTCTGCGGAGCCCAAAGCACAGCGTCTTTGGAATTCTCAGATACGTGATCCAGGACCCAGCGCCAGGCGAGTCGAACGCCTTCATTTGCTTGGTCGTCCTCGGCGACCGCGCACGGATAGTCGATCATTCTCTCGAACACGTGATCTCCTAATTGTCGGACACTGATCTGCATTCGGGCAGCAGCATAGGTGCGCGGTACGACATCGTCGGCGTGAGAAAACGGTCTGTCGCTATTCCTCGACCTACTCGCCGTCACCGTCCAGCAGTCCGAACTTCTTCGCGGCTTCGGCAACTTCGGCAAGTCCCGCCGTGAGCGCGTCGAGCAGTTCGGGGTTGGCGAGCGCAGCGGTGCCCATCTCCTCGGTCGAGGTCATGTGCTCGAACAGGACCCTCTGGACCTTGCTCTTGAACTTGGCGGACTTGCTCATCTGTTCGCCGGTGTTCTCCGATGCCATGTCGGACACCTCGGTGTCGCCCGACAGGGCACCCCACATGGCCGTGACGAAGCCCTGCTTCTCGCGGTTGTTCGCGGTGATTCCGGCGGCGGCGAACCGGGCGTTGACTTCCTCGATGACGCGCTCGAACGTCTCTTTCACCGGGGCGGGCATGGAGCCGGTCTGGGGCAGGAACTCAGGGCTCTTCAGCGGCTCCTCGCTGCCCTCGGTCAGCGCCATGTCCTCCTCGATCCGGTCAGGAACGACACCGACTCCGGACAGGGTCACGCCGCCCACGTAGTCCTCCTCTTGGGGGCGGTCGGTGATCTTGAGGTTGCGTCCCAGGATCATGGCGAACGCGGCCCGCTTGGCGATCTCGATGTCGGCGTAGTCGATGATCTGGGTGAGGAACTCCCAGGCGTTCTTGTACTTGATGAGGTTGGTTCTAAAGTCCAAGATCTCCTGCGACCTTTCCTTGTCCCCGGCCAGTTTCGCCTGCTTGTACTCGCCGTTCCAGACGTGGACGATGGGCGTGATGAGCTTGCGCAGCGTCTCACCGTTCTCGCCCGCCGCGTAGGCGTCGGCCACCTCGATCATCTTCTCGGTCGAGTAGAAGCCCGCTGTATCCAGCACGTCGGCCAGGTCGTGGAGGCTGTTGGGATCTACCTCGCCGTGGACCTGCGCGTCCGAGTAGTAGACCTTGAAGTCGGCCTGGATGTCCTCGGGGGTGTTGATGAAGTCAAGGATCATCGGGGTCGGCTTGTTCGGGTAGACGCGGTTGAGCCGAGACAGGGTCTGGACGGTGGTGATTCCCGAGAGCTTCTTGTCCACGTACATCGCGCACAGTCGGGGCTCGTCGAAGCCGGTCTGGAACTTGTCGGCCACGATGAGGACGCGGTACTGGTCGTCGGTCTTGAAGGCGTTCTCGGTGTCGCCGCGTTGGTTCAGTCCGGCCTCGGTCAGCCCGGTGGCTGTCGGGTCGTCATCGAGGTCGACGGAGCCGGAGAACGCCACCAGGGTGCGCATATCGCCGTACCCCTTCTTGGCGATGTACTCATTCATCGACAGGGACCACTTCACCGCTGCCTGGCGGGACGAAGTGACGACCATGGCCTTGGCGTGCCCGTCGAGGTGGTGCATGACGTTGCGTCGGAAGTGCTCTACGACGACCTCGACCTTCTGTGCAATCGAGGTGCGGTGCAGGCGGACGAACCGAACCAGATCCGAGACCGCCTCGCCGCGATTGACGTGCTCCTCGCGGCCCAGCTCGTCGCGCACGCTCGCGAGCATGTCGTAGGTGGTGTAGTTACCCAGCACGTCGAGGATGAAGCCCTCGCCGATAGCCTGAGCCATCGTGTAGGTGTCGAACGCCAGGTAGGTGACATCCTCGCCGTCACCGTGCTTGGAACCGAACAGCCGCAACGTCTTGGCCTTCGGGGTGGCCGTCAGAGCCACGTACGTCAGGTTGATCGCCTGCGACACGGCGGACTCCTGCGCGGTCAACAGATCGTCCCCGGTCAGTGGCTCACCGTCCTCGGACTCGGCCACCGCATCGGCAAGCAGGCGTCGCAGCGCCAGTGCAGCGGAGCCGGTCTGGGATGAGTGCGCCTCGTCAGCGATCACGCACCACTTGCGGCCTTCCAGATCACTACGGTCCCCGATGATCTTGAGAACCTCGGGGAAGGTCTGGAGAGTGCAGGAGATGATGTGCCCGCCATCCCTCAGCGCCTGGAGGAGCTGCGGAGACTTGGCCCCACCGGCTTCGCCGACCGGAACGATCAGACCCTCGGATGCCTGAAGCAGTGCGATGTCATCGCGGATGTTCTGATCCAGCACCGTGCGGTCGGAGATCATGATCACCGAGTCGAACAGCTTGTTACCGCCCGCGTCGTGTCTGCGGATGAGGTTGTGCGCCATCCACGCCATCGTCTTGGTTTTGCCCGACCCGGCAGAGTGCCAGATCAAGTACCGGTCACCCACGTCGTTCGTGAGGATGTCGGAGACTACGGCCTCGGTGGCTCTAAGCTGGTGAAAGCGCGGGAAGATCAGCCGCCCGGCGGTGCCGATGGCCTTGCCCTTCTTGTCCCGCTTGGCCGGTTCCCACAGTGCGTAGTCATTGAGCAGCCGCAGGAACAGGTCACGGTCGAAGACCTGCCGCCACAGGTAGTCCGTCGCCGAGCCGGTCTCCGACGGCGGATTGCCCGGTTGTCCGTCCTCGGTGCCCTGGTTGAACGGGAGGAAGAACGTGTCCTCGCCTTTGAGTTCGGTGGTCATGTAGACCTCCGAGTTCGACACCGCGAAGTGGACCAGACAGCGCCCCGGTGCCAGCAGTGCCCTGGACTTCCCTCGTCCCGGCTTGCGGTCGCGGCGGTACTGCTTCTTGGCTTCGTCGATGGCCTGGGTGTTGTCGGTCTTGAGTTCCATCGTCACCACCGGCACGCCGTTGACGCACAGCACCAGGTCGATGGTCTCGTTTGTCTCAGCGTCGAACCGGACCTGCCGGATCACCCGCAAGCGGTTGGTCTTCGCGGCCTCGACAGCGGTGGTGAGGATCGGGTTCGCGGGCGGGTACGCCGCCATCGCACCGAAGGTTGAGGTCATGTGCCCGGCGCGGGTGTATTTGAACCCCTCCCGTAGCGCACCGAGTAGCCCGCCACGGATCTTGCCGTGCGCGGCGTCGTACTTGACCTTGCCGCCCAGTACCCGCTCGGACAGGTGCGTGAGCAACAGGTGCTGCGCCAGCGCGCGCTCCACGTCCGACCCGTTATCCGGGACAGCCTTGGCGTACTCCGTGGGATGGCGGTACTCCAGCCACGCCAGCGCGTCCGGACCATGCAAGGCCAGCTCCGGATCCCAGCCGGTGTCTGCGGGGTCGTAGAGCCAGCCACGCTCAGCGAGCGACTGGCAGATGTTGTTCTCGAACTCGCGCTCCATCAACACGGCGGTGCTCACGGGACGGGAACCTCCTTACGGCCAGTGACGACCTCGGTGATGAGCGCGGACCGGCGCTCGGCCAGCAGGGCTTTCAGCTTCTGAGCATCCGCGATCATCGAGTCGATCTCGTCTTGCCGTGACCTAATGAGTTCGATGGCTCGCCGCTGTTCATCAGGGGACGGTAGGGGGATGCGTAGAGCCTTGACCTGCTCAGCATTGAGATTGTTCTGCGTATTACTCCGGTAATAGAGCGGGAGTTCCGGTTTCAGAAGTGTCAGGGCATGGAATAGCCAATCCGGTGAAAGGGTTTCCGGCTCGATTGGAGACAGTCCTAGGATGGCCTGATTCCAGGTCGCATTGATTCCGAGAACTGAAACGGCACCTACGCTCGCGTACATCGCGAACAGTACAGTTCCGGGTTTGCCTACGGGTAGCCGCGCTGTCTCTATCCCTAGCTTGGTTACCGACTTCTTGGTTTCTGAAACGGAGTCGACAGTGCTCATGTCGGAAATGGCGACCCACGGGGTTCCAGTGTCGGATTCATCCCACATAGACAGGTCCGAAGTTGGAGGTGTGCCGCCCGAATTGAAGTCACACAACATCCCAAGAGAAACTCTCGGGGCATCCAAGACCCCCTCTGATCCCACGACCGCCTCTCGACGATCACGCAACCTCTCCACCAGCTCATCTAGCTCAGCCGCCATCGCGTCAATCTCCGCCGTCTCTCGGTCCAGGTAGTCGGCGATGGCGCGTTGGGTGGGGAGCGGCGGGAGGGGTACCGGTATCTGTCGCATGCTCGTGAAACGAGTCGACCAGAGATCCCAGTGAATACCGGTTCCAAACCGAAAGAACTCCTCCTGGAAAGGAACTGACCGAAAAAGATGGTGGGCATACTCTTTGTCGAGTAGGTGGGGGTTTGGCGTCATTACCGAGTAGACAACCGATATTGTCCCATCTTGTCTGGCGAGCCCCGCCGCGCCCCGCCTATCAGACCTGGAATTGATGGCAATGTCGCCCGCGCGAACTACTTTTCTGCTGGAAGTGTTCGCAGACTTGGCTACACCCGCCAACTGTGCAGTTACACCCTGCTTTCCGACAGATAGCGGAGCGAGGTCTGCTGCGTCACCCGTCTCGGAGCGTTCCTCAACAAGTGTGCCGAGGGGCCAGAGTTCGTACCGGCTCCCCGCGAACGCTGAATTATCGGTGTAGCTCATTCCCGCACCGCCTTGAACTTCGCTTCTAGGCTCGCCATGACTCGGGCGATGTCGGCGTCGATTTCCTCCAAGGGACGGACCGGCTCTGGCTTGTAGAACAGCCGGGTGAAGGGGATCTCGTAGCCGACCTTGGAGGCAGCCTCGTCCCACGTCACGTCGGGCGCGAACGGAAGCACCTCGCGGCGCATGTGCTCGTCCACGTCCTCGGACAGCGGGATGCGCTCGGTCATCGAGAACCCATCCACTAGGACGGGCTTGCCGGTGCGAGACACCGCCGGGGGAGCCTCGGGATCGTCGTGCGCGACCGCGTCCATGATCGCGTCGATCAAGCCGGTGGGCATCTTGACACCTGCGGCCTTAGCCCTGGTCTTGAGCAGGGTCGGCAGGCTGTTCCAGACCACGCCGTCCAGTTTCTCGACGATGGAGCGGTGACCCTCTACCGCTGCTGGGTGCGTCATGGATTCCTCGACGGCCTCGGACGTCACCTTGGTGGCGTAGTGCTTCTGCTTGACCACCGGAACGTCGCGGTAACCGAGGTCGTCGGCGGTGACGATCTTCGAGTGTTCGCCGTCCTCGAACGCGGTGTAGAGGTCTAGGACAGCCTCGCGGTCGCTCTCACTCATCTCGCGGGTCTTGTCTCCCATGCCCTTACGCATCGGAGACCAGAATGGCGCGGCGTTAATGAGTTGGATCTTGTCCTGGCGGTGCGGCTCCTTGTTGTTGTCCAGGATCCACACGTAGGTGGCGATTCCGGTGCCGTAGAACATCTTCTCCGGCAGCGCGATGACCGCGTCCACGAGGTCGTTCGTGAGCAGCCATGCGCGGATCTTGTCCGGTCCGGACCCGGCCTTGCCGGTGAACAGGGGTGAGCCGTTGGAGACGATGGCGGCACGCCCTCCGGCACCGTTCGGACCCTTTGGGGCCATCTTCGAGGCCACGTGGCTCAGGAACAGCATCTGCCCGTCAGACACGGCAGGAAGTCCGTGCGAGAAGCGGGACCCGGGAACCTCTGCCTGACGCATGACCTCGGACTTGGAGACCGACCAGTCGACACCGAAAGGCGGGTTGGACAGGACGTAGTCGAAGGTCGCGCCCTCGTAGCGGTCCACGCGCAGGGTGTCACCCTGCTTGATCGACTCGGGACGACCGCCCTGGATCAGCAGGTCAGCCTTGCCGATGGCGTAGGCCCAGTCCATCATCTCCTGCCCGTAGAGGGTCACGTCGATGTGCGGGTTCATCTCCTCAAGCGCCCGCTGCGCGACCAAGAGCATGCCGCCCGTTCCGGCGGTCGGATCGTAGACAGACCGGGCCGGTGCCTTGCCGGTCAGGCCCTCGTCGTCGGAAGCGAACAGCACGTCGACCATGAGCCGGATCGCATCACGCGGCGTGTAGAACGCACCAGCGCCCTTGCCCTTGGTCGTGAAGGCGCGGAACATGATGTCCTCAAACAAGTCACCCATGCTCACGTCGGGGATCGTCTCAGGGTGCAGGTCCATCGCCGCGAAGTGCCGAATGATCTGCCAGAGACGACTGCTCCGCTCCAGGGTGGCGATCTTCTCTCGGAACTTGAACGCATCCCAGATATCAGCGATCTGCTCGGAGAACCCGTCGAGATACTCCAGGAGCGATTCCTGTACGTGGTCGTCGGTCTTGCCGATGACCTCCAGGTCGAAGCGCGAGGTGTTGTAGTAGCCGAGCCCGAACTTCGAGTGGACGGCCATGTTAAGCAGTTCACCGGTGAACTTGCCGGACTCGGCGAGTGCGACGACCTCGTCCTTGGTATCGGTGAGCAGGCACTCAAGTCGGCGCAAGATGAGGAACGGGAGGATGTACTCGCCGTAGTCCTCGGGGTCCACGACGTTGCGCAGGTACTTGTCGGCGGTGTCCCAGACCGCTGACTGGCTGATCTTGGCAACTTGAGCGCTCATGGTAGTCATTATCGATGATGAGTTAAGTTGCGTCTCACAGACCCCAGGGACGGGAACGTAGGAGAAGGTCTGCAGGTTGTTGTCGTTGTCTCTGGGCTGTTCGTCGGTAGCCCTCGAGGGTTGGCAACCCATGCCCACAAATTGCCCACATTCTGCCCACAAACTCGTAGAAACCAGCAGGATGGGCAGCGATCTCGAAAGGCTCAAACTGCAGGTAGGATCGATTTCAGCGCAATGGACCTGCAGCGTCTAGCGAGTTCAAGTCTCCCCGGGCGCACAGGTCTTCCCTCGGATCGGGTGATCAGGATGAGGAACCGGATGGCCGCGAGAGCATCGGCCGCGTCGCTGATCCTCGCGGCCTCGACGATGGTGGCCGGCTGCGCGCAGGTGGATGTCGCGGTGGACCGGGGCCTCTCGTCGAAGGCCCCCGGGGGTCAGTCTGCGGTCGAGCCCCCGGCGGAGCCGTCCCCGGTCGAAGGGGAGACGAACGTACAGCGGAGCGAGAACGGCCTTCCGCCTCTGGACGCCAGCGAGAGGCTCCGCGACAGTGCCTGCGCGAAAGCGGACGACATGATCGCGAGGGACTACTGGGGGCACACCGCGCCTGACGGCAGCGGCGGCCCGTCCACGTTCATCCGGGAGGCCGGTGTCGACTACTCCAGGGCTGCCGAGAACCTGTTCTATTCGTCCACGGGCGGTCCGGATCCGGTCGCCAACTGGATGCAGAGCCCGGGCCACAGGGAGAACATCCTCGACCCGGACCTCACCCGCGTGGGTGTCTGCCTGCGGACGGCCGCGTACCAGGGTCTCCCGGAGGCTCATCTCTACGTCCAGCACTTCGCCACCCCGATGTCGGAGAGGTAGAAGGAACCGTCGTGGTCAGTACGGTTCGGGCATGTGGTTCGACAACTGGTCCGACATACTCCGGATACTCCTCGTGGGCACCGCGGCGTACATCTTCCTCGTGGTGGCGATCCGGGCGTTCGGCAAGCGCACCCTCGCGCAGCTCAACGCCTTCGACTTCATCGTCACCGTCGCGCTGGGTTCGACGCTGGCGACCATCATCCTCAGCTCCGACGTGTCGTGGACCGAGGGCGCGGTCGCCCTGGCGCTGCTCGTCCTCCTGCAGTACGTCGTCTCCCAGTTGAGGCGACTGCCGGGCGGGCGCAAGGCCCTCACCGCACAGCCGACTCTGCTCGTCCGCGACGGGATCATCCTCGACGACCAGCTGGCGCGGCACCGGCTCACGCACGCCGACATCCGCCAGACCCTCCGCTCCTCGGGTATCGGGGACCTCGGCGAGGCCGCCGCCGTCATCCTGGAGAGCGACGGGAGCAGGAGCGTCATCACCGGTTCGCAGCTGGGCAACGGCTCCGTTCTCGACGACGTCCCGGGGTGGCCGCGACGCGACGCGGACTGACCCGCCGGCGGGGCGCGGAGTGACCCCCCGGCGAGGGGGCGCGTCAGAGGGCGGCGAGAACAGGGTCAGAGAGCGGCGAGGACCTCGTCCGCGATCTCGGACGCCGGCAGCGTGATCGGGCAGACGATCCCGGTCTCGTCGGCCTCGAGCGGCTCCACTGTGCTCAGCTGGGACTCGAGGATCCGCTGGGACGCGAAGTGCCCCCGGCGGGCGGCGAGTCGGGCCGCGATGAGCTCGGGGTCGGTGCCGAGTTCGACGAAGAACACCGGGCGCTCCACCTGCCGCAGTATGTCGCGGTAGGCACGTCGCAGCGCCGAACACGCGACGACGAGCCCCGGGCCGCTGCCCGTCGACCGGTCGCGTTCCCGCATGCCGTCCCGGACCGCGGCCAGCCAGGGCGCGCGGTCATCGTCGGTCAGGGGCTCACCGGCGCTCAGCTTCCGGCGGTTGGCGGGCGGATGCACGTCATCGGCGTCGAGGAACGGCGCACCGAGGCGGACGGCGATCACACGGGCGACCGTCGATTTCCCGGCACCCGAGACGCCCATGACGACGATGTGGGGTCCGGACACGGGCGACGGCGGCGTCAGATGGTGAAGGCCAGCGACCCGAGGATCGTCCGGCCCAGGTCCTCGTCGCCACTGATCTCCACGCCGCTGCCCGGCTCGGCGACGATCCGGCCGGTCGCCGCGCGGACGAAGGTCGGGGTGTCGAAGACCAGCTCCACGGTGGGCTGCGCGGTGTCGTCGACGTCGGCGAGGGCTGCGCGTCCGTCCACGACGACATCGGTGGCCAGCGGCAGATCGGTGCCCGCATCACCCGTGACGCGGAACCGGACCCGGGAGCCGTCCGGCGCGGCGGCCTTCTTGCCGACGATGCGGGGCAGGGCGTTCACGATCTCCCCGACCGCGAACCGGCCGATGTCGCCGCCGAGGTGATGCTGCATCCCGATGGCCTGCCGGATGTCGTCCTCGTGGATCCAGCAGTCGAAGACCCGCACACCCATGAAGCGG
This sequence comes from Dietzia sp. WMMA184, assembly GCF_002441635.1. NCBI lineage: Bacteria > Bacillati > Actinomycetota > Actinomycetes > Mycobacteriales > Dietziaceae > Dietzia > Dietzia sp. WMMA184. Next base: position 1,217,117 of record NZ_NXEI01000001.1, on the reverse strand, counting down.
CGGAACGGAACGCGGCCGACGGGGGAGTCGGTCTCGGCCTCGAGGTCTGCGGCGCTCATCTCGGAGAGCTGCTCCGTGCGCTCGGCGACGACGTCGCGGAAGTCCTCGAACGCGTCCTCGACAGCCAGCGGGCGCGCCTCCTGTACGAACTTCTCGTTGAGCTCCGCGATCGGGTTGAGCACGTACTCGCGGGCGGAGGCGGGCAACTCGATGTCCGGGACCGTCTCACCGGCGAGCATGTGCTCGGTGCCCGCCACGTGTGCCACGACATCTCGGACGGTCCACCCCGGCAGAGGGGTCGGTGCGATCCAGTCGTCTCTCTTGAGCCCGGCGAGCAGTTCGTCGAGGCGCTTCCACTGCTGGATGAGGTGACGGATCTCCTCGGGGGCCTGCCCGGCGGGCTCGGCGGCGGGGGCGTCGGTCGTGACATCGGGGCTGTTGGTGTCCATGGTCACACGCTACTGCGGCGCCGCCCCGCGGGTAGCGTCTGCGGCATGTCGCCGACCACGACCGACCGTCCCACCCTCGCGATCCTGGGAGCCGGTGGCGACCTCACCGAGCGACTCCTGCTCCCCGGGTTGGGGACCCTGCTCGCCACGGATCCCGACCGTGACGTCACCGTCATCGGCTCCGGGCGTTCCGGGATGGACGACGGTGACTGGCGCGACCTCGTCCGCGGTGCGTTGCGCGCCGGGGACCGCTCCCCGGAGCAGGTCGACGGGATCGTGGGCTCGACCCGGTTCGTCGAACTGGACGTGACGGACGCCGAGGCCTTCTCCGACTTCATCGACGGGCTGGACGGACCGGTGGTGCTGTACTTCGCCCTCCCACCGGCCGTCACGGCCGCAGCGTGTGAGGGCCTGCGCGGGCGCCCACTGCGCGACGACGTGCGATTCGCGCTGGAGAAGCCGTTCGGCGACGACCTCGCCTCGGCGCGCAGGGTGAACGCACTGCTCACCGACCTCGTGCCCGAGGACCGCGTGTACCGGGTCGACCACTTCCTCGGGGAGGCGACCGTGCTCAACATCCTCGGCATGCGGTTCGCCAATCGCATCATGGAGCCGGTGTGGACCGCGGAACACGTGGAGCGCATCGACGTGGTCGCGGACGAGACGCTCGCCCTCGAGGGCCGCGCCGGGTACTACGACTCCGCGGGCGCGCTCGTCGACATGCTCCAGTCCCACCTGCTGCTGGTGATGGCGCTGGCGACGATGGATGCACCCGCGCGCCTCGACGCCACCGAACTCCACGACCTCATCGTCACCACGCTGCGTGCGACGCGCGTGTGGGATGGCGATCCGCTCGTCTCCTCGCGCCGGGGCCGCTACACCGCCGGGCGGGCGGGTGGCAGGGACGTGGTGTCCTACGCGGAAGAGGACGGCGTCGACCCGGCTCGGGGGACCGAGACGTTCGCCGAGGTCGTCCTGGAGATACGGAACCAGCGGTGGGCCGGGGTGCCGGTGTTCCTGCGGTCGGGCAAGGCGCTGGGCGAGGATTCGATGCGGGTGACGGTGGCGTTCCGGCCGCCGCGCCACGTGCCCGGGGCGTTCTCGGGGGGTGTTCCGCCGACCCGGCTGACGATCGGGATCGCGCCCGACCGGGTGTCCCTCGACCTGGCGACGAACGCGGCCGACGACCGGTTCACGCTCGAGAGCACCCGGCTGGCCGCTGACCTGGGGGACAGCGAGCTGCTGCCGTACGGGGAGGTCCTCGGACGCATCCTCGACGGCGATCGACTGCTGACGGTCCGCGGTGACGTGGCCGAGGAGTGCTGGCGGATCCTCACTCCGGTGATCGAGGCGTGGGAGGCCGGCGGGGTCCCACTCGAGGAGTACGAGGCGGGTTCCGACGGCCCGGCGGTGGGCGACCGCCGGGAATGACCCGGCCCCGGGTCCGTGGGCGGAACCGGGGCCGGGAGCTGCGGTCGGGCGGGGTCAGCCCCTGCCGCGTTCCGCCGCTTCTCGGACGGCACCCTCGTCGACCCCGTCGGGGTGGCCCACGTAGTGGACGATGCTGGCGACGAGTCCGCCCCAGATCACGAGCAGGAACAGGACCATCATGATGATCGCGGGAGCATCCATTGCTCAGGCCTCCTTGGTCTTGCGCGGGGACGCCGTCGCACCGGACGGGCGGTCGGCGGCGGGAGGGGTGAGGCCCTCCTCGTAGGCGAAGTCGCTCGGGTCGTCGTCGACCGTCGGGGGGCCGTCGAGCTGACGGGACCCGCGCCACGGCAGGAGGGACAGGACCACCGACAGCACGAGGATCGTGGCGATCATGCCCCAACCCCAGACGCCTAGGACGGACGCCTCGTACCCCTCGTACGGTTCGGCGATCAGGGTCATGATCTCGCGGATGAGGGAGTAGCCGAGCACGAGCGGCGTGATGACGGCCAGGCACACGATCCAGAACGTGCCCACCCTCCACGAGGACACCGAGTTGAGGTGATCGCGCAACTGCGGGGCGAGGCGCATGCCGAAGATCACCACGACCAACGCGATGAGCGAGATGCCGACGATGCCCAGACTGTTGACGAACTTGTCGAGGATGTCGAGATTCTGCAGGCCGGTCTCGGTGGGCATGAGAAGCAGGGAGATGGCGGCCATCGGGACACCCACCGCCAGCGTGGCAGCGGTGCGCGAGGACCCGATCTTGTCCTGGAAGGACGAGATGACCACCTCGGTGATGGAGATCAGGGAGGTGAGGCCCGCCAGGATGAGGCAGACGAAGAACACGACGCCCCAGATCGGCCCGCCCGGCATCTGAGAGATGAGGGCGGGGAAGGCGATGAACGCCAGGCCCGGGCCGCCCCCGACATCGTCCCAGCCGGCTCCCGCCGACGTGGTCACCAGGAAGCCGAGGGTGGCGAAGACGCCGATGCCCGCGAGGACCTCGAACGCCGAGTTGGAGAAGCCCACGACCAGGCCGGAGCTGGTGAGGTTGGTCTTGCGCTTGAGGTAGGACGAGTAGGTCAGCATGATGCCGAAGCCGACCGACAGGGAGAAGAAGATCTGACCGTAGGCGGCGATCCACACGGACGGCTCCGTGAGGACGCCCCAGTCGGGCGTGAAGAAGTTGTTGAGACCCTCGAGCGCGCCGTCGAGGAAGAGGGAGCGGACCACCAGGGCCGCGAACAGAGCGACCAGGAGCGGGACGAAGAACATCGCGGTTCGTCCGATGCCCTTCTGGACGCCGGCGAGGAGGACGCCGAGGGTGGCGATCCAGACCACCGCGAGGACGATGGCGATGCCCGGCACAAAATCGATGCCGAACCCGCTGCCCGCGCGGAGGAAGTCCTCGGCGAAGAAGGTCGCGGACTCCTCGTAGGTCGAGCCCCACCGCTCATCGAGGGAGAACCAGGCGTAACTGGCAGCCCAGGCGATGATGACCGCGTAGTAGACCGCGATGACGAAGGAGACCAGGACCTGGATCCACCCGATGGGCTCGGCGAACCGGTTCATCCGCCGGAAGCTCAACGGGGCGGATCCGCGGAAGCGGTGACCGATGGCGTAGTCGAAGAACAACAGGGGGAGACCCGCGGTGAGAAGTGCCACCAGATAGGGCAGCAGGAAGGCGCCGCCACCGTTGTCGTAGGCGACGAAGGGGAAGCGCCAGATGTTGCCCAGGCCGACGGCGGAGCCGATGGCGGCGAAGACGAAGACGGAGCGACGGGAGAACGTCTCCCGGGGCTTCACCCCGCTCCGGGTGGTTGGTCGTGTCATGGGACGACTCCTTGTCGACGGGCGGGCCCGCGGGCCCGCGCGGTCCTGTCATGGGACGGTGCGTGCGTCCCCGGCGTGTACCAACTTCTAGCCCGGCCGTTGCGTGTTGGTGACCGGATCGACGCAATCTCTGCATCGAGATGTGTGACTCGTGGGAATACGGTAAGCCCATGAGGACCGATATCGGCACACGAAGCGCGGAGAATCGCACGTCTGCATTCCGCGCGGTGGTGTCGGCGGTCGTCGCCGGTGTCCTCGCCGTGGGGGCGGTGAATCCCGCGATCGCCTCCGCTCCGAGCACAGCAGGCCCGGCAGGCCCGGTCGGCTCACCGGCCCCCGTGGTGGCGCCGGTCCCGGTGGCGACGCCGGTCCCGGGGCCTGCGGACCTCGTGGGGGAGACGGGGTCGTGGTTCGCGCACGGATACACCCTGGATCTCCGCTCGGACGGGACGGGAACCTTCGCGGTGTGGGTCGGCGCCTTCGACGGGACCCGGATCGACGTGAGCCTCATCCCCGCTCCGGGACCCGCGACCGTCGCAGAGGTGGTGGGTGTCGAGACGGTCGGCGCCGGCGCCCTGGGGCCGGACGGGACACCGGGCATCGGGGGACTGGTGACCATCGCCTTCGGCGCTCCGGTGCGGACGGCGCACGTCGAGTGGACGTCGGGGCCGCGACGACTCTCCGCCGATCTGTGTCCCGCTGAAGGCCTCGACGCGGTCGCCATGGCGATCCTGCGCTGCGGCGCCTGACGCAGACGGGCCCGGGCCCGGCCCGCGACACCCTGCGGGCCCGGCCGCGGCACGCTGCGGGGGTGTCCGCGACACGCCGTGGGGGGTCGGAGAACCCCTGAGAACGAGATAACGATCGGATAACGGGGGCGTTGGGAAACCTGAGGGGCCCCTCACCTGTCGATATGAGGTTCGCGTCATGTCTTGATGTGGTGCGGATCACTCGGCGCGCGGCGAAAGAGCCCCCTGTTCCGGTCGCGCGTACCCCCTCAAGCTGAGGAACCCCTCAAGTTCGTGTGGCAATCTGTGTCCTGCGCCGAAACCGCTGGCCGGTCGACGCGATGTCCCTGACGCAGTGCCCAAGGAGTTCCCCACGTGACGATCGATGACCGCGACCTCACCCCCCGCCCGCGCGAGACCGGCTTCGCCGCCCGCCGCGGCGCCCCCGCGCTCGCGGACGAGCTCCGTGAGGGCACGGCCTATGCGCTCGCCTTCGGCGGACAGGGCATCGCCTGGCGCGACGCGCTGAGCGACCTCATCGACGGCACGGGCATCGGCCCGGAGCTCCAGGACCTGGTCGACGCCTCCGTCGCGTTGACCGAGCCCGTCCACGACGAGATCGCCGTCGTCCGCACGCACGGTTTCCGGCCCATCGAGTGGGCCAACACCACCACCGGTGAGGACGAGGACGGCGCGGACCTGCCCGACGACGCCTCCCTCTCCGCTGCCGCGGTCTCGCTGCCCGCGGTGCTGCTCACGCAGATGGGTGCCCTGCGCGCTCTCGCCGCCGAGGGCTTCGACGTCAATGACACGACCCCGGCGGCCGTGGTCGGCCACTCCCAGGGCATCCTCGCCGTCGAGTCGGTGGAGACCTTCGGGTCCATCGACGACCGGCTGCTGGCCGTCGCCGAGCTCATCGGCGCCGCCGCCACCCTGGTCGGACGGCGCGTCGGTCTGTTCCGCCGCGGAGAGGCGAGCCCCATGATGGGCGTGTCGGGGATCGACGGCGAGGACCTGCGCACGCTGGTCGACGAGCTGTTCGCCGGCGTCGACGCCACGATCCGCCCCACCGTCTCCATCCGCAACGCGCAGCGCCGCCACGTCGTGGTCGGTCGACCGGATGATCTCGAGGAGCTGCGTCGCCACTGCGCCGACCTCGAGGCCGAGTCGCGTCGTCGTCGCGAGGCCAAGCTCACCGGCGGCGAGATCTTCGCCCCCGTCTTCGATCCGCTCGACGTCGAGGTCGGGTTCCACCACCCGGCGATGGCCCCGGCAGTCGACGTCGTCTCCCGCTGGGCGGAGCGCTGTGGCCTGGACGCCGACCGCGCCGCCCACCTCGCCCGCCAGGTCTTCGCCGAGCCGGTCGACTGGGTGGAGGAGATGGCCGAGACCCTGCACGCCGGGGCCCAGTGGATCCTCGACATGGGTCCGGGCGAGGCGCTGACCCGACTCAACCGCTCCGTGATCCGCGGCCAGGGCGTCGGCGTGGTCGCCGCCGCCACCCGCGGCGGCCTGCGCAACCTCTTCACCCCGGGTGCGACCCCGCCGATCGAGCGGCCGTGGACCGCGTTCCAGCCGCAGCTGGTCACCCTGCCCGACGGCAGCGTCCACGTGGAGACCTCCTTCACCCGCCTCACCGGTTGCTCGCCGATCCTTCTCGCCGGAATGACGCCCACCACCGTGGATCCCGCGATCGTCGCGGCCGCGGCCAACGCCGGCCACTGGGCCGAGCTCGCCGGCGGCGGCCAGGTCACCGAGGCGATCTTCGCCGAGAACACCCAGCGCCTCACCGAGCTCCTCGAGCCCGGACGCAGCGCCCAGTTCAACTCCCTGTTCCTCGACCCCTACCTGTGGAAGCTGCAGGTCGGCGGCAAGCGCCTCGTCCAGCGTGCCCGCGCCGCGGGCGTGCCGTTCGACGGCGTGATCGTCACCGCCGGCATCCCCGAGCTCGACGAGTCGGTCGCCCTCATCGAGGAGCTCACCGAGGCCGGACTGCGGCACGTGAGCTTCAAGCCGGGCACCGTCGCCCAGATCCGCCAGGTCGTGCGCATCGCCGCCGAGGTCCCCCACATGCCGGTGATCGTGCAGGTCGAGGGCGGCCGCGCCGGCGGACACCACTCGTGGGAGGACCTCGACGCCCTCCTGCTGGCCACCTACGCCATGCTGCGCGAGCGGCCCAACGTCGTCCTCTGCGTCGGCGGCGGCATCGGCACCCCCGAGCGGGCGGCCGACTACCTGACGGGGTCCTGGGCCAACGCCCACGGCTACCCGGCCATGCCCGTCGACGGCATCCTCGTTGGCACCGCGGCCATGGCCACCCTCGAGGCCACCACCAGCCCCCAGGTCAAGCAGATGCTCGTCGACACCGTGGGCGTCGACGCCTGGGTCGGTGCCGGCCAGGCCGACGGCGGCATGGCCTCCGGCCGCAGCCAGCTCGGTGCGGACATCCACGAGATCGACAACACCGCCGCGCGCACCGGGCGCCTCCTCGACGAGGTCGCCGGTGACGCCGAGGCCGTCGCCGCCCGCCGCGAGGAGATCATCGCCGCGATCAACGGCACCGCCAAGCCGTACTTCGGTGACCTCGACTCGATGACCTACGAGCAGTGGCTGCGCCGCTTCGTCGAGCTGTCCGTCGCCGCCGATCCTGCCGCCGGCACCGCCTCCGAGGCAGTGGCCGACGACACCCGCTCGGTGTGGCTCGACCCGACCATTCGCGAGCGCTTCCACCGCATGGTGCAGCGCACCGAGGCCCGCCTCGACGCCGCCGACACCGGCCGGATCATCTCGGCGTTCCCGCGGGAGGAGTCCATGGAGCGCCCGGCCGAGGTGATCGCCACCCTCGCCGCCCGGTACCCCGGGCTCGCCGACGCAGTGCTGCACCCGGCCGACGCCGCCGAGTTCCTCGACATCTGCCGTATGCCCGGCAAGCCCGTGCCGTTCGTGCCCGTCATCGACGGTGACGTGCGCCGCTGGTGGCGCTCGGACTCGCTGTGGCAGGCCCACGATCCGCGCTACGACGCCGACGCCGTGTGCATCATCCCCGGCACGACCGCCGTCGCCGGCATCACCCGCGCCGACGAGCCGGTCGGTGACCTCCTCGACCGCTTCGAGGCCGCCACCGCCGAGCGCGTGTCCGGTTACATGCCCTCCACCGAGGCCGTGAGCAGCCGCCGCCGCGGGATCGTCACCACCGCCTCCGGGCCCGTCGCCGACGTGCTCAACAGCCCCGACGTCACCTGGGCCGGCCGTCTCGTCATCAGCCCCGTCCACCGCCTCGGTGTGCTCCACGCCTGGGAGATCGACGCCGAGGGCGTCGGGCGCCATCCCGTCTCCGGCGCCGTGCTCACCCCGGCCGCCGACGGCCGGACCGTCGACCTGACGCTGCCCGTCGGCCCGACCGAGATGACCATCACCATCACCCTCGGCGACGACGTGGCCACCGGCGCCGCGCCGGTCGTCACCGACGCCGCCGCCGAGGCCGCCATGCGCACCCTGCTCGCGACCGCCTCCGGCGTCGGCCGCGGCGGTGCGGGTGGCTCCGTGATCGACGCGCTCCCCGAGGTCGACGGCAACACCGCCACCGCGCGCTTCACCTTCGAGCCCACCCTCGCCGTCGACCACACGGGCGTGACCGCAGGCAGCCTGCCCACCTCGCTCGTGCCGTCCGCCGGCGTCCCGGACGCCCTCGTGGGCGCCGCCTGGCCCGCCGTGTTCGCCGTGCTCGGCGAGACGCGCCGCCCGAGTGGCACCGGCACCGTCGTCGAGGGACTGCTCGATCTGGTCCATCTGGACCACGGTGTCCGCATGCACGCGGCGCTGCCGCAGCAGGAGACCGACCTCGTCGTCGTCGCCCGGTCCGGCGGTGTCCGCGACACCGACCTCGGCCGCGTGGTCGAGGTGTCGGTCGAGGTGGCCGCGGAGGACTCCGACGGCACCCGCACCCCGCTGTGCACCCTGTCCGAGCGGTTCGCGATCCGCGGCCGCACGGGCCGCGCCGAGGTGGGCGACCCCCGCCCCGCCGGCGGCGCCCTCGTCACCCCGTCCGGTGGGGCCGTGGAGCCCGCCGAGACCTCCCGCCAGGCGCGCGTGTCCACCACGATCACCGCGCCGCACGACATGACCGCGTTCGCGCTGGTCTCGGGCGACCACAACCCGATCCACGTCTCCGACACCGCGGCCGAGCTGGCCGGACTGGGCGGCGTGATCGTCCACGGCATGTGGCTCTCGGCCGCCGCGCAGCACGCGGTGCAGGCCTCGGACGGGAAGACCCCCGCACTGAGGATCGCCGGCTGGACCGCCCGCATGCTCGCCCCGGTCCGTCCGGGCGACCACATCAAGGTCCGTGCCGTGCAGACCGGCCGCCACGCCGGCGGCCAGGTCCTCGAGGTCACGTGCACGGTCGACGGCGCCACCGTCATGGCCGCCACCGCGCTGACCGAGGCCCCGCGCACCGTCTACGCCTTCCCCGGCCAGGGCATCCAGGCCAAGGGGATGGGGATGGAGGGCCGCACCCGCTGCCCCGCCGCCCGCGAGATCTGGGACCGCGCCGACAAGCACACCCGCTCCGCGCTCGGCTTCTCGATCCTGGCGCTCGTCCGCGAGAACCCCACCGAGGTCACCGTCCGCGGTGAGGTCCACCGGCATCCCGACGGCGTGCTCTACCTGACGCAGTTCACCCAGGTCGCCATGGCCTGCCTGGCGGTGGCGCAGCGCGCCGAGCTCGAGGCCGACGGCCTGCTCATCGAGGACGCGTACTTCGCGGGTCACTCGATCGGCGAGTACGACGCCCTGGCCGCCATCTCCGGTGTGCTGGCGTTGGAGCCGCTGCTGGAGATCGTCTTCCAGCGCGGGTCGACCATGCACCAGCTGGTGCCGCGTGACGCCCACGGCCGCTCGGACTACCGCATGGCCGCCATCCGTCCGTCCCAGATGGGGATCTCGGACGACGAGGTCGCCGACTGGGTGGCCGGCGTGTCCCGCGAGTCCGGCGAGTTCATCGAGATCGTCAACTACAACCTGGCGGGCTCGCAGTACGCGCTCGCCGGGACCGTCGCCGGGTGCAAGGCACTGGAGAAGGCCGTCGAGCGCGAGCTCGCGGTCTCGGGCGGCAAGAACGCCTTCATCCTGGTGCCCGGCATCGACGTGCCGTTCCACTCCACCGTCCTGCGTGGCGGCGTCCCGGACTTCCGGGCCACCCTCGACGAGCTGATCCCGCACGACATCGACATCTCGGTGCTCGTGGGCCGCTACGTGCCGAACCTCGTGCCGCGCCTGTTCAGCCTCGAGCGCGACTTCGTGCAGGAGATCGCCGATCTCGTGCCGGCCGACTCGCTGGCCGAGGTCCTCGCGAACTGGGACGAGTGGGCCGCCACCCCCACGCGACTGGGTCGCCTGCTGCTCGTGGAGCTGCTGGCCTGGCAGTTCGCCAGCCCGGTCCGGTGGATCGAGACCCAGGAGCTGTTCTTCACGCCCGTAGAGCGTGGCGGACTCGGTATCGAGCAGTTCATCGAGGTCGGTGTCTCCAACGCCCCGACCGTCGCGAACCTCGCCTCCAAGACCCTCGACCTGCCCACGCACCGCGGCCCCCGGGCCCAGGTGATCAACGTCGAGCGCGACGCGGCGACGTTGTACGGCACCCTGCCGCCCAGCGTGGAGGTCGACGACGACGAGCTGGACGCCGGCGACGGCTCCGCCTCCACCGGATCCACCACCACTGGTTCGACCAACACCGCGGCCGCCGATCAGGCGGCCCCCACAGACCCCGCACCGGCCGTCAACACCCCCGGCACGGCCGGTGCGGACCGATCAGACGCGGCTCCGGCCGCGACCGCAGCCCCCGGTGCACCCCGCCCGGACGACCTCGAGTTCGGCGCGCCCGCCGCCACCCGCATGCTGGTGGCGCTGCGCACCAAGGTCCGTCCCGAGCAGATCGCGTCCGGCGACTCCATCGAGACGCTGTGCGACGGCGTGTCCTCGCGCCGCAACCAGCTGCTGCTGGACCTGGGCACCGAGCTGAGCCTGGGCGCCATCGACGGCGCCGCCGAGGCGGACTTCCCGACCCTGGCCGACCAGGTCTCACGACTGGCGCGCGGGTACGCCCCGTTCGGCCCCGTCCTGTCCGACGCGGTCGGCGAGGCGCTGCGCGCGGTCCTCGGCCGCACCGGCAAGCGGGCCGCCTACATCACCGAGCGCGTGACCGGCCCCTGGGAGCTCGGCTCCGGCTGGGCCCAGCACGTGATCGCCGAGATCGCGCTGGGCACCCGGGACGGCGCCTCCATCCGTGGCGGCGACCTGGCCACCCTCGACGCCTCGGGCGTCAAGGACGTGGCCGGCCTGGACTCGCTCATCGACGCCGCCGTGTCGGCCGTCGGTGCCGCGCACGGTGTGGCCGTCGCGATGCCGTCGTCCGGCGCCGGAGGCGGGGGAGTCGTCGACTCCGCCGCGCTGACCGAGTTCGCCGACGAGATCACCGGCGCCGACGGTGTCCTGGCCCGCGCCGCACGCGGCGTGCTCACCCGCCTCGGACACCTCGAGCCCGAGACCGTCGACCTGCTCGCCGAGGCCGACCCGGACTCCGAGCTGGCCGATCTCGTGGCCGCTGAGCTCGGCGCCGACTGGCGTCGCGTGGTGGCCCCGGCCTTCGACGCCGGCCGCGCCGTCCTCATGGACGACCGCTGGGCCTCGGCCCGCGAGGACCTGGCCCGCCTGTGGACCCGGTCCGACGTGCCCGCCGACGCGGCGGACGCCTTCCGCGGCGCGGGTGAGATCGTCGCCGAGCAGGCCCGCTGGTGGGCGGCCCGGGCGACCGATGCCCGCCGCGACGCCCTGGTGAGCGCCTACCGGGAGATCTCGGAGGTCGCCTCCGAGGAGTTCGTCGGCGAGTACGCGAACGACGTCGCCGTCGTCACCGGCGCCGGCAAGGGCTCCATCGCCGCCGCCGTCACCGGACGCCTCCTGGCGGGCGGGGCCACCGTGGTGGCCACCACCTCCAACCTGGACCAGTCCAAGCTGGCGTTCTTCAAGGACCTGTACCGCAGCAACGCTCGTGGCGGCGCGGCGCTGTGGGTCCTGCCGGCCAACCTGACCTCCTACTCGGACGTCGACGCGCTGGTCGAGTGGGTCGGATCCGAGCACGCCGAGTCGGCCGGTGGCCAGACCACCGTGCTCAAGCCGGCCCTCACCCCGACGCTGCTGTTCCCGTTCGCGGCCCCCCGCGTCCAGGGCTCGATGGCCGACGCCGGCCCGCGCGCCGAGACCGAGATGCGCGTCCTGCTGTGGGGCGTGGAGAAGCTCGTCGCCGGACTCGGTGCGATCGGCGCCGACACCGACGTCGACTCCCGCCTGCACGTGGTCCTGCCGGGCTCGCCCAACCGGGGCATGTTCGGCGGCGACGGCGCCTACGGCGAGGCCAAGGCCGCGCTGGACGCCATGATCGCCAAGTGGGGCTCGGAGAAGGCCTGGTCGGAGCGCGTGACCTTCGTCCACGCGATCATCGGCTGGGTCCGCGGCACCGGCCTCATGGGCCACAACGACCCGCTCGTCGAGGCCGTCGAGGCCGCGGGCGTGTCCACCTGGTCGACGGCCGAGATGGCCGCCGAGCTGCTGCGCTGGTGCACCCCGGACTTCCGCTCCGCGGCCGGTGACGCCCCCGTCACCGTCGACCTCACCGGCGGACTCGGCACGGCAAACCTGGACATGTCCGCCCTCGCGGCGGACCGCCCGGCCGCCGCCACCGAGACCTCGACAGAGGACGCCGCGGGCACCATCGCCGCGCTGCCCTCGCTGCCGACGGTCACCGCCGACGAGCGCCCCGAGTGGGGCGAGGTCACCCAGCAGCTCGAGGACATGGTCGTGATGGTGGGCGCCGGCGAGGTCGGCCCCTACGGCAGCGCCCGCACCCGCTTCGAGGTGGAGACCACCGGCGACCTCACCGCCGCCGGCGTGGTCGAGCTGGCCTGGTCGACCGGGCTCATCACCTGGGAGGACTCGCCGCGCGCTGGCTGGACCGTCACCTCCTCCGGTGACCCGATCGACGAGGCCGACATCGCCGATCGCTTCCACGACGAGGTCCTCGCCCGGGTGGGCGTGCGCACCTACGCCGACGATTCGCGCGCGGAGATGTTCGATAACACATCGCCGCAGCTGACCTCGGTGTTCCTTCCGGAGGACCTGTCCTTCGTGGTGGACGACGAGGGCCAGGCCCGCGCCTACCAGTCCGACGACCCCGAGAACACCGTCGTCACCCGCAGCGAGGACGGCGAGTGGACGGTCACCCGCAAGGCCGGCACCGAGATCCGGGTGCCGCGCCGCGCCACGCTCACCCGCGTGGTCGGTGGGCAGATCCCCACCGGCTTCGACCCCACGGCGTGGGGCATCCCCGCCGACATGGTCTCCGGCATCGACCGGGTGGCGGCGTGGAACCTGGTCGCCACCGTGGACGCCTTCATCTCCTCGGGCTTCACCCCGGCGGAGCTGCTGGCCCACGTCCACCCGGCCGACGTCGCCAACACGCAGGGCACCGGCATGGGCGGCATGACGAGCATGCGCTCGCTGTACATCGACGGCATCCTCGGCCGCAGCCGCGCCAACGACACGCTGCAGGAGGCGCTGCCGAACGTCGTGGCCGCGCACGTCATGCAGTCCTACGTCGGCGGCTACGGCTCGATGGTCCACCCGGTGGCGGCCTGCGCCACCACCGCGGTGAGCGTCGAGGAGGGCTTCGACAAGATCCGCGCCGGCAAGGCCGAGTTCGTGGTGGCCGGCGGGTTCGACGACCTGTCCACCGAGGGCATCCAGGGCTTCGCAGACATGTCCGCGACCGCCGACTCGGCGGCCATGGCGGCCAAGGGGATCGACGAGCGGCACTACAGCCGGGCCAACGACCGGCGGCGCGGCGGGTTCGTCGAGTCGCAGGGCGGCGGCACGATCCTGCTGGCGCGCGGCGACGTCGCGGCCCGCATGGGCCTGCCGGTCACCGGTGTCGTGGCCTGGGCCGGGTCGTACGCGGACGGTGCGCACACCTCCATCCCGGCCCCCGGCCTGGGTGCACTGGGTGCCGGTCGCGGTGGGCAGCGCTCGCCGCTGGCCCGCGGGCTCGCACAGCTCGGCCTGACCGCCGACGACGTGGCCGTGGTGAGCAAGCACGACACCTCGACCAAGGCCAACGACCCCAACGAGTCCGACCTGCACGAGCGGCTCGCCGCCGCGATCGGCCGGTCGGAGGGCAACCCGCTGTTCGTGGTGTCGCAGAAGTCGCTCACCGGGCACGCCAAGGGTGGCGCCGCGGCATTCCAGCTCATCGGGCTGACCCAGATGCTGCGGTCGGGCACGCTGCCGCCGAACCGCGCCCTGGACTGCGTCGACGACGTCCTGGACCGCCACCGCCACCTGGTGTGGCTGCGAGAGACCCTACAGCTTGGCGGTGACCTGCCGCTCAAGGCCGGTCTGCTGACCTCGCTGGGCTTCGGCCACGTCTCGGGCCTCATCGCCGTCGCCCACCCGGAGGCCTTCCACCGGGCGGTCGCCGCGGAGTACGGGCAGGACGAGTCCGAGCGCATCCGCGAAGCCGGACTGCAGCGCGAGCGTTCCGGCGCCCGTCGCCTGACCGATGCCATCTACGGCGGAGAGGCGCTCTACGCCCGTCCCGAGGCGCGTCGCCTGGGCGAGGGGTCGGCCGACGAGGTCAAGGAGCGCGAGGCCGCGGTCCTGCTCGACCCGGCCGCGCGGCTCGACGCCGACGGCATCCTCGCCGCTGCCGGGTCCGCGGACACCGGGGCCGCGGGCACCGGGGCCGCGGAGACCGCCGGCCGGTGACGGCCGGGCAGTGACGGCCGGGCAGTGACGACCGGGGTGAGAGGCGTCGGGGTCGACATCGTCGACCTCGGCGCCTTCGCCGCGTCTCTAGCCGAACCCGGCACGCGGCTCACCAGGGCGTTCTCCGCCACTGAGCGCAGGCAGTGCCGCGAGCGCGCCGAATCCCGCGGGGCGAGATCGGGGGAGGACCCGCTGGCGCGTCACCTCGCTGCCCGCTGGGCGGCGAAGGAGGCCGTGGTCAAGGCGTGGTCGGCGGCGCTGTATGGCGCGCCCCCGCCCATTGCGCCGGACCTGCTGCGGTGGTCCGAGATCGAGACCGTGTGCGACAACTGGGGTCGGCCCTCGGTGCGGCTCGGGGGAGAGGTGGCCCGTCAGGTGGCCGCGACCATCGGCGAGGGCGCTCGTTGGAACGTCTCACTCAGCCACGACGGTGGATCGGCGATCGCGTTCGTGGTGCTCGAGGGCCCGGGCGTGCAGTAGCGGCCTCCAGCCGCAGTGCGAGCCGGGCCACCGCCTGCGCCCGGCCACCGCCTGCGCCCGGCCACCGTCTGCGCCCGGCCACCGTCGGTCCTGCGGCTCGCCGTCGTGCGGCCCTGAGGCCCGATCCGCCCCTCGGAATTTCATTCGCCCGCGGGAAGCGCCGCTCAGCGGGGCCCGCGACCCGATCCGCCCCTCGGCATTTCCTACGCACGCGGGGCCCCGAGGGCGGATCGAACTCTGAGGAGTGCCTCGGTCCGGTGGTCGGGACGGACCGGATTCCTCTGCACGTCCGACCTACCGGGTGCGAGAGGTTCTCAACGTGGCTCGGGGCCGCAGCCGGGCACATCTCGCTTCGCTCGTCGACCTCGCCGGCTCGAGCCGAGGTCGGTGGGAGGCGCGATGTTGTCCACAGGTCCCGGCGCGTCCACAGCGGGCCGGCTCCGCCTACGCGATCCGACGGACCCGGCGATGTTGCGCGAGAGTATCGCCGCATGACCAGCATCGATGAACTACGTTCCCGAATCCTGACCGCCGAAGGGTTGATCGCCGCCGGGCACAGCACGCAATCGCTCGCCCGGGCGGTGACGACAGGAGAGCTCGTGCGACTGCGGCCGGGTTTCTACGTGGAGGGCAGCGCCCGCGAACTCGAGAGGGGAGCACGTCATCTGCTGTCGGTTCTCGCCACGGACGCTGCACTGCACGGCCCCGTATTCACTCACTGGTCGGCCGCCATGATCCACTCGCTTCCGGATTGGGGGCTCCCACTTCGCAGAGTCGCGGTCTCCCGGCACGGACATGCGCAGCGGTCCAGGACCACCAGACTCCTGAGGCATGACCTGTGCCCGATCGCCCCGGACGAGATCGTCAATGTTGGAGGCATCTTCGTCACGTCTGCGGACCGGACGATCATCGACATCGCCCGGGGCTGTGATCCGGTTCCCGGCGTTGCGGTGGCTGACGCCGGACTGCAGCGGGAACTCGTCACAGAGGTCTCCTTGCGGGAGGCGCTGGACCGCGCCTCGGGACGGGCCGGTGTGAGGAGGGCTCGTACGGTGATCGGGATGACTGATCGGAGAAGTGAGAGCATCGCGGAGACGCGGAGTCGCCTCTACTTCGGTGAGTACGGGCTGCCGGAGCCCGAGACACAGGTCGAGATCTTCGACGACAACGGCCGCTTCATCGGCCGGGTGGACTTCCTGTGGCGGGAGCTCGGGGTCGTAGGAGAATGTGACGGGTTCGGGAAGTACTTCGACGGCGCCGACGAGATGGAAACCCGCCGCAGGCTCGGCGTGGAGAAGGACCGCGATGCGATCCTGACTGCCCTCGGGTACCGGGTGATCCACTGGCGATGGGCCGACTTCGAGCGACCTTGGTTACTCGTCCAGAGGATCCGGGCCGTCCTGCTCGCGGCAGAAGCCGCCTGAACTGGTCGCCGTCCACACCCGGGGGCGGGTTTCGGGTCAGTCGGACTGGGCTTCCTTCTCGGCCAGCCACAGGTAGGCGGTGAGCATCCGCTTGAGTTCGGTGACGGTGGCGTCGTGGATGTCCTCGCCACCGGCCGAACCGGTGCTCGCGCCGCCGGAGACCCCGCCGCCGTCCCCGGGGTCCGCGCTGGCGTGGCCCGGGGCCACGTGGCCCGCGCTGACCGAGAAGTTGAGCATCGAGTACGCCACGTGGACCAGCACCTCGGCCATGAACGCGCGGCGCTCACGCTCGGTGGCGGGCATGAGTGGGGCCAGCACGCTGGCGATCATCCGAGCGATCTCGCGCTCGTTCACCGCCGCCGTCGCGCGGGTGGCGGGAGTGGCCTGCGTCGCGAGCCAGACCGCCCGACGGGAGGGGTCGCGCAGCCACAGGTCTGCCAGGTGGTCGAGGAAGTCGTTGAGCAGTTCGGGCCAGTCCAGCGCCGGGATCTTCTGGGCGAATCGCTCGACCTCCTCGATCACCCCGTGGGCGTCCTGGCGGTCGAGCTCGCACACCAGCACGTACTTGTTGGCGAAGAACTGGTAGAGCGTGCCGATCGGAACGCCCGCACGTGAGGCGACCTCCTCGCACGTGAACGAGTCGAACCCCACCTCGACCAGCACTTCCCGGGCCGAGGACAGTAGCGCCTGGAACTTCTTGCGGCTGCGCTCCTGGATGGGCCGACGGCGGGGGACGAGGATGTTCGGTTCGTCCTGGACGGCCTCGTCGGTGGGATCCTGCGGCGGCTCCTGCGCGCGTTCGGACGGGTCGGTGGTCATGGGTGGGTCAGCCCTCCGCGGGATCGGATTCGGGCAACTCGATCTCGAGCAGCTTGGCGACCATCGCGACGTGACCCTTGGCGCGGACGTTGTACCGGGCCATCGACACGGTGCCGTCGGAGTCGACGACAAAGGTTGAGCGGATCACGCCCATCACCGTTTTGCCGTAGTTCTTCTTCTCGCCGAAGGCTCCCCACTCGGTGAGCATCGTCTTGTCCGGATCCGACAGGAGGGGGAACGTGATGCCGTACTTGTCGCGGAACCGCGCCAGCTTCTCGGGGGCGTCGGGGGAGACGCCGACCACGCCGAGGCCGGCGTCGTTCAACTGTTGCAGCGCGTTCTCGAAGTCCACGGTCTCAGTGGTGCAGCCCGGTGTCATCGCGGCCGGGTAGGCGTACACGAGGACCTTCCCGTGCTCGTCGAGGAGCTCCCGGAGCGACGTGGGTGTGCCGTCGGCGTCGGGGAGGGTGAAGGCGGGGGCCGTCTGGCCCACCTCGAGCCGTGGTGCGGTCACCGGTGCTCCTGGGGGTCGGGTCGGGGCGGCGGACCATCCCAACCTATCCGATGCTTCGGTGCACGGGCGCGGATCCACGCCGGGTGCAGTAGCGTGGGCGGGGTCAAGAACCCGCGGGGCGCCCCGCGGACGAGCGATCGACGGAGGTCTCGTGTCCAGGAGTTACGACAGCATCGAAGGCGACATCGCCAAGGCGCGTGACGATCTCGCGACGACCTTGGACGAGATCATCGACCGGGTGAATCCGAAGAACCTCGCGTCCGAGGGCAAGGAGCGCGCCACCGCGGCACTCAAGGACCCGCGCGTCCTGGCGGTGCTCGGGGGTATCGCGACGCTGGTCGTCGGCGGGATCACCGTGTCAATGGTCAACAAGCGCAAGGAGCGTCAGCGCATCGAGGCCTACCTGGCGGCCCGTCGCGCCCTCTGAGGCGACTGGCCTCCCCCGGGCGTCCGGAGCCCCGCCCGGGACCCTGCCCGGCAGGGGCATCCCCGCCCGACTCCCGAGAGCGTTCCGCCCACCCCCGTCACCGGGGGCGTGTGCGGGACGCTCTCGTCGTTTCCGTTCGGCCACCCGCATCGCCCCGTCCGACCGGGCACCAGTCGAGTCCCGCTCTGGCGAGGCGATCCGGCGCGCCTCAGGCGGCCCGGCGCACGAAAAAACCCCGGGTCGTGGACCCGGGGCTTTCTCTGTTGTGCGCCATCAGGGACTCGAACCCCGAACCCGCTGATTAAGAGTCAGCTGCTCTGCCAATTGAGCTAATGGCGCTTGCTTGGTGCGAGAGAAACAGTAACAGCAGCCGAGTCGGTTCACGAAATCGCCTGTTCACGAGGGGTGAATCGGGGTTGTGGACACTGCCTGCCCTGGTGTTTCGATATGGAGTGCGGCGATGTGACCAGGCATACTGGAGGGGACATCTTCTCGGCCGCGGCTGCGTCCGGGGGGAAGCGCACGTCGGAAGGGGCATCAGTGAACGTGAGCACAACGGATCGGACGGGGCGGCGAGCGACCGGAATCCGGTCGAAGGCCCGCCTCGGACTGGCCGTGGTGTTCACGGGGACGCTCCTGCTCACGGGCTGCACCATCGGCGACGGCGGTCCGCAGGACACGCAGGTCGCGGAGGCTCCTGCGGAGCCCTCTGCCGTGATCGACCTGTCGGTGGCGGAGGGTTCCACCGACGCCAACCCGGTCGAGCCCATCGTGCTCACCGCCAGGGACGGCCGGTTCGACTCGGTCGTGATGCGCAATCCCGAGGGTCTCGAGGTCGGGGGTGAGTTCAACCCCGAGCTCACCGAGTGGCGCACCACCGAGGAGCTCGGCTACGGCCGCCAGTACACGCTGGAGTCGACCGCCACGGACGAGGCCGGCCTGGTCACCCGGAAAAACGCCAGCTTCACCACGCTGACGCCCACCATCATGACGGCGGCCTACCTGACCACGGGTGAGGGATCCGTCGTGGGTATCGGGCAGCCGGTCGCGGTGATGTTCGACGAGCCGATCGCGGACCGTCGGGCGGCCCAGGACAACATCCACATCACGACCGAGCCCGCGGTCGAGGGTGCGTTCTACTGGGTCTCCGACCAGGAGGTCCGCTGGCGTCCGGCCGAGTACTGGGCGCCCGGCACCAAGATCGACGTCCGCGTCGACATCTACGGCCAGGACCTCGGTGGCGGGATGTACGGCCAGCAGGACGCCCAGAGCAGCTTCGAGATCGGCGACGCCGTGATCTCCCGGGTGGACGACTCCACCAAGCAGATCGTCATCGAGCGCAACGGCGAGGTCGTCAAGACCATGCCCACCTCGATGGGCAAGGCCGCCACCCCGACCCCCAACGGGGTCTACGTGATCGGTGAGAAGCACGCCTCGATGATCATGGACTCGTCGACGTACGGCGTGGCCGTGGACTCGGCCGAGGGGTATCGCACCCCGGTGCAGTACGCGACCCGGATGTCCTACAGCGGCATCTTCGTCCACGCCGCGCCGTGGTCGGTCTGGGCGCAGGGAAGCCAGAACACGAGCCACGGCTGCCTCAACGTCACCACGGCGGACGCGAAGTGGTTCTACGACAACGCCAAGCGCGGCGACGTCTTCGAGGTCACCGGCACGGTGGGCGACACGCTGCCGGGCTGGGACGGCCTGGGCGACTGGAACGTCCCGTGGGAGACCTGGAAGGCCGGTAACGCCGATCAGGGCGCGGCCTGAGCCGATGGATTCCTCCCGGCTGGGCCTGTG
The DNA here is from genome assembly GCF_002441635.1 of Dietzia sp. WMMA184. Classification (NCBI taxonomy): domain Bacteria; kingdom Bacillati; phylum Actinomycetota; class Actinomycetes; order Mycobacteriales; family Dietziaceae; genus Dietzia; species Dietzia sp. WMMA184. The sequence continues at coordinate 1,197,387 of NZ_NXEI01000001.1, read as the reverse complement.
TATCGGCATCGGGATGGGGATCGGCGTGGCGTTCGGGGCCGCGCTGGACAATATCGGGCTGGGCGTGGCCCTGGGCCCGTCGGTCGGTGTCATGATCTGGGCGGTGGAGGCCGCCCATCGCGAGTCGCGCGGCCCCGGTGGTGACGAGCTCGACGCGGGGACCGGCGACAGTCGGGACCTCGAGTAGAACCCCCGGGTGACCGGCGGGCCCCGAGGGCAGAGGTGAGAACCGCGAGGGCAGTGGTGAGAACCCCGTGGCGGGGTTCAGGACGACTTCAGGACGACGACGACGACGACGAGGTGGGCGACCTCGGATCGCGCTCTGCGGCAGCCCGGTACAGCGCGCGTCCGGGTGCGGCGGTGAGGCCGTGCGCGACGGTACTGGCCACGACGATCAGCGTGCCCGCACCGAGCAGTACCGGGTCCGCACCCGCGCGGGAGGCCTCCTCCGTCAGGTAGAAGACCGCCGCGACGCCGACGGGCCCGAACCAGCCGAGGTAGGCGGCGCCCCGAGGCTTCAGCCCCAGCGGCTTCATCACGGCGAGGATCAGTGGCGGCCGGCGCAGCAGCAGCACCGCGGCCGTGAGCCACACCGCGCCCCATCCGAGCCGGCCCCACTCGACCCACGGGATCATCGCGCCGAGGGCGACGAAGAAGGGGATCACCGCGAACTGGTTGACGGCCTCGTCGATCTCGACCTCGGTCCGGCGTTCACTGCCGGAGCTGGTGACGTTGAACGCGAGTCCGGCGACGAACGCGCCGAAGATGCCGTTGACCCCGATGATGCCCGATACTCCCAGGACGAGCAGCGCCAGGAGGAGTGTGTACAGCAGAATCGGCCCGGTCTCGGTGTCGTGGTGTCGCTCCGAGAAGTGCAGCGCTTTGGCGGCCGCCACGCCCGCGATGATCCCTACGACGAGGGCGCCCGCGATCTGCCAGGCGGCCTCACCAGCCGCCTGCCCGGCGGTGAGCGGGGTGGCGACCGCCAGGGCGACCAGGACGAGGGGGAGGGCGAGTCCGTCGTTCGCGCCCGATTCGAGCGACAGTAGTTGGCGGTCGTGCTCCGGCAGGTCCTCCTCGGCCTCCTCTCCGGTGACGACGCTCGACGCGAGGACGGGGTCGGTGGGGCAGATGGCGGTTCCGAACAGCAGTGCGAGTGCGAAGGGGATGCCGAGCACCCACATCGCCAGCCCGGTGGAGACGAGCGCCATCCCGGGCAGGACGAGCACCAGCAGCAACGCGAGTCGACGCCAGTGGGTCCTGATCGCCGAGAAGGGGTACCGCAGGGCCACGCCCATCACCGAGATGGCCAGGAGGATCTCCGCGCCGTGGTGGAGGGTCGCATGTTCGGCGACGATGTCGGGCACGTCGAGCACCCCGAGGACTGCCGGCCCCAGGACGATCCCGGCGGCGAGCGCGAGCAGTGGCTCCGTCACGGGCCACTGGCGTAGTCGTGCGGAGAACGCCACGATCACCACCCCGAGCGCCCCGACGATCGCCAGCAACACATCGAGCGTGGACAACGGTTCCTCCCCGGGTCAGTCGGATCACCCCGCACCATAGGAGAGCCCGGGCGCTTGCGCATCCGTGCCCCTCGCCCGTCGCCGCCCTCCGCCCGCCGCGGGGCGGGCACCTGCAAGAGTGATCCCATGACCGAGCGCGAGATCACCCGGCCCGTCGACCTGGCCCGCGGCCACCGGCTCAACCCGGAGGCGGTGGGCTGGTCCCGGTCGCCCGTGCACCGCACGCGGATCGCCGGCTGGGGCCGCACCAAGCGCTGGGAGTACTGGGGGATCGTCACGGACCGTTTCGTGGTGGGGCTGACGGTGGCGGGTCTGGACTACCTGGCCAACTGCGCGGTCTACGTCCTGGACCGCCGGACGGGCGTGGCGACGACCCGCAGCGGGATCCGGCCCCTGCACCGGCCCCGCTTCGGCGACGACCCCGGTGACGGGACCCTCCACGCGTCGGCCGGCGTGGGTGCGGGGCGCGTGGGGATCGAGGTCGACGACGACGACGAGGGCCGCACCTCCATCCGTGTGCAGGCGCGGGGACTGCAGGTGAGCCTGGAGGTCGAGCGCGCGGGCCATGACAGTCTCGCGGTGGTGGTGCCGTGGAGTGAGCGCCGGTTCCAGTACACGCTCAAGGATCTCGCCAATCCCGTCACCGGCACGGTGACCCTGGACGGCACGACGCACGACCTCGGCAATGGGTGGGCGGTCCTGGACCGCGGGCGTGGCCGCTGGCGCTACGCCACCACCTGGAACTGGGGCGCCGGCAGCGGGGTGGTGGACGGCTCGACACGCGCGATCCAGGTCGGTGGGAAGTGGACGGACGGCACCGGGTCCACCGAGAACGGGATCCTGGTGGACGGCCGGATGCACAAGCTCGGCGAGGACCTGCGGTGGAGCTACGACCTCACGGATCCGGCGGGGGCCTGGCGGGTGCGGGGCGAGCGCCTCGACGCGACGCTCACGCCGTTCCATCTGCGCCGCGACATCACCGAGCTCGGTGTGCTGGCGGTGAAGACGCACCAGGCCTTCGGCGTCTGGAGCGGCACCGGGGTGCTGGACGACGGGTCGCAGGTCTCGCTCGACGGGCTGGTCGGCTGGGCGGAGCAGTCCCGCAACCGCTGGTAACGCTCTGCTTTGGTCCTGATGTGATCGGCGTTTCAGCGTGGTACGAATAGATTTCCTCGACGTAAGGCTGCTCATGCGCTCGATCCTCGCTATTGCCGCCGTGGCACTTCTTGCCCTTGCTGGATGTTCCAGCCCGAGTGCCGAGCCCGAAGCCACGCAGACCACAGAGGTGATCACCACCGCTCCAGTTGAGCCCACCGAGACCTCGATCGCGCTAGGTGAGCCGTTCACCATCAACGGTCCGAACTACACCGCGGACGTCACGATTGAGCGCGTCTACCTTCCCGCACAGTGCGGCGATTACCCGAACACCAATATCGCCCTCGAAGTAGACGTGGAAGTCGTGACCGGAGACGGAACGAGGGAAGTGTTGAACACGGGGACCATTCGCGAACGGGATCCGGACGGGTACATCACGCGGGATCGGACGGTGTCGACTACCTGTGGGGACATTGAGGAGTTGGATGCGCGGGACGTACAGAGTGGTAACAAGTTCCGTGGGGTGCGGTGGCTCCACGACGACGTCAACCCTGAATCGGAGATCCTGATAAACACCCCGACACCGCAGGGCGACCCGATCGCTGAAGTCTTCGTCCTCGACCTTGCTGAGATTGACATACAGTCGGCGTCATTGACCCCTGATCCGCCGGCAGCGCCTGTACCTCCAGCAGCAGCACCTGCTCAGTCATCCCCGGCTGCTGCTGCCGAACCGTACGTCGTTGAATGCCTCTTCGGTACTCCTGGGCCGTCCCGGATGTCGGACGGGACGATTCAGAGCACCGATTACTGCGCCAATCAGCCAGGCGCAGCCGAGAGCCGGTACTTGGAGGGGAACTGCTCAGATATGGCGTGGCGGCAGGGGATGGGCCTTGAGGGTGATCGCCTCTGCGGATCGTCTCTCTTCGAAGACGGCGCCCTGGGCGGCAACTAGGTTCGAAATGACGAGAAGCCGCCCCCGCCAAGCTAGGTGGGGGCGGCTCCTTCATCTCTTGCGGCGAAAGGCGAATGGCGGGTGACGCGCACGAAGTGCGCGTCACCCGCCATTCAGTCGGGGTGGCTGACGGGGCTCGAACCCGCGACATCCAGAATCACAATCTGGTGCTCTACCAGCTGAACTACAGCCACCACCGCCGTCCTCGCGGACAGCGCTGACGACTTTACCCCGTGGGGCCCGTCGCCGAGAAATCCGCAGGTGGGGTCAGTAGCCGCGACCCGGACGGGCGTCAGTCGACCGCGGGCAGGTCGGCGGCGGCCTGCTTGACCTCGTCGCTGGTCGGGCCGGGCTGGGGGACGAACGCGGTGGCCCGGTAGTACGCGAGCTCGCGGATGGATTCCTTGATGTCCGCCAGGGCCCGGTGCGACATGCCCTTCTCCGGCTGGCCGAAGTAGATGCGGGGGTACCAGCGGCGGCACAGTTCCTTGATGGAGCTGACGTCGATCATCCGGTAGTGCAGGTACGAGTTGAGCTCGGGCATGTCCCGGGCGAGGAACCCGCGGTCTGTGCCGATCGAGTTGCCCGCCAGGGGAGCGGACCCCGCCACCGGGACCCACTCGCGGATGTAGGCGAGGACCTGCTCCTCGGCCTCGGCGACCGTCACCGTGGACTCGCGGATCTCCTCGGTCAGGCCGGAGGAGGCGTGCATGTCGCGTACGACCGGCACCATCGCGTCGAGCTCGGCGTCGGGGGCGTGGATGACGATGTCGATCCCGTCGCCGAGAACGTTGAGCTCGGAGTCGGTCACCAGCGCGGCGATCTCCACGAGCGCGTCGGACTTAATGTCGAGGCCGGTCATCTCGCAGTCGATCCAGACGATGCGGTCGTTCTTGGACTCCTGGTGGGGAGTCGGCGAGGACGTGGGGGCAGGAGTCTCGGCGGAGGTCGGCTCTGGCATCACTCGACTATATCGCCGCAGGCTCGCGGGCCCCGCGCGGGACGATCAGCCCTCCTGCTGCCCCTCGCCGAGCTTGGCGTAGAACTTTCCGACGATCGGCGCCATGATGCCGCGCGGGGTGTAGTTCCCGGCCACGGACATCGCCTGGCTCAGCGGGCCGGGGACGATGCGCATCTTGTTGCGGGCGAGCGCGTCCAGTGAGACGCGGGCGGTGTACTCGGTGTCCACCCAGAGCCGGTCGGGGACGAGGCGGTCGACGAAGGTCTTCTCCTCCTCGGCGATCTCCTCGGTGCGCACCGGGCCGGGTGCCAGCAGCGTGACGGTGACGCCGGAGCCCTTGAGCTCACCCCGCAACGACTCGGAGAAGGTGTTGAGGAAGGCCTTGGACGCGGCGTAGGTGGCGTTGTTGGGGATCGGCATGTTGCCGGCCGCGGAGCCGACGTTGAGGATCGCCCCCGAGCGCCGCTCGACCATCCCGGGCAACACCGCCAGGACCAGGTCGTGGCACGCCACCGCGTTGACCTGCACCTGGTGCTTCTCGTACTGCGGGTCCAGCGAGGCGACGGGGCCGAAGGTGGCGATGCCGGCGTTGTTGCACAGGACCGAGATCTCGCGCCCGGCCAGCTCGTCCAGCAGCGGTTGCCGTGCGGCGGGGTCGGCGAGGTCGCACGCGCGGACCTCCACGGCCACGCCGAACTCGCCCTCGAGCCGGGCGGCCAGCTCCTGCAACACGGCCTCGCGTCGGGCCACCACGATCAGCGAGTGCCCACGCCGGGCGAGTTCGGTGGCCAGGGCCATGCCGATCCCCGAGGAGGCGCCGGTGACGACTGCTCGGTTCGACGCGGTGGGCGTGGGCAGGGACATAGGGCTCCTCGGGTCTTCCACTCGGCTCGCCCGCGTACGGCGGGTGTGGCAGCGCTGACCTTACCCGCGTGCCGCCCTCCGGAGCGTGGTGGAGGTCCTAGCCTGATCGGCGTGAGCAGCATCGGAACACCGCCCCCGTCATCGACCACCTCGTCGTCGTCACCATCGCGCCGTGGCGTCGCCCGCGGGCAGGTCCTGGCCTGGGGGACGTGGGACTGGGGGTCGGCGGCGTTCAACGCGGTGATCGTCACCTTCGTGTTCTCCGTCTACCTGACCGACTCGGTGGGTGCGGACCTCGACGGGCCGTTCTCGGCCGCCACGTGGCTGTCGATCTCCATCGCCGTGGCCGGGCTGGTCATCGCCCTCACCGCGCCGGTGATGGGCCAACGCGCCGACCGCGGGGGCCGGCGCCGCCGCGCGCTGGGCCTCTGGACCTACGCGACGGTGCTGCTCACTGCGCTGATGTTCCTCGTCGATTCCGACGCGCCCTACCCGTGGTTCTTCGTCGGCCTGGTGCTGCTGGCGGTCGGGTCGATCACGTTCGAGTTCGCCGAGGTCGCCTACTTCGCGATGCTGCGCCAGGTCTCCACGCCGTCCACCGTCGGCCGCGTGTCCGGGTTCGGGTGGGCGATGGGGTACTTCGGCGGGATCTTCCTGCTGCTCGCGGCGTTCGTCGGCTTCATCTACGGTGACGGCCCCGTGCGCGGGGTGTTCGGCATCACCACCGACGGTGGCCTCAACGTGCGGCTGGTCTGCCTCGTCGCCGCCGTGTGGTTCGCCCTGTTCGCGCTGCCGGTGCTGCGGTCGGTGCCCGAGCACCGCCCGGGGGCGGGGAGGAGCGACGACGACGCCCTCGACAGCGACGACGACGAGCCCGGCTTCCTCGAGTCGTATCGCATCCTCTGGCGCGACCTCAAGGCTCTCTGGCGGCGGGATCCGCGGACGGTGAGGTTCCTCCTCGCGAGCGCGATCTTCCGGGACGGGCTGGCGGGGGTGTTCACCTTCGGGGCGATCCTGGCCGTGACGGTCTACGGACTCGCCCCGGGGGACGTCCTGATCTTCGGCGTCGCGGCCAACGTCGTCGCGGCGCTGGGGGCGGCTGTCGCGGGACTGATCGACGACACGGTGGGCCCCAAGGCGGTGATCATCGGGTCGCTGGTGGCGATGATCGCGACCATGACCGTCCTGCTGGTCGTGGACGGCACGGGCATGTTCTGGATCTTCGGGCTGCTGATGTGCCTGTTCGTGGGGCCCGCGCAGTCCGCGTCCCGGTCATTCCTGGCGCGGCTGGCCCCGCCGGGCGGCGACGGCCAGATGTTCGGCCTCTACGCCACCACCGGCCGTGCGGTCTCGTTCCTCGCGCCGGCGATGTTCGGGCTGTTCACGTGGGCCTTCTCCGCCGACCGCGCGGGCATCGCCGGGATAGGGCTGGTGCTGCTGGTGGGGCTGCTCCTGCTGCTGCCGGTGCGCACCCCGAGCCGCGCCGAGGCGGAGAGCACCTGGGAGGACGCGGAGCCCGCAGGCTGAAAGGTCCGGGGAGTGCGGTCAGAGCCGGCCGGCGTTCAGCAGGTCCAGCACCGCGGCGGCGTCGTCGACGATCTCCGAGAACCCGGCGGCGCGGAACTCCGAGTCGCCGATGCCGCCCGTGCGCACCGCGACCGAACGTATGCCCAGCTTGGTCGCCGCGATCGCGTCCCAGGTCGCGTCGCCGACCATGACGGCATCCGCGGCGTCGACACCGGAGCGCTCCAGGGCGATCTCGACGATCGTGGGATCGGGCTTGGCCCGGTCGACGTCCTCACCGGTCGTCACGGCGTCCACGTAGTCGTCGATGTCGAGCAACTCGCGGGCCTCGGCGAACTCCGACGGCGGCGCGGACGTGGCCAGCACAGTGATCCACCCCTGCTGCTTGGCGCCGCGCACGAGGTCGCGGGCACCGGGGAGCACCCGCAGCGACTCGGCCTGTTCGGCGTAGTACTCACCGTGCAGGTCCTTGGCCCGGCCCGCGATGCTCTCGCGCTCCTCGTCGTCGTCGATCCCCGCGATATCGAGCAGCTCCTCCACGATCGTCGAACCGTCCTTGCCGATCCGACGGTGGACGTCCACGAACGGCACCGGCGCACCGGCCTCGGCGAGAGCGCGGACCCAGGTCCAGACATGCACGTAGGTCGAATCCACGAGGGTGCCGTCGACGTCGAGGAGGAGAGCGCGCTGGGTAGTCATGTGTTCGACGGTGCCGCGCCCCGCGCCGGCCGGCAACCGCTTGCTGGTGTGGCGTCGGGCACGTGTGGCGGCGTCGATCCGACGCGGGGACCGGTGGCATCGCGGACCGGCCGCGCGCACGATCGATAGGCATGACCCGATTCGGATACACCCTCATGACCGAACAGTCCGGCCCCAAGGAACTCGTGCGCTACGCGGCCAAGGCCGAGCAGGCGGGGTTCGACTTCGAGGTGGCCTCGGACCACTACTTCCCCTGGCTCAGATCGCAGGGGCACGCGCCGTACGTGTGGAGCGTGCTCGGGGCGGTCGCGCACGTCACCGAACGGGTCGACCTGTGCACCTACGTCACCTGCCCGATCCTGCGCTACCACCCGGCCGTGGTGGCGCAGAAGGCCGCGACGATGCAGATCATGTCCGACGGCCGGTTCATGCTCGGCATCGGCGCGGGGGAGAACCTCAACGAGCACGTCGTCGGGCAGCGCTGGCCGTCGGTCGACGAGCGCCACGAGATGACCGTCGAGGCGCTGGAGATCATCCGAGAACTGTTCGACGGCGGCCTCGTCACCTACTCGGGCGAGCACTTCCGCGTGGACTCCGCCCGACTGTGGGATCTACCCGACAAGCGCGTGCCGATCGGCGTGGCCGCCGGCGGCGAGAAGGCCCTCGCGCACCTCGGACCGCTGGGCGACCACCTCATCGCCACCGAGCCCGAGAGCAGCTACATCGAGAAGTGGAACGGCCTCGAGGGCCAGACCCGGATCGGCGACGGTGCCCGCGCGATCGCGCAGATCCCCATCAGCTGGGACCCCGACTCGGAGTCCGCCGCTGTCGAGCGCGCCCACGACCAGTTCCGGTGGTTCGCCGGCGGGTGGGCCATGAACTCCGACCTGCCGACCACGGCCGGGTTCGCCGCCGCCACCCAGTTCATCCGCCCCGAGGACGTGGGGGAGCAGCTGGCGTGCGGGCCCGACCTCGACGCGATCGTCGAGAAGGTGCGGCCCTACTGGGAGGCCGGGTACACCGACATCGCGCTGATCCAGATCGGCGACTCCACCCTCGACCGGTTCCTTGAGGAGGCGGCCGAGCCGCTGCTGGCGCGGCTGCGGGAGGCCGCGGGCTGATCGCGGGGCCACGCAGTGGCTGTCCGGCCGGCCGGGGCGAGTGCCTCGGTCGGCCGGGCCCTTCGCGACGTCCCGCGGTCAGTGCTCGGCGCGGCCCTGCATGGCGGAACTGCCCAGATCGCTGCCGGTTAGCTCGGCCCCCGACGAGACGGACTCGACCCAGGCGTCGGGCATCACGATGTTCCACCTCGCGGCGCCCCTCCTCGTCTTCGGCGAGGTGACCCGGCTCGGACTCGCGGACGGGTGGCAGGTCGACACCTGGAGCACAGACGGCGGAGACGTCAACACCGCCGAGGGGATCGTGCTCGGCGACCTCGACGGGCCCGCGACGGCGGAGCAGGCCGACATACTGGTTTTCCCCTCATGGTCTCCGGAACTCCCCGACCGGGATCCGTGCCTGTTATCGATCGTGCGTGGCGCCCATTCCCGGGGCAGCCTGGTGGCGGGGTTGTGCCTCGGTGCCTATCCCGTGGTCGCGAGCGGAGTGCTGGACGGTCGTACCGTCGTCACCCACTGGGAGGGTGCGGCGGAGCTCGCCCTGCGGTACCCGGCGGTCGACGTCCGCTCGTCCGACCTGTACATCGACCACGGGGATGTGATCACCTCCGCGGGGACGGCCGCCTCGCTCGACGCGTGCGTCCACATCGTCCGATCCCGGCTCGGTGCCGCGAAGGCCGCCGTGCTGGCCCGCCGGATCGTGGTGGCGCCGCACCGCGAGGGTGACCAGGCGCAGTACGTGGAACTGCCGGTTCCCGACGGGGGAGACGACGGGGAGGTCAGGGAGACGATCGACTGGGCACTGGCCAATCTCGACCGGCCACTCTCGGTGGACGACCTCGCCGGACACGCCTGCATGAGCAGACGCAGCTTCGCCCGGAAGTTCCGCGCGACCACCGGCACGAGCCCCGGGCGATGGGTGCTGTCGCGTCGGCTCGACCACGCGCGGACGCTGCTCGAGACCACGACCCGCTCGATCGAGGACATCGCCCGCGACTGCGGGTTCGGCAGCGCGGTGACGTTCCGGCAGAACTTCGACGGGAAGTACTCGACGACACCGTCGTCCTACCGCGCCCGGTTCGGGGAGGCGCAGGAGTGAGTTCCACCAGGCCCGTCGCCCCGGACCATGCGGACGCGTCCCGACCGGTAGGGCGGCGCCTGCCCGGTGCGGAACGCGGCCGCAGACGTCATGGCCACGATCTGCGTGACCAGACCATCTAGCCGCCGGACAGGGGCAGGTAGTCGTTGGTCATGGCGGCGGCGCCGTCGACCTCGGTCTCCAGCAGTCCGTTGTCATGCATCCACGACGCGTAGGCCGCCCAGTCCCGGGCTGTCTGCCGCCCGAAATCCTCCTCGGGTAGAAGCGCCAGGGTGGCGTCGATCATCTTCTCCAGCATGTCGGGCTCGTAGGAGCCCTCGGTCACCGGGATGAGGGACTCGAGGGCAATCCGGCGGTCCGCCAACGCGGCCTGCTGCCCGGCCTCGGTTCCGGTGAGGAAGTCGCCCACGCGCTCGGCATAGTCGGCGTCGCCGGCGAGCCGGTTCGGGTTCGCGATGATCACCAGTTCCGCGTAGTCGGGCACCCCGAGTTCGGTGACCGGCATGATCTCGACATCGCCCCGGGCGCCGAGTTCCACGCCTTCGATGTTGCGGAACGCCCCGAAGATCGCGTCCACCTGGTCGGTGAGCAGCGACTGGTTGAGACTCTGCTGCACATTGGGGGTGGATATCGAGTCAGGATCGATTCCGGCCTCACGGGCGATGAAGTCGAGGGTCGGTTCCTGGGAGGCCAGCCCCGACAACCCCACGGTCTTGCCCTCCAGATCGGCTGCGGAGGTGATGCCGGACTCCGTCCTGGCGATCAGGGAGGTCAAGGACGTCGGGATCAGTGCCGCGACCGAGATCACGTCGAGTCCCTGTTCGAGGGCGATGAGCGTGTCGGGCTCGTAGGAGATGGCCAGGTCGACCCGCCCCAGGGACACCTCCCGGGCGGCGTCGGCCGTGTTGGACGGCGTCGTGAACGTCACGTCCACGCCGGCGTCGGCGTAGGTGCCGGTGTGCTGCGCGGTGTACAGGGCCACATGGTCGGGATTGGGGCTCCAGTCGAGCAGAACACTGACCGGGGCGGCGCCGGTCTCGCCTGGCTCGGCGTTGTCCGAGGATGCCTGGCAGCCGGTCAGAGCCACCGCGGCTGCGGCCACCATCGCGAGCATGCGGGCGCCGGGGCGCGTGAGAGTCCGGCGCCGGATCCTGCTGGGTCGTGTGTCCGTCATGATGGGTTCCTTTCCCCGGTGGGTGTGTTCCACGGGCAGATCAGGCGTTCGAGCATGGTCACGCTGGCGAGGAGGACGCTGGACATGATCGTCAGCACCGCCACCTGGGCGAAGACGAAATCGGTCTGGAGCCGGGGGATCGCCTGGAGCATGAGGTAGCCCAGGCCGTTGGTGGAGCCGGTGTACTCGGCGAAGACGGCGGCCACCGGCGCGAAGGTGACCGAGACGCGCAGCCCGGCGAAGCCGCGAGGCGCGGCGAAGGGCAGACGCACCCGCCAGAAGAGCGACCACCTGGTGGCGTGCAGACTCCGCAGGGTGTCGATCATCCGGGCGTCGACCGAGCGGATTCCGGAGAGGAGATTGAGGGCGACCGGGAAGAAGCACAGCAGGGCCACCACGATGACCTTCGGCGCCATGCCGTAGCCGAGGGAGATCGTCAACAGTGGGCCTATCACGATGACCGGGATGGCCTGGGAGGCGACCAGCAGGGGGGTCATGGCCTGACCGACGGCGGGCACGAATCCGCTGATGACGACCACGGTCACCGCGACGACCACTCCGAGGACCACCCCGACGACGGTCTCCGTGGCGGTCAGCAATGTGGCCGAGCCCAGCCGGTCGGGCCAGGTGGATACGAGCGAGTCGAGCACGGCGAGGGGTGAGGGAATGACGTACTCGGGCACGAGCTCGAGCGTGGTGACCGTGATCCACGCGGCGAGGACCAGCAGGAGCGTGACGCAGGCAGGGCCGGCGGAGCGGAGGAATCGCACGGTCATGGGGCGGTGCCGCCTCCGGTCAGGTGGGATTCCCGGGCCAGGGCCTGGAGCACTTCCCGGCGAGCTGTGGCGAAGTCCTCGTCGCCGAGGAGGACCTCGCGGGGGCGGTCGTCACCGAACCATCCCGGCCAGGTGGAGACCACACGCGCCGGGGCGTCGGGCTCGTGTCGTGCGAGCAGGACCACGCGTTCGGCGAGGAGCAGCGCCTCATCGACGTCGTGCGTGACCATGACGAGGGTGGCCGAGGTGTGGGTGATGGTGTCGCGGAGCCACTGCTGGACCTCCGCACGGGTGATCGCGTCGAGCGCACCGAGCGGCTCGTCGGCCAGCAGCACGGGTTTGCGCGCCAGCAGAGCCCGCGTGAGAGCGGCGCGCTGGCGCATGCCCGCGCTGAGAGCTGAGGGACGGGCATCGGACCAGGCGCCCAGTCCCACACGGTCCAGCATGCGCTGGGCCTCGGATCGGGCCACGCGCCGGCGCACTCGTTGGTTGCGGAGACTGATCGCGACGTTGTCGAGCAGGGACAGCCAGGGCAACAGGCTGTCGCCCTGGGGCATCAACGCGCAGGACTCCAGGCGTCGTGCGGGCCGGCGGTCATCGAGGACGGCGGCGGTCCCGGTGGTCGGTTCGACGAGGCCGGCGATCACCGACAGCAGCGTCGACTTACCGCATCCGCTGCGTCCGACAACGGCGATGTGCTCGCCTACCGGAACGGACAGGTTGAGGTCTGCGAGAACCGGGCGGAGCGCGCCCGGATAGGTGTGTCCCAATCCATTTAACGCCACTGCCGTGGTTCCTGGGCGGCTCACGAAAGCCCATGCCAGCGCATCTGACATCCCTCCGCTCGTGTGAACGAGTTCAGGTTCAGCGGGTGTGATCTCAGCCCCGTTCGGTAGGGGCACCCCGTGTCATCGATGCTGATCTTGCGAATCAGCTCGAAGTCCGAACGTACCACCGGCACGTCTCGGGATCTGATGTGCGTCCATGGCTGGAGCGAGGCGCGGGCGGGCCGCCGTCAGTGGAGAGCGGATTGCCGGCCCGTGTCGGCGTGAGTGCGCCCCCGAGAGGATTCGAACCCCTGACCAGCCGGGTAGAAACCGGATGCTCTATCCACTGAGCTACGGAGGCCTGGCGACGCGCGCGTGGGGCGTCGCCGGGAGAATGGTAACCGATCCGGGGGGTGGGTCCGACAGTGGCGAATCGGCCCGGGGGCGCCGCGGTTCCTACGATGGTGGTCATGACGTCGTCGAAGACCGCCCCCGCCACCGCCGGGCGGTTCGGAACCCGCAACATCGTCGCCCTGGTACTGCTCCTGGCGGCGGTGGCGGCCGGGGTGGTGATCCCACTGTCGGCCATGTCCGCCGAGGTGGCGCTCGAGCTGGTGGGCGTGCCCGATCCGGGTCCGCTCACCACGGCCGGCCTCCCGGCGGTCCGGTCGATCGCCGAGCTCCTCGCCGCCGTGGCCGTGGGGGCGGCGCTGTTCGCGGCGTTCTTCACCCCGCCGCAGAAGGACAAGACCCTCGACGTCGACGGTTACCGCATGCAGCAGATCTCGTCGTGGGCGAACATCGCCTGGGCGATCGCCGCGGCACTGCTCATCCCGCTGACCCTGTCGGACGTCTCCGGGCGCACCTTCCTCCAGTCGCTCCCGCCGGACCAGTGGTTGGTCGCGATCAACCAGATCGACATCGCGTCCTCGTGGCGCTGGGCGGCGATCATCGCGCTGGTCGCCGGGATCGGGCAGCGGCTCACGCTGAGCTGGCGATGGTCGGTCATCTGGCTGGCCGTCTCCCTGCTGTCGCTGCTTCCGGTGGCGGCCACGGGCCACGCGTCCGGCAGCACCGCGCACGACCTGGCCACCAACTCGCTGATGATCCACCTGTTCGGCGCCGCGTTCTACGTGGGTGGGCTCGTCGCGCTGATCATCCACACGTGGCGCGGCGGCTCGCGCGTCGCCCTGGCCCTGCGCCGCTACTCGGTGGTCGCGACGGTCGCGATCGTCGCCCTCGGGTTCACGGGCGTGATCAACGCGCTCGTCCGCCTGCACCCGGGTGACCTTCTCACCTCCACCTACGGACTGTTGGTGGTGTCCAAGGCGTTGGCGCTGTGCCTGTTGGCGCTGTTCGGTCTGGCGATCCGCCGCCGGATCATCGCCAAGATCGAGTCGACGGGGGCCAACGCGCCGGTCGACCGGCCCACGCTGCTGCGGATCATCGTGGTGGAGGCCGTCGTCATGGCCGGCACCCTGGGTCTGTCGGTCTCTCTCGGCCGCACCCCGCCGCCGGCGCCGCTGTACGTGCCCACGAGGCAGGAGGCGCTACTGGGCTTCGAGTTGCCCGGGCCCTTCGCGTTCGGAACGGTCTTCGGCACCTGGCGCTTCGACCTGGTCTTGGGGCTGGCCGCGGTGATCCTGCTCGGCCTGTACCTCTGGGGCCTGGTGCGCCTGCGCCGCCGCGGGGACGCCTGGCCGCTGAGCCGCACCGCGTTCTGGGTGGCGGGCTGCGTGATCCTCTTCCTCACCACCAGTTCCGGCATGGGGATGTACATGATGGCCGACTTCGCCAGCCACATGGTGGGCCACATGCTCATCTCGATGCTGGTGCCGGTCCTCCTCGCGCTCGGCGGCCCGTTCACACTGGCCCTGCGCGCACTCCCGGCCGCCGGCCGCGGCAACCCGCCCGGGCCCCGCGAGTGGCTGGTCGAGTTCATCAACAACCCGCTCTCGCACTTCCTCACCCACCCGATCGTGGCGTCGGTGCAGTTCGTGGCCGGTTTCTACCTCATCTACTTCGGCGGGTTCTATCAGACGTTGGCCTCGGAGCACCTGGGCCACATGTTCATGAACGTGCACTTCCTCATCAGCGGCTACCTGTTCTACTGGGTGATCATCGGCGTGGACGCCGCGCCGCGGCACTTCTCGCCGATGTACAAGCTCATGGTCCTGCTGAGTTCGCTGCCCTTCCACGCGTTCTTCGGCATCCTGCTCATGAACACCAAGACCGTGCTGGCCGAGCCCTGGTATTCGGGCATCGGCCTGCCGTGGATCCCGGATCTGCTGCAGAGCCAGCAGGTCGGCGGTGGCGTCGCGTGGGCGGCGGGGGAGATCCCGCTGGTGATCGTCATGTTGGCCCTGGCGTGGCAGTGGTACCAGAGCGACATGCGCGAGGCGCGGCGCGGCGAGCGGCAGGCCGACCGCGACGACGATGCCGAGCTCAAGGCCTACAACGAGATGCTCCGGGAGATGTCCCGCGCCGACCGCCGGCCCTGACCCCGAACACCTCGTCGTCGTCACAGGCGCCGGTTTTCCACACCCCCGCCCCCCTCCACAGGGCGGCCACCGCGGGCGGTGGGAACGAGGGGTGACGACGACGAGGTGGGGCACGCTGCAAGTCACGAGGCCGACGCACGGTCGGCCGAACGTGACAGGAGTGACCCCATGAACGAGACCCACACGACCGTCCGCGGAACCGTGATCACCGACCCCACCACCCGGAGAGTGGGCGACGACCAGGTGTTCACCTTCCGGGTGGCCAGCAACAGCCGCTACCAGGACCGGCTCACCGGCGAATGGAAGACCGGCGGCACTCTGTACTTCTCGGCCAACTGCTGGGGACGCCTCGGGCAACGGGCGTCCGGCGCACTGTGCAAGGGCGACGGCGTGATCCTGCACGGTCGGCTGCTCACCAACGAGTACGAACGCGACGGTCGAATCATGCGCGACCTGGAGATGCGGGTCAGCGCCGTGGGGCCCGACCTGTCCCGCATGGACGTCACCGTGCGCCGCGCCAGGACGGACGCCCCGGTCGAGGGGGCCGGCGTCGACGGGGCGGGTGTCGACGGGGCGGGCGTCGACGAGGGCGGCCTGCGGGGAGCGGCCGAGGACTCCGACGCCATGGCGCTCGGGTCGCTGGACCCGGATGAGCCGGGGTCCGAGCAGAGCGAGGCGGGCGAGTTCGTGGGGGCGGCCGGCGCCTGATGCTCCCGGGGGTGGGGCCGGCGTCCGCCGCGGACGCCGGGGCCGCGGGCGGACACGTAACATGGGGGTCGTGCCCGCGGCCGACCCGCGGTGAAGTGAACTATATGCGCAGGTGAGAGGGTAGAATGGCCGAGTTTATCTACACGATGAAGAAGGTACGCAAGGCGCACGGGGACAAGGTGATCCTCGACGACGTCACGATGTCCTTCTACCCCGGTGCGAAGATCGGCGTCGTGGGCCCCAACGGCGCCGGCAAGTCCTCCATCCTCAAGATCATGGCCGGGATCGACCAGCCCTCCAACGGCGAGGCGTTCCTCGATCCCGAGGCGACCGTCGGCATCCTGCTGCAGGAGCCGGAGCTCGACCAGTCCAAGACCGTCAAGGAGAACGTCGAGGACGGCCTCGGCGAGACGATGGTGCAGCTGCGTCGGTACAACGAGGTCGCCGAGGAGATGGCGACCGACTACACCGACGAGCTCATGGAGGAGATGGGTCGGCTGCAGGAGCAGCTCGACGCCGTGGACGCCTGGGACGTGGACTCCCAGATCGAGCAGGCCATGGACGCCCTGCGCTGCCCGCCGGGCGACTCGCCGGTGACGAACCTGTCCGGTGGCGAGGCGCGTCGGGTGGCGCTGTGCAAGCTGCTGCTGAGCAAGCCCGACCTGCTGCTGCTCGACGAGCCCACCAACCACCTGGACGCCGAGTCCGTCCTGTGGTTGGAGCAGCACCTGGCCGCCTACCCCGGCGCCGTCCTGGCCGTCACACACGACCGGTACTTCCTCGACCACGTCGCGCAGTGGATCTGTGAGGTCGACCGCGGTCAGCTGCACCCCTACGAGGGCAACTACTCCACCTACCTGGAGAAGAAGGCCGAGCGCCTCGAGGTCCAGGGCAAGAAGGACCAGAAGCTGCAGAAGCGGCTCAAGGCCGAGCTCGAGTGGGTGCGCTCCGGTGCCAAGGCGCGCCAGTCCAAGTCCAAGGCCCGTCTGGCCAAGTACGAGGAGATGGCCGCGGAGGCGGAGAAGCACCGCAAGCTCGACTTCGAGGAGATCCAGATCCCCACGCCGCCGCGGCTCGGCAACGTGGTGGTGGACGTCGACAAGCTGACCAAGGGCTTCGACGACCGGGTCCTCATCAAGGACCTGTCGTTCACGCTGCCGCGCAACGGCATCGTCGGCGTGATCGGCCCCAACGGCGTCGGTAAGACGACGCTGTTCAAGACCATCGTGGGCCTGGAGGAGCCGGACTCCGGCACCGTCAAGGTGGGCGACACGGTGAAGCTGAGCTACGTCGACCAGAACCGCGCCAACATCGACCCGGAGAAGTCGGTGTGGGAGGTCGTCTCCGAGGGCAACGACTACATCGAGGTCGGCCAGAACGAGATGCCCTCGCGTGCCTACGTCAGCGCCTTCGGCTTCAAGGGCCCGGACCAGCAGAAGAAGTCCGGCGTCCTGTCCGGTGGTGAGCGCAACCGCCTCAACCTGGCGCTGACGCTCAAGGTCGGCGGCAACCTGATCCTCCTCGATGAGCCCACCAACGACCTCGACACCGAGACGCTGGGCAGCCTGGAGAACGCACTCGAGGACTTCCCGGGCTGCGCCGTGGTCATCTCGCACGACCGCTGGTTCCTGGACCGCACCTGTACCCACATCCTCGCCTGGGAGGGCAACGTGGACGAGGGGCAGTGGTACTGGTTCGAGGGCAACTTCGAGGGCTACGAGAAGAACAAGGTCGAGCGTCTCGGCCCCGACGCGGCCCGCCCGCACCGGGTCACGCACCGCAAGCTCACCAGGGACTGACCGCAGATGGCCACGCCGACCACCCAGGGCTCGGACGCCCCGACCACCGGAACCTCACCCGGGGCCGCCACCGTGGCGGGGGCCGTGCACCGGGTCCGGATCCCGTTGCGCATCTCCGACTTCGTGGGCATGCACGTCAACAACGTGCGGTTCCAGGAGTTCTCGCAGGACGCCCGCCTGATGTGGTTCCGCGAGAAGTTCGGGGTGCCGGGCTCCCGGGTGCCGATCGCGCTGGCGCGGTGGATGGAGATCGATTTTCGCCGCACCATCGCCATGGGCGTGCCCGAGGTGTGGGTGGACGTGCAGGTGGTGCGGGTGGGCCGCACCTCGTTCACGATGCGGACCTCGATCGGCTCCGAGTCGACCGGTGCCGAGCCCTGCGCGGTGGTCGACACCGTGATGGTGGTGACCGCGGCTGACGAGACCACGACACTGGAGATCACCCCCGAGGAGCGCGCGGCGCTGCTCGGGGACCGGGAGGAGGCGGGATGACCATGCGCGACGCCGTGGACGCCGGAACGTTCCGCTGCACCCTGCAGGTGCGGTGGGCGGATTTCGACCAGTACGGCCACGTCAACAACATCAAGTACCTCGAGTACGCGCAGGAGGCGCGGATCCTGTTCATCCGCAGCCGATTCGGACCGTTCGGCCTGGGCAACCTGCCACAGGTCGTGCGGCGCACCGAGATCGACCACCTGCGGCCCGTCCTGCGTGACTCCACCTCGGTGGACGTGGAGATCGACGTCGAACACGTAGGGACCACGTCGTACCAGATCCGCCAGACCATCCTGGACGCGGCGGGCGAGATCTGTTGCACGCTGCGGGTGGTCATGGTCGCCTACGACTCCTCCACCTCGACCGCGGTGGAGATTCCCTCCGGTGTCCGCAACGTGCTGGAGGCGGCCTCACAGCCGGCGGCGATCACCGACCAGGGGCCCGCCACGTGACCGACCAGCTCGTCTACGAGACCGGCGGCCCCCTGGGCGTGTCCGGAGAGCCGGGCCGCAGGGTGTTCACCTCGGCGATGCCGGTCCGGTGGTCGGACCAGGACCTCTACCACCACGTCAACCACGCCCGGATGGTCACGCTCATCGAGGAGGCGCGGATCCCGTGGCTCTTCTCCGAGGGCATGCCCACCGCGACGCTCACCGCGGGTGCGGTGATGACCGACCTGGCGGTGAAGTACCGGGGCCAGGTCAAGCACGCAGACGGCCCCATCCGCGTGCGCATGTGGTGCGAGAAGGTCGGCGGGGCGATGTTCGTGGCCCGGCACGAGGTCCGCGGCCGCATGACGCCGGACTCGGCGCCGCCCGCGGTGGACTGCACAGCCACCATCGCCGCGTTCGACTTGGCAACCCAGCGCCCGCGCCGGTTCACGCGCGCCGAGCGCGACTACCTGCTGGAGTTCCGGCACGAGGACCCGGCGTGATGGCACCCGGACCGGACGCCGGGATGATCCGCGTGCCCGACCCCGCCGACCGCGACGACCTGCGCACCCTCCTCCGGCGCATCCTCCGCCTCGACGAGGCCGCCGTGGTGCGGCTGACCTCCGGGGCCGGGGGCCGGATGCGCGTGTGGGCCCGCACCCCCTTCGGGGCACTGGTCGTCCGCGGACTCGGCGGCGACTGCCCCGGCGGCGACGTCGTGGCAGGTGCGGACCACCTGCTCACCGAACTCGACGTCCTGCCGCGCGGAGACATCGACGGTCGGATCGACCCCGGCATGCCGCTCCTCTCGGCATGGCAGGGACTGCTGCCGCCCGCCGACGGGTTCCAGCCCGTCGAGGACGTGCCGGCCCAGGTGCTGCTCGACCTCACCCGGTCGGGTCGGGAGGCCGCGCGGGAGAACGCCGGGCCCGCCGGCTTGCCGCCGTCGCTGCTCGACCAGGTGGCCCTCACCGTCCGAGCGGACACCGCCCACCCCGTCGGCGTGGACATGCGGACGGTGTTCTCCATGGTGATGTGCGGGTTCGTGCCGGAGAAGGCCGGTTCCGCCCCGGAGGGCGAGCCGGTCCGCGTGAGCGAACGCGGCGCCTGGCTCCGCCTGGACGCCCGGTACGGCACGGTGTTCCGCCGGACCGACTCCCTCACCCTCGAACCACTGCGGTGACCGCTCCCGACTTCTCCATCTCCTGGCCCGGGCGGGGCCGCGCCGCGGCCTCGGGTGCCGACGGACCGGTCCCGCGGATCGAGGCCCTCGTCACCGGCGACGCGGATCGCGCCGACGGGGCCGGGTTCGTCGCCGAGGGGGCCGTGCTGGTCGGCGACGGCGCGCGCATCGCCGAGGCCCACGACGCGCTGGACGCGCACGGCCTCGCGCCCTGCGGCGCCGCGCAGGTGGTCTACCTCGACCCGCCGTACAACCGCGGGGGCCGGTTCGACGCCTACCACGACAACATGCCGCGCCACGAGTGGCTCGACTACATCGAGACCCGGCTCGTGGTGGCCCGCGACCTGCTCGCCGAGACCGGAACCGTGTGGGTACACCTCGACGACGCCGAAGCCCACCGGGTGCGTTGCCTGCTCGACGAGATCTTCGGCGCCGACGCGTTCATCGCGGACCTCACGGTGGAGAGTAACCCCAAGGGACGGCAACTGGACCGCTTCTTCGCCGGTTCGCACGACCGTCTGATGGTGTACGCCCGTGACCCCGAGCACGTGCGGCTGGCGGGCGGGGTGGCCTCGGCGGTCGATCCGGCGGACTTCCCGCACCGGGGCGTCGACGGGGTCAGCTTCCGGCTCCTACCGCTGCGCAACACCAACAAGCGTTTCAACCCGCGGACCACGCCCACCATGACGTACCCACTCTACGGCGACCCGGTCACCGGCGAGGTGTCGGTGGAACCGGGCGGGGGACTGGAAGAGATCCTCCCGGTCTTCGGCGATCTCACCCCTGCGGTGTGGCGGTGGTCGCGAGAGCGGGCGCGGGAACGCGTCGGCGACCTGGTGTGCCGGACGGTGAAGGGTCGCTCGGGACCCCGGGTCGACATCTACCAACGGGACCGGTTCGAGGCGGGTCGGATCAAGAAGCTCAAGACCATCTGGCTGTCCCAGGAGGTCGGCTCGACGGACACCGCGCGAGCCGAACTGAGGGCGGCCGGGGTCGACGGGTTCCGCACCCCCAAGCCGGAAGCGCTGATGCGGCGGGTCGTCGAACTGGCCACCGACCCCGGCGAACTGGTCGTGGACCTGTTCGCCGGGTCCGGGACCACGGCGGTCGCGGCCCGTGCGCTGGGCCGGCGCTGGGTGGTGGTCGAACGCAACCCCGAGACGGTCCGCGACGTGCTGGTGCCGAGGTTGCGCGTCGGCTCCGACGACGGTTAGCGGAGCATTAGTCCGCCGCCGTCGACCATCATCGTCTGGCCGGTCATGTACGACGCGTCGTCGCTGGCCAGGAAGACCGCGACCCGGCCGATGTCGGACTCGGGATCCCCGAAACGGCGCATCGGGGTGCCGGACAGGAGCCGCTTCTCGATCCCCGGGTTCGCCTCGATGTAGGCTTCCACGCCCTCGGTGAGCGCGAGGGGGGAGATGACGTTGACGTTGATCCCGTCGCGCGCCCACTCGTTGGCGGCCACCCGGCTGATCGCGCGGATCGCCTCCTTCGCCGCGGCGTACGACGCCTGGGTGGGGCTGCCGTCGATGCCGGCGCCGGAGGCGAAGTTGATCACCGACCCGTCCCGCCTTGCCAGATGCGGGTGCGCGGCCTTCATCAGCCAGAACGTCGGGTAGAAGCCGGTGGAGAAGGACAGGTCCATCATGTCGCCGGTGGTCTCGAGCAGTGGTGCCTGTCGGGACGCGTGGGCGTTGTTGACCAGGACGTCGAGGTGCCCGAACGCGTCCACGGCGGCCGCGACGATCGATGCGGCGTTGGCCTCGACCGAGATGTCCGAGTGGAGGTAGCGCACCTGCTCACCGAGCTCGGCGGCGAGCGCGTCCCCGGCGTCGTCGTTGATGTCCACCACGAGGACGTTGGCGCCCTCCTTGACGAACGCACGGGTGATGCCGCGGCCGATCCCGCCGGCACCGCCGGTGACGATCGCGGTCTTGTCGGAAAGTCGCACGTCGAAGCCCTTCAGGAGTCCTGCAGCCACACGGCGGTGTCCGGTGGCAGATCCCTCCCGTCGAGTGGGCCGGAGGCGAGGAGGATCTCGCCGTCGGGCAGGGGCACCGTCCGAGGGGATGTGTTGATCATGCACAGGATCCCGCCGCCTTCGCGCCGAAACGCCTGACACCCGTCAAGTTCACTTTCCCAGACGATCGCTTCCGTGTCCGCCGTCGGCCAGGACTGCCTGATCCCGATCGCCGTCCGGTACAGCGACAGCACGGAGTCGGGGTCCTCCCGCTGGGCGACGACCGTGAGGTGCGACCATCCCTCGGGCATCGGCAACCAGGTGTCGTCGGCGGTCGAGAACCCGTACGGGGGCCGGTCGCCCTCCCACGGGATCGGCACGCGGCAGTGGTCACGGCCCATCTCGGCGTGGCCGGTGCGTTCCCAGGTGGGGTCGGTGAGCCGATCGTGGGGGATCGCAAAATCGCTGGGCAGACCGAGCTCGGCACCGTTGTAGAGGAACGCGATCCCCGGCAGTGCGAGGGTCACCAGGAGCATGGCGCGGGCCCGGGCGGTGCCGACGGCCCCGTTGCCGTACCGGGTCACCTCGCGGACGACGTCGTGGTTCGACAGCGCCCACGTGGGTGCCGCCCGCGAGACCCGTGCGGCCTCGAGCGTGGAGTCGATCGCCTCGCGCAGGGCGCGCGCGTCGAACGGGGCGCCGGTGAGGGCGAAGTGGAACGCGAAGTGCAGCTCGTCGGGCCGGAGGTAGCGTGCGAACCGCTCGGTCGGTCCCACCCACACCTCGCCGAAGGCGGCGGCGCCCGGGTAGTCGTCGAGGACGCGGCGGATCCGTCGGTGGATGTCGTGGACGCCGGGTCGGTCCCAGCGCGCGTCGCGGGGGTCGACGACGAGCTGGGCGATCTCCACGTCGTCGGGTAGGTCCGCCAGGTCGTCGGGTTTGGCCAGCCCGTGGGCCACGTCGATCCGGAAGCCGTCGACCCCCAGGTCCAGCCAGAACCGCAGGGTCCGCTCGAGATCGTCGGCGACCTCGGGATTCGTCCAGTCCAGGTCCGGCTGTTCGGGGGCGAAGAGGTGGAGGTACCACTGGCCGGGCGTGCCGTCGGGCTCGGTGACGCGGGTCCAGGCGGGTCCGCCGAACACCGACGGCCAGTTGTTCGGCGGTTCGGAGCCGTCCTCGCCGCGGCCGTCCCGGAAGAGATAGCGCGCGCGTTCCGGGCTGCCCGGTCCGGCGGCGACCGCGGCGGCGAACCAGGGGTGCTCGATGCTGGTGTGATTGGGCACCAGGTCCATGATGAGCACCTTGCGGGCGGCGTGGAGCCGCCCGAGGAGCTCACGCAGCGTGTCGACGCTGCCGAACAGCGGATCCACGTCCCGCGGGTCGGACACGTCGTATCCGTGGTCGGCGCCGGGGGAGCGCATGATCGGGGAGAACCACACCCCGTCGACGCCCAGATGGTCCAGGTGGTCGAGGCGGTCGATCACGCCCTGCAGGTCACCGACGCCGTCGCCGTCGGAGTCGGCGAACGACCGCGGGTAGATCTGGTAGAGGACCATGTCCTCCCACCGGCGCGTCGCGTGGGAGGGAGGCCTCACCCGATCTCCGCGGTGTTGACCATCATTGCCGCGGCGCGGGTGAGGTAGTCGACCAGCGCGGCCCGGTGTTCGTCGTCCAGCGTCTCGCGGTCGATCGTGTCCACGGCGGCCAGCATGTGGGTGAGCCAGGCGTCGTGGGCGGCGCGGTCGACGACGTACGGGTTGTGCCGCATCCGCAGCCTCGGGTGCCCGCGCTGCTCGGAGTAGGTGGTGGGCCCTCCCCAGTACTGCTCGAGGAACATCCGCAGGCGGTCCTCGGCCGGCCCCAGGTCCTCCTCGGGGTACATCGGGCGCAGCACGGGGTCGCCCGCCACCCGGCGGTAGAACTCGTGGACGATCTTCCGGAACGTCTCCGCTCCACCGATCTCGTCATAAAAGGTGCTGCTGCTCATGCCTCCCATCATGCCTGCCCAGGCGCTCGTGGGGCCCCTGGGCAGGTGGTGACGGGTGGGCGGTGGTGGCCGGACCCCCCGGGGACGACGACGACGAGATCCCGCGACGGCGACCCGGATCCGCCCGCCCGCCGGGCCGAACCGGCGGGGTCGGCCACCTTCTGCTACGCGTTAGCCGCACGAAGTGTTCACCGAAGGTGCATCATCGTGGCAGGCGAGGTTCACGACGAGCCCGGACACGGCTGATGCACTGGGCTCGGGGCAGACGAGCGGAGACCGACCATGGGCACTGCAGTGCGCGAGAACACGGAGTACCGACAACGGGGTTCACGATCCCCCTCCCGGCTGGAACCGGTCCCGGACCGGCACGTCCCGCTGTCTTCCGCCCCGCGCGTCCTGCTGCTCAACGCCAGTTACGAGGCCCTGACGGCCCTGCCCGCCCGCCGCGCGGTGGTGATGTTGATCGGCGGTAAGGCCGACGTGGTCCATGACCACCCGGTCGAGCTCCTGGTCCGCTCGGTGGACACCGCGATCCGCGTGCCGTCGGTGATCCGACTGCGCGAATACGTCCGGATCCCGTACCGCTCGCAGGTCCCCATGACCCGCGCGGCGCTCATGCACCGCGACGGCCACAGGTGCGGCTATTGCGGCGCCAAGGCCACCACCGTCGACCACGTCATCCCGCGCAGCCGCGGGGGAGCGCACGGGTGGGAGAACTGCGTAGCCTCCTGTGCGCCGTGCAACCACCGCAAGGCCGACAAGCTGCTCTCCGAGCTCGGCTGGGAGCTGCGGGTGCCCCTCGCCGCGCCGCGGGGCCGGACCTGGCGGTTGGTCTCCCAGTTGCGGGAGATCGGCCCGCACTGGGAGGACTACCTCTACCTCGACGCCGCCTGACCGACCGGTGTGGCCGCCCGGCCGACCGGCCGGTCAGCCGGCCTCGGCCGCGTCGACGGCCCGGGCGTCCAGAGCCCGGACCATGTCGGCGGTCTGCTCGGCGATGATCCGCCGGAGGGCCGACGGGTGGGTCTCGTCCGCGACGACCTGCTCGAAACGCTCGACGGTGTCGCGGTCCACCGCCCAGGACGGGAAGAGCCCCTCGGCGACGGTCTGGGCGAGATCGCCGGGTCGTGCCCTCCACAGCGCAGTGACGTCGTCCAGGTAGCGCTCGCAGAGGCCGGTGAGCAGGTGCTCCTGACCGGGCAGGTCGACACCCAGGAGCGTGGCGCGCACGATCGCGTTGGTGGGGGCGTCGGCACCGGTCTCCAGCAGCAGCTGCTCGGCCTCCTCCTTGGCTCCGACGGTGGGGCGGGCGGCACGCGCGGTGGCGGCCCGCCGGGCTCCGCCGGCGGTGTCGTCGGTGGCCAGTTCCGCCTCGATGCGGTCGGTGTCCGCGGCGCCGGCGGCGACCAGCGCGGTGAGCACGGTCCAGCGTAGGTCCGTGTCGACGACGAGGCCGGGCAGTCCCGCCTCGTCGGCTCCGGCGTCGAGGAGCGTGGCGAGCACGCGCCCCTGATCGACACCGATGGGGCAGGCGCACAGGGCGGTGAGGAACGCCAGCTGGTGATCGGACCCCGCCTCGGCGTCGCGGGCCGCGGTGAGCATGGCCGCGGAGAACGTCTTCCAGCCGGTGGCGGCGGCCCAGTCCGGGTCGGCGTACCGGGCCAGGGCTGTCTGGGCCTGGGTGAGTACCCTCTGCACCACGCCGATGTGGGACTCACGCGGCACGGCCCGGGCCACGACCTCGACGAACCGGCGGGCCGGCAGGCGCCCCTCCCGCGTCATCTCCCACAGTGCGGACCAGCACAGCGTCCGCGCCAGCGGGTCCGCGACGTCCTCGAGCGACTCCAGGACGGTGGCCAGGGACCGCTCGTCGAGCCGGACCGAGCAGTAGGTCAGGTCGTCGTCGTTGGGCAGGATCAGATCGGGCACGTGCTGCCCGGCGAGCGAGGCGACGGGCGTCCGCTCACCGGAGATGTCCAGCTCGGCCCGTTCGGTGCGCACGATCGCACCGGACCCGTCGCGGCTGTACAGGCCCACGCCGAGCCGGTGGGTGCGCAGCTCGCCGGCGCCCGGGGACGCCGGGCCCTGGACCACGGTCAGGTCGTCGATCGTGCGGGAGTCGCCACCTGTCGTGACCTCGACGGAGATCGGGTTGATGCCGGTCGTGCGTAGCCACTGGTCGGCCCAGCCCGACAGGTCGCGCCCCGACGATGCCTCCAGTGCGGAGAGCAGGTCGTCGAACCGGGCGTTACCGAAGGCGTGGTCGGCGAAGTACGCGCGCAGACCGGCCAGGAACGGCTCGCGACCGACATAGGCCACGAGCTGCTTGAGTACCGAGGCGCCCTTGGCGTAGGTGATCCCGTCGAAGTTCGTCTCCACCGTCTCCAGGTCGGTCATGTCCGCGGCGACGGGGTGTGTGGAGGGCAGCTGGTCCTGGCGGTACGCCCACGACTTCTCCACGATCGCGAAGGTCGTCCAGGCGTCCGTGTACTGCGTCGCGTCGACCTGGGCCAGCACCGAGGCGAACGTGGCGAAGGATTCGTTGAGCCACAGGTCGTCCCACCAGAACATGGTCACCAGATCGCCGAACCACATGTGGGCCATCTCGTGCAGGATCGTCTCGTTGCGCCGTTCGTAGCGGTAGCCGGTGGCCCGGGAGCGGAAGACGTAGTCCTCGAGGAACGTCACGGCACCGGCGTTCTCCATGGCACCGGCGTTGAACTCTGGGACGAATATCTGGTCGTACTTGCCGAACGCGTACGGCAGGCCGAACTCACGGTGGTAGAAGCCGAAGCCCTCCTTGGTCTCGGCGAACAGGCGTTCCGAGTCGAGGAACTCCGCCAGCGACGCCCGGCACAGCAGGCGTAGAGGAATGGTGCCGTGCTCGTCGGTGTAGGCGTCCTCCACCACGTGGTACGGGCCCGCGATGAGGGCGACGAGGTACGTCGACATGATCTCGGTGGGGGCGAAGCGGTGCACCACGCCACCGCCGGGGGCCGGGGACTCCTGGGCCGGGGTGTTGGCCACCACCACCCACTGCTCGGGCGCGGTCACCGTCAGGGTGTAGCGGGCTTTGAGGTCGGGCTGGTCGAAGCAGGCGAACACCCGCTTGGCGTCCGCCGTCTCGAACTGCGAGTAGAGATAGACCTCCCCGTCGGCCGGGTCGACCATCCGGTGCAGGCCCTCACCGGTGGTGGTGTACGCCAGATCGGCGTCCACGATCAGCTCATTGTTCTCCTGCAGGTCGGGCAGGGTGATGCCGTCCTCGTCGTCGTACCGCTCGTCGCCGGGGGCCGGGAACAGTTCCCGGCCGTTCAGGGTCGCCGACCGGATCACGGCCGCGCGGAGGTCGATGAAGGTCTCCGCACCCGGACGCGAGCAGGAGAACCGCACCACGGTGCGCGAACGGAAGGTGTCGGTCCCGGGACTGCCGTGGCCGTCGGTGAGATCGATCTCCACGTCGTACGACTCGACGGCGAGCAGTTCCGACCGGGCGGCGGCGTCGGCGCGGGTGAGGTTGAGCGAGCGCATCGGTGAGGACCTCGGTTCGGTGGGGGTTCGGCTACCGCACCAGTCCTACCACCCGGCGGGGAGCCGAGGCGGCCGCAGTGGCGGCGGCCGCCGGAGACGGGGAGGATGGGGTCATGACATCAACTACCCGGTCCGCCACCCGCTCCGTCGACTTCTGGTTCGACCCGCTGTGTCCGTTCGCGTGGGTCACCAGCCGCTGGATCCTCGAGGTGGAGAAGGTCCGCGACATCTCTCTGACGTGGAACGTCATGAGCCTGTCCGTGCTCAACGAGGGTCGCGACCTGCCCGAGGACTACACGGCACTGATGCAGCGCGGCTGGGGGCCGGTGCGCGTGGCCATCGCCGCGGCGAAGCTCCACGGTCCGGAGGTCCTCGGGACGCTGTACACCGAGTTGGGCACCCGCATCCACGATCAGGGCCGCGGCATCGAGGACCCCACCGTGATCACCGAGGCGCTCCAGGCTGCAGGCCTGGACGCCGACCTCGCCGCCGCCGCGGGGACCGACGAGTACGACGACGAGCTGCGCGCCTCCCACCACCGTGGGATGGACCCGGTGGGCGACGAGGTCGGGACCCCGGTCCTCCACGTCGACGGCACCGCGTTCTTCGGTCCCGTCCTCACCCGCATCCCGCGAGGCGAGGACGCCGGCAAGGTCTTCGACGGCGCCGCCATGCTCGCCGACTACCCGTACTTCTTCGAGCTCAAGCGAAGCCGTACCGAGGACCCGCAGTTCGACTGAGACCCGGGGGTGGGGTCGCGGTCGCGCGTGGCAGAATCGCGGTCATGCGCATCTACCTGGGGGCGGACCACGCCGGCTTCGAGACCAAGAACGCCATCGCCGAGCACCTGAAGGCCTCCGGGCACGAGGTGGTCGACTGCGGCGCCCACACCTACGACGCCGAGGACGACTACCCGGCCTTCTGCATCGACGCGGCAGCCAAGGTCGTCGCGGACCCGGGCAGCCTCGGGATCGTGCTCGGCGGCTCCGGCAACGGCGAGCAGATCGCGGCCAACAAGGTCCCCGGCGCCCGCTGCGCCCTGGCGTGGAGCGTCGAGACCGCGCGGCTGGCGCGTGAGCACAACAACGCCCAGCTCATCGGCATCGGGGGCCGCATGCACTCGGAGGAGGAGGCGCTCGCGATCGTCGACGCCTTCCTCGACCAGGAGTGGTCGGGGGTCGAGCGTCATCAGCGGCGCATCGACATCCTCGCCGAGTACGAGGCCACCCACGAGGCCCCGCCCGTCCCCGGCGCCTGAGTCCCCGTGCCTGAAGGGCACACCCTTCACCGGCTGGCCCGCCTGCACACCGAGTACTTCGCAGGCGGGCCCGTTCGTGTGTCCAGCCCGCAGGGGCGGTTCGCCGACCACGTCAGCGTCGACGGCCGGTACTTCGACCGCGCGACGGCCGTCGGCAAGCACCTCTTCCACCACTACGAGGGCGGCCTCGCGGTCCACGTCCACCTGGGGTTGTACGGGTTCTTCGACACGCACCTCGTCCCCGAGGGGCAGGACCCGCCCGCCCCGGTCGGGCAGGTGCGGATGCGGGTGGGCGCGACGGCGGGGGACGGGCCCGCCCACGTCGTCGACCTGCGCGGCCCGACCCGCTGCGAGGTGATCGCCGAGGCGGGCGTCGCAGACGTACGAGATCGGCTGGGCCCGGACCCGCTGGACCCCGCGGCCGATCCCGATCGGGCGTGGGCGCGGATCAGTCGTAGCGCGCGGACGATCGGTGCGCTGCTCATGGACCAGAAGGTGCTGGCCGGCGTCGGCAACGTCTACCGCGCCGAGGTGCTCTTCCGGCACGGGATCAGCCCGTTCCTCCCCGGGGTGGAGCTGCGCGAGGGGGAGTTCCGGGCGCTCTGGGACGACCTCGTGACGCTGATGGAGGTCGGGGTGGAGACCGGCGCCATCCACACGATCCGTCCCGAGCACGACCACGGCGACGTACCCCGCCGGGGAGCCGATCGACCGCGCAATTACGTCTACCAGCGCGACGGCTGGGCGTGCCGGGTGTGCGGGGACGAGATCGCCCTGCAGACGATGGACGCCCGGACGCTCTTCTGGTGCCCGACGTGCCAGGCGGGCCGACCGCGCTGAGGCCGCGGGGACGTTTTTCGGAGCTGCCCGAGCGGGTGCGTCGGCGCGCCCGGGGAGGCTGCGGCCCCGCAGGTGGCATTTCGCAGCCGCCCGCCGCCATGGCGTCTCGCGCGCACCGCGGTGCGGGCAGGGCGCCGGGCCGAGGAGCGGCTGTGGGAGGTGCGGGCAGGCGCTCGCGCGAGACGCCATCCGCGGGAGCGGCTGTGGGAGGTGCGGGCAGGCGCTTGCGCGAGACGCCATCTGCGGGAGCTCCGGTCGTGAAATCGACGATGCCCTGCCTCGTCAGTGTCTGACGGGACAGGGCATCCGGTGGAGCGGGTGACGGGAATCGAACCCGCGTAGCCTGCTTGGAAGGCAGGGGCTTTACCATTAAGCTACACCCGCATCGGCAGCCTGACCTGGCGTTTCATCCACGGTCACGCTCGCGCCCGGATAACACTACCGGACCGTGGCGACGCTCCCAACTCCCGGCCCGACAAGTCGGAATCGGCGGGCGGATGGCCCTGTCGTACACTGGGCGAGTTGGTTTGCGGCCCGGCGGATGTCCTGTGCACGATCGCGGGATGGTCGGCCGCGCGACTCACCGGGATGTGGCGCAGCTTGGTAGCGCATCCGCTTTGGGAGCGGAGGGTCGCAGGTTCGAATCCTGTCATCCCGACCAGCGGAGCCGAAAGACACGAACCCCACATGACTTCCTAGGAGAACATCACCGTGAAGAGCACTGTCGAGCAGCTCAACCCGACCCGGGTCAAGATCACCGTGGAGGTGCCGTTCGCGGAGCTCGAGCCGGATTTCGCCAAGGCCTACAAGTCGCTCGCCGGCCAGGTCAACATCCCGGGCTTCCGCCCGGGTAAGGCCCCGGCCAAGCTCCTCGAGTCGCGGATCGGTCGCCCGGCGGTCCTCGAGCAGGTCATCAACGACATGATCCCGTCGCGCTACAGCCAGGCCGTCGACGAGCACGAGCTCGTCGTGCTGGCCCAGCCCGAGATCGAGGTGACCAAGCTGGAGGACAACGACGTCGTCGAGTTCACCGCCGAGGTCGACATCCGCCCGGAGATCACCCTGCCGACCTTCGAGGACCTCGAGGTCACCGTCGAGGCCCCCGAGACCGACGAGGCCGCCGTCGACGCGGAGCTGGACAACCTGCGAGCCCGCTTCGGCACCCTCAAGGGCGTCGAGCGCGGCGCCACCACGGGCGACTTCCTCTCGGTGGACCTGGCCGCGACCGTCGACGGCGAGCCCGTCGACGAAGCCTCCACCGAGGGACTGTCCTACGAGCTCGGCTCGAGCACCCTCGTCGAGGGCCTGGACGACGCGGCGGCGGGTCTCAAGGCCGGCGAGTCCAAGGAGTTCACCTCCTCGCTCGTCGCCGGTGACCACGCCGGCAAGGAGGCGGTCATCACCGTCACCGTTCAGTCCGTCAAGGAGCGCGAGCTGCCCGAGGCCGACGACGAGTTCGCGCAGATGGCCAGCGAGTTCGACACCCTCGACGAGCTCAAGGCCGATCTGACCGAGAAGGTCGCGCAGCAGGCCAAGGCCGGCCTCGCGGGCGAGATCCGCGACAAGGTCCTCGACGCGCTGATGGAGGCCACCGACGTCCCCACCCCGGAGGCGGTCGTCGAGTCCGAGGCCCACGCCCAGATGCACCAGCTCATCGACCAGTTCGGTGGCGACGCGTCCATCCTGGACCAGGCGCTGGCCGCCGAGGGCACCGACCGCGAGACCTTCGAGGCCGAGACCCGTGAGGGTGCCGCCCGCGCCATCCGCAGCCAGCTGCTGCTGGATGCCGTCGCCGAGCAGAACTCGACCGATGTCTCGCAGGAAGAGCTCACCCAGCACATCCTGTTCCAGGCCCAGCGCTACGGCATGGACCCCAACCAGTTCGTGCAGCAGATCCAGCAGGCCGGTCAGCTCGGCTCGCTGTTCTCCGACGTCCGCCGGTCCAAGGCTCTGGCCGACGTGATCGGCAAGGTCACTGTCAAGGACACCGAGGGCAACGTCGTCGACACCAGCGAGTTCTTCGGCACCGTCGAGGCCGACTCCGCCGACGGCGCCGATGACGCCGAGGCGACCGCGTCCGACGCCGACGAGACGGCAGCGGACGAGAAGGACTCCGACGCCTGATCGTCCCCTGATCGACCCCCGACAGGGCCGGGACCGCACCACGCGGCCCCGGCCCTGTCGTCGTGGCCCCCGCGGACGATGCTGGTGGCCCGACGCTGAGAGCGAACACCCGCCCCGGCGGGACGGTTCCGTCGTCGGTGTTGGTTAGTGTTTGACGTAACGGTTCCCCGGCCACCGGTCGGCCGGGCGCCGCGCTAGCGGTGAAGACGATGAGCGAAGGTAGGTTCCCCGTGGCCCAGAACGGTTCAGCGGCTCAGCCCGGTTCGACGCAGCCCGCACTCAGCTCGCCGGGGTCGCACGGACTCACCCTCGGCGACTCCGTGTACGAGCGCCTCCTGCAGGAGCGGATCATCTTCCTGGGCTCCCAGGTCGACGACGACATCTCCAACCGCCTCTGCGCGCAGATCCTGCTGCTCGCGGCGGAGGACCCCACCCGCGACATCGCGCTGTACATCAACTCGCCCGGTGGTTCCGTGACGGCCGGCATGGCGATCTACGACACGATGCAGTTCGTCGAGTGCGACGTGGCCACCTACGGCATGGGCCTGGCCGCCTCGATGGGTCAGTTTCTGCTGACCGCGGGCACCAAGGGCAAGCGCTACGCCCTGCCGCACGCGAAGATCATGATGCACCAGCCGTCGGCCGGTGTCGGTGGTTCGGCCGCCGACATCGCCATCCAGGCCGAGCAGTACGCCGCCACCAAGCGTGAGATGGCCGAGCTCATCGCCTTCCACACGGGCCAGTCGTTCGAGCAGGTCACCGAGGACTCCGACCGTGACCGCTGGTTCTCCGCGGAGGAGGCCAAGGAGTACGGGTTCGTCGACCACGTGATCTCGCGTGCGTCCCAGACGGGCGGGACCTCGCCGTCGTGATCGAGCCCTCCGCCCACGGGAGCGCTCCCGCAGCCCACCCAGCCCCGCACACCACCACGGAGTCACCGATGACCTCAATGCCGACCTCCCGATACATCCTGCCGTCCTTCGTCGAGCACTCCAGCTACGGCGTCAAGGAGTCCAACCCCTACAACAAGCTCTTCGAGGAGCGCATCATCTTCCTGGGCACCCAGGTCGACGACGCCTCGGCGAACGACATCATGGCCCAGCTGCTGGTCCTGGAGGGTCAGGACCCGGACCGCGACATCACCATGTACATCAACTCGCCGGGTGGCTCGTTCACCTCGCTCATGGCGATCTACGACACCATGCAGTACGTGCGGCCGGACATCGTGACGGTCTGCCTCGGCCAGGCCGCGTCGGCCGCCGCGGTACTGCTCGCGGCGGGCACCAAGGGCAAGCGGGCCGCGCTGCCCAACGCCCGCGTACTCATCCACCAGCCGGCCACCGGCGGCATCCAGGGCCAGGTCTCCGACCTCGAAATCCAGGCCGCGGAGATCGAGCGGATGCGTCGCCTCATGGAGACCACGCTGGCGCAGCACACCGGGCGCTCCGCCGAGCAGGTCCGCAAGGACACCGATCGCGACAAGATCCTCACGGCCGCGGAGGCCAAGGACTACGGCATCATCGACACCGTGTTCGACTACCGCAAGCTGTCGACGAGCAACTGAGCCGACGGCGGCGCGCCGCTGGGGGTAGCGGTGGGCCGTCGGGTGCAATGAACTGATCACGCGGGGTCGGCTTTACGGCCGTCACCGCGTACCGTCGACTACGGGGCGTGACATCGGCGCCCCCGGAATGCGAGGACGTAGAACTCATGGCGCGTGTAGGTGAGAGCGGCGACCTGTTGAAGTGTTCCTTCTGTGGGAAGAGCCAGAAGCAGGTCAAGAAGCTGATCGCCGGTCCCGGCGTCTACATCTGCGACGAGTGCATCGAGCTGTGCAACGAGATCATCGAGTCCGAGGTCGACGATGCGCAGGAGACGGGTCCGGACACGCTGCCCAAGCCGTCCGAGATCCACGCGTTCCTGGACGAGTACGTGGTGGGGCAGGACGCCGCCAAGCGGAACCTGGCGGTGGCCGTCTACAACCACTACAAGCGCATCCGGGTGGGGGCCTCCCTCGGCCGCGGCGACGGTGTCGAGCTGGCCAAGTCCAACATCCTCATGCTGGGCCCCACCGGCTGTGGCAAGACCTACCTCGCCCAGACGTTGGCCAAGATGCTCAACGTGCCCTTCGCGATCGCGGACGCCACCGCGCTGACCGAGGCCGGTTACGTGGGCGAGGATGTGGAAAACATCCTCCTCAAGCTCATCCAGGCCGCGGACTTCGACACCAAGCGTGCCGAGATGGGCATCATCTACATCGACGAGGTCGACAAGATCGCCCGCAAGGCCGAGAACCCGTCGATCACCCGGGACGTCTCCGGTGAGGGCGTCCAGCAGGCGCTGCTGAAGATCCTCGAGGGCACGCAGGCGTCGGTGCCGCCGCAGGGCGGCCGCAAGCACCCGCACCAGGAGTTCATCCAGATCGACACGTCCAACGTGTTGTTCATCGTGGCCGGTGCCTTCCAGGGCCTGGAGAAGATCGTCGGCGACCGCGTGGGTCGCAAGGGGATGGGTTTCGGGTCCGAGGTCGCCAGCAAGAAGGACCTCGACACGACCGACAACTTCAGCGAGGTCATGCCGGAGGACCTGGTGAAGTACGGGTTGATCCCCGAGTTCATCGGCCGCCTGCCCGTCGTGGCGACCGTGACGAGCCTGGACCGCGAGGCCCTGGTCAACATCCTCTCCGAGCCCAAGAACGCACTGGTCAAGCAGTACGCCCGGCTGTTCGAGATGGACGGTGTCGAGCTGGAGTTCACCGAGGACGCCCTCGAGGCCGTGGCCGACCAGGCGATCCTGCGGGGGACCGGTGCCCGTGGCCTGCGCGCCATCATGGAGGAGGTCCTCCTGCCGGTCATGTACGACATCCCCGGGCGCGACGACGTCGCCCGCGTGGTGGTCACCGGTGAGACGGTCCGCGACAACGTCCTGCCGACGATCGTCCCCTTCTCCGACGAGGAACTGCGCGAGCGTTCCGCCTGACACCGGACCCGCGAGAAGGCCCCCGCCACTCGGCGGGGGCCTTCCTTCGTCTCCGGCCCGGGCGGGCGCCGGGTCAGGCCGCCGCGCGCCGCTCCAGCAGCGCCGAGACGGCCATCCCCAGCACGATGCCCCAGAACGGCGCCGAGATCCCGAGCAACGACACGTCCGCGACGGTGACGAGCAGGCACACGAGCGGTCCGAGTGCCCGGTCGGTCCGGAACGCGGTGACGAACGCCGACTGCAGCGGCGCGAGCATCGCCAACCCGCCCAGGGCGGCGATGAACGCTGCGGGCGTGCCGAGGATGAGCCCGACGAAGGCCGGGGAGAAGACGCCGACCACCAGGGCCAGGCCGCCGTTGCCGATCGCGGCGGCGTAGTGGCGGTCGCGCTCACCGGAGGAGACGAGCAGGGCGTTCGTCGGTCCGGTCAGGCACGTCGAGACCGCGCCGACCGCCGAGACCAGCAGAGACCAGACGCCGCATGCCACCGCGCACGCCGAGACCGGGGGGTGGTGGCCCTTCGCACGCAGGACCGCGATGCCCTGACCGTTCTGCACCACGAGGACGGTGATGGCCAGTGGGACGACCAGCTCGGCGATCGCCCGGAGGGTGAATTCCGGGGCCTGCAGCATGGGGGCGGCGATCAGTCCGTCGTCGAGGACGCCGCGCGACAGCCCGCCGGACAGGACCACGGCGACAATCCCCACGACCATCGCGGCCAGGATGGGCGGTACCACCCTGGCCAGGCGGGGGACGGCGCCGACGACGAGGAACGCGATCGCCATCGGCAGGGCCACCGCGACGGAGGCCCACACGGCCTCGACCAGTCCCAGCCCGAACCGGAGGAACACCCCGGCGACCATCGCCATGATGATCGGCATGGGGATCCAGTCCATGAGCCGGCGGGCCAGGCCGGACAGCCCGACCAGCAGGATCAGCACCCCGGTCACGACGTAGGCCCCCAGCACCTCCGACCACCGCAGGTGCCCGAGTGAGTTGCCCACGATCACGGTGCCCGGGATGGTCCAGAAGAACGCCAGCGGCGTGCGGTATGTCCAGCTCATGATGATGGTGAGCAGTCCGTTGGCGAAGAACACGCCGAAGATCCACGAGGACAACTGTGCGGGGGACAGGTCGCCCTGCCCACCGGCGGCGAGGATGACGGCGACGGGGCCGGTCGCCGAGAACACGAGCGCGATCAGCGCGTTGGCGAACTCACGGGGGCCGAGGTCGGCGAGCACCCGGCGGGGCGAGGGGCGCGCCACCGGGGCGGAGTCGCGTCGGCGGCCGCGCACGGGCGGCTGGCCGGTCGCGGTCGGGTCGGCGGGGCGGACGGTGGTGTCGTCCGGGGTTCCGTTGCTC
Source organism: Dietzia sp. WMMA184 (assembly GCF_002441635.1). Lineage (NCBI taxonomy): Bacteria > Bacillati > Actinomycetota > Actinomycetes > Mycobacteriales > Dietziaceae > Dietzia > Dietzia sp. WMMA184. The sequence goes on along the minus strand of NZ_NXEI01000001.1, from coordinate 1,161,675 downwards.
ACAGGTCTCCCGTGGGGTCGGGGTCGGTACGCAGGGAATCGATACGCGGGGAATCGATACGCGCTGAATCGATACGGGGCGAGTCGGTACGGAAGGGCTCGCTGCTGCGGGAGACGTGGGCGGCCAGTTCCGTGCGACCGCTCACTCCGAGCTTCGAGTAGATGCGGGTCAGGTGGTACTGGACGGTCTTGACCGACAGGAACAACTCCTCGGCCGCCTGGGCGTTGGTCCGGCCCGCGGCGACGAGCGTCGCGACCGCACTCTCCTGAGGCGTCAGGGTGCTGTTGCCCCCCGTCCTGGCCACGTCCACGCCGCCCGCGCGGCGTTCGCGATCGCACCGCTCCACGTAGGCGCGGGCCCCCAGTTGCTCGTAGATGTCGCGGGCGGTACCCAGCGCGAGGTGCGCCTCCCGGCGCCGGCCGGCCCTGCGCAGGGTCTGCCCGTAGCCGAAGTGCATGCGTGCCGAGTAGTAGGGCATGGCCAGGCCGTCGAGGTGGTCGAGACTGCGGCGGAAGATCCGGTTGCACTCGTCCACGTCCCCGCGCACCGCGGCGACCCGGGCGCGCACCGCCCCGAGCCGGGCGAGGGTGGAACGGTGGCCCCGGCGCTCGGCGCGGGCCTCGGCGGGACCGATGAGGTCCTCCGCCTCGTCGAGCCGACCCGCGAGGACGAGAGCGTGGGAGTACAGGTCGTGCCACGGCCAGTACCCGGGCTGATCGATGTCGAGCTCGCGGGACAGGGCCACCAGGGGCTCGGCGGCCAGACGCACGGACGTGTAGTCACCGGACGAGGCCGCCACCTGCATCCGCGCCATCGCCGACGGGATGACCTGGACCGGGTAGGCGTCGGCGCTGGTCGTGAGATTGCGCAGGTGGGCGGCCGCCCCGAGGTGGTCACCCCGCATGGACCGGATGACGGCGCCGGGCCAGTGCACGACCGGGGCGAGCAGGTCCAGTTCGAGATCGTCGACCCTGCGGGCGGCGGTGTCCACCACCCGCAGGGCGTCATCCCAGTCGCCGCGCAGCAGGAGCGTGCGGGCGAGCCACGCCTGGGCCCAGATGGAGATGCGTGCGGAGCCCGAGACGTCCGCCGTGGGGACCGCGGATCCCAGGTGCCGGCGGGCGGTCTCCAGGTCGTCGCGAGCCAGGGCGATCCACCCCGCCGCCATCTCGAAGCGCTGGGCCACGGCCGGCGCGAGGCCGGCGAGCCGGTCATCGACGGCGGGGGACGCGTCGGGGCCGCCCTCGATCGCACGGCCCAGCATCTCGATGGCCCGGGCCTCCTCGACCTCGGGTTGGTCCGGGCGCCCGCTGCCGGTGACCACCCGTGTCCAGTGGCGGATGCGGGTCGGTCGCCACTCGCACAGGGAGTGGACGACGAACTTCTGGGCCAGGGCGACCGGGTCCGCGGCGGGCGAACCCGGCACGCCGCCCTCCCGGGCGGCGAGGGCGCGGTCGAGCAGGACCTGGGCCTCCCCGGCGTGACCGAGGTGAACCGCGAGGGATCCCAGCACGGCGTCCCGCCGGGGATCCGACCGCACCCGCTCCAGTCCCTGGGCCAGTGATCGGGCCTCACTGATCCGGCCCGCGTTGATGAGTGCGTCGACCCCGTCGATGTGCAGGTCGCGGGCGCGGTCGCCGTCCGGGGTGAGCGCCGCCGCGGTGAGGTAGGCGTGGCCGGCCGAGCTCCATCGACCGGCGCGGGCGTGCACGAGCGCGCGGGCGCGCAGCGTCTCGGACAGGTCCGCATCGGGCCCCGTCGACGCGGAGGCGCGGTGGTCGAGCGCGCCGTCGACGTCGTCGGCGGCCTCGGCGACGCGGCCGGCCAGTGCATGCAGGTGGAGCAGTTCGCTGGGCGGTACCCCGCGCAGGACGGCCGTCCGCAACAGTGGGGAGCGGAACCGGACGGTCGCGGCGCCGGGGGAGAGGTCCACCTGGGCCAGGTCGGCGGTGTGGGCGGCGTCCAGGGCGGCGGACACGAGCGCGGGGCCGGGGACGACCCCGCCCCGCGCGGAGATGAGTGCGGTCAGCGACTCGAGCGTGACCGGTGGGGACAGGACGGCGGCAGCCTCGATGACCTCCCGCTGCCCGGGCTCCATCGCGGCGAGCAGGGCCGCCGTCTCCCGCTCGACGGAGGCGGGCAGCGGCGGGACGGAGAAGGGGGCGATCCACCACGAGTCGGGCGCCTGATCGGCCACCGTCGCCACGGCACCCGCCTCGCCGCCCGTGTAGTCCAGTAGGCGCCGGGCCGCCGCGGCGGACGGTTCGCGCCCGGTCCGGGTCGCGACGAGCGTCCGGATCTCGGACTGGTCCAGGGCTCCCAGCCGCACGGTCTCGCGGGCCAGTTCCGCGCACAGTTCGGCGGAGGGACCGTGCGCGGGGCTGCCGAGGGTCAGCACGAGCATGACGGAGGCCCGGCCGGCCGCCTCCACAGCCGAGGCCAGGACACGCAGGGAGTCGGGATCGGAGTACTCCGCGTCGTCGATCACCACCACCGCGCCGGGGCCGGCGGTGACGAACGCCCGGGCCAGGGCCTCGACGAGCACGACGTCACCGACCGGCCCGGCCGTCCCTGCGGCCCCCGCGGCCCCGGCCGTCTCTGCGGCCGCGGCGCGACGTGGTGGTTCGGCGTCGGGCCGGGGCAGGCGCTCGAGGACCCGGGCGGCCACGACGAGCCTCGTGTCCTTCTCCCACGGCAGCGCCCGCACGAGCACCGAGGTGACCCCGGCGAGTTCGGCGACCACGGAATCGACGAGGTGGCTCTTGCCCCCACCGTCGGCGGCGGTGACCAGCACGGTCGTCGACCGCTTGCCCGCCACCGCGCCGTGGATCGAATGGAGACGATCCGCGGCGCGGCGGTGACCGTAGCGGGGGACGGGGTGGGCGAAGGTCATGCGGTCAGCGTAGATCCGACCCGGCATGCTCGACCGGTTCCGCGGCGACGGGCTCCCCGGCCACCGCGGCGGCCGGCGGGTCGAAGTCCAGGGGCGTGATCTCGTCGGGCACCGCGACGGGCTCGGACTGGGCGGGCGAGCGGGGCACGGCCAGGGTCAGGGCGGCGCCGGCGAGGGCGATCCCGCCGAACACGAGGAAGGAGGTGTCGGCCTCCAGTCCGGCCGCGACGAGGAATCCGCCGATCACGGGACCGAGGATGCCGCCGAGGCGTCCGAACCCCGCGCACCACGCCACACCCGCGGCGCGTGCGCCCGTCTCGTAGTAGTTGGAGACGAACCCGTACAGCAGGACCTGCGTGCCGATCGTGCCCATGCCGGCGGCGGCGACGAGGGCGACGACCAGGACGAACGGTGGGGACACGGTGATGGCGACCAGGGCCAGCGTGGCCAGGACGAAGGAGCAGGCGACGATCACGCGCGGCCCGTGCCGGTCGGCGAGCCACGAGGCCGCGAGACCGCCCACGATCGCGCCGCCGTTGAGGACGAGCAGGAAGCCGAGGGAGCTCTTGGCGTCGATGCCGTAGTTCTCCATGATCGTCGGCAGCCAGGTGTTGAGGCCGTAGGTGAGCAGCAGGCCGGCGAAGCTCATGAACCCCAGGAGCAGGGTGCCCAGACGATAGGCGGGGGACAGCAGGGCGGCGAAGCCGGTGCGGGCGGCCACCTTGTCGTCGTCGTAGTTGTCGTCGTCGTAGTTGGCGTCGCGGTCATCGCGAGGCGTCGTGTCGGCGGTGCGGGGCGCGCCCGGCGCCGCGGCCATCTCGAGCGGCAGGCCCCTGCTGGCGCACACCTCGGCGGCCTGGCGGGTGCGGCCGCGGGAGGCCAGCCACCGCGGGGACTCGGGGAGCGCGAACCAGGCGTAGGGAAGGACCAGCACCAACGGGACGGCGCCGATGAGGAACAGGCCGCGCCATCCGATGTGGTCCCGCAGCACCATGGCCAGCGCGGAGGCCAGGACACCGCCGGCGGGGATCCCGCTGTAGACGACCGCGTTGAAAAGGTTGCGACGCCCGGCGGGGGCGAACTCGGCGATGATCGCACCGGCCGTGGCGACGATGGCGCCGATCCCCAGCCCGGTGAGCAGGCGAAGGACGCCGAACGTGGTGATGTCGCGGGCAAACGCGGTGGCGGCCATCCCGACGGAGAACCAGGCGATGGCGCCGAGCATGATCCGGCGTCGGCCGATGCGGTCACCGACCGCGCCGGCGGTGAGGGCGCCGATCATCACTCCGACGAGGGCGTACGAGCCGAGTGCGCCGGCCTGAGCCGCGCCGAGGGCGCCGATCTGGGTGGGGTCGGCCATGAGGGTGGGCAGGACGGCGCCGTAGACGACGAGGTCATAGCCGTCGAAGAGGATGGCGAGCGCCACCACGGCGAGGACACCGTAGACCGTGCGGCGGTGGGCGGGGGACTCCCACACCTCGGAGGCGGGGGCGGTCGTCCCGGGTGGGCTGGAGGGGACGGGGCGGCTGGAAGGCACAGGGGTGCTCGAGGACACGGAAGGGCTCCGTTCGGTGGGGGGTGGGGAGAGGTGTGGGCGGTCAGCCCGGGGTGGCAGGGCGGTCAGCCCCGGGGTGGCAGGGCGGTCAGCCCCGGGGTGGCAGGCGGTTCAGCCCTGGTCGCCGCCGGCGACGGGGAGGACGGATCCGGTGATGTAGGAGGCCTCGTCGGAGGCGAGGAAACAGATCGGCGCGGCCTGCTCGTGGAGGGTGCCGTAGCGGCCCATCACGGTCGAGTCGACGGTCTGCTCGACGATCTCCGAGTACCAGGTCTTCTCCTGGTCGGTGCGGGCGTCGCCGCCGCGGGAGATCCGTCGTTCGGGGGCGAGGGTTCCGCCGGGGGCGGTGGCCACCACCCGCACCCCGTGCGGCGCGGCTTCCAGCGCCAACGCCGAGGTGAGGCCGTTGACGCCGCCCTTGGAGGCGGCGTAGGGGACACGGTTGACGCCGCGGGTGGCGACGGACGAGACGTTGACGATCGTGCCCGCGCCCGCCGAGACCATGGACGGCAGGACCGCCCGGCACATCCACAGCGTGGGGAACAGGGAGCGGCGGACCTCGGCCTCGATCTGCTCGGCCGAGTACTCGTGGTACGGCCGGGCCCAGATGGTGCCACCGACGTTGTTGATGAGCACGTCGATCCGGCCGTGGGCGTCCAACGCCGCACGGGCCGACGACTCGGCACCCTCGAACGTCTCCAGGTCGGCCTCCACGGGCACGACCCGGTGGCCGTCCGGGGACACCGCGGTCAGCTCGTCGGCGACCGTGGTGATGAGGTCGGCCCGGTCCACCACGGTGACCAGCCCGCCCTCGCGGACCACCCGGTCGGCGACGGTGCGGCCGATCCCCTGGACGGCGCCGGTGATGAGCACCGACCGGCCGGCGAAGCGACCGGGGGAGACGACGGGCGGGACGGGGTCGTACTCGCCGACGGGCGCGCTCACGACGCCGCCTCCACGGCCTTCTGGTCCAGTGCGGTGCGCATGGTGGCCTTGGCGTGTTCGCTGTGCCGGCGGATGAGGTATCGGGCGGCGTCGCGGTCGCCCGTCTCGAAGGCCGCGACGATCTCCAGGTGCTCGGGGACGATGTCCTCGGACACCCAGCGGGCGTCGGGCAGGACGCTGTTCATCACCTGGGTCACCTCCAGCATGCGGTAGGCCTGCAGCAGCGAGTCGTTGCCGGTGCAGCGGAACAGGAACTCGTGGAACTGGGCGTTCGCGGCGGTGAACCGTTCGGGGTCGCGGAACCGATCGCCCTCGATGTACTGGTTGGCCGACTCGGCGAGCATCCGGAACTCGGCGAGGCGGGCGCCGTCGAGGCGTCCCATGGTCAGCTCGATCACGCCGAGCTCGAGCGCCATGCGGGCGTCGAACTGGGCGTCGGAGTGGCGGATCGCGGGGTGCACCTCGCCACTGACGACGCCGGGGGCCGAGGTGATGGTCTCGGAGCGGTTCCCGCCGGCCAGGGACACCGTGGTCGTGGTGCCGGCGGTGGGTGCGGGCGACGCGGGCGCGAGGGTGACCTGCGGCGGGACGTAGCCGACCGGGCGTGCGGCGATGGGCGCGGGGGATTCGGTCGCGCGGTCGGCGGGCACGGCGTGCCCGCCCGGGGTCGGCGGGGTGAAACCGACCGGGCGCGCGGCGATGTTCGCCACCGGCTCGGCGGTCCGGGTGACGGGCGCCGTGTGGCCACCGGGGGCGGGAGGGGTGTAGCCGACCGGTCGGGCCTCGATGGCCGGCACGGGGTCCCCGGGGCGGCGCGAGATGATCCGGGCCGGCCCGTGTGGTGCGGCCGGGGCCGTGGTGGCCGCGGCGGGTGCCGCGGGCTCCGTCTCCGGGGTGGAGGAGGAGGTGTCGACGACGAGGGCGGCCTCCTCCGTCGGCTCCGCCGATTCCGCGGCGGGCTCGGCGGACCGGTCGGGCACCGCGGTCGCGGGAGTGAACTTCTCGTAGTAGAAATGCGTCACCTGCAGGCCCTCGTCGTCGAGGAATCCACGCACCGCCTCGACCATCGGGGGAGGCCCACACAGGTAGATGTCGGTCGTCCCGTCATGCAGGTGCTCCGGGCGGATCAGCCCCGTGACGTACCCGCTGTTCGGGTGGGTCGTGGCCGGGTCGGCGACGACCAGATCCCAGGTCATGCCCGGGATCCGGGTGGTGAACTCGTCCAGCAGGTCCGTGTAGACCACGTCGGTGTCGAACGAGGTGCCGTAGATGAGGTGGACCGGCCGGTCGGCGGTGCCGGCGGCGGCGAGGGTCTCCAGGATCGACAGCACGGGCGCCAGGCCGGTGCCGCCCGCCAGCAGGAGCAGGGGGCGGCTGGACTCGCGGAGGAAGAAGCTGCCCATCGGACCGGTCAGCTCGAGGCGGTCGCCCACCGCGCAGCGCTGGGCCAGGTACTCCGACATCGCCCCGCCGGAGGCGTACTTGATGAGGAACGACAGGTGCCGCGAGTCCGCTCCGGTGGAGAACGAGTACGACCGCGTCTGGTCGGTACCCGGAACCGAGATGTTGACGTACTGGCCGGGCAGGAACGCCAGGGCGTCGCGGTCGTCCAACTCGACCGACAGTGCGAACGCGCCCTCGGCCAGGCGCTCGACGGCCGTGACCGTCGCCGGGTGCGCCGCGGCGGCCGTCTTGGCCACGTCGGAGGTGGTGGGGATCTGCACGACCAGGTCGGATCGCGGGACCATCTGGCAGGGCAGGCAGTATCCGGCCGCGGCCTCGTCCTCGGTGAGGGCGTCGTCGATGTAGTCGCCGCCGTCGAAGTCGCCGGACTCGCACAGGGACTTGCACGTCCCGCACGCTCCGTCGCGGCAGTCGAGGGGGATGTTGATCCGGGCCTTGTACGAGGCGTCGGCGACGGTCTCCATCGGACCGCAGTTGACGAAGCGCGTCACGCCGTCCTCGAAGGCCAGTGCCACTGAATAGCTCATGGGGTCTCACTCCAGGTCGCTGGCGGTGTCGGCCGCGCACGCGACCGGGTGGGTGCCGGCGCCCTGGGCGGGCGCCGGCGTGGGTGTGGGATCACACCATGTAGACGTCCACGATGTGGTGGATGTAGTCGTTCTTCAGGACCACCTTCTTGTAGGTGATCAGCGGGGACTCACCGGTGACGTCGAGGGTGTAGAAGGACGTGCCGAAGTACTGGTCGGTGGTGTTGTACCGGAAGTACGACGACAGCCAGTTGAAGCGGATGTCGACCTCTCCGGGCCGGCGGTCGAGCACCTCGATGTTGCTGATGAGGTGGTTCGTCCGCGGTTCCGGCAGTGACGTTGAGGAGGAGCGCTCGGTCCGGATGCGGAACACCCGGTCCTCGATACCGGCCCGGTTCGGGTAGAAGATCAACGAGATCTCCGAGTACGGGTCGGTCGTGAGCTCACCGTCGTCGTCCCAGGCGGGCATCCAGTACATCGCGTCCTCGCGGTAGCACTCGATCCACTGCTCGAACTGGCGGTCGTCGAGCAGTCGTGCCTCGCGGAACAGGAAGGCGGAGATCTCGTCGACGGAGATCGACGCCACGGCGGGTGCGGTCATGGTCAGGCCTTTCGTGGGGCGGGGGTGGGGCGTGCGGTCGACTCGGGCCGGGTCAGGCGTCGGCCGGGACGGTCGTGCGCTGCCGGGCCCGACGCTCGTCGTCCTCGCGGGCGCGGGCCTCGGCGGCATCACGGGCGGCGGTCTCGGCCTCGAGCGCGCGCTGCATGGTCTCGAGCCAGTAGGCGTGCTGGATCGGGTACAGCCCCTCGTCCTCGGTCTTGGCCCCGGAGGACAGCACGTTCTCCATGCCCAGGCCGCGGGCGGTCTCGTCCGGGCCGGTGATCTGGTGGGTGCTGCCGCGGGTCATGTCGTTCCACGGCGCGACGTCCGCCAGGTAGGTCTTCTGGCAGGACCGGAACTCCTCCAGGTCGTCCGGGGTCGCCATCCCGGTGGCGTTGAAGAAGTCCTCGTACTGACGGATCCGGGCCGCGCGGTTCTCGGCGCTCTCGCCCTTGGGGGCGATGCAGTAGATCGTCACCTCGGTCTTGTCCACCGAGACGGGCTTGAAGTGCCGGATCTGACTCGAGAACTGGTCCATCAGGTACACGTTCGGGTACAGGCACAGGTTGCGGGAGGCTCCCACCATGAACTCGGCCTTCTTGGTGCCGATCTGGTCGGCGAGCTCCTGGCGGCGGTCCCACAGCGGCCGGTCCTCGGGGTTGCCCCACCACATCCACAGGAGCAGGTGGCCGTGCTCGAACGACCAGTAGCCGCCGCCCTGCTTGCCCCAGGTGCCGGCGTCCATCGCCTTGGTCTCGTTCTTGGACTCACCCGACGAGCGGCGCGCGGTGGTCGCCGCGTAGTTCCAATGGGTGGCCGACACGTGGTAACCGTCGGCCCCGTTCTCGGCCTGGAGCTTCCAGTTGCCGTCGAAGGTGTAGGTGGACGAGCCGCGCAGGACCTCCAGTCCCTCGGGGGACTGGTCGACCAGCATGTCGATGATCGTGCGGCTGTCACCGAGATGCTCCTCCAGCGGGACCACGTCCGGGTTGAGGCTGCCGAACAGGAACCCGCGGTAGCTCTCGAAGCGTGCCACGCGACGCAGGTCGTGCGAGCCGTCGGTGTTGAACTGCTCGGGGTACCCGGCGTCCCGCGGGTCCTTGACCTTCAGCAGCTCCCCGGAGTTGGAGAACGTCCAGCCGTGGAACGGGCAGGTCAGGGTGGTGCGGTTGTCGGTCTTGCGCCGGCAGAGCATCGCGCCGCGGTGGGAGCAGGCGTTGATGAGGCAGTTGAGCTGCCCGTCCTTGCCGCGGGTGATCACGACGGGCTGGCGGCCGATGTCGGTGGTGAAGTAGTCGCCGACCTCCGGAATCTGGCTCTCGTGCGCCAGATAGACCCAGTTGCCCTCGAAGATGTGCTTCATCTCGAGTTCGAAGATCTCCTCGTCGGTGAAGATGCGACGGTTGGCGCGGATGATGCCGTCCGCGGGCCGGTCCTCGAGTGCGGTCTCGAGGGTGGCCTGGACGTGGTCGAGTCGATCTGACATCGAGGGCTCCTAGCGTGGGGTCGGTTCCGGCCGCGACGATGCGGCCTGCTGCCGGTGTTCCTCCACGGTGCCCTACTGTGGGTTCGATCACACTAGGGCACCTCCTAGTCATACCTAGGTGTGTTGCGTTCGCAATGCGAACACTTTTGAGGCATCAGGCGCGAGACCTGCGCTATTGCCTGAAAAGTGTTCGCTTCGCGCACGAAAGGTCCTCTACAGACGTTGTGTGCGGTGATTGACGACACATCGAATCCGGCGCACAGTAGGGACATCGACCGGGCCCCACCGGTCCGATCCGACCCCCACCCCGACCCCACCAAAGGGAGCGTCATGACCAGCACCGCAGTGCCCACCGCCGCCGGCTCCGGCTCCGCCGCGACGGACAAGTTCAAGGGCAGCCGCTTCACGTCCGACACGAGCACCGAGCGTGCGGCCGCCATCTACAAGGACGTGCTCACCAAGCTGTCCGAGGTGATCTTCGAGCACGAGGTCACCTACGACGAGTACCGCGTCCTCAAGCAGTGGCTCATCGAGGTCGGCGAGGGTGGCGAGTGGCCGCTCTGGCTGGACGTCTTCCTGGAGCACTTCATCGAGGACTCCAACAGCCGCATCTTCAACGGGACCAAGGGTTCCATCGAGGGCCCCTACTACGTGCCGAACGCCCCGGAGCTCGGAGCCAAGGGCGTCATGCCGATGCGCGAGGACGAGAAGGGCACGCAGTTCGTGTTCAAGGGCCAGGTCCGCGACCTGGACGGCACGGGCATCGAGGGCGCGTCCGTCGAGCTGTGGCACGCCGACGCCGACGGTTACTACTCGCAGTTCGACGACGGCATGGGCATCCCGGAGTGGAACCTGCGCGGCACCTTCACCACGGACGCCGAGGGCAACTTCCACATCACCACGGTCCAGCCGGCGCCGTACCAGATCCCGCACGACGGCCCGACCGGCGAGTTCATCGCCAGCTACGGTGGCCACCCGTGGCGTCCGGCGCACCTGCACCTGAAGGTCACCGCCCCGGGCAAGCGCCTCATCACCACCCAGCTGTACTTCCAGGGTGGAAAGTGGGTCGAGGACGACGTGGCCGGGGCCGTCAAGCCCGAGCTGATCCTGGACCCGAAGCCCAACGCGGACGGGATCGACGAGGTCGTCTACGACTTCGTCCTGGACCCCGTCTCCGAAAAGCGTTTCGTGGCCTGACCGGCGACGACCTCGTCTGCAATCCCCGCCCGCCCCGGCCGCCACGAGCGGCCGGGGCGTCGGCGGTCGATCCGGCCGGACCACCAACACGAAGGGCTCGACGATGTCTGACCTGACCATCCGTTCCGTGGAGACACGGATCCTCGACGTGCCGCTCATCAGGCCGCACAAGTTCGCCACCACCACCGCCACCGCCCAGTCGATCCTGCTCGTGGCGGTGACCACCGAGTCCGGGGTCGTGGGCTACGGCGAAGGCGTCACACCGGGCGGCCCCTGGTGGGGAGGCGAGTCCGCCGAGACCATGCAGGTCCTGGTGGAGAAGTACCTGGCCCCCGTGGCCGTCGGTCGGCGGGTCGACGAGATCCCCGCCGTCCTCGAGGCGATGGAGGGCGTGGTGGCCCGCGGCCGTTTCGCCAAGGCCTCCCTCGAGATCGCCCTATTCGACGCGTGGGCCCGGTCGCTGGACGTACCCGTGCGCTCGCTGCTCGGCGGAGCGGTCCGCGACTCGATCGAGTGCACGTGGGCCCTGGGCGCGATGCCGCTCGAGGAGATGGTCGAGGAGATCGACGAGCTCCTCGCCGCGGATCGTCACCGCACGTTCAAGCTGAAGATGGGCGCCCTGGACCCGGCCGAGGACGTCGCCCGCATCGCGGCGCTGGCCGAGCGCCTCGACGGCCGGGCTGGCCTTCGGGTGGACATCAACGCACGCTGGGACCGGTTCACCGCGAACGTCCACCTCCCGGCGCTCGTCGAGGCCGGCATCGAGCTGATCGAGCAGCCGACCCCCACCGAGCAGATCGAGGTGCTGGCCGAGCTCAACCGCTCGCTGCCGGTGCAGTTCATGGCCGACGAGTCGGTCCAGTCCCCGCACGACGCCCTCGAGGTGGCACGCCGGGACGCGGCCGGGGTGATCGCGGTGAAGACCACCAAGCTCGGTGGACTGACCCGGGGCAAGGAGGTCGTGGCGATCGCCCGCGCGGCCGGGATCGCCTGCCACGCCGCCACGTCGCTCGAGGGGCCGATCGGGACCGTCGCCTCACTGCATCTCGCGTGCGCCGAGCCCGGTTTCAACTACGGCTCGGAGCTCTTCGGGCCGCTGCTGCTCGCCGAGACCTACGTGACCACCCCGATCCGCTACGAGGCCGGCCGGGTCCACCTGCCGTCCGGGCCCGGGCTGGGCGTCGAGCTCGACCACGACGCCGTCGACAAGTTCACCCGCCGCTGACCGCGGCACCACACGAGAAGGAGAGCCCGACGATGGCACTGTTCCACGTCCGCATGGACGTCAACATCCCCAATGACCTGGACCCCGAGGTCCGCGCCGACACCCTGGCCCGTGAGAAGGCCTACAGCCAGGAGCTGCAGCGCTCCGGCACGTGGCGGGCGCTGTGGCGCATCGTGGGCCGGTACTCGAACATCAGCATCTTCGATGTCGAGTCCGGCGACGAACTGCACGAGATCCTCCAGGGGCTGCCGCTGTTCCCGTACATGGACATCGAGGTCATGGCCCTGACGCGGCACCCGTCGCGAATCGAGTGATCGCGCCGGGCTGACCGCCCGGGAACTCCCGTCCCGCGGAAGACGACGAGGCCGCCCGCCCCGAAAGGGGCGGGCGGCCTCGTCGCGCGGGAGGTGTGTCGGTCAGACGCGCTCGAACACCGCCGCGAGCCCCTGGCCGCCTCCGATGCACATGGTCTCCAGGCCCCACTGCGCGTCGCGGCGCACCATCTCGCGCGACAGGGTGGCGAGCATGCGCGCCCCGGTGGCGCCGACGGGGTGGCCCAGGGAGATGCCGGAGCCGTGCGGGTTGAGGTGCTCGGAGGTGGGGTCGATGTCCCACTCGCGCATCACGGACAGGGCCTGCGCGGCGAACGCCTCGTTGAGCTCGATGACATCCATGTCGGCGAGCGTGAGGCCGAGTCGGTCGAGCGCCTTGGCGGTGGCGGGGACCGGCCCGATGCCCATCGTCTCCGGTGCCACGCCCGCGACGGCCCACGAGGCAAGGCGGACCAGGGGGGTCAGTCCGAGGGAGGCGGCCCTGTCCGCGGTAGTGACGATGCACATCGCGGCACCGTCGTTCTGGCCGGAGGCGTTCCCGGCGGTCACGGTGGCCTCCGGGTCGGTGCGGCCCATGATGGGCCGCAGGCGCGCCAGCGCCTCGACGGAACTGTCGGCACGGGGATGCTCGTCGGTGTCTGCGACGAGGTCGTCACCCTTGCGCTGCGGAACGGTCACCGGGACGATCTCCTCGGCGAACGCCCCGGACTCCTGCGCGGCCACGGCCCGCTGGTGGGACTGCACGGCCAACCGGTCCTGCTCGTCCCGGCTGATGCCGTACTCACGACGGAGGTTCTCGGCGGTCTCGATCATCCCGCCGTCGATGATGTGCGAGCGTCCGCCGACGGTCGTGCGAGCCCGGCCGAGACGGTCGACCAGCGAGATCCCGTCCCCGCGGATGCCCCAGCGGGGGCTCGGGGAAGCGTAGAACTCCACCTGGCTCATCGACTCGACGCCGCCGGCGACCACGAGGTCCATGCCGCCGGAGGCGACCTGGAGTGCGCCGGTGATGATCGCCTGGAGTCCGGAGCCGCAGCGCCGGTCGAGTTGCATGCCCGGCACGTCGATCCCCAGGGGGGAGTCGAGTGCGGCGATGCGGCCGATGGCGGGTCCCTCGCCGTTCGGGGAGCCCTGTCCCAGCACCACGTCGTCGACGTCGGCTCCGGTCAGGCCGGTGCGCTCGACGAGGGCGGTGAGCAGGTCGGTGGCCAGGGTGTTCGCGTCCAGGTCGCGGAACACCCCGCCGAAGCGTCCCACGGGGGTGCGCAGGGGTTGGCAGATGACGACGTCACGCATGGATTTTCCTCAGTTCGGGTTCAGCGGTTGACGATGGCGAGGTCGGCCGACAGTGCGCGGGCGGTGGCCAGCAGTTCGGGGATGACCTCGCCTGTGAGCTGGTCGGGGGAGTAGCGGGCGGCGTGGGTGGAGACGTTGAGGGCGGCGCTGACCGCGCCGTGGCGGTCGTGGACCGGGGCGGCCACCGAGCGCAGGCCGGGCTCGAGTTCCTGGTCGACGACGCACCACCCGCGCTCTGCCACCCGCGCCAGCTCCGCGCGGAGCGCTGACTCGTCGGCGAGGCCGTGGGGGGTGAGCGCCCGCAGGTCCGTCGCGGCGAGGTAGGCGTCGAGGTCCTCGGCGGGGAGCGAGGCGAGCAGGACCCGCCCCATCGATGTGGCGTAGGCGGGGAACCGGGTTCCGATGGTGATGCCGATGGTCATGATGCGACGCACCTGGACGCGCCCCACGTAGACGATGTCGGGGCCGTCGAGTACCGCCACGGACGAGGATTCGCCGAGCCGCGAGCTGAGCTTCTCCAGGTGCGGTTGGGCGAGATCGGTCAGCGGGAGCGCCGACAGGTAGCTGTACCCGAGGTCGAGGACCCGGGGGGTGAGCCAGAAGACAGAGTCGGCCGTGTCCACGTAGCCCAGTTCGACGAGGGTGTGGAGGAAGCGGCGGGCGGTCGCCCGGGTCAGTCCGGTGTTGCGCGCGACGTCACTGAGGGTCTGGCGTGGCTGGCGGGCGTCGAATGCCCGGATGACCGCCAGGCCGCGCGCGAGCGACTGGACGAAGTCGGGGGAGGCCGGGCGGTCGCCGCCGTCGTCCACGGACCCGGCCGGGGTCGACACTACGTCGGGGCGGGTCACGCCGCGCCCGTGTTCCGTGCGGCGTCGAGGTGTCGGCGGAGCACGTCGGTGATGCGGTCCGGGATCTCGACGGTGGGCACGTGGGCCGCCGGGGAGACGACGACGAAGTCCGCTCCGGGCACCCCGTCGGCGATCTCGCGCAGTACCTCCGGGGGAGTGGAGGGGTCTTCTTCCCCGGCGAGCACGAGGGTGGGGCAGGAGATCCGACCCAGCTCGGCGCGGTTGTCCCAGCCGGCCAGCGCGTCGCAGCAGGAGGCGTATCCCTCGGCCGGGGTGCCCAGGACCATCTCACGGAGCCCGGCGACCAGCTCGGGCTCGGCCTCGGCCCGCGCGGCGGTGATCCACCGTGCGACGACGGCGTCGGCGACCGCGGCCGTCCCGCCCTCGCGGACCGCGGCGGCGCGATCGGCCCAGCCGGACGGTTCACCGAACTTCGCGGCGGTGCACAGGAGGGCGGTGGAGAGCACGCGGGTGGGTTCGTGGACGGCGAGCCACTGGGCCACCGCGCCACCGAGCGACAACCCGGCCACGTGGAACCGGTCGACGTCGAGCGAGTCGAGCAGGGCCAGAACGTCGGCGGCCAGGTCGGCGATCGTGCACGGCCCGGGGGCGACCTCGGACGTGCCGTGGCCCCGGTGGTCCACCGCGACCACGGTGTGGTCGCGGGACAGGTCCCGGACCTGCGCGTCCCACATCGAACGGTCGGACCCGAGTGATCCGAGGAGGACGAGGACGGGGGTGTCGGCGGACCGGGGTCCGCTGACCTCGTGGGACAGGGTGGCGGGCATGGTGTCGGTCCTCTCGTGCGTCTGGTTTCCGGTTCGGGACCACGATACGCGGAGATCGTGCGAAGGGCGAACACTTGTACAAGATGCGAACACCGGATAGGGTTCGTGACATGACCAACAAGATCTTCTCGTCGGCCGCGGACGCGGTCGCGGACATCCCCGACGGTGCCTCCCTGGCCGTGGGCGGGTTCGGTCTGGTCGGCATCCCCGCCGTCCTCATCGACGCGCTCCTCGAGCAGGGCGCCACCGACCTGAGCACGGTGAGCAACAACTGCGGCACCGACGGTTTCGGCCTGGGCAAGCTTCTGGAATCGCACCGGATCACCCGGACCACGGCCTCGTATGTCGGCGCCAACAAGGAGTTCGCCCGCCAGTACCTCTCCGGCGAGCTCGAGGTGGAGCTCACGCCGCAGGGCACGCTCGCCGAGCGCATGCGGGCCGGAGGCGCCGGCATCCCCGCCTTCTACACCCCGGCCGGCGTCGGCACGATGGTCGCCGACGGGGGCCTGCCGCTGCGTTATGACGGCGAGGGGGGCGTCGCCAAGGCGTCCGAGCCCAAGGAGGTCCGGGTCTTCGACGGCGAACAGTACGTCCTCGAGCGCGGGATCGTCACCGACTTCGCCCTGGTCCACGCCCACAGGGCCGACACCGTGGGCAACCTGCAGTTCCGTGGGACGGCTCGCAACTTCAACCCGGACGTGGCCATGGCCGGTCGGATCACGATCGTGCAGGCCGAGGAGGTCGTCGAGCCGGGCGGGATCGACCCGGCCAACGTCCACATCCCCGGCATCTTCGTCCAACGGATTGTCGAGGTCGGCCGCCAGGAGACCGGCGTCGAGATCCGCACCACCAGGGAGGCCTGAGCCATGAGCTGGACCCACGAGCAGATGGCGGCTCGCATCGCCGCGGATTTCACCGACGGCCAGTACGTCAACCTCGGTATCGGTATGCCCACCCTCATCCCCGGATATCTTCCCGAGAGTGTGCAGGTGACCCTCCACTCGGAGAACGGCATCCTCGGCGTCGGGCCGTACCCGACGGACGACGAGCTCGACCCCGAGATGATCAACGCAGGCAAGGAGACCATCACCGCCGAGGCGGGGGCGGCGTTCTTCTCGTCGTCGGAGTCCTTCGCCATGATCCGCGGCGGTCACGTCGACGTCGCCGTCCTCGGCGCTATGCAGGTCTCGCAGTCCGGCGACCTGTCCAACTGGATGGTCCCCGGCGCCATGGTCAAGGGCATGGGCGGTGCGATGGACCTCGTCCACGGCGCCGACCGCGTGATCGTGATGATGGACCACGTCACCCGCAAGGGCGACCTCAAGCTCATGCAGGAGAACACGCTCCCGTACACGGGCAAGGGCTGCGTCCAGCGGGTCGTCACCGACCTGTGCGTCCTCGACATCGCGCCGGAGGGCTTCCGACTCGTCGAACTGGCGCCGGACGTGACCATCGACGAGGTCCGCCGGAAGACGGGCGCCGAGATCCACGCCTGAGTCGACGCTCGGGTGGACGTCAGGTGTACACCGCCCGCGGAGGCGGGAGGCGGGGTCGGATTCTCACTACTGTGGGAACCGACCCCGTCGTCGTCCCCGGAAGGTCCGTCCCACATGAGCACCTCTACCCCGGTCACCGCCACCCCGGCCACCGTGACCGTCACCGGCGCCGCCGGAAAGATCGCCTACTCGTTGCTGTTCCGTCTCGCCTCCGGGCTGGTGTTCGGGCCCGGGACCCCGGTCCGCCTGCGTCTGCTCGACATCCCGTCGGCCGTGGTCGCGGCGGAGGGCGTCGCGATGGAGATCGAGGACTGCGCTCTCCCGCTGGTCGAGTCGATCGAGATCACCGACGACGTGGACACCGCGTTCGACGGCGCCAACGCGGCATTCCTGGTGGGCGCCAGGCCGCGCGGCAAGGGGATGGAGCGCGCCGACCTGCTCACCGCCAACGGGGCGATCTTCCGGGAACAGGGCCGCGCCATCAACGCCCACGCCGCCGACGACGTGCGGGTGGTGGTGGTGGGCAACCCCGCCAACACCAACGCCTACATCGCCCACCGACACGCGCCCGACGTCCCCGCCGGTCGCTTCACCGCCCTGATGCGGCTCGACCACAACCGCGCGCTCAGCCAGCTCGCCACCCGGCTGGGAGCGCCGGTCGCCGACCTGGACGGGGTGGTGGTCTGGGGCAACCACTCGGCCACCCAGTTCCCCGACGTGTCGTACCTGACGCGACGAGGCGAGCCGGTCACCTCCGGGCTCGACGAGGAGTGGTTGGCCGACACGTTCATCCCACGGGTCGCGAACCGGGGAGCCGAGATCATCTCGGTGCGCGGATCGTCGTCGGCCGCCTCGGCCGCCGGCGCGGCGGTCGACCAGATGCGCGACTGGGTGCACGGCACCAGTGGGGAGAGCTGGACCACGGTCGCATTGCCGTCGGAGGGGCAGTACGGCACCGTGCCGGGTGTGGTGACGGGGTTGCCCTGCCGCAGCCGCGGCGCGGAGTGGGAGGTCGTCGAAGGACTGGCGATCGGGGACTTCCAACGAGCCCGCATCGACGCGTCGGTGGCGGAGCTGGTCTCGGAGCGTGACGCCGTTCACGGACTGGGACTGGCCGACTGACCTCGGGTGCACCGGGGCTGACGGCGTGTGCCGGGCCCCGGCGTCCACGGCCTAGGATGGTCGGGTGACGACTCCAGCTTCTGCCTCCCCGAACACCGACCGCGCGGACGCCCTGCCCGCCTCCTGGAACCCAGGTGAGGTGGAAGGCGGGCTGTACCAGCGCTGGGTGGAGGCCGGCTACTTCGAGGCCGATCCGTCCAGCGACAAGCCCGCCTACTCGGTGGTGTTGCCGCCGCCCAACGTCACGGGCAGCCTGCACATGGGCCACGCGCTCGACCACACCCTCATGGACGTGCTCACGCGGCGCAAGCGCATGCAGGGCTTCGAGGTCCTGTGGCTGCCCGGCATGGACCATGCCGGGATCGCCACGCAGACCCTCGTGGACCGCAAGCTCCGCGACGAGGGGATCGACCGCCACGAGATCGGCCGCGACGCGTTCATCGAGAAGGTCTGGGAATGGAAGCGCGAGTCCGGTGGGACCATCGGGGAGCAGATGCGTCGCCTCGGCGACGGTGTCGACTGGTCGCGTGAGCGGTTCACCCTCGACGACGGACTGTCGCGCGCGGTGCAGACCATCTTCAAGGAGCTCTACGACAGCGGTCTGATCTACCGCGCCGAGCGACTGGTCAACTGGTCGCCCACCCTGCAGACCGCGATCTCGGACATCGAGGTCAAGTACGCGGACGTCGAGGGCGAGCTGGTGAGCTTCCGCTACGGCTCGATGGACGATTCCGAGCCGCACCTGGTCGTGGCCACGACCCGGCTCGAGACGATGCTCGGTGACACCGCGATCGCCGTCCATCCCTCCGACGAGCGCTACGCGCACCTGGTGGGCACCGAGATCCCGCACCCGTTCCGGGACGGGTGGACCATGCGAGTGGTCGCGGACGACTATGTCGATCCCGAGTTCGGGACCGGCGCGGTGAAGGTCACGCCCGCGCACGACCCCAACGACTTCGCGATCGGCCAGCGTCACGGCCTCGAGATGCCCACGATCATGGACGCCACCGGCCACATCACCGGGACCGGGACCCGCTACGACGGCATGGACCGTTTCGACGCCCGCAAGGCCGTCCGGGAGGACCTCGCCGAGCAGGGGCGCATCGTCAAGGAGGTGCGTCCGTACCTGCACTCGGTGGGCCACTCCGAACGGTCCGGCGAGCCGATCGAGCCGCGGCTGTCGCTCCAGTGGTGGGTGCGGGTCGAGGAACTGGCGAGGATGGCCGGGGACGCCGTGCGCGACGGTGACACGGTGATCCACCCGACGAGCCAGGAACCGCGCTGGTTCGACTGGGTCGACGACATGCACGACTGGTGCATCTCCCGCCAACTGTGGTGGGGTCACCGCATCCCGATCTGGTACGGCCCCGACGGCGACGTGGTCTGCGTGGGACCAGGCGAGGAGCCGCCCGCCGGATACACCCAGGACACCGACGTGCTCGACACGTGGTTCTCCTCCGGACTGTGGCCGTTCTCCACCATGGGCTGGCCCGATCGCACCGCCGACCTCGAGCGGTTCTACCCGACGTCCGTCCTGGTCACCGGGTACGACATCCTCTTCTTCTGGGTGGCGCGGATGATGATGTTCGGCACCTTCGTGGGCCGGACCCTCACCGGCGACAAGGCCGCTCCGGGGAAGGTTCCGTTCACCGACGTCTTCCTCCACGGCCTCGTGCGCGACGAGCACGGCCAGAAGATGTCCAAGTCCAAGGGCAACGGCATCGACCCGCTCGACTGGGTGGACCGCTTCGGCGCCGACGCCCTGCGCTTCACCCTGGCCCGCGGGGCCAGCCCGGGCGGCGACCTGTCGGTCGGGGATGACGCCGCCCAGGCGTCGCGCAACTTCGCCACCAAGCTGTTCAACGCCACCCGCTTCGCGCTGATGAACGGGGCGAAGGTGGGCGAGCTGCCCGCCGCGTCCGCGCTCACCGACGCCGACCGGTGGATCCTGCATCGCCTCGGGGAGGTGCGGGTGGGCGTCGACGACGCGCTGGACCGCTACGAGTTCTCCAAGGCGTGCGAGGCCCTGTACCACTTCGCCTGGGACGAGGTGTGCGACTGGTACCTCGAGCTCGCGAAGGTCCAGTTCGGTTCGGACGACGCCGCGCGCGCGTCCGAGCGGGCCGAGAACACGAGACTCGTCCTCGGACACGTGTTGGACGTCCTCATGCGGATGCTGCACCCGGTCATCCCGTTCGTCACGGAGACGCTGTGGACGGCACTGACCGAGCGGGAGTCCGTGGTGGTCGCGGACTGGCCCACCGACGTGGCGCCGGCCGATGACGCCACGGAGCCGGTCCGCCGCGTGGCCGACGCCCAGACCCTCGTCACGGAGATCCGGCGGTTCCGCTCCGACCAGGGCCTCAAGCCCGGTCAGCGGGTGCCGGCACGGATCTCCGGCGTCGACGCCGCCGACCTGCCGGCGGACCTGCTCGCCCAGGTGTGCGCACTCGCCCGGCTGACCCCGGCCGCCGAGGACTTCACCGCGACGGCCTCGCTCGAGGTCCGGCTCGGGTTGTCGACGGTGGACGTGGAGATCGACACCTCCGGGACGATCGACCTCGCCGCCGAGCGACGCCGGTTGGAGAAGGATCTCGTCGCCGCCCGCAAGGAACTCGAGACCACCGGTGCCAAACTCGGCAACGAGGCGTTCCTGGGCAAGGCGCCCGACCACGTCGTCGACAAGATCCGCGGTCGCCGCGACCTCGCCGAGGCCGAGGTCGCCCGGATCACCGCCCGGCTCGAGTCGATGCCGGTAGGAAGTGACCCCGCGTGAGCGATCGACAGTGGCTCCCACCGCACGACCCGAGCGAGGGGTGGGACACCCCGACCGAGGAGGACGTCGCCGAGATGCTCGGCGAGGACGGCCTCGTCTCGGGCGTCCCGCTCGGTGGTCCGATCCCGGGTGACGAGGACGGCGACGGCGACGATCACCTGCCGCCGCGCCCGGTCCCCGAGGTCGGCAGCCCCGAATGGCAGGCCGACGCGGCCGACCTGGCCGCGGTCGAGGAGGAACTGACGACCCGCTGGCCGGAGTCCCGGCTCGAGCCGAGCCTGGACCGGATCGCCGAGCTGATGTCCGTGCTCGGCGACCCGCAACACGCGTACCCCGTGGTCCACGTGGCGGGCACCAACGGCAAGACATCGGTCACGCGGATGGTCGACGCGCTGCTGCGGGCCCTGCACCAGCGCACCGGACGCAACTCCAGCCCCCACCTTCAGAGCGTCACCGAGCGCATCGCGCTCGACGGGGAGCCGGTCACCGCCCGCACCTTCGTGGACACCTACCGCGAACTCCAGCCCTATCTCGAGCTCGTCGACCAGCGGTCCGAGGAGGCCGGCGGCCCACGCATGAGCTACTTCGAGGTGCTGACCGCGATGGCGTTCGCCGCGTTCGCCGACGCACCGGTCGAGGTGGCGGTCGTGGAGACGGGGATGGGCGGGACGTGGGACGCCACGAACGTGGTCCGGCCCGCCGTCGCCGTGATCACCCCCGTCGGCCTGGACCACACCGACTACCTGGGCGAGGACCTCGCGACGATCGCGGGGGAGAAGGCCGGGATCATCCAGCCGGGCCCGGAGGACGATCTGCTGCCGCGGGACCCGATCGCCGTGATCGGGCGCCAGGAGCCCGAGGTCATGGACGTCCTGTTGCGTCGCGCCGTGGAGGTGGGCGCGGTCGTCGCCCGCCTCGGTTCGGAGTTCGACGTGGTCGAGCGGCGGGTCGCCGTCGGCGGCCAGCAGCTCACCCTGCGAGGCCTCGGTGGCGAGTACCCCGAGGTGTTCCTCCCGCTGTTCGGGGAGCACCAGGCCGAGAACGCCGCGACCGCGCTCGCGGCCGTCGAGGCGTTCTTCGGCGCGGGCCCGGACAGGGCCCTGGACCCGGAACTCATCCGTGCCGGCTTCGCTGCGGTCGACAATCCCGGGCGCCTCGAGCGGCTCAGCTCCAGCCCCACCGTCCTGGTGGACGCCGCCCACAACGGGCACGGAGGACGCGCACTCGCCGAGGCTGTCACCTCGGAGTTCGACTTCAAGCGGCTGGTCGCCGTGGTCGCGATGCTCGACGGCAAGGACGCCGACGCGTTTCTCGCCGCACTCGAGCCGGTGGTGGAGGAGGTCGTCGTCACCCGGGCCGCCTCATCTCGCGCGATGGACCCGGGCGACCTCGCACGCATCGCCGAGGAACGGTTCACCGCCCAGCGCGTCCACGTGGTGGACACCCTGCCCGACGCGGTCAGCGCGGCCCTCGACCTGGTCGGGGTCCCGGATCCGACCGCGGACGACGACGTCTCGGGCGTCGGCGTGCTCATCACGGGTTCCGTGGTGACCGCCGGGGCCGCCCGCAGCCTGTTCGGAAAGGACGCACAGTGACCGACCCGACCCCCGGCCCCCGGGGCGCCGCGCACGAGCCCTCGGTGGACCCGTGGAAGGGGCTGCGGGGCATCATGGCCGGCACCCTCGTGCTCGAGGCGATCGTGATCGGTCTGGTGCTGACGGTCATCGCCCGGCTCGACGGCGGCGCCCACTTCCAGCCGTGGAAGGTGTGGTTCGTCAGCCTCCTCGCGGTCGCGATGCTCGTGGCCAGTGGACTCCAGCGCAAGCCCTGGGCGATCCCGCTGAACCTCACGCTCGCGGGTCTGGCCGTCGCCGGCTGGGCCGTGCACTGGTCGATGGGGGTCTGCGGCCTGATGTTCGCCGCGGTCTGGGCGTACATCCTGTACCTGCGCCGGGACCTGACCCGCCGGATGGCCGGTGGCTATCTGCCCAGCCAGCACGACTGACGGCTCCGGACGGTCGGCGTGGACACCGGGCTTGTAGGATCGCCCTCGTGACCGAGAGAACTTTCTTCCTCATCAAGCCCGACGGTGTCGAGCGCGCGCTGACCGGGACCATCCTGGCCCGTATCGAGGCCAAGGGCCTCAAGATCGTCGCCATGGACATGCGTCAGGTGTCCCGGGAGACGGCGGCCGAGCACTACGCCGAGCACTCCGAGCGTCCGTTCTACGGGGACCTGCTCGAGTTCATCACCTCCGGTCCCGTCGTCGCCGGCGTGCTCGAGGGGCCCCGGGCGATCGCCGCGTGGCGTCAGCTCGCCGGGGGCACCGACCCGGTGGAGAAGGCCGCGCCCGGCTCCATCCGTGGCGACTTCGGTCTCGAGACCCAGTTCAACCTCGTCCACGGCTCGGACTCCGAGGAGTCCGCCGCCAGTGAGATCGCGCTCTGGTTCCCCGGTCTGTAGATCCCCCGTCCTCCCGCAGTGATCGAGCTGCGCGCGCCCGTCGGCCCTGAGGCCCGGCGGGCGCGTTTGCGTTCGGTGGTGCCGGGCGACGACGTTTCGGCGGCGGGTGTGGGAGAATGGTCGAAGCCCATCCTGGCGAGTGGACCACCAGTCCGCCCCGGAACGGGCGCCCGCCACCCGTGGCCCGGTTCGTCCCGGTGCCGCGGACCACAAGACGTCGCCCCACCCCGGTGGGGCCCAGACAAGAAGACGCCCGACCCCGTGCGGCGGCGTGGGTCACCGGTATCCGGTGACGTGATCGCGCCCGGAGTCCGGCCGGAGGAGACACGTGTCGGATCCGAACCTGACAATCGACGACATCAACGCGCTTCCCGAGAGGATGCGCGCGCACGCGGCCGCCAGGGCCGTGGGCATGAGCAGCAGGGAATTCCTGACCGCCATGGCCGGGATCGGCGTGGAGATCAAGAGCGCCCAGTCCGGGGTGACCAGGCAGGTGCTGTTCGACTGGTTCACCAGCCGCGGGCAGGACACGGGGACGGCGTCCGGTGTCGCGCCGGCAGGGGACACCGGTGCCCAGGCGCCGGCGGCCGAGGCGTCCGCGACCGACGCCCCCGCCCGGAAGGCCCCGGCGAAGAAGGCCGCCGCCAAGAGGGCGGCCAAGGCGCCCGCCGGGAAGACCGCCGGGAAGACCCCCACCGCAGAGGTGCCCGCCGACCCGGCGTCGGCTGAGCCGACCGCCGCTGAGACGATGCCGGCCGAGACGCCGGCCGAGGCGCCTGCTGCAGAGTCGGCGACGGAGACCGCTCCCGCGAAGAAGGCGTCCGGCAGGAAGAGCCCGGCGCGCAAGACCACAGCCGAGAAGACCGCCGAGAAGGCCACGGACGCCGAGAAGTCCGCCTCCAGGTCCGCGGAGAAGTCCGGCACGAGGACCGGGAAGAAGTCCGTGCAGGGCTCCGCGGACGAGTCCGCAGGGACCGGGGGAGGCGGGACGAGCGGTCGGAACCGCCCGGCGCTGCCCGAGATCGCGATCGTCACCGGCGAGGTGGGGTCGGAGGAGTCGGGCAACCGTCGGCGTCGGTCCACCGCGACCCCGTCGTTCTCTCCACTGTTCCTCTCGCCCGACGAGGCTCCCGCGCAGACGCAGGCGGACACCCGTTCGGGCGACGAGCCCCGCGGCCGCCGCGGCCAGGGCCAGACCCAGGGCCAGACCCAGGGCCGGGCCCGCACCGAGACCGCCCCCGACACCGCCCCCACCCCTCCCGCCGAGGACGCGCAGGTCGAGCAGGACGGGCAGGAGCAGGGATCCGACGACGGCCGCGCCACGGACCAGTCCGACTCCGGTGACGGCGGGGCCCGTCGTCGCCGTCGGGGCCGTCGTGGGCGTGGGCGCGGTCGCGGCGAGGCCGGCGACGACCAGAACGGCGAGAACACCGGGACCGAGTCGTCGGACGACGGAGACCAGCGCGACAGCGACCAGCGCGACGACGCCCCGGACGAGACCTCCGGCAGCGATGACGGGAGCTCCGACGCCCGTCCCGATTCCGCCGCCGAGACCGACGACCGGTCCGCCGACGACTCCGACGGGCAGTCCGGTCCGGGTGACGCCGACGGTGACGATTCGGACGACTCGGGGAACGGTCCGTCGGGTTCGAGGCGCCGTCGCCGTCGTCGTCGTCGCAGTGGGAGCTCCGGCTCCGACGACACCCAGACGTCCAACGATGACCCGCCCCAGACCGAGGTCCACGAACGCGAGGCCCGCCGTCGCTCCGGACGCGGGGGACAGGGCTCGGGTACGTCGTCCGACGAGGTCCAGGGCATCACCGGCTCCACGCGGCTCGAGGCCAAGCGCCAGCGCCGCCGCGACGGCCGCGAGGCCGGTCGTCGTCGCCAGCCGATCCTCTCCGAGTCCGAGTTCCTCGCCCGCCGCGAGGCCGTGGACCGCGTCATGGTGGTCCGCGAGAAGCAGCGCGGCGACGGCAAGGGCGTCATGACCCAGGTGGGCGTGCTCGAGGACAAGGTCCTCGTGGAGCATTTCGTCACCACCGAATCGGCGCGTTCGATGGTCGGCAACGTCTACCTCGGCCGTGTGCAGAACGTGCTGCCCAGCATGGAGGCGGCGTTCGTCGACATCGGGCGCGGCCGCAACGGCGTCCTGTACGCCGGCGAGGTCAACTGGGAGGCCGCCGGGCTCGGTGGCAAGGCCCGGCGGATCGAGCAGGCGCTCAAGTCCGGCGACATGGTGCTGGTGCAGGTCACCAAGGACCCGATCGGGCAGAAGGGTGCCCGCCTGTCCACGCAGATCTCGCTGGCCGGGCGCTTCCTCGTGTACGTGCCGGACGGCAACTCCACCGGCATCTCGCGCAAGTTGCCCGACACCGAGCGTCGCCGCCTCAAGGCGATCCTCAAGGAGGTCGTGCCGGAGGGCTCCGGCGTGATCATCCGCACCGCCGCCGAGGGCGTCAGCGCGGAGGAGATCGGCCGCGACGTCGAGCGCCTGGCCGCCCAGTGGACCGAGATCTCGGAGGCGGCCGCCAAGCGCACCGGCTCCGGGGCCGGCACGCCCGTGGCGCTGTACGAGGAGCCGGACCTGCTGGTCAAGGTCGTCCGCGACCTGTTCAACGAGGACTTCTCCAAGCTCGTCATCCAGGGCGAGACATCCTGGGACACGGTGCACGACTACGTCTCGCGGGTCGCGCCCGAGATGACGGAGCGCGTGGAGCGGTACGACAACCCGGATGTGGACGTGTTCGCCACCTACCGTGTGGACGAGCAGCTGGCCAAGGCGCTCGACCGCAAGGTGTGGCTGCCCTCCGGCGGCTCGCTGGTGATCGACCGCACCGAGGCGATGACCGTCATCGACGTCAACACCGGCAAGTACACCGGCTCCGGCGGCAACCTCGAGGAGACCGTCACCAAGAACAACCTCGAGGCCGCGGAGGAGATCGTCCGCCAGCTGCGCCTGCGCGACGTCGGCGGGATGGTGATCATCGACTTCATCGACATGGTGCTCGAGTCCAACCGCGACCTCGTGCTGCGGCGCCTCACCGAGGCGCTGGGGCGCGACCGCACCCGCCACCAGGTCTCCGAGGTCACGTCACTGGGGCTGGTGCAGCTCACCCGCAAGAAGCTCGGTACCGGGCTGGTCGAGGCGTTCTCCACCCCGTGCGAGCACTGCCAGGGCCGCGGGCTGATCGTGCACGCGGACCCCCTGCACACCGAGTCGCACAACGCCGACGAGCCCGGTGGCCGCCGCGGCCGTCGCAAGGGTGGCAACGGCAAGGGCTCGGGGGAGTCCGAGGCGCCCGCGCCCAAGCAGGCCGCGCGCAAGGACGGCCCCGCGCCGGCCGCGCACCCGGCCGCGCTCGCGATCTCACGGCAGCACACCGAGGCAGACGCCGACAGCGGCGCCGAGCCGAACGCCCAGGGTGACACCCGCACCGACGGGGGCCGTGACACCGACCAGGGCCGTGACGCGGCGCCCGAGACCCGGGCAGCCGGGAGAGCGGACGCCGGCGCCCGGGGGGCCACCGCCCCCGAGGTCGTGACCGCGCCCGCGGCGGAGGCACCGGCCGCTCCCGCCGCGGAGCAGACCGCCGAGCCGACGCCGGGGACCGCCGAGCCCGACTCGGCGGACGCCGCCGGGACCACGCGGCCGGCGCGTCGCCGCCGGGCAGCGAGGCGGGCCACGAGCAGTGCTCCGGCGCCGACGACCGCGGCCGAGGACGCAGCCGCGGCCGAGGTGACCGACTCCCCGCAGTCCGAGGCCGCCGTGGTCGCCGAGGCGGAGACCGTCGTGGAGCAGGTCTCCACCCCGGGTCCCGACACTGCGGGTCCGGACACGGCGGGTCCGGATACCGGGCTCACGGGTCAGGCCCCGGGCGGGCGCCGCCCCCGCCGGCGGTCCACCCGCCGCGAGGCTGGCGCCGCCGGGACCGACACCGCGCCGCAGGCCGCACCGGCCGATCCGGTGGCGAAGGTCGAGGCCGCGCCCCTGGCGGAAGCGCCCACCTCGGTGGTCGCCGAGCCGCGCACGCGGCCCGCGAGGCGACGTGCCACCAGGACGACGACCGCCCCCGCTGGCGACTGACGCACCCGGCCGCGGGCCGGCGGCACGGTCGGTTTGACCTGCTGTGCCGCCGGACCGTAACCTTGACAGGTCGCTCGTCGCGGCGCTACGTCGTGGCGCGAGGAGTCGCGCGACGGGACCGGGAACGGTTCCGGGGCCCGCGACCCTCGACCGACGCGAGTCGGCGAGCAAGAGAGAACACCGCACACCAGGTGTGGTCGCCCCAGGCGGCCGCACACCCGAGAAGCAAGGGGAAGCCCTCGATGTACGCGATCGTCAAGACCGGCGGCAAGCAGTACAAGGTCGCCGAAGGGGACCATGTCAAGGTCGAGAAGATCGAGGGCGAGGCCGGAACCTCCGTGTCGCTGTCCCCGATCCTCGTGGTCGACGGTTCGGCCGTCACCTCCGACGCCGACGCCCTGGCCAAGGTCACCGTCTCCGGCGAGATCGTCGAGCAGACCAAGGGACCGAAGATCCGGATCCACAAGTTCAAGAACAAGACCGGGTACCACAAGCGTCAGGGCCACCGTCAGAAGCTGACGGTCGTCAAGATCACCGGTATCAAGTAATCCATCTCCGGCCGCTCAGGCCACCAGCTCAGCGCCCTCGGGCGTGCTCCCTGAAGGAGGGACTCGGACATGGCAAGTAAGAAGGGCGCATCCAGCACCCGTAACGGTCGTGACTCCAACGCACAGCGCCTCGGCGTCAAGCGGTTCGGCGGCCAGGAGGTCAACGCCGGTGAGATCCTGGTGCGCCAGCGCGGCACCAAGTTCCACCCGGGCGTCAACGTCGGCCGTGGTGGCGACGACACCCTGTTCGCCCTCTCCGCCGGCGCGGTGGAGTTCGGCACCAAGCGCGGTCGCAAGACCGTGAACATCGTGCCGGCCGGCGTCGAGGCCTGAGTCTCCCAGCCGACCACTTTCATGAACAGCCCTCGGGGGCCGGGCGGGGTCGTCAAGACCCCACACCCGGCCCCCGAGAGTATTTGCACCACCCCGCCCGTCATCGCCCGTCACCCGGAGGAGTCCCCACCATGTCGAGATTCATCGACCGCGTAGTGCTCCACCTCGCGGCGGGGGACGGCGGCCGCGGCTGCACCTCGGTGCACCGCGAGAAGTTCAAGCCCCTCGGCGGCCCCGACGGCGGTAACGGCGGGCACGGCGGCGACGTCGTCCTCGTCGTGGACCCCCAGGTCCACACCCTGCTCGACTTCCACTTCCGGCCCCACGCCCGCGCGGGCCGGGGCCAGCCGGGTATGGGCGCCAACCGTAACGGTGCCCAGGGCGCCGACCTCGTACTGTCGGTACCGCCCGGCACCGTCGTGCTCGACGAGGACGGCGAGGTGCTGGCCGACCTCACCGGCGTCGGCACCCGCTTCGTCGCCGCCGAAGGTGGCAAGGGCGGGCTGGGCAACGCCGCCCTGGCCTCCCGGGCCCGCAAGGCCCCCGGCTTCGCGCTGCTCGGCGAGCCCGGCGAGGTCCGCGATCTCACGCTCGAGCTCAAGTCCATGGCCGACGTCGGACTGGTGGGCTTCCCGTCCGCCGGGAAGTCCTCCCTGGTCTCGGTGCTCTCGGCGGCCAAGCCCAAGATCGCCGACTACCCCTTCACCACCCTGGCACCCAACCTCGGCGTGGTCTCGGTCGGCGACGACACCTTCACCATCGCCGACGTTCCCGGCCTCATCCCCGGTGCCAGCGAGGGCCGGGGCCTGGGTCTGGACTTCCTGCGTCACATCGAGCGCACCGCCGTGCTGGCCCACGTGGTGGACTGCGCGAACCTCGAGTCCGACCGGGACCCGATCTCCGACGTGGACGCCCTCGAGGCCGAGCTCGCCGCCTACCGGTCCGAACTCACCGACGCCGGGATCGGCGACCTGGCAGACCGCCCCCGCGTGGTCGTGCTCAACAAGATCGACGTGCCCGACGCCGCCGACATGGCGGAGATGGTGCGCGAGCACTTCGAGGCAAAGGGGTGGCCGGTCTATGCGATCTCCGCGGTGGCCCACAAGGGGTTGGACGAGCTGCGGTACGGCCTGTACGAGCTGATCAAGGCGCACCGTAAGGCCAACCCGCCCGCCGCGCCCGAGCGGATCGTCATCCGCCCCAAGGCGGTGGACGTCGAGGAGTTCCGCGTCCGCCCGGATCCCGCCGACCGCGGCGCGTTCATCGTCACCGGGGCCAAGCCGGAGCGGTGGATCCGTCAGACCGAGTTCGACAACGACGAGGCCGTGGGCTTCCTCGCCGACCGGCTGGCCCGGATCGGGGTCGAGGAGGCGCTCATCAAGGCCGGCGCCACGGAGGGCTGCACCGTCACCATCGGTGACGTCTCGTTCGAGTGGGAGCCGCAGACCCCGGCCGGCGTCGACCTCATGCGCACCGGGCGTGGGACCGACATCCGGCTGGAGTCCGACGAGCGGATCGGCGCCACCGAGCGCAAGTACCGCAAGCGGGTGCGCCGCGGCCTGATCGACCCGGACGAGGAGATCCTGGAGTGACCACGGAGCGGGAGTTGCGCCGTCGTATCGGCGCGGCCCGCCGCGTGGTGGTTAAGATCGGCTCGTCGGCCATCACCAGTTTCCACGGCGGGATCCGGCGGGCCGAACTCGACGCACTCGCCGACGTCTGCCAGTCGCGGATGGCCGCGGGGTCGGACGTCTTCGTCGTCTCCTCCGGTGCGATCGGCGCCGGCATGGCGCCACTGGGGATGACCACCCGCCCCGGCACCCTGTCCGCGAAGCAGGCCGCGGCCAGCGTCGGACAGCTCGAGCTGGCGCGCGCGTGGGGCGACTCGTTCGCCCGCTTCGACCGGGTGGTGGGCCAGGTGCTGCTCACGGCCGCCGACATCGGGCGGCGGGACAGCGCCGCCAACGCCCAGCGGACCCTCGACCGCCTGCGCACCCTGCACGCGGTGCCGGTGATCAACGAGAACGACACCGTGGCCACCAACGAGATCCGGTTCGGTGACAACGACCGGCTCGCCGCGTTGGTCGCGCACCTCATCAGCGCCGACGCCCTCATCCTGCTCTCGGACGTCGACGCCCTGTACGACTCCGACCCGCGCAAGGGCGGGGCCAGCGCGGTGACCATGGTCGGCGGCGAGGGCGACCTCGACGGCGTGATCGCCGGTGCCGGCGGTGCCCTGGGGACCGGCGGCATGGCCTCCAAGCTCGCCGCAGCCCGTCTGGCCGCGGACGCGGGCATCCCGGTCCTGCTCACGGCCGCGGAGCTGGCGCCGCAGGCCCTCGCCGCCGACCCGACGGTGGGCACGGTCTTCGCGGCCCGGCCCGAGCGGATGACCGCCCGGCGCTTCTGGGTCCGGCACGCCGCGGACGCCCGCGGGGCGGTCCTGCTGGACGACGGAGCGGTCCGAGCGGTGACCGGCTCGCGACGCTCCCTGCTACTGGCCGGGGTGACCGGGGTGGACGGGCTGTTCCACTTCGGCGACGTCATCGAGATGCACGACGTCGACGGCCGGGTGGTCGCCCGCGGGATCGCCCAGTACGACTCGGTCGAGGTCCGCGCCCGGCTGGTCGACCGGGCGGCGGGCGGCACCGGCTCCGGTCAGGGGCGCCCGTTGGTGCACGCCGACGACCTCGTCCCGGTCTGACCAGCGCTGGTCCGACCACCGACCCCGGTCGGCCCGCGCTCAGCCTTCCGTGACGGTCCCCTCGGTGTGGACCGGGGTGACGGTCCCCTCCTCGAGGTTGTAGATCGCGCCGACGATCGCGGTGCGGCCCTCGGTGATCGCGCGGTCGACGGCGGCCGACTTCTGCCGGATCGCGGTGACGGTGTGGCGGACGTTCTCCACCACCACGTCGTCGTACCCGGCGTCCGGGTCGCGCCGCGCCTCGAACACGGCCGGCGAGATCCGCTCGACCACGTCGCGCAGGTACCCGGACGGGGTGGAGTGCGTGTCGATGGCGGTGATCGTGGCGCCCACCGCGCCGCACGAGGTGTGTCCCAGGACCAGGGTCAGCGGGATGTTCAGGGCCTCGATCCCGAACTCGATCGACCCGAGCACCGACGAGTCCACGATGTGGCCGGCGTTGCGGATCACGAACAGGTCGCCGAGCCCCTGGTCGAAGACGACCTCGGCGGGGACGCGGGAGTCCGCGCAGCCGAACACCTGCGCGAACGGATTCTGCTGGCAGGCGAGCTCGGTGCGCCGAGAGGGGTCTTTGTGCTCGTTGAGGTTCTCCCCGGCCACGTAGCGGGCGTTGCCGCGGAGTAGTCGGGCCAGTGCGGTCCCCGGTGTCTTTGCGATCTGCATGGCCCTATTTTGCTCCTCGACGCTCACCCGTGGTGCGGCAGGGCCGCATCTGTCAGCTCGAGGACCTCCACGCAGTCGCCGTCGATCGTCAGGGTGGCCTCGTCGTGCGCGCGGGTGCGGCCGCGGTTGACCACCGCGACGGGCGTGCCGGTGGTCACCGCACGCCGTACGAACCGGTATCCGGAGCGGACGGTCAGGGAGGAGCCGACGACGACGACGAGGTCCGACCCGTCGACGAGCGCGTTGGCCTCCTGCACGCGATGCGCGGGGACGTTCTCGCCGAAGTAGACGATGTCCGGTTTGAGGACTCCCGAGCAGGCCCGACAATCGACCATGCGGAAGTCCGAGGTCTCGGCCAGGACGGCGTCGGCATCCGGCGCCACCTCGATCGCCCCGCGGGAGGTCACGCGTTCGATGAAGCCGGGGTTGAGGCGTTCGAGCTGTTCGTGCAGCGCCCACCGGCTCTGTCGCAGGCCGCAGTCCAGGCAGATGACCACGGCGTAGGTCCCGTGCAGGTCCACGAGCCGGCGGTTGCCCGCCTTGAGGTGCAGCAGGTCCACGTTCTGGGTGATCACCCCGGTGACGAGGCCGCGCCGCTCCCAGTCGGCGAGCAGGAGGTGCGCCGCGTTGGGCCGCGCGGCCTCCATGTGCCGCCACCCGAGGTGGTTGCGCGCCCAGTAGTGCCGACGGAACGCGGGGTCGCCCACGAACTGTTGAAACGTCATCGGGGTCCGGCCGGGCGAATCGGGCCCGCGGTAGTCGGGGATGCCCGACGGGGTCGAGATGCCGGCGCCGGTGAGCACCACCGCCCGCCGGCCCCGGAGGAGTTCGGCGAGTGCGGCCGCGCGGTCGGGCAGGTCCGGGTCCGCCTCCGTGCGCTCGGCCGGCGTCCAGGCGGTCTCACGGATCCTGACCATCTAGAGGCCCCCGGGCCCCGAGGGGTCGTGCGCGCACACCACGTCGAGGGTGTCGTGGCGACGCCGGGCCAACCCGGCGAGCCTGGCGTGCGTCAGGGACACCGCGCCCGGTTCCAGGGCCAGGGCGCGTTCCAGGACGGGGATCGACCGCGGCACGCGACCCGTCTGACCGATCTGCCCCCGGTGGTAGAAGGCGTCCCCGGCGTGGAGGAGGTCTTTGTCGTCGTCGTCGTCGTTGCCGTGGACGCGGTCGTGGTCCCCGACACCACCGGTGCGGCCGCCGCCGGGCACCAACACCCCGGCGTGACCCACCGCGTGGCCCGGCAGGTCCACCAGCATCATCCCCTCGGCGACGTCGTCCAGGGGGTGCACCCGGAAGCCTTCCCACCGGTCGGTCCCGTAGGAGTACTCGACGAACCGCGGCCCGTGCGACCACTGGGGGCGGCGGTACCGGCGGCGCTCGACGAACCGCGGCGTGCGCACCGCCCACGTCAGCGCCTGGGCGGCGACGTGCACCTGCGCCTGCGGGAAGTCGGCGAGCCCACCGATGTGGTCGACGTCCATGTGGGTCAGCACGATGTGCCGCACGTCCCGCGGATCCAGGCCCAGCGCCTCGATGCGGTGGACGGCGGTCTCGCCGGTGCGCAGCGCCGGGCGCAGCGCGTGACGCATCGCCCCGAGGCGGCCGGCCGGGTCGGCGATGTCCTGCAACCCGATCCCGGAATCCACCAGCACGAGCCCGTCCGGGGCCTCCACGAGCAGCACGCGCGTCGGAACGAGGCCCCCCATCGTGCCGCAGTTGAGCTGGTGGATCCGCATGGGAGAAACGGTACCGACCGACGGTAGGGTGCGTGGCATGGCCGCAGGTGGAGTGCTCGATCCACGACCGGTGGTACGCGTCGAGCGGCAGCGCGACGGGGGCGTGGACGAGCGGGCCGAGCCCGTGTCGGCCGGGGCGGGGCGGTGGCCGTACTCGATCCCGGCGGTGGCCCAGCTGTTGCGCGAGGGACTCGAACTCGACGACCTCACCGTGCTCGTGGGGGAGAACGGCGCCGGCAAGTCGACGATCGTCGAGGCCGTCGCCATGGCGTACGGGCTCGGCGCCGAGGGCGGGTCGGTCAATGGCCGTGACGTCACCTGGGAGTCGGAGTCCCCGCTGCACGACTCACTGCGGCTGGTCCGGGGCGGGGGCGCGCCGAAGTGGGGCTACTTCCTGCGCGCCGAGACCATGCACGGCATGTTCACCTACCTGCAGTCCTCCGGCCCGGAGCAGGACTTCCACTCCCGCAGCCACGGTGAGGCGTTCTGGGACATCGTCACCACCTCGCGGTTCTCCGGCGGCGGGTTGTTCGTGCTGGACGAGCCCGAGGCCGGACTGTCCTTCGACGCCCAACTCCGACTGGTCGCCCTGCTGCTCGAGCTGGCCGACCGGCGCGGGGCGCAGGTGCTCATGGCCACCCACTCGCCGATCCTCGCTTCGGTGCCCGGCGCCGCGGTGTACGAGCTCTCCGACGCCGGGATGCACCGCACCCGGTGGGAGGATCTGGCGATGGTCGACCACCGGCGCTATCTCGACGCGCCGGAACGGTATCTGCGCCACCTGCTGGAGTGACCGGGCACACTGGGGCGCATGAGCCGCTCTGAGTCCCGATCGCACCGCACCACCGGCGAGGCCCGGCCCGTCCACCCCGTCTACCCGGAGTGGCAGCCGCCGTCGGCGTCACGGGCGGCCAACACCGGACCGCTTCCCGCGCCGGAGCCGGGCTTCACCCCGGACGTGATCGTCGTGGGGCACGGTCTGTCCGGACTGGTCGCCACCCACGAGGCGACCCGCGCGGGCAAGAAGGTGCTCGTGGTGGACCAGGAGAACGAGAAGAACCTCGGCGGTCAGGCGTTCTGGTCGCTGGGCGGCCTCTTTTTGGTCGACACACCCGAGCAGAAGCGGATCGGGATTTCCGATTCGCTCGAGTTGGCGTGGCGGGACTGGCTCGGCTCCGCCGGCTTCGACCGGCCGGAGGACCACTGGCCGCGGCAGTGGGCGCGTGCCTATGTCGAGTTCGCCGCGGGGGAGAAGCGGCGGTACCTCCACGACCTGGGCCTGCGGATCATCCCCACCGTCGGCTGGGCCGAGCGCGGCGGCGGCGACGTGGCCGGGCACGGCAACTCCGTCCCGCGCTTCCACGTGACCTGGGGGACCGGGCCCGAGGTGGTGCGGGTGTTCGAGGAACCCGTCCTGGAGGCCGCCCGGGCCGGGCTCGTGCGCTTCGCCGTACGTCACCGGGTCGACGAGATCGTGGTCGAGGACGGTCGCGCCGTCGGCGTGCGAGGAGCGACCCTCGTGCCCTGCGACCACGACCGGGGTGTGGCCTCCCCGCGCGAGGAGACCGGCGCGTTCGAGTTCCGGGCCGGGGCGGTGCTCCTCGCCTCCGGCGGTATCGGCGGCAACCCCGACCTCGTTCGTCGGTACTGGCCCGCGGACCGGCTCGGCGACGCTCCCGAGCGCCTGATCCTGGGGGTGCCCGAGCACGTGGACGGCCGGATCCTGGAGATCTCCGCGGTGGCCGGGGCCAACCTCATCAACCGGGACAGGATGTGGCACTACACCGAGGGCGTCGAGCACTACGCGCCCGTGTGGCCCTCGCACGCGATCCGCATCATCCCCGGGCCGTCCACCCTGTGGCTGGACGCGAACGGCGACCGGATGCCGGTACCGCTGTTCCCGGGGTTCCACACCACAGCGTCCATCGAGGCCATCCGCCGCACCGGCCGGGACTACTCCTGGTTCATCCTCGACTCCGCCATCGCCGGCAAGGAGTTCATCCTCTCCGGGTCCGAGCAGAACCCCGAGCTGACGGACAAGAGCATCAGGAAGTTCGCCTCCAAGGCCGGCAGCGGACTGCCGCCGTCGATCGCCGAGTTCGCCGAGAAGGGCGTCGACTGGGTGGTCGCGGACACCCTCGAGGAGATGGTCGCCGGCATGAACTCACTGCTGCGCGACGGGGAGCCGGAGCTCGACGTGGAGAGGGTGCGCGAGTTCGTCCTGGCCATGGACGGCCAGATGGACAACCCGTTCGCCAAGGACGCGCAGGTGCAGGCCATCCACAACGCCCGGCGCGTCCTCACCGACAAGCTCACCCGGATGGCCAAGCCGCACCGGCTGCTCAGGGACTCGGGGCAGGGCACGGGCTCGGCGGCCGGCTCCGGCGGCCCGCTCATCGCGGTCAAGGTGCACCTCATGACCCGCAAGACGCTCGGCGGCATCGAGACGACCCTCGACTCCCAGTGCCTGACCCCCGGCGGCGAGCCCTTCCCGGGCCTGTACGCGGCGGGCGAGGTCGCCGGCTTCGGCGGCGGCGGCGTGCACGGGTACAACTCGCTGGAGGGGACGTTCCTCGGCGGGTGCATCTTCTCCGGGCTCAAGGCGGGCCGGGCGATGGCGCGGGAGGTCTGATCGGCGCGGGCGGCCGCGAGGAGCGCACGCTCTCCGCGGCGAGGATCGGTATCGCCGGCGCGGCGGTCGTCGGCGTCGCCTTCGGCATGGCGCGGTACGTCTACGGGCTCACCCTGCCCGACATCCGCCGGGACCTCGGTCTGCCGGAGCTGGTGCTCGGGCTCGTCGCCAGCGCCACGTTCGTCGGCTACCTGGCCGGCCTGCTGCTCGCGGGACCCCTGACGGCCCGGCGTGGACCGCGCGCACCGACCACCGTGGGCGGGGTCTGCGGCGCGCTCGGTGCCGCCATCGTGGTGACCGCCCAGTCGCCGTGGCTGCTCGCCGTGGGCGCGGTTCTGGCCGGCAGCGCGGGCGGCTGGGTCTGGGCGCCGTACTCGGACATCGTCACCCGGACGGTGACCGCCCGACAACAGCCCAGGGCGCTGGCGATGATCACCACCGGTACGGGCGTCGGGCTGATCGCCCTGCGGTCGTCTACTTCGCCGTCGTCATCATCTACTTCACCTACGCCTCCGACGTCCTCGACCGCACGGACCTGCCGGAGCTCGCTGTCCCGGCGGCCTACGTCCTGATCGGTGCCAGCGGCCTGACGGCACTGGCGACCGGCGCCATGGCGCAACGGTGGGGCAGTGCCCGGGTCGCGGCGATGTGCCTGGTGACCGTCGCGGTGTCGTTGGCGCTGCTGGGTCAGGCGGGGAACTCCCTGGGCGCGACGGTGATCTCCGCCTGCGTCTTCGGTGTGGGGTACATGACCGGTTCGGCGGTCCTCGCCGTGTGGACGGCGGACCTGGCCCCCGATCGCGCGGGGCGGCGTTCACGGCGTGCCTGGTGGTGGGCGCCGTGAGCTCGGAGATCGCGCCGGCGCTCGCCGGGGCCGTCATACCGTCCCTGGGGCTCGGTGCACTGCTGCTGACCTCCGCCGCGGTCTCGGGGATCAGCTGTGTCGTGCTGCTCCGGGCCCCCGGAGCCCCACGACGGTCGCCCGCGCCCGCCGGGTGACCACCGGAATGTGCGATTCCGATGTGGGCCGGGTACCCGTCCGCGAGTGTTGCGGGTATGCAGGATGCGCACGAGATCTTGGACCTGTTCGACCCCTCGAGGACGTCGCCGGGAATCGAGCGGGTGGGGGACTCGGGCTTCTACGCCGTCCGGTCATGGGACCTGATCGTGGAGGCGGCGAGCAGGGTCGAGGACTTCTCGTCCAACCTCACCGCGACGATGGTGGTCGGCCCTGGCGGGGAGGTGACCGAGTTCCCCGTCGCCGAACTCGGATCCCCCGTCCACGCGCTGGCGACCGTTGACGGGCAGGTGCACCGAGCCCACCGGAGCGTGGTCACGTCGTCCCTCTCCCCGCGCACACTGCGAGCCTGGCGGCCCTTCGTCGACCGCCGACTGCGAGAACTGTGGGCGAACGGCTGGCGAGACGGCGGGATCGACTGGGTGAGGGACATCGCCGAGCGTCTCCCGCCCGCCGTCGTCGCGGAGCTCATGGGGCTGCCGCCACAGGATGCCGACCGCCTGTGGGAGTGGGCGTTCGCCAGCACGAGGATGTTGGACGGGATGGTCACGGCCGACGAGCTCGACGACTCGCTCCGGTCGGGAGGGGAGCTGGTCGACCACCTCTCGGCCGCTTTGACCGGGGCGGAGGCCGGGCAGGGCGCCTCGGTGCTCGGGGCACTCGCCCGTGAGCTGGAGCGCGGCGAGATCTCCCACGACGCCGCGGTGCAGGTCCTCGTCCAGCTCGTGGCGGCCGGGATCGAATCCACCGTGGGCCACCTGGGCACGCTGGCGTGGCGCCTGGGGCAGCACCCCGAGCACCTCGACACACTCCGGTCGGACCCGGGGCGCCGCTCGCCGTTCATCGAGGAGACCCTCAGAACGGATGCGCCCTTCCGGGGGCACTACCGCCACGTCACCACGGACACCGAACTCCGTGGGACCGCTCTCGCCGCGGGCACCCACCTTTTCCTCCTCTGGGGAAGCGCCAACCGGGACCCCCGCCGGTTCGGTGACCCGGACCGGTTCAGACCGGACCGCGATGAGGGCTCGCACCTGTCGTTCGGGCGCGGCATCCACTTCTGCCTGGGTGCGGCCCTGGCGCGCGTGGAATCCCGCGCCGCACTCGACTTCCTCCTCGATCTCGGCGGGGACCTCGAGATCGACGTATCGCAGACACGATGGCATCAGAGTCTTCTGGTCCGTCGCCTCCGGAGCCTCCGACTCTCCGTGTGAACCGGAGGTCCTCGGCGAACGGGCCCGGCGAGGGCGCTCAGACGTCGCGGGTCACCCCTTCCGTCGGGCCCTCCTCGTCCGCTCCGCGCGCCCCCGCCGCGACGCGCTGTCCTCGCGCTTGTCTGCGCCCCCGCAGCACGCCGAGTTCATAGGTGGCCAGCACGATGAGCCACAGGGCCGTGATGGGGATGACGAACCAGAGCATGGCGGCGCTGAACGGATCCAACGCGTCGTGGTCGGCCGCCTGCAGCACCACGTAGACGACGTACGCGGCGTAGAAGCCGGTGAAGAGCAGTCCCTCCCACCGCTTGATCGCCATACCGGTGAAGGCGATCGGGAGCAGGGCCAGCGAGACGGCGAGCATGATCGGCAGGTCGAAGCGGACGGCCCCGGGGGCGACGTCGATGGGCGTGATGAGCGAGGTCATCCCGAGAACGGCACCGATGTTGAACATGTTGCTACCGACGATGTTGCCGATGGCCAGGTCCCGTTCGCCGCGGATCGCCGCCACCACGCTCGTGGCGAGCTCCGGCAGCGACGTCCCGACCGCCACCACCGTGAGGCCGATGACCAGGTCACTCATCCCCCATGCCGACGCGAGATCACTCGCCGCCGCGACGAGTAGTCGCGCGCCGACCACCAGCAGGGCCACTCCGACGACCACGAAGACGCTGCTGACCAGAACCGGGTGTGACGACGCGACGCCGGACGACCGCGTCTCGCCGGCACTGGCGCCACCCGCGTCGCCATCACCCGCGCCGTCGACGGCGGCGTCGCCACCACCGGCGCCGTCAGCGACCGGGTCCTCCGGTGCCGCGGCGGCCCGGCCTCCATCCTGCTTGCGCGAGATGACGATCGTCGCCACCACATACGCCACGAGGCCGGCGAACAACAGCAGACCGTCGAGGAAGCTGATCGTGCCGTCGAGTGCCACCAGCAGCGCGACCACCGAGAACAGCACCATGATGGGGATGTCGACCCGCACGATGCGGGACGTCGCCACCAGCGGGGCAACGATCGCTGTCAGACCCAGGATGAGCAGGATGTTCGCGATGTTGCTGCCCACCACGTTGCCGACGGCCAACCCCGGGTACCCGCTCAGCGCGGCGTCGACGCTCACCGCGAACTCCGGCGCGGAGGTGGCGAAGGCGACGACGGTGAGTCCCACCACCAGCGGGGAGATCCCGAGGGTCGCGGCCAGACCGCCGGCGCCTCGCACCAGCACTTCGCCGCCGCCGATGAGTAGGACGAATCCCACCGCGAGGGCGAGCACCGTGAGGGCGCTCATGACGGGTCCGACCGGATCGTGGTGAACCCCGGCCCGGCCGACGGTGACGGTCTCGTTGCGTTACCCATGGGTCGATGATCCCGTGCCGGACTCCGGTCTGTCGATGCGCGGGCGGCGACCTCCCCGGACATCACACCCAGCCGGACAACACACCTAGCCGGACATCACACCTAGCCGGATGTGGCGACGGCCAGGGGCAGGACGGCGGGGACCCCGGAGGAGCGGAGATGCCGGGCCGCCTCGGTGATCGTCCACCCCGTCCCGAGCAGGTCGGTGACCAGGAGGACGGGGCCCTCGGACGGCGTCGACGGGCCGGAGAACGTGCCCCACAACTGAGCCACGCGGTATGCGGAGTTCTGGGCCGTCACGGCGGGCAGGGCCGGATCGCGGGAGATCTCCCCGAGATGTTCCATGCGACCCATCTGCGCCAGGGCATGGGCGAGAGTGGTGACCAGCTGCGGGTGCTCGCCGGTGAGGAGGGCGGCCACGCCGGTGGGCCGGTCGGCCCAGCCCCACTCGCGGAGGACGGGAATACACGCGCGTGCGAGCCATTCCGGAGCGTCCTGGTCGGGCTCGGCGAGCAGAGCGCGCAGCTTCTGGCCCAGGCCGAGATCGGTCAGGCGGGCCAGAGCCCGGCCCTCGGCGGGGCCGTCGGCGATCTTGCCCTTGAGCGGGACATCGAGCTTGGCGAGGCCGGTCGGCCACTGGCGGCGGGGCGGCAGGACCACGCCGGGCCGTTCGAGGGCGTCGCGGGCGCGGGTCAGGGCGCCGGAGTCGACGTCCGTGGTGCGGCGCTGGCCCGTGCAGTTGTCGCAGCGACCGCAACCGCCGGAGGCCGGGTCGAGGGTGGAGTCGTCGAGCTGGCCGCGGAGGAACTCCATGCGGCAGGACACGGTGCGCTGGTATTCCAACATCGCCTGCTGCTCGGACTGCCGTGCCTCCGCCAGCCCCGCGTACCGCTCGGCGTCGTAGTGCCACGGCCGCCCGGTGGCCACCCAGCCACCCCGGACGCGCTGGACCGCGCCGTCGACGTCGAGGACCTTGAGCACCATCTCGAGCCGGTTGCGGCCGAGGTCGACGGCGGGTTCGAGCGCCTGCGTGCTCTGCGGTCGATCGGGCTCCAGCGCGTCGAGGACCCGCCGCACCACGTCCTCGGGCGGGAACGCCAGGGAGGCGAAGTGGTTCCAGATCGCGCGGTCCTCGGGCCCGGGAAGCAGGACCACCTCGGCGCGGTCGGCGGCACGTCCGGCGCGGCCGATCTGCTGGTAGTACGAGATGGGGGAGGGTGGGGCACCCAGGTGGACCACGAAGCCCAGGTCCGGCTTGTCGAAGCCCATGCCCAGCGCGGAGGTGGCGACCAGGGCCTTGACCTCGTTGTCGAGCAGCGCGCGCTCCAGCTCCTCGCGTTCACCGGCGTCGGTGCGGCCGGTGTAGGAGCTGACACGGTGCCCGGCCGAGGTGAGTAGTTCGGCCATGTCCTCGGCCGCCGCGACGGTGAGGCTGTAGATGATGCCGCTGCCCGGCATCGACTCGAGGTTCTCCACGAGCCAGGCGGCGCGCTTCTCCGAGTCGTCGATAT
This sequence comes from Dietzia sp. WMMA184, assembly GCF_002441635.1. Classification (NCBI taxonomy): domain Bacteria; kingdom Bacillati; phylum Actinomycetota; class Actinomycetes; order Mycobacteriales; family Dietziaceae; genus Dietzia; species Dietzia sp. WMMA184. Next base: position 1,120,859 of record NZ_NXEI01000001.1, on the reverse strand, counting down.
CCACCACCGACAGCCGCAGCGACTCGCGGTCCAGTCCGCCTCGCAGGACGAGGGTGTCCTCCGAGGCGGACTCACCGACCCCGAGCTGCTGCGCGACATCGCGGACCACCCGGTCGTTGGCCGTGGCCGTGGTGGCCAGGACCGGCACGCCGTGGGGCAGATCGGCGAGCAGGGTGCGGATACGCCGGTAGTCCGGCCGGAAGTCGTGACCCCAGTCCGAGACGCAGTGGGCCTCGTCCACCACCACGAGGCCGGCGTCCGCTGCGAGCGCGGGCAGGACCGTGTCCCGGAAGTCGGGGTTGTTGAGACGCTCCGGGCTCACCAGCAGCACGTCGACCTCACCGGCCCGGACCGCCGAGCGGACCTCGTCCCACTCGGTCATGTTGGCCGAGTTGATGGTGGCCGCCCGCACCCCGGCCCGGGCGGCGGACTCGACCTGGTTCCGCATGAGTGCGAGCAACGGCGAGACGATCACGGTGGGGCCCGACCCCAGCTCGCGGAGCAACCGGGCGGCGATGAAGTACACCGCCGACTTGCCCCAGCCGGTGCGCTGGACCACCAGCGCGCGTCGCCGGTCCGCCACCAGGGCCTCGATGGCGACCCACTGGTCCTCGCGCAGGACGGCGCCCGGGCCGGCGAGGGCGCTGAGCAGTTCGTCGGCGCGGGCCCGGAGGGCGGCCCGGTCCCCGGTGGCCGGGTCGTCGGAAGTGGGACGGTCCGCTGTCGAGGTCATGGGCCCATCGTGCCCCACCGCTCCGACAGCTCACCTGCGGAGCGGAGCCCGGGAGCGTTTACTCGGCCCCGTGACCAGTGGTGGGCAGGGAATCGCGGGGCAGGTCGAGCGGGCGACGGACCGACTGTCGCGGCGGCGGGTCGGGGTCGTGATGGCTGCCGGGCCACCGGGCGGCGTCCACACCGCTGCACGCGGGGACACCGGTCGGGGCGCCACGCCGGACGCCCACACGCTCTTCGAGATCGGCTCCGTCACGAAGGTGTTCACCGCCCTGTTGCTGGCCGACGGTGTCGTCCGGGGGCAGTGGCGCTTGGACACCCCGGTCCGGGACCTGCTCCCCACCGGCACGGACCTGCCGGGTGGCGACGACGACCCGATCACGTTGCAGCACCTCGCGACCCACACCTCCGGGCTCCCCAGGACGCCCGGCCGGCTGGGGCTCCGGGAGAACCTCGCCTACGTGCGCACGGGTGCGGATCCCTATGTGGACCTCACGGAATCGGACGTCCTCGCCGGACTCCGTGGCCTCCGCCCGCGTCGGCACCCGGGGCAGGGCACGCCGAGGTACTCGAATCTCGGCTTCGGCCTTCTCGGCATCGCGATGACCAGCGCGACCGGGGCCGACTTCGGGGCGCTCGTCCGCGACCGGATCTGCGGACCACTGGGCATGCCCGACACCGTGACCGAGGATCAGATGACCGACGATCAGCGGCGACGAACGGCCCTCGGGCACCGCAGCCGCCGCCGCGGCGCCGAACCGTGGCCGCTGCGCGGCATGCCGGGCGCCGGAGCACTGCGCTCCACGGCGGCCGACATGACGCGGTTCCTCGCCGCGCACCTCGATCCGTCGACCACCGACCTCAGGGCCGCCGTCCGACTCACGCAGGCCACGCCGCCGTCGGGTCCGGGACGGATGGGGCTCGGGTGGCATCGCGCCGGCCCGGGCACCCTGTGGCACAACGGCGGCACCGGCGGGTTCCGGTCGATCACCGTCGTCGACACCGTCGGCGGGACCCTCGCGGTCACCCTCGTCAACCAGACCAGGGGAGCCGATCTGCCCACCTTCCGACTCCTCCGCGCCATCGGCTCGTGACCACCGCGTTCCGCCGGCCCTGCTGCGGCCGCGCTCGTCGTCGTCGTCGTCCTCCGCGACGCATGTCGCTCCCTGCGGCCATACTGGGCCGCATGGCTCAGACATGGAAGCAGATCGTGGAGGCAGACCCCGAGCACTCCCGGCGGTACGCCCGACGGTGGGACGACATGGTCGCCGAGGGAGTGGACATCGACGGCGAGGCGCGGCTGATCGACGCGATGGCCCCGCGCGGTGCCAGGATCCTCGATGTGGGTTGTGGTCAGGGGCGCACCGGCGCCTACCTGCACTCGCGTGGACACCGCGTCACCGGCGTCGACCTCGACCCGCACCTGATCGAGCGCGCGCGGGAGCTGTGCCCCGAAGCGTCGTGGGAGGTCGCGGACCTGGCGGACGAGGGCTGGCCCCGCGGGCCGTTCGATCTCGCCGTGTCGGCGGGCAACGTCCTGGCCTTCGTCGACCCCGCCGACCGCGGCACCGTGCTGACCAACCTCGCCGCGCGGCTCGCCACGGCGGACGAGGGCACCGAGGGTAGGGCCGGCCGCCTGGTCGTGGGCTTCGGGCTCGACCGGGGCTGGACCCGGGAGGAGTTCGACCGCGACGCCGACCGCGCCGGGCTGCGGGTGCAGCAGCGCTGGTCGACGTGGGATCTGTTGCCGTTCGACGACGACAGCGGCTTCATGGTCACCGTCCTCGTGCGCAGCGACGGGGCCGCCTCGTGACCTCCGCGGCGTGGACCGTCGACGACCTGCCCGACCTGACCGGGAAGACCATCGTGGTCACGGGCGGCACCAGCGGCATCGGGAAGGAAGCCGCGCGTGAACTCGCGCGTCGGGGCGCCCACGTCGTGCTCCCGTCCATCACCCGCGCCGAGGGGGAGGCGGCGGCCGCGGAGATCGGCGGCTCCACCGAGGTCCACGAGTTGGACCTGAGTGACCTGCACGCCGTGCGGGAGTTCGCGACCTCGTACACGGACCCCGTCGACATCCTGATGGACAACGCAGGTCTGATGAGCAAGACCCGGCGGGAGACAGCCGACGGCTTCGAGCTGCACCTGGGGGTCAACGTCCTCGCGCCGTTCCTGCTCACCGAACTCCTGCTGCCCCGGATCCGGGAGCGGGTGGTGATCACGGCCTCGATGGCCCACGCCAAGGGGCGGATCGACTTCGACGACCCCCACTTCCGACAGCGCCCCTACTCGATGGCGGCGGCGTACGCCCAGTCGAAGCTGGCGTGCATGCTCTGGGGACTCGACCTGCAGACCCGTCTCGCCGCCGCGGGCTCCGCGGTGGACGTACAGCTCGCGCACCCCGGGTTCGCCGCCACCTCGATCCTCGACCCGACCCCGTTCCCGCCGGTCAACGCCGTGCTCAACCTGCTCGGCCGGCGGATCGTGCCCACGGCCGCCGATGGGGCACGCCCGCTGCTGTTCGCGGCGACGGAGGATCTGCCGCCGGCGTCGTACATCGGACCGACGGGCTTCCGACAGATCGCGGGCCCGCCCGGACCCGGTGAGCGATCGGGCCCTGCCGGCGACCCGGACCTGGCCCGCCGATTCCGGGAGTTCGCCGTGCGCGAGACCGGAGCCGTCCCGACGGTCTGACTCGTCGGAGGTGGCTCCGCCGGCCGCATCGGTAAGCTGGAACGTATGACAGCCAGCCACCTCGACGCTTCCGACCTCACTGGCCAGACGGACGCCGGGCCCGCCGCGGACCCGACCCGCGACGCCGTCCACGACGCCGCCCGCCGGGCCCGGTCCGCCTCGCGCGAGCTGGCCCTGCTCACCGCGGACCGCAAGAACGCACTGCTGCAGGCCGCCGCCGACGCCCTCGTGGTGGCGGAGTCGACGATCCTCGAGGCCAACGCCCGGGACCTCGCCGAGCAGTCCGAGGCCGGAATGGGCGAGGCCATGCTCGACCGGCTGCGGCTCACCGCCGAGCGGATCGAGGGCATCGCCGGCGGTCTGCGCCAGGTGGCCGGCCTGGCGGACCCGGTCGGCACCGTCACGCGTGGCTCGACCCGCCCCAATGGGCTGCAGTTGCGACAGGTCCGGGTCCCGCTCGGCGTGGTCGGGATGATCTACGAAGGTCGCCCCAACGTCACCGTCGACGCGTTCGGGCTCGCCTTCAAATCGGGCAACGCCGCACTGCTGCGGGGGTCGCGCTCGGCCCGCAACTCCAATGAGGCGCTGGTCGAGGTGCTCCGCGGTGTCCTCGCGGAGCACGGCCTGCCCGTCGATGCGGTCCAGCTCCTGCCGTCCGAGGACCGGTCGTCGGTCACCCACCTCATCCAGGCGCGCGGTCTGGTGGATGTCGTCATACCCCGCGGTGGTGCGGGGCTGATCCAGGCCGTGGTGGAGAACGCCAAGGTCCCGGCCATCGAGACCGGCACCGGCAACTGTCACCTCTACATCCACGGAGACGCGGACCTGGACGAGGCGATCAGCCTGCTGCTCAACGGGAAGACGCGTCGCTGCAGCGTCTGCAACGCCACCGAGACGGTGTTGCTCGATTCCGCACTCGGCGACGCGGCCGTGGACCGCGTCGTGGGGGCGTTGAGGACGGCCGGCGTCACCGTCCACGGCGACCGCGAGGGCCTCGTCCCCGCCGACGACGTCGACTGGGGCGAGGAGTACCTCAGCATGGACATCGCGCTCAAGGTCGTCGACGGGGTGGACGAGGCGATCGAGCACATCGACCGCTGGTCCTCCGGACACACCGAGGCCATCTCCACCCGCAGCATCGACGTAGCGGACCAGTTCTGCGCCCGCGTCGACGCGGCGGCGGTGATGGTCAACGCCTCCACCGCCTGGACCGACGGTGAGATGTTCGGCTTCGGCGCCGAGATCGGAATCTCCACCCAGAAACTCCACGCCCGCGGCCCGATGGGGCTCGAGGAACTGACCAGCACGAAGTGGATCGCCCACGGCAAGGGGCACGTGCGGCCGTAGAGGCACTCGCGCCCGGGCCACCCGCCGGCCCGCCACCGACGACCCCGAACCGAAAAGGACCCACCCGATGGACCGAGCCCGCACCGCCCAGCGACCCGCATTCGAGAGCATCGACCACGTCATCGAGGCCCTCGGCGGACAGGGGTACCTGGCCGACCGATCGACCGCGACGGTGGTCTACCTCGCCGACCGGCTGGGCAAGCCGCTGCTCATCGAGGGCCCGGCCGGTGTCGGCAAGACGGAGCTGTCGAAGGCCGTCGCCGCCGCCACGGAGGCCGAACTCATCCGCCTGCAGTGCTACGAGGGCGTGGACGAGGCCCGTGCGCTCTACGAGTGGAACCACGCCAAGCAGATCCTGCGGATCCAGGCCGGTCAGGGCGAGGGGTGGGACTCCACGCGCGACGACGTGTTCGCCGAGGAGTTCCTGCTCTCCCGGCCGTTGCTCACCGCCATCCGGCGCAGTGAGCCCACCGTCCTGCTCGTCGACGAGGTGGACAAGGCCGACATCGAGATCGAGGGGCTGCTGCTGGAGGTCCTCAGCGACTTCGCGGTGACCATCCCCGAGCTCGGGACCATCGAGGCCTCCCGACGCCCGTTCGTGGTGCTGACCTCCAACGCGGCCCGCGAGCTGTCCGAGGCGCTCAAGCGGCGGTGCCTCTACCTGCACCTGGACTTCCCGACGCCCGAGCTCGAGCGCAAGATCCTGGCCTCGAGGGTGCCCGAGCTGGACGACCGGCTGGCCGAGCAGCTCGTGCGCGTGGTGGGCGTCCTGCGCGCGATGGCGCTGAAGAAGGTGCCGAGCGTGTCGGAGACGATCGACTGGGGTCGCACGCTCGTGGCGCTGGGCCTGGACACCATCGACGACGAGGTCGTCCTGCAGACGCTCGGCGTGGTGCTCAAGCACCAGTCCGACCAGCTGCGCGCGGCCGCCGAGCTCCGGCTCAACTAGGGCCGTGGGTGACAGGGAGGTGGGTGGAATGACCGACAGGGCCCCGGGCGGGATGTCCGGTCACCTCGTCGACTTCGTCGACGCATTGCGCCGCAAGGGCATCCCCGTCGGCCCGAGCGAGGCCGTGGACGCCGCCGCGGCGATGGTGCACGTCGACCTGCTCGACCGCGCCGCGCTGCGCGAGGCGCTGGCCTCGACGATCCTGCACAAGTCCACGCACCGTGGGGTGTTCGACCAGCTCTTCGACCTGTGGTTCCCGGCCGCCGTGGGGTCCCACACCGCGGGCGACGCGGTGACGCTCGAGGTGGAGATCCCGACCGACGACGACGGCAAGGTGGATCCGGACGCTCTGAACGAGCTCATCGCGTCGCTCCTGCTCGAGGACACCGAGGAGTCGCGGGCCAAGGCCCGGGCGTTGGCGGAACTCCTGGTCGAGCAGCTGGGCTCGTACGACTCGGTGAACGGACCGCGCTACTCCGCCTACCAGGCACTGAGCCCGCTCGACACCAACTCGATCATGCAGCGGATCCTGGACGGGCTGCTCGGCGCCGACCCCTTCGACCCGGACGGTTCCCAGCGGCACGCCGAGAAGACCGCGGCCGCCAATTCGGCCGCCGACATGGTCCGTGGCTTCCTGCGGGAGGTCGCCGACGAGACCCGCCGCCGCACCGCCGAGACCGTGGGCCGCGACCGCGTCGCGCAGTACGCGGTGGGGCCCGCGGCCGAACAGGTCGACTTCCTGCGGGCCAACGACCAGGACCTGCAGGCACTGCGCCGCAGGGTGGGTCCGCTGGCCAGGCAGCTGGGCAGCCGGCTGGCGGCCCGCCGGCGTCGTCACCGGCACGGTGCGATCGACATGCGCAAGACCATGCGCCGGTCCATGTCCACCGGCGGCGTGCCCGTGGAACTGGTGCTGCGCAAGCCCCGCCCGGCCCGTCCGGAGCTGGTCGTGTTGTGCGACGTGTCCGGCTCGGTGGCCGGGTTCAGCCACTTCACCCTCCAGCTGGTGCACTCGCTCCGGGAGCAGTTCTCCCGGGTACGGGTGTTCGCGTTCGTCGACACCACCGACGAGGTGACCTCGTTCTTCGAGACCGGGTCGGACCTCGGATCCGCGATGAGCCGGATGGTCCGCGAGGCCGAGATCGTCACCTACGACGGTCACTCCGACTACGGCCACGCGCTGGCGGGCTTCGCGGACAGGTACGCCCACACCCTGACCAGGACGGGGTCGCTGCTCATCCTGGGAGACGGCCGCAACAATTACCGGGATCCGTCCGTCGAGGCACTCGAGTTCGTCAGCGAGCGGGTCGGACACACCCACTGGCTCAACCCGGAGCCCAAGCGGCAGTGGGGGACCGGCGATTCGGCCGCCAGGCTGTACTCCCAGTACGTCCCCATGCACGAGTGCCGCAACGTCGAACAGCTCACGACGGTCGTCGCGAGCCTGCTTCCCGTGTAAGCGATTGCGGCGGCGGGGCGCGGCAGACGACTGGGCGTCACCCCCGACCGATAGACTCACCGACCATGACCACGACGGGGACCTCCGACGGCGCTCGACGCCGTATCGGAGTGATGGGCGGGACCTTCGACCCCATCCATCACGGTCACCTCGTCGCGGCCAGCGAGGTCGCCCACCGGTTCGGTCTCGACGACGTGGTGTTCGTCCCCACCGGCGAGCCGTGGCAGAAACGGGGCCGGGCGGTGTCACCGGCCGAGGACCGCTACCTGATGACGGTCATCGCCACGGCCTCCAACCCGCGCTTCTCGGTCAGCCGCGTCGATATCGACCGGGACGGGCCGACCTACACGCTCGACACGCTCAAGGACCTGCTGCGCCAGCACCCGGACACCGATCTGTACTTCATCACGGGCGCCGACGCGCTGGAGAAGATCCTCACATGGCGCGGGTGGGAGGAGATGTTCGACTTCGCCACGTTCGTCGGGGTCTCCCGGCCCGGGTTCGAACTGTCCGACACACACCTCGCCGAGATCAGGGACGGGCGCGTCTACCTGCTCGAGATCCCCGCGCTGGCCATCTCGTCCACGGAGTGCCGCCGCCGGGCGGCCGAGGACGCGCCCGTGTGGTATCTCGTGCCGGACGGTGTCGTGCAGTACATCGCGAAACGCAATCTCTACCGGCCCGAGGGTTCGACCCGCCTGGACGGCACCCCCGCAGCGACGGCCCCGGTACACCGGGTGCCCGTCCCCACCGATCCCCACCCCGAGGAGAATTCCCAGTGACCGCAAGCCCCGAGGCCCTTGAGATGGCCGCCATCGCGGCCCGCGCCGCCGACGACAAACTGGCGACCGACATCGTCGTCATCGACGTCTCCGGCCAGCTCATCATCACCGACTGTTTCGTCCTGGCGTCCGCCGACACGGAGCGGCAGGTCAACTCCGTCGTCGACGAGATCGAGGACAAGCTGCGCGAGGCCGGCCACAAGCCGCTGCGTCGCGAGGGCACCCGTGAGGGGCGGTGGGCACTGCTCGACTACAACGAGCTGGTCGTGCACATCCAGCACGTCGACGAGCGTGACTACTACTCGCTCGACCGCCTGTGGAAGGACTGCCCGGTCGTCGAGATCGAGGGCGTCGAGACGTCGCGACGGTCCGCTGACGACGCCGGCAACGCCGACGACTCGCTCGCGCCGGAGGAGCCACAGCGGGATCAGGAGCTCTGAACCACCCGGTGACCCGACGTCTCATCCTCCTGCGTCACGGCCAGACGCACTACAACGCCTCGTTGCGGATGCAGGGACAGCTGGACACCGAGCTCAGTGAGCTGGGTGTGCGGCAGGCCCACGCCGTGGGCCGTGTGCTGGCGCCGCGTCGCCCGTGGACGATCCTGTCCTCGGACCTGCAGCGGGCGCACGAGACGGCGAAGGCGTTGGCCACCGAGGTGGGATTGGACGTCCGCACCGACCCGCGGCTGCGGGAGACGCACCTGGGCACGTGGCAGGGCATGAGCCACTCGGAGGTCGACGGGCAGTGGCCCGACGCCCGGGTCCGGTGGCGCAGCAGCCCGCGGTGGTCCCCGCCGGAGGGCGAGAGCCGTCTGGACGTGGCGCGGCGGACCCGAGAGGTCGTCGACGAGCTGGTCGAGTCGTCGCCGGATTGGAGCGAGCACCCCGCCGTGATCGTCGCCCACGGCGGCGCGATCGCGGCCCTGACCGCGTCGCTGCTCGAGCTGCCGGTGGAGCAGTACTCGGTGTTCAACGGACTGGGCAACACCTGCTGGGTGCAGCTGTCGGCGCACGTCCGCCCCGAGGGCACGGCCGCGCAGCCTCCCGAGTCCGAGGTCGGCCCCACCACCGAGGCCGCCCGAGGTGTTCTGTGGCGCCTGGACCAGTGGAACGCCGGCATCACGCCTCCGGTGGGCTCGTCATGACGATCCGCCTGGTCACCGACTCGAGTGCCGACCTGCCGGCCGAGTGGGTCCGCGGGTTCGGCATCACGGTGGTGGGTCTGCACGTCGTGGAGGAGAACGACCGCGCGGTGTCCACGGCCGCGGTCACGCCCGACGAATTGGCGGAGATCTACGGAGAACTGCTCGCGGATCCCGACTGCACCGGCGTGGTGTCGGTGCACCTGTCCCGCGAGCTCTCGCGAACGTGGCAGTCGGCGGCCGACGCCGCGACCAGGTTCGGGGGCCGGGTCCTGGTCTCGGACTCCCGCGGAGCGGGCATGGCGTTCGGGGCCGCCGTCGCGCAGTGCGCGTGGGCGGCGGGGAACGGGCTCGGCCTGTCCGCGACCTACGAACTGGCCGAGCGACTCTGCCGGGGCGCCTCGACGTACGCCGCACTGGAGTCACTCGAGAACCTGCGCAGAGGCGGCCGGATCAGTGCGCTCGCCGCGCTCTTCGGTAGTGCCCTGGCCATGCGCCCGGTGATCGTGTTGCGCAATGGATCGGTGGACCTGGCGGCCAAGGCCCGCACCACCACCAAGGCGCATGCGCGGCTGCGGTCCCTGCTGCGCGACGACGTGGCGCGCGGTGACGTGCTGGTGGTGGTCCACCACCACCAGGCGCGCGAGCGGGCCGAGGAGATGGCCACCGAGATCCGCAAGGAGACCCAGTTTCCGGAGCGGGTCATGATCGTCGAATTCGACGAGGTCCTCGCATGGCACCTGGGGCCGGGAACAGTGGGTGTCTCGGTGACGGACCTGGTCGACACCGAATTCCCCATCCTTCCCCCCTCTCCACAGCCGGCGGACTGACGGCCGCGATCGGGGCCACCGCGGAGGATGTGCCGGGCTAGCTTCGCGCCATGCGAACCGAGACCCCGGCACGATCCGGCGGCCCCGTCGACTCCCACCGGGACCCTGCGCGGGCGGCCGCCCTGCACCGACTCGCCAGCGCACTCTCGCCACCGGACGCCGACCGTCCTGCCGCGGTCGATCATCGTCCGGCCCCGGGCGACGCCCCTCCGGCAACCGGTGGTGGGCCCGGCCGGCTGGCCGCGGTGCCGTGGGCCGACCTCGACCCCGCGGGTGACCGGCCGGAGCGGATCCCGCCGCAGTACCCGGATGCGACCGCCTGGGCCGACCCGCCGTGGTGGGGTCGCATCCGGTGGGCGCCCGACCGGCTCGCCGGGATCGCCCTGGTGATGCTCGTGCTGGGTCTCGGCGCGTTCTCCGTGCACCGTCTGATCTCGTCCGTCCCCGAGGGGCCTGCGGTGCCCGACCTCCCGTTGGCGGAGGTGGGGGAGACCGTTACCGAGGCCGCTGACGAGACCGGCGCCTCGCACCGGCCCGCCCCGCCGTCCCCGGGGTCGGTACCCGGGGAGGCGGTTCCCGCCGGGGAGCCGGTCGTCGTCTCCGTCGTCGGGCTGGTCGGCCGCAGTGGACTGGTCACCCTCGCGCCCGGCGCCCGGGTCGCCGACGCGCTCGACAGTGCGGGGGGTGTCCTGGAGGGCGGGGACCGGGACGGGCTCAACCTGGCGCGCAAGGTCTCCGACGGCGAACAGATCCTCGTCGGGTCGGCCCCCGGCCCGGACGGGTCGGGAGGTCCGCGCAGCGACATCATCGCACCGGGCCCCGGCCCGGGGCAGGCGGCACCGGGGACCGGAGCGCCCGCGGCGGGTTCACCGGATCCGGGAGGAGGTGGGGGTCTGGTCGATCTCAACGCCGCCGACGCGGCGGCACTCGAGTCGTTGCCCGGCGTGGGGCCGGTGACCGCGTCGTCGATCCTGGCGTGGCGGGCCGCGAACGGGTCGTTTACCAGCGTCGACCAGCTGGTGGAGGTCGACGGTATCGGGCCGGCGACCCTGGCACGGCTCCGGCCGCTGGTCACGGTGTGAGCGACCCGGTCGACACGTCACGGCGCCGGATCCCTGCGGCGCGGGATCTGCGGCTGGTCGTGCCGACGCTCGCGGTGTTCGCGGCCACGGCCGCGACGGGCGTGGTCCGCCCGGCTCTCGCCGCCGCCGTCGCGGTGGTGTTGGCGGCGGCCGCGGTGGTCGCCGCGCTGTGGTCCGTCGGCGGGTCGACCGGTTCCGGGCACGGGGTGCGTGAGCGACTCGACCGCGCCGCGCTGGGCGTCCTCGCGGTGGTGTGCGCGACGGGCGCGGTTGCGGCGGGGGTACAGGCCGCCCGGGTGCACGCCCTGTCCGCGCACCCGCTGAACGATCTGGTGGGCGCGCGGACAGGGGTACAGGCGGTGGTGACCGGCTTTGACCGGCCGATCCGCGGCGGCGGGGTGATGGTGCCGGTCCGGGTGGAGTCCACCGGGTCGGGGAGCTCGGCGCGCGAGGCCGAACTCGACGTTGTGCTGCTGGCCCGCAACGGCTGGCGGGGGCTCCCGCCGGGGACCCGGGTGGAGGCATCGGTGGCGGTGGTGGAGCCGCGATCCGCGGGAGAACCACCTGCACTCCGGGCGCTGTCCCCGCCCCGCGTGACGGGCCCACCCGGATGGTCCGGACGGGTCCCGGCGGCGGTGAGGGAGCGGCTCCGGCAGGTGTCCGGCCGCGCGCTCGAGGGAGAGGCCGCAGGGCTGCTCCCGTCCTTCGTCCTGGGCGACGAGGGCGGGGTGTCCACCCGGACCCGGGAGGAGTTCCGGGCGGCCGGGCTGGCGCACCTCGCCGCGGTCTCGGGTGCCAACACCACCTACGTCGTGGGTGCGGTCCTGCTCGCCGCGGCGGCCCTCGGGGTGGGGCGACGCGGGCGGATCGTGGCGGCAGGACTCGCGCTGGCCGGATTCGTGGCGGTGGTCGGCCCGGAACCGGCCGTCCTGCGCGCCGCCGGCACCGGGGCCATCGGTCTGGCGGCACTCGGCGCCCACCGCACCGGCCGCCCGCTGGCCGCGCTGGCGGCGGTGGTGCTCGTCGTCGCCCTGCTCGATCCCGCCACGGCCACCGGCACCGGCTTCGTCCTGTCCGTCACCGCGACCGCCGCCCTGGTCCTGGCGGCGAGGCCGGTGGCCCAGCGGATCCGTCGACCGTGGATGCCCGGGCCGGCCGCCGACATCCTGGCGGTGTGCGTCGTCGCCCACCTGGCCACGTTGCCGGTGCTCGTGGCCTCGGGCCTGGGTCAGGGGCCGTGGGCCCTGCCCGCGAACATCGCCGTCGCCCCGGCCGTCCCGCTGGTCACCGTGCTCGGCACCGCGGCGGCCGCGCTCGGCCCGGTGTGGGAGAGCGGTGCGGTCCTGCTGGCCGCGGCCTGCGCCCCCGCATTGTGGTGGCTCGAGACCGTCGCCGGCATCGCTGCCGGGCTGCCGGGCTCGCCACCCGTCATGCCCGGGTGAGCAGTTCCTGGTCGCGCACCAGGTCGAGTGACAGCGTTCGATAGCCCTGTTCCTCGAAGAACACGGTGAGCCGGTCGTCGTCGACGCTCATGACGATCCCCGAGCCCCACTCACGGTGCACGACCGCGGACTGCAGGGGGAAATCCGCCGCGTCGTGGGTGAGGTCGACCGCGGTGCCGGCGTCGCAGGTGTCGCAGTTCCCGCACGGGTCCGCGAGCTCCTCACCGAAATACCCCAGAAGGAACTGGCGACGGCACCCGTCGGTCTCGGCGTATCCGCGCATCATCTCGATCCGCGAGCGATCGATCCGCTCGAACGTCTCCGACGTCTCCTCGGCCCGCCGGACCGCCTCCTTGGGCCGCACGTCCTCCACGAGTCGCAGGCCCTCCCGCCCGGACTCGACGACCGCCGCCGCCGCGAGGAGATTGACCGCCCCCGTGACGCGCTTTCCGCCGAAGTCCAGCGACTTCCTCAACCGGGTCAGCCGCACCGGGCCGTCGGCCCGGCGGAGGTGCTTGATGACCGCCCGGATGACCTCCTCGTCGGCGCTGTGCGACGAGAAGAAACTCCGCAGGCCCAGGTCCTCGCTGCGGTAGTGGAGTTCGATCGTCGCCGGCTCGCGGTCGCGGCCGGCCCGTCCCGCCTCCTGGTAGTACGTGTCGAGTGAGTCGGGGATGTCGGCGTGCAGGACGAACCGCACGTCCTCCTTGTCGATCCCCATCCCGAACGCACTCGTCGCCACCACCACGTCGAGGTCACCATCGAGGAAGGCGCCCAGCGTCTCCTCGCGGTCGGCCGACTTCTGGCCGGCGTGGTAGGCACGCACCCTCATCGGCCGATCCGAGTCGGCCGCTCGTGCGGCGATGCGCTCGGCGTACTCCTCGGTGGACCGGCGGGTGGCGGTGTAGACCAGTCCGGGGCCGCCGAGTTCGACGGCCCGCTCCACGACCGCGTCCTGTTTGCCGTCGTCCTCGACGTGCCGTCTCACCGCGAGGTGCAGTTCCGACCGGTCGAATCCTCCGGCCAGCACCAGGGCGTCGGACATGGCGAGCCTGTCGACGATCTCCTCGCGGACCGGGGTCGAGGCGGTGGCGGTGAGCGCGATGACGGTCGGCGACCCCATCCGGTGGCGGGCGGCGTCCAACCGCAGGTAGTCGGGGCGGAAGTCGTGGCCCCAGGCGGAGACGCAGTGCGCCTCGTCGACCACGAGGAAGCTCGGCTCGGCGGCACGGAGCCGGTCGAGCACCTCTCGTTTGGCCAGTTGCTCAGGGGTGAGGAACACGAAGTGGACGCGCCCCGCGACGACCTCGTCCCAGGCCTCCGCCTGCTGTCGCACGCCCATCGAGGAGTTGATCGCCAGCGACCGGGTGGGCGCGGAATCCGCGAGCGAGTTCAGACCCTCGCACTGGTCGCTCTGCAACGCGATGAGCGGTGAGACCACCACACACGGGCCGTCCGCCATGATCCCGGCGAGCTGGTAGATCGCCGATTTGCCGTAGCCGGTGGGCAGCACCGCCAGCACGTCGCGGCCTCCCACCGCCGCCTCGATCGCCTCGGCCTGCATCGGGCGCAGGTCGTCCCAGCCGAACACGCGGCGCGCCACCTCGTGGGGATCGGTGGCCTCGGCCTGGGTCGTCGTCACGAGTGCGTCCTCTCTATCCGCGGTCGGGCTGCCCGCGGTGGGATGGTCCCGGACCGTCGAGCGTATGCGCACTGGGCGGTGTGCTCCCACCGCACGCGCCCCCGACCGGTCGCGGGGCACCTGCCGCCGCGCCTACAGTCGGAATATGGAGATGGACATCACTCTCAGGGTTGATGGCGAGCAGCATGTCGTCACCGTGGACACACGCACGACCCTCCTCGACGCTCTGCGCGACCGGCTCGGTAACTACTCGGCCAAGAAGGGCTGCGACCACGGACAGTGTGGGTCCTGCACCGTGTTGGTTGACGACCGCAGGGTCACCTCGTGCCTGTCGCTGGCGGTGGCGCAGGAGGGGAAAGACGTGGTCACCGCGGCGGGCCTGTCCGAGAACGGCCTCCATCCGCTCCAACAGGCGTTCATCGACACCGACGCGTTCCAGTGCGGCTACTGCACACCCGGTCAGGTGTGCAGCGCCGTCGGGATGATCGACGAGGCCCGGGCCGGCGCGCCGAGCCTCGTCACCGAGGATCCGGGTGCGGAGATCGCCCTGACCGACGAGGAGATCCGGGAACGGATGAGCGGCAACCTGTGCAGATGCGCCGCCTACCCCAACATCGTCGCCGCCATCCGACAGGTCGTCGATTCCGCGGGCGACGAGGCGGAAGGGGCCGAGCGATGAGACCGTTCCGGTACGAACGTCCCACGGACACCGACTCGGCCGTCGCCTTCCTGCAGGAGCACGCCGGTGCCAGACCACTGGCGGGCGGTACCAATCTCATCGATCTGATGAAGCTGGGAGTGGCCACCCCGGACGTCGTCGTGGACGTGTCCCGGCTCCCGCTGGACTCCGTCGACCGGTCGGGCGACGGCGGCGTGCGGATCGGCACCAACGTGCGCAACGCCGACCTGGCGGCCCACCCTCTCATCCGGGCCGACTACCCGGTGCTGAGCCGCGCACTGCTGTCCGCCGCGTCACCGCAACTGCGCAACCTCGCCACGACGGGGGGCAATCTGCTCCAACGGACCCGCTGTGTGTACTTCCAGGACGTCACCACCCCGTGCAACAAGCGCGAGCCCGGAACCGGCTGCTCCGCCATAGGTGGTTACACGCGCTATCACGCGGTCTTCGGCCACTCTTCCGACTGCATCGCCACCCATCCCTCCGACATGGCGGTCGCCCTGGCGGTACTCGACGCGACTGTGATCGTCGTGGGTCCCGGCGGGGAACGTCGGATCCCGGTCACACGGTTCCACCGTCTCCCGGGTGACCAACCCCAGCGGGACACTGTCCTGGAGAGTGACGAGCTGGTGGTGGCGGTCGAGTTGCCCCCTCCCGTGCGCGGCGCCGTCGCCACCTACCGCAAGGTCCGTGACCGGGCGTCCTTCGCATTCGCGATCGTCTCCGTGGCCGCGCATCTGAGCGTCGACGACGGAGTCGTCACCGACGCCCGGATCGCCTGCGGTGGAGTCGCCCACGCGCCGTGGCGCGCCACCCGGGCCGAGGAGACGCTCACGGGTCGGGCCGCCACCGCCGCGTCGTTCGCCGAGGCGGCCGACGCCGAGCTGGCCGCGGCCGAGCCCGTCGACGGCACCGAGTTCAAGGTGCCGTTGCTGCGGCGGACGATGATCGCCGTCTTGCGCGACCTGACGGCCGGGTCTACGAGCGGTCGCGCCGGTGCGGCCGGACAGGAGGATGCTCGATGAGCGCCATGGGCACGTCCGTCCCCCGTCTCGACGGCCCCGCCAAGGTGACCGGGACGGCACCGTACGCCTTCGAGCACACCGGGCCGGGCGAGACGGTGCATCTTCATCCGATCACCGCCACCATCGCGCGGGGCACCGTCACCGCGATGGACACCGCGGCGGCCGAGGCCGAGCCGGGGGTTCTCGCCGTGCTCACCCCGTGGAACGCGCCGCGGCTGGCCGACACCTCGGAGCGCGAGTACGCCATCTGTCAGGACGCGGAGGTGCTCTATCGCGGTCAGCCGATCGGACTGGTGTTGGCCGAGACCGCCGAGGTGGCGCGGTGGGCCCAGTCGCTGGTGCGGGTGGCGTACGACCAGGCGCCCCACGACGTCGCCTTTCGCCCCGACCATGCCGACGCCTACGAGCCCGAGGTCGTCAACGGCGGCTACGGGCCCACGTCCGCGACCGGTGAGATGGGCCCCGCCCTCGCACAGGCGGGCGTCGACGGCCACGTCGTGGACCAGAGCTACTCCACTCCCGAGGAACACAACAATCCCATGGAGCCGCACGCCGTCTCCGCCCACTGGGACCCCGACGAGCCCCTGCTGACGATGTATGACTCCACCCAGTCCCCGCACGGCGTGGCCACGACGCTGGCACCGGTGTTGGGCCTGGAGGCCGGGCAGATCCGGGTCATCGCGCCACACGTCGGCGGCGGCTTCGGCTCCAAGGGCGCACCGCACGCCCACGACGTGCTGGCCGCCCTGGGCGCGATGCACCTGCCGCGCAGACTGATCAAGTACGCGGTCACCCGGCAGCAGATGTTCGTCTTCGTCGGGTACCGCCCGCGGACGGTGTCCCGGATCCGGCTGGCCGCCGACGCTGACGGGAACCTGACCGCGATCGGCCACGAGGCCTGGTCGCAGAGTTCGCGGGTCAAGGAGTTCGTGGAGCAGTCCGCGGTCCCGTCCCGGTCGATGTACGCCGCGCCCAACCGCAGGACGACTCACCGTGCCGTGCCTCTGGATGTGCCCGCGCCGTACTGGATGCGTGCGCCGGGGGAGGCCCCGGGCGCGTTCGCGGCGGAGGTCGCGATGGACGAGCTGGCCGAGACGTGCGGGCTCGACCCCATCGACCTACGGGTGCGCAACGACCCGGAGACCGACCCGGAGTCGGGCAAACCCTGGACGTCGCGGCGCCTGGTCGACTGCCTGCGCGAGGGTGCGCAGCGATTCGGGTGGTCCCGACGCCCGACCACTCCGGCCTCCCGTCGGGACGGCTGCTGGCTGGTCGGCTACGGCGTGGCGGGTGCGGCGTACCCGCACATGGTGCAACCCGGGTCGCGCGCTACGATCCGTGCCGAGGGCGACGGCCGATACCGCGTCCGGGTGGGGGCCGTGGACATCGGCACCGGCACGTGGACCGCGCTCACCGCGGTCGCCGCCGACGCGCTCGGCCGACCCGCCGAGTCGATCACCCTGGAGATCGGCGACTCGGCCCTGCCCTACGCCACGGTCGCCGGCGGTTCGTCCGGCATCTCATCCTGGGGTTCGGCCATCTTCGCCGCGGCCGGACGGTTCCGGACCAGGTACGGCGACGATCCGCCCCGCGGCGCGGAGACCACCGCCGCAGCCGGCGACTATCCCGAGCTCGAGCGCTACCGTGCGATCTCCTTCGGCGCCCACTTCGTCGAGGTCCGCGTGGACGCCGACACCGGGGAGATCCGGGTGCCCCGGATGTTGGGCGTGTTCTCCATCGGCCGGGTCGTCAATCCCCGCACCGTGCGGTCGCAGTTCATCGGCGGCATGACGTTCGGGCTGTCCATGGCGCTGCACGAACAGAGCGTGCGGGACACCCGGTTCGGCCACGTCGTCACGCAGAACCTCGCGGACTACCACGTCCCGACCCACGCCGACGCCACGGATATCGACGCGGTGTGGCTGGACGAGGTCGACGAGCACGCGACCCCGATGGGCACGCGCGGTGCGGGCGAGATCGGCAACGTCGGCAGCGCGGCGGCCGTCGTCAACGCCGTCTACAACGCGACCGGTGCCCGCATCCGCGACCTACCGGTCCACGCCGACGCGCTCCTGGAACACCTGCCCGTCGATCAGTGACCGCCGGTCGGACCGCCGTCGTCCCCGAGATCGGCGGGATGGTCGATGTCGCGCGGGGACCCCGTGCCGTCGCACGGCACTTCCCGCACCTCGTGCGAGTGCTCCCGTAGATGGTGGCGAGCTCCGGCGTCACCGACCGCCGAGGCGATGATCGCGGCATGGTGCGATGCGCCGAGGAGGACGGGGTGTGCACGGACCCCGCCGTAGGTCGCGACCGCCAGTGGCGCATCGGCGGCCATGACCCGGCGGACCGATTCCGCGCCCAGCCACGGCATGTCGACGGGGACGACCACCGCGTCCTCGGCCCCGACGGCCGTGAGCCCGGCGCGCAGCGAGGACCCCATCCCCGTCTGCCAGAGCGGATTGTGCACCACCTCGGCGCCGGGCACGTCCAGCTCGACCGCGCCACTGACCACCACGACCCGCTCACATCCGCCCGCGTGGAGCAGCGCCACGGCGTGGTCGACCAGCCGTGCTCCGCGGAAGTCGACCACGGCCTTGGGCCGGCCGAACCGGCGACCCGCGCCCGCGGCCAGCACCAGGCCGGTCATCGGTGGATGGCCACGTCGAGGCCCGTGAGCGGCGCGCCGGTGCCGCCGCGGCGATGGGCGACCAGTTCGGCGGCGACGGACACGGCGGTCTCCTCCGCTGTGCGCGCACCGAGGTCCAGTCCGAGGGGGGAACGCAGGCGGGCGAGTTCGGAGTCGGTGAGTCCCTCCGCTCTGAGCAGATCGAGTCGTTCGGCGTGGACGCGGCGGCTACCCATCGCGCCGACGTACCCCGCCGGACTGCGCAGGGCCGACCGCAGGAGCGGTATGTCGAACTTGTGGTCGTGGGTGAGCACGCAGATCGCGGTGGATTCGGCGACCGTCACGGAGTCCAGGTAGTCGTGCGGCCAGCAGGTGATCACCTCGTGTGCCTCCGGGAAGCGCTCTCGTCGGTTGAGGGCGGGGCGGGCGTCGCAGACCACCACCCGGTAGCCGAGCAGGGCGCCGGCCCGGCTGAGCGCCTCGCCGAACGCGCTCGCGCCGAAGATGAGAAGGGAGGGGGGAGCGAAGGAGTGCACCAGCACGCGGGTGGCCGGCTCGTCGACGCCCGTGGGGCCGGGGATGTCGACCGTCACCGCACCGGGGCGACCGACGTGTTCGGCCGCGACGCGGGTCGCGTGACGGTCCAGGTGCGTGTCACCGAGGGAACCCTCGGTGCCGTCGGTTGCCACCACCAGGTGGGCGCCGGGGCATCGGCCTGTCACGGTGGTCGCGAGGACCGCCGACCGACCTCCGCGCAGCGTCTGGCGCACCCGTTCCAGCGCATCGTGACCGGCGTCGTCGAGCGGGTGGACGAGGACCTCCGAGGTCCCGCCGCAGGTCGGCCCTTCGGCGAACGCGGTGAGCTCATCCCCGCCGAAACGGGCGAGCACGGGGGTGCCGTCGGCGATCACCTGCTCGCACAGGGAGAACACCGTCCCGTCCACGCAGCCACCCGAGACGCCGCCGACGACCTCGCCGTCGGCGGCGACCGCCATCGCCGCACCCGGCGGAAGGGGCGCCGACCCCCCGGTGTGCACGACCCTGGCCAACGCGCCGGGCACGTTCTCCAGGCGCCAGCGGCGTACGGCGTCGAGCAGCAGATCCACCTCCCCAGTATCCCGGCGACCACAGGCCGCCGCATCCGTTCGTCGGCGCTGCCTGACCGGATGCGTGGTCGGCGACCGCGGTGGACCATGGGCGTCACAGTCGGACCCTGGAAGACCACCCGGAGGAGGAATCATGGGCAAGCGGGAAGACCTGGCGGGACGTACGGTCGTCGTCACGGGTGCCTCGAGCGGATTCGGCCGCGGCACGGCACTGGCACTCGGTGAGCGGGGTGCCCACGTCGTCGTCGCCGCCCGGAGGGCCGCACCGCTGGAGGAGGTCGTCACGCAGATCACCGGGGCCGGCGGCAGCGCGGTGGCAGTGCCGACCGACGTCAGCGACGCGGACGCCGTCGAGCAGCTCGCCGCGGCGGCGGAGGAGCGTTTCGGTCACATCGACGTGTGGGTCAACAACGCTGCGGTCGGCGTCATGGGTCTGTTCTGGGAGGTGCCCGTCGCCGACCACGCGCGGCTCGTCGACGTGGACCTCAAGGGGATGATGTTCGGTGCCCATGCGGCGCTGCGCCGCTTCGCCGCTCGAGGGGAGGGCGTGTTGGTCAACGTCGGCTCGGTCGCCGGCGAGGTGCCGTTGGCGTACCAGGCCAGCTACGCCGCGGCGAAGGCGGGCATCAGCAGCCTGGGACGTTCACTCAACGAGGAGCTGCGGTTGGCCGGGTTGGGCGAACAGGTCACGGTGTCCACGATCCTGCCGTGGGCCGCCGACACGCCCTGGTGGGATCACGTCGGAAACTACACCGGACACGCGCCCAGGCTGTCGGCGATGGACGATCCCGACATCGTGGTGGAGGCGATCATCGACGCGTGCACCGATCCGCAGCAGGAGCGGCCGGTCGGCCCCAAGGCCCGCACCGCGAGGTCCTCGCACAGGCTGTTCCGCGAGCTGGGCGAGCGGTTCTCCGGGAAGCTCTCGGAGTCCGAGATCAGCAAGGGCACGCCCGTGCCGGACACCGCCGGCGCCCTCCACGAGCCGGTCGCGGAGGGCACCGCGGTCCACGGTGACACCCGGGAGCGGATGGTCATGGAGGACGCCGAGCGGCGGTCCTGAGGCCGACAGGTCCGGGGGTCACGGCGTGGGCATGCCTCCGGTCACCGCGAGCGTCTCGCCGATCACGTAGCTGGACTCGGGCGAGGCGAGGAACACGTAGGCGGGCGCCAACTCGGTGGGTTGCCCGGCGCGGCCGAGCGGGGTGGACGTGCCGAACTCGGGCAACTCCTCCTTGGGCTGCCCGTCCGACACCTGTAGAGGAGTCCAGATGGGGCCGGGCGCCACGGCGTTGACCCGGATCCCCTTGGGGGCGAGCTGTTGCGCCAGCCCCTTGGTGAAGTTGTTGATCGCGGCCTTGGTGGACGCGTAGTCCAACAGGTTCGGCGGCGCCATGTAGGCCACCACGGACGTGGTGTTGATGATCGTGGACCCGGGTTCCAGATGGCGCAACGCGGCCCTGGTCACCCGGAACATCCC
This sequence comes from Dietzia sp. WMMA184, assembly GCF_002441635.1. Classification (NCBI taxonomy): domain Bacteria; kingdom Bacillati; phylum Actinomycetota; class Actinomycetes; order Mycobacteriales; family Dietziaceae; genus Dietzia; species Dietzia sp. WMMA184. The sequence goes on along the minus strand of NZ_NXEI01000001.1, from coordinate 1,099,837 downwards.
CACGATGTTGACCCCGAAGGTGTCGGTGAGCTGCTCGTCGGGCAGATCCTCGAGCGCGGGTGCGACGACCTGCTTGCCGGCGTTGTTGACGAGGATGTCGAGGCCTCCGAGCCGCTCGACGGCGGTGTCGGCGAGGCTCTCGCAGAACGCGCGGTCGGTGAGATCGCCGGGGATGAGCGCGGCCGTGCGGCCCTCGCGCTCGATGATCTCGGCGACCGCGCGGGCGTCGGGTTCCTCCTCGGGCAGGTGGTGGATGGCCACGTCGGCGCCCTCGCGGGCGAAGGCGATCGCCACCGCGGCCCCGATGCCCGAGTCGCCGCCGGTGATGAGCGCCCTGCGGCCGGTGAGCCGGCCGGTGCCACGGTAGGAGTGCTCGCCGAGGTCCGCCTTCGGCTCCAGGTCGGCGTCGAGGCCCGGCTCGTCCTGGTGTTGGACCGGCGGCTCGATGGCGGGGTAGCGGGTAGCCGGGTTCTGGAACGTCAGCTGGTCCGTCGTCTCGGTGTTAACGTCCTGGTTCTCGCTCATGTCGTTCCTTTCGATGCTGGGACACCGCGCATCGTGGCGCTCCGCGTCGGCGTCGCACGGTCGGACTGGCTCGTGGCCCCGAAAGTACGTGGGGGAGCGGGCCGGGTCGACCGGTCGGTGCGCGGTGGTGGTGCGGGCCTGTCGGCGGGGCGTGGCACGATGACTGGGAGAGATGACGACGACAACCACAACGACGACGAGGAGCGCAGATGGCATCGGGGTCGGCACCGGCTGTGTTGCACCTGGTGTTGGGCGAGGACGAGTTCCTCACCGAACGCGCCACCACGGGCGTCGTCTCGGCGGTGCGTGCGGCGACCCCCGCCGGGCAGGACGCGCCGGTCGTCTCGAGGCTCGGCGGGCCCGAGGTCACGGCTCCGCAGCTGTTCGAGCTGCTCTCGCCGTCCCTGTTCGGTGAGGCCCGCATCGTGGTGATCACCGGCGCGGCGGAGCTGGGCAAGGACGCCCAGTCCGCGGTGCTCGGCGCGGCCCGTGACCTGCCCCCCGAGACGGTTCTGGTCGTCCAGCACACCGGTGGCGGCCGCGCCAAGGCCCTGGTGGCGGACCTGCGCAAGGCGGGGGCCGAGGAACACGCGGCCGGCAAGCTCACCCGGCACACGGACGTGGTCGGCTTCGTCCGGTCCGAGTTCCGGACACTCGACGTGAGGGTCGCGCCCGAGGCCTGCGAGGCCCTGGTGGAGGCGGTGGGCACGGACCTGCGGCAGTTGGCGTCGGCGTGCGGTCAGCTCGTGGCCGACACCGGCGGCAAGGTCGACGTGGAGGCGGTGCGGCGCTACCACTCGGGGGTCGTGGGGGTCAGCGGGTTCACCGTGGCCGAACGCGCGGTCACGGGGGACGTGGCCGGCGCGATCGAGGCACTCGAGTGGGCCATGCACACCGGCGTCCCGCACGTCGTGCTCGCCGACGCCCTGGCCGACGCGGTGAACTCCATCGCCCTGGTCGGCACCCAGCGGGGCGTGCCGCCGGCCGACCTGGCCCGGCAGGGCCTGCCGCCGTGGAAGGTCAAGAAGGTCACCGCGCAGACCCGCTACTGGTCCATCGAGACCCTGGGCAGCGCGCTGCAGGTCGTCGCCACGCTCAACGGCGAGGTCAAGGGCGGGGCGGAGGACACGTCCTACGCCCTCGAGCGCGCCGTCCGCGCGGTCGGAACGCTCGCGTCTGCCGGCTGACCGGACCCGCGCGGCGGGGACGCGGGCGGGCCCGAATCGGGGAATCGACGGCCAGACACATGGCGGCCAGGCACACGACGACCATACATACGACGAGGGCCCACCTCACGCACGTGGTGCGGGGTGGGCCCTCGGAGCCTCGTCACGTCAGTCGAGTAGACGCGGGGCTGGGTGCCTCCCGGTCAGGGGAGGGACCGGGGTGCTCAGAGGCTGTTGACAGCCTTGGTGAGCGCCGACTTCTTGTTGGCGGCCTGGTTCGGGTGGATGACACCCTTGCTGGCGGCCTTGTCGAGCTGACGGGAGGTGGCGACGAGCAGGGCGCCGGCCTTCTCCTTGTCACCGGCCGCGGTGGCCTCACGCAGGCTGCGGATGGCGGTACGCAGACCCGACTTGGTCGACTGGTTGCGGAGGCGGTTGCGCTCGTTGGTGCGGTTCCGCTTGATCTGGGACTTGATGTTGGCCACTCGTCACACCTTTTTGTCGTGTGTCGACGGCTCCACGAGGGGATCCCGCCGATCGGATGTCTTGTCGTCTCGTCCGCGCGGACACGTGCACAACGTGCTCCGGTGGACACCGACGGCCCACTTTACCAGCGGGGGTGTCACCGGCCAAAACGTGCGAGGACGCCTCCGTCGATCCCCGGCCCCGGAGGGGTCGGACGTCTCAGCGCCAGCCGTAGTCGGCGCGGAGCCGATCGGCGACCGCCTCGAACCTCGGCCGCGGGCAGATCGCGCCCTCGCGACGGATGCCCTGTTCGGGAACGTCCAGTACCCGGTCGAGGCGTACCCAGCTCGGTCGGCCCTCGGGGTCCCAGGGGCCCGATCCGAGTCCGAGCCACCCCTCGTCGTCGTCCCTGGAGGCCTGCGACGAGAGCTGGAGGCCGAGCAGACGGTCCCCGTCGCGCCCCACCACGAGGACCGGGCGGTCCTTACCGCGGCCGTCGTTCTCCTCGAACTCGACCCAGGTCCACACGATCTCGCCGGGGTCGGCGTGGCCGTCGAGGTCGGGGGCGTAGGCGATCCGGCGGGCCCGGCTCGAGGTGGGGGCGGTCCCGGTGGTGGCCGGGCGTCCCCCGCCCGCGACCTCCGGGGACAGGGAGGGGGAGACCCCACGGTCGTCCAGCCGCCTACGTACCTCGCGCGCGACGGTCGGTCCGTACCTGCGGCCCACGCGGACCGCCGTTCGACCCACCCGGGCCCAGTCGATAGCCATGGGCGTCAGCGTAACCGCCCTATGATCTCGACATGGACATGCTGTTGGCAGTGGTGTGGGCGGACGACGACGTCCCGGTGGATCCTGCGGACGCCGCGGGCCTGCGGGCACGGATCGCGGACGCCGTCGAGGGGCCGCTGGCCGCCCTCGGGGTGGAGGAGTACCTGCTCAACGTGCGCGACGAGGCGGTCGCGGGCGCGATGATCGACGTCCGGGTCACGCCGCGGCCGGTGCTGGCGGCGCTGCGCGCCCGCGTGCCGGTCGCCTCGGCTTCCGCGTGCGCCGACCTGCTGGAGGCACTGCGCGACCTGGGGCCGGTGTCGGCCTGGTCGGTCACCGCCTCCGAGCCGCTGCCCGCGCCCGGACCGGGGCCGGACGGCCGGTGCGAGGGGATGGCCAACCTGGCGTTCCTGCGGCGGCCCGAGCGCATCGGCCGGGAGGAGTGGCTGCGCACGTGGCTCGAGGAGCACACGCAGGTCGCCATCGACACCCAGTCCACCACCGCCTACACCCAGCACGTGGTGGTCCGCGCGCTGACCGCCGACGCACCGGTGATCGACGGGATCGTGGAGGAGGTCTTCCCCATCGAGGCCGCGACGGACCTCGGGGTGTTCTTCGACGCCGGCGGTGACGACGCTCGCATGGCGGCCAACATCGAGGCCATGACCGCCTCGACCGGACGGTTCCTCGACGACGGCACGGTGGACGCCGTGCCCACGGGGCGGTACGTGGTGGGAGTTCCCGGCGCGGGCGTGTGACAATGGGGTGATCGCCCGGTCGGACCGCACCCAGCCACGCCCGGGCCCGCCCGAGGAGTGATCGAGATTCCCAACTTCGCAGAGACGACGTTCACCGATCCCGCCAGGATCAGGAACTTCTGCATCATCGCCCACATCGACCACGGCAAGTCGACGCTCGCCGACCGCATGCTGCAACTCACCGGAGTGGTCGAGGAGCGGCTCATGCGCGCCCAGTACCTGGACCGCATGGACATCGAGCGCGAGCGCGGCATCACCATCAAGGCGCAGAACGTGCGCCTCCCGTGGGTACCCCGTTCCGGTGCGCACGAGGGCGAGGAGATCGTCCTGCACATGATCGACACCCCGGGCCACGTCGACTTCACCTACGAGGTCTCCCGCGCACTTGAGGCGTGTGAGGGCGCGATCCTGCTGGTCGACGCCGCGCAGGGGATCGAGGCGCAGACCCTGGCCAACCTCTACCTGGCCATGGAGAACGACCTCGAGATCATCCCGGTGCTCAACAAGATCGACCTGCCGGCGGCGGACCCGGACCGGTTCGCGGAGGAGATCTCCCACATCGTCGGGTGCGAGCCGGACGACGTGCTGCGGGTCTCCGGCAAGACGGGCATGGGCGTCGAGGCGCTGCTGGACAAGGTGTGCGAAAAGGTGCCCGCGCCCGTGGGCGATCCGGACGCCCCGGCCCGCGCGATGATCTTCGACTCGGTGTACGACACCTACCGCGGTGTCGTCACCTACGTCCGGGTGTTCGACGGCTCGCTCAACCCGCGCGAGAAGGTCAGGATGATGTCCACGGGCAGCACCCACGAGGCGCTCGAGGTCGGCATCATCTCGCCGGAGCCCAAAGCCACGAAGGGGCTCGGGCCCGGCGAGGTCGGTTATCTCATCACCGGCGTCAAGGACGTCCGCCAGTCCAAGGTCGGCGACACCATCACCACCGCCCGCGGCGGGGCGGAGGAGCCGCTCGCGGGGTACGCCGAGCCCAACCCGATGGTCTTCTCCGGCCTGTACCCGATCGACGGCTCCGACTACCCGGTCCTGCGCGACGCCCTGGACAAGCTCCAGCTCAACGACGCCTCGCTGGACTACGAGCCGGAGACCTCGGTCGCGCTCGGGTTCGGCTTCCGCTGCGGCTTCCTCGGACTGTTGCACATGGAGATCACCCGGGACCGGCTGGAGCGCGAGTTCAACCTCGATCTCATCTCCACCGCCCCGAACGTGGTGTACCGGGTGGTCGCGGAGGACGGCAGCGAGCACCAGGTCACCAACCCGTCGTACTGGCCCGAGGGCAAGCACCGCGAGATCTACGAGCCGATCGTCAAGTGCACGATCATCGTGCCGAGCGAGTACGTGGGCACCGTCATGGAGCTGTGCCAGTCCAAGCGCGGCGAGATGAAGGGCATGGACTACCTGTCCGAGACCCGCGTCGAGCTCCGGTACGTCATGCCGATGGGCGAGATCATCTTCGACTTCTTCGACTCGCTCAAGTCCCGCACCAAGGGCTACGCGTCGATGGACTACGAGGAGGCCGGCGAGCAGGTCTCCGATCTGGTCAAGGTCGACATCCTGCTGCAGGGTGAGGCCGTGGACGCGTTCAGCGCGATCGTGCACCGCGACTACGCCCAGGCCTACGGCAACAAGATGACGGGCAAGCTCAAGGAGCTCATCCCGCGTCAGCAGTACGAGGTGCCGATCCAGGCGGCGATCGGCGCGAAGATCATCTCCCGCGAGAACATCCGCGCGATCCGCAAGGACGTGCTCTCCAAGTGCTACGGCGGCGACATCAGCCGTAAGCGCAAGCTGCTGGAGAAGCAGAAGGAGGGCAAGAAGCGGATGAAGTCCATCGGGCGGGTGGACGTGCCGCAGGAGGCCTTCGTCGCGGCACTGTCGGCGGATTCGAGCGCGGACAAGAAGTAGGTCCCCGCACCGTGCGCGTGACTCAGGTCCGCGCGCGGTGTCGGCGGACGGCGCACCGGTTGGTGCACCGCGTCGAGCAGTAGGTCTTGCGTCCGTTGCGGGTGGTGTCGGCGAAGACGGCGTCGCAGTCGTCGGCGGCGCACCGCGCGAGCCGGTCGATGCCCCGCGAGGTCAGGTGCAGTGCGGTGCCCACCGCGAACATGGCGGTGAGCAGGCGCGCGAAGGAGACGTCGTCGGCGCGGTAGTGCACGTGCCAGTGGCCGTCGTGGTCGGTCAGGCGCGGCGGTGCCGAGTGCTCGGCCAGGAGGGCGTTGAGGGCGTCGGCGCGCCCGTGCGGCGCAGTGGTGTCGACGACGACGAGCCACTCGTCCAGGAAGGTGTCGACCTCGTCCAGGTCCGCGTCCGAGGCGCTCCGGTCGATGGTCACCCCCGCCTCGCGACAGCGGTCCACCAGTTCGCGGGTGGTGCGGGGGCGGCGATTGGCCAGGTCGGCGGCCAGGGTGACCGGATCGGCCCCGTAAGGGTTGATATACACAAACCGATTACAGCACAGTGATCGCCATGCCCTCATCGTTCGCGGCCGTCGCCGCGTCCCCCGCACTCGGTGTGTCCGTCTGGGTGCTCGCCGCGCTCGTCCTGGCGGCGTTCGTCGCCGGGTGGGTGGACTCGGTGGTCGGCGGGGGAGGGCTCATCCAGCTGCCGGCGCTCGTCATCGCGCTGCCGGCGGAGGCCTCGACGCCGGAGATCCTCGGCACCAACAAATTGTCCTCGGTCGCCGGCACCCTGGTCGCGACCCTGACCTATCTCCGGAAGATCCGTGTGCCGGTGGCGATGGTGCTCCCACTGGTGGTGGCGGCTTTCGCGGGATCCGCGGCCGGGTCCTCGGTGGCCCGGTTCATCCCCAAGGAGCTCCTCACGCCGATCGTCCTGGTGGCCGTCGTGGCGGTGGGCGCCTACACCTACTTCAAGCCGACCATGGGGCGGGTCCACGAGGAACGGCACACCGGCTGGTCGCGGACGTGGCGCTCGGCGCTCATCGGTGGGGTGATCGGGTTCTACGACGGGGTGCTCGGCCCGGGGACGGGGTCGTTCTTCGTCATCGCGATCGTCGCGTTCCTGGGGTTCGGGTTCCTCCAGGGCACCGTGGCGGCCAAGCTCGCCAATCTCACCACGAACATCGCCTCGATCCTGGTGTTCGGCCTCCACGGTGAACTGCTGTGGATCATCGGCGGGTGCATGGCGCTGGCCAACCTGGCCGGCGGGTTCCTCGGGGCGCGGATGGCGATGCGGCACGGCAACGAGTTCATCCGCACCGTGTTCCTCGTGGTCATCAGCATCCTGGCGGTGAGACTGGCCTGGGAGACCGCCACGCAGTGGCTGTGACCCCGGGGCCCGCCGCGGCGGGCGCCGACGCGACCGCCGGCGGACGTAGACTCCCGCACATGACCCTTCCGACCCCCGAGGCCTCCCGTCATCCGCTGCTCGACGAGTCGTCGTTGCCGTACGGCCTGCCGGACTTCGCCGCCATCCGGGAGGAGGATCTGGAGCCGGCCATCCGGACCGCGATCGACGACCACGCGGCCGAGGTCGCCGCGATCGTCGCCAACCCGGAGTCGGCGACCGTGGACAACACCGTGGTCGCCCTCGAGCGCTCGGGCCTGGCCCTGGACCGGGTGCTGTCGGTGTTCTACGGCCTGCTCGGTCCGGACGCCACCAAGGCCCGCCTCGACGTGGACCGGGTCGTCTCGCCGCTGCTGGCCGCGCACCATTCCGCGGTGACGACCAACCCGGTTCTGTTCGGCCGGGTGGACGCGGTCCTCTCCGCTCTGGAGGCGGGGGAGTTGGAGGTGGACGACGAGACGGAGCGGCTCGTGCGCCGCCACCACCGCGACCTGCTGCGCGCGGGCGCCGCCCTCGACGACGCCGGCCGCGCCCGACTCACCGCCATCGACACCAGGTTGGCCGAGTTGACCACCGAGTTCGGCGAGAACCTGCTGGCCTCGACCACGGAACTGGCCGTCCCGGTCTCCGACGAGGCCGAACTCGCGGGCCTGTCGGAGTCCATGCGGTCCACGCTCGCCGCGGTCGCCGCCGAGTCGGGGCGAGAGGGGTGGCTGATCCCACTGGGGCTTCCCACCGTGCAGCCGATCAGCGCCCTGCTCGACGACGCCGGTCTGCGCCACCGCGTCATGGAGGCATCACTCGGTCGGGGCGCGACACCGGGCCACGACAACACCCCGGTCGTGCTGGAGATCGTCCGCCTACGCGCCGAGCGGGCGCGGCTGCTCGGGCTGGGATGCCACGCGGAGCACGTCCTTGCGGTAGAGACCGCCGGATCGCCCGAGGCGGCTCGCGGGCTGCTGCTCGACGTGGTCGACGCGGCCGTGACCAACGCCCGCAACGAGGCCAAGGACCTGCTCGGCGGCGACGACCGTGAACTGAACCCGGCCGACTGGGCCTGGGCGTCCGAGCGGCTGCGGGCCGAGCGGTTCCGGGTCGACGACGCGACCGTCCGTCCCTACTTCGAGCTCGAGCGGGTGCTGCGTGACGGGGTGATGCACGCGGCATCCGAGCTGTACGGGCTGCGCTTCGCCGAGCGGAACGACCTGCGCGGGTTCCTCCCCGACGTCCGAGTCATCGAGGTGTTCGACGACGAGCGGGCCGAGCCCGACGCCGGCGTGGGGCTCCTGCTGTTGGACTACTACGCCCGCCCGACCAAGCGCGGCGGGGCGTGGATGAGCTCGTTCCGCGACCAGTCCCGGCTCTTGGATTCGCGGCCCGTCGTCGTCAACGTCATGAACCTGGCCCGTCCCGCGGCGGGGCAGCCCACGCTGCTCACGATGGACGAGGTCACCACGATGTTCCACGAGTTCGGGCACGCCCTGCACGGGCTGCTGTCGGACGTGGAGTACCCGGTGTTCTCCGGCACCTCCGTGCCCCGGGACTTCGTCGAGTTCCCCTCCCAGGTCAACGAGATGTGGGCGCGTCGACCAGAGATGCTCGCGCACTATGCCCGGCACGTGGAGACGGGGGCGCCGATCGTCGAGGACCTCGTCGAGCGGATGCGGGAGGCCGAGCGCTTCGGTGAGGGGCAGGCGACCGTGGAGTACCTCGGGGCGGCACTGCTCGACCTGGCCTGGCACTCCCTGTCGCCGGAGGAGGCCGACGCCGTCACCGACGTCGACGAGTTCGAGGCCCGCGTCCTCGCCGAGGCAGGTCTCGACGTCCCCGGCATCGAGCCGCGTTACCGGTCCCGGTACTTCCAGCACATCTTCGCGGGCGGGTACTCCGCCGCGTACTACTCCTACTTCTGGGCCGAGGTGCTCGACGCCGACGCCACCGAGTGGTTCGTCGAGAGCGGGGGCCTGACGCGGTCCTCGGGCGAGCGGATGCGGCGCGAGGTGCTGTCCCGGGGCGGGGCCATCGACTTCCTCGACGCCTACCGCCGCATGCGGGGGTCGGAGCCGAGCACCGCCGCGCTGCTGCGTCGGCGTGGGCTCGACTCCTCGGTGGTGGGAGGCCACGGGGTCGCCACCGCCGGGCGGTCGTAGGATCGGGACGTGACGGCGTTCCTGCAGTTCTGGGACAGAGTCGAGCTCTGGCTCGCCACCCTGCCGTTCCCGTTGCAGGTGATGCTCCTGCTCGTGATGGGGCTCCCGCTGTTCTTCCTCGTCGCGGTGGCGGTCGAGAAGGGCGCGGATGTCCTCGTCCACCGGTTCCGGGCGCTCGTCGCCCCGAGGACCGTCGAGACCCGGAAGGAGGTCCGTTGATGCCCCGGTCGCGTGTGACACTCGCCCTGGTCCTGCTGATCGCGCTCGTCGTGATCGCATGGGTCCTCGTCGAGGTGCTCTGACCCCCGTTCCACGGCAGGAAGTCCGCGATCGCCGCGGAATTCCAACCACCGCCACGCGGCGCCGTCCGGCCGTACACTCCTCGACATGCAGCGCTTGAGTGGGCTCGATGCCAGCTTCCTCTACTTCGAGACCAGGTCCCAGCTCCTGCACGTGTGCGGGCTGATCGTCCTGGACGTCTCCGGGATGGAGGACGGGTACTCCTTCGAGGCCCTGCGAGCCGAGCTCCGACGTCGGATCACCGCGATGCCGCCGTTCCGGCGCAAGTTGCACGACTCGCTGCTCAACGTGGACCATCCGGTGTGGGTCGAGGCCGAGGACTTCGACATCGACCACCACCTCCACCGCGTCGGTATACCGGAGCCCGGCGGGGACCACGAGCTCGCCGAACTGTGCGCCCACCTGAGCAGTCAGCCGATCGACCGGTCGATGCCGCTGTGGCAGATGTACGTCATCGAGGGACTGCCGGACGGCCGGGTGGCGGTCTTCGCCAAGATGCACCACTCGACCGTCGACGGCGTCACCGGCGCCAACATGCTCTCGCAGCTGTGCACCCTCTCCCCGGACGAGCCGGAGCTCGACGAGGAGCTGGTCGAGGAGACCGCCGGTGGATCCGGCGCCCTGGAACTCGCCGTCGGGGGCGCTCTGTCGCGCCTGGCCACGCCGTGGCGACTCGCCTCCCTGTTGCCGGGGACGGTCGGGGTGCTCCCCTCGTGGATCAACCGCGCCCGCAAGGGACTGGCGATGCCCGCGCCGTTCACCGCCCCGCGCACCCCGTTCAACCGCACGATCACCGGACACCGGTCGATCTCCTACGCGAGCGTGGACCTGGCGGACATCAAGCGGGTCAAGAACGCGTTCGGCACCACGGTCAACGACGTGGTACTCGCGGTCTGTTCGACCGCCCTGCGCAAGTACCTCGACGACCGGGACGCGCTGCCGCGCAAGCCGCTGATCGCCATGGTCCCGATGTCGGTGCACGCCGCGGAATCGCGCCCCGGCACCAATCGTGTCTCCGGCATGTTCATGTCGCTGGCCACCGACATCGACGACCCGGTCGGCCGGCTCGAGGCGATCCGCGACGCCAACACCGTCGCCAAGGACCACACCGACGCATTGGACGCCAACCTGCTCACCGACTGGGCGCAGTTCGCGGCGCCCTCGGTGTTCGGTTCCGCGGTCCGCATGTATTCGCGACTCCGGCTGTCCGAGCGCCACCCCGTGGTGCACAACCTCGTCATCTCGAACGTGCCCGGCCCCAACTTCCCGCTGTACTTCCTCGGCGCGAAGATCGAGAAGATGCTGCCCCTGGGCCCGGTCTTCCACGGCGCGGGCCTCAACTGCACCGTGATGTCGCTGGACGGCAGTCTGCACTTCGGGTTCATCGGGTGTCGTGACCTCGTCCCGGATCCCTGGCCGTTGGCGAACGCGGTCGAGGACGCCCTGGCGGAGTTCGTGGTCGCGGCGGAGGAGCGGGAGAAGAGCGGCACCCCCACCGCCGCGCGCAAATCGGCGGGCGAGTTGGCGCAGGAGCGCAAGGAGCAGCGCAGTGCTGCCCGCCAGGCGTCCAAGGAGTCCGCGAAGTCGGGGTCCAAGGCCACGGCGGTGATCGGACGCGATCGCGCTTCGACCCGGGCGGCCACGCAGGACGAGTCCGGCGCGGACGCGGCGTCTCGGCCCGCCGCCGGAGAGGCGGGTGCCACGACGGCGCCGGCCAAGAAGGCGCCCGCGAAGAAGGCTCCGGCCAAGAAGGCGGCCGCGAAGAAGGCCCCGGCCAAGAAGGCGGCCGCGAAGCAAGCGCCCGCGGAGAAGGTCTCGGCGGAAAAGGCTCCCGCGAAGAAGGCGCCCGCGAAAAAGGCGCCCGCGAAAAAGGCACCGGCGACGAAGGCTCCGGCAAAAAAGACCTCGGCAAGAAAGACCCCGGCCACGACGAGTTCACGTCAGAAGCGGGCGGCGAAGCCGACCGGGTCCAAGCCCGCAGCCTCCACACCGGCCGCGACCACACCGGCCGCGACCACGCAGACCGCGCTCACGCAGACTGCGGCCGGGCCCGATCGTCGGACAACCGCGCCGGAGGCTCCCGCGGGACCGGGTACCCCCGACGATGCCGCCCAGGCACCGACCTACAGCGCGCCCGCGGCTACAGTCCTTGGCGACGACGAGATCTCGGCGACGCCGACCCCGCCGATCGAGACCCTGCCCGCCCCGGACCCGACTGGAGATGAGACCTCATCGGACACCCAGACCGGTCAGGTGTGACCGCCGCGCCCCACGACCCCGCCACACTGGCGAGCGCGCCCCCGACCCGCGATCCGCGGGCGCCCTTCGGCATCTACCTCCACGTGCCGTTCTGCTCCACCCGGTGCGGATACTGCGATTTCAACACCTACACCGCCGGCGAACTCGGCTCGGCGACCTCCCCGGTCGACTGGGAACGGGCCGCGGCCATCGAGATCGACCGGGCCGCGCAGGCCCTGGCCGCGACGGGCACGCCCCCACAGGTCGACACGGTCTTCATCGGCGGCGGCACCCCGTCGCTGGTCGGCGCGGACGTCCTCGTGGGCCTGCTCGAGCGCATCGACTCGGCGTTCGGGCTGGCGCCCGGCGCGGAGGTCACCACCGAGAGCAACCCGGAGTCCACCTCGCCGGAGTTCTTCGCCCGACTGCGCGAGGGCGGATTCACCCGCATCTCGCTGGGCATGCAGTCGACGGCAGCCCACGTCCTGCGCGTGCTCGACCGGACCCACACCCCCGGACGCCCGCAGGAGGCGGTGGCCGAGGCCCTGCGGGCCGGGTTCGAGCACGTCAACCTCGACGTCATCTACGGCACCCCGGGCGAGACGGACGACGACCTGGCGCGGACACTCGACGCGGTCGTCGACGCCGGGGTCGACCACGTCTCCGCTTACTCGCTGATCGTGGAGGACGGCACCGCGCTGGCCCGCCGCATCCGCCGCGGTGAGATGCCGGGCACGATCGACGACGTCCTCGCCGACCGCTACGAGCAGGTGGCCGGGCGTCTCGCTCGTGCCGGGTTCCACTGGTACGAGGTCTCCAACTTCGCCACCGACTCCTCGGGATACTGCCGCCACAACATGGGCTACTGGCGCGGCGGCGACTGGTGGGGCATCGGGCCGGGCGCGCACTCGCACGTCGCCGGGGCCCGGTGGTGGAACGTCAAGCATCCCGCCCGCTACGCCGCCGAGTGCGACGCGGGCCGGTTGCCCGTGGACGGCGGGGAACTCCTCACCGACACCGACCGCCACATCGAGCGCATCATGACCGGGCTCCGCCTGGCCGAGGGGCTCGACGACGGCGCCTTCACCGCCGACGAGCGGATCCGCGCCGACACCCAGGTGGCGGCCGGACTGCTCCGGCGACGGTCGGCCGGCGATCCCGCGGGCCCCGGTTACGCGCTCACCGAGGCGGGCCGGTTGTTGGCCGACGGGGTCGTGCGCGACGTCCTCGTCTGAACCGTCGGCCCGGGAAGTGGCATAGAATCGCCACGACGAGCACAGGGAGGAGCGAGTATGTCGAGTACGGCCGATCGTAGGACCGACGTCTTACGGGCGATCGTCTCCGACTACATCGCCTCCCACGAACCGGTCGGGTCCAAGGCCCTCGTCGACCGGCACTCGCTGGGCGTGTCCAGCGCCACCATCCGCAATGACATGGCCGTACTCGAGGCCGAGGGGTTCATCGTCCAACCCCACACCAGTTCCGGTCGGGTCCCCACGGAGAAGGGCTACCGGCACTTCGTCGACTCCATCGAGGAGATCACCCCGCTGTCGCGCGCGGAACGCCGGGCGATCCAGGCCTTCCTCGAGGGCGCCGTCGACCTGGACGACGTCCTCCGGCGGGCCGCACGGCTGCTGTCCCAGCTCACCCGTCAGGTCGCCGTCGTCCAGTACCCGGTCCTCGGTCGCTCCACGGTGCGCCACCTCGAGGTGGTGAGCCTGAGCCCCACCAGGCTGCTGCTGGTCCTCATCACCGACACCGGCCGCGTCGATCAGCGGACGGTGGAACTGGCCGCGCCGTTGACCGACGAGCTCCTCGCGGAACTGCGGACCCTGCTGTCCGAGGCCGTCGCCGACAAACGTCTTCCCGACGCCTCCGAGGCCCTGGCCGGCACAGGAGACCGGGCCCGTCCCGAGATCCGCGACGCGGTCGAGCGCTGCGTCACGGTCCTGGTCGGCACGCTCGTCGAACACCCCGACGACCGGATCGTCCTCGGCGGCACGGCCAACCTCACCCGCAGCGCCGCCGACTTCGACGGCTCCCTGCGCTCGGTTCTCGAGGCGCTCGAGGAGCAGGTCGTGATCCTGCGGCTGCTCACCGCGGCCCACTCGGTGGGCCGGGGAGGGCCGGGGGGTGTCTCCGTCCAGATCGGGGCGGAGACCCAGGCCGCCGAGATCCGCGGCGCCTCCGTGGTGTCCTCGCAGTACGGGGCGGAGGGCCAGACATTCGGTGGGATGGGGGTGCTCGGGCCCACACGGATGGACTACCCGGGAACAATCGCCTCGGTCGCCGCTGTTGCCCACTACGTGGGCGAGCTCATCACCGGGCGCTGACGTCCGTACGCTCCTTCCCGGAGCCAGATCTTCCTCTCGACGAAAGGCCACACGTGTCACGCGACTACTACGGGACCCTCGGGGTCGATAGGGGCGCCTCGGAATCCGAGATCAAGCGCGCCTACCGCAAGCTCGCCCGGGAGCTCCACCCCGACGTCAACCCGTCGGACGAGGCGCGTGAGAAGTTCAGTGAGATCACCGCGATCTACGAGGTGCTCACCGACCCCGAGAAGCGCCGGGTCGTCGACATGGGCGGCGACCCGCTGGACTCCTCGCCCGGCGGCGGCTTCGGTGGTGGCTTCGGCAGCGGCGGCCTCGGTGACGTGTTCGAGGCCTTCTTCGGCGGCGGCGGGGGAGGCGGCGGCGGCCGCGGTCCGCGCAGCCGCGTGCAGCCCGGCTCGGACGCCCTCATCCGCGTGACCCTGGGCCTGGACGAGTGCGCCACCGGAGTCACCAAGGAGATCCAGGTCGACACCGCCGTGCTGTGCGAGAAGTGCCACGGCAAGGGGTCGGCCACGGACACGCCGCCGGCCACGTGTGGCATGTGTCAGGGCCAGGGCGAGATCCAGTCCGTCCAGCGGTCGCTGCTCGGCAACATCATGACCAGCCGCCCGTGCCCCACCTGCGCGGGCACCGGCGAGATCATCACCGACCCGTGCGGTGAGTGCACCGGCCAGGGCCGCGTCCGCAAGCGCCGCACCGTCTCGGCCAAGATCCCCGCCGGCGTCGGCGGCGGCATGCGCATCCGCCTGTCCGGGCAGGGTGAGGTCGGTCCCGGTGGCGGTCCCGCCGGCGACCTGTACATCGAGGTCAACGAGCGCAACCACCCGGTGTTCGTCCGCGACGGCGAGGACCTGCACTGCACCGTCCGCGTGCCCGTCGTCGACGCCATGCTGGGCGGCGAGGTCGAACTCGAGACCGTCGTGGGCGAGCCCCTGACGATCGACATCCCGTCCGGTACCCAGCCCGGTCACACCGTCACGCTGACCGGCCGTGGGATGCCCCGCGTGCGCGGCGGCGGCGCCGGCGACCTCACGGTCCACATGGAGGTCGTGGTCCCGGAGAAGCTGGACCGCAAGCGCCGCGACCTGGTCGAGCAGCTGCGCCGCCTCGACGGCGACTCGGCCGAGGTCGTCAACGAGGACACCGCCCGCCGCGGTGGCCTGTTCTCCCGCCTGCGCGACGCCGTCGCGGGGCACTGAGGCGCCCGTGACCCCGTCGTTGTTCCGGGCCGGGACGGTCCCCGGTGTCGGCGAGACACTGGTGCTCGACGGGCCGGAGGGCCGGCACGCCGGATCCGCGCTCCGCGTCCGGGTGGGAGAGGCCGTGCGGGTCGGTGACGGTCGGGGAGTGGTGGCGGACTGTGTGGTGATGACGACGAGCCCCGGCAGGGTCGAGGCGGAGGTCGTCACCCGGGTCGACGTCCCACGCCCCACCCCGGAGGTCACCGTCGTGCAGGCCCTGCCCAAGTCCGAGCGGTCCGAGCTGGCGGTCGAACTGGCCACCGAGGCCGGAGCCGACCGGATCGTGCCGTGGCAGGCCGACCGCTGCGTGAGCCGCTGGACCGGCCCCAAGGTCGACAAGGGCCGCACCAAGTGGACCAACGCCGCCCGCGCCGCGGCCAAGCAGTCGCGGCGGGCGTGGGAGCCCGAGATCGGCGACCTCGTCGACTCGACCGCTCTCGCCGCCCTGGTCGCCTCCGAGGTCGACGCCGGCGCCTGCGCACTCGTCCTGCACGAGGACGGCGCCGCCGGTTTCGCCGACGCGGTCACCGCGGGCCCGCCGGCGACACGGGTCCTCGTCGTCGTCGGCCCCGAGGGCGGGGTCTCCGACGCCGAACTCGACGCGCTGACCGCGGCAGGCGCCCGGCCCGTCGTCCTGGGCCCGGAGGTGCTCCGCACCTCCACCGCCGCCACCGTGGCGCTCGCCGCACTCGGCGTTCTCACACCGAGATGGTCGCCCGCGGGGTCTACACTCGATCCAACCTCACCACGACACGGGAAGTGATCCACGTAAGCACCGCAGGAAACGACCGCGCCACCGGAAACGACAGCGCCACCGGGAACGACCGTCCCACCGGGAACGACCGGGATCCCGCCACGGCCACCGACACCGGTGGCGTCCGACGGGACACCGGCGACTCCTCCGCCCGCACGGCCGTCCAGCTCGACCCGGACCTGGCGATGGCGGTGCTCGGCACCGCCGACGCCAACCTCCGCGCACTCGAGGACCTGCTCGACGCGGACCTGCACGTGCGGGGTGGCACCATGACCATCTCGGGCGATCCGCCCCACGTGGACCGTGCCTCCCGGGTCGTGTCCGACCTGCTGCGGCAGGCCCGCAGGGGAGTGGAGATCACCCCCGCCTCGGTGCGGCGCTCGGTGGAGATCCTCGCCGACTCGGGGCCGCTCACGCCCGAGGAGGTGCTCGGCACCGACGTCCTGTCCCGCCGCGGCGGCATGATCCGGCCCAAAACCCTCGGCCAGAAGCGGTATGTCGACGCCATCGACGACCACACGATCGTGTTCGGACTGGGCCCGGCCGGCACCGGCAAGACCTACCTCGCCATGGCCAAGGCCGTCGCCGCGCTCCGCGCCAAGGAGGTCAGCCGCATCATCCTCACCCGGCCCGCGGTCGAGGCCGGTGAACGCCTCGGCTACCTGCCCGGCACCCTGCACGAGAAGATCGACCCGTACCTGCGGCCGCTGTACGACTCGCTGCACGACATGATGGACCCCGAGGCCATCCCGAAGCTCATGGCGGCCGGGGTGATCGAGGTGGCGCCGCTGGCGTACATGCGCGGGCGGACGCTCAACGACTCGTTCATCATCCTCGACGAGGCGCAGAACACCACGCCCGAGCAGATGAAGATGTTCCTCACCCGACTCGGCTTCGGCTCGAAGATCGTCGTGACCGGGGACATCACGCAGATCGACCTCCCCGGCGGGCAGCGCTCGGGACTGAAGGTCGTCCGCGACATCCTCACCGGGGTCGACGACATCCACTTCTCCGAACTCACCTCCCGCGACGTCATCCGTCACGCGCTGGTCGGGCGGATCGTCGACGCCTACGCCAAGCACGAAGCGCGCCTCGAACGAGGCGAGCGACCCACCATCCACAAGAACAGGGAGCAGCGCCGCCGATGAGTATCGAGGTCGCCAACGAGTCGGGCGTGGAGGTCGACGAGGCAGAACTCATCGACGTGGCCGCGTTCGTGATCGCCCGGATGGACGTCCACCCGGCCGCCGAGCTGTCGATCACCCTCGTCGACAAGGACACGATGGCCGATCTCCACGTGACGTGGATGAACCTGCCCGGCCCCACCGACGTCATGAGCTTCCCCATGGACGAGCTCACGCCCGGAGGCCGCCCCGACCTGCCCGAACCCGGACCGGCCATGCTCGGCGACATCGTCCTGTGCCCGGCGTTCGCCGCCGACCAGGCCGCCAGCTCCGGCCATCCCCTCGCGCACGAGCTCGCGCTGCTCACCGTCCACGGGTGCCTGCACCTGCTGGGGTACGACCACGCGGAGCCCGCCGAGGAGCGGGAGATGTTCGGCCTCCAGAACGAACTGCTGGGCGAGTGGTACGACCACCGAGACGAGTCCCCGAGAGTGGACGCCTGAGACGTGGACACCACCATCCTCACGGCCGTCGCGGCCGCGGTGCTCATTCCCGTCGCCGGACTGTTCGCCGCCCTCGACGCCGCCCTGAGCACGGTCTCGGTGGCCCGCGTCGAGGAGATGGCCAAGGAGAACCGTCACGGAGCGACGCGGCTGTCGAAGATGCTCGCCACCCGGCCGCGGTACATCAACGTCACCGTCCTGCTCCACATGCTGAGCCTGGTGGCCGCGGCGGTGTTGTTCACCGTCGTGTTCAACGATCTCATCGACTTCACGGGCTGGGCGCTGGCCGTCGCCGTCGTGGTGACCACCGTCGCCGCCTACATCGTGGCCGGGGTCGGACCCCGCACCCTCGGCCGACAACACGCCTACTCCCTCGCCCTGGGCGCCGCGACCCCGCTGACCGTGACCGGGTTCGTCCTGGGCCCCGTCGCCACCCTGCTCGTCGGCCTGGGCAACGCCGTCACCCCCGGCGGCGGCTTCCGCAACGGTCCCTTCGCCTCCGAGATCGAGCTGCTCGAGATCGTCGACATGGCCCGCGAACGCGGGGTCGTGGCCGACGACGAGTCCCGCATGATCCAGTCGGTGTTCGAACTCGGTGACACCACCGCGCGCGAGGTGATGACCCCGCGCACCGAGATGGTGTGGATCGAGTCCGACAAGACGGTCGGCCAGGCCGCGCGGCTCACCGTGAAGTCCGGGTACTCGCGTATCCCGGTGGTCGACGGGGACAACTCCGACGACGTGGTGGGCGTCGTCTACCTGCGCGACATCGTCGCCCGGCTCGACGACCCGGACGGGCGCGCCGCCCCGGTGGCCGACGTGATGCGCCCCGCGGTGTTCGTGCCCGACGCCAAGCGGATCGACGACCTGCTGGCCGAGATGCAGCGGGACCACAACCACCTGGCGATCCTCGTCGACGAGTACGGCGGGACCGCCGGGCTGGTCTCCATCGAGGACATCCTCGAGGAGATCGTCGGGGAGATCGTCGACGAGTACGACACCACCGAGGTGCCGCCCGTCGAGGACCTCGGTGACGGGCGCTACCGCCTGTCCGCCCGGCTCGGACTGGACGAGGTGGCCGAGCTGTTCGACGTCGAGTTCGCCGACGAGGTGACCGAGGAGGTCGAGACCCTGGGCGGGCTGCTCGCCCTGGAGCTCGGGCGCGTCCCGCTGCCCGGCGCGCACGTCGTGTCCACCGGGCTCGACCTGCGCGCCGAGGGCGGCCACGACCGGCGCGGACGGGTCAAGGTGGTCACCGTGGTGGCCGAGCGGACCGAGAAGAACGACGACAACGACGACGACCCCCAGCGCGAGGACAACCGATGAGCACTCCCGAGAACTTCCGTAGCGGGTTCGTCAGCTTCGTGGGCCGACCCAACACGGGCAAGTCCACCCTGACCAACGCGCTCGTGGGGGAGAAGATCGCCATCACCTCCTCGCGGCCGCAGACCACACGGCACGCGATCCGCGGGATCGTGCACCGGCCGGACGCCCAGATCATCCTGGTCGACACCCCCGGACTGCACCGCCCCCGCACCCTGCTCGGCGAGCGGCTCAACGCGCTGGTCGAGGACACCTACTCCGATGTCGACCTCATCGGCCTGTGCATCCCCGCCGGGGAGCGCATCGGCCCCGGGGACCGCTGGATCCTCGAGCAGGTCCGCAAGCTGTGCCCCACCACGCCGGTGCTCGGGCTGGTGACCAAGATCGACACCGTCTCCAAGAAGAAGGTCATGGAGCAGCTCGTGGCCGTATCGAAGTTCCTCGGACCGGACTCGGAGGTCGTCCCGGTGTCGGCCGCGTCCGGCGAGCAGGTCGACGTGGTGGCCGACGTCATCGCGACCCTGCTGCCCGAGGGGCCCCAGTTCTACCCCGACGACATCATCACCGAGGAGTCCGACGAGAGCCGCATGGCCGAGCTCATCCGCGAGGCGGCCCTCGAGGGCGTCCGCGACGAGCTGCCCCACTCGATCGCCGTGTCGATCGAGGAGATCCTGCCGCACGAGGGCCGCGACGACATGGTGGACGTCCACGCCACCGTGTACGTGGAACGACAGAGCCAGAAGTCGATCGTCCTGGGCAAGGGCGGCTCGCGGATGCGCGAGGTCGGCACCACCGCCCGGGCCGGCATCGAGAAGTTGCTCGGCACCAAGGTCTACCTCGACCTGCACGTCAAGGTCCTCAAGGAGTGGCAGCGCGACCCCAAGATGCTGGGACGCCTGGGCTTCTAGCCTCTCCACGGCTCTTGGCCCGTGGGACACTGGACACCTGAGCGCGCACGCACCCGCGTGCGCGCCCGCCCGGACATCGCCCCGGAAGGAGGCCCGGATGCATCCCTTCACCGACACGGGCCTCGTCGTGCGCACCTACGACCTCGGGGAAGCCGACCGGATCGTCACCCTGCTGACCGAGCGGCACGGGCTCGTCCGCGCCGTTGCCCGGGCCGTGCGACGCACGCGGTCCCGGATGGGCGCGAGCCTCGAGCCGTTCGCGGTGGTGGAGGTGCAGATCGCCCCGGGCCGTGGTCGCAGTGGGCTCGGGACCGTCCGCCAGGCCAGCAGCCGTGAGTCCCTGGCTCGTCCGCTGGTGGCGGACTACCCGGCGTACACCTCCGGGTGCGTGGTCCTGGAGACCGCCGAGCGCCTCGCGGGCGAGGAGGGGGCGCCCACCCCGCGGCTGCTCGGCCTCGCCGTGAACGCCCTGCGCTCACTGGCCGAGCACCGCCGCGAGCCCGGACTGGTCGCCGACGCGTTCCTCCTGCGCGCCATGTCCGCCTCCGGCTGGGAGCCCGTCCTGGACTGCTGCGTGCGCTGCGGCGTGGTGGGCCCGCACCGGGCCTTCCACGTCGCGTCCGGCGGGACCGTGTGCGTGCACTGCCGCCCGCAGGGATGCGCGATGCTCTCACCCGGCGTCGCCGAGCACCTGTCCGCGCTGCTGGCGGGGGAGTGGGACGCCGTCGGGGTGTCCTCGCCCGCCGTCGTGCGGCAGGCCTCCGGCATCGCCGCCGCACACCTGCAGTGGCATCTCGAACGAGACCTGCGCAGCCTGCCCCTGGTCGACCGCGGCACGGTCGGCCCCGTCGAGCCAGTAGAGGAGTCCCGTGCCCGGACTACCCAGATTTCGTAAGCGTCCCGCCCCTCAGGCGACCACGGTCCGGCCACCCACCCCGCACGCGTCGGGTGCCCGCCCGCCGGCCATCCCGGCCGAGTTCGTGCCCCGCCACGTCGCGCTGGTCATGGACGGCAACGGCCGCTGGGCGCAGGAGCGCGGTCTGCCCCGCACCGAGGGGCACAAGCGCGGCGAGGCCGTGCTCATGGACGTTGTCCAGGGCTGCATCGAGATGGGCATCCCGTACCTGTCCGCGTACGCCTTCTCCACTGAGAACTGGAAGCGAAGTCCCGAGGAGGTCCGGTTCCTCATGGGCTTCAACCGGGACGTCCTGCGCCGCCGGCGGGACGAGATGCACTCGCTGGGCGTGCGGGTCCGGTGGGCGGGGCAGCGACCCCGGCTGTGGCGGTCGGTGATCTCGGAACTCGAGGAGGCCGAGGAGCTCACCCGCGACAACACGGTCATGACCCTGGCCATGTGCGTGAACTACGGGGGTCGCGCCGAGATCGTCGACGCCGCCCGCGACTTCGCCCGCCGCGTGGCCGCCGGCGAACTCTCGCCCGACGACCTCACGGAGGACAACTTCTCCCAGTTCCTCGACGAGCCGGACATGCCGGACGTCGACCTCTTCCTGCGCCCGTCCGGGGAGCTGCGCACGTCCAACTTCATGCTGTGGCAGGCCGCCTACGCCGAGTTCGTCTTCCAGGACACGCTGTTCCCGGACTTCGACCGCCGCGACCTGTGGGCGGCGTGCCTGGAGTACGCCGAGCGTGACCGGCGCTTCGGCGGCGTCACCAGCCCCTGACTCGCGGAGGCCCGGTCAGTCAGGCAGGCCAGCCCCGCCCGCCTGGCCCGCCGCGCACTCCGCGCACAGGCCGAACAGCTCGACGGTGTGGCTGACGTCGGTGAACCCGTGTGCCCGGCCCGCGCGATGGGCCCACACCTCGACCCCCGGCTCCTCGACCTCCACGGTGAACCCGCAGACGCGGCACACCAGGTGATGGTGGTGCGAGTCGGAGCACTTGCGGAAGATCAGTTCCCCGGAGTCGGTCCGCAGCACGTCGACGGCCTCCGCGTCGGCCATCGACTGCAGGGTCCGGTACACGGTGGTCAGCCCGATCGTGTCCCCGCGCTCGCGGAGTTCGGCGTGCAGGTCCTGGGCGGAACGGAAGCCCTTGGACTCGTCGAGCAGAGCGGAGATCGCGCTGCGTTGGCGAGTCGACCGCACGCCGATCGGCTTGTCCGGTGTCGTCATGGATCTACTGCTCCCCGGCGTGCCCGACGGCCGCCTCGACGATGTCGAGCAGATGCTCGTCCAATAATTCGTAGCGCATTTCCCGACCCTGCCGGTGGGAGGAGACCACGCCGGAGGACTTGAGGATGCGCAGGTGCTGACTGACCAGCGGCTGGGTGACGCCGAGTGCGTCGACCAACTCGTGCACGCACCGGGGACCGTCCCGTAGCTGCAGCACGATCGCGATACGCAGCGGGGCGGACAGGGCCCGGAGCAGTTCCCCGGCCGCGGACACCACCCGCTCGGGAGGCAGGGGGAGCGGGGAGGCCCGGTGGTCGGCGTCGTGGACGTCCGTGACCGGGTCGGATCCGGTCGATCGGGGTCCGCTGTGCATCGTCTCCACCTTCCGGGCTCGCTCCCGGGCTCGGTCGCCGCCGGCGTCGTATCGGGTAGGGGACCCCAGTATCCCAGACCCGGGGGGCCGACCGGATACCCTGGTGAAAGTGCCCGGGCGCCGGCCCGCGCCGAGGTGGTCCACCCGACGCCTCCGCCAACCGACTCACCAAGGGAGAACCCCCGACGTGGCAGCCTCAGCTTCCGTCATCGACACCGTCGTCAACCTCTGCAAGCGCCGAGGACTGGTGTACCAGTGTGGCGAGATCTACGGCGGTACGCGCTCGGCGTGGGACTACGGCCCCCTGGGTGTGGAGCTCAAGGACAACATCAAGAAGCAGTGGTGGCGCAACTTCGTCACCGGCCGGGACGACGTGGTGGGCCTGGACTCGTCGATCATCCTGCCCCGCCAGGTGTGGCAGGCCTCCGGCCACGTCGAGACGTTCACCGACCCCCTGGTCGAGTGCAGGTCCTGCCACACCCGGCTGCGTCAGGACCATCTCCAGGAGGCGTACGCCGCCAAGAAGAAGCTGGATCACCCGTCCGAGGCCCCGATGTCGGAGATCGCCTGCCCCAACTGCGGGAACAAGGGCCAGTGGACCGAGCCCCAGCTGTTCTCGGGCCTGATGAAGACCTTCCTCGGCCCCGTGGACAACGAGACCGGCCTGCACTACCTGCGTCCGGAGACCGCGCAGGGCATCTTCATCAACTACAAGAACGTCATGACCACCGCGCGTCGCAAGCCGCCGTTCGGTATCGGCCAGATCGGCAAGGCGTTCCGCAACGAGATCACCCCCGGCAACTTCATCTTCCGTACCCGCGAGTTCGAGCAGATGGAGATCGAGTACTTCGTCAAGCCCGACGAGGCGGACGAGCACTTCACGACGTGGGTCGAGGACTGCTGGGACTGGTTCGTGGACCTGGGGATCGACCCGCAGAACCTGCGTCGCTTCGACGTCCCGGAGGACGAGCGCGCCCACTACTCGGCGGGCACGATCGACTTCGAGTACAAGTTCGGGTTCTCCGGCAACGAGTGGGGCGAGCTCATGGGTATCGCCAACCGCACGGACTACGACCTCACGCAGCACCAGACCCACTCCGGTGAGGACCTGCAGTACTTCGACCAGGCCTCGGGCGAGAAATACATCCCCTACGTCATCGAGCCGAGCTTCGGCCTGACCCGCTCGCTCATGGCGTTCCTCGTGGACGCCTACACGGAGGACGAGGCGCCCAACGCCAAGGGCGGGGTGGACACCCGGACGGTGCTCAAGCTCGACCGCCGGCTCGCGCCGGTCAAGGCCGCGGTGCTGCCGCTGTCGCGCAACGCGGACCTGTCGCCCAAGGCCCGTGATCTGGCGGCCCAGCTGCGCAAGAACTGGAACGTCGACTTCGACGACGCCCAGGCCATCGGTCGCCGCTACCGCCGCCACGACGAGATCGGCACCCCGTTCTGCATCACGGTCGACTTCGACACCCTGGAGGACCAGGCCGTGACCATCCGTGAGCGAGACACCATGGCGCAGGAGCGCGTGGCGATCGACCAGGTCGAGGGGTACCTCGCCCAGCGCCTGATCGGGTGCTGACGGACTCCCCTGGCACACTGGTCGGGTGAGAAGAACAACCCGGTCCCCGCTCCGTGCGGTGTCCAGGGCCGTCGGCTGGCTCCTGGCCATCGCACTGCTGTTGTGCCTGGTCATACCCGGATTCATCTCGTTCCGGGTGTGGTCCGTGGCGCGTGTCGACGATCGATCTCCGGCCGACGCGATCGTGGTGCTGGGCGCAGCGCAGTACAACGGCATCCCCACCCCCGTGTTCCAGGCCCGGCTGGAGCACGCGGCCCTGCTCTTCGAGGAGGGGGTCGCGCCCCAGGTCATCACGGTCGGTGGTAGCCAGCCGGGTGACCTGTACACGGAGGCCGGGTCGGGGCGGGCCTATCTGACCCGCCTCGGCGTGCCCCCGGAGGTGATCCTGGCGGTGGAGACCGGGACCAACACCGAGGGCAGTCTGGACGCCGTGGCCCAGACCGTGCGCGACCAGGGCGGGCAGTCGGTGGTGCTGGTCAGCGACCCCACGCACTCGTATCGCTCGCGCATGATGGCGCGGGACGCGGGGCTGGACGCGTGGACCTCGCCGACCCGCCACGGGCCGGCGGTGTGGACCCGGGAGAACCAGATCATGGGGATTATCCGGGAGACGGGCGCGGTGCTCTGGTACCAGTACCACCGGCTCGCCGGGAGCAGTGTGGACTTCCCGGACTGAACCGCCGGGGCGGGTCGCGCGTGCGGATGCGGCCTGCCGCAGGGATGACGGGGCGGTGACGCCCGGAGGAGAAGTGGATGACGGGATACGCGTACGACGCCGCGGACGCCGAGCGCCGGGTCGACGAGGGTTCCGGCCGCGCCCGCGGGAAGGCGAGCGAACGCAGCCCGTTCGACCGGGACCGCGCCCGCGTCCTGCACTCGGCCGCATTGCGCCGGCTCGCCGACAAGACCCAGGTGGTCGGCCCCGGGGACGGCGACACCCCGCGGACCCGCCTCACCCATTCGCTCGAGGTCGCCCAGATCTCCCGCAGCATCGCGGCCGGGCTGGGGTGCGACCCGGACCTGGCGGACCTGGCGGGCCTGAGCCACGACATCGGGCACCCGCCCTACGGCCACAACGGCGAGCGGGCGCTGGACGAGGTCGCGCGCGGGTTCGGCGGTTACGAGGGCAACGCCCAGACCGTCCGGATCCTGTCGCGGCTCGAGCCCAAGGTCGTCGACGCCTCCGGACGTGGGGTGGGGTTGAACCTCACCCGCGCCGCGCTGGACGCCGCCACCAAGTACCCGTGGCTGCCGCGGGAGGGGACGCGGAAGTTCGGCGCCTACACCGATGACGCGGACACCCTCGCGTGGATCCGGCAAGGCGCTCCCGGGGACACCCGGTGCCTCGAGGCGCAGATCATGGACTTCTCCGACGACGTCGCGTATTCGGTCCACGATGTCGAGGACGCGATCGTCGCCGGCCGGCTGGACCTGCGCTCGCTGTCCGACCGGTCGGAGGTCGCCGCGCTCGCGGAACTGGGCGCGGAGGAGTTCCGCGGTCCGGACGCCGATCAGCTGGAGCAGGCCGCCGGGCGTCTCGGTGCGCTCGAGGTGGTCCGCGCCGTGCAGCCGTTCTCCGAGAGCTTCACCGGGTTCGTGGCGCTCAAGGCCCTGACCAGTGAGCTGGTCGGGCGGTTCGTCATGCCCGCCATCCACGCCACCCGCGAGGTGCACGGGGCCAGGCCGCACGGCCGCTACAGCGCGGGTCTCGAGGTGCCGGTGGAGGTCGAGGCCGAGGTGGTGATGCTCAAGACGATGGCGGTGCGCTACGTCATGAGCGACCCCGGCCACCGCCTCAGGCAGGACCGCCAGCGGGACCGGATCCACCGGGTGGCGGAGTTCCTCGCCCAGTCCGCGCCCGCGGGCCTCGACCCGGTTCTGAGGCCCCTGTGGGATTCGGCGCCGGACGACGCCGCGCGGATGCGGGTGATCGTCGACCAGATCGCCCTGTACACCGAGAGCCGGCTCGAGCGGGTCGACCGGGCGAGCGCCGGCATCCAGGCCGCCTGGGGCTGAGCCGCCCGCGCCCGGGCCCCGTCAGCCGACCGCGCGCACGACCGCGCCGACAAGCCGGTCCACGCCCACCGCGTCGAGTGTCGAGCCGGGGGAGAAGCCGGTGCGGACCACCACGAGGTCGGCCGAGGGGACCACCACGACGTACTGCCCGTCGTGCCCGGAGGCCCAGAACGCGTCGGTCGGCATGCCCGTGAACCGGAGCGGGGTCCCGTCACCGGCCGTGTTGAGCCACCACTGGGCGCCGTACGGTTCGGGCTCGCCGCCCGCCGGGACCCCGGTCGTCGCGTAGTCCATCCATCCCGCGGGCAGCAGCCGCTGTCCGTCCACCTCGCCGTCGTCGAGCACGAACTGACCGAACCGCGCCCAGTCGCGCGGGCTCGCCCACAGGTACGAACTACACACCGATCCGCCCGAGGCGTCGGCCTCGAGGACTGCGCTGCGCATCCCGAGCGGGCGGAAGAGCAGTTCCTCGGCCATCTCCGGCCCCAGCCCGGTGCGTTCGTGCAGCAGGTCGCAGACGATGTTGCTCGTGCCGGACGAGTACTGGCGGAACTCGCCGGGGGCGTGGGCGGCCGGTTGGGAGGCGGCGAAGGCGGCCATGTCGGGTTCGAGGAAGAGCATCCGGGTGATGGGCGTGCCCAGGTCGTACTCCTCGTCCCACTCAAGGCCGGAGGTCATGCGCAGCAGGTGGTCCAGGGAGATCTGCGACCGCTCGTCGGTCCATTCGGGACGCAGGCCGGTGGCGGCGGGGTCGAGGTCGGCGTCGGGGAACTCGACCTGCGCGCGCCCCACGAGGGTGGCGGCGACGCTCTTGGCCATGGACCAGCCGAGCTGGCGGGTGTCGGGGCCGAAACCGTCGGCGTACCGCTCGCCGAGGATCTCGCCGCGATGGACGACGACGAGGCCCCGCGTCCCCTCCTGCGCCGCGGCCTCATCCAGTGCCGACGAGACCTCGTCCGGGGCGTCGGTCGCCTCGGCCAGGCGGACACCCTGGGCGCCGTCCTCGCGCAGCGGCGGGGGCGGCTCGGTGCCCTGCGATCCCGCCGCGCGGTCACCGAGGGCGCAGCCGTGCTCGGAGACGTGGGCGGTCTGCCGGAAGCCCACCCCCAGCACCGAGGCGGTCGCGGTCCCGGCCTCCTCGTCGACCGATGTCCGCATGACGGGGACCAGCGGATTGGGCGGGAGGTCGGTGTCGTAATCCTCGCGGCCCACGAGGTAGTGCAGGGCGCAGGCGTTGTGGGTGGCGTACCCGGTGCCGGTGAGCAGCATCGGCCGGTACCAGACGCCCACCGCGACCACGGCCGCGACGAGGAGCGCGACCACCGCGACCACCGCGATGAGAGCTTTCCGACGACGTGTCATGGGGTCAGAACCGCCCGCCCGCGCCGCCGCCTCCGAAGCCGCCCCCACCGCCTCCGAAGCCACCGCCGAAGCCGCCACCGAGGCCGCCGCCGCCGAAGCCGCGGGCGGATCCGAAACCGCCACCGCCGCCGCGGAGCATCCCCTGGATGAGCGCGCCGGCGACCATGCCGCCGACCATCGCGCCGGTGCTGGACCCGCGTCGTCCGCCGCGTCCGTACGGGCCGCCCCGGCCGCCGTACCCGCCGTAGCCGCCGGAGTACTGGGGCCGGGAGGCGTCGCTCTGTGCGAGACGGAGCGCCTCGCGGGCGAGGTTGAGTGCGCGCTCGGCGGCGGGGAACGCGGCCGGTCCGACCGTGCCCTCGGCGGTCGCCAGCGAGCTCTTGGCGGCCGCGAGGCGGGTGCGGGCGGCCTGCCCGATCACGTACGAGCGGCTGCCGATGAAGTCGTCGGCCTCGCGGACCGCTCCGGCGGCGCGGGTGATCGCGGCCCGGCGGGCGGCCCGGGCGCGGTTGGCGGCCTCGGCCTCGTGCCCGGCGGCGGCCAGGGCCTCGTCGAGGTCGCGGTCCACGTCGATGAGGTGGGAGAACGTCCCCAGCGGATCGGTCTCACCGTCGCGGCGGGCCGCGTCGACGGCCTCGCGCGCGGCGGCGGCCACCTGCGTGAGGGTCTGGCTGGAGGTGTCGCTGACGTCGGTCGACGCCAGCAGCCGCGAGGCCATGGTCAGTTCCTCCTCGACCTCCTCGATCAGCGGGTCGAGGTCGCGGCGCGCGGTCGCGATGTCGTCGGCGGCGTGTTCGACGCCGTTGACCAGCTTCTCGGCCCGGGACAGCTCGCCTTCGGCGGAGGTGATGGCGTCCACGGCCTCGCCCTGTTCGCCCACCGGCCGGGCCAGTGCCGCGCGGGCGCGTACGGTCTCGCCCTCCGCGGCGTCGAGCAGTTCCCCGGCCAGCGAGAGGTTGTCGGAGATGGAGGAGAGCACGGCCGACGGGAACCGCTCGCGCAGGTCCGCCATGGTCTTCTCGGCCTCGGGGAGCCGGGCGCGCAGGGAGACCGCGCGGCGGGTGAGCGTGTCGACGGAGGCCGCGCCGTTGATGAGCAGGTCGCGCATCTCGGCGAAGGCCGTGGCCTGTCCCTCGAGGCCGCGTTCGGCTCGCTCGGCGCGGGCGGCCACCTCCAGCAGCATGGCCTTGCGCTGGTCGGGCGTCTCGGGGATGTCGTCATCGAGCCGCTGGACCAGTGCGTGCGCGGCGGCGACCTCGGCCCGTGCCGAGTCGAGCGCGGAGCGGAACGGCCGGGTACGCAGCTCGCCGAACTCGCCCGCGGCGGTCTCGAGGGCGTCCGTGGAGGCGTCCACCGACTGGTCGGCATCGGCCAACCCGGAGCGGGCGCGCGCGTCGAGGACCTCCACCGGCAGGGCGGACATCCGGGCGGTGTCGTCGCCGGGGATGTCGCGGGCGTCCTCGGCCTGCCTGGCCGTCCGCGTGGCGCGGCGCCTGCGGGCGAACAGGATCACGGCCGCGACGAGGGCGATGATCACCACGATGATGGCCAGGATGGCGAACGGCGAGATCTCCGAGCCGGAGCCCTGGCGTTCGAGCCCGTCGGCCGCGCCGGTGACGGCGCCGGCCCAGTCGCCGGCGGCGAGGCGCGGTTCGATGTCGCGATCGGCGATTTCTTGCGCGGTCAGCTGATCGGCAGTGGGCGAGGCCTCGGGGTCGTCGAACTCGAACCAGTACCTGCCCTCGTCCACGGCCACCACGAGCAGCGCGTCGGACGCGCCCAGGTCGGACAGTTCCCGGGTCTGCTGCGTCCACTGCTCGACCGGGATGCCGTCGAGGGTGTCGACGAACGTCACCCACAGCTGGATCTGGTCGGTCGAGCGCAGTTCGGCCAGTCGGCTCTCCACCTCGGGGGTGTCACCGCCGAGGACCCCCGCGGAGTCGGTGAGCTGCTGCTGCAGGTTCGACGGGGGCTCGGCCGAGGCGCCGGGGGCGGCCCACACCAGCGCGCAGGCCAGGAACGCGACCACCGTCGCGAGCGCTGTCACCGGGGCCTGGCTGAACCGGGAACGGGGTCGCCGGGCGGCGGCGGGCAGGAGTTGGGCGGCGATCATGGCCCCAGCGTATCGGCCCCGAACAGGGGGCACGCCGGTCCTCGCCGGAGGCGGCTACTCTGGGCGTCATGGCAGGGCGGATTCCGGAGCAGGACATCGCCGCGATCCGCGAACGCACCCGTATCGAGGAGATCGTCGGCGAGTACGTCGCGCTCAAACCAGGTGGCGCGGACTCGCTCAAGGGGCTGTCCCCGTTCAAGGACGAGAAGACCCCCTCGTTCCACGTGCGTCCGCAGCACGGCTACTTCCACTGTTTCTCCACGGGTGAGGGCGGCGACGTCTTCGCGTTCCTCATGAAGATGGAGCACATCAGCTTCGTCGAGGCGGTGGAGCAGCTGGCCGACCGGCTGGGCTACCGCATCTCCTACGAGGGCGGCGGGCAGGTCGTCCAGCGCGATCGCGGCACGCGGTCCCGGTTGGCGCAGGCCAACGCGGCCGCGCAGAAGTTCTACGCCGAGCGACTGGCGCAGGATCCGGAGGCGGAGACGGCGCGCACCTTCCTCACCGACCGCGGGTTCGACATGGCCCAGGCCCAGCACTTCGGCTGCGGGTACGCGCCCGCCGGTTGGGACACCATGAGCAAGCACCTCATGCGTCAGGGGTTCGAGCCCAAGGAGCTGGAGGCGGCCGGGCTGTCCAAGACGAGTTCGCGCGGCACCCTCATCGACCGTTTCCACCGCCGGTTGCTGTGGCCCATCCGCAACCTCGGCGGTGAGGTGATCGGGTTCGGCGCGCGCAAGCTGTTCGAGGACGACACCCTGGGCAAGTACATGAACACGCCCGAGACGATGCTCTACAAGAAGTCGCAGGTGCTGTTCGGTCTGGACCTGTCCAAGCGAGAGATCGCCTCGCAGCGCCGCGCGGTGGTGGTCGAGGGCTACACCGACGTCATGGCCATGCACGCGGCCGGCGTCACGACCGCGGTCGCCGCGTGTGGCACCGCGTTCGGCGAGGACCACCTGTCCACGCTGCGGCGCCTGATGTTGGACGACAACTACTTCCGCGGCGAGATCATCTACACCTTCGACGGTGACGAGGCGGGCAAGAAGGCCGCGCTCCGGGCGTTCTCGGGGGATCAGCAGTTCTCCGGCCGGACGTTCGTGGCGGTGGCCCCGCCGGGGACGGATCCGTGCGACCTGCGTCAGAACAAGGGCGACGCGGCGGTGCGGGATCTCGTGTCCGCGCGGGTGCCGATGTTCGAGTTCGCGATCCGCTCGATGCTCGAGGACTACGACCTCGACCACGCCGAGGGGCGCGTGGAGGCCCTGCGTCGCACGGTGCCGGTGGTGGCGGACATCCGCGATTCGACGCTGCGTGACGAGTACGCCCGCCAGCTCGCCGGCTGGGTCGGTTGGGACGACCCGGCGACGGTGGTGCGTCGCGTCCGCGAGGAGGCGCGCAAGAAGGGCCGCGCGCGGTCGGCAGGGTCGGGTCCCGGGTTGCGCAAGCGTGCCCCCGGTGGACCGGGCGGGGGAGCCCGACCGGGGTGGGACGCCGCCGAGCGTGGGGGCGGCGCGGGTCGTGGCCGTGGGGGATACGACGACGACGAGGTCGGCGGCCGCGAAGCTCCGCAGACACCGGAGGTGCCGTCGGGCGTTCCCATCCCCGCCGCGGCGGACCCGGTGCTGTGGCCCCAGCGGGAGGCCGTGAAGGCGGCCCTGCAGTACCCGGGCCTGGCGGGTCCGCTCTTCGACTCGCTGCCGGAGGAGTGCTACACCCACCCCGCCTATGCCACGATCGCGCAGGCGCTGTCGAAGGCCGGGGGGTGCGCGGCCGGCAAGAGCGGCGCGAACTGGGTCTCCGAGGTCTCCGAGGGGCTGGGCGACGACGGGCTGCGCCGACTGGTCGGGAGCCTCGCGGTGGAGACGCTGCGCGTGTCCGAGGAGGCGTTGCCCCGCTACATCTCCGGTGTCCTGGCGCGTCTGCAGGAGGTGTGGGTCTCGGGTCAGATCGCGGACCTCAAGTCCAAGGTGCAGCGGATGAGCCCCGCCGAGGACCCGGAGGGTTATTCCGCGTTGTTCGGTGATCTGGTGGCTCTGGAGGAGTACCGGCGCGGCCTGTTGAACCAGGCGGTCGGCGCGACTCCGGACATCGCCTGACCAGCCGATTTGGTTCGTCGGCCCGGGGCGCACTAAGGTGAGTTCTCGGTATCCGGCATCACCGCCGGGCGCCAGCAGTGATCCCCCATAGCTCAATTGGCAGAGCATTCGACTGTTAATCGAAGGGTTATTGGTTCGAGTCCAATTGGGGGAGCTCAGCAACCAGGTCAGTGGCTTCCGAGCCCTGACCTGGTCTGCATTTCAGGGTGGTCAGCCGGGTGGGGCGTGCAGGGTGGGCCGGTAGATCAGCTCCTGGATCCGGCCGTCGAGGGTGCGGCTCTCGAGCAGTTCGAGGTCATACTCCGCTCACCCCACGGCCCGGGACACTCTCGCCCGGCTCTGCGACGAGGTCGCGGTCGAGCACACCTCGGCGGCCGATTCCGGGCGCACGGTCCGCGTCTCCGCCGTCCACCGCGTGGGCGTGCTGCCGGTGGGCGAGGTCGCGGTGGTGGTGGTCGCCGTGGCTCCGCATCGGGCCGAGGCGTTCGCGGCGTGTTCGGAGCTCATCGAGCGTCTCAAGCACGGGGTGCCCATCTGGAAGCGGCAGCGCTTCACCGACGGCGTCTCCGAATGGGTGGGCGTCGGCGACTGCTGAGTTGGTCAGGCCGGCCGTCTGCGGGGTCGGTACCTGTCCTGACCCGGCGGATTGATGAGTGTGCCGTCGTCGGCGACGATGCGGTCGGCGAAGGCGTTCCACTCGCGTTCCCAGATGGCGTCACGGGCACGGGCCAAGGGGCCCTTGGGTCGGGTGCGGTGTTCGTGTCCGGTGTCGGTGATGATGACGAGTTCACCCAACGGCCCGGACCGGTAGGCGTTGGTCCCGAACGTCTTCTCCCGGTGGTGTTTGCGGCACAGGCAGACGAGGTTCCACTCGGTGGTCGGCCCGCCGAGCTCGGGGTCCTTCGTGTTGAACGCGATCACATGGTCCACGTCGCAGGCCTCGGCGGGAACCGAGCACCCGGGGTGCCGGCAGGTGCCGTCGCGCATGCGGATTCGCTCGGCCATCGCGGGGGTGATCATGTACCGCAGGGCGTGCTCGGGGGAGTCGAGCACGCCGGGGGCGGGGTCGATGAGCTCGAACCGCACGCTCGCGTCGTCGCCCTCGAGCAGTTCCGTGCAGAGCCATTCGACGCTGCTGTAGGTGCCGTGGACGAACTCGACACGGTTGGGCAGGCCCCGGGCCGCGGAGGCGATCACGCTGATGCGGATCGGCTGACCGGCCCGCGCGGCGTTACCCAGCGTGGGCCGGGGGAGGTCCGCCCCGAGCCTGACGTCGCCGAGTGCGATGCCGTCGTGCTCGGACGCGGAGTCAGTGTCGGAGCCGGGGCCGGGGCTGGTCGTGGACGGGTCACCAGCAGGCGGATAGACGGCGAGCGCGGCGAGGGCGTCGGCGCGGAGCTGGTCCAGGGAACCGTCCAGTCCGTCCGCCGAGGCGGCCGACGCATCGGTCTCGATGCGACGACGGAGGAGTTCGGCATCGGCGGCGGTGAGCCTGGCCCACATCGTGGCCATGCCGTTCCGGTCGCCGCGGAATCGGACCGAGCGGGTGGCGGCCGCCGCGGCGGCGGCGTCCTGCGCGGCAGCCGGGTCGTGTCGCTCCACGGCGTCATCGATCGCCGAGTCCACCGCGTTGCGGGTCGGCCGGTCGCCACCGTCGAGATCGTCCGTGAAGCGCGCGACCACCTCGTCCTCCACGATCGACACGATCGCGTCGGACACCTCCGCCAGGCGACACGCGATATCGACCGCCAACTGCTCGGGCAGTAGCCCGCGGTCGACCGTGGATCGCAGACGGGGCAGCCGTCGGTGGATCTGCGTCCCGGCCGTCACCAACCGCGCGGCGTGCCAGCACGTGAGCTGGCACGCCGCCACGAGGTGATCGCGGGCCCGGGCCTCCGGATCCAGCCGGGCGTACGCGGGCCGACGCGAACCGGCGCCGGCCTCGTCGGCCTGCTCCGCCTGTGCCTGGGCGGCCCGGGCGAACTGGTCGACCAGGACATGCGCCGCCTCCAGCCGCGTGGCCCCGGCGCGGTTCTGCGCCAACGTCGCGGCACGGGCCGCCTCGCTGACGGCCTCCATGTCGACCATGCCGAGGGGCTCGGGTACGGCGAACAGTGCACTCGTCGTCGTCACCATTCCACCCCCTCCGCCACCGACATCGAACCTACATTCGACAATACCCGCACCGGCGCACTAGCACAAGGGTTCGATCATTTTCGATCACTCACCCCAACCTGGTACCCACCCACTGCGCCAGGGAAACACCGTCACCTGCACCCGATCGACCAGATCGGCGGCCATCAGCGCCCGGTTCATCGACAAGCTGCCGTGCGAGCGCAACGACACGTCGGATTGCTGCTTCAAGCGAGCGACCACCTCGACGGCGTTTCCGCTGACGATGGCCGCGTCCGGCCAGTCGAGGGGACCATCCAGCGTCGTTGACACCACCGTGGTCAGCAGCGTGGTCATCTGGGTGACCCAGGGGTCGAACACGCCGGAATCGTCAGTAGCCGCCCCAATCACCGTTGTCGTTGTACGACCCGAAGCCGCCTCCCATGGGAGGCAGTCGGCGATCAGCCCGGTTGGAGTGTCCGGAAATCGCCTCGGTCGAAGCTGATGTGGAACCTCCTCGAGTCGATCCGCCAGCCCTCCGGCGTGCGGGTCCACAGGTCCGAGTACTCGCCGAGGCACTCGTAGGACAGATCGGACTGGTCCCCGGCACCGAGGTGGAGGACCCGCGCGTACGTGAGGCTTCGTGCCCGGTCCTCGTCTCCGTGGAAGGCGAGCTGGACCCGATGGTTGCCCAACAGGTGCTGGGACGGTCCGCAGCCCCCGAGGTGCTCCCTGACCCTCTCGATGATCGCCTGCCGACCGGTCGCGCCGTACCCGGTGGCGGACTCGGTGAACAGCTCGCCCAGCCCGTCCCAGTCACGTGAGTCCAACGCTGAGGCCACGTCGGCCAGACGCTCAATGATCAGGTCCCTATCACTTGTCATCTCCCCTTGGTAGCAGTGATCGCCGGGGGATCTCAGCTGTCGTCGCTAATCTGGCCGCCATGACCGACGTCGAGATCGCGCTGTCCACCGGCCGCGTCAAGGGCACCGATCTGGGGGATGTGGTCCGCTACTACGGCATTCCGTACGCCGAGGACCCCGTCGGCGACCTGCGGTTCGCCGCCCCGGTCCGCCGCGAACCGTGGCCGGGCGTCCGCGACGCCACCCGGCCGGCGGCCACCGCGCAGCGGCTGCGCTTCGACCCCGATCCGGCGATCCCCGAGCCGATCGTCGCCGGCACGGACATCCTGCACGTCGACGTGTGGGCTCCCACCGAGGGCACGGGCCACCCGGTTCTGGTGTGGATCCACGGCGGCGGCTGGGAGTCCGGGTCGTCGCACCAGCCCTGGTTCGACGGGACCGCCTTCGCGCGCGCCGGGATCGTCGTGGTCTCGGTGGGCTACCGCCTGGGCGTCGAGGGGTTCACCGCGTTCCCCGACGCCCCGGACAACCGCGGGGTGCGGGACTGGATCATGGCCCTGGAGTGGGTCCGCGACGAGATCGCGGCGTTCGGCGGCGACCCCGGGCAGGTCACGGTGTCGGGTCAGTCGGCGGGCGGCGGGGCGGTGCTCTGCCTGCTCGCCTCGCCGTTGTCGGTCGGCCTGTTCCACCGGGGGATCGCCTCGTCGCCCGCGGTGCTGCGATCGCCTGCCGCTCAGGCCCCCAAGGGCACGACCGCGGCGGAACTGGCCGCCGGCGGGCGGGGCGCCGTCGACGAATTCCACCGGCGCCTGCGCAAGGACAATCCCTTCCTCATGCCGTTCCGGCCGACGGTCGGCGACGACACCGTCCCGGTCCCGCCCCTGGAGGGCATCGGGAGCGGTCCCGGGCTCGCCCTGCCCCTGCTCATCGGCTCCACGGCCACGGAGTTCGAGGGGGTCGTCCGGGCCCTCCCCGGTCCGGCGCTGGTGCCGGGTGCCGCGATGATCCTGCGGTCCCAGGAACTGCCCACCACCGGACTGCGCGCGCTGGCCAGACAGTCGGCGGGCAAGTCGCTGCGCCGGGCGGTGGGGGCGGTGGTCGACGCCGCGACCATCCACTCGACCGTTGTGCGGGCGGCAGAGACCCGGGTGGCGGCCGGCGCGCCCACCTGGGTGTACGACTTCCGCTGGGCCGAGGGCCGCGGCGCCGTGCACTGCGCGGACCTGCCGTTCTTCTGGTCGGTGCCGGAAGCCGCGAACGTGCGGGCCTACCTCGGAGCGGATGCGCCTCCGGATCTGGTCGACGCGATGCACCGGTCGTGGGTCGACTTCGTCCGCTCCGGGGACCCTGGGTCCCCGCCCTATGCGCCTCCCGGGAGACGGGTGCAGGTGTGGGATGACCCTCCCGCCGTCGTCGAGGACGGACTGGCCGACGTCCGCGCGGTCTGGTGGCCCGCCGGAGACTCCTGACGTCTTGCTACGATTGCGCGGCGCGTGCCGGTGACATACCCGGCGCGTGCGGGGGGCTATAGCTCAGTTGGTTAGAGCCGCGGACTCATAATCCGCTGGTCGCGGGTTCGAGCCCCGCTGGCCCCACCACAGCTGGCCCCACCACCACGCCGCGACCCCACCGCGGACGCGGGTCGGCCCGGTCAGGCGGGCCCGGAGCGCCCGACTAGAATCGATCTCCATGGTCGACTCACTGCTCGTCGCCGGTACGACCTCCGATTCCGGAAAGAGCGTCGTGACCACCGCACTGTGTCGGGCGTTCGCCCGACGCGGCATCGACGTGGCCCCGTTCAAGGCCCAGAACATGTCCAACAACTCGATGGTGGTCGCCGCCCCCCACAGCACAGGTCCGCACAGCACAAGCCCGGACGGCACCGCCGAGATCGGGCGCGCGCAGTGGATCCAGGCGCTGGCCGCGGGCGTGGCCCCGGAGCCCGCGATGAACCCGGTGCTCCTCAAACCCGGCGGCGACCGGCGTAGTCACGTGGTGGTGATGGGACAGCCGGCCGGGTCGGTGTCCTCCCGCGACTTCGTCGACGGACGGGCCCACCTTGCCGAGGCCGCGTACGCCGCCTACGACGACCTCGCCTCCCGTCACGAGCTCGTCATCTGCGAGGGGGCCGGCAGCCCCACCGAGATCAACCTGCGTTCCAGCGACTACGTCAACATGGGCCTGGCCCGGCACGCGGACATGCCGGTCGTCGTGGTGGGGGACATCGACCGCGGCGGGGTCTTCGCCGCCCTCTACGGCACGGTCGCACTGCTCGAGCCCGCCGATCAGCGGCTGGTCGCGGGGTTCGTCATCAACAAGTTTCGCGGCGACCCGACGCTGCTGGCCCCCGGGCTGCGGCAGATCGAGGACCTCACCGGCCGGCCGGTCCACGGGGTGCTGCCCTGGAATCCCGACCTCTGGCTGGACTCGGAGGACGCCCTCGCGGTGGGTCCCCGCGCCGCCGACGCCGCCGCCACCCTGCGGGTGGCCGTGATCCGTCTGCCGCGGATCAGCAACTTCACCGACGTCGACGCACTCGGCCTGGAGGCGGACGTGGAGTTGGAGTACGTCACGGAGCCCCGCGACCTCGCGGGGGCGGACCTCGTCGTCGTCCCCGGGACCCGCGCCACCCTCGACGACCTCGCCTGGCTCCGCGCCCGGGGCCTCGACCGTGCGCTCACCACCCACGTCGAGCGCGGCGGCGCGGTGCTGGGGATCTGTGGCGGCTTCCAGATGCTCGGCGGGGAGATCTCCGACCCGGACGGCATCGAGGGCGAGCCCGGCGCGCGGGTGACCGGACTCGGACTGCTTCCCACCACCACGTGCTTCGGCGCCGAGAAGGTCCTGCGACTGCCCACCGGACGTGCGCTGGGCGAGGACGTGGGCGGGTACGAGATCCACCACGGCAGGGTGAGCGTCGGCGGCGGGGGCGAGCGGGTCGACGACGACGAGGAGTTCCCCGGCGGAGCCCGGCGGGGCCGCGTGTTCGGCACCATGTGGCACGGAACCCTCGAGTCGGACGGCTTCCGGTCGGCTCTGCTGGCCGAGGTCGTCGGCGGCTCCGGCGGCGTGGGGGAGGGCTCCGGCGGCGCGGGTCGTGTGCGTCCGGCCTCCGGGGTGAGTTTCGCGCGGGCCCGCGAGGCGCGGCTCGACCTGCTGGCCGATCTCGCCGAGGAGCACCTCGACCTGGACGCGCTTCTCGAGTTGGCCCGCTCGGGTGCTCCGGAGCTGCCGCTGCTGCCGCCGGGGGCGGAGCGGTGAGCGTGCTGATCCTCGGCGGGACCGCCGAGGCCCGCGACCTCGCCGTCCTGCTGCAGGAGCGCGGCCTGCGGTTCTCCTCGTCTCTGGCGGGCCGGGTCGCGCGGCCGCGGTTGCCGGTGGGGGAGGTGCGCGTCGGCGGGTTCGGCGGCATCGACGGGCTCCGGCGGCACCTCACGGAGGCCGGCGTGGCCGCGGTCGTGGACGCCACCCACCCCTTCGCCGCCGGCATCTCGGCCAATGCCGCCGCAGCCTGCGCCGCCGCGGAGGTCCCGCTGCTCCGCCTCGAGCGACCGGGGTGGGCCGCCGCCCCCGGCGCGGACGGCTGGCACTGGGTGGACGACCACGACGAGGCCGCCGCTACTGCGTCCCGCGTGGGCCGGCGGCCGTTCCTCACGATCGGCCGGCAGTCGCTGGACAGGTTCGTCGGCCCGCTCGCCGAGCACCACGCGCTGGTCAGGGTGGTGGACCCGCCGGAGGTGGAGCTGCCCGCGTCGTGGCGGCTGCTGCTGAACCGCGGCCCCTACTCGGTGGAGGGTGAGCGCGAGCTCTTCGCCGATCACGGTGTGGACGTGCTGGTCACCAAGGACTCGGGCGGCGGTCACACGTGGTCGAAGATGGCCGTGGCCGACGAGCTCGGCGTACCGATCGTGGTGGTGCGGCGGCCCGGGTCCGCGCCGGGCGTGCACGTGGTGGCCGATGCGGCCGCCGCCGCGGAGTGGGCCCACAGCCTGGATTGAGGATGTCGCCTACGCGCGAAGCGTGGCACAATTGTGTACATGTCTACCGAGCCGCTCCGTGAGGTCCGGGCCAACTTCAGCGACGTGGTTGACCGTGTCTCCAAGCACCACGAGCGCGTCACCGTGACCAAGAACGGACGTCCGGTGGCCGTGGTCATGAGCCCGGACGATCTCGCCGCTCTCGAGGAGACGCTTGATGTCCTCTCCGACCCGTCAGCGTTGGCGGATATCCGGGAGGCCGATGCGGCGAGGACGCGCGGAGATGTCGTGCGCGGCGTCGATGCCGTCCGGGCCCTCCGTCCGTAGGCCGCGCGGTGGAAGGCTACGAGCTCGTCGTCGCCCCACCCGCGGCTCGGGCGATCCAGCCGGGCCTTCCGGAGAACATCGCCGCGGCGGTTGTCGAATTCCTTACCGGGCCATTGATCGCGAACCCGCGGCGAGTGGGCAAGGAACTGCGGAGGGAGCTGAGCGGCGTGTACTCCGCCCGTCGCGGGACCTATCGCATCCTGTATCGGATCGACGACGACGCCAGAGAGATCCTCGTTCTCCGGGTCGAGCACAGACGGGATGTGTATCAGTGAGCGCGGTTTGAGGGGCTGGTGTCGCCGGATAGCGCGCTCGTCGTCGCGGAGTCAGACCAACTCGGCGGCCGTGCCCATTCCGCGGTCCGCTAACCGGGCGAAGCGCCGCGCGTGCGCCGCGAACCGGGCCGCCATCGCCGGATGCCCGGCCCAGTGCGTGTGCAGGTAGGAGGCGTGGACCGACCCGCTGACGAAGCCCTCCGGTCCGGCGCTGCTGGTCCAGGCCGGAGCCGCGCCCGGCCCGTCCGTGCTGGGCACGGCCGCGTAAGAGCCCGCCGCGCCCGCCGCGCCGGCGGGCGGGTTGACGGCCGTGCGGTGGAACTCGTGGCCGGTGACCTCGGTGCCGGCGGTCGCCAGGACACTGTCGGCGACGGCGGTCGACCGGCGGTAGGCCAGCGTGAGCCGCGGGGCCATGGCCGCGTCGGCGTCGACCGCACCGACCATGGGGACACCGTCGAGGGTGCGACAGAGGTAGAGCAGGCCCGCGCACTCGGCGACGGTCGGCGTCCCGGCGGCCGTCGCCGCGCGCAGCGCCCGCAGCATCGGCTCGTTGGCGGCGAGGTCCGCGGCGTGGACCTCCGGGAACCCGCCCCCGAGGTAGATCCCCCCGGCGGTGTCGGGCAGTGCCTCGTCGGACAGCGGGTCGAACGGCACGACCGAGCAGCCGGCCGCCTCGAGCAACTCGACCGTCTCGGCATAGCGGAACGTGAAGGCCCGGCCACCGGCCACGGCGATGAGCGGGCGGCCCTCGTCGTCGTCGACCTCGTGGGCTCGGTCACCACCCAGCGCCACGCGCGCCGACCACGCCCCGCCCGCCAGCGGCGGCGCCTCACGCGCGATCCGCATGACCGCCTCGAGGTCGATCGACGCGGCCACCTTCCCGGCCAGGTGATCGAGCGACCGCGCAGCCTCCGGGCGTTCGGCGGCGGGGACCAGGCCGAGATGGCGGGAGGGGGCGGTGACGTCATCGTCGCGCTGGAGGACACCCAGCACCGGGATGCCGAGCGGGGCCAGCGCGCGGCGGACCTCGTCGGAGTGGCGGACCGAGCCGGCCTTGTTGAGCACCACCCCGGCGATGTGCACGGCCGGGTCGTAGGAGGCCATCCCCAGCACCACCGCGGCGATGCTGCGGGAGGCGTGGGAGATGTCCACGACCAGCACGACGGGGGTTGCGGTGAGCGCGGCGACGTGGGCCGTGGAGGCGAACCCGTTGCCGCCGATGTGGCCGTCGTACAGGCCCATCACGCCCTCGATCACCGCGACGTCGGCGGGCCGCCCCCCGGGCCGGTTGACCGCCCCCGCGCCGTGCAGCAGCAGCGGCACGATCCGCTCCTCGCTCACCAGGTGCGGGTCGAGGTTGCGGCCTGGCCGCCCGGTGGCCAGGGCGTGGTAGCCGGGGTCGATGTAGTCGGGGCCCACCTTGTGCCCCGAGACCTCCAGCCCGGTGCGGCGCAGCGCGGACATGAGGCCGGTCGCGACGGTGGTCTTGCCGTGCCCCGACGCCGGCGCGGCCACGACG
Source organism: Dietzia sp. WMMA184 (assembly GCF_002441635.1). Classification (NCBI taxonomy): domain Bacteria; kingdom Bacillati; phylum Actinomycetota; class Actinomycetes; order Mycobacteriales; family Dietziaceae; genus Dietzia; species Dietzia sp. WMMA184. The sequence goes on along the minus strand of NZ_NXEI01000001.1, from coordinate 1,059,210 downwards.
ATCCGCGGCAGCGCGGTCACCATTCGATGCCCCGCTGACCCTTCTGCCCGGCGTCCATCGGGTGCTTGACCTTGGTCATCTCGGTAACCAGGTCGGCGACCTCGAGCAGCCGGGGGTCGGCATCGCGGCCGGTGATCACCACGTGCTGCCGGCCGGGGCGGCTGGCGAGGGTGGCGACCACGTCGTCGACATCCACCCAGCCCCATTTCATGGGATAGGTGAACTCGTCGAGCAGGTAGAGGTCGTGCCGCTCGTCGGCGAGGCGCCGCTTGATCTCGGCCCATCCTTCGGCGGCGTCGGCGGCGTGGTCGTCCTCGGTGCCGTCCTTGCGCGACCACGACCACCCCGAGCCCATCTTGTGCCACTCCACCGGCCCGCCCTCGCCGGTCTCGTCGTGCAGGCGGGCGAGGCGTTCCATGACGGTCTGCTCGCCGATGCGCCACTTGGCGGATTTGACGAACTGGAACACCCCGATGTCCCAGCCCTGGTTCCACGCGCGCATGGCCAGGCCGAACGCGGCGGTGGACTTCCCCTTGCCGGGCCCGGTGTGGACCATGACCAGCGGCCGGTTGCGGCGTTGGCGGGTGCTGAGCCCGTCGTCGGGCACGATCTCCGGCTGTCCCTTGGGCATCAGGCCACCTCGTTCCGGGGGTCGACGCCCCGGGGGCGCGCGGTGCGGGCGCGGGCTGTGTGAACGTCGACCGTGTCGGTGAGTCCCTCGGCGGTGACCTCGCCCAGTGGCACGTGCTCAGCGCCCAGGTGCCCGGCGAGCTCGGAGGCCAGGCCCATCCGGAAGCGGCCGGTCTCGCAGTCCACCACCACCGAGGCCACGCCGAGGGAGGCCAGCCCGGTCGCCGCGGTGCGGGACCTGGCGAGGGCGTCCGGGCCGTGGGTGGCGCGGCCGTCGGTGACGACGACGAGGAGGGCCCGCCGCCGCGGATCGCGGACGCCTTCAATGCGCAGGACCTCGGCGGCGGTGAGCAGTCCCTCGGCCAGTGGGGTCCGGCCGCCCGCCGGGAGTTCCGCGAGGCGGGTGGCCGCGATGTCGACCGACGACGTGGGCGGCAGGGCCACGTGGGCCGCGGACCCGCGGAAGGTCACCAGTCCCACCTTGTCGCGGCGGCGGTAGGCGTCCAGCAGCAGGGAGAGGATCGCGGTCTTGACCTGCTCCATCCGGGTGCGGGCGGCCATGGAGCCGGAGGCGTCCACGCAGAACAGCACGAGGTTCGACTCGCGGCCCTCGCGGACGGACGAGCGCAGGTCCTCGGCGGCCAGCCGGAGTCGGCCACCGTCGCGGCCGGCCTCGCGACCGCGGGCGGGCTGCTGCGGCGCGGCGGACCGAATCATGGCGGGCAGGTGCAGGTCGGACCCGGTGAACGCGCCCGCGCCGATGCGGCGTCCGCTGGTGGTGATCGCCCTCGACCGGCGGCCGGCCGCGCCGTGGCCGGTGCCGGCGACGGCGAGCAGGCGGGTGCGGTACGGCGCCGCGGCAGCGGTGACCGTGCCTGGCTCGGGCGGGGTGGGCACGGGAGCGTCGGACCGCGAGCCGTCGCCGGGGGTGTCCTCCGCGGCGTGTCCGCCGGGCTGCTCGTCGGCTCGGCCGTCGGCGTCGTCGTCCGATTGGCCGTCCGCCTGGTCGGTGCCCGCGGTGCCGGAGTTGTCGCCAGCGCCGGGGCCGTCCTCGGTTTGCTCGGTCTGCTCGGGCGCGTGCTCGTGCCCGGCGTCCTCGGCCGACGCCCGCGCCGGGGTCGACTCAGCATCCGGGGTGTCTGCCGACGCGGACTCCTCTGCGGACTCCGACTGTTCGGCGTTCTCGGCCGGCGCGGTCTCGTCCCGGGGGTCGGGATCGGGCTCGTCGTCGTCGCCCAGGAGCCGTTCCAACAGGTCCTCGTCGAGCCCCGGCGCATCGAACGGGGCACGACGGCGGCGGTGGGGCAGCGCCATGCGCGCGGCGACGCGGATGTCCTCGCGGGTAATCCGGGTCCGGCCCTGCCACGCGGCGTGGGCGGCGGCGGTGCGGGCGGTGACGATGTCGGCGCGCATGCCGTCCACGTCGAAGCCCGCACACACCCGGGCGATGGTCGACAGCGCCCAGGGGGTCAGCGACACCCGGTCGAGCACGCGCCGCGCGGCGGCGATCCGCTCGCGCACTGCGACCTCGTCAGCGGCGTGGGCGGCGACGAATCCCGCCGGGTCGGCCTCGAACGCGATCCGGCGGCGCACCACCTCGGCCCGTAGCTCCGGGTCCCGGGGCGCGGCCACCTCCACGGTGAGGCCGAAGCGGTCCAGCAGCTGGGGCCGGAGCTCACCCTCCTCGGGGTTCATGGTGCCGATCAGTACGAAGCGCGCGGCGTGCTCCACCGAGATGCCGTCGCGCTCCACGGTCACCCGGCCCATCGCGGCGGCGTCGAGCAGCAGGTCCACCACGTGGTCGTGGAGCAGGTTGACCTCGTCCACGTAGAGCAGTCCGCGGTGCGCGCGGGCGAGCAGGCCAGGTTGGAACACGGTCACACCGTCGGCGAGCGCACTCTCCAGGTGTAGTGATCCGGTGATGCGGTCCTCGGACACCCCGATCGGTAGCTCGACCAGGCGGACCGGCCGCCGCTCGGTGGGCGCGTCGTGGGGGATACGCCCGTCCGGGGTCTCGGAGCCGCGGTCCTCGGGTGCGGAGGAGAAGCGGTCGCCGGTGACGACCTCGACCTCCGGCAGGATCCCGGTGAGGGCGCGAACCATCGTGGACTTGGCCGTGCCCTTCTCACCGCGGATCAACACGCCGCCGACCGCCGGGGACACCGCGGTCAGCGTCAGGGCCAGCGCCATGTCGTCGGAACCGACGACAGCGCTGAAGGGGTAGTGCAGTGGCATGGGGGCTCCCGCTCTCGTCTGCCAGGCTGGTCAGCGCGAGGCCGGTCTCCGGACTTCCCGGCTCATCTCGGACGTGCGCGCGGGGCGCGATCGCCTGAGAGGCCGGGTTACCGTAGCGGGCCCTGTGCCGGATTCTCACCGGCTTCCCTGATTCTCCCCTCCGCTCCGCCAGTGGCGGGTCGTGGGGCACCTCGTGCTGTGGGGTCTGTTCGGTTGTGTGGTCCCGAGGCTAGCCCAACGGCCTGTCCCGGGGCGCCTCAGGTGTCGCGGTAGGGTTCCGCGTCATGAATGCACGGGTGGTGGTCGTCGGCATCGGCGGCGACGGGTGGGCGGGGCTCGACGAGGCCCGCCGTCGCGCCGTCCTGGGCGCCGATGTGGTGCTCGGCGGGGAGCGTCATCTGGCGATGATTCCGGGCGACGTGACGGCCGAACGAGTGCCGTGGCCGCGGCCGCTGCGGGACGGGTTGCCGGAGCTCCTCGAGCGGTTCCGCTGGCGGTCGATCGTGGCCCTGGCCTCGGGTGATCCGCTGGTCGCCGGGATCGGCACCACCCTGATCGATGTACTCGGCGTGGACGCGGTGGAGGTGCTCCCGGCGGTGTCTTCGGTCGCGCTGGCCTGCGCCCGGATGCGGTGGCCCGCCGAGTCCGTGGCGGTGCTGCGCGACCACCGCGCGCTGCCCCGGGAGCTGGCGCCGGGACGGCGGGTGCTGGTGCTCTCGGCCGACCGGCACACGCCGGGAGAGGTCGTCGCGATGCTTGTTGGCGCCGGCTTCGGGGGGAGCGCGATGACCGTTCTGTCCGATCTCGGGGGCCCGGCCGAGGCCCGTTTTTCCCGCGCGGCGCGCGACTGGGCGGCTGGCCGCGAGGCTCCCGCCCTGCACGTGTTGGCGGTTGAATTCGTGGCCGACGCGTCCGCCCGCCCGCTCGGGCTGGCGCCGGGATTGCCCGACGACGCCTTTGAAAACGACGGCCAGCTCACCCGCCGCGACCTACGCGCCTCGGCCCTGTCGCGGCTAGCACCGGCCCCCGGTGAGCTCTTGTGGGACGTGGGCGCCGGCGCCGGGTCGGTGGGCATCGAGTGGATGCGCGCTCACCCGTCCTGCCGGACTATCGCCATCGAGGCCGATCCCGGGCGGGCGGCGTGTATCGCGCGCAACGCCGCGCGGCTCGGGGTGCCGTCGTTGGAGGTCGTCTACGGACGGGCGCCCCAGGCTCTGGACGATCTGCCGCGGCCGGACGCGGTGTTCATCGGTGGGGGTGGCACCGCTCCTGGCCTGCTGCGACAGTGCTGGGAAGCGCTGGCGCCGGGCGGCCGGCTGGTCGCCCACGCGGTGACGCTGGAGACCGAGCGCGTGGTGGTCGACGCCCGCTCCGAATTCGGCGGGGAGCTGACCAGGATCCAGGTCGAGCACGCGGACTCGATCGGCCGGTTCACCGGCTGGGCCCCCGCCCGTGCGGTGGTGCAGTGGGTGGCCGTGAAGCCCTTCGTCGCTACGGCTGATACTTCGGAAACAGGGGAGAGCTCGTGACCGTTCACTTCGTGGGAGCCGGCCCCGGCGCCGCCGACCTGCTGACGCTGCGCGCGGCTGCGGCGCTTGCCGCCGCCGACGTGTGCCTGTACGCGGGGACGTATCTCGACGACGGTGTGCTCGACCACTGCCGACCCGAGGCCCGGTTGGTGGACACCCAACATCTGGACTTGGATGGGATCATCGGCGAGATCGTCGCCGCTCACGCAGAGGGTCTCGAGGTGGTCCGGCTGTGCTCGGGTGACCCGTCGCTGTACTCGGCGCTCGCCGAGCAAACTCGCCGACTCGACGCGGCGGGCGTTCCGTGGGATGTAGTTCCTGGTGTTCCCGCCTATGCCGCCGCGGCCGCCGAGCTGGGCGTGGAGCTCACGGTTCCCGAAGTGGTTCAGTCGGTGGTGCTCACCCGTGTTCAGGCGCGATCGACGGCGATGCCGTCGACTGAGTCGTTGGAGAATTTCGCCGCCACCGGCGCGACGCTTGTGTTGCACCTGGCGATCACCCGTACCCGCGAACTCGCTGAGCGGCTGATCCCCACGCACGGCGCCGACTGCCCGGTGGCCGTGGTGGCCAACGCGAGCCGCCCGCACCGCGTGGAGCTGCGCGGCACTCTCGCTGACATCGCGGACGCGGTCGAGGCTGCCGGACTGAGGCAGGCTGCTGTGATCATGGTCGGCCGCGCGCTGGTCAGGCCGGGCGAAGCGGAATCGTGGCTGTACGCCTCGAATCCCGAGCGTGAGTCGAAGCGGCGGAGTGTCGCCGATACGCTCGGAGGGGATTGAACGCGGCCGGCGCCCGAGCGCTGACCAGGGAATTTCACATAACCCAACATTATCGGCACATCCGTAGGGCGGGTGCTGGGGGGACCGACGAAAACCAGTCCGACGTTTAGTTTAACCAACGACGACGCCCCCGCAGTCGTCAGACCGCAGGGGCGCCCCTTGGGTGACTCAGCCGAACTGCGACAGGAATGTCGCCGTGTAGCTGGTCGCGAACGCGACCAGGCTCGCGGCCGCGATGATGCCTGCGACACGAACGGCCCCGACTGCCAGCTCACCACTGGACGCGGTGCCGTTCGCCGCCTTGTGCACGGTCACTCCTCCGTAAACAGCGGCGACGACCACGAGCATCAACGCGAGTGCGATGAACGAATAAACGATGGTCTCCATTTCACCTCCTTTCGTTGTAGGTCGGTGACCCTATCGGCGACTCATGCCGGTGCAGCACGCCAACGAAAGTGCAGGTAGAAACCCTCTAGGTCGAGGAAGTCGTAAATGAGGGACCGATCGCGGCCAGGGAGTGGCAGATAGGGCTTGTCGGTACCGCGGGTCCGGCGAGTTGGTGTGTTATCTCGCAACATCGTGGACACCGGATCTCGACTCTTCGGTGACAGCCGATCTCACGACTTCGTGTGTCCTGTCTCATCACTTCGAGGACACACGATCTCATGACATCGTGGACACGCTGTCTCACCACATCGTGCACAGGAATCGGCGTGGGCTGGGCGAGTGTGGCGGTCATGTCCAATTCACTGTCGCCGCGCACGCGGGCCTCGATCATCAACTACGACCCGACCCAACCGCACGCCTTGTCCGTGACCGAGTTCTGCCGGTCCTTGAAGATCTCGCGCAGCGTGTTCTACAAGGTGCGCACCCGCGCGGCCCAGGAGTCGACGGCGGCGTTGCATCCTCGCTCTCGAGCGCCACGGTCACCGGCTCGGCGGTACGGCCCAGACGTGGTCAACGAGATCGTCGGGATCCGCAAGCGTCTCAAGAAGGATGGATGGGATTACGGCCCACGCTCGATCCACTACGAGGCCGCGATGCAAGACGCCTTCCCCGGGGACTTCATTCCGTCGGTGGCGACCATCGGCCGGTTGCTGTCCGCAGTCGGGCAAGTCGACCCGGCCCCGAAGAAGCGACCGAAGTCGTCTTACATCCCGTTCGTCCGCGCCACAGCGATGGCGCTGTGGCAGCTGGACGCGTTCGAGTATCGCCTCGCTGACGGCACAACTGCGACCGTCTATCAGGTGCTCGACGACGCGACCCGCTACGACGTCGGATCGTGGGCCCATAGCCGGCACGAGAACAGCATCGACGCTAAACGTGTACTCGAGGACGCGATTGAGCGGCACGGCGCTCCTCAGGAGTTGCTGTCAGACAACTCGTCTGCGTTCAACCAGCTACGCGGTGGCAGGATCGGCAACGTGGAGGTGTTCCTCGCCTCGAGAGGCACCATGCCCATCACGGGCCTGCCGGGAAGGCCCACCACGCAGGGCAAGAATGAACGCTCACACCAGACGATGACCCGGTTTCTCAATGCGAACCGTCCAGGCACGCTGGAGCAGTTGCGCGAGCGGATCACCAGGTTCCGCGAGCACTACAACCACCGCCGCCCGCACCAGGCTCTGGACCAGGCCACGCCACGGACTGCGTGGGATCTACTCGACCACACCCCTGCGGTCGAACCGATTCGCATGGAGGTGCTCCAAGCAAAGGCCTCCCAGTATCGGCAGGCTCGACGCTTGAGCCAACGACAGATCGGGCGTGCAACGGTAACGGTCTCCAAGTCAGGGCAAGTGCTGCCTGAACCGCCCAGCGTCGACGCGATGGAGCAGGCCGCAGACCAAACGGTCGTTGAGGTCACGGCAGCGAACCGGCAGGTCTACTACCACGGGTACGCCGTGCGTCTTCCGACCACGTTCGGCGGACGCGAGTTCTACCGGACCATCACCGACGACGAATTTCTCCTGTCCGACATCACCACCGGCGAGGTCGTCATGTCTTTCCCGCTGCCAATGGTGGCGCTGCGGGTCCGCGGCCGGCACGTCGCCTCCTACGCCATCCGAGGCGTTCACGTGGCCAACCCGACCGCACAGTGGGCGCGGAAGATTGCCGAACATGAAGCAGAGTTCGCTCGGCGTCAGGAGGCTGTCCCCGAAGTCTTTGGGGACGGTCGATGACACCGGCCACCAACTCCAACGGGGCAACGCGCGATGCCTGGTAGACGTGCACGAAGTCGTGAGATCGGCTGTCACCGAAGAGTCGAGATCCGGTGTCCACGATGTTGCGAGATAACACACCGGATCGCCGGACTAGGCGTACCCACTGGCCCTATCTGCCAAGGGAGCCCCGAACCTAGGTCACTAGCTACCTAGCCCACAGTGTCCTAATGCCCTAGGGGCCTAGTGGGCTAGTGGGTGAGCTCGGCGTACCGGGCAAACAAGAGTTCCAACCGCTGCCGTTCGTTGCTGAGTTTCCGAGACGCACCGAAAACTCGGTCAACCTCCCGGTCCAAAGCATCGTGCGCCTTCACGAGCACCGGGTCCATCGCCAACGGGTTGTAGGCATCCGCCAGACTTCGGTCTGGATGCTGCGCTCGAGCATCCAGAACTTTTTGGCCGCCCTCGATGATTCGTTTCCTGTCCCTGTCCGTGAGTTCAGGCACGGGGAAGGTGTACCAAGTCAGCGTGCTTCCGAAGCGCAAATCAGACTTGATTCGCCCACCGATAGTTCGCTGCCAAGTAATGAACATCGACGATGAGATCAGGGCGAACTGGAGGTTGTCCGGGTCCTTGAGAGTGAAGTTTGCGTCGCCAGCGATCACCTCTGGACCGAACTTTGCCACCGGAAAGTAGCGCCGGTTTTCACTAACGTGCCTGGGGATGCACACATAGGGAAGATCCTGCTTGGCACGCTGACGGAACAGATGGGGGAACTGCGCGAAGTCACGAGTACTAGCTGCTCGCGATGCCGATCTGAAGTCGCGTACCCGCTCGATACGCGTCTTCAAGATCTGAGACCGACTTGCGTCGGCCGGGTTCATTCCGTCGAGCCACAGACACCAGCGGTCTTCTCCACGCAACAACTCACGCGCTCCGACGAATTGATGCACGTATTTCGCTGCAATGGGGTCAGCCATGACCTCGTCATACTCGTCGACCTCCACGATCAGATTCCCGTCATCGGTCGGCTTCGACCCGTAAACAGTCCTGCCGACCTCCGGTGAAATCGGTGCAGCAGCCTTCGTGACTAGAACGTTGGGGCCGTCCACTAGGTACGCATTGATTCCCGTTGAGACGCTGCGCGGTGTGGGCCTGCCCCTCACATCGGGATAGTCCCAGAGCTCAGGCTTGGCACTACGGTCTCGGGTGAAACCGACGATGACACAGTGCACAGCTGCTTTGCCTGGCGCTTCAGAGTCCCAGGCGAAAGTGCGGTGCGCGAACTTGATCCGCCAACCAGCGTCGAAGATCGGTTCAAATAGGCGCGGAACCTGGTCCCCTTGGCTGATCGAGTTCGTCGTGACAAACGCCCACTCGCCGTGGGCCCGGCTGGCGTACAACTGGAGAGTTTTCGCGTGCCACCCAGTCACGAAGTCCATGCGAGAGAGCTGCTTGTCCTCGCCCCACGCAGCTTGTAGATCGCGCAGCTGGTCCTGCTCCCGACCGTCCCCACGGAACGGCGGGTTACCGAATACGTAGGTGTTTCCGGCTGGTACGGGAAGGAGGTCCTTCCAGTCGATTTGGAGAGCGTTGGTGTGGTGAATGTGGGCAGTAATCGCGATCGGTAGGCGTTCGGGAGCTTGGCCGACGGCGGCGGCGAGTTCACGGTTGGCTTGGTGATCGACGAGGAACATGGCGGTTTCGGCGATCTTGGCCGGCCACCAGTTGATCTCAATGCCGTGGAACTGACCGATGGTGACCTTGGTTTCCAGCGTGGCGTCCAGTGCCATACCGGTTTGCCCCTCGCGGGTGCGGATTTCGCGGATGATCTGGGTTTCGATCCGTCGCAGGTCGCGGTAGGCGACCACCAGGAAGTTCCCGCATCCGCAGGCCGGGTCGACGAACACGTGGGTAGCGAGACTGTCGCGGAACTCGCGTAGTGCTTTGACGCTGGTGGACTTGTTATCGCAGAGTCGGTTGGCCTCGGCCTGTAGGTCGTCGAGGAACAGCGGCCCGATGGTCTTGAGGATGTTCGTCTCGGAGGTGTAGTGCTCCCCGGCCTCGCGTCGCGCTTCTTTGCTTTTGACGAGCTGAAACATCGCGCCGAACACGGCTGGGGAGATCCGGGTCCACCTGAACCGGCACGCTTTTAGGAGCGCGTCGCGCATGGCGGGGGTGAAGTACTCCAGCGGCAGAGCATCGGCGAACAGGGCACCGTTGACGTAAGGGAAACGGGCAAGCAGGTCACCGAGATTTTTGTTGCGTTTGCTGGTCGGGGTGTTGAGCACACCGAACAGGGAGTGCAGTTGTGCGCCGAGGTTGTCGGCGTCGGTGCGTTGCTCGACCCACCGGTGGAACAGGTCCGCTTCCCAGAGCCCGGCGTCGTCGCCGTAAAGCAGGAACAGGATGCGGGTCAGCATCATCGAGGCCCGCTGCACACTGGCGTCCTCATCGGCGGGATCTCCGGTGAGAACTAAATCGACGTCGATGTCTTGATCGGCCTCGTCACCGACCATCGCTTCGTAGAGCTGGGCCATCAGTTGCGCGGCATGGATGGAGGCGTCCTGCTCCTCGCGCCGCGTGACGGTTTCGTGCCCTGCAAGGAACAGCATCTCATCGAGGTGTGCGGGCACCTGGTCGATAGTGAACTCGACGTGACTCTCGCCCTCTCCGAGCTGGTCGATGCGGATGCGCTCGAAGTCGGTGACGACCACGTACTTGGGGAACTCGTGCTGTCCAATGGAACCGCCCGCGAGGTAATCCTGGGCCTGGGCTTGGGCCTTGTCCAGGTCGACGCCGAGAGACTTGGCTTCGCCGATGAACACCCCGGACTGGAAGACGTCGATCGAGCCCTTGTTTCCAGTACTGGCACGGGTAGCTTCCCGCTCGAACAAGTCGATGCGAGCGGCGTTAATGCCGAAGCAGGCGAGAAGGTCAGACCAAAATGATTGGGCGAAGCTCGACTCGGTCCCAGTGACTTTGTCGCTGCGCCACTGAGCAATGCGTTCAGACCAGTGGGTCGAGAAGATTTGCAGTTGTTGACGAATCTGGCCGCGGTCCAACGTCGTCGCCGACACTCACACACTCCTGATCTACATGGGCCGATTCACTGTTCCGACACACAAATGCTTGATCGGAACGGTGCGGACCGTGAACGCTCCTAGACATACGGTAGAGCGCCCTTGGAATACCGCTTAGGTCGGTGGTCGAACTAAAACGAGCGTTTCCAGATCTACGTCGTCCCTGCTTCGAGCTTCGGGGACGTGCGATCCATCCAACGAAGCAGCTTCCATCGCTACCTTCGCCTGTTCCAGTGCACTTGCAACGGACTGGGCGGATGCAACTCCTGAATAGAACCTTGCTGCGAAGACAACTGCGCTGGCGTCGTCGATTGCCTCCGACATCGCAATCACGGTAGGGATCGTTTGAAGTAGATCCTCAGCTCCGGCCAAGCTCTCGCAGGCGTTGAGGACTACTAGACGCGGAGGCTCGTCGGTGGCGCCGAGCAGACGTGCGAGCAAACTGAAGTCCAGCCCGTCTCCCACTTGAGTCCCAGCGTCGTTCTCCATGAGCAAGCCGAGACTATTGGCATGTCCGGAGAAGTGCACGACGTGGGGCCGGTGTTCGTTGAGGCCTTCAAGGAGGTCATACGTGGTCGCGGCGGGTAGGTGTTGGGCGTGTCAGATGGTCTGTGTGAGTTGAGCCGGAGGAGGAATCATGAACGCTATGGCTGTTGACGACCACGACGCTACGGATGTATCAGATGCTGCTGGGCTTCGCCGGGAGGTGTTCTCGGATGCGCTGATTGATCACGTACTCGCCGAGACCCGTTCGCGAGGGTTGGAGTTGACTGGCAAGGACGGCTTTTTGAACGAGATGCTCAAGGCCGTCCTTGAGCGGGGCATGGGCGCCGAGCTGACCGAGCATCTGGGCCGCGATGCCCACGCCCGTGGCGGGGACGGAAACCACCGCAACGGCACTTCGCGCAAGACCGTGGCCACCGAGGTCGGCCCGGTGGAACTGGATCAGCCCCGCGATCGGCAGGGCTCGTTCGCCTCCCAGCTCGTCCCGAAGGGCGCCCGCCGGCTCGGCGGGCTGGAGGACCAGATCATCTCGCTGTACGCCGGCGGAATGACCGTCCGGGAGATCGAGCACCACCTCGCGCGGACCCTGGGGGTGGAGCTGTCGCACGAGTCCATCGCCAACGTCACCGACGCGGTCCTGGACGAAGTCGCCGCCTGGCAGCACCGCCCGTTGGAGGCGTTCTACCCGGTGGTGTTCCTGGACGCGATCCACATCAAGATCCGCGATGGAGCCCACGTGAAGACCCGCGCTGCCCACATCGCGGTCGGGGTCGATCTTGAGGGCGTCAAGCACGTGCTCGGCATCTGGGTGCAGGCCAAGGAAGGCGCGGCGTTCTGGGCCAGCGTGTGCGCCGAACTGGCCAATCGCGGCGTCAAAGACGTCCTGATCGTGGCCTGCGACGGGCTGACCGGACTGTCCGAGGCGATTGCCGCGACCTGGCCTTTCGCCGAGGTGCAGACCTGCGTGGTGCACCTGATCCGGGCCTCGATGCGGTTCGTGTCCTACAGCGACCGCAAGAACGTGGCCAAGGCACTCAAGCCGATCTACACCGCCGCCAACGCCGAGGCCGCCAGAGCCGCACTGGAGGCCTTCGCCGAATCGCCGCTGGGCGCCAAGTACCCCACCGCCGTCAGGTCGTGGGAGGCCGCCTGGGAGCGGTTCATCCCGTTCCTGGCCTTCGGCCCAGCCACACGCAAGCTGATCTACACCACGAACTCGATCGAGTCGCTGAACTACCAGCTGCGCAAGATCACCAAGAACCGCGGGCACTTCCCCAGCGATGCCGCCGCGATCAAGCTGCTATGGCTAGCCATACGCAACATCGAGGACCGACGAGACCGAGAACGCGCCAAGGACGCTCAACGCCGAGCAGACGGCCACGCAGGCCCCCGGAAATCGATCCCCAGACTCGTCGAAGGCGCCACCATCCACGGTTGGCGAGCCGCACTGGCCGAACTCGCACTGGCCTACCCGGAACGCTTCGACCCCCACATGTGACAGACATCACTAACCAAAACTCACACAATTATCTTGACAGGCTCTAGGTGTTCGATCGTGACCAGCTCACGATACTTCGACTTCTTCAGCATCTCTCGGACCTGCCGCACCTCGTAGTCCACGCGGAGCCATACGCCAGTGGTCTCAACCGATCCGTCCGGATGCTCGACGGTTCTCTCAACTGCCTCGGGGTTCGCGGTCACGAACAGCACGCGCAGGATTTCTGGCTGGGGCGGGGCAACCTGGACATACCGGATCGCACTGGTAGGACGAGAGGCTTGCACGACCTGACGAGCATGCTGCAGCTCGGTCCTGCGGCGCTTGTCGGCAGCTCGGTCCTGCACGGTCTGTTCGGACTTCAACGCACCGGTCAGCGCGGTACTTTTTTGGCCAATGGCCCTGTTATTGGCCGCGATCTTTTTCTCGACCTCCGCCGCTTTTCTCAGCGCATCGACCTTCTTTCTATCTTCTCGCTCCGCTGCCGCGACCGCTGATCTGCGAGTGGGTTCGGACTTCGTTCGAGCCGCCTCCGCGCGCTTCTTGCTAGCCGCAGCGTCTGCTTTTACTGCTGCGTCCTGGTGCTTGGCTAAGTCACGTGAGAGTGTGGCCCCTTTGGTCTCCAGCCGACTGATGTCTGACCGGATGGTGTCACTTCTGCTCATCGCGTCCTCTCGCTGCTACCTGCCTGAAACGAGAGTACGAGATGCCTCTGACACGCACTCTGTACAAGCTGCGGCAGGACTGCCGCAGCTTGAGATGACAGCGGGGTTTAGTTCGGCAACAGGCTGCGGTGATAGTGCCCCGTGGGGTAGCCGTACTGTGACTCGCAACTTCATTTGGCGGGTTTTCACAGCTCCTGAAGACGCAAATACTGTCGCTCTGGGGTACACCCGTGCGGGACGATAAGCCTCCGACCATCGCTGCTGTGCCACAGGGTCTAGTTTGTGGCTTTCGCCGTTATATGGCGGGGTTCTGTCGACGCTCTGTGGCGGCATCTGCTCATGGCGATACACGCGAGCACCGGTCTGGTCACAGATAGCGGCAGACAGTCGTGGTGTCGCATTTGGTGGGGTCGCTGGAGGTGGCACTGTGGTGAAGGTGCGCGACGGTGTGTCGCAGTGCTTGCAGGTCGGCGATTTGGCGGTCCAGGTCGCCCAGGTGGGCTTCGAGCAGGGCGTGCACGTGCTGGCAGGGTGCGACTCCGGCGTCGCGGATGTCGAGGATCTCGCGAATCTGGGCCAGGGTGAGCCCAGCGGTGCGGCCGCGGCGAACGAAGTCCAGGCGCGCCAGGGCCGCAGGGGTGTAGTCGCGGTATCCGTTGGCGGTGCGCTCAGGCGCAGGTAGTAGGCCGGCTTCTTCGTAGAAGCGCAGCGTCTTGGTTGTGGTGCCGCTGGCCACGGCCAACTCACCGATGCGCACAGTGGCCCCTTTCTCGGCTCTCGTCCATGTTCGCCTTGACCTTCCCCTGCGCTGGAACGTCCACTATGGACGCTGAAGAGGGGTCACGCGAAGGAAGGTGGGCAAATGGGTGTGGACTACGACGTCGATCTGGCCGTGATCGGCTCAGGAGGCGCGGCGATGTCCGCCGCCATCGCGGCCAGCCAGGCCGGTAAGAGCGTCGTGCTGGTTGAGCGCGGTGTTCTGGGCGGGACGTGCGTGAACATCGGCTGCGTGCCGTCCAAGACGCTCCTGGCGGCCGCCGGGGCCCGGCACGCCGCGCTCACCAATCCCTTCAAAGGTGCCCCAACGTCAGCCGCACCGGTGAACCTCGGCGATCTGGTGGCCCAGAAGGACGCACTCATCGAGCGCCTGCGTGATGCGAAGTACGCCGATGTGGCCGCTGCCTACGGCTTCCAGGTCCGCCCAGGCCAGGCCAGCTTCCTGGACGGGGACACCCTGGCCGTCGACGGCCAGGCGCTGCGGGCCCGGGCCTATCTGGTCGCCACCGGTGCCACCCCCGCCATCCCGGAGGTGGTCGGTCTCGACTCTGTGGACCGGCTGACGTCCACCACCGCGATGCAGCTGACCGAGCTGCCTGAGTCCCTGGTCGTTATCGGTGGCGGGTACGTCGGGATGGAGCAGGCCCAGCTGTTCGCTCACCTCGGCACCCGGGTCTCTGTGGTCGGGCGTCTGGCGCCGCACGCCGAGCCGGAGCTGGCCCAGAAACTTCGGGAAGTCTTCACCGACGACGGCATCACCGTGGTCGAAGAGCGCGCGACCACTGTGGCCCGCGAACTAGGCCCCGCAGGAGAGGTGGTGGTGACCACGGACTCGGGCGAACAGGTGCGCGGCGCGCAGGTCCTGGTGGCCACCGGACGCCTGCCCCGCACCGACGGCCTGAACCTGGCCGCTGCCGGTGTGGACGTGGACGAGCGCGGCTTCGTCGTGGTCGACCAGACCCAGCGCACCTCCAACCCGCGCGTCTGGGCCGCCGGTGACGTCTCGGGGGCTCCCCAGTACGTCTACGCCGCCGCCGCCGGCGGTCGGGCCGCCGCGCTCAACGCCCTGACCGAGGACAGGTACCCGCCGGCAGCTCGGGTCGACTACGCCGGCTTTCCTGCGGTCGTGTTCACCCGGCCCCAGCTGGCCTCGGCGGGGTTGACCGAGGACGAGGCCCTCACCCGAGGGCACGCGTGCGACTGCCGCGTCCTGGACCTGTCCGATGTCCCCCGGGCGCTCGTCCAGCACGACACCCGCGGGGCGGTGAAGCTCGTCGCCGACGCCGTGAGCGGCAAGGTTCTGGGCGTGCACGCTCTGGCGGACGGGGCCGGGGAGATCATGCTGGCGGCCACCTACGCCATCAAAAGCGGCATGACCGTCGACGATCTGGCCGACACCTGGGCGCCGTACCTGACCATGAGCGAAAGCCTGCGCATCGTGGCCGGCCTCTTCCGAAACCAGATGCCGACGTCATGCTGCGCCTGAAACCCGCGGCCCCAGCGGGGTGGACGAGGGCTCCCGCGGCGGCCCGCCTGGCGCCGTGAATGTGCCTTAAAAACCTACAGTCTTATGAGACACCAGGCGGGGACCGGACGCCGAGACCGCTTCATGGGCCGATGGGCACCTTCTGCCTCTCGCGAAGTCGTCTCACCGTGAACTGTCGCAGGGTGGTGCTCGGTAGGGGTTTGTGAGTCATAATCATGTCATGAGCCCCGGTGATTCACGGGGATCTGCGGATCGCTGGGCGAAAATAGACCGAAGTGCTTCCTGAACAGGGGAAACTGGGACTTGTCTAAGGTTCCATGTTCTCCAGCAGAAAGCACTCGGTAGGTGAAGCGTACTTCGTGGTCGGCCGGTCTGTCCGTTACTGCTGATGGTGTCGGGGTGATCGCCCACGCCGGGGCCATCGCGCCTCGACTTCTGGCTGATCAGGTCGGTCTGACCGCCGAGCTGTCAGGGGCCATGGCTCGCCGACAATTTATCCCGATCCACGACCGCGGCCGTGTGCTGATCGATACCGCGGTGATGCTCGCCGATGGCGGCGAGTCCATCTCCGACATCGGCGTCCTGCGCCACCAGTCCGGGGCCCTGGGCCCAGTGGCGTCGGCGCCGACGGTGTGGCGCACGCTCGATGAGGTCACTGCCGGCAAGCGCAAGAAGATCCAGGTCGCGCGTGCCCGCACCCGGCGGCACGTGTGGTCGCACCTGCCCGGCGGGGTGCCCGCATCGGCGTGTGCGGGGCGGGATCTGGGATCGACGGTCGTGCTCGATGTGGATGCCACCATCGTGGTCACCCACAGCGAGAAGGAACATGCAGCTCCGACGTATAAGCGCACGTTCGGCTACCACCCGATCGGCGTGTGGTGCGACAACACAGAAGAGTTCCTCGCCGCGAGCTTGCGCCCGGGCAATGCTGGCTCCAACACCGCTGCCGACCACATCGACGTCCTGGGCCAGGCAATCGCGCAGATCCCCGCTGCTCACCGGCGTGACCTGCTGATCCGCTCGGACGGCGCCGGCGCCTCTCACGACCTGTTGGATTGGATCACCGAGCAGAACCGCGTCCGTGGTCGACGGGTGGAGTACTCGGTCGGGTTCTCCATCACCGCCCCGATTCGCCGGGCCATCGTGACCTGCCCCGAGGCCGCGTGGGGACCAGCGCTCAATCCCTCCGGTGACATCCGGGACGGGGCCGAGGTTGCCGAGCTGACCGGATTTCTCGCTCCCGGGATGCTCGCCAAGTGGCCAGACGGGATGCGGGTCATCGTCCGCCGCGAACGACCCCACCCCGGCGCCCAGTTGTCGATGTTCGAGGAGATCGACGGGTGGCGCTACCAGGCGTTTGCCACCAACACCACCACCGGGCAACTGCAGTTTCTTGAAGCACGGCATCGGGCGCACGCCCGGGTAGAGGACCGGATCCGTCACGCCAAGGACACCGGTCTTGGCCGTCTGCCCTCACGCGAGTTCGCGCTCAACCAGGCCTGGTTGGTGGCGGTGATGCTCGCCGCAGATCTGGTGGCGTGGACACGGATGCTGGCCTGTACCGGCGAGGCTGCGGTTCTGGCCTTGTGCGAGCCCAAAGCGCTGCGCTACCGCTTCCTGCACGTCGCAGCCCGGCTGACCCGTAGCGGCCGGCGACGCCGGGTGAAGATCCCCGAAACGTGGCCCTGGGCCACCGCCATCGTCGCCGCGTTCAACAAGATCGCCGCGATCCCCAAACCAGCCTGATCTCACCTGCCCGCCCTCGACATCACCACCCGGAGACCCGCCCACCGGCAGCGCCAGCCGGCACCCCCGCACGCCCTTACGCGAAAACAAGCCCGCCGTCACCCGACAGCAGCAGTCACACCGGCCCGTGAATCAGCGGGGTGAGGCTCTTGGGGTACACCCGCGTGAGCACTGCGAGTCAGGACGCGCAGTTGCAGTTGGATGCACTCGTGGATTCCGGGGTGCAGAAGCGGGATGTGTTCGCGGATGTGACCTCGGGTAGCCGGACCGCGATCGAACGCCCGGGGATGAAGCGGCTATTGGACTACGTCGAGTCCGGCGACACGGTCGTGGTGTACCCCAGATGCCTCATAGCCCGATTCTGCCCCACAAATCCCTACCGAAGCCGGCTCTGAAACAAATTACGTCAAGACGACTTAGTGAGACTCCGGTGGGTGCCTGTAGCGCCAGGAAACCTGTTCAAAACTGGCCGTAGTCCTGGACGAGATTAAGTGTCTTGACAACCTTTAGGTTTTCAAGGCGTTCGCAGTAGTTCAGTAGACGCTGTATAGTTCAGCAAGTGCTGACTATTGCTTCTCGTGTGGATGTAATGAACCGGTTAGGACGGGCGATGGCCGACCCGACACGGTCCCGGATACTGCTGATCCTGCTCGAGCGGTCGGCCTATCCGGCAGAGCTGGCCCGCATCTTGGAGCTGACGCGGTCGAACGTGTCGAACCATCTAGCATGCCTGCGCGACTGCGGGATCGTTGTCGCAGTGCCCGAAGGACGCCAGACCCGGTATGAGATCGCAGACCCGCACTTGGCGCGGTCGCTATCCTCCTTGGTCGAGGTCACCCTCGCCGTCAACGAAGATGCCCCCTGCTTGGAGCCCGACTGCTCAGTGCCGGGTTGTCACGCCACGGAGGTCCAGGCGTGATCCTGTCCTCGGCCCTGCAGGCGATCGGCCTGTTCGTTGCCACCAATATCGACGACATCATCGTCCTGTCGCTATTTTTCGCCCGCGGAGCAGGCCAACGCGGAACCACCGCACGCATCTTGGTCGGCCAATACCTTGGATTCGCCGGCATCCTTGGCGCCGCTGTGCTCGTCTCCCTGGGCGCGGGAGCCTTCCTGCCCCCGGAGGCCATCCCTTACTTCGGCCTGATCCCACTTGGCTTGGGACTGTGGGCCGCGTGGCATGCCTGGCGCGGGGACGATGATGACGACGACGAAAAGATCGAGGGCAAGAACGTCGCCGTGTGGACCGTGGCCGGCGTAACCTTCGCCAACGGTGGAGACAACATCGGCGTCTACGTCCCCGTCTTTCTCAACGTGGGCCCAGGAGCCGTGGTCGCCTATTGCATCGTGTTCCTAGTGCTGGTGGCGGGACTGGTGGGCATAGCCAAATTCGTCGCCACCCGCCGACCTATCGCCGAAGTCCTAGAGCGCTGGGAACACATCCTGTTCCCGATAGTCCTGATCGGCCTAGGTGCCTTCATCCTGATCAGCGGCGGAGCATTCGGACTCTGACAAAACCGACTCAAACCCCACCGCACACTCGTGAGCCGCCGACTCGCTCTAACCCTTCCGACAGAACGCCCGATTGGTACGTCGCCGCCAAAAAGTAGCCGACAGAAGACCGCCACAAAGCGATCAAGTCCACAGGGTTCGGTTCGATACTTATGAAACGGCGTCCCGCCGGGTCTAGTATGTATTGACACGCAGACCGGGCGAAAGGGTCTTCTGATGGCTGATCGGATCGGGACGTTGCGGGGCCGCTCGGGTGACGGTGACGAGGAGGTGCTCATCGTCAGCCGCGGGAGCGTGCGCACTCGGTTCCGTCGCCGGGATGAGTTGGGTTGGAACTTCCGGGTGGAGTCGACGGACTCGGAGAACGTCATCGAGCGGAATGCGAAGCCAAAGCCGGCTCCGAAGTCGGCTCGCCGGGCCTCGCGTCCGCGTGGGCAGCGAGTGGCGTACGTGCGGGTGTCGGCCGCCGATCAGAACGAGGCGCGTCAGCTCGAGGCAGTGGGGGAGTGCGACCGGGTCTATGTCGAAAAGCAGTCGGCTCGCTCGCGTGCTGATCGGGTGAAGCTCGCCGAATGCATCAGGTATCTGCGAGATGGTGACGAGCTGGTTGTCGCCTCGATGGACCGGCTCGCCCGATCCCTGGTCGACCTCAAACAGATCGTCGGCGAGATCACCGGAAAAGGCGCGAGTGTGGAGTTCGTCCACGAGCGGGCCACCTACGCAGCTGGCGCCCAGGATCCTCGCGCCGACCTGATGCTCTCTCTTCTCGGGGCGTTCGCCAAGTTCGAACGCGCCATCATCCGTGAACGCCAGGCCGAGGGCATCGCCATCGCCAAGGCGAAGGGCAAGTACAAAGGCCGCAAACGCGTCCTGACCGAGGAGCAGATCGACAAGGCCCGCGCCCACATCCAGGCGGGGGAGGGGCCATCGGCCATTGCCCGGGACCTCGGAGTGGGCCGTTCCACGCTCTATCGCGCACTTCAGCGCCCGCAGTCGTAGATAGCTGATGTGTAGCGGTAGCCCGTCCCCAGCATGACGAAGCCGGACCTACACGTGAACGAGACAGCGCGGATAAGTCAGACGTCGTCCTGAGCCGCGCGAGTCCTCAAGTTTCCGCTCAGCGAGTGCCGGTTGAGCGCAGACCGTAATTGGTGGTAGCACCCCAACGATAGAATCGAAGATTACGCCAGAGACGGAGAGACAAATGGTCAAGAACTTCCTTCGCAAGCTAGTTGAGCCCGAGACGCGGGCCCTCTATCACTGGAGGTGCCCCTGCGGGGCACACTCACGCGGAGGCCATCCCTCCGAGTATGACGCCGAGCGCAGAGCCGAGCGACACCAATTGGAAGCCGGGGTCGAACTCAATGCTCACCTCGCCGGGGAGCGTCACCCCATTCCCGAGGTGTACGCCACGGAAGACGTGATCGAATAGTTCGATCGTGCAGTTGTCGGAACTGACGCTGGGAAGGCGCAACACGTACCGCATTTGGTGATCGTCAATCGCGACACCTGCGTGGGGTCCGGTCCCTTGGCATGAGGTCACCGGGCCTCCCGAGCAAACGTTTCATCCATGGAAGATGATCCAGGCCGGACTGTCACGGTCGTGGGGAGAACGCTAGTTGACGTCGCCGGCTCTTGAGCTTTCCCCGCAGCGCGCTTCTTCCGCGACTAGGCGAAGGGAAGCTAAAGCCACTCTATATTTCTGTTTTCTCTGAGTGACCACACGAAACGAGTACTATTCGCCTGAGTGACTATAAGACGGTCGCCCGTGTCCAACTCGAACGAATCGTCGTCGAATCGATTGTACGTATAGGCCATCCCAGTGCTTTTCTCGATGAAATTCCACTGATTGTTCCAGTCGCCCCTGTACTCGAAGTCACTCATGTGGGCACCATACAAGCCGATGGAAGAGACGGCTACCACTTGTGTACCGTTAGGTTCCTCCGATCGACTTCCCTAGTGGTGTTCACTCCAAACTCGCGCGACACGTTCACGGGACGCCCTGACTCGCCGCGCCCCTTTCAATGCGTGGGGTGCTGCGGGCGGGTCAAACTCGGTGGCCTCCTGGATATGCCCGTGGTGGGCAGTCGGCCCGGCAAGGGGCCGACCTATCCCGGGACGTTCTGGTGAAGCGCCATCTACCAGGTTCACCTACGGGGAGGAGGCTGACTTGACATAAGGTCTGGATATCGGCGGGTGACCCAGCCTGGTCGATTGTCGTACGACCGACCAGGCCGGGCATTGATCGTTAGCTGATCGCGGACAGGAGTTCGGTGCAGGCCTGTTCGCATTTGCGGCAGGCTTCGGCGCAGACGCGACAATGCTCGTGCATGTCCTCGTGCTTCTTACACTCGGTGGCACATTCTGCGCATGCTGTCCGGCATGCCTCGAGCGTGGTCTTGACCGTGGCGAGGTTCTGCCCGGTGCGACGGCTGAGGATTTTGCCAGTGGTTGCGCAGAGATCGGCGCAGTCAAGGTTGAGGCGAATGCAGTTCCGTAGGTCTGCGACCATCTCTTCGGCCAGGCAGGCGTCAGCGCACGAGGTGCAAGTCTGTGCGCATTCGAGACACGCGGCGATGCAGTCGGCAAGCTTCTGCACGTCTATGCCGGAAGCGTCGTTGGGGTGGGTTTCGATCATTGAAGTGATGTGAGACATCGATGTGCTCCCTTCTTCTCCGAGTCGTCGCTGGAGGCGCCCAGCTAACGCCGACGCTACTGATGCGCAGAACTGGCTACAGTCCCTCGGTTCGACCTTCGCAGAATCTTTGTAATAACAAGCGTCCAATACCCGTTGTAGCGGCTTTTCGCAGAAGGGCGGATCATTGTGCGGAGCGGTGACGCACGGTGATCCACTGCGCTGTGATGATGACTAGGGCCACGATCGCGGTGATGCCCAGCGTGAGTGGGTCGGACTGCGCCTTGAGCAGGAGGAAGGGTACGAGCACTGCGACGTCGAGGACGATCGCGACCCACGGGATCCACGCCTTGGCATTGACGTCGTCCTTGAGGCGTCGGACGATCCCGTAATGGATGGCGATGTCCATTGCCAGGTACAAGATCGCCCCCAGGGAGGCGATCTGTGACAGGTCGAAGAAGGCTGCCATGAGGATCGCCAGGCCGGCTGTGATGTAGAGCGACTGGTGTCCGCCAGCCCCGGGTAGGCCCGGCACCTGGCCCATGTCGCGGAGCATGTCGTAGAGCTTGGAGACAGAGAACAAGCTCGCGATGAGTCCTGACAGCGTCGCCACCACCGCGATGATCACGGTCAGCGTGACGCCCCAGGATCCGAACATCGGCTTGGCAGCCTCGGCGAGGGCGTAGTCGCGGGCCCCGATGATCTGCGGAACGGTCAGGCTGGCGGTTACTGCGACGGTGATCAACAGGTAGAGGACGGTGCACAGGGCGATGGAGATCATGATGGAGCGGCCGATGTTGCGCTCCGGGTCCCGTAGGTCCGCGCCCTGGTTGGTGATCGTGGTGAAGCCCTTGTAGGCCAGGATGCACAGGGTCACCCCGGCCAGAAAGCCCATCCAGCCGTGCTCCGGTGGGGTGCGTTCGGCGACGGTGAACAGTCGGCCCAGCGAGGACACGCCCGCGGCCAGGATGCCGGCGATCGCCAGCACCGCGATGCCCACGATCTTGAGCGCCGCGGTAGCGGTGGCTGACCGCTCGACCCACTGGTTGCCCACCAGGTTGACCAGCGCGGCGGCGGCGATGGCGAACACTGCCAGCACCGGCACCCACAGGGAGGAGTCCTGCATGCCGAACGGCCGCAGCACGTAGGTGCCGAAGGTCCGCCCCAGCAGGGACTCGGCGAGGATCATCGACACGTACATGAACAGGGAGAACGTGCCGGCCGCCACCCCGGGCCCGTAGGCGGCTTTGAGCAGCATCGCGATCCCGCCCGAGGACGGGTTGGTGGCCGAGTACCGGATGTAGGAGTAGGAACTGAACGCCACCACCACCGCGCCGGCGAGGAACGCCCACGGCACCCAGCCGCCGGCCAATTCCGCGACCTGGCCCACCAGGGCGAAGATGCCGGCTCCGATCATTACCCCGGTTCCCAGCGCGACGGATCCGGTGAGAGTGAGCTTGTCTTGGGACTGTGTGCTGTGGTCCATGCTGACCGCACTACCTTCCTGCCGGTGGGTGGCCGCGTCGGTGGCGATATCGGCGCGAGTGGGGATGTCAGGCGAGTTGCATAGTGGTCAGGCAGGTGAGGTCGTCGTCGCCCGTGGAGATCGGAGCGGTGGCCGTTCTGCCGTCGTGGTCGATGGTGAGCGTGGCCGTGATGCCTCGCGGTAGCCAGAGCCCGAGGAAGCCGTTGTCGTAGGTGGTGAGCGGTTCGTCGATGAGGGTGTCACCGGAGGCGTTATCGGTGACTGTGACGTGCACCTGTTCGTTGGCGATCTCGCCGAGGCAAGTGGTCAGGCTGTGGAATCGGCAGGGGTGGGTGCTCGTGTAATACGGAGCCACTGACAGATAGAACTGGTCCTCTGGAATAGGAATCGTCTCGAGGCTCTCATCGCCACTGGTCAAGACCAGCTCTGTCGGCTGCACCGAGGCGATCAGATCGTTCGGCCTGTCGGCCACCGGCATGGTGTCGAGCGTGTTGATGATCTGGGGTGCGTCGAGGCCGGCGAGGTCGTAGTGCTCCAACGACGCGGGAGGCCAGTTGGGTACTGCATTTTCGGCGGGCCCGGGCGAGCAGCCGGTCAGGGTCAGGGCAGCGGCGGCAACGAGCGCGATCGCGGCTCGTCTCCGAGTGGAGTGGGTGGTGTTCATCGGATTCATCCTCGTTGCATCGCTGTGGTGACGGTGTCCGGGCGGAGGTCGAGACGGCGCAGCAGCTGCGCGTTGAGAGCAACGACGACGGTGGAGGCGGACATGAGGATGGCGCCGACGCCCATGGGCAGTACGAATCCGATCGGGGCCAGGACACCTGCGGCCAGGGGCACGGCGGCGAGGTTGTAGCCGGCGGCCCACCACAGGTTCTGCTTCATCTTGCGGTAGCTCGCCCGGGAGAGTTCGATGACCGAGAGCACAGAGCGGGGATCCGATGAGGCCAGGATGACGCCGGCGGAGCCGATCGCCACGTCGGTCCCGGCGCCGATGGCGATGCCGACGTCGGCTTGGGCCAGTGCGGGCGCGTCGTTGACCCCGTCGCCGACCATGGCGACCTTCTTGCCTTCGGACTGCAGTTCGGCGACTTTGGCGGCCTTGTCTTCTGGCCGGACCCCGGCGAAGACCCGGTCGATGCCGAGTTCGGCGGCGACGGTGTCGGCCACGGCGCGAGCATCGCCGGTGATCATGACGACTTGGGCTCCGGCGGCATGCAGGGCGTCGACGGCGTCCCGGGATTCCGGCCGGATCTCGTCGGCCAGCCGCAGCGCGCCGATCACCCGGCCCTCGGCGAGGATGTGCAGGATGATCGCGCCCTCGCCTCGCCACTGGTCGGCGATGGGGAGTTCATTGCGTCCGTGCTGATCGAGCAGGTGGGGGCCGCCGACTTCGACCACGGTGCCGTTCACCGTGGCCTTGACGCCCACGGCCGGGGAGGAGGAGAAGTCGGTCGCCTTCGACACGGTCAGGTCGCGGGTCTGTGCGGCCCCGACCACGGCTCTGGCCAGCGGGTGCTCACTGTCGGACTCGGCGGCTGCAGCCAGGGCAAGCACCTCGTTGGCGGTGTGCCCGTCTATTGATTCGATTCCGGTGACGGTGGGTTCGCCCTTGGTCAGGGTGCCGGTCTTGTCGAACAGGACGGCGTCGACGGTGCGCATCGACTCGAGCGCGAGGCGGTCCTTGATCAGTACGCCGCCGCGGGCGGCGCGTTCGGTGGCGATGGAGACCACCAGCGGGATCGCCAATCCCAGCGCGTGGGGGCAGGCGATGACCAGCACGGTGATCGTGCGCACCACACCCGCGTCCGGCAACCCGAGAGCGCTCCAGATGATCGCGGTGATCACGGCCGATGCGAGGGCGAACCAGAACAACCAGCCGGCCGCGGTGTCGGCGATGCGCTGGGCCCGCGAGGAGGATGCCTGTGCGTCGGCCACCAGCTTCTGAATTCCGGCCAGAGCGGTGTCGTCCCCTGTCGCCGAGACCTTCACGCGCAGGCCGGAGTCAGTGGCCACGGTGCCTGCGACGACCTGCTCGCCGATGCCGCGGCGGACCGCCTTGGATTCGCCGGTGACCATGGATTCGTCCATGCTGGCCGAGCCGTCGATGATCGTGCCGTCGGCGGGCACAGAAGCACCGGGGCGGACGATCACCACGTCGCCGACCACCAGGTCGGCCGGGGAGACGATGACGACGTCGTCATCGTCGACCTTCTCGGCCTCATCCGGCAGCAGCGCCGCCAGGGAGTCGAGCGCGGAGGTGGTCTGCGCCAGGGAGCGCATTTCGATCCAGTGGCCCAGCAGCATGATCACCACCAGCAGGGCCAGTTCCCACCAGAAGTTCAGCTCATGATCCAGGATGCGCAGGGTAGCGCCCCAGGAGGCGATGAACGCCACCGTGATCGCCAGGCCGATCAGGAGCATCATGCCGGGCTGGCGAGCGCGGAGCTCGGACAGCGCGCCGGTCAGGAACGGCCGACCGCCCCAGAGATAAATCACCGTGCCCAGGGCGGGGGAGACCCACCACACCCAGCCGGCCTCCGGCAGCTGGTAGCCGATGAGGTCGGCGAACATGTCATTGAAGCCGACCACCGGCACTGCCAAAACGAGCATGATCCAGAACAGCCGCCGGAACTGCCCGACGTGGTCTGCGTGCCCCGCATGACCGCCGTGGTCTTCATGACCGGAGTGATGCTGTCCGGTGTGGCCGTGGCCCGCCGCGTCGTCAGCTGCGCCCGGGTGATGATGTTCGGCTACCGAGGTGGCCATCTCGTCGGGGCGGCCGGCCGAACCGTCACCGGGTCCGCCGCGGCGATCATGGTGGTGGTGATCGTGTGGCTGACTCATTTGGCTACTTTCGTGTGAGCGCCGGCGGCCAGGGCGGCGTCATCGTCAGCCTGCGGACGGCCGGTGGCGGCGATTCGTTCTAGGTCCGTGGGCGTGGAGCAGCACGAACACGCTTCCTTGACGGCCGTGAGCGGGAGCGCAGAGCGCGTTGTGGAGAACATGGATTTTCCTCTCCGCGTGGTGTGGTGTCTCGGGTGTCGTGCCGGGCCGGTGTGGCCCATGGCGATCGGGTGGTTAGAGCGAGGTGAGCAGGTCGCGCATGGTGTCGATCTCCTGCTGCTGGGTGTCGATGATGGTCTGGGCCAACTCGACCGCAGGCTGGTAGCGGCCACCTTCGACCTCCTCCTCGGCCATGGCGATGGCGCCCTGGTGATGGGCGATCATCTGCTCCAAAAACATCCGGGCGGCGTCGGCTCCCTGTGCGTCGGACAGCTGTTCTAGTTCGTCGTCGGAGAGCATTCCCTCCATCATGGACATGTCGTGACCGCCGTGACCATCCTGCGGTTCGGTCGCCTCGCCCCACTGCTCCAGCCAGTCGGTCAGCTGCGCGATCTCGGGGCCCTGGGCAGCCTTGATCTCCTCGGCGAGCGCCGCGACGTCGGCGGGGATGTCGTCCTTGGCCAGGATGATGTCGCTCATCTCGATCGCCTGCTGGTGGTGCGGGAGCATCATCTGCGCGAACATCACGTCGGCCTGCGAATGCTCCTCGTCCTGGCCAGAGGCAACGGTGCCGGCCACGGGTGTGGTGGCGCCGGCCGCGGTGGTGGGCGCGGCGGGCGAGGCTTCGGTGCTGTCGGTGCTGTCGGTGCAGGCGGACAGCGTCAGGGCAACGGCGGTCAGGGCTGCGGGCAGGAGCAGAGTGGTGCGGGTCATCGTGGTCGATGTCCTTTCGGGTCGGCGTCAAGATCGGGTGGTGTGTCGATCGGGTGGTGGTCAGGCGAGGTAGGACAAGGTGGTCATCATTCCGGCTTCCTGGTGGTAGGCGTTGTGGCAGTGGAAGGCCCATTGGCCGGGGTTGTTCGCGTCGAACTCGATCTCGATAGTCCGCATGGGGCGGATCGTGACGGTGTCTTTGCGCAGCCCGCTGTCGGCGAGGGCGAAGGTGTGACCGTGAAGGTGCATCGGGTGGGCCATGTCGGACATGTTGCGCAGCCGCATCCGGACCCGGTCGTCGCGGGAGACCTCCAACGGCGTGGTGTCGGGGTGGGTTTGCCCGTTGAGTGTCCAGCGATACGGCATCATGCTGCCGCCCATGTCGACGCTGAGGTAGCGGTCGTGCCCCCGGTCCGGCAATCGTGAGTCCGGCGCTGGGGTCAGATCCGCGGCCAGCAGCACCGGTCCGTCGAGTTCGCCGGGGCGCGGGTCGGCGGGTAGCTCGCCGGCCCCGGTGCGCACGAGGGCGTACCCGTACCCGTTCTTGCCTTCTGCTTCGGCGAAGAGGGGAAACACCCCGTCTGTCAGCGTGACCACGGCGTCGACCCTCTCGCCCATCCCGAGCAGGATCGCCTCCGTCTCCTGGGGAGCGGTGGGAAAGCCGTCGGTGTCGGTGACGGTCATCGTGTGTCCGCCGAGGGCGACGCGGAAGAACGTGTCCGCCCCGGCGTTGATGATCCGGATCTTCGCGCGTTGGCCCGGGCTGGCAGTCCATGAGATCGGATCGGCCGGGACTCGGCCGTTGACCAGGTAGTGCGGATAGTGGACGTCCCCGGCGACACCGAGCAACCGGGAGGTCATCATCGGGTTGCTGGACCGTGCGCCCCCCATCTGGCCGTGCCCCATTCCGGCCATCGGCCGGCCCTGAGCGCCGGGGGCATCCATGCCCACTCGCCCGGCGGCGTCCTCGGGCGTGCCGTCGATGCCGTCGATCCAGTCGTCGAGGACGACGATCCATTCGTGGTCATAGTCCCCGGGGTCGGCGGGATCGTCGATGATCAGCGGACCGTACAGGCCCCGGTCGAGCTGTAGCCCGGAGTGTGAGTGGTACCAATGAGTCCCGGCGTGGGGGACTGTGAAGTCGTAGGTGAACCGGGCGCCCGGATGGATCGGGTCCTGGGTCAGACCGGGCACTCCGTCCATATCGTTGCGCAGGGCGATGCCGTGCCAGTGCACGCTCGTCTCCTGGTCGAGCTGGTTATCCACCTCGACTTGCAGCAGATCTCCTGCCCGGGCCCGCAGGACCGGACCCGGAACAGTGTCAGCAAATGCCCAGGTCGACACCACGAGACCACCGAGATCGACCTCCACCGGGCGCGGGGACAGCCGAGCGTTCACCACCTGCTGGCCTGGTCGCTGCCGCTCGGCCTCCAGGTCCCGGATCGCCGGATCCGACGCCGACACCGGCACCCCCGAGGGCGCCGGCTCGCTGCAGGCGGTCACCGCACCCGCGCCGGCCAGGACCGAACCGATGAGAAATGCCCGCCGCGACAACTCCTTCATCGGTCGCCCTCCGAGGGCGACGGCCCGAACAGGGCAGTGACCAGGAGCAAGGTTGACGCCCACAGTGCGGTGACGACCACGGCGCCGACGGTCAATGCGACCCATCCGAGCATGAGGTACCTCCCGTGTCCGACTCGACCGCCCATGGTGACCGGCCACCCGAGCGTTCTGGATGGAGATCGTGTGAAGATTCGGTCAAGGCGCCCACTCGGGTGAAGGATTTCCAGGAGTTGCGGCGAAGATGGCCTGCATGCCCCCTTCCGTTTCTGGCGCTCGCCGTTCGAATCCCCAGCAGCACGCCGGTCCGCGGGCGCTGGTGGTCGATGACGAGGAGCCCCTCGCCGACCTGGTCGGGTCCTATCTCGAGCGCGACGGGTTCGATGTCACGATCACCGGGGACGGACAGGAGGCGGTGGGTCTGGC
The DNA here is from genome assembly GCF_002441635.1 of Dietzia sp. WMMA184. NCBI lineage: Bacteria > Bacillati > Actinomycetota > Actinomycetes > Mycobacteriales > Dietziaceae > Dietzia > Dietzia sp. WMMA184. The sequence continues at coordinate 1,030,786 of NZ_NXEI01000001.1, read as the reverse complement.
TCGTCGAATCGATCCCGATGTCATCGTTCTCGACCTGGGGCTGCCCGGGCTGGACGGGATCGAGGTATGCCGTCAGGTCAGGACGCACTCCGACGCCTACATCGTCATGCTTACGGCCCGGACCGAGGAGGTCGACACGCTGATCGGCCTGTCCGTCGGCGCGGATGACTACATGACCAAACCGTTCAGCCCGCGCGAGCTCTCGGCCAGGATCCAGGCGATGATGCGCAGACCTCGAACCGGCGCCACCGAAATCGACCACGGCAGGTCGCCGGAGCAGGTACGGACCGTCGGCGACCTGACTATTGACACCGCGGGCCGAGAGGTCACCGTCGGCGGCGCCGATGTCGCGCTGACCCGCACCGAGTTCGACATCCTCGCCGCGCTCGCCCGCGACCCTGGGGTCGTCTTCAGCCGAGCCCAGCTGATGGCCGCCGTGTGGGGCCCGAACTGGGTGGGTGATGACCACTTGGTAGACGTCCACATCGGTCACCTTCGCCGCAAGCTGGGCGACGATGCCTCCCGAGGCCGTTTCGTACGCACGGTCAGAGGAGTTGGTTACCGCATGGGAACCGGCCAGTGAACGACATACCATCGCCGGACGCGACTGAAACTCGGCCCCGCACCAGCCGACGCGTCGCTGGGTTCAGCTTCGGAACCCGCCTGCTTCTGGCCATGTCCAGTGTGGTCGTCGGGTGCGCGGTCAGCGCGTGGCTCGTCGCCTCCGCCCTGGCCCCGGGCATTTTCCACGACCACCTCGGTCAAGCCGGCATCGACCACGATTCGAACGAAGCAGCCCACGTCGAAGAAGCCTTCACGGTCGCCATAGTCCTTGCTTGGGGGCTGGCGGTGGCCATCGCGGTCCTGGTGGCCTTGCTCACCAGTTGGTACCTCACCCGCCGGGTCCAGCGCTCGGTCACCATGGTTACCACTTCGACGGCAGACATAGCGCGTGGGCACTACGAGACCCGGATGGCGAGTCCGAAACTTGGCCGGGAGTTCGACGATCTGGCGACCAGCGTCAACGAACTGGCCAGGCGTCTCGATGCGACAGACGCCACCAGGCGAAGGATGCTCGCGGATCTGGGCCACGAGCTGCGCACCCCGCTGGCCACCATCGACTCCTACCTCGAGGCCGTGGACGACGGAGTCCGTACCTTCGACGACTCCACAAGGCAGGTGTTGTGGGCGGCCACCCGGCGGCTCGAACGCCTCGCGTCGGACATTGTCGACGTCTCCGATGCAGAAGAACACCTCACACGACTGCAACCAGCCCGAACCACCACTAAAGCCCTGGTGGAAACGGCAGTCAACGCAGCACGCGAACGCTACTCGGACAAAGGTGTCCAGCTGCACATGGGTGAGATCGAACCAACCGACGTCACCGTGGACGTCGAGCGAATAGGACAGGTACTGGGAAACCTCCTCGACAACGCCCTACGACACACACCGACCGGAGGGACCGTCACCCTCAGCGCTGTTCGTTCGAGAACGAACACAACCGCGATCACCGTCTCCGACACCGGGGAAGGGATCGCCGCACAGCACCTAGATCATCTCTTCGACCGCTTCTACCGAGCCGATCCCGCCCGAGGCCGAAACGCAGGCGGCACCGGAATCGGCCTGGCGATCACCCGAGCACTGGTCGAAGCACACGGAGGACGAATCCGAGTAAGCAGCCGCGGCACAGGCCACGGAGCACAATTCACCCTCGAACTCCCCTGCACGGCAGAGACGCCAGGAACGAAACTGCTTTAGCAAACTTGCACCTCCCCGTCATCTGTCCGCCCAACCCCGCTGCACTCCCCGCGCACGTCAGTGCTTGAGTGGTCGGTCTAGTCCCAGGGTGTCAGTCTCGCGGCCGCGGACAGCGATTCTCCGGTGTGGTGGCAGCAATCAAGCTGAGCCTGCGGCGGCGCTGCGGAGCGGGAGTACGGAATGGTTGGTCAGCTCGAGAACGGTCTCGCCGCTGGTGTCGGCGAGTTCTGCGGTTATGGTCACTTTCGCATCGCCGCGTTCGGGTCGTGGAGTCATCACTTGCACTGTCAGGTGTCCGGTCAATGTGGTGTCCGGCCGCACCGGCCGACGGAACTGAATCTCGAAACTGCGTCCCACCCCTCCCGTGAAACGGGACCAGAAGGCGGGCACGGCCAAGCGCTGGTAGATCGCCAAGGTGTGTAGTCCACTGGCGATGACGCCACCGAGCGGGGTTGTCGCGGCCGCGGTCGGGTCGGTGTGGATGAACACCGGATCCCACTGTCGTGCGTAGGTGACGATCTCCTCCTCGGTGATGGTGTAGCTCCCGAGTGGGATTAGTTGGCCGGGTTCGAGATCGTCCGCGTAGTAGATGTCGGTCATGTCGCCCTCCCAAGTAGTCGGCCCAAACCGGCCTCAGATCGCGGGAGGCCTCCATGACTTCCGAGCTTTGGCGAGCCAATACTGGCTTCGGGTCTAGCCGATGCCCGAGTGATCAGAGTTCACGACGTCACAAACCTCGGACTCCACACGCGTCCCGACTCCGTGACCCGGGTCCCAGAGGCGCCCACGATGAGCAGGCACTTCATGTCGACGGAGTCGCAGTCGAGGTCGGCGAGAGTCGTCACGGTGAGGGATTCCTCGGTTCGCCCAACATCACGGCCCACGACCACTGGCGTCGTCGGGCAGCGGTGGCGGAGTAGGACCTCGCGGGCGTCGGAGACCTGGTGGGTGCGCGAGCGGGAGGCGGGGTTGTAGACCGCCAGGACCAGATCCGCGGCGGCGATCGCGTCCAGCCGCTGGTCGATCACGTCCCACGGCTTGAGCCGGTCCGACAGGCTCATCACTGCGAAGTCGGCGCCGATGGGAGCGCCCGCGCGCGCGGCGACCGCCTGCACGGCCGAGACGCCGGGAGCGACGCGGACGTCGATGCCGGTGAAGCGCGGATCCTCCGCGGCCTCGAACACCGCCGAGGCCATGCCGAACACGCCCGCGTCGCCGCCGGAGACCACGGCCACTTGCTCGCCCGCGCCGGCCAACTCCAGGGCGAGTGCTGCGCGGTCGACCTCGACGGTGTTGCCCGAGCAATGGCGACGCAGCCCGGGCCGCTGGGGAACCCTGTCGACGTACGGGGCGTACCCCACCACGTGGTCGACCTCGGACAGGATCCGCGAGGCCTCCGGGGTGAGCCAGTCCTGCGGCCCCGGGCCCAGGCCGACGACGTGCACGACGCCGCGCGATGCTGGGGACTGCTCGTCGGCAGAGTTGGCCGAGCCGGCGGTAAGCGCCGGGGAGGGCTCCCCGGGTGCAGAGAGCTGCGCGGGCCGGCGGCCGGTGGGGTCGGAGTGCTGAGAGTCGCCGGGGACGACGATGAGCGAGAAGTACGGCACGGAGTCCGGGTCGACCTCGCTGACCGGGTGATGTGCCTCCGCGTCGGTCGACGCCCGCTCCACATAGACCGCGCCGTCGAGCCGACCAGCCGCCTCGAGGGCCCGCCGGACGGCGGGGAAGTTGCGGCCGAGCTTCATAATGATTGCGCCGTCGGTGTCTGCAAGCCGCCGCGCGAGCTCGGGCTCGGGCAGAGTGCCCGGCAGGACGGTGAGGACGTCGGTTTGCCGGACCAGGGGAGTGGCGGCCGCGGCGGTGGCGGCGGCGAACGCGGGAATGCCCGGCACGATCTCGGTGTCGAACCGAGGGGCGAGCTTGTCGTGCATGTACATGAAGGAGCCGTAGAACAGCGGGTCCCCCTCGGACAGCAGCACCACGTCGCGGCCGGCGGCGAGGTGTGCGGCCAGCCGCTGCGCGCTGCGCTCGTAGAAGTCCGCGATCGCGCCCGCGTATCCGCCCGGGTGGTCGGTGACGCCCGTGGTCACGGGGTACTCCAGTCGCTCCTCGATCGCGCCAGAAGGGATGAGGTCGGCGGCAATGCGGCGGGCGTTGGACTCCTTGCCGCGCCCGGCGTGAAAGGCCACGACGTCGGCCGCGCCGATGAGCCGGGCGGCCTTGAGGGTGAGCAGCTCGGGATCGCCGGGTCCCACGCCGACGCCGTACAGCCGGCCGGTCACTCCGCCTCCTGCGCCAGGGCGTTTACGGCAGAGGCGGTCATCGCGGACCCGCCGCGCCGCCCGTGCACTGTGACAAAGGGGATGTCGATGCCGTGGTCGTCGGCGAACTCGGCGAGCGCTGCCTTGGACTCGGCGGCTCCGATGAAACCCACGGGGCAGCCGACGATCGCGGCGGGTCGGGGAGCGCCGTCGAGAAGCATCTCCAACAGGTGGAACAGGGCGGTGGGGGCGTTGCCGATCGCGACGACGGCGCCGTCGAGGCGATCGCCCCACAACGCCAGCGCGGCGGCGGAGCGGGTCGTGCCCATCCGCGCGGCCAGGTCGCGGACGCCGGGATCGGCCAGGGTGCACACCACGTCGTTGGCGCGGGGGAGCCGGGCCCGGGTGATCCCGGAGGCGACCATGTGGGCGTCGCAGAGGATCGGCGCGCCGGCGTCGAGCGCGGACCTGGCCGCGCTGACCAGGCCGGGGTGCACCTGCAGGTCACGGGGCAGGTCGGTCTGACCGGTGCCGTGCACCATCCGCACGGCGAGTCGCTCGGCGTCCGCCGGAACGCGGGACAGGTCGGTCTCGCGGCGGATGGTCGCGAAGGAGTCGACGTAGATGGCGGGCCCGTCGTCGAGGTAGTCGTAGCGACGCGGCGGCCTCAAGGCAGCACTCATGGGGTCCTCCTCGGGGTTCTCGCCCCGGTGTGAGAAGTCGCAGCGACGCGGTGGGAGCGCGCTGATCCCCGGTGAGTATCTGGCTGGGCCCATCGGCTCGACGGGCCTCACAGTGGCGGAACCGCCCCGGACTTGCACCGGGTTCCTCGCCGTGGGACAGCCCGCAGCCTACTCGCGGACGACCAGCACCCCGCGCCACGGGGTCACGATGAGCTCGGCGACGTCGCCGCCGGTGAGCCGGGCGATGAGGGTGCGGCCGAGGATCCCGTCCGGCGCCGCGACGTGCTCGATCCGCCCCGCCGACCCCGCGACCGGCCCGTACGGCAGCGCCGGGGCCGGGCTCGGGAGCCGGTCGTCCACGGGGTGGGCCGCGACGAGGGGGGTTGGCAGTTCCCGCACGTGCCACGGGGCGTCCGGCCCGACGCCGCGGGCGTCGACGAACTCGCGGGCCAGCTCGACCAGCCGCTCGGCGGCGTCAGTCAGCGGCACGACGTCCGACCACTGCTCACCCACCCGCAGCTGCGCGATGTCGGCATCCAAGGCGACCAGGCCCAGATCGCAGGAGCGCTCGAGCAGGTCCCCGCGGCCGTCGTCCAGGACGAACAAGAACCGGCCCGGCAAGCCGCCGAGCGCGGGATCGGCCAGCAGCCCGGCGTCCAGCGCCTCGGTCACCGGCCGCAGGTCCGCGCGGCCCCGGGCCTGCCCGCCGAACGACTCGCCCAGGCCCGTCAGCGGCGAGACGAGGACGTTGCGCACCAGCTCGTGCCCGGGCGCGGGGAGCAGGCCCGTCTCCGCGATCGCCGCCACCACCTCGCCGGGCAGCTGCCCGTCCGGACCGATCGGCAGAGCCCGCAGTTGCAGGTTCGCGCGTGTCGTGACGTGCACGTTGTCGTCGTCGCCGTATCTCACGGCGACCCCGTGCAGGCCGGCCAGTGCCGCCGGTGACACGCGGCCGCCCGGCACGCGCAGCCGGACCAGGGCGCCGTCGGAGGCCGGCCACGGCCGCAGGACGCCCGGGCACATTTCGCCACGGGTCCGGCGGGTGGGTTCGGCGATGCTCACGGGGGCCATTGTGGCAGCCCGACGCGCGCGTTCATTTTCCCGATCCCCGGTGGTAAGTTTCTCTTCACAACTGAAGAAACGGAGCTCCACCGTGACACCTCGCCGCGTACCCACCCTTCTCGCCTCCGTCCTCACCGCAGTCGCACTGGTCGCGGCCGGGTGTTCGTCGGACGCCGCCACCGAACCCGCCGCCGCCGAAGCGGCCACCACCACCACGGCATCACCGGCCGCCGGGTCCGTCGCTGGGGTGACCGTCCCGGACGCGTTCACCGCGATCACCGTGGTCCCCATCGGGAGCCCGCCGCTGCCGTTCAAGGGCACCGACGGCAAGTACCACGTGGCCTACGACCTGCAGCTCACCAACGCCACCAAGGTGCCGGCGAGCGTGGACAAGATCGATGTGGTGGACGGCGCCGATCCCTCCAAGGTCATCGCCAGCTTCTCCGCCAACGAGCTGGTGGATCCGGACTGCGTCTTCGGCGACTGCAACCGCCTGCGGGACCTGCCCGCCGGGTACGTCGACACCGCGCAGATCCCGCCGCAGGAGAGCCGGGTCGTGTTCATCGACTTCACCCTCGACTCGCTCGACCAGGCCCCGGACGCGGTGCTGCACCACCTCTACGGGACCGGCGCCGCCTCGCCGGCGTTCGGGGAGCCGGGGCCCATCGACTACCTCACGACACCGGTCGTCTTCTCCACCCGGACCGTTCCGGTCATCGCACCGCCCGTGCGGGGCGAGAACTGGGTGGCCCTCAACGGGTGTTGCGAACCGGGGTTCCCGCACCGCAGCTCGGTGATGTCGGTCAACGGCAAGCTCAACAACAGCCAGCGCTTCGCGATCGACTGGAAGCGCACCAACGACCAGGGCGAGTTCTATACCGGCGACAGGAACCACAACGAGAGCTACGTGGACTACGGCGCCGAGATCCTCGCCGTCGCCGACGCCACCGTCGTCTCGGTCCTCGACGGGATGGACGCCAACGCGCCGGGGGTCCTGCCCGCGAGCAACCCGGAACTGGCCTCCAAGCTCACCGTCGAGAACGTGGACGGCAACCACGTGGTGCTCGACCTCGGTGACGGCGTGTACGCGATGTACGCACACATGATCTCCGGCTCGGTCACGGTGAAACCCGGCGACACGGTGACCGAGGGCCAGGTGCTGGGCAAGCTCGGGAACACCGGCAACGCCAACGCCTCGCACCTGCACTTCCAGCTCATGGACGGGCCGAGCCTGCTCGAGGCCGACTCGCTGCCGTACGAGCTGAAGGGGTTCGACTACGCCGGGCAGGTCCCGCCGCAGCGGATCGCCGACGCCGACGACTTCCTGTCCGGCACCTTCGTCGACGGGGCGACCCTCTCGCCGGAGCCGCGGATGAACGAGCTGCCCCTCAACCTCGCGGTGGTGGACTTCCCCTGACCGGGACGGCCGTCCCCGGCTGACGCGAGGCAGCCAGGTAAGTCGCTCCTGACCCTCGCGCGACGGCCGGGCGGCCACTGGCGGGGTCCGCCGGATAGGCTCGCCGGTGCCGTGGTGTTCGGGAAGCCGGAGGAAAAGCCGGCGCGGCCCTCGCCACTGTAGTCGCGGAGTCACGCGGCCCTCGTCCGTCCCTCACGGGTCGGAGACCACTGGATCCACGGGTCCGGGAAGGTCGGTCGCACGGCGTTGATGCGGAAGCCAGGAGACCGGCCACGGCGACATGTTCCACGAGGGTTTGGAGAAGAACATGCGCCCCACCCGGCGTTTGGCGTCCCCTGATGGCGCCTCGGCACAGCACGACGTGCCCCGCATCACCCTGTTGTCCACCTCCGACACGGACCTGCTCTCCGCGCGCGAATCCGGCGCGGCGTTCACGCTCGGCAACCCGTCTCGACTCGACGTCGAGGCGAATCTGCCCGAACTGCTCGACGGCGCCGACCTGGTGGTGGTCCGCATCCTCGGCTCGCGGCGATCGTGGGACGCCGGGTTCGCCGCCGTGCTCGGCGCGGGCGTTCCGGTGGTGGTCCTGGGTGGCGAGCAGACCCCCGACGCCGACCTTATGGAGCTGTCCACCGTCCCGATCGGCACCGCGGCCGAGGCACACCGCTATCTCGCCGAGGGCGGCCCGGGCAACCTGGCGCAGCTGCACGCGTTCCTGGCCGACACCGTGTTGCTCACCGGCGCCGGGTTCGAGCCGCCGGAGAACGTGCCGGTGTGGGGTATGCCGCCGCGGCCGGACACGACGGAAGCCCCCGGCCTGCCCCGCGTGGGCGTGCTCTACTACCGCGCCCACGAGGTGAGCGGGAACTCCGGGTTCGCCCACGCGCTGGCCGACGCGATCGACGCCGCTGGCGCGGTGGGAGTGCCGGTCTTCGCCGGCTCCCTGCGCTCGGCCCCCGACGAGTTGTTCGACGCCCTTGGCACTCTCGATGCGCTGGTCGTGACGGTTCTCGCCGCCGGCGGCACCACTCCCGGCACGGTGAGCGCGGGCGGCGAGGACGAGACGTGGGACGTCGAGCGCATCGCCGCGCTCGACATTCCCGTATTGCAGGGCCTGTGCCTGACGTGGAGCCGCGAGGACTGGGCGGCCTCCGACGACGGCGTCAACCCGCTGGACTCCGCCAACCAGATCGCGATCCCCGAGTTCGACGGCCGGATCATCACTGCGCCGTTCTCGTTCAAGGAGATCGACGCCGACGGACTGCCCCGCTACGTGGCCGATCCCGAGCGGTGCGCGCGTGTCGCCGGGATCGCCGTGGCCCACGCGCGGCTGCGCCATGTGGCGCCCGCCGACCGCAAGGTCGCGCTGGTCCTGTCGGCCTATCCGACCAAGCACTCCCGCATCGGCAACGCCGTCGGTCTGGACACCCCGGTCTCGACCATCCGCCTGCTGCGCCGGATGCGCGACGAGGGTTACGACCTGGGCCCGGACGACGGCCCCATCGCGCGCTTTCTCGATCGACCGGGCCTCGACCTCACCGAGCCGGGGGCGGATGGCACCGTCGCGGAGGGCGGTTTCCCCGACGACACCGCCGCCGGCGACGCCCTCATCCACGCGCTCATCGCCGCGGGCGGGCAGGACGAGGAGTGGCTCACCAGCGCCCAGCTCACCGACAGCCACGTCCGGATCTCCACCGACGACTACCTGCGCTGGACCGCGGACCTGCCCGAGGCGCTGCGTGCGGAGATGGTCGAGGCGTGGGGGCCCGCGCCGGGCGAGCTGTTCGTCAACGACGCCGGAGAGATCGTCCTGGCCACCATCCAGGCCGGCAACGTCGTCCTGTTGATCCAGCCGCCCCGCGGGTTCGGCGAGAACCCGGTCGCCATCTATCACGACCCCGAGCTCGCGCCGTCCCATCACTACCTGGCCGCCTACCGCTGGCTCGCCCGCGGCTTCGGCGCGCACGCGCTGGTGCACATCGGCAAGCACGGCTCGCTCGAATGGCTGCCGGGCAAGAACGCCGCGCTCTCGGCGGACTGCGCCACCGACGCGGCGATCGCCGACCTTCCGCTGATCTACCCCTTCCTCGTCAACGACCCCGGCGAGGGCGCCCAGGCCAAGCGCCGCGCGCACGCGACGATCGTCGACCACCTGGTCCCGCCGATGGCCCGCGCGGAGTCGTACGGAGACATCGCCCGGCTGGAGCAGCTGCTCGACGAGTACGGGAACATCGCGTCGATGGACCCGGCCAAGCTCCCGGCCATCCGCGCGCAGATCTGGACCCTCATGCAGTCCGCGCACATGCACGAGGACCTGGGACTCGAGCAGCGCCCCGACGACGAGGAGTTCGACGACTTCCTCCTCCACGTGGACGGCTGGCTGTGCGAGATCAAGGACGTCCAGATCCGCGACGGCCTGCACGTCCTGGGCCAGGCGCCCGCGGGCGAGGCGCGCGTCAACCTGGTGCTGGCGATCCTGCGGGCCTCGCAGGTGTGGGGCGGCGAGTCAGGCGCGGTTCCGGGCCTGCGCCGCGCACTCGGGCTGGCCGAGGGCGCGCCGACCGAGGAGGTCGACCGCGTCGAGGCGCTGGCCAAGGCGCTGGTCGAGGGCATGGACGCGCGGGAGTGGGACGTCGCCGCGGTGCCCGACGTTCTCGCCGCCGCGGGCCTCACCGCGGGTGGGGCGGGTGACGGCGGCGCGGGTGACGGCGCGCCAGAGGGCGACGACGACGAGGTCGCGCAGGTGCTCGAGTTCGCCGCCCGCGAGGTGGTGCCGCGACTGGCCGCCACTGTCGATGAGCTGGACGCCGTCATGCACGCCCTGGACGGCGGGTTCATCCCGGCCGGGCCCTCGGGATCCCCGCTGCGGGGTCTGGTCAACGTGCTGCCCACGGGCCGGAATTTCTACACGGTGGACCCGCGCGCCGTCCCGTCGCGGCTGGCGTGGGAGACCGGTCAGGCCATGGCCGACTCGCTGCTGGACCGGCACGTCGCCGAGACCGGTGAGTACCCGAGCTCGGTGGGGCTGTCGATCTGGGGCACCTCGGCCATGCGCACCTCCGGGGACGACATCGCCGAGGTCCTGGCCCTGCTGGGCGTCCGCCCCGAGTGGGACGAGGCCTCCCGCCGGGTCACGGGCCTGGAGGTGGTCCCGTCCGAGGAACTGGGCCGCCCGCGCGTCGACGTGACCGTGCGCATCTCGGGCTTCTTCCGCGATGCGTTCCCGCACGTCATCGGGATGCTCGACGACGCCGTGCGGATGGTCGCCGAGCTGGACGAGCCCGACGAACACAACTTCGTCGCCGCCCACACGCGTGCCGATCTGGCCGAGCACTCCGACCACCGCCGGGCCACCACCCGCATCTTCGGCTCCGCACCCGGCTCGTACGGCGCCGGGATCCTGCAGACCATAGAGGCGGGCAACTGGCGCGACGACCGAGACCTGGCCGAGGTCTACACCCGCTGGGGCGGGTACGCCTACGGCCGCGACCTCGACGGAGTCCCCGCGGCCGACGACATGCGCACCAACTACCGGCGCATCGCGGTGGCGGCCAAGAACATCGACACGCGAGAGCACGACATCGCCGACTCGGACGACTACTTCCAGTACCACGGCGGGATGATCGCCACCGTCCGCGCGCTCACCGGCGCCGAGCCGCGTGCCTATGTGGGCGACTCGACCACGCCCGACGCCGTCCGCACCCGGTCGCTGGCGGAGGAGACCACGCGGGTGTTCCGCGCGCGAGTGGTGAACCCGCGGTGGATCGCGGCCATGCAGCGGCACGGCTACAAGGGGGCGTTCGAGCTGGCGGCCACGGTGGACTACCTCTTCGGGTTCGATGCGACCGCCGGCGTGGTCCACGACTGGATGTACGACTCGCTCGCCCGCGAGTACGTCCTGGACGAGACCAACCAGGAGTTCCTGCGCCGGTCCAACCCGTGGGCGCTGCGCGGGATGATCGAGCGGCTCTCCGAGGCCGCCGACCGCGGGATGTGGGCCGAGCCCGACGCGGGCATCATGGACCGGATGCGGCAGATCTACCTCGACGTGGAGGGCGATCTTGAGGAGTCCCACGGTGACTGAGTTCCCCACCGGCCGCAGGCGGGTGCGGGTCGTGGGCATCGGCTCGGGCGGGCTCGACCAGATCACGGTCGAGGCCGCCCGGGCCCTGCGCGCCAGCGGCTACGCCCTCGCGGCGGTGAAAGGCCCGGCCGACCCGTTGGTCGATCTCCGCGCGCAGGTGCTCGCCCGCCACGCGCCGGGCGTCGAGTTGGTGGGTGTGCCCGATCCGGAGCGGGACCGCTCGTCGTCGTCGACCTCCTCCGACGCCGGGTATCGCGGCGTGGTGGCGGACTGGCACGAGGCCCGCTCCCTGGCCTGGGAGCGCGCGATGGCCGCGAGGCCCGGCGACGTGGCGATCCCCGTGTGGGGCGATCCGGCGTTCTACGACTCCACGCTGAGGATCCTCGACCGGATCGCCGAGCGCGGTGCGCTGGACCTGGAGGTGGAGGTCGTGCCCGGGATCTCCGCGCTCCAGGTTCTGGCCGCGCGCCACCGTCTGGTCCTGCACGAGATCGGCGGCACGGTCACCGTGACCACCGGCCGCCGGCTGCGCGAGGTCGTGGCCGCCGGCGCCGACAACGTGGTGGTGATGCTCAACGCCGACCTGCCGCTCGATGACCTGGCCGACTGGCACATCTGGTGGGGCGGCAACCTCGGTAACGCTGGCGAAACGCTCGTGGCGGGCCGGGTCGGCGACGTCCTGCCGGACCTGCGCGCGCACCGCGAGCGGCTGCGCGACGAGCACGGCTGGGTGATGGACGTGTATCTACTGCGACGCGGAGAAGGGACCACGGCCCGATGACGGCTGAGAAGGACACCGCCGGGGCGACGGCCGGGACGACCGGCGGGAAGGACAGCGCCGGCGCCACGGCCGCGCGGGACTGCGCGGGCCGGGTCGTGCTGGTCGGCGGCGGGCCGGGGAACCCGGGGCTGATGACCGTGGCCGGCCTCGACGCCGTCCGCACCGCCGACGTGGTGGTGAGCGACCGCCTGGGACCGGTGTCGATCCTCGACGAGCTCGACCCCGGCATCGAGGTGATCGACGTGGGCAAGGTGCCCTTCGGTCCGGCGACCCCGCAGGAGGAGATCAACCGGATCCTCGTCGAGCACGCGCGGCGCGGGCGCACCGTCGTCCGACTCAAGGGCGGCGACAGCTTCCTGTTCGGCCGCGGCGGCGAGGAGCACCTGGCGTGCACCGCGGCCGGGGTGCCCGTCACCGTGATCCCGGGCGTCACCTCGGCGCTGTCGGTGCCGACCCTCGCGGGCGTCCCGGCCACCCACCGCGGGCTCTCGCAGGGCGTGTCGGTGATCTCCGGCCATGTCCCGCCGGGCGACCCGCAGTCGACCCTCGACTACGGCGCGCTCGCCAGGTCCGGGACCACGCTGGTGTTGCTCATGGCGGTCACGACCCTGCCCGCCATCACTGCGGAACTCCTGGCCGAGGGGATGCCCGGGGACACCCCGGCTGTGCTGGTCGAGAGCGGCTCCACCCCGGCGCAGCGCGTCCTGCGTGGGACGCTGGCGACGATCGCGCGGCAGGCGGCCGAAGCGGAGGTCGAGCCTCCCGCGATCACGGTTATCGGGGCGGTCGCCGGGCTGGCAGGGCAGCTGTCCGCCGGAGCGAGCTGTGGGTAGTCGGCCGGCCGGGTCCGCCCTCGACGAGTGGTCGCGGATGCGCGGATCGCGAAACTACGTCCGACGGACGAGCTCGGCTCGGCGGTCCTCCGGGGCACGGCGCGGGCAGCTCGCGCACGTGCCGCCGTCGGTGGCCAGATAGATGAGGCAGCAGGAGCTGCGGCGGACGAACCGGCGGGTCCGCTCGGGGCCCTCCACATCGATGTACCGAGCCGGTAGCAGCGGCGGGCGGCACACGGCGTGTGCGAGCTCGGAGCCGCGATTCGGGTCGCCCGCCGCGCGGCCCGCCTCGAGCGCACGGTTCGCGATGGAGTCGGTCGCGATCGCCCACAGCGCCCGCGGTGCCGCGCCCGAGACCTCCGCGAGGGCGGCGATCACCTCGCCGTGGGCCTCCAGCAGCGCGTCGGAGTAGGCCGCGGTCGACGGCAGGAGGTGTTCCGACAGCGCCGAGTGGAGATAGCCGTTCGGCTGCAGCGAGACGGAGAGCCGCTGCGGTCGGGGATCGGGCACGCGGCCGATCGCGAGCAGCATGACCAGCGGCGCGGCCACCAGCGTCGAGCTGGCCGAGTACCACCACAGCGTGCCATTCACCCGCGGATCGCCATGGTTCCAGCGGCGGCCGGTGTTCTCCACCCGCCGGGCCAGCCACCGCGGGTCCGTCAGCACCGATCCGGGCAGGACCTCCGGGCCGTGTTCGATGGTGCGGACGAAGTCGCCGAGGAGGTCCGAGACGCCCGAGTACGCGGCTGTCACGGTCTCGGGGGCGCGGAGCTCGTCGTCGTCGCCGTCGTCACCCACGGTCCCGTCACTCATCGGCGAGCCCCGCCACGTCGAGCGTGCGGCGGCCGTCCGGCCCCGCCCGCACCTCGCCACGCACCCCGAACACCTCCCGCAGCACCGCGGCGTCCAGGACCTCCTCCGGCGCGCCGGTCGCGACGAGGTGACCGCGGTGCAGGACCGCGATGACATCGCAGTACTCGGTGGCCATCCGCAGATCGTGGATCGTGAGCAGCACCGCCAGCCCGTCGGCCGCCAACTCGCGGAGCAGGAGGAGAACCGACAATTGCTGGTGCAGGTCGAGGTGATTGGTCGGCTCGTCCAGCAGGAGCACCTCGGGCCGCTGGGCGAGGGTGCGCGCGATCGACACGCGTTGCTTCTCGCCGCCGGACAATGCCACCACGTCTCGCTCGGCCAGCTCGGTCAGCCCGACCCGGGCGAGGACATCCTCCACGACCGCCGAGTCGTCGGCGCCGAAGGGCTCGAGAAGTCCCCGTGTGACCGTCCGGCCCAGGCGAACCGATTCGCGGACCGTGATGCCGCCCAACGAGACCGGTTCCTGCGTACTGGCCCCCACCGCGCGGGCCAGCGTGCGGCGGCGCAGCGCGGCGATGTCGCCGTCGTCGAGCGTCACCATCCCCGCCGACACCGGCAGGGCGCGATAACAGGTGCGCAGCAGCGTCGTCTTGCCGCTGCCGTTCGGGCCGACGAGTGCGGTGACCCGTCCGGGTGCGACCGTGAGGTCCACGCCGTGGAGGATCCGCCGACCGCCGAGGTGGGCGGAGACGCCGTGCGCGGTAAGGCTGCTCATCGCGACGCCTTCCCGTAGCGGTGCCACAACATCAGCAGGAACACCGGGCCGCCCACGACGCCGGTCACCACGCCCACCGGTAACTCGGTGCCCTCGCTCACCGCGCGGGCGGCGAGGTCGGCCAGCACCAACGCGACCGCGCCGAGCAGGGCCGCCGCGGGAAGCAGGCGCGCCGCGGTGCGGCCCGTGAAGAACCCCGCGAGGTGGGGGATGAGCAGGCCGACGAAGCCGATCGTTCCCGACACCGCCACCGCGCCCGCGGTGAGCAACGAGACGAGCAGCAGCATGAGTACCCGGAACCGGGGCACGTTCACGCCCATCGCGGTGGCGCCGTCGTCACCGGTGAGAAGCAGGTCGAGGTGGCGGCTGCACAGGATCACCACCGTGCCGGCGACGGCGAGGATAGCCACGGGCGCCCACAGCATCGTCCACCCGGCGTCACCGAACCCGCCCGCCAGCCAGCGCATGACCGTGCCCAGCTGGTGGTCGTCGCCGAGGACCAGCAACGTGAACGTGTTGAGCGCACCGAACACCATCGTCATGGCCGCCCCGACCAGCACGATGGCGGTCGTGTCATGGGCGCGGCGGGCCACCAGGACGACGCCCGCCAGCGGGAGCAGCGCGCCGAGGAACGCCGCGATCGGCAGGGTGAACACGCCCCACATCCCGGCGCCCACGCTGAGGACCGTGAGCACCACGACGCCGAAGCCCGCGCCCGAGGAGACGCCGAGCAGATACGGGTCGGCGAGAGGATTTCGGGTGACCGCCTGGGCGACGCCACCCGCCACGGCCAGCGACGCGCCCACGGCCGCCGCCATGAGCGCCCGGGGCAGTCGCGACTCGAGGACGATCGCCTCGCGGGCGTCGGTCCACCACGGGTCGAAGACCCCCGGCGCCAGGCGGTGCGCGACGATCGCCCACACGTCCCCGATCGGGATGGACACCGAGCCCAGGGAGACCCCGGCCGCGATCGTCATCGCGAGCACCGCCACGAGCGGGAGGCAGATGAGCCACAGCGACCGCCGCCCGGTGGGCGGGGCATCGGCGATGCGCCCGGAGCCGGGGCGGGGATCGATGCCCGTGCCGGCGCGGTCAACGCGCCCGCTGGCCTTCTCGGCGACGGTCGTCATGTCACTGCCCGAACGCGTGCGGGTGCAGCTCACGGGCGATGGTCTCGGTGGAGGTCGTCATCCGCGAGCTCTCGAAGAAGTCGGACAGCGGGACCACCACGATGCGGTTCTCACGGATCGCCGGCGTCGTGGACATGATGGGCTGCGCGCGCAGGTAGGCGATCTTGTCCTCCGCGCTGGTGGCGCCGTAGTCGAGTACCACGATCGCCTCGGGCTGACGCTCGCCCAGGATCTCCCATGTGGACGTGAGATAGGGGCGGTCGCCCTCGGAGAAGATGTTGTCCGCGCCCGCATACTCGCCGATCAGTTGTCCGATTCCCACGCCGCCGATCGTCGTCGGTTCTGATTCGCCGCCGTCGTAGAAGAACGTGGGGGTGCCGGTGACACCCGACGCATCGAGTGTCTCTCGGACCTCCCTCATCTCGCCGGTAATCCGGTCCGTCAGGTCCCGTGCCCCCGGCTCGACGTCGAGGATCCGGCCGAGTTGGGAGAAGTCGGTCTCGAGCATCGACAGGTCACCGAAGCCTTCTCCGCAATACTCGGAGAACAGGAAGGTGTTGATCCCCGCGGCCTCGAGGGCATCGCGGCTGCGGCCCTCCTTGTCGTCGAAGGCGCTGCGCATCCCGGCCACCACGAGGTCCGGCTCGAGGTCCACGATCTGCTCCCAGGTGGGGTACTCCTCGGCCAGCGAGGGGATGGTGTGGAACTGGTCGGCGACCTCCGGCAGGACGTCGTCCTGCTCGCCGTATCCCATGCCCACGATCCGGTCGCCGGCACCCAGCTGGATGAGGGTCTCGGTGACGTGGTCGTTCATCGAGACGATGCGCTGGGGTGGGGCGTCGTAGGTGGCCTCGCGGTCGCAGTTGGTGATGGTCACCGGGTCGGCGAAGGGTTCGGTTGAGCCCGCGGCCTCCTGCGCCTCGCCGCGGGAGCAACCGGTGAGGGCGATCCCCGCGACGAGCAGGGTGGCGAGCGTGATTCTGGGGTGGCGACGGAACATGATCAGTCCTCGGATCGTGTCGTGCGGTCGACGACACGTGAGACCCGCAGGAGGGTAGGAGTCGACGACGACACCACGTCACCTGACAGGACCCCGGATCGCAGACCACGGCGATGTACTCGGAGTCGCGAACATCCGGGCAGGTAATCGGGCTCGCGGTCACCAAAGTGGCCACACACCGTTGCGGGTCAGCGCCGGATTCCCACCGGTCTTCCCCTGCTCGTTCCGGATGTCAGCAGTACGCCCTCAGGATAGGCACACCGCGTCCGCGAGCGGTGCAGGCACCCCGGCTCGGCGGAGCCGACCACCCGCGCTTCGTGGCCCGGCGACGCCCGAGGACGGCGCGACGCACGACCACACCCAGCACGGCCAGCGCGGCGGTGGCCAGCTGGACGCGGTCGTGCAGCAGAACCGCGCGGCGGATGTCGTCGGCCCGGACCGACCGGCCGTCACCGAGGACCGCCCGGTCCTCCACGCCGTACGGGTACGGCGTGGGCCCGCCGAGCCTGACCCCGAGCGCGCCCGCGCACACGGCCTCGACGACCCCGGCGTTCGGGCTCGGGTGCGCCCGCGCATCACGGAGCCACGCCCGCAGGGCCCCGGCGGGACTCCCGCCCACGGTCGGGGCGCAGACCACCCCGAGCGCGCCGGCCCCCCGGGCCGGCAGGAACCCCAGCACATCGTCGAGCCGCGCCGCAGCGGTGCCGAAGTGGCGGTACCGCTCCGAACGGTGACCCACCATCGCGTCGAGCGTGTTGGTCGCGCGGTGGACGGCGGCGCCGGGCGAACCCGCCACCGCGGCCCAGAACAGCGTCGCCACCGCCGCATCGGAGGTGTTCTCCGCGACCGACTCGACGACCGCTCGCGCGAGATCCTCCGGGCCGAGCGCGGCCGGATCCCGTCCGCACAACCACGGCAACAGGTCCCGGGAACCCTCGTGATCGCCCCGGGCGAGCAGGTCACCCTGCCGCCGCGCGACCTCGAGCAGCGACGACCCGCCCAGGCACGACCACACCACGGCCGCGTCCCACACCACGGCCGCCGCGAGGTTCCTCCCGGCCAGACGGCAGACGACCGTCACCGTCGCAGCCGTGCCCCCCACGAGGACGCCGGTGAACAGCAGGCCCGCCGCCCGCTGCGCGTTGGGCGTCCGGCCGGGCCGCAGCAGGCGCGGCTCCACGGCGAGCGCGACCCGGCCGAAGCCCGCGACGGGGTGAAACCGCCCCGGGTCGCCGACGAGGCGGTCGAGGGCGAACCCGGCCGCGATGCCTGCCGCGCGGGTCGCGAGTGCGGTCCCGTCAGCGCGCGAGATAGCGGACATGCGCCCCCCGCCCGTCATGGGTCACCTCGGCCTCCACTCCGTACACCTCCCGGATCAGGTCGGCGGTGAGCACCTCGTGGGGCGCGCCGCCGGTCACGAGCCGCCCGCCGGACAACACGATCAGATGGTCGCAGAACGTGGCCGCCAGGGTGAGATCGTGCAGGGCCGCGATCACCGTGGTGTCGGTGGAGCGGACCAGGGCCAGCAGGTCGAGCTGGTGGCGGATGTCGAGGTGGTTGGTCGGTTCGTCGAGGACCAGCACACCGGGCTCCTGGGCCAGCGCCCGCGCGATC
The DNA here is from genome assembly GCF_002441635.1 of Dietzia sp. WMMA184. Lineage (NCBI taxonomy): Bacteria > Bacillati > Actinomycetota > Actinomycetes > Mycobacteriales > Dietziaceae > Dietzia > Dietzia sp. WMMA184. The sequence continues at coordinate 1,012,575 of NZ_NXEI01000001.1, read as the reverse complement.
TGCACCCGCTGCCGCTCGCCGCCGGACAGCGTCGCGTACCGCTGGTCCAGGCGGTCGCCGAGGCCGGTCGTGGCCGCCGCGCGCCGCACCACCCCGTCGTCCCCGGGACCCGGACCCGACCAGGCCGCGCGATGGGGGATGCGGCCGAGTTCGATGACCTCCCGGACCGTGGGGTTCTGGTCGGTGGTCGCCTCCTGCGCCACCAGGGCCACGCGCCGGGACAGGCGTTTGCGGGGGAGTGATCGGATGTCCGTGCCGTCGAGGTGCACCGATCCGGTGTCGGGCCGGAGCAGGCCCGTCAGGATGCGCAGGAGCGTCGACTTGCCGGATCCGTTCGGCCCCAGCACCCCGACCATCGTGCCGGGGGCGGGAGCTACGGTGACGTCGTCGAGGATGGTCCGGCCGCGCACGGACCACGAGACGCCTCGAGCCTCGAGGGTCGACGGGGCGGCGGTCATCGGCCGTGTCCCCGGCGGAGGAGGAGCCCGACGAAGGCCGGGACGCCGATGAGCGCGGTGGCCACCCCGATCGGCAACTCCTGGGGCGCGATCACGGTGCGGGAGACGGCGTCGATCCACACGACGAAGACGGCGCCCATTAACGCCGCGGTCGGGACGAGGACCCGGTGCCGGCCCCCGACCAGGGCCCGCGCGGCGTGCGGGAGTACCAGCCCCACGAAACCGATCGCGCCGCAGGTGCTCACGATGACGGCCGTGACGAGCGCCGTCACCACCATGAGCACCAGCCGCGTGCGGGCCACGTTGACGCCGAGGGCGGCCGCGGCGTCCTGGCCGAAGGTGAACGCGTCGAGGCTGGAGGTGTGCAGCAGGCACGCCACCAGTCCGAGCAGGACCACGACGCCGCACACCGCCACGTCCGACCAGCGGACGGAGGCCAGCGAGCCGAGCAGCCAGAACAGCACGCCGCGGGTCTGTTCCGCGTCGGCGGCGATGTAGACGACGAACGAGGTCACCGCGGAGAACAGCTGGGTCGCCGCGACCCCGGCCAGCACCACCCGGTCGGTGGTGCCGCCGGACGCGAAGGCCAGGACCAGGACGAAGCCGAACGCGGTGAGCGCCCCGACGAACGCCCCCGTGGTGAGCCCGACCGCGCCCGCGCCGACCCCGAGCACCACCACGAGGACCGCCCCGGTGGAGGCGCCCGAGGAGATGCCGAGGATGTACGGGTCGGCCAGCGGGTTGCGCAGCAGCGACTGCAGGATGACGCCGCACAGTGCGAGCCCCGCCCCGGCCAGGGCCGCCATGAGGGTGCGCGGCAGCCGCAGGTTCCAGATGATCCCCTCCTGGATCCGCGTGAGCCCGGAGTCGGCTCCCGTGAGGCGGGCCAGCGCGGACTGGACGACGTCGGCGGCGGTGAGTCCGGACGGGCCGATGGTGATGACGAGCGCCGTCGACACCGCCAGCAGCCCCAGGCCGCCGAGCCATAGGGTGGCCAGCGCGGACGGTCGCCGCAGGGGCGGCCGCCGACGCGGTGGCGCCGGGACCACCGGGGCGGTGGTCCTCTCGGGTGCGAGGGTCATCGGGTCAGTTGGCCGGGTCCGGCTCGGCGAGACCCGGCGTGGTGAGTCCAAGAGCGGTGAGCCCCGCCGCGACGGTCTCCACCCCGTAGATCGTGCGCAGCGACGGGTTCATCTCGGCACCGGTGATGTCGATGAACCGCTTCTCCCGGACCGCCGCCATCTCCCGGGTGACGGGGTTGGACTCGAGGTAGGCGATCTTGGCCTCCGCGGTCTCGGCGGTCTGGCTCTTGCGGGTCAGGTCGCCCACGACGATCACGTCCGGGTCGCGCTCGGCCACGACCTCCCAGCTGATCTGCGGCCACTCCTGGGTGGTGTCGTCGAAAACGTTCTCCAGGCCGAGGGTGGTCGAGATGAGGCCGGGGGCACCGCAGCAGCCGGCCAGGTACGGGGACTCGGAGTTGGCGAACCAGTACATCGCGGAGATCCCGCGGGCGTCGACGCTCTCGGCGGCCTCATCGAGTCGGCGCTGCAGGTCCGCCACCAGCTCGTCACCGGCCTGCTCCACGTCGAAGATCGTCGCGAGATCGGTGATCTCGCGGTAGAGCAGGTCCGGGGTGAGCGGGGTCTCGCGGACGCCGTCCCCGGAGTCGGCGACCTTGCCCACGCAGTCGGTGGGGGAGAGGTACGTACCCACGCCGAGTTCGTGGAACTGCTCGCGGGCGGCGACCCCGCCCTCGCCGAGGGTGCTGCCGAAGGAGGCGGTGACGAAGTCCGGCTCCACGTCCAGGACGGCCTCCATCGACGGCGCGTTGTCGGCCAGGCGGGGGACAGACCTGTTCACCTCGGAGAACTCGGGTAGGACCGGGTCTGTCCAGGTGGCGGTGCCGACCATCCGGTCGCCGAGGCCGAGGGCGTACAGGATCTCGGTGGAGCCCTGGTTGAGCGAGACGACCCGTTCGGGCGGGGCGTCGAGCTGCACCTGCTCCCCGCAGTTCTCGATCGGATCGGTGCCCGGGCCGGCGATCGCGGCCGGGTCGTGGGCGGTGCAGGAGGTCAGGGTGAGAAGGGTGACGCCGGCGAGGGCGACCAGGGTGGACGAACGCATGGGTGTGCTCCGAGGTCGCGGGCCTGCAACGCGAAGCCCGGTGATGACCTGGCGGTTGTCACCGCGAGGGCCAGCCGGTATTCGGACTCGGGATCACCTGGACGGAGCGCCTTCCCAGACCGTGCGGCCCAGTGGCATCGTGCCCCGCCATCACCCTCACCGCTGCGCGTCAGTTCCGGATTCGCACCGGATTCCCGCGACCGATCGGTCTCGCTGGCGATCACAAGGTAACACGCGCTCCAGGGTCAGTACGCCAGCCCCATCCGCATCGCGCCCACCGCCTCGGACAGCGCCGAGCGCGCGAGCGGGGTGGCCCCGACGGCGTTGACGAACGGGTGGACCAGTGTCTCGTGGCGGCGCAGCGAGACCGGGACACCGGCATCGGCCATCTTCCGGGCGTAGGCCTCGCCCTCGTCGCGCAGCGGGTCGAACCCGCCCGTGGCCACGTGGGCGGGCGGCAGTCCCGAGAAGTCCTCCGCAAGCAGGGGGGAGGCGCGGGGGTCGAGCCGGTCCTCGTCGGACCGGATGTAGGTCTCCTCGTACCAGTCCATGTTGGCCCGGGTGAGGAAGAAGCCGTCGCCGAACAGCTCGTACGAGCGGGTCCGCGCGGACATGTTGGTGGCGGGGACGAACAGCAGTTGGAAGTCCGGCATCTTCTCTCCGGCGTCGCGCGTCTGCTGGCAGACCACCGCCGCCAGGTTGCCGCCGGCGCTGTCACCGCCCACCGCGATGCGCGTCGGGTCCACGCCGAGTTCGTCGGCGTGGTCGCGGACGTACCGGAACGCGGCGATCGCGTCCTCGACCGCGGTGGGGAACCGGAACTCGGGTGCCAGCCGGTAGTCCACGCTGATCACCTTGAGCCGGCCCGTCTCGGCGATGTAGCGGCAGGTCGCGTCGTGCGAGTCGACGCTGCCGAGCACCCAGCCGCCGCCGTGGAAGAACACGAGTGCGGGCAGCGTTTCGTCACCGTGGACCGGCGAGTACAGGCGCGCGGGCAGGTCGGCCCGGTCCGGGTCGGTGCCGCCGAGCGGGAGGACGATGTCGGTGACGACGGCGAGGTCGATCTTCTTCCCCGAGACGGTGAACGCCGACCGCTCGACGGCCGAACGTGCCTTCTCGACGGTCAGATCCTCGTATTCGCCCTCGGATGTCATCGAGATGACCCGGAGCCCGGCCTGGAAGTGCGGGTCGAGGACCTGGCCGTCCATCCGTCGCGGGGTCCCGCCCACGAGTCGGAGGAGCGGGCCGGGCAGGAACCCGGCAGCGGTCATGACGGCCTTGGTCAGGCGATCCGGGATCGACGGGGAAAAGTCACGGTGGCCGGACATGGGAGAGCGCATGGGCACATTGTGACGCGGATCCCTGGGATGATCGGGGTAATCGGACGAAGGAGCTGATCATGCGTTCAGAACACGACAGCGTGGTGCGGGTCGAGGGCCTGGTCAAGACCTTCGGCCGCGCCCGGGCCCTGGACGAGTTGGACCTCGACGTGCGCCGCGGCGAGGTCCACGGGTTCCTCGGACCCAACGGGTCGGGCAAGTCCACCACCATCCGAATCCTGCTCGGGCTCATGCGCGCCGACTCCGGGCGGGCGACGGTGTTCGGCGGCGACCCGTGGCGCGACGCGGTCGAACTCCACGCCCGGCTCGCCTACGTCCCCGGCGAGGTGACCCTGTGGCCGCGGCTGACGGGCGGCCAGTGCATCGACCTGCTCGGCCGGGCGCTCGGGGGACTGGACCCGGGCCGTCGGGACGAGCTGATCGAGCGTTTCCGGTTGGACCCGACCAAACGCACGCGTGACTACTCTAAGGGCAACCGACAGAAGGTGTCGCTGATCGCCGCACTGGCCTCCGACGCCGAACTGCTCGTGCTGGACGAGCCCACGTCCGGCCTGGACCCGCTCATGGAGCAGACGTTCCAGGAGTGCGTCCGCGAGGCCGTCGACGGCGGCGCCACCGTACTGCTGTCCAGCCACATCATGGGCGAGGTCGAGACCCTCGCCGACCGCGTGAGCATCATCCGCGACGGCCGCACCGTCACCTCGGGGACGCTGGCCGATCTGCGGCGTCACACGACGACCGAGGTCCACGCCGTCACCGACGCCGATCCGGGTTCACTCGGGCGCGTGACGGGGGTCGACGGCCTGCGGATCGAGCAGGCCGCCGACGGTCGGTTCGAGGTCCGCTGCCATGTGCCGGCCCCGCAGCTGGGGGAGGTCACCGGCCTCCTTCACGCGGCCGGCATCCACACGCTCACCGCGACCCCGCCCAGCCTGGACGACCTGTTCCTCAACGCCTACTCCGGTGCCGGTGCGGCGACCGGAGACGATGGCCGGACAGGGGACCGGCGATGACCTCGCCGTTCTCCGGCACCGGCCTGCTGGCACGCATCGCCCTGCGCACCGGGTGGCGGGCCGCGGCCGCCTGGGTCCTCGGCCTGGCCGCGCTGTACCTCGTCACCGGGCTGTCGATCGCAGCCCTGTACGACACCCCGCAGGAACTCGCCACGTACGGCGCCTCGGTCGGCGAGTCGATGATCATGCTCACCGGCCGGGTGGCCGGGCTCGACACCCTCGGCGGCGTGATGATGAACGAGTACTCGTTCATGGTCGCCTTCGGCATCCCCGTCATGGCGATCGCCCTGACCGCGCGCGCCACCCGCAAGGAGGAGGAGTCCGGACGGTCCGAACTGCTCCTGGCGGGCCGGGTCGGCCGGCTCGCCCCGACGGCGGCCGCCCTCGTCGTCGTCACCGGGGTCTTCACCGTCCTCGGCCTGGCGCTGTGGGCGGCGACCCTCACCGTCAACCTCGACCGCGCGGGCGCGGCGCTGTACGTGGCCTCCATCGTCGCCGCCGGCTGGGTGTACGCGGCCGGCACCGCCGTGCTCGCGCAGGTGTTCGCGCACAGCCGGACCGTGTGGGCGGCGGCGATGACCGTGGCCGGACTGACCTTGATCACACGCGGGATCGGCGACGTCAACCGCAACTGGCTGAGCTGGACCTCCCCGCTGGGCTGGCACGGCCTGACCCGGCCGTTCGGCGAGTCCTCCGTGGTGCCCCTGATCGTCGCCGTCGTCGCCGCGGCCGGGCTCGCCGCGGTCGCACTGTGGCTCGCCGCGCGCCGCGACGTGGGCCAGGGGATGGTCCCCGCCCGGACAGGCCCCGCCACCGCGTCCCGGTGGCGGGCGTCCCGGACCGGGACCGCCGTACACCAGCACCTGGGCGCACTGACGGGTTGGACGATCGGCGTGGTGGCACTGATGGCCATGTACGGCGCGCTGATGAACGTGGTGGTCGAGACGATGATGTCCAACCCCGACCTCGCCGTGTTCCTCGGCGATTCGGGCACCGTGGTCGACTCCATCGTGCAGATGCTGGTGGCGTTCACCGGATTCCTCGGGGCCGGGTTCGCGTTGCAGACCCTCTCCGGGTTGCGCGGGGAGGAGACCGCCGGGCGACTCGAGATGGAACTGTCCACGGGGCGCTCGCGGTGGTCGTGGCTCGCCGCCCACACCGCGGTCGTCGCCGCCGGCACCGTCGTCGTGGTCCTCGCCGGCGCCGCCGCGTTCGGGATCTCCGCTGCCGCCGTGCTCGACGACCCGGACCTGGCGGGACGCATCATCGGCGCCGGGGCGTGGTACGTCCCCGCCGCGCTGGTGTTCGTCGCGATCTCGATCGGTCTGTTCGGCGCATCCCCGAGACTGCAGGTCCTGGGCTGGGCGCCGTTCGCCCTCGCCGTCGTCGTCACCCTCATGGGACCCACGCTCCGGCTCGACGAGGACCAGATGCGCCTGTCCCCGTTCGGCGCGGTGGGCACCGCGCCCGTCGGCCCCGTCAACGCGATCGGCGTGGCCGCGCTCCTCACGGTGACGGTCCTGCTGATCGCGGTGGGCCTGGCCACCTTCCGGCGCCGCGACGTGCCGCGGACCTGACCGCGACACCCGAGCCGACCTGACAGACTGGCTCGCACGGCCGCCACGCCTCACCGGCGCGGCCGTCACGGACACCGGCGCCGCCGGTCGCACGCGAACCAGGGAGGAACCGATGTCGGACGAGTTCGATCGAGACAGGCTCTCCACCGCGCTGTCGGTGGTCACGGACTGGCCGGTGGACACCGTCTCGGCCGCGGTGGTCGGCCCCGACGGCGCCCTCGCGGTCCACGGCGACGACACCCGCGTGTACCGCCTGGCCTCGGTGACCAAGCCCCTCGTCGCGATGGCCGCGCTCCTGGCCGTCGAGGAGGAGGCCATCGGCCTCGATGACACCGCAGGGCCCGAGGGGTCCACGGTGCGTCACCTGCTCGCCCACGCCTCGGGGCTGGACTTCGCCGACCGCGACAAGGTCCGCGCCGAGCCGGGGGAACGGCGGATCTACTCCTCGGCCGGGTTCGAGGTGCTGGCCGACCACATCGCCGACGCCACCGGGATCGCCTTCGGCGACTACCTCCACGAGGCGGTGTGTCTGCCGCTGGGCATGGAGTCCACCACGCTCGAGGGCTCCGCCGGGCACGGGGCCTCTGCCAGCCTGGCCGACCTCATCGCGTTCGCCCGCGAACTCGTGGCCCCGCGGCTGCTCGCGCCCGAGACCCTCGAGGAGGCCGTGACCGAACAGTTCCGCGGCCTCGACGGGATCGTGCCCGGGTACGGCATGCACAAGCCGTGCCCCTGGGGGCTGGGCTTCGAACTCCGCGACGCCAAGCATCCCCACTGGACCGGGCAGCACAACTCGCCCGCGACCTTCGGGCACTTCGGGCAGTCCGGGACCCTGCTGTGGGTCGAACCGGAGATCTCCACGGCGCTGATCGTGCTCACCGACCGCGACTTCGGCGACTGGGCCAAGCCGCTGTGGCCGGAACTGTCCGACAGGGTGGTCGATGCGGCAACCCGGCGTTCGCGCGAAGAGGACTCGCTCGGGGGGTGAGTCCGCCACCCGCGACACGCCCGCACTCGTGCCGGGCGCGGGAATCACCGTGCTGTAACTTTGCTGAGAGTCGAGAAGTGTCGCTGGTGTAATTCGATCACTTCAGGCACAGTGTTAACCACAAGCAACAGAAGCAACATCATTCACACGATTTCGTGAGGTCGTTGGGGAAGACGTCCCTCAGTGAGTCGGGAGTGAAGTGATGTCTGACCATAACTATCTCGCGGATACGACGACCGGCGTGGTGTTCATCCATGCCGCGCCTACCGCGTTATGCCCTCACGTCGAGTGGGCTCTCGCAGCCACGCTCGACGCCAACTCAGCCATGCGCTGGGAAGACCAGCCGGCCCAGCCGGGCGCTCGCAAAGCGATCGTCGACTGGATCGGCCCGGTCGGCACCGGCGCGCGTCTGGCCGATTCGCTGGCCAAGTGGTCGATGCTGTCTTTCGAGGTCACCGAGGACCCGAGCGACCTCGTCGACGGCGAACGCTTCTCCCACACACCCGAACTCGGGATGTGGCGGGGGCAGACGGGCGCCAGCGGCGACGTGGTGCTCAGCGAGAACCGTCTTCGCCATCTAATGAAGGCCGGGCCCGCCGCCTTCCACGCTTCGGTGGAGGACGAGCTCGGCACCGCATGGGACCGCGCCCTCGAACCGCTGCGCGGCCACCCGGCCGCCGCCGAGGTCACCTGGCTCTCCCGGGTCGGCTGACCCGCCGGACCTCCGCACTCCCGCGCTCACTCCGGACAGCGCCCGCCCAGCTCTCGGGGCGGGCGCTGACTCGTGTGCGCGACACGCTGGCGGCGGGCGGCACCCGGCACCCGGCACGCATGCGGCACCCGACACCGGCTGCGGGTGGCCCCCGCGCCCTTCCGGGACACGACTGCGCCCCCTCCCGTCAGATCGGGGAGGGGGCGCAGTCGTCGGGTGCGGATCCTGCCGGAGGTATTCCGGCCGGATTCAGGTCACAGCGGGATGTTCTTGTGCTGGCCGCGGGTGTGCGCGGCCGCGTCCAGCGCCTCGGCGATCCGTCGGCGGGTGTCGGTGGGCTCGATGACCTCGTCGACCACACCGATGGAGACCGCGCGACCCACGCCACCGGCGATGGCCGCGTGCTCATCGGCCAGACGGTCGTGCAGGGCCTCCCGCTCGTCCTCGGGAGCCGCCGCGAGGGTGCGCTTGTGGAGGATGCCGACGGCGGCCTTGGCGCCCATCACCGCGACCTCGGCGTCGGGCCAGGCGAACACGGCGGAGGCTCCGAGAGCGCGCGAGTTCATCGCGATATAGGCACCGCCGTAGATCTTGCGGGTGACGAGCGTGACCCGGGCGACCGAGGCCTCGGCGAACGCGTGCAGCAGCTTGGCGCCGCGGCGCACCACGCCGTCCCACTCCTGCGAGACGCCGGGCAGGTAACCGGGGACGTCCACGATCACGACCAGCGGCACGCCGAAGGCGTTGCAGAGCCGGACGAACCGCGAGGCCTTCTCCGCGGACTCCGAGTTGAGGCAACCGCCCAACCGCAGCGGATTGTTGGCGATGACACCCACGGTGCGGCCGGACATCCGGCCGAAGCCCACCACGATGCTGGGCGCCCACTTGGCCTGCAGCTCCTCGAAGGTGGTGCTGCCATCGAGCTCCGAGGAGTCGAGCAGCCCGTGGACGAGAGGACGGACGTCATACGCGCGCTTCGGTGAGTCGGGGAGCAGGCCCGCAAGATCGGTGTGATCGCCCTCGAGGGCACGCGGGTCGAACTCGCCCTGCGCGGACAGCAGGGTCACCAGACGACGCGCCCGGTGCAGGGCATCACGCTCGTCGGTCGCGGCGATGTGACACACCCCCGACTTGCGGTGGTGCACGTCCTGGCCGCCCAGGCCCTCCATGTCGACCTGCTCGCCGGTGACGGAGCGGACCACGTCGGGACCGGTGACGAAGATCTTGCCGGCCGGCGCCATGATGACGACGTCGGTCAGCGCGGGGCCGTAGGCGGCGCCGCCGGCGGCGGGCCCGAGCACGACGGAGATCTGGGGCACGTGGCCCGACGCGCGGACCATGGCCTCGAATACGAGGCCGACCGCGTGCAGCGCCTCGACGCCCTCCGCGAGTCGCGCCCCACCCGAGTGCCAGACGCCGACGACGGGCAGATGCTCGTCGATCGCCACGTCGATGGCACGCACGATGTGCCGGCACCCGTCCAGGCCCATGGCACCACCCATGACGGTGGCGTCCGTCGCGTACGCGATGGTGGGTTCGCCGTCGATCAGGCCGCGCGCGGCCATGGCGCCGGAGGCGTCGGGCTCGGTGATGAACTCGAGCGAAGCCGGGTCGAAGAGGTTCTCGAGCCGGACGACGGGATCTCGAGGGTCGATCTGGGTGTTCTGGTCAACAGGGCTGGTGATGGTCATATGTGCAGTCCTTTCCTCGGCGCGTGTCCCTGGAAGGGAGAGCGCGCCTGCGATGGACCCCCGGACTGGCTTGTGGGCGATCGGCGTTCGGATCGGGACCCCCGTCCCGGTCCGGACCTCTCGCCCGGCACCCCGCCGTGAGCGGGGTGATCATTGTTGGGCCCTGTGTGGGGGCGGGGACGCGGGCTCGACGTGGTGCACCGACCGCACCTTCGGCCCTGACTGCGTCCCCGCCCCGGCACACGGGGCCGGATGTCAGCTCTGGTCGAGCTTCTGGATGTAGTCGACCGCATCCTGAACAGTACGCAACTTGGCGAGGTCTTCGTCGGGGATCTCAACCCCGTAGCGGTCCTCGGTCTGCACGGCGATCTCCACCATGGAGAGCGAATCGATGTCGAGATCGTCGACGAAGGACTTCTCCGGGGTCACCTCGGAGGGTTCGATCCCGGTGACCTCCTCGACGATCTCCGCCAGTCCTGCGATGATCTCGGCCTCGGTGCGTGCCATGTGGTGTCCCTTTCTGATGGGTGGTGCCGTGCCCGGCGGGCGCGACGGATGGTCTGGTCGCGATCGCCGGCCGGGGCCGACGATCGGGGGTGGGAGGAGCGGTCAGGCGCCGCTGAGTGCGGGGACCGACTCGAGGGCGAGTTCGAGGTCCTCGGGGGTGGTCACGCCGTACCGGGGAACGTCACGCATCATGCGCTTGGCCAACCCGACGAGTGAGCCGGAGGGCGGCAGCTCGATGAACGCATCGACGCCCAACTTGAGCATCGTCTGCGTACAGAGGTCCCACCGGACGGGATGAGTGATCTGGGAGACGACCCTGTCGAGGGCGTCGCGACCGGAGGTGACGACCATGCCGTCGGCGTTGGAGACCAGCGTCAGCTCCGGGTCGTTGACCTCTATCGTGTCGGCCAGGTCGCGGACCTCGTCGACGGCGGAGGCCATGTGGTGGGTGTGGAACGCCCCGGCGACCTCCAGTCGACGCAGGCGGGCCCGGCTCGGTGGATTCTGCTCCAGGGCGTCGCAGGCCTCGAGCGGGCCGGCGGCCACGATCTGGCCCGCGCCGTTACGGTTGGCCGGCTGCAGCCCGGCGGTGTCCAGCGACAGCAGGACATCGGCCTCGACCCCGCCCAGCACCGCGATCATGCCGGTGGGGCGCTCGGCACACGCCCGGGACATCGCGGCACCGCGGACGGACGCCAGACGCAGGGCGTCGGCTTCCGACACCACCCCGGCGATCGCCAGCGCGGCGATCTCGCCGATCGAATGGCCGGCCACCATCGTGTCGCAGGGCACCTGGCCGCGACGGCGCAACTCGGCGGCACCGAGCAGGGCCGAGGCGACGACGAGTGGCTGGGTCACCGCGGTGTCGGTGATCTCCTGCAGGGTCGCGGTCGTGCCGAGACGCTCGAGGTCGAGTCCGCTCGATGCGGACCACTCGTCGAGACGGTCCGAGGCACCGGGCAACTCGAGCCAGGGCGCGAGCATCCCGGCTTTCTGAGACCCTTGTCCAGGGGCAGTAAGGCAAAGCACGGGTATCAGAGAACACGCCCCGCCCCTCTTAGGATGATGTTCCCCAAGCCAGAAACACAGCCGGGATTTTGTGCGCTTCCCACAAATGACGAGCTGGCTGGTCGTCCATCTCCGGTCGGTTCGGTTTCGTTACACCTTGTTACGGGAGTGATTTATCACGACTCCTGAGTGCTTCGGTCGGCGAACTTCCCGAGGACGAGGGCGATTCTCAGGACAAAAGCGTCCCTCGCGTTAAGTGGGTCGAATTTGGTGATTTGACTCACTCTCTTGAGGCGGTACCGCACGGTGTTGGGATGGACGTACAACTCGCGGGCACACGCCTCGACGTGCCCACCGGAGTCCAGATAGGCCCGGAGGGTGTTCTCGACCGAGGTGTCTGCGCCCCTCAGCGGTGTGACGACCCGGTCGACCAACATCGTCGCCGCGCCCCGGTCGCCGGCGAGGACCCGCTCGGGCAGGAGGTCGATCGCCGCGACCGGTCGGGGGGCGCCGGGCCAGCCACAGACCGCCGCCACGCCGGAGAGCGCCTCGGTCGCGCTGTCCGGGGCCTCGGCGAGGGAGCTCACCGTGTGCCCGACGACGACCGGCGCGTCGGGTGAGAAGGAGTCGAGGACCTCGGCCGGGACGGCGGAGGAGGACTCGAGCTCCCCGGAGAGGATGACGACGAGGCGCGCGCCCTGCACCACGGCCAGTGCGTGGCGGCCGGCCGCGACCGCGGCTTTGTGCGCGGCGGGCACCGACGCCAGTCCGAGTTCCTCACGGGGCCTGCCGACGATCACCGTCGCCGCGGTGGTCGGGTCCCAGTTCAGGGCCGAGGCACCGGAGGCGAGGTCGGCATGACGATCACCGCGGACCACGGCGTCGACCAGCATCGCCTCCATTCGGGTGTCCCAGGCTCCCCGGTTCTCCGCGGCGGCGGCGTAGACCGCCGCCGCGGTGAAGCCGAGTTCACGGCCGAACTTGAGCACCGCGGTGATCATGAGTCCGCGTTGGCGCTCGTTGTGGGTGATCCGTGGCATCACCAGCTCGAAGTACTCACACGTCGACCGGACGAGCTGGACCGTCTGCTGCAGGGTCAGCCCCTGGCCGAGCCCCTTGGGGAGCAACTTGAACCCCGCGATGGTGTCCGTGTGCGGGGCCTCGGGGTTGCGCATCCAGGTGACGAAGTCGCGCACCGCGCTCTGGATGATCAGCTGGATCTCGGCCCGCTGGTCGGCGGACAACTCGGCGAAGAACGCCAGATCCTGTTCCAACGCGCGGACCGCCTCGGTCGACAGGGTCCCCGAGTACCGGGTGATGCGCTTGAGCAGGGCATCGGAGACGGGACGATCGTCCGGCGGCGTCGCGGAGCGCCGCCGGACGGGATGTGCGTCCCTCTCTCCGGTCCCGGGGTCGGCCATGTCTGTCACGCCACTCCGGGGTCCGTCGTCGGCTCGGGGGCGGCCATGACGTCGTCGATCCGGTACAGACGCGCCGCCTCGAGCAGGGTGGTCTTGTCGATGGCACCCTCACGGGCCAGGCCCGCGAGCACGGCCACGACGATCGACTCGGCGTCCGTGTTGAAGAAGCGGCGGGCCGCGGGCCGGGTGTCGGAGAACCCGAAGCCGTCACATCCGAGCACGGTGAAGTCACCGGGGACCCAGGCGCGGATCTGGTCCGGGACCGCCTTCTGGAAGTCGCTCACCGCGACCTTCGGACCCTCGGCCGAGGCCAGGGCCGCGGTGACGAACGGGATGCGCGGCTGCTGATCGGGGTGGCGGAGCTCGTGGCGTTCGCACTCGAACCCGTCACGGGCGAGCTCCGTCCATGAGGTCGCCGACCACAGGTCGGCCGCGACGTCCCACTTGTCGGCGAGCATCTTCTGCGCCTCGACCGCCGCATACATCGCCACGCCGGACGCGAGGATGGAGGCCTTGTGGCTCCCGGCCTCCGCCGCGCGGAAGCGGTACAGACCGCGCAGGAGGGCGTCGACGTCCAGGTCCTCGGGCTCCGCGGGCTGCGGGACGGGCTCGTTGTACAGGGTGATGTAGTACGACACGTTGCGGTCGATGCCGTCGGTCTCGGTCTCGTGGGCCGCGCCGGGGCCGTACATGCGCTCGATGCCCGCGCGCATGATGTGGGCGACCTCGTACGCCCATGCCGGGTCGTAGGAGATGATCCCCGGGTTGGTCGCGGCCAACAGCGGGGAGTGGCCGTCCATGTGCTGAAGGCCCTCGCCGGTGAGCGTGGTGCGGCCGGCGGTGGCGCCCAGCAGGAAGCCGCGGGCGAGCTGGTCGGCGGCGGCCCAGATGCCGTCGCCGGTGCGCTGGAACCCGAACATGGAATAGAAGATGTACAGAGGGATCATCGGCTGGCCGTGGGTCGCGTACGCGGTCCCGGCGGCGGTGAACTCGGCGACGGACCCCGCCTCGCTGATGCCCTCGTGCATGATCTGGCCGTCCTTGGCCTCCTTGTAGCTCAGCATGAGGTCGTGGTCCACCGAGGTGTAGTTCTGCCCGTGCGGGTTGTAGATCTTCAGGGTGGGGAACCACGAGTCCATGCCGAAGGTGCGGGCCTCGTCGGGGATGATCGGCACGAAACGGTCGCGCAGGGACTCGTCGCGCATGAGCTCCTTGGCCGTCCGCACGAGCGCCATGGTGGTGGCGACGGCCTGCTTACCCGACCCCTTGCGGAGTGACTTCAGGGCGTCGATGCCCGGCACGGCCAGGGGGGTGAAGGTCTGGCGCCGCTCGGGGACGTGCCCGCCGAGGGCGGACCTGCGGTCCAGCATGTAGCGGATCTCCGGCGAGTTCGGCCCCGGGTTGTAGTAGGGCGGCTGGGTCGGATCGGCCTCCAGCTCCTCGTCGGTGATGGGGATCTGCTGCTTGTCGCGGAACAGTTTGAGGTCGTCGAGCGTCAGCTTCTTCATCTGGTGGGTCGCGTTGCGGCCCTCGAAGTTCTGGCCCAGTCCGAAGCCCTTGATGGTGTGGGCCAGGATGACCGTCGGCCGGCCGGTGTGCTCGAGCGATGCCTTGTACGCGGCGTGGATCTTGCGGTAGTCGTGACCGCCGCGGCGCAGCGCCCAGATCTCGTCGTCCGTCATGTCCTCGACGAGCTTGGCGGTGCGGGGGTCGCGGCCGAAGAAGTGCTCGCGGATCCAGGCGCCGTCGTTGGCGCGGAAGGTCTGGTAGTCGCCGTCGGAGACCGAGTTCATCAGCGAGACGAGCGCGCCCTCGGTGTCCTTGTCGAACAGGGCGTCCCATTCGCGACCCCAGACCACCTTGATGACGTTCCAGCCGGCGCCGCTGAAGTACGACTCCAGCTCCTGGACGATCTGGCCGTTCCCTCGGACCGGCCCGTCGAGACGCTGGAGGTTGCAGTTGATGACGAAGGTGAGGTTGTCGAGGGCGTCGTTCGCGGCGATCTGCAGCGCGCCGCGCGACTCGACCTCGTCCATCTCACCGTCACCGAGGAACGCCCACACGTGCTGCTGCGATGTGTCCTTGATGCCGCGGTTGTGGAGGTAGCGGTTGAACCGTGCCTGGTAGATGGCGTTGATCGGCCCCAGACCCATCGAGACCGTGGGGAACTCCCAGAACTCGGGCAGCGAGCGGGGGTGGGGGTAGGAGGGGAGTGAACGCCCCGGATGGCTCTTCTCCTGCCGGAACCCGTCGAGGTCCTGCTCCCGCAACCGGCCCTCGAGGTAGGCCCGGGCGTACATGCCCGGGGAGGCGTGGCCCTGGAAGTAGATGTGGTCGCCGCCGCCGGGATGGTCCTTGCCGCGGAAGAAATGGTTGTACCCCACCTCGTAGAGCGGGGCCGCCCCGGCGTAGGTGGAGATGTGACCGCCCACGCCGATCCCGGGCCGCTGGGCGCGGTGGACCATGATGGCGGCGTTCCACCGGATCCATCGACGGTAGGTCCGCTCCACCGCCTCGTCGCCGGGGAACTCCGGCTCGAGGCTCGTGGGGATGGTGTTGACATAGTCGGTGGACGTAAGGGCGGGCAGCGGAACACGCTGCTTGGAGGCCCGCTCGAGGAGACGCAGCATGAGGTAACGGGCGCGCTCGGGCCCGGCCTCGGCGAGCAGGCCGTCGAGCGAGTCCATCCACTCCTGGGTCTCCTCGGGGTCGGAGTCCGCCAGGTAGGAGGCGACCCCTTCCCGGAGAATCGGCACGTTGGTGGGGGCGGTCCCGTCCCGTGGGCCTTCGTTTCCGCTCATGCGTATCGTCCTCACTTCTGTGATTCGTACCGTGGCCGCCCGGTGGGGCCACCACATGTCGTGGTACATCGTCGGGCCCGGGCCGCGGCCCGCAGGTGTGGGCGGATCGCGTCGGGCTCGGGGCGGGCCACCGTAGGCCCACCGGTTCCGATTGTGCCCCAAAGCGTGACGCGCGACACCGTCGCCTGAGCCGACACACCGACAAATGGGCGGTAGTCGTTTCCCCGGCGGGTGTGCGCGGGTAGTGTTCCTGGTCAGCGAAAGACCCGAGAAGTAGCACGACGGAGTAGAGGGAGGAACACCACGGTGGTCGCCGCGGCGAACCAGCAGGACGGAGCGGACCAGGTAGCTGGTCAGCTCGAACTGACGGAGGGCATGCTCGTTCAGGAGGTCGGATGGGATTCCGACTGTGACGAGTCGATCAGCGAGGCCGTCGAGGACGCCGTCGGATCAGAGCTGCTGGAGGAGGACACCGATGAGGTGGTCGACGCGGTACTGCTCTGGTGGAGGGACGGTGACGGCGACCTGGTCGACCGACTCATGGACGTCATGACCCCCCTGGCGGACGACGGCTCGGTGTGGGTCCTCACCCCCAAGACGGGGCTCGACGGGCATGTGGTGCCCGCAGTGATCGCGGAGTCCGCCCAGACCGCGGGGATGCTGCAGACGCGCACCGCCGCGCTCGGGGACTGGGCCGGAAGCCGGCTCGCCCTGCGGAAGAACAGCATGCCCCGCAAGTGATCGCGGCACCCCGGACCCCTCGTGCGCCCCGGGGTGGGGCGCTGTCCCGGGTGGGATAATCTGACCGCACCGGCGCGATCGACGCGTCGGTGCGCACGCGCGCGTAGCTCAGCGGTTAGAGCTCTGGTCTTACACACCAGCGGTCGGGGGTTCGATTCCCTCCGCGCGCACCGATGACGAAGACCGACCGATGACAACCGGCCTATGACAACCGGCCTATGACAACCGGCCGCACCCGGTGCCGAGGGCTCGGCGCGGGTCAGGTCCGGAGGCGGTCCGCTCGGCGGAAGGCCCTGCGCTGCTCGGCGTCGTTGCGGTCGCCGTAACGGGCCCGCATCGCGCGTTCACGGGCGGACGCCTCGTCGAGCTCGGTGGCTCCCCGGCCGCCGCCGTCCGAGCCGCCGCCGTCCGAGCCGCCGCCCGACGCGTCACCGTTCGCGGGATCGCCGCCGCCGTCGCGGCCGAGGTCATCGGTGTCGCCACCCCGGGCGTCGGTCCCCGCGGTGGGCGTGGTGCCGTCATCCGGTGTCCCCGCCCCCTGATCGGCGTCGGCGGCCGCGACCTCGGCGTCGCGCCGCCGGGCCCGGATCTCCGCCCAGGCGAAGTAGATGAGCGCGGCCGGGGCGAGCACGCCGAAGGCCAGCCACTGCAGTCCGTAGGACAGGTACGGGCCGTTCTCGATGCCGGGGATCGGGGCGGGGGAGAGCGATCCGGGCTGGCCACCGGCCAGCTGCAGGTAGCCCTCCGACACGAGGTCGTGTCCGAGGGTGTCGCCGATGACGACCGGGTCCACCACGCGCACGGCGGGCAGTCCGGCCATCGGGACGGGCTCGGCCTCGCCGGGCTCGGTGACCCGCAGCCGGGCGGTGATCTCGACCTCGCCGGCGGGGGCGGCGGGATAGTCCGGTACCGCGTTGTTCTCCCCGACGAGCACGTATCCGCGGTTGACCAGCATGTCCGCGCCGTCCACGGGGTCGAACACCGTGAGAACCTGGTAGACCAGCTCGCCGTCCACCGACCGGAGTCGCAGCAATGCCTCGGAGTCCGGTCGCCACTCCCCGGTGAGGGTGACCAGGCGCCATTCGCGCTCGGCGTAGGCCTGCGGGCCGTCCACCACCTGCGCCAGCGGCGCGGGTTCGGCCTCGACGGATTCGGCCAGCCGGGCGTTGCGGGCGTCGAGATCGTCGCTCTTGCCCAGCTGCCACGGGGCCAGCAGCGCGAAGCACGCCCACGCGAACAGGGTCGCGGCGAGGACGCCGATCACCCATCCCGGGGTCAGGAAACGCCGCAGTATCCGCATGCTCCCAGGGTATCCGTCCCGGCCCGCCGGGTCCCGTGGCAGGTGTGCCCGCTACCCCGTGAGCTCGCGCACCTCGGCGACCAGCCCGGGCAGGGCCGCGGTGATCTGCAGGCGGGTGCGGGTGAAGCCGCTGTCGTCTCCGTAGTACGGGTCGGCCACGTCCGCGCCGGCGGCGCCGTGCTCGTGTGCGCGGGGGTCGTAGGACCGCAGCAGCCGGATCCGGCCCGGGTCGACACCCACCCGGCGCAGGTGGTCGCGGTGGCCGGTGTCGAGGGCCACCACCAGGTCGGCGTCGTGGTCGCCGGGGGACAGCTGCGAGGCCACGTGCCCGGTGTCGTAACCGTGGGCAGCGAGTTCGGCGGCGGCGCGCGCGTCCATGCCGTTGCCGACGTGCCAGTCGCCGGTGCCGACGCTGGAGACGGTCACCCGGTGGCCGAGCCCGGCGTCGTGGAACGCCCGGCGGGCAATGACCTCGGCCATGGGGGAGCGGCAGATGTTCCCGGTGCAGACGAACACCACCCGCACCCGCGACTCACCACCCACGGATGATCTCCTCCAGCGCCGCGGTGTCGACGGCCGACCAGTGGGCGCGGTCCCACTCGTCGGGCCGCCCGTAGCCCCAGCGCACGATCGCGGTCGGGACGCCGTAGCGGGCGGCGCCCTCGATGTCGTGTTCGCGGTCGCCGATCATGAGTACCTGCCCGGTCCCGCCGCCGTCGGCGGGCGTGGGGTCGACACCCATCGCGGAGAGGGAGTGCGCGATGACGTCGGCCTTGGCCATCCGGCCGACGGAGATGTCCGCCCCACCGATGAACTCGAAGGGGGCGGCCAGGTCGAAGTGCCCGAGGATCCGGCGCGCGGCGACCTGGTCCTTGCTCGTGGCGACCGCCATCCGGTAACCGTCGACGGCGAGTCGGTCGAGCAGCGCGTCCATCCCCGTGAAGACGGCGTTCTCCAGCCACCCCACCTCGTCGTAGCGCTCGCGGTAGGCCGCCACCGCCCGGTCCAGGTCGGCCCCGGCGAGGCCGAGCGAGGTCAACGTGTCGACCATGGGCGGGCCGGCGATGGAACGGATGTCGCGGTCGGAGTCCCAGCGCGCGCCCACCACGCCGAGCGCGTGGTGGAGGGACTTGGCGATGCCGTCGAGGGAGTCGGTGATGGTGCCGTCGAGGTCCACGAGGAGGATCGGGCGGTCGGTCATGCCGCCATCCTCCCAGAGTCCGCCGCGCGGGTTCCCCCGCCGGTCCGCGGCCGCGCGCCGTTCGTGGTCGTCCTACGCTTCCGGGAATGAGCGAGAAACCCGGAGAGCGTCCCGACCAGGCGTCGTGGGCGGCGCTGCGACACCACGGTGACGCCGAGCTGGTCCCCGGCGCCCTGGACTTCGCCGTCAACGTGCGCGGATCGGGGCCGCCGGGGTGGCTCCGCGACAGGTTGGCGGCCCGCCTCGCCGACCTGGGGGGATACCCCGGGGGCGACGACGACGAGGCCGCCGTCTCCGCCGTGGCCGCCCGTCACGGGGTCGGACGCGACCGCGTCCTGCTGCTGGGCGGGGCCTCGGAGGGATTCCACCTGCTCGCCGCCCACGCGGCCCGGAACCAGCTGCGAGCGGCGGTGGTGCACCCGTCCTTCACCGAACCGGAGCTCGAACTGCGACGGGCCGGCGTGCCGGTGGAGCGGGTCCTCCTGCCGGTTCCGTTCGACCTCGACCCCGGCCTCGTCCCCGAGGAGGCGGACCTCGTCGTCGTCGGCAATCCCACCAACCCCACCTCGGTGGCGCACCCCCGGTCCACCGTGGCGGCGCTGTGCCGGCCCGGACGGGTGACGGTCGTCGACGAGGCGTTCTGCGACATCCTCGCGGACGAGGCGGCCCACACCCTGGCCGGTGCCGACCTGCCGGGCCTCGTGGTGCTGCGGTCGCTGACCAAGACGTGGGCGCTGGCCGGCCTGCGCGTGGGGTACGCCGTCGGGGACCCGTCGGTGTTGGCCGATCTCGCCGCGCGCCGTCCGCACTGGCCCCTGGGCACTCTCCAACTGGAGGCCATCCGGGCGTGCGTCGGTCCGGCGGCCGATCCGGAACTCGAGGCCGCGCGGGCGCAGGTCGTCTCCGAGCGGGACACCATGGTCCGCGCCCTCGACGCCGCCGGGATCGAGGTGGCGGTGCCCCCGTCCGCACCGTTCGTCCTGGTCCGCACTCCGGCCGGGATCGACCCGATCGCGTTCCGGACCGGGCTCGTGCGCCGGGGGATCGTCACCCGCCGCTGCGACACGTTCCCCGGCCTCGACGCCACCTACCTGCGACTGGCGGTGCGGCCGGGCACGATGGTGGACGAACTCGTCGGAGCCTGGCTCGGACAGGTCGCGGGACGGACAGGTCCCGCTGCGGCGGGTGAACAGGAAGGGGAGTGACCATGACCACCGGCAGGCCCACCCTGGCCGACGTCATCGACCTGTTGGAGCACGCCTACCCGCCGCGGCTGGCCGAGTCGTGGGACCGCGTGGGGCTGGTCGCCGGGGACCCGGCGGCCGAGGTCGGACGGGTCGTCGTGGCGGTGGACGCCACCGACGCCGTGGTCGACCACGCGCTCGCCGAGGGCGCCGACCTGCTGCTGGTCCACCACCCGCCGCTCATGCGCGGCGTGCACTCCGTGGCCGCCGACACCCCCAAGGGCCGGCTGCTGCACAAGCTCATCGCCGGCGGGTGCGCGCTGTACTCCGCGCACACCAACGCCGACTCCGCACGGCCCGGCGTCAACGATGCCCTCGCCGACGTGCTCGGCCTGGTCCCCGGCCGCCCCCTGGCCCCCACCGGTGACGGCACCGTCGACCGGTGGGTGGTGACCGTGCCCGACGACGACCTCGACGACCTGCTGAACGCGGTGTTCGCCGCCGGGGCCGGACGGATGAGCGGCTACACCGAGTGCTCGTTCTCCGTCCAGGGCACCGGGCGGTTCCGTCCCGGCGTCGGCACCGACCCGACGATCGGCACCGTCGGCGAGCCCGAGCGGGTCTCCGAGACGCGGGTGGAGTTCGTGGCGCCGCCCGAGCTGCGGTCCGCGGTGCGGCGAGCCGTCCTGGCCGGGCACCCCTACGAGGTGCCCGCCATGGACGTGTTCGTCAACCACGCCGGACCCGGGCCGGGGCCCGAGGACACCGGGCTCGGGCGGATCTGCGAACTCGACGCACCGATGACGCTTGCGCAGTTCACCGAGCTCGTGGCCGAGCGTCTGCCCACCACCGAGTGGGGGGTCCGCGCCGCGGGCGACCCCGACGCCGAGATCAGGCGCGTCGCGCTGTGTGGCGGATCCGGCGACTCACTGTTGGGTGCGGCCCGCGCGGCGGGCGCCGACGTCTACCTCACCGGGGACCTGCGCCATCACGTTGTGGACGAGCACCTTCGCTCGGGCGGACCCTTGCTCGTCGACGCCGCGCACTGGGCGCTGGAGTTCCCGTGGTGCGCCCAGGCCGCGGCCCTGCTCGAGGAGGGGGCGGACCTCACCGCGACGGTGTGCGATCAACGGACGGACCCCTGGACGGTGGCCGCCGGGGGAGGGCGCGTGCAGCGGTAGTCTTGGCACCCATGAAGGCCGATCCCCACGACCAGCGTCGACTCGTCGACATCGCCGACCTCGACCTGCGCCTGGCGAGTCTCGAGCACCGGCGGTCGCAGCTACCCGAGCAGACGACCCTGGACGAGCTGGAGGCCGAGCGGCGGGCCGCCACCGAGTCCGTCGCCCGTGCCCGGATCCACCTGGAGGATCTCGACCGCGCACTCGCCAAGCTGCGGTCCGATCTGGAGGCCGTGCGCCGGCGCCGGGCGGCCGACTCCGATCTGCTGGCCAAGGGCGGCCTGTCCGAGCGGCAGGCCACCGAACTGGACTACGAGCTGCGTTCGCTGGCCCGCCGCCAGGAGGCCCTCGAGGGCGAGCTGGGTGAGCTGGGCGAACGTCACGAGGCCATGGAGGCCGACGTCCGCCACTCCGGGGCGATCGTCACCGACCTGGACGCGCGGATCGGGATGGCCGTGACGCTGCGCGACACCGCCCTCGCCGAGCTCGAAGACGCGGTCACCGAGACGATGGCCGAACGGGCCCGCGACGCGGAGACCGTCCCCGCCGACCTCCTCGATCACTACACCCGTAGCGCCGCGGAGGCGGGCCGAGGGGCGGCGATCCTCAACGGAGGCCGCTGCTCGGCCTGCGCCATGGACCTGGACCGGAGCACCGTCTCGGCGTTTCGGTCCGCCCCCGCGGACGAGGTCCTGAACTGCCCCGAGTGCGGCGTGATCGTGGTCCGCACCGACAACTCGTGAGCAGCGGACCGGGCTCCACCGGCGGGCCGGGCTGGACCGGCGCCACCGGGCGCCCCACCCGGATCGTCCTGGCCCGTCACGGCCAGACCCCGCTGTCGGTGGACCGGCGCTATTCGGGCCAGGGCGACCCCGAGCTCACCGAGTTGGGCGTCACCCAGGCCGAGCGCACCGCAGCCCGGCTCGCGGCACTGCCGGATCTCGCCGCGGTGGTCTCCTCCCCGCTGCGCCGGTGCCTGGGCACCGCCGAGCGGGCCGCCGACGCCACCGGCGTGCCCCTGGTGGTGGACGAGGACCTCATCGAGACCGACTTCGGGGGGTGGGAGGGGCTCACCTTCCGGGAGGCCGCCGAGCAGGATCCAGACCTCCACTCGCAGTGGCTGAGCGACACCGCCGTCGCGCCCCCGGGCGGCGAGAGCTTCGCCGTGGTGCGGGCGCGCGTCGAGCGGGGACTGCGGCGCATCGTCGCCGACCGCCCCGGCGGCGTGGTCGCCGTCGTCAGCCACGTCACCCCCATCAAACTGGCGATCCGGGCGGGCCTGGGCGCCGGTGACGAGCTGCTGTTCCGGCTGCACCTGGATCTCGCCTCCGTCTCCGACGTGCGTTTCTACTCCGACGGGCCCACCTCGGTGCACCTGGTCAACGACACCTCCCACCTCGTCTGAGCCCGCACCCCGACCGGCCCGCGCGGGCGACTAGACTCCCTGGGGCGAACGAGTCGGCCGGACGGCCGCGGACAGGGGAACCGGCGCTATCGGCGGCCAGGCCCCGGCCCGAGGAAAGTCCGGACTCCACAGAGCAGGGCGGTTGCTAACGGCAACCCGGGGTGACCCGCGGGACAGTGCCACAGAAAACAGACCGCCGCGCCTGCGGGCGCGGTAAGGGTGAAACGGTGCGGTAAGAGCGCACCAGCGCCCCGGGTGACCGGGGCGGCTTGGTAAACCCCGCCCGGAGCAAGGTCGAAGGTCGCACCGCTCGCGGTGCGGCTGCGCGGATGGTGTGCAGCGATGCACGGGAGGGCTGCTCGCCCGAGTCCGCGGGTGGACCGCTCGAGGTACCCGGTGACGGAGTGCCCAGATGGATGGTCGTCGCCCTCCGCCCGCGGAGGGCACAGGATCCGGCTTACAGGCCGGCTCGTTCGCCCCGTTCCCGGCAGGCGCCACCGCGGCGCGCGGTGGCGGGTCCGGACCCGGATAGTAGGGTCCGAGGTGACAAGCCCGTCGCGTCGAACCGAGGAGGCCCACCGTGTCGGACGAACAGTGGTACTACGACATCGCCACAGGTCAGGCGCAGCAAGGCAAGGTGACCAACTGGGACAACCGGATGGGCCCCTATGCCACGCGCGGCGAGGCCGAGGCGGCGCTGGTCAAGGCGAAGGCCCGCAACGAGGCCTGGGACGCCCAGGACGACTAGTACGAGCCCGGGAGGTCGAGCCGGGCTGTCCTACTTCTTCCCGCCCTTCTTCTTGCCGCTCTTCTTCTTGTCCTTCTTCTTCCGGCGCCGCCGTGCCGCACGCCGTGACTCGGACAGTTCGCGATAGGCGGCCGTGACCGCCGCGGCGTCGCTCTCGAACCCCTCGAGGGTGCGCTCGGAGAACGCCCGCTCGTGCTCGAAGAGCACGCCGAGGCCGAACGTCGACTCACCGGCGAACTCGGCCCGCCGCGCGATGCGCCGGATCCACTGCCGGGTGGTGACGCTGTCCTGGACCTCCCCGAGCACCGTGTGCAGCCGGTCGCAGGCCGTACGCAGCGGGGCCACCGTGAGGTCCTCCGTGTTCGGGACCGCACTGACGTTGCGGCGCAGTGCCTTGGCGCGCTTGCGCACGACGTGGGTGAGTTCCTCCCGCTGGGCCAGCGTCAGATCGAGGGAGTCCAGGTCGCGCTCGGTGCGAGTGCGGACCTTGGTGAACTTGGAGAACTGCCGGTCCACCCCGCGCAGCAGTGTCTCCTCGGCCTCGCGCCGCTTCCTACCGCCCTTCGACGGAGCACCGCCCTTCGACGACGCCCCGCCCCCCACTGCGGCAGGGCCGGTGCCGGCGACGCGGACCAGCTCGTGGAGTCGGTCGACCACGTCGAGGTACCGGTCGGAGAGCAGCGCCGCGGTGACGCGTTCGCCCGCGCGCTGCTCCTCGAAGTCCAACTCGGTGCGCAGGAGATGCCGGGTCCGCGCGGTCACCACGTCCTCGGGGTAGTCGGCTGCCAGCTCCCCGAGCCGTTGGTCGACCACCTGGATGTCCCGGGCCTTGCCCAGCACCGCGGCGAGCTCCTTGAGCTCGGCGAGGAGCGCGGCCGGGTCGATGTCGGTGCCGGCGGTCTCCGCCCCGAGCTCGTCGGCGTACGAGCTGATGGTGCTCCGCAGGCCACGGACCGCGACGCGCATCTGGTGGACGCCCACCACGGTGACGCGCCGGGCCGCCGGATCGTGGTCGAGGAGTTGCTGCAGGTCCTGGACAAGGGCGTCGCGCACGGGCGAGACGCCGCGCTCGTAGAGGTCGGGGAGTGGGCCGATGGTGCGGGCGAGTTTGGACGACGACGACGAGGCGTGAGCCCCGGCGTCCGCGCAGGCGGCGGCGACGGTCGCGAGGAGATCGTGTGCATCGGGTCGCGCCGGATCGACCAGTTCGGTCTCCCATTCCCGCCATCCCGCCGTTGATCCGCCGGCGACGAACGACTCGGTGGAGACACGGTCGTCGCAGAACTCGATCACCGCGGCCCCGTCGGGGTCCCGCAGCGTGAGGACCTGCCGGCGGTTGTCGATGCGGGCGACGGGCTCGAGGGTCCGACGGCGGACCAGCCCGGCGACGGCCGAGACGAGCTCCGCGGGGACGACGTCGTCACGGGGGTCGCCGTCGCCGAGCGGGGCCTGCAGTTCGACGCGTCCCGCCCGGTCGGGCAGTTTGAGGTGCCAACCCTCGTCGTCCCCGCCGGTGCGGCGCCGGAGTGTGACCTTGTGCCGGGTGAGCGAGAGGTCCGCGGTGTCGTAGTAGGTGGCGGAGAGCTGGTGCTCCACCGGGACGTCCGCGACGAGAGGCGCCAGGGCGTCGACAGTGGGCAGCGGGGTGTGCTCGTCGACCTCGAACTTGCTCTCGACCTCGACGGTCTCGTTGATCGTCATGGTCCGGTTGTATCAGTAAAGGATGAACACCGGCAGTGAGCGCCGCCCCTTCCGGACTTACCGGCGGGTAAGGTCAGTGGCTACGGTCACACGTTCGTCGTAAGGGAGAGACTGTGGATCAGCCGAAAATCGTCGACGTCCTGGTGGTGGGGGCGGGGTTCTCCGGACTCGGTGCCGCCATCCGGCTCGCGCAGGAGGGCTTCGACGACCTCGTCGTCCTCGAACGCGGCCCCGACGTCGGCGGGACGTGGCGCGACAACAGCTATCCGGGCGCGGCGTGCGACGTCCCGTCCCACCTGTACTCGTACTCGTTCGCCCTCAACCCCGACTGGTCACGGGCCTTCTCGCCGCAGGGCGAGATCTACGACTACATCCGGAAGGTCACGCACGAGGCCGGGGTGCGCGAGAAGATCCGCTTCGGCGTCGACGTCACCTCGGTGGACTACGACGAGTCCCGCGGCCGGTGGACGGTGCGCACCAGCGAGGGGGAGTACGACGCCCGCGTGGTGGTGCTGGGCGTCGGCGCACTGTGCGAGCCCAGGCTCCCGGAGATCGACGGCGTCGGCGACTTCGCCGGGCCCGTCTTCCACACCGCCCGCTGGGATCACTCGGTGACGCTGGCCGACAAGCGAGTCGCGGTGATCGGCACGGGCGCCTCGGCGATCCAGGTGGTGCCGTCCATCGCCCCGACCGTGGCGCACCTCGACGTCTACCAGCGCACCGCGCCCTGGGTCCTGCCCCGGATGGACCGGCAGTACCCCCGGTTCGAGCGGTCGCTGTACCGCCGGGTGCCCGGGTTGCAGCGCGCGGTGCGGGCCCTGCAGTACGCCAGCCGCGAGTTCCAGGTGGTGGGCCTGACCCGCACCCGCGCCGCGCTGGCGCCCATCAAGGCGCTCGGACGTGCGCACCTGGCGATGCAGGTGCGCGACCGTGCCCTGCGCGCGCGGCTCACCCCGCACTTCGAGATCGGGTGCAAGCGCATCCTGCTGTCCAACACCTGGTACCCGGCACTGTCCCGGGACAACGTCGACGTGGTCACCGAGCCGATCACCCGCGTCACCGAGGGCGGGATCGTCACCGGTGACGGGACCGAGCACCCCGCCGACGTCCTGGTGGTGGCCACCGGCTTCCACGTCACTGATTCACCGTTCTTCGAGCGCGTCCGCGGAACGGACGGGCGCACCCTGGCGGACAAGTGGCAGAGCGAGGGGATGGAGGCCTACAAGGGGACCACGGTCGCCGGCTACCCCAACCTGTTCGTCCTGGTGGGCCCCGCGACCGGACTCGGGCACTCGTCGATGATCTACATGATCGAGTCCCAGCTCAACTACCTCGTGGACGCGCTGCGCACCATGCGCGACCGCGGCCTGCAGACCGTCGAGGTGCGTGCGGCCGTCCAGGACGCGTACAACCGCGAACTGCGCGACAGCACCGGCGAGACCGTGTGGGTGACCGGCTGTAGGAGCTGGTACCTCGACGACAAGGGCAACGCGCCGGCCGTGTGGCCGGACTACACCTTCACCTTCCGCAACCAGACCCGGGAGTTCGACCTGAGCGCCTACCGGCGGACCGCGGCCGACGCCACGGCCGCGACGCGTACCGGGCAGGAGGCCCTCCGGTGAGCGCCCCGATCGGCAGACTGTTCGGCTCGGTCGGGTCGCTGGCCCGCCGCCCCCGCTGGCGGATGGACGGCAAGGTCGTCGTCGTCACCGGCGCCGGCTCGGGGATCGGGCGCGAACTGGCGCGCGAGGCCGCGCGGCGCGGCGCCCGGTTGGCACTGAGCGACATCGACGCAGACGGACTGGCCCGGACCGTCGAACTCGCGCGCGGTGACGGCGCCACCGACGTGCACTCGCAGCGTCTCGACGTCACAGAACAGGCGATGGTCGCCGAGTACGCGGGGGCGGTCGCCGAGCACTTCGGCGTGGTCCACCTGGTCGTCAACAACGCCGGCATCGCGTTCACCGGGGCGGTCGAGCAGTCCGGCTACAAGGACATCGCCCGCGTGATGGACGTCGACTACTGGGGCGTCGTGCACGGCACCAAGGAGTTCCTCCCGCACCTCATCGCCTCCGGCGACGGCCACCTGGTCAACATCTCCAGCATCTTCGCGTTCCTGTCCGTGCCCACCCAGAACGCCTACAACGCGGCCAAGGCGGCGGTCCAGCAGTTCACCGAGTCCCTGCGGATGGAGATGATGGCGGCCGGGCACCCCGTCGACGTCACCTGCGTCCACCCGGGCGGGATCAAGACCGCCGTCGCCCGGAGCGCCGGCGCGGCCGAGGGGCTGGACAGCGCGAACTTCGCCGCGATCTTCGACGCGAAGTTCGCGCGCACCGAGGCGTCGACGGCCGCGCGGGTGATCCTCGACGGCGTCGAGCGACGTAGGGCGCGCGTGCTGGTGGGGGTCGACGCCCACCTGCTCGACGCCCTGGTCCGGCTGTTCCCGACCGGCTACCAGAAGGGAACGGTCGCGATGACGCGCCGCTTCGGGGTGGTCTGAGACGGGGGCGCGCCCGGCCCGGGCGCCTCAGGGCCGGAAGCGGTCCGTGGCCTCCAGCAGGTGGTGCGTCGTGCCGGGTTCGGCCATCGCGTGCCCCGCGTCGGGGACGATGTGCAGCTCCGAACCCGGCCACGCCGCGTGCAGTTCCCACGCGCTGGCGACCGGGCACACCACGTCGTAGCGGCCGTGGACGATCACGGCGGGCAGGTGGGCGATCCGGTCCATGCGGTCCAGGATCGCCCGGCCCCGCAGGAACGCGTCGTGGACGAAGTAGTGGTTCTCGATCCGGGCAAAGGCCAGGGCGAAGCGATCGGGGTCGCCGCCGGTGCCGGCGGGTCGGGGGAGCAGGGTCGAGGTGGACGTCTCCCACGTGGTCCACGCGCGGGCCGCCTCGAGTTCGACCTGCGGATCCCCGCAGTGCAGGAGCCGGTGGTAGGTCGCGACGTGGTCGTAGCCCGGCTGATGGACGGCGTCGGGGCCGTCCGCGGCGAGCAACGGCGCGAGGTAGCCCTCCCACACGTCCGGGAACAGGTGCGCGGCCCCACCGCGGTAGAACCAGTCGATCTCGCTCGGGCGGCACAGGAAGACGCCGCGCAGGATCAGACCGCGGACCCTGGAGGGATGCTCCTGGGCGTACGCCAACGCCAGGGTGGAGCCCCACGAGCCGCCGAAGACCAGCCACTCCTCGACCCCGAGGTGCTCCCGCAGGCGCTCGAGATCGTCGACCAGGTGCCAGGTGGTGTTGACCGTCAGGTCCGCGCCGTCGGCGACGTGCGGGGTGCTCCGCCCGCACCCCCGCTGGTCGAGAAGGATGATCCGGTAGGCCGCCGGGTCGAACATGCGTCGGTGCTCGGGCGTCGTCCCGCCACCGGGTCCGCCGTGGACGAACAGGACGGGGGCGCCGTCCGGGTTGCCGGAGCACTCCCAGTACACGTGCTGCCCGTCGCCCACGTCGAGCATCCCGCTGTCGTGGGGCTCGATCGCCGGGTACGGGGCACGGCGGGCGGCCCCGTGTCCGCTGTCGGTCGTCGGTGCCATCACGGTCAGAAGGAGTGTTCGGCGCCGGGGAAGGCGCGCGAGCGGACCTCGGTGCCGTACTCGCGGGCGGCGTCACGCAGCGTGTCGGCCAGCTCGGCGTACCGCTTGACGAACTTCGCGGTGCGGCCCGTGCTGTGCCCGGCCATGTCCTGCCAGACCAGCACCTGGGCGTCGCACCCGTTGCCGGCCCCGATGCCCACGGTGGAGATCTCCAGTTCCGCGGTCACCTCCCGCGCCAGGTCGGCGGGCACCATCTCCATCACCACGGAGAACGCCCCGGCCTCCTGGACGGCGCGGGCGTCGGCGCGCAGCTGATCCGCCGCGTCGCCGCGACCCTGGACCCGGAACCCGCCCAGCCCGTTGACCGACTGCGGCGTGAAGCCGATGTGCGCCATCACGGGGATCCCGGCGTCGACGATCGCCTTGATCTGCGGGACCATCCGCACGCCGCCCTCGAGCTTGACGGCCTGGGCTCCGCCCTCCTTCATCATGCGGGTGGCCGCGGCCACGGCCTGCGTCGGCGAGGCCTCGTAGCTGCCGAACACCAGGTCCGCGACGACCAGTGCCTTCGGGGCGCCGCGGGTGACGGCCCGCACCAGCGGGATCATCTCGTCCTCGGTCACCGGGACCGTCGTGTCGTAGCCGTAGACCACGTTGGCGGCCGAGTCGCCGACGAGCAGCACCGGGATCCCGGCCTCCTGGAACAACCGCGCGGAGACGAAGTCGTAGGCGGTGAGCATCGGCCACGGCTCGCCGGCGGCCTTGAGCTCGGCGAGGTGGTGCAGACGGGTGACCCGGGTCAGGCCCTGCGGCCCGTCGCCCTTCGGCGTCTGGTCCGGTGCGCCGCCGGCGCCGTAGACCGGGGAGTCGGGGGTGTCGCTCATGGGAGTGTGGCCTTCCTTCGGTGACCTCGAGGCCGGCTGGAGCGCCGGTACCCGGGTGGACAGGGGGCGGTGACGTGCGCGGCGGGATCCGTGCGCTGTCGCGGACGAGTCTGCCACGACCGGCACGGAGGGGTCCGGTGGGCGTCGGGGCGGGCGGATGTCACACGCTCGTAACACGACAGGCACTAGGTTGGACCGCATGAACCGCCAGCAGGAGTACGTTCTCAGGACCTTGGAAGAGCGCGACATCCGGTTCGTCCGGCTCTGGTTCACCGACGTCCTCGGCACCCTCAAGTCGGTCGCCGTGGCGCCGGCCGAACTCGAGGGCGCCTTCGGGGAGGGGATCGGCTTCGACGGCTCCGCCATCGAGGGCTTCTCCCGGGTCTCGGAGGCGGACACCGTCGCCAAGCCCGACCCGTCGACCTTCCAGGTGCTCCCGTGGGCCCACGCCGACGGCAAACAGCACTCCGCGCGCATCTTCTGCGACATCTTCAACCCGGACGGCAGCCCCAGCTGGGCCGACCCCCGGCACGTCCTGCGGCGTCAGCTCAGCAAGGCCGCCGACCTCGGGTTCTCGTGCTACGTGCACCCCGAGATCGAGTTCTTCCTGTTCAAGGACCTGGACACGGACGGCGCGGAGCCGGTGCCCACCGACAACGGCGGTTACTTCGACCAGGCCGTGCACGACTCCGCCCCGCACTTCCGGCGCCACGCGATCGAGGCGCTCGAGGCGATGGGCATCTCGGTGGAGTTCTCCCACCACGAGGGCGCGCCGGGCCAGCAGGAGATCGACCTCCGCTACGCCGACGCCCTGAGCATGGCGGACAACATCATGACGTTCCGCTACGTGGTCAAGGAGGTGGCCATGAACAACGGGGTGTGGGCGTCGTTCATGCCCAAGCCCCTGCGTGACCACCCGGGCTCGGCCATGCACACCCACATGAGCCTGTTCGAAGGCGACGCCAACGCGTTCCACGACCCGGACGACGAGTACCAGCTGTCCGATACCGCGAAGTCGTTCGTGGCGGGCATCCTCACCCACGCGCCCGAGTTCTCGGCGGTGACCAACCAGTGGGTCAACTCCTACAAGCGACTCATCGGCGGAGGCGAGGCCCCCACCGCGGCCACCTGGGGCCGGGCCAACCGGTCGGCGCTCGTCCGTGTGCCCATGTACACGCCCAACAAGGCGTCCTCGCGCCGCATCGAGGTGCGTAGCCCGGACTCGGCCTGCAACCCGTACCTGGCCTACGCGGTGATGTTCGCCGCCGGGATCAAGGGCGTCCAGGAGGGGTACGAGCTGCCGCCGGAGTCCGAGGACGACGTGTGGACCATGAGCCGGCGCGAGCGGCGGGCGATGGGATACACCGACCTCCCGGGCAGCCTCGAGCAGGCGCTGGACGCGATGGAGGAGTCCGAGCTCGTCGCCGAGGCGCTGGGCGAGCACGTGTTCGAGTTCTTCCTGCGCAACAAGCGGCGCGAGTGGCGCGAGTACCGCAACGACGTGACCCCGTACGAGCTGCGGCACTACCTCAACTTGTGACCGGGGGCGGCATCGTGAGCAGGGACTCCTCGCGCCCTCGGTTACCGAGCCCGGGTCGCCTCGGGCTGCTCGACGACCGGGCCGCGGACTGGCTCGACTACCTGGGGTGGACCGACGACGACGCGGTCCCGGTGCTGTGGTCGCTGTCCCGGGCTCCGGACCCCGACCTCGCTCTGGGAGCCCTGGTGCGGCTCCACGAATCACTCGCCGCCGGGTCCCACGATGAGAGTGGCTCTGCCCGCGCCCGCGCCGGTGCCGACGTCGCGGCGCTGGACGACGCGCTGCGATCCGACTCGCGGCTCCGGGCGCGGCTGCTGGGGCTGCTCGGATCCTCGAGCGCGTTGGGCGACCACCTCGTCGCCGAGCCCACTCGGTGGGCGCTGCTGCGCGGAGGACTGCCGACGTTCGAGGACGTTCTGGCCGACATGCTCGGGGCGGTCGAGGCCGTGCCCGAGCAGGCGGTGGAGGGCGCGCCGCCGCCGTCCCAGAGGGAGGACCTGCGCAGCGTCGGGACGTACCGCGCCGGGGTCATCGGCGGCGCCGCCGTCAGCGTGCTGCGCTCGACCTACCGCGACCACGTGGCGCTGCTCGCCGCGCACGACGTGGCCGGGTCGGTCGAGGACGACGAGCCCGTCCTGCCGTTCACCGAGGTGGGCCGGCGCCTGTCCGACCTCGCGGACGCCGCGTTGACCGCCGCTCTCGCGGTCGCGGTGGCCACCGTCCACCCGGACTCGCCGATGCCGGCGCGGTTGGGCGTGGTGGCCATGGGCAAGGGCGGGGCGCGCGAACTCAATTACATCTCGGACGTCGACGTGATCTTCGTGGCCGAGCCGGCCGACGCCAGGACCGGTCGCGTGGCGGGGGAGCTGATGCGCATCGGGTCCATGGCCTTCTTCGAGGTCGACGCGGCGCTGCGCCCGGAGGGCAAGTCGGGCGAACTGGTGCGCACCCTCGAGTCCCACACGGCCTACTACAAGCGTTGGGCCAAGACGTGGGAGTTCCAGGCCCAGCTCAAGGCGCGCCCCATGACCGGCGACCTGGCCCTGGCGGAGGAGTACCACGACACCGTCCACCCGATGGTGTGGACCGCCGCCGAGCGGGACGACTTCGTGCACGACGTGCAGGCGATGCGCCGGCGCGTGGAGGAGAACGTGCCCGAGGCCCTGCGCGAGCGCGAACTCAAGCTCGGACGCGGGGGTCTGCGCGATGTCGAGTTCGCCGTGCAGCTGCTGCAGATGGTCCACGGCCGCACCGACGAGGACCTCCGCGTCACCAGCACCGTCGATGCGCTCGGCGCGCTGCGCGACGGCGGGTACATCGCTCGTGAGGACGGCGCGGAACTGCTCGCCGCCTACGAGTTCCTCCGCCTGCTCGAGCACCGCCTGCAACTGCAGCGCTACAAGCGCACCCACCTGCTACCGGAGGACGACGACGAGGAGGCCTACCGCTGGCTGGCCCGCGCGGCGCACATCCGGCCGGACGGGCCCAACGACGCCGCGCAGGTGCTGCGGCAGAGTCTGCGCGAGCTGCGCCGCCGCGTTCGCCGCCTGCACTCCAAGCTGTTCTACCGCCCGCTACTGGACTCGATCGCCTCGTACGACGCCGAGGCGCTCTCGCTCAGCACGGAGGCGATGGAGCGTCAGCTGGCCGCACTCGGCTTCGCGGCGCCCCGCAATGCCTTGGGTCACCTGCGGGCGTTGGCGGGACAGAGCAGTCGCCGCGGCCGTATCCAGGCGCTGCTGCTGCCCACGTTCATGGAGTGGCTCGCGGACACCGCGGACCCGGACGCGGGACTGCTGGCCTACCGGCGACTGTGCGAGCAGAACGAGGAGATCACCTGGTTCCTGCGCACCCTGCGGGACGACAGCATCGTGGCCCGCCGCCTCGTACGGGTGCTGGGGACCTCGGCGTTCGTCGCGGGCCTGCTCATGCGCAACCCCGAGGTGATCCCCGACCTCACCGACGGCGCGCAGGGCCCGGTGCTCGTGGCCTCCAAGGTCTCCGACATCGCCTCCGCGCTCACCGCCTCCGCCGCCCGGCACCCCACTCCCGAGCGGGTCATCGCCACGGCGCGGTCGCTTCGCCGCGCGGAGCTGGCCCGGATCGGGGCCGCTGACGTCCTGCAGATGATCTCGGTACCCGACGTCGGGCGGCGACTGTCGGCCGTGTGGCGGGCGGTGCTCGAGGCGTCCCTGGCCGCCGTGGTCCGCGACATGATGCCCGAGGGCGGTGTGCAGCCGGCCCGCCTCGCGTACATCGGGATGGGGCGGCTCGGCGGGGACGAGCTGTCCTACAGCAGCGACGCGGACGTGATGATCGTGTGCGACCCGGTCGAGGGCGCCAAGGAGGACGAGGCGGTCCGGTGGGCCACGCAGGTGGCCGAGCGGGTGGGCAAGCTGCTGGCCTCGCCGTCGTCGGATCCCCCGCTGGACCTGGACGCCGACCTACGCCCGGAGGGCCGGAACGGCCCACTCGTGCGCACCCTGGCCTCCTACCGTGCCTACTACGCCAAGTGGGCCGAGACGTGGGAGTTGCAGGCGCTGCTGCGGGCCTCGTTCGCCGCCGGGGACCGCGAGCTCGGGCTGGATTTCCTCCACATGATCGACGAGTTCCGTTACCCGGAGCAGGGCGTGCCCCCGAAGGTCGTGCAGCAGATCCGCCGGATGAAGGCGCGGATCGACTCGGAGCGCCTGCCGCGTGGCGCGGATCCGGCCACCCACACCAAACTCGGCCGCGGTGGCCTGGCCGACGTGGAGTGGAGCGCCCAGTTGTTGACGATGCAGCACGCCGCCAGGGTGCCCGGGCTGCACACGACGTCCACACTCGAGGCACTCGACGCCGCCGCCTCGGCCGAGTTGCTGCCGGAGTCCGAGCGCGACGCACTGGTCGACTCGTGGCTCATGGCCGCCCACGCCCGCAACGCGTTGGTCCTGGCGCGCGGCAAGGCGGTCGACCAACTGCCGGGTCAGGGCTCGATCCTGGCGGCGGTGGCGATGATCTGCACCGGTTCCGCCGACGGCGCGGGGTTCCTCAACGAGTACCTGCGCGTGACCCGTCTCGGTCGCAAGGCGGTCGACCACGTGTTCTGGGGCGAGGACTGACGCCGGCCCCGGGGGTGAGCCGGGTCCGGGACCAGGGTCGTCCCTGATGCGGCAGGTGCTCCCACGCCGATAACCTGGGTCCATGCCTGTGACCATGAACCTCACCCTCACCCTCGACGGCGTGACCTACGGCGAGCTGTACGAGTTCGTCGACGCCGTCCGCGCCGCCGGGGTGCCGGCCGACGAGCGGGTCCGCTGCCTCGGTTCCGACGACAAGGGCGACCGCTTCGAGGTGGACCTCGGCCCGGACCGCCGCCGGGCAGGATCGGCCCGTGCGGCCTCCGGCGCGCTGGTGGGCCAGCCGCTGGAAGGTCCCGCCGCGCCCGGGGCTGCGTCGTCGTCCTCACCGACCGTGGCGTCGGTCGCCGAGACGGTGCGCTCGATGGTGCGTAACGGCGACGACCTGGACCGCGTGATCGCCGCGCTGGGGGACCTGCGCAAGTTCCTGCGTTGAGCCCTCGCCGCCCGGTCGCCCGGGCTGTCGCCGTCCTCGCCGCGCTCGTCGCCGGCGCGGGTGTGGCGCTACACCACTCCCGCTCGGAGATCCCGGCCGTACCGGTGCTCGCGAGCTTCGCGGTCGCCGCCTGGGCGTTCTCCCTGGTGGCCCTGATCGCGGCACTGCGTGCGCGGTCGGTGCTGCTCGGGATCATCGCCGTAGTGTTGGTGGGTGCCGGGGTGGTCCAGTACGGGCCACTCGTGGCACCGCCACGCCAGATCGACGACGACGAGGGCATCCCGATGCGGGTGATGGTGCAGAACCTCGAGTTCGGCCGAGCCGCCCCACACGACGTGGTCCGGGCCGTCCGCACCGGCGGGGTCGATCTGCTCATGACCGTGGAGACGACCCCGGAGGCGGCGGACGCGCTGCGCACGGCGGGTCTCACGGGGCTGCTGCCGCACGAGGCCGCCTCGACCGCTCCCACGACGCAGGGGGTCGCGGTGTGGTCGCGGTTCCCGCTCTCCCCGCCCGAGCGGGTCCCGGGCTTCAGCCTCGGGCTGGTACGCACCGAGATGGCGGGGCCGGGCGGCCCGGTGACGGTGGTGGCCGCGCACCCGGTGGCCCCGGTGTTCGACGCCCCCGCCGCCGTGGAGGAGGCCGATCGCCTGCGCTGGTACCTCGGCAGCCTTCCCGGGCCCGCGCCGGTGGTGGTGGGCGGGGATTTCAACGCCACCTGGGATCACGTGCGGTTCCGTGACCTGCGGGGCCTCGGGTACACCGACTCCGTCTCCGGCGGGAGTGACGGCTGGGTACCCACCTGGCCGGCGGGTCGACGGATCCCGCCGCTCATCGGGATCGACCACGTGCTGGCCCGCGGGGCGGTCGCGGTGGGGGACACGGACACCGTGGAGGTGGCCAGGACGGACCATCGCGGCGTGGTCGCGACGGTGCTTCTGCCCGCGCCGCGGGCTCGGTGACCTAGCATGCGCACCATGAGTTCACGCATCCGCCTGATCGCCAGCGGCGTCACCTCGGCCGCGGCGGTGGCCCTCCTCGCGGGGTGCGGCGGGGCGACGGTGGACGGTCAGGCCCCGGAGGTGTCCTCGGACCCGGCCGCGTCGGCCGCCTCGTCGTCGCCGTTCGCCGAGGAGCGGCCGGAGAAACCCACCGGTCCCGTCGCGCCCCCTCCGCCGCAGTCGCCGGCGCCCGAACCGATGCCGGGGGAGCCCGAACCACTGCCTCCGCCCGAGGACGCGCCCGGACCCGAGCCGGAACCCGCGCCCGCGGAGCCCGCGCCGCCGGCTCCGGGTGCGGGGGACTTCGTCGCCCTGCTCGAGCGGCGGGGTGTCGTCCTGCCCGAGGGCGTGGACCCGGTCGCCACGGCCACCGAGGCCTGCGGCCGGTTCGACGGCGGGCAGCAGATGGACGAGGTCTCCGGATGGCTGGGTGAGCGGGCCCGCCTCGACGCGGACGGCCAGGGCTTCTTCCTCGGCGCCGCGGTGGGGACCTACTGCCCGGAGAACTTCCCCAAGCTCGGCTGAGGCACGCCCGGCCGGGTCACGCCCGGCTGGGTAATTCTCGGTCAGGTCACATCCGGCCGTACCGGGCCCGCCCGATCGAGTAGAGGCCGTACAGGGCGATCCCCGCGCCGGTGAGCACCAGCAGTACCTGGCCGAAGGGTTGCTCGCCGACGGCCCGTAGCGCGGCGTCCAGCCCACCGGCCTTCTCCGGATCCGCGGTCACGACGGCCGCGATCACCAGGCCCCCGAGGATCGCCAACGCGATGCCCTTGGCGACATACCCCACCCGGCCCGTGATGATCATGGCCCGGCCGACCTCCCCGGACCCGGTGCGTTCGAGGTCCTCGACGAACTTCGTGGTGGCCCCCTTGTAGACGTGGTAGCCGCCCACCGCGAGGATGGCGAGCCCGGCGACGACCAGGGCCATCTTCCCCACCCCGGAGCCGAGCAGCCCGGCCGTGGCTCCGGAGGCGGTCGCGGAATCGGACCCCCCGCCCCCGGAGGCGAACCGCGCGGTGGTCAGTCCCAGGACCACGTACACGGCCGCCTTGGCCGCGGCCTTGATCCGGTCAGAGGTCTCCTCGGACCCGAGGAACAGCTCGGTGATCTGCCACAGACCCAGCGCGAGGAAGCCCACGGCGCCGACCCATAGCATGACCTGACCGCCCGGTGCGCTCGCGATCTCCGCCAGCGCACCCGAGTTGGATGCCTCGCCGCCGCCCGACCCGAGTGCGATCCTGACGGCGATCCAGCCGATGAGCAGATGGAGCACGCCGTTCATGACGTATCCGGCGCGGGCCAGCCACTCGAGCGCGGGATGGTCGGCGGCGGAGCGCGCGGCGCCGGAGACGGTGGCAGAACGTATCGGGGAGTTCATGGGTGAACTCTCCCACGTCGCCGCGGATTCACCACTCGAACCCTGTCACCACTCGATCTCGCCGAGGACCTCGTTGCGACGGCGCAGTTCCGCCAGCCGCAGTTCGGCCGCGCGGTGCTCCTCCATCCGCATCCGCGCCTGTTCGGCGAGGGCATCGGCCTCGACCTCGGCGAGCAGGAGCTGGAGTCGGTCCTTCTGCTCACGGAGCGTCTCCACCGAGGTGTCCATGGCGATGAGCTTCCGGGAACCGGCCACGGCGTGGAGGAAGGGGTTGCGCTCGAGGATCAGGCGCGCCTCCTCGGGGGCCAGCACCCTCGACAGTTTGAGCAGGACCGGATAGCCCTGCCCCTGTCCCTGCCGGTCGGTCTCGGGGTCGTGTCCGGGATCCAGTGCTGCGGCGACGACCTTGAGCGGCCGGGCCCGGGGCGAGGAACTCCGGAAGTCGAACTCGTCGGTGTCCATATGGTCCGGCTCCTTCCCGGCGTCCTGCCCGGCAGTGGCTGTTTACCTGCCACCACCGTAGGCGTACCGGCCGGGACGGCCGGGCGGTTCAGGGTTTTTGCGCTCCGGAGGGGCTCAGCAGCTGTAGCGGGGTGTGCGGGACGACCGCGTCCCGGCGGTGTGCCCGCCCGGCGCCGATACACTCGAGCTGTGACTACCGGCAATGAAGGCGCAACCGACCTCGACTACCTGCTCCGCCAGATGGCAGAGGGCATCGAGCAGGCTCCCGTGAACTTCCCGATCACCCTGGTGATCAACGGGAACACCTGGGAAGGGAACCTCACCACCGAGGGTGAGTTCATGCGGATCCAGGCGGCCACCTTCGACGCGCTGACGGGTGATGAGAAGTCCGAGCAGGTGGCTGATGCCCAGGCCAGTGCATTCCGGCAGATCGGCATCACGAAGTACGAGGAGGCACTGGACGGGGAGGACAGGGTGGCCTCGTTTATCCACGTCACGGACGCCTGGCAGAGGGGAGAGAAGGCTCCGATCCCGGTCATGCGCGTCCGGATCTCGTCGGTGGATGCGTGGACCTTCGGCCACGCGAGTAGCTAGACAGGCGCCGCCCGCCCGGCCATCGAGGTGATGACCGCGCGGGCGGCGCCCGGCACTACGACCGAGGTCGATGCCCGCCCCGGCCTGCGCGGGGGCAGGTCAGGGCGGGCATGAGGGTCAGCAGTCGTAGTAGAGCTCGAACTCGTGCGGGTGCGGACGGAGGTTCACCGGGGCGATCTCCTTCTCGCGCTTGTACGAGATCCAGTTCTCGATGAGGTCCTCGGTGAACACGCCACCCTCGGTGAGGTACTCGTGGTCCTGCTCGAGGCGGTCGATGACGGCGGGCAGTGAGGTGGGCGCCTGCGGGATGTCGGCGGCCTCCTCCGGCGGGAGCTCGTAGAGGTCCTTGTCGACCGGGGCCATCGGCTCGATCTTGTTCTTCACACCGTCGATGCCGGCCATCATCATCGCGGCGAACGCGAAGTACGGGTTGCCGGACGAGTCGGGGCAACGGAACTCGATGCGCTTGGCCTTGGGGTTGTTGCCGGTGATCGGGATCCGGACACACGCCGAGCGGTTTCGCTGTGAGTACACGAGGTTGATCGGGGCCTCGTAGCCCGGGACGAGCCGGTGGTACGAGTTGATGGTGGGGTTGGTGAACGCCAGCAGCGACGGCGCGTGGTGCAGGATGCCGCCGATGTAGTAGCGGGCGATGTCGGACAGCCCCGCGTAGCCGGACTCGTCGTGGAACAGCGGCTTGCCGTCCTTCCACAGCGACTGGTGGGCGTGCATGCCCGAGCCGTTGTCACCGAAGAGGGGCTTGGGCATGAACGTGGCCGACTTGCCGTTCTTCCAGGCAGTGTTCTTGACGATGTACTTGAACAGCTGGACGTCGTCGGCAGCGTGCAGCAGGGTGTTGAACTTGTAGTTGATCTCCTGCTGGGCGCCGGCCACCTCGTGGTGGAAACGCTCGAGCTCGAAGCCGGCGTTGGTGAGGTTGGTGGACATCTCGTCGCGCAGGTCGACGAAGTGATCGTACGGGGCGACGGGGAAGTACCCGCCCTTCTCGCGGACCTTGTAGCCCAGGTTGGGCGAGCCGTCGGCCTCCTGGCCGGCGCCCGTGTTCCAGTTGCCGGCGCTCGAATCGACCTCGTAGAAGCCGTGATTCGTCCCGGAGCCGTAGCGGACGGAGTCGAAGACGAAGAACTCGGCCTCGGCCCCGAAGAAGCACGTGTCGGCGATGCCGGTGGAGAGCAGGTACTCCTCGGCCTTGCGGGCGACGTTGCGCGGGTCGCGGCTGTAGGCCTCACGGGTGAAGGGGTCGTGGACGAAGCAGCTGATGTTGAGCGTCTTGGCCCTGCGGAAGGGGTCGAGACGGGCCGTCGCGACATCCGGCAGGAGCATCATGTCGGACTCGTGGATCGACTGGAACCCCCGGATGGAGGAGCCGTCGAAGGCCAGGCCGTCTTCGAACATGTCCTCGTCGAACGCCGCTGCGGCGATCGTGAAGTGCTGCTCGTTACCCGGCAGGTCGGTGAACCGGATGTCGACGTACTCGACGCCCTCGTCCTTGACGTACTTGATGACCTCGTCCGGCGTGGAGAATGCCACGATTCGCTCCTCGTCTCTGAAGTGCGACGGGAAACCGGTGTCTCCCGTCGTGCGGTGACCTCACGATATGGGCGAGGTGTTGCCCGGCCGTCAAGCGAATGTTTCGCTGGTGTTACGTCCCCGGCCGGGTGGGTCCCTCCCAATAGGGTCAGTTTAGTCACCCGAAGCGGGGTATCGCCGACATGGGGATCGGCAGGTCGCCCGGCTACCCTGGGCAGTATGCGTGACGTTGCGGGATCATGGTTGTCCGGCCCCACCTCCGGCAGTGGGCCGGAGCAGAAGTACAAGGGTGAGAATCTCGGTCTCCCGGCGTCCGGCGCAGGCTCGATCGCCCCGCTGGGCGTGCGTGTCGGCGCGCTGGCGGTGGACTGGTTCCTCGCCTACGGGCTGGTCGCCGTCATCGTGATGCTGCTCGGCCCGGAGACGCTGGGGGGCGACTCGTTCTCCGCCGTCTCCAGCTGGGCCGTGCCACTGCTGTGGGGCGTGAGCGGCGTGGTCTGCGTGTGGCTGTTCGCCCAGACGCCGGGGCAGGCGCTGGTCGGCATCGGCACGGCACGGGTCGACGCCGAGGAGCGGGTGGGTTTCGTCCGTGCGCTGGTGCGCGTGGTGTTCATCTTCTTCCTGCTGCCCCCGCTCATCCAGGACGAGGACGGACGCGGCATGCACGACCGCGCCACCGGCACCACTCTGATCCGTACCCGTTGATCCGTACCCGCTGACGAGACGACGCCCGCCGCCCGGGACGGGCGGCGGGCGTCGTGAGCCCGGTGGCTGCGACAGCCTGACGGCGGACGGCTCAGCCGCGGCGGCGGGCGCTGCGCTGGATGTTGCGCACCTTCGCGCCCTGGGGGACCGGGCCCTTGGGCATCTGGTTCTGAATGCCGGTCTTGGTGCTCAGCGCGCGGAGCCGGGTGTCGAGGGCGTCGACCTTCGCCCGGCTGATGTTCATCGGGTATCGGGTGAGCCGGCGGTTCAGCTTGCGCAGTGGCACCTGCTCGGGGGTCGCGTCCTGCTCCTCGCCGACGATCAACTCGTAGATCGGGGTGTCGCCGACGACCCGGGCGACCTTCTTCTTCTCCTGTGCCATGAGCGGCTTGAGCCGGCGCGGCTCGCCCTCGCCCACGATCACGATCCCGCACCGGCCGACCACGCGGTGGACCGCGTCGAAACTCGTCGTGGCGGCGACGGCCTGGCTGACCCGCCACCCGGACCGCAACTGGTCCAGGGCCCACGCGGCCGCGCCCGGCTGCCCCTCGGCCTTGCCGTACACCGTGTTCTGCACGCGGCGCGAGAAGATCACCATCGCGAGCATGAGGCCGGTGAGCACACCGAGGGGGAGCATCCACCACTCGCCGCCCCACAGCATGCCGAGGAGGAAGAACACGACCGTCGACAGGACGACCGCGCCGATCATCAGCGGCCACAGGAGCTTGTCCTGCTTGGACTGGATCTTCAGCGCCTGCCACATCTGGCCGCGTTGTTCCTTGCCCGCCTGCCGCCGGACGGCCCGGGCCGCCTTCTTGTCCGCCTTGGTGAGCTCGCTCTTCGCCATGGTCATCAGGATACGTGCCCACCACCGCGGTCCGGGAACCGCGGCTGACCCGAGGGGTGACCCGCCCCGGCCGACTGTGGGCGGGTCAGACGCGGGCGCGCTCGCGGTCCAGGACGCTCGACGCCTCCTGGGACGCCGAACCCCCTGTCGTCAGCTGCTGCAGGTGCTCCGGAACCGCCTGCCCGCGGTGCTCCAGCGCCTGGACGTAGAGGCGGCCGGCTCGGTACGACGAGCGGACGAGCGGTCCGGCCATGACGCCGGCGAAACCGATCTCACGGGCCTGATCGGACAGCTCGACGAACTCCTCGGGCTTGACCCAGCGGTCGATCGGGTGGTGCAGCGGGCTGGGCCGGAGGTACTGCGTGATGGTGAGGATGTCGCAGCCGGCGGAGTGCAGGTCGCGCATCGCGTCGACGATCTCGTCGGTGGTCTCGCCCATCCCCAGGATGAGGTTGGACTTGGTGACGAGGCCGAAGTCGCGCGCGGCGCGGATCACGTCGAGGGAGCGGTCGAACCGGAACGCCGGGCGGATCCGCTTGAAGATCCGCGGCACGGTCTCGAGGTTGTGCGCCAGCACCTCGGGACGCGACTCGAACACCTCGGCCAGCTGGTCCGGGTCCCCGTTGAAATCGGGGATGAGGTTCTCGACCCCCGTGTTGGGGTTGAGCTCGTGGATCTTGCGGACGGTCTCCGCGTAGAGCCAGGCCCCGCCGTCCTCCAGGTCGTCGCGCGCGACGCCCGTGATGGTGGAGTAGCGCAGACCCATCTCGCGCACGGACTCGGCCACGCGCCGCGGCTCGTCACGATCGAGGGCGCTGGGCTTGCCGGTGTCGATCTGGCAGAAGTCGCAGCGGCGGGTGCACTGCTCGCCGCCGATGAGGAACGTGGCCTCCCGGTCCTCCCAACACTCGTAGATGTTGGGGCAGCCGGCCTCCTCGCACACCGTGTGCAGGCCGCCGGTCTTGACCAGCGTCTTGAGTTCCTTGTACTCGGGACCCATGGTGGCCCTCGTACGGATCCACGACGGCTTGCGCTCGATCGGCGTCTCGGCGTTGCGGGCCTCGATACGGAGGAGCTTGCGGCCTTCAGGAGTCACAGTCACGGCCGCAAGCCTACGCGCGAATCACGCCACGGGCAGTCGGCCGTCCAGCGCCTCCACCATGTCGGAGGTGACCTGGTCCAGAACCTCCGACACCGGCACCACGCGACCGAGTTCGGCGCTGAGCGAGGTGACCCCGGCGTCGACGATCCCGCAGGGGACGATCCGCGAGAACGCGGTCAGATCGCAGTCGCAGTTGAGGGAGAACCCGTGCATCGTCACGCCCCGCTGGACACGGATCCCGATGGCCGCGATCTTGCGCTCGGGCCTGCCGTCCGAGGCCGCACACCACACCCCGGAGCGCCCGTCGACGCGCCCGGCCTCCACGCCGAGTCGCGCGCAGGTGGAGATGAGGGCCTGCTCGACACGACGGACGTACTCGACCACGTCGATGGGGTCGGTCAGCGCGACGATCGGGTACCCCACCAGTTGGCCGGGTCCGTGCCACGTGATCCGGCCGCCGCGGTCCACGTCGACGACCGGGGTGC
The DNA here is from genome assembly GCF_002441635.1 of Dietzia sp. WMMA184. Classification (NCBI taxonomy): domain Bacteria; kingdom Bacillati; phylum Actinomycetota; class Actinomycetes; order Mycobacteriales; family Dietziaceae; genus Dietzia; species Dietzia sp. WMMA184. Next base: position 969,823 of record NZ_NXEI01000001.1, on the reverse strand, counting down.
CGTCGGTGGGACGGTCGGACGGCTCCGTGCGTTTGCCGGCGGTGTAGGTGGCGGGGTGCTCCAGGAGGAGGATCGTGTCGCCCCGCTGCCCGTCGGCGCGCTCCTCGGCGAGGGCGCGTTGGAGCTCCCAGGTGGGGCTGTACTCGACGGTGCCGAGCCGACGGATCTCCGGGGGCGCCGGGTCACGGCGGAGGGACTGACCGGTGTGCGACATGTCCCCAGGGTAGGCCGAGGGGTGTGACGACGACGACGACGGGCGCCCTCCGTGAAGGAGGACGCCCGTCGCGGGGTTCAGCGGAACCTACCGATCAGCCGGCTTCACAGGTCGAGGTCACCGTCGAACTCGGCCTTCTCCAACCGGTCCTTCACCGTGGTGAGGAAGCGGCCGGCGTCGGCACCGTCGATCAGGCGGTGATCGTAGGTCAGCGGCATGAAGCCCATCGACCGGATGGCGATCGACTCGCCGTCGGCGTCGGCATCCACCACGGGTCGCCGCACGATCGCGCCGGTGCCGAGCATCGCCGCCTGCGGCGGGACGAGGATCGGGGTGTCGAACAGGGCCCCCTCGCTGCCGATGTTGGTGATGGTGAACGTGCCGCCCTGGAGGTCGTCCGGCGTGAGCTTGGACGCGCGCGCCCGCTCGGCCAGGTCGATGATCGCCTTGGCCAGCCCCGGGATGTCCAGGTCCTGCGCGTTCTGGATGACCGGGGAGAGCAGCCCCGCCTCGGTGTCCACGGCGATCCCGAGGTTCACCGACCCGTGGTAGGTGATCTCGTTGGTCTTCTCGTCGTACGACGCGTTGACGTTCGGGTGCGACACCAGGGCCTCGACGACCGCCTTGGCGTAGAACGGCAGGTACGAGAGCTTGGCGCCGTGCTTGTCGGCGAACTGCTCCTTGACCTGCGAGCGCAGCTGCGCCACCCGGGTCATGTCCACCTCGAAGACCTGCGTGAGCTGAGCGGTCTGCTGCAGCGACTCACGGGTCTTCTGCGCCGTGATCTTGCGGATCCGGTTGGCCTTCTTGGTGGTGCCGCGCAGCTCCGCGAGCTCGGGCCGGACGCCGGCCTTCGACGGGCCGCCGCTGGGCGCCTTCTCCTCGGCCGGGGCCTCGGAACCGGAGTCGGAACCCGAGCCCTCGGCCGCCGCGAGGACGTCCTGCTTACGGATCCGGCCGCCGATGCCGGTGCCCTTGACCGAGTCCAGGTCGACGCCGTGCTCCTGCGCGAGCTTGCGCACGAGCGGGGTGACGTACGGCGAGCTCCCGGCCTTGGCGGCCGCCGCGGGCTCGGCGCGCTCGGGCAGGTCGCCGGAGGACCCGCCGTCTGATTTCTCCGACCCGCGCGGCTTCTCTGCCTTCTTCTCGCTCTTCTGCTCGGCCTTCTTCCCGGACCCGGACTCCGCCTTGGCGGCGGCCTTCTTCTCGGTCTCGGGGGTGTCCTCGGGGACCTCGTCCTCGTCGGAGGCGTCCACGCCCTCGTCCTTGGCGTCGGTGGCGTTCTGCTCCTCGGCCGACTGTTCGTCGGAGTCAGAGTCAGAGCCGGAGTCGCCGGAGTCGTCGTCGGAGTCGCTCGCGGCGTCGCCGTCGCCGATGACAGCGAGAGTGGCGCCGACGTCGACGGTCTCGTCCTCCTCGGCCACGATCTTCTGCAGGGTGCCGGCGACGGGGGAGGGGATCTCGGTGTCGACCTTGTCGGTGGAGACCTCGAGCAGGGGCTCGTCGACCTCGACGGTGTCGCCGACGGACTTGAGCCACTTGGTGATGGTGCCCTCGGTGACGGACTCGCCGAGTTCGGGCATGACGACGTCCGTGCCCTTGCCGCCGCCCCCGCCTTCGGAGGACTTCTTGGCCGGGGCGGACTCCTCGGCGGGCTCGTCGTCCGCGGAATCGTCCGCGGCATCCGACTCGTCGGCCTCGTCGGCCTGATCGTCAGAGTCGTCGGCCTCATCGGCGGAGTCGGAGTCGTCTGAGTCGTCGTCGGAGTCGCTCGCGGCGTCGCCGTCGCCGTCGCCGATGACGGCGAGGGTGGCGCCGACGTCGACGGTCTCGTCCTCATCGGCCACGATCTTCTGCAGGGTGCCGGCGACGGGGGAGGGGATCTCGGTGTCGACCTTGTCGGTGGAGACCTCGAGCAGGGGCTCGTCGACCTCGACGGTGTCGCCGACGGACTTGAGCCACTTGGTGATGGTGCCCTCGGTGACGGACTCGCCGAGTTCGGGCATGACGACGTCGGTGCCCTTGCCGCCGCCCCCGCCTTCGGAGGACTTCTTGGCCGGGGCGGACTCCTCGGCGGGCTCGTCGTCCACGGAATCGTCGGCCTGGTCGGCCTCGTCGTCAGAGTCGTCGGCACCATCGGCGGAGCCGGAGCCGGAGTCGTCGTCGGACTCGTCCGAGTCGTCGGACCCGCCCGAGCCGTCGTCGATGACGGCGAGCTCCCCGCCGATCTCGACCGTCTCGTCCTCATCGGCGACGATCTTCTTCAGCGTGCCGGCGGCGGGCGACGGGATCTCGGTATCGACCTTGTCGGTGGAGACCTCGAGCAACGGCTCGTCGACCTCGACCGTGTCCCCCTCCTTCTTGAGCCAGCGGGTAACGGTGCCCTCGCTGACGGATTCACCGAGAGCCGGCATCTGTACGGAGAAGGCCATGGTGTCGTGACTCCTCAAGAGTTCTCATTCGCTGCCAGCAAGCGCGGTCCGCGCCCGCGTGAGCGGCGTCGTGGGTGTGAGTTATCTGTTCGTCGTGTCGATCCGGGGCCGGATGCGCGGTGGCGCCCCCACCCAGGATCGTCGTCCATTGTGCCCTCTGCCACCTCTCGGCGTCGGCGGACGTGCCGATCCCGACCCCGGCCGGTGCCCGATTCGCCGGTCGCCCGCAGCGTGACGGGCGTCGGGCGTCGGTACGATCGTGTCCCATAGGCGGCCCTCACCCCGTACGGGGGCCCGACGGAAGGACCGACGGTGGGTATCCGTGACCTGTTCGGGCGTCGTGGGCCTCGGGTCCCGGCGGATCCGGCCGATCTCGACCACCTGCGCCGGTGGTGCCGCACCCGCGTGGGCGTGGAGGCGTATCTCGAGCCGGAAACCCTCGTCTCGGTCCCCGGCCTGTGCCTGGTGGCCTTCGACGGCGAATGGACCCGCAGGCCGGTCGGCGACGTGGCCACCGCGCGCAAACTCGCCGCGCAGTTGAAGCTGCCCCTGTTCGACGCCGCCGTCCAGGGCTACCCCCAACGGATGCGCGACTACGAGGAGGTCCGCATTAAGCGTGAGCGGCGCGAGCGGGCCGAGCGCCTCCGCGACCGGCTGCGCGAACCGGAGGGGGGCTAGCCGCGCTGACCCCGCCGCCCGCGGCCGACTCAGGCTCCGGCGGCGATGTCCTCGAGGACGGCGAGCATGGTCCGCACGGGCACCCCGGTTCCGCCCTTGGGCAGGTACCCCTCCGGGCCACCGTCGTTGTAGGCGGGGCCGGCCACGTCGATGTGCGCCCACTCGACGCCGTCCGCGACGAACTCGGAGAGGAACAGTCCGGCCGAGAGCATGCCGCCCCACCGGTGCGGGGTGACGTGGGTCAGGTCGGCCACCTCGGAATCCAGCCCGGCACGCAACTCCTCGGGCAGTGGCATCGGCCACCCGCCCTCGCCGACCGACCGGCTGAGGTCGGCCACCCGGTCGCGGAAGTCCTCGGTTCCCATGACACCCGGGGTCTTCTTGCCCAGCGCCACCATCTGCGCACCGGTGAGGGTGGCGGTGTCGATGAGATGGGACGGGGAGTCCTCGCAGGCGCGGACGATCGCGTCGGCCAGGATGAGCCGCCCCTCGGCGTCGGTGTTCTTCACCTCGACGGTCGTGCCCCCGTACATGGTCAACACGTCGCCGGGCCGGTACGCCGTCGACGACGGCATGTTCTCCGCCATGGGCACGGTCGCCACCACGGTGAGATCCAAGCCCAGCCGCGCGGCGAGGATGACGGTGGCCACCACGGCCGCGGCGCCACCCATGTCCATGGTCATCTGCTCCATGCCGGCGGCCGGCTTGATGGAGATGCCGCCGGTGTCGAAGGTGATGCCCTTGCCCACCAGGGCCACGGTGGGTCGCCCCTCGGCGCCCCGGTGGGTGAGCCGCACCATGCGCGGGCCGCGGGACGAGCCGCCGCCCACCGCGAGGATGCCGCCGTAGCCGCCCTCGGTGAGCGCCTCCTCGTCCAGCACCTCGACCTCCAGACCGGCGTCGCGGGCCAGTTCGGCGGCCCGGTCGGCAAACGATCCGGGGAACAGCAGGTTGGGCGGGGTGTTGACCAGATCGCGCGCCAGCCCGACACACTCGGCGACGGTGGCGGCGCGGATCACGGCGTCGGCGCCGCCCTCGGCGACGAACACCTTCAGCGAATCGCCGTTCTCGTCGTCGTCGTTCTTGGAGGTGACCTTGGCCGGGCGGAACGATCCCAGTCCCGCTCCCAGGGCCACCGGCTCCGCGCGCTCGGCGTCCAGCAACACCAGGGCGGTCCCGAGTCCGCGGCAGGCGCGCGCGGCGGCGCCGGCCGCGCGGCGCAGGGACTCGTCGGACACCTCGTCATCTGAGGATCCGAGCCCCACCAGCACCACGGACCCGGCCGACACACCGTCCGGCGCCGGGACACGGGTGGTGGAGGCGACCTTGGTGGACGCGCCCACCGAGCGCGCGACCGCGGCGAGCGCCGCGGTGGCCTCACCCTCCAGGCCGGGGGCGACGACGACGGGCGCCGCATCCTCTCCGGCCCCGGCATCGGCCGCGATACCGACCACCACGACGTCGGCGTCCACCGGCGTCGTGACCGCCTCGATCGGGGCGAGATCAGGGCTGTGGGTGAGGATCGACTGCGCGGTCGGCATGAAGCGCTCCTGGGGGTCGGCGGGACGTACGGGAAGGGTCGTGATGCCCGGACGACGCGGCGGGACCGCCACGGCGAGGGCACCATAGTCTATCGACTAACGTGGGCAGGCAGCCGGACCGAAGAGCGCGAGGAGTGGCCACATGACAGACACAGGGGACCTTCACGAGGGACCACTGCACTCCCGCCACGTGGAGGCCGGCGCCACCTTCGCCCCGTTCGGCGGCTGGTCGATGCCGGTGCAGTACGCCGGCACCGTCGCCGAACACACCGCCACCCGCACGGCCGTCGGGCTGTTCGACGTCAGCCACCTCGGCAAGGCGCTCGTGACCGGCCCGGGCGCCGCGGAGTTCGTCAACTCGTGCTTCACCAACGACCTCGACCGGATCGCCGCCGGCAGCGCCCAGTACACGCTGTGCTGCGACGAGTCCGGGGGAGTGGTGGACGACCTCATCGCCTACCGGGTCTCCGACTCCGAGATCTTCCTCATCCCCAACGCCGCCAACACCGCCGAGGTGGTCCGGCGGATGCAGGCCGCCGCCGCCGAGCGGGCGCCCGGGGTCACCGTCACCGACGAACACCGTTCCCGCGCCGTGATCGCGGTCCAGGGCCCGCTCGCCGGAGAGGTGCTCGAGGCGGTGGGGCTGCCGACCGACCTCGACTACATGGCGTACGTCGACGCCGGCTGGAACGGACACTCCGTGCGGGTCTGCCGTACCGGGTACACCGGCGAGTACGGATTCGAGGTGCTGCCCGCCTGGGACGAGGCCGGCCCGATCTGGGATGCGCTCGCCGAGCAGGTGCTGTCCCGTGAGGGCGCCCTGTGCGGTCTCGGTGCCCGCGATTCGCTGCGCACGGAGGCCGGCTACCCGCTGCACGGCAACGAACTGTCCGTGGACCTCAGCCCGCTCGAGGCACGCTGCGCCTGGGCCATCGGCTGGGACAAGCCCGCCTTCTGGGGGCGCGAGGAACTGCTGCGTCAGAAGGAGGCCGGCCCCGCCCGCCGGATGTACGCGCTCGAGGTCACCGGACGCGGGATCCCGCGCGCCGGACAGACCGTGCGCGCCGGTGGACGCGACGTGGGCGTCACCAGCTCCGGCACGTTCTCACCGACCCTCAAGACGGGGATCGCGCTCGCGTTCATCGAGCTGGACGCGGGTCTGAAGAAAGGCGACGAGGTCGTCGTCGACGTACGCGGACGAGAGGTACCGTGCCGCCTCGCGGTACCCCCGCTCATCGAGATCCGCACCCGCTGACCCGCCCCCTTCCTCCAGGAACGAGACCCGCAATGTCCGAGTTCGACGTCCGTCCGTCCGCCTCGCCGAGATCGACCGCCGAGCGCGAGGCCATCCTCGCCGCCCCCGGCTTCGGCAAGCACTTCACCGACCACATGGTTACCCTCCCGTACTCGAACGGGCAGTGGGGCACCCCGGTCGTGGAGGCGTACGCCCCCCTGTCCATCGACCCGTCCGCCGTGGTCCTGCACTACGCGCAGACGATCTTCGAGGGCCTCAAGGCCTACCGGCAGGCCGACGACTCCATCGCCTCGTTCCGACCCGAGCAGAACGCCGCCCGCTTCAACCGCTCCGCGGAGCGCCTCGCCATGCCGCAGCTGCCCGAAGAGCTGTTCATGGAGTCGTTGCGGCAGATCGTGGCGATCGACCGCGACTGGGTGCCCGCCGCCGGCGGTGAGGAGGCGCTCTACCTGCGGCCCTTCATGATCGCCACCGAGACCGGGCTCGGCGTGCGGCCGGCCGACGAATACCTCTACTCGGTGATCGCTTCCCCGGCCGGCGCGTACTTCTCCCGCGGCGTGGCCCCCGTGAGCGTCTGGCTGAGCACCGAGTACGTGCGCGCCAGCCCCGGCGGCACCGGCGCCGCCAAGTTCGGCGGCAACTACGCCGCCTCGCTGCGCGCCCAGGAGCAGGCCGCGGCCAAGGGATGCGACCAGGTGGTCTGGCTCGACGCGATCGAGCGGAAGTACGTGGAGGAGATGGGCGGGATGAACCTGTTCTTCGTCCTCGGCTCCGGCGACTCCGCCGAGATCGTGACCCCCGAACTGTCCGGCTCGTTGCTGCCGGGCGTCACCCGCGACAGTCTCCTGCAGTTGTCCCGCCACCTCGGCTACCCCGTGACCGAGCGCAAGGTCTCGGTGGACGAGTGGGAGTCGGGCGTGGCCTCCGGCGAGATCACCGAGGTGTTCGCGTGTGGCACCGCCGCCGTCATCACCCCCGTCGGGTCCGTGCAGCACTCCGGCGGCGGCTACACGGTGGGTGACGGCGGGCCGGGGGCGATCACCATGCGGCTGCGCGAGACGCTCACCGGTATTCAGCGCGGGTCCGTGGAGGACCCGTTCGGCTGGATGACGACGCTGGTCTGAGCCGCGCCCCGTCAGAGCAGGAGCACCGCCGCCACCAGCGCGGCGGCGGTGCCCGTCTCGATCACCGCTCCGAGGACGTCCCCGCTGATCCCGCCGAACCGGCGGACCGCGTGTCGGCCGAAGCCCGCCGCGGCGCCGTAGGCGGCGACGCCCGCCACGGCGCCGGCCGCGGGGGCCCACCACGTGGCGGCGGACCACCCTGACCCCGCCAGCGCGGCGCCCGCGGCCGCACACACCAGTCCGGTCACCACCACGGCGACGCGGGACTGGGAGCCGGCGACGAGCGCGCCGAAGCCGGTCGGCGACGCCGCGGGGACGCCCCGGCGCAGCAGGACGGCCGGTAGGCACCGCGAGAGGACGACGGCGGCGACCGGGGCGAGCCAGGCCCCCGAGTCGACCAGGGTGCCCAACGCTGCCACCTCGGCGAGCAGAACCAACACCAGGACGGCGGCCCCCATCGGCCCGACGGACCCGGACCGCATGATCTCCAGTGCGCGATCCGGGCCGGCGTACGACCCGAGTCCGTCCGCGGTGTCGGCCAGCGCGTCCACGTGCATCCCGCGGGTGAGGGCCAGAACGACCGCCACCCCGATCACCCCGGACAGCAGCGCGCCGGCCCCCATCGCGTGCACACCGTGGGCCAGTGCGGTCGCGACGACGCCGCACACCAGGCCGACGACGGGCATCGCCGTCATCGCCCGGCCGGCCACCGCGGAGTCGGGGACACCCGGTCGCCCCACGGGCAGCACCGTCATCCACGACAACGCGAGTCGGACCGCGGCGAGCACGGGTCGTCAGTCCTTGCCGGCGACCCCGGCGTCGGCGAAGGTCGCCATCTGCGTGAGGATCGCGACGGCGTTGTGGACGACGGGCAGGGCGGCGACGGCCCCGCTTCCCTCACCCAGACGCATCGAGTGTTCGAGGATCGGGTCGAGGGACAGGTACGTCAGCGCGGCGGTGTGGGCGGGCTCCGCGCTGCGGTGGCCGGCCGCCCACCACTGGCGGGAACCGGGTGCCATCGCCTCGGCCATGAGCGCGGCGGAGGTGACCACGGACCCGTCGAGAAGGCACGGCGTCCTACGAACTGCGGCCTGGGCCAGGAACCCGGCCATCGCGGCGAGGTCCGCACCGGAGACCTTGCGCAACATCGCCACGGGGTCCCGCAGGTCGCCGGACGCCCGGAACATGGCGTCCCGGATCGCGGCGGTCTTGCGCATCCAGCCCTCGTCGTCGATCCCGGTTCCGCGGCCGACCAACTCGACCGGCTCGCGACCGGTGACGAGACACGTCAGCACGGTGGCCGGCGTGGTGTTGCCGATGCCGAGGTCGCCCGCGATGAGCAGGTCCGCCCCGGAGTCGACCTCCTCGTCGGCGATGCGACGACCGGCGGCGATCGCGGCCCGCACCTCCTCGGGGGTCAGGGCGTCCTCCCTGTCGATCGACCCGCTGGAGCGGCGGATCTTGTGGTCGTCGAGCCCTCCGGGACGCTCGGCCGACATCGCCATGTCGGCCACCCGGACCGTGGCGCCGGCCATGCGGGCGAGGACGGACACCGCCGCGCCGCCGCCGACGATGTTGTCGGCCATCTGCAGCGTGACCTCGCGCGGGAACGCGGACACCCCGTGTTCGGCGACGCCGTGGTCACCGGCGAACACCACCACCCTGGCGCGGTCGAGCGGGCGGGGCGGGCACGCCTCCTGGCACGAGGAGACCCACACGCTCAGCTCCTCGAGCCGACCGAGGGACGTCGCGGGCTTGGTCAACGTGAGATGCCGGGCGCGGGCCTCCTCGGCGACGGAGTGGGACGGCGGGTGAACCGGGGGGAAGGCGACGGGGTCGTCGTAGTACGACACGTCGCCCAGGCCGGGGAAGTCGTGGGGGACGGTATCGAGGTCCCGGGGCGCGGCCGCGGCCTCGGCCTCGGGCGCGCCGACGGCACCCATCGTCGTACCGGTGGCCGTCGTCGCACCGGTGACCGTCGCCGTCGCCGCGGCGGGGGTGCGCGCGACGCTACCGGCGGTCGGGTGCACGGCCTCGAGGGGGAGGGGGCGACCGGCGACGACGAGGACCGCCGAGTCGCACACCCCGGCCAGCCGCCGGTTGAGCGAACCGATCACGTCGGCGAACACCCGACCGGAGAGCGTGTCCGGCACGACTCCCAGACCGACCTCGGGCGAGACGAGGACGAGGGTGCCGGAGTGCTCGGCGACAGCGGTGACGAGGGCGTCCAGGTCCGCCGCGACCGCGGCACCCCCGTCGGTCCACCCGAGTGTGGCGTCCATCCGACGCGTCAACCAGCCTCCGAGGTCGTCCACGAGGATCGTCGATGTCGGGTGGTCGGCGAGGACCCGGACGATGTCCTCCGTCTCCTCGGTCACCCACCGGGTGGGCCGGCGCTCGCGGTGTGTCTCGATCCGCGCGGCCATCTCGTCGTCCCCGGGGTCGCGCCGGGCCGTGGCGACGTACACGACGTCGTCGTCGGTGGCCGCGGCCACCGACTCGGCGTGGGCGGACTTGCCCGAGCGGATACCACCGAGGACGAGCAGGCGCATGGGGGTCAGGCCCTTCCGGGGATCAGTGGCTCTGGACGGGTCAGATGGCGTCGCCCGGGCGGACCCGGGGGCGGGGGGTGCGGAGCATGCGGGGCTGCGTCGCACGCATGACGGCGTACCACCCCATGCCGAAACCGGTGTCGTCGGTGGACGGGAACCTCTCGCGGACCGCCTTGTTCACGGTTCGTCCGAGGAGGATGCCGTCGACGACGACGACCATGATGAGCACCAGGAAGAGGGTCTGGCTGTAGACCATGAGGGTCGGGTTCGGGATGAGCTGGAACACGATCACGAACAGGGCGAGCGGCATGAACCAGTTGATGAGGCGCCGGTGGGTGTCGACCCAGTCGCGCGCGAACCGGCGGACCTCTCCGCGGTCACGGGAGAGCACGTAACGGTCGTCGCCCTCCATCATGAGCTGGCGGCGCTCCTCGCGCGCGGCGCGCTCGCCGGCCCTGGCGGCCCGACGCTCGTCCTTGGTCATGGTCGCCTGGGCGGCCTTCTTGCGCTCCTTGGCCTCTTTGCGGGTGACCGGCGCGGTCACCGGACCCTGGCGCACCCCGCGGGCGCGCTCCTGGTCGCGACGACGGGGCGTCGGCTTCCCCTTGCCCGCGGGGCGGCGCGGGTCGCCGGAGGGCTCGGAGGCAGCCGCATCCGCGGACGCGGACGCGGGCCGCCCCTCGGGGGCGGGGGAGCCTTTGCCGCTCTCGTCGTCTCTGGAGCCGAATGCACGCAACTTCACACACCCAGGCTAGGCGATCGACACCGGCGCCGGACATTCACCCATGGGCGACAGCAGGCGTATCGTGTGCGGGGGAACGGGTGCCGGGGAATAGAGGACTCCCCGGTGGGCGTTGAACCTTTCACGACGCCCCCGAAGCCCTCTTCCGATCGCAAGGAGAACCGACATGACCACTGCGGAGAACACCGCTACCGGCGTACTGCTCACCGAGGCAGCCGCCGCCAAGGCCAAGGCCCTGCTGGACCAGGAGGGTCGTGACGACCTCTCGCTGCGCATCGCCGTCCAGCCCGGTGGCTGCGCGGGCCTGCGCTACCAGCTCTTCTTCGACGACCGCTCGCTCGACGGTGACGTGGTCGACGACTTCGGCGGCATCAAGCTCGCCGTCGACCGGATGAGTGTCCCGTACCTGACCGGTGCGTCCATCGACTTCGTCGACAGCATCGAGAAGCAGGGCTTCACCATCGACAACCCGCAGGCCACGGGCTCCTGCGCATGCGGCGACTCGTTCAACTGACGCCGCGGTCGCGCTGAGGACCGGGCGACCCGGGCCGATCACCGATCGGTCCGGGTCGTCTACTGTCTGGGGCATGCCCGTCGTCATCACAGGTTCCATCGCCACCGACCACCTCATGACCTTCTCGGGTCGCTTCTCCGAGCAGTTGCTGCCGGACCAGCTCGCGCACGTGTCGCTGAGCTTCCTGGTGGATTCGCTGCAGATCCGCCGGGGCGGGGTCGGCGGCAACATCGCCTTCGCGCTCGGCGTCCTGGGTCGGCGACCCCATCTGGTGGGGGCGGCGGGCGAGGACTTCGTCGAGTACCGCGACTGGCTCGAGCGGCACGGTGTCGACTGCTCGGCGGTCCACATCAGCTCCGCGCTGCACACGGCGCGGTTCGTGTGCACGACCGATTCGGAGATGGCGCAGCTCGCGTCGTTCTACCCCGGCGCGATGGGGGAGGCGGCGACGATCTCGCTGGCTCGCCTGGCCGACCGGATCGGCCGTCCGGACATCGTGCTCATCGGGGCCAACGACCCCACGGCGATGCACTCCCACACGATGGAGTGCCGCGAGCTCGGTCTGGACTTCGCCGCCGATCCCTCCCAGCAGCTCGCGTTCCTCGACGGGGACGCGGCCGGTGAGCTGGTCGACGGGGCGCGGTACCTGTTCACCAACGAATACGAGTACGAGCTGCTGCTCAACAAGACCGGGTGGTCGGCCGAGGAGCTGGACGCCAAGGTCGGCACTCGCGTCACCACCCGGGGTGGGAAGGGCGTCGTGATCGTCGAGCAGGGCGCGGAGCCCATCGAGGTCGGGATCGTCCCGTCGGACAACCTGCTGGATCCCACGGGGGTCGGCGACGCGTTCCGGGCGGGCTTCCTCTCCGGTGTCCTGGACGGGTTGTCGCTGGAGCGTTCCGCCCAGTTCGGAGCCCTCATCGCCACCCACGTCCTGGAGACCACGGGCACGCAGGAGTGGACCATCGACCCGGCCGCCGCCCGCCGCCGGCTCGTCGATGCCTACGGGGACGAGGCCGCCGAGGAACTGTCGGCGCTCCTTCCCGCCTGACCGTCCCGCCGCCTCCTGCTAGAGGCGGACGGGGTACTCGCGCTGCTCGATGTCCGGGGTGATCCGGCCCTCGACGAAGATGCCGTGCCAGATCATGAAGCACAGCATGGTCCAGATGCGACGACTGTGATCGGACTCGCCGCGGCGGTGCTCGTCGAGCATCCGCAGTACCGCGGCTTTGTCCACGAACTCGTCGGTGCCGGACGCCGCCACGTGCTCGCGTGCCCAGTCGTGCAACTCCGGCCCGGCCAGCCAGTGACGGGTCGGGACGGGGAATCCCAGTTTCTTCCGGTGCAGCACGTGGGCGGGAACGATCCGTTCGAGGGCCTTGCGCAGTGCGTACTTGGTGGTGCCGTGGGCGACCTTCTCGGTGTGGGGGAGCCGCGACGCGACCTCGTAGACCTCACGGTCGAGGAACGGCACCCGTAGCTCGAGGGAGTTGGCCATGGTGACCTTGTCGGCCTTGACCAGGATGTCGCCGCGCAGCCACGTGAACAGGTCCAGGTGCTGCATCCTCGCGACGGGGTCCCATCCGCGGGACCGCTCGTAGATCGGCGCGGTGACGTCCTGGTGGCTCCACTCCGGTCGGTAGTCGCGGAGGACCGCCTCCACCTGCGCGTCGGAGAAGGAGCGGGCGTTGCCGTAGTACCGGTCCTCGAGGCTCATCGAGCCGCGGTGCAGCAGGCTCTTGCCCCGGGTGCCCTCCGGGATCCGGGTGCTGAGTCTGCCCAGCGCACGACGGATCCCACCGGGGACCTTCTCGAACGGCGCCAGCGACAGGGGCTCCTTATAGATGGTGTAGCCGCCGAACAGCTCGTCCGCGCCCTCACCCGAGAGGACGACCTTGACGTGCTTACGCGCCTCGCGGGCGACGAAGTACAGCGGGACCAACGCCGGGTCGGCCACCGGTTCGTCGAGGTACCAGATGATCTCGGGGATCGCGGCGGCGAACTCCTCGGGCGAGACCACCTTGACGATGTGCTCCACGCCGATCGCGGCGGCCGACTCGGCGGCGACGTCGATCTCCGAGTACCCCTCGCGCTCGAAACCGGTGGTGAACGTCAGGAGGTTCTCGTTGTGGCGTCGCGCGAGGGCGGCGATGGCGGTGGAATCGATGCCCCCCGAGAGGAACGAGCCGACGGTGACGTCGGCGCGCATGTGCTTGGCGACCGAGTCCTCGAGTGCGGCGGCGATCTCGTCGTAGCGGCGCTCGGCGTCGCCGTCGGCGACGGGCACGACGGGGAACGTGGGCTCGAAGTAGCGCTGGATCACGGGCTCGGTGCCGGGGGTGACCGTGGCATGGCATCCCGACTCCAGGCGCCGGACGCCCCGGGTGAGGGTCTCGTCCTCCGGGACGTACTGGAGGGTGACGTAGTGCTGGAGGGCGCGGGTGTCGAGGGAGGTGTCGACGACGACGAGGTCGATCAGTTCGGTGACCGACTTCTTCTCGCTCGCGAACACGGTTCCGCCGGGTCCGGTCGCCATGTACAGGGGCTTGATGCCGAAGGGGTCCCGGGCGACGAACAGCGAACGCTCGACGGTGTCCCAGATCGCGAAGGCGAACATTCCGCGGAGCCGGCGGACGGCCGAGGGGCCCCAGTGGTGGAACGCCACGACGATCGGCTCGCCGTCACCCTCGGTGGCGAACACGGCACCGTGCTCGCGCTGCAGCTCCTCGCGGAGTTCGAGGTAGTTGTAGATCTCCCCGTTGAACACCAGCGCGTAACGGTCCGGCTGCTCGGGCGGACCCCAGCGGAGCGGCTGGTGAGAGTGCGCGATGTCGATGATCGACAGGCGGTTGAACCCGAAGGCCATGTCGCCGTCGACCCAGGTGCCCACCTCGTCGGGGCCGCGGTGGCGCTGGCACCCCATGGCGCCGAGGACCCGCGCCTCGTGGGTACGGGCGGAGCCGTCGGGGGTGATCAGACCAAGCAGGCCACACATGCGTCGGGTACCTCGTCCATCGTCGTCGGGGCGTCAGCGGTGACCCGCCCGAGCGGGTCGCGACGCGATCGAATACTACTGGTCGGCGGAACCCCTCCGGCCCCCCGCCGACGGCGTGGGGGAGCGGGCGGGTGAATTGCCGGACCCGCGGCTTCCATTCTGAGAGCCGTGGTCTACTCTTTTAAGGTGTCCCGGCCACGTGGTCGGTGCCGCTGATCAGGAAGGCGTGATGGTGGAACAGCGTGACGGGCGTCGTCGGACGCGCAGGGCGACACTCGCGATGTCTCTCGGCACAGTGGGCTTGCTGTTGTCCGGTTGTAGCCTCCAGACCGACAACAAGTGGTGGAACCAGACGATGAACTTCGGCTTCCCGACCGGGATCACCCCGGAGGGCGTCGCGATCCGCGAGTTCTGGACGGGCACAGTCATCACGTCGCTCATCGTCGGCTTCTTCGTGTGGGGCCTGATCTTCTGGTCGATGGCGTTCCACCGCAAGCGGAAGAACGACGACGGCGAGTTCCCGCGCCAGACCGCGTACAACGTGCCCCTGGAGCTCATCTACACGGCTGCGCCGTTCGTGATCATCTCCGTGCTCTTCTACTTCACCGTGGTCACGCAGAACAAGGTGCTCGATCTCCGTCCGCAGGAGGAGGTCGGCGTCAAGGTCGACGTCACCGCCTACCAGTGGAACTGGAAGTTCGGCTACAACAAGGTCGACGTCGCGGGGGCCAGCATCGAGGACGGCACCAACGTCGAGGCGCAGCGCGCGGCCGAGGAGGCCGGTGTGCTCTCCGACGAGGTCCGTGAGGCCCTGGGTCAGCAGGGTGAGCCGGCGGCCGGCGGCCCGATCCACGGTCGTCTCGCCGAGGACAAGTCGTACCTCCACTACAACAACATCGAGACCGTCGGTACCTCCGAGGAGGTTCCGGTCCTGGTTCTGCCGACCGACACGCGCATCGAGTTCCGCCTCGCGTCGGCCGACGTGGTCCACTCGTTCTGGATCCCCGAGTTCATCTACAAGCTCGACGTCATGCCGCACCCGGGCAAGAACCAGCAGTTGAGCATGTTCCAGATCGAGGAGATCGATCGCGAGGGTGCGTTCGTCGGACGCTGTGCCGAGATGTGCGGTGTCTACCACGCGATGATGAACTTCGAGCTGCGCGCGGTATCGCCGGAGGCCTTCGCCCAGTACATCCAGTTCCGTCAGGACAACCCGACCGCGTCCAACGCGGAGGCGCTGGAGTCGATCGGCCAGGACCCGTACTCGACCTCCACCGCACCGTTCAAGACCGGACGCAGCGATACCCGTGACCAGAACAACATCATCGAGACCGCGTCGGGCAACTGACGGTTCTCCCGGTATCACGCGAAGGATTCCTGAACGATGAACGCAACAGTACGAATTTTCGACGCCCTGTTTATCTTCCTGGCCGTCATGGGTATCGCGTACGCGTACCTCACCGGTACGTCTCGGACGGGCGTCGAGTGGGTCGGCGCCACGGCCTTCGTGCTCTCGGCCGGCCTGAGCCTGCTGATCGGTGGTTACCTCCGCTTCGTGGCGCGGCGCATCAGCACCCTGCCCGAGGACTTCGAGGAGGCCGAGGTCTCCGACGGCGCCGGCGAGCTCGGCTTCTTCAGCCCGCACAGCTACTGGCCCGTGCTGGTGGCCTTCTCGGTCTTCATCATCGGCTACGGAGCGGCCTTCTGGAACTGGTGGGTGCTCATCGGCGGCGCCGTCGCGCTGGTCATCACCGCCTGCGGCCTGGTCTTCGAGTACCACTGGGGTCGCGAGAAGCACTGACCGTCTGACCGTCTTCCACCGGGGCCCGGTGTCGCACGCTGCGACACCGGGCCTTTGTGCTGTCGCCACCAGGGTGTCGGCCCGGGCTCGCCGCGCGCCGGTCAGAAGGGTGGTGGGTCGGGGTCGTGGTGGTGGTCGGGTGTGGTGTCTGGTGGTGGGGCCATGGTGTTGGCTTTGCGTTCGGCGGCCAGGCGTAGGGCGCGTCGGTACCAGTGGGTGCTCTGGGGTCGGGGGTTGAGCCAGGGTCGGCGTGGGGGTGGGATGTCGCTCTCGGCGCCGGCGTCGGTGCCGGTGTCAGCCCCGGTGTCGGTGTCGGTGGTGTGGTGGCGCCAGCGGGCGAGGGGTCCGTCGGGGTGGGTGGTGAGGGTGTGTCCGGTGTCGGTGGTGATGGTCAGGGTGCCGTCGGGGGCGAGTTGGTAGTGCCAGTTGTGGAAGGTTTTGAAGCGGTGGTGGTTGCGGCACAGGGCGGCGAGGTTGTTCTCGAGGGTCGGGCCGCCGGCGGTGGGGTCTGTGTGGTTGAAGGGGCGGACGTGGTCGATGTCGCAGGCGTCGGCGGGGACGGAGCAGCCGGGGTGGCGGCAGGTGCCGTCGCGTAGGCGGATGCGGTGGGCCAGTCGGTCGCTGATGCGGTAGCGGTGGGCGTGGTGGGGGGTGTCTGCGGCGCCGGGTGCGGTGTCGGGCACGGTGATGGTGGCGCCGGTGCTGCGGGTGAGTAGTTCGATGAGGGCGTCGATGGTGGCCGGGCCGCCTCGGGGGAGGTAGACCTCGGGTTCGCCGTCGGGGCCGGGGGGTGCGAGCACGGTGATGGTGGGGCGGATCTGGGTGGCCGGCGGGCGGTGAGCCGCACCCGCGGCAGTGCCTGCGCCCGCGCTCGTACCCGTGCCTGCGTCGGTGTCGGTGCTGGGGTGGCCGAGGAGGGCGGTGACGAGGGCGTCGGCGCGTAGTTCGTCCATGCTGCGGATGGTGTCGGTGTCGAGGGCGTCGGCGCCGTGGCGGCGGGTGTTCTCAACGCGGGTGCGGGTGTCGCGGTGGCGTTGGTCGGTGGCCATCGTCTGCAGGAGAGTGTGGATGGCGGAGGCTTCGGTGGCGGTGAGGTGGGCGGTCAGGTCGGCCATGCCGTCTGGGCCGCGGCGCAGGGTGACGCGGCGTTCGCGGACCGCGGCGGTGCGGCGCAGGCGTACGCCGTCGGGGTCGTGGGCGGCGATGATGCGGTCGGTGTGGGACAGGATCGCGTCGCGTCCGGGGCGCCTGCCGGCGGCGAGGGCGGCCAGGAGCCAGTCGATGACCTCGCGGTGGACGGCGTCGCGGTGCAGGGAGTCCACGGTGCGCATGTGGCGTGCGAGCAGGGTGGCGGTGGCTTCGTCGAGGTGGCCGGTGTCCATGGCCTCGACGAGACAGGGGAACTTGGTGACCAGGGTGATGGCCAGGGTGAGCAGGCTGCGGGCGCGGTTGTGGTGCACGCCGTAGGCGGCGACGATCTCACTTGTGGCGATGGTCAGTGGGTCGATGACGGCGTGTTCGGGGCGTTGGTCCAGGCCGGGGCCGTAGCCGGCGGCGATGTCGCGTAGTTCCTGTTCCTCGCGGCAGGTGGCCCACAGGTCGTGGCAGGCGCGCAGCCGGGCGGCGGCCGCGCGATTCTCGGCGTGCAGTGCCGCCAGGGCTGCGGAGCTGGCGGCGGTGACGGCGGGACTGCCGGCCACCGCTCCGGCATCATCCCCGGTAGTCGTCTCCCGCATGTGCACCCCCTCGGGCGGGCGAGTGCCGCACCCCGTATCGCTCGTGTGTTCGATTGGGGAAACACTAGCAAGCAGGTCCGACACACGGCTCTGACCTGGGAAGACCGGCGGACTGCGCCGGTCGGTGGGAGGATGAGACCGTGTTGGACACGGGTGCCGTCGTCTCGGTGAGTTGGTGGGCGATCATCCCGCTCATCGTCGTCGGCTCGGTGCTCCACTTCGCCTACGACTGGAACGGGCACAACCGGGTCGTGGCCGTGTTCGCCGCGGTCAACGAGAGTTACTGGGAGCACATCAAGATCGCCGCCTGGCCGACCATGGTGCTGTACGCGGCCCTCTTCGTGCTCGGCGGCGCCTCGCAGCCGTCCTTCGTGCCCGCGGCCACTGTCGCCCTCTATTCGATCCCGGTGACGATGATCGGGGTGGTCTTCGTCTACAAGGCCGTCGCAGGTCGCAATGTGCTGTGGGTGGACATCGCCGTGTTCGGCCTGTGCATTACGCTCGCCCAGGTGATCTTCGTGTGCCTGCTCAGCGGACTGGAGGCGGACGTCCTCGTCGTCGTCCTCTCGGTTTTCTACCTGGTGGGCATCGTCGCCGCCTACGTGGTGTTCACCCTGAGGCCCCCCGCCGAACCCGACGTCTTTATCGACCCCATCACATACAGATACGGGGTCGAGGGGCACGCCGACTACGAGGCCGCACCCGGGGACTGACGGGCAGAGGGAGTCCGTCGGACGACTCGGGCCCCGTCCGCGGGGAGCGGACGGGGCCCGACGGAGCCAGGGGGTCGTGGGACCTACAGGCCCATGTCCTTGGCGATGATGGACTTCATGACCTCGTTGGTGCCACCGTAGATGCGGTTGACGCGGTTGTCCGAGTACAGGCGGGCGATCGGATACTCGTTCATGAAGCCGTAGCCGCCGTGCAGCTGGAGGCAACGGTCGATGACCTCGGCGGCGACCTCGGTGCAGAACAGCTTGGCCGAGGCCGCCTCGGCGGCGGTGAGCTCGCCCTCGTCCAGCGCCTCGAGGGCGCGGTCCGCGACGGCCTGCGCGGCGTCGACCTTGGCCTGGCACGCGGCCAGCTCGAACTTGGTGTTCTGGAACGAGGCCACCTCCTTGCCGAAGACCGTGCGCTGCTGCGTGTACTCCTTGGCGAACCGCACGGCGGCCGCGGCCTGGGCATACGCACCGTAGGCGATGCCCCAGCGCTCGGACGGCAGGTTCTGCCCGAGGTAGTAGAAGCCGCGGTTCTCCTCGCCGAGCAGGTCTTCGACCGGGACCTTGACGTCGGTGAAGGACAGCTCGGCCGTGTCGGAGGTCTTGAGTCCGACCTTGTCGAGCTTGCGGCCCACCGCGTAGCCCTCGAGCTTGGTGTCGACGGCGAGCAGCGAGATGCCGAAGCGGCGGTCGTCCTCACGCGGGGGAGCGGTACGGCAGGCCACGATCACGCGGTCGGCGTGGACGCCGCCGGTGATGAACGTCTTGGCACCGTTGAGGACGTAGTGGGTGCCGTCAGCCGAGAGTTTGGCGGTGCTCTTCATGCCTGCCAGGTCGGACCCGGTGCCGGGCTCGGTCATCGCCAGCGCCCACATCTCCTCGCCGGAGACGAACTTGGGCAGGTAGCGCTGCTTCTGCTCCTCGGTCGCCAGGGCCTTGATGTAGGGGAGCCCGAGCAGTACGTGGACACCCGAGCCGCCGAAGTTCACGCCGGCGCGGGCGGTCTCCTCGGACTGGATGGCCTCGAACTTGTGGGAATTGATCCCCGCGCCGCCGTACTCCTCGTCGACGTTGATGCCGAACAGGCCGAGGTCGGCGAGCTTGTAGTAGAACTCACGCGGGACGATGCCGGCCTCGAACCACTCCTGGAAGTGGGGGGTCACCTCGGACTCGATGAAGTCACGGAGGGTCTGGCGGAAGGCCTCGTGGTCTTCGTTGAACACAGTGCGGCGCAAGTGCGTGCCTTTCCGTTGGACGTTCTGCTCCGGTGGCAGGCCACCGTGGAGGGGAGCGGAGCGTCAGGTTGGTGTACTCCTACTGGTGAGTAGCCTACAAGAATTCGAACTCTCTGACCCGTCCGCCGGCCCGTCCGACGCCGCGACGTCACCCCGTCGGCGGAGTGAATTCCAGGCCGTCGTCGGCGATCAGCCTGATCGGCCCGGTCACCTCACGTCCGGTGACCCGCTCGCCACGCTGGGTCACCGCCACCACGCCCTCCTCGCGGAGGTCGAACGCGACCTCTCGGGCGACGGGCATGAGGTCGCGCCAATGATCCCCACCCGCCACCCGGGCCGCATCCGACGGGCAGATCGACCCCTGGCCGCGCGAGCGCAGGAGCGTCCTGATCGTCGCGGCCAGTCGATCGCGTGTCCCCTCCCGGGTGGGTGCCCACCACGGGTCGCCGCGCTCACCGAGCGCGACCTTGGCGTCGTGCACCATCACCCGGGCGGCATCGCCTTCGGTCTTGACCAGCCGGCGACCGGTCATCAGTGCCCGGACGAGCTCCGAGCGGAGCTTCTCGGGGATGGACGGATCCGTCGCGCGCCACCGCGGGCCCCCGACCGCGATGTGTCGACCGTCCTCGGTGTGCTCCACGCCGGCGCCGGTGCTGTCGTCTCGATCGGTCACACCCAGATCCTGCCCCGCCTCCCCCTCGTTCCCCACCGATCGCCGATCGAGGGTGTCGCACACCGGGCCGGTGTTAGGGTCACGGCAGAAACTGGAACGTGTTCCACCAGAGCTGGATGACGATGAGGGGCTGCCGTGACGGCGCAGGACAACACATTCGACGCGGAATTCGACGTGGTGGTCGTGGGGTCGGGGGTGGCAGCCCTCTTCGGTGCCGCGGCCGCCGCCGCCCGGGGTCTGTCGACCTGCCTGATCGAGAAGACCGACCGCTTCGGGGGGACCTCTGCGTACTCCGGCGGCGCCGTGTGGCTCCCTGGCAACTCCGTCCTCGCCCGGGACGGGGTCGAGGACTCCGTCGAGCGGGGGCGCACCTACTTCCGCGCCGTGGTGGGGGACCGCACCGCCGCCGACGTCCAGGACGCGTTCCTCAACACCGGGCCGCAGGTCGTCGAGTTCCTGCAGGACGAGCTGGGCATCCCGACCCGCTTCCAGGCCTTCCCCGACTACTTCGACGCCCCGGGGCGCCAGGAACTCGGCCGGAGCATCTACCCCAAGCCCATCAAGGGCGAGGAGGTCGGCGACCGGGCGACCGACATCCGTCCGCCGGTTCCGGCTGACCAGTTCGGCGCGGACGAGGACACCGCCAAGCTCGAGGGCGGCAGGGCCTGGGTGGCGCGACTCGTACTCGCACTCGACGCGATGGGCACCGCGGAGACCCGACTGAACACCGCCGCCGAGGAACTGGTCCGTGACGACGACGGACGTGTCGTCGGGGTGGTCGTGAACGGTGTCTCCGGCCGGCAGGTGCTGGGCGCACGCCGTGGGGTACTGGTCGCCGCCGGCGGTTTCGAACGGTCGGCGGACCTCCGCCGCCGCTGGCAGGACATGCCCACCGCCGACTGGTCCTCGTCCCACCCCGCCACGGGCTCGGGCGACGCCGTCCGCATGTTCGAGCAGGTCGGCGCGGAGCTGGACCTGCTCGACCAGTCCTGGTGGTGCCCCGCCACGCTGTTCCCCAACGGGCACGCCGCGTTCACCCTGGGCTTCCGCTCCGGGATCATCGTCGACGGCACCGGCCGGCGATTCGCCAACGAACTGCTGCCGTACGACCAGATGGGGCGCAAGATGCACGCCCGCATGGCCGACGGGGCCGGTGACGAGTTCTGGTTGGTGTTCGACGACGCCGAGGCCGGCGGCTACCCGGCGATCTGTATCCCCGCACCCGAGCCCGACGCGTTGCGCGGGGCCGGCCTGTGGCACACCGCGGGATCCGTCGAGGAACTGGCCGAGGCCACCGGGCTCGATCCCGCCGCGTTGCGCGAGAGCGTGGACCGGTTCAACGGCTTCGCCGAGCAGGGGCGCGACGCCGACTTCGCCCGCGGCGAGGACCCGTACGGGCGGTTCTTCCTGGGTGCCGCCACGGCCGATCAGTGCCTGCGGCCCGTCGGCGGCGACCAGCTCCACGCCGTCCGACTCGTCCTCGGCGACCTCGGCACCAAGGGCGGTGCGGTCATCGACGCGAACGGCGCCGCGGTCGACGCGGACGGTCGCCCCATCCCGGGTCTCTACGCCGCCGGCAACTCGTCCGCGTCGGTCTCCGGTGAGGCCTACCCGGGGCCGGGGGTGCCCCTGGGGTCCGGGATGACCATGGCGTACCGGGCGGTGGCCGACATGGCCGGACAGGCCCTCCCGATCGCTCCCTGAGCACGGCGCCGGCGCCGGCGACGAACCACCCCGGTCAGCGGCCGGCCCATGCGAGGAAGTCCGCGGCCGCGATGACCGGCGTGCTCCACTTGTGGGCCGCCCTCGCCTTGGTCGACTGGCTGCCCGGCTCCGCGACCACCAGGGCGTCGCAGCGACTCTTGGTGACCGCACCGACGGGAACCAGGCCACGGCCGAGGGCGAGGGCCTCCATCTCGTCCCGGGACACGAGGACGCCGCTGCGGTCCAGGGCGCTGCCGGAGAAACACACCCGCGTCCCGGGCCGCAGGACGTCCGCCGCGCCCGCCTCCGGCGGAGCCTCCAGCCCCGGCGTCAGGTCCGAGCCCACGATCTCGGAGGCCAGCCGGAGCCGCTCCAGCACGTCGGCGGTCATCGGCACCCGCTTCGCGGCGCGTCGGATCTGCCCGGCGACGAGTCCGCGCGCGCCTGCCCGGAGATCGCGGTCGCCCGGGGTGACGATCTCGTCGTCGTCGTCGTCGTCGTCGTCGTCGACCTCGGCCCCCGGGCGCCCACCGCGGCGGGGGCGCCCCAACAGAGCGGCCCCGACCTCGGCGCTGATACCGAGCATCGCCGACAGTTGGGGGAGTACCTCGGAGGTCGGTGGGCGGACGTCGGCGTCGCGGCTGAGCAGGTAGCCGACCGCGGCCTCGTCGACGAGGTCGGCGTCGAACGTGCCGGCCGCCGCGTCATCCAGGTGCAGCCGCCCGTGGGCCTCGAGCGCCACCCGCGCACGCGCGAGGGCCGATCCGGAGCGGCCACGTGCCCGCTCACCCGGGGTGAGGGCGTCGGTGGGGATGTCGACCCCGACCGGCAACGGCACCGTGCCTCCCAGGCGCGCGAACTCGGCGTCCAGTCGACCGAGAGTGACGTCGAGGTCCACGCCGACCGGGGTGTGCCCGTCCACCAGTGGGGCGACCATCGACCACGCCTCGAGGAGCGTGGGGGCGAGAAGGACATCGGAGACGGTGATGCCGTAGTCCGTCCGCGCCCGGGCCAGGTCGCGCTGGGGATTGACCAGCGTCGTCACCGCGGTGCCGTCGGGGAAGGCGATGGCGAGCTCCACCGGCCGGGGCCGGGACCGGGGCCCGTCCTCGCCGACGGACACCACCGCGACAGCACAGCAGCGGCGGGCCGAGGGCCCACCGTCCGGCGCCCGCAGGAATCGGATGATCCGCCGGTCGGTCTTGAGGTCCCCGGGCAGCACCGGCCGGGTGAGGACGAGGCCTCCCAGCGACCGACAGCGGCTCAACGCCACGTAGAGCTGCCCCGCCACGAACGTGCCGCCGCCGAGGTCCACGACGACCCTGTCCAGGGTCTGTCCCTGGCTCTTGTGGATGGTCACCGCCCAGGCGAGGGTGAACGGGAACTGAGTGAAGGACCCGACCACCTCGTGTCGCATACCGCCGCCGTCCGTCACCGGTCGGGTGACGTCCCAGGTGTGGAGCGCGACCTCGGCGGCCTCACCGCCGATGAAGGCGACGACGACGACGGGCCCTCGCTCTCCGCGGTCGCCCCGTCGCCCGAGGGTCACATCGAGCACCCGTCCGATGGATCCGTTCACCCAACGGTCCGCCGGGTCATTGGTGAGCATCATGACCTGCGCGCCGACCTTGAACCCCAGCACCTCCCGGGTGGGGAGCTCGAACCCGGTGAGATCGCCGGTGAGCGTCGCCTCCATCGCCAGTTCCGACCCGGACAGCCGATCGAGGCGGTGTTGGTTGTGGCTCGCGGCCCTGCGGTTGGTGGTGGTGAGCGTCAGCCAGAACTCGGCGTCCGGCGGATCGAAGTCCGGGTCGGTGCGGGAGTTGAGCCGTTCGCGCGCCGGGCCGACGAGAGCGCCCTCGCGGATCGAGTTGAGGATCGCGGTGAGCTCCGGGTCACCGGACTGCCGGAAGACATGGGTGAGGTCGACGGTGGGGAAGTGCTCGGGGTGGTAGCGCTCGGCCGAGAAGAAGTACGGCGTCGGGTAGGTCGCCTCGAAGGACGATCTCTCGGAGGCCGTCACCACCGGCGGTAGCTGGAAGAGGTCACCGACGAGGACGAGCCGGACGCCCCCGAACGGCATCGTCGGGTCCGGGCCGAACCTCTCGAGCGCGATGGCGACCATGTCGAAGACGTCGGCCCGCAACATCGACACCTCGTCGATGACGAGCGTGTGGGCGCCGGCGAGGGCCTGGGTGAATCGCCCGGGACGGTAGGCGCTGCTGCGCACGTGGTCGACCGTGTGGTCGGGGTGGAAGCCGAACAGCCGGTGGATGGTGTAGCCGCCCACGGTGAGGGCTGCGATCCCGGTGGGCGCGGCGACGAGGGTGGGGTGGTCGGTC
The DNA here is from genome assembly GCF_002441635.1 of Dietzia sp. WMMA184. NCBI lineage: Bacteria > Bacillati > Actinomycetota > Actinomycetes > Mycobacteriales > Dietziaceae > Dietzia > Dietzia sp. WMMA184. Next base: position 945,566 of record NZ_NXEI01000001.1, on the reverse strand, counting down.
TCGGCGAGGAACCGGCGGATCAGGGTCGACTTTCCGGTTCCGGCCCTACCGGTGAGAAAGAGATCGTGTCCCGAGTGCAGAAGGTCGAGTGCGCGGTCGACCTCGTCGGTGAGCACGAGTCCTCCGCGTCCGGGGCCCACCGGCATCCGATCGTCGCTCATCTGTGCCTCCCCTCGGCCGCGACGGCTGGCTTCCGACGACCGCGGGCCGGACCTCCAGGTGGAGATCCGGCCCGCGGTCGGGTGCTGTCGGGGAATCAGTGCCCGTCGTGGCGACGAGTCCGGTTCTCCTCCTGCAACGTGGTGAGCATCGAGTGCTCGCGGTGGTGCTTGTCGTGGTCGGCGTCCTCGAGCAGACGGGCCTCCTCGACCGGATCGGCCTTGAGAGCGCCCCGCGGGGGACGGCCGGCCACACCGAGCTGGTTCATCTTGGTGGGCACCTTGGCGCCGGCGTAGGCGAGCGGAACGGCATGGCCGTGCTCGTCCATCTCGCCGAGCGGCTGGTGCACCTCGATGAACTCGCCCTGCGGCATCCGCATGATGATGCCGGTCTCGATGCCGTGCTCCAACACCTCGCGGTCCGCGCGCTGGAGACCCAGGCACAGGCGGTAGGTGGCGAAGTACACCAGCGGCGGCAGCAGGATGAGCCCGATGCGACCGGCCCACGTCGTCGCGTTGAGCGAGATGGCGAAGTGGTACGCGATGAGGTCGTTGGAACCCATCAGGACCAGGATCACGTAGAAAGTGATCGCCATCATGCCCGAGGCGGTACGGACCGGCACGTCGCGCGGACGCTGGAGCAGGTTGTGGTGCGCCTTGTCCCCCGTGATCTTGGCCTCGATCTGCGGGTACAGGAACATCAGCACGACCATGGCACCGAGCATGACGGCCACCCAGGTGGTCGCCGGGATCGTGTACGGGCCGAGGTAGAGCTCCCAGGCCGGCATCACACGGGCGCCGCCCTCGGTCCACAGCATGTACCAGTCGGGCTGCGAACCGGCGGAGATGTGCGACGGGTTGTATGGCCCGAGGTTCCATATCGCGTTGATCGTGAACAGGCCCGCGAAGAGCATGAGCATGCCGACGGTGATGGCACCGAACGCGATCGACTTGACGGCGAAGACCGGGAGGATCCGGACGCCGACGACGTTCTTCTCCGTGCGGCCGGGCCCGGGGAACTGCGTGTGTTTCTGGTACCACACCAGCGCGAGGTGAGCGGCGATCAGCGCGAGGATGATGGCCGGGATGATCAGCACGTGCAGGACGTAGAAGCGCGGGATCATGATCTCGCCGGGGAAGTCCCCGCCGAAGATCATCCAGTGCATCCAGGTTCCGATCACGGGCAGACCCACGATGATCCCGGAGGTGATGCGGAGGCCGGTGCCCGAGAGCACGTCGTCCGGCAGACCGTAGCCGAGGAAGCCCTCGACGATGCCCAGGAGCAGCAGCACGCAACCGATGGTCCAGTTGGCCTCACGCGGGCGGCGGAACGCACCGGTGAAGAAGATGCGGATCATGTGGACGACCATCGACGCCACGAACAGCAGGGCCGCCCAGTGGTGGATCTGCCGCACGAAGAGTCCGCCACGGACCTCGAACGAGATGTCCAGCGCGGTCTCGTAGGCACGAGACATCTCGATTCCGTTGAGCGGCGCGTACGCACCCTGGTAGATCACCTTCGACATGGAGGGGTCGAAGAACAGGGTGAGGTAGACACCCGAGATCAGCAGGATGATGAAGCTGTACAGGGCGATCTCGCCCAGCAGGAAGGACCAGTGGGTCGGGAAGACCTTGTTGATCTGCCGGCGCAGACCCTTGGCCATGGTGTACCGCGCGTCGAGGCCGTCGCCCAGTGCCGCGAGTCTCGTGTTGTTGCTCATGAACGACGCTCCCAGAAGGCAGGTCCGACCGGCTCGATGAAGTCACCGTTGGCAACGAGGTAACCCTCGCTGTCGGCGGCGATGGGCAGCTGCGGCAGTGCACGGGCGGCGGGGCCGAAGATCGGCTTTGCGTACTCGAGCGCGTCGAACTGCGACTGGTGGCACGGGCAGAGGAATCGATGGGTCTGCTGCTCGTACAGCGACGTGGGGCAGCCGAGGTGGGTGCAGATCTTCGAGTAGGCGTACAGGTCGCCGTAGTTGAAGTTCTCCTGGCCCTTGCGCTTGGTCACGCGGGCCGCGTCCTCGGGACGGAAACGGATCAGCATGACCGCGTTGCGTGAGCCGTGGATCGAGTGCATGTGCTCCTCGAAGTTGCCCAGGGCGCTGGCGGGGAGGGGGAAGACGGACTCGAGGCCACCGGCGGACAGGTCGTCCACACGGATGCGCTCGAGGCGACCCTCGCCGGCCGGCGGGTGCCCGTCGGGGTAGACCTTGCCGGTGTCGCGGCCGAGGTAGACCTTCTCCGGCGGGAGGCCGTCGGGACGGGTGTCGGACGCCAGGGTCCACCCGGTGGTGTGCAGCGTGCCGTCACCGGCGAGGGTCATCTCCCCGCGCTTCCACGGGTTCTTGATCATGCCGCCGAGCGGCAGGATCGCGGAGAGGCCGATGAGCCCCACACCCGCGCCGAGGAAGCCGCCCATGACCTTGCGGCGGCCGAGGGTGGAGGTCTTCCACGAGTCGTTGAGCTCGGCGACGAAGGTGCGCCGGTCGAGATCGTCCGAGGCGCCGTCGTGGCGGGTCTGGACCGAGATCTCCTCGGGGATGAACTTCTTGGTGAACTGCACCGCGCCGAAGCCCAGGAACAGGATCGACAGCCCGATCGTCAGGCCGAGCAGTGGCGTGTAGGTCATGTACAACCAGTAGCCGTCCTCACCCTCGCCGCGGTACTCCCACGGCCAGAAGATGTAGACGACGGCGAAGGCGAGGCCGAACAGTGCCGACAGCGCGAACCAGGTGGTGACGGTCAGCGCCGCGCGCTTCTCGGCGCGGGTGGTGGTGCCCTCCGGGAAACGGGCCTCGCGGAACCGGACGTCGACCTCGTCGAGTTCGGTGCCCATGCGCACGAGCTCGGCATCGCTCATCCGGTCGAGATCCGCAGGGGACGGGTTCTTCGGGGTCTCACTCATGAACGGGATCCGATCCACAGGGTCGCGCCGATGAGGGCGACGATGCCGACAAGCCACATGGCCACACCCTCGGTCACGGGACCGAGGCCGCCGAGGCCGTAGCCTCCGGGCGAGACCTTGGAATCCGAGTCCTTGACGAACGCGATGATGTCCTTCTTCTCGTCAGGGGTGAGTTGACGGTCCGAGAATTTGGGCATGTTCTGGGGTCCGGTGAGCATGGCCTGGTAGATCTCCTGCTCATTGGCAGGGTCGAGAGTGGGGGCGTATTTGCCCGACGACAGAGCGCCGCCGCGACCGGTGAAGTTGTGGCAGGACGCACAGTTGAGGCGGAAGAGCTCTGAACCGCGTGCGATCTCCTCGGCGCGGGCCTGACCGGAGGCACCGCGCAGCGACTCCTGGGCGATGGTGCCGTCCGGGTCGGTGACGACCTCGGGGCCGCCACCGTAGAGGTCGACATACGCTGCGAGCGCGATGATCTGGTGCTCGCTGTAGCGGGGCTTCTTGCGCTCCGCCTGGGCCTCGTTGTCCGCCGCCGGCATGCGGCCGGAGTTCACCTGGAAGTACGTCGCTCCCGCGCCCGTGCCGACCAAGGATGGACCGCGGTCCTTGACGCCTTGGAGATTTATCCCGTGGCAGGTGACACAGGAGACCTCGTAGAGCTGCTTTCCGTCGGCGATGAGCGCGGCCTGGTCCTGTTGAGCCGTCGCGACCTGTGGCTCGGGAATGACAGCCGTGGCGACAGCGCCCGCCCCGACGAGGCCGCCCGCGATGACTAGCGCGCCGACTGCCTTCCGGCGACGCTTCGTGGACACTGGGCGCGCTGGAGCCACAACGGGGTCCGGCGACGGCGTATCGGCAGCGGGTGGGAGAGGAGAGTTCATTGTGAGTTCCCTTTGGAGTTGGGACCCGCTGGACACAGCGTCCTGCGGCCAGCTGACTACTGAATGAAGTAGATGGTGACGAAAAGTCCGATCCAGACCACGTCGACAAAGTGCCAGTAATACGACACGACGATGGCGGCTGTGGCCTGCGCCGGCGTGAATCGCGACATCGTGGTCCGCATGACCAGTACGACGAACGCCAGGACGCCCGCCAACACGTGAAGCCCATGGAAACCGGTGGTAATGAAGAATACCGACCCGTAGACGCTCGACGAGATCGTGACGCCCTCGAGGTAGAGCATCACGTACTCGTACGTCTGTCCGATGAGGAACACTGTTCCCATCAAGGCGGAGATCATGTACCACCTGCGGAGTCCGAAGACGTCACCCTGCTCGGCGGCGAAGACGCCCATCTGGCAGGTGAACGACGACGCCACCAGGATGACGGTGATCGTCAGGGCGTACGGCACATTGAGGTGTACGGGATAGGAAGGCCAGTCACCTCCCGAGTTCGCCTTGGAGACGAAGTACATCGCGAACAGGCCCGCGAAGAACATCAGCTCCTGGGACAGCCAGACAATGGTGCCCACACTGACCATGTTCGGCCGATTCAGCGAATGAACACGCTGGGCCATGGCCGATCCTGAGTTATCTACTGCGCTCGTCACGTGGCCAAGTATGACCCCTGAGGAGGGACGAGTCTGCACGGACCCCCGAAATCGGCGTGTCTGTCCAGCGTTTCCGCAGGTCGCTTCGGAAACTCTCAGGGCAAGGGTCGGTATTGGTCCCCCTTGCAGGGGCTATCAGGGCACTCTCAGGCGAGCACCGGCCGCTCGCCGCCGCCGGAGTGCAGGGTGTCAGCGCACGGGCCGGGTCGGAACAGTGGCACGATTGACGACGTGCGGGCGGCGCCCTGTGGGGCGTGTCCGTTTCCATGACACCAGAGGAGGTCGGGACACGTGGGCAGTTCGGCAGCGTTCGACGGGGGCCGGTCGTGGCCCGGGGTTCTCGGTACCCTCACCGCGGGCGGGGACCTCGATCCGGCGGAGGCCGGGTGGGCGATGTCCCGGATCATGGAGGGTGTCGCCACCGACGCTCAGATCGCAGCCTTCGGCGTTGCCCTGAAAATGAAGGGCGTCACGGGTCCGGAGCTCGACGCGCTGGCCTCGACCATGCTCGACTACTCCCGTCGGGTGCCCACTGATCGTCCCTGCGTGGACATCGTCGGTACCGGTGGCGACCGCCAGGGCACGGTGAACATCTCCACGATGTCCTCTCTCGTGGTGAGCGCCTGCGGGGTGCCCGTGGTCAAGCACGGCAACCGGGCGGCGTCGTCCAAGAGCGGCGGTGCCGATGTGCTCGAGGCGCTCGGGGTGGCGATCGACCTCGGCCCGGAGGACGTCGGGCGGTGCCTCGACGAGGTGGGCGTGGCCTTCTGCTTCGCGCCCGTGTTCCATCCCGCGCTGCGTTTCGCCGCGACTCCCCGGCGTGAGATCGGGATCCCGACCGTCTTCAACATCCTCGGGCCTCTCACGAATCCCGCGGCACCCGCCGCGAACCTCATCGGCTGCGCCTTCGAGGGGCTGATGACGGTGATGGCGGAGGTGTTCGCGTTGCGCGGTAAGTCGGCGCTCGTGGTGCGTGGGTCGGATGGTCTCGACGAGATCACCATGACCGGTCCCACCCGGGTCCTGCGGGTCTCGGGCGGTCATGTGGACGAGGATCAGGTCGAGCCCGCCGACTTCGGGATGAGCGCCTGCTCGATCGAGGAACTACGGGGTGGGGACGGCGTCCACAACGCCGGGGTCGCCCGCGATCTCCTCGCGGGAGCGCGGGGCCCGGTCCGCGATGCGGTATTGCTCAACTCCGCGGCCGCGCTGGTGGCCTTCGACGGTCTCGAGCGTGGTTCCGACCTGGTACCTGCCATGCGGGCCGCGGTGGACCGGGCCGCGGCGGCGATCGACGACGGCGAGGCGGGGCGGCTGCTCGAGAAGTGGGCCGGGTTCAGCGTGCGCTGACGAGTCCCGTCCCGCGGTGCTCGGCGGCGGCGCTCTCGGCCAGGGCCGCCCAGCCGGTCAGCGTGTGCGCCCCGTCAAGGGGGAGCGTCCAGCAACCCTCGACCGAGACGATGCGTGTCCTGGTCGAGTCGATCCACCGGTGGACGTTCCGGATCTGGGCGGCGGTGGCACCGGCGAAGGGGCCGGGGCCGGGCTGCACGGTGGTCGCGGCGGCCCGGAGTCCGTCGATGACCGGCATCGGTGCCGCTCCCGGCGGGACGACCCCGGATCCGGCGAGTCGACCGTGGCGCACCACCGCGACCGCCCACGTCCGGCGCGGCGCCGGCTGTGCGAGAACGATCTCGGGCAGCGAGGCCGTGGCGGCGAGTTCCTGCCGTCGGGAGAGGACCCGCACGAGAGCTGCGGTCCTGTCGCGGAGCCTGGCCGCGCGTTCGAACGCGCCCTCGGCCGCGAGTACCTCCACGCGGTCGACCAGATCCCGCAGGGGGCCGGAGTCCCGTCCCTCCGCCAGCGCCGCCCAGCGATCGGATCCCGGGGCGGTGCCGAACACGCCGAGGAGGTCCTCCCGGGCGGCCCGGGCGTCCTCGGCGCGCCGGAAGGGCCCGATGGCGGCGGGGTCGTCCGGCGTTCGCACGACCTTCGGGCGGGTGGCGCGGCCGGTGGGGGGCGTGAGCCACCAGCCGCGGCGCGGGCTCCGCGACCGGGTGTTGAACGGGGGTTGAAGCGAGTCGATGAGCTGTTCCTCGACGGTCCACGCCTCGAGGAGGTGGGCGCACGCGACCGAGTCGATCGAGTCGGCCAGCCCGACCATGGTGCGCATCCGTCCGCGCGTGTCACCGCCGGAGTAGTAGGACCGGGCCCGTCTGCGGACCGCGCCGGACGAGCCGACGTACAGGGCGCCACCGGCGTCATCCCGGAACACGTAGACACCGGGCCCCTCGGTCAGCGAGCCGGTCATGGCGGCCCGCCGCCTCACCTCCGGGGAGAGACGACCGTCGTAGGCCCGTAGCTCCGACAGGGTCGAGACCCCGCAGTCGCCGACCCGCGAGATCAGTGCGTGGAGCACGTCGACCGTGGCGCGGGCGTCCTGCAGGGCCCGGTGATTGGGCTCCACGGTGGCCCCCAGGTGCGCGGCGAGGACTCCCAACCGATGGCCTCGTGTCTCCCCGCGGTGCAGCACCCGCCTCGCGAGAGCCAGGGTGCAGAGCGACGGGGGATCGGGCCACGGGCGCCCGGTCGACGCGGCGGCGGCCCGCAGGAAGCCCAGGTCGAACCGCGCGTTGTGGGCGACGAGGACGGCCCCGCGGGAGAATTCGAGAAACGTCGACATCACCTCGCCGAGACTCGGGGCACCGACGAGGTCGTCCGGAGCTATCCCCGTCAGTCTGCTGATGTGGCGGGGCAGGGCACCGTCGATCGAGACGAACGTCGACAGTTCCGCCTGCACCTCGCCGCCCCGGACGCGTACCGCGCCGATCTCGGTGATCTCGTCGCTTCCGGTCCGGGTGCCCGTCGTCTCCAGGTCGACCACGACGAACGTGACGTCGGACAGCAGAGGCTCGAGATCGTCGAAGGCTGCCTGCACCCCGGTCGAGACGGGGGAGGGGGATCGGGGCATGGCGGAGACGGTAGCCCCGCCCTCCGACACCGCCGGCCCCGCCGTGGTTGTCGGACCTTGTCCCTAGGGTGCCCCGCAGTACGACCACCCCGGGCCCGGATCGCGGCTCGATAACGAACGGGCAACACGCCCAGGACGAAGTGTGAGGTAGATCATGTTCACGATGGACTGCGTGCGGTGTCCCGCAGGACCCGCCGCATGTGACGGGTGCATCATCGCCGTTCTCGACGCCGGAAAACCGCAGGTGGACGAGCTATCTCCGGAGTCGTGCGGCTATGTTCTGGACCCGGAGGTCCGCGAGGCGATCGACGTCCTGCGCGAGGTCGGAATGGTCTCCACGGTCGAGATTCTGGGGGCTGACGTCGCCGCGTGAGCGATGAACTGGACTTCGACGAGACGGTTTCGTAACCTTTTCGAGACCTCGGAAGTCATCGCCCGCCTGCCGGCGGGGAGCCGGGGTCACACCTAAGCGCCGAAGGGCGCACCGGGGAACCAAGATCCACTGGGGTGAATCGCACGAGGGCCTACAGGTCCGAAGCGTAGGACAGACTTCCGTGTCCGAACCCGTCAGCTAACCCGGTCGGTGCCGCAGGAAGAAAGAGGAACAGTCTTCGTGGGAGCCCACAGCATCAAGACCAGCTCGACCGGCCGCCGTGTCGCCGCCGCCGGCCTGCTCGCAGCCGGAGCCGCTGTCGCCGGTTCCGGAACCGTCGCCGCCGCACCCGTCACCGTCGACGTCCCCGTCGAGCTGCGGCTGCCCGGCGTGCCGAACCAGGTCTCGTTCGACCTACCGGAGGGCATCGAGCTCCCGGCCGGCCTGGCCCAGGCCCAGGCACAGGCGGCGCCCGTCGAGTTCGCCGCCCCCGCGCCGGTGGTCTCGACCGGCCAGCGCATCCTCGACGCCGCCACCACCCGGGTCGGCTCGCCCTACGTCTGGGGCGCTACCGGCCCCAACTCGTTCGACTGCTCCGGTCTGACCTCGTGGGCCTACAAGGAGGCGGGGATCTCCATCCCGCGCACCAGCCAGGCCCAGATCGGCGGCGGCACCCAGGTCTCCAAGGCCGACCTGCAGCCCGGCGACATCGTCGCCTTCTACAGTGGCGCCAGCCACGTCGGGATCTACGCCGGCAACGGCCAGGTCGTCCACGCCCCGTACTCGGGCACCTCGGTGAGCTACGCGCCGGTGGACTCCATGCCGTTCTACGGTGCGACACGCTACTACTGAGTCGGGTCGCTCCCCGAACCTCCGCAGACCCCGTCGGCGTCCGGTCTCGAACCGGTCACCGGCGGGGTCTGTCGTCTGTAACATCCCCTCTCGGGTACCCGATTCCACCGTAGGCGTCGGCTGGGCGCCCGCGCCCTGCGTGACCCGGATCCGAGAGTTCGACGACACCAGATGACCCGCAGCCTCAGCGTGCTCGCGATCGCAGCGACCGTGACCACCTCGTTGACCCTCGGTCCCGCGCCGGCCGGAGCGCAGACCACCACCCCGGACCGGTCGTCGCCAACCGCGACCACGGCGCCTGTCCCGGGTCCGGTTACCCCGCCTGATCAGGTTTCGACTTCTCCCGCTCCGTCGTCGACCGCTCCGTCTTCCCCCGCTCCGTCGCAGACTGCACCGTCCACCACGCCGTCCGCCACAGCGGTGCCCGGCGAGATGAGCGAGGACCTGGCGGAGCTGGCCCGGTTGTCCGAGGAGGCGGGAGCATTGGGGGAGCAGCTCCACCTCGCGCGCGGGGAACTGGACCGCGCCAACGGGGAGCGCGTCCGCCTCGAACGGGCCGCCGGGGTCGCAGCCGGACGGTCCGCCCTCGCGGACGGCACCGCGCGCCGGGACCAGTCCATCGTCGATCACCTCGCGACCATGCGGTACCGGGGCGGGGACACCGGCGCCACACGGGCGGCAGTGCTCGCCGAGAGCCCCCGGGACCTGGTCGACAGGCTCGACACGCTGCGCCGACTGTCCGGGGCCACCACGAGTGCACTGGACGCCTCCAGAGCTGCGTCCCGGGATGCGGTGCAGCTCAGGGAAGAGGCCGCGCGTTCCGCGGCCGAGGCCCGGGACGCGGCCCGCGTCGCGCAGGAGCGAACCGACGCGCTCGCCCGCCGAACCGAGGAGATGCGGGTACGGATGGATGAGGTCCGTCGCCGGGTCGACGCACTGTCGGACGCACAACGCGATCTCTGGATCGGCGGACCGGTGGTGCCGGAGGGGTACGTTGCCCCGCCGGTGGACGACGTCAATTCCGCGGCGCTCCGAGTCGCACTCTCCCGGCTGGGCGCGCCCTACTCGTGGGGCGCGACGGGCCCGTCCGAGTTCGACTGCTCCGGTCTCATGGTGTGGTCGTACGCGCAGGAGGGCAAGGCGCTGCCCCGGGCGAGCCAGGCGCAGGCGGTCGCGGGCGCCCCGGTGGCGATGAACGACATCCGGCCCGGTGACCTTGTCATCTACTTCCCCGGCGCCACCCACGTCGGGATGTACGCCGGCGACGGTCTGGTCCTGCACGCCCCGACCTACGGTGTGCCGGTCCGCCTCGAGCAGGTCGACGCGATGCCGATTCACGGGATCCGCCGCTACTGACCCCGGCCGACCCGGCCAAGCACGGCCGCCCCGCGCAGACACCGGCCGTCCCCGATCGCGCTCCGCCCCTTCCCGACGAGGACGACGCACCGGGCGGGGCCGAGGCGGGCCGGGTTGTGTGGCAGGCTCGGAGCCGATGACCAAGACGCTGTTGATCACCAACGACTACCCGCCGCGCCCGGGCGGGATCCAGTCGTACCTGGAGACGTATCTGAGCCACCTGGACCCGACGGACGTCGCGGTGCTCGCCTCGACGTTCCGGGGTGGCGAATCGGCGGAGTACGACGCCGCCAAGCCCTATCTGGTGGAGAGGGTGCCCACCGAGGTGTTGCTCCCCACGCCCGACCTCGCGGCACGCGCACGAAGGCTCGCCTCGGACTTCGGCGCGACGACGATCTGGTTCGGGGCCGCCGCCCCCCTCGCCGCCATGGCGCCGGTGCTACGGCAGGGCCCCGTGGACCGCATCATCGCGAGCACACACGGACACGAGGTCGGCTGGTCGATGCTGCCGGGCTCGCGCCAGATCCTGCGACTGATCGGCGAGTCCACCGACGCGGTCACCTACGTGAGCGACTACACACGGAGGCGGTTCGCGGCGGCGTTCGGCCCCCGCGCCCGCCTGGTGCACCAGCCGGGTGGCGTCGATACGGAGAGGTTCCGGCCGGATCCCGCACGGCGAAGGGCGATCCGCGACCGTTACGGACTCGCGGACCGCGACGTGATCGTGTGTCTGTCCCGCCTCGTGCCGCGGAAGGGCCAGGACATGCTCATCCGGGCGATGCCGGAGATCGCCCGGCGGGTGCCCGGGGCGGTCCTCGTCGTCGTCGGCGGTGGGCCCTATCGGCGCACGCTGGAAGGACTGGCACGCCGCCTCGGGGTGGCCGACCGGGTCGTCTTCACCGGCCGCGTCCCCGCGGACGAGATCGTCGACCACCACCGACTCGCGGACGTCTTCGCGATGCCGTGCAGGACCCGAGGGGGAGGGCTGGACGTCGAGGGGCTGGGAATCGTCTACCTGGAGGCGTCCGCGTGCGGGGTGCCGGTCGTGGCGGGCCGGAGCGGCGGTGCCCCGGAGACGGTGCGCGACGGCCGGACCGGTCTCGTGGTCGACGGGACGTCACAGGGCGAGGTCGCCGACGCCGTCGCCGGCCTGCTCGAGGACCGGCCCAGGGCGTCGGCCATGGGGGTCCGCGGCCGCACCTGGGTGCTGGAGAACTGGCGCTGGGAGGACCTGGCCCGGGACATGGAACGCGTGCTCTCGGGGGAGTGACCCGCGAGAGCACGCGTTCCGACGCGCGGTCCGATCAGGCGTAGAGCGACTCGATCTGCTGGGCGTACTTCTGGTGCACGACGTTGCGCTTGACCTTCAGGGACGCGGTGAGCTCACCGGTCTCCTCGGTGAACTGGTCCGGGAGGACGTGGTACTTCTTGATCGACTCGGAGTGCGACACGCTCCGGTTCGCCCGCACCAGCGCCTGGTCCAGGTGCTCGATCAGATCGGCGTCCTTGAGCAACTCGTACAACGAGCCGGACTTGTCGTGGTGGGTCTTCCACCGTTCAACGGCCTCCGGGTCGAGGGTCAGCAGGGCCGAGACGAACGGCTTGCCGTCGCCCACGCACACCGCCTCCGCCACGAGCGGGTCCGCACGCAGCGCGTCCTCGAGCTGGTTGGGCGCCACGTTCTTCCCGCCGGCCGTCACGATGATCTCCTTCTTGCGGCCGGTGATCGACAGGTACCCGTCCTCGTCCAGCGAACCCAGGTCACCGGTGCGGAACCAGCCGTCGCTGAAGGACTCGGCGGTCGCCTCCTCGTTCTGCCAGTAGCCGGAGGCGACGACGGGTCCGCTGACCTCGACTTCACCGTCCTGCGCGATCCGGACCGCGCAGCCGGGCAGCGGCTGGCCGACGCTGCCGATCCGCATCCGCCCCGGGGTGTTGACCGTGATCGCCGCACAGGTCTCCGTCAGGCCGTAACCCTCGAAGATGTTGACCCCGATGCCGTCGAAGAAGTGGGTCAGACGGTCACCCAGGGCCGCGCCGCCGGAGATGGCGACCTCGCAACGCCCACCGAGCGCGTTGACGAGTTTGCCGTAGACCAGCTTCGAGAAGATCGCGTGGCGCAGCCCGAGCAGCGGACCCACCCGGCCGTCACCCCGGTTGGCCTTGGAGTACGCGACCGCGGTGTCCGCGGCCTTGTCGAACATCCACGCCTTGACCGTGCCGCCGTCCTGCGCGGTCGCCTGGGCCTTGTTGAAAACCTTCTGGAACACGCGGGGGACGGCCAGGATGTAGTGCGGCTTCATCTCGCCGAACGTCTCGACCAGGTTGGTCAGGTCGGAGGAATGCGCGATGGTCACGCCGGCGTGGAAGCCGGCGTAGGTGATGGCGCGGGCCAACACGTGGGCCAGGGGCAGGAACATCACCGAGGTGGCGTCGTCCCGCAGGATCCCGCTGAACGGCGTCTCGAGCACGGCGAGCGTCTCGGACATGAAGTTGCGGTGGCTGAGCATGACGCCCTTGGGGCGGCCCGTGGTCCCCGAGGTGTAGATCAGCGTCGCGGGGGAGTCGGCGCGGACCGAGGCCCGGCGCTCGTCGAGCACCGAGACGTCGACCGTGGCCCCCTCGGAGGCGAGGGTCTCGAGGACCGGGGTCGCGCCGTCGATCACCAGGACGTCGGCGACCTCCAGGCCCTGCACGCCCTCTCGGGCGGTGGTGGCGTGGATGTCGTTCTCGACGATGATCAACCGGGCCGCGGAGTCCTCCATGATCCAGTGGATCTGGTCGGCGCTGGAGCTGTCGTACACGGGAACGGTGACCGCGCCGACGGCCCAGATCGCGAAGTCGATGAGATTCCACTCGTACCGGGTGGAGCTCAGCAGGGCGACCCGATCGCCCGCCCGGACACCGAGCGCCACCAGTCCGCGGGCGATCGTCCGGACCTCCTCGGCGAACTCGCGGTTGGTGACGTCCGTCCACCGACCGTCGACGGGCTTCTGGAACGCCACGTTCTCCGGGGTGTTCTCCGCGCGGTCGTATGCCGACTGAACGCAGGACCAGTCGTCAGGGACGGTGAAGTTGGCGGGTACCGCGACGTATTCGCGCAAAGGGTCCTCCCGGTGGAGACGTTCAGAGTATGTCGGTGACCACACACACTATCGCCGGGACCACACGGTGGTCACGTCGCCTGCCTTCCGGGCGCCGCGGGTGGGGCGCATCGCGGAGCGGGATATGTGAAGCTTGTGGGTATGAGCGAGCACGACGGCGCCCCCGAGGTGTGGCCGACCAGAGACTCCACGGTGGTCGACGCACCGGTGGAGGACGTCATGGCGGTCATCTCCGACTTCGCCGCGTACCCGGAGTGGTCCGCGTCGATCCGCGCGGCCGAAGTGCTCTCCAGCGGTCAGGACGGCCGTCCGGACCGGGTGCGGTTCGAGCTCGAGGCGGGCGCGATCGTCGACGAGTACGTCCTCGTCTACTCCTGGTCGGCGGACGACCGCGGTCTGGAGTGGCGGCTCGAGAGCTCGGCGTTGCAGAGGGCCCAACGGGGCTACTACCGGCTCGAACCGGTGGCGGGCGGCACGCGTGTGGACTACGAACTCGAGATCGAGCTCACGGTCCCGGTGATCGGGAGCCTGCGCAGCCGCGCCGAGCGCCGGATCCTGGGCGACGCACTGAAGGAACTCAAACGCCGGGCGGAGTCGCGGTGAGCAGAACTCGTGTCGTCGTCGTCCTCGGGGGAGATCCCGAGGACCGCGCGGGCGTCACCGCCGACCTGCTCGCGGACCCCGGCTGCACGGCGTTGATCCTGACCGGCCATCCCGATGCCGTCGACCCCCGTCTCGACGTCTCGGAGGACGGGCCCGTCGAGGTCCGGGTCGACGACCCGACGGCGAGGCTCGAGACCTACCGGTCCGGCGCCGCCGATCCGGACGACGACGTACTCGCGGCGCTCGCCGCCGGAGGGGACGCCCCACTGGCCGCGGTGCTCGGGTGGGAGTACGCGCGACGGGCCGCGTCGTCCGAGTACTGGGACGTCGTCGTGGTCGAGCTCGACGGGGACCTGACCGCGGTGCGCCGGCTCGCGGCGGCCGGGGAACTGGCCGCGTTCGTGGAATCACGTTGGCCCGCCAATGTGCGCTTCGCCTCCATGGCGGCGGGCGGACGCGCCGACGTGCGGGTGCGGGAAGCGCACAGACTCGCGCTGCTCGCCGGTGACGTGGCCGGCTTCCTCGCCGGGAGGATCGAGACCATCGTGGTGGGGTCCCCGGCCGGCTCCACGGCTGCCATGGCGACTCTGGCCCGCGGCGCCGTCACCCCGGTGGTGGCGCCCGACGGCGAGGGCGGATACCGGGTCGAGTACCCGGCCCCGACCCGCCCGTCCGCGCCGGTCTCGGTCGAGGGGGACCGGCTCCGCCTGGAGTTCGACGGGTTCCGGGCGGTGGTGGCGCTGCCGCCGCTGCTGCGCCGGTGTGTGCTCACGCAGTCCGTCTTCGAGCGCGACGCGGGTCGACTGGTGATCAGCTTCCTGCCCGACCCGGATCTGTGGCCCCCGAACCTCGTACCGTCCGGATCCGCGGACCGCGCCGGGTAGTATCCGCATTCGTCGACAGCCATCACAAGAGGACCGGTGACCCGTTGCTGTACTACCTGTTCAAATACGTGCTCATCGGCCCGTTCCTACGTCTGACGAGTCGTCGGGTCGTCACGGGACGCGAGCACTTCCCCGAGCGCGGTGGCGCCCTGCTGGTCGGCAACCACCAGTCCGTCGCGGACTGGTTGTTCACCGCTCTGCTCATGCCCCGCCGGGTCACCTTCCTGGCCAAGAGCGACTACTTCACCGGAACCGGTGTCCGCGGCATACTCAGCCGGTGGTTCTTCGCCGGCTCGGGCCAGCACCCGATCGACCGCACCAACGCCGACGCCGCGCAGGCCGCCCTCGACGCCGGGCTCGAGGTCCTCTCATCGGGGGAGATCCTGTGCATCTACCCGGAGGGGACGCGCTCGCCGGACGGTCGTCTGTACCGCGGGAAGACCGGGCCCGCCCGCCTCGCACTCCGCGCCGGGGTGCCCATCATCCCGGTGGGCGTGACCGGGACCCCCGAGTACGTACGCCGGATCTCCCGGTTCCGCCCCGGGCGGCGCACCGAGATCCGGGTCATGCTCGGCGAGCCGCTCGATCTGTCCCCGTGGGCCGGGCGCGAGGGGGACCGGGACGCTGAGCGCGAGATCACCGACGAGCTCATGCGGCGGATCCAGGCGCTGACCAATCAGGAGTACGTCCACGACACGTATGGCGCCGAGATGAAGAAGCGCTACGAGGCGGTGCGCAAGGCCGGGCGGAACCTGCTCGACCACCCCGTCGAGGGACAGCGCTGATCGCCGGTGCGCTACTTCTACGACTGCGAGTTCATCGAGGACGGCACGACGATCGAGTTGGTCTCCGTGGGGATCGTCGCCGAGGACGGCCGGGAGTTCTACGCCGTGTCCACCGACTTCGACGCCTCGGCGGCCGGGCCGTGGGTGCGGCGCAACGTCCTTCCGAAGCTGCCCAACCCGTCGTCGTCCGCGTGGATGTCCCGGAGCCGCATCCGGGACGAGCTCTACGAGTTCGTCACCGCGCCGCCCACCGGCGGGGTCGAGATGTGGGCGTGGATCGGGGCGTACGACCACGTGGCCGTCTGCCAGCTGTGGGGCGACATGACAGCCCTTCCCGCCGCCATGCCCCGGTTCACGCGCGACGTCCGCCAGCTCTGGGAGACCGCCGGCAAGCCCGACCTGCCCGCACACCCGGGAGGGGAACACGACGCCCTCGCCGACGCCCGCCACGCCGCGATGCGCTTCCGCGCCATCGCGGCGAAGTCGCCCCACCTGGGTCTCTGAGGCCCGCTCCGCCGGTGGTGGCGTATCGTCGCCGGGGTGAGCAACTGGACAGTCGACGTCGACATCGCGCAACTCCCCGACCTCCCGCCGCTCTCCGCGGACCTGGATCGGCAGCTGGCGGACGCCCTCTCGCGGCCCGCCCTTCAGCAGCCGTCGTGGGATCCCGGTCACGCCGCGGCGATGCGCAAAGTGTTGGAGAGCGTGCCGCCGATCTGCGTCGCCTCCGAGGTCGAGCACCTCTCCGATCGCCTCGCCGACGTGGCGCACGGGCGTGCGTTCCTGCTCCAGGGCGGTGACTGCGCCGAGACGTTCGAGGCGAACACCGAGCCGCACATCAAGGGCGTGATCCGCACCCTGCTGCAGATGTCGGTCGTGCTGACCTACGGTGCGTCGATGCCCGTGGTCAAGGTCGGCCGGATCGCCGGCCAGTACGCCAAGCCCCGCTCGGCGGACCGCGACGGAACCGGGTTGCTGTCCTACCGCGGCGACATGGTCAACGCGCTCGAGCCGGACGAGGCGGCCCGTGAGCACGACGCCTCCCGGCTCGTCCGTGCCTACGCCAACGCGGCCGCGGCGATGAACCTGGTCCGTTCCCTCACGGCGTCGGGCACCGCGGACCTGCATCGCGTCCACGAATGGAACATGGAGTTCGTCGCGGGCTCGCCCGCTGGTGCCCGCTACGAGGCCCTCGCCGCCGAGGTGGATCGTGGCCTGCGCTTCATGGACGCGTGCGGGGTCTCGGACCAGAACCTGCGCTCGGCCGACATCTTCTCCTCCCACGAGGCGCTCGTCCTGGACTACGAGCGGGCCATGTTGCGCCTGGCCGACGACGGCACGGGCCTGACCGGCGACGCCGAGCAGGGGTTGTACGACCTGTCGGCGCACTTCCTGTGGATCGGGGAGCGGACCCGCGGCATCGACGACGCCCACGTGGCGTTCGCCTCGCTCATCCAGAACCCGATCGGCCTGAAGATCGGTCCCACCACCACGCCCGAGTTGGCGGTCGAGTACGTGGAGAAGCTCGACCCCCACAACCGGCCGGGTCGACTGACGCTCGTCTCCCGGATGGGCAACGACAAGGTCCGCGACGCGCTGCCGCCGATCGTCCAGGCCGTCGAGGCGACCGGCCACAAGGTCATCTGGCAGTGCGACCCCATGCACGGCAACACGCACTCGACGTCCAACGGGTACAAGACCCGCCATTTCGACCGGATCATCGACGAGGTACAGGGCTTCTTCGAGGTCCACCACGCTCTCGGTTCCCACCCGGGTGGCATCCACATCGAGCTCACCGGTGAGGACGTCACCGAGTGCCTCGGCGGAGCCCAGGACATCTCGGACATCGATCTGGCCGGTCGCTACGAGACCGCCTGCGACCCGCGCCTCAACACCCAGCAGTCGCTCGAGCTCGCCTACCTCGTGGCGGAGATGCTGCGCAGCTGACGCCGTAGGGGCCGGCCTCGCGCCCCGGAGGCACGGCCGGCCGCGCCGGAGACGCGGCCGGTCCTAGCCGAGCGCGTCGATCTCGACCTCGCTGCCCCTGGCCACCACCCGGCCGGGCAGCGGGGTCTGGCCGTAGACGATCCCCCTCGACGTTCCCGAGTCGATGGTGGCCTCGAGCCCGGCGTCCTGCAGCGTCCGGCGCGCGTCGGAGGCCCGCGAACCCAGCACCACCGGGACGGTCACCGCGTCCGACGGGACGACCCGCAGCACCGCGTTCGTCGGGTCGAGCCGGGTCCCGGCGGGCGGATCGGTGCGCACCACGCGGCCGTCGGAGATCTGACGATCGGTCACGGGCGATTCGCGGACGATCGTGAACCCCTCGTCCTCGAGGATCCCGGTCGCCTCGTCGAGGGGCACATCCCGGAGGTCCGGCACGGTCAGTGCATTGGAGACGAGCAGGACGACCCCGTCCCCGCGGGACACGTCGGTTCCGCTGTCCGGGTCGGTGCCCACGGCCGCGCCGCCGTCCACCTCGTCGTCGTAGACCCGTCTGACCTGTGACACGGTGAGGCCCGCGCCCTCCAGGGCCGCCCGCGCCTGGTCCTCCTCCAGGCCCACGACCTCGGGGACGGCGACGGGTGCGGGGCCGGAACTGGTCACCATGGCCACCCGGGTGCCCACGTCGACGGTCGTGCCCGCGCCCGGCTGGAGCGAGACCACCTGGCCGACGGGTACCGAGTCCGAGTACTCGTTCCCGCCCCGGACCGGTTCCAGTGAGTTCTCCCGCAGCGCTGCGGACACGGCGTCCACCGACCTGTCGGCGCCGACCTCGGGCACCACGGGGCGACCGACGGACACCAACACATCGACGGTGTCGCCGCGCGGCACCCGCTCGCCCGCCGCGGGGTCGGTGCCCACCAGCGCGGACGGGGGGACGTCGTTGCTGAAGGCGTCGCGGGTCGCGGCGGCCAACCCGACGGCGTTGACCGCCTCGGTCGCCTGCCCCGCCGACATACCCTGAACCGACGGCACCTCCACGAACCGGCCGGAACCCAGCCACCAGCCGGCCACGGCCAGGCCGATCGCGGCGGCGAGCACCACGATGAGCCACAGCATGCCGCGCTGGCGGCGGGGCCGGATGACGTCCCGGTCGGGCGCGGGCTCGATGCCGCCGGGGGGATAGTGGCCCGATCCCGCGCCGTGCCAGTGCGCAGGAGCAGGGCCGGCCCCCGCTCCCGCCCCGGGACCCGCCGCCGCCGGGGCCACCATGGTGTCCACCCGCGTCGGCGTCGGCCCGTCGCCCCGGCGCAGCGCCTCCCCGCTCTCACGGTCGGCGGCGTCGAACTCGGACTCCCCGCCCGGGGTGGCCCGCGCGGCGTTGGCCCGCGCCCGCGACCACGAGGACTGCCGTGGTGCCGGGACGACATAGTCGGGGAACCGGCCGATCCTGGCGGCCTGGTCCAGGTCCCGCAGCATCTCGCCGGCGTCGGCGTAGCGGTCCTCACGGCTGCGTCGCGTGGCGCGCAGGATCAGGTGGTCGAGGTCCTCGGCCACGGTGTCGGACTGGTCGGACGGGGCCGGCACGTCGGTGTCGAGGCGACGGTAGGCCACGGCGATGTTGTTGTCACCGCTGAACGGTGGCTCCCCGGTGAGCATCTCGTAGGCGAGAACGCCGAGGGAGTACAGGTCGGACCGGGCGTCGGTGTCGGCGCCGGAGATCTGTTCGGGGGACAGGTAGGCCGCCGTGCCCATCACCACGCTGCTCGAGGTGGCGCGGGACTCGGCCACCGCCCGGACCAGGCCGAAGTCGGCGAGTTTGACCGCGCCGCTGCCGGAGATCAACACGTTCTCGGGCTTGATGTCGCGGTGCACCAGCCCGGCCTGGTGGGCCTCCCGCAGGGCGCCGAGGAGCGGACGCAGGACGGCGGCCGCGGCGTACGGGGGCATGGGGCCGCGCTCGTCGAGCAGTTCCCGCAACGTGCCACCGGGCACGAGTTCCATCACGAGGAACGCGGTGTCGGCCTCGACGCCCTGGTCGAACACCTGGACGATGCCGGAATCCGACAGGCGGGCCACCGACCTGGCCTCGAGGGTGAAGCGGTCCACGAACGCCTTGTCCCCGGCGAGGGTCGGATCGAGCAGCTTGACGGCGACGTGGCGGTCCAACCGCTCGTCGGTGGCCAGGTGGACGGTGGACATCCCGCCGCGGGCGATGACGGCGTCGAGCCGGTATCGCCCGTCGAGCAGTGTTCCTGGGCCGGGGGGCTTCCCGTCGTAAGTGCTCATGTCGTCCATTCTGCCCCTCCCGTCCCGTCCGCGGTACGTCCCGAGCGGACGGGGTCCGTAGCCCGACGCCGTCGGCCGCGCCGGCACCGCCGGTGGGGCCCGGGTGCGCCCGTGGGACTAACCTGGGTGGCGTGAGTACTGTTCCGCACGCCGACGACGTCCTGCCCGCCGACGTCGAGACCATCAACCTCCCCGCGGTGTCCGAGCGCCTGGGCATCCCCGTGACCCGCGTGCACGATCTCCTGCGCGACGGGACCCTGCTCGCCGTGCGGCGAGCGGGCATCGTGGTGGTGCCGGCGACCTTCCTGGATGACGACGACGAGGTCGTGCGCTTCCTGCCCGGGCTGGTCGCGGTCCTGCGGGACGGCGGCTACCGGGACGAGGAGATCCTGCGGTGGCTGTTCGCCGAGGACGACAGCCTGCCCGGCCGGCCGGCCGACGCGCTACACGGTCACCGCGCCCGCGAGGTCATGCGGCGCGCCCAGGCGATGGCGTTCTGACCCCGGCGGTGGCGCGCCGCCACCACCAGACCGCGGCGAGGGCTGCCGCGAGGGCCGCCCCGACGAGCGCGGGGCTGTAGAGGCTGGTCGACCCGTTGGGTCCGATCGCCATCACGAGGAAGACGGTCACCGCAACGACGGCTGTGGTGGCGCGTCGACCGGGTCGGGCGGCGACCCAGAACGCCGCCACCCACACGTAATACCAGGGCCAGGCCAGCGAGTTGAGGATGACGAAGGCCAGCAGCGCGACCATGATGCCGCGGAGCGCCGAGCGGGTGTCACGCCGGTGGAGCCACCACACCACGACGAGGGTGACCCCCAGGACCACGCGTCCGACGCGGCGGGCGACCGCCAGGACGTCCTCGAATCCGGGGGTGTCGACCACGGCGTGGACCAGGTGCGCCGCGGCGGTGGGCGCGCTGAGGTAGTTGATGACCCGGTCGGAGACGGAGATCGCGTCCAGCCAGCCGAACCCGGTGCCCGAGGCGAGGGTCGCCAGGGCGAACGCGACGGCGGCGGCCCCCGCCGCGGCCCCGGTGTCGACGAGGGCGCCGACGAGGGGGCGGCGCGCCCCGATCGACGTCCGCCGTCGGTCCAGGGCGATCCACAGCAGGAACGGCGCCACGATCACGGCGGTGGCCTTGAACGCCACCGCGATCCCGATCGCCGCCCCGGCCCACGCGTAGCGCCGGTCGAGCGTGAGGACCACGGCGCCGACGCATGCCACCAGCGGGAAGATCTCGTTGTGCAGCCCGCCCGCGAAGTGGATCACGGACAGCGGGGAGGCGCCCGCCATCCACACCGCGGCGCCGGCGTCCACCCCGGCGCGGCGGGCCAGGGCGACCACGAGCGCGACGAGCCCGGCCAGTGCGGCGAGTACCACCACCCCGAGGATGACGATCCCCACCGCCGGGTGGCCGCCGGACAGCGCCACGACGACGCGCATGAGCAGCAGGTGCAGCGGGCCGTACGGGGTCGCGGTGGACTGCCAGTCCGGGCTGACCTCGTCGGTGAAGGGGCCGGGGTTGGCCTCCGGTCCGTGGTGGTACGGGTCCACTCCCGCGGCGCTCATGGCGCCCTGCGCCAGGTAGGACCAGGCGTCGCGGCTGAACAGGGGGACCGCGGGCAGCATCGGCGCCGACCACAGGGCCGTGGCCCACACGGCGTCCCGGGTGGGGAGGCGGCCCGAGACCGCCCGGGGGCCGAGCGCGAGCCACGAGGTGACCAGCAGCGCGACGCCCGCCCAGCAGAGGATGAGGGCGAGGACCTCACCGTGGCCGAACGTGTACCCGGGCAGCCCCACCGCGACCGCGACGCCGCCGTCCACGGGCAGGGCGCCCGCGCCGAAACCGGCGATGGTGAGCAGGACCGAGCCGAGGACGCCGCGCCACAGCGCCGGACCGGAGGGACCGGTCAGGGCGGCGCGGGCCGAGGCGGTCGTCGCGGTGGTCGCCCGGCGGATCCGCGACGATGGTGATGACGACAATGGCGACGACGACGAGGTGGTCGCCTCCGGCCGGGGGGCGGACGCTCCGAGCACGGATCAGGCCCGCCTGCGGGTCGCGGCCTCCGCCAGTGCGCGCAGTGTGTCCCGCCCGTGGTCGCTGATCGCATCGGAGGCCACGGCGTCCAGGGCGCGGGTGGTCAACGCGTCGATCTCGGCCTCCACCGAGACCACCGCACCGGACTCCACGAGGATGCTGCGCGCGCGTTCGAGCGTGGCCGCGTCGGGTTGCGTCCCGAGAACTCCGAGGAGGAACTCGGCGTCCCGGCGGGGGGCGAGGGCGGTCGCACGGGCGAGCAGCAGGGTGCGCTTGCCCTCCCGCAGATCGTCCCCGGAGGGCTTGCCGGTGACCTCCGGGTCGCCGAACACGCCCAGCATGTCGTCCCGCAACTGGAACGCCTGGCCCACGGCCACCCCGAACTCCCGCAGGGCCGAGACGGTCTCCGCCCCGGCACCCGCCAGCTCGGCGCCGATGTGCAGTGGCCGCTCCACCGTGTAGGCCGCGGTCTTGAAGCGGTTCACCCGGGCCGGGGTGAGCTCGTCGGTGGCGCCCGAGGCCTCGGCGAGGATGTCGAGCATCTGCCCCGACAGGACCTCTGTCTTCATGGCGTACCAGGGACCCAGCGCGCGGGCCAGGGCCTCGGGGGGTACCCCGGAGGTCACGAACATCTCGTCGGCCCACGTCAGGGCCAGGTCGCCCACGAGGATGGCCTGGGAGACGCCGTAGCGGGCCGCGTCCCCGTCCCAACCCTCGTTGCAGTGCGCGGCCTCGATCGTCCGGTGGACGGTGGGGCGGCCTCGCCGGGTGTCCGAGGCGTCCACGATGTCGTCGTGGACCAGCGCACAGGCCTGGATCAGCTCGAGGGCGGCGCAGGCGGTGACGACCTCGTCCGGGGCGGGAGCGTCCGTGTCGCTCGCGGCGGCCCAGCCGGCCAGGGCGAACCGCGGTCGCATCCGTTTGCCGCCGTCGAGGACGAAGTCGGAGAGCAGGCCGGCCAGGCGGTCGACCCGCTCGTCTATCCCCGCCACGACCGTGCGCCGTTCGTCGATGAGTCGGCGGAGCGCGTCGAGGACGCGTTCTCCGTCGTCGGGGCGAGTCGCCGAGACCACGGGCACCATCCCTTCCGGGCGCCGGTGTCCGGCCGCCCTCGTCGCCGACGATCCTAGTCGTCGGGCGGCGGCCGGACGTGGTGCGCGTCGGGCTACCCTGGTCGGGTGACCCAGCTACCCGACTCCGACCCGACGGACGGCGGCCGGCACCCGAGCATCGTGGAGCGGATCGCGACGTCGACCACCCCGAGGGTTCCGTTCTCCGTCGAGTTCTACCCGCCGCGAGACGAGGCCGCCGAGGACCGACTCTGGCGCGCCGCCACCGTGTTCTCCGACCTCGGGGCGGCGTTCGTCTCGGTCACCTACGGGGCCGGCGGATCCACGCGGGACCGGACCGTCCGGGTCGTCGAGCGGCTCGTCCGTGAGACCGACCTGCTGCCGATCGCGCACCTGACGGCGGTGGACCACACGGTCGCCGAACTCACCGACATGATCCGCATGTACGGCGAGGTCGGGGTGTCCAACATCCTCGCCCTGCGCGGGGACCCGCCCGGGGACCCGCTGGGCGAGTGGACGGCTCACCCGGAGGGGCTGCACTACGCCGAGGAGCTCGTCCGTCTGATCCACGAGGTGGGGGGCTTCCACGTCGGGGTGGCGTCCTTCCCCGAGGGGCACTACCGGGCCCGGGACCTCGAGCACGACTCCGAGATCCTGGTGAACAAGCTCCGGGCCGGCGCCGAGTACTCGATCACCCAGATGTTCTGGGACGTGGAGCACTACCTGCGCCTGAGGGATCGCGCCGTCGCCGCCGACCCGGAGCAGGGCGCCAAGCCCATCATCCCCGGACTCATGCCGGTCACGAGTCTGCGGCAGGTCCAGCGGATGGTCGAGCTCTCGGGCTGCGCCCTGCCCGACGACCTGGCCGAGCGGCTCCGGACCGCGGCCGGGGACGGGCCCGAGGAGAACCGGGCGGCGGTCCGTGAGGTCGGGATCGATCTCACCACCCGCATGTGCGAGCGACTGATCGCCGAGGGTGTCCCGTGCCTGCACTTCAACACCCTGAACTTCTCCAAGGCCACCCACGAGGTCCTCACCAACCTGTCGATGGCCCCCGCCCCCGGGGTGGCGGCCGGCAGGATCTGATCCGCCCCGGTGGGGGTGCGGCTCGGGTCAGCGCACCAGCCGGTCGGCACGGGCCCTGGACGTCCGGGCGGCCAGGATCGTCCCGATGGACACCAGCAGGGCGGCGCCGATCCCGACGATCATCCACACCGCGAACCCACGTGCGGCCGGGTCGGGATACGACGACGAGGCCTGCATCCGCGTGATGGACCCCGGAGCCGGGGACCAGCTGACGGAGTTGCCGGCCCCGATGGTGCCGTTGGTCTCCTTGATGCGGTTGGGGAAGGTCAGGTCGACCCGGGTGGTCGCCGTCTCGGCGCGGTCGGCGGGCAGCAGGGACAGGTCCACCGATCCGCTGAACGACACCGTGTCGCCGCTGCGGCGGAAGCCCAGGCTGTACGGCCGTGCCCCCTCGATGTCGATCGCGAGGGTGAGGGTGTCGACCTCCGCGAACGTCAACTGGGTGAAGTAGATCTCGCGGCCGGTGAAACCGTCCGCTGAGTAGGGGGTGATGCGCACCTTCTGCTCGAGCCCGGACGGCGTGGTGATCCGGTCGAGCGCGGCCGCCTGAGCGGGCTGGTCACCCGCCACGAGGATCCGGCCGGAGACGGTGTCGTCCTTGCGGACGCTCATCTGGGCGTTCAGCTGGAGGCACCCGGACAGGAGCACCAGGAGGGTGGCCAGGGCCGTGAGGCCCGCCAGTCGCCGGGGCAGTCGGGAGCGGCCACTGCTCGTGGGGGCGTTCGCTGTCGGATGGGGCGGGGTCACGGCGGTCATTGTGCCCGTGATCCCCGCCGTCGCCGCGCCGACCTGCCGAGTCGGCGGGTCACGAGCCGCGCCACCGTCCTGCCGCTGGTCCCGATCACACCGCCACCGGGGTGGGTCGAGGCCCCCGCCAGGAACACGCCGTCGGCCCCGGGCACGGCGTGACCGCGCAGATCGGGGTGGGGACGCATCGGCAGCATCTGGTCGAGGGACATCTCCACGTGCATGACGTTCCCGCCGATCAGCCCGAGTTCGGTCTCCAGGTCCTCGGGGGTCTGGACGTGACGGTGGACGATCGAGTCGGCCAACCCCGGCGCGAAGCGGTCCGCGACGGCGATGATCCGGTCGGCCTCCGCGGCGCCCTCCTCCGACCAGCCACGGCCGTCGGCCAGGTGGCGCGGGTGCCACTGTGACCACAGTGTCAGCTCGTGGCGGCCCTCCGGAGCCAGCGAGGGGTCGAGCGCGCTGAAGCTCATCGCCAGGACGGCGGGATCGGCGTCGAGGCCGCCCGCGGCGGCGACGCCGTAGCGGCGATCGAGGTGCCGTCGGTCCGTGACGAGCAGTTGCAGGCCGTGGGCGCTGGTGCTCGTGGGTACGCCGGGATACGTGGGCAGTGCATCGGTCCCGAGTCTGACGGCCATCCCCAGTCCGAAACCGGGCCTGATCCGCCGCCGCCACCCGTCCAGCGTCGCCGCCGGGAGTTCGCCGGCGAGGAGGTCCAGGGTCGTGTGGACGTGGCAGGCGGCGACGACGGCCGAGCAGTACAGGGATCGTCCGCCCTCGGTGTCGACGCGCCACCCCGAACCGGAGCGCCGGATCGAGGTGGCCCCGGCACCTGCGGTGACCGTCCCCCCGTGCGCCCGGACGGCGGCCGAGAGGGACTCCGCGAGCGCGCCCGAACCGCCGATCGCGCGCCCCGGCGGGATCCGGTGCATCAGGGCGGCGAACCCGATCATGGGGGCTGTGGCGGGGTGGGACATCGGCGGTCCCGACTGCGCGCCGAACCACGACAGTGCCGCCTTGAGGCGCTCCGAGGTGAACATCGCGTCCAGCAGCGCGTCACCGGAGGACAGGAAGGTCTGGACCGCGCCGAACGGATCGCGCAGGTCGTCGGCCCCGAGGAACGCCGAACCGAGACCCGGGGCGGTGGGGCGGACCGCGAACCCCTTCATCATCCGTCCCGCCAGGACGTCCCACCGGCGGACGAACTCCCGGTACGCGCCGGCGTCGGCCTCACCGCAGGCCGCGGCGATGCTGGCGCACGTGGCGTCGAGGTCACGGTGGAAGACGATCGGTGGCGCGTCGGATCTCGGCGGGGCGGGCGCGAAGCCCCACGGGTCGCAGTCCACGTAGCGCAGTCCGTGGGCCTCCAGCCCGAGCTCTTCCGGGATCCCGGTGTGGCGGATCATCAGATGTGCCGAGGACCCGCGGTCGGTGCGGTGGCCCGGGTACCGTTCGACCGTCGACGTGGCGCCGCCGATCACCGTGTCCCGTTCGACCACGTGCACGTCGAGCCCGGCGCGGGCGAGATAGGCGGCGCACACCAGTCCGTTGTGGCCGGAGCCGACCACCACCACGTCATGCCGGGGGGTCACGTCCGATCTCCGTTCCCGGCGAGCGGTAGCGATCGGGCCAGGACGGCGAACGGTCTCGCGTCCCCCTGGAACCGATACGAACGCAGCACATCGGTGAACCCCAACGACCGGTACAGGCGCCAGGCCGCGTTGTCCTCGCCGTCGACCTCCGGGGTCGACAGCAGCACCGTGCTCTCCGGCCGGTCGGCCAGGAACGTCCTGACGAGGGTCGCGCCGATGCCGCGCCCCTGCAGTCCCGGCGAGACGTGCAGCTCGGTCAGTTCCACGTAGTCGGGCGGGAGCTCACGGTCCCGGTCCCGCAGTCCCCGGGAGACCTGGTCGTACCACCACTGCCCGGGAGCGCCGTGATAGCCGTAGCAGATGGCGACGAGCTGCCCCCGGGTCTGACCGAGCAGGCGTCGGCGCGGGGCCTCGAACGCGGCCACACCCGACCAGCCGTCCCGGTAGCTGTGCTCCATCCACGCCGCGGCCCGGGAGCGGACCACCTGCGGCGGGTAGCCCATGGCGTCGACGTAGACCCCCAGAGCCTCGGGCAGTCGGTCTCGGAAGTCGGCTGCGTCGAGCCGGGTGATCACGGTGTCCATCCACCCCATTTGATCACGGGCGCGGATACGGGGCGTCCGGATGTGTCGTACCCCGGCGATACCGTGCGCGCAGAAGGGGAGGTGCAGGAGAGATGGACACCAGGAACAGGATGCGGACGGCCGGCGGGGGAGCGGTGGGAACCCTCGGACGGGCGAGCCGTGCGGAGCTGCACCGTGGGCGCGCGATCGCCGCCGCTGCTCCCTCCGAGCGGTTCCTCGAGTCGTACCGCGCCGCGAGGTACGCGGCCGGGGCCCTGCTGGCCCCCGGGCCGCGGCGGCGCGGTCCCGCGGACGTCTGGCACCGGCTCGCGGCGGAGGTGCCGGAGCTGGAGCGGTGGGCGACCGCCTTCAGTGGGTACTCCGCTCTGGCGGCGGCGGTCGAGGACGGGCTCCCGCGTACGGTCTCGGATCGGATGGCGGACGATTTCCTGTGGGCGGTGGGACGGTTTCTCGACCTGGTGGACGAGCGGTTGGGGGTCCTCGGCCCCGCCGCCTGAGGAGCCGGGCGGTGAGACGGGGGAATCCTCAGGTGTCAGAGGGGAATCCCGGTGGTACCCGCCGCGTTGCCCTCGTATGATGGGGGGAACCCTGACCGGCTGATCCCCATCCACGGTTGGTGCGAACCGACCGAGCCGGCCGCGCTCGTTCGTCACGAGCATCTGAAGGAGGTCGAAGTGCCCCTGTCCGAGCACGAGCAGCGCATGCTCAAGGAAATCGAGAGCGCGCTCTACGCCGACGACCCGAAGTTCGCGTCGTCTGTCCGAAAGACCGGTGCGACCGGTGCTCGTCGTCCGGCGGGCCTGGTGGTCGCGCTGGCGATCCTCGGTGTGGCGCTTCTGATCGGCGGGCTCGCCCTCGACTTCAAGCCCGGCGGCTTCCCGGTACTGAGTCTCGTCGGGTTCCTGGTGATGTTCGCGGCGGGTGTCCTCGCGCTGCGGTCCACGCCGTCGCACGGCGCCGCCGGCGCCAAGGGCACCGGCGGACCCCGGGTCCCCGGCACCGGGCGGACATCGGCCAAGCCCGCCGACGGGCGGAACTACTCCTCCCGCATGGAGGACCGCTTCCGCCGACGGTTCGACCAGGAGCCCTGACCGGCCCGTCCCACGGCCTTTCGACGAAGGGGTGAGCGCACACGCGCTCACCCCTTCGTCCATTTGTCTGACGCTCTCGGGCCGGCAGCCCAGAGCCCATCGCGACCCGGAACGTCCGTCCCCGCCGAGATGCCGGCGCTCCGTCCTTCCTCCCCACCACGCCCCACCCGTGCTCCCCACCACGCCCCACCCCTCCTCCCCACATCTCCCCACAGGGGCCGGCTCGGCTGCCACGTGAGTCGTCTCGAGTCACATGAGTCCCAAAAGACTCGCGGAAGTGGGCTCCCTCCGGGCTGTTGATCCGGTGTCGGGACGGCGACGGCAGGGTCCCTATGGCCACTGAACTGCGGTGACGCGAGGCGGTGGGGCGAAGTGGGGCGCAGGCCTTGTTTGTGGGGCGTTGTGGGGTAGAGTGGGGCACGCAAGGAGCTCGATGGGCCTGGACCCCAGGAGGTGGCGGGTGACCGACACCGATCTCGTCGACTCCGGACGTGAACGAGCCTTCGTCGGGTACGGGACACACCGTCCCAAGCTCGACGACAAGGGGCGGCTGACGATCCCCGCCAGATTCAGGCCAGGCCTGGCGGACGGGGTGGTGGTGTGTGGGTGGTTCACCAACACGCTCTCGGTTTTCCCTGAGGACGAGTTCGACGCGCTGGTCAGAAAGGTCCGGCCGACCGCCAACCTCAGCGAGAGGCACATGGCGTTCTTCCGGCTCCTGGTGAGCGGCGCGGAAGTCCAACAACTGGACTCGCAGGGACGGATCTCCATCCCGGCGAGTCAGCGGAGCTACGCGGGTCTGGACAAGGACTGCGTCGTCAACGGCCTCGGGGAGCGTCTCGAGGTCTGGGACGCCGAGGCGTGGGACCGCTACAGCGAGGAGAACCTACCCGTGTTCTCCGAGATGGAGGGCACCTCGCTCGGGATCGAATTCTGATCCGGGGAGAGGACGGACACGAGCAAGCGAGAGCACGACGGACGGAGCCCCCCGGCCCCTGCCCGGCACCACCCTGACGTACTTCCCCAACGCCAGGTGGGTACCGGACGGGGACCAGGGGGCTCCACCACAACCGGAGCACCGACGACTTCCGGACGCGAGGAGGCGAGATGGCAGACGAGTCCGACGCCGACCGCGACGCCACGCGCTCCGGGCACATACCCGTCTTCCTCGAGCGGACCATCGAGTTCTTCCGGCCCGTCGTCGAGGCGGCCGCGCAGGACGGCCGCGTCCCCGTGATCGTGGACGGGACCCTCGGGCTCGGGGGGCATTCCTCCCACCTGCTGGCCGAGTTCGGTGAGCTGCGCATCCTCGGCGTCGACCGTGACCCCGAGGCCCTCGAGATGGCGACCCGTCGCCTCACGGCCTACCGCGACCGGTTCACGCCGGTTCACGCCCGCTTCGACGATTTCGACCGCGTCGTGGCGGCCCTCCCCGGGGAGTCCCGGGACGAGGCGGGCCCCGCGATCGACGGGATCCTGCTCGACTTCGGTGTCTCCTCCATGCAGCTCGATGTGGCCGAGCGAGGTTTCGCGTACTCCGTCGACTCCCCGCTCGACATGAGGATGGACCCCACCACCGGCCCCACCGCGGCCGACATCCTGGCCGAGTACCCGCGTGACGACCTCGCCCGCGTCCTGCGCGTCTACGGCGAGGAGCGATTCGCGCGACAGATCGCCGCAGCGATCGTCCGCCGCCGGGACACCGACCCCGTCGTGACCAGCTCCCAACTCGTCGAGCTGCTCTACGACACCATCCCGCAAGGTGCCCGCCGGACCGGCGGACACCCGGGCAAACGCGTGTTCCAGGCCCTGCGCATCGAGGTCAACGCCGAGCTGGAGGCCGTGGAGAACGCGGTGCCCGGATACCTGGACCTGCTCCGCCTCGGCGGCCGTGCGGTGTTCATGTCCTACCACTCCCTCGAGGACAAGATCGTCAAACGCGAGCTGGCCACGCGGACCGCATCGCGGACTCCGGCGGGCCTGCCCGTGGAGCTCCCCGGTCACGGCCCCGAGTTCGAGGCGATCACCCGGGGAGCGGAGAAGGCCTCACAGGAGGAGATCGACCACAACCCGCGCTCGGCCTCGGTGCGGGTGCGGTGTGTCCGGCGTATCGACGGGAGAACCCCATGACGAGCACGATCGACACGCCCGGCACCGCCGGCGGGCTCGACACCCGCCCGGCGACGACACCGGGTGCCGACGCGCCCGCACCCGCGGGACGGCCCGTCGGCCTCCGACGCAAGCCCGTCACCCGCTCGGTTCGCGGCCGCCGGACCGTG
Source organism: Dietzia sp. WMMA184 (assembly GCF_002441635.1). NCBI lineage: Bacteria > Bacillati > Actinomycetota > Actinomycetes > Mycobacteriales > Dietziaceae > Dietzia > Dietzia sp. WMMA184. The sequence continues at coordinate 915,303 of NZ_NXEI01000001.1, read as the reverse complement.
GTCGTCCCGGCGGAACGTCTGAGTCCCGCCGAGCTCGCCGCGAGGGTTCCCTTCGTCGTCGTCCTCCTCCTTCTCATCGGCGCGGGGGTGGGCGGCACCCTCCTGCTGTCCGCGCAGACCACCCAGGACACCTACGACCTCAAGAACGCCCGCGACGCCAATGTGGAGTTGGTGGAACGGATGGAAGCTCTGCAGGCGTCCAACGAACGCGCCCGGTCCGCCGAGGTGCTGGCGCAGCGCGCGGAGAAGCTCGGCATGGTCGGAGTCGCCAGCGCACCCATCCTGACCAGGGGATCGGACGGCGTGCTCGAGATCGTCGGCGAGCCCGAGGCGAAGCTCGGCGCGCCGATCAAACCTCTGCAGCCCGCTCCGGTAGCGTCCGGACCGTCGAGGTCGTCCGACCGGGACGGATTCGACGCCCCGCCCGCGCAGGCGCCCCAGGACCGCACGCCCCGCGGGGTCGCCCCCGTTCCCTATCCGCCCCTCGCAGCCCCTCCGTCCCCGGTCACCCCACCGCCCGCCATGGTCGAGTCCGCCCCACCGGCTCCCGCCCCACAGGCGGACCCCGCGCCCGACCTCGTCCCGCCGGCTCCGGCACCGCCCGGTGAGGACGCCGCGACCCTCGCCCCGGTGCCCGGACCGCTCTTCTAGACACCCGAACCCCGAAAGGCCCGCTGGAGATGACCGAACGACGCAGCCCGGGAACGGGCGCCCGGGTCCCCTCGGGCGCCCCGCGCGGCACCGCGCCGGGAGCCGGACGGCCACCGAACCGGTTCGGCAGGGTCCTCACCGCCTCGGCGACCGAGCGACGCTTCACCTTCATGCGCTCCGCCTTCGCGATGATCATGGTCATCGCGCTCGTCAAGCTCTTCTGGGTGCAGACCCTCGGGGGAACGGAGCTCGCGGCCCGCGCCGAGAGCCAACGCCAGGTCCACGAGGTCCTGCCCGCCACGCGGGGAGCGATCGTCGACCTCAACGGCGACCCCATCGCGTTCACCCGCGAGGCCCGCGATCTGTCGATCCAGCCGCTGGTCGAACAGCGCAACGCCGAGGTGCGACGGGAGCTCGACAGCACCAAGCCCACCTGGGACGAACTGGTCGAGGAGATCGCCGACGAGTTCGAGACCGTGCTCGGTGACGCCGTCGACCGCGACGAGATCGAGGCCAAACTCACCTCGGAGGGTGGCTTCACCTATCTCGTCCGCAACGTCGACGTCACGCTGGCCAACGCCATCACCCGCGATTACCCCATGATCGGGGCCGAGCGGGTCGACATCCGTGAGTACCCGGGGGGCGCGCTCGCCGCGAACGTCGTCGGTGCGACGACGAAGAGCGACGAGGGCAAGCTGATCGGGCTCCAGGGCATCGAGGCACACTTCAACGACGAACTGGACGGGGAGGACGGGCGGCAGACGTTCGACCGGGCCCAGGACAACACCGTCATCCCGGGCACCCTGCGCAACGTGACCGAGCCGCGCGACGGCGACACCATCCGCCTCACCCTGGACGCGGACCTGCAGTGGCACGTGCAGAAGGCCATCCAGACCGCCAAGGACACCTCCGGAGCCGAGACCGCGTCCGCCGTCGTGCTCGATGCGCGCACCGGTGAGGTCCGCGCGATGGCCAACGACAACACGTTCAACCCGGCCGTCGGGGTCGCTGCCGAGCTCGAGCGGGGGGCGGACCTGGGCAACCCGGCGATCACCTCGCCGTTCGAACCGGGCTCCGTGCAGAAGATCATCACCGCCGCCGCCGCGATCGAGGCGGGGCTGACCGATCCGAACGAGGTCCACTCCGTGGACGGCAGCATCCGCATGGAAGGTGTCACCGTCTCCGACGCGTGGCAGCACGGCCCCACCCCGTACACCACCACCGGCATCTTCGGGAAGTCCTCCAACGTCGGCACACTCATGCTCGCCCAGCGGGTGGGCAAGGAGCCGTTCTCCGAGTACCTCGACAAGTTCGGCCTCGGCCAGCGCTCGGGGATCGAACTCGCCGGGGAGTCCGAGGGTCTGGTGCCCGACCTGCAGAACTGGCAGGGCGGCACCTTCGCCAACCTGCCCATCGGGCAGGGCCTGTCCATGACCACCCTGCAGATGGCGGGCATCTACCAGACCATCGCCAACGACGGTGTCCGCGTGCCGCCGCGGATCGTCGCCGAGCGCGTCGGCCCCGACGGCGAGCGCACCGAGACCGAGCGTCCCGAAGGTGAGCGGGTCATCAGCACCGAGACCGCCCGCACGGTGCGGGACATGTTCCGCTCCGTCGTGCAGTCCGAGGGCACCGGCCCGCAGGCCGCGGTCGCCGGCTACCAGATCAGTGGTAAGACCGGCACCGCGCAGCAGATCGACCCCGGGTGCTCCTGTTACTCCAACTCGCGCTACTGGATCACCTTCTCCGGCATCCTGCCCGCCGACGACCCGCGGTATGTGATCGCGATCATGCTCGACGCCCCCTCGCGCGGCGTGCTCGGGGCCTCCGCGGCCCCGCTCTTCCACGACATCGCATCGTGGCTGGTCAATCGCGACAACATCCCGCCGTCCGCCCCCGCGCCGGAACTGGTCCTGCAGGCGCGGTGATCAGCGTCCGGCAGGGTAGCGTGTAGCGGGTTCACGGGAGGGTAGCGAGCAAGGAAGGCGGGGCGAGGACAGGCGATGACGACAGCGCGAGAGCTGGCAGACGCGGTGCGGGCCACCCTTCTCGGCGACAGGACCCGGGGTGGTGACGACCTCGTGGGTGCAACGATCCGCGCACAGGACTGCGGCCCCGGGATCCTCTTCGCGGCACTGCCCGGCACGCGGGTCCACGGCGCCTCGTTCGGCGCCACCGCGATCGAGGCGGGCGCCGACGCCGTGCTCACCGACCCCGAGGGTCTCGAGATGATGGCCGCCGTGGCCGACCGGGTCCCCGTCCTCGTGCATCCGGACCCCCGATCCGTCCTCGGCGCGGTGTCCGCGGCGGTCGCGGGAGACCCCTCCGCCGCACTCGACGTCGTGGGGATCACCGGGACGTCCGGCAAGACCACCACCTCCTACCTCGTCGAAGCCGCGCTCGAAGGCGGCGGCCATGTCGCGGGCCTCATCGGCACCACCGGGAGCCGGGTCGACGGTCGGGCGCTGCCGAGTCGCCTCACGACCCCCGAGGCCCCCGAGTTCCAGGCCCTCCTGGCCCGGATGAGGGATGAGGGGGCCCGCGCGGTCGCGGCCGAGGTCTCCAGCCACGCCCTGCGGCTCGGGCGCGTGGACGGCACCAGGTTCGCCGTGGGTGCCTTTCTCAACCTGACCCAGGACCACCTGGATTTCCATCCGAGCATGGACGACTACTTCCGTGCCAAGTGCCGTCTGTTCGACGCCGAGGCCGACCCGGGGTCCGCGGTCCGCCCCGCCGAGCGGGCCGTCGTCGTGGTGGACGACGACTGGGGCCGGAGACTGCTCGGGATGCGGCCGGACGCGGTCACGGTCTCCGCCGAACCCGGGGCCGACGCGGACTGGACGGCGGGGGAGTCCGCGACCACCGATCGCGGCACCCAGACCTTTACCGTGCACGGCCCCCGCGGGCTGACCGCCGACGTCGAACTACCGCTGCTCGGCCGGTTCAACGTCGCCAACGCTCTTGTCGCACTGGCCGTCGTCGATGCCCTCGGCTCGGACGTGGCAGGCGCGGCGGCCGGTCTGGCGCGCGTCCGGGTCCCCGGCCGGCTCGAGCCCGTCGTGCGGGGCCAGGACTTCCGGGTGCTCGTCGACTACGCCCACAAGCCCGGCGCGGTCGCGGCGGTGCTCCGGTCGGTCCGCGCGCAGACCGAGGGCCGCATCGCCGTGGTCCTCGGTGCCGGTGGCGACCGCGATCCGGGCAAGCGCCCGCTCATGGGCGCCGCCGCCGCCGAGGTCGCCGACCTGGTCGTGGTCACCGACGACAACCCGCGCAGCGAGGACCCGGCCGAGATCCGCGCGGCGGTCCTCGCGGGCACCGAGTCCACCGCCGGTGACGACACCCTGATCGAGGAGGTCGGTGACCGGGGAGCGGCGATCGCGACGGCGATCGACTGGGCCCGCACCGGGGACGTCGTCGTGATCGCCGGCAAGGGCCATGAGACCGGTCAGGAGAGGAACGGGACCGTGTTCCCGTTCGACGACCGCACCAGAGCCGCCGAAGAACTCATCAGACGACTCGGATACGCCGCCCCCACGGGCGAGACGGAGGACAACGCACCATGATCGACCTCACCCTCGGCGAGATCGCCGGGATAGTCGGCGGTCGGTTGGTCGGTGGAGACCCCGCGTCGGCCGTCACCGGTTCCGTGGAGTTCGACTCCCGCCGGATCGGGGAGGGCGGGCTGTTCCTGGCCCTGCCCGGGGAGCGCGTCGACGGTCACGACTACGTCGCCCGCGCCCTCGACGCCGGGGCCGCCGCGGCACTCGTCGCCCACGAGGTGGACGGGGCGGACGGCGCGCAGATCGTCGTGCCCGCGGTCGACCGGAGGCAGACCAACGCCATGGCGCTCGCCGCGGACACGGACGGGTCCGGCGCGTCGGTGCTCGCCGCGCTCGGCGCCCTCGCCCGCGCGAGTGTCGACCGGCTGGTCGCCGACCACGGTCTGGTCGTGGTGGGGGTGACCGGTTCGTCCGGCAAGACCAGCACCAAGGACCTCATCGGCGCCGTGCTGTCCGAAGCCGGCACTGTCGTCGCGCCACCCGGATCGTTCAACAACGAGATCGGGCATCCCTGGACCGCGCTGCGCGCCGACTCCGGCACCGACTTCCTCGTCCTGGAACTCAGTGCCCGTGCGCCCGGGAACATCCGCGAGCTGGCGGCCCTGGCACCGCCCCGGATCGGCGTCGTGCTCAACGTCGGCACCGCACACCTCGGCGAGTTCGGCTCGCGAGAGGTCATCGCCGACACCAAGGGCGAACTCGTCGAGGCGCTCCCGGACGCCGCCCACGGCGGGGTGGCCGTCCTCAACGCCGACGACGAGCGGGTCCGGACCATGGCCGGACGCACCGCCGCGGAGGTGGTCTCCGTGGGGGTCGAGGGATCCGCGGACGTCCGTGCGGAGCGGGTACGGCTCGACGACGAGGTACGCGCCTCCTTCCGCCTGGTCACCCCGCGGGGTGAGGCCGATGTGGCGCTCCGTGTGCACGGGGAGCACCAGGTGGGCAACGCCCTGTCGGCGGCCGCGGTGGGTCTCGCGTGCGGGATGTCGGTCGAGCAGGTGGCCGCCGCCCTGGGGACCGCGGAGGCCGCCTCCGTACGCCGGATGGACGTACGGATGACCGCCGACGGCGTCACCGTCGTCAACGACTCGTACAACGCCAACCCCGATTCGATGCGGGCCGCGCTGAAGTCCCTGGCCGTCATGGCCCGCTCCGGCGGCGGCCACCGGCGGACCTGGGCGGTGCTGGGGGAGATGGCCGAACTCGGCGAGGACGCGGTCACCGAGCACGACCTGCTCGGGCGTTTCCTCGTCCGCCTGGACGTGTCCCAGCTCGTGGTCGTGGGCCTGGGCCGCCCCCAGCGTGCGCTGTTCCAGGGCGCGATCCAGGAGGGCTCGTGGGGTTCCGAGGCGGAGCACGTCGCCACCGCCGAGGAGGCCGTGGCGATCCTGGACGAACGCGTGGAGCCGGGCGACATCGTCCTGGTCAAGGCCTCTGCTGCCGTCGGTTTGTGGAGCGTCGCCGAGCACCTGCTCGCGTCGCGTGGTGAGGAGAACCAGTCATGACCCAGATCATGATCGCAGGCATCGTCGCCTTCGTCGTGAGCATCTTCCTCACACCCCTGCTCATCATCTACTTCCGGCGCAAGGGCTACGGCCAGGAGATCCGTCTCGAGGGACCGCAGTCCCACATGAGCAAGCGCGGCACGCCCAACATGGGTGGTGTCGCGATCCTCACCGCCGTGTGGCTCGGGTACATCGTCGCCGGGGTGATCGGCCAGGTCACGGTCGGCGGGGGCGGGTTCACCGCCTCGGGCGTGCTCGTGCTCGGTCTGGCCACCGCGCTGGCGGTGGTGGGGATGGTCGACGACGGCCTCAAGGTCTTCAAGCGCCACAACAAGGGCCTGGGCATCCTGTCCAAGACCGCCGGCCAGGTCCTCGCGGCCCTCGCGTTCGGCATCCTCGTGCTGCAGTTCCGCAACAACGACGGGCTCACCCCCGCCAGCACGTCGTTGAGCTACGTGCGGGACTTCGTCGCGGTGAGCTTCCCCGTCGTCGTCTTCCTCGTCTTCATCGTCGTCCTCGTCTACGGCTGGTCCAACGCGGTCAACTTCACCGACGGCCTGGACGGCCTCGCCGCCGGCTCCATGGCGATGGTGATGGGCACCTACGTGGTGTTCACCTTCTGGCAGTTCCGCTACTCCTGCTTCTCCACCGCGGAGGGCGTCGACCTGTCGGGCTGCTACCAGGTCCGTGACCCCCTCGACATCGCGGTGGTCTGCTCGGCGGCGCTCGGCGCCTGCCTGGGCTTCCTGTGGTGGAACGCGGCCCCGGCCAAGATCTTCATGGGGGACACCGGGTCGATGTTCCTCGGCGGCATCGTCGCGGGCGTGTCCGTGGTCTCTCGCACCGAGCTGCTCATGGTGGTCGTGGGCGCCGTGTTCGTCATCGAGTTCGTCTCGGTGCTCATCCAGGTGGCCGCCTTCCGCACCACCGGGCGTCGGCCGTTCCGCATGACCCCCATCCACCACCACTTCGAGAACGGCGGCTGGGCCGAGACCACGGTGACCATCCGGTTCTGGCTGCTCGTCGCGATCTCCTGTGGTCTGGCGATCGCCCTGTTCTACGGCGACTGGCTCGCGAGCTCGACGGGATGACCGACATGACCCACACCGCAGGTACCGCCGGCACGGCGGCCGACGCCGGTCCCGACGTGCGCGAGCTGACCGGCTCCCGCGTGCTGGTCCTGGGCGCGGGCGTGTCCGGCCCGGGCGCGGTCCGCATCCTCCACGCGCTGGGCGCCGAGCCGGTCGTCGCGGACTCCCGTCCCGAGGCCATCTCACGACTCCGAGAGGCGCTGCCCGACGACATCGGGTGTGCGGGCGTCGACCTCGACCGCGCAGCCGAGCTCCTCGACGGATCCGATGGTCCGGGCCGTGTCGACCTCGTCATCACGAGCCCGGGCTGGCGGCCGCACTCGCCGCTGCTGCTGGCCGCCGCCGACGCCGGGGTGCCGGCGTGGGGTGATGTCGAACTGGCCTGGCGGGCCGACGCCGCCGAACTGTTCGGGCCGCGACGCACCTGGCTCGCGGTGACCGGCACCAACGGCAAGACCACCACCACCTCGATGCTCGAGGCCATCTGCCTGGAGGCCGGGATGGCCGCGCGCGCCTGCGGGAACATCGGGCTGCCGGTGACGGACGTCCTGCTGGCCGAGCCCCGCGTCGACGTGCTGGCGGCCGAGCTGTCCAGCTTCCAACTGCACTGGGCGCCGAGTTGCCGCCCGGACGTCGGGGTGGTGCTCAACGTCGCCGAGGACCACCTCGACTGGCACGGCTCCATGCAGGCCTACGCCGAGGCCAAGGCCCGTGTCCTCACCGGCCGCGTGGCCGTGGCCGGCGCCGACGACGAGATCGCCGCGCGCCTGCTCGCCGCCGCGCCCGCCCCGACCGCGATCGGGGTGCGCCTCGGTTCGCCCGGTCCGGGGGAGTGTGGCGTCGTCGACGGCGTTCTCACCGCGCGGATCGGCGGTGGTGACGAGGACGACGACGAGGTGGCGCTGCTGCCCGCAGCGGACGTCCGCCCGGCCGGGCCCGCGGGCGTGCTCGACGCGCTCGCCGCCTCGGCCGTCGCCCTCTCCGTGGGCGCGCGACCCGAGCACGTGGCCGAGGCCCTGCGGGGCTTCACCGTGGGCGCCCATCGCGCGGAGCCGGTCGACACGATCGACGGGGTCGCCTACGTGGACGACTCGAAGGCCACCAACCCCCACGCCGCCCGGACCTCGCTGCTCGCGGGCGGGACGATGGTGTGGATCGCCGGGGGCCTGCTCAAGGGCGCCGACGTGGAGCCGCTGGTCGCCGAGGTCTCGGGCGTGCTGCGCGGCGTGGTCCTCATCGGCCGCGACCGTGGGCGGATCGCCGAGGCATTGGCCCGACACGCGCCGGCGGTGCCCGTTGTGGAGCTGGCCTCGGGAGACGATGACGATGCCGCGGGTCCCGACGAGCCGCAGCAGACGATGGACCGGGCGGTCGCCGAGGCCGCACGGATGGCCACCGGAGGCGACACCGTGTTGCTCGCCCCCGCGGCCGCGTCGATGGACATGTTCACCGACTACGGTCACCGCGGGCGCAGCTTCGTCCTCGCCGTGGGCCGCGTGGCCGGGAGGTAGGGCAATGGCAACCGACAAGGCAGCGCGCCAGAAGCCGGCGCGTGAGAAGCCGGTGCGTGAGAAGACACAGCACGAGCGCGCGGCCACCGAGACGCGACCGGACCTGCTCGGGCGGATCGCCGCACCCCTGGCCGCCATCAATCGCGCGCCCCTGACCTCGTACCACGTGGTCATGGTGGTCACCGCCCTGCTCACCGTCATCGGATTGGGCATGGTGCTGTCCAGCTCCAACGTGCTCGCCTTCTCCGGCGGCGGCACGCCGTTCGACATCTTCCTGCGCCAGGCGCTCTTCGTCCTCATCGGCTGGGTCGGCTTCGTCACCGCGCTGCGCGTCCGCATCGAGCTGGTCCGGGCCGCGGCGTTTCCGCTGCTGCTGGTCGCGATCGGACTGCTCGTGGCCGTGCTGATCCCCGGGGTCGGGTCCGAGATCAACGGGTCGAAGGGTTGGATCGACCTGGGGCTGTTCTCGATCCAGCCCGCGGAGATCGCCAAGTTCGCCTTCATCCTCTGGGCGTGCTCGGTGGTCGCCAAGCGGATGCGCACGGGGTACTGGCTCGATCTGCTCTTCCCGGCCGTGGTCGGCTACCTCGTTGTGGCGGTCCTCGTCGTCGTCGCCCCCGACCTGGGCATGGCCACTGCGGTGACCATCGCCTTCCTGTGTGTGCTGTGGTTCTCCGGGTACCCCACCCGGCACTTCGTGTGGGTCATCGCGGTCGGCGTCGTGGTGTTCGGCGTACTCGCCGTGGCGTTCGCCTACCGCTTCGAGCGGATCCGGACCTACTTCGACACCTTCCGGGGCGATTTCTCCAACCCCCAGGGCGCGGCCTACCAGTCGTACCAGGGCATGCTCTCGCTGGCCGACGGCGGATTGTTCGGCGTCGGGCTGGGGCAGTCCAGCGCCAAGTGGTTCTACCTGCCCGAGGCCACCAACGACTTCATCTTCGCGATCATCGGCGAGGAACTGGGCTGGTTCGGGGCCGCGGTCGTGGTGTCGCTCTACCTCACCCTCGGGTGGGTCGGCATGCGCGTCGCGCTGCGGTCGGTCGACCCGTTCCGGCGCCTGCTCGCCGGCACCGTCACCGCGACGATCGTCATCCAGGCCTTCATCAACATCGGGTATGTGGTCGGCCTGCTGCCGGTGACGGGTCTGCAGCTGCCCCTGATCTCCAACGGCGGCACGTCGGCGGTCGTCACCCTGACCTCGCTCGGGCTGCTCGCCAACTGTGCCCGCCACGAGCCGGAGGCCATCTCCGCGATCCTCAGCTCCCCGTCGCGGCGCCGGCGCAGCTGGCTCGCGCTGCCCGACCCGCGGCCCTACACGCCCGAGCGGCCGGTCCCGGCCTCCGCCACGCCCGGACGGTCCAGCGCCGGCACCCGCCGGTTCGGGGACCCGGTGACCAGGCCGCAGCCGCCGCGGACCGGCGGTCCCGCCCCACGCGACAGGTCCGCGGGCGCCCGCCGTACGGCCCAGCCCGCCCCCGTCCCGCGGCCGCCCCGGGGGACCCCGAGGCCGCCGGCGTACGAGACGATGCCCATCCCCGCCGAGGCCGCGCGGGACCGTCGTCGCGGCGCCACCGCGATGACCGGCCGCACCGCCCGGCCCGTGCGCGGACGGGAGGCCGAGCGTCGCCAGCCGCGTCGCCCGGCCCCTGACGCCGGCTCCCGACAGAGCCCCGGCGCGGGTCGCCCGAGCCCGATCCACCGGGGACGGGAGCGATGAGCGCCCCACGATCCGGCGGGCCCTCCGTCCTGGTGGTCGGCGGCGGCACCGCCGGTCACATCGAGCCGGCGCTCGCCGTCGGCGAGGCCGTCACCGCCCTCGATCCCACCGCGCGGGTCACCGCGGTGGGCACGCCGCGCGGGCTCGAGACCGAGCTGGTCCCGCGCCGGGGCGTCCCACTCGAACTCGTGGACCCCGTCCCGCTGCCGCGCAGCATCGGCGGCGACCTGTTCCGACTGCCCACCCGACTGCTCCGGGCGGTACGGGGCGCGCGGGACGTCCTGCGTCGCACCGAGGCGGACGTCGTCGTCGGGTTCGGCGGCTACGCGTGCGTGCCGGTCTACCTCGCGGCGGCGGCCCCCCTGGGCCGGACGGGCGCCGGCGGGCGACGTCGGATCCCGATCATCGTCCACGAGGCCAACTCCCGCGCCGGCATCGCCAACAAGCTCGGCGCCCGGTTCGCCGTCGCCACGCTGGCCGCCGTCACCGGCTCGGGCCTCGACGCCCGCGTCGTGGGCAATCCCGTCCGGCGTTCGGTGGCCACGCTCGACCGCGCGGCACTCCGCGCGGAGGCACGCGCCGCCTTCGGCCTCGACCCCGACGCCCCCACCCTGCTCGTGGTGGGCGGCTCGCAGGGCGCGCGCTCGCTCAACACCGCGATGGCGGGCGTCGCCGAGGAGTTCTCCCGCGCCGGCGTCGGCGTCCTCCACGCCGTGGGCCCCAAGAACGTCGTGGACGCCGCCCGGGTGCCCGCCGACGCCACCCCGTACGTGACCGTGCCCTACCTCGACCGGATGGACCTGGCCTACGCGGCCGCGGACCTCATCCTGTGTCGGTCCGGAGCCATCACCGTCGCCGAGGTCTCCGCCGTCGGACTGCCCGCGGTGTTCGTCCCGCTCCCGCACGGCAACGGTGAGCAGGCCCTCAACGCCCGCGACCTGGTCGCCGGCGGGGCCGCACTCCTCGTGGAGGACGGGGCACTCACCACCGACTACCTGCGGACCGAGGTCCTGCCGCTGCTGCTGGACCGCGGCCGCCTGGACTCGATGTCCGACGCCGCAGTCAGCGGCGGCTCCCGAGACGCGGCGGAGGTCGTGGCGCGGATCGCGCTCGACGCCGCCGGAAAGGCCCCTCGTTGACCGACCAGACCCCGCAGACCGACCAGACCCCGCCGACCCCGTCCGTCCCGCCGGCCCCGCCGACCACGGCGTCCGTCGATGACGTCCCCGCCACCCTCACCCGCGTCCACATGATCGGGATCGGCGGCGCCGGCATGTCCGGGGTCGCCCGGATCCTGCTCGATCACGGCGTCGCGGTCTCGGGCAGCGATGCCCGCGACTCGGCCGACCTGCGGGCCCTGGCCGATCGGGGCTCGATCGTGCGGGTGGGGCACAGTGCCGAGGCGCTCGGAGCCCACGGCGCACCGCCGGAGATCGTCGTGATCTCCAAGGCCGCGATCCCCGCCGACAACCCCGAGCTCGCGGCCGCGAGGGCCGCGGGGATTCCCGTCGTCACGCGGTCACAGGTGCTGGGACACCTGGCACGGTCGGGCCGCTCGATCATGGTCTGTGGCACGCACGGCAAGACCTCGACGACGTCGATGCTCATCGCCGGCATGCTCGCCGCCGGCTCGGACCCGTCCTTCGCGGTGGGCGGCACCGTCCTGCAGTTCGGGACCAACGCCCGCGGCGGCAGCGACCCGGTGTTCGTCGCCGAGGCCGACGAGTCCGACGGCTCGCTCGTCCACTACGACCCCGACGTGGTCATCCTCACCAACGCCGAGCCCGACCACCTCGACCACTTCGGCACCGCCGAGGCCTACTACGAGGTGTTCGACACCTTCCTCGCCCGTATCCCCGCCATCGGCGCGCTGGTGGTGTGCCTGGACGACGAGGGCGCCGCCGAGCGCGCCCGGCGGGCCGCGGCGGCGGGCGTCCGCGTGCTGGGATACCGGACCTCCGACGGGCCGGTCTCCGATCTGCCGGTGTCGGGTGAACTCTCGGAGATCGTCGTCGACTCCGCCGGCACCCGCGCCGACCTCATGCTCGACGGCGTCCCCCACGGCGAACTGCACGTCGGGACCCCCGGCGAACACATGGCGCTCAACGCCCTCGCCGCCCTGCTCGCCGCGCGCGAGGTGACCGCCGCCGACGGGATCGCCGCCAGCGGCATCGGCGCCTCCGGGTTCGAGACCGACGGGTTCCTCGCCGGCCTGTCCGGGTTCGGGGGAGTGGGACGACGATTCGAACCCAAGGGGGAGGCCGTCGTCGGAGGCGGGCGCGCGCGTGTCTACGACGACTATGCGCACCACCCGACCGAGGTCGCGGCGGTCCTCGGCGCGGCGAGGGAGATCGTCGAGACGGACGGCGGTCGACTGGTCGCCGTCTTCCAGCCGCACCTGTACTCGCGGACCCGCATCTTCGCCGAGGAGTTCGGCCGGGCGCTCTCGCTCGCCGACCGGGTCGTGGTGCTCGACGTCTACGGCGCCCGCGAGCAGCCCGAACCCGGCATCGACGGCGGTTCCGTCGCGCGGCACGTGACGGTCCCCGTGCAGCACGTGCCCGACCTGGACTCCGCGCTCGGGGCCGTGTTTGGGCTGCTCGAGGCCGATGACGTGGTGTTCACCCTCGGCGCGGGGGACATCACCACTCTCGGTCCGCGGATCGTCGCCGGCCGGGGTCCGTCGGGCCAGGGTTCGTGAGGAGGGCCGCGCGGTGACCGACGTACCCGGGGACCGTCCGATCGACGAGCCCGTCGACGAGCCGGACGACACGCCGGACCACCCGACCGCCGACGGGGGAGCGGGGGACCGGGCGTCCGAGGGCGGCCCGGAGGCCACGTCCACGGATGACCCGGACCGCCGGCTCGCCGCGGCCACCGTCCGCAGCTCCGACGAGCGGGTCCGGCACTCCGACCCGGCCGTCCGCGCGCGGCTGCGGCGGCGCCGCCGACGCACCAACCGCATCTACGCCGGACTCGGGGTGGCACTGGTGGTGCTGCTCCTCGGCTACATCGCCCTGTACTTCCTGCCGGTGTTCTCGGTCCGCGAGGTCAGCGTCGAGGGCACCCGGACGATCCCGTCCGAGGTGGTGACCGAGCGCGCCGCCGTGGTCCCCGGGACCCCGCTCCTCCAGGTGGACACGCACGCCGTCGCGCGGCGGGTGGCCGGACTCCCGCGGGTCGACCAGGTGACCGTCAAGCGCGACTATCCCTCGGGGCTGCGGATCGAGTTGATCGAGCGCACCGCCCTGGTGGTCGTGGAGGTCGACGGGACCCAGCACCTCGTGGACGCCCAAGGCATCGACTTCGGCCCCGGTGAGCCCCCGCCCGGCACGCCCCTGCTCACCGTCGGGGACGCGGCCGGCGCTGACCTGCCGTCGATCGTCCGCGATCTGGCGACCGTGTTCGCCGAGGTGCGCGGCACGGCGGGTCAGGAGATCGCCTCGGTCGAGGTGGAGACCCCCGCGTCCATCGTCCTCACACTCGCCGACGGGCGGATCGTGGAATGGGGCGCGGCGGGGCGGGATCACGAGAAGGCCGTCGCCCTGCAGATGGTGCTCGAGCAACCGGGCCAGATCTGGAACGTGTCGAACCCCGCCCTGCCGGCCTCGCGGTAGCCCGGTCGGGAGCCGGTGGACACGACACGCCCGCGAGCCTCGTGGACGCGCGGGGCTGCTGGACCTACCGTGTGTGCAGACGGCGGAAAAGGCCTCTGACCAGCAAGTTTAACCCTCAACTAGAGGGTGAGACTTTAGGCTCGCGGAACTTTCGTCGAGACAGCATGCAACCGAGCACGACACCCCCATAGGAAGGCCGGGCCTCGATGAGCTCACCGCACAACTACCTCGCAGTCATCAAGGTCGTCGGGATCGGCGGCGGCGGCGTCAACGCGGTCAACCGGATGATCGACGAGGGGCTCAAGGGCGTCGAGTTCATCGCCGTGAACACCGACGCACAGGCCCTCCTCATGTCGGACGCCGACGTCAAGCTGGACGTCGGCCGCGAGCTCACCCGCGGGCTGGGCGCCGGCGCGGACCCCGAGGTCGGTCGCAAGGCCGCCGAGGACCACAAGGACGAGATCGAGGAGGTCCTCAAGGGGGCCGACATGGTCTTCGTCACCGCCGGCGAGGGTGGCGGGACCGGCACCGGCGGCGCGCCCGTCGTGGCCGCGATCGCCCGCAAGCTCGGCGCCCTGACGGTCGGTGTGGTCACCCGCCCGTTCTCGTTCGAGGGCAAGCGTCGCGGAGGCCAGGCCGACACCGGCATCGACCAGCTCCGCGAGGCCTGCGACACGCTCATCGTGATCCCCAACGACCGCCTGCTCCAGCTCGGCGACGCGGGTGTGTCGATGATGGAGGCCTTCAAGACCGCGGACGAGGTCCTGCTCAACGGCGTCCAGGGCATCACCGACCTCATCACCACGCCCGGCGTGATCAACGTCGACTTCGCCGACGTCAAGGGCGTCATGTCCGGGGCGGGCAGCGCCCTCATGGGCATCGGCTCCTCCCGCGGGGAGGGACGCGCGTTCAAGGCCGCCGAGGCCGCCATCAACTCCCCGCTGCTCGAGACCACGATGGAGGGCGCCAAGGGCGTCCTCATGTCCATCGCCGGCGGCAGCGACCTGGGGCTGTTCGAGATCAACGAGGCCGCCACGCTCGTGCAGGAGGAGGCGCACCCGGACGCCAACATCATCTTCGGCACCGTCGTGGACGACTCGCTCGGCGACGAGGTCCGTGTGACCGTCATCGCCGCCGGGTTCGACGGCGGGTCCCGTCCGGTCACCGCGGGCGCGGGACAGTCGCGTCGCGGCCGCCACCACCTCGACGACGACGAGTCGGTCCCCGGCGCCTCCGGCGACACCGGCGGTGCCTCCGAACTCGGCTCGACCCCCCTCGACAGCCGCCGCCGCGAGGAGTCGGCCTACCCGGGTCCCGCCGCCTCGGCCGGCAACCCGGCTCCGGCGGGAGGGTCCTCCTCCCGCCGCCGCGACGAGGACGACGACATCGACGTGCCGCCGTTCATGCGGCACTGACGGTCCGATCCATGGCACCCGACGGCTCGGGGCGCGTACGCCGGGTGGTCACCGACCGCCGCGGCGGCGCGTCGACCGGAGATTTCGACTCGTTCAACCTCGGTGACCACGTCGGGGACGCCCCGGCGGCGGTGGCAGCCAACCGGGCGCGGCTCGCCCGTCGACTCGGCCTGCCCGCGACCGACGTCGTGTGGATGGACCAGGTCCACGGCAACCGTATCGCCCGCGTCACCCGCCCGACGGGCGGCCCGGTCCCGGCCACCGACGGCCTGGTGACCGACCGGCCGGGCCTGGCGCTGGCGGTACTCACCGCCGACTGCGTCCCGGTCCTGGCCGCGGACTCCGAGGCCGGGGTGATCGGGGCCGTGCACGCGGGCCGGGTCGGCGCCGTCGGCGGGATCGTCCCGTCGCTCATCGGGGCCATGACCTCCCTGGGCGCCCGGGCCGAGCGCATCACCGTGCTCCTCGGACCCGCCGCGGCGGGGGAGCACTACGAGTTGCCCCCCGCGATGGTGGACGAGGTCGAGGCCGCCCTGCCCGGCAGCCGCGCCCGGACCGTCGCGGGGACCCCCGGGGTGGACCTGCGTCGGGGCATCACGCGCCAACTCGCCGGGCTCGGCGTCACCCGCGTCGACTCCGACCCGCGCTGCACGATCGCCGAGGAGTCACTGTTCTCCTATCGTCGACAGGGGCGGACCGGGCGCCAGGCCAGCGTGATCTGGCGGCAGCAGTAGAGACCCGGGGCCGGCGCACCCGCCGGCCGGGAGGAGGAAGAGCGGACATGACCGATCCCAGGGCGGACGAACTCGCCACCAGGCTCGCCGCGACCCGGCAACGTCTGGACGCGGCGCGGGCGGCCGCGGGACGGACCGATGAGGTCGACCTCGTCGTCGTCACCAAATTCCACCCCGTCACCGACGTCGTCCGGCTCGCCCGCCTCGGGGTGCGCGACGTCGGGGAGAACCGCGTCCAGGAGGCCGCGGCGAAGGTCTCCGATCTGGCCGCCGCCGACGCCGAGCTGGCCGCGGCGGTGCGCTGGAACATGGTGGGTCACATCCAGTCCAACAAGGCCGCTGCGGTGGCCGGGTGGGCCGACCGCGTCCACTCCGTCGGCTCGGCCAAGGTCGCCGACGGCCTCGAGAAGGGCCGCGCCCGCGCCGCCGGGGAGCGCGACGACGTCACCCCGCTGCCCGTCCTGATCCAGCTGAGCCTGGACGGTGACACCTCGCGCGGCGGAATCGCTCGTGAGGACCTGCCCGGCCTCGCCGACCACGTGGCCGGTCTCGGCCACCTGCGCCTGGCCGGGCTCATGGTCGTCCCCCCGCTCGAGGGCGAGGCGAGCGCCCACTTCGCCGACGCCGCCGAGGTCGCGGCCGCGCTGCGCCGCGATCACCCCGACGCGGTGGAGTTCTCCGCCGGGATGTCCGGGGACATCGAGGAGGCGGTCGCCGCGGGTTCGACCTGCGTGCGTGTCGGAACGGCCATCCTCGGCCCCCGACCAGTAGTTTGAGAGCCAGCCTCGCGGGGACACCCGCCCGCGAAGAACACACGCCCGCGACGACCCCGTTACCAGGAAGGTCCCGGAAGATGAGCGCAATCGCCCGGTTCAAGGAGTACTTCGGAATGGCGCCCGTCGCGGCGTACGACGACGAGTACCTCGACGACTACGACCGGCCCGTCCACCACGACGTGCGTGCCCCCCGCGGCATCCACGAGACGGACGACCTCGGCCCGGTCGCCCGCGACCGTCGGGACGACTACGGCTACGCCGCCGACCGGTACCTGGAGGAGCCCGCCCCCCGAACCCGGATCGCCGACCTCGACCCGGTCGACGAGCGCCCGGTCGCCCCGCGCCGCGGTGACATCGACGAGCCGGCCCCCCGCCCGCGCCGCTACCACGCCGCCGAGGCCGGGGCCCGCGCCACCCTGCGCGGCGTTCCCGCCACCCGCGGCGCCGTCGCGCTCGCGCCCGAGGAGGACTTCGTGGAGGACGGACTGGTGACCGTGCCCGAGACCGTTGTGGAGCGCCCCCGCGGCTTCGGCGACGGCAAGAGCCTCGGCGAGCACTTCCGCGCCGGCCGCGCCGTCGTCCTGGACCTGTCCACCATGGCCTCCGGCGATGCGCGCCGGATGGTGGACTTCGCCGCCGGACTCGTCTTCGGCCTCGACGGCCGCATGGAGAAGGTCGCCGACCGTGAGCGCACCTTCCTCCTGCAGCCGGCCGGTATGGACCTCACCGAGGCCGAGGTCCGCGACGCCGTCAACGGCGCCTTCCGGCGCTGACACCGACCCCGTTGACCACAGCCGACAGGACGCCGGTGACGGCGCGACGTCGCGGGCCAGTAGGGTTGAGCCGTGCGTGAAATCCTGCTGGTCCTCTACATCATCACCCAGATCTTCTGGTACATGCTCCTCGCCAGGATCGTGGTCGAGATGATCGCCTCGTTCTCCCGCGGGTGGAGCCCCCGTGGCGTCCTCGCCGTGGTACTGGAGTGGCTGTTCACCGTCACCGACCCGCCGGTCAAGGCGCTGCGCAAGGTCATCAAGCCCGTGCGCCTGGGACAGATCTCGCTGGACCTGTCGGTGCTGGTGCTCTTCGTCATCATCATCGTCATCCAGGTGATCCTGCGTGGCCTCATGATGAGCGTGGCGTGAGGCCCCGTTGCGGCCGCTGGTGACGCGCGGGCCGATTGTGACTAGATTGGCCACCGTTAAGGTAGTAATGAAGTCGCGGGTCCGGTGCGACAACGCCGGGCCGGCACCCGAGACGACCACGAGGGGTATCCCATGCCGTTGACTCCAGCCGATGTGCACAACGTCGCGTTCTCCAAGCCGCCGATCGGCAAGCGGGGCTACAACGAGGACGAGGTCGACCAGTTCCTCGACCTGGTCGAGACGGAGCTCGCGGAACTCGTCTCGGACAACGAGGACCTCCGCCAGCGGGTGGAGGAGCTCACCAAGGATCTCGAGAAGGCGCGCAAGGCCGCCGACGAGTCCGGCAAGTCCTCCGGCGCCGCCACCGGCGGCTCGGGTACGGCACAGCAGCCGGCCGCCCCGGCGCCCGCGCCGACCCCCGCGCCCGCACCTGCCGCGGCCGCCGCGCCGATCACCCCGACTCCCGCCGCCGCGACCCCGTCGCTGGGCAAGAGCGAGGACGACGGCGCCGCCAACAACGAGACCCACCTGCGCGCCGCCCGCGTCCTGGCCATGGCCCAGGAGATGGCCGACCGGCTCACCGGCGAGGCCAAGAAGGAGTCCGACGGACTCATGGCCAAGGCCCGCAGCGAGTCCGACCGGCTGGTGGGCGACGCCAAGTCCCAGTCTGATCGCCTGGTCGGCGACGCCAAGTCCCAGTCCGAGAAGATGGTCGGCGACGCCCGCAAGGAGGCCGACAAGATCCTCACCGAGGCCAAGAGCAAGTCCGACGGCATCGTCAAGGACGCCCAGGCCCGGTCCGAGCAGCAGGTCAAGGAGGCGCAGGCCAAGGCCGACGCCCTGCAGGCCGACGCCGAGCGCAAGCACACCGAGATCATGGCCACCATCAACCAGCAGCGTGGCGTGCTCGAGAGCCGGATCGACCAGCTGCGGACGTTCGAGAAGGACTACCGCAGCCGCCTCACCAGCTACCTGGAGAACCAGCTCTCCGAGCTCGGCAAGACCGGATCGGCCGCCCCGGCGGCCCCTGCGGCCCCGTCCACCCCGGGCGGCCCGGCGGCCTCGTCCGCGCCCGGCGAGGGTACCGGCAGTGCCGGCGCCCCCGGCTCCTCCGACCAGTCGGCCAAGAAGGACGGCGGTCACCGCGCCGAGTGATCCACCCCGCGTGACCGATGCGGTCCCCGCCCCTGCCCAAGGGTGCGGGGACCGACGTATATTCGGGGGGACGGGGCCACCGACGGTGCGACCCCCTTTGTCCATCGCACGGCACCTATGATTCGCGCAGCACCTAAGATTCGACCAGCACCAGGATTCGCACAGCACCAGGAGGCACGGATGCTCGTCGCCGCGCTAGGACTGACGATCCTCGGTTTCGCCTTCCTCGTGGCCGCCGTCGCGACAGGTCAGATCGGGTGGGCGTGGGCGTGCATCCTCGTCGGGGCCCTGGGGCTGGTCCTGCTGCTGGTCGACCTGGTCCGGGGGCGCGCCGAGCGCGACCGTGAGCCGCGGGCGACCTCGGAAGAGGCGGACGCCCGCGCCGACGGGTAATATCGGAACCTGTCCGGCCGGGAGCCGGACGCGCGGAGATCCGGCCATCACCGGGGAGTGCTCGGAAGAACGGTGGGACCCCGCACGGCGGGGACCGCTCAGTAGAACCGAACGGGGGAGCCCGTCACAGCCCGACCCACGAGTGGGCGTCGCACGTCGTCGCCAAACGGGGTGGTACCGCGGACGGAACGCGCCAGACGCGATCCGGTTCGTCCCCGAGCGCAGGCCTGACGGCCCCACGGATGCGAACTCGTGCGGGCCCCGTACGCGAGGAGTCCGCCCAGATGAGCACCGAACCCGTAGCGACCGAGCGCGCCGACGGCGAGCCCGCTGCCACCGGCAGCGCGTACCCCGTGCTCGACCTCGCCGGGGGCGCCACGTCCCAGACGCCGTCGTTCCCCGCCCTCGAGGAGACGGTCCTGCAGCGGTGGGACGAGCGCGACACGTTCCGCGAGTCCATCCGTAACCGTGCGGACGCGCAGGAGTACGTCTTCTACGACGGGCCCCCGTTCGCCAACGGCCTGCCACACTACGGCCACCTGCTCACCGGGTACGTCAAGGATGTCGTCCCGCGCTACCGCACCATGCGTGGGTACAGGGTCGAGCGCCGGTTCGGCTGGGACTGCCACGGCCTGCCCGCCGAGCTCGAGGCCGAGAAGCAGCTCGGCATCACCGAGAAGTCCCAGATCCTCGATATGGGCCTGGCCGAGTTCAACAACGCCTGCGAGATGTCGGTGCTGCAGTACACCGACGAGTGGGAGAAGTACGTCCACCGCCAGGCCCGCTGGGTGGACTTCGAGAACGACTACAAGACCCTCGACATCGACTTCACCGAGTCCGTGCTGTGGGCCTTCAAGCGGCTCTACGACAAGGGGCTGATCTACAAGGGCTTCCGCGTGCTGCCGTACTCCTGGTACGAGCAGACGCCACTGTCCAACCAGGAGACCCGCCTGGACGACGCCTACAAGATGCGTCAGGATCCGGCCGTCACCGTCGGGCTGCCCCTGGAGGCCCCTCAGGACAGCCCGTTCCACGGCGCCGAGGCACTGGTGTGGACCACCACGCCGTGGACCCTGCCCTCCAACCTCGCCGCCGCCGTCCACCCCGAGATCGACTACTCGGTGGTCCGGGTCAACTCCGGTGAGTTCGCCGGGCGGACCTTCGTCCTCGCCGAGGCCCGCCGCGGCGTCTACGCCGCGGAGTTCGGTGAGGACGCGGAGGTCGTGACGACCGTCAAGGGCTCCGAGTTGGTGGGCCTGCGGTACACCCCGCCGTTCGACTTCTTCGCCGGTCACGCGGGTGCCCACGTGGTGCTCTCGGCCGACTATGTCACCACCGAGTCCGGTACCGGCGTCGTCCACCTCGCGCCCGCCTTCGGTGAGGAGGACAAGGACGCCTGTGACGCCGCCGGGATCGAGCTCGTCATCCCGGTGGGCCCGGACGGCAAGTTCACCGCCGAGGTTCCGCCGTACGCCGGGCAGCTCGTCTTCGACGCCAACGCCCCGATCTCCCGCGACCTTCGGGCCGATGGCAGGCTGATCCGCCACGAGACCATCGAGCACTCCTACCCGCACTCCTGGCGCTCCGGCCAGCCGCTCATCTACATGGCGCTGCCCGCGTGGTTCGTCAAGGTCACCGCGTTCCGGGACCGCATGGTCGAGCTCAATCGCGAGCACATCACCTGGATGCCGGAGCACGTGCGCGACGGCCAGTTCGGCAAGTGGCTCGAGGGCGCCCGCGACTGGAACATCAACCGCAACCGCTACTGGGGCGCCCCGATCCCGGTGTGGGAGTCCGACGACCCCGCCTACCCGCGGGTCGACGTCTACGGGTCCCTCGACGAGCTGGAGGCCGACTTCGGCGTCCGGCCCACCGACCTGCACCGCCCGTACATCGACGAGCTGACCCGGCCCAACCCGGACGACCCGACCGGCAAGTCCACGATGCGCCGCATCCCGGACGTGTTCGACTGCTGGTTCGAGTCCGGGTCGATGCCGTTCGCCCAGGTCCACTACCCCTTCGAGAACAAGGAGTGGTTCGAGACGCACAACCCGGGTGACTTCATCGTCGAGTACAACGGCCAGACCCGCGGCTGGTTCTACACACTTCACGTGCTGGCCACCGCGCTGTTCGACCGGCCGGCGTTCACCCATGTCGCCGCCCACGGGATCGTCCTGGGCAACGACGGTCTCAAGATGAGCAAGTCCAAGGGCAACTACCCGGACGTCAACGAGGTGTTCTCCCGCGACGGCTCGGACGCCATGCGCTGGTTCCTCATGAGCTCGCCGATCCTGCGGGGCGGCAACCTCGTGGTCACCGAGCAAGGCATCCGCGAGGGCGTCCGCCAGGCCATGCTGCCGCTGTGGAACTCCTACAGCTTCTTCCAGCTGTACGCCTCCCGCCGGGCCACCTGGCGCACGGACTCGGAGCACGTGCTGGACCGCTACATCCTGTCCCGCCTGGCGTCCACGCGCGACGCCATGACCGAGGCGCTGGACGCGACGGACATCGCCGCGGCCTGCGACGAGCTGCGCCTGTTCGCCGACGCCCTGACCAACTGGTACGTCCGCCGGTCGCGCTCCCGGTTCTGGGCCGGCGAGGACAGCGGCCAGGATTCCCGCGACGCCTTCGACACCCTCTACACGGTGCTCGAGACCACCATGCGCCTCGCCGCCCCGCTCCTGCCGCTGATGAGCGAGGTCGTGTGGACCGGGCTCACCGGTGAGGAGTCGGTGCACCTGGTGGACTGGCCGACCGCCGACGAACTGCCGGGAGACGACGGACTGGTCGAGGCGATGGAGGCCGTGCGCGACGTGTGCTCGACCGTGTCCTCGATCCGCAAAGCCAAGCAGCTGCGGGTGCGCCTGCCGCTCAGCTCGCTCACGGTGGCGATGCCCGACGCAGAGCGGCTCCAGCCATTCACCGGTCTCATCGCCGACGAGGTCAACGTCCGCGAGGTTCGCCTCACCAGCGACGTGGCCGCCCACGGCCGGATGGAGCTGGCGGTCAACGCCCGCGCCGCCGGCCCGCGGCTGGGCAAGCAGGTCCAGGCCTGCATCAAGGCCGCCAAGTCCGGTGACTGGACCGAGACCGACGGCGTCGTGGTCGCCGGTGGTGTGGAGCTGCAGGAGGGCGAGTACGAGCACCGGCTCGTGGCCGCCGATCCCGAGTCCACGGCGGCGCTGCCCGGCGGTGCCGGCCTGGTGGTGCTGGATCTGACGGTCACGGAGGAGCTCGAGGCCGAGGGCTGGGCAAAGGACCGGATCCGCGAGATCCAGGAGGCCCGCCGCGGTGCCGGTTTCGACATCTCCGACCGCATCCGGGTGCGCATGGAGGTGCCGGCCGCCCGCCGTGAGTGGGCGGACCGTCACGCGCAGCTCATCGCCGGCGAGGTGCTGGCCACCGACTTCGCCGTGGTCGACGCACTGGACCCGGCAGACGGGGACCCGGTCGAGCTCGCCGAGGGCGTCCGGATGACGCTGGCTCGGGTCTGACCGGCGGCTCGTCATGGGTGGCGGGCAGGACCGCTGGGTCCTGCACGTGGACATGGACGCGTTCTTCGCGTCCTGCGAGCAGCTGACCCGGCCGACCCTGCGGGGTCGGCCGGTGCTCGTGGGCGGTCAGGGCGGCCGCGGTGTGGTGGCGGGGTGTTCCTACGAGGCGCGAGCGAAGGGTGCCCGCTCGGCCATGCCCTCACACCAGGCGCGTCGATTGGTGGGGCCGGGCGCGGTGTTCGTCTCGCCGCGGATGCCGGTCTACCGGGTTCTGAGCCGCCGGGTGTTCGAGGTGTTCGCCGAGCACGCGCCGGTCGTGGAGCAGATCTCCGTGGACGAGGCCTTCCTCGAGCCGCCGGAGCTGCGGGGCGCCGACGCCGACCGCACCCGACAGTGGGCGCAGGAGTTGCGTGCCGCCATCCGTGCGGCGACCGGGCTCCCGGCGTCGGTGGGGGCGGGGGCGGGCAAGCAGTACGCCAAGATCGCCTCGGAGCTGGCCAAGCCGGACGGTGTGGTGGTGGTGCCGCGCCGCGACCACGCCGAGGTGATGTTCCCGTTGCCGGTACGGAGCCTGTGGGGTGTGGGCCCGGTGGCGGGGGAGCGGCTGGCGCAGTTCGGGGTGGCGACCATCGGTGACCTCGCGGCGATGGACGACGACGACGTGGCCCACGCGCTCGGCAAGACGGTCGGCCCGGCGATCGCCCGGATCGCGCGGGGGTACGACGACCGGCCGGTGCACGAGCGGGCCGAGGCCAAGCAGATCAGCGCCGAGAGCACGTTCGCCGCCGATCTCACGACGTCGGGTCAGGTCGCGGCCGCGGTGCGGCGGGCGGCCGAGGCGGCGCATCGCAGGCTGCTCTCCGACGGCCGTGCGGCGCGGACGGTGACGGTCAAGGTCAAGCGCTCGGACTTCACCTCGATCACCCGCTCGTACACGTTGCCGGTGGGCACCACGTCGCTGGAGACGATCATCGGGGTGGCGCGCTCGCTCGCCCCGGACCCGGTCGACTTCGGGGCGATCCGCCTGCTGGGCGTGGGGGTGTCCGGCCTCACCGATCACTACCAGGACGCGCTGTTCGAGCAGGAGTTCGTCCCCGTGGACCGGTCGGGACACGACGACGACGAGGACCTGCCCGACATCGTGGGGGTGGGCACCACCGTCACCACCGACGAGTCCGAACCGGGCGACGACGGGACCGGACCCGCGGACGAGGGGGCGGCCGACGGACGGGCGGCGGGGGGACTCCCGGCGATCGGGGCGTGGCGGCAGGCCGGGCACCGGCGTTTCGAGACGGGTGCGGATGTGCGACACCCGGAATTCGGGCACGGCTGGGTGCAGGGATCGGGCCACGGCCGGGTGTCGGTGCGGTTCGAGACGGCGGCGACGGGCCCCGGTCGGATGCGCACGTTCGCCGAGGACGATCCGGACCTCGAGCCCGCGGACCCGCTGGACTCCCTGGGGTGGTGACCCGGCGGCCCCCCGCCGCCCGCCGACGCCCGGCCCTACTGCAGCCGCTCCTCGGGATGGCGCCTCGCCCCCGCCGACGCCCGGCCCTGCTGCAGCCGCTCCTCGAGATGGCGCCTCGCCCCCGCCGCGGGGCACGCGAGACGCCATGGGCGCGTGCGGCTGCGGCGGGGCGGGCAGGGCGCCAGCACACCCCCGGCTGACCGCGCTGCCTCTCTGCCCTGCGCTGCGTGAACGCCCGCCGGCGCCCCGCCAGCCCCGCAACCGCCGGCCCCGCAACCGGCGACGTCTGCTCGTCAGCTGTAGAGGTGGTAGCGCCCCCACTTTCGGCGCACCTCTGCGGCCGCACCGTCGCCGCCGGCGCCGTCTGCACTGCCCGCGGTGGACAGCAGCGCGGCGAGCAGGACCCGGGCCTGCCCGGATCGCAGGTATCCGCAGCTCAGCACGCCACGAGCGGCGAGCTCCGCGCCACCGCCCGGGCCGCCGTAGGTCGAGGTCGCCTCACCCCGCGGCACCCGGCTGGACGCCACCACCACGATGTCCGGCCGGTCGTCCGCCAACCGTGCGACCGCGTCCGCGACGAGCGGGGGCAGGTTGCCGGATCCCGACCCCTCCAGGACCAGTCCGCGCGCCCCGGCCTCGACACACGCGTGCACCGCGACCGCGTCCGCGCCGGGCGGGCACGCCACGACGTCGACGCGGGTGTCGGCGAACCGGGCCCGGCCGGGGAGGGTGGGGCGTTCGAGCTCCGGGGGCAGGTCCTCGACCGGATGCTCGGGCGAGTTGCGGGCGAAGGCGACGGGATCGGTCGTGTGCCACTTGCGCACGCCGCGGGCCTGCAGGATGGCCCGGCCCAGGACCACCAGCACCCCCAGGTCGCGGGAGACGGGGTCGGCGGCCAGCAGGACGGCGTCCAGGAGATTGGCGGGCCCGTCGGCCCCGGGATGGTCGGCCGGGAGCTGGGCCCCGGTGAGCGCGACGGGCCGCGGGTCGTCGTGGTGCAGATCGAGGGCGATGGCGGTCTCCTCGAGGGTGTCGGTCCCGTGGGTCACCACGACCCCCGACACCGCCGGATCGGACAGCACGTCACCCACCGCGTCGACCAGCAGGTCCCACTCGGCCGGGCCGAACGTGGAGGAGTCGGCGTCGAGCACGGTGCGCGCGCTCACGGTGATCTGGCCCGGCAGCACCGCCCGCAGGCCGTCGAGCATGGCCTGCGTCGCGGGGTCGGAGTCCCCGGCCACGACCGCTCCCTCCGGCGTGGTCGAGGCGGTGATCGTGCCTCCCGTGGTGCAGATCACGATGTGGGGGGTATCGGTGCTGGTCTCGGCGCTGGTCACCCGCTCCACAGTGGTGTGCGGGCGGCCCGGCGTCAACCATCCCGGCCGCTGACGATGGAACAATGGCTCACCGATGTTCGTTGGGCCGGTGACCCGGCCCGGAGCCATGCCCGGCTCGGTACCGCATGCCCGGTGCCGCACATCTCGACGAAAGGACCCCGCGTGAGTCTTCGACGGACCATCGCCGCAGTCTCCCTGTCCGCCTTCGCACTGGGCGGCCTCGCCGCCTGCGGAAGTGACGACGACGGCCCCGGGCCCCGGGGCACAGCAGCCCCCGCGCCCACCACGAGCGCGCAGGAGACCGCCGCCGTGCCCACCGCCGAGGAGCTGACCCAGCTGCTCGACCGGGCCTCCGACCCCGCCGTGCCGGTGGAGGAGAAGGTCGACCTGGTGGAGGGTGGCGCGGAGGCGCCCGAGATCTTCGACCAGATCGCCGCCCTCAAGGCCGAGCAGGGCGCCGACGTGACGATCACCGGCGCAGCGGAGGGGGACATCCCCGGCACGCTCATCGCCAACGCGGTGATCTCGCAGCCGGGCCAGGAGGACATCAACGTCCAGGCCCAGTTCATCAACCAGGGTGGTCAGTGGCAGCTGCAGAAGGCGTTCGCCTGCGCGCTCATCACCAACGCCGGGCTGGAGCCGCCGGCCACGTGCGCCGCGGCCTGACCGCACGTCAGCGCGCCGTCGGCCCGGACTGACAGCGAGGCCTGACCACGCGTCAGTCCACGCTGCGGAACTGCAGGACCGAGTCCTCGTCGTAGGTCGTGCGTCGTCCCGAATCGGGATCGACGTAGACGGCCCGCGTCGAGGACTCGGTCGCTCCGCCCACCGGCACCGGGGCGCGTAGGTCCACCGTGAGCTCGCCCGAGCCGGAGACCTCGTAGGACTCCACGTCGAGGGTCACGCCCGGCCCGCCGTCGGGGGCCGGGGCGGCCAGGGTGCCCGCCGGGTCGGGAGCGGTGGTGCTCGACCGGACGGTGGCGACGTCGCCGTCGAGGTCGACCAGTTCGTAGGTGGTGACCCTCGTCGGGGCCACGGCGTCGTCGACCCGGCGGGTGACGGTCCACCGGGCGCCGACGCCGATCTCTTCGGTGGGGAACGCCACTGTCGCGTCCGAGACCGCGTTCGCGGTGATCTCCACTCCGGCTCGGGCGGCGTCTGTGGCCCCCGAGGGGGCCGCCAGCGACAGTTCCCGGACGATGCCGTCGGCGCTGCGGGTCCAGGTCACGGTGAACCCGGGGGCGGTGGAGAACTGGGCGTTGCGGAGTTCGTCCACGGACGTGAACTCCCGCGCGGTCACGGTCGCCCGCTGCGCGCCGTCGACGTCGGGCTCCGATCGCCCCTCCACGGTGAGGGTCTGCGCCGGGGTGTCGTCGGTGCGCGGCTCGGCTCCCGGGACCTCGGTCCGCGAGGTGGCCGAGCGGGTGATCGCGACCACCGACCCTTCGCGCGAGGGGGCATAGGCCAGGACCCGCCGCTCGCCCTCGCCGGCGTCGATGAGGTCGACGACCGGGGCGGGACCGGGGTCGACGGTCACCTCGGGCTCGAGGGCATCCGTCCCCTCTGCGGCAGACGAACCCGGGCCGCCGTCGGCGGGGTCCGCGGCATCGTCCCCGGCGCACGCGGAGGTGCCGGCCACGAGCGTCACGGCCAGCGCCGCCGCGAGGAGACGGTGACCGCGACGAGCGGTGCGGGAGGGGCCGGGGGAGACGGTCGATCGCGGGTCCACGGCTCCGAGCCTAGAGGGTCGCCGACCCGGCGCCGTCGGGCCCGCGGCCGGATCAGGGATACTGGAGCCCATGACGGAGACCAACGGGACGCCACCCGACGCGTCGGGGCCCACGCCCGGCAGCGCGGCGCCACAGGGTGACTCACCCGCGAGCACCGCGCCCCACGACCCCGCGCCGCACTACTTCCGGCACGGGCCGGTGGTCATGGTGGTGATCGCCGCGCTGATCGTCGCCGTCGACCAGATCGCCAAGGTCCTGGCCGTGGCGAACCTGGAGGACTCGAGGCCCATCGAGCTCATCGGCGACACGGTTCGTCTGGTCCTGCTACGCAACCCGGGCGCCGCGTTCTCCATGGGCACCGAGTTCACGGTGGTGCTGAGCATCGTCGCCACGGTCGTGGTGGCGGGCCTGCTGTGGTTCTCCCGCAGGGTCCACTCCCGGTGGTGGGCGTGGGGCCTCGGACTGATCCTGGGCGGCGCCGCCGGCAACCTGGTGGACCGCTACTTCCGCGCGCCCGGCATCCTGCAGGGCCACGTCGTGGACTACATGTCCGTCGGCTGGTGGCCCGTGTTCAACGTGGCCGACGCCAGCCTGGTCACCGGAGTGATCGTGGTGGCCGTGGCCGTGTTCCGCAACGTCGACTTCGACGGCTCGCGGGTATCCGAGGCGCTCGCCGCCGACGAGAGGGACCCCGCCGACCCCGCCGCCCCCGCGAGCGGGAAGGACCCCGCCGATGGGTGAGGTCCGCACCTTCCCCGTCCCCGACGGGCTCGACGGCATGCGCGTCGACGCCGGGGTCTCCCGCCTTCTGGGTATCTCGCGGACCGCGGTCGCCGACCTCGCCGGCGAGGGCAAGGTCCTGCTCGACGGGCACACCGTGGGCAAGTCCGACAAGCTCACCGGGATGTCCTGGATCGAGGTCGAGATGCCCGAGCCGCGGGCCGAGCCCGCCGTGGTCGCCGAGCCGGTCGAGGGGATGGCGGTCCTGTACTCGGACGCGGACATCGTCGTCGTCGACAAACCGGTCGGCGTCGCCGCGCACGCGTCGGTCGGCTGGACCGGCCCCACGGTGATCGGCGGCCTGGCCGCCGCCGGGTACCGCATCTCCACCTCCGGCCCGCCGGAGCGCAAGGGGATCGTCCACCGGCTCGACGTGGGCACCTCCGGCCTCATGGTGGTGGCGGCGTCCGAGCGGGCGTACACGCTGCTCAAGCGGGCGTTCCGTGACCGGACCGTGGACAAGACCTACCACGCGCTGGTGCAGGGCCACCCCGATCCGCTGTCGGGGACCATCGACGCGCCGATCGGCCGGCACACGTCGTCGGACTGGCGTTTCGCCGTCACCTCCGACGGCAAGCACTCGATCACCCACTACGACACCCTCGAGGCGCACCAGGCCGCGACGCTGGTGGAGGTCAAGCTCGAGACCGGCCGCACCCACCAGATCCGCGTGCACTTCTCCGCGCTGCATCACCCGTGCGCGGGCGACCTCACCTACGGCGCCGACCCGGTCCTGGCCAGGCGGCTCGGCCTCGAGCGGCAGTGGCTGCACGCGGTGGGGCTGGGCTTCGAGCACCCGGGCGCCGGCTCGCGCGTCGACTTCACCAGCACCTACCCCGACGACCTCCAGCACGCGATCGACGTCCTGCGCTCGGCATGACCCTCGCCGCGCGGGTGCTGAAGATCGCCGGCGTGGGGGTCGTGATCGTGGTGGCGTTGGTCGCGATCCTCACCGCGCTGCGCACCGACCCGCCCCGCAGCCCTGGCGTGATGACCGACGCCCTGGGACCCGAGGACGGCGAACGCGTCGAGGACTACCTCGCCCGCGCGGCCGACTCACTGGTCACCGCGGGCGGCGGGGAAGAGGCCGCACAGGGTTCCGACGGAGATGACGACGACGACGAGGCCCTCGCCTCCGACCCCGACGCCCGTCGCTGGGCCCTCGTGACCGCAGGCTGGGCGTGGACGGTCCCCGAGGCGGTCGGCGTGGTCCGGGAACTGCCGCGCGTCTCGGGTCTGTACGTGCAGGTGCCGGTCGAGGGGGTCGCGATGCCCGTCACCGGGGTGACCCTGGCCGAGCCGGTGGCGGGGGAGTCGGGGCGCGAGCCCGTCTTCCACCGCGGCCTCGAGCAGGTGGCCCGGCGGCTCGACGCCGGACCTCCGTCCGGGCCCGGGGTGCCGCAGCCGCCCGACGCCGGGCGGGCAGCCGCCACCGCCGCCCTCACCGTCTCGCGGATCCGTGCCGGTGAGCCGGCGATCATCGGGCTGCTCGCCCGCGGCACCACCGAGCAGTTGCGCGCGGTGGCCGACCAACCGTGGGTCCGCGCGGTCGAGGCCCTGCCGCCGGACGCGGTATGGGAACGCTTCGCCGTCCGCCCGCTGCAGCCGCAGCAGGTCGACGCGGCGTACCCGCTGCCCGACGGCGGCCCCGTCCCGGCCGCCTGACCGGTCCCCGCCCGTCTGACTGGCCCCCACCCCCGAAAGGGCTCGATGTGCGGGGCCGATCCGGGGCCTGGCTAGGGTTGCGCCGGTGAGCAGCGAGGGGCCGAGCCGGCGGGTGAGCAACAGCGAGAAGTCGGTGGCCGGCGGGATGGTCGCCGGCATCGCCGCGTACACCCTCTGGGGGTTCTTCCCCGCGTTCTTCCCGCTGCTCGAGCCCGCCGGCGCCGTCGAGATCGTCGGCCACCGGATCGTGTGGTCGCTCGTCGTCATGGCCGTCGTGCTCACCGTGCTGCGGCGCTGGCGCGACCTGTGGGCCATCGACCGCGTCTCGTGGGCCCGGGTCGGCGGGGCCGCCGTCTTCATCACCGCCAATTGGGGCGTGTACGTGTATGCGGTCAACTCCGAGCGCGTCACCGAGGCCGCCCTCGGGTACACGATCAACCCGCTGGTCAGTGTCCTGCTGGGCGTCCTGTTGTTCCGCGAACGACTCAATCGCCCACAGTGGCTCGCGGTGGCCCTCGCCGTCGTCGCCGTCGGGGTCCTCACCGTCGGATACGGCCACTTCCCGTACCTCTCGGTGATCCTCGCGATGAGCTTCGGCATGTACGGCGTGCTCAAGAAGAAGCTGCGCGTGGACCCGGTGATCGGGATGACGGGCGAGGTGCTGGTGATCGCGCCGTTCGCCCTGGCCCTGCTGCTGTGGCTGGGTGCGACCGGCGCGGGCACGTTCACCACCGGGGGTGCCGGGCATGCGGTGCTGCTGGCCACCGCCGGGCTCGTCACCGTGGTGCCGCTGCTGCTGTTCGCCGTGGCCGCGCAGCGCATCCCGCTGGCGACCGTGGGCATGCTGCAGTACATCGTCCCGGTGCTGCAGATGGCCTGGGGACTGCTCGTCGTGGGCGAGCGGCTCGACGCCGTGCAGTGGGTCGGGTTCGCGCTCATCTGGGTCGCGGTGATCGCGTTCACGCTGGCCGGCAGGCAGCCACGCTCGGCCCGCGCTGGGGTTTCGGGGACTGTCGGGGATCCGACCTACACTGGGCCGGACGAGTCGTAGGAGGAATGCTGCGTGGGCGGATCCCAGTTCGTGCATCTGCACAATCACACCGAGTTCTCGATGCTCGACGGGATGGCGCAGATCGACCCGCTGTTCGCGGAGGCCTCCAGGCTCGGCATGCCGGCGGTCGGGATGACCGACCACGGCAACATGTACGGCTCGTCGGACTTCTACAAGCAGGCCGTCAAGACCGGCATCAAGCCGATCATCGGGATCGAGGCGTACGTCGCTCCCGAGTCGCGGTTCAACAAGAAGCGCGTGCTGTGGGGCGAGAAGAACCAGAAGAGCGACGACGTCGCGGGCTCCGGCGCGTACACCCACATGACGATGGTCGCCGAGAACGCGACCGGCCTGCGCAACCTGTTCCGCCTGTCCTCGCTGGCCTCGTACGAGGGGCAGCTGGGCAAGTGGGCGCGGATGGACGCTGAGATCCTCGCCGAGCACTCCGAGGGGATCATCGCCACCTCCGGCTGCCCCTCCGGTGAGATCCAGACGCGGCTGCGCCTGGGCCACAGGAAGGAGGCCTACGAGGCCGCGGAGAAGTGGCAGTCCATCTTCGGCAAGGACAACTTCTTCCTCGAGTTGATGGACCACGGGATCGACATCGAGCGCAGGGTCCGCGAGGACCTCCTCACGCTCGGCAAAGACCTGGGGATGCCGCCACTGGTGACCAACGACTGCCACTACGTCACCCGCGAGCAGGCCCACTACCACGAGGCCATGCTCTGCGTGCAGACCGGAAAGACCCTCGCCGACGAGAACCGCTTCAAGTTCGACGGTGACGGCTACTTCCTCAAGTCCGCCGACGAGATGCGCGCCCAGTGGGACACCGAGGTCCCCGGCGGCTGCGACAACACCCTGTGGATCGCCGAGCGCGTCCAGCCGTACGACGACATCTGGGCGCCCAAGGACCGGATGCCCAAGTTCCCCGTCCCGGACGGCGAGACCGAGGACACCTGGCTGGCCAGGGAGGTCCAGAAGGGGCTGGAGTGGCGGTTCCCGGACGGCGTCCCGCAGGAGTACCTCGACCGCGCGGCGTTCGAACTCGAGGTCATCAAGGGCAAGGGCTACCCCGGCTACTTCCTCGTGGTCGGTGACCTCATCGAGCACGCCCGCTCCATCGGCATCAAGGTCGGACCCGGCCGAGGCTCGGCCGCCGGCGCCCTGGTCGCGTACGCGCTGAAGATCACCAACATCGACCCGATCGAGCACGGGCTGCTGTTCGAGAGGTTCCTCAACCCCGAGCGTCCGTCCGCACCGGATATCGATATCGACTTCGACGACCGCCGCCGCGGCGAGATGATCCGCTACGCCTCCGACAAATGGGGCGCCGACAAGATCGCCCAGGTCATAACGTTCGGCACCATCAAGACCAAGGCCGCCATCAAGGACGCCGCGCGCGTGAACTTCGGCCAGCCCGGGTACGCCATCGCCGACCGGATCACCAAGGCGCTGCCGCCGCCGATCATGGCCAAGGACATCCCGCTGTCCGGCATCACCGACTCCAAGCACGAGCGCTTCGGCGAAGCCGCCGAGGTCCGTCAGCTCATCGAGACGGACCCCGACGTCAAGCGGATCTACGACACGGCCCGCGGGCTCGAGGGCATGGTCCGCCAGGCCGGCGTGCACGCCTGCGCGGTGATCATGTCCTCCGAGCCGCTGCTGGACGTGATCCCCATGTGGAAGCGCGCCCAGGACGGCGCCATCATCACCGGCTGGGACTACCCGTCGTGTGAGGACATCGGCCTGCTCAAGATGGACTTCCTGGGCCTGCGCAACCTCACGGTGATCGGCGACTGCCTGGAGAACATCAAGCTCAACCGTGGCGAGGACATCGACCTCGACACCCTGAGCACCGACGACCTCCCCACCTACGAACTGCTCGCCCGCGGTGACACCCTGGGCGTGTTTCAGCTCGACTCCGGCGGCATGCGCGAGCTGCTCAAGCGGATGAAGCCCACCGGCTTCAACGACATCGTGGCCGCCCTCGCCCTGTACCGACCCGGCCCGATGGGCATGGGGACGCACTGGAACTACGCCGACCGCAAGAACGGCAAGCAGGAACTGGTGCCCATCCACCCGGAGCTCGAGGAGCCCCTCAAGGAGATCCTCGGTGAGACCCACGGTCTGATCGTGTACCAGGAGCAGATCATGGCCATCTCCCGCGAGCTCGCGGGATACACGGCCGGTGAGGCCGACGGCTTCCGTAAGGCCATGGGTAAGAAGAAGGCCGAGGTGCTGGCCGCCGAGTACGAGAAGTTCTCCGGCGGCATGTTCGAGCGCGGCTTCTCCAAGGACGCCGTCGACGCACTGTGGGGCACCATCGAGCCCTTCGCCTCGTACGCGTTCAACAAGTCGCACGCGGCTGGCTACGGTCTGGTGTCCTTCTGGACCGGCTACCTCAAGGCCAACTACCCGGCCGAGTACATGGCGGCGCTGCTCACCTCCGTCGGCGACGACAAGGACAAGGCCGCCCTGTACCTGTCCAACTGCCGACAGATGGGCATCAAGGTCTTGCCACCGTCGGTCAACGAGTCGCGGACCAATTTCCTCTCGGTGGGCACGGACATCCGCTTCGGGCTGGGCGCGGTGCGCAACGTCGGCGCCCAGGTGGTGGATTCGATCGTCGCGGCCCGCGAGGCGAAGGGCGAGTTCGGCGACTTCTCGGACTACCTGGCCAAGATCGACCAGACCGCCTGCACCAAGAAGGTCACCGAGTCGCTCGTCAAGGCCGGCGCCTTCGACTCGCTCGGCCACCCGCGCAAGGGCCTGTTCCTGGTCCACGCCGACGCGGTGGAATCGGTGATGTCCACCAAGAAGGCCGAGGCCGTGGGGCAGTTCGACCTGTTCGGCGGGGGAGATGACGCCGAGGCCGACTCGGGCTTTGGCGACGTCTTCGCCGTCCGGGTCCCCGACGAGGAATGGGACATCAAGCAGAAGCTCGCCCTGGAACGCGAGATGCTGGGGCTGTACGTGTCCGGGCACCCGCTCGACGGGCTCGAGGCCGCCCTGGAGGCCAAGACCGACACCACCATCGCCACGATCCACGAGGGCGAACTCGCGCACGGCACCGCCGTGACGATCGGCGGGATCATCTCGGGCGTCGACCGGCGGGTCAACAAGAACGGCGAGCCGTGGGCGATCGTCACCATCGAGGACTTCAACGGCAGTGTCGAGGTGCTGTTCTTCCCCAAGACGTACCGTCTCGCGGCGATGGACATCGCCGAGGACGCGGTGGTGCTGGTCAAGGCGCGCATCAACATCCGTGAGGACCGTGTCTCGGTGTTCGGCGACACCCTCGAGGTGCCCGACCTGGTCGTCGGTGGCAACGGGGCGCCGCTGGCGCTCACGCTGCCGACGCGGATGTGCACCATCGAGACCGTCACGGCGCTCAAGCAGGTCCTGGGGCGGCATCCCGGACCGTCGGACGTGCACCTGCGGTTGGTCAACGGCAGTTCGTCGACCGTCCTGCGACTTGATGACCACCTGCGGGTCGAGACCTCGTCCTCGCTGATGGGTGATCTCAAGGCGCTGCTCGGCCCCGGCTGCCTCACGGGCTGACCGGGTTGACGGTGATCGTGGGCGCGGTGGGACACTGGTGGCTGTGACCGTCACCGATTCCGCCACGACCCAGGTCGTCACCCCCGACGACATCGACGCCGCCGCCCGCCGGATCGGTGACGTGGTCCGGTGCACCGACCTCCAGGTCAGTGAGCGGCTGAGCGAGCAGACCGGCGCGCACATCCTGCTCAAGCGGGAGGACCAGCAGGACGTCCGCTCGTACAAGATCCGCGGCGCCTACAACCTCATGGCGCAGCTGAACAGCGACGAGCGCAGTGCCGGCGTCGTGACGGCCAGCGCCGGCAACCACGCCCAGGGCGTGGCCTTCGCCTGCCGGGTGCTGGGCATCAACGGGCGGATCTACGTGCCGACCAACACGCCCAAACAGAAGCGGGACCGGATCCTCGCCCACGGTCGCAATTCGGTCGAGCTCGTGGTGACGGGGACGAACTTCGACGCCGCCCAGACCGCCGCCCGAGCCGACGCCGTGCGCACCGGGGCGACCATGGTGCCGCCGTTCGACCACCCCGACACCATGGCGGGGCAGGGCACCATCGCCGCCGAGATCCTCGCCCAGCTCGACGAGACGCCCGACGCCGTGGTGGTCCCCGTCGGCGGTGGCGGGCTGGTCGGTGGGCTGGCGACCTACCTCGCCGAATACGCGCCGGACTGCAAGATCATCGCCGTCGAGCCCACCGGGGCCCCGTCCCTGACCCGGGCGCTCGAGGCGGGGGAGCCGGTCACCCTCGACACCGTCGACACCTTCGTGGACGGCGCCTCCGTCGCACGGCTGGGGGAGTTCCCGTTCGGGGTCATCTCCTCGATGACCGAGCGGATCCAGGTCCTCACCGTCGACGAGGGCGCGGTGTGCACCGAGATGCTGGAGCTGTACCAGAACGAGGGGATCATCGCGGAGCCCGCCGGGGCACTGGCGGTGACCGCGCTGGAGCAGCTCGAGATCGACGAGGGTGCCACCGTCGTCTGCCTGGTCTCCGGTGGCAACAACGACGTCTCGCGGTACAGCGAGATCATCGAACGCTCCCTGGTCCACAAGGGGCTCAAGCACTACTTCCTGGTGAAGTTCCCGCAGGAGCCGGGCCAGCTGCGCCGCTTCCTCGACGAGGTGCTGGGGCCCGAGGACGACATCACGCAGTTCGAGTACCTCAAGCGCAACAACCGCGAGTACGGCGCCGCGCTCGTAGGCATCGAGCTGGGCTCGGCCACCGGCCTGCACTCGCTGCTCGAGCGCATGGACGCCTCCCGCATCGACTGTGAGCGCCTCGAGCCGGGCACCGCGGCGTACGAGTACCTGACCTGACCTGATTTCACGCGCGGGCGGCGTCCACCGTGACGTCGTCTCAGCGCGTCCGCAGCACCGCGAAGCCGAACGCCTGGCAGAACACCGAGTCGTCGTCGGCGACCGCCCCCGAGGCGAACACCGCCTCGCCGGTCAGCGGGACCCGCGACGGCTCGGTGCCCAGGTTCACCACCAGCGCCAGCGCCCCGCGGTGGACCACGAGCCAGCGGTTGTCGTCGGCCTCCACGCCGCAGTCCACCCGGACCGAGCCCAGCCACGGGTCGCTGAGCTCCGGCTCGGACTTCCGCAGGGCGATCAGCGCCCGGTAGGTCCGCAGAATCTCGGCGTGCTCATCGGCCGCCTGCTCCGTGCGGTCGAGCACCGAGCGACGGAACGTCTCCGGATCCTGCGGGTCCGCCACCGTGTCCGGATCCCAGCCCATCGCCGCGAACTCGCGGGTCCGACCCTCACGCACAGCCTCGGCCAGCTCCGGCTCGGGATGCGAGGTGAAGAAGCAGAACGGCGTCCGCGCGCCCCACTCCTCGCCCTGGAACAGCATCGGGGTGAACGGCGAGCACAGGATGATCGCCGCTTTCGCCAGCTGCTGCTGCGGCGTGAGGTTCATCGACGGCCGGTCGCCGGCCGCGCGATTGCCCACCTGGTCGTGCGTCAGCGTGTAGGCCACGAACCGCGACCCCGGCACCCGGCCCACGTCCAGCGGCCGCCCGTGCACGCGCCCGCGGAACGTCGAGAACGTCCCCGCGTGCAGGAACGCACCCGTGAGCACCTGTCGCAGCGACTCGAGCGACCCGAAGTCCGCGTAGTAGCCCTGCCGTTCCCCCGAGACGGCGGCGTGGACGGCGTGGTGCACGTCGTCGTCCCACTGCCCGTCCAGTCCGAGGCCGCCACCCTCACGCGCGGTGACCGTCCGCGGATCGTTCTGATCCGACTCGGCGATGAGCGAGAGCGGCCGCCCGAGATGGGTGGCCAGCGACTCCACCTCCACCGTCAACTGCTCCAGCAGATGCACGGCCGAGGCGTCGTGCAACGCGTGCACCGCATCCAGCCGCAGCGCGTCCACGTGGAACTCGTCGAACCAGCGCAGCGCGTTGTCGATGATGTGGCGCCGCACCTCGCCCGAGTGCTCACCATCCAGGTTGAGCCCCGACCCCCACGGACCGTCCGCGGCCGACAGGTACGGCCCGAACTCCGGCAGGTAGTTCCCGGACGGGCCCAGGTGGTTGTAGACCACGTCCAGACACACCGCGAGCCCTCGAGCGTGGCAGGCGTCGACGAACTGCTGGAACGCGCCCGGCCCGCCGTACGGCTCGTGCACCGCGAACCACGCCACCCCGTCGTAGCCCCAGCCGTACTCGCCGTTGAACGCATTGAGCGGCATCACCTCGACCATGTCCACGCCCAGTTCGACCAGCTCATCGAGGTGCTCGATCGCGCTGGTCAGCGTCCCGCCGGCCGAGAACGTGCCCACGTGCATCTCGTAGATCACCGATCCGGCCAGCTGCCGTCCCGTCCACGCCTGGTCCGTCCAGCGGGACTCCTCGAGGCGGTGTACCCGAGACAGCCCGTGGACCCCGTTCGGCTGACGCGGCGACCGCGGGTCGGGCCGCGGCGGGCTGACCTCGTCGTCGTCGCCGGTCACCACGAACCCGTAGTCCCTGCCCTGCTCCCGGGGGATGCCGGACGTCCACCAGCCGCCCGGGGCGCGGCGCATCGGGACCGGGTCGGCGTCGGGGGAGTCCAGCACCACCCCCACCGCCCGGGCCCCGGGCGCCCAGACGGAGAACATCTCGTCGCGCGGGTCGGCGCCGGCGGGGACGGTCGTGGCGGTCGCGCTCGTGTCGGGCGGGGTCGCTTGGCTCGGTGAGGTCACACCGCCCAGCGTAGGGAAAACGCGCCGCCGCGGGGAGGGGCGAACGACACCCGCAGGCCGAACTGCGCGCATCAACGACCGACGGCGATACTGGGGCCATGACAGAGTCCCCGCCCCGCGTGCTCCGGCTCACCGCCGGACCGGACGTGACGGGGGAGTACGAGGAGAAACGCTCCAGGTTCGTGGCCGTGCTGAGACGGTGCGACGACGAGGAGGACGCCCGCGCCCTGATCGCCGAACTCCGGGCGGCGCACCCGTCGGCTCGCCACCACTGCAGTGCCTTCATCGTGGACGTTCCCGGGGCCAGCCGAATCGAGCGGTCAAGCGACGACGGTGAACCCTCCGGCACCGCCGGCACCCCCATGCTGGACGTGTTGCGGGGAAGTGGCCTCACCGGGGTGTGCGCGGTCGTGGTCCGGTGGTTCGGCGGCACCAAGCTGGGCACCGGCGGGCTGGCGCGGGCCTACTCGGCGGCGGTGTCCGAGGCGGTCGACGCCGCGTGGCGGGACGGTCGCGTGTCGGAGGTGACCCGCACCCCCGCGTGGACCGCCGAGGTCGACCATTCCGTGGCCGGTGGCCTTGAGGGGGCGCTGCGCTCCGCCGGGGCCCGGGTGATGGATGTCGACTACGGCCGGCGCGTGCGGTTGACCGTCGCCGGCGAACTGGACGTGGTCGGGCCGATCCTGGCCGCCCGCACCTCCGGCGGGGTCGAGTGGGAGACCGCAGGGGTGGCCACCACCGAGAACGCGGCAGTTCGCCGGGATATGGAATCCTGACTACATGAGCATGCAGCCCTACCAGCCGAACTCGATCGAGCAGCAGAAGCAGCAGGTCCGCAAGGATGCGCGCACCACCGCTATCGCTCTGGGCGTGACGGCCGTGTCGCTGCCGATCGCGCTGTTCGCGAGCTCGTTCTTCACCGTGGTGGCGGTCCTCGCCGCCATCGTGGCGATCTACAACGGCAACAAGGTCCGCAAGGCCATCTCCGGCAAGCCCGATCAGAAGCGCGAGCTGTACTGACGCCAGCCGAGCCCGGATCAACCGTGGCGGCGCACCACGTCGGACAGGTCGGCGCGCTCGGCCCGGAACGTGTTGGCAGGGTGGTCCGCGTCGGCGAAGCCGAATGCGATCCCACAGACGATGAGGCGGTCCTCGGGGATCTGCAGGTGCTCGCGGACCGCATCCGAGTACAAAGCGATCGCTGCCTGGGCGCATGTGGCGACGCCCAGCGACGTGGCGGCCGCCAGGAACGTCGACACGTAACCACCGCAGTCCACCGCCCCGTACGTGCCGAGGCCCGCGTCCGAGGTGATCACCGCGACGTGCGGGGCGCCGAAGAAGCGGTAGTTCTCCAGCATCTGACGCAGCCGGGCGTCCGTGTCCGACCGCTCGATGCCGAGCGCCGAGTAGAGCCCGAAGCCGCTCGCCCGGCGGCGGTCGCCATACACACCGTCATACCGCTCCGGGGCGGGAAAATCCGAGCGCATGTCGTTGGAGAGCACATGGTCGGTGAGATGCTTGCCGAACGCCGCCGTGGCCCGTCCCGTCACCAGCTCCACCTGCCAGGCCTGCGAGTTGCACCACGATGCGGTGCGCTGGGCCATGCGGAAGATCCGGTCGATCGTCTCCTCCGGGACCGGCTCGGAGGTGAATCCCCGGCAGCTGTAGCGGTCGTCGAGGAGTTGCTCCAGCGTGGCGGCGGCGTCGATCGTGGCGGCGGCGTCGGTCATGGGTCCTCCAGGTGGGCGGCGGGGCGCGAGGCGCGATGTGATCCCAGTCTCGCACGGGCCCCGGGCGGGCTTGGCAGGGGCTGTAACCGCCAGCGCTGCCACCGCCGCCCCGCCAGCCCCACCGGCACCCGCACCCGCACCTCCCCGCCGCCGCCGAGCACAACCAGAGCCAGGGACCAGGGGACCATCGACTGACCTGTGTGATTCTGCCGGACCCGAGGGATCCCGCAGGTGAGACGGAATCGGACAGGTCAAGATGCGTCGCCCGCGCTCTCGAAAGGCGCCGCTCGCAGGGCGGGGGTCCAACGGGAGCGGTGGTGCCCGTTATCCACAACCGCTGCCGCCTCCACAGGCGAGCAGGAATCAGGCGTCCGGACCCCGGTCCAGCGCGGTGACTCGGTGATCATCAGCGTGTGCACGAGATCAGCGAACTCCGTCAGATGGTGATGACGACCGACGAATTACTCGGCCGGGGCATCTCCAGCCAGTCGCTCAGCCGATCGGTGGCCTCCGGAGAACTGGTCAGGCTGCGCCCCGGGTTCTATGTGGAGGGCACCGCCAAGGAGCTGCCCCGGGAGTCCCGTCACCTGCTGGCGGTGTTGGCGGCGGATGCCGCCCTGGACTCGCCCGTGTTCTCCCACTCGTCTGCCGCTCTGGTGCACGGGTTGCCTGGATGGGGTCTGCCACTGCGGCGGGTCACCACCTCGGCTCCGGGTGACAAGGGCCGCAGCCGTACGTCGCGTCTGGTCACGCACCACACGGGAAGGCTCGACGACGAGGACGTCACCAGAATCGACGGGCTGCATGTGACGAACGCGCCGAGGACTCTGGTGGATGTCGCGCTGTCGACGGGAAGGGACGCTGCGGTGTCGGTCGCGGACGCCGCCGGGCACCGTGGACTTGTCACCGACCCGGATGTGGAACTCGCGTTGCAGCAGGCCTCGGGACGAATGGGGGTCAAGAGAGCTCGGGCGGCGTTGAACCTGGTCGACAGTCGGAGTGAGAGCGTGGCGGAGACGCTGAGCCGTCTGACGTTCCTCGATCACGGGCTGCCCACGCCGGAGACCCAGGCGAACATATTCGACACCCACGGCAATCGCATCGCCCGGGTGGACTTCTTGTGGCGTGAGTTCGGGGTGATCGGGGAATGCGATGGTTTCGGCAAGTACTTCGACGGTGCGGACGGGCCCGAACTCAGACGCCGACTCGCGCGCGAGAAAGACCGCGACGCCGAGTTGCTGGCCCTCGGCTATCGGGTCCTGCACTGGCGATGGGCGGATCTCGAGCAACCGCGCCTTCTCGCCGAGCGGATTCGGAGAGTCCTCTACCCGGCCGCCGCGTGAGCCGAGGACACGCGGAGTGAACCGGGGAATCACGGAACGGTCCTGCCTCGGCCAGCCGCACCCGTCTCACCCGCCCGGCCCTTCGCGACAAGCCATCCCGACTGACCTGTGTGCTTCTGCCTGACCCGTGGGGCCCCGCAGGTGAGTCGGAATCCGACAGGTCAGGTTGCGGGCACGTCGCGGTTATCCTCGGGCCATGAGTGTTCGGGTGGACGCGTGGACGTGGTCGGTGCGGTTGTTCCCGTCGCGGACCAAGGCGGCGGCCGCCTGCCGCGGTGGGCACATCAAGGTCAACGGCGAGGCGGTGCAGCCGTCGAAGCCCGTCGTTCCCGGCGACCGCGTGCAGGTCACCGGCGCACTGGGGCGGGTCCGCATCCTCGAGGTGGTGACGACCATCAACAAGCGGGTCGGTGCGCCGGTGGCCGCGACCTGCTACATCGATCGCTCGCCCCCGCCGCCGCCCAAGGAGGTCCTGGCCTCCCAGCCGCGGCGGGAGCGGGGAGCCGGGCGGCCCACCAAGCGGGAGCGCCGCGAGACCGACCGACTGCTGGGCCGCGACTGAGGCCCCCACCGGTCAGCCGCCCCCGCCGGTCAGCCGCCCTCGCGGACGATCACCACGACCGCCGACTCACTCAGCAGCTCGCCGAGATCGACGCGGCCCGAGAGCGGCGTCCCGGCCGGGCGGACCGCCCAGGTCCCCTGCGGTAGCAGCACCACGGTCCCGGTGAACTCCTCGGCGGGCAGCACCGCGGTACGCCGCCGCGCGATCATGCCGACCGCCGGCCGTCCGTCGACTGACCGGGTGAACGCCACCACGTCCGAGGCGGCGGGCCCCTGCACGGGCAGCGGCACGTACGCCCCGCCGGTCAGGGCCTCCGGATGCGCCCGCCGCAACCGCAGCAGCTCGCGCACCAGCACGAATTTGGGGTGTCCCGCACGGGCGACGGCGCCGGAGCGCAGTGGCCCGTAGTCCACGAACCGGCGGTTGTCCGGGTCGACGAGGGAGTCCTCCCACACCTCCGTGCCCTGGTAGACGTCCGGGATGCCGGGGCCGAGCAACTGCACGGCCTTGGCGACCAGCGAGT
This sequence comes from Dietzia sp. WMMA184, assembly GCF_002441635.1. Classification (NCBI taxonomy): domain Bacteria; kingdom Bacillati; phylum Actinomycetota; class Actinomycetes; order Mycobacteriales; family Dietziaceae; genus Dietzia; species Dietzia sp. WMMA184. The sequence continues at coordinate 873,598 of NZ_NXEI01000001.1, read as the reverse complement.
TGTCGCGGCCGGCCGGGGCGATGCGCTCGACGAACGGCCCCAGCAGCCCGCCGCCGGAGTCGATCAGCGTGTCGATCCACCGGTGCACACCGGACTCGAAGTCGGCGTCCTGATCGGTCCAGGTGGTGTGCACGGCGGCCTCACGCAGGGCCTTGTCGGCGTAGTCGTGCAGGCGCGACCGCAGGTCGTCTGTGGGCCCGCCCAGCTCGGGCCAGACGCCCACGATCACCTGGAAGAGGAAGTAGCCCGCGTCCTCGGCGGGCGGCGGGAACTCGTCGAACACGCGCGTGACGAGGTCGGCCCACTCGTCGGGGATCTGCGAGAGCACCGAGATCCGGGCGCGGACGTCCTCTCCGCGCTTGGTGTCGTGGGTGCTCAGCGCCGTCATCGCCAGCGGGGTGGAGCGGGCCCGTTCGGCCATGGCGAGGTGGAACGCCTCGACGGGCATCCCCATCCGGCCGGGCGAGCCGCCGACCTCGTTGAGCGAGACCAGGCGCGCGAGCCGGTAGAACAGCCGGTCCTCCTCGGCCTTGGCGGTGGCGGCGCCGGTGACCTGCGCGAGCCGGGTCGTGGCCTCGCCGCCGCGGGCCAGTGCTCCGGCGACGAGCCCGAGGGCGGGCGCGAGTTCGGGCCGGTCGCGGCGCAGTCCCCCCAGGATCGTGGGCAGGGTGCCGCGCAAAACGGGGTAGTCGGCCCGGTAGTACGGCGTGCGCGCGACGACGGAGATCAGCGTCTCCCGGAGGGCGGCCTCGTCGACGTCGTCGCTCGCCGGGCCGTCCAGCCCGACCGCCACCTCGCGACGAACCGCGCGCGCCAACCTCGCGAGCTCGGGAGCCAGGTCCTCCGCCACGATCTGCCGTTTGAGCTCGGCGGACTGCGCGTGCACCTGCTCCTCGTCACCGGGGTCGCCGGTGTAGCGCCGGGCGAGCTCGGACAGCCGGGCCTCGCCGGAGGCGTCGACGAGCAGCTGATCGATGAACCGCAGGGCGTCGTAGCCGGTGGTGCCGTCGACGGGCATGGCGGGTTCGAGGACCTCGGGTGGGGTCGATTCGGTACCGGGCGCGAGGATCTTCTCGACCAGCAGGACGCGGTCGTCGCCGGCGAGTGCCCGCAGCCGTCGCGCGTACCCGACCGGGTCGGACAGTCCGTCGGGGTGGTCTACGCGGATGGCGTCGACGAGGTCCTCCTCGCACCAGCGCCGCACCTCGGCGTGTGTGGCCTCGAAGACCTCGGGGTCCTCCTGGCGCAGCCCGGCGAGCCCGGTGACGGTGAAGAACCGCCGGTAGCCCAGCAGCGGCTCGCGCCAGTGGACGAGCCGGTAGTGCTGGCGGTCGTGGACCTCGCGGGCGGTGCCGTCCCCGGTGCCGGGGGCCACCGGGAACCGGTGGTCGTAGAAGTGCAGCTCGGCCTCGCCGGAGGGCGAGTCTCCGGGGGCGACGACGACGAGGTCCGCCACATCGTCCGGTGTCCCCAGGACGGGGATCGCGATCCTGCCGTCGGCCCCGTTCGCCTCCTCGGTGTCGAAGTCGAAGAACGAGAAGTGCGGCGAGTCGGGGCCCCGCCTCAGCGAGTCCCACCACCACGGGTTGGCGGCCGGCTCGTCCACACCGAGGTGGTTCGGGACGATGTCCACCACCAGGCCCAGCTCGTGGGCCCGGCACGCCGCGCGAAGGGAGCGCAGTGCGTCGATCCCGCCGAGTTCGGCCGAGACGGTGGTGGGGTCGACGACGTCGTAGCCGTGGGTGGAGCCGGGAGTGGCGGTCATGACGGGCGAGAGGTACACCGCGCCCACGCCGAGGTCGGCCAGGTAGGGCACGAGCTCCTCGGCGTCGGCCAGGGTGAAGCCTCGGCCGTCGGGGTCCGAGGCGGGGGTGCGCAGCTGGAGGCGGTAGGTGCTCGCCAGCGCGGCGCCCCGGCTCGGCCCGGCCCCGGTCCCTGTCTCGTCCTCGGCGGCCATGCTCAGCTGACCTTGCGCAGCACGATCGTGCCGCGGTCGGCCACGGTGATGGTGCCGTCCGAGCTCAACTCGTCCGCGCGCTCCTCGAGATGGTCGGCGGTGTCCAGGACGACCTCCCACTTCTCGGCGTAGTCGGCGCCGAGGAGGGAGAACTCGATGGGCTCGTGGTGGGCGTTGAACAGCATGAGGAACGAGTCGTCGACGATCCGCTGACCGCGTACGTCCGGCTCGTGGATCCCCTCGCCGTTGAGGTACACGGCCATGGACTTGCCGAACCCGGAATCCCAGTCCTTGCTGGTCATCTCCGAGCCCTCCGGGGTGAACCACCCGATGTCCTGCGGTTCCTCCTCGCCACGCAGCGGGGAGCCGAAGAACCGGCGGCGACGGAACACGGGGTGGTCCTTGCGCAGCTGGACCAGGTTCCGGGTGAACTCCAGGAGGTCCTGCTTCTCCTCGTCGAGGTCCCAGTCCATCCAGGAGATCTCGTTGTCCTGGCAGTAGACGTTGTTGTTGCCGCCCTGGGTGCGGGCGATCTCGTCGCCGTGGGCGATCATCGGCGTGCCCTGCGACAGGATCAACGTGGTGAGGAGGTTGCGCCGCTGGCGGTGGCGCAGCTGGATGATCTCGGGGTCGTCGGTGGGGCCCTCGACCCCGCAGTTCCAGGAGCGGTTGTGGCTCTCGCCGTCGTTGCCGTCCTCACCGTTGGCGTCGTTGTGCTTCTCGTTGTAGCTCACCAGGTCGTTGAGCGTGAACCCGTCGTGGGCGGTGACGAAGTTGATCGACGCGTTGGGACGACGACCGGTGTGCTCGTACAGGTCCGAGGACCCGGTCAGTCGCGAGGCGAACTCGCCCAGGGTCGCGGGCTCGCCGCGCCAGAAGTCGCGCACCGTGTCGCGGAACTGGCCGTTCCACTCGGTCCACAGCGGTGGGAAGTTGCCCACCTGGTAGCCGCCCTCGCCGACGTCCCAGGGTTCGGCGATGAGCTTGACCTGGCTGACGATGGGGTCCTGCTGAACGAGGTCGAAGAACGAGGACAGCCGGTCGACGTCGTGCAGGCCGCGGGCCAGGGCGGAGGCGAGGTCGAAGCGGAAACCGTCGACGTGCATGTCGAGGATCCAGTAGCGCAGCGAGTCCATGATGAGCTGCAGGGAGTGCGGGTGCCGGACGTTGAGCGTGTTCCCGGTGCCCGTGTAGTCCATGTAGTGCTGCTCGTCGCCCTCGACCAGCCGGTAGTAGGCCTGGTTGTCGATACCGCGGAAGCCGATGGTGGGGCCCATGTGGTTGCCCTCGGCGGTGTGGTTGTAGACCACATCGAGGATCACCTCGATATCGGCTTCGTGGAAGGCCTTGACCATGGCCTTGAACTCGCTGACCGCGTCGCCGGGCCGGTCGGAGAACGCGTACTCGTTGTGGGGCGCCAGGAACCCGAAGCTGTTGTAGCCCCAGTAGTTGCGCAGGCCCATGTCGATGAGTCGTTGGTCCTGCATGAACTGGTGCACCGGCATGAGCTCGATCGCGGTGACGCCCAGGTCGGTGAGGTAGTCGATGATCGCCGGGTGGGCCATCCCCGCGTAGGTGCCGCGCATCTCGGCGGGGATGTCCGGGTGCGTCGCGGTCATGCCCTTGACGTGCGCCTCGTAGATCACCGTGTTGTGGTACTCGTGCCCGGGGGCGCGGTCGTTGCCCCAGTCGAAGTACGGGTTGATCACGACGGTGGTCATGGTGTGCCCGAGGGAGTCGTCGGTGTTGCGCTCGTCCGGGTTGTCGAGGTCGTAACTGTGCAAACTCGGGTCCCCGTCGAAGGAGCCGTCGAAGGCCTTGCCGTACGGGTCCATGAGCAGCTTGGACGCGTCACACCGCAGCCCGTCGGAGGGTTCGTACGGACCGTGGACCCGGAACCCGTACCGCTGACCGGGCGTCACGCCGAACAGGTAGCAGTGCCAGATGTGGTAGTCGACCTCGACGAGCTCGATACGCTGTTCGCCGCCGTCGTCGTCGATCAGGCAGAGCTCCACGCGCTCGGCGACCTCTGAGAACAGGGAGAAGTTCGTGCCGGTGCCGTCGTAGGTGGCCCCGAGCGGGTAGGGGGTACCGGGCCAGGCTCGGATGAGCTCCGGGGCGGACTGCGTCTCGTCGTCTTGGGTCACCCGACCCAGGGTAGTGCCTGAGGGCCGTCCGGACGTCGCCGTGCAGGCGGAGGCGGGTCGTGGGCTCCGTCTGCCACCCACCAGCGGGTCACCACCAGCAGGTCACCGCCTGCCGTTCACCACCAGCCGGTCGCGGGCCCCAGCTGACGCGCCAGCTCCCCGGAGGCGGACCGGACCCACGAACCCGAGAGGTGGTGGGAGTCGTGGTAGACGATCACGTTGCCGACCACGGCGGGGCAGTCCTCGGGGTCGCACAGGCCGTCGGTGAGGTCGAGCAGCCGAACCGAGTCGAGGCCCGCGGCAGCGATCGCGGCGGGGTTGATGGGGGAGATGGAGCGCTCCCGCGGCATGCCGCACTCTTCCGGGGTGCCGCCGGCGCCGAGGCAGTCGCTGGCGCGGATGGGTCCGCGTCCCTGGTTGAGCCACGGGGTGTCGCGGATGGCGATGACGCCGATGCCCTGCTCGCCGAGCGCGCGCCACAGGTCGACGTATTGGCGCGGCGTGACGTCGGGGCCCACGACCCCGACCGGGCGGGTGGCCGTGGTGAACACGAAGTCGGGATCCAGTCCGACGAGGGCGGCGAGTGCCTCCGGGGTCCACTCCGCGCAGCTCTCGTACAGCGGTTCATCGCCGTCGGAGACCGAGGCGTCGAGCGTGAGGGGGCAGCCCATCTTGAGGACGGTGACCACCCGGAAGCCGTAATGCCGGCCGACCTCGTCGAGGCCGCTGATCCAGTGTTCGGCGTGCGACCCGCCCGTGAGCGCGATGGTGCGGGGGGAGGTGACGTCGCCGTACACGCACATCTCGACCTCCGTCGACTCGAAGGTCGAGATGCAGCCGTCCATGGTGCTGGCGGGGAGGTCGTTGCCGACCTGGAGCAGGGAGGGTACGTAGGGGGCGTCGTCGGGTGCGGGGACGCCCTCGAAGAACGCCCGCGCTCCGGGGTGGCCCGGGTCGGTGAGGGAGTCGACGTACGGGACGGACGAACGGGAGCCGGAGGTGGCGCTCCACCAGCCGACGGTCCCCAGGCTGGCGACGACGGCGACGACGACGACGACGCTCGCCCCCACGAATCGCTTCTGCTCACGGGCCGAACGGGCCGGGCCGCCCCGCTGCCGGTCGCGTGCCGCCGCCGCCGGGGTGGTGCGTCCCCGCGCCCGGCTGGCCATGCGGAGCGGGCGCTCGACGTACTTCTCGGTGAGGAGCGCCAGCACGAGCGAGACGACGATGATGGTCAGGCCGGAGACCAGCGTGATCTCGGCTTCGCGGTCGTGGGACAGCCACAGGATGAGCAGCGGCCAGTGCCACAGGTACAGCGAGTAGGAGATGTCGCCGAGCCGCCGGAACACCCGTCCGGACAGGAGCCAGGTGACGGGGTCCTTGGCCGGGGTGGCGCGCTGCCCGACCGGGAGGTTGCCGCCGAGGATGATGAGCAGGGCGCCGCCGATGGGGTACCAGGCGAGCGGGCCGGGGAAGTGGGCGGCGCCGTCGAAGAAGAAGCCGGTGCTCACCACCAGGAAGAGTCCGGCGACGGTGGTGAGCAGCCGCAGGGGCCATGGCAGGACGATCCCGGCCAGCAGGATGGCCACCAGGCCACCGATGAGCAGTTCCCACATGCGGGCGCCGGTGTCGTAGTAGTTCCACGCCTGGTTGTCGGCCTGTCCGAGGACGGCCCACCACACCGAGGCGGCGGTGCCCGCGGCGACGATACCCACGAGAAGCCATTTCGGAGTGCCCCTGCGGACGATCAGGCGCCAGAGGGCGGTCCCGCCCAGGATCACCGCCAGGGCGACCACATAGAACTGGCCCTGCACGGACATGGACCACAGGTGCTGCAGCGGGGAGATGGTCGCGTCGGCGGCGGCGTAGTCGGACGCGGTCAGCGCCAGTTCCCAGTTCTGGTAGTACAGCAGCGAGGCGACGGTCTGCTCGAAGATCGTCGACCATTGGGTGGGCGGCTTGATGAGCACCGTGCCCAGCACCGTGGCGGCGATCGTCACCACCAGCGCCGGGTACAGCCTGCGGACCAGCCGCTTCAGGTGGGGAAGCGGGGAGAGCGGCGTGCCGGGGTCGCCGGCGCCGCGCAGGAGCGAGCCGAGGAAGAAGAAGCCGGACAGGGTGAGGAAGACGTCCACGCCGCCGGAGACGCGGCCCATCCAGATGTGGAAGACCACCACCAGCGCGATCGCGAGGCCACGCAACCCGTCGATGTCGTGTCGGTAGGCCATCTTCCCGCGGCGCCGCCCAGCGGGCGCGGGAGGAGAGATGGTGGCCACTGGCGGGTACTTCCTGACGTGTCGTCCGGTGGGTCGGTAGGGGCCCGGCCCGGCGTCCGGGCACCGTGCCGTACACCGGCGGAGCCGGGTCCGATTACACCACAACGGGTCGGCACCACCGGCGTTGGTACAGTCCGTGCGCATGACCAGCCCGTCGTCGTCGACATCGTCGCCCCCGCCGTCGTCGACCACGGCCCCGCACCGCGGCGGTGCGGCCCGATTCGCGGCGTCGACGCTGCTCGGCGTGGTGGGCCCGTTCGTGGTCGCGCTGCTGCTGTGGATCGTCGCGGCGCCCCGGGCGGAGCTGTTGTCGGTCGGTGACGGCCGGGGACTCCGGCTACCGGACTCGGGGGTGGACGGTGGCAGTCAGCTGCTCGTGTTCATCGTCCTGTCGGGGTTCGCGACCGTGTGTGCGGTCATGGTCCTGTGGCGGCGTCACACGCACCTGCGGCGGCCGGATGGCGTCCCGGCGCTCGTGCTGCTGCCGGGTGTGGCCTGCGCGATCGCGGCTGCGGCCGCGACGCCTCTGGCAGACGTGGTCGCGGCGCCCCCGGATGACGTCCCCTACGGCGAGGTGGTCCGGCAGGCTCCGGCGGTCGGGAGTCTGTTCTTCGACCGCATGGTCTTCGGCACGTCCGGCCCGTCATGGGACTGGTTCCCGCCGGGGCTCGACTGGATGGTGTTCGGGGTGATGATCGCGGCGTTCACGGTGGCGGTGCTGGCGTACCTCGGCGACCCCGAGGCACCCGTCAGCCCACCCCCGCCGGCGGCCGCAGCGTAGCGAACTGGTCGGTGATCCGGAGGCGCCGTTCGGCGAACGTGTACAGCGCCGCCGGCCGGCCGCCCGTAGGCCCGGGGGGAGCGCTGCGTCCGCACCGCACGAGCTCACCGCGGCGCGTCAGAACGCGCTGGAGGTTGGTCGGGTCCACCGGGTGGCCGAGGGCGGCGCCGTAGAGCTGCGCGAGGTGCGACAGCGTGAACTCCACGGGCGCCAGGGCGAACCCCAGGGTGGAATACGAGAGCTTGGCGGCGAGGCGGGCGCGGGCGCGGGCGACGATCTCGGCGTGGTCGTAGACGGTGTCGGGGAGATGGTCGACCCGGAACCAGGCGGTGTCGTCGGGGATGGCGGGATCCGCATCGCTGGGCAGGACACCGAGGAAGCCGGAAGCGAACACGCGCCGGCCGGGTATGCGGGCGGGGTCCGAGAATTCCGCGACCGATTCCAGGTGGCTGAGCGAGCGTACGTCGACCTTCTCGGCGAGCTGCCGCGTGGCGGAGGCGGGCAGGTCCTCGTCGTCGCGGACCTCGCCGCCGGGTAGCGCCCACCGGCCGGCGGCCGGCCCGAGCGAGTGCTGCCACAGCATCACGTGGAGCGCCGGTGCGGTGGAGCCGGGAGTCGGCCGGACCTGGGTCACCACGACGAGCACCTCGTGACCGGTGTTACACTGCATCATGTTTTCGATTGTAAGTCGAAAACGGGGCCGGTGGCGTATCGGCCCGGAGAAACGACCCGGGAGGGGGCAGCGATGAGCACTGCCACAGGACACGGCACGACGGTCGCGCCGCGGCCGGACACCACCGTCGGGCGGCTCGACTCGCCCCTGGCCGCGAGGATCCGCCATGACGGCTCGGTGTACACGGGCGTCGAGCCCGACTCGGAGTGGGCCGCCGAGATCCGCCGCCTCGCCGCCGAGCGCGACGCGGTGATCCTCGCCCACAACTACGAGGTCCCCGCCATCCAGGACATCGCCCACCACGTGGGGGACTCCCTGGCCCTGTCGCGCATCGCCGCGGAGGCCGAGCAGTCGACCATCATCTTCTGCGGCGTCCACTTCATGGCGGAGACCGCCAAGATCCTCTCCCCGGACAAGACCGTCCTCATCCCCGACGAGGCCGCGGGCTGCTCACTGGCCGATTCCATCACCGCCGAGCAGTTGGCCGAGTGGAAGTCCGAGCACCCGGACGCCGTGGTGGTCTCCTACGTCAACACCACCGCCGCGGTGAAGGCCCTCACCGACATCTGCTGCACGAGCTCCAATGCGGTCGAGGTCGTCGAGTCGATCGACCCGGGCCGCGAGGTGCTGTTCCTTCCCGACCAGTTCCTCGGTGCGCACGTCCGGCGCAAGACGGGCCGCGAGAACGTCCTCGTGTGGGCGGGCGAGTGCCACGTCCACGCGGCGATCAACGGTGACCAGCTCACCGCCAAGTCGGAGGCCCACCCGGGTGCCGAGCTGTTCGTCCACCCCGAGTGCGGCTGCGCGACGAGCGCCCTGCACCTGGCCACCGAGGGTGCGGTCCCCGCCGATCAGGTCAAGATCCTGTCCACCGGAGGGATGGTCGACGCCGCCCGCGCCTCGGGGGCCAGCGAGGTCCTCGTGGCCACCGAGATCGGGATGATCCACCAGCTGCGCAAGGCCGCGCCCGAGATCGACTTCCTGCCGGTCAACGACCAGGCCAGCTGCCCCTACATGAAGATGATCACCCCGGCCGCGCTCCTGCGCGCCCTCGTCGAGGGTGCCGACGAGGTGCACGTCGATCCCGCTACGGCCGAGGCCGCGCGCGGGTCCGTCGAGCGGATGATCGCCATCGGCAACCCGGGGTCGGGGGAGTGAGCGGCGCTGCACCCGGGGCCGACGACGACGAGCTCTTCGATCCCGACACCCGTGCGGACGCCCTGATCGCGGTCCGTCGTGCCCTCGAGGAGGACCTGCGATACGGCCCGGATGCCACGTCGCTGGCGACGGTGCCCGCGGACGCCCGTGCCACGGCCCGCCTCGCGACCCGATCCGACGGCGTCGTGGCCGGGCTGCCACTGATCGAGATGGTCCTGGCCGAGGTGCTCGGCCGGGCCGAGCCGGGGCGGGCGGATTTCTCGGTGACGCGCCACGCCCGCGACGGAGACCGCGTCTCGGCCGGCGACGTGGTGGCCGAGATCAGCGCCCCGACTCTCGGTCTGCTCACCGCCGAGCGGACCCTGCTCAACCTCGTCTGTCACCTGTCGGGGGTGGCGACCGCGACCCGGGCGTGGGCCGACGAGCTCGCCGGCACGGACTGCGCCGTCCGCGACACCCGCAAGACCATGCCCGGCATGCGACTGCTGCAGAAGTACGCGGTGCGCTGCGGCGGCGGGGTCAACCACCGACTGGGCCTCGGCGACGCGGTGCTGGTCAAGGACAACCACGTGGTGGCCGCCGGCGGGGTGCTCCCGGCGTTGGCCGCGGTCCGCGAGCGCTTCCCCGACCTGCCCTGCGAGGTCGAGGTGGACTCCCTGGAGCAGCTCGACCAGATGTTGGACGCGGGCGTGGACCTGGTCCTGCTGGACAACTTCCCCGTCTGGCAGACCCAGATCGCGGTCCAGCGCCGCGACACGGTCGCACCGGGCACCCGCCTGGAGTCCAGCGGCGGGCTGACCCTCGACGCGGCCGCCGACTACGCCCGCTGCGGGGTGGAGTTCCTGGCCGTGGGGGGCCTGACCCACTCCGTCGCGGTGCTCGATCTGGGGCTGGACATGTGAGGTCCGCCCCACCGCCGCCTTCGGGCTCGGGCGACGGGCCGCTGTCCGCGTAAAGTCGAGGACCATGACGGGGTTCTGGGACTCAGGCGAGAAGAGCACGGCATCGGAACGACGATTGCAGCGGATGGAGGAAGCCCGCCGCCGCGTGGAGGCCGGGGAGAACACCTCGCCGCCGCCTCCGCCCGCACCCGCCAGGAGCACCCGGCCGACTCGGTCCGCCCGCACGGCCAAGGCCCCGACCGTCGATCCGCTCGCGGTGACCGGCGCGCAGTTCGCGGTGTGGCGCAGCGTCCAGCACTTCTGCAGCAGCGACTCGACGCCCGACGCCCGCGGCGCGAACCTCGACCTCTTGGTCGCCTGGTCCGACTCGATCCAGCCGTTCCGGCTCCGGCAGCGCATCGTCGCCCGCCTGGACAACGAGGGCGCCTGGCTGCCCGTCTGCTACGCCAAGGACGGCGCCCGCGAGCCCATCACGCAGGCCCAGGCGGAGCGCTACCGGGAGGCCCGGATCGGTGAGACCACCCTGTCCGGCGGGGCCCAGAAGCCGCTCAAGGACACCGACCACCCGGACGAGACGCTCACCCTGTAGTCGTCCCTTTCGCGCCCCGACCCCGCCGGCCGGGGGTCAGCGGTCCCCGAGCGCGAACCGCCGCCCCTCGGGCTGCGGGCCCGTCGCGAGGACGATCTCCTCGGCTCCCGCCTTCGCGGCCGCCGCGTCGGTGGTCTCCTTGGCGGCGGTGACCTCGTCGTCGTCGTTGTTGTCATTGCCGTCGTCGTGGTTACCACCGGCAGGGTCCCCCTCGCCGGTGGCGCGGACCATCTCGCCGTCGCCGGGCAGGGGATCGACGGCCACGATCGTCCCCTCGTCCAGCAGGTCGATGATGGCCGTGCGCGCGGCCCGGGCGTAGCGCAGGTTCCGTAGGGCCGGGGTGTCGGAGTCGGGCGCGGACGGATCCACGTCGACCAGCCGCAGCGGCTCGCCCGATGGCGCCTCGTACGCCTCGCAGACGGATTCGACGAGCTCGTCGAGCGCCAGGCTGTCCCGCTCGCCGAGCTTGTCCACGATGATCATGCGGGCACGCTCCAGCGCCGGCGCCTCGGGCTCGGTCGCGGTGTCGATGGCGGTTCGGATGGTCTCGAGTGAGGTCATACCCCGAGCCTGCCAGCCCGGGCGACGACGTGCAGCCGGTCAGCAGGGCCGGTGGGCGTCGTGTACCTCCGATACCACCGTCACCACCACGTCCTCGATCTTCCAGCTCAGCTCCGCCAGCCTCCGGCGCACGTCCGCGAGCCGCTCGACGGTGATCTCCCGGCCGCGGGCCGGGACGAGGAACGCCTCGACGTGGAAGACGTGCCCCTCGTCGCGTACCCGCGCGCCGTGGTCATCCGCCCAGTCGACGCCCGCCAGCAGTTCGTCGATCCGGTACACGAGCGGGTGCGGGTCCGTGCCGTCGAACCGGGTGGGTCGCGCATCGGCGAGTCCCTCGATCGCCCCGCGCAGGTTTGACCACCCGTCCCGGACGATGGAGGCACTCACCACGAGCGCTGCCACCGCGTCCGCCCACCACAGGCCGAGCGAGATTCCCAGCACACCGACGATGGTGGCCAGTCCGGTCTTCCAGTCGGCGCGGTTCATGTCGGCGTCGGCGTAGAGCACCTTGTCGTGCAGCGCCTCGGCGGGACCGGTCTTCATGCGACCGAGGATGAGCGGCCCGACGACGGACAGTGCCATCACCGCGATCATCAGCCACCCGGACCAGATCAACTGCCCGCCGATCACCACGACCCCCATCGGTGGGCGTTCGCGGGTCACCAGAGACGTTCCGGAGTCGACGACGAGGAACGCCCCCATCGCGAGCAACGCCACCCCCGCGACGAGGTGCCCGATCCCGACGGAGCGGTGCCTGCCGTAGGGGAAGCGGGTGGTCGGCGGCATGCGGGAGACCCGGATCGCCACGAGGAAAGCGGTCGGCGGGAGCAGCGACAGCGAGTCCTCGATCCACGCGGCCTTCATCGCCTGCGACTGACCCGACACCGCGTACACCGCGGCGACGGTCACGGTCATCACCGCGAGGGTGGCCCACTCCAGGCGGATCGCCCGGCGCAGCGCTGCCCGCTGCTCGACGGGCAGGTCGTCGCGACCGAGCCCCGAGGCCACGCCCGCCACCGCGTGTTCGCCCCGGCCCCTGTCCCTCTCGTCACTCACGATGCACCCCCGGCCTCGGCGAGGTAGGTCTCCAACGCCACCAGCAGCGCGTTCTCCCCGAGCGGAGTGGCCATCACCATCTTCTCGGTGTCCCCGTCCGGGGTGACCTCCTCGGTGTACGGCCTCGTCAGTGCGACCTCCTTCTCCCACGGCGAGTCGGAGGTCAGCCCACCCACGACCACATCGAGGTCACCGCGGGCCATCGCCATTGCCAGTTCGCTCTCCGCGCCCGGCGTCCACTCGACGTCCGCAGCGTGGGCTCCGGCGAAGCCGGTGACGAGGTCGACCTCCCGACCGGCGACGCGGCCGTCGTCGTATACCTCGGTCCACGGTGGGTTCTCCGACACGCCCACTCGGAGCACGCCGTCGGTGATGCGCGCGAGGCTGCCGTCGGTGTCCTTGGGTATGGGTCCGCCGCATGCGGCCGCGAGGGTGGTGACGGCGGAGGTGAGAACAACGGCGACGACGCTGCGGGCGGTCGTCGACACCGGGCTGCGGGAGGGACGACGCACGACGAGTAGGCTTCGGACCTGCACGATTCCCCCTCCGCGTGGAGCAGTTCAGGACGAGAGTTCCACCAGGACGCCGGGGATCTCGGCCAGCAGTTCGCGGGCGAGGAAGCCGGTCGCACCGATCCGGGCGGACAATCGTTCCCCTGCCCGCCCGTGGCTGTGGGTCGCCCACGCGGCGGCCTGGGCGGGTTCGGCGCCCCGGGCGAGCAGCCCGCCGATGAGCCCGGCCTTGACGTCACCCGATCCCGAGATCCCCAGCCCGAACGAACCGGTCTCGTCCCGCCAGAGTCGGCCGTCCGGGCCGGCGATCCACGACGTCGCGGTGCCGGTCACCACCACGGCCCCCGCGCGCTCGGCCAGCGCCACGGCGTGTCCCGGGGTGTCGGCCTCCACGTCGTCCTCCGGCACGTCGAGGGTCCGGGCGAGCTCTTTGGGGTTGGGGCTGAGGACCGCGCGGCCGTCGAGGTGGGCGAGTCCGCCGGGGTTCTCGGTGACGTAGGCCATCCCCAGCCCGTCAAGCACGAGGGTGGTGTCCAGCCGGGGCACGACGTCCGAGAGCAAGTCCACCGCTGCGACCTTCTCGCAGATCCCGGGGCCCAGCACCACGGCGTCACACCCCTCGGCGAGCTCGACGATCGTGTCCGCCCCCGCGGCGGTGAGTTCACCGGCGTCGTCCTCGGGCAGACCGATCGACTTCGACTCGGGAATGTGGATCGCCAGCGACGACGACACCGACCCGGCGGTGGCGATCTGTAGTTTGCCGGCCCCGCACCGCAGCGTCGCCTCGGCGGCCAGCAGCACAGCGCCCGGGGTGGACCTGCTGCCACCGACGACCAGCACCCGCCCGCGGCCCTCCTTTCCACCACCGGGGGAGGGGAGCGCCCAGTCCCGCAGCGCATGGTGCGTGAGGACCGACTCGCTGCTCACCTCGCCGGTCATCTCGCCGCCTCCTCGTTCCCTGAAGGCGACTCCCGCGTGGTGGGCGCATGGCCGCGCTCCACGGCCGTCGTGTCGGCATAGCTATGCAGCTCGAGCCCAGCGCTGCCGGGGTGGTGCCCCACCGATTCGTGCCGCCCCGGGCGGTGCTGCCTCGGTGCGAGCTGCCGCTGGCGATAGATCGTCACCGAGCAGTTGGGCAGCGGGTCCTCGCGGTCGACCCGGAGGACCTCCTCCTCAGCCAACTGCTCCAAGGCAACCCGGAAACACATGATCACGGCCTGGTGGCTGAAGACGCAGACCCGCTCGCCCGCGTACTGCTGCCGGAGGTCCGTCAGCAGATACCGCACGCGCAGCAACACGTCGGTCCAGCTCTCACCACCCGGCGGGCGGTAGTAGAACTTGCCGATCCGGTCCCGTCGCTCTGCCTCCTCCGGGTACCGCTCCCGGATGCCGCGGCCGGTGAACCCGTCGAGGATCCCCAGGTCGCGCTCCCGTAGTCGCTCGTCGGTGAGCAGCCCGGGGCCACCCGCCCCGCCGCCCGGTTCGGTGTCGCCGGCCGCCTCGAGCGCAGCCGTGGCGGTGTCCGCCGCACGGCGATAGGGCGAGGTCAGCCACACCGTCGGCCGGGCGTCCTCGGGCAATCCGCCGAGCCAGGCGCCTACTGCCCGAGCCTGCCCCACTCCCGACTCCGACAGCGGGGTGTCGGCATCACGGTGGTCCAGGTCGAGACGGTGGGCGCCGGCGGCACGGGCGTTGTCGTCGGCGACGTTGCCCACGCTCTGGCCGTGGCGGACCAGGAGGAGTCCGGCGAGTTCCGTCACGGCTCGAGGACCACCTTCACGGCGCCGTCCTCCTTCTTCTGGAACATCTCGTACGCGCGGGGCGCATCGGCCAGTGGGAGCCTGTGCGTGGCGAAGTCGTCGACGCCCAGCGGGTCGTCGTCGGTGAGCAGCGGCATGATCTCCGGAACCCAGCGCTTGACGTTGGCCTGGCCCATCTTCAGGGTGATCTGCTTGTCGAACAACGTCAGCATCGGAATGGGATCGGCGGTGCCGCCGTACACGCCCGAGAGCGAGATGGTCCCACCGCGGCGCACGATGTCGATCGCCCCGTAGAACGCCCCGAGGCGGTCCACCCCCGCGTTCTCCATCATCTTCTTGCCGAAGAACTTCGGCATCAGCCCGACGGCGGCGTGCGCAGCGCTGGCGATCGGCGAGCCATGCGCCTCCATCCCCACCGCGTCGATCACGGAGTCGGGCCCGCGGCCATCGGTCATGTCGCGGATCGCACCGCCGATCTCGCCGGGAACGTCGGTCGGATCGAGGACCTCCACCCCACGGTGGGCCTGACGGGCCCGGCGCTCGGCCACCGGGTCCACGCCGATCACACGGTGACCGCGGTGGGCGGCGATCCGCGCGGCCATGTCCCCGATTGGCCCGAGGCCCAGTACGACGACCGTGCCGCCGTCGGGGATCTGGGCGTACTCCACGGCCTGCCACGCGGTGGGCAGGACGTCGGACAGGTAGAGGTAGCGGTCATCGGAGTGCTCGTGCGGCACCTTGATGTGGGTGTTCTGGGCCTGCGGCACGCGCAGGTACTCGGCCTGACCGCCGGAGACGCTGCCGTACAACTCCGAATAGCCGAACAGCGCGGCGCCCATACCCTGGTCTCGGACCTGGGTGGTCTCACACTGGGTGTTCAGGCCCTTGTCGCACATGTAGCAGTGGCCGCAGGAGATCTGGAAGGGCATCACCACGCGGTCCCCGGGCTTGAGCCCGGTCACCTCGGCGCCGACCTCCTCGACGATTCCCATGGGCTCGTGGCCGAGGATGTCGCCCTCGTTCATGAAAGGACCCAGCACCTCGTACAGGTGTAGATCCGATCCGCAGATGTTGGTGCTCGTGATCTTGACGATCGCGTCGGTGGGCTCCTGGATCTTCGGATCAGGAACGTCCTCGACGCGGACGTCGCGCTTGCCGTGCCAGGTGACTGCCTTCATGCGCGGGGCTCCTCTCTGGTCGTGCCATGCGCGTTCACGCATGCCTCCGACGGTAGTAACGGAGGGCAGCGTCCGCATCCGGTAACCGGGGGCCGCGGGTCGCAGGACGCTCAGGACAGCGCAGTGTGGTCGGGACATCATCGCGTTCGGGAGACCGTCGGCGAACCGGGGCTCTCGCTTCGCGATACCGGATAAAGTGATCGTCATTCAGATCGGATCGGTCGGTTACCCGACCCCGTCGCTGGTGGTGACCATGAGTAGTCCGCCCAACGGACCCGGCTGGGGTAACGAGGGGTGGGGGCACGCCTCGTACGGAGAGCCTCCGCAGGATGCGCGTCGCTCTCCGGTGGTCTGGGCGCTCGGCGCGCTCATCGTCGTGTTGCTGATCGCCCTCGCAGGCACTGTCGGGTACCTGCTCGCGTCCGACGACGACCAGCCGGGCGCGGCTTTCGCACCCACGACGACCCCCTCCGAAGCGTGGACGACGAGGCAGGGCGCCCCCTCGGCCTCGACAGGGAACGGCACGCGCGCAGGAGTGGCGGGGGTGGGGCCGTGCGACCCGGACGAGATTGCGGCAGAAGCGGGTATCACCCGCCGGGATGTGAACATCGATCGGTGCCTGGGCGACTGGGCTCTCGCTCATGTGGACGTTCCGGCCGGCGAACCGGCCGGGGACACGCAGTACATCCTCGGTCGCGCCGACGGAACCTGGAGTCGCTATACCGGCATTCCTTCGGGGATCTGCTCGGATGATGCGGAGGGTGACGGGATGCCCGCCGAACTGGCCGCGTTCCTGAACGAGTGCCCGCGATCTGAGGGCGCGGCGGGGGATCTGGGCCTGGCCACACCGATGTCGAGGCCGGCCTGCGATGGCCGGGGAATCGTGGTCCTGTATTCGGCTGTCACGCCGGGGGCCTACTCGGAGGAGATCTCTTCCGCGCTGTCGAGGCACCCGGGGGCGTCCTACCTCCGTACCGACATGGCGTGCCCGTCCCTGCGTTCTCGCGATGAGAACGGCAATGTCATCTACGCGGTCTACCGGCCGTCGGGGTACACGCGTGGGGAATTGTGCAGCGATGTGCGAGCGGTGGGTCCGCCCGCGTACGGCCGGTGGCTGGACACCACGAGCGACCCGACCGAGCTCGTCACCTGCTGACCCGGAGGTCGGCCGGGTCGGGGACGGGGTCAACGAATGAGCAGCGGAATGTGTTGTTCATCAGTGGTGTTGGCCCCGTGGTGGCCGAGCAGGGATGACTCCATCTTCTCGAGCTGTGTACGCGCGAGAATCACTCCTCCGGCGGCGATGCCGATGACGTCGCCCAGACGATCGGCGTGGTCTCGGTCGGGTCCGAAGAGGTGCTCGTCGAGTGCCTGCTCACGACTGATCACCCGGGCTCGCCCGGCCAACTCTGATCGCCACGTGTCCAGGACATCGTCGGCCGATCCCGGTCGCGCGTAGACGTGGCGCACTCGGGGCTCGCCGGCAACGGTCTCGACGTCGGCGAGCAGCGTCGGCGCCGCGTCTATGTCGACAACGGTTTCAGCAGTGACCATCCCGTGGTCTGCCGTCAAGATGAGCCTGCAGTCGCGGGGCAGGTCAGTCGCGAGGTCCGCGACGCACCTGTCCACTGCGCGCAGGGACTGCAGCCACTCGGGAGACCCTGGCCCGTGGACATGGCCGATGAGATCGAGGTCGCCGAAGTAGGCGTAAGCGAACCGTCGAGCGCGAGATGGCTGACTGAAGGTGTCGAGTATTCCCTGGCGGACTTCGTCAAGGGTGCTCGCCGCCCGATAGTCGCCCCCCGCCCGGAACGCTGCGCGGGTCAGTCCCGACTCGCGGAAATCCTCTCGCATGACGTAGGTGACATCGACCCCGTCAGCGGCAAGCAGCTCTAGAATGCTCGGCTGTTGTTGAACCTGTCGGGGCGGGAAGCGATCCATCGCCGAGGGGCCGCTCGACGATTCGACCGTCCACCGCAATGGATTGAACGACGCTGGCGGACCGCCGGACTCGCCGGAGATCCGGAAGCTGTATCCCACGATGCCGTGTTTGGAACACGGGGCACCCACCGCGAGGCTGGTCAGGCTGGTCGCAGTTGTCGAGGGAAAACCTGCGGAAATCATGCGGCTGGTCATCGCGGCGAGGGTGGGGGCCTCCTCGGCGTGCTGGCGGATGAGCTCCGCACCAAGCCCGTCGATGAGTACGAGTACTGCGTCCCGAGCCGGCGGTAGGTGCAGGGGGTTGCGAAGGTCAAGCCCCAGGGCCGCAGCAACTGACGGCATGACGTCGGCCAGTGAACCGTCAGACGGGTTGGCGGGGATCGCGCTCATCTCCTCACCATCCCCCAAAGACCCGCTCGGAGTGGGGGAAATCCGTGCCCCCAGGAGGTTCGGTTCACTCGGTGCGGCCCTCGTGGTGTCAGAAGGGTGGTGGGTCGATAAGTTCGTCGAGGCGTTCGTGGAGTAGGGCGCGGATGCCTTTTTCGATGTCGCTGTGGTGGGGTTTGTTGCGGGCCCACCAGCGGCTGGCGCTCTCGGGGGTGGCGCTGGCGGGGGTGGCTTTCTCGGGCGTGGCGTCCTCGGCCGCGGCGGCGCTGGAACCGGCGCCGCCTGTGCTCGTGCCGTTCCCGGTGCCCGTCCCGGTGCCGGGGGCGGGTGGGGTGGGGTCAAAGGTGCGGGTGCGTTCGGCCTTGCGGCGTTCGGCGTTGCGGCGTTCGGTGCGGTGGCGGGCCGCGCGGCGCGACCAGAACGTCGGCTCCGCGTCGGCCTGCTCCTCACCGGTGGGCCCGGGGCTGCGACGTTGCTGCCGGGTCCACGCCTCGGTCTCGGCGTGGGCCTGATCACGCCGGTACTCAGCGAGTGGGCCGGAGGGTCGGGTGAGCATGGTCGAACCGTCCGGGGTGCGCACCAGCAGGGTGCCGTCGGGCTGCAGGTCGTAG
The DNA here is from genome assembly GCF_002441635.1 of Dietzia sp. WMMA184. Taxonomy (NCBI): domain Bacteria; kingdom Bacillati; phylum Actinomycetota; class Actinomycetes; order Mycobacteriales; family Dietziaceae; genus Dietzia; species Dietzia sp. WMMA184. The sequence continues at coordinate 855,109 of NZ_NXEI01000001.1, read as the reverse complement.
ATCCAGTCCGAGAAGGTCTTGAACCGGTGATGGCGCCGGCACATCGCCGCGAGGTTGGCCTCGATGGTGTGCCCGCCCCGCTGGGGGTCGGCCTGATCGAACGGCACCACATGATCCAGATCACAGGCCTCGGCCGGGATCGCACAGCCGGGGTGGCGGCAGGTGCCATCGCGCAGCCGGATCCGGCGGGCCAACTGGGCGCTGGGCCGGTACTGCAGGGCGGCGCGGGCGTCATCGGCGGCCCCGATGCGCGGGTCGATGGGTTCGAAGGTGGCTCCGTCGCTGGTGGCGAGCATGTCGAGCAGGGCCTGCAGGGCGGCCTGGCCGGTGCGGGTGAACTCCACTCGGGCGCCGCCGGCGTCGCGGGCGGTGTTGCCGGTGACGATGACGGTGACCTTCGGCCGCAACGCCACCCCGGCACCAGGCGCACCGGGCCGGCCGGGGCGGGCGGGGGTGCCGGCCGGGGCGGCGTCGCCGCACACCAGGGACATCAGGGCGTCGGCGCGACGCTCGGCGATCGAGTAGTCCTCGACCTCGCCAGAGCCGCCGGTGCCGGTGTTGGTGCCGGGGTTGGCGGTGTCGGCTTGGGTGTTGGCGGCGGCTTGGGCGTCGGCGTACTTGTGGTCTTTCACGCGTTGGTCGAGGGCCTCGGCCAGGACGGCTGCTTCCTCGGTGGCCAGGATCGCCGAGACGCTGGACATGCCGTCGACGCCCTTGTGGAACCGCACCCCGCGGGTGCGGGCCGCTTCCTGACGGCGCAGGCGGATGCCGTTCGCGTCGTAGCGGGCGATGATCGCGTCGACGTTGCTGCGGATGGCTTTCTCGCCCATGCGCACCCCGCCCTCGATCGCGGCGAGATACTCCTCGACGACCTGCCGCTGCACCGCCTCGAGCACATCGACGTGGACGGTGGCCATCTGCGAGGCCAGGATATTCGCGGCCTGCAGATCCAGCCGCCCCTGCGTCATCGCGGACAGGATCGCCGGATACCGCAGGTGCAGATCGAGGGCGAAGGTGATCATCCGTTCGGCCCGGCCCGTCGAGATCGCCATCGCCGACACCACGTACCCGGCCGCGACATCGATCGGATCGAGTACCGCATGACCGGGCCGACACTCACCGCCGCCCGCACCGGACTCCTCCCGGCGCTGGCATTCGACAAACAACTCGTAACAGGCCACGAACCGGCGCGCCGCCGCACGATTCTCGCCCATCCACCCCTCCCGCGCCGCCGCCCGCAACCCCGACAGCGACACGGGCGCCGCGGAACCGGAGCCGCCACCAGACGGGGACGGACCACCGGCCGAGGAGGGGCCACCGGACGGGGATGGGGACGGGCCACCGGCCGCGGCGTCTGCGTTACCGCCCATGTGCCCCACCCCCTGCCCGTGCGCCGCCTACCAGGTATCGAATCTGTGTTCTATAATACGCACACACATTCGAACAGGCAAGGGTTTGTTCCGCTTCTGGCCTATCCATTGAATTGCAATCACCGATCGCCCATTTCAGCGAAATGTATGATCCACTCTTCTTGATTGCTTGGGGTGGATGCCCCGTAGACCCAAACTCGGAGGCGTTCCATGACCAAGACCATCACCTGTGCCGGAGCCGTGGCCGCCGCGCTCCTCGTCTTCTCTACGGGGGCCGCCGCCGCCCAGACTTCGGAAGCCACCGGCTCCGACTCCCTCCCGGGAGCATCGGAGACCGAGGGGGGCTATCTCGGCGAGGCTGGCGAGCTGCTGCCCGGTTCCGTTACAGGTTCTCTGCCCGGTTACGCCTCCGGACCGCTGGGTTCCACCGCCACCCTCGTGTGCAATCTCGGTTCGGCGGCCGGCGCTGCCGCCAACCTGATGGGCGTGCCGTTGCAGGTTCCGGTGGGAGTCATCTGCATGGTCCTCAACCCGGTCGCCGAGTCGGCGGATGCGCTGCTCGAGGGAGACGTCCAGGGTTCCGTCGGCGCGGTGGTGTCCGGTGTGCCGCTGGTCGGCGCGTCGCTCGAGGATCAGATTGACACCGGGTCCGCCACCGAGTCGGTGGAGGGGTCCGTGGGTGATCGACTGGGTTCTGTCTCCGAAGCCGCGCTGACTCCGGCGAACTGAGGCGGCTTCCGCGCCCCGCGCCCCGCGCCCGGACTCCAACCCCAAGGCCCTGGCTAAGGGGCGGGGTCGATCCGGGTGGTGGGCGTCGGCCTACCTAACGCTGCTGGCGCCCGAAGGCGTGCGGTTCGACGGGCTGCTGTGCCCGGGGTAGGCCCGACACCACGAGTCGGTAGGACTCGGTGACCAGCTCGGAAACCATGTCCGCGGTCAGCGTGCCGCCGGGGTGCAGCGAGATCCAATGCCGCTTGTTCATGTGGTACCCGGGCGTGATGTCGGCGTGCGCATCGCGCAGGGCCATCGAGTCCGACGGCAGTGCCTTGAGGATCACCTGACGCTCGCCGTTGACGACCGCGTGGAACATGAACATCTTCCCGCGGACCTTGAACACATCGAAGTCCGGCCCGAACGGGAACTCCAGAGTCGACGCGGGCAGTTCGCGGGCGCGCATCGCCGCGCACTTCTGGAGTTCCCGTCCGTTCATGCCGTCGACGCTACCGTCGCCGGCTCCGCGCCCGGGCGGGCGGGACGCTGCGGTTCGCCCGGCGTGTCGTCGTCCCGGACCAGCCGGGAGACGAGCGGGTTGGCGAGCGTCCCCGCGAACTGCAATGACCCGGCCTGATCGGTCAGGTCGACCATCTGCCGCGTATTACGCAACTGCAGGCGGTTGAGACACGAGTGCTTGAACCGCGGAGCGAACAGCGCCTCCCAGGTGGGACGGTGCACCTCGCCGTCGTGCACCCGGCCGTCGTAGTCCCCGCCGTCGTGGTCCTCGCCGTTGTGCCCCTCGCCGCCGCGACCCTCGCCGCCGCGACCGCCGCCGGGAGCCAGGGTCTCCAGGCACTGCCGCGTCTCGTCCCAGAACTGATCCGCCTCGAGCACCCCGGCGACGTCGAGGATCGAGGCGAGGTGGCGCAGCACCCCGTCCATGACGTCGGTGTGGACGCTCAGTGCGGCTGTCTCCGCGTCCACCACGTGGCGGATCCGCTCGAGCCCAGAGGGCAGAGGCCGGTCACGCACCACGGCGACCTCCTCGCCGATGTCCTTGAACAGCGCCCGGCGCACGGTGTGGTCGGGGCCCATCACCACGATCACGTTCTCACCGTGCGGCATGAAGACCAGCCCGTGCACGAGCAGGCACCTCGCGACGGGCAGCACGTAGGCGTCGAGCAGCGCCCGGAGCCAGGTGCGGGCGTCCAGGCCCGACCGCTCGAGGTGCTCGACGGCGAGGGACCGCCCGTGCAGGTCCACGTGCAGCATCGAGGTCAGCGTGACGGCACGTTCGCCGGGGGCCAGCCGCGAAACGGGGCTCTCGCGCCACAGGGCCGCGATCATCTTGGTGTGCGGCCCCTCGTCCGAGATCCCGGCCGCGGACGCCCGGTGGTAGGCGTCGCCGGTGTAGCCCACGGCGGCGACCTCCCGCAGGATCTGGAAATCCAGCGCGCGCAACACCGGATCCGAGGCGACGACCCCGGCCACCCAGTCGTTGACGGCCGGGGTGTCGCGCATGTACTTCGGCGACAGGCCGCGGGTGAACCCCATGTTCTGCACGGCGAGGGCGGTCTTGACGTAGCCGCGCTCGGGGTGGGTCACGTCGAAGAAGGTGCGAACGGACTGCTGTGGCCGGTACTCGCTGTCGGATTCGCCCAGGTGGACCAGGTCGTGGCGCGCGAGATCGGGGGCGAACGCCACCGCGACCTCGTGCTGCCACTGCCACGGGTGCACGGGCAGGATGCGGTAGTCGGCGGGGTCGAGGCCCAGCGAGCGCAGCTGGTGGTCGCACCGCATTAGCGCCTCGGTGCCGAACTCGCGCGCGTAGTGGTCGCGCTCGTCGAGGCCCGTGACGGTGGCCAGGTGGCTCAGGCCGCGGCGGGCTGCCAGCCACACCAGGCGGACGGTCGACAGTGCCTCCGGGGTGTACCGGTGACGGTCGTCCAGCCCCAGGCCGATACGGCCGTTGTTGGCGACGAACCCGGGATGCCCCTCGGTCATCGCGCCCTCGACCTCCTGCAGGCCCGCCTCCGCCAGCTGTTGTGCGGGGCGATCGCGGTGATGCAGGCAGAACGCCGCCGAGCCGAGCGTGGCCGCGATCTCCTCCAGGTAGGTCCCCACGAGCGACCCGGGGATCCCCAGGTACGGCGCGAGGGTGAGGATCAACTCCTGCGCGTCCGGCTCGACCGGGACGCCGTCGACCTCGCGGTGCAGCGTGGCCTCGTCGATGGCCCAGTGCTTCAGCGGCAGCACCCGCGCGCGGAAGGTCCACCGCTCGTCGCCGGCGCGTATTTCGTAGGTGTCGGGGCCGGCGTCGGTGTGAGTGGAGCGGGTGGGCGCGAGGAGCCGCTCGTGGGAGAACTCGGCCAGCGCCTTGGCGCAGAGGTGGCGGTGCGCGCGGCGCATGGCGTGACCGGTGAGGTGGGCGTGGGGTGGCGGTGTGACCGGGGGTGACGACGACGAGACCGGCATCGACGTCCGGCCGATCTCCGACTCGCGGAACGCCTCGGCACGACAGATGGAGAGCAGCGCCGTCTTGTCGGGCAGGTCGACGGGGTCTTCCTCGCGGAAGCCGGCGCGGGCGTTGAGCCGGTGCACGGCGGTGTTCCGGATGTCCGGCTCCACCACCACCCGGCGGGCCGGGGCGCCGAACAGCGGCACCTCGAACGCGGTCGAGCAGATGGCCCCCATCACGGCCGCGGACGTGCCGGGGACCGGCGTGCGGGTGGGCGCGACGAGCAGGTGCATCCCGAGGTCGCCCGGCTCGTGCGGGTACCGGCCGTCGAGTTCGACGACGTCCGGGTCGTAGAACACGGCCAGGCCCACACGTAGACCGTCGATGCGCACCATGTGCACCGACCGGTGCGGGCTCGCCGACCAGTCGGTGAGGAACTCCTCGACCTGCGCCGGGGTGGTACCCCGCATACCCCAGTAGGCGGAACCGGGATGGTCGAGCCACGCGTGCAGGGTGCGGACGGTGTCGTGGTCGAGGGCCAGTGGTTCCAGGGTGACCACCCCGGCGGGCGTGTGGACGGTGCTGGTGTGGACTGTGCTGGTGTTCATCGTGCCTCCTGGTGCCGGGCGGTGGGGGCGCCGAACTGCTGGAACGCGATCGACGACTCGATCGGGTAGACCTCGCGGCCGCAGATCCCGCGCAGGATGATGCTGTTGCGCATCGCTCCCATGCCCAGGTCCGGGGCGGTGAGCCCGTGGGTGTGTTCCTCCGCGTTCTGGACATGGATGAAGGAGTGTGCGCGGTCGACGGTGTGATCACGGGCCACCCGGTAGCGCCCGCGGCCGTCCCTGTCGATCTCCTCGGCGATCCCGTCGAGGAACCGCGGCGGCGTGGGGGAGTAACCCGTCGCGAGGACGAGTCCCTCCGTGTGATGGGTCCACTTCCTGCCGGTGTCGGTGCAGTGCAGGTCCAGGCGCAGGGCAGAGGCGGTGGCGGTGGCGGTGGCGGGGTCGGCCTCCCGGCGGGCACGGTCGAGGGCCGTGGCGGCGGCCAGCAGCCCGGTGTCCAGGCCCTGGACTGAACGGCGGTAGAGCAGATCATGGATCTGGTTGATCAACTCGGCGTCGATGCCCTTGTACAACGAACGCTGCTCGCGCAGCATCCGGTCGCGCTGGTCAGGGGGCAGGTCGTGGAAGTGGTCGACGTACTCCGGTGAGGTCATCTCGAGTGTGAGCTTGGTGTACTCCATCGGGAAGAACCGTGGCGAGCGTGTCACCCAGTCGACGCGCGGGCCGACGCCGGCGGCGGCGGAGAGCAGGTCGTGGTAGATCTCCGCGGCCGATTGGCCGCTGCCCACCACGGTCACCGACCCCAGCGAGAGCAGTTCCTCCCGCCGGTGCAGGTAGTCGGAGGCATGGAGAGCCACCGTGCCGCCACCGTCGAGCAGTCCCGTGTCGATCGGCGACCACGGGGTCGTGCCGATCCCCAGCACCAGGTGGCGGGCGCGATAGGTCTCGGTGCCCTCGCGGGTGAGGGCGGTGACACGGTAGACGGGGGCCTCGTCGTCGTCGCCCGGTCCCTCTCGTCCCTGGTCTTCCCGTCGGACGTCGACCACCTCCCGCCCCCAGCGCAGGCCGCGCACCCGCTCGGCAGCCCACCGGCAGTAGGCGTCGTACTCGGCGCGCAGCGGCTGGAAATTCTCACGGATGTAGAACGGGTACAGACGCCCGACCTGCTTGAGGTAGGCGAGGAACGAATACGGCGAGGTCGGGTCCGCCAACGTGACCAGGTCGGCGAGGAACGGCACCTGGATGGTCGCGTCGTCGAACATGAGTCCGTGGTGCCAGGCGAAACCGTCGCGGGAATCGAGGAACACCGCGTCCAGACCCAGCGGCTCGGCCAGGCACGCCAGGCCCAGGTTGAACGGGCCGATACCGACGCCGAGCAGGTCGTGCACACGGGAGGAGCCCAGGTCAGTGCTCACGTCAGCACCCCCGCGGTCGTGGCCTCGCGTATCCCCTCGGCGAGGTAGCGAGCGGCGTCGCGGACGTCCGTCAGCACGACGGCCACGTCCTCGTCTTCGAGGTTCGGATCGAGGACCGTCAGCTTGAGACAGGGCCGGCCGTCCACGACCGTCGACGCGACGAGCGAGCGTCCCTCCGCGAACAGCGCGTCGCGGACGGGGCGCACGAGGGCGTCGGCCTCGTCGTCAGTGAGTGCGCTGTCGGTGACGGGACGGTCGGGCGCGGTCACCGCGGGCCGGGGCCGGAAGAGCACCGTCGACAGGGCGGGGCGCCGCACCAACTCGAATTCCGGGTCGGCCTCGATCGTCCGGCCGATCCGGGCGGCCACGTCGATCGCCTCGTCGAGCAGACGGCCGATTCCGTCAGCGCCCAGCACGCGGAGCGTCATCCACAGTTTGAGGGCGTCGAAACGGCGGGTGGTCTGCAGGGACTTGTCCACGGCGTGGTCGTCGCCGTCGGCGGGGTTGAGGTAGTCGGCGCTCACGGTGGAGTGGCGGAAGCCCGAACCGTCGCGCAGCAGCAGCGCCGAGGCGGCCACCGGCAGGAAGAACGTCTTGTGGAAGTCCACGGTCACCGAGTCGGCGAGCTCGATCCCGTCGAGCAGGTCCCGGCGCGTCGGGGAGACCAGGAGCCCGCCGCCGTACGCGGCGTCCACGTGTAGCCAGACGTCGTGGTCGCGACAGACCCCACCGACCGCCCGCAGCGGGTCGATCGCGCCGTGGTCGGTGGTGCCGGCCAGCGCGACGACGGCCGCGACCTCGTCCCCGGCGTCGGCCAGCGCGGACAGGGTGCGGTCCAGGGTCGCGGGGTCCATCCGGTCGCCGTCTCCGGGCAGGGTGATGACCGCATCCGGCGAGAGTCCCAGTAGGCGGGCCGCCTTGACCACGCTGAGGTGGGCGTGTTCGCCCGTGACGATGCGCAGGCGGGACAGTCGGGCGCCGCGGTCCGCGTCCCGCCCCGCACCCCGGCGCCCGGGGGCCGGTCGGGCGAGACGGTCCTCGCGGGCGGTGAACAGGCCCTGCAGGTTGGAGGCGGTACCGCCGGTGGTGAAGACGCCGTCCGGGCGGGGGGTGGCGTCGAGAACACTGGCGTCGAGATCACTGGCGTCGAAACCGATGAGCCCGGTGACCCAGTCGATGAGCCTCTGTTCGATCAGACACGCCGACGTGCCCTGGTCCCAGGTTTCTACAGCCGTATTGACCGATGTCGCGAGTGCCTCGGCGGCGACCGCCGGGATGGTGATCGGGCAGTTGAGGTGGGCGAGGTAGCGCGGGTGGTGGTAGCCGACGGCGTGGTCGAGGTAGAGTGCCCGGACCTCCTCGAGTGCCCTGTCCAGCGTGCCCAGCGGTGCGGCGAGATCGACGGCGGCGGTCTGCGCTGCCAACGTCGAGGGCGACGCGGACGAGCGCGGCGTGGTCCGACCGTCGAGATACCGGCTCACCTCGGCGGTCGCGGCAGCCAGGGCGGCGGCGTGGGCCTCCCGGTTCCGGCTGCTCAACAATGGATCGTTCACGGGTACTCCGACCTACTCGGGGACAGTGGCACGACCGAACGCTATGCAGGGTAGGCTTACCTAAACAACAATAGAGTGACATGAATCACGTTGTGGGACAGGTGAAGCGGAAATCTTTGACGTAACTGTTGCGTTGGGGGTTCGGATCCCGCTACGGTGACGCCCACCAAGGTAAGCCAAGCCTAAGTCGCCTGGGTCGGTTCCGGGCGGGCGACGTTCCACACCAGACGGAGACCCCATGACCGCACCCGCTACACGATCCCGGCTGACGCTCGACGGACCAGATGACCCGGCGCGTCCGCGGGCCCGGGCGGTCCTCGTGGCCCTCGCGGCTTTTCTGGCGCTCCTGGCCGTGCTGGCCGGGTGCTCGACCGGCGCCGTCGACGGCAGCGGCGACGCCGGCGCGGGAGGCGAGGTCGAGCGGCAGGGCGAGTTCCCCCGCACCATCTCGCACGCCTACGGCGAGACCGAGATCCCTGAGGCGCCCCAGCGGGTGGCCACCATCTCCTGGGTCAACGCCGACGTCTCCCTGGCGCTGGGTGTGGTTCCGGTGGGGATGCCCCGCAACTCGTTCGGCGCCAATGCGAACGGGTCCACCGATTGGTTCGACGCGGAGTTGGAGGAGGTCGGCGGTGACATGCCGACGCTGTACTCCGAGACCGACGGAATCAACACCGAGGCGATCGCCGCCCTTGAGCCGGACCTCATCCTGGGTGTCTACTCCGGGATGACCGCAGAGGAGTACGAGACCCTCTCGAAGATCGCCCCCACCATCGCGATGCCGGAGGGCGATGTCGCGTTCGGCACCGCCTGGCAGGACTCGACCCGGCTGATCGGCGAGGCCCTCGGCCGTTCCGAGGCCGCCGAGGAGCTCATCACGGACGTCGAGGGGCAGATCGATCAGGTCGCCTCGGGCAACCCGGGAATCCGCGACACGACCTTCATCTACGGCACCGTCGACCCCGACGCGGCGGAGAAGATCTACGCCTTCACCGACGTCGACAACCGCCCCCGCTTCCTCGAGCAGCTCGGGATGGTCCAGGCGCCGGTCGTCGCCGAGGCGTCGAGCGGCTCGCCCGAGGAGTTCGCGGTGACCTGGTCACCCGAGCGCGCCGACGAGCTGGTCTCCGACATCCTCGTCACCTACGCCGCCTCCCCCGAGGTCCGCGAGGCCATCGAGTCCGACCCGCTGCTCGGGCGCATCCCCGCCGTCGAGGCCGGGCGGATGGTCGTGCAGACCGACGAGCAGCAGGTCCTCTCGATCTCCGCCTCCTCGCCCCTGAGCCTGCCGTGGGCGCTGGAGAACGTCGTGCCCGACATCATCGCGGCAGCACAGCAGGCCTGACGCGCGTGACCACCCCAGCGACGAGCACCGCCGACCCGCCCGCCCTCCCGGCGGGCGGGTCGGCGGGTGGGTCGGCGGTGCCGGCCGTACCGACCGTGCAGCGGCGCCACCGTGTCGTGATCGGCACGGTGGCCTCGTCGACGTTGCTCGTCGCGGGCGTGGCACTCTCGCTGTTCGTGGGAGCGCGATCCGTCGACCCGACGGTGGTGTGGTCGGTGTTGGCGGCGCTCCCGTCGCAGGTGTTCGCCGGTGACCTCACGGCCACCCTCGCCCCCGGGTCGGGCACCGGGATGGACGAGGTGGTGGTGGCCGCCCGGGTTCCCCGCACGATCACCGCGATCCTCGTGGGCGCCGCGCTCGCGGTGGCGGGCGCCGGGCTCCAGGGCGCCACCCGCAATCCGCTCGGCGACCCGGGCCTGCTCGGGCTCACCGCGGGCGCCGCGCTCGGCGTGGTGCTGGGGCTGGCCCTCGCGCCGGCCGCCGGCCCGTCCGCCGTCGCGTTGTTCGCGGTCGCCGGCTCCCTGGCCGCGGGCATGGTGGTGGTCGGCGCCGGTCGACTCGGCGCCGACTCCGGCACCGGACTCGTCCTCGCCGGGGCCGCCGTCACCGCGGGGTGTACCGCGGTGACCTCCTCGCTGGTCATCGCCCTTCCCGGAGTCCTGGACCGGTTCCGCTTCTGGGGCCTGGGCTCGGTGGCCCGCGCGTCCGCACCCGAGATCGGTGCCGCCGCGCCGTTCATCCTGCTGGGGCTCGTCCTCGTCCTGGCCGGCGCGGCCACCCTCGACGCCCTCGCGCTCGGCGACGACCTGGCCCGCGGGCTGGGAGTGGGACCCGTCGTCGGGCGCGCCGTGGTTCTGGCAGGTGTGGTGATCCTGTCCGGGGTCGCTACCGCGCTCGCCGGCCCCATCGCCTTCCTCGGACTGCTCGTGCCGCACCTGCTGCGGCGGCTGGTGGGGGTGGGCAACCGCGTCGTCCTGGGCCTGTCAGTGATCGTGGGGCCGGTGGTCCTGCTGTTCGCGGACACGGTCGGGCGTGTGGTCGCCCCGCCCGGGGAGATCGCCGTCGGGGTGATGACCGTGGCGATCGGTGTGCCGTTCCTCATCGCCCTGCTCCGCGCGAACCGGGGGGTGGGCGGCTCGTGAGCCCCGACGTCCTCGACCGAACGGCCGGCCCCGCCAGCGGCGCCTCGACCCACACCGAGCTCGCCGAGACCGAGCAGATCGTCCGCCACCTGTCGTCCCGCCGCCGCAGGCATGCGGGCCTCGTCGTCGTCGGCCTCGCGGTCGTGCTGGTGACGGTGATGGCGGTTCGCGTGCTGCTGGGTCGCTACACGGTGACCATCCCCGACTTCATCGCCATCCTCGGCGGGGCGACGATCCCCGGCGCCACGTTCGTGGTGATGGAGGACAAGCTGCCGCGTGCGGTCCTCGGTGCGCTCGCCGGCCTGGCGTTCGGCGCGTCCGGCGCGCTGTTCCGACGCGTCCTCGGCAATCCCCTGGCCAGCCCCGACATTCTCGGGATCTCCCACGGCGCCTCCGCCGGGGCCGTGGCCGGGATGGCGCTGTGGGGGCTGCGCGGCGTGGGGGTCGTACCCGCCGCGTTGGTGGGATCCGCGGTCGCGCTCGCGATCGTCCTGGCGGCCTCCGCCGGCCGGCGCACCGGGATCGTCGGCCAACGCTTCCTGCTCGGCGGTGTGGCCGTCGCCGCCCTCGGCACCGCGGTGGTCACCCAGCTCATCGCCCGACTTCCGCTGACCGGAGCCCAGGAAGCGGCCGTGTGGACCGTCGGGTCGCTGTCCGGGGCGTCGGGGGAGCGCATCGCCTGGCTCGCCGTCGCGCTGGTGGTCCTGCTCCCGCCGGGGATGTGGCTGCACGCCGCGCTCCGGCCCGCCGAGCTGGGGCCCGAGCTCGCCGTCGGCCTCGGGTCCCGCCCGGTCCCCACCCGTGCTGCCGCTCTGGGGGTGGGGAGTCTGCTCGCCGCCGCCGCGACGGCGGTGGCCGGCCCGCTCGCCTTCGTCGCCCTGCTGTCCACTCCCGTCGCCGCCGCGCTCGGCCGCGGACGCCCGCGCATCGGGGCGGCCGCGTTGACCGGGGCCGTGATCGTCGTGGCCGCGGACATCGTGGCCTCAGAGGCGTTGGGGACGGTCGACCTGCCCACCGGCGTGGTGACCGGCGCACTGGGCGCCCCCGCCATGCTGTGGATCCTCCTGCGTTCGAGAAAGGCGGCCTGATGAGCATCCCCGCGCCCGTCGCGTCCGTGACCCCGGCCCTGCCCATGGACCTCGGCCCCGAACCCGAACCGGCCTTCCGCCTGCGCGGCCTGACCCTGGGCTACGGTGCCGCCCCGGTTATCCGCGACCTCGACCTCGACCTCCCCGCCGGACGGACCACCGTGCTCATCGGTGCCAACGGCTGTGGCAAGTCCACGATCCTGCGGGCCCTGGGGCGTCAGCTGCGCCCGCTGTCCGGGTCGATCGAGACCGACGGCCATCTGTTGTCCGAGGTCCGTGCCCGCGAGCACGCGCGGTCCGTGGCGTTCCTGCCGCAGTCCCCGCTGGTGCCGGAGGGACTCACCGTGGCCGAGCTCGTCGCGCGCGGCCGGCACCCACACCGTCGGTGGTGGGGAGGGGGCGACGACGACGACACGGCCGTCGCCGAGGCGCTGGCGATGACCGGCACCGCCGAATTCGCCCACCGGCGGGTCGACGAGCTGTCCGGCGGCCAACGGCAACGCGTCTGGGTCGCACTCGTGCTGGCCCAGGCCACTCCCACCCTCCTGCTCGACGAACCGTGCTCGTTCCTCGACCTGGCGCACCAGCTCGACGTCCTGGATCTCGTACGCGACCTGCCGCTGCCGGCCGGCCACCGCGACCACGGCACCGGCCGCCGCACCGTGGTGGCGGTGCTGCACGAACTCAGCCTGGCCGCGCGGGTGGCCGATCACCTGGTGGCGGTCGCCGAAGGCGGCGTGGTCGCCGCGGGCCCGCCCGATCAGGTGATCACCCAGGAGACCTTGCGTCGCGTGTTCGACCTGGACGCCGACATCATCACCGATCCGGCCACCGGCCACCCCGTGGTGCTGCCCCGGGGACGACGAAAGGGGACCACATGACCGCTATAGCCGTAGAGGCACCGATCGTCGTCTCGGAGACCCGCGTCATCGACGCCCGTCTGCTGGGGGAGTCGTTCGTCCGCCTCGTGGTGGCCGGGCCCGGCCTGTTGCGGTGGTCCGCCGACGTGGTGGACCCGGGCACCGTCCGGGATGCCTACATCAAGGTCATCGTGCCCCCGCCGGGTGGCGGCGGAGCGATCCCCGACGCCGACGCGATCCGCGACTGGCTCGCTCTGCCCGAGGCCGAACGTGGCTGGATGCGCACCTACACCGTCCGCCGCGCGGACACCGTCGAACTGGACGGGGAACATGTTCCCGCACTGACGGTGGACATGGTTGTCCACCCCGGGGGCGACGAGGGGCCGGGATCCGCCTGGGCGCGGTCCGTACGTCCGGGCGACACCGTGCACATCGCCGGACCCGGGCGCGGGCACGCGCCGTGGGCGGCCTGGGCGCCCGGCCGCGCCGAGCGTGTCGTGTGCGCCGGTGACGAGACCGCCGCGCCGGCGCTGCTGGCGATCGCCGAGGAACTCGCCGCGGAACGGGCCACAGCCGGCTCGGTGACGCGGCGTCGGGTACAGATCATCGTTGAGGTGCCCACCCACCGCGATGCCGTGGCATTGGCAGAGAGTGCTCCCGACTTCGTCACGGTGCTGCCGAGGGAGGGGGAGCCCGGCACCGCGGTGGCCCGTCGGCTGGCGGGCGTGCTGGACCTCGGCGACGAGTGCGTGCGGACCGTCCTGGGTGGGCGCCGACCCGCGGAGCGCGAGTGGCAGCCGGCGACCGCCGTCTCCGCCGGCCAGCCGTATGTATTCCTCGCCGGAGAGGCGGGGCTCGTCCGTGCCATGCGCCGCCTCGCCGTGGACGCCGCCGGGGTGCCCAAGGAGGCCGTGGCGTTCATGGGGTACTGGCGGCGCGGCGCCGCGGAGTGCTGATCGGCCCTAGGCGCCGCGGTCGGCGGGCGGGTACGACGGGTCCCGCAGCGCCCTGAGGACATTCGGGTAGCGCGACCCGGGCAGACGGTTCCCGATCGGATCGAAGTGGAGGTTCTCGTCGTCGTCCTCCCACGAGTCCACCGTGATCCGGCCCAGCGTCTTCCACTTGCCGAGCGGTGTGGCGTGCTGCAGGGTCCACGTGCCGCCGTCGCCGGTGGGGATCGCGGCCAGGAGGAGCGGGCGACCGGCGATGAGCACCGGGAACATGGACGTCATGGTGCGGCCCATCGTGCGCCAGCCCGTGGTGAGGACGTATCGGCTCAGCGGGCCCGTGCCGGTGCTGGCCAGCAGGATGTCCACCGGCCTCTCGGCGTGGATGCGGACGGCCATCCCGCCGATATCGGGCACCGCGTCCGGCAGCCCCACCGCGCGGGAGAACCGGATCGTCGCCGGCCAGCGGCCCGTCACGTCCAGCAGGGACGACCCCGTGCGACCGACCCCGGTCACGCTCAGCGTGGCCTCGGCGATCACACCCTTGGGGTGCAGCGCCTTCGGGCGCGCGAGTCGCGCCACCGCGGCCACGGCGCCGAACGCGGACCCGGCCAGGCTGGAGAGCGGGGCCGAGCGCAGCGCGACCTCCTTCGACTCCGTCGTGGTGGGCACGAGAGCGGAGGACCGGGGGGAAGAAGGCTCGGCTGGAGAGCTCGCTGCGGCGTCGTCGCGGCCGGCATTCCGGGTGCGTCGGGACATGGCCCCACGATACGGGTCACTCCCAGGCTGCGCGGAGATGCGATATGGCCCAGTCCCAGGGGATTCGTTCCTGCTCGAGTCGGAGGTCCCCGGCGATTGTCAATTCCTCGAGCGCAGCGGATTCGTCCGGGGTGAGCCGCGTGGGCGCAGCACGGGTGGGCCTGGGGTCGGCCACGGCGAACTGTCGCCAGGCGGAGAACGTGTCGACATCCATGAGTGCACTAATCGCGTCGGGGGCGTGGTGTCTGAGTCGGTCGAGGATCGCGAACCCGTGCGAATCGAGGTCGCCCCAGTAGATGATGCGGGCGGTCAGGGCCCAGGGCAGCGCTGCGACAGCGTCGACTGCGAATCCCCGCCCGAACAATGCGACGGCGCCGGGTAGAGGCGGGAGGGCGAGGAACGTGGTGAGATTCTCGACGACGACGAGGTGTTGCGGTCCCGTTCCGTCGTTCCAGAGCTCGGCCAGCTGATCGACCGGGCTCTCCACATCGCGCAGCGGAAAGGGGATCGCGGGGTCGAGGATCCGCATCCGGACGCGGAGGTCGGAGCGTTTGAGTCCCAGCCCGGAGACGATCGTCGATTCGTCGTGCGCTGCGCTGTCGCGACCCGACCGGGCGGCGTCGACGAGCTGCTCGACCAGACTGATGCGGGTTTCGATCCACTTGGTGTCGACGCCGGGAACCGCGACTTCGCGAGCTCGCAGCCCCTCGGTGGGATGCTCGAGCACCCATCGACACACGGCGAGCAGTCGCTCCATGTCCCGGTCGGCAAGCTTCTCCCAGAGGGGGGCCGTGGTGGCCGCGGCACGCCCGAGCGCTTCGGGGTCCGGACCGAGCTTCAGCACGTCTCCGGCCCGGCGGCGTAATTCCTTCCATCGGTCGGACTGCCCGGCGATCCGAGCGATCGCGTCGGCGCCTCGGACCTCGGCGCTCTGGGGGAGGGCGACCAGCCCGAACCCGGGCAGTCGGCGGTCCGCCCAGGTGACGCGCACATCGGGACCGTCGCAGCCGGATTCGACGTCCCGCCACCTCTCGATCCACTCCGAGGTGCGGGAGGGGTCCTCGGCGGCTCGCGTCGCGGTCGGGGCCGCGGTGGTGACGCGAACGACGTCGGCGGTTCCCTCACCAGGGTGCGCGATCCAATCGCGGTAGCGGCGGTTGAATCGGGTGGCGCAGGCACGTACGAGGTCGTCGGGTGAACGTGGCGACGTCCGGGCGGTCATTTCAGCCCCGGTCCCAGGTGACTCGTTCGATCCGGGACCGACTGCCGTCCTCGTTCCCCACCACTACCAGGCCCCCGATATATGGCTCCAGGGTCTGGAGCAGCTTGAGCGGGGTCGCCAGGACCATGTGGAACCCGAAGTCGGTGAACACGTCCATCGCGCGCCGGGTGTAGTCGGGGTCGGCCCGGTCGAACGCCTCGTCCAGCACGACGGTCCCGTAGCGGGGCACGTCATCGTCGACCTCCGCTAGCTGGAACCGCAGCGCGGCGGCGAGGCAGAAGAACACCAGCTTCTGGGCCTGTCCGCCCGAGAGCCCCGAGGACGAGTCGTGGTAGTTGGTGGCTGCCCCGGACTCGTCGACCTCGACGCCGATGAAGCCCACGTGCCGCCTGGTGTCGAGCACCGTCTTCCTCCAGTGCTGGTCGCCCGCCTCGGCCGAACCGAGTCGGTCCAGGATCCTGGACATGACCGCGAAACCGGCCTCGGCGGCGTCGACGGTTCGCTTGTCGAGGGCACCGGACACCGACTTCTCGAGATCACCGAGGAAGTCCGTGACGGTCTCGGAGCGTCGATCCCGTACCTGGATCTGCAGCCACCGGCCGGATTGGAACTCGGACCGTCGCAGGGAGTCGTTGACGGGCCCGATCTTGGTCTCGATCTCCGAGCGTGCGCGGCGGATGCGGCGGGCGAGCTCACCCAGGTTGCGGGTCTGCATGTCTCCGATGAGCCCCAGGAAGCGGTCCTCGAACTCGGCCAGTCGGTCGCGCCGCAGCTGGACGAGCCACTCGACGGCTTCGCCGACGAACTCCGAATCCGGCCTGAGGTCCGACTTCTTCGCCGGCCAGAGTTCCAGGTACGAGGCGAGGATCGTGTCGATCCGTCGCGTGACACGTTGCAGATCCGCCGCAGTGGACGCCTGCTCGGTGGCGATCGCGCGCTCGGTGAGCTGGCAGATGTCCTGGACGTTGTCCGCGTTCAGGCGGCGGGTCGCGGCCGACAGCCGTTCGCGGATCCGGCGGGCCGCCGCCTCGTCGAGCTCGGATATGGCCTGACGGGCGAGCTCGGCGAGCCGGTTCTCCAGGGCAGCCACGATACTCGCGGCCACGGCACGGTGGCCGGTAGCGGAGTCGTAGTGGTCCTGGGCGCGCGTCTGGTCCTCCTCGGCAGTACGCAGTGCACGTTCCATCTCGGCGACCTCGGGGTGCTCCTGACGCCACCGCTCCAGACGATCGTGGGCGGCCTCGGCGCGCTGCTGCGCGGTCGTCGAGTCGATGTCCTCCCACTGCAGCCCCATGAGTGCGGAGGCCGCGCGACCGCGGGCGCGACGTTCGGCGTCGCGGGTGTCGAGCGTGCTCCACCGGCGCTCATGAGCCTCGATACGTGCCGAGATCTCGTCGCGGAGCGCGGTGAGGGCCTCGACCTTGGCATCGTCCATGCTGCCCAGCTGGAAGGCCGCCGGGTCGTCGATCCGCCGCCGGTCGTCCTTCTCGTACCTGGCGCCGCGCCGGATCAGGCCGTTCAGAGTGACGGCCCTGGGGTGTTCCTGTAGCTCGGCCGCGGTCTGTACGCAGGCGACGTCGAACTCTGTGGCGACCCGGCGGTTGAGCCAGTGAAGAAACGGCCCGCGGGCCGGCCGGACCTTCCGGACCAGACTGTCCGGCCCGCTGCGCCGCGCCGCGGAGTCGTCGCCGTGGTCGACCACCTCGTACACCAGACGTGCCCCGAGGTGGATCGAGTCGACTGCGGCGGCGACCCGGACGTACAGGTGATCGGGGACGAGCATCGTGCGGGCGAATCCGGACAGGACCCGCTCGATGGCGGGCCGCCAGCGGGAATGCTCGGGCGGCACGTCGAGGAGCTCGCCCGCGAAGGGTAGCTCGCGGGCGCTGACGCCCGCGGCCTCGCAGATGAGCTCCCGGGCGGCCAACAACCGGGAGTCGATGTTCGACCGGTGACGGAGGAGAGCGGTCAGCTGCGCCTGCGCCAGGTCCAGCGAGCGTTGCTCTTCGTTGAGAGAACCGGCCACGTCGCGCAGGGTCGCTCGGTCGCGTTCCCGCTCGGCCTCCTGGTCCGCCTCCTCCCGCTCGAGATCCGCGAGCAATTCCGCGAAGTCCTCGGCGGTTGACGGGAGAGACGCTCCGAGGCGCCCGAGGTCCGCCGCGGCCCGCTCGCGCCGTGCCGAGATGTCGGCGGCGCGGTCGCGGGCGTGGCCCAGCTCTCGGGCGAGCTCGTCGCGGCCAGCGCCGGCGCTGCCCCTGAGCCGGGCGCGGAGATCCTCGGTCATCAGCCGCTCCGCGTCGAGACGGTCGCGGGCGGACGCCACGGTGGCCTCCGCGGCCACCAGTGCCCCACGGGCTGCGCGGAGTTCCTCCTCGACCAGCTCCGTCGTGACGGCGGCCTGGACCGCGGGGAAGGACTCGCTCTCGGCGTGCAGCTCGGCGGCCCGGTCTCGGAACCGGTCTCTCGACACCTTGAGATCCGCCAGCGGACTGAGGTGCGCGATCTGGTCGCGTACGTCGACGACCGACCGGTGCGCCTGGCGAAGCTCCGCGAACTGCTCCACCGCGCGGTCCGCGACGGCGAAGGTGCCCGGGACGTCCAGCATGAAGTCGCGGAAGAGCTGGTCGAGGCTGGACAGGGACTTCGCGGACAGGGTCCGGTGCAGTAGGAGCTGGGCCGACTCGGAGGCGATGCCGAGGCGGCGCCGGAACGCTGACGCGAACGCGGAGTAGCTGTCGTGGAACCGCACGTGCGACATCTCGCGTTTCAGCGCGCGCTTGTCGATACCGCTGCGGAGGTAGCCGAACAGGTCCGGGAGCTCGAGCGGCTGGTCGTACGGGTGTTCGCCGATCCCGTGCAGACGCTTGACCCCGGTCGCGGAGTTGTCTCCGGAGCGGAGGTAGAGCATCAGAAGCAGGGTGACGCTGTGCCCCGTGCCGTCCGAGTAGGTCAGGGCGATCGCAGAGAACGTGGCCTTGGGCCGCAGGTAGACCGACGCGAGGTCACCCGACTCGGCGTCGGCACCCCGCCGCCAGGCACCGCGGATATAGGACACCAGGGTCCGTCCCGAGCCCCGCCCGGCTTCCTCTTGGGCGGCGGCGTTGAACCGCAGGTTCGCCGGCGGCACGAGTACGGCGGAGACGGCGTCGATGAGGGTGGACTTGCCGGAGCCGGACCCGCCGGTGACGAGGAATCCTTTCCTGGGCACCTTCACGTCGTGGTAGCCGTCGAGAGTTCCCCAGTTGCACACCTGGATCCGCGACAGCCGCATCTGGGCGGGGTGTTCGGGCGCGCCGGGCAGCCGCAGAGCCTCAGTCATCATTGATGCCCCTCGTCGTCGTCGAACAACGTCTCGCCCTGGTCGTCAGACCCGTCGCGCGCCTCGATCAGGGCACGGTACTCTTCGCGGATCCCTGCGACCACGTCGGCGTCGAACAGGTGACGGAGCACGGGGGAGACCTCCGCGCGGTTCTCGGTTTCGGTGTCGGACAGCAGCGAGTAGGACTTGAGCCGATTCCAGGAGGCGTCGAACTTGCGCGTGTACCGGGTCCGGTCCGAGTCGATGACCGAGCGATAGACGTCGATCTGTTCGGCGACGTCCTCTCGATCCACGATCACCCGCTCGCCCGGCTGCGCCACCGACAATTCGGACCGCAGGTGCAGGAGCAGGACGGTGTCCATGTGGGACAGAGTCTCCGTTCGCAGCACAGCGGGAACCTCGACCCGGCCGCCGGTGTCGACCTGCCGGGTGAACGCGATCCCGGCGTCGTGGTCCAGCACGAGGTCGAGGAACACGTCCGCCAGCCGCGACCGGAGGGCGGGCTCGTCGGAGATCACTGCCGCCCAGATCTCCGGTTGGCGGTGGGCGTGGACCAGCGGGCCGGTGAGCAGCCTGGCCAGCGCTCGTCGGGAGGCGAAGGACAGCGTCCCGGTATCGCCGGGCCACAATCCCTGCTCGACCTGTTCGATGTCGGGTGGAAGGTCGGAGCCGCCCACGTCGGGGGTCATCACAGGTCGTCCTCCAGTACGTGATCGGCCGTGAAGACCAGTGTGGGGATCCGGGCGCTGCGGACGGCATCGGAGCCACTAGTCCACCTGACGGTTTCGGTCGCAGCCGCCTCACCGGGAGGGGCCGTGGACCGTCTGGCCATGGCCAGATTCACCAGCCCGACGATACTGGCGACTCCCTGGGTGGCCGGGTGTTCGCTCAGAATCGTGGCAATCGATGACGGGCCACGCCTCGTCACCACGTCGCGCACGTGCGCGCGAAGCTCGGTCTCGTCGATCTCCGAGGCGCGTACGAGAGCGGTGAGCGCTCCGAGGTCCGCCGACCCCTCGTCGTGGTGCGTGACCTCCGTGGCAACTCGTTCCTCGCCCGGGTTCCGCAGGCGAAGCGCCCCGACCGAGCGGACCGACATGCCGATCCGGCGCAGCGGCACGGACATCCTAGTGTTCGGCCGTACGGCCCGTGCGGTGCTGGCCTCGGCCGCGGAGGCGCGAGCGGACCGGATGAGGGCCAGCATCCGCCGGTGCTCCACGTAGGCGTCGGTCGTGACGAAGTGTCGCAGGCTGCGTGACAGAGAGGTGAGCACCCCGTTGACTTCGGCGCCAGCGGTCTCCATCTCATCGAACAGTCCGCGGAGGCCGCGTCGGGCGGGCGCCGGAAGGCCCGTGACCTGCTGCCGACTCAGGATGTCGTCGATCCAGGTGTCGACGGAGGCGGAGCGCTCGGGATCGAGCAGTACCGAGTAGAAGGACGAGAAGCTACGGCCGGCCTCGGAGTCACCGATGAGGTCGACCCCGCCGAAGACTGCGTCGAGGACGTCGCCGCGGGCACCGTCCTGGTCGAGGAGACGACGTCGAAGATCCTGGTTGAGTGAGTCGAATTCAGCGCGGACGCGGGCGAAGTCCGCGGGGATGTCGTCCGCCCCCCGAAGGATCTCCGACACCTTCTCCGCGACCCGTTCCGGGCCCGCGAGATCCACCTCACCCTCCTCCACACGGGCGATGGCGGCATCGATACGGTCCCGTTCGCGGTGGAGGGCGGCCAATCTGCCCTGGACCGAAGGATCGGTCTCGCGGGCGAGATCCTCCAACTGCCGGGTGAGTGTCTCCACCCGGGACACGGTCAGCCCGCGCCGTGGCGTCTGCAAGCCGTCCAGGAAGTCCATCACCACCAGCGCGGCCTGGGTGGGCTCGAGCGTCTCACCCGTCGCGGCAGTCCCCGGCCGGCGGAGCATCCATCCGGCGTCCACCCAGGTACGCACATAGGACTGCGCAGTGCCGGGGGCCTCCGTGCCGACATCGCGTACGGCGGTCAGTGTCCGGTCCAGGAACTCGTAGAACTCGGACGAGGGGACACGCCTGGACGATCCCTCGAACACCTCACTCAGTACCGCGACGATCAACGGCCACAGCTGGCTCCGCAGCAGCGCCAGAGCAGGCGACTCGGCGCCGAGGCGGGAGAACGCGAGGTAGCGCGCGAGTGCGGACACGAGTTCATGGTGGCACGCGACACCGACACCACTCGTCCTGAGGTGGCGCCGGAGGTGATCAGTCGTCCACGCCCCGGGCGGCCAACGCGTCGCCCAACTGGTCGGCGGTGGTGAGCGCGCCGAGCACGGTCGGCACCACGAGCGCGCGGATCGACATGCCCAGGCCGCGGGCCTTGCGGGCCTCGGTGACCTGGCGAAGCCGACGCGCGAGCAGGGGGATGGCGCGGATGGTCAGTACCAACACCAGCGCGATCCGGTCCGGTGAGACACCGACGTGCCGCAGCGGCTGGGCGGCCCGCGTGACGGCGTCGAGCATGTCCGAGACGCGGGTGGTCAGGGCGACGAGGCCCGCCACGGTGATCGCGACGAGCAGGGCGCCGCACACCCGCAGGGCGGTGTCGAGGTCGGCGACGATCCACTGGAGTGCCAGAATCGCGACAAGCATCGGCAGCACCGGGCGGACCTGGTCCCACGCCGCTCGCGGACGGATCCGTCCGATCGCGTAGAGGACCGCGGTCACCCCCAGGGCGGGCAGCACGTGCCAGGGCTCGCGTATCGCCAGGGTGGCGACGAGGATGAGCACGCACACCAGCAGGATCTTCCACCCCGCCGGCAGTCGGTGCAGGAGCGAGTTCCCCGGTTGATAGGTGGCGAACACCTAGGCCCCCGGCCCCGAATCCAGCGCGATCCGCCGGTAGCCCGCCAGCGCGGGGCGGGGGGCGTCGTCGATCACGACGCGACCACCGTCGACGACCAGCACGCGGTCGAAGTCGGCGACGAG
Organism: Dietzia sp. WMMA184; assembly: GCF_002441635.1. NCBI lineage: Bacteria > Bacillati > Actinomycetota > Actinomycetes > Mycobacteriales > Dietziaceae > Dietzia > Dietzia sp. WMMA184. The sequence continues at coordinate 833,391 of NZ_NXEI01000001.1, read as the reverse complement.
GTCCAGGTCGTGCGTCACCACCACGAGCTGCTGCTCCAACCCGGCGAACGTCTCGGCGACCAGCGCCCGGTTGCGCAGATCCAGCAGGGTCGTGGGCTCGTCGGCGACCACCACGGCGGGTTCGATCACCAACACCGCGGCCAGGGCCAGCAACTGCTTCTGGCCCCCGGAGAGGAGGTGGCACGGATGTTCGGCATGGCCGGCCAGGCCGTAGGTCTCGAGCACCTGCGCGACTCGTCGTCGTCGCTCCTCCCGGTTCAGACCCGACCGGCGCAGGGAGAAGTCGACGTCCTCCTCCACGGTCGGCATGACGATCTGGGTGTCCGGATCGGTGAAGCAGAAGCCCACACGGCGGCGGATCGCCGCGCCCTTGCGGCGGGTGTCGAGGCCGCCGACGGTGACCGTCCCGGTGGTGGGGACCACGAGACCGTTGATCATCCGAGCGAGCGTCGACTTGCCGCCGCCGTTGACGCCGACGATCCCGATGCGTCGCTCGGTGAGGGTCAGGTCGACGTCGGCGAGGACGGTCCGGTCACCGTAGGCGTGGCCGACCCCGTCGAAGCGGATCTCCGTGCTGGTCACTTCCGGCGCAGCGGCGCGATCAGGCCGGGACGTGCCTTGTGGACCTGCGTCGCGACGATCGCCGTGACGACCGCCTTGACGAGGTCACCCGGCAGGAACACCGTGTTGGCGGCGATCGCACCGCCGAGCGTCAGTTCGGTGCGGAGCAGCATGCCGGCCACCCCGACGGCATAGATGACGACGATGCCGCCGAGGATGTTGATGAGCAGTCCCGGGACGAGCCGGTAGCGCGGCATGATCCACGCGGTGAGCAGGCCGATCACGATCACCGCCGGGATCCAGCCGATGAGGAAGCCCGCGGTGGGGCCGGCCAGCGAGGTCAGGGTCGTGCGGCCGCCCGCGAGGACGGGCAGCGCGAGACCGATGACCATGACCGCGAGCACCGACAGGGCGCCCTTGCGCCAGCCGAGCAGTGAGCCGGCGAGCATCACGCCGAGCGTCTGCAGGGTGATGGGCACACCCGCCGAACCGATGCTGATCTGGCCGGGCAGGCCCAGCACCACGATGAGAGCGGCGAACACCGCGATCTGGGCGAGGTCTCGGGTGGCGCTACGGGCCGGGGCCCGGTCGACGGTGGTGCTCACTGGACTCCTTGGCTCCGCGGGTGCTGCTCGACAGCCTGATCCGGTCCATTGTCGCGCGTGTCACGTCGGATGGCCTCATCGGGCTCCGGCGCGTGCGGTCGCCGGCCGGAGGGATGCCGCATAAAGTGATCCAGGTCACAGTAGGGCGAGCGGGGGCGGTGCGTCATGGGTCGAGCACGAGACGGACTCGGAACACCCATCGTCGCACTGCTCGCCGCTCTGGTGCTCGCGGTGGTGTCCGTCGTCCACTCGCCGACGACCGCCGGTGCCGCGCCGTATTCGGTCTACCTCGATGTCCCGGCCGACAACGCCGACGGTGAACTGGCGGGCGGCGTCTCGACCGGGATGACCACCGACGTGGCGGAGCTCCGGGACGCGCTCGACGTGGTGAGGGCCGCCCGTGTCGCCCCGGAGAGGTACTCGACCCTGGCGCGCCAGTATTGGTTGGCAGTGGGAGCGGAGAAGGCCGGCATCGACCTGGGGCAGTGGGAGCCCGCCCGGGGGTTGGCGGCGAACCTCGACACGGTCGACAAGGTGTACGTCAACTACCTGCGCCTGTACAACTCCCACGACGGGTACTGGTGGACCGGGATGGCCGGGCTCGCGGGGATGTCGTTCGCCGCCGGATTCTGGGACCTCGACGAGGTCGGCGGGCTGCTCACCGTGCCGGGCGTGCACGAGGTGGGACTCGGGGTCGGAGGGGCGATGGCCGGCGTGCCGTGGGAGGTGGCACGCGAGATGCCGCGCGACGTGCACCTGCTGGCCACGGCCGGTCCGACCCTGCGGCGGCCGGATGTCGACTGGTACATGCACCGGCTACTCGTCATGCAGCGCCACATCTTCACGGACATGATCCCGGTGCACGAGGCCTACGCCGCAGGGGGATTGTCCGCGGTCGAGGAACTCGCCGCGGGAGGAGCGTACGACGACTACGCGCTGGAGTCCTGGCGGATGCTCGACGCGGGATCCCCCGACGGCCTGTCCGAGGCCCTGCTGCGGATGGCGTCCCGGGAGCAGAACCAGATCATCGCCGACCAGTGGGACGCCACCGCCGCCGGCCGCGGCGACCTCGGCAGGGTGCTCACCTACATCACCACCGTCGGCGGTGCCCCCGACATTCCTGGCGCACGCACGCTGGGGCAGTTCCGACCACTCTCGGTCCGCGCCGAGGTCGGCGGTCAGCCGGTGGTCGCCCACACGCCGCTCCCGGCCTTCAACTGGGCCGACCGCGAACCACGGTGGGAGTACATCGAACAGGACCTGGTGCCCGCGTACCGATCGCTCGTCCGCGACCGCCCCGACGAGGCGCCGCAGTATCTCGACGTGGGATTCCGTCCCCGCGCGGAGCAGAACCGGATCCTGGTGCGTCTTCCGGAGTTCGCCGGTCAGATGACCACGGGGTGGGCGGTCGTCCCGGGGCGGTAGGGGAGGACGATCACAACTCCCGGCAGGGCGACCGGCTCGCCTGCTCGGAACCGCCCCTCGCCCTCGTGCCCGACACGATGCTGACATCGTGTCGCGAAGATCACCGGGCCGGTGCCGCCCGGATGTGCGCCCGCTCGCCCTGCCGACCCACCAGGCTGAGGAACTCCACCGGGCCGGCGCTCGTGGCGCCAAACCAGTGCGGGGTGCGGGTGTCGAACTCGGCCGCCTCGCCCGGCGTGAGGACGAGATCGTGCTCGCCGAGGACCAGTCGGAGCCTGCCGTCCAGGACGAACACCCAGTCGTAGCCCTCGTGGACGTGGAGGTGGGGCTCGTCGTCGTCACTCCCGGTGGGGAGCACGAACTTGAACGCCTGGATCCCGCCCGGTCGGCGCGACAACGGGATCACGGTCGCGCCGTGGTCGGTGGCGATCGGCTGCAGCGTCACCCGCGGGTCACCGGTCGGCGGGGCGTCGACGAGCTGATCCAGGGTGACGCCGTGCGCCCGCGCCAGCGGCAGCAGCAGTTCGAGGGTGGGTCGGCGCTGCCCGGACTCGAGTCGCGACAGCGTGCTGGTGGAGATCCCGGTGGACTCCGCCAGGGCGGTCAGTGTGAGGTCGCGGCGTTGCCGGAGGGCCCTCAGCCGCGAACCCACGGCGTCGAGGGTGCGGGCGGTCGGATCGGTCATGCGCCGAGTTTGCCAGACTGGCAAGGTTAGTTGCGACATCCGGGTGAAGGGACCATCGTCGAGGGGGACGAGGCCCGGAACCGGTGGCCCGGAGAGCGGAGGTCGACAGATGGACTCGGACGATCGGGAACTGCGGGATGTGGTGGTGGTCGGTGGCGGGGCGGCCGGCCTGAGCGCCGCGCTGACGTCGGCCCGCGCCCGCCGTCGGGTGACGGTGGTGGACGCCGGCGAGCCGCGCAACGCTCCCGCCGAGGGGGTCCACGGGCTGCTCGCCCTGGACGGCGTGAGCCCGTCGGACCTGCTCGCGCGAGGCCGCGCGGAGGTCAGGGGGTACGACGGCGAGGTCATCGACGGCGAGGTCGTGGACACACTCACGGCCGGGCACGGCTTCGACGTCATCCTGCGCGACGGTTCGGTGCTGCCCACCCGCACACTGCTCATCGCGACCGGGGTGAGCGATGAACTCCCCGACATCCCCGGGGTCCGCGAGCAGTGGGGGCGCGGCGTCCTGCACTGCCCGTATTGCCACGGTTGGGAGGTGCGCGACCAGCGGATCGGCATCCTGGGGATCCACCCGATGTCCGCGCACCAGGCCATGCTGTTCCACCAGTGGAGCCGGGACATCACGTTCTTCAGCGGCGGTCGCCCGATCGACGAGCAGGATCGGGTCGCCCTGGCCGCCCCGGGCATCCCGATCGAGGAGCGGGGGATCTCGGGCGTGGTGGCCGACGGTGGGCGGGTGGTCGGCGTGGAGGTCGACGACGACGAAGTGATCGATCTGGACGCCGTGGTGGTGGCCACCCGGTTGACGGTCGGGGTCGAGCCGTACGCGGCCATCGGTCTGGAGGCGGTCGATCACCCGGTCGGCACGGTCATCCCGACCGACGAGATGGGCGCCACCCCGGTGCCGGGGGTGTGGGCCGCGGGCAACTGCGCCGATCTCATGGCGCAGGTCGGAGCCGCCGCCGCCCATGGGGCCCGCGCCGCGCAGCAGATCAACGCCTCGCTGATCATGGCCGACCTCGAGAAGGCGATCGAGGTGCGCGATGGCACACGAGTTTGACCGCGCCTACTGGGACGACATCTGGGCGGGTGCCGGCGGCAGCGTCGGAGACGACGACGGTGACCGCCCGGCCGCGATGGCCGCGAACCCCCCGAACCCATACCTGATCCGGGAGGCCTCCCGTCTTGTCCCCGGGACCGCGCTCGAGGCGGGCTGCGGCGCCGGGACCGAAGCGCTCTGGCTGGCCTCGCAGGGCTGGCAGGTCACCGGGGCGGACATCGCCGCGGAGGCGTTGACGATCGCCGCCCGGCGCTCGGCGGAGCTCGGACTGTCCGGCCGGGTGTCGTGGGTCGAGGCAGACCTCGCCGTCTGGGAGCCTCCGGCGCGGTACGACCTGGTCACCACCCATTATGCCCACCCGGCGATTCCGCAGCTGGACTTCTACGAGCGGCTCGCCGGCTGGGTCGCCCCTCGCGGCACGCTGCTCATCGTCGGGCACCTGAACGACGCCGGGCATGGGCGGCACGGCGGGCACGTGACCCACGCCGGGCACGATCGCGGCGCCCATCCGCCGGCAGAGGCCGGTGTCACCGCGGCGTCCGTCACCGCGCGGCTCGAGGCCGACCGGTGGGAGATCGTCGCGGCCGAGGAAACCTCGCGCGAGATGCCGGGCCACGGCGGCGCGCCCGTGACGGTCCACGACGTCGTCGTCACAGCCACCAGGAGGCCCTGAGGCGGTGGGTCGCGGCGTGTGGCCGACCCGCGCGACGGTGGCGAAGGTAGTTCTTATACATGGCCCGTGTCATCCCCGCTCACCCCGTCTACGGACATCCCACCGAGGAGAAGGTGGTCGACCTCCTCCGCGACCAGCTCTCCGACGACAGCCTGATCGTCGTGGGTCAGCGGGTGTCCACATACGAGAAGGATCACGAGGTCGACATCCTCGTGGCGATGCCCGGCGCGGGGATCGTGGCGATCGAGGTCAAGGCCGGGCAGATCGCGATCGAGGACGGCCGGTGGGTTCAGGGCAGCGGCACCAAGAAGGTCACCATCGACCCGGTCGCCCAGTGCCGCGACGCCCTCTACGCGTTGCGCGGGTACGTCAGTGAGGATCCGCGGTGGCCGGATCAGCTCCAGCGCTGGACCCACATGCTGGTGTTCCCGAACGCCTCGATCCCCGCGGACTTCGCGATGCCGGAGATCCCGCGAGACCGGATCGTGGACCGCGATCAGCTCGACGACCTCGCGATGATCGCCTTCCGGTTGGCCCGGGACTCGGGCGCGGCTGACCGTCCGTTCCTGTCCGCGGACACCGTCGACCGGCTGTCCGAGATCCTCGGAGGTCGGGGGCTACCCCAGCGCGACGTGGTGGCCCGCGCGGCCGAGAACGCCGACATCGCCGACGCGCTCACCCGTGAACAGTCGGTGCTCCTGCGGGCGGTCGACGCCCTGCCGCGGGTGGAGATCCGGGGCGGCGCCGGTAGCGGTAAGACCTATCTGGCCCTGGAACAGGCACGACGGTTGTCAAGGGACGGGCAGCGGGTCGCACTGATCTGCTACTCGCACGGGCTGGCCAGCTACCTCAAGCGGGTCACCAGCGGATGGAAGCGCCGGGAGAGGCCCGCGTACGTCGGTGAGTTCCACGCCCTGGGCGTCGACTGGGGCGCGCCGGTGGGGCCGGATGAGCGAATTCGGTCCACCGAGACGGTGCGGTGGTGGGAGGAGGATCTGCCCCGGTTGATGTCCGACCTCGCGGACGAACTGCCCGACGGCAAGCGATTCGACGCCGTGATCGTCGACGAGGCCCAGGACTTCGCCGACAGTTGGTGGCAGCCGGTCGTCGGAGCGCTGCGTGACAGGGAGAACGGTCGGCTCATGATCGTCGGCGACGCGGGCCAGAGTGTGTTCGAGCGTGCCGGCCGTCCGCCCGTGGACCTCGTGCCGCTCGTGCTGGACCACAACCTGCGCAATACGCGGCAGATCGCCAGCGCGTTCATGCCGCTGGTGGGTCAGCGCATGGAGTTGCGCGGCGGCACAGGTCCCGCCGTCCGGTACGTGGAGGTGCCGGAGGGCGCCGATCCCGTCGCGGTGGGTGACGACGAGGCGATGCGGCTGCTCGACGAGGGGTGGGAGCCCCGCGATGTGGCGCTGTTGACCATCGGCTCGCGTCACCCCATGCAGGTCGAGCTCCAGGAGGACGGCAACGACGCCTACTGGGAGACGTTCTGGGACGGCGAGGACATCTTCTACGGTCACGTCCTCGGCTTCAAGGGTCTCGAACGACGTGCCGTGGTCCTGGTGTGCAACAGCTACGCGGGCATCGACCGCCTCCGCGAGCGCATCTACGTGGGACTGTCACGGGCGACGGACGTACTCGTGGTGGTGGGGGAGATCGACACCTGAGCTCTCGCGGACGACACCGGCCGCCCCGGCCTCGAGGGGAGGCCGGGGCGGCCGGGGCGCGACGGAGTGGTGGATCAGCTCCCGAGGTCGGTCTCGCCCTCGACGAGCTCGGCTTGCTCGGCCCTCTGGTTGCCGTGCGAGACGGCGATCTTGCGCGGCTGGGCCTCTTCGGCCACCGGGATCACCAGGCGCAGGACGCCGTCGGTGTAGTCGGCCTCGATCTTGTCGGTCGCCAGGCCCTTGCCCATGGCGAGCTGCCGGGCGAAGGTCCCCGACTGCCGCTCGTGCATGAGCCACTGCGCGTCACCCTCGGCAGGCGCCCGCCGCTCGGCGCGGACAGTGAGGGTGCGGTCCTCCACGTCGATGTCGATGGTGGAGGGGTCGACCCCTGGCATATCGATGAGCCCGACGAAGCGATCGCCCTCCTTGTAGAGGTCCATCGGCAGGGAAGTCGAGGCGGTGGCGCTGCGGAGCCCCTCGCCCAGGAGGCGATCGAGCTCACGGAACGGATCGAAACGGGTGCTGGTGGCCATGATGGTCTCCTTCTGGGCTGATCGGTGTGCGCCCGGTATCTCCGGGGTCGCACACGGTTCAACCCTCGAGCGGAGTTGAGTATTCCCGACTCAGGTCGACATTTTTCGGTTGAGTCCGCTCCGCTCAGCCCGGAGGCCGACGTGGTTCACGGGAAGGCCGGCTTCGGTGGAACCGGAGGGTACCTCGCGCCGTCACCCCGAGTAGGAGAGGCTCGGGCGCCCACCGAGAACGGGCGTCCACAGTGTGCGGACATCGGGGCGGGTGCCTCGGCTATGGCCTGGTGGAGAGCCCTCGCGTTCGAAGGTCAGACGATGCGGGGGTCCGATTCCCCTGAGGTGTTCGTCCTCCTGACCTTCAGCGTGATGTTCTTCGTCGCGGCCGATCTGACGGGGGCAATTCTTCTCTGGCATCTGAAGTGGAGTGAACGAACCATCATGAGGACTCGTGCCGCGGTGGCGGGACTGATCATCGTGTACGGCGCGACGTCCACCACGACGCTCGCACTCATCGCGGCGTCCGAGTGGGCGCTGGGAGCGATCCTGCCGGGGGCGTTCACCGCCTACATTCTGTATTTCACTGTCCGCGAGTGGCGCGGGAACCGCGTCCGTCGGGACCGGCGGGACAGTCCCCACCCCGTGGAGTCGTGAAACGTTGTCGCACGGCTGGTCGTTCTTCGCCGTGGCTCTCCCTTACTCCCGGACGAGGTTCCCGGGGAAAGCGCTCGTCCCGGCGGGTTTCGACGCTGACGAAGCCCGGGATCGGCGACTCCACGCCGGACCCGCCCCAGGGCGCGGGTGCGCGCGCCGGATCCCCGGGATCCACCCGCGCAGGTGGCCCGGATCGCGGTGCTCGCGGCCGCTACTAGACTGGTGAAAGGTCGTCGCGTGCGGCGTCCGCAGTACCGCGTTCTCCGGAACGCGGTGCTCGCGGGCCCGTTCGTGCCGTCCCGGCACCCCACTGAAAGGCCACACTATGCTCTCCCGCATCGACCTGCGCGGTCGCTCACTCGGCACGGCCGAGTTGCGGCGCACACTCCCGCGCGGCGCCGCCGACGTCGACTCGGTCGTCGACACCGTCCGCCCGGTGGTCGAGGCGATCCGCGAGCACGGGGCCCCGGCCGCACTCGAGTACGGCGAGAAGTTCGATTCGGTCCGTCCGGCGTCGGTGCGGGTCCCGGCCGAGGTCATCGCCCGGGCGGTCGACGAGTTGGACCCTGACGTCCGAGCCGCGCTGTCCGAGGCGATCCGTCGTGCCCGCATCGTCCACTCAGCGCAGCGCCGCGGTGACACCGTCACCGAGGTCGCCCCCGGGGGGTTCGTCACCGAGCGGTGGGTACCGGTCGAACGCGTGGGCCTCTACGTTCCCGGCGGCAAAGCCGTTTACCCCTCCAGCGTCATCATGAACGTCGTACCGGCGCAGGTCGCCGGGGTCGGGTCGCTGGCAGTGGCCTCTCCGCCCCAGGCGGATTCCGGTGGCTGGCCGCACCCGACCATTCTCGCCGCGTGCTCACTGCTCGGGGTCGAGGAGGTCTGGGCGGTGGGCGGCGCCCAGGCCGTGGCGTTGCTCGCGTACGGCGGTCAGGACACGGATGACTCCGTTCTCGAGCCCGTCGACATGGTCACCGGGCCCGGCAACGTGTACGTCACCGCCGCCAAGCGCCTGTGCCGCAGCGTCGTGGGCATCGACTCCGAGGCGGGCCCCACCGAGATCGCCATCCTCGCGGATGACACCGCCGACCCGGTCCACGTCGCGTACGACCTCATCAGCCAGGCGGAGCACGACCCGAACGCCGCGAGCGTCCTGGTCACCCACTCCGAGACGTTGGCGGACGCCGTGGACCGCGAGATCGAGTCGCGCTACGAGGTGACCCTCAACTCGGACCGGGTGCGCGAGGCGCTCGAGGGTCCGCAGTCGGGCATCGTCCTGGTGGACGATATCGAGGCCGGTCTGCGGGTGGTCGACGCCTACGCAGCCGAGCACCTCGAGGTCCAGACCCGCAATTCCGCAGCCGACGCCGCCCGCGTGCGCAATGCCGGCGCGATCTTCGTGGGCGCCTACTCGCCCGTCCCGCTCGGGGACTACGCGGCGGGGTCCAACCACGTCCTGCCCACGTCCGGTACGGCGCGACACTCGTCGGGGTTGAGCGTGCAGACCTTCCTCCGGGGGATCCATGTCGTCGACTACGACCAGGCCGCCCTCAAGGAGATCGCGCCGACCGTGGTCGCACTCGCGGACGCCGAGCGGCTGCCCGCGCACGGTGAGGCCGTACGGGCCCGATTTGAGGACCTCGGCGCGGGAGAGGACGGACGATGACCGATTCCCCACGTCCCGGAGTCGGGCTCGGCGCCCTCCCGCTGCGAGAGAATCTCCGCGGACAGAGCGCCTACGGGGCCCCGCAGCTCGAGGTCCCCGTACAGCTCAACACCAACGAGAACCCACACCCGCCCAGCGCGGAACTGGTCGCCGACATCGCCGGCGCCGTCGCCGCAGCCGCCGAAGACCTCAACCGCTATCCCGACCGCGACGCCGTCGCACTGCGCACCGACCTGGCCTCGTACCTGACCCGCCAGACCGGCGTCGATCTGGACGTGGACATGGTCTGGGCCGCCAACGGTTCCAACGAGATCCTGCAGCAGCTGCTGCAGGCGTTCGGCGGGCCCGGGCGCAGCGCCATGGGCTTCGTCCCCAGTTACTCGATGCACCCGATCCTCGCGGCCGGAACCGATACCGAGTGGATCCCGGTGGATCGCGGGTCCGACCTGTCCATCGATATCGCCGCTGCGGTGGCGGCGATCGAGGAGCACCGGCCGGACGTGGTGTTCGTCACCACGCCCAACAACCCCACGGGGCACGTGGTCGACCTCGACGACCTGCGACGCCTGCTCGACATGGCCCCCGGCATCGTGGTGGTGGACGAGGCGTACGCGGAGTTCTCGCCGTCCCCGAGCGCCTGCACCCTGCTCGCCGACTATCCGACCAAGCTCGTCGTGTCGCGGACCATGAGCAAGGCGTTCGCCTTCGCGGGTGGCAGGCTCGGCTACTTCGCGGCCGACCCGTCCTTCGTCGAGGCCGTACTGCTCGTACGGTTGCCCTACCACCTGTCGATGATCGCGCAGGCCGCTGCCCGTGCGGCGCTTCGTCACGCCGACGAGACGTTGGCCTCCGTCGCGCTGCTCGCCGGGGAACGCAAGCGCGTCACCGCCGGGCTGGAGGAGCAGGGCTTCGAGGTGCTTCCCAGCGAGGCCAACTTCGTGCTCTACGGGCCGTTCGTGGACGCGACGCGCGCGTGGCGGCGTTATCTGGACGCTGGCGTGCTGATCCGCGACGTGGGCATCCCGGGTCGACTTCGTGCGACCATCGGGCTCGAGCACGAGAATGATCGGCTGCTGCGGGTGAGCGCCGAATTGGCGGTCGACGAGATCGAGACCCGAACCGAGGAGAAGCGATGAGTGAACAGACCGCGCGGCGGGGTCGTGTCGAGAGGTCGACCAGGGAGTCGTCGATCGTCGTGGAGATCGACCTCGACGGGACGGGCCGGTCCGACATCTCGACCGGGGTGCCGTTCTTCGACCACATGCTGACGGCCTTCGGCCAGCACGGCGCCTTCGATCTCACCGTGCGCGCGACCGGTGACAGCGAGATCGAAGCGCACCACACGGTGGAGGACACCGCGATCGTCCTGGGACAGGCGCTCGCGCAGGCCCTCGGCGACAAGCGCGGCATCCGCCGCTTCGGTCAGTGTTCCCTGCCCATGGACGAGACGCTCGCCGAGGCGATCGTCGACGTCTCCGGACGGCCCTACTTCGTCCACACCGGTGAGCCCGAGATGATGGTCGGCTACGTCGTGATCGGTCACGACAGCGCGCCCTACGGAACGGTGCTCAACCGGCACGTGTTCGAGACCCTCGCCTACAACGCCCGGATCGCGTTGCACGTCCGCGTGCACTACGGCCGCGATCCGCACCACATCACCGAGGCCGAGTACAAGGCGGTCGCGCGTGCTCTGCGCGCAGCCGTCGAGCCGGACCCGCGGATCACCGGCATCCCCTCGACCAAGGGCGCGCTGTGATGCCGGCGTGACCCCGCGCGTCCACACCCCGGGGGCGTTCTCGAAGCTGGCGCGTACCCCCGGGGTCCCGGCCGCGTTCGTCCTGGTCCTGCTCGCCTTCGGGGGGTTCTCCCTGCTGCTGCCCGTGGTGCCGCTCGCCGTGGTCCGTGGCGGCGGGAGTGAGTTCGTCGCGGGCGCCACCACCGGTGTGTTCATGACCGTGACCGTCCTGTTCCAGCTCGCCACCCCGAGAGTCACGGCCGCGATCGGCTATCGCTGGGTACTGGGGATCGGCAGCGCGCTGCTCGGTCTCCCCTCGGGGCTGCTCGCCCTGTTCGACGGCCCGTTCGCGGTATTGGCGATCAGTGGAGTGCGAGGCGCAGGCTTCGGCATGATGACCGTCGCCGGCTCGGCTCTGGTGGCAGAACTCGCGCCACCCGGCATGCTCGGTCGGGCGACGTCACTGATCGGCCTCGCCGTCGGCATCTCCGAAGCCATCTTCCTGCCGGTCGGCCTGTGGCTGCTCGACCTCTTCGGCCTGCCCACGGTGGCCTGGGCGGCCACCGGGTTCGGCGTCGTGGGCCTGGTCGCCGCCGCCCGCCTGCCTCACGTGTTCCCGAGCCCCCCGGGGGAGTCGGACCAGTCGGCGCTCGGCGCCAGGAAGGTCGTTCTCCTCCTGGCCGGGCCGTTCCTGGTCATGGTGGCGGTGACCCTGCCCTACGGAGCAGCGGCATCGTTCCTGTCACCCGCGTTGGATTCCATAGTCTCCGGAAGCGGCGCGGTCGTCGCCGGCGTGGGACTCGGACTATTGGGCGCCGGTGTCATCGTCGGCCGCACCGTCGCCGGGCTCATCTCGGACCGACGTGGACCCGGGGCACTGGTCTGGCCGGGTCTCGGGGTGGCGGCACTCGGAATGCTCGGCATCGCGGGGTTGTTGACCATGGAGGTGAACCCCTGGTGGTTCCTCGTCCCGACCGTCGTCTTCGGTCTCGGGTTCGGAGCCGTTCAGAACGAAGCCCTGGTCGCATCGTTCGAACGGATGCCGCGCTCGCGTCTGGGGACGGCGTCCGCGTCGTGGAACATCTCCTTCGACGCCGGTACCGGTCTCGGATCCGTCGTCATGGGCGGGTTCGCCGGCTTCGGCTACGTCGTGCTGTTCACCGTGGCGGCCGGGGTCGTCCTCGCGGTGGGCGGCCCGGCGGCGGTGGGCGCCCGACGCACCAGGCCCACGCGCGATCTGACCCTGACCGACACCGGCGATAAGGTGAACCAATGACGACTTCCGCCACACGGGTAGCACTCCTGGACTACGGCTCGGGAAACCTGCGGTCCGCGCACCGTGCGCTCGAGCGGGTCGGCGCCGAGGTCGAGCTCACCTCGGATCCCCGCGTCGCCACCGAGGCGGAGGCGTTGGTCGTGCCGGGGGTCGGCGCGTTCGCCGCCTGCATGAAGGGCCTCGAAGCGGTCAAGGGCCCCCGGATCATCGGTGAGCGTCTCGCCGGCAGTCGGCCCGTCCTGGGTATCTGCGTCGGCATGCAGGTCATGTTCGAGCGAGGCACCGAGTTCTCGGACGGGGAGCACGAGGACTCCCCGGGGGTCCCCGGGTGCGGTGAGTGGCCCGGCGTGGTGGAGAAGCTGCACGCACCCGTGCTGCCGCACATGGGCTGGAACACCGTCGAGGCGCCGGCGAACAGCGTCCTGTTCGCCGGCATGCCCGCCGACGAGCGGTTCTACTTCGTCCACTCCTACGGCGTGCAGCGCTGGGAGATGGAGCCGTCGGATCACCTCCGAGCCCCCGACGTCACCTGGGCCGAGCACGGCACCAGGTTCATCGCGGCTGTGGAGAACGGGCCGCTGTCGGCCACTCAGTTCCACCCCGAGAAATCGGGCGACGCGGGACTGCAGCTCCTCGAGAACTGGATCCGTTCTGTCCGATAGGGGTGAAGGGGACCGGGCCCCGGTGTCCTTCGCCGTGCTCGCGCTGGGCGTGGCCGGGGCGGGAGTCCTCGGCCTCGCGCTGACCGCGATCGCGGTGGCCGTGCTCCCCGTGCCGCCGGTCGGCAAGGCCGTCGTCGCACTGGTCGGGCTGATCCTCGCGGTCGCGGCGATGGGTCTGGTGTCCAACCGCATCACCGATCGCGCGATCCGCGCCGAGTACGGCGAGGAGCCCGGCGGGCAGGCGGAGCGCCCCGGTGACGACGGACTAGGCTGATGGCCGTGACCAACGCCAATTATCTCGAACTCCTGCCCGCCGTCGACGTCGCAGACGGTCAGGCCGTCCGTCTCGTACAGGGGGAGGCCGGGACCGAGACCTCGTACGGGGCGCCGCTCGACGCGGCGCTGCAGTGGCAGCGTGACGGTGCGGAATGGGTTCACCTCGTGGACCTCGATGCCGCGTTCGGCCGGGGCTCGAATCGCGATCTCCTCGCCGAGGTCGTGGGGGCGCTCGACGTCAAGGTCGAGATGTCCGGTGGCATCCGCGATGACGATTCGCTCGAGGCCGCCCTGGCCACCGGCTGTGCGCGCGTGAACCTCGGTACGGCCGCGTTGGAGAACCCGGAGTGGTGTGCCTCGGCCATCGCCCGGCACGGCGATCGGATCGCGGTGGGACTCGACGTGCGAGTGGTCGACGGCGAGCCCAGGCTGCGTGGTCGCGGATGGGTCTCCGACGGCGGCAACCTCTGGGAGGTTCTCGAGCGTCTGGACACGGACGGCTGCGCCCGGTACATCGTCACCGACGTGTCCAAGGACGGCATGCTGAACGGGCCCAACCTCGAGATGCTCTCGCAGGTGTGCGCGGCCACCGATGCCCCTGTCGTGGCGTCGGGCGGTGTCTCCTCGGTCGCGGACCTCGAGGCCATCGCCACGCTGGTTCCGCAGGGTGTGGAGGGCGCGATCGTCGGCAAGGCGCTCTACGCGGGCCGGTTCACCCTTCCCGAGGCGCTCGCCGCCGTCAGCCGACGCTGACCACGCGGCCTCGTGACCGCCAGGTAGCTTCCCGACCCCGCATGACCTCGAGCAGGAGGCCCGAGATGGACGATCAGACCGGAAATGCCCTGCCGACGGACCTCCCCGTCGACCCGGCCGAGGCGCTCGCACTGGCGACGCGCGTGCTCGACGAGGTGACTCCTCGCTTCGTCGAGGGGGTCGGCGCGAAGGGCATCCAGAACAAGGGATCGCGCAACGACTTCGCGACCGAACTGGACCTCGAGTTGGAACGCCGTATCTCGGAGGCCCTGAGGGAGGGGACAGGGCTCGAGGTGCACGGTGAGGAGTACGGCGGTCCGCCCGTCAACGAGGGCACCCTCTGGGTGGTGGACCCCGTCGACGGCACGGCCAACTACTCGTTGGGCATCCCGACCGCCGGCATCCTGGTCTCGTTGGTCCACGAGCGTCAGCCGGTGCTGGGGCTGACCTGGTTGCCCCTGCTAGGGATAACGTTCACCTCGATCGCGGGGGGACCGCTCAAGGAGAACGGCGCGGAGGTCTCGCAGATCTCCGACGTCTCCATCCGCGACGTCGCACTGGGGCTGGGTTCCCTCAACACCGGTGCCCGCACGACCTACCCTCCGGCGTATCGCCGCGAGGTCTTCGAGCAGCTCACGCTCGACGCGGCCCGGACCCGCAAGTTCGGCTCCACCGGGGTGGACCTGTCTTTCGTCGCGTCGGGGCGACTGTCGGCGGCGGTCAGCTTCGGCAACTTCGCGTGGGACAACGCGGCCGGCGCCTCCCATGTCCGCGCAGCGGGTGGTGTGGT
This sequence comes from Dietzia sp. WMMA184, assembly GCF_002441635.1. Classification (NCBI taxonomy): domain Bacteria; kingdom Bacillati; phylum Actinomycetota; class Actinomycetes; order Mycobacteriales; family Dietziaceae; genus Dietzia; species Dietzia sp. WMMA184. Next base: position 818,370 of record NZ_NXEI01000001.1, on the reverse strand, counting down.
CACCGACCTCACGGGGGAGCCCTGGTCCACCGACTCCCAGTCCATCCTCGCCGCGGGCCCGCGAGCCCACGCGGAGGTCCTCGACACGATCCGTCAACTCGGCGAGCCGAGCAACTTCTTCGAGGCCGGGCGACGGCGCGCCACTCCGGAACCCGAGAGCCCCCGTCCGTGGCTACAGAGCGGGCGGTGACCGGATCATGACACTCGCCACCAGGGTCATCCCGTGCCTCGACGTGGACGCCGGGCGCGTGGTCAAGGGCGTCAACTTCCTCGACCTCCGCGACGCGGGTGATCCCGTGGAGTTGGCCGCCGCCTATGACGAGCAGGGCGCCGACGAGCTGACCTTCCTCGACGTGACCGCGTCGTCGTCGGGTCGCGGGACCATGATCGACGTGGTCAAGCGCACCGCCGAGCAGATCTTCATCCCCCTCACCGTGGGAGGAGGCGTGCGTACCGAGGAGGACGTCAACCAGTTGCTGCGGGCCGGCGCGGACAAGGTGAGCGTCAACACCGCCGCCATCGCCCGCCCCGAGCTGCTCGGCGAGCTCAGTCGACGATTCGGCTCGCAGTGCATCGTCCTGTCCGTGGACGCGCGGACCGTACCCGAGGGGTCCGAGCAGACCCCGTCGGGATGGGAGGTCACCACGCACGGTGGTCGCCGCGGTACCGGCATCGACGCCGTCGAGTGGGCGCGGCGCGGGCAGGAGCTCGGCGTGGGCGAGATCCTGCTCAACTCGATGGACGCCGACGGCACCAAGGCGGGTTTCGACCTGGCGATGGTGAAGGCGGTCCGCGAGGCGGTGTCGATACCCGTCATCGCCTCGGGCGGTGCCGGTGCGGTCGAGCACTTCGCTCCGGCGGTCCACGCCGGGGCCGACGCCGTCCTCGCGGCCAGTGTCTTCCACTTCGGGGAGATGACCATTGGCGACGTGAAGGACGCGCTCGCGGCAGAGGGGATCACGGTCCGATGAGCGCCCACGTCCTGGATCGGTCGATCGCCGAGAGGCTGTCGCGCAACGCCGACGGCCTCGTCGCCGCGGTCGTGCAGGACGCGACGTCGGGCAGGGTGCTCATGATGGCGTGGATGGATGACGCCGCGCTGGCGGAGACGCTGGCGACCCGGCGGGGTGTGTACTACTCCCGCTCGCGTGGGCAACGGTGGGTCAAGGGGGATACCTCCGGCCACGTGCAACACGTGCGTCGCGTGGAGATCGACTGCGACGGAGACACCGTCCTGCTCCATGTCGACCAGACCGGCGCGGCCTGCCACCGGGGCACCACCAGCTGTTTCGACACCGCAACCCTGCTCGGAGAGGACTGAACGGCGTGCCCTTCATCCAGATCAACCAACTCGACGGGATGGCCGCGGCGGACAAGGCCCGCGTCATCGAGGCGGTCACGGCCGCGTACGCCGAGGCCTCGGGCAAGGACCCGGCGAAGGTGTGGGTCCACGTCCACGACATGCCGCACGATTCCTTCGGGATCGCCGGCAAGGCCTTCGGATGAGCACCGAGACGACCACGTTCGAACAGTTCCGCGCGCTCGCCGCGGGCCACCGGGTCGTGCCGGTGGTGCGCACGGTGTTGGCGGATTCCGAGACCCCGTTGTCCGCGTACGTCAAGCTCGCCGGCGACCGACCGGGGACGTTCCTGCTGGAGTCGGCGGAGCACGGGCGCTCGTGGTCGCGGTGGTCGTTCATCGGCTGTGGGGCGGCCGCCGCGTTGACCGTCGACGGCTCGGGCGAGGCGACGTGGTGGGGCAACGTGCCCGCGGGCGCGCCCACCGGCGGTGACCCGCTGGACGCGCTCCGGAGGACACTCGACCTGTTGCGCACCGATCAGATCCCGGGACTTCCCCCGTTGACGTCGGGGATGGTCGGTTACCTCGGGTACGACATCGTGCGCCGGCTCGAGCGGATCCGGCCCGACACCGTCGACGACCTGCAGTTGCCGGAGATGGTCCAGTTGCTGGCCACGGATCTGGCGGCGTTCGATCACCACGAGGGTCGCATCCATCTCATCGCCAACGCGGTCAACTGGGACGGCAGCGACGAGCGGGTCGAGCAGGCCTACGCGGACGCGGTGGCCCGGGTCGACTCGATGACGGCGCGGCTAGCCGACCCGGGGACGGGCGGCGTGAGCGTGTTCGACACTCCCGCCCCCGATGTGCGTCGCTGCACCGACGAGTCGACGTACCACGCGCGGGTCGCCGACATCATCGAGCAGATCTACTCGGGCGAGGCCTTCCAGGTGGTGCTCAGTCAGCGGTTCGAGGTCGACACCGCCGCCTCGCCGCGCGACGTCTACCGGATTCTGCGCACCACCAACCCGAGCCCCTACATGTTCCTCATGACGATCCCGGACGGTAGCGGGGAGGACGGGTTCGGCGATACCGCCTTCACCATCGTGGGATCGAGCCCGGAGGCGTTGGTGACCGTCCAGGACGGGGCGGCGACGACCCATCCGATCGCGGGGACCAGACCGAGGGGCGACGACGAGGAGCACGACGTCCTGCTCGCCAAGGACCTGGTGGATGACGCCAAGGAGAACGCCGAACACCTGATGTTGGTCGATCTCGGTCGCAACGACCTCGGCCGGGTCTGCGTGCCGGGCACGGTGGAGGTGACCGAGTTCCGCCAGGTCGAGCGCTACAGCCATGTGATGCACCTCGTGTCCACGGTGACCGGGCGCCTGGCCGACGGGCAGACGGGCATCGACGCCGTGACCGCCTGTTTCCCGGCCGGCACGCTGTCCGGTTCGCCCAAGCCCCGCGCACTGCAGATCATCGAGGACCTCGAGGACACGCGACGCGGTGTGTACGGGGGCGTGGTCGGCTACGTCGATTTCGCCGGCAACACCGATCAGGCCATCGCGATCCGGTCGGCCGTGATCAAGGACGGCACGGCCTACGTCCAGGCGGGTGCCGGCATCGTCGCCGATTCGGTTGCCGCCTCGGAGGATGCGGAGTGCCGCAACAAGGCGATGGCGGTCCTGCGGGCCGTCGCAGCCGCGGAGACACTGCGCGACGCCGGGGAGGGCCGGTGACCCACCGCGCCCGTCTGCTGGTCCCCGTCGTGCTGTTGGTGGTGGGGGCGGCGCTGCTGTGGGTCGCCTCGCGGATGGTGTGGCTCGACGTGGTGGCCTTCAACGACCAGTCGGGAGAGGGCCGACGGGCCCTGACCGGAGCGGACTGGCAACCCGCCCTCGTCCCGCTCGCACTGGGCGCGCTGGCGGCGATCGCCGCTGTGGCCCTGGTCCGAGGTACTGCCGCGCGAGCGGTGGGCGCCGTCATCGCGCTGCTCGGCGTGGCCGCCGGGGGCCTCATGGCGATGTCGGTGGGGGAGGTCGACGCCGACCGGGTCCACTCGGTGATCACGAGTGACGAGGGCCTGGCCCGGACCGATGCCGGGCCGGGTTCCGAGGGCGCGGAGGCGATCCCGCAGTGGTCGGAGATCACCGAGTTGTCGACCCGGCCCGCGGGACCCGTGATCACCGGCGCGGGCGCCGTCGCCCTGTTGGCGGCGGGGATCGTCGTCCTGGCCAGTCCGGCCCGCCCGGTGCGCCGTGACGACCGGTACGTGACCCCGGCGGCCCGGCGGGAGGGTGCGGCGACCGGACCGGACACGGAGGACGACGCCGGGCGGGATCTGTGGCAGGAGTTGGACGACGGACGGGATCCGACCGGCTGACCGGGTCAGGGTGGTCCCGATTCGGGAACCCCGGCCGGGACCTCTATTGTCGATCTCGATCACACTTTCCGCCCTACGACTGCAGAGGGAGGTCACGGTGGGTACCGTGCTCGACTCGATTCTCGACGGGGTCCGTGAGGACGTCGCGGCCCGTGAGGCCGTCATCGATATGGCGGCCGTGAAGAAGGCGGCCCAGTCGGCGCCGGACCCGCTCGACGCGCTCAAGGCGTTGCGCGATCCCGGGGTGGGCGTCATCGCCGAGGTCAAGCGAGCCAGCCCGTCCAAGGGCGCCCTGGCCGAGATCCCCGACCCCGCCGTCCTGGCCCGGATGTACGAGGAGGGCGGGGCGCGCGTCATCTCCTGCCTCACCGAGGAGCGCCGTTTCAACGGCAGCCTGGCCGATCTCGACGCGGTCCGCCGCGCGGTCGACATCCCGGTTCTGCGGAAGGACTTCGTGGTGGGGCCGTACCAGATCCACGAGGCGCGGTCGCACGGCGCGGATCTGATCCTGCTCATCGTGGCCGCGCTCGAGCAGGACGCCCTGGTGTCGCTCCTCGATCGCACCGAGTCGCTGGGTATGACGGCGTTGGTGGAGGTCCACACCGAGGAGGAGGCCGACCGCGCGCTGGAGGCCGGAGCCACGGTCATCGGTGTCAACGCCCGCAACCTCAAGACACTCGAGGTCGACAGGGACGTGTTCTCCAGGATCGCGCCCGGGCTCCCGTCCGACGTCGTCAAGATCGCCGAGTCCGGGGTCCGGGACGCCTCGGACCTCCTGGCGTACGCCAGCGTCGGGGCGGACGCCGTGCTCGTGGGCGAGGGACTGGTGACGCAGGGCGACCCGCGGGCGGCCTGCAACGCCCTGGCCACGGCCGGTGCCCACCCGTCCTGCCCGCAGGGACCCCGCTAGTCCGGTGCCGCCGGCTTCAGGCAGACTGGGGACGTGAACTCCAAGGATTTTCCGTCACTGCCCACCATGGGAGAGGTGCTCCGGTCCACCACCGGACATGAGCCCGACCAGCGGGGCCACTGGGGGCCGTTCGGCGGCCGTTACGTCCCCGAGGCGCTGATGGCGGTGGTCGACGAGGTGACCGACGCCTACGCCAAGGCCCGGGCGGACGACGAGTACCTCGACGAGCTCGACCGGTTGCAGCTCCACTACTCGGGTAGGCCGTCGCCGTTGTACGAGGCGACGCGGTTCGGTGCGGAGATCGGTGCGCGGGTGTTCCTCAAGCGCGAGGACCTCAACCACACGGGTTCCCACAAGATCAACAACGTCCTCGGCCAGGCGCTGCTCGCGCAGCGGATGGGCAAGAAGCGGGTGATCGCGGAGACCGGCGCCGGTCAGCACGGGGTGGCCACGGCGACGGCGTGTGCCCTCCTCGGCCTCGAGTGCAAGGTCTACATGGGCGCGGTGGACGTGCGCAGGCAGGCGCTCAACGTGGCGCGGATGCGGTTGCTCGGTGCCGAGGTCGAGGCCGTGGAGATCGGTTCGGCCACGTTGAAGGACGCGATCAACGAGGCGATGCGGGACTGGGTCGCCCACGCGGACGACACCTATTACGCGTTCGGTACCGCGGCCGGGCCGCACCCCTTCCCGACGATGGTCCGCGACTTCCAGCGCGTCGTCGGCGCCGAGGCCCGGGTGCAGATCCTCGATCAGGCCGGTCGGCTGCCGGACGCCGCCGTGGCGTGCGTCGGCGGTGGTTCCAACGCGATCGGGTTGTTCCATTCGTTCATCGACGACGACTCGGTTCGTCTGGTCGGGTGCGAGGCCGGGGGTGACGGCGTGGGGTCCGGACGCACCGCGGCGACCGTCAACGCGGGGACGCCCGGGGTCTTCCAGGGTTCGTACGCCCATCTCATGCAGGACTCCGACGGGCAGACGATCGAGTCCCATTCGATCTCGGCGGGCCTGGACTACCCGGGTGTCGGGCCCGAGCATTCGCGCCTGGCGGAGATCGGGCGGGCCGAGTACCGCCCGATCACGGATACCCAGGCCATGGACGCGTTCGCTCAGTTGTGCCGCACCGAGGGCATCATCCCCGCCATCGAGTCGGCGCACGCGATCGCCGGTGCCGCGCAGCTCGCCGCGGAGGGCGTGGACCTCATCCTGGTCAACGTCTCCGGTCGCGGCGACAAGGACGTCGACACCGCCGCCCGGTGGTTCGGCCTGTTGGACGGGGGGACCCCGCCCGAGGCCGGGGTGGATTCGAGCCAGGGCGCCGACGACGGCGCGGGCGAGTTCGCGGACGGAGGAGTCGAGGGATGAGCGTTCTCAGTGACGTGTTCGAGCGGTGCCGGAGCGAGGACCGGGCCGCGCTCATCGGCTACTACCCGGCGGGTTACCCGACTCTCGAGGGGTCGATCGACGCCGTGCGCACGATGGTCGAGGGCGGATGCGACATCGTCGAGGTCGGCATCCCGTACTCCGATCCCATGATGGACGGGCCGACCATCCAGGCCGCCGCCGACACCGCGATCGAGGCCGGGTTCCGCGTGGCGGACACCTTCGGGGTGGTCCGCGCGGTCGCCGCGGCCGGTGCGGTCCCCGTGGTCATGACCTATTGGAACCCGGTGCTCCAGTACGGTGTCGACCGTTTCGCTGCCGACCTCGCCGCCGCCGGCGGTACCGGCGTCATCACGCCCGACCTCATCCCCGACGAGGCCGACGACTGGATCGCCGCGTCGGACGCCCACGGAATCGACCGGGTGTTCCTCGTCGCGCCGTCGTCGACCCCCGAGCGACTCGCGATGACGCTCTCCCACACGGGCGGTTTCGTCTACGTCCAGGCCGTCATGGGTGTCACCGGCGCCCGGGACGTCGTCTCGGACGCGCCCCGGACCCTCACCGCGCGGGTCCGTGAGATCTCCGGCCTCGCCTGTGGGGTCGGGCTGGGGGTGCGCAACGGTGAGCAGGCGGCCGAGATCGCCTCGTACGCCGACGGCGTGATCGTCGGGTCGGCACTCATCACGGCGGCGACCGAGGGGCTCGACGCCCTCGGGAGGCTGACCGCCGAGTTGGCCGAGGGCGTCCATCGAACCGGAGCAGCGTCGTGATCCCCAGCCCTCCCCAGGGCGTCTGGGAGATCGGTCCGTTCCCCCTGCGTGCGTATGCCCTGTGGATCATCCTCGGCATCGTCGTCGCCATCTGGTGGGGCGAGAAGCGCTGGGTCGCCCGTGGCGGCCGGGCCGGGGTCGTGATCGACACGGCGCTGTGGGCGATCCCCTTCGGCCTGATCGGCGGACGGATCTACCACGTGGCCACCGATTGGTACCGCTACTTCGGAGAGGGCCGCGATCCCGTCGACGCGTTGAAGATCTGGGATGGCGGCCTGGGCATCTGGGGGGCGGTCGCGTTCGGCGCTCTCGGCGCCTACATCGGTCTGCGCCAACAGGGCATCCGGGCGCTGGGGGCGCTGGGCGATTCGATCGCCCCCGGCATCGTGTTGGCACAGGGGATCGGCCGACTGGGCAACTACTTCAACCAGGAGCTCTACGGCCGCGAGACCGATGTGCCCTGGGCGCTGGAGATCTACCAGCGCTACGACGAGTCCTACGGGTACTCGGAGACGATCGGGCGGTCGACCGGACAGGTGCTGGCGACCGTTCACCCGACATTCCTCTACGAACTGCTGTGGAACGTTCTCGTGGCGATCGCCCTGGTGCTGATCGACCGGCGGTTCCGCCTGGGCCACGGTCGGCTCTTCGCCCTCTATGTGGCGTTGTACTGCTTCGGTCGCTTCTGGGTGGAACTGCTGCGCGCGGACGCCGCCACGGAGGTGTTCGGACTGCGCATCAACACCATCGTCTCCCTCGTGGTGATGCTCGCCGCGCTGGTGTATCTCTGGCGGGCCCGCCGCGGCCGGGAGGAGGCCTCCGACCTGCGGGCGCCGGACGACGTCGGGGACGACCCGGCGGAGGGTGGTCCCGCGGGCGACGCACCCCCGTTGGCCGGTCGTTGACCTCGGGTTAACCGGGTGGCCGGTCGAGGGGACTAGATTGGTACGAGTGAATCGTCGTACCAAGATCGTCTGCACCCTGGGTCCCGCCGTCGCGTCGGAGGAAGGAATCCGAGAGCTGGTCGACGCGGGCATGGATGTCGCCCGCCTCAACTTCAGCCACGGAGAGCACTCCGACCACGAGGCCAACTACCGATGGGTCCGCAAGGCCTCCGACAAGTCCGGCCGGGCCGTCGGTGTCCTCGCGGACCTGCAGGGCCCCAAGATCCGACTCGGCCGCTTCCTCGAGGGCCGGCACGAGTGGGAGGAGGGCGACCGTGTCGTCATCACCGTCGCCGAGGTGGAGGGCACCAAGGATCGCGTCTCGACCACCTACAAGGGGCTGGCGAACGACGCCCGCCCGGGAGACCGCCTCCTCGTCGACGACGGCAACATCGGACTGACCGTCGAAAACGTCGACGGTGACGACGTCCAGTGCGTCGTGACCGAGGGCGGTACCGTCTCCAACAACAAGGGCGTGTCCCTGCCGGGCATGAACGTCTCGGTCCCCGCGTTGAGCGAGAAGGACATCGCCGACCTCCGGTTCGCCCTCGGCCTGGGGGCGGACTTCATCGCCCTGTCGTTCGTGCGGTCGCCGGCGGACGTCGACCTCGTGCACGAGGTGATGGACGAGGTGGGCATCCACGTTCCCATCATCGCCAAGCTGGAGAAGCCGGAAGCCGTCAAGAATCTCGAGTCCATCGTCCTGGCATTCGACGCCATCATGGTGGCCCGGGGCGACCTCGGCGTGGAGTTGCCGCTGCAGGAGGTGCCGCTGGTCCAGAAGCGTGCCATCCAGATCGCGCGCGAGAACGCCAAGCCCGTCATCGTGGCCACCCAGATGCTCGAGTCGATGATCACGAACTCCCGGCCCACCCGGGCCGAGGCGTCCGACGTGGCGAACGCCGTCCTCGACGGGGCGGACGCGGTGATGCTCTCGGGGGAGACCTCCGTCGGCAAGTACCCGATCGAGACCGTACGCACGATGTCGTCCATCGCACTCGCGGTGGAGTCGGACTCCACGGCCGCGCCGGATCTGGTGCACATCCCACGGACCAAGCGCGGTGTCATCTCCTACTCCGCCCGCGAGATCGGTGAGCGGCTGGGGGCGAAGGCGCTCGTCGCGGTCACCTCGACGGGGGATACGGTGCGGCGGCTCGCCCGTCTGCACAGCCACCTGCCGCTCATCGCCATCACCAGCGACCCCCGCATCCGCAGCCAGCTGGCGCTGACGTGGGGGACCGAGACCTTCCTCACCGACCGCGTCAACGACACGGCGGAGATCGTCAAGGTCACCGACGAGATGCTGCTCCCGCTCGACGGGTACAACGAGGACGACCTGATCGTGCTCGTCGCGGGGAACGTGCCGGGCGTCGAGGGGTCAACCAACTTCATCCTCGTCCACCGGATGGGCGAGGTCGACCACTGATCACCATCGGATAACAACCGACAGGCGCCGGTGAGCAAGCCGCTCACCGGCACTTTCGTCTGTGTTCGTGCCTTTGACGTGACAGAGTCGAGACACTTCTGTTACCTTCTTGGAGTCGACTGGGAAGCCGGTCACGTCCCTGCTTCACCCGCTCCAGTCTCCGAGGTTCCCTGATGTCCGACGCCACTCGCATTTCCTACGCCGAGCTCGCCGATCGACTCGGCGTCGAGGGCACCGGCGCGACCGCCGGGCGCCACCGCGCCGCCCGCTCGTCCAACATGGGCCGCCTCGTTGCCGGCACCGTCGCCGGCGCCGCCCTCTCCGGCGGCATGGCCATGGCCGCCGCCCCCGCAGCCTCCGCCCAGTCCGCCGAGATCAACGCCGACCAGCTGATTGAGATGGCGCAGGGCGTCATCCAGGGCATCGGCCTCACCGAGGACCAGCTTCGGGAGTACGCGATCGACCCGGCTGTGTTCGGCTCGCTCGGTGTCCCCTCGGTCGGTGGCGCCCACGCCCCGACCTACGGTCCGATCACCTCCGGCTTCGGCCCCCGTTGGGGAACGTTCCACAACGGCACGGACTTCGGTGCACCGATCGGGACCCCGATGTTCGCCGCCAAGTCCGGCACCGTCGTGGCTGCCGGCCCGGCCTCGGGGTACGGACTGTGGATCCGGATCCAGACCGACGACGGCCACCTGCTCGAGTACGGACACAACGACCAGAACCACGTCTCGGTCGGCCAGCGGGTCAACGCCGGGCAGGTCATCGGAACGGTCGGAAACCGCGGCTACTCCACCGGGCCGCACCTGCACTTCGGCGTGCGCAACCCGGCCGGCCAGTGGATCGACCCGGTGCCGTGGCTCCGCGCCAACGGCGTCGCCGTCTGATCGATCGACGCCCCCGACACGCACCCGTCGCGCCCCGTCTCCCCTCGAGGAGGCGGGGCGCGACCGCGTTGACGGGCCACGTGTCGGGCCTTTCTGACACAGTGGGGCGAGAGAGTCCACCACCAGTCGAGAGGCGATCCATGTCGCAGACCGTCAAGGGCGTCATTGCCCGTAGCAAGGGGGCCGAGGTCGAGTTGGTCGACGTCGTCGTCCCCGATCCCGGACCGAACGATGTCATCGTGCGGGTGCAGGCGTGCGGCGTCTGCCACACGGACCTGGCGTACCGGGACGGCGGGATCAACGACGAGTACCCGTTCCTGTTGGGCCACGAGGCCGCGGGCATCGTCGAGACCGTCGGTGACCGGGTCACCCATGTCGCCGAGGGCGACTACGTCGTCCTCAACTGGCGCGCGGTGTGCGGTGAGTGCCGGGCCTGCAAGAGGGGCCAGCAGCAGTACTGCTTCGCCACCCACAACGCCTCGCAGAAGATGACGCTGAGCGACGGCACCGAGCTCACCCCCGCGCTCGGCATCGGCGCGTTCATCGACAAGACCCTCGTCCACGAGGGGCAGTGCACCAAGGTCGACCCGGCGGCGGACCCGGCGGTCGCCGGACTGCTCGGATGCGGTGTCATGGCCGGCATCGGCGCGGCCGTCAACACCGGCCAGGTCAGCCGTGGCCAGTCCGTCGCCGTCATCGGGTGCGGTGGAGTCGGTGTCGCCGCGGTCGTGGGCGCCCGACTTGCGGGCGCCTCGACGATCATCGCGGTCGATATCGACGACACCAAGCTCGAGTGGGCCAAGGACTTCGGTGCGACCCACGCGGTCAATTCGACCTCGACCGATCCGGTGGCCGCTATTCAGGAGCTCACGGACGGCTTCGGCGCCGACGTCGTGATCGACGCCGTCGGTCGGCCGGAGACGTACGAGCAGGCCTTCTACGCGCGTGATCTCGCCGGGACCGTGGTCCTGGTGGGCGTGCCCACGCCGGAGATGCGGTTGGAGTTGCCGCTGCTGGACTTCTTCGGCCGTGGTGGCTCGCTCAAGTCGTCCTGGTACGGCGACTGTCTGCCCGAGCGCGATTTCCCGATGCTCGTGGATCTGCATCTGCAGGGTCGGCTCCCGCTCGAGAAGTTCGTCTCCGAGCGGATCGGCATCGGGGCCGTCGAGGCGGCGTTCGACGCGATGAAGTCCGGTTCAGTCCTCCGATCGGTGGTGACGATGTGAGCGAGATCCACACCAGCGCCGGGCACGCCGGCGGTCTGCGTATCGAGAAGGTCGTCACGAGCGGCATCTTCGCGCTCGACGGCGGCGAGTGGGAGGTCGACAACAACATCTGGATCCTCGGGGACGACTCCGAGGTGTACGTGATCGACGCCGCGCACACTGCCCAGCCGATCATCGACGCGGTGGCGGGCCGCCGGGTCAAGGGCATCCTGTGTTCGCACGCCCACAATGACCACATCACCGTGGCGCCGGAACTGTCGGAGAAGCTGGATGCGCCGATCCTGGTGCACCCGGGTGACCAGATGCTGTGGGACGAGACCCATCCCACCGTCTCCCACGGCGAGCTCTCCGACGGGCAGCGTCTGGAGATCGCGGGTACCCGCATCGACGTGATGAACACGCCCGGGCACTCACCGGGATCGTGTGTGTTCCACGTTCCCGAGGCGGGCGTGTTGTTCTCTGGCGACACCCTGTTCTCCGGCGGACCGGGGGCCACGGGCCGCTCGTACTCGGATTTCCCGACCATCATCACCTCCATCCGCGAGCGCATCCTCACGCTGCCCGCGGAGACGCTGGTGCACACCGGTCACGGTGACGGGACGAAGGTCGGGGACGAATCCCCGCACCTCGAGGAATGGATCGCCCGAGGGCACTGAGACCGCCGCCGTGGGCGCGGGGAGGACTGACGCGGGGGAGGGGCCGGGGAGATGACGACGACGAGGACGCCCGCAGAGTCCGGTCCTCCCACTCCGTGGCACACCCTCGCGCCCGCGGAGGTGTTGTCCCGCCTCGGTGCGGGCCCGGACGGGCTCACCAGCGCCGAGGCGGGCGCCCGTCTCGTCCGGCACGGGCCCAACACCTTGCCCGAGGCCGAGCGGGTGCCCGCGTGGCGGCGGGTGGCGAGGCTGTTGGCGGATCCGATGATCCTCGTGCTCGCGGTCGCGGCTGCGGTGAGCGCGGGGGTGTCCCGGGAATGGGAGACCCCCGTGGTCATCCTGCTGGTGGTCGCACTGAACACGATCCTCAACTACGTCCAGGAGACCCGTGCCGAGGCCGGTCTCGCAGCCCTACGCGATATGTCGGTCCCGCACAGCCGGGTGGTGCGGGACGGCGTGGAGGCCGAGATCGACAGCAGTGGGCTCGTCCCGGGCGACATCGTGGTGGTGGAGTCCGGAGACAGGGTCCCCGCCGACGGCCGGATGCTCTCCGGATCCCGGTTGCAGGTGGCCGAGGCGACGTTGACCGGGGAGTCGGCCCCGGTGGACAAGGCCGCGGGAGCGGTACAGGACGTCGACGCGCCTCTCGGAGACCGCGCTGGCATGGTCTTCATGAACACGGAGGTCACCCGGGGCCGGGCGCGCATCGTGGTGACCGGTACCGGTGAACACACCGAGATGGGCGCTATCGCGGACCTGCTGGGCGGTGCGGGCGCCGGTCCGACGCCGCTGCAGAAACGGATCGGTACGCTCGCCCGCGTCCTCACCGGGATCGCGCTGACCGTGGTGGGACTGGTCCTCGTGATCGGGCTCGTGCGCGGTCAGTCCTGGGAGGACATGCTCCTGTCCGCGGTCTCCCTGGCGGTGGCCACGATCCCGGAGGGGCTCACGGCGGTCGTGGCGTTCACGCTCGCGATGGGTGCCTCGCGCCTGGCCCGCGAGGGCGCGATCATCAAGAACCTCGCCGCCGTCGAGACACTCGGTTCGACGAGCCACATCGCGACGGACAAGACCGGGACCCTCACTCTCAACGAGATGACCGTCACGCGGATCGTCGCGGGCGGCGGGTCGTACTCCGTGACCGGGACCGGATACGACGGGGCCGGGACCGTCCTGTCGTCCGACCCGGACGTCGTACCGGACCTGAGACGGGCCGCGGTGGCCATGGCGTTGTGCAACGACGCGATCGTCGCCGACGGGCGACTGGTCGGAGATCCGACCGAGGGCGCACTGTTGGTGGCGGCGACCAAGTGCGGGATCGACGTCGAGGGGCTGCGCGCCGCCCGTCCGCGGGTGGCCCAGGTCCCGTTCGACTCGGCGTACAAGTTCATGGCGACGGTCAACCGCGCACCGGGTGGAGACCTCGTCCTCCACGTCAAGGGTGCCACCGGTGCCGTTCTGCCTCGCGCCACGCACGTCTGGGACGGGGCGACGGCGGTGGAGCTCGACGACGAGCGGCGTGGAGCGTTGCGCGCGGACACGGAGGGGCTCGCCGCGTCCGGCCTGCGCACGCTGCTCGTGGCTGCCCGGCCTTTCGGCGACGGTGACGGACAACCCGACGAGGACTCTCTGCTCGGCGAGGTCCGCGACCTGACCGTGCTCGCGGTGCTGGGGATCGTCGACCCACCGCGGCCACGTGCGGCCGAGTCGATACGCATCGCACACCAGGCGGGCATCTCGGTGCACATGATCACCGGTGACCATCTGGTCACGGCCTCGGCCATCGCCCGCGACCTCGGTATCGGCGGGGAGGCGGTGAGCGGTGTCGATCTGGACCGCATCGACGCCGAGGAGCTGTCCGCCCGGGCCGCTCGCCTCGGAGTGCTGGCCCGCGTGACCCCCGAGCACAAGATTCGGATGGTGCGGGCCCTCCAGGCTGACGGGGACGTGGTGGCGATGACGGGAGACGGTGTGAACGATGCGCCCGCCCTGCGCCAGGCCGACATCGGGATCGCCATGGGGATCACCGGTACCGACGTGTCCAAGGGCGCGGCGGACATGGTGCTCACCGACGACAACTTCTCGACGATCGTCTCCGCGGTGCGCCAGGGGCGGGGGATCTACGACAACATCGTCAAGTTCGTGAAGTTCCAGCTCACCACCGCGTGGGCGTTCGTGATCGTCTTCCTGGCGAGTGGTCTGTTGGGGCTGGCGACGGTGCCGTTCACCGCGCTGCAGGTTTTGTTGGTCAACATCGTCATGGACGGCCCGCCGGCGATGGCCCTGGGCGTCGAGCCTGTGGAGAAGGACGCCATGCGCAGGCCTCCGCGGCCGGCCGGCGAACAGATCCTCACTCCGGCGCGATTGGTGCGGATCCTCTGGCTGGGTGTGGTGATGGCCGGGGGTACCCTGCTCGTGCTGGCGTCCGCCGAGGCGGTGTTCCCCGATCGAGCAGGGGAACCGCTGTTCGCCACCACGTTGGCGTACGCGACGTTCGTCTTCTTCCAGGTGTTCAACCTGATGAATGTCCGATCCGACCACGGCTCGGTGTTCTCCCGCGACATGGCGCACAACGCCCCGATCTGGGTCGCGCTGGGCGCGGTGCCGCTGCTGCTGATCGCGGTGGTCCAGGTGCCGTTCCTGCAGGGCGTTTTCGACACCACCTCGCTCCGCGCCGACGAATGGCTGCTGGCCACCGCGGTGGCGTCGTCGATCCTCTGGCTGGAGGAGCTGCGCAAGGCCGGCGCGAGATGGCGTACGCGACGGGCCGGTGCGTCGGGCAGGATGGACGTGGTCTGACGCGCCCACCCGAGGGCGCCGCCACCACCGCGTCAGGTAGCGGGCGCGACACGGTCGGACCGACGAGGAGGAGTCATCATCATGGCCAGGGTCACCGCCAGCAACACCATCGTCATCGAGGCGCCCGTCGAGGCCGTGAGCGCGGCGATCGCCGACTACGCGCAGGTCCGGCCCCGCATCCAGCCCGAGCAGTTCAGCGCCTACCGCCTGATCGAGGGTGGACAGGGGGACGGCACCGTCGCGGCGTGGAACCTCCAGGCCACCAAGAAGCGAAGCCGGGACGTCAAGGCCAACGTCACTGTCGACGACGCCGCCGCGCACTGGTCACTCGTGGAGAAGGACGAGAACTCGTCCATGGCCACCACCTACACGGTGCGCGAGGCGACGGGGGGCGCGCTCGTCGAGATGACAACCTCGTGGGACGGCGCCGGGGGAGTGGGTGGATTCTTCGAGCGGACCTTCGCGCCGGCCGGGCTCAAGCGCATCCAACACGCCCTGCTGTCCAATCTCAAGGACGACCTCGAGGGGTAGCCGACCGGGCTCCGACCGGGCTCAGTCCGGCCGGGCTCAGTCCGGCCGGTCCGCCGAGCGGGAGCGGTCCGCCGAGGGACTCGTCGTAGTCGTGGTGGCGGACTCGGCCGCCTCGACATCCGTCCCCGTGGGCGCGGCCGCCGCGGCCGCCTCACGCGCGGCCTCGGCCTGTGCCGAGCCGGTCCGGAGCACGATCTGCGGCATGAACGCCAGGATCACCGAGGCGGCCACGGCGAGGATGCCGGCCACCAGATAGATCTCGGACATGCTCAGTGCGTAACCCTGCTCGAAGGGGTGGGCGACCAGCTCGGGAAGCCGGTTGATCACCGAGGAGTCCTTGGTGACCGTCTCCAGTGCCCCCGCGCCGGTGGTCGGGTCGGCGAGGGCCCGGACGATCCCGTACGCGTCGGGATCCTGCCGCAGGGCGGGGTCGGCGAGGCCCTCCTGAACACCGCGGGCGAGGCTACCGTCGGCGGCGGCCTGCTTGAGTTCGCCCGAGATGGAGCCACCGACGCGGCTGAAGAGAATTGACAGGAACACCGCGACGCCGGCGGTGCCACCGAGCTGACGGAAGAAGGTGGCCGACGCGGTGGCCACACCGATCTCCCGCGGACTCACGGCGTTCTGAACGATAAGGGTGAGCGGCTGCATGCAGTTGCCGAGCCCGATGCCCAACACCAGCATGTAGACCATCACCAGCGTCAGCGACGTGTCGGCATCGATCGTCCACAGCAGGAACAGGCCGACAGCGGCCACCGCCGTGCCGAAGATCGGGAACTCGCGGACACGACCGGTCCTGGAGATGAGCTGGCCCGACACGATCGAGGCACCCATCATCCCCGCGACCAGCGGGAGCATCATGAGTCCCGACTCCATGGGATCGGCGCCGTGCACGATCTGCATGTACAGCGGCAGCGTCATCATGCCGCCGAACATGGCCATACCCACGATCACGCCTCCGACCGTGACGATCGCGAAGGTGCGGTCGCGGAACAGGCGGAGCGGGATGAGGGCCTGGTCGCCCGCGCGGGCCTCCACGATGAGGAAGAGCCCGATGCCGGCCAGCCCGACGATGTAGCAACCGAGGGCGGCAGGGGATCCCCACCCCCAGGTGTTGCCCTGCTCGGCCACCAGCAGGAGCGGCACGAGTCCGACGACGATCGCGGCGGCGCCCGCCCAGTCGACGCGATGGTCGACCCGGACGTTCTTGACGTTGAGCGTGATCATCACGAGGGTCAGGGCCGCCGCGCCGATGGGGACGTTGATGAGGAAGATCCAGCGCCACCCGTCGATGCCGAAGATCGTGTCGGCGCCGGCGAAGAACCCGCCGATCACCGGCCCGAGTACCGACGACGACGCGAAGACCGCCAGCATGTAGCCCTGGTACTTGGCGCGGTCACGCGGCGGGATGATGTCGCCGATGATCGCGAGCGCCAGGGACATCAGTGCGCCGGCGCCCAGTCCCTGGATGCCGCGGAAGACGGCGAGCATGTACATCGAGGTGGCGAGCGTGCAGAGCAATGAGCCGAACACGAAGATGACGATGCCGATCACGAAGAACGGCTTGCGCCCGTAGATGTCGGAGAGCTTGCCGTACAGGGGCGTCGAGATGGTGGACGTCATGAGATACGCGGTGGTGACCCACGCCTGGGCGTCAAGGCCCTGCAGGTCGTCGGCGATGGTGCGGATCGCCGTGCTCACGATGGTCTGGTCGAGGCTGGCCAGGAACATGGCGGACATGAGGCCGGCCAGGATGACGAGGATCTGGCGGTGCGTGAACTCGCCGTCCTCGCTTGCGTGGACCGAGGATGTCTTGGGAGTGGTCATCGGTTCTCCTCGGCGGAGGTGAGAGAGCAGAGTTCGGCGTGGAGGGAGTCGGCCAATCGGGCGAGGTCCGCGATGAAGGCGTCCGCCCGGTCCGGCGTCCAGTCCTCGAGGAGGCCGGCCATCCAGTCACCACTGCGCTCGAACACCTGGCTGACGAGATCGGTGCCCTCGGCGGTGAGTGTGACGAGGCTGGCACGTCCGTCATCGGGATCGGGGACCTTTGCGATGAGCCCGCGGGTCTCGAGTTGACGGACCTGGCGACTCACCACCGAGACGTCGGTGTGGACTCGGGCGGCCAGGTCGGTGACCCGGGCCGGGCCGTCATGGATGGCGAACAGCAGCGGATGCGCGGACGGCTCGACGGCCTCGTCGTAGCGGGGCACCGAGAGGTTGACCGCACGCAGGAGTTAGACCACCCGCGAGAGGTCCACCACCAACCGGCCACCGCGTTCCGCGTCTATCGCCATCTTGACTCCTCGAACCGATTGCTTGCAACAAGCAAACATTACGCGCGTCGCGGACCACCGCGCCACCGGCTGGCGCGCGGGTGGAGAGGGCGGAGGCGGTGATGAGGTGATGAGGTGATGAGAGGAATACGAGCGGGTCTGACCTCGCTCGAGCGGTGGTGCCCCCGGTCGGACTCGAACCGACACTGGACGGGTTTTGAATCCGTTGCCTCTGCCAATTGGGCTACGGGGGCGAACGCGGTGAACCGCTGGTCCGGAAGTCTAACCGACGACCGATGAGCGTCTGTCCGACGCCCGCCCTAGAGTGGCCGTGTGAGCACCACGAGTCAGACCGCAGAAGCCAACACCGCCCCCGGTTCGGGCGCCTCCTCCGGCGCCACAGCGGGGGAGGGGCCCACCCGCCTGCTGCTCCTGGACGGGCACTCACTCGCGTTCCGTGCGTTCTACGCGCTGCCGGCCGAGAACTTCTCCACGGCGTCCGGGCAGCACACGAACGCCGTGTACGGATTCCTGTCGATGGTCGCCAACCTGGTGACCGAGGAGGAGCCCACGCACCTGGCCGTGGCGTTCGACGTCTCCCGTGCGACGCTGCACCGCACGGCGGAGTACCCCGAGTACAAATCCACCCGGTCGGCCGCGCCCGAGGAGTTCAAGGGGCAGGTCGAACTCATCCAGGAGGCGCTGGTGGCGCTGGGGGTGCGGACGCTGTCGCTGGAGGGCCACGAGGCCGACGACATCATCGCCACCCTCGCCACCCACTCGGGCGGTGCCGAGACGCTGATCTGCACCGGGGACCGCGACGCTCTGCAGTTGGTGTCCGACGAGGTCACCGTCCTCTATCCGGTCAAGGGGGTATCCGAGCTCGCCCGCTTCACACCCAGCGCCGTCGAGGCGAAGTACGGGGTGACACCGGCCCAGTACCCGGACGTCGCCGCGCTGCGCGGTGACACCTCCGACAACCTCCCGGGCGTGCCCAAGGTCGGCGACAAGACCGCAGCCAAGTGGATCACCCAGTACGGCACCCTCTCGGAGCTCATCGCGCACGCGGACGAGGTCAAGGGCAAGGTCGGTGAGAGCTTCCGCGAGCACCTGCCCCAGGTGCAGCTCAACCGGCGGATCACCGAGCTCACGCGTGACCTGGACCTGGGCGTCGAGATCAGGGACCTCGTCCGCGCCACCCCGGAGCGTGCCGACGTCAACGCACTGTTCGACCGGTTGGAATTCGGCCCCCAGGCGCGCGACCGATTCCTCTCCGCCTTCCTGCCGGAGGGCGCCCCCCAGCCCGCCGCCGAGGTGGAGCTCGAGCAGGCCGCGGTGCTGCACGCCGGCGAGGTCTCCGACTGGCTCGCCGCCCACGCGCCGGCCGGGCAGCGGCACGGCCTCGTCGTCGTCGGGCCCTCCCGACCCGGCGCGGGCGACGCGCAGACCATCACCATCGCCGCCGCCGGCGGAGCCTCCGGACACCTCGACCTCGCGAACATCGGGCCGGACGACGAGCAGGCGCTGCGCGCCTGGCTGGCCGACGACGCGGTATCCAAGGCGGTCCACGACGCCAAGGCCGCCACGCACGCACTGACGGGACGCGGGCTCCGGTTGGGCGGGGTGACCATGGACGTGGCCCTGGCCGCCTACCTGGTGCGACCCGGACAACGCAGCTACGGACTGGCGGAGCTGTTCCAACGTCACCTACAGCGCGAACTGCCCGAGGCTGAGGCGGGGGACAAGCAACTGTCCCTGCTCGACGATGTCGATGACGCCGAGACTGAGCAGAAGAACGCCGACGCCGCCGCGACCCGCGCCCGCGCGGTGGTCGATCTCGCGGAGCGGCTGGACGTGGAACTGGAGCAGGTGCACGGGGCGCGCCTGATGGCGGAGATGGAACTGCCGCTCGTGCCGGTGCTGGCGCGGATGGAATCGATCGGGATCGCGGTGGACGGCAACGCCCTGGACGGGTTAAGGGACGACTTCGCCGACCGCGGGCGACAGGCGGCCGACGCCGCCTACGCCGCGATCGGCGGCGAACAGATCAACCTCGGCTCGCCCAAGCAGTTGCAGGTCGTGCTGTTCGAGACCCTCGGCATGCCCAAGACCAAGAAGACCAAGACCGGGTACACCACAGACGCCAAGGCGCTGGAAGAACTGCTCACCAAGGAGACGGGCGACACCCCGGGACGGGCGTTCCTCGAGGCACTACTGCTGCACCGCGAGACCACCAAGATGCGGACCACGGTCGAGGGGCTCATCAAGACCATCGGTGACGACGGGCGTATCCACACCACGTTCAACCAGACCGTGGCCGCGACCGGCCGACTTTCCTCGACGGACCCCAATCTGCAGAACATCCCCGTGCGCACCGAGGACGGTCGACGCATCCGCGAGTCGTTCGTCGTGGGTGAGGGTTACGACTGTCTTCTCACCGCCGACTACAGCCAGATCGAGATGCGGGTGATGGCACACCTGTCCGGCGACGCCGGGCTCATCGAGGCGTTCCGGACAGGGGAGGACCTGCACTCGTTCGTGGGCTCGCGCGCGTTCGGCGTGCCGATCGACGAGGTCACCCCGGAGCTCCGTCGCCGGGTCAAGGCCATGAGCTACGGACTGGCCTACGGGCTCAGCGCGTTCGGCCTCGCCGCCCAGCTCGGGATCAGCCAGGGTGAGGCCAAGGATCAGATGGAGGCCTACTTCTCCCGCTTCGGCGGTGTGCGCGACTACCTGCGCGCAGTGGTCGAACAGGCCCGCCGTGACGGCTACACGGAGACACTGTTCGGGCGGCGTCGCTACCTGCCCGAGCTCAACTCGGACAACCGGCTCAAGCGGGAGAACGCCGAGCGTGCCGCGCTCAACGCACCCATCCAGGGCACGGCCGCCGACATCATCAAGGCGGCCATGCTCAAGGTCGACGCGGACCTCACCGAACGGCGGCTGAAGAGCCGCCTTCTGCTCCAGGTCCACGACGAACTCGTGCTCGAGGTGGCGGAGGGCGAACTCGACGAGGTCCGGGACCTGGTCGTGGACCGCATGTACTCGGCCATCGAGCTCGACGTCCCGCTGGACGTCTCGACCGGAACCGGTCCGGACTGGGACTCGGCGGCGCACTGAGCGTCCCGTTGACCTCCCGGGCGGCAGCCGACCTGTACCCTAAGTTCATTTCAGATTCGGCTCCACGACGCCTGAAAGGGCACCCCATGACGCTCACCTCCCGGCGCGGACTGCGCGCCGCCATGGTCCTGACCGCCACCGCGGCCCTCGCGCTGACCGGTTGCACCACCAACACCGAGGGGCCGCAGAACTCCGGGGAGCCTCGTGACGAGGTGTCTCTCGAGACCGACGAGAAGATCGCCGCGCTCGTCCCGGCCGAGATCCGGGACAAGGGCGTCATCGTGATCGGCACCAATCCGCCGTACGCGCCCAACGAGTTCAAGAACGAGAGCGGCGAGATCGTCGGCTTCGACATCGACGTGATGACCGCCGCCGCACAGCTGATGGGGCTCCGCGCGGAGTTCCGCGAGTCCGACTTCGAGAAGATCATCCCGGCGATCGAGGGCGGCACCATGGACATGGGAGCCTCGTCGTTCACGGTCAACGACGAGCGGCTCCAGACCGTCGACTTCGTCACCTACTTCGAAGCCGGCATCCAGTGGGCAGCCGCCGCCGGCAACGACGTCGACCCCGATGACGCCTGCGGCCTGAACGTCGCCGTCCAGCGGACCACGGTCTCCGACCAGGAGGACGTGCCCGCCCGCAGCGAGGCCTGCGTCGCGGCCGGGAAGCCCGCGATCGAGAAGGTCCAATTCGATTCCCAGGACGAGGCCTCGACCGCCGTGGCGCTCGGGAAGGTCGACGCGATGTCCGCCGACTCGCCCATCTCCGCCTACGCGGTCAAGCAGTCCGAGGGCAAGATGCAGCTCGTCGGCGACGTGTTCGACTCCGCCCCCTACGGCTGGCCCGTCCGCAAGGACTCGGAACTCGCCGCCGCCCTCGAGGCTGCCGCCGACAAGCTCATCGAGACCGGCGACTTCGAGACGATCGCCCAGAACTGGGGCCTCGAGGCCGGGCTCATCGATGACGCCGAGATCCGGAAGGGCTGAGTGACCGGTAGGTGAGTACCGCGCAGAAGGGGGCGGACGCCCCCGCGGCGGAGGCCCCGGAACCGATCCGGGCGGTGCCTCTCCGGCACCCGTGGCGTTGGGTGTCGGCGACCGTCGTACTGGTCCTGGTGTTCCTGTTCATCTGGGGCGCGGCGACCAACCCGGCCTACGGGTGGGACACCTACGCCCGCTACCTGTTCGACACCAGGTTCGGCATGGCCGTGTTCTACACGATCGCGCTGACGCTGCTGTCGATGATCCTCGCCGTGGTCCTCGGCGTCATCCTCTCGGTGATGCGGATGAGCAGCAACCCCGTGCTCAAAGCAGTCGCCTGGGTGTACCTGTGGATCTTCCGCGGAACGCCGATCTACGTGCAGCTGCTGTTCTGGGGCCTGATCTTCACCCTGTACCGCCAGGTCCAGTTCGGGATCCCGTTCACCGACCTTCAGTTCGTCCGGTTCGACGACACGATGGTCCTGTACTCGGCGTTCTGGCTGGCCGTGGTGGGCCTGGCCATGAACGAGGCCGCGTACATGGCGGAGATCGTCCGCGCGGGCATCTCGTCGGTTCCCGAGGGGCAGGCCGAGGCCTCGACCGCACTGGGGATGACGTGGGGCCAGACGATGCGGCGGACCATCCTGCCGCAGGCGATGCGGGTCATCATCCCGCCGACGGGCAACGAGTTCATCTCGATGCTCAAGACCACCTCACTCGTCGTGGCGATCCCGTTCTCCGGTGAGCTCTACGGGCAGGCGCGCGACATCTCGGGCGTCAACTTCCAGCCCATCCCGCTCCTTCTGGTCGCCGCCACCTGGTACCTGGTCATCACCAGCGTGCTCATGGTGGGTCAGCACTACCTCGAGAAGCGCTTCTCCCGCGGCGCCACCCGGAAGCTCACCGGCCGGCAACTGCGCGCACTCGCCGATGCGGACGGGCTCACCCCGTCCGCCCTCGCCGCGGTCAAGGGCACCGATCAGTCGGGAGGGATGGCATGACGACGATGGTCAGGGCCGAGCAGGTCTGCAAGAACTTCGGGTCGCTGCGCGTCCTCAAGGGCATCGACCTCGAGGTCGCCGCCGGTGAGGTGCTGTGCCTGGTGGGGCCCTCCGGATCGGGCAAGTCCACCTTCCTCCGGTGTATCAACCACCTGGAGCGGGTCGACGCCGGCAGGCTCTACGTCGACGGCGAGCTGGTGGGCTACCGGGAGAAGGGTGACAAGCTCTTCGAGATCTCCCCGAAGCAGGCCGCCCGCCAGCGACGGGACATCGGCATGGTGTTCCAGCACTTCAACCTGTTCCTCCACCGCACCGCCCTCGAGAACGTCATCGAGGCGCCGATGTTGGTCAAAGGCCAGTCGCGTGGGGAGGCCACCGAGCGGGCCCGCGACCTGCTCGCGAAGGTGGGTCTCGCCGCCAAGGCCGATGCCTACCCGGCGCAGCTGTCCGGTGGTCAACAGCAGCGGGTGGCGATCGCCCGCGCGTTGGCGATGGAGCCCAAGCTCATGCTGTTCGATGAGCCCACTTCAGCGCTGGACCCCGAACTGGTCGGTGAGGTGCTGGGCGTCATGCGGGATCTCGCGGACGCGGGGATGACCATGGTCGTGGTCACCCACGAGATGGGGTTCGCCCGGGAGGTCGCCGACACGGTGGCGTTCATGGACGACGGTGTCGTGGTGGAGTCCGGCACACCCGCGGACGTTCTCACCTCGCCGTCACACCAACGGACCAAGGACTTCCTGTCCAAGATCCTGTGACGCCGGGGCGGGTCCGGCGAGGGTGGGTCAGGAGAGCGTGGCCACGAAGATCGCCGTGCCGGGGAAGATCCCGCCACGCAGCGGGCTCCACTGCCCCCACTCCCGGTCCAGCCACTCCGGCCATTCCGGCTCGATGAGGTCCTGCACCACGAACCCGGCGGCGACCAGTTCGCGGATCCGGTCGCCCACCGTCCTGTGGTGCTCGACATAGGTCAGCTGGCCGTCGTCGTCGTACTCGGTGTACGGCGAGCGGTCGAAGTAGGGGAACACGGCCAACAGACCCTCCGGGCCCGGATCGTCGCGGAAGATCCACCGCATGGGGTGGTTGACCGAGAAGACGAACCGGCCGCCCGGTCGCAGGACGCGCGCCGCCTCCGCCATCACGCCCGCGGAGTCCGCCACGAACGGGATGGCTCCGAACGCCGAGAACGCGACATCGAAACTGCCGTCCGCGAACGGCAGCCGGCCGGCGTCGGCCTGGATCAGGGGTACGCTCGCCGCCGGGCCCGTCGCCCGGCTCGCAGCCTCAGCCCCCACACGGAGCATCCCGGCCGAGAGGTCGACGGCCACGGCACGGGCGCCCCGGCCGGCGATCCACCGGGAGCACGGAGCCGACCCCGACCCGATCTCGAGCACGTCGCGGCCCTCCACGTCACCGAGCAGATGCCAGTCACCTTCGTGCAGGCCCTCGGGGCACCAGACGAACTCGCCGTCGGCGGAGTGGGCGCCGAGGAAGTCGCCGTGGTGATGGTGGTAATCCGTCGCCTCCGAGTCCCACCACATCCGTGAGGCTCGGACCGACTCTCCATGTCCTGGGGGGTTTGTGGACGTCACGTGTGAAGCGTACAGTTGACGGTCGCGTGCGTACGCGCTCGCTTTCTTCCCGTCCGCTACGATTCCTATCCACTCCGGAGCACCCCACCATATGACCACCAACACCACGTCCCCGCAGGTAGCCGTCAACGACATCGGCTCCGCTGAGGACTTCCTCGCCGCCATCGACGCCACGATCAAGTACTTCAACGATGGTGACATCGTCGAGGGCACGATCGTCAAGGTCGATCGTGACGAGGTCCTGCTCGACATCGGCTACAAGACCGAGGGCGTCATCCCCTCGCGCGAGCTCTCCATCAAGCACGATGTCGACCCGGGTGAGGTCGTCGAGGTGGGCGATGAGGTCGAGGCCCTGGTCCTGACCAAAGAGGACAAGGACGGCCGTCTGATCCTGTCCAAGAAGCGCGCACAGTACGAGCGCGCCTGGGGCACGATCGAGGAGCTCAAGGAGAAGGACGAGGCCGTCAAGGGCACCGTCATCGAGGTCGTCAAGGGTGGCCTCATCCTCGACATCGGTCTCCGTGGCTTCCTCCCCGCCTCGCTGGTGGAGATGCGCCGGGTCCGCGACCTCCTGCCCTACGTGGGTCAGGAGCTCGAGGCCAAGATCATCGAGCTGGACAAGAACCGCAACAACGTGGTGCTCTCGCGCCGTGCATGGCTCGAGCAGACCCAGTCGGCCGTGCGCTCCGAGTTCCTGCACCAGCTGCAGAAGGGCCAGGTCCGCAAGGGCGTCGTGTCCTCGATCGTCAACTTCGGTGCCTTCGTGGACCTCGGCGGGGTCGACGGTCTCGTCCACGTCTCCGAGCTGTCCTGGAAGCACATCGATCACCCGTCCGAGGTCGTCGAGGTGGGCCAGGAGGTCACCGTCGAGGTCCTCGACGTCGACCTGGACCGCGAGCGCGTCTCGCTGTCGCTCAAGGCCACGCAGGAGGATCCGTGGCGGCACTTCGCCCGGACCCACGCGATCGGTCAGATCGTCCCGGGTAAGGTCACCAAGCTCGTGCCGTTCGGCGCCTTCGTGCGTGTCGACGAGGGCATCGAGGGCCTGGTCCACATCTCGGAGCTGGCCGAGCGCCACGTCGAGGTCCCGGACCAGGTCGTCACGGTCAACGACGACGCCATGGTCAAGGTCATCGACATCGACCTCGACCGTCGTCGTATCTCGCTCTCGCTCAAGCAGGCGGACGAGGACTATGCTGAGGAGTTCGACCCGTCGAAGTACGGCATGGCCGACAGCTACGACGAGGCCGGAAACTACATCTTCCCCGAGGGCTTCGATCCCGAGACCAACGAGTGGCTCGAGGGCTTCGAGAAGCAGCGCGAGGAGTGGGAGAACCGCTACGCGGAGGCCGAGCGTCGCCACAAGATGCACACGGCCCAGATCGAGAAGGGTCGGGCCGCTGCTGCGGAGGCCGCCGAGGCCGCCCCGACCAACTACTCGTCGGAGTCCACCCCGTCGTCGCGTCCGGCTGCGGCGGAGGCCGCTCCGGCCGAGTCCACCGGCGGTTCGCTGGCCTCGGACGAGCAGCTGGCCGCCCTGCGCGCGAAGCTCGCCGGAGGCGAGTGATCGCACAGTAGGCATCTGAGAGCGGCCCCGCACCGGTATCCGGTGCGGGGCCGGTCCGTCTATCCCCGGTGCGCTCCGGTGGCGGTGGCCGGTCTGTGACGTGCGCAGTGCGGAAGTGCTGCCTTGCGCGCCGGACGGGTGAGCACCCTTGGCGATGCGAGCTCCCGGGCTTGGCTGGTGGCGCGTCATGCCGGGGGGGCGAGGAGGCCGCCCGCACCGACCGTCCCGCTCCCGGGGTCATCGCGGTGGATGTCGGAGCGGGTGAGATCGGGGCGGTGACCACCCTGCCTCGCATCCCCGAGGACTCACGGGCGTCGGCGGGGGTGTGCCCGACACGCGGGAGTGGCGCGCAGCGATCGGTCAACGACCGGGCGGTTCGACGATCGGCTCGGCGACGGCGGGCTCGACCTCCGCGATCTCCTCGAGGCGCTCCTCGTCGATCACACCGCGGTCGTCGATGGCTCCGGACTCCGCCGCGGTACTGACCGTGACACGGGACTCCACGGTGGTCCGGGGGTCCGCGTCCGGAGCGGCGAAGTCGAACTCGTCGAGATCGGTGCGAAGTAGGAAGACGTTGTACGCGTCCCAGGTGGAGAGCGTGTAGTACAGGTACCGGCTGTCGTTGTCCGTGGTGAAGGGATGGATCATCGGGGCGTAGCCGTTCGGGAACATGCTTCGATCGACGATGGTCTGGGGCTCGGACCACGGTCCCCAGGGGCTCTCCGACACCCGCATGGAGACGACGCCCGTCGGCGAGGGCGTCACGGCGATGTACTTGTCCAGGTGCTCGTTGTACTGTACCGAGAGTTCCTCGACGCGTGCCGGGATGACGTCGTACCCGGTCGGCTCGTCGGTCCAGCCCGCGCCTGGACCCGCGTACCACTCGTACGCGGCGGGGTCCTCGATCTGCCCGATCGGAACCCGAGTGAGCATCGCAGGACCCTGACGACCGGACGGGGTCACGTACTCATAGAGATGACCAGCGTCGAGGAGAAACGCACTCATCTGCGCCCCGTACCAGCGGTCTCCGTCCACCGGCGGCAGGGTCTCGCTGTCCGGAGCGGGTTCGAACTGAACTGTCGGGTTCCATCCGGTGAAATCCGTGACGCGCCGCATCGTCTCGGTGAGCACCGTCCACGATTCGCCGTCGTCCGTGGACTTCACCAGTGCGGAGTAGTTGGTGTTCCAGCCGCCAGGCGCGTTCCAGTCCCGCACGGACATGACCCGCATGTACATGTCATCACCGGTGCTGATCGCGGCGGTCGGGATGACGGTGACCTCGCCGGCCCCGTTGGACTGGTGCGCACCCTGGACGAGTGCCGTGGCCTTCCCTTGTGGATCGGAGGGGACCGCCCTGAGGACGTCCATCCCGTTCTCGGGGCTCCCGCCGGCGGTGGCGAGCATGACGTTGGAGCGCCACTGGTTGTCTGTGGGAGTGCAGTCTCCGAAGGTGTCGCCGAACAGGGCCATGGTCTCGCCATCGTGGGTGAAGGTGATCCCGAGGTCTGTGCCGTGAATGTCGTACAGCTCGTCGGTCTTCGCGGGGCTGGTCGGCCCGGTAACCAGCTGGCGTACGGACGTGGCGCCCTTGAGGACCGGGATGGTGCCGTCGGCCCCGGTGACCCATCGGGGGAATCGGCGAACCGAGGATGCGGTGGCGTCGAGCACCGAGTTGGTCGCGTTCGCGAGCGATCCGGTGACGGGGAAGGGGCCGAGGGAACCCGGGGGGATGTTCCCGAAGAAGCTGTTGCACGGACCGCTCTCGCCGAGCAGTGAGCCTGTCGAGCCCGAGGACCCGGTCGATCCGGTCGACCCGGAGGAACCGGTGAAACTGGTGGAACCCGTGGAGTCTGCGGACTGGGCGGCTGCGTGGGCGGGAGCCACCGTGATCGCCAGTGCTACAACGAGAGGCAACGCAGAGAGCAGACGTGGCACAGAGTTAATCCGGTTCACACGTGAGACCTTACCTACGTCGCTCGGACCGGCACGCCTTTCGGTCACCTAGACTCCACGTCATGCTGATGGTGGGTCTGACCGGTGGGATCGGTGCCGGCAAGTCGACGGTGACGGCGGTGCTCGCGGAGGCGGGGGCGGTGATCGTGGACGCGGACCTCATCGCCCGCGAGGTCGTCGAACCGGGTTCCCCCGGGTTGGCGATGCTCGTCGCCGAATTCGGCGAGGACATCCTGGGGCCGGACGGTGCACTCGACCGCGCCGCCCTCGCCGCCCGCGCCTTCGTCGACGCGGAGCGGACCGCGGCCCTCAACGCCATCACCCATCCGCTGATCGGGGAGCGGACCGCCGAGCTGTTCGGCTCGGCGCCGGAGGACGCGATCGTCGTGCACGACATGCCGCTCCTCGTGGAGGGCGGGATGACACCCGGCTACCACCTGGTGATCGTCGTCGACACCCCGGAGGAGATCCGGTTGCAGCGGTTGGTGGAGTTCCGGGGGATGCCGGAGGACGACGCCCGCGCCCGCATGTCGAGGCAGGCCACCGATGAGGCCCGCCGGGCCGCCGCGGACGTGGTGATCGACAACTCCGGGGACCGGCAGACCGCCGTGGACCTCACCAGCGCCCTGGTCGAGGTCCGCCTCCGCCCGTTCGAGCACAACCTGCGCACCGGGACCCCCGTGGTGGGCGACCGCACCGTCGTCCCGTTCCGGCCCGAGTGGGCAGGCGAGGCGGAGCGGGCGTGCGGGCGCCTGCGTCACGTGGTGGGGAAGATCGCCACCCGGATCGACCACGTCGGTCCGACCGCGGTCGAGGGACTGGACGCGCCCGACGTCATCGATCTGCAGGTGACGGTGCGGGACGCGGCAGCGGTCGAGGTCGCCCTGCGCACGCTCACCGAGGCGGGATACGTGCGTGATCGGTCGAGCGAACGGCCGTTGCTGCACTGGTGCGACCCCGCCAGGCCGCTGGAGGTGTCGATCCTGGCAGAGGACGACCCCGAGCACGAGTTCTCGCTACTCATGGCCGAGGTGATCGGCGCGGACCCCGACGCACGGGCCGAGTACGCGGAGATCCTGCGTCGCGCGGACCGCGAGGAGACGCGTCAGTGGGAGCGCACCCTGAGCGAGGCCGTGCTGCGGGGGCGGTAGCGCCGACCGGGGGCGGGTCCGCAGCCCCGCCCCCGGCCGGGTCTCACTCGGTCGGGACCACCCCGTCGACCAACTCGGAGACCGGCACCTGCCGCACGACCTCGGTCGGCGCCGGCTGAGAGCTGGCCCGGCGCAGGTTCGGGTCGGGGAACACCTCCGACAGCCGGGTGCGCACGAGGAAGACGTTGTAGGCGTTCCAGGTGGTGACGAGGTAGTAGAGGTCCTCGCCCTGCGCCCACGGGTGCATGAACGCACCGTAGACGCCGGGCAGCACCGAGTAGTCCACCAGCGTGGTGGCGGAACTCCACGGCCCCTCGGGGCGGTCGGCGGTGCGGAGGACCACCGAGTCGTACCCCTGCGAGTACATCGCGGTGTACTTCCCGAGGTACTCGTTGTACATGGTCGAGATCTCGCTCGCCGGGGCGGGCAGGACCCGCTCGGCGGCGCCGACATCGGACACCCATGCCGAGCCGTTCCAGTACTCGTACGCCTCGGGGTCGAGGACGCCCGCGGCGGGCGGGTTGGCGGATCCGTCGAGCTCGTCCGCGGTCGGGGAACCGGCGAGCGGAACGCGTGCGACGACCGCCCCGCCCTGTCGCCCGGAGGGGGTGAGGTACTCGTACAGGTGCGTGTCCGTCTTGAGGTACGAGCTCATCTGGGAGCCGCGCCACGCAGGATCCACGGCCGGGGCTCCGGCGCCGAGGGGGACCGTGTCGGTGATGGGGCGGGCCAGAGAGGGGACGACGGCCCAGTTCTCGCCGTTGTCCGTCGAGTACGCCATCCCCGAGTAGTTGGTGGTCCACGATCCGGGTTGGCCCCAGTGGGCCACGGACATGAACCGCAGGTACTGGACACCGTCGACGGAGATGCCCGAGGTCGGGATGATCGTGACCTCACCGGGCAGCCCGGATCGCGGGACCAGCGACTTGGCGAGACCATCGGTCCCCATGGCGGCGGAATCGATGGTGATGCCGTCGGTCAGATCGGTGTCGGCGGAGCGGAACAGGACGTTGGAACGCCACTGGTTGCCGGGCACCGTGCAGTCGCCCATGGTGTCGCCGAACGCCATCAGGACCTGTGGGTGGGCGGGATCACCGTTGTCCCACATGATGCCCAGGTCCGTTCCGGCCACGCCGAACCGGTTGACGGAATCGCCGGGACTCGTGGGCCCGGTGACGAGCTGTTCGAACCGGGTGGGTCCACGCAGGACGGGTACCGTGCCCTCCTCTCCGGTGATCCACGGGGGCATCCCGTAGACCGACCCGATCATCGGATCGAGCGAGCCGGATAAACCGTTGCCCAGGGAGCCGGTCTCCAACTGCTGGACCAGCGATCCCGAACGGTCGGCGGAGCCCAGCGCGCGGGAGGCGGAGCCCAGCGACCCGGAGCCACCGGAGGACCCGAGCGAACCGAGGGAACCGGTGCCCATACCGGCCCCGGTCCGGTTCTCCAGCAGGGAACCGAAGTTGCCGAACATCTCGCTGCACGGGCCGGCAGCGGCGGTTCCGGCTCCGACCGTGCCGAGGGTCACGACCGACGCGGCGGCCGTGATCGACGCGACGACGACCGAGCTCAGGCGGCGGGGGAGAGGTCGGGTCATGTCACGCCTCCGGGATGGGCCGACGCTCGACCAGGACGGTCTCGCCGGTGTCCGCCGGGTCCGGGGTGTTGCGGGTCCAGCTGTCGTCGGTCGTCCGCATCCGCGACCGGGCGTCGGGAAGGGTCCGCGGCGGGATCTGGGTGAGGTCGGTCCTCATGAGGAAGACGTTGTAGGCGTCCCAGGTGGACATGGTGAAGTACAGGTCCTCGCCGCGGGTCTCCACGGCGGGGCTCCACGGGTGGACGAAGGCGCCGTAGAGGGTCGGGACGTGCTGGTACGAGAGCAGGATGTCCTCACCCGACCACGGGCCCCAAGGGGTGGCGGACTGGGCCATGACGATGTTGTTGGCGCGGTTGTTGTACAACGCGATGAAGCGACCCAGGTGCGCACTCCAGGACACCGACAACTCGCTCACGGCCGAGTTGACCGTCGGAGCGCCGAGCACCGGCACGGCGTCGCGGTGATCGACGACCCAGTCGCCGCCGTCCCAGAAGCGGTAGGCCGCCATCTCCTCGATCCGGTTCTCGGGGACCCGCGCGAGCCGTGCGGACCCGCTCCGACCGGACGGTGTGAGGTACTCGTAGACGTACCCGTCGTGCTTGAGGAACGCGCTCATCTGCCCGGCGGTGTGGGTGGTGGACTCCGGGCCCAGGTCGACCGGGAGGGGCATCGGTGCGGTACCCCGCCGGGCGGTATCGCGTACGGGGACCCAGTTCTCGCCGTTGTCCGTCGACCGGGCGAGAGCGGAGTAGTTGGTGGTCCACTCGCCGGGCGAGCCCCACCGTTCAACGGACATGTACCGCAGGTACTGGGTGCCGCCCACCTCGACGCCGGCGGTGGGGATCACCGTGGTCTCGTCGGGGTGGCCGGTGCGGGGGAGGATCGACTTCGCCATCCCGGGCCGCTCCATCGGCGCGTCGGTGATGCGCATCCCGTCGGCCAGTGTGCGGTCGCCGGATCGGAAGAGGATGTTGCTGCGCCACTGGTCACCGGGCTCGTCACAGTCGCCCATCGTGTCCCCGAGGGCCATCATCATCTGCGGATCCGAGGCGTCGCCGTTGTCCCAGAGGATTCCCAGGTCGGTGCCGGAGATGCCGAATCTGTCGACCGTGTCGTTGGGGCTGGTGGGTCCCGTCAGCAACTCGACCGTGGTGGTCCGGCCCCGGAGAACCGGGATGTACCCGTTCCCGCCGTCGGCCCACGGGGTGGCGGGCGCGGACGTGGGCGCCCCCAGAGACCCCGAGAGGGAGCCCGACCCGCCCGCGGTGCCGCCGGCCGGGGGCCACGGGTCACACGGTGCGGCCGTGGCGACCGGTGCGAGGAGGGTGAGGGCCCCCGCCGCGAGAGAGGCGGCGGCGACCGCCGTGATCGGCCGACGCGCGCCGTCAGGGCGGGCGGTACGACGACGAAGTGGGCTGCGGGCCATGGGGTTCTCCAGACGACATGACAGGGACGGTGAGGGGCTGCTCACTCCTACGGTAGTTGGCACCCCTGACATCCGCTGCGGCGACACCGGTGGGCGGGGGTGAACGGCTGCTCGTACGCTGGTGGTATGGCTTTCGCGACAGAGATCCCCGACGACGGGGTCCCCGCCGACCCGACAGTGCTCTCGTACTCGGAGTTCCGACCGATCGGCGATGTCGAACGAAGTGCGACCCGCTTCGAGGTCGTCAGTGAGTTCACACCGTCGGGCGACCAGCCCACGGCGATCGCGGAACTGACCGAACGCCTCGCACGTGGGGAGCGCGACGTCGTGCTGCTCGGCGCGACCGGCACCGGTAAGTCGGCGACCACCGCCTGGCTCATCGAGAAGGTGCAGCGGCCGACCCTGGTGATGGCACCCAACAAGACGCTCGCCGCGCAGCTGGCCAACGAGTTGCGCGAGATGCTGCCCAACAGCGCGGTCGAATACTTCGTCTCGTACTACGACTACTACCAACCGGAGGCGTACATCGCCCAGACGGACACCTTCATCGAGAAGGACTCGTCCATCAACGACGACGTGGAGAGGCTCCGGCACTCCGCGACGTCGTCCCTGTTGTCCAGGCGCGACGTCGTCGTCGTCAGTTCGGTCTCGTGCATCTACGGTCTCGGCACACCCCAGTCCTACCTCGACAGGTCGGTGGCGCTGGCCGTCGGGCAGGAGGTCGACCGCGACCAGTTGCTCCGGCTGCTCGTGGACGTCCAGTACGAGCGCAACGACGTGTCCATGACCCGGGGCACGTTCCGAGCGAAGGGCGACACCGTCGACATCATCCCCACCTACGAGGAACTCGCCGTCCGCATCGAGTTCTTCGGGGACGAGATCGACGCGCTGTACTACATCCACCCGCTGACCGGTGACGTCGTGCGCAGGGTCGACGAGGTGCGGATCTTCCCGGCCACCCACTACGTCGCCGGTCCCGAGAGGATGGCCAAGGCGATCGCCTCGATCGAGGCCGAGCTGGAGGAGCGCCTGGCGGAGCTGGAGAACCAGGGCAAACTGCTCGAGGCGCAGCGGCTGCGCATGAGGACGTCCTACGACATCGAGATGATGCAGCAAGTGGGCTTCTGCTCCGGTATCGAGAACTACTCACGGCACATCGACGGCCGGCCGGCGGGCAGTTCGCCGGCCACGCTCATCGACTACTTCCCCGAGGACTTCCTCACGGTGATCGACGAGTCCCACGTGACCGTGCCGCAGATCGGCGCCATGTACGAGGGCGACGCCTCCCGCAAACGCAATCTCGTCGACTTCGGGTTCCGCCTGCCGTCCGCCCTGGACAACCGTCCCCTGACCTGGGAGGAGTTCTCCGGCCGGGTGGGTCAGACCGTCTATCTCTCCGCCACGCCCGGCCCCTACGAGATGGGGCGCGCCGGTGGGGAGTTCGTCGAACAGGTCATCCGGCCGACCGGGCTCGTCGACCCGAAGATCGTGGTCAAGCCCACCAAGGGGCAGATCGACGACCTGATCGGGGAGATCCGTCAGCGCGCCGAACGCGACGAGCGGGTGTTGGTGACCACGCTGACCAAGAAGATGTCGGAGGACCTCACGGACTACCTGCTCGAGTTGGGGATCCGGGTTCGGTACCTCCACTCGGAGATCGACACCCTCCAGCGGGTGGAGCTGCTCCGGGATCTCCGGCGCGGGGAGTACGACGTCCTGGTCGGCATCAACCTGCTCCGGGAGGGACTGGACCTGCCGGAGGTCTCGCTCGTGGCGATCCTGGACGCCGACAAGCAGGGTTTCCTCCGCTCGGCCACCTCGCTCATCCAGACAATCGGCCGTGCGGCCCGCAACGTCTCCGGTGAGGTCCACATGTACGCGGACTCGGTCACCGAGGCCATGCGGCAGGCCATCGACGAGACCGATCGCAGGCGTGAGAAGCAGGTCGCGTACAACACCGAGCACGGCATCGACCCGCAGCCGCTCCGCAGGAAGATCGCCGACATCCTCGACCGGGTCGGAGAGGAACGCGGGGACGACGCGGATCCCCAGGACCGACCGGAGCTCGTGGGCGCCCGGGCGGCCGACGGGTCGGCGCGACCCCGCAAGGAGCTGGAGAAGCTCATCGAGGAGATGACCGAGCAGATGATGTCCGCGGCCACCGACCTGAGATTCGAGCTCGCGGGGAGGCTCCGGGACGAGATCGCCGAACTGCGCAAGGAACTCAAGGGCATGCGTGAGGCCGGGATCGACTGACCCGGGCCGCTTTTTCCCGCGTTTACCCCGCCCGTCGGCGGCGTGTTCGGACTACTCTGGGTGAAACGTGTTCCCGAGGAGAGGAAGCAAATGAGCGCCTACACCAGAGTGGTGGTGGGAACCGACGGTTCCGAGTCGTCCTACCGCGCCGTCGATCGCGCCGCGCAGCTGGCCGCCGACGCCTCGGCGGACCTCGTGATCGCCTGCGCCTACGTGCCCGCCGATCCGCGTTCGGTCAGCCAGGCTGCGGATCAGCTCGGTGACGACGCCTACCAGATCCGCGGGGACAATCCTGCCGAGGACATCGTCCGCGGCGCCAGGGACCGGGCCCAGAAGGCCGGAGCGACCAAGATCGAGGCGCGCACCGTGAAGGGGGCGCCCGTCGAATCGCTCATCAAGCTGGCCGACGACGTGGGGGCCGACCTCCTCGTGGTGGGCAACAAGGGACTCAACTCCCTGACGGGCCGGCTGCTCGGGTCCGTACCCGCCGACGCCGCACGACGCGCGACCTGCGACGTGCTCATCGTCCACACCACCTAGACCGCGCGCCGAACCCGGCGCCCCACCCGGCCGCCGGGGTCAGTGGCAGAGGTGGGTCCGGCTCGCATCGACGATCGCCCGACCCACCTCGGCGGTGTCGAGGTCCGGGTCCTGCGCCGCGATCGCGCTGGTGAGCGGGCGGATTCGTTCGAGGATCGTCTCGTCGTCCGCGCCGTCGGCGATCCCCCCGCAGATGCCGGCGCCCACCTCGATGGTGGTGACGGCGGTCATCTCGGTGGGGAGGCCGAATCCGGACAGTTCTGCGAGGAACTCCTGCTCGTCGTCGGTGCGCGGGTCGGGCCTGTCCCGGGCCGCGGTCTGTGCGGAGGTCACGGGTCGGGGCTCCGCGACGGCGGACACGCTGTCGACCGGGGCCTCCGCCCGGGTGCCGCACCCGCCGGCCGCCGCGACCGCGATGAGGGCCGAGGCCGCCAGCACGCGGGATCGGGTGTGGGTCATGCGGTGGGCTCCTGTGCGCTGTCATCGAGACGGTCCCGTATACCCGAGAGTAGCGGGCCGAAGCCGCCGGGCTGGACCAGGATGAGTTCCTGTGTCGCCCGGGTGGCGCCGACGTACAGGTCCTGCATCCCCTGGGGCGAGCGCGCCAGGACGCGTTCGGGGTCCACCACCACGACCACGTCGAACTCCAGCCCCTTGGCCAACGCCAGCGGCAACACCGATGTGCCCGGCCGGGCCAGTTCGGCAGCCTCGTGGACCGCGGGATAGCCGACACCGCCGAGCTCGTCGTCGTCTCCTCGGGAGTCCTCGTCGCCGCCGGGATCGGGCAGCAGCACCGCCACCGCCCGCTCCGACGGCACCGCCGCGACCTCCTCGGCGACCGCCTGCGCCACCGACCGACCGTCCGGCTCGAGCCACGCGACCGGCCGTCGCCCCGCGCGCACCGTCCGCGGCGACGACGCGGCCGGGTCGATCTCGGCGAGCAGCAGCTCCGCCACGGCGGAGATCGTCTCCGGGGTGCGGTAGTTCACGGTCAGCTCGGACAGCACCCACCGGTCGTCCACATACGGCGACAGGGCATCGGCCCACGAGTCGATGCCCGCCGGGCTCGAGGTCTGGGCGACGTCACCGACGAGGGTCATCCACCGGTTGGGGGAGCGGCGCATGAGCACCCGCCACGCCATGGTGGACAGCTCCTGCGCCTCGTCGACGATCACGTGCCCGAACGCCCACGTCCGGTCCGCGCCGGCCCGGTCGCCCACGGTGAGATCGGAGTCCTCGCTGTGACGGCGGGCCAGGGACTCGGCGTCGACGACGTCGTAGGCCATGAGCACCTCCGGATCGAGGTCGTCCTCGATGTCCTGCACGGCCGAACCCGTGAGGATCTCGAGAGCCTCCTCCGCCTGTCGGACCTGCTCCGCCCACGCGCGGTCCGCCTCACTGCCATCGGCGGTCGGGTCCTCGCCGAGGAGTTCGGCGAGCTCGTCCAGCAGCGGTACATCCGCCACCGAGAACGCGGCGCCGTTTTCCCGGAAGAGCGCATCCTGGTCCTCCGCGACGTAGTCACCCGCCGCCTCGGCGATCCGGTCGCGGCTCGACAGCAGGTCGGCGAGGAGTTGCTCGGGCCGTAGCACCGGCCACCACCCGTCGATCGCCTCGGCGACCTCGCGGGAGGCCTCGACCTCCCGGCGGAGTTCCGCGCGGTCATCCGCGTCCAACAGGGGGCGGGCGGCGTCGCCGAGGTCGCCGACACCGTCGCCGTCCGGTGACCATGCCTCGTCCTCCGCCCGCCCGACCGGGTCGGTGAGTGCGGAGACGTACTGCTCGGTGAGGGCGTCGATGATCCGCGTCGCGAACGCGTCGCGGGACTGGTTGTGGGGTCGCCGGGTCATCCGTCCGCGCCCTCTCGCCGCCCGCACCGTCGCCGGGGTCAGTGTCAGATCGTGTCCCTCGACCCGCACCACGACGTCGGCCTCCGGGGCGAGCTGGCGGGCCCGCACCGCGGCCTTGAGGATTCCCACCATCTCGCCGGAGCCCTTGACCTCCTCGCCGCGCAGTGTCTCCGGTCCGGTCGCCCGGACGCCCGGATAGAGATCGGCGAGCGTCCGCAGGACCACCCCCGACTCGCCGAGGGACGGCAGCACGCGCGCGATGTAGTCGAGGAACCGCGCATTGGGTCCGACGATGAGCACACCGCTGCGGTCCAACCGCTGCCGGTGCGTGTAGAGGAGGTAGGCGGCGCGGTGCAGCGCCACGGCGGTCTTTCCGGTACCCGGGCCGCCCTGGACCACCAGGACGCCGGAGTGCGGGTTGCGGATGATCTCGTCCTGCTCCCGCTGGATGGTGGCCACGATGTCCGTCATGTGGGCGGAACGGGCGGTGTCCAGCGCCTCGAGCAGGGCGGACTCGCCCACCACGTCGTCGTGGTCCTCGGGGACCTCACCGTCTTGCGGGGCCGTGAGGTACTCGTCGTGGATCCCGATCACCCGGCGACCGATCGTCCGCAGGTGGCGGCGCCGGTGAGCGCCCTCCGGCCGGGCGGTCGTCGCCAGGTAGAAGGGCCGGCTGTGGTCGGCGCGCCAGTCGAGGAGCAGCGTCGTGAGGTCGTCGTCGTCGTCGCGGAGACCCACGCGCCCGATCCGACGTACCTCGCCGTCCCCCATGTCCAACCGGCCGAAGTACAGGCCCAAGTTGGCGGCGCTGAACGCCGCGAGCTCGGAGGTGTAGAGCCGGGCGAACGACTCCCGTTCCGACCGCGCCTGCGGGGTGCCGCCCGACCCGCGCAGGACGGCGTCCAGGCGCGCACGCGTGTCCGCCCGCAACTCCTCGAGGCGGTCGAGGAGGCGGCCGAGGTGACGTTGTTCCTCGTCGACGGCGTCGTGTCCCGTCACGGGCGCTCCTTCCGGGGTCTGCGTGGTCGGTTCGGGCAGGATGACCAGGCTACCGGGAACCGCGACGGGTGCTCAGACGACGACGACCCCGCCCGGGTGGGGGCGGGGTCGTCGGGAGGCGGTGTGGCCGCCGGCGGTAGTCCGGGGGCGGTGGCCCGCCCCGGTCGTCAGGGACGGATGACGTCGGCGGCCTTCGCGCGGACCTCGTCCGTCATCTTCTTGGCCTCGGAGGCCTTCTTGCCCGCCTCCTTCTCGAACCGGGCGGACTTCTTCCTGGCGTCCTTGCCGGCGCGGGTCGCCTTCTTGCGGGCGTCCTTCTTCTTGGCCTGCGCGGCCTTGCGGGCCTCCTCGGCCCGGACCGCGGCGAGTCGGGTGGCGACACCGGCCTGGTCGCGGACCTGCGCGGTGTAGGGCCGGGCCTCGTCGGCCGCTGCGTGGGCCGCGGCGCCCGCCTGCTCGCGGACCTGCGCGGCGATCGGGGCGGCCTGCTCCCGGGCGGTGGCCGCGCGATCCCGCACGCGAGCGGCGACCACCGGCGCGGTGTCACGCACGACCCCAGCGAAGCCGGACGCCTGGTCACGCACCTGATCGGCGACCTCCGGGGCCTTCGCCCGCACGGTGTCGGCCACCTCGGGAGCCTTGTCGCGCACGGCGTCCGCCGCGCCACGCGCCTGATCGGCCACGGTGTGTGCGACACCGGCGAGCGCCGCACCGGCGGCCGCGGACTCGGCCTTCGCCCCGGGCAGCTTCGCGGCCATCTTGTCGCCGGCCTTCCGGGCGCGCCAGGCCACCCCGGGCTGTCCGGCGGTGTCGACCGAGGCGAGGATGAGCCCGCCTAGGAGCGCCACGTCGGTCGCCAGACCGGTGGTCTTGCGACTGCGGGCGTCCTTGTCGGACTCCATCCAGAACGCGTGGCGGCTGACGGTCGAGGGCACGTGGGCGGCGGTGAGCGCGAGCGCCGACAGGCGGGGGGCCTTGCCCAGCGCGAACAGGACGCCCGCGCCGATCTTGACCCCGGCGAGCGCCTTGACGAGCGTCTCGGTGTCCTTGGGGACGGGCGGCACCGATGCGGAGACCGTGTCGTTCACCGCCTGCTCGCCCTTCTCCATCAGCGGGGTGGCCTTGTCGACGAGCGGCGCCGCGTCGGCGACATGGGCCTGCGGATTGCGAAGCGTCTCAACGCCGTCGATGACGAACACCGTGGCGAGCATGGGTCGTGCGAGTCGTCGGATCATCGTTCCTCCTGGATAGGTGGGAGTGCGTGGTCGAACCTAGTCCGAACCCGGTGAGGGCGCCTCCGGTCGCGATCCGGGGCTACCCGTCGACGGACCGTCACCGGGGGAGTGTGCTGCGGCGATCGCACACGGTGGCGGTTTGATAACGATTGGATGTCGGCCCACAGGGCGACGGGGACAGGACCCCCGTCGCGGTCACCACCCGCGCTCCCGCCACTCGCCCAGATGCGATCGCTCGGCACCGATGGTGGTGTCGTCCCCGTGTCCGGGATGGACCACGACGTCGTCATCGAGGACGTCGAAGACCCGGGCCTCGAGGTCGTCCATCAGCGAGGCGAAGTCGGCTTCCGAACCGGTCTTCCCGGGGCCGCCGGGGAAGAGGGAGTCCCCGGAGAACAGGTGGGTGCCCGCGTCGGTGCGCAGGACGAGTGCGATGCCGTCCGGAGTGTGACCCCGCAGGCCGATCACCGCCAGCCGGAGGTCGCCGACCACGAGCTCGTCCCCGTGCGCGACATGTCGGTCGGTGGGGACGTCGATGCCCCCGGCGTCGCCGGGGGAGGCGATGGTGGTCAGGCCGAGGGCGGCGACCGTCTCGGCGAGACCGATCCAGTGATCGGCGTGGAGGTGCGTGGTGAGCACCTCCTTGACCCCGGGTGCGCGGTCCCTCAGATGGGAGATCAGCTGCGGCGCGTCGTTGGCGGCGTCGACGAGCAGTACGTCGCCCGTCGCGGTCGACTCGATCACGTAGACGTTGTTGTCCATCTCGCCGACCGAGATCTTGGTCAGTCGGGCGGGGCCCACGGTCCAGCGCTCGCCGGTCAGTCGGCCTCCGGTACGGCCGGAGTAGCCCTCGGTGAGGGTGATGCGGTCGGGTAGTGACTCGGTGGGATTCGACATAACGGCAGGCTACCGACGTCGGGCGCGGTCGGTGGCCGGAAGCGTGTCGTACTACGTTGGTACCTTCGTCTGCGGGAACGGCAGCCATGCGGCAGGTGCGGCTTTCGCCACGGAGACGTGGCGGCCTCCCGACTCGGAAGGAGAACCCATGGTGGACCGTCTGGTCGTCCGCGGCGCACGGGAGCACAACCTCAAGGGCGTGGACATCGACGTCCCCCGCGATTCGCTGATCGTGTTCACCGGACTGTCAGGGTCCGGCAAGTCCTCGCTGGCGTTCGACACCATCTTCGCCGAGGGCCAGCGCCGCTACGTCGAGTCGCTGTCCTCCTACGCCAGGATGTTCCTCGGGCAGATGGACAAGCCGGACGTCGACTTCATCGAGGGACTGTCCCCGGCCGTGTCGATCGACCAGAAGTCGACCAACCGCAATCCCCGCTCGACCGTCGGCACCATCACCGAGGTGCACGACTATCTGCGCCTGCTCTACGCCCGCGCCGGGGTCCCGCACTGTCCCACCTGTGGGGAGGTGATCTCCCGCCAGACCCCACAGCAGATCGTCGACCAGATCCTGGAGGGCGAGGAGGGTGCACGGTTCCAGGTGCTCGCCCCCGTCGTCCGGACACGCAAGGGTGAGTTCGTCGACCTCTTCGCCCAGCTCGCCGCCGACGGTTACAGCCGCGTGCGGGTGGACGGAGAGCTGCACACGCTCGCCGAGCCGCCCGTCCTGAAGAAGCAGGAGAAGCACGACATCGAGGTGGTCGTGGACCGGCTGGCGGCGAAGCCGTCCTCACGGCAGCGGCTCACCGACTCCGTGGAGACCGCCCTGGGGCTGGCGGATGGCGTGATCGTGATCGAGTACGTCGACCTCGACGACTCCGATCCCGCCCGGCACCGCAGGTTCTCCGAGCACATGGCCTGCCCGAACGGGCACCCGATCGCGCTGGACGACATGGAGCCCCGCGCGTTCTCGTTCAACAACCCCTACGGGGCCTGCCCCGTGTGCGACGGTCTCGGTTCCCACCTGGAGGTGGATCCGGACCTGGTCGTCCCGGACCCCGAGCGGTCTCTCGCCGACGGCGCGATCGCACCATGGTCGGGTGGCCAGAGCGCCGACTATTTCCAGCAGTTGCTGACCGGCCTGGCCGGGGACATGGGCTTCGACCTCCGCACCCCGTGGCAGGACCTGCCCGCGAAGGTGCGCAAGGCCGTGATGGGGGGCGCCCCCACCAAGGTCCGGGTACAGTACCGCAATCGGTTCGGCCGCGTCCGGACCTACGACGCGAAGTTCGAGGGCGTGATGTCGTTCCTCAAGCGTCGCCTGGACCAGACCGAATCGGAATCGCAGAAGGAGCGCTACCAGGGCTACATGCGCGAGGTCCCGTGCCCGGGATGCGACGGCACCAGGCTCAAGCCGGAGATCCTCGCCGTCACCCTCGCCGGGCCCGGGGGCATGGAGCGCTCGATCGCCGACATCAGCCGTATGTCCGTGGAGGACTGCGCTGCGTTCCTGGACGGGCTCGAACTCGACCCGCGCCAGGCAATGATCGCCGGTCGTGTCCTCAAGGAGATCCAGGCACGGATGGGCTTCCTGCTCGACGTGGGGCTGGACTATCTGTCGCTCGACCGCGTCGCCGGCAGCCTGTCGGGCGGCGAGGCCCAGCGGATCCGCCTGGCCACGCAGATCGGGTCGGGCCTCGCGGGCGTCCTCTACGTCCTGGACGAGCCGTCCATCGGCCTGCACCAGCGGGACAACCGGCGACTGATCGACACCCTCGTCCGGCTGCGCGACCTCGGCAACACGCTCCTGGTGGTGGAGCACGA
This sequence comes from Dietzia sp. WMMA184, assembly GCF_002441635.1. Taxonomy (NCBI): domain Bacteria; kingdom Bacillati; phylum Actinomycetota; class Actinomycetes; order Mycobacteriales; family Dietziaceae; genus Dietzia; species Dietzia sp. WMMA184. The sequence goes on along the minus strand of NZ_NXEI01000001.1, from coordinate 776,889 downwards.
CGAGGACACCATCCGCTCGGCGGACTGGATCGTCGACATCGGGCCGCTCGCCGGTGAGCACGGGGGCCGGGTCGTGCACTCGGGCGACTACGAGGGGCTCCTGGCTGCCTCCGAATCGCTGACCGGCGACTACCTCGCCGGGCGTCGTCAGATCGCCATCCCGGACAAGCGGCGCGCTCCGAGCCCCGACAAGCGTCTGCACGTGAAGGGCGCCCGGGAGAACAACCTCAAGAACGTCGACGTGGTCTTCCCCGGCGGCGTGCTGTGCGCGGTCACCGGCGTCTCCGGCTCGGGCAAGTCCACTCTGGTCAACGACATCCTCGCGACCTCGCTGGCCAATCAGCTCAACCGGGCCCGGCAGGTGCCCGGCCGGCACTCCCGGATCGACGGCGTGGACGGGTTCGACAAGCTCGTCCAGGTGGACCAGTCGCCGATCGGTCGTACCCCGCGCTCCAACCCCGCCACCTACACCGGCGTGTTCGACAAGATCCGCACCCTCTTCGCCGCCACCACCGAGGCCAAGGTCCGCGGGTACAAGCAGGGCCGGTTCTCGTTCAATGTCAAGGGTGGGCGCTGCGAGGCCTGCCAGGGTGACGGGACGTTGAAGATCGAGATGAACTTCCTGCCGGACGTCTACGTGCCGTGCGAGGTGTGCCACGGGGCGCGGTACAACCGCGAGACCCTAGAAGTGCACTACAAGGGCAAGACCATCGCCGAGGTGCTGGACATGCCCATCGAGGAGGCGAGCGAGTTCTTCGAACCGATCACCTCGATCCATCGCTACCTCCAGACCCTCACCGAGGTGGGGCTCGGATACGTGCGGTTGGGTCAGCCCGCCCCGACCCTCTCGGGTGGTGAGGCCCAGCGCGTCAAACTGGCCGCCGAACTGCAGAAGCGCTCGAGCGGGCGGACGGTGTACATCCTCGACGAGCCGACCACCGGTCTGCACTTCGAGGACATCACCAAACTGCTGTTGGTCATCCAGGGGTTGGTGGACAAGGGCAACACGGTCATCGTGATCGAGCACAACCTCGACGTGATCAAGAGCGCCGACTGGGTTATCGACATGGGGCCCGAGGGCGGTGCCGGGGGCGGCTCGGTCGTGGCTGAAGGCACCCCGGAGCAGGTGGCGACCGTACCCGGGAGCCACACCGGCCGTTTCCTTGCCGAAGTGCTCCCCGGCGTGGCCGACGGGGAGGCCGAGGCCCCGACTGCGACCGAGGTCACCGAGCAGACGACGGGGAAGAAGGCGTCGGCGAGGAAGTCACCGAAGAAGAAGGCTGTCGCCACGACGAACCAGTCCTCGAAGAAGCAGGCCGAGAAGACCGCCGAGGCGGGGTCAGCGGCGTCCGCGACGGCCAAGAAGACCGCTGCGAAGGCAGCACGTAAGGCGCGCGCCCTACGCTGACGGCTTCCCGGTCCGGGACGGATGGCCCCGGACCGGGGCCCGTCGGGTCAGCGCGGCGCGGTCAGTGGGCGGCGCGGTCGGCGCGGCGCGGTCAGTAGACTGGGCCGGTGAACTTCTCGCCGGGGCCCTCGCCGGGCTCATCGGGGTACGCGCTGGCCTCGCGGAACGCGCGCTGCAGCCCCTGTAGACCGTCCTTGACGACCCGGGCCTGCGGCCCCAGGTGTTCGGCCGACCCGGCCACCAGGCCGGCGAGGGCCGTGATGAGCTTGCGGGACTCGTCGAGATCCAGTCGCGGGCTGGCGGAGGGGTCGTCGTCGGAGAGCCCCAGTTTCTCAGCAGCGGCACTCATGAGGACGACGATCGAACGGAAGATGATCTCCTGTGCGGAGACGTCCGCCAGATCGACGACCTCGACCTCGCGGGCGTCGAGGTGCCCCTCGAGCAGGTTCTCGGCGGCGGCCTGGTCGGTGGAGGCGGGCTGGTCGGTGGTCATGCCGAACACTGTCCCACGGACCGGTCGATATCGTGTCGCCAGCCACCGGTTTGGGGGCAACGCCGACGACTGGTACAGTCAACTCCCGACTGTGGGAACCTGCTACGTAGTGGGTTCCATCGTCCAAGAGGAGCCCGATCTCCCACCATCCGACGCCGGAAGGCAGTTTGATGGTCACCACCCCGACGAGGGGCCGCGAGTGATCGCGGAAGTCTCGTCGTCGACGGGTGAGGAGTGAGAGGCCCCCGGCATCCCTGCCGTGGGGCCTTCTCGGTTTCACCGGCGTACCCGGTGTGGCCCGGGGTCCCTCGAGGGCGGATGCGCGACCGCGCCAGTGGTCGCGACAGAGCACCATCTACCGAGGAGGGCCCATCAGCGCCGAAGCACGTATCAACGAACGAATCCGTGTCCCCGAAGTCCGACTCGTCGGCCCCGGGGGCGAGCAGGTGGGGATCGTTCGCGTCGAGGATGCACTTCGTCTGGCCCTGGAGGCCGATCTGGACCTCGTCGAGGTCGCGCCCACCGCGCGCCCGCCGGTCTGCAAGATCATGGACTACGGAAAGTTCAAGTACGAGGCGGCGCAGAAAGAGCGCGAGTCGCGGAAGAACCAGCAGCAGACCGTGGTCAAGGAGCAGAAGCTCCGTCCGAAGATCGATACCCACGACTACGAGACCAAGAAGGGGAACGTCGTCCGTTTCCTGGAGAAGGGCTCGAAGGTCAAGGTCACGATCATGTTCCGCGGACGTGAGCAGTCCCGCCCCGAGCTGGGCTTCCGTCTGCTCCAGCGCCTGGCGGACGACATCACCGAGTACGGATACGTGGAGACCAGCGCCAAGCAGGACGGCCGCAACATGACCATGGTCGTCGCCCCCCACAAGGGCGCCAAGACCCGCGCCAAGGCGCAGGAGTCCAAGGTCACGGACCCCGCTTCCGAATAGGCACTCCGCCGCCCAGACCACGGACGCCCGACGTCCGCACACCCGAGGTCCCACCGGGCCTTCCGGGACGAACCATGTGAGGAAGACCGATCATGCCGAAGATGAAGACCCACAAGGGCACCGCCAAGCGCTTCCGGAAGACCGGAACCGGCAAGCTGGTCCGCCAGCAGGCCAACCGTCGCCACATCATGGAGAAGAAGCCCACCAAGCGCACCCGTCGCCTCGACGGCCGTACGGATGTCGCCCCGGCCGACGTCCCCCGCATCAAGCGGCTTCTCGGGCTCTGAGCCCTCCCACCACCGAAGAGACTTCCGGTCGCCCACGAGCGACCGGCCCAAACCAGTGAGGATTGATCAGTGGCACGCGTGAAGAGGGCAGTCAACGCCCAGAAGAAGCGTCGGACCGTACTCGAGTCCACCAAGGGCTACCGCGGACAGCGTTCGCGGCTGTACCGCAAGGCCAAGGAGCAGATGCTCCACTCGATGACCTACAGCTACCGCGATCGTCGTGCGCGCAAGGGCGACTTCCGCAAGCTGTGGATCTCCCGCATCAACGCCGCGGCCCGCGCCAACGACATGACGTACAACCGCTTCGTCCAGGGCCTCAAGCTCGCGGGCGTCGAGGTCGACCGCAAGGTCCTCGCGGACCTCGCCGTCACCGACCCGGCCGCCTTCACGGCGCTGGTCGAGGTCGCGCGCAAGGCGCTTCCGGCCGACGTCAACGCGCCGGCTGCCTGACACCCGCGAATTGACGAACACTCCGCCCGCACAGGGCACGGGACGACCCGCGGATCCGTTCACCGAACGGACCCCGCGGGTCGTTTCCGCATCCAAGCTCCACCGCGCCGCCGCCAGGCGTGAGGCCGGCCGGTTCCTCGCCGAGGGGACCAACTCGGTCGAGGCGGCGGTGGCCACCGGCGTCGCGGTCGAGATCTTCTGCACCGCCGACGCACTCGACCGGTTCGCCGGCCTGGTCGACGCGGCCCGTTCCGCCGGGATCCCGGTGTCCGTGGCGACCGACCGGGCCCTGAAGGGACTCTCGGACACGGTCACCCCCACGGGCATCGTCGCGTTGTGCCGCGCCGTGGCGCGCACGGCGACCGGGGATCCCGTCGCCGACGGGCCCGCGTCCGGGACCGAACCGCAGCCCCGGTTGGTCGCCGTCGGCCAGGCGCTGTCCGAACCCGGCAACGTCGGCACCCTGGTCCGCGTCGCGGACGCGCTCGGGGCCGACGCGGTCTGGCTCACCGAGGGGGCGGCCGACCCGGAGAACCCCAAGGCGGTCCGGGCGTCCGCCGGCAGCCTGTTCCATCTCCCGGTCGTGCGGCGGATCGCCGAGGACCACCTGATCGACCGGGCGCACCGGGCGGGACTGCAGGTGGCGGTCGCCGATGCCCACGGCGAAGTGGACGTCGAGCGGGCGGACGAGGCCCTCGCCGAGCCGACCGCGTGGATCTTCGGCAACGAGGCCCACGGGGTGCCCGAGCACCTCGCCGCGCGCGCGGATCTCCGCGTCCGTATCCCCATCCGTGGAAGGGCCGAGAGCCTGAACATCGTCACCGCCGCCTCCATCTGCCTCCACACGAGCGCCCGGCTGCTGGCGGGATCATGACCGCGACCCTCACCGCCCGCGGATTCGGCGCCACCCGCGGGGCGCGGACCCTGTTCGACGGGCTCGACCTCGTCGTCGAACCCGGAGACGTCTGGGGCCTCACCGGACCTAACGGCGCCGGAAAGTCCACTCTCCTCCACGCGCTGGCCGGCGACCCCGTCGCCGAGATGACGGGACAGCTCACCCTCAGCCCGCCGGACGCCACGGTCGGGCTCCTCCGACAGGAGGTGGAGCGCGACGACGACGAGGTGGTCCGCGACTTCCTGCACCGCGTCACCGGCGTCGCGGACGCGCTCGAGCGGATGAACGCGCTGGCAGGGCAGATGGCGGATTCCGACTCGGCCGCCGACGCCTACGGGGACGCCCTGGAGCGCTGGTTGGCGCTCGGCGGTGGCGACCTCGACGAGCGGATCCCCGTCACCGCAGCCCGGCTGGGGCTGGACGACACGGTCCCGGACCTGCCGATGTCGGCGCTGTCGGGAGGGCAGGCCGCCCGCGTGAACCTCGGCGCCGTGCTGCTCAGCCAGTACGACATCCTGCTGCTGGACGAGCCCACCAACGACCTCGACCTGGCGGGGTTGGCCGTCCTCGAGGATTTCATGCAGGCCGAACGGCGCCCGATGGTGGTGGTCAGCCACGACCGCGAGTTCCTGGCCAGGTGCGTCACCGGCATCGTCGAACTGGACTCGGCCCAGCAGCAGATCGCCGTCTTCGACGGCGGCTACGAGGCATACCTCGCCGAACGGGCGCTGGCACGGCAACGGGCCCGCGACGCCTACGAGGAGTACGCGGGCCGGGTCGATCAGCTGAAGGACCGCGTGCAGACACAGAAATCCTGGCTGGACAAGGGCGTGCGCAACACGATGCGCAAGACCGGCGGAAAGGACGCGGAGCGCGACAAGCACATCCGGAACCGGGCGGGCCAGCGCTCCGAGAAGCAGGCCGCCAAGATCTCCCAGTCCGAGCGGGCGATGGAACGCCTCGAGGTGGTCGCCGAACCGCGCAAGGAGTGGGAGCTCCAGATGGAGATCGCGACGGCGCCCCGCTCCGGTTCCGTGGTGGCCGTGCTCGCCGAGGCCGTCGTGCGCCGCGGCGACTTCGTCCTCGGCCCGGTGACCCTGCAGATCGATGCCGGGGACCGGATCCTCATCAGCGGCTCCAACGGCTCGGGCAAGACCACGCTGCTCGCCGCGATCACCGGGGAGCGGGCGGTCGACTCGGGCCGCGCGACCGTCGGGTCGGGGGTCCAGCCCGGGACGGTGGACCAGGCACGGACGGAGTTCGGCGGGCCGGACCCGCTGCTGGACACGTTCTGCGTCGCCGCCGACCCGGCCGGCCTCGACCCCACCGAGGCCCGCACCCTGCTCGCCAAGTTCGGGCTCGGTGGAGAGCACGTCGCCCGCGCCTGCGCGTCACTGTCACCGGGGGAGCGGACCCGTGCCGCGCTGGCCCTCCTGCAGCAGCGCGGGGTGAACCTGCTGGTGCTGGACGAGCCGACCAACCATCTGGACCTGCCGGCGATCGAGCAACTCGAGCAGGCCGTGGACGCGTTCGGCGGCACGGTCCTGCTCATCACCCACGACCGGCGGATGCGGGACGCCTTCCGCGCGACCCGCGAGCTGCTGGTCGACGCCGGGTCGGTGCGGGAACGACACTGACGCGGCTCCCCCCGGCCATCGCCGGGGGGAGCGGGGGCGGGACCGGGGATCGACTAGTCTTGGCCCCGATGCGGGGCGGTCGACGGAAGTCCGCCGTGACGGGGAGGACGAGGGCACCGGTGAGCGAAGACACAGGCGAGGTCCGGATCGACGAGGAGTCGCTGGCGCGGTACTCCGCGGACGCCGAGGCCGCGTTCGCCGCCGCGGCGGATCTCGAGGCGCTGGCCGCCGCCAAGACGGCGCACCTCGGTGACCGCAGCCCCATCGCCCTGGGTCGTCGTACCCTCGGCTCTCTCCCCAAGGAGCAGAAGGCGTCCGCGGGAAAGGCCGTGAACGTGGCACGGACCCGGGTCCAGCAGGCGTATGACTCCCGCCTGGCCGAACTGCAGGCCGAGCGGGACGCCGCCGTCCTCGTGGCCGAGACGCTCGACCTGACGGTCCCGTCGGGGCGCGCGCCGGTGGGCGCGCAGCACCCCATCACCATCATCACCGAGCAGGTCGCGGACGTGTTCGTGGCCATGGGGTGGGAGATCACGGAGGGGCCCGAGGTCGAGGCGGAGCACTACAACTTCGATGCGCTCAACTTCCTTCCCGACCACCCGGCGCGCACCCTCCAGGACACCTTCCACATCGCGCCCGAGGGCAGCCGGCAGGTGCTGCGCACCCACACCTCGCCGGTGCAGATCCGCACCATGCTCGACCGGGAACCGCCCATCTATGTGGCGTGCCCCGGGCGGACGTTCCGCACCGACGAACTCGACGCCACCCACACCCCGGTGTTCCACCAGGTCGAGGGACTGGCCATCGACAAGGGCCTGACCATGGCGCACCTGCGCGGCTCACTCGACGCGTTCGCCCGCGCGCTGTTCGGCCCGGAGACCCGCACCCGCATGCGGCCCAACTACTTCCCGTTCACCGAGCCCTCCGCAGAGGTCGACGTGTGGTTCCCGCGCAAGAAGGGCGGCGCCGGCTGGGTCGAGTGGGGCGGCTGCGGCATGGTGCACCCCAACGTGCTCATCGCCTGCGGGATCGACCCCGAGGAGTACTCGGGATTCGCGTTCGGCATGGGCCTGGAGCGCACCCTGCAGTTCCGCAACGGACTGTCCGACATGCGGGACATGGTCGAGGGCGACGTGCGGTTCTCGCTGCCCTTCGGCGTCCGGTACTAAACCCGCGGTACCGATCCACCCCCACCCCAGAAGACGAAGGACCCCACAGTGCGAATTGCGCAGTCCTGGCTGACCGAGATCCTGCAGCGGGCCAACGACGGCTGGTCCGTCAGCCCGGCCGAGCTCGACGCCGGTTTCGTGCGCGTCGGCCTCGAGGTGGAGGGTGAACCGGAGCAGTTGCCCGAGATCGACGGCCCGCTCACCATCGGCCGTGTCAGCACCATCGAGGAGCTGGAGGGCTTCAAGAAGCCCATCCGCTTCTGTCTGGTCGACGTGGGCGGTGACGAGCCGCAGCAGATCGTGTGCGGCGCCCGCAACTTCGCGGAAGGCGACCTGGTCGTCGTCGCCCTACCGGGCACCGTCCTGCCGGGCGGGTTCGAGATCGGCAAGCGCAAGACCTACGGCAAGCCGAGTGAGGGCATGATCTGTTCGGCCTCCGAGCTGGGGATCGGCTCCGACCACAGCGGGATCATCGTCCTCGCCGAGGGCACCGCCGAGCCCGGGGTCCCCGCCGGCCCGGTGTTGGCCGCGGGTGCCGGCGAGCGGGACACCGTGATCGAACTCAACGTGACGCCGGACCGTGGCTACTGCCTGTCGGCCCGTGGTCTGGCCCGCGAGCTGGCGTGCGGGTTCGACCTGGATTTCGCCGACCCGGCGGTCGAGCTCGGGCTGCCGTCGGAGAAGGAGGCCTGGCCGCTCGAGGTGACCGCCGAGTCCGGTGCCCAGCGGTTCGCCCTGCGCCGGGTCACCGGAGTCGACCCGTCCGCGCGGACCCCGTGGTGGATGGCGCGCCGCCTGCTGCTCTCGGGCGTGCGGCCGATCTCCCCGGCCGTCGACGTCACCAACTACGTCATGCTCGAGCTGGGTCATCCCATGCACGCGTTCGACGCGGGGCGCCTGCAGGGCGGGCTCGTCGTCCGTCGGGCTCGCGCGGGGGAGGCCCTCACGACCCTCGACGACGTCGAGCGCACGCTCGATCCCGAGGACGTCGTCATCTGCGACGACCGCGGCCCGATCTCGTTGGCGGGCGTCATGGGCGGTGCGAGCACGGAGGTCTCCGACGACACGACCGACGTCCTGCTCGAGGCCGCCGTGTGGGACACCCTTGCGGTGTTCCGGACCATCCGCCGCCACAAGCTCCCCAGCGAGGCGGGCAAGCGTTACGAGCGTGGGGTCGACGCCGCCGCGTCGATCGCGGCGTTGGACCGCGCGGCCACCCTGCTCGCCGAGATCACGGGTGGCTCCGTGGAGGCCTCTCTCACGGACGTCGGCTCGGCGCCCGTGATGCCGACGATCGCGTTCGATCCCGAGCGCCCCTCGCGGGTGGCGGGGGTCGGGTATCCGGCGGGGACCACGCGCCGCCGTCTGGAGCAGATCGGGTGCACCGTCGCCGGCGATGACGCGGTGTTGCTGGAGGTGACCGCCCCGGCATGGCGCCCCGACCTGACCCTGCCCGCGGATCTGGTCGAGGAGGTGCTTCGCCTGGAGGGACTGGAGAACATCCCGTCGGTGCTGCCCACCGCGCCCGCCGGTCGCGGACTCACCGCGTTCCAGCGCGGCCGCCGTGCCGTGGGGCACGCCCTGGCGGCGGCCGGGCACGTCGAGGTGCTCACGTCGCCGTTCTGTGACCCGTCGGTGTTCGACGCCATGGGACTGGACGACGACGACGAGCGCCGCAGCACCATGGCCGTGGTCAATCCCCTCGAGAGCGACAAGGCTCATCTGGCCACCACGCTGCTGCCCTCGCTGGCCGAGATCGCCCGCCGCAACATCACGCGCGGGGCCCGCGACCTCGCGCTCTTCTCGGTCGCGCAGGTGTCCTTCCGGACGCCGACGACGTCCGGGGTCGACATGCTGCCGGTCGATCGGGAGCCGACCCCGCAGGAGCGGGACAGCCTGGCGGCGTCGCTGCCCGACCAGCCGCTCCACGTGGCAGCCCTCTACACCGGTAGGCGCGAGCCGGGCGGGCACTTCGGCCCCGGCAGGGAGGCCGACGCCCTCGACGCGGTGGAGGCGGCGAGGATCGTCGGGCGGGCCCTCGGGGCCGAGGTCGAGGTGCGGGCGGCCGAGCGCGCGCCGTGGCACCCGGGTCGCTGCGTGGAGGTCCTGGTCGATGGTGGCGACCGCGACGCCGGGCCGGGTGAGATCGTGGTGGTCGGTCACGCCGGTGAGCTACACCCCGCGGCGTGCGAGCGGCTCGGGCTCCCGGCGCGCACGTGCGCGGTCGAACTGGACCTCACCGCGATCGGCGCCCGGGAGGTGCTGCCGGCCCCGACCATCTCGTCGTTCCCGTCCGTGAACCAGGATGTGGCGCTCGTCGTGGACGTGGCCGTGCCCGCTGCACAGGTCGAGGCTGCACTCCGCTCGGGAGGCGGGGAGCTGCTCGAGAGCGCGCGACTGTTCGACGTCTACACCGGCGCCCAGCTCGGGGACGGGCGTAAGTCCCTCGCCTACGCGTTGACGTTCCGTGCCGACGACCGCACCCTCACGGAGGACGAGGCGAGCGCATGGCGCACGGCCGCCGTCGAGGCGGCGGAGAAGGCCGTGGGGGCGAGCCTGCGTGGCTGACGGTCGACGCCCCGCCGGTGCACGGGTGCCGCGGGTCCTGTGCATCGCGGGCACGGACCCGTCCGGCGGCGCCGGGCTGCTCGCCGACACCAAGGCCGTCGCCGCGATGGGCGGGTACGGAATGGGTGCCGTCACCGCGGTCACGATCCAGAACACCGTCGGGGTGACCGGGGTGCACGCCGTGCCCGTCGACGACGTGATCGCCCAGCTCGACGCCGTCGCCAATGACGTGACGATCGACGCCGTCAAGATCGGCATGCTCGGTGAGGCCGCTCTGGTGGAGGCGGTCGGCGACTGGCTTCGTCGTCGTCGTCCACCCCACGTCGTCCTCGACCCGGTGATGGTGGCCACCACCGGAGGCCGGCTGGCCAGTGAGGACGCGGCGCGGATGCTGCGGGACCTCGTCCCGCTGGCGGACCTGGTGACGCCCAATGTCCCCGAACTCGCGGTGCTGTGTGGCGGCGAGTCCGCGGAGCACATCGAGACGATCGTCGGGCAGGCCGAGCTCGTGCACGAGCAGACCGGCTGCGCGGTGCTCGCCACCACGGGCGATCTGGACGACGGCAGTGCGGAGGACGTGCTGGTGGAGTCCGAGGGGGACCGACGCACGACGCTGCGTCTGCCGTTCGTCCGCGTCGACACCCCGCACACGCACGGCACCGGGTGTTCGTTGTCCTCGGCGCTGGCCACCGCGCGGGTGGGGGAGAGGGACTGGGAGGCGGCCTACCGCCGCGTCCGCCCGTGGATCGACGGGGCCCTCCACGGCGGTCTCACCCTGGAGGTCGGCCGCGGTTCCGGCCCGCTCGACCACACTTGGTTCCTGCACCGCTGACCTGGGACGGCGCGGCCGTCCGCACCGACTGTGTCGTACACCTGTGCGAGTATCGGTTCCGCCGAACGGCCGAGACGATCAGGAGCAGACAGTGAACACCTCCCACAACACCTCCCACAACACCTCCCACAACACCTCGCAGGGCACCTCGCAGACCCGATCGCAGGACGGGCACGAGGGCGCCGGGCCCCCCTCGTCAGAGAAGGCGTTGGACAGGGTCCGCAAACTCTTCGCCAAAGCCGAGAGCGTGGCGGGCACGCCCGAGGCCGAGGTCCTGCTCGAGCGTGCCTACGCCCTGCTCGCCAAGTACGGCGTCGACGAGGCGCTCGCGCGGACCGGTCCGGATACCGCCGCCGAGGTGGCGGTCATCGACCACGTGATCTCCGGGAGCTATCAACCCGACCAGGTGGGACTGGTGGCCGCCCTCGCCGCCGCGATGCACTGCCGGGCCGTCACGTCCGCCCGCGGCGACGGCACCCGGGTCGTGCACATCGTGGGGGTTCGCCGCCACGTCGAGCGGGTGGGCATGCTCGCCGGGGCCCTCACCGGGGTCATGCTCGCCGCAGCGGCCAGACAGCGGCCCTCCCCGGGTGTCTCCGCGGTCACCCACCGCAAGTCGTTCATGACCGGTTTCGCCTTCGAGGTGGGGCGGAGACTGGAGGCCGCCGAGCGGGGCGCGGTGGCCGAGAGCCGGGACGCCGCGGGCGCCGGGCTCGTCCTGCGGTCCGACTCGCAGCGGGCGGAGACCGAACTCCGTCGGCGCTTCCCGACCGCCGTCCGCGGTGCCCGCAGGCGGGTCGGTACGTCCGGGATCGAGGAGGGGCGTCGGGTCGGTGGCTCGGTGGATCTCGGCCAGCGCCGCTTCACGGGCGGCCGCCGGCAGATCGGGGCCTGACCCCGCACGCGGGGCGCCGGGCGGCGGGGCGTCGGACGGCGGGGGGCGGGGCAAGGGGCGCGGCTCGCCGGGCGAGATGCAAAACATTGCAAAGTGGTGCATACTCGTGCGTATGGCAATCACGGTGGCGGTCGCAGGTGCTTCGGGTTACGCGGGCGGGGAATTCCTCCGACTCCTACTCGGGCACCCGTCCTATGCGGCGGGGGAGTTAAAGATCGGCACGCTCGCCGCCGGGTCGAGCGCCGGACAGACGCTCGGGGAGCACCACCCGCACCTGCTGCCCCTCGCCGACCGCGCCCTCGCGGAGACCGAGGCGGAGACGCTCGAAGGCCACGACGTCGTGGTGCTGGGGTTGCCCCACGGGCATTCCGCGGCGATCGCCGAGCAACTGGGGCCGGACGTCCTCGTCGTCGACCTCGGGGCGGACTTCCGACTGGTGGACGCAGAGGACTGGACGGCGTACTACGGCTCCGAGCACTCCGGTACCTGGCCGTACGGTCTCCCGGAGCTCCCCGGGGCGCGTGAGGCGCTGCGGTCCACCCGCCGCGTCGCGGTCCCGGGGTGCTTCCCCACGGGCGCCACGCTCGCGCTGTTCCCGGCCGTCGCGGCCGGCCTCGTCGACGCCTCCGCCATCACGATCGTCTCCGTGACCGGAGCGTCGGGCGCAGGCAAGGCCGCCAAGGTCCCGATGCTCGCCGCGGAGGTCATGGGCTCGGCCAAGGCGTACGGCGTGACCACCCACCGGCACACGCCCGAGATCACCCAGAACCTTCGTGCGGTCACCGACGCGGAGGTGTCGGTGAGCTTCACCCCGGTTCTCGCCCCCATGGCCCGCGGCATCCTCACCACCGCGGTGGCGCCCACGACCGCGACCGCCGGGGAGCTCCGGGCGGTGTACGCCGAGGCGTTCGGAGACGAGCCGTTCGTCCACGTCCTGCCCGCGGGCGTGCAGCCCATGACCGCCTCCGTGCTCGGATCCAATGCGGTGCAACTCGGCATCGAGGTCGACGAGCGCGCCGGCCGCGCGGTGTTCACCGCGGCGATCGACAACCTCGCCAAGGGCACCGCCGGGGGCGCGATCCAGTCGATGAACCTCGCGCTCGGACTCCCCGAGACCGCCGGACTCAGCACCGTCGGCCTGGCCCCGTGACCGCGGACGCCCTGGCGGGCGCCACCTCCAGAGGCCGGGTCCACGGTCTCGAGATGTGGTGGGCCCCGGAGGGAACCCATGCGATGTTCTGGGTCGCCCCCGCCGGCTCGACCGGCATCCTCAACGTCCACGGTGACGGGGCGGACGCGGTGGAACTGCGGTGGAGCACCCTGAGCGCCGAGATCCCGTCCACCCGCGCGGTCGTCCTGCTCGACGGCCCCGGCGTCGGAGACCCCGGCGCGGACTTCACGGCCGCGCACGAGGTCGCCGAGAACGTCGCCCGGTTCGTCAGCTCGAGATCGGGTGTCGAGGCCGGCCCGATCGAGGTGCTCGTCTTCCGGCCTGACACCGATCACGCGCCGTGGCCGGAACCCGCACCGACGGCGGACGGAGCCGAGTTCCGTTTCCGACACCGCGGTGGCGCGGACGTCCGACTCGCCCTGACCATTCCCGACCAGCCCGGAGAGGCCTGACATGACCACCGAGATGAACGACGGCTCCACGCAGCTGACGCCGTTCGTCCGCGCGCACGTGCTCGCCGAGGCGCTGCCGTGGCTGCAGAAGTTCCACGACAAGATCGTCGTGGTCAAGTACGGCGGTAACGCCATGGTGGACGACGACCTCAAAGCGGCTTTCGCGGCGGACATGGTGTTCCTGCGCACCTGCGGGCTCAAGCCCGTGGTGGTCCACGGGGGCGGGCCGCAGATCACCTCCATGCTCGGTCGTCTGGGCATGGAGGGCGAGTTCCGCGGCGGGTTCCGGGTCACCACCCCCGAGGTCATGGACATCGTCCGCATGGTGCTGTTCGGCCAGGTCGGACGCGAGCTCGTCGGTCTGATCAACGCCCACGGCCCCTACGCGGTCGGGATCTCCGGAGAGGACGCGGGACTGTTCACCGCGGTTCGCCGGACAGCGATGGTCGACGGGGAACCCACCGACATCGGCCTGGTCGGCGATGTGCAGTCCGTCGACCCGCGGGCCGTCCTCGACCTCATCGAGGCGGGCAGGATCCCCGTCGTGTCGACCATCGCGCCCGACTCCGACGGAACCGTGCACAACATCAACGCCGACTCCGCGGCCGGGGCGCTCGCAGCGGCCCTGGGTGCGGAGAAGCTGATCGTCCTGACCGACGTCGAGGGGCTGTACACCGACTGGCCGGACCGCTCGTCCCTCGTGACGCATCTCGGTACCGAACCACTCGAGCGGCTCCTCCCGTCCCTCGAGAGCGGGATGGTTCCCAAGATGGAGGCCTGTCTGCGGGCGGTCCGGGGCGGGGTGCACGCAGCCCACGTCATCGACGGCCGCGTCGAACACTCGGTGTTGCTCGAGATCCTCACCGAAGGGGGCATCGGGACGATGGTCACCGAGGGCCACCACGAAACCAGGTCGCCGGCAGGAGTCGAGAAATGAACGACGCGCACACCGTCACCGACACCCCGACCCTCACCGCGCGGTGGGACGACGCGCTGATGCGCAACTACGGCACCCCGCCGCTTGAGCTGGTTTCGGGCAGTGGCGCGACGCTCACGGGCGCCGACGGTCGTGAGTACGTCGACCTGCTCGGCGGGATCGCCGTGAACTCCCTCGGACACGGCCACCCGGCCGTGGTCGACGCGGTCAGTCGCCAGGTCGCCGAACTCGGGCACATCTCCAATCTGTACGTCCACCCCAGGGTGGTCGAGCTGGCCGAACGCCTCGAGTCCCTCTTGGCGGTGGACCAGCCGGTACGGGCCTTCTTCTGCAACTCGGGAGCCGAGGCCAACGAGGCCGCGTTCAAGATCGCCCGCCGGACGGGCCGGTCCCGCATCCTGGCAGCGGAGAACGGCTTCCACGGACGGACGATGGGGGCGTTGGCGATGACGGGCCAGCCCGCCAAGCGCGCGCCGTTCGAGCCGATGCCCGCCGGGGTCGAGTTCTTCCCCTATGGCGACATCGACGCCCTGACCACGCTGGTGGAGCAGGCTCCGGGCGAGACGGCCGCCGTCATCATCGAACCGCTCCAGGGCGAGGGCGGCGTCGTCGAGCCCCCCGAGGGGTTCCTCGCCGACGTGCGCGCCCTGTGCACCGAGCACGGCGTCCTGATGATCGTGGACGAGGTCCAGACGGGGATCGCCCGTACCGGTGCGATGTTCGCCTGCCGCAAGGCCGGGGTCGTGCCCGACGTGGTCACCCTCGCGAAAGGGCTCGGTGGTGGCCTGCCGATCGGCGCGTGCCTCGGCGTCGGCGCCGCGGGCGAACTACTCACCGCCGGGCAGCACGGCACCACCTTCGGCGGCAACCCGATCTCGTGCGCCGCCGCTCTCGCCGTACTCGACACGATCGAGTCCGATGACCTCGTGGCGCACGTCGACCGCCTCGGCAAGATCATCGCCGCCGAAATCGAGTGCCTCGACCACCCACTTGTCGACCACGTGCGTGGACGGGGCCTCCTGCTCGGGATCGTGCTCACCGCGCCGGCCGCCAAAGCGGTGGAGGAGGCGGCGCGCGGAGCCGGGTACCTGGTGGGCGCCACCACGGCGGACGTGGTCCGCCTCGCACCACCGCTCATCCTCACCGAACAGCAGGTCGCCGAGTTCGTGTCCGCGCTGCCCGGGATCCTCGACACCGCGTCGTCCACCATCGCAGCCCAGAAGGAGTCCTCGTCATGACCGGCCCGACCGTCAGCTCATCGACCGCCGCGACCGCGTCGACCGCGACCTCCACCACCCCCGTGGCCTCCTCCACCCCTGCGCTCCGTCACTTCCTCCGCGACGACGACCTCAGCCCCGCCGAGCAGGCCGAAGTCCTGGACCTCGGTTTGAAACTCAAGGCCGAGCCGTTCTCCGCCCGACCCCTGGAGGGCCCGCGGTCGGTCGCGGTCATCTTCGACAAGACATCCACCCGCACCCGGTTCTCGTTCGACGCCGGGATCGCGGAACTGGGCGGGAACGCCATCGTCGTCGAGTCCGGCTCCACCCAGATGGGCAAGGGGGAGACCCTCTCCGACACCGCCCGGGTGATGTCGCGCTACGTCGAGGCGATCGTCTGGCGCACCTACTCACAGGACGGCCTCGTCGAACTCGCCGCCCACGCGGACGTTCCCGTCGTCAACGCCCTGAGCGACGAGTTCCATCCGTGCCAGATCCTGGCCGACCTGCTCACCATCCGCGAGAACTTCGGCCGCACCGAGGGACTCCGGGCGGTGTACCTGGGGGACGGGGCCAACAACATGGGCCACTCCTACCTCCTCGGGTTCGCGACCGCCGGCATGCACATCACCATCGCGGCCCCCGAGGGGTACCAGCCCACCGGCCAGGTGGTCGCCGACGCCCAGCGGATCGCGGCGGGAACCGGCGGTTCGGTGACCATCACGGCGGACGTCGACCCGGCCGTGGACGATGCCGACGTCCTCATCACCGACACCTGGGTCTCGATGGGCATGGAGGACTCGGCCACGCAGCGCCTGCGGGACCTCGCCGACTACCAGCTGGACCGGGCGTCGGTGGCCAGGGCCTCGGACGATGTCATCGTCCTGCACTGCCTGCCCGCCTACCGGGACAAGGAGATCTCCGCCGAGGTGATCGACGGCCCCCGCAGTCGGGTCTTCGACGAGGCCGAGAACCGACTCCACGCCCAGAAGGCGCTGCTGGTCTGGCTACTGGAGCGATCGTGACCGCCGTCGGCACCGTCAGCCGGACGGCCCGGCACGCCCGGATCACGGAGATCCTGCGTCGCCGACCGGTGCGCAGTCAGACCGAGCTCGCCGAGGCGTTGGCGCAGGAGGGTATCGCCGTGGCGGTGGCCACCCTCAGCCGGGACCTGGACGAACTCGGCGCCGTGAAGCTCCGCGCCGCCGACGGAGGCGCCGGGCGCTACGTGATCCCCGAGGACGGCAGCCACGTGCCGGGAATCCCCGGCGGGACGGACCGGCTGGGCAGGCTGATCGCGGACCTGCTCGTGTCCGCCGACCACAGTGCCAACATCGCGGTCCTGCGAACTCCTCCCGGGGCGGCAAACTTCCTCGCCAGCGCCCTCGACCGGGCCAATCTGGACGACGTCGTCGGGACCATCGCGGGGGATGACACCATATTCGTGATGGCCCGTGAACCCGTCACCGGAGCCGAACTCGCCGACCGGCTGGCCGGACTGGCACGACGCCAGATCTGACCGGCCCCGCACACCCCTGAACAGACCCCACACATCAAGGAGAACACCATGTCCGATCGCGTCGTCCTCGCCTACTCCGGCGGACTCGATACCTCCGTCGCCATCAGCTGGATCGGTCAGGAGACCGGTGCCGAGGTCGTCGCCGTCGCCATCGACCTCGGTCAGGGTGGTGAGGACATGGACGTCATCCGGCAGCGCGCACTGGACTGCGGAGCCGTCGAGTCGGTGGTCGTGGACGCCCGCGACGAGTTCGCCGATGACTACTGCGCCCCCACGATCAAGGCCAACGGCCTGTACATGCGCGAGTACCCGCTGGTCTCGGCGATCTCGCGTCCGCTCATCGTCAAGCACCTGGTCACCGCGGCCAAGATGCACGGCGGGACCTCCGTGGCGCACGGCTGCACGGGTAAGGGCAACGACCAGGTCCGCTTCGAGGTCGGTTTCGGGGCGCTCGCGCCGGACCTCGACGTGATCGCGCCGGTCCGTGACTACGCCTGGACCCGTGAGAAGGCCATCGAGTTCGCCGAGCGGAACGAGATCCCGATCAACGTCACCAAGAAGTCGCCGTTCTCCATCGACCAGAACGTCTGGGGCCGTGCGGTGGAAACGGGCTTCCTCGAGGATCTGTGGAACGCCCCGACCAAGGACGTCTACGACTACACCGAGGACCCGACCATCAACTTCGCCGCCCCCGACGAGGTCACGGTGACCTTCTCCGAGGGCGTGCCGGTCGCGATCGACGGCCGCAAGGTGAGCGTGCTCGAAGCGATCGAGGAGCTCAACCGTCGCGGCGGCGCACAGGGCGTCGGGCGCCTCGACATGGTCGAGGACCGCCTGGTGGGCATCAAGAGCCGCGAGGTCTACGAGGCGCCGGGCGCAATGATCCTCATCACCGCCCATAAGGCACTCGAGGACGTCACCCTCGAGCGTGAGCTCGCCCGCTACAAGTCCGGCGTGTCCGACACCTGGTCCAACGCGGTCTACGACGGTCTGTGGTTCTCGCCGCTCAAGTACGCCCTGGACGCCTTCATCGACAACACGCAGCAGCACGTGTCCGGTGACATCCGGATGGTCCTGCACGGCGGCTCGATCACCGTCAACGGCCGTCGTTCCGACTCCTCGCTCTACGACTTCAACCTCGCCACCTACGACGAGGGCGACTCGTTCGACCAGAGCTACGCGAAGGGCTTCGTCAACCTGCACGGCCTGAGCTCCAAGATCGCCGCCAAGCGGGACCTCGGCCTGTGAGTGCGGAGCAGGGCGACTCCGGGCGCCACGGCACCAACACGGGCTCCCTGTGGGGAGGTCGGTTCTCCGGCGGGCCGTCGGAGGCCATGGCCGCGCTGAGCAAGTCCACCCACTTCGACTGGGAGCTGGCCCCGTACGACATCCGCGCGTCCAAGGCCCACGCCCGGGTTCTGCACCGTGCGGGTCTGCTCACCGGTCCCGACCTGGACGCCATGCTCGACGGGTTGGACCGCCTCGCCGCGGACGTCGATTCGGGGGCGTTCGTCCCGGCGCAGTCCGATGAGGACGTGCACGGCGCCCTCGAGCGCGGCCTGATCGAGCGGGTGGGGCCCGAGGTGGGGGGCCGGCTGCGAGCGGGCCGGTCGCGCAACGACCAGGTGGCGACCCTGTTCCGCATGTGGCTCCGCGACGCCGTGCGGGCGGTCGCGGCGGGGGTCCTCGATGTGGTCGACGCGCTCGTCGGCCAGGCGGACGCCCACCCCGAGACGGTGATGCCGGGCAAGACGCACTTCCAGGCCGCGCAGCCGGTCCTGCTCGCCCACCAGTTGCTCGCGCACGCCCAGCCGTTGCTGCGCGATCTGGACCGGATCCGTGATCTCGACCGTCGTCTGGCGGTGTCGCCGTACGGATCGGGTGCGCTGGCGGGGTCGTCGTTGGGGTTGGACCCGGACGCGATCGCCGCCGAGCTCGGTTTCGACCGGGCGGCCGACAACTCGATCGACGCCACGAGCTCCCGCGATTTCGCCGCCGAGGCGTCGTACGTGCTGGCGCAGATCGCGGTCGACCTGTCCCGCCTGGCGGAGGAGATCATCGCCTGGTCCACGCCCGAGTTCGGGTACGTGACGTTGGCGGACGAGTGGTCGACGGGCAGCTCGATCATGCCGCAGAAGAAGAACCCGGACGTGGCGGAGTTGATGCGCGGGAAGACCGGTCGACTGATCGGTAACCTGACCGGCCTGCTGGCGACCCTCAAGGCGCAACCGCTGGCCTACAACCGCGATCTGCAGGAGGACAAGGAACCGGTCTTCGACTCGGTGGCGCAGCTGGATCTGTTGCTGCCGGCCATGGCCGGTCTCGTGGCCACCCTGGAGTTCCATCCGGAGCGGCTCGCCGAGCTCGCGCCCGCCGGGTTCACCCTGGCCACCGACATCGCGGAGTGGATGGTCCGGCAGGGCGTCCCGTTCCGGGTCGCCCACGAGGCGGCGGGGGAGTGCGTCCGTGTGGCCGAGAACCGCGGCGTCGGGCTCGACGAGTTGGACGACGACGAGTTGGCGGCCGTGGACCCCGCGCTGACGCCCGAGGTACGCGAGGTCCTCACCGTCACCGGTTCGATCGCGTCGAGGAACGCCCGGGGTGGCACCGCGGGCGAGGCGGTGGCCGCGCAGCGCAGGCGGCTGGGCGAGATCCGCGACGAGTTCGCGGGCTGGGTAGGGTGAGCGCCATGTCCGTCATTGACGCACGTCTGCTCGAGATCCTCGCCTGCCCCGAGGACAAGGGCCCGCTCCTGCTCGCGGGATCGGAGACGCTGTACAACCCGCGTCTGCGCCGGGCCTACCGGATCGACGACGGCATCCCCGTGCTGTTGGTCGACGAATCCCGGCAGGTGGACGACGCCGAGCACGCGGAGCTGGTCGCCCTGGCAGGTGGAGGCACCGAGGGGTGAGTCCCCCGGACGACCGGACAGGCCCCGCCGTCGGCACCGATGCCGATCGGTTCCGGACGCTGCTGCGGGAGTCATCGCCTGACACCGCGGCCCGGGCTCTGCTCGGAGGGATCCTGTGCCACGGCGCGGTCTCGGTGAGGATCATGGAGGTCGAGGCCTACGGCGGGCCACCGGAATCCCGCTTTCCCGACGCGGCCGCTCACACCTGGCCGGGCCCCACCCCCCGGAACGAGGTCATGTTCGGGGACGCCGGTCATCTGTACGTCTACCTGAGCCACGGGATCCACCAGTGTGTGAACATCACGTGCCGGCCCGCCGGGGAGGGCGGGGGTGTTCTGCTCCGGGCGGCCCGCATCGCCGGCGGCCACGAGGTCGTGGACTCCCGCCGGCCCGGCATCCCGGCCGAGCGGGCCGCCCGCGGACCCGGCAATCTCGGCAGGACCCTGGGCATCGACCTCACGATGAGGGGCATCGACGTGCTCGACTCGTCGTCGTCGGTCCACTTCCGCCCGGACCCGCTCCCCGGCCACCACATCAGGTCCGGTCCGAGGGTCGGGGTCTCCCGTGAGGCCGACCGCCCGTGGCGGTTCTGGGTGGCCGGCGCGCGGGAGGTCTCCGCGTACCGACGCAGCCCACGGGCCCCGCAGGTGACCCGCCCCGTGGTGGCCGGGCGCGCCGAGTGAGGGACAATGTGGGTCGTGACCAACAACATCCTCGATGAACTGCAGTGGCGCGGGCTGATCGCCCAGTCGACAGACCTCGATGCGCTCCGGGCGCACCTCGACGAGGGCGCCGTGTCGCTCTACTGCGGGTTCGACCCGACCGGGCCGAGCCTGCACGCCGGTCACCTCATCCCGCTACTGACCCTGCGCCGGTTCCAGTTGGCCGGACACCGGCCGATCGTTCTGGCAGGCGGTGCCACCGGCATGATCGGTGACCCCCGCGACGTGGGGGAGCGGGTCATGAACACGTCCGACACCGTGGCGGAGTGGACCGAACGGATCGCCGGGCAGCTCGAGCGGTTCGTCGACCTCACGGAGGGCCCCGCGGGGGCGCGGGTCGTCAACAACATGCAGTGGACCGGCCACATGACGGTGATCGAGTTCCTCCGCGATGTCGGCAAGCACTTCTCGCTGAACACGATGCTGGGTCGGGACACGGTCAAGCGTCGGCTGGAGGGGGAGGGGATCTCCTTCACCGAGTTCTCGTACATGCTCCTGCAGGCCAACGACTTCCTGCAGTTGCGCCGCAACATGGGGTGCACGCTGCAGCTCGGGGGGTCCGATCAGTGGGGCAACATCGTCGGCGGAGTGGATCTGAACCGCCGGGTCGACGGGGAGTCCGTGCACGCGATGACCGTTCCTCTGGTGACCTCATCGGACGGGAAGAAGTTCGGGAAGTCGACCGGAGGCGGGAGTCTGTGGCTCGATCCAGCGATGACGAGCCCGTACACCTGGTACCAGTACTTCCTCAACACCGCCGATGCCGATGTGGTGCGGTACCTGCGGTGGTTCTCCTTCCTCGGTAGGGAGGAGATCGACGAACTCGAGGAACTCACCCGGGAGAAGCCCCACATGCGGGCCGCGCAGAAGCGACTCGCCGAGGAGATGACCACCCTGGTGCACGGGGTCTCCGCCACCGAGTCCGTGCAGGCCGCAGCGCAGGCACTCTTCGGCAGGGGAGAGTTGACCGGCCTCGACGAGGCGACGCTGGCGGCGTCGCTGGAGGATGCCGGCGCTGTCGAGATCGCTCACGGTGAGCCCGCCACGATCGTCGATCTCCTGGTGGCCTCCGGTCTCTGCGACAGCAAGGGGGCGGCGCGGCGTGCGATCGGGGAGGGCGGCGCGTACGTCAACAACGAGCGCGTCTCGGATCCGGAATGGACGCCGACGGCCCCCGATCTCCTCCATGGTTCATGGCTGGTGCTCCGCCGGGGGAAGAAGAACTTCGCCGGGGTCAGGATCGCCTGAGTCCCGAGGATCGTTGACAGCGCCGGTGATCCCGGCGCTGTCGGCGTTTCGGCGAGTTACCTGCGGGTTTGCGTTTCCGTTCACGTCTGCGTAACTTATTGGAAGTCGCCGAGAGCGGCCCGGGCCGAGAGGCCGGGGACGCCGAGGAGACAGGCTCCGAACAGCAGGAAGATCCCGCCGGTTTGACCCGGTGAGACCGGGTAGCTAAGATGGAGAAGTTGCCCTCGAGAGAGTGGCAGCGGCGCCGCGAGGCGGGAAAGCAGACCGGATTGTGAATCGGAACGCGAACCTGTTACGCTGGTGGAGTTGCCCTCCTCGGGAGGGCGGCGAAGATTACCCCGGTTGAGGCGAGGCGAACAGCCCCGCGGAGACGGTGTGTGGGTGTTGTTTGAGAACTCAACAGTGTGTTTTGTTTGTGATAGTGCCAAATTTTTTGTTTGGTTGCGACCCTTTCACATCCCTGTCGTGGGGGTCGCGTTTTTGTTTGAACAGCCAGTTTTTGGTTTGTTTTTGCTTGGATTGTGCTTTTCGTAGTGCTGAGAAGCTTTTATGGAGAGTTTGATCCTGGCTCAGGACGAACGCTGGCGGCGTGCTTAACACATGCAAGTCGAACGGTAAGGCCCCTTCGGGGGTACACGAGTGGCGAACGGGTGAGTAACACGTGGGTAATCTGCCCTGCACTTCGGGATAAGCCTGGGAAACCGGGTCTAATACCGGATATGAACTCCTGCCGCATGGTGGGGGTTGGAAAGTTTTTCGGTGCAGGATGAGCCCGCGGCCTATCAGCTTGTTGGTGGGGTAATGGCCTACCAAGGCGACGACGGGTAGCCGGCCTGAGAGGGTGATCGGCCACACTGGGACTGAGACACGGCCCAGACTCCTACGGGAGGCAGCAGTGGGGAATATTGCACAATGGGCGAAAGCCTGATGCAGCGACGCCGCGTGGGGGATGACGGTCTTCGGATTGTAAACCCCTTTCAGTAGGGACGAAGCGCAAGTGACGGTACCTGCAGAAGAAGCACCGGCTAACTACGTGCCAGCAGCCGCGGTAATACGTAGGGTGCGAGCGTTGTCCGGAATTACTGGGCGTAAAGAGCTCGTAGGCGGTTTGTCACGTCGTCTGTGAAATCCCTCGGCTTAACCGGGGGCGTGCAGGCGATACGGGCAGACTTGAGTACTACAGGGGAGACTGGAATTCCTGGTGTAGCGGTGAAATGCGCAGATATCAGGAGGAACACCGGTGGCGAAGGCGGGTCTCTGGGTAGTAACTGACGCTGAGGAGCGAAAGCATGGGTAGCGAACAGGATTAGATACCCTGGTAGTCCATGCCGTAAACGGTGGGCGCTAGGTGTGGGGTCCTTCCACGGACTCCGTGCCGTAGCTAACGCATTAAGCGCCCCGCCTGGGGAGTACGGCCGCAAGGCTAAAACTCAAAGGAATTGACGGGGGCCCGCACAAGCGGCGGAGCATGTGGATTAATTCGATGCAACGCGAAGAACCTTACCTAGGCTTGACATATACAGGACGACGGCAGAGATGTCGTTTCCCTTGTGGCTTGTATACAGGTGGTGCATGGTTGTCGTCAGCTCGTGTCGTGAGATGTTGGGTTAAGTCCCGCAACGAGCGCAACCCCTGTCTCATGTTGCCAGCACGTAATGGTGGGGACTCGTGAGAGACTGCCGGGGTCAACTCGGAGGAAGGTGGGGATGACGTCAAATCATCATGCCCCTTATGTCTAGGGCTTCACACATGCTACAATGGCTAGTACAGAGGGCTGCGATACCGCGAGGTGGAGCGAATCCCTTAAAGCTGGTCTCAGTTCGGATTGGGGTCTGCAACTCGACCCCATGAAGTCGGAGTCGCTAGTAATCGCAGATCAGCAACGCTGCGGTGAATACGTTCCCGGGCCTTGTACACACCGCCCGTCACGTCATGAAAGTCGGTAACACCCGAAGCCGGTGGCCTAACCCTTGTGGAGGGAGCCGTCGAAGGTGGGATCGGCGATTGGGACGAAGTCGTAACAAGGTAGCCGTACCGGAAGGTGCGGCTGGATCACCTCCTTTCTAAGGAGCACTCACCACGCTTTGGTGTGGTCAGAGTTTGCGCAGGGTTCGCGTCCGAATGTGGCGCGCTCTGTGGCTCATTGGGTGGAACACTATCGCGTAGGACTCGCCGTGATCGGCGGTATCAGATTGCAGGATCTGGTGCCGGCGTTAGCGTGGTCCGGACGAAACACACTGTTGGGTGTCTGAAACAACACCATCGGGCCTTCGGGTTTGGTTGTTTCTGATGGCACTGATTCCCGAGACATCTGATGCGCCATACGTGGCCGGGGTGTGGGTGGGGTTGGTGTGTGTTGTTTGAGAACTGCACAGTGGACGCGAGCATCTTTAATTGTTTGTGAATGTAAGTGTGTAAGAGCACACGGTGGATGCCTTGGCACCAAGAGCCGATGAAGGACGTAGTAGGCTGCGATAAGCCTCGGGGAGCTGCCAAACGAGCTGTGATCCGAGGGTGTCCGAATGGGGAAACCCAGCACGCGTGATGGCGTGTTACCCGCATCTGAATACATAGGGTGTGTGGAGGGAACGCGGGGAAGTGAAACATCTCAGTACCCGCAGGAAGAGAAAACAACAGTGATTCCGTCAGTAGCGGCGAGCGAACGCGGATCAGGCTAAACCGCATGCGTGTGATACCCGGCAGGGGTTGCGTGTGTGGTGTTGTGGGGCATGATGTCCCGGTTCTGCCGGACCGGGCGCTGATTGATCGCGGGTTAGGGGAACGACTTGGAAGGGTCGGCCGGAGAGGGTGAGAGTCCCGTACCTGAAAACCTTGCGGCGGGGCGATTTGTGTTCCCAAGTAGCAGCGGGCCCGTGAAATCTGCTGTGAATCTGCCGGGACCACCCGGTAAGCCTAAATACTTCTTGGTGACCGATAGCGGATTAGTACCGTGAGGGAATGGTGAAAAGTACCCCGGGAGGGGAGTGAAATAGTACCTGAAACCGTGTGCTTACAATCCGTCAGAGGCTCATAAGCTGATGGCGTGCCTTTTGAAGAATGAGCCTGCGAGTTAGTGGTATGTCGCGAGGTTAACCCGTGTGGGGAAGCCGTAGCGAAAGCGAGTCCTAATAGGGCGTTTGAGTGGCATGCTCTAGACCCGAAGCGGAGTGATCTACCCATGGCCAGTGTGAAGCGACGGTAAGACGTCGTGGAGGCGCGAACCCACTTAGGTTGAAAACTGAGGGGATGAGTTGTGGGTAGGGGTGAAAGGCCAATCAAACTCCGTGATAGCTGGTTCTCCCCGAAATGCATTTAGGTGCAGCGTCGCATGTTTCACCTCGGAGGTAGAGCTACTGGATGGCCGATGGGCCCTACAAGGTTACTGACGTCAGCCAAACTCCGAATGCCGAGGTGTGAGAGTGCGGCAGTGAGACTGTGGGGGATAAGCTTCATAGTCGAGAGGGAAACAGCCCAGATCGCCGGCTAAGGCCCCTAAGCGTGTACTAAGTGGAAAAGGATGTGGGATCGCTGAGACAGCCAGGAGGTTGGCTTAGAAGCAGCCACCCTTGAAAGAGTGCGTAATAGCTCACTGGTCAAGTGGTCCTGCGCCGACAATTTAGCGGGGCTCAAGTACACCGCCGAAGCCGCGGCATTCATACAATAACCTCCTCCGGGCAGGTGTATGGATGGGTAGGGGAGCGTCGTGTGGCCATAGAAGCGCCGGAGTGATCCAGGTGTGGAGGCCACACGAGTGAGAATGCAGGCATGAGTAGCGAATGACGAGTGAGAAACTCGTCCGCCGAATGATCAAGGGTTCCTGGGTCAAGCTAATCTGCCCAGGGTGAGTCGGGACCTAAGGCGAGGCCGACAGGCGTAGTCGATGGACAACGGGTTGATATTCCCGTACCCGTGTGTGCGCGCCCATGGTGAATCAGTGATACTAACCGCCCTGAACGTCCTAGAGCATCCTTCGGGATGACGTGGACCGGATGCGCGGGACCTGAACTGGTAGTAGCCAAGCGATGGGGTGACGCAGGAAGGTAGCTGGGCCAGTCAGTGGTTGTACTGGTGTAAGAGTGTAGGCCGTGACATAGGCAAATCCGTGTCACATCAAGGCTGAGACTTGATGCATACCCGTTGTGGGGAATTCAGTGATCCTATGCTGCCGAGAAAAGCCTCTAGTGAGTTCATACACGGCCCGTACCCCAAACCGACACAGGTGATCAGGTAGAGAATACCAAGGCGATCGAGAGAACTGTGGTTAAGGAACTCGGCAAAATGCCCCCGTAACTTCGGGAGAAGGGGGACCACGCCCGGTGACGATCCTTGCGATCTGAGCTGGGGGTGGTCGCAGAGACCAGAGAGAAGCGACTGTTTACTAAAAACACAGGTCCGTGCGAAGACGTAAGTCGATGTATACGGACTGACGCCTGCCCGGTGCTGGAAGGTTAAGAGGACCGGTTAGCCGCAAGGCGAAGCTGAGAATTTAAGCCCCAGTAAACGGCGGTGGTAACTATAACCATCCTAAGGTAGCGAAATTCCTTGTCGGGTAAGTTCCGACCTGCACGAATGGCGTAACGACTTCTCTGCTGTCTCGACCACAGACTCGGCGAAATTGCACTACGAGTAAAGATGCTCGTTACGCGCGGCAGGACGAAAAGACCCCGGGACCTTTACTATAGCTTGGTATTGGCGTTCGATTCGGTTTGTGTAGGATAGGTGGGAGACTGTGAAGCATGCACGCCAGTGTGTGTGGAGTCGTTGTTGAAATACCACTCTGATCGTATTGGACGTCTAACCTCGGCCCATGATCTGGGTTAGGGACAGTGCCTGGTGGGTAGTTTAACTGGGGCGGTTGCCTCCTAAAGAGTAACGGAGGCGCCCAAAGGTTCCCTCAGCCTGGATGGCAATCAGGTGTTGAGTGCAAGTGCACAAGGGAGCTTGACTGTGAGACTGACACGTCGAGCAGGGACGAAAGTCGGGACTAGTGATCCGGCACCGGCAAGTGGAAGCGGTGTCGCTCAACGGATAAAAGGTACCCCGGGGATAACAGGCTGATCTTCCCCAAGAGTCCATATCGACGGGATGGTTTGGCACCTCGATGTCGGCTCGTCGCATCCTGGGGCTGGAGTAGGTCCCAAGGGTTGGGCTGTTCGCCCATTAAAGCGGCACGCGAGCTGGGTTTAGAACGTCGTGAGACAGTTCGGTCTCTATCCGCCGCGCGCGTAAGAAACTTGAGGAAGGCTGTCCCTAGTACGAGAGGACCGGGACGGACGAACCTCTGGTGTGCCAGTTGTTCCACCAGGAGCATCGCTGGTTAGCTACGTTCGGAAGGGATAACCGCTGAAAGCATCTAAGCGGGAAGCCTGTTCCAAGATGAGGTTTCTCACCACCTTCGCGTGGTTAAGGCCCCCCACAGACCATGGGGTTGATAGGCCGGAACTGGAAGCGCAGCAATGCGTGCAGGTGACCGGTACTAATCGGCCGAGGGCTTACACACAAACAGCCCCTAAAGAATCGCAACGCGTCCACTGTGCAGTATCTGAAACAACACACCCACGCAAAAACACGTGGGCCTTGTTTCACAGAGTTACGGCGGCCATAGCGGCAGGGAAACGCCCGGTCCCATTCCGAACCCGGAAGCTAAGCCTGCCAGCGCCGATGGTACTGCACTCGTGAGGGTGTGGGAGAGTAGGTCACCGCCGAACACAACTTAAAGACCAGCGGGAGGGACTAAATGTTCCTCCCGCTGGTCGCATTTGTGCCCTTCTACCCACTCCAGTGCCGGTCCGTCCGGTGCACGTAAGGTGAACGACGTGAACGAACCTCGGCCCGAGAACACCGACCGCTCGCCCCGACGCGGCGACCGCGACGTACCCCGCCGGGGAGATCGGGCTCCACAGGAGCGTCGTAGAGACAACAGCTCGTACGGCGAGCGCCGCGGAAAGCGCTACGACGGCTCGGAGACAGGCCGGTCGGACGGTGCGAAGCAGGCCGATCGACAGGATGCACGTCCGCGTTCCGCCGGCGACGGCACCGCACGTCGCGGTGCCGGCTCCGACGGCGGAGGCGGTCCGCGACGGGCCCCCGTCGGCGGTCGCGGCGGCGGAAACCGACGTGACAGCGGAGACCGACGCGGATCCGGCGCCCCGGGCGGGGCCCGGCGAGGTGGCCGGCCCGGCGACGACCGTAGATCGGAGGGGCGTCCCGGTCAGGAGGCACGCCGAGCGGCCAGGGCCGACGAGCCGCAGCTGCCCGATGACATCGAGGCAGGCGACCTCGACCCAGAGATCCGCCGCGACCTGCGCAGTCTGGACAAGTCCAACGCCGAGTCCGTCGCCAAGCACATGGTGGCGGCCATGTACCTGGTCGACGAGGATCCGCAGCTCGCGCTCGCCCACGGTCGCGCGGCCAAGAACAGGGCCGGGCGCATCGGTGTCGTCCGGGAGACTCTCGGCGTGCTGGCGTACCGCGCCGGCGAATGGTCGGAAGCGCTGAGCGAACTCCGGGCGGCCCGCCGGATCTCCGGCGGGCCGGGCCTGCTGGCGATGATGGCCGATTGCGAACGAGGCCTGGAGAGGCCCCAACGTGCCATCGAACTGGCCCGTGGGGAGGAATCGAGGATGCTCGAGGGGGACGAGCTCATCGAACTCCGCATCGTGGAGGCCGGTGCCCGGGTGGACATGGGCCAGTTGGACGCTGCCCTGGTGACCCTCCAGGACGCCGGCCTCGACAAGGACGCCCGCGGTGAGTCCGCGGCGCGTCTCGACTACGCCTACGCCGAGGTGCTGCTCGTCGCCGATCGCAAGAAGGAGGCGGCCGACTGGTTCGGTCACGCCGTCACCGCGGACCCCGAGCAGACCACCGACGCGGAGGCTCGTCTCGCGGAGCTCGAGGCGTAGGTCAGTTGAGCTCCCTTTCGCTGGCCGCACGGCACGACGCCCTACTCGTCGATCTCGACGGCACTCTCATCCGCGGTAGCCAGCCGATCCCGGGGGCCGCGGAGGCGCTCGCGAACGCGGGGCTCCCCGTGGTCTACGTGACGAACAACGCGAGCCGCTCGCCCGGGGACACCGCCGACCATCTTCGGTCGCTCGGCTTCTCCGCCGGTGCCGACGACGTCATGACCAGCGCGCAGGCCGCGGTGGTGATGGCTGCGGACCATGTCGATCCCGGTGCCAGGGTCCTGGTGGTGGGACACGACAGTTTCCGCGACCTCGCCCGGCAGGCCGGGTACGAGGTCGTCCTGTCCGCCGACGACGATCCGGAGGTCGTCCTGCAGGGACTGTCCCGGGAACTGACCTGGTCGGATCTGGCCGAGGGATGTCTGGCGATCCGTCGGGGTGTGCCCTGGGTCGCGTCCAACGTGGACGCCACGTTGCCCACCGAACGAGGCCTGCTCCCCGGGAACGGGTCCCTGGTCGCCGCCCTCCGTGCGGCGACCGATCGCGAGCCCCTGGTCGCGGGCAAACCGGCCGCCGGCGTGTTGACCGCCGCCGCGGATCTGGTCGGTTCCACCCGCCCGCTGGTTATCGGTGACCGCCTCGATACGGACATCCAGGGTGCGGTCGCCGCCGGGATGCCGTCGCTCATGGTGCTGACCGGCGTCCACGGCGTCGACGATCTCCTGGTCGCGGATCCCGACAGCCGGGCCACCTACCTGGCGGACGATCTCTCCGCACTGTCTGCCTCGGCGGAGGCCAGCCGGATCGACGCCGCAGTGGAGTTGGACGGAACGGTCGAGAACGGTGCCCTGCACCTGACCAGCGCGCCGGAGGCGCTCGATCGGCTCGATCTCGCCCGTGCGGTGGTCAGACTGGCGTGGCGTCACGAGTCGAAGGCATTCCGGGCGGCCGACGAGGGTCTGCGATCCCGGCTGGCGGGTGCGGGCCTCGGCGTCGGTTAGCGTGTAGACCGTGACGACCCCCGGACCACAGCCACGCCCCGGGCCCGCGGGCCCCGACACCGACGAACTCCGCTCGACGTTCGACGATCTGCTCGCCGATTCCGTCGGGGGCCAGGGCGCTGGACCGGACGGCTCATCTGTCCGGGACGACCAGGTGGCCGCCCTCGACGCCGCCCACGAGCTCCTCGCGCTGGCGCTGACGGCGCTGGACAGTCGGCGCTGATGGTCGCGAAGCGGATGCGGCTGGACGCCGAACTGGTTCGCCGCAAGATCTGTGACAGTCGGGAACGCGCCCGTGATCTCATCGATTCCGGGCGCGTGATCGTCAACGGGGTGGCAGCCACCAAGCCCGCGACCCAGGTCGAGCCGACCACATCGATCGCGCTCACCGCCTCCGATGAACCGGACTGGGCATCCCGCGGAGCCCACAAACTGGTCGGAGCCCTCGAGGCGTTCTCCGACGTGCCGGTCTCCGGAGCTCGGTGTCTCGACGCAGGCGCGTCGACCGGCGGGTTCACCGATGTCCTGCTCTCGCGTGGCGCCACCCGCGTCGAGGCGGTGGACGTGGGGTACGGACAGTTGGTGTGGCGCCTGCGCAGCGACGAGCGCGTGGGCGTGCACGACAAGACCAACGTCCGCTCCCTGACCCCGGACGACATCGGTGGCCCGGTGGACCTCGTGGTCTCCGACCTGTCGTTCATCTCGCTCGCACTCGTCCTGCCCGCGCTCGCAGCGTGCGTGCGCCCGGGAGGCGACCTGTTGCCGATGGTCAAGCCCCAGTTCGAGGTGGGCCGCGAGCGTGTCGGCCAGGGCGGTGTGGTGCGCGACCCGGCACTGCGGATCGAGGCGGTCACCGGTGTCGCCCGGGCTGCCGCGGCACTCGGACTGGAGCCGCTGGGATGCGTCGCCAGCCCGCTCCCCGGCCCGTCCGGGAACGTCGAGTACTTCCTCCACCTCCGTAAGGTCGGCGCGGGAGAGCGACTCGAGATGAGCGCCGAGGCGCAGCAGGCCATACGGACGGCAGTAGAGGAGGGCCCGCAATGAACGGCACGCCCGGACCGGTGCACTCGCGCAGGATCCTGCTCGTCCCCAACGTCGCCCGGCAGGACATCGTCGCCACCGTCGCCCAGGTGGTCGACGCGTGCGCGACCAGGGGCATCGCGGTGCGGATGGTGGAGGGCACCAGCGAGAGCGTCGCCACGGGGGCGGGCGTGGAGACGGTCCCTGACATCCCCGAGGCCGCCGAAGGGTGTGAACTCGTCCTGGTCCTCGGTGGTGACGGCACGTTCCTGCGCGCCTGCCAGTACGCCAACGCCGCGGACGTGCCGATCCTGGGGGTCAATCTCGGACACATCGGCTTCCTCGCCGAGTCGGAGGTCTCCTCGCTCAGTGGCGTCGTCGAGCAGATCGCGGCGAAGGACTACAGGGTGGTCGAACGGATGACGGTGGAGGCCACCGTCATCCACGGGGACACCGTCCTGGCCCGGGACTGGGCACTTAACGAAGTCAGCATCGAGAAGGTCTCCCGGCAGGGCGTCCTCGAGGCGTCCGTGGAGATCGACGGCCGACCGGTCAGTGACTACGGCTGTGACGGCATGTTGGTCTCCACGCCGACCGGGTCGACCGCCTACGCGTTCTCGGCCGGCGGGCCGATCGTCTGGCCCGAACTCGACGCCATCCTCGTGGTCCCCAACAACGCCCACGCGCTGTTCGCCCGTCCGATGGTCGTGGCACCCTCCTCCAGGGTCGCGGTGGAGACCGGGGTGCATTCCGGCCCGGCAGTGGTGGTGGTGGACGGACGACGCCTCGTCGACGTCCCGCCGGGCAGCCGGGTCGAGGTGGTGCGGGGCGCGCGCTCGGTCAAGTGGGTCCGACTGGACGACTCGCCGTTCACCGACAGACTGGTCACGAAGTTCGAACTGCCCGTCACCGGGTGGCGTGGGCGGTCCGCTGTCCGGCCCCTCACCTAGGGTGGGTGCGTGCTCACGGAACTTCGGATCAGCGGCCTCGGCGTCATCGACGAGGCCGTGGCCGATTTCTCGCCCGGGCTGTCGGTGCTCACCGGCGAGACCGGCGCGGGCAAGACGATGGTGGTCACGGGACTGAGGCTCCTGGCCGGAGGGCGCGCGGACCCCGGGCGTGTCCGGCGCGGTGCGGAGAAGGCACTCGTCGAAGGGCGCTTCGACCTGGCCGCGACGGCCACCATGGACGCAGCCGACCGACGCGACCTCGACGAGTTGCTCGAGGACACCGACGTCGAACTCGACGAGGACGGCAGTGTCATCGCCGCACGCCGGGTGGGTGCGGACGGCCGTTCGCGTGCCAGGCTCGGGGGGAGGTCTGTCCCCGCCGGGACCCTCGCCCGCTTCTGCGCGCCGGTGCTGGCCGTGCACGGGCAGAACGATCAGCTGCGTCTGCTCCGTCCGGACAGGCAGCGAGACGCCGTCGACGCCCACGGTGGGGACGAGGCGCGGGCGGCCCTCGACGCCTACCGCGACACCTATCGGCTGTGGCGGGACGCCGAGCGTTCACTGGCGGAGCGCACCGGTCGGGCTCGTGAGCTGGCCCGGGAAGCCGACCTGCTGCGGATGGGACTCGAGGAGATCGATGCCCTGGGGCCCGAGCCGGGGGAGGAGGCCGAACTCGACGCCCGCATCCGCCGACTCACCGATTCCGAGGAACTGCGAGAGGTCGCGGGTCAGGCCCACGACGTCCTCGCCGGTGACGGCGAGACCAGCGAGCCGGTGGTGGGCGTCCTCGACCAGTTGCGGCACCGTCTGGCCGCTGCCGGTGACCCGGCGCTCGACCCGATCGCCACCAGCATCGGCCAGGCCGTCGCGGCGCTCGGAGATGCCGCGACCGAGCTCGGCCTGTACCTGGCCGAGCTGCCGGTCGACGCGGCGGACCTCGACTCGGCATTGGAACGACGCCACGACCTCAGGGCGTTGACCCGGAAATACGGCACCGATGTCGACGACGTGCTCGCGTGGGCGGACAGGGCCCGTACGCGGCTCGGTGAGGTCGACACCTCCGACTCCGCCGTCGCCGAACTCCGTTCCACCGTGGAGCGCCTCGCCGCCGAACTCGACGAGCGCGGAGCCACACTGACGCGCATCCGACGCGCCGCCGGGGACGATCTCGCGGAGAGGGTGTCCGCCGAGCTGGCCGAGCTGTCGATGGGCGGGGCCCGGCTCGTGGTCCGGGTCACCCGATCAGGCGAAGGCCTCGACGGCGCCTCGGAGTCGGGTCTCGACGACGTCGAGCTGGCGCTCGACGGGCCGTCGGGCATCGTCCCGCTCGGCCGAGGCGCGTCGGGAGGCGAGCTGTCGAGGGTGATGCTCGCGCTCGAGGTGGTGTTGGCCGAGAGATCCGGGGGAGGGACCCTGGTGTTCGACGAGGTCGACGCGGGAGTGGGCGGCCGGGCGGCGTTGAGCATCGGTAAGCGGCTGGCCAGACTGGCCAGAACCCACCAGGTCATCGCGGTGACCCACCTCGCCCAGGTCGCGGCGTACGCCGACACGCACCTGGTCGTGCACAAGGACACCGGCGCCGGGGGATCGGACGGGGTCGTCTCCGGGGTCACGGCGGTCGCCGACTCCGATCGGGTGACCGAACTCGCCCGGATGCTCGCCGGTATGGAGGACACCGACACAGGTCTGGCACATGCGCGGGAGTTGCTGGAGAAGGCTCAACGGGAAAAGTCTCAAGCTCAAGTCGACCGTTAATCCGACACGCCGGGCAGACCTCCCTGGTCACGTGAATCACACGCGTGATACTCGGCGCATGAAGATGTCGGGTCTGCTCAGCCGCCGTTCCACTGACCTCGCCGGTGTCGTGGGCACCGTCCGCCAGATCGAGGTGGGGTCACAGGTCCCCAGGAAGCTCGGCGCCAAGGACGTCGCCGTGCTCGATCTCAACCGCGCGCCCGCCGACACCGCCCGCGCTCTCGTCGACGCCGGGGTGGCGGCAGTGGTACACGTGCCCCGTCAGGGGGAGGAGATGCTCCCCCGCGCGGCGTTCCGGATCCTCGCCGCGTCGACGATCCCGGTCATCGAGGACGCGGACCTGTCCGGGGTCGCCGACGGGACCCGGGTGCGGATCGACGACGGTGTCGTCTACTCGGTCAAGTCGGAGGACGAGATCACGAGCGGCCGCGAGGTGGACTCGGCCACGCTCCTCGCCGAGGTGGACACCGCGGAGAGCGGGTACGTCGAGTCGGCGCTGGCGCACCTGGCCAACGCCACCGAGTTCCTCAGCCTCGAGCACCCGCTGCTGCTGGACGGCGAGGGCCTCCCGTCGATCGACGTCGACTTCACCGACCGTCACGTCGTTGTGGTCACCGGTGACGCGGCCGCGCGCGGCCAGCTCGCCGAACTCAAGCCGTTCATCCGGGAGTACCGACCGCTGTTGGTCGGCGTGGGTGCCGGCGCGGAGTTCCTGCGCTCCGCTCGGCTGACGGCCGACGTCGTCGTCGCGACCCCCACGGACGTGTCCGACGACGTCCTCACCGACGGCGCCGTCCTGGTGGTGCCCGCCGACCGCGACGGGCGCGCCGAGGGCCTCGAGAAGATCACAGAGCTCGGACTGGGGGCCACGACATTCCCCGCCGCCGCGACCGCGAGGGACATGGCGCTGCTGCTGGCCTACCACGGGGGCGCCGAGATGATCGTGGTGACCGGCGACGACAGGGGGCTCGAGAACGCGTTCCGCGACTCGTCCGCACCCTCGTCCACGATGGTCGACACGACCGTCTCCTCCCGCCTGGTCCACGCCGATGCCTGCGCGACCCTGTACCGGTCGCGGGGCGCCGGGATCGGACTCGCCCTGGTCGTACTCGCCGCCCTGATCGCGGTGGCCGCGGTCGTGGTGGCCCGCGACGCCGCCGCGGACCTGCTCATCTGGGCCGTCGAAACCTGGAACTCCTTCGCGCTCTGGGTCCAGGGGCTCTTCCGTTGATCTCTCTGCGTCGCCACGTCCTGACGCTGGTGGCCGTGTTCCTCGCTCTCGCGGTGGGGGTCGTCCTCGGGTCGACGTCCGTGGCGACGTCCATCAGGGACGCGGTGGTCGAGCGTGAGGAGACGACGGCGGCGCGGCTCGAGGCGTCGCAGGAGGATCTGGCCGCGGAGCGGATCGCCGTCGACCGACTCGACTCGCTGGCGGGAGACCTCACCCCGGCCGTCGTGGACGGTCGGCTCGACGGGAGGCCGGTCCTGACGATCGTGGCACCCGGAGCCTCCGACGAGGACGTCTCCGCGGCGCGCGAGGTCATCGACGCCGCCGGCGGGATCGACGCCGGCCGCGTCACCCTGACGGACAAGGCCGTCGACCCGGAGGCGGACGCGGAACTCCAGGCTCTCGTCGCGAACCTGCCCATCGGCACCGCCCCGGCCGCTGATGCGGACCTCGGTACCCAGCTGGGCACGGCGCTCGGTCGCGCGGGGCTGCTGCGCGCCGAGGACGCGGAACCGCACCTCGAGGACGACGACCGGGAGACGGTCCTCACCACCCTCGCGGATGCGGGGATCATCGGCTACGAACCCGGGACCCTTCGGCCCGGACAGCTGGCGTTGGTCGTGACCGGGCCCCGGGACGAGGAATCGACAGGGGTCCGTGTCGCCGCCCTGGCCCGCACCCTCGACGGTGAGGGCGCCGGCGCGGTGGTCGCGGTGCGGACGGGCGACTCCGGGGGACGCGACGCGGTCAGCATCCTGCGGTCCTCGGCGGAGGAGGACGTCTCGACCATCGATGACGCCGGTACCGAGGCGGGACGTCTGGCGACGACGCTGGCGCTGGCGGAGCAGCTCGACGGTGGGCAGGGTCACTACGGGCTGAGGCCGGACGCGACCGCCGCGGCGCCGTCGCTCCCCCCGACGCCGGAGCGGTGATAGCCTGAAGCCCCGTGGGGTGCACCGGAGCCACACCAGCATTCATCCATTCCGGCGTATGGACACGGGAGTCCCCTTGGCACTGAACCGAACCGCATCGCGGTCCGAGACCAAGCACATCTTCGTCACCGGCGGCGTGGCGTCGTCGCTGGGCAAGGGGCTCACCGCCTCGAGTCTCGGGCAGTTGCTCACCGCCCGCGGCCTCCGTGTGACCATGCAGAAGCTGGACCCGTACATCAACGTGGACCCCGGCACGATGAACCCCTTCCAGCACGGCGAGGTGTTCGTCACGGAGGACGGCGCCGAGGCCGACCTGGATCTCGGCCACTACGAGCGGTTCCTCGACCGCGACCTGGACGCGAAGGCCAACGTCACCACCGGGCAGGTGTACTCCGCGGTCATCGCCAAGGAGCGCCGCGGCGAATACCTCGGTGACACCGTGCAGGTGATCCCGCACATCACCGACGCCATCAAGGACCGCATCATCGCGATGGGTGACCCCGACGACCAGGGGCGTCGCCCCGACGTGGTCATCACCGAGGTCGGCGGGACCGTGGGCGACATCGAGTCCCAGCCGTTCCTCGAGGCGTGCCGGCAGGTCCGCCACGAGGTGGGCCGGGAGAACATCTTCTTCCTGCACGTGTCGCTGGTCCCGTACCTCGCACCGTCGGGTGAGCTCAAGACCAAGCCCACGCAACACTCGGTGGCCGCGCTGCGCTCGATCGGCATCGTCCCCGACGGGTTGATCCTGCGGTCGGACCGGGACGTCACCGACGGGCTCAAGGCCAAGATCGCCCTGATGTGCGACGTGGACCTCGAGGGCGTCGTGTCGACCCCGGACGCCCCGAGCATCTACGACATCCCCAAGGTGCTGTTCAACGAACACCTCGACACGCACGTCATCCGGCGTCTCAACCTGCCGTTCCGGGACGTGGACTGGACCGTGTGGGGCGACCTGCTCCAGCGCGTCCACGAGCCGCGCGAGGAGGTCGAGATCGCCCTCGTGGGCAAGTACATCGACCTGCCCGACGCCTACCTCTCCGTCACCGAGGCACTGCGCGCCGGCGGCTTCGCGCACCACGCCCGGGTGAACATCCGGTGGGTCGAATCCGATGCCTGCACCACCGAGGCCGGCGCACGCGAGGCGCTCCGTGGTGTGGACGGCATGCTCATCCCCGGCGGGTTCGGTATCCGGGGGATCGAGGGCAAGCTCGGCGCCATCTCGTGGTCCCGCAAGAACCGCATCCCGCTGCTCGGGCTGTGCCTCGGTCTCCAGTGCTCGGTGATCGAGGCTGCCCGCTCGGTCGGGCTCGAGGGCGCCTCCTCCACCGAGTTCGACCCCGATGCCGAGCACCCGGTCATCTCGACCATGGCCGATCAGGTGGACGCGGTCGCCGGCAACGCCGACCTCGGCGGCACCATGCGTCTGGGCTCCTACCCGGCCACGCTCACCAACGGCTCGGTCGTGGCCGAGGCGTACGGGTCCACCGAGATCACCGAACGCCACCGCCACCGCTACGAGGTCAACAACGCCTACCGCGACAGGATCGCCGAGTCCGGCCTGCAGTTCTCGGGGACCTCCCCGGACGGGCACCTGGTCGAGTTCGTCGAGTACCCGCGCGAGCATCACCCGTTCTTCGTCGCCACCCAGGCTCACCCGGAGTACAAGTCGCGTCCGACCCGCCCCCACCCGTTGTTCGTCGCGTTCATCAAGGCCGCGCTGGACTACGAGAACGAGATGCGGCTGCCCGTCGAACCGTGGCGCTCCGGTCAGGGCGGGGGCTCCACTCCGGAGACGGTGGACGCGCCGGACGCCAAGACGTCCAGCGTCCGTGCCGACGAGGTGGACACCGAGACGGCCTCCGACCCCCGCGCGGACGGGAGCTGACCGGCGTGTCCGAGCGCGGTGCCCCCGGGACGCACGACTACCGCACCGTCGCGAGCCGTGAGATCTTCGACGGCCGCGTCGTGCGGCTGCGTGTGGACACCCTGACCATGCCGGGCGGGGGCACCGCCGACCGGGAGATCTGCGGGCACGACGACGCCGTCGCGGTGATCGCCCTCGACGACGACGACCGGATCACCCTCGTCCGGCAGTACCGGCACGCCGTGGGGGAGCGACTCTGGGAACTGCCCGCAGGGCTGTGCGACGTCGACGGCGAGGAGCCCTTGGCGACCGCGCGCCGTGAGCTCGCCGAGGAGACCGGTCTCGAGGCCGAGCACTGGCGCCCGGTGATCGAGATGATCCCGTCCCCGGGGTTCTGCACGGAGCGCGTCCACGTGTACCTGGCCACCGGACTCCGGCAGGTCGAGCGCCCGGAGGCGGAGCACGAGGAGGCGGACATGGAGGTCGCGCGCATGCCGTTCGCCGAGGCCGTCGACGCCGTGCTGGACGGCCGGATCGTCAACGGTATCGCCGTGGCCGGCATCCTCGCGGCCCACTCGGTGATCGACCGGTCCTGACGGGATCGGACCCCCGGTGACCTCGGAGGGCGGCGCCACCGTGCAGATCCGCGGGTATCTGGACCACCTCGCCGTCGAGAAGGGGGCCTCGGCCCACACCCTGGCCGCGTACCGCCGCGACCTGGAGAAGTACCACCGCTATCTCGCGGCTTCGGGCGTCGACGACCTGACGTCCGTGACCGAGGCGCACGTGGAGGAGTTCCGCACCCGGTTGGCCACCGCCGACCCGGACGAGGGACGGAAGGCCCTGGCCCCCAGCTCGATCGCGCGGACCATGGCGGCGGTCCGCGGTCTCCACCGGTTCGCCACCCGTGACGGGGTGACCGCCCTCGACGCGGCCGCCGCCGTCACCCCGCCCCGTCCGCCGCGGCGGCTCCCCAAGGCACTGCCGGTCGACCGGATGATCGCGGTGATCGAGGCGGCCGGCGCCACCGAGACGGACACCGACCCCGCACGCCTGCGCGATCGCGCGATGCTCGAGTTGCTCTACGCCTCCGGTGCCCGGGCCGCCGAACTCGTCGGGCTCGACGTCGACGACCTCGACGGTCTCGACCACCCGGACGGTGGAGCGGTGATCCTGCGGGGCAAGGGTGGTAAGGAGCGGATCGTCCCGGTCGGGCGTCCGGCGTGCGAGGCGGTGGGGGCCTATCTGGTGCGTGCCCGACCCGCGCTCGCCACCCGAGGGGGCCCGGCCCTGTTCCTCAACGCCCGCGGTGGGCGCGTCACCAGGCAGACCCTGTGGAACGTGGTGTCGGTCGCGGCACGACGCGCCGGTGTGCAGCAGGACGTCTCACCACACTCGTTCCGGCACTCGTTCGCCACCCATCTCCTCGACGGCGGGGCGGACATCCGTGTGGTCCAGGAGCTGCTGGGACACTCCTCGGTCACCACCACGCAGGTGTACACCCTCGTCACCGTCGACACGCTCCGAGAGGTCTGGGCCGAGTGTCACCCCCGGGCACGGTAACGTGACCGTGGATACGGCCCGGCGCGCTCGAGACGGCACGCTCGACACGGCACGGG
The DNA here is from genome assembly GCF_002441635.1 of Dietzia sp. WMMA184. NCBI lineage: Bacteria > Bacillati > Actinomycetota > Actinomycetes > Mycobacteriales > Dietziaceae > Dietzia > Dietzia sp. WMMA184. Next base: position 737,863 of record NZ_NXEI01000001.1, on the reverse strand, counting down.
TGAGACGGCGAGGAGAGGAGATGCGGTGGCGCTGAACACTGGGGCGATGGACCCCGCGTTGTTCTCCCGCGCCGAGCTCCTGGGCGCCGACGACCCGGCGGCCGGCGAGGGGTTCTCCGCGATCCCCGAACCGGAAACACTGTCCTCGCACGGGCCCGCCGTGGTGTTGTCGATGTGCAACCAGAAGGGCGGCGTCGGCAAGACCACCAGCACGATCAACCTCGCGGCGGCACTGGCGGAGTACGGCCGCAGGGTGCTCGTTGTGGATCTCGATCCCCAGGGGGCGCTGTCCGCGGGCCTGGGCATCCCGCACCACCAGCTCGATCTCACCGTCTATAACCTGCTCGTGGACAACTCCGTGTCGACGGAGGAGGTCCTGGTCCGGACCCGTGTCGAGGGCGTGGACCTCATCCCCGCCAACATCGACCTGTCGGCCGCGGAGATCCAGCTCGTCAACGAGGTCGGTCGCGAGCAGGCGCTGGGCCGCGCCCTGTACCCGGTCCTGGACCGCTACGACTTCGTCCTCGTCGACTGCCAGCCGTCGCTGGGCCTGCTCACCGTCAACGCGCTGGCGTGCTCGGACGGCGTGCTCATCCCCATGGAGTGCGAGTACTTCTCGCTGCGCGGGTTGGCGCTGCTGACGGACACGATCGACAAGGTGCGCGACCGCATCAACCCCCGACTGCACCTCACAGGCATCCTCATCACGATGTTCGACCGTCGGACGGTCCACGCCCGCGACGTGCTCAGCCGGGTCGTGGAGGTGTTCGGAGACAAGGTGTTCGACACCCTCGTCACCCGCACCGTCCGGTTCCCGGAGACCACCGTCGCCGGCGAGCCGATCACCACGTGGGCTCCGAAGTCCGCGGGTGCGCAGGCCTACCGCGCCCTGGCGCGCGAGGTCATCCAGCGCGGCAGGTGACCGGGCGGTGACCGGCGTCGGGCCCCCGTCGGGTCAGGACCCGGTCGGGTCGGCGACGGAGGTCGGGGACCCGCGGGCGTTCACCGTCCACCTGACCAACTTCACCGGTCCGTTCGACCTGCTGTTGGGGCTCATCGACTCCAAGCGCCTCGACGTCACGGAGGTGGCCCTCCACGCCGTCACCGACGAGTTCATCGCGCACACCCGCCGCCTGGGCACGGAGGCCGGGCTCGAGGAGGTCACCGAGTTCCTGGTCGTCGCGGCGACACTGCTCGACCTCAAGACGGCCCGACTCGTCCCGTCCGGCGAGGTCCAGGATCCCGAGGACCTGGCCCTGCTCCAGGCCCGGGACATGCTCTTCGCCCGCCTGCTGCAGTTCCGGGCGTTCCGTCAGGTCGCGGAGCTGTTCGGTGAGCTCGACCGCACCGCGCGACACGCGTACCCGAGGACCGCCGGGCCCGACGAGGAGTTCCTGGGACTGCTCCCCGAGGTGGAGCTCGGGGTGGATCCCGACCAGTTCGCCACCATCGCCGCGGTCGCGTTCCGGCCACGGCCGGTCGACGAGGTGGGGGTGGGGCACATCCACGCTCCCGTCGTCTCGGTCCCCGAGCAGGCGGGCCGCGTCCTCGAGCTGTTGAAGTTCCACGGCGAGGGTCGGTGGGTGGACTTCCGCGACCTGATCACGGGGTGCGACGACTCCCTCGTCGTCGTCGCCAGGTTCCTCGCCCTGTTGGAGTTGTACCGGGCGCGCGCGGTCGCGCTCGCCCAGGACGAGGCACTGGGGGACCTGTTGGTGAGGTGGACGGGCGTGGACGCCGACGAGGTGACGAAGGGAAGGGACGAGTGGACGTGAGCGACGTGTCGGGGCCCGGCGCCCCCGAGCCGGTGGCGATCGGGGACGACGACGAGCCCGGTGTGCCGGAGCCAGAGGGGCCGCCGCTCCGTGCCCGGCTCGAGGCCCTGGTGCTGGTGGTGGACCAACCGACACCGGAGAGTGCACTGGCCGCGGCCGCCGGGTCGACGGCGGCCGAGGTCGAGGCCGAGCTGCGGGCGTGGCGCGACGAGCTCACGGCCGCGGGGAGCGGGATGGACCTGCGTCGCAGCGCCGACGGCTGGCGTCTCTACACCCGCCGAGACCTGGCGCCGTACGTGGAACGGCTCCTCACGGACGGCACCCGGTCCACGCTGACCCGGGCCGCGCTGGAGACCCTCGCCGTGATCGCCTACCGGCAGCCGGTCACCCGGTCGCGGGTCGCGGCGGTCCGCGGGGTGAACGTCGACGGCGTGATGAGGACACTTGTGGCGCGCGGGCTGGCGGTGGAATGCGGCACAGATGCGGACACCGGGGGCATCCTGTATAGGACCACAGAGCTATTTCTGGAAAGATTGGGACTCACGTCGCTCGACGAGCTGCCGGACATCGCCCCGTTGCTGCCGGATGTCGACCTGGTCGACGAGATGAGCGACGACCCCGCGGACGATCCGCGGATCCCACTGGGGCGGCGCCGAACCGCGGCGCCCGACCCCACTCCCCGAGACGACGACGAAGAGATGTGACGTTTTCATGACTGAATCCGCTGGCCGAGACGGCGCACCGGTCCGCCTCCAGAAGATCCTGGCCCAGGCCGGGGTCGCCTCCCGCCGGGCCTCCGAAGAGCTCATCGCCCGGGGACGGGTGGAGGTCGACGGCAAGAAGGTGCGCGAGATGGGCGTCAAGGTCGACCCCGCCACGGCGGTCATCCGCGTGGACGGCACCCGCATCGTCCTGGACGACACCCTGGTCTACCTCGCACTGAACAAGCCCCGCGGCTACCACACCACCATGTCCGACGAGAAGGGCCGGCCCTGTGTCGGCGACCTCGTCGCGGACCGCGTGGACGCCGGGCAGCGGCTGTTCCACGTCGGGCGTCTCGACGCCGAGACCGAGGGGCTGCTCCTGGTGACCAACGACGGGGAGCTGGCGCACCGCCTCATGCACCCGTCCTACGAGGTCTCCAAGACCTACATGGCGACCGTCACCGGCGTCGTGGGTAAGGGCGTCAACAAGCAGCTGCGCGCCGGGGTGACCCTGGAGGACGGACCCGCCAAGGTCGACCAGTTCTCGATCCTCGACGTCCACGACGGGCGCTCGCTGGTCAAGGTCGTGCTCCACGAGGGTCGCAAGCACATCGTCCGGCGGCTGCTCGCCGAGGTCGGGCACCCGGTCGAGGCGCTCGTCCGGACCCGGTTCGGGGCCATCGCGCTCGGTGACCAGCGCGCGGGCACCTTCCGCAAGCTGGGCCGCAAAGAGGTCTCCGACCTGTACGAGGCGGTAGGCCTGTGAGCGCCCCGAGCGCCCCGGCCGCGCGTCGACGTATCGCGATCGACGGCCCCGCCGGCACCGGGAAGTCCACCCTGGCCCGCACCCTGGCACGGCGTATCGGCGGCGCGTACCTCGACACCGGCGCGATGTACCGGGTGGCGACCCTGCAGGTCCTGCGCGCCGGGATCGACCCGGAGGACGCGGCCGCCGTGATCGCCGCCACGGCCGACCTGCCTCTGGAGATCGGCACCGACGCCGGAGCCGAGCGCGTCCTGCTCGCCGGTGAGGACGTCAGCGAGGAGATCCGCACCGCCCGCGTCACGGCTGCGGTCTCGGCGGTGTCCGCCGTGCCCGAGGTCCGCCAGAACCTGGTCCTCCTGCAGCGACGGCTGGCCGCCAGCGGGGGCACCGTCGTCCTCGAGGGGCGTGACATCGGCACAGTCGTGCTGCCGGACGCCGAGGTGAAGGTCTACCTCACCGCCAGCCCGGAGGTGCGGGCCCGGCGCCGCACCGACCAGGACCTGGCCGCCGGCCGCAGGGCCGACTACGACGAGGTGCTGGCCGCCGTCATCGAACGCGACCGCAAGGACTCCACGCGCGCCGCGAGCCCCCTGAGGCCTGCCGACGACGCGGTCGTCATCGACACCTCCGACCTGACCCTCGACGAGGTGCTCGACCGCCTGGTCGCGCTCGCCGAGGGAATCCACGCGTCGCACGGCGCCACCGCAGAAGGGACCGCACTGTGACCACCAACGAGGACAGCACCGACTTCGACCTGCCCACCGGGCCCGGCGAGGAGACCATCGAGGACGGCTGGAACGACGACACCGACTGGGAGGCGGTCGCCGCGGAGTTCGCCGACGAGATCGGGGCCGTGACCGAGGGCGTGGAGATCCTGCCCACCGTCGCGATCGTCGGCCGACCCAACGTCGGCAAGTCCACCCTGGTGAACCGCATCATCGGCCGCCGGGAGGCCGTCGTCGAGGACGTCCCGGGCGTCACGCGCGACCGGGTCTCCTACGAGGCGCTGTGGAACGGCCGCACCTTCATGGTGCAGGACACCGGTGGCTGGGAGCAGGACGCCAAGGGCATGCACCGCTCCATCGCGCAGCAGGCCGAGATCGCCATGGGCACGGCCGACCTCATCGTGCTGGTGTGCGACGGCACGGTGGGCATCACCGCCGCCGACGCCACGGTGGCCAAGAGCCTGCGTCGGTCCGACACCCCGGTCATCCTCGCCGTCAACAAGGTCGACAGTGAGAAGGCCGAACTGGAGGCGGCCGAGTTCTGGTCCCTCGGCCTGGACGAGCCCCACGCCATCTCCGCCGCCCACGGTCGCGGCACGGCGGATCTCCTCGACGAGATCCTCCGGCAGCTGCCGTCCAAGGCGAGGATGCGCGAGGCCACCGACGTGCCGCGGCGCGTCGCGCTCGTCGGCAAGCCCAACGTCGGTAAGTCGAGCCTGCTCAACAAGCTGACCGGCGAGGAGCGCTCCGTGGTCGACAACGTCGCCGGCACCACCGTCGACCCCGTCGACTCGCTCGTGGAGCTCGGGGGACGCACCTGGCGGTTCGTCGACACCGCCGGCCTGCGCCGCAAGGTCAACCAGGCCTACGGTCACGAGTACTACGCCTCTCTGCGTACCCGTGGCGCGATCGAGGCGGCCGAGGTCGTCGTCCTGCTCCTCGACGCCTCGGAGCCCATCACCGAGCAGGACCTGCGGGTGATCTCGATGGTCGCCGACGCCGGCCGGGCGCTGGTGATCGCCTTCAACAAATGGGACCTGGTCGACGAGGACCGGCGGTACGACCTCGACAAGGAGATCGACCGCGAACTGTCCCGGGTGCTGAGCTGGGCCCACCGGGTCAACATTTCGGCCAGGACCGGCCGCGCCTTGGCCAAGCTCGTGCCCGCGATGGAGACGGCGCTGGACTCCTGGGACAAGCGGATCCCCACCGGGCCCCTCAACACGTGGATGAGCGAGGTCGTCGCCGCGACCCCGCCGCCCATGCGTGGTGGTCGTCTGCCGCGGATCAGGTTCTGCACCCAGGCCACCACCCGGCCCCCGACGTTCGTGTTCTTCTCCACGGGGTTCCTCGAGGCCGGGTACCGGCGCTTCCTCGAGCGTCGCCTCCGTGAGACCTTCGGCTTCGATGGTTCCCCGGTCCGGGTGAACGTGCGGGTCAAGGAGCGTCGACAGCGCAAGTGACCTGCCGATTGGAGTCCGACGGAACCGGTGCGCTAGGGTAATCGAGTCGCCGCGCGAGCCGCGGTGGCGGACGGGCTGTGGCGCAGCTTGGTAGCGCACTTGACTGGGGGTCAAGGGGTCGCAGGTTCGAATCCTGTCAGCCCGACAGAGGTCAGGGGAGGTTTTCCAAACGGGAGACCGCCCCTGATTCGTCGAATACCCCAACGGATACCCCAACCGGAACGCGCGACCCGCAATTTGCCGGACGCGCCGGGCGTTAATAGCTAGCCGAATGCAATAGAGCTCAGGGTCTGCCCGGCCACGCTGCGGGTAGAGGTAAAGGCACCCGAGGACGGGCAGATGCGAGTTTCACCCTGCTACGGGGGCTTTGCTCGGCAGCGTCGGGTCAAACCCGGGCGGCGGGGTGACCCTCGGTTAGGATCGGTCCGTGGCAAGTGACGAGCGTTCCGAGTTGAAGCGTGTTCGTCTGACTGGCGCGCGCTTTGAGGGTGGCCGACTTCCAGTCGACTCGCTTGTCGAGCTGCAGAAGTACCAGGACATAGTCCGAATCGCTGCCGAGGCTGAGTGGAAGCAAGAGCATCCGGACGAGGACATCCCGGAGGACCTCCGCAGCTCTGTGAGCCTAACCATCGAGCGCATTGATGAGGGCAGCGCGGACGTCCTTCTCGCGTTCGAGCAACACCAGGCCTATGACCACTATCAGGTTGAAGCCCAAGAAGATGCCGATGCTTTCCTTGTCGCGGCGTACTCGGGCACGGAGATTCCCGAGCTCCCCGGGCTGTCAGAGGAAGAGGCATATCAGTTCCGAGTTATCGTCGCCGAGTTCGGGAGCACACTGCAACCAGGCCAGACGATCGAGTACTACCCGGACGCCCCGAGCGCGAGCCCGATCACGATTTCAGTCGAAACTCGCGATCAAGCAGTCGGGGTGCTTCTGACGCCGGAGGACTTCCTACGTTCTCCCGAACCCGAGCCGGACAAGGCGTCTTTGCAGAAAGTGAACGAGAGCCTCGTCGGGAAGGTTACGGCGCTTGATGCCGACGAGATGACCTACCGGTTCACACTGCACGACGGCAGAAGACTGACTGGCCGCTACAAGAGCCACCCCAGCCTTCTAGGAGACCTCCGCAAGGTCGTGAACGACGCGGAAGAGGGCCCGCTGACACGGGTCACAGGCGAACTGCAGGTGAAGAACGGCGAGCTGTTCCGATTCTGGAAGACCGTTAGTGTCGAGCAGGTGCAGTTTGACGACACCGACTGGGGCCAGCGTCTTGGCGAGTTCGCCACACTTCGCTCCAACTGGGACGGGTCCGGTGCGGAGCAGATTTCCCCCGTCGCGCTTGACGCGGCGCAGACTGTCCTTCGAGCGGTCACTGAGGTCGGGCGTGAACGACCGGGCGTGTTCCCTACACCGGAGGGCGGTGTCCTTCTCGAATGGGGGAGCGCACAGTCGGTGGTGAGCGTCGAACTGCTGTCAGACGGTAGCTACGAGACGTTTGCACTGGCTGCGGGTGAGAAGCGGGGCGAGCATTCCGAGGGGGACAACCTCACAGTTGCGATCGAGTTCCTCAAGGCGGTCGAAGCATGACCGAAATGCGTGTCGAGCTACAAGACGGTGAGCAGCTCGTCGGCGATGCTGACGAGCTCACCTATCGACAGATCACACCGCACTTGCTTAAAGACGGCGACCAAGTTGCGAGTTCTGCATTCGGACCGAGTAGCGCAGACGCGGGGAAACCTTCGTACTCGCGTTCGTCAATCGTGACTGCTCAAGAAGCACGTGACTGGCACTCATCCAAAGCCCGAAGTCCCTCCGAAGCCGTCTATGCGGTGTCGGTACAGGAGGTGGTTACGGCCGGAAGCGTCGTGATCGACGACTCCTGCTGCCCCCTCGCAGAGGGCGAAAGCGACCGCGCGCCTGGCCACTGCTTCGTCGACTTCCGAGGACTCCCCAAGTCTGAAGAGCGAGAGCTGCGGGCAAAGCTGTACATGCACGCGATGGGGCGTGGAGAAATTCCTACAGAGCCACTCCGCGCGGACGGCTCCCTCTTCTAGTCGTCGAATCGTGAAAGAGGGCAGTGTCAGTCTTTCCTTCGTGCATCAATGGCCAGCACACGCTCGCCTCATCGCTAGAAGCCCAGAGCGTCCGAAAGACCCTCGACAGCCGACCGTGACACCGGCTCGGACGTGTGTCCGTACACGTCTCCCGTGATCGAGACGGACGAGTGCCCCAGTAGGTCAGCCACCGCCCGGATGTGGACGCCAGCCTCTAGCCAAGCGACCGCCGCCGAGTGACGCAGGGTGTGGACGCCCACACCCTCGAATCCGCACCGCGCCGCCGCCGTCTCGACCTCGCGCAACAGGTTCCGAGGATCGACTATCGTGCCGACCTCGGTCGGAAACACGAGACTGTTGTCGGTGTACTGGTTGCCCGCTGCGAGACGTTCACGAAGTAGAGCGGGACGACGCCCTCTCAGCATCGCCACCGTGGCTGGGGAAAGCGGAACGGTCCGCTTGGACTTCGCCGTCTTCACATCCGACAGGGAGAGCTTTCCGTCAACCGACGCGACCGTATGACGAACGCGGATAGTCGCGCCGTCTAGGTCTACGTCAGTAGTGCCCCATAGAGTGGTGTAACTCGGTGGCCGAGATCGTCTCCGACATCCGTGTCGTTGACGGATGTAGAGCGGCCACCGCGTGATCTTTCGAGTCAACCGTCTAAAGAATCCTCGAGGAGTCATCGCGATTACCGCACCCCATATTGTCGACCCTGCAGGCCTGCTTGGCCAAGCCCTATCTGACGCGTCGCCGGATCTGATGCGCGAGCTGCTGGGAGACCATGATCAACGCACTGCTCTCCGCCGATGCCGACGCTGTGTGCGGCGCCGAGTGGAACGCCCGCTCGGCTGAGCGCACCAACCACCGCAATGGCTACCGCCACCGGCCCCTGGATACGCGGGTCGGCACCGTCGACGTCGCCGTCCCGAAGTTGCGCTCGGGCAGCTACTTCCCCGAGTGGCTGCTCGAGCGCCGCAAGCGGGCCGAGTCCGCGCTGATCACCGTCGTAGCCGACTGCTATCTGGCCGGGGTGTCTACCCGCCGGATGGACAAGCTGGTCAAGACCCTGGGTATCGACTCGCTGTCCAAGTCGCAGGTCTCACGCATGGCCCAGGACCTGGACGAGCAGGTCGCGGCGTTCCGGCACCGCCGCCTGGACGAGGCCGGGCCGTTCACCTTCGTCACCGCCGACGCGTTGACGATCAAGGTCCGCGAGAACAAGCAGGTCGTCAAGGCTTCCGTGCTGCTGGCCACCGGCGTCAACGGCGACGGCCACCGCGAGGTACTGGGCATACAGGTCGCCACCAGTGAGACCACGGCCTCGTGGAACACCTTCTTCGCCGACCTGGTTGCCCGCGGCCTGGGCGGGGTGCGGCTGGTGACCTCCGATGCCCACGCCGGGCTGGTCGGGGCGATTGCGGCGAACCTGCCGGGAGCCGCGTGGCAACGCTGCCGCACCCACTACTCGGCGAACCTCATGGCGGTGTGCCCCAAGTCCATGTGGCCGGCCGTGAAGGCGATGCTGCACAGCGTGTACGACCAGCCCAACGACACCGCGGTGCACGAGCAGTTCGACCGGCTCCTCGAGTACACCGAAGGCAGACTGCCCGACGTGGCTGAGCACCTCGGCGACGCCCGCGAGGACCTGCTCGCCTTCACCGTGTTCCCCGACGACGTGTGGCGACAGATCTGGTCCAACAACCCCACCGAGCGGCTCAACCGAGAGATCCGCCGCCGCACCGACGTCGTGGGCATCTTCCGCGGGCCGCGATGCCATCGTCCGCCTCATCGGCGCCGTCCTTGCCGAGCAGACCGACGAATGGGCCGAAGGACGCCGATACCTCGGACTCGAAGTCCTGGGCCGCTGCCGACTCACCCTGACCGCCGACACCGACACCAGCTCGCAGACGGAGGTGACCACTGATGCACTGATGCAACTACCCGCCTGATCACCAACGAAGGATCACAATTCAGTTACACCACTTCTAGGGGCTTGACCTCTACGTCGCCCCACGACAGCCCCAGGGCCTCGCCCCGCCGTAAGCCTGTCGCCGCGATAAGGCGCAGGGCGTCCACGTAGCGCATGCCGTTCGCCGCGTCGAGAAGACTGCCGACTTGAGTCACGTCCAAGTGCACCGCTTCGGACGCCGCGACCCGAGGGCGCTTCACCGCCGACGCCGGATTGCGCGCCAACAGTCGATCCCGCACCGCCACGTCCAACGCCTGCGACAGCACTGCGAACACGTTGCGGATCGACGACTCGGCGAGTCCCTTATCCCTAAGCACCACCAACAGGGCCTCTACGTCGGTCGGTGCCAGCCTGTCGAGCCGCACCGCACCGAATGGGGCGGGGTCTAGATGCGACTTCGACAGGGACGAATAGAGGGCCTTAGTGGTCGGCTTGCGGTCTGATGCTGCGAGCGTCGTCGCCCGCCACCGTGCGAGTCATTCCGCAACGGTAATCGTGGCGTCTTTCGGCGGTGCCCCCGCGTCGAGCCGATCCCGAGCTTCCCGCATCTTGTCTCGCACGTCAGCTTTGGTCCGCCCGTAGAACGACACGCGCCGCCGCACCCCGGTCGCGGGGTCGACGTAGGACAGGCGAGCTTCCCACCCGCCGGATTCGCGCCGCCGGATATTGCCCTCGCCGTTGCTTCGCTTGCTCACTTTTCTCACTTCGCTTTCTTGCCGGGGGTCGTCGGGGGGAGGTGCCCGCCACGTCGACATAGTTGGACGTATCGGGCGGCGGTTCGCTCTGACACTTGGAAGGCCGTCGCGATGCGCTCAATGGGGGAGTCGTCGAAGAACGCGCGGTATAGGTCTGCCACCTCCGCGAGAAGTTCCGGGGTGACCTTTCGGCGAGTCTGTGACCGCGCCGCCCTGATAGCCCGCAGGTCGGCGGCGCGGTCTGACTGCTTTGGCGACACGCGGACCATAGCCCCGTCTTCGCCTGCCCGGTACGCAGAGAGCGCCGTAGCGGCCTCTAGAACGTCCTCTAGTCGAACGGCGGCAAGGTCACGCGCCCGCACCTCCGGGCACTCGGGGGACTCTCGCAGTTCGACCTCAGTGCATCGGGGTATCCCTTCGATAACGGTGATGACGACCGTGAGCGTCGGGCCGGTAGAGCTGACTCTCCCGTCGACCCTCAGCACCTCGGGGAGAAACACATCCCCAACGGGAACCAGCCTCGCTCCCGGTTCCCACTCGATGAACAGGCCTTGCGTCACCCAAACCGCACTCATGTCGCCCCTGTCAGCATCCGCTTACTCGGTGACAGGGAAACCCTGTCACTAACCATGTCATTCTCAATATACACCGGCAGACGCCGGGGGACCGCACTGAAAGGTAGGGACATGCAAGAGACCCCGACCCGGCACCTCGCCACCATCGACGAAGCCCGAACCGCGCTCGGAGGTATCGGCCGCTCAACGCTCTACAAGCTGGTTCAGAACGGCGAACTGACCAAGGTCAGCATCGGGCGCAGAGGGTTCATCACCATCGACAGCATCGACGCCTACGTCGACCGACTGCGGGGGACTGCTCCCCGTGACTGACCCGGACACCGACGACAACGCCGCAGTGAGCACGCCCTTGGACATCCACGACCGGGCCCGCGACGGACTACCCGAGCCCCGCACACGCCTCCCGGACAGCCAGCGAAAGGGAACGCCGCATGACGTGGACCAAGCTCAGCGACGACTTCCCTGACGACTGTTGGACCCTTTCCGATGCCGCGTTCCGGATGCACGTGGAAGGACTGACGTGGTCGAACCGGAAGCTGTTGGACTGCCGTATCCCTCGCGACGACCTACGCCGGTTCGCCAAGCACCCCGATGCCGTGAACGAGCTACTAGACGGCGGCTGGTGGATAGCCGAGGGCGACACACTTCGCATCCGCCACCACGCCGACTACCAACGCTTGCGGGAGCAGGTCATCGCGCAACAGGAAGCGAACAAGACGAACGGGCGCAAGGGCGGACGGCCCCGCAAGGCACGACCTGACAGCAAGCCCGAGCGCAGCGCCCCCGAAACCGAGTCGGTTTCCGAGTCGCAAAGCGGAAGCGAAACCCAAAGGGACAGGACAGGACGGGTACAGGACGGGGCATTGATGGGAGCAGAAGAACGATGCAGCGGAAGGGCAACCGAACGCCCCGCGACAGTCGACCAACTAGACCCCGACCAGTACGCGAACCGCTGGGGCCCATCAGACGTCCCGTGGGACGAACCGGGCGGTGTGTCGTGACAACCGGGCCCGGACCCCGCTCCGTAAAAGACGAAGCCGCCGACCGGCGTGCCGAGGTCGACCGGCTTGCCGCCGAGGGCCTGGGGCGCAACGCGATAGCGGCCCGGCTCGGGGTGCGCCGAGACACCGTCTCAGACGACGCCGCAGCACTCGGCATCGTGTGGGGTTCGTCGCCGTCCCCCGCGTCGGGTGCCGGTCGCCGCTTGCATGCCTCAGAGCATCGCCGCGCCGTCGTTGCCAAAGCCTTAGACCTTGCCGACCGCACGCTAGACGCCGCCGATCCAGCCAAGCCGACCGACGTACGTGCCGCTGTCATCGCTGCCGCCGTGGCCGTAGACAAGTCGATCCTCGTCAGCCCGGACCACGATGCGGCCCGAGCCCGCGTGCTGTCTGTCTTCGATGCCCTCGCGGTCGCCGTTGCCGCCGAGGTCGCCCCCACAGACGACGACCCCGGAACCGCCGAGGTCGCGACCGAAAGGAACACCCATGAGTAACAGCTCGAAGCGAACGCCCTCCGGGTCCGGCTTCTCCACCATCAGCCCCCGCACCACCCAGGCCGTACCGCCCGCAGGTACGGAGAACGCCGGGGCCCTTAACCTCAATTCACCGATGAAGTAGCCGGGGCGGTCGCTGGCATGGTCGTGGGTCGTGACCGTATGGAGGGCGTGTGAGGTCCGCCGGTCTGCCCGGCTTTCCACTTTGGTTCCTGGTCGTAGGTGCTGGAGTTGGGAGTCAGATCGGCACGTTGGGCCGGCGCGGGGAGAAGACGGTGTCGTAGAGCGCCTGCCAGGCTGTTTGCCATGGCCAGCTTTCGGGTAGATGGAGTCGGAGCCGCCGGGCTGAGGAGGCGATCCGGGCCGGGATGTTGATGAGTTTGCGGCGGATCGTCGCGGTCGTCGCGCGTGCCAGGCTCGAGCTTGTGGTCAGGGTGGCGGCGGCGCGGGTGAGGTTGAACGCCATGACGGCGCAGGTCAGCCAGGCGGCGTTGGCGTTGAACACGCCCGAGGGCAGGTGCGCCAGCGCGGAGGCTTTCAGGTCAGCGTGGACGTTCTCGATGATCGCGTGTGCGCGGTGGGTCTTGTCGGCCGCCACTGTGTCGTACTGCTCTACGGATGTAGTGGTGAAGAACGCATGGAACCGCCAGGTATCGAACAGGCTCGCCTGCCCACTTGCAGCCTTGGGATTCAGGTCGGGGATACGGCGCACCACGAGCCGACCCGGCACCTGGTCGTTCTTGGGCTTCGAGGTGAATGCGGTGAAGTCGACCTCGGCGACTTCGGCGCGGGAGATCCAACGGTTGGTGTGTTCGTCGAAGATCGCGTCGGTGTAGTTGATCGTGGTCCACGCGTCGTCGTCGATGGTGGCGATGGCACGTTTGACCGCCGGGTCCATGCGTACGGTGACCGAGACCTCGGCTCCGGCGGCCAGGCAGGCGGTGACCATGCTGTGGGAGTAGAACGCCGAATCGCCTCGGACCAGCACGTCACGGCCGTGAAGGTGGGTGCGGCGGATCAGTGCCAGCGTGTCGGTGGCCAGCCGGGCAGCCCCTCGCGGGGACCCGGCAGAGCCCTTGCGCAGCCGTTGAGCGGCGATCACCGGAGCAGCCTGCTCGGTGGAGACCGTGGCCAGCAGCGCGTTCAGGCCACGTACCCCGGAGTAGCCGAACGAGGCGCCCTGCTTGGCGTGTCCGTAGACCTCCACGATCGTGTCGTCGATATCGACCATCACCGTCCCGGTGTCCGACTCATGACCGAGCAGTCCGGTGTGTTCGGCCAGTGCGCGCACGAACCGCGAGGCGATCGCATCGGTTTGGCGGACGTGGCCGAAGGTGAACTGCCGCAGGAACGATCCCAGCGTCGAAGGGGCGTACGGGCGGTCGAAGAGTGTGCCCATCGCCCCGTGGCGCAGCAGGGCCATGTCGTCGATGCTATCCGCGCCTGCGGCCATCCCGGCCACGAGCGAGGCCAGTTTCACTCCACCGTTGGAGCCCTTGTCGGTGGGCACGCTCAGATGCTCGTCACCGAGCCGGTGCAGGCCCGCCCGGTCGGCGAGTTTCATCAGCGGCACGAGGCCGGCGCCCGACACGAGGTTGGGCTCATCGAACGTCGCGAAGCTTACGGGCAGAGTGTGAGATAGTTGCATCTGCGGGATGCCCTTCTTGAATTGGCGATACGGACCTTAAGCAAGTCGTATCTTGCCAGTTCAGAAGGGCATTCTCGCGTTCCCACACCGCGCTAGAAGTTCATCTCATCGGTGGATCCAGGCTTAAGGGAAGTGCGTGGACCCAGGCCGGACGCATGGGGTCACTGGCCGACTTCGGCGCACGCCGCAAGGGGGGCACCAAGTGACCCGCCCCGCACGCGAGGACTTCGTCACCGAGGGCGCGTTCTGGGATGCCGTCCGTGAGCACGACGCCGCCGAGGTCGAATGGGAGCGCCGCGACCGTGAGACCACCGCCCGCGTGTCCGGCTGGAATCACGTGGACATCCCCGCGCCCGAGGTGCCCGAGCACGTCACCGAGGCGCACCGGGCCCGAGCTGAGTCCGCCGAGGCGGTCGACCGCGCTCGCCGCCAGCGCGTGTACGAACGCGCTGGGGGCGTCGGCGACGTGGACGCGGGCCCCGCCCCGGACACCATCGACGCACTGCGAGCAGCACGGCAGGCGCGATATGGCGACGCCTGAGCGGGTCGCGGCAATATTCGCCGCCGCCGGGCTCGACCTGCCCGCCGATCCCGAGGCGTTCGCCCGCTTCGTCATCGCGCATTACGACGCCGAGCTGGCCGAGGCGCGTGCGGGTTTGATTACCCTCTCGCCCCGGCATCAGGCGACGATTGAGGCGGTCGTCGGCTAGACCTCCCCGGCGTCCGGTGCGGAACAGTAAGACGTCCCCCGACCCGCTAGGTGCGTAGCGCCGGGGGGCGTCTTGCTTTCTCCGGGGCGGAGGCGATTGGGGTGCACTCTGGGGCCGGTCGCCGCAGCTAGGCCGTCTACCGGGCACTCAGGGGGTTAAACCGGTGCCGCACCCCAACGCGCACCCCAACCGGACAGTTTCCCGCCGTGTCCGTGGCTGTCCGCTGATGTGCGGAAATGAAGCGGGCCCTGAACTGCGACGGACGGACGCCCATGGACGCATGCGAACATGCCTGCGAATCCTGGGGGTCAAGGGGTCGCAGGTTCAAATCCTGTCAGCCCGACACAGATCAGGGCCGGTTTCCCGAGAGGGGGACCGGCTCTGAGTCCATTTCCGCGGTTCACTCCGGTTCAAGCGGCGGGTCACGCCCGCAGAATCCGGGGTGCGTTAGCCTGGCCTGGTCACGAAACGGCGACCCGGGTCGACCGTCAGTCTTCGATCCAGGAGTGAGCGCGCGGTGGGAGAGCTACTCGTCATAGCGGGGCTGGTAGTCGCGGTGATCGCGGTCGTCGGGATCATCGTCAAGGCACGGGGTGGCACGAAGCCCGAGGCGGCCGGACCCCGCCTCGACCCGCTCGCCGCCGACCGGCCGGTCCACGGCTTCGGCCCGCGAGAGCTCGGCCCCGGTGCGATCGTCTCCTACGGCGGCATCGACTATGTGGTCCGCGGCTCGGTCACCCTTCGCCAGGGCCCGTATATCTGGTGGGAGCATCTCCTGGAGGGCGGCGACGGAGCGCAGTGGTTGGGCGTCGAGGAGGACGAGGGAACCCTCGAGCTCACCTGGTGGAACACCCGCAAGGGACTCGGCGTCAGCCCCGGATCCGAGGTGATCGTCGACGATCGGGTCCATCGGCTCGAGGAGTCGGGTGAGGCGGAGTACTCGTGCGAGGGAACCACCGGTCTGCCCGAGCGCGGCCGGATGCGGTACCAGGACATGCGTACCGGGGACGGCAGCTCGCTGCTGTCCTTCGAGGACTGGGACGGGGCCGGCTGGGAGGTCTCCTCCGGACGCCCGATGTCCCGGGGTGAGCTGACCGTCTACCCGGCGCCCCCCGTCGCCGGCGACCCGGACTACAGACGGTGACCGTCCACGACCTCGCCACGGAACCGAGTGATGTGGCGGCCGCGGCACTGGGTTACCGGGTCGGCGTGACGCCCGAGCGGAACGCCCTCGTCTCCACCGTTCTCGAGCACCCCGCACTCGACAGCGCTCTACGCCTGTCCATCCTCGGGGCGTCACACGCGGTGACGCTGATGATCGACGGACGCGACGCGATGACCGAGGAGGTGTCCTGCCGCGCAACGGCAGACGGCGGGGCGCCTCTGCCGGCCGAGGAGTCCTTTCCCGGTCCGTGGGGTGTCCACCATCTGCGCGGGACCACCGAGACCCTCGCCGCCGCCGACTTCGGGGCGGTCGTGGAGCGACTGACGTCGCTCGCGGCTGCCGATCCGACCGTGCTCGCGGGACGGTTCCCGGGCTCTGACGGGGCGCTCACGGTGGTGGCTCCGACGCCGGACGACACGGGCTGGTCGTGGGACACCTGGCATCTCTACCCGGCTGGAGACGACTCCGGGGAGAGCGGTGGCGACGTCGTCGCCACCACGTCCCGGTTGCACGTCGCCGGGGTGCACGTCGCCGGGCTGGCCGGCGCCGGGGTGGACGTTGCAGAGGGGGTGGCCTCGTGAAGCCCTACCGCGGGTGGATCATCGCGCTCGTCGCCGGACTGTGCGCGGTCCTGCTGGGCCTCGTCCTGGTGGGGTCCGGCACGAATGCCGTGCGTTATGTCCGTGAGAACTACTCCCCGGTGGCCGGCGCGTCCCAGACCTACGAGTGCCGGGGCGACCGGGACTCCACGGCGAGGGACATCAGCAACCACGAGCGGCCGGACGCCGACCAGCTGAACGAGGACACCCGGTACCTGAGGTACGGGGACGACATGATCGTCGTCGGCCGCTCCGGCGATCTCGCCTGTCGTGTCCAGCTCGACGAGAACTCGCGCACGCTCCGTTCCGGAGGCTTCATCTTCCTCGGCGGGGCCTTCGGGCCGGGCAGCCCGGCGCGGTCCGCCGGGGGCAGCTCCGGCGGGGTCGGCGTGAAGTGACCCACGAGACGCCCACAGATCACCCGAACCCCGAGGAGACACGGTGACCATCGCCGCCGGAACCGCCGACCACGTACCCGAACTCCTGGACGGGATCGGGGTGTCGCTGGCGTACTTCGGCGTCGGCGCCCTGGTCCTGGCGCTGGGTTTCGTCATGCTCGACCTGCTGACGCCGGGCAGCCTGCGCCACCACGTGTTCGTCGACCACCGTCCCAACGCCGCGGCGCTGTTCGTGTCCTCGGCGTTCTCCCTCGCGATCATCGTCGTCACCGTGATGACCAACGCCTCGGACTCCCTGGTGTTGGGCCTGATCGACGTCGCCGTCTACGGCCTGCTCGGCGTGATCTTCCAGGCCGTCACCCTGGTGATCCTGGAACTGCTGGTCCCCGGCAGGTTCCGCGACCTCGTCGGCGCGCCACGGTTCAGCACCGCCGCACTCGCCGTCGCGGCCACACTCCTCGCCGTCTCCGCCGTGAACGCGGCCGCCATTGCCTGACGAGGTCGGCACGGCGGTTCCCGTGCCGACGGAGGCGGACCCTGCCGGAGAACCCCCGCCGCGCGCCGGCCGCTGGTGGCGTCCTGTCGTGCTGGCCTCCGTCGCCGCGTGCGCCGCCTGCGGGCTCATCTACGAGCTCGCCCTCCTCACGCTCGCGACGACAGTCCAGGGCGGAGGGATCGTCGCCACGAGTCTCGTGGTGGCCGGGTACGTCGCGGCCCTCGGCCTCGGCGCATTGCTGGCCAAGCCGTTCGTCGACCGCCCGGCGTCGAGCTTCGTCGCCGTCGAGTCGACGCTGGGGCTCGTCGGTGGGGCGTCGGCCACGGCGCTCTATGTGACCTTCACGACCCTGGGGTCGGACTCGGCGTCGTTGGTGACGCTGGTGGTGGCCACCGCCGCGATCGGCGTGCTGGTGGGCGCAGAGGTGCCACTGCTCATGTCCCTGCTGCAGACCGGCCGCCGGACCGGGTCGGCCGAGGCCGGCCGGGTACTGGCCGATCTCAACGCCGCCGACTACCTGGGGGCGCTCGTCGGGGGACTGCTGTGGCCGTTCCTGCTCCTGCCGTCGTTCGGGATGCAGCAGGCCGCCGCCATCACGGGGGTGGTCAACGTGGCCGCCGCGGCCGTGCTGCTCGCGCTCGCGTTGCGGGGTCTGCTGACCCGGACGCAGACTGCCGTAGCGGCGTTGTCGCTCGCGCTGGTCGCGGCTCTGCTGGGCACGCTGCTCGTCGCGCTCGACGACGTCACCGAGTGGTCGCGGTCCAAGCTGTACCCGGACCCGGTGCTCTCCCACACCCAGTCCGCCTACCAGGAGATCGTCGTCACCAGAGCGAGGTACAACGGCCGCACGGACCGCCGTCTGTACCTCGACGGCACGCTCCAGTACTCGAGTCTGGACGAGTACCGGTACACCGAGGCGCTGGTCCAGCCCGCGATGGCCGAGCGGCCCGGCGACGTGTTGGTACTCGGCGGCGGCGACGGTCTGGCGGCCCGAGACCTCCTGGCCGTGCCGGGCGTTCGGCGAGTGGTCCAGGTGGAGCTCGACCCGGCCGTGCTGGAGATCGCCCGCACCGAGCTGCGCGCGGACAACCGGGGTTCCCTCGACGACCCGCGCGTCGAGGTGGTGGTCGACGACGCCTTCGCGTGGCTGCGCCGGGGCGGCGACGGCGCCGTGCCGCCGGGCGGCTTCGGGGCGGTGCTCGTGGATCTGCCGGACCCGCGCAACGCCGCGCTGTCCCGCCTGTATTCCGAGGAGTTCTACGGCCTCGTGCGCGGGGTCACCGGCGATGACGGCCTCATGGTCGTCCAATCGGGGAGCCCGTTCTCCACACCGCGGCAGTTCTGGCGGACGGTGTCGACAGTCGATTCCGCGGGATGGGGCACGACCCCGTACCACGTTCACGTCCCGACGTTCGGGGACTGGGGTTTCGTCCTGGCCTCGGCCGACGGTGACGCCCCGGATCTCCGACTGCGGCCCGACGTCACCGGCCTGCGATACCTCGACCAGGGGACCCTCGAGGCAGCCGGCCGGTTCGGTCGCGACGTGGCCCCGATGCGACTCGAGCCCTCCACACTCGACCGGCCCCGGATCCTCGATGACGCCCGACGTGGCTATGAACGCTGACCGGTGCGGAGCCGGCCTGCCCCCCGCGGGGGAACACGGGGCCGGGGCCTACCGTTGTAACCGATAGGTATCCCGTGAGAAGAGCCGCGCGCCGGACGCGCGGGCGAGGAGGGGCATGGCCGACGAGCGCACGCCACAGACGGCACGGGACCGGATCGTGTCCGATATCGACCGCATGTGCCGGGGGGAGGGGCAGGCCCCTGTGGCAGAGTTGTCCGACCGGGCGGCTCTGCTCGTCGCCTGCGGGCTGATCGAACCCTGCATCGGCGACGTCGTCCTGGCCCGGATGCACCGCAATCTGCCGTTCCCGACTGTGAACGGATTCCACCAGCTCCGGATCATCGAGGAGCAGCGCCACGATCTGAGGCGGATCCTCGGCACCCCGGTGCCCTCCATGTTGCGCATGGCGCTGCGGACCCGACTCGCAGATCTCGACCGGAAGTACCTCGTCCTGCGGACCGGGTTCACCCGGGGTTCCGGCGTCTGGGCTTTCCGGGTCAAGGACATCCGCGCCGACCGGCGGCGCGGTGTGCACCTGGACACCGATGACCGTGGCCGGTTGTTCGACGCCCTGGCATCGACGCCGACCATGGCCCCCGTCCCGCTCGTGCCCCGGACCCTCGCGGAGCTCGGGACGGTCGCAGCGGCCAGAGGGCAGCGGGAGATGGGCCGGGTGGTGTTGCCACCACGGGTGCAGTCGGTGGTGCAGTCCCTTCCCTCGCTCCCGCACATCCGCGCGGACCGGCGTCGGATTCCCGAGATGTATACGGCAACCCTCATGGAGGTCGGTGGTCTGTACGACCGTCTGTACCGCGCGTACTCGCGGGGCGGACGGTCGGTGGAGGAGATCCGGCTGCAGTTCGACGCCGAATCCGAGGTGGTCGGCCTCGCCGGGGATCTGTGCCGACTGCGCGAGGCCGCGGCCACGGCCGGGGTGCCGCCGGCGAGCGACGGTTTCACCACTCTGACCGGTATGGGCGTCTCCATCGACGAGGTGTGGGCGGAGGTCGTCGACAGGGCGGTCGCGTTCCGGGAGCTCGTCGAGTCGGTGGAGTCGCGGGCCGAGGCCGCGGTGGCGGAGGCGGACCGTCTCGCCGGCATCGCCCGTGACAACGGTGTGGCGTCGCCCTCGACCCCCTACCGTCCCTCCCCGGCGGATGTGGCGGCCGAGCATCTGGCGGCGCGCGCGGGTGACCGGATGCTCTCGACGGAGGCCATGCGGCGGTTGCGGGGCCAGATCGACCCGGAGCGCTAGACGCCGTGACCGGCGGGGCACGTCCCCGCCCGCGTCCCGCCTGCGTACGGTGGACGCATCTGTTCGTGACCGGGAAGGACTCCACGCGTGGGATTGGCCAACCGCTTCTGGAAGCTCATGGGCTCCACCCAGGGACGCGACACCTCGCGCGCGCAGAGCGCGGTCGAGGCCTCGCACGAGTACGACGGGTGGGCGGCGGGACTGGACGACGGCGAGTTCGCGGACACGGCGCACGACCTGCAGCTCTTCGGGGATCCTCCCGAGGACCTCGCCCGCTTCCTCGCACTGGCCAGGGAGGCCGCCGACCGGACGGTGGGGCTGAGGCCGTTCGACGTCCAACTCCAGGGCGCGTTGCGCATGTTCTCCGGCGATGTCGTGGAGATGGCGACGGGCGAGGGCAAGACCCTCTCCGGGGCGGTGGCGGCGGCGGGGTACGCCCTCCAGGGACACACCGTCCACGTCGTCTCCGTCAACGACTACCTCGCCGCCCGGGACGCCCGCTGGATGGGCCCGATGTTCGAGCTGCTGGGACTGTCGGTCGGCCACGTCACCGAATCCTCGACACGCGATGAACGGCGTGACGCCTACGGCTGCGATGTCACCTACGGCTCGGTCTCGGAGATCGGTTTCGACGTCCTCCGCGAGCAATTGGTGACCAACCCGTCGGACCTCATCTCCCCGACGACGGACGTGGCCCTCGTGGACGAGGCCGACTCGGTGTTGGTGGACGAGGCTCTCGTGCCGTTGGTGCTGGCGGGGTCCACGTCCGGGGAGGCGCCGACAGGGGAGGTCCTGGCCGCGGTGCGCAAGCTGCGCCCGGGGCGGCACTACGAGACCGATTCCGAGCGGCGCAACATCTTCCTCACCGAGGACGGTGCCGAGGCCATCGAGACCGAACTCGGCATCGCCGACCTGTACGACGCCGACCACGTCGGTACCACCCTCGTGCAGGTCAACGTGGCCCTCCACGCGTGCTTCCTCCTGCGCAGGGACGTGGACTACATCGTCCGCGACGGACGGGTGCAACTGGTCAACGCCTCGCGCGGGCGCGTGGCCGAGCTCCAGCGGTGGCCGGACGGACTCCAGGCCGCCGTGGAGGCCAAGGAGGGCGTCCCGGTGTCCGAAGCGGGCCAGATTCTGGACAGTCTCACGGTCCAGGCCTTCATCGGGCGGTACGACAAGGTGTGCGGCATGACCGGTACCGCGCTCGCCGCCGGTGCCCAGCTGCGCGAGTTCTACTCCCTGGGCGTGTCCCAGATCGACTCCAATGCGCCGAACATCCGTTTCGACGAGGCCGATCGGACCTACATCGACACCGACAGCAAGACTCGCGCCGTGGTCGAGCACATCGTGAGCGTCCACGCCACCGGCCAGCCGGTCCTGGTGGGCACACACGACGTGGCCGAGTCCGAGGAACTGGCCGCGCGGCTCGCCGAGAAGGGTGTCGACTGCGCGGTCCTCAACGCCAAGAACGACGAGGAGGAGGCGGCGATCATCGCCGAGGCGGGCGACGTGGGGAACGTCACCGTCTCCACCCAGATGGCCGGCCGCGGGACGGACATCCGGCTCGGTGGTTCCGACGAGTCGCGGCGCGACGAGGTCGTGGAGCTCGGCGGACTGCACGTGGTGGGTACCGGTCGACACCGGACGGAGCGACTCGACAACCAGCTCAGAGGACGGGCGGGGCGTCAGGGCGACCCGGGTAGCTCGGTGTTCTTCGCGTCCATGGACGACCCGGTGGTGACCTCGGCGCTCGAACCCGAGAAGATCCCGACCGCCCACGACCGGATCACCGGGTTGCTCAAGGGCAATCGCGGTCGTGACGCCGTCGATCACGCGCAGCGGGTGACCGAGGGACAGATGCTGGAGATCCACGCCAACACCTGGCGCTACAGCCGTCTCCTCGCCGAGCAGCGCGACATCCTCGCCGAGCGACGTGCCGCGCTGCTCCGCACGGACAAGGCGTTCGAGGAACTCACGGCACATGATCCCGAACGGAGTGCCCGACTGGTGGAGGCGCACGGCCGCGACGCCGTGGTGCAGGGATGCCGCGAGATCATGCTGTGGCATCTCGACCGTGGTTGGGCGCGACATCTCGAGACGATGAACGACGTCCGCGAGTCGATCCACCTCCGCGCGCTGGGACGCGAGAACCCCCTCGACGAGTTCCACCGGATCGCGATCGACCACTTCCGCGATCTCGCCTCCGACGCGGTCCGCAAGTCCGAGACCACGTTCGCCGAGATCGAGTTCACCGCCTCCGGGGTGGACCTCGAGGCCAATTCCATGGCACGGCCCACCTCGACCTGGACCTACATGGTCCACGACAACCCGATGGCGGCCGGTGGGAACGTCTTCTCCGGGATGATGTCGACGTTCCGATGAATGCGGCGCGCGACGGCAGGCGGGAAACCGACCTCCGGGAGTGGCGGACCGGAGAGGGCAAGGTCCTGGGCGCCAGGATCCCGCCTCCCCGCGACGGGCACCTGTCCGCGGCGGTCCCGCCGGGCCTGGGCCCCGAATCGCCGGCCCGCGTACCTGAGGTCAGCGATCGGTTCTGGACGCTGCCCAACGCGATCTCGCTCGCGCGGATCGCGCTGATCCCGGTTCTCATCCTGAGCATCCTGGCGTGGGACGACCCACCCCTGGCCTTGTGGTTGCTCGGGGTGTTGGTCATCTCGGACTGGCTCGACGGCAAGATCGCGCGTCTGTGGAATATGCGCTCGACCTGGGGCGAGCGACTGGACCCGATCGCGGACCGGATCCTGGTCGCCGCCGTGCCGGTGGCCTTCGCGGTCGCGGGATACATCCCCGTGTGGATCGTGGTGGTCCTGATCGCCAGGGACCTCCTGCTGACGGCCACGCTCCCGGTCTATCGCCGGCGCGGGCTGGACCCCGAGGTCACCTATCTGGGCAAGGCGGCGACCTTCGCCCTGTTCTGGTCGCTCCCGCTGTTGCTGGCCGGCCACGCCGGTGTGCCGGGTGGACAGGCCTTCCAGCTCGTGGGGGAGGCGTGCCTGTACTGGGGTGTCGGCCTGTACGCCTGGAGTGGGGGCATCTACGTGTGGCAGGCGTGGCGGATCGCGCGGGCGGTTCCCCCGCGCGGGGTCCGATCGGCTGATGTGGGGGCGCCCGACGGTGTGTAATGTCGCCAGATGGAATTCGAAGTGAGCCACTCGAGAAGGGCGCGTCAGTGAGCGATCAGAACATCCCCGACCAGCTCCGGTACACCGATGAGCACGAGTGGGTGGAGCGGGTGTCGGACACCCGCGTGCGCATCGGTATCACCGAGTACGCGCAGTCCAAGTTGGGCGACATCGTGTTCGTCCAACTCCCGGACGTCGGTGGGGAGACCGAGTCGGGTGAGCCCTTCGGTGAGGTCGAGTCGCCGAAGAGCGTGTCCGACCTCTACGCGCCACTGAGCGGCAAGGTCGTCGAGGTCAACACCGCCCTCGAGACGTCTCCCGAACTGGTCAACTCGGATCCGTACGGTGAGGGGTGGATCGTCGTCCTCGAGATCGCCGATGTGGACGACCTGGAGTCCCAGCTCGAGCAGACCCTCGATTCGGACGGGTACGCCAAGATCACCGAGGGCTGAGCGGGTAGTCGCCGCCCCCGGGCCCCGCGACCGGGGACTCCGACATAGAATCAACAGCACCGCACGGTGAGCCCCCGCTGGGCTCGGACGAGGAGATACGAACGTGACCGAGAACAAGAACATGCCCGAGGCGACCGCCGAGACCACCTCGGTGTTCCGTGCCGAGCTCCTCAACGAATCCGACCAGCAGGCGGCCCAGTCCGACTCCGCCGTCACCGGTGTCGAGGGGCTCCCCGAGGGGCAGGCGCTGCTCGTGGTCAAGCGTGGCCCCAACGCGGGGTCGAGGTTCCTGCTCGACCAGGCCACCACGTCCGCGGGACGGCACCCGGACAGCGACATCTTCCTCGACGACGTTACGGTGAGCCGGCGGCACGCCGAGTTCCGGAGCGAGAGCGAGACCTTCACCGTCGTCGACGTGGGGTCGCTGAACGGTACCTACGTCAATCGTGAGCCCGTGGACTCGGCGTCGCTGTCCAACGGCGACGAGGTCCAGATCGGCAAGTTCCGTCTCGTCTTCCTGACGGGTACGCCCGGGCAGTGACCGCCGCCGGGCAGGGCGCCCCGAGGGAGGAGTACCTCTCCATCGGGGGCGTCATCGCACTTCTGAGTCCGGAGTTCCCGGACCTGACGGTGTCGAAGGTCCGGTTCCTCGAGAACGAGGGGCTGGTCACCCCTGAACGCACCGCGAGCGGGTACCGGCGCTTCAGCGTCGAGGACCGCGAGCGGCTGCGGTACGTCCTGACCGCCCAGCGCGATCGGTATCTGCCCCTCAAGGTGATCCGGCAGGAGCTCGACGCGCTGGACGCCGGCATCGCCGACGGGTCGACCACCGCGCTGCGGCCGCGGCCCGGCGAGGACGGCGTCCCCGGGTCGACCCCGGACGACTTCCGAAGCGACACCCTGAAGAGGCTCACCCGCGAGAACGTGGTCGAGCAGTCCGGGGTGGACGCCGCTCTGGTCGACGCGCTGATCGACGCGGGCCTGATCGCCGCGGGCCCCGGCGGGTTCTTCGACCCGGAGGCGGTGCTCGTGGCGCGGACCGCGCACGACCTGGCCGCGCACGGGGTGGATGTGCGTCACCTCAGGGGGTTCCGCACGGCGGCGGATCGGCAGACCGGGTTGATCACCCAGATCGCCGGCCCGGTGGCTCGCCAGGGCGATGCCGATGCCCGTGACCGGGCCGCGGAGTTGGCGCGGGAGATCGCGGCACTGTCGGTGTCGCTCCATTCGACCCTGGTGACCGTCGCCGTGAGGCACGCCCTCGAGTCCTGACGGGAACAGCGCCCGCTCGCGGTGAACCGGATCGGGGCTACGCTTGAGACGTGGGAGAGGCGGAGAACATGGGAAAGAACATGCGCGAGGTCGACATCGTCGGCGTCCGTTTCGAGGAGCCGGAGTACGCACCCGTATTGATCCTGCACGAGAAGGACGGTGGCCGGTACGTACCGATCTGGATCGGGGCGGCCGAAGCCGCGGCGATCAGCCTCCAACAGCAGGGGGTGCGGCCGAGCAGGCCGCTGACCCACGACCTCGTGGCCGCGCTACTGGACACCTTCTCGCATCCGCTGGAGCAGGTGGAGATCATCGGAGTGTCCGAGGGGACGTTCTTCGCGGAGTTGGTCTTCGGCGACACGAGGGTGTCCGCGCGCCCGTCCGACGCGGTGGCGGTCGCACTGCGGACCTCCTCGCCGGTACTCGTGAGCCGGGAGGTGCTCGACGAGGTGGGGATCTCCCTCGTGGAGCAGGGCGAGGAAGAGGTCGAAGCCTTCCGGGAGTTCCTCGATCAGGTGAACCCTGACGATTTTCTCGGCGGACCGGAGGCGCCCAGAGAACCGGGCGGGTCATCGTCCTGACGCCTGCGACCTGCGAGTTTGGCATTCACAGTGGCCACACCGATACCAGTTCGCAGGTCAGGACAGACTCTAAACTTCAACTTGAGGTTGAGGTTTACCGCGTGTCCTATTGATCAGGGCCCCCGGCGGGCATAGCGTTGCCCTCAGTGAACTACACCGATGGTGTTCACGCGTCCAGGATCCGGGCCTCGTCGCCCGGTACCGTGTCGTCACGATCGTGGCGACACCCGCAGCTTGAGGGAGCAATCGTGGCCGACCACACCCGGGTCTCGGAGCCGTCCGTCGCCGATACGAACACGGAGAGTCTCTTCGGGGACCGAGGAGAGGGCACCCAGGCTTCCTTCGACGAGGTGCAGCCCGGGTTGTTCCCCGATGACGGGATCCCGGACGGCACGAGCGGGTACCGGGTCCCGATCGCATGCCAGATCGCCGGGATCACCTACCGGCAGCTCGATTACTGGGCACGCACCGACCTCGTGGTGCCCTCGATCCGCAATGCGGCCGGCTCGGGTAGCCAGCGCCTGTACTCGTTCAAGGACATCCTCGTCCTGAAGATCGTCAAGCAGCTGCTCGACACCGGTATCTCGCTCCAGAACATCCGGAAGGCCGTGGATCAGATCCGGTCACGGGGCGTGGAGGACCTGGCTACCATCACCCTGTTCTCGGATGGCCGCACCGTGTTCGAGTGCACCTCCAAGGAGGAGGTGTTCGACCTGCTCCAGGGCGGGCAGGGCGTGTTCGGCATCGGTATCGGGGGCGCGATGCGTGAGCTCGCCGGGTCGATCGCCGAGTTCCCCGCGGAGACGGTCTCCGAGGACGACATCCTCGCACCGGTGGAGGACGAGCTGGCGGCCCGACGGCGCGCTCGCGCCTCACGCCGCACGGGCTGATCGGCGCCGGTGGTCTAGACTCGGCCATGCGTTCACGCGACTCACGGGAGAGCTCCGCGGCCTTGTCGGTCGCGGGCGCCGAAGGAGCAACTCCTCTCCGAGAATCTCTCAGGCACCCGGACCGTGTAGTCGCCTAACGCCTCTGGAGAGCGGTGGAACAGACCACCCGCCCACGGGGAAAGCCGGGGCCGCACACGCGGCTCGGTGAATCTCTCAGGCGCCGGCACCCGTCCGGCAGGGGACAGAGCGGAGAGGGTAGCACCGGCCCGCAGGCCGCCTTTCCGGGCGGCCCCGCCACCTGAGGAGCACCTGTGACGACGACCCCTGACACCGCCCGGACCGGAGGCGAGTTCGTCGCCCGCCATCTGGGCCCCGACGCCCACGGCCTGGAACGCATCCTCGACACCATCGGCGTGGGTTCGCTGGATGAACTCGCCGAGCGGGCCGTGCCCTCGGTCATCCTCGACGAGGTGGGACCAGACGGGCGCGCGGAGGGGATCGACGCCCTACCGGAGCCGCTGTCGGAGGCGGACACCCTCGCGGCGCTGCGCGAACTCGCCAACCGCAACACCGTCGCCGTGTCGATGATCGGCCAGGGCTACTACGACACGCTCACTCCGCCGGTACTGATCCGGAACATCATCGAGAGCCCGGCGTGGTACACGGGCTACACCCCCTACCAGCCGGAGATCAGCCAGGGCCGTCTCGAGGCGCTCCTGAACTTCCAGACGATGGTCTCCGACCTGACCGGTATGGACATGGCTAACGCTTCCATGCTGGACGAGGGCACGGCCGCGGCCGAGGCTATGACGATGCTGCGACGGGCCAACCGCTCCTCCAAGAGCCCCCGCTTCGCCGTCGACACCGACATCTTCCCCCAGACCGCGGCGATCCTCGCCACCCGCGCGGAGCCCCTGGGCATCGAACTGGTCACGGCGAACCTGCTGGACGACGGCCTGCCCGAGGGAGAGTTCTTCGGGGCGCTCGTGCAGACCCCCGGCGCGTCCGGTCGTGTCGCCGACGTGTCCGGGCTCATCGAGCAGTGCCACGAGCGGGGCGCCATGGTCGCCGCGGGTGTCGACCTGCTGGCGGCGACGGTCCTGACCCCCGCGGGGGAGAAGGGTGCGGACGCGTGTTTCGGCACCACCCAGCGCTTCGGGGTGCCGATGGGCTTCGGCGGGCCGCACGCCGGTTTCCTCGCGTGCCGCAGCGCGCACGCCCGCAACCTTCCGGGGCGCCTGGTCGGGGTGTCGACCGACGCCGACGGCCGGGTCGCCTACCGGCTCGCCCTCCAGACCCGTGAGCAGCACATCCGCCGGGAGAAGGCGACGTCCAACATCTGCACCGCCCAGGTCCTCCTGGCGGTTCTGGCCGCGATGTACGCGTCCTATCACGGCGCCGACGGTCTCTCGGCGATCGCCCGCCGGGTGCACGCCCACGCCGACGCTCTCGCCCGGGGGCTGCGCTCGGCCGGGGTCGACGTCGTCCACGACGAGTTCTTCGACACGGTCCTGACCCGTGTACCGGGACGCGCTGATGAGGTACTGGCCGCCGCCGCCGCGCGCGGGGTGAACCTGTGGAAGGTCGACGACGACTCCGTGTCGATCGCGTGTGACGAGGCCACCACCGCCGAGCACGTCGGGATCGTGCTCGAGGCATTCGGCGCAGGTGCCGTCGGGGCCGTCGAGATCCCGGTGGATCCGGGACACGGGGATCGCACGAGCGAGTTCCTCCAGCACGAGGCGTTCGTGCGGTACCGCACCGAGACCGCGATGCTGAGGTACCTGCGGGCGCTCTCGGACAAGGACATGGCGCTGGACCGGACCATGATCCCGCTGGGCTCGTGCACGATGAAGCTCAACGCCACCAGCGAGATGGAGCCCATCACGTGGCCGGAGTTCAACCGACTCCACCCGTTCGCCCCGGCGGACCAGAGCGCCGGAATCCGCGAACTCGTCGCGGATGTCGAGCAGTGGCTCGTCGACATCACCGGGTACGCGGCGGTCAGTCTGCAGCCCAATGCCGGTAGCCAGGGCGAATATGCCGGACTCCTCGCGATCCGCGGTTATCACCGATCGCGCGGGGAGGAGGACCGGACGGTCTGCCTCATCCCGTCGTCCGCCCACGGCACCAATGCCGCCTCCGCGGTCATGGCCGGAATGAAGGTCGTCGTGGTGGCGTGCCGTGAGAACGGCGATGTCGACGTCGACGACCTGCGCGCGAAGGTGGACAAGTACGGCGCCGAACTGTCGGCGATCATGATCACCTACCCGTCCACACACGGCGTCTACGAGCACGACATCGAGGAGATCTGCGCGATCGTCCACGATGCCGGGGGTCAGGTCTACATCGACGGGGCCAACCTCAACGCGCTGGTCGGGGTCGCACGTCCGGGCCGGTTCGGGGGCGACGTGAGCCACCTCAATCTGCACAAGACCTTCTGTATCCCCCACGGTGGCGGTGGGCCGGGTGTCGGCCCCGTCGCGGTGGCCGAGCACCTGCGCGATTTCCTGCCCGGGCATCCCCACGAGGACGGCCTGGGCGCGGGTGGCGTGGTCTCCTCGGCCGCGTTCGGCTCCGCGTCGATCCTGCCCATCACGTGGGCGTACGTGCGGATGATGGGGGCCGACGGACTGCGCCGGGCCACGCTCACCGCCATCGCCAGCGCGAACTATCTGGCCCGGCGTATCGGGGAGCACTTCCCGGTGCTGTACTCCGGTGACGGCGGGTGGGTCGCCCACGAGTGCATCCTCGACCTGCGCCCGCTCATCGACTCGGTCGGCATCTCGATCGACGACGTCGCGAAGCGTCTCGCCGACTACGGCTTCCACGCGCCCACCATGAGCTTCCCGGTCCCCAACACGCTCATGGTCGAGCCGACCGAGAGCGAGGACCTGTCCGAACTGGACGCGTTCTGTGATGCGATGGCGGCCATTCGCTCCGAGATCGACCGCGTCTCCGACGGTGAGTGGACCGTGGACGACAACCCGCTCAGGGGCGCGCCCCACACGGCCGAGAGCGTGTCCGCCGACGAGTGGGCGCACGCCTACCCGCGCAGCGTCGCGGGGTACCCCCTGGGGTCGACCTGGCGCCCGAAGGTGTGGCCGGCCGTCCGCCGGATCGACGGGGCCTACGGCGACCGCAACCTGGTCTGCTCGTGCCCGCCGTTGGACGCGTTCGCAGAGGACTGAGCCGGCGCCGGGGTCCGGTGTTGTCGTACCCGCATGACACGGTACGGGGCATGACGACGACCGGACCCCACCCGATCCCCGCACTCCCCGCGGCCTGCCGCGAGTGGTGCCGCGCGCAGCCTCCCGCGCTGCTGGTCGCCGACGAGTACGTCGGGATCGATCTGGACCTGTGGAACCTGCGCCTCGCGGAGAAGCGCGTCGACCTACGCCTGGTCGCCGGTGGCCTCGACGGCGGGCGGGTCGAGTCCGGGCCCGGGTACCTCCGCAGGAGCGACCTGTGGGCGGCGGGTCGGCGTGCCCGGGGCAGTCTCGAGGAATCCGTCGTGGCGCTCTACATGTGCGCCGCCTGGCTGTCCGGCCACCCGTCGCGATCGGGGGTGCGGCGCGGGCTGCCGGACTTCCGGGTGGCCGAGCGGGACCGGCACGGTCGGGTATCGGTCTCCTCCCACGGATACCCACTCGTGCTGCACGAGGTGGTGGACTGGCTCGACGCGCCGGTGGAGGCGATGAACCTCCTGCGGCACGGGGCTCCCGCCGGCAGAGCGGGGCGCGGCGTTCCCGACCTGGGGTACCCCCTGGCGTCGCTGTACCTGTCGTCGTTGGGCATGGCCTGGTCGGCGCCGGATATCGTGCCGGTCGATCCGGCGGGGATCGGCACCCTGATCCACGCCGGCTGGACCGAGATCGACTCGGCCTCCCGGCTGACCCCGCGGCGCTACCAGCGTTACCTGGACGTGGTCGCCGCGTGGGCTCGCGAGGCGGCCGTCGACCCGCTGGTGATCGAGATGTGGCTCGTCCGGGAGTGGCACGACCGGCGGGCGCCGGCCGACTGCTCGGGCGCGTCCGACCGGACGCATCGGGAAACCCGCCCGCGCTGACCCGGTGGCGCGCTAGGGTCCGCTCCATGGAACCCCGGAGAACGACCGTGGACGTCCCGGCAGGCACCCTCGACGTCCTGGTGTGGGAGCCGGACGGCCACGCGGCCGACACTGCACCGGTGCGGACGGTGTTGGCCCTGCACGGCTTCCCCGAGTCGGCGTGGGAATGGGAACGCGTCGCCGCGGACCTGGTGACTCAGGGTGTCCGGGTGGTGGCCCCCATGCAGCGTGGATACTCGCCCGGAGCGCGTCCGCACGATGTGGCGGACTATGCCATCGAGCACCTGTCGGCTGACGCCCTCGCCGTGGCGGACGGTCTGGGGCTCGAGCGTGTCCACGTGGTCGGTCATGACTGGGGGGCGTCCGTGGCATGGTGGCTGGCCGCCCACCACGCCGATCGGGTCGCGAGTCTCACGGCCATCTCGATCCCGCATCTCGCGGCGTTCTCCGATGCGATCGGGGCGGATCCCGATCAACAGGCCCGGTCGGCGTACTTCGGATTGTTCCGACAGGAGGGCAAGGCCGAGGACGTGCTCCTCGAGGGGGATGCCCACCGATTGCGTGCCATGTTCGGCGGGCAGGTACCGCCGGATCTGGTGGACAGGCATCTCGAGGTGCTCGGGGAGCGCTCGGCCCTGACCGCGGCCCTGCACTGGTACCGCGCGATGCGGAGGTACGACCTCCCCGACGTCACCGTCCCCACCACCTTCCTGTGGGGCGGGCAGGATCCCGCGGTCGCGCGCAGCGGGGCCGACGCGACGGCGGAGCGGGTGACGGCCGAGTACCGTTTCGTCCCGCTCGATGACCTCGGTCACTGGATACCGGAACAGGCCCCCGCGTTGGTGGCACGCGAGGTCCTGGCCCGGATCGCCTGACCGCCCCGAGGCGTGTCAGTCCTGCCGCAGCTCCCGCTTGAGGAGCTTTCCGGACTGGTTGCGGGGCAGTTCATCGACGAACACCACCCGCTTGGGCACCTTGAACGGGGCGAGGTGCTCGCGCGTGCCCGCGACGATCTCGTCCTCCGTGGCGTGAACTCCGTCCTTGAGGACGACGACCGCGGTCACCGCCTCGATCCACTTGGGATCCGGGGTGCCGATCACGGCGACCTCGGCGACCCGCTCGTCCCGGTACACGGCGTCCTCCACCTCGCGGGAGGCCACCAGGACACCGCCGGTGTTGATGACGTCCTTAATCCGGTCGACCACCTCGACGAACCCCTCCGGGTCACGCACCACGAGGTCCCCGGAGTGGAACCACCCGTCGCGGAACGCCTCCTGCGTGGCCTCGGGCTTGTTCCAGTACCCCTGGCACAGTTGCGGGGAGCGGTAGACGATCTCACCCTGCTCGCCGGCCGCGACCTCCGCGCCGCTCTCGTCGACGACGCGCGCCTCGACGAAGAAGACGGGACGGCCGGCACTGGCCGGGCGTGCATCGTGCTCCTCGGGACGCAGGACGCACGCCAGCGGCCCGATCTCGGACTGCCCGAAGCAGTTGTAGAAACCGAGCTCGGGGTACTTGTCGCGCAGGCGCTGCAGCACGGTGACCGGCATGATCGACGCGCCGTACTGGGCCTTGCGCAGGCTCGACAGGTCACGCGTGTCGAGGTCGGGGTGAGAGGCCAGCGGAACCCAGACCGTCGGTGCGAGGAACAGCGACCCGATCCCGTCCTCCTCGACGCGCCGGAGGATCTCCGGGATGTCGGGCGCGGCCATCAGGTGCACCGTCGCCCCCAGCGAGAGGTAGGGCATCGCGAACACGTGCATGGCCGCGGAGTGGTACAGCGGCATCGTCACCAGTGGTGCGTCATCCGCGGCGAGGTCGAGGGAGAGGATGCAGCTGACGTACTCGTGCGCCAGTGCCGCGTGCGTCATCATCGCGCCCTTGGGCCGCGAGGTGGTGCCCGAGGTGTACAGGAGCTGCGCGAGGTCGCTCCCGGATGCGGGGGAGTCGACGGGCCGGGCCTCGCCCCGATCCACTGCCGCGCCCAGCAGCGTGCCGTCGGCGGGGTCCCCGGCGGCGGGTTGCAGCGCGAGCGTCTGCAGCGACGGCAGGGTCTGGACGACGGTCTCGAGGGTCGGCGCCTGTGCGGGGTCGACCAGCACGAGTGAGGCGCCGGAATCCGTCAGGAGGTACTCGAGCTCTCCGCCCGTCAGGGCGTAGTTCACCGGGACGTGGGTGTACCCCGCCCGTGAGGTCGCGAGAAAGCCGATGAGGTAGGCGTCCGAGTTGACCCCGTAGGCGGCGATCCGCGCACCGTCGTCGAGCCCCCGAGCGGCGAGCAGGGAGGCGACCCGGTCGACGGCGGTGTCGAGTTCGGCGTAGGTCCAGCGACGGTCGGCGAAGGTCAGGGCGACCCGGTCGGGGAACCGGCGGGCGGACCGTCGCAGGATCGCGTCGACGGTCCCGGCGCCGGCGGACGAGAGGGGGGACAGAGGGGTCGTGGTCATGGTCCGACTCTATAGCGGACGGTGACGTCGTACCCCGGGTGGTCAGTCGCCGGACCGGAGGAGGTCCAGGACGGCCCGGGGGATCTCCCCGGTGGCCTCGCGCGGGGTCCACGGTTCACTCGGGACCCACTGGGATCCGCATCCGCGGCACGCGAACAGCGGCTCTCCCCGACGCTCGACCGGGGTCTCGTTCCAATTGCACAGGTCGCGGCAGGAGCGCACGCGCAGGGGTGCGAGGTCGGGGTCCGGGCGGCGTCGCGCGAGCGAGCGGAGGGAAGCGAAACCAGTCATGTCACCAGCGAGGATAGACCGTCGGGAAGGCCGGGGGTGGACGCGCGGCGTCCGGTGGCGGTACGGGGCGGGTCGGTGGCCGCCCGGTGCGACGGCGGTATCCTGATCGGATCGGATCGCAGGGTGAACGGAGTGGACCGATGAGCGCATGCCCGTGTGGCAGTGGGGACGGGTTCGGGACGTGCTGCGGTCCGATCGTCGAGGACGGCCTACCCGCGCGCACGGCCGAGCGGCTGATGCGGTCGCGGTACACGGCGTTCGTGCTGGGGCACACGGACCATCTCTGGCGCACGTGGCATCCCCGGACCAGGCCGCCGACGGTCGAGGCATCCGACGTGGAGTGGACCGGGCTCACCGTCGTGGAGGTGGTCGCCGGAGATGAGGGCGACGACGACGGGGTGGTCGAGTTCGAAGCGCGGTACACCGGCCCGGAGGGCCCGACCGTGATGCGGGAACGGTCGCTGTTCGAGCGCAGGGGCGGGCGCTGGACGTACCTGACGGGGTCGGATCCCGCGGGCGACTAGGACCGGGCGGGGTCGTCCGGCTGGCGGGTCACGATGAACGAACTGATCGTGCCGGGGGTGGTCACATCGATCCGGCCGATCCTGACACCGCGGGGCACCGTCCAGGCCACCATTCCCCGGATCTCCTCGCCGGGGGTGGCCAGGACCGAGGGGACCAGCGGGTCGTCGACGATTCCCGCGGGGTTCTGGATCCGCTCGAAGGGTCGTCCCGAGGGGTCGAAGGCGGAGAAGTCGGCCGGACCCAGCTCGGGCTGCCCGGACGACTGCACGGCACGGACATCCACCACCAGCACGGCGTCCGAGTACGCGGAGGACGGCTCGATCCGCAGGTTCGACACGGTGACGGTGGCGTCCCACAGATCGCCCGAGACGGGGAACGGGCGGTCGAACTGCTGGGATGAGGGCAGCGGGCCGCTGGGCTCGGCGGTGGGGACGGGCACGGCGCGTTCGTCGTCGTCGCCGAGGAGCGACGGAGAGCAGGCACTGGTCAACACGGTCGCCGCCGTGACCACGGCGGCGAGGGCGGCGCGACGCATAGGGGCGCTCCTGTGGCGGGATCGTGCGCCGGGCCGGTCCCGGCAGTCCCTGATCCTACGGCCCGTCGGGGTCGGGGTCATCGGAGGCTCGCAGGTCCCGCGAGTGTTTGCCCGCGACCCGGCGTACGAGGTCCGGGTAGACGTCATCGAGCTCCGCGGAGATCTCGGCCAGCTGGATCTTGAAGTTGACCGGCACGAACACCCGGTCGACGAACTCCGACTCGGCGGTGATCGCCTCGCCGTCGAAGACGTACCGGCACCACAAGGAGTCGCGGTTGAGGATCGCGACCTCGGTCTCCGCGGCGGCCGCGTCCTCCACCACCGACACCAGCGGACTGCGGAACACGATGAGCGGCAGGGAACGGTGCGCGCGCACGAAGAGCAGGACGCACCCGGCGGGGACGGTGAAGACATCGTGCTCGTCGGCCCGGACGCGCCGCCGGTAGACCTCGGTGAGGGCCGCTTCCACAGCCCGGGTCGCCTGGTCCGGATCGGTGATCGGCTGCGGGCGGAAGTCATCCTCGCCGCCCGGGGGGCTCCCGGCGTCGGACGGGTCCCCGTCCGGGTCCCCGTCCGGAGCCCCGGGCTCGACCGGACGCGCGCCGACGAGGTCATCCGGATCGGAGTCGGTGACATCGTGCAGGAACACCGGGTGTCGGATCCCGAACACCTGTTCCAGGGTCCCGGCGACGAGGTGGGACAGCTCGCGGGCCCGGTCCGTCGTCAGGCTGACACGTGGGCCGGCGGCGGGATCCGGTTCACGACCCGTGTCGGCGGCCTGCCATCCGAGGGCCGAGAGCTGCGCCAGTTGCGCGGGGCGCAGGGGGGTGG
Organism: Dietzia sp. WMMA184; assembly: GCF_002441635.1. Taxonomy (NCBI): domain Bacteria; kingdom Bacillati; phylum Actinomycetota; class Actinomycetes; order Mycobacteriales; family Dietziaceae; genus Dietzia; species Dietzia sp. WMMA184. The sequence goes on along the minus strand of NZ_NXEI01000001.1, from coordinate 702,704 downwards.
GGGTGTCCTCAGAACCGCCGCCGGAGACCTCGGCGTCGACCCGCCCGGAGGCGACGGCGGTGAACCGGATGTACGGCGTGTGCGCGGAGGGCGCACCGAGGACGGGTACCGCCAGGTCGAAGATCGCGCCGGGGACCAGGTCGCGCAGGAGATCGGCCAGGTGGGAGGCGAAACGGTCCCACCCGGCCGCGATCGACGCGTCCACGTCGAACTCGAATGCCGGCATGCAAGGCAGTCAACCACCGAGCCACCGTCTCCGTGAGCGGTTCGACAGGGTCCGGCGCACGGGTCCCGGCGCGCGCCGATCAGTTCCCGGTCGGCGGATGCCCTGCCTGATAGTCCGACCAGTACTCGTCGGAGCCGTCGAACCCGACCCTGATGCCGCCGCGGTGCTCGATGATCTCCGGTTGGATCGGCGCGATGGTCCGGGACGCGGCCAGTGCGGAGTCGACGTCAGCGAACTCGGCGAGGTGGCGTAGCTGGGTCCAGGTGGGCGGCAGCAGCATCGAGTGGCCCGTACGGAAGTCCGCCAGCAGGTCCACGGGGCGGGCCCACATGGTCAGGTCCACCTCGGTGGTCAGGTCGTCCGGCTCCTGCCCGCCCGGCAGTGCGGCGAGGAAGAACCGGGTGTCGTACCGGCGCTTCTCGACCTCGGGAGTGATCCAGTGGTCGAACGGACGGAGACGGCCGGCGGCCAGCGAGAGCTCCTCCCGCTCCAGGAAGCCGCTGAACGACAATTCGTGGGCTTCGAGCTCGGCCCGGGCCGAGTGGTACCTGCCGGCATCCGAGACCGCGGCTCCGTCGAGGTGATCCGCCAACAGGACACCGCACTCCTCGAACGTCTCCCGGGCGGCGGCGCAGACCAGCCGGCGGGCCCGCGGCTCGTCGCACCCGAGGCGCTCGGCCCACCAGGTGGGGGCCGGGCCCGTCCACGCGAGGTCGGGGTCGTCGTCGGCGGCGTCCACCCCTCCACCCGGGAAGACGGTCATCCCACCGGCGAACGCCATACCCTTGACGCGGCGGGCGACGAACACCTCCGGGCCGGCGGTGGAATCGCGGATCACCATCACGGTGGAGGCGTCCTTGACGGGGCGGGCGGTGCTCTGGTCAACCTCGGTCATGCTGTCAGTCTCGCCCGACGCGGTGGCGCGCCCCACACCGGGGTGGGTGTGGTCAGTCGGAACCCGTGGCAGCCGGAGGCAGGACGCCGTAGAGCACGTGGCGGACCTGCTCGGTGACAGTCCCGCGGCTGTCGCTGACGGGGGAGCGCTCCACCCCGCACCGCACGATGGTCATGTAGAGCACGTCGAACACGGTCTGGGCCGGACCGGCGAGGTCGTCCGCGGTCGCGGAGGTGCCCGAGTGACCTGCGAGGACGCCGGCGATGAGGTCGCGAAGCTCTCCGAGGATGCGTTGCGCCTCCGCGCGGTGCGGCCCGGGCTCCCCGAACAGCGTCTCGCGGTGGTACGCCGCGATGTTCTCCGGCTGCCTGTCGAGCGCCACCAGGAGAGGTTCGCACAGGGTGACGAGATCGTTCACCGGGTCGCCGGTGGCCGGGACGGTCTCGACCATCGCGCGGAACTCGTCGTTGGCGACCATGCACAACAGTTCGCCCTTGGACTGCGCGTACCGGAACAGCGTCCCCGTCCCGACCTCGGCCAGATCGGCGACCTCCTGGGTGGTCACCGAGGAGTAGCCGCGACGGGTGAACAGGTCGCGGGCGGCCGCGTGGATGCGCCGCTGCTTGTCGGCCTTGTTCAACTCCCGGCGGCCGGGTTCGCGGGTGGGGGTCACGAGAACCACTCGGTCGGCGGGCCGGCCATCAGCAACAGCGAGAACACGATCGCCACCACGACGAGCGTCGCCACCAACGCGAGGGCGGGCGACCGCACCGCGAAGGCCAGCACGCGCTCCGGGAGCGTACGCGGGGCGTCGCCCTCCGGGCCGACCCGCCACGGGCCGTCGAGCAGTCCACGACGCTCCACCGACCGCTCGAACGGGACGGTCGCATAGGGGATCACGGCGGAGGCCAGACCGAGGACACCGGTCCCTGCGGTCCACCGCTTGTCGGTCCAGACCGCGACGGTGGCCACCGCGTAGCAGAGGAACACGAACCCGTGGACGCTGCCGCCGACCATGGTCGCCCAGTCGAATCCCAAGCCGTACTTGCCGATCATGCCCAGGATCAGGAGCGTCCAGGTGACCACCTCCGCGAGCGCGAGTCTCTTGTACAGGATGCGGGGGGTCACAACTGTCCTCCATCGATCGGGTCGGGGTTCGTCGGACATGCTACGGACCCGGGCCGCGCGGGTAGGTTCCAGGTCGGGGGCGGGTTCACCCGTGGAGGGCGAGTGAGGCGAAACGCACCTCGCCCGCCTCGTCGCAGGCCGCCAGGTCCACCACACCCTCGATCGCCCAACCGTGGTCGCCCTCCGGGTCGTCGAGCACCTGCCGGACCCGCCACGTATTGGTCTCCACGCCGGGGCCCGACTCGGTGACCGTGAACAGTGCGGGGCCACGGGCCGCCGGCCCGGTTCCGATGGCGTCGTACTCGTCCCAGTAGGCGTCGATCTCCGAGTCCCAGTCGGGGTGGTCGGGCACGTCGGCGTCAAGTTCCGCCAACCGCTCGATGTCGTCGCGCGAGAGCAGTTCGACGCGGCGGAACATCGCGTTGCGCACCATCACGCGGAACGCGCGCCTGTTCGCGGTGACGGGCCTGGTGTTCCCGGCGGACTCACCGAACGCGAGCTCCGCGACCTGGGCGGACGACACATCCGGGTCGGTGAGGAGCTCCCACTCGTCCAGCAGGCTCGAGTCCACCTGTCGGACCAGTTCGCCCAGCCACTCGACCAGGTCCTCGAACTCCTCGGAGCGTCGGTCGGCGGGGACGGTCTGGCGCAGTGCCCGGTAGGCGTCGGTGAGGTAGCGCAGGACGGCTCCCTCGGAGCGGCCGAGCCCGTAGGCCGAGACGAGGTCCGAGAACGTCATGCCCCGTTCGACCATCTCCCGGATGACCGATTTCGGTGAAGGTTCGATCCCGGCGACCCACGGATGCCCTGCGCGGTAGGCGTCGTACGCGTCGGCGATGAGGTCCCCGAGCGGCTTGGGCCACGAGATGTCCTCGACCAACTCCATGCGCTCGGAGTACTCGACCCCGTCGGCCTTGAGCGCCCCGATCGCCTCCCCACGGGCCTGGCGCTGCTGGGCGTACAGGATCGGCCGGGGATCGTCGAGCACGGCCTCGATCACCGAGACCAAGTCCAGCTCGGGGGTGGGGGACTCCGGGTCGAGCACCTCCATCGCAGCGATCGCGAACGGCGCCAGCGGCTGGTTCAGCGCGAAATCCCGTTGGAGGTCCACCGTCAGCCGGACGTGCCGCCCGTCGCCGTCGGGCTCCGGGAGCCGTTCCACGATCCCGGCGGCCTCCAGTCCGCGGAACAGCTCGATCGCGCGGAGCACGTGCCGACGTACCCGCGCGCGGGTCTCGTGCGAGGACAACAGCAGGTGCCGCATGTGGTCGTAGCAACTGCCGGGTCGGGAGATGATGTTGAGCAGCATCGAGTTGCTCACCTCGAAGCGACTGGTCAGTTCCTCCGGCTGCGCGCCGACGAGCTTGTCGAAGGTCGACCGGGACCAGTTGACGAACCCCTCGGGGGGCTTCTTCTTGCCCGCCTTGGCCTTCTTCTTGGGGTTGGCGGCGGCCTTCGCGGCGGCCTTGGCGTTCTCGATCTCGTGCTCGGGGGCGAGCACCACCACGAACCCCTCGGTGTCGAACCCGGCCCGACCGGCACGGCCCGCGATCTGGTGGAACTCGCGGGCCTTGAGGACCCGCTGACGACGGCCGTCGAACTTGGTCAGGCCGGTGAACAGCACGGTCCGGATGGGCACGTTGATCCCGACGCCGAGGGTGTCCGTACCGCAGATGACGGTGAGCAGGCCGTCCTGCGCCAGCCGCTCCACCAGCCGCCGGTATTTGGGGAGCATGCCCGCGTGGTGGACGCCGATCCCGTGGAGCAGGAGTTTGCGCAGGGTGCGGCCGAACGCGGTGCTGAACCGGAACCCGCCGATCTCCTCGGAGACCGCGGCCTTGCGCTCCTTGGTCGCCACCGAGAGCGAGGTCAACGCCTGGGCCTGTTCGAGTGCGGCGGCCTGGGTGAAGTGGACGATGTAGACGGGGGCCTTGCCGTCACGGAGGAGCAGTTCCACCGTCTCGTGGACGCCGCTGAGCTCGTACTCGAACGACAGGGGGACGGGGCGTTCGGTGCCGCCGATGTGCACGCACTCCCGACCCGTGCGCCGACGCAGGTCCTCCCGCAACCAGTCGACGTCCCCGAGGGTCGCGGACATGAGCAGGAACTGCGTGTCGGGCAGTTCGATGAGCGGCACCTGCCAGGCCCACCCGCGGTCCGGCTCGGAGTAGTAGTGGAACTCGTCCATCACCACCTGGCCGATGTCGGCGGCCGACCCCTCTCGCAGGGCGATGTTGGCGACGATCTCGGCGGTGGCGCAGACGATGGGGGCGTCGGCGTTGACCGAGGCGTCGCCGGTGAGCATGCCCACGTTCTCGGCGCCGAAGACCTCGCACAGTGCGAAGAACTTCTCGCTGACGAGCGCCTTGATGGGGGCGGTGTAGTAGCTGCGGACACCTCGTGCCATCGCCGAGAAGTGGGCCCCCAGTGCCACGAGGGACTTGCCGGAGCCTGTGGGGGTGGCCAGGATCACGTGGCTGCCGGCGGCGATCTCGAGGACGGCTTCTTCCTGCGCCGGGTACGGCGTCAGCCCCCGGTCGGCGGCCCACGCCACGAACGCGTCGAACACCGCCTCGTCGTGCAGGTCGGCGGGGACGTCGTCGAGGTCGGCGAGGAGGTGGGGCAGATGCACCGGTCCGAGCCTAGTCGCCGGGGTCGGTCAGTCGTTCATCTCCGGGCCCCGGCCCGACCCGTCGTCCTCGGCCTGCTGGGCCAGGAACCGCTCGAACTCGGCACCGATCTCGTCGCCGGAGGGCAACGGCTTGCCGCCGGGGTTGAGTGAATCGGAGCCCAGCCGCGTCTCCATGAACTGGTCGTACTGCTTCTCCATGAGCTCGACGGCGGTGAGGACCTCGTGGTTGTTCTCGATCTGCGCGTTGACCTGCGCGGTGAACTCCTCGGCGGCCTTCTCCAGTCCGGTGGTCGGCAGCTCGAGGTCCGCGAGCCGCGAGACGTTGTCGACGAGGTTGAGCACCGCCGCGGGGTACGCGGTCTGGGACAGGTACTGGGGGACGTGCACGGTGAAGCCCGCGGACGGGATCCCGTGCTCGGCCATCCGCAGCTCGAGCAGTGAGGTCACGTTGCCGGGCACGGAGAACTCGCCGGGCCAGGCGGTGAACCCCTGGATGAGGTCCACATCACTGGCGTGGGCGCTGGAGTTGGTCGGCCGGGTGTGCGGCACGCCCAGCGGCATGGCCCCGAGTCCGATCGACATGCGGACGCCGAAGGTGGCGGCCAGATCGATCACGGAGTTGGTGAAACCGTCCCACTTCAGGTCGGGTTCGAGGCCCGAGAGCAACAGGAACGACGTGCCGTCGGTGGCCTTGACGGCGTGCAGTTGGATCGTCGGCTGGTCGTACTCGGAGAACCGATCGAACGAGTATTTCAGGTGGGGGCGGCGGGACCGGTAGTCCACCAGCTCGTCGACGTCGAACTCGACGATCAGCTGCGAGTCCAGGGTTTCGCGGAGGTGTTCGGCCACGCCCTGGATCGCCTGGCCGGCATCCGAGAACCCCTCGAGTCCGTGCACGAGGACCGGCCCGCGGCCGTCCTCAGAACGCAGGTCGGGAACGGGTTCGATCATTCGGTACAGATCGCTGTGCCTGGCCATGTCGACTCCTCTCGTCACCACACCCCGTCCGTCGGGAGTACGGGGTCGCCCGGTCGTCCATCCGGGACGGGGTTCACAACTGTGACAACGACACCGCGCCCGGGTTGATTCCCCGGTGGCGGTGCCCCTGCCGTTCCCCACAGGTCGTCCCCCTCTCCACAGGCGGGGCGCGACAGGACGCCCGCAGGCCTCCGGTGGCCGACCACGTGCCCGATGGTGAGACCGGTGCACGGCACCTGCGGGCCGGGACCCGGGCGGGGCCCAGGACGCGCGAGACAGGAGACGGATGAGGACGATGACGACCGGCGAGATGATCGACGATGACGGGGCGGACGGACGGGCGACGGTGGTGATCTCCTCGCCGGAGGAGTTGATCGCCTCCATACCGGCGATGCTCGGGTTCCCACCGGGCCGGGGGTCGGTGGTGGTGCTGTGCGGCGAGACGGCCGACGGCGGGCAGGGGCCGGTGGTCCGTATGGATGTCGACGGGTTGCTGGGGGCGGGACGGGGCGACCCCGATGACGACGAGTTGCTCGACGGTGACGACGACGTGGACGGTTATCACGACGGCGGTCCCGACGACGCTTCCGTGGGGCGCTCGAACCCGGCTGTCGATCCCGGTCCCGCGCGCGGGTTGGCGCAGTTCTGCGCGCGGGAGGGGATCGGGTCGGTGCATCTGGTCGTGGTGCACGAGGACTGCGTGGAGGACTACCACGCGGGCTTGCGGGCGGAGGACGCCGCATCGGCGTTCGAGTACTGGCTGGGTGTCGCGGGCACAGAGGTCGCGGCGGCCTACGGCGTCGGCGAGTTCGCCGAGGGCGCACCGTGGGTGGACCTGTTCGGGATGGTCCGTGGGGTCCAACTCGATCCCGACTCGACGCAGATCGCCGCGGTCCACGCGTACGGTGGCCGGGTCCGGGCCGGCTCGCGGGACGAGATAGACCGGATGTACCTCGTGCGGGACGCGGACGCCTGCGACGAGGATCCCCACGAGTCGGGGCCGCCGCGGGTGGACGGGGCCCGTCGGGTGGCGGAGGCGGTGGTGGCCGAGGCGGTCGAGCGTCACGACGACGCCGCACGTCGACTGGAGGTGGGGGAGAGTGTCGACGACGACGAGCTCGCCGGAATCGGCCGGGACCTGCTCGTCATCGCGGTTCGGGACGAGATCTACCGGCGGCTGGCCCAGCGGGGTCTGGGCGACGGCGACGGCCGACGTCTCGTGTGGTGGGCGGTCGCGCGCCGGAGGCCGGGGCGCGAACGCTCGGTGGCGCTCCTGCTACTCGGCGCCGCGGCCTACTTCGACGGTAGCGGGGTGCACGCCTGGTCGGCCCTGTCGGCGGCCCTGGACGCCGACGCCGGCAACTCCCTCGCCCGGCTCCTGATCGACAGCCTGCACGCGGGCCTGTCTCCGGAACGGCTCAGGCAGGTGGCCGCGGCCGCCTGAGCCGCTCCGGGTCAGCGCGGAGCCGAGTGCGCGCGGTCGCCGAGCGCCTCGGTGAACGCCCAGGCGTCCTCGACGACCGTACGCAGGTCGGTGCGGGAGGGGTTCCACCCGAGTTCGGCGATCGCCCGGGCGCTGGAGGCCACGAGCACCGCCGGGTCGCCGGCGCGACGTGGGGCGACGACGTCGGGGATGGGATGTCCGGTGACCTCCCGGCACACGTCGATGACCTCACGGACGGAGAACCCCTCACCGCTGCCCAGGTTGAGCACCCGGTGGGTGCCGGGAGTGTTGGTCTCCAGCGCCAGCAGATGGGCGTCGGCGAGGTCGGCGACGTGGATGTAGTCGCGGATGCACGTGCCATCGGGGGTGGGCCAGTCGTCACCGAAGACCTTGATATCGGCGCGATGGCCGAGCGCGACCTGCAGCACGAGGGGGATGAGGTGGGTCTCCACGACCCGGTTCTCGCCCGCACCGTGATAGGCCCCGGCGACGTTGAAGTAGCGCAGGCTGGTCGCGGCGAGACCGTACGCGGTGGCGTACGACGTGATGGCGTGATCGATCGCGAGTTTGGTGGCCCCGTAGGTGTTGGTCGGACGCGTGGGCATGTCCTCGGTGATGGGGACCTGCTCGGGCTCGCCGTAGGTGGCGGCGGTGGAGGAGAACACCAGGTTGCCCACCCCGGACTCACGCATCGCGTCGAGGAGGGCCAGGGACGTGACGACGTTGCCCTGCCAGTACTCCCCGGGCTTCTCGACGGACTCGCCGACGAGGGAACGCGCGGCGAAGTGCAGGACACCGTCGAACGAGGAGTCGAGAACCTCCGGCGCGCGTACGGCCACGTCCCCCTCGACGAACGTCGCCCCCTCGGGAACCCCGTCCCGGTTACCCGTGGACAGGTCGTCGAGCACCACCACCTCGTGACCGCGCTCGATCAGGACCGTCGCGCAGACCCCGCCGACATACCCGGCGCCGCCGGTGACGAGCAGCTTCACGAGACGATCTCGACCTGGATCGCGTGGGCGTGGTCGCCGTCGAGTTCCACCGTGTGCCCCTCACCGGAGTCGAGCTCGACGAGGTGCCCGCGGCGGGTGGCGGTGACGGTTCTGAGCGGTTCGACGCCCGCGGCCCGGAGCTCGGAGATCAGTTCCGTGTCGATCTGCACGTTCTCACCGATCGCCCGGATCCGGACCCGGTGGGCCACGTCGCTCTCCAGCGCCGAGAGCCTGATCTGGTTGGGGTCGTCGAGGGCGGAGGCGGGGTACCCGATCCGCTCCAGCCCGGGGATCGGGTTGCCGTAGGGAGAGGTCCGGGGGTCATCGAGGACCTCGATGAGCCGCCGCTCGACGTCGTCGCTCATCACGTGCTCCCAGCGGCACGCCTCGGCGTGGACCTTCTCGAGCTCCAGTCCGATCACGTCGACCAGGAGACGCTCGGCGAGGCGGTGCTTACGCATCACACCCACCGCGAGTTCCCTGCCCGTGGCGGTGAGCTGGAGATGCCGGTCGGGGGCCACGAGGACCAACCCGTCGCGCTCCATCCGCGCGACGGTCTGGCTCACGGTCGGCCCGCTCTGCTCGAGGCGCTCGGCGATCCTCGCCCGCAGCGGGATCACGCCCTCCTCCTCGAGTTCGTAAATGGTGCGGAGGTACATCTCGGTGGTGTCCACCAGGTCCTTCACGCTGCAGTCCTCCACGGTCGGATCGTCGATAGGTGTGCGACTCCCCGCAGGCGCGGGCGCCGTCAGGGTTCTGCCTCCGAGACTACCGTCGGGCCACCGACCGGGGTGGAGAGCGGACAATCGGGGGCCGGGCCCGGTGCCACACGCGTAGATTCACGGGTGACGTGCCCCACTGCTCGCTCGGGGTGCTCGGGCCGGGAACGACCCGGCCCACGGGAGGACGGTGGCTATGGCCGGGATCGGGGACGGCGTCGCGGCGAAGGTCGTGTGGAGTCCGTCATTGCTGGAGTACCGGCATTCCGCTGACCACCCGATGAGTCCACGGCGGCTCGATCTGACCATGTCGCTCGCGACCGAGCTCGGCGTCCTGCAGGGTGTCGAGATGCTGGACCCCGGGTCGGCCAGCGAGGACGAGCTACTGAGGGTCCACACCTCCCGCTACATCGACGCCGTCAAGGCCGCCGGCGACCTGCCGCCCGGTGAGCATGTCGGGATGAGCCACGGGCTCGGGACGGCCGACAACCCGACGTTCCCGGCGATGCACGAGGCCAGCGCGGCGGTCGCGGGCGGCACGCTGACGGCCGCCCGGGCCATCGCCAGCGGGGCCGCGACGCGTGCGGTCTCCGTCGCCGGGGGGATGCACCACGCCATGCCCGCTGCCGCCGCCGGGTTCTGCGTCTACAACGACGCGGCGGTGGCGATCAGCTGGTTGCTCGACAACGGGTACGACCGCGTTGCCTACGTCGACATCGACGTCCACCACGGGGACGGCGTCCAGACCGCGTTCTACGAGGACCCGCGGGTCCTGACGGTGTCCCTGCACCAGCACCCAGCCACCCTGTGGCCGTCCACCGGCTGGGCGTCGGAGACCGGTGTCGGCCGCGCGGAGGGCACCGCCGTCAACCTGGCGTACCTCCCCGCGGTCACCGATGATCTCTGGCTGCGGGGCTTCCACGCCGTGGTCCCCGGAGTGCTGCGGACGTTCGAACCCCAGATCATCGTCATGCAGGCCGGGTGCGACTCGCACCGCGAAGACCCGCTCGCCGACCTCTCGTTGACCGTCGACGGTCACCGGCAGTCGTATCTTGAGGTCGTGGCGCTGGCTGACGAACTCTGCGAAGGGAGACTCATCGCGATCGGCGGGGGCGGCTACGAACTGGTGCGGGTGGTCCCGCGGTCGTGGACCCACCTCATCGCTGCCGTGCTGGGGGTCCCGCTCGACCCGGCGACCGCGATCCCGGACCAGTGGCGGGCCGCGGCCGGCAGGTTCACCGTCCCCGACCGCGTCCCGCAGACGATGGGGGACGGGGAGACCCCCGGCTACACCCCGTGGGAGCCCGCGGGATCCGATCGGGGGGTGGAGATGGATCGTTCGCTCGCCCGTCTCGACCAGTCGATCCTCGACACCCGCCGCTCGGTCTACCCCCTGCTCGGACTCGACCCGGACGATCCCCGCGACTGACCGGCGGCACTGCAACAGACTCATCGACCCCCTACCCCTCAGTCCCTGGAGGACCCCATGGCGCACCCCGGCGACCGCGAGACCGTTGACACGGTGACCGAGAACCCCACCGACGCCACCCCGGCGGTGGACCCACCCGAGCACGCGTCGACCGACACCTCCGTCGACGAGTACCCGGAGGGCTATCCCCACGAGTGGGCTGCGGACGTACTCGGATCCGACGGGCGGGCCGTGCGCGTGCGGCCGATCCTGCCCAACGACGCCGAGAAGATCTCCCGGTTCCACACCAGCCTGTCCGAGCGCACCCGCTACCTGCGTTACTTCGGATCGCACGATGTGCTGTCCGACCGTGAACTCGCCCGGATGACCAACGTCGACTACCGCGACCGGATGGCGTTCGTCGCCGAGTTGGGCGCGGAGGTCATCGGCATGGCGATCTACGAGCGACTGCCGAACTCGACCTTCGCCGAGGTCGCGTTCACCATCTCCGACCAGCATCAGGGGCGTGGGCTGGGGTCGATCTTCCTCGAGCACCTGGCCGGCGCCGCGGCCGAATGCGGGATCGACCACTTCGAGGCCGAGGTGCTCTCCGAGAACCGGTCGATGATCCAGGTGTTCCGGCGGGCCGGGTACGAGATCTCCCGTTCGTTCGATGGGTCCACTCTCCACCTGGAGTTCGCGATCGACCCGTCCGAGGCCCTGACCAATGTCCGGAACTCGCGGGAGGCGGCGGCGGAGGCACGGAGTCTGGCGCGTGTGCTCAACCCCAGTTCCGTCGCCGTGATCGGCGCCTCGGACCAGGTGGGCAAGATCGGGCACACGGTACTGCGCAACCTCATCGGCAACGGGTTCTCCGGTCCCGTGTACCCCGTCAATTCCGATGCCACGTCGGTGCAGTCCGTGCGCGCCTATCCGAGCGTCAGGGACATCCCGGATCCCGTGGACCTCGCGGTAGTGGCAGTACCGGCGGCGTCCATGTCGGAAGTCCTCGACGACTGCCTGTCGAAGGGCGTGTCGACCCTCGTCGTCATCTCCGCCGGGTTCTCGGACGTCGGCAGCGCCGGCGTCGTCTCCGAACGGCGTCTGGTCAGCGAGGCCCGCGCCCACGGGATGCGCGTGGTCGGCCCCAACGCGCTCGGGGTGATCAACACCTCACCCGACGTGCAGCTCAACGCGACCCTCGCAGAAGTCGTTCCGGGACCCGGCCGCACGGGGTTCTTCTGCCAGTCGGGTGCGCTCGGGATCGCCATCCTCGCCGCCGCGGCCCGACGTGGGCTCGGGCTGTCCACGTTCGTCTCCGCCGGTAACCGCGCCGACGTCTCCGGCAACGACCTGCTGCAGTACTGGGACACCGACACCGCCACCGAGGTGGTGCTGCTCTACCTGGAGAGCTTCGGTAACGCCCGCAAGTTCTCCCGGATCGCCCGGCGCGTGGCGCGCAACAAGCCGGTGGTGGTGGTCCGCCGAGCGGCCGACGATCTGGAGTCGGGCGTCGAGGGGCTGACGGCGAACGCCATCGGTGGACTGTTCCGCGACTCCGGCCTCATCCAGGTGGATTCCATCACGGACATGTTCGACACCGCCACGCTCCTGGCCTACCAACCGCTGCCCACGGGAGGTCGCCTCGGCATCGTCGGCAACTCCTCCGCGGTCGGACGCCTCGGCGGGGACTCCGCGCGTCAACAGGGCTTCACCGTGGCGCATTCGGTCGATCTGGGTGCCGGCGCGTCCCCGGAGGAGTTCCGCGAGGCGATCGCGGACGTCCTCGCACGTGACGAGGTCGACTCGGTCCTGACGGTGTTCGTCCCTCCGGTCGCGACGGAACCCGACGCCTATGCCGAGGCGATCCGTACCGCCGCGGGCGAGAGCAGCAAGCCCGTGGTGAGTACCTTCCTCGCGGGGGAAGGGCTGCCGGAGGGACTGACGGTGACCGACGAGTCCGGGGTGGCGGCGCGGGGCTCGATACCCTCCTACCCGTATCCCGAACGAGCGGTGTCCGCACTGGTGCGCGCCCGCCGGTACGCCGAGTGGCTCGACAAGCCGGCCGAGGAGCCCGCCGAGTACGAGGACATCGACCGCGCACGCGCGCGGGAGCTCGTGGACTCGCTCTGCCAGCTCCACGCCGGAACCGAGTCGTTCGAGCTCACGCAGGGCCAGGTCCGGGCCCTGTTGGAGTGCTACGGGATCGACATCGTCGACTACCGCGTCGTGACGGATGTCGACCAGGCCGTGATGGCCGCCGACGAGTTGGGCTACCCGGTGGCGGTCAAGGCGATGAGTGACCGGTGGCGGACCCGCAGCGATCAGTCCGGGGTGCGACTCGACCTCGTCGACTCTGCCGCGGTGCGGCATGCCTTCGCGTTCCTCCAGTCCACGACGGGCTCACGTTCCCTGCACGTGCAGAAGATGGCGACCAAGGGGGTCGCCGTGACCATCCGGGTCGCCGATCACCCGATCTTCGGCACCCTCATCTCGTTCGGACTGTCCGGGATGTTGTCGGATCTGCTGGCCGACCGGGCGTTCAGCACGCTGCCGATCTCACCCCGCGAGGCGGCCGCCCTGCTCGACCGGCCCCGGGCCGCAGCGCTCCTCGACGGGTATGCCGGGGACGCGCCTGTGGACCGTGACGCGTTGGTGGAGCTCATGGGGCGGGTTTCATGCCTGGCAGAGGACGTGCCGGAGATGCGGCGCCTGTCGGTGGACCCGGCGCTCGCCGGACCCGACGGTCTCGCGGTGCTCTACGCAACGGTCCGGCTGGGGCCGCCCCCCAGGTTCAGCGCCGACGAGGGGCCCCGCCGGCTGCGCTAGGCGCTGTGGTCGGCCCTGGACGGCACCGCGAAGGCCCCGCCCCTCCCGATCGGGGGAGGCGGGGCCCTGGGATTGCGACCTCACGGTGTGAAGGGCTCCGGGGAACCCGGCTCGCGTCTGATCGGGCGGCGTCCGATCGGGCAGCGTCTGATCGTGCGGCGTGCGATCCGGCGTCCGGTCAGACGGCGTAGGAGCGGAGCTTGTCCGCGCGACGACCCTCGCGGAGCTTGGCCATGACCTCGCGCTCGATCTGGCGGACCCGCTCGCGCGACAGTCCGAAACGCTTGCCGATCTGGTCGAGGGTGCGAGGCTGGCCGTCGTCGAGACCGAAACGCAGCGTGATGACCTGCTGCTCGCGCTCCTCGAGGGTGGCCAGGACCGCGCGCACGTCGGAGTGCATCACATTGGTCACCACGGTGTTCTCCGCACTGGTGGCCTCGGCGTCCTCGATGAAGTCACCGAGCGGCGCCTCCTCGTCCGCGCCGACCGGCATGTCGAGGCTCACCGGGTCACGCGAATGGTCCAGCAGCTCCTCGATCTTGTGCGCGGGGATGCCCGACTCCTCGGCGAGTTCCTCGAGGGAGGCCTCACGGCCGAGCTGCTGGTGGAGTTCACGCTTGATCCGGGCGAGCTTGTTGACCTGCTCGACCAGGTGGACCGGCAGACGGATGGTGCGGGATTGATCGGCCATTCCGCGGGTGATCGCCTGACGGATCCACCAGGTGGCATAGGTGGAGAACTTGAAGCCCTTCGCGTAGTCGAACTTCTCCATCGCACGGATCAGGCCCAGGTTGCCCTCCTGGATGAGGTCCAGCAACGGCATGCCGCGGCCCGTGTAGCGCTTGGCCAGCGACACCACCAGGCGCAGGTTGGCCTCCAGCAGATGGGCGCGGGCGGCCTCACCTTCCGCGACGATCGCCTTGAGGTCGGCCTTGCGGACCGGACCCAGACGCTTCTTGGTCTCCAGCACGTGCTTGGCGTAGAGACCGGCCTCGATCCGCTTGGAGAGCTCGACCTCGTCCTCAGCGTTGAGCAGTGCCGTCTTGCCGATCCCGTTGAGGTAGACACGGACGAGGTCAGCGCTCGGGCTCTGGCCGTCCGGCCCCGCCTCCGTCCGACGGTCCGATCGGGTGGTGGCTGACGTCATGTCTCCTCCTCCTGCCTGGCCATGTGACGAGGCCGGCGTTCGGTTGCTGGTGGACGGATCAGGCGCGTGGCCGGGTCACGGTCACGTACCTCTACAACGACGGGGGTACCGGGAATGTTCCCGCGCCGATGATGTCGGTCACGATCCGTCGAGGAAACCCGCTCAGCCCGAGCCGGGGGTCTCCACCAGCAGCGTGAACGGGCCGTCGTTGACCGAATGGACCTGCATCATCGCGCCGAAGACTCCCGTGGCCACCTCGAGGCCGCGTTCGCGCAGACCGTGGACCACGGCGTCCACCACGGGTTCGGCCACCTCGCCCCGAGCCGCTCTCGACCACGACGGCCGCCTGCCCTTCGCGGTCGACCCCATGAGCGTGAACTGGCTGACGACCAGGACGGGGGCGCCCACCTCCGCGGCGCTGCGTTCCTCCCGCAGGATCCGCAGGTCCGAGATCTTGCGGACCATCGTGGCGACGTCGGTCTCGTCGTCGTCGTCCGACACCCCCAACAGGACCAGCAGCCCGGGGCGTGACAGGGCCCCGACGACCTCACCGTCCACCGTCACCGACGCCTCGGTGACCCGGGAGACGACGGCCCTCATCCCGCCGCCCCTGCGGCCACGGCCGCGGCGACCCCCGGGGGCAGGAGGCCTGGCATCCCCGCCGGGACGACGAACCCGTGGAGGAACAGGTCGGCGACCACCCGGCGGACGGGGCCGGCGAGGGCGTCGGGATCCTCCCCGGCACCGACCGCGGCGAGCACCACCAGGTCCTCCAACTGCAGCGCGCCCGTCCGCGCCCCACGCAGGACGCTCGCGGTGAGCGGATCGATCTCGTGGCGCCACCGGGCGCCGGTGACCCGCTCCACCACGACGGTGGACGGACCGGGGGAGCCGACCTCGTCCGGCCCGGCGGGGGCGAGGGATTCGGAGAGGTGGAGGTGGACGTCCGGCGACACTGTGAAGACCGTGGCATCGAGGGCGCGCTCCTGTCCGCCGTGTTGCTCCGCGGCCTCCCGCAGCCACGCCGTGCGCGCGAAGTAGGCCTCCGCCTCGTCACCGAGGCCGTCGCCGAGCGGGTGCGTGAGGTCCTCGCACAGGACGGACGACGGCCCGTCGATCCGCCGGAGGTAGACGTAGCCGAACCCGATCCCGGCCACACCCTCCTCGGCGAAGTGGTCCAACCAGGCGTCCGCGGCCCTCGTGGTGGCCTCGTCGCGTGGGTCCATGCCCTCGTCGGTGAGCCAGGTCCACACGTAGAGGCCGGGGTCGGAGACGTCCCGCCGCACGATCCATGCGTCGACGCCCTCGGCCGGCACCCACGACGACACGTGGGCCCGCCAGTCCGAGTCCTCCCGCTCCACCCAGGACGCCAGCAAAACCGCGGTGCCACCGTCGGCCAGATGCTGCGGCGCGCCCGACACGACCGTCCGACTGGCACCGTCGAGCTTCAGGCCGGACTCGCGGTAGGAGTGCCCGGTCTCGGGCGGGCCCACCACGAACGGGGGATTGGCGACGATACGGTCGAACCGGCGCCCCGCCACGGGCTCGAACCACGGACCGTGCAGGAGCTCCGCACGCTGGCCGTTGATCGCCAGGGTGGCGGCCGCCAACTCGAGGCACCGAGGGGTGATATCGGTCCCGGTGACGGTTCGGGCGGACCCCCACGCGTGGACCATCTGGATCCCACACCCGGTGCCGAGATCCAGGACCGACCCGGTGGTGGACGAGGGCGTGACACGCAGCAGCGAGAGCGTCGCCTGCCCGACCCCCAGGACGTGGTCCGGCCGGGTCGTGGTGTGGACCATCGACCCGTCGACGTCCGCGAACACCCAGCGGGTCCCGTGCCCGGTGTCCACCGGACGCAGGTCGATCTCCGCACGCAGGGAGGCACCGTCGTCGATCGCGGTCCACAATCCGGCAGCGACGCCGTCCCGCACGTCGACCCCGGGCAGGGTCGCGGTGACCTCGGAGCGGGGGAGCGGATCACCCAGCACGAACAACCGCACCAGGGTCCCGACAGCCTTCGCGTCACGGGCGTGGCGGCGGACCGTCGCGGCATCCGATCTGTCCAGGGCCGAGATCGCCTCGGGCCCCAGCTCCCGCTCCAGTCCCTCCACCGTGTAGTCGTGCCGCCGGAAGGCCTCGGCCAGCGCGGGCGCGAGCTCGGCGAGGGTCGGGTTCGGTCTGCTCACGTGTCGGGGTCGCTCTCGTCGGTGGACGGGGTGGGATCGGGTGCGGCGTCGGGGGCGCTCGTGTCCCGGGGCGGTGCGTCGGTCCCGGTGAGCCCGGGTGGCAGGGCGTACGGGGTGTTCGACGACAGGCGACCCGCGGTGTAGGTGCGGGCCTGCCCCTTGGGGAGGGGAGGCCGGTCATTGGCCCCGATGACGGCGATCCACGGGATCGGGATGGACCCCGCCACGATCGCCAGGGCGATCCACGGGTTGTTCCAGAGGGCCAGTGACCCCGCCGCAAGGAACAGTGCGGGGATCCGGATGCTCATCAGCAGGAAGTAGCGCTTCTTCCGGCCCGCCAGCTCGTCGTGGTACGACTCGCGCGCACCCGTGATGAGAACGGGTCTCGAGGTGTCGTCCCGTTCCCCGGATCGCTGACGGCGGAAGTCGGGTGCCATGGGGCCCAAGGTACTCCGGCGTTGGCGCCGCGACGCCCGGGTGCGGCATCATGAGGGGGTGAGTACCACCCGGACGAAGACACTCGAGCGTCCCGAGGTCACGACGACCGAGGAGACGCAGGACGACGCACCCAAGTTCTTCCACTATGTGGACAAGAGCAAGATCGCCGAGAGCGCGGTCATGGGTTCCTACGTGATCGCCCTGTGCGGTGAGGTCTTCCCGGTCACCCGATCCGCGAAGCCCGGATCGCCGGTGTGCCCGGAGTGCAAGCGCGTCTACGAGACCCTGAAGCCTGGTGAGTGATCCCGGCGCGGTCCCGGGCCCAGACGAACAGACCGCAGAACACTCCACCCCGCCGGCCGGGGGTGCGTCGCTGCGCGCCTGGCAGCGCACCGCGCTGCGCAAGTACCTCATGGCGCGGCCGAAGGACTTCCTCGCCGTGGCGACCCCGGGCGCCGGCAAGACGACGTTCGGCCTGAGAGTCGCCTCCGAACTGCTCGCCGACCGCACGGTCGACGCGATCACCGTGGTGGCCCCCACCGAACACCTCAAGTACCAGTGGGCCGCCTCGGCCGCGCGCGCGGGCATCGCCCTCGACCCCGAGTACTCCAACACCTCGGGCGCGCTCGCCCCGGAATACCACGGCGTGGTGGTGACATACGCCCAGGTGGCCGCGCACCCGTTCAAGCACCGGGAACGCACCGCGTCCCGGCGCACCCTGGTGATCCTCGACGAGATCCATCACGGTGGTGACGCGAAGAGCTGGGGCGACGCGATCCGCGAGGCGTTCGAGGACGCGGAGCGCCGCCTGTCGCTGACCGGCACCCCCTTCCGGTCCGACGACAGTCCCATCCCGTTCGTCACCTACGAGCCCGACGGGCAGGGGCACCAGCGCTCCAAGGCCGACCATTCCTACGGCTACGCCGATGCTCTGGCGGACGGCGTCGTCCGCCCGGTGGTCTTCCTCGCCTATTCGGGCGAGGCCCGGTGGCGCAGCAACGCCGGCGAGGAGTTCTCGGCCCGCCTCGGCGAGCCGCTGAGTGCCGACCAGACGTCCCGTGCCTGGCGCGTCGCCCTCGACCCCCACGGTGACTGGATGCCCGCCGTGCTCCAGGCGGCGCACACCCGGCTCCGGCAGATCCGCGCCGGCGGAGTGCCCGACGCCGGCGGTCTGGTGATCGCCACCGACCAGGAGCGCGCCCGCGAGTACGCGGCGCTCCTGACGGAGATCACCGGTACCCCGCCGACCGTCGTCCTCTCCGACGACCCGACCGCCTCGAGTCGGATCGGTACCTTCTCCGACTCCACCGACGAGTGGATGGTCGCGGTCCGGATGGTCTCCGAGGGCGTCGACGTGCCACGACTGAGCGTCGGCGTGTACGCCACCAGTGCCTCGACACCCCTGTACTTCGCGCAGGCGATCGGGCGGTTCGTCCGGTCCCGTCGGCCCGGGGAGACCGCGTCGGTGTTCCTCCCGTCCGTACCCGTGCTGCTGCAACTGGCTTCGCAGATGGAGGCGCAGCGCGACCACGTCCTGGGCAAGCCCCACCGGGAGGAGGGGCTGGAGGACCAGCTGCTCGCCCAGGCGAACCAGCAGCAGGACGAGAACACCGAGGACGACGAGGACCGCGGTTACATCTCCCTCGGCGCCGACGCAGAGCTCGACCAGATCGTGTACGAGGGCTCGTCCTACGGCACGGCCACATTCGCCGGCAGCGAGGAGGAGGCCGACTACATCGGGCTCCCCGGACTGTTGGGCGCCGACGACGTCAAGGCCCTGCTGCGGCAGCGCGAGAAGGAGCAGATCAAGCGCACGTCCGCCCAGTCCGCCTCCGGGGCGGGGTCGGTCGCGGTCGTGGGAGCGGACCCGGCGGTATCAGGAGCGACGATCCCCGGCAACGCCGCCGGCCCGGGCGCACATGCCGGCGCCGCCGCCGAGCGGGTCGCCTCCGCCGCCGAGCTCAAGGACCTGCGGCGCCAGCTCAACACCCTCGTGTCGGTGTACTCGGGTCGCCTGGGCAAGTCGCACGGGGCGATCCACACGCAGCTCCGCAATGCGTGCGGCGGCCCGCCCGTGCCGATGGCCTCCGCCGAGCAGATCCGCGAGAGGATCACCCTCCTGCGGAGCTGGTGACCGGCGGCGTGGGGTAGGCCCCGAGCGCAGGATACGCAAGAGAACGCCCCGGCCGCACTGGCCGGGGCGTTCTTGTCGGACGGGAGCTCAGGTGCCGTTCGTCGTCTCTCCCAGGCTGATGCCGGAGATCGTATGCCCCCGTCCCTCCCGGGTGTCGCGGACACGTCGCGGCCCCGTCGGGCGAGCACAACGGGGCCGGAGAATGCGTGAAAGGGCTCAGTCCAGGTAGTCGCGCAGCACCTGGGACCGCGACGGGTGGCGCAGCTTCGACATCGTCTTGGACTCGATCTGCCGGATCCGCTCGCGCGTGACCCCGTAGACCTGCCCGATCTCGTCGAGGGTGCGCGGCAGCCCGTCGGTGAGGCCGAAGCGCAGCCGCACCACGCCCGCCTCACGCTCGGACAGCGTGTCGAGGACGGAACGGAGCTGGTCCTGCAGGAGTGTGAAGCTCACGGCGTCCACGGCCACCACGGCCTCGGAGTCCTCGATGAAGTCACCGAGCTGCGAGTCGCCCTCGTCGCCGATGGTCTGGTCGAGCGAGATCGGCTCCCGGGCGTACTGCTGGATCTCCAGCACCTTCTCCGGCGTGATGTCCATCTCCTTGGCGAGCTCCTCGGGGGTGGGCTCGCGGCCCAGGTCCTGGAGCAGCTCACGCTGGATACGCCCGAGCTTGTTGATGACCTCGACCATGTGCACCGGGATACGGATGGTGCGGGCCTGGTCGGCCATCGCGCGGGTGATGGCCTGCCGGATCCACCAGGTGGCGTAGGTCGAGAACTTGTAGCCCTTGGTGTAGTCGAACTTCTCGACCGCGCGGATCAGACCGAGGTTGCCCTCCTGGATGAGGTCCAGGAACGCCATGCCGCGGCCGGTGTAGCGCTTGGCCAGCGAGACGACGAGTCGCAGGTTGGCCTCGAGCAGGTGGTTCTTGGCGCGGACGCCGTCGCGCTCGATCCATCGGTAATCACGCTTCTGCGCGGTGGTGAGCTTCTCCCCGCGCTCGGCGACCTGCGCCTGGAACCAGGTGGCGTACAGGCCGGCCTCGATGCGCTTGGCCAGCTCGACCTCCTCCTCGGCGTTGAGGAGGGCGACCTTGCCGATCTGCTTGAGGTACGCGCGTACGGAGTCGGCGGAGGCGGTCAGCTCGGCGTCCTTGCGCGCCTGGCGCAGGGCCTCCGACTCGTCCTCGTCCCAGACGAAATCGCCCGACGCCTTGTCCTTGGCGGTGGGCTCTTCCTTGGTCTCCTCGTCCGCTTCGACGTCCTCGACGTCGACCTCGACGTCCTCCAGCTCGGAGGTGTCCGGCTCGGCCTCGGGAGCATCGGTCGGCTCTTCGTCGACCTGGTCGCCGTCGACGCCCTCGGGCTTCGTCGGGGCGGCGGTCTTCTTGGCCGCCGTCTTCTTGGCCGCGGTCTTCTTGGCGGCCGCCTTCTTCGCCGGGGCCTTCTTGGCGGCGGTCTTCTTGGTCGCCGTCTTCTTCGCGGGCGCCTTGCGCGCGGCGGTCTTCTTGGCGGGGGCCTCGCCAGCGACCTCGCTGTCCAACGGATCGCCGCTCGCCGCGGAATCCGAACTGGTGGTCTTCGTGGCTGCCACAAACGCCCCTTCACAACCGGTTACTTGATGGGAATCGGGGATCGATGCCGCCTTCTGCAGACACTCGAGCCGTCCGCCTTGCGGTACCGGGCCCGTCCCCGGCCGGTACGTGTTCCCGGCGTGGGCCATTGTAACGAGATTCTGGTCGGGGGGTCGCATCCGGCGGGGTTGGTCCGCGTCAGTCCTCGTCGTCTGGTAGTGCCCCGCCGAGGTCGAGAACGCCCGAATGGCCGGCCGCGTACAGCGCTGCGCCGATGATCCCGGCGTCGCCGCGCCGGACCGCGGCCCGCACCGGGGTCCGGTTCTCGAGGAGAGGGAACCACTCGTCGGCGACCTCGCTGACCCCGCCGCCCAGGACGAAGGCGCGGGGCCACAGGAGGTCCTCGATCGAGCGCAGGACGTTGGACACGTGGGGGGCCCATTCGGCGAAACTCAGGCCGTCGCGGGACCGGACCGCGGCGGAGGCCAGGTGCTCGGCCTCGTCGAATCCGCGTCCGGCGATGTCCTCGACGATCACGTGACCGAACTCGGAGTTCGGCAGCAGTCTCCCGTCGAGCAGGAGGGCGGAGCCGATGCCGGTGCCGAAGGTCAGGAGGATCACCAGCCCGTCGATTCCCTCGCCGGCGCCGTAGTGCACCTCGGTGAGGCCGGCGGCGTCGGCATCGTTGAGCATGAGCACGGTGCGGCCGGGGAGATGCCGGTCGAACAGCTCCGCCACGTCGCACCCGATCCACGATTTGTCGATGTTGTGGGCGATCCGCGCCACCCCCTCGTGGATGACGCTGGGCAGGGCGACCCCGACCGGGCCCGTCCATTCGAACTCCTCGGTCATCTCGCGGATGGTCTGCGCGATCGCGTCGGGCGTGGCGGGCTGGGGGGTGCCCCGCACGACTCTGTCCCCGATGAGTTCGCCGCGTGCGAGGTCGACGAGCCCCACTTTGATCCCGGTGCCGCCCACATCGACGCCGAGGCCTGTGGGAGTGCCCGGGGTGCCCGGTGGGAGGTCGGTCGCTGCGGGGGTGGGGACGGACATGTCGGGCTCCTGGGTGGCGGGACGTACACGGGCGCGGCGTGGGTCGTCGGGCGCCCGCGTCGTCGGGGCACGATGGGCGTGGGGCGCCCGCCAGGGTATCCGTCGGTCGCGCCGCCGGGCGGGATCATCGCCGGAGGGGCACCGGGTGACGACAGTGGGTGAGGACGATGTGGGATACGACCATGTGGGATACGACCATGTGGGATACGACGACGAGGAGACGCACATGACGGGGCGGGGGACAAACGCGGCGGTCGGCCGACCGGGCCCGGAGTTCATCGACGACTTGCTGGCCCTCGCGCTGCGGTTCGCCTCTTCCGGCGGTGACGTGGCGCGGCGAATGCTGGCCGAGTTCGACACGTCTGGTCTGGACTCGCGCTCCAAGACCTCGGCCACGGATCCGGTGACCGTCATCGA
Source organism: Dietzia sp. WMMA184 (assembly GCF_002441635.1). Classification (NCBI taxonomy): domain Bacteria; kingdom Bacillati; phylum Actinomycetota; class Actinomycetes; order Mycobacteriales; family Dietziaceae; genus Dietzia; species Dietzia sp. WMMA184. The sequence goes on along the minus strand of NZ_NXEI01000001.1, from coordinate 680,499 downwards.
CACCTCGGTGGAGCAGCATCTGCGCGGGGAGATCGAGTCCAGCCGTCCGGGTGACCGGGTGCTGGGCGAGGAGGGCGGCGAGGAGTCCGGTTCGGCCGACGCCCCGGGTGGCCGGGGAGGCGTGCGCTGGATCGTCGACCCGGTCGACGGGACCGTCAACCTGCTCTATTGCATCCCGTTCACGGCGGTCTCGGTGGCCGCGGAGGTGGACGGCGTCGTGGTGGCGGGGGCGGTGCACAACATCGTCACCCGTGAGACGTGGTCGGCAGGCCTCGGCCGCGGGGCGACCCTGCGGGAGGCCGACGGCACGTCGAGGGCGCTGCGGACCTCGGCGTGCGTGGACCTGTCCCTGTCACTGGTCGGTACCGGCTTCTCCTACGACGCCGGGATCCGGGCCGAGCAGGGTCGGGTGGTCGCGGGCCTGCTGCCGCGCGTACGGGACATCCGGAGGTGTGGGTCGGCGGCACTGGATCTGTGCATGGTCGCCGGTGGCCGGCTGGATGCCTACTACGAGCGCGGGTTGAAGCCGTGGGACTACGCTGCCGGGGCCCTCGTCGCGGGCGAAGCCGGTGCGATGGTAACCGTGTCGGACGACCCCGCGGTGCCGACGACCGCTGCATCGCCCGGCGTGGCGGAGGACTTCCTCGGTGCGCTCGACCACCTGTCGGCCGGGGTCAACAGCTGACCATGCGGGCCGCGTCGAGTTCGGCGGAGATGGGCTGACGCCCGACCTCGAGTTCGTCGAGTGCCCCCACCGCCTCCGTCGAGTCGGACAACCGCGAGAAGATCGTGCCCAGTGCGAGGTCGACCGTGTCGTCCTCACGGCCGTCCCTCACCAGTTGCATGCACGGCGCCGCGAGCGAGAGTGACCGCGCGGCCGCCTGCCCCGCGTCGCCGTAGCGGATCTGTCCGTGGCACTCGAGGGCCTGCCCGTAGATCGGGTCGTTGCCGATGGCGTTCGAGCCGGCGGGCTGGAATCCGCGTTCGGCGAGTTGAGCGGCCACGGCTCCGGCCTGGCCGCTCTGCCCGTTCGCGTTCAGCACGCGGACGCGGGTCTCGTCCAGTAGTGCCGGCTCGACCCCGTCGAGGGCGTCCGCGGGCTGGTCACGGAGGCCCGCGTCCTCGGCCGCGGGGGGTACCGGACACGCCGCGGCCTGTGTGGCGGCGTCATTTCCCCGCAGTGCGGTGGCCCAGACGAGTGCTCCCAGCACCAGCGCCACCACTACGAACAGGACGTAGGCGGAACGCAGACGGTGTATCCCCCGGGTGGGGGTCGGACTCGGTGTCGCCTGGGTGCTGAGGTGGACGACCATGAGGTCCTTTCCTGCAGGTGGACGGAGTGAGAGCCCCTCCGGGCCCTGACCCATCACTGTAAACGCCCGGCGTCTGTCGGCCCGGTCGCCGCACTGGCGGATGCCGCGGATGAAAATGCCGATTAATTCCGTTACTATGCGTGCGCTGGTCGCGACACGACCGGTCCGCGCGCCCCCCACACAGACCCGCAGAAATGAGACTCATGGCAACCGACTACGACGCCCCCCGCCGCACCGAGGCCGACGAGCTCACCGGCGATTCGCTGGAGGAGCTGAAGGCCCGGCGCGCAGAGGGAGCGACCGGCGAGGTCGACGTCGACGAGACGGACACCGCCGAGTCCTACGAACTGCCGGGCGCCGACCTGTCCGGCGAGGAGCTCACGGTGCGTGTCGTGCCGGAGCAGGACAACGAGTTCACCTGTGGTGAGTGCTTCCTGGTGCATCACCGCAGCCGTTTCGCCGAGGAGCGGGACGGGATGCCGATCTGCGTGGACTGCGCCGGCTGATCGACCGCCGGCTACTCCGCCGCGGCTCGGCCGGTCAGCTGTAGTGGTTGTCCGGAAGCGCCGCTGCGAGGCCTTCGGGGTCCCGCGTGCTGATGAGCCAGTACGGGGTGGGATCCATCGGGTCGTCGAGGACGATGATCACCATCGTGGGGATGTATCCCCTGTGGACCACGAAGGCCTCGGGGTCGAGCTGCCGCCCCATCGCGGCCTGCTTGGCGGTGGCGGGCACGACGGCGCTGCGGGCGATGGCGTCGAAGGGCAGGCGGGCGTTGCCCGCATAGAGGGTCCCCCCTCCCTGGCCGTCGGACTCGACCTCGATCTTCACCCGGCCGACGGAGATGAACAGCCAGGCGAGCAGGACGGGGACCACGACGGCCAGCAGCCACAGCCACCACCGCGCTCCGATAACGAGCGCCTGGGCGACCACCACGACGGTGATCACGGCGAGGACGACCCACCACCATGCCGGGACCCGGAGGGTTTCCGAGTGAACCGGGCGCGGAGCGCGATCGGGCGGCGGGCGGAGATCTTCGTCGGTCACGACGTCAAGACTATCGAGCAACCGGGTCGGACCCGGCAGGAGGGCGAGAGGCCATGAGCAATCCGGACGACGAGAACGGCACCGGCGGGGTGCTACGGGTACGCCGTCTGGACCGTGGGCTTCCCCTTCCGGTCCGGGCACACGCCACGGATGCGGGGATCGATCTGCACGCCGCGCACGACTGTGAGCTGGCGCCGGGGCACCGGGCCCTGGTGGGCACGGGGGTGGCGGTGGCGGTCCCCGCGGGCTACGTGGGCCTGGTCCATCCGCGGTCCGGCCTCGCGGCACGGGCGGGTCTGTCGATCGTCAACGCCCCGGGGACGGTCGACGCCGGCTACCGGGGGGAGATCAAGGTCAACCTCGTCAACCTGGACCCCACGGAGCCGGTCCGTATCGGACGAGGTGACCGCATCGCCCAGCTCCTGGTCCAGCGCGTCGAACTGTGGGATGTGGTGGAGGTCGACGAGCTCGGCGAGACCGACCGGGGTGAGGGCGGCCACGGGTCGACGGGCGGGCACCACCGCCTGACCTGACCGGCGTCCACCTCGTTGGGTAGCGTCGACCCGAGACGGTCCCGTTCGGGGCCGGGTCGCACGGGGAGAGGATTTCCACCATGTTCGGACGAAAGAAGCCGGTGACCGGGGCCCGCGACGCCACCACGGCCACCGAGCAGGAGTCGCAGCCCCCTTCCACGACGGGGCCTCATGACCGCTCGTCCGTCGGTGACGTGCCCGGGTACTACACCTCGCTCGGCTACGGCCACATCGATCTCGGTTCGCTGGTCATCGGAGTTCCCAAGGGACGTGACCTGAACGTCGCACTGGACCCCAACGGTCAGCCCGAGTTCCATGTGGTCACCCAGGTCTCGAGGGTCATCCCACGCGCGTTCGCCGCGCCCAAGTCCGCGGGTCAGTGGCGGACGATGGTGACGGGAATGCGCGAGCAGCTCGAGCAACAGGGCGCGGACGTCTCCGTCGAGGACGGGCCGTGGGGGCGTGAACTGGTGGCGGTGATGCCGGGAGCCGTTTTCCGCGCGATCGGGGTTGACGGCCACCGTTGGACCGCCGAGGTGCGGATCATGGCCACCCCCGAGCTGGCGGACCAGGCTGCGGAGGAGGGCCGCGAGGTCTTCCAGCACCTGCTCATCCATCGCGGGGACGGCCCCATGCCGGTTCGTGAGCAGCTACCGCTCACCATTCCGGACGAGATCCAACAAGCACTGACGCAGGCGCAGTCCCAGCTGGCCGCACAGCAGCAGGCCCAGGCGTACCAGCAGCAGATGGCGGCAGGCCGGACCGGCCAGCCCGGCAATGCCGGCCAGACGCGCCAGCCAGGCCCTGCCGGCCAGGCTCCGGCCCAGTCGCCGGCATCGCAGGAGGCTCGGGCATCCCGGAACCCCCAGGCGCAGCCTGCCGCTCCCGCGGCGTCGCCCGCGCCGGACAGTGCCCCCAGGGCGCCGCGGAGAGACGGTAGCGCGATGGACAGGCTCCGTGACCGAGACGACGACCTGTGAGGTTTCCCGACCAGCGAGCGGGGGGGTGACCGTGCCGTTCCCCCGAACGCTCCGGGCATTGACCGCCCGGCTCACCGATCCGGTGGAAATGCTCGACGCGGCTGACCTCGCCGGCCGGGTGCACCGTACCGGATGCTCGCATGTCGCGACTGTGTCGCGTGGGGATCACGTGACCCTGACGGGGCGTGTCCGCACCGTCCTGACATGTGGGGGAGAGGACTTCCTCGGTCTCACCGCCGAGGTCTTCGACGGTACGGGCGCGGTCGAGGTGTGTTGGCTCGGGCGACGCACCGTTCCGGGCATCGACACCGGCCGGTGCCTCCGTGTCACCGGACGGGTCGGCGTCCGGCACGGACACAAGATCATGTTCAACCCGCGATATGAGCTACTGGACGAGCAGCCCCGCACCGCCGTGGAGGAGTCGCGTGACCGAGTCTGAACGGGCGACCCCGCAGGCGACCGGTGCGACGCGCCGGAGATCGTCCTTCGGGGACCCCGACGCGTCCCTGATCGATCAGATGGGCGGGATCCGCGGGCTGGTGTACTCGTCGATCCCGATTCTCACGTTCGTCCCCCTCAACGGGATCTGGGGGCTGACCGTCGCGATCTGGGGTGCGCTGGGCGTCGCCGTGGCGATGCTGGCGTGGTCACTGGGGCGTCGAGAGAACCCGCAGCCCGCGATCTCGGGTTTCATCGGTGTCGCCATCTGCGTCTTCATCGCCTGGCGGACCGGGGACGCCAAGGGTTACTTCCTCTACGGGATCATCACCCAGGCCGTGTACGGCGCGGCGTTCGCGATCTCCGCGCTCGTCCGCTGGCCTCTGGTCGGAGTGATCTGGGGATTCCTCGACGGCAGGGGGATGGCCTGGCGCCGGATTCCGGCGGCCCGGCGGTGGTATACGGTCGCGACGTCGTTCTGGGCCGGACTGTTCGCCATCCGAGCCGTCCTGCAATACGCGCTGTACCTCAATGACGAGGTCACCTGGCTCGGTGCCGCGCGCATCGGCATGGGATGGCCGTTGGCACTCGTGGCCTTCCTGGGAACCGTCTGGGCGGTCCGACGGGCCTCGACGCACGAGAAGGAGATGCTGCACGAGGCTGACTCGGACACCGGGGCCCCGGCGTCACCCGAGGACGAGACCGGCGGCGCCTGACACTCCGCTCCGCGGGACGGGACAGCCCCGGCGACCGGATGGTCGCCGGGGCTGTCCCGTTGCTTCGCGAGCGATGGACGACGTCGACGGGAGGTCAGACCGCCGCGGTCGCCGCGCGGGAGAAGTCGCTCGGCCCGGTAATCGCCCGGTAGGCGTAGACCGAGGCGAGTGTGGTGACCGGAATCGCCACGAACAGGCCGACGAGCAGTGCCAGCGCGCCCACCACGAGGATGAGGACGTTGAGGAGGGCGAGTGCGAAGAGGTTGCCGGCGTCCGACTTGATCGCGTTGAAGCTCGAGACGATCGCGTCGGTGGCGGTCATGTTGCGGTCGACGACGAAGTACTGCGTCCAGTACAGGAAGAACGCCACGACGAACGCGCCGATGATGAAGCCGATGAGCCCGACGAACGTCGCGATCCCGACGAGGATCGCCGCGACGACGAACCAGCCGAAGTTGTGCAGTTTGAAGAAGTCGCCGATAGCGGGCCTGTGTCCGTCCACCTCGAGCAGGGCGCCGCGCAGGATGAACGCCTGGAACAGCAGTCCGACGACGAAGGAGATGATCTGGGCCAGGAACACCACCGCGAGAGACTCGGAGTTCGCGAGCTGCCCCGCGATACTGCCGACCACCACGCTCGCCAGGGTGATGAGAACCCAGGGCAGCGGGTTGTTCTTGAACAGCTGCCAGCCGGCACTGACCGCGTCGGTCGCGGACACCTTGCCCGTCATGACCGGGCCGCCGCCCGGACCGCTCTGCCCGTACGCACCGCCGTAGGCGGGATCGCCGAAGGACTGGTGGCCATAATTCTGCTGGCCGTAGCCCTGCTGCCCGTAACCCTGCTGTCCGTATCCCTGGCCGGGGTAGGGCTCGTGACCTTGACCCTGACCGGGGTAGGGCTCCTGACCGTAACCCTGCCCCGTGTAGGGTTCCTGACCCTGCGTCGGGCCGTAATTCTGGTTCCCGTGGCCCTGTTCCCCGTAACCCCGGCCCCAGTTCGGCTCGCCCGGGCCGGAGTTGGACGGATCGTTCGGGAAGCCGTCCCCTGACGGGGTACCTCCGGTAGTCATGACGTCTCCAGATCGCTATGTGCGCCGCGAAGGATTTCCCCGGCTCTACATACGAACCTAGTGCCGGGGAGTGCTTTGCGGGAGGGGCAACTCGCCGCGCGCCCGCAACCGGAAGAGACGACAGGGCCCCGCTGACGCGCGGTCAGCGGGGCCCGTGTTCACCGGGGGAGGGTGAGGATCAGATGTTTGCGTCGATCTCGACGGCCTGTGCGACGCCGGCGACGGTGCCGGCGATCTTCACCGCCTCCCAGGCCTGCTCCTTGGTGATGCCCTCCTTGCGGATGACGGCATCGTGAGCGGCAGTACAGTTCTCGCAGCCGTTGATCGTGGAGACGGCCATCGACCACAGCTCGAAGTCGGCCTTCTCCACGCCCGGGTTGGCGATGATGTTCATCCGCAGGCCCATGCGGACCTGGGTGTAGTCATCGCCCAGGAACTCCTTGGCGCGGTAGGCCACGTTGTTCATCCCCATGATCGAGGCGGCGCCGAGGGCGGCGTTGAACGCCTCGTCCGACAGGTGCTGGCGGGCCTCGTCCGCGATCTCTGACAGGACGGTCGCCGACTTGGTCGCAGCGGCGGTGGCGAGGAACGTCCCCCAGAGCTGCTGCTGGTTCAGCTCGGTGGATCGCGCGAGCGAACCCAGGTTCAGCTTGAGATCCTTGGCGAACTCGGGGAGTCCGGACTTCAGATTCTCAATGCTCACTTGATGCCCTCCTGCAGCATGTCCATCTTGTTGATGTTCTTCGTCGGGTCGTTCTTCTGCCAGTTGCAGGCGCAGACCTCGGACGACTGGAGGGCGTCGAGGACGCGGAGAACCTCGTCCACGTTGCGGCCGACAGCGTCCGGGGTGACCGAGACGAACTGGATGACGTTGTCCGGGTCGACGATGAAGGTGGCACGATCGGCGACACCGTCGGCGTTCTCCACGCCGAGAGCGCGGATGAGCTCGTGCTTGATGTCCGACAGCAGCGGGAACGGCACGGTCTTGAGCTCATCGTTGGTCGCACGCCAGTTGAAGTGCGCGAACTCGTTGTCGATGGAGCCGCCGAGGATCTGCGTGTCGCGGTCCTGGAAGTCCTCGTCGAGCTTGCCGAACGCGGCGATCTCCGTGGGGCAGACGAAGGTGAAGTCCTTCGGGTAGAAGAAGATCACGCGCCACTTGCCCTCGTAGGACTGGTTGGTGACGGTCTCGAAGTAGTCCTCCGGCTGCTGGGCGTTGACCGCCTGCAGGTCACCGCCCTTGAGCGCGGTGAGTTCGAAGTCGGGGAACTGGTCGCCGATGGTGAGAATAGCCATGTGATCCTCCTGAGGATGTGCCTGTGTCGGACGGACGACCCCGACTATGCCCCACTTCCTATGAGAGGTAAAGCCAATGAGAGGTAGATCACTCATAGGATTGTGCAAATAATCATCGACTTCTGGTTATCACCGGGCATAGACTCATCGACATGGCCGATCATCGGTTCGTTCCGAGTCTCATGCAGCTCCGGGTGTTCCTCGCGGTGGCGGAGCGACTGCACTTTCGTAGCGCCGCGGAGGACCTCGGCATGAGCCAGCCCTCGCTGTCCCAGGCCCTGGCGACGCTGGAGGACGGGCTCGGTCTCCACCTGGTCGAGCGCAGCACCCGCTCCGTCCTCGTCACCCCCGCGGGGCACCGGCTCCTGCCGTACGCCCGGGCCGCGGTCACCGCGATGGACGCGGTGGCGGACGCGGCGGCGGGAAGCGACGGCCCGTTGTTCGGCTCGCTGCGCATCGGGGTCATCCCGACGGTGGCTCCCTACCTCTTGCCCGGGCTGCTGCCCGCACTGGGGGAGCGGTTCCCGGACCTGCGACCGAGGGTCGTCGAGGATCAGACGGCCAGGCTCCTGGACGGACTCCGGAGCGGCGTGATCGACCTGGCGATCATGGCCGTCCCCACGGACGCTGTGGGGGTGGCCGCCACGCCACTGTACAGCGAGCCCTTCGCGCTCCTCGTGCCCGCGGATCACGAACTCGCAGGCAGAGAGGGGTTGCCATTGGAGATTCTCGTCGACCAACCGCTGCTGATGCTCGACGAGGGGCACTGTCTGCGCGAACAGACGGTGGAACTGTGCCGCCGGGTGTCCGCCCCCGTGTTGGGCAGGGGGGAGTCCCGAGCCGCATCGCTGACCACCGCGGTTCGGTGTGTGGCGGGTGGTCTGGGAGTGACGCTCGTCCCCGAGTCCGCGGTCGGTCCCGAGACCCGGGATCCGGGGATCGCGGTCGCGAGGTTCGCTGATCCCGTCCCGGGCCGCACGATCGGATTGGTACTGCGCAGCGCCACCGCGGGAGCGGAAGCCTATGGCGAGTTCGGCAGAGTCGTCGCCGAGGTGGCCGTAGACCAGTTCGACGCGACCCCGGTGTGACGAGTCCTCAGCTCACGTCCTCAGGTCACTAGATCGCCCACGGGGGACGCCAGTTCCTCCACCGTGTCGACGGCGGCGAGGAATCTCGACCTGAGGCCCTGCGTGCGCTCCGTCCACTTCTTCTGGAACGCGACGAACTCGGCCCGACCCTCGCTGGTCTCCACCCGGATCGGTTGGAGCCCCCAGGAGGACAGATCATAGGGAGAGGACCGCATGTCCACCTCCCGCGCGTCGAATGCCGCCGCGAGGGAGTCCAGGAGGAGTTCCCCCGGTGCTCCTGCCTCCATCGTCGCGGTGTGGGCGTAGATGTCCATTCCGGCGTGGAGACAGGCAGGCTGCTCCAGTCGGAGTTGGTCGTCCCGGGTCAGCGGATCCTGGTTGCGGGGGACGGCGGCATCGGTGAAGAAGCGGAAAGCGTCGAAGTGCGTGCACCGCAGGCGGGAACCTCGGACGACCTCGTCGATCCGCTCGTGTGGGAGCCGCAGGGGCACCCGGCCGTGCCGGACGTCCCCCTGCCCGGTCTTGTACAGCATCGCCCATTCGTGCAGACCGAAGCATCCGGTGGCGCCCCGGCGGGACGCGGTGGACGCGATCACGTCACGTGCCCGTGCGATCCTGCCGCCGGCGCGTTCCCACACCGAGGGCGCGTCGACCACGAGCCCCTCCCGGCCGGCCACACCCTCCCGGCGGTAGTGGCGCCAGTCCTGACGTTCGGTCAGATGGGCGTTCTCCAGTAGGACACCCGGGCCCGGGTGCCACCGTCGGACGGTGGCGACGCTGGTCCGGTAGTACGTGAAGAGGAAGTCGACGACCGGGTGTTGCTCGCCCCTGCGACGTCGCTCCAGGTGGTCGGTGGTGAGACGGTCGACCCTGTCGTGGTGTCGCTGTTCGCGAACGCGCCACAGCTCTTCGGGAACGACGACCGGGGCACCGACTCGATGACGGTTCCGTCGCCGCGCCGAGGTCACGAGCGTTTCTTCCGTTTGGGGCGGTGAACCCGGGACTGCGTCGGACGTCGGGGTTGCGAGGGGCGGCGGGACCGCTCCGACGGTGCGGGTGCCCTGCGGGTACGTGGCAGGACGATCTCCGGGCCGAACAGCGCGTCGATGACCCGCTCCGCGTCGGACCGGGAGGTGTCGACGATCTCGACCGTCATGCCGGCCGAACGTGCCTGGTCGGCGACCTTGGCGACCTCGAAGGGACGGAGAACCGCGGCGACGACGCCGGCCCGGGCGTCGCCTCGACCGGTTCTCCCGGAGCGGTGGACGAGGTCGTCCATCGAGTGCGGTGGGCCCACGTGCACCACGTGTCCGATGCTGTCGATGTCGAGGCCCCGCCCCGCCAGGTCGGTGCTCACCAGGACCCTCACCGCGCCCGATGCCAGATCGGCGAACGCGGCCGCCCGGCGGGTGGGGGAGGCGGACCCCGCGACCCCGGCAGCGGTGACACCGGTGTCGGCGATTGCCGAACGCAGGGGCTCCACGGCGTCCCGTCTGGGGACGAAGAACAGGCCGCGGGTGCACCGTGCCGCCAGGCGGACCACCAGACGGTCCGGGTCCGGGGTCGAGAGCACCACCAGTCGACGAGGTGCCCCGGCCGCCTCGGAGTCGCCGCGGGTGGGGGCCGACGACGGGAGCGGTGAGTGCTCCACGCGGTGCACCCGGAGTCCCGGGCGTGTGCGTTCCAGAATCGACTCGATGTCGTCGTCGGCCGTGGCGGTGGTCGCCACGAGGCCCGCGCCGACGCAGTCGGCGAGAAGGGCCTCTGTCTGCTCGGCGAAGGACGGACCCAGCAGTTGATCGGCTTCGTCGAGCACCACCAGGTCCACACCGTCCAGGGACAGGGCCGAGGCGCGCACCAGGTCGGCGAGACGCCCGGGGGTCCCGACGGCCACGTCGACCGGAGCTATGAGCGCGCGCCGGTCCCGTTTGAGGGGTTGTCCCCCGACGAACGAGGCGATCTTCAGCCCGGCGCCCGCGCCCACCGCGGCGAGGACCTCGGCGTTCTGCTCGGCCAGTTCGCGAGTGGGGGCGACGACCAGGGCGCGGGGCCGGCCGGTCAGGCTCGGCGACCCGGCGAGGCGGTGGGCCACCGCGATGGCGAACACCAACGTCTTGCCCGATCCGGTGGGGGCGACGGCCAGGAGGTTCGCGCCCCCGACGGCATCCGCGAGGGCGGCGGCCTGGATCGGGGTGGGCGTCCCCGGAACCAGACCCGACACGGCGTGCCGGATCGGGACCGCGACTCCCAACTCCTCGAGCAGGCGGCCCAGTTCCCCGGGCCGCGGGCCGGTCAGGCCCGCACCTCTGAACGGTCGCCGCTCCAGAGGGTGTGGTAGCTCCCCTCTCGATCGGTGCGCTGGTAGGTGTGCGCGCCGAAGAAGTCACGCTGGCCCTGGATGAGCGCGGCCGGCAGGCGTTCGGTCCGGAGGCCGTCGTAGTAGGCCAGGGCGGCGGAGAACCCGGGTGCGGGGATCCCTGCGGTCACCGCGGTCGTCACGACCCGGCGCCAACTGTCCACGCAGTCGGACAGGGCCTCGGCGAAGTACGGCGCGGCGAGGAGTGAGGGGAGATCGCCGTTCTCGGCGTACGCCTCGCGGATGCGGTCGAGGAACGTGGCGCGGATGATGCAACCCCCGCGCCAGATGGTGGCGAGGTCACCGCGCGCCACTTCCCAGCCGTGCTCGGCGTTGGCAGCGGTGATCTGATCGAACCCCTGGGCGTAGGCGATGACCTTGGACGCGTAGAGCGCCTTGCGCACGTCCTCCACGAAATCGGGGCCGATCCCGGCGGGAGTGGATACGGAGCCCGCGGGCAGGGCCCGACCGGCTTCGCGCTGCGGAACCGAGCTCGAGAGGGCTCGCGCGAACACCGCCTCGGCGATACCGGTGACGGGGACGCCCAGGTCGAGAGCGGACTTGACGGTCCAGCGACCGGTGCCCTTCTGCCCGGCCCGATCCACGATCACGTCCACCAGGGCGGCGCCGGTCTCGGCGTCCACCTGGGCGAGGACCTCGGCGGTGATCTCGATGAGGTAGGAGTCGAGTTCGCCTGTGTTCCATTCGCGGAATGTATCGGCCATGGCGGCCGGCTCGATCCCGGCCACGCCCCGGAGGAGATGGTAGGCCTCGCCGATGAGCTGCATGTCCGAGTATTCGATGCCGTTGTGGACCATCTTGACGAAGTGACCCGAGCCGTCCTCGCCGACATGGGTACAGCAGGCGATCCCGTCGACCTTCGCCGAGATGTCCTCGAGCATCGGCCCGACGACCTCATAGCTGGAGGCCGGGCCGCCCGGCATGATGGACGGTCCCTCCAGGGCCCCTTCCTCGCCGCCGGAGATCCCGGCACCGATGAACCGGATTCCGCGCGCGGCCATGGCCTTCTCGCGCCGGATGGTGTCCGTGTACAGGGAGTTGCCACCATCGATGATGATGTCGCCCTCGTCGAAGGCATCGGCGAGCGCGTCGATCACTGCATCGGTCGGTGCGCCGGCCTGGACCATGACCAGTGCCCGACGGGGGGAACGCAGCGCTGCCGCGAACTCCTCGATCGTCTCGGTGCGGACGAAGTCCCCGTCATCGCCGTGCGCGCCGAGCAGTGCGTCGGTCTTCCCCGCGGAGCGGTTGTGGACGGCGACCGTGTACCCGTGCCGGGCGAAGTTGCGGGCGATGTTCGAGCCCATGACGGCGAGACCGGTCACACCGATATCGGCGGTTCCGGCAGTGTCGGAGGTGGGCGTCGCGCCTTCGCGTTCAGTACTCATGGTGTTCAGAGTAGTCGACGCCCTCCGGCCGGTCGGACCTGCGGTGATGGGTACCGACACTCACCGCGTGGCTGAACACCACCTGTGTTCTTGCTGACAGATCAGACGTGCACTGAGTGCACCGTTTGGCCGAACCGGGCGAAATCCCTTGGTTACGGACGGGTGTCTGTTGTAACACTTAATACCGGCCGGATGACCTGGGCCACTGCGGATCGGGGGGTCGGATCGCGGTGCCGGGACGTACTTCGTAGGGACGGACCGGCCGTGTAGAGGAACCGACTAGGGGGAAGACCAGACATGACCGGCTCAACGCTGCCCACGCAGTTGATGGGGACACGCACCGTGTTCGACGACACGGTCGAGGCGCTCGGCGGCTTTCGCGCGGGCTATCCCAAGTTCTACTCGATCGCTGATCTGTGCACGCAGTCGCGACGTCGGTGGGTGCCGCTTGAGCAGGCGGTCGACAGCGGGCGGGTGGAACTCATGTTCCGCAACCACTTCGCGGAGTCCGGCGATATCCGTTTCTCGACCTATCTCGTGGCGGAGGCATTCACCCACGGCGTCCTCGGCAGGGCCGTGGCCAGTTTCGTCACCATCGGCAGGGTGTGGGACACCGGCGCCGAGAACATGGCCGTGCGAACCGACATCGAGGGCGGCCTGGACTGGGCGGGCGTCCGCGACACCACCCTGAGGGTGCTGCCCGACGACCCCGTCGCGGGTTCGCCCGGCACCGTGATCCTGCCCTGCGAGCAGGCATTGGCGCAGTGGCTCGCCTGCCGGTCGCGCGCGACACTGACGACGGTGTTCGAGGGGCTGTCGGCGGTGAGCAACTGCAGTGTGGAGACGCTGTGGTCGATGGCGGGCGAGTGCGTCCTCGGCGCCGCGACGATCGTCCCCACGTTCGCGGAGACCAGTCAGGAGACCGGCTACCGTCGCGGGCAGATGGTCCTGCAGGCTCTCCACGACTCGGGCCTGGCGGTCCGGCGACGGAGCCGGCTCCCACGCACCCCCGGTGCCGGGCCGATCCCCGTGCGGGACCGCGGTTGGCGATCGGTCCGCTGAGCGTCGTAGGCGCGCTGCGCGTCGAGGGAGTCGCGACGGGCGCCCGTCCCCGCGGGTAACGTTCCGTCCCGGACGCCCGGGCACGCCGGGCCGGGGAAAGAGGTCGGATGTCCGAGGCGGCTCGTAGCGAATTCATCGACATGATCCGTTCCCATTCCGGGACCGGGTTCGGCGGCGGGATCGGGATGGAATACACCGAGGTGACGCCCGACAAGGTGGTCGTCACGGTGACGGTGGGGCCGCATCTCCACCAGCCCTACGGGATCGTCCATGGCGGTGTGTACTGCGCGATCGCGGAGGAGGTCGCGAGTATCGCCGGCGCGGTGTGGCTCGGTGGCGAGGGCAAGGTGGTCGGTGTCAACAACTCCACCGACTTCCTGCGCGCCGTCACGGAGGGCACCCTCACGGCGACGGGCACGCCCGTCCACCGCGGCCGCTCACAGCAACTCTGGCGGGTCGAGATCGAGGACGACCGGGGGCGCACCGCAGCGGTCGGGCAGGTACGGCTCGCGAATCTCCAGTAAGCGGGCAGGGAAGCGTCTGAGACCGGGAGAACTCCCTGGCAGAGAGAAAGACGCGCCCGGCGGGTGGATCCCGCCGGGCGCGTCGCCGTCTCGCCCCGGTCAGTCGGTCGTGGCCGAGGCGGACGCCGACTGCTGCGCCTCGACGCGGGACCGCTCGGCCGACTGGAATGCGGCCGCCTCGTCCGCAGCCACCCGCTCGATGGCCTGGCGCGCGTAGACCCACTGCTTGGTGGAGGTCAGCTGCGACCGGTGGTCGCCGCCCATGTGCATGCCCCACGAGAACATGGTGGTGATCCGGTTCTTGAAGCCGATCAGGTAGGCGAGGTGGACCACCAGCCACATGACCCAGGCGATGAAGCCCGAGATCTCGATCGGTCCCATCTTCACGACTGCGCTGTAGCGCGACACCGTGGCCATGGACCCCTTGTCGAAGTACTTGAACGGCTTCCGCTCGGCTGGGGTCCGGCCCTTCTCCACCTCGGCCATGATCTGCTTGGCCGCATATTTGCCGCCCTGGATGGCGACCTGCGCGACACCGGGCAATCCGTCGAGGCTCATCATGTCGCCCACGACGAAGATCTCCGGGTGACCGGGCAGTGAGAGGTCCTTGTTGACCAGCACGCGCCCGGCACGGTCGATCTCCGCATCCGTCTGGTCGGCGAGTTGCTTGCCGAGCGGGCTGGCCTTGACGCCCGCGGACCAGATCTTGCACGAGGCGTCGATCCGGCGGACCGAATCGTCCGGGTCCTTGACCTCGATGCCCTGGTAGTCGACGTTGGTGACCATGGCGTTGAGCTGGATCTCGACGCCCATCTTCTCCAGCCGAGCGCGGGCCGCGTTGCCGAGGTTGTTTCCGAACGGGGGCAACACGGCCGGGGCGGCGTCGAGGAGGATCACGCGTGCGGAGGCCGGATCAATGCGGCGGAAGCTGTCCTTCAGGGTGTGCTGGGCGAGCTCGGCGACCTGACCCGCCATCTCGACCCCGGTCGGGCCGGCCCCGACGATGATGAAGGTCAGCAGCCGGCGGCGCTCCTCCTCGTCGTCGATGACCTCGGCCTGCTCGAAGCAGCCGAGGATGCGGCTGCGCAACTCGAGCGCATCGTCGACGGTCTTCATCCCCGGCGCCCACCGCTCGAAGTGGTCGTTCCCGAAGTAGGACTGGTTGGCCCCCGCGGCGACGACCAGGCTGTCGTACTCGAGATCGAAGTCGATGTGTCCTGCCGAGGCGTGGATCCTCTTCCCGGCCACGTCGATCGTGTCGACATCACCCAGGACCACGGTGGCGTTCTTCTGATCCCTCAGGATGAGTCGCGTCGGCGGGGCGATCTCGCCCACGGAGAGGATGCCGGTGGCCACCTGGTACAGCAGGGGCTGGAACAGGTGGTGGCCGGTCCTGGCCACCAGGGTCACGTCGACGTCCGCTTTGGCGAGCTGCTGCGCGGCGAACAGACCGCCGAAGCCGGAGCCGACGATGACGACGCGGTGCCGGCGGCCGGCCGGTGCGGTGGCTGTGACCTGGTCGGTTGCGGGCTCGGTCATGGCGTCTCCTGATGAGGCTGGTGGGTTGAGGGGCTCGGTGGCCTCGTCGGTCTGGGGCCCGCGCGGGATGACGCCGGGCACGGGTCCCCAGGATAGTGCTCCGCCTGACCCCGTGCACAGGTAGCCGCACCGCACGCGGGTGGGTGGCCCCCCGCCGCGCCTGACCGGGCGGACGCGCAGGCGACGGTACCGTCCACTTGACGAGAGCCCCGGAGGGAGGGACAGGGTGGTCAGAGTCGAACCGCAGACCGTCGACCTCGAACGCTGGCCCGCGCTCGCGCCACCGTCCGGACCGGGGGGACAGCCCTCGGCGCTCGTCGCCCAGGCGCTCCGGCGGTCGGCGCGCGAGCTCGGGGTGCGGATCGACTACCCCGATTCGTCGGCGGCCGGAGAGTACGACGCCCCGGTGCGCGTGGTACTGCGCGAACCCGATCACTTCTGGGCCCGGCTGGCGGACGCTGGCGTGGTGGGGCTCGGCGAGTCGTTCATGGCGGGCGACTGGGCCACTCCGGACCTGTGTGCCGCCATTGCGGTGCTGGCCCCGTGGATCGCCTCGAACGCCGACTGCGCGCACCCTGGTGAACGCGCGTACGGCCGGGAGGGTCGCGGCCCCGCCGGTGGCGGTCGTCGGCGTGGCGGGCCGGTCGCCGTGGAACTGGAGGATTCGGTCCCCGGCGCGCTGACCTCGCTGTACACGGACGAGACGATGTCGACCGCGGGTGCAGTGTTCGCTTCCGGAGCGCGCACCCGTGCCCGGTTGGACGACGGGACCGAGGTGGTACGCCTCGAAGCGCCGGCGGCTCCGCCGCACCGCACCGACCTCGGCGACGCCCAACGCCGGGCCGCGGACACCCTGTTGACGCTGGCCGGGATCGGGGAGGGGACCCGTGCCCTGGTCGCCACACCGGGGTGGGGCGAACTGCCCATGAGGGCTGCCGAGCGCGGGGCGCACGTCCGAACCATGACATCGTCGACGGAGAGACTGGCGACGCTCGGGTCGAGGTTCACCGCGGCAGGTCTCGACGAGGAGATCTCGCTGTTCCTCGGAGCGCCGTCGGAAGTCGCGGGCGCGGTCGACTCCGTCGTCGCGGTGGACCCCGGCATCACCGCCGGATCCGCCGGGCACGCCGAGGTCCTCGCCGTGGCCGCCCGGCTTCTCGGCCCGGGGGGCCGTCTCGCCCTCCAGACGACGGTCTCACCGGGTCGGCCCACCCCGGCGGTCGTGGAGCTGGCCGCGTGGGAGTCCCGTTACGTGTCCGAGGCGGGGCCCCCGGTGGGGTGGTCGGAACTCGTCGAGATGGTCGACCGGGCGCCCTGTCTGACGCTCCGGGGGCGGGTGGAGATCACCGCTCATCATGCGGAGACCGTGCGCCTGTGGTCGGAGACGTTCGCGCAGCGCGGACGCGATGCCGCCGCGCTGGGGTTCGACGCCGTCTACCGACGGATGTGGTCGTTCCACCTGGCGGCCTTGGAGACCGGGCTCCGCAGTGGATGGGTCGAGTCGGTTCAGCTGCTCGCGACGGCCGGTGAGGCGGTCCGGCGGCGCGCGGACGGGCGCACGACATAGGGTTTGCCCCATGGGCAACATCCTCACCCCGATCGCCGTGTGGTTCGGCCGACAGGACGCCACCCGGGAGAACTCTCACCTTGTCGTGACGGTGGACCGGTGGCTCGACCGGGTCACCCGCGGGCGGGTGCCGCTTCTCCGGGTCGCGGGGCTGCCCACTCTGACCCTGCACGTCCCTGGTCGCAAGAGCGGCGCACCACGCAGCACGCCGCTGTTGTGCGCGTCGTGGGGGAACGGGCTGGTCGTCGTCGGGTCGAACTGGGGTGGGCAGAAGACCCCGGCCTGGGTCCATAATCTCCGGGCCGCCGCCGAGGGCGAGGTCGAGATCTCGGTCTACGGCGCGAGGCTGGTCGTGGACGTCCGTGAATTGACCGGTGACCAGCGGGACTCGGCATGGTCGGCGGCGGCCCGTGTCTGGCCGAACTACGAGATCTACGCTCGGCGCACCAGCCGCGAACTACCCGTCTTCCACCTCACCCCCCGTCTGTAGCCGCGGGGGCGGCCCCGGGTGGGGCCGGGGTCTGTAGTCACGTCCGCGCCGGGCGGCCCGGGTCATCCGCGACGGGCGACCATGTTCATCGCGGTGGCGGTGAGGATCGGATCCCCGTCCTGGTTGACCAGCGTGACATCGGTGGTGAGCACGCCGCGGTCCGGCTTGGTCCTGGACGGTCGGACCTCGGTGGTCTCGCAGAGCAGGGTCAGACGGTCGCCCGGCCGCAGCGGGCGCACCCACCTCAGTTCGTCGATGCCGGGGGAGGCCAGGCTCGCCACGCTGGTCAGGTAGTTGTCCGCGAACAGGCGCATCATCAGTGCGGCGGTCTGCCACCCGCTGGCGATGAGTCCGCCGAACGGGCCGGCGGCGGCCGCCTCGGGATCGGTGTGGATGCTCTGCGGGTCGTACCGACGCGCGAACTCCATGATCTCGTCGGCGTCGACCGACTCCTCACCGAACCGGTACCTCGCGCCCTCGGTGTAGTCCTCGAGGTACCTGTCGTCGATCGGGGCGGTGAACTCGTCGTACGTCTCGTCCTGCATCGTCTCTCCCACGTCGGTGTGTACGCTTTTTAGTTAATCACCACTCACCGACTGGAGGACGGAGATGGCGTACTTCGATCGTCTCGGGCCGGGCAGATTCCGCCCGACCGAGCACGTGGGCGGAGCCTGGGACGAGTCAACGCAGCACATCGGGCCCGCACTCGGTCTGCTCGTCCACGCCGTCGAGCTCGACCTCGCCGCTCGTCGCGACGATCCCATGGTGGTGTCCCGCCTGTCCTACGAACTGCTCGGTGTGGTGCCGATGGACATCATGGACATCCGGGTGGAGGTCGTCCGACCGGGGCGCACCATCGAGTTGGTCGAGGCCACCTGTGGGCACGGCGAGCGCACCGGCATCCGACTGCGGGCGTGGCTGCAGCAGCCCCGCGATACCGAGGCGATCGAGGGCGCCGGATTCGACCCGATCCCGCCGCCGGAGCGGATGGAGCCGTGGGACCCCACCACGATCTGGCGCGGGGGGTACCTCGCCTCGGTCGAGGTCCGGCGGATCAGCGACGGCCCCGGCCGGTCGCGGTACTGGGTCCGCACCGGCGTCCCACTCCTGACCGGCGAGGATGTCAGCGCACTGGCGCGGATGGCCGCGCTGTTCGATATCGCCAACGGGATGGCGGTCCGGGCCGATCCGACGTCGGTGCACTATCCGAACATCGACCTCACCGCGCACCTCACCCGCCCGCCGGCAGGCGAGTGGCTGGGGTTCGACACCCGTGTGACCTTCGGGCCCGGCGGACTGGGGCTGACGTCGAGCGTGATCCACGATGAGGCCGGACCGTTGGGGACCGTCGCCCAGTCGCTCACAGTCCGACCGTGAGCTGTCGGAGATAGCACCGCATGCCGGAGCCGGTGTCGGGGTCGCGGTCGGAGAACCCGTGCCGTTCGTAGAACCGACGGGCACCGGCGTCGTCGGTGTCCACGTTGATGAGTATCTCCTCGCTGCCGCGGGACCGCACCTCGTCGACGGCGCGGGCCAGCAGCGCGGTCCCCACCCCGTTCCCGCGGAGGTCATGACGGACGTAGAGTTCCTCGAGCTGTGCCAGCGGACCGTCCCACAGGGGGGTGGGGCGCAGGGTGAGGAACGCGAACCCGATGTCCGCCGTGTTCTCGCCGCCGATATCCGAGCCGACTCGAGCGAGGACCGCCAGGACGTCGTCCCGGCGCAGCAGGTACTCGAATCGGGCGGCGGCGGTGGGGCCGTCCGGGGTCTCCGCGCCGAATTCGGTGTTGAAGTCGAACAGCAGGCGCCCCAGTGACTCCGCGTCCGCGGGCGTGGCCATGCGGATCTTCGCCGGTTCGGCAGGACGCGCCGGGGCCTGCGCAGTGTCCTCTACAGATGGTGCGGCCGTGTCGAGTAACTGGCGCAGGCGGTCGAGATCCTCGGCCACGGCGGCGGCGTCCCGTTCGACGTCGTCCTCGTCGTCGCCGCCGTCGGTTCTGCGCAGGGTGAACACCACCTCGCTCCCGTGCGGGTGGGGGAGGACCCGCAGCGGGTTGAGGGTGACCGTCCCGTCGGGGAGTGTGACCTCGTGGTCCAGGACACCGAACGCGTTGGTGGGCGCGAACCGGACGCGGACCTCGCCCGTGGGGGAGTTGACGACGAGAATGTCGCCGTCGGATCGCACCTCACCCGCCGCGAGTCCGGCCGCCCACGACGGCAGGTGGGCGGGGTCGGCGGCGAGGGCGTAGACCTCGTCGGGGGAGCGGCGGATGACCACGCCCAGGTGCCGGGTGCGCATGGGACGAGTATCCGCCGCGTCCACCGTCCGCGCCAGGGTGCAGCAGAGGCAAAGTGGTCAGACTGTGGCGCGGGTGGTCGGGATGTGGCGCGGGTGGTCAGGGAGTGGCGGGTTCGTCGTAGCTGCCCTGGCCGGCGATGCTGGTGACCGTCGTCAGGAGGAAGACGGAATCGGCGAGCGCGGTGACGGCGTGGCGGTGGTGGGTGAGTGTGTGCAGTTCGCCAGCGGCGATGTCGGTGTCCCCCTCGCCCGTGACGCGGACGGCGCCCTTGAGGAGGTAGAGGCTCGCGGCCGGGGGAGAGTTGTGCTCCTCGAGTTCGGTGCCCTCCGTCAGCGCGAGCAGGGACTGCCGGAGCGGCCCCTCGCGAACGAGGATCTCGGCGTGGCGTCCGTGTGCGGACTCCTTCGCGCGGGCGAGGATGCGGTCGGCGGTCTCGGTCACATGGTTCATGGTGGAACTCACTGCCTCTCGGTGTGAACTGCCTCTTGGGTCGCGTGGTCCGCACCCTACGCCAGGACGGCGACCGCCGCGCAGAGCATGATCGTGGCGGCCACGACGGCGGTGGCCAGCGTCCGGGTGGCGGCGCCGGGGAGCCGGGTGTGTCCGGCCATGACCAAGCCGACGGCCAGGGCGACGCGCGGGGGCGAGACGATGATGGCGAACGACCCGCCGACGTTCTGGCCGGCGAGAGTGACGAGGCTGTCGGCTCCCAGCCCGGTCGCGGCGCCGGAGGTGGCGGAGGAGAACATGGCCGCCGCGCCGGTGTTGGTACCGGTGAGGTAGCCGCCCAGCGCCCCGATGGCCGGGATGCCGGCCAGTGACGCAGGTCCGAACCCGGACGCGAGATCGGCGAGGTGGGCGGCCATCCCGGCGGCGGCCATGACGACGCCGATGGACATGAACACGATGGCGTTGCCCGCTACGGGGACCCACGTCGCCAGCGCCGTCCGGACCAGGTTTGTCACGGGCGGGCCCGGTGTGGTGTAGACGCGGAGCGCGACGAGGGCCGCGACGTTCACCCAGAGGGCGGGGGAGGTGAGCCATCCCGTCCCGGCCGGGGCGCCGGCGAGGGCGAGCACGGCGCTGGCGCCGAGGATCCCCGCGAGCAGGACCGCGAACGGGATGAGTGCGCGTCCGAGCTCGGCGGTGACCGCGGGGAGAACGCCGTGCCGGGCGCGCCCGACCCCCAGGAGGAGGGCGATCACGGCGGTCGAGGCGAGGATGCCCGACGGGGGGACGCCGACCGCCGCGTTGGCCGCGACGAGGGCGGCCCACTGGGTCACGACGACGGCGGCGCCGAGAACCACGTGGCGCGCGGAGGGCCGGGTGGAGACGACGACGAGGACGGTCGTCATGCTCACGAGGAGGACCGGCAGGGTCAGGAGAGCCGACCAGTATCCGAGTTCCGCGACGTCCTGACCGCCGAGCTCCGCGGCCACGAGGGTGCCGGGGCCGAGGGAGCCCCACGGGACCAGGACCAACCCGAGCAACCCCGTGACGACGGCCTTCACCGGCGACAGTCCCATCCGGACGAGAAGCGGGGCGGTGATCACCACGCCGAGTCCGAAGCCGGTGACCGACTCCATGAACGGGGTCAACCCGAAGACCAGCAGCAGGATCGCGGGCACCCGGTCGTCGCCGGAGCCGACTCGTTCGAGCCATCCGGCGATGTGATCCCTGCTCCCGGTCGCCGACAGGGCGGTGGCCAACAGGACGCCGCCGAGGAGGATGAGAGCGACCTCGAGGACCGTCGGCCCGAGTTGCGCCAGTGAGGCGAGGACCTCGTCGTCGTCGGGCCGGAAAACGGTGATCGCACCGACGAGCGCGGCCACCAGGCCGGCGCTTCCCGCCAGGAGAGAGGGGGAGCGGAGCGCCAACAGGGCCAGGACCACCACGACCGGCGCGACGGCGGCGCCGGTCTGCACGAGAGCGCTCACTGCACCCAACCTACCCAGGTGGCCCGGGGCCAGCGGTTGCGAGAGCGCCGGACGGCGAGCAGCCTCGTCACACACCTGCGGGCGCAACCGCGGGCGGGTGAGACGTCGACGCGATCCGCGGCCGACCCCCCGAGACACCGACGGAGAGGAGCACCGTGGACGCCACCGAAGTCGCCGACCGGGTCCACCGCCTGGCGCATGCCCACGTCAACTGTTATCTCGTGGAGGACGATGACGGGGTGACCCTCGTCGACGCCGGCCTGCCGAGCATGTGGGACCTCATGACCGAGACACTCCGTCGGCTGGGCCGTGGTCCCGCTGACGTGCGGGCTCTCGTACTCACCCACGGGCACTTCGACCACGTCGGCTTCGCACGGCGCGCCCGGGTCGAGCTGGAGGTGCCGGTGCTGGTGCACCCCGCGGACGGACACCTGGCCGCGCACCCCTACAGCTACACACCCCAGCGCAACCGCTTCCTGTACCCGTTCACCCATCCCCGGTCGCTTCCCGTGCTCGGAAGGATGGCCATGGCCGGCGCTCTCACGATCAAGGGGGTCGAGGACACCGAGGAGCTACCGGTGGGTCCCGCTCTCGACGTCCCGGGTCGTCCCGTGGCGATGTTCGCCCCCGGGCACACCGGAGGACACTGCATCCTGCACCTACCCGACCGGGACACGGTCATCAGCGGGGACGCCCTGGTCACCCTGGACCCGTACACCGGCGCCACGGGACCGCAGATCGTCGCCTCGGCGGCCACGGCCGACACCGCCCGCGCGATGGAGTCTCTCGGCCCGGTCGCCGCCACCGGGGCCTCGACCGTCCTGCCCGGCCACGGGGACCCCTGGACCCACGGAGTCGACGCCGCGGTCGGACACGCCCGCGCCGTCGGCGAACACTGATCAGAGCGCATCACCGCACGAGAGCAGGGAGACCCGAGGGGAGGAGTGTCTGGCGGAGGTCAGGGGAGAGCTGACGGGACGCGCAGCCGCGGCGTCAGCTGATCCGGAGAGGGCTCGTCGCCCCCCTCGACGGTGGCGATGAGTGCGTCAGCGTGGGAAATCAACCCGGTCGCATCGATCCCGTGAGGCGCGGGGCCGCCGCCGTGGCCGATACGTTCGGCGGCACGGGCGAGCAGCGACAATGCCCCCTTGGTGTTGCCGCGCTGGATATGGGTGATGCCGACCGCCAACTGGGCCAGGCCCTGCCAGAGCATGCGCTCGTCATCGGGACTGGCCTTCCAGGCACCCTCGAGAACTTCGTGGGCATTGAACGCGAGGCCGCGGTCCAGCAGATCCTGTGCCCATTCCAGCGATCGGGCGGGGGGCAGATCGAGATCCTCGGGGATACGCTCGACACCGACGCTGCCGATCGGCAATGGCCGACCGAGTTCATCGCGAGGGCGCGAATTGCGCGCGCGGCCGTCTTCGTCGCGATCACGGTCCATGCCGGGTGGGGTGCGCATGGCGCCATCGTCTCATCTGTTGACGACGGCCGGCCACCTCGGACACGGGCCCCGATCGTGACACGTCGCGCGCGCTCTCCTCCGCGCGCGCTCCGTAGGCTTGTCCCATGACGTTGCATCATGTTCGACGCGGGCAGGGGAGCCCTCTACTTCTCGTGCACGGACTCGGCGCGGGGTGGCGATCGTGGGAACCCATCATCGACGATCTGGCAGCGCGTCGCGAGGTCATCGCTGTCGACCTGCCGGGTTTCGGTGAGTCCCCACCGCTGGAGGGTGAGGTGTCCATAGCGGCGCTGGCTGACGCCGTCGCCCGGTTCATCGAGGAGACGGGTCTGGACGGGGTGTCCACGGCCGGACAGTCGATGGGTGGGCGGATCGTTCTCGAGCTGGCCCGGCGCGGCGTCGGTGGCGACACCGTGGCGCTGGACCCCGGCGGATTCTGGAGTGATCGCGAGCTGGCGATCTTCAGCGCCACCCTGCGGCCGTCGATCGCCCTGGTCAGCGCTGTGCGCGGAGCGCTCCCGGCACTCCTGGGCAATCCGATGAGTCGGACCGCCGTGCTGGCGCAGTTGTCGGCGCGGCCATGGGCGCTGTCGGCACAGACCGTGCTGCCTGACGTGGCCGGGCTGGCGGACGCACCGGCGACGGGCCCGGCGATGGACGCGCTCACGAAGGGCCCCCCGCAGCAGGGTGCCCCCGCGGGCACGGTCCCGGGACGGGTCACCATCGGGTGGGGGCGTCGCGATCTGGTGACACTCCCGGCCCAGGCCCGGCGAGCCGCCCGCGCGTTCCCCGACGCGACACTGCACTGGTTCGATAGGTGCGGCCACTTCCCGCAATGGGACGCGCCCCGCGAAGCGAGTCGGCTCATTCTGGACCGGACCAATTGACCCGGCGCATTCCGCGGTAGTGGTGTGGTGAGCACCATGGGCGGTTGCGCCCGCACGAAGCTCTGCCACCATGGGCGGATGATGCGTCACACGCGCGACCGGGGGAGACCGCCATCAACGTGGAGGAGTAGCCCACCGCGAGGCGGGGGTGGAGAAGCCCGGGAGTCGAACAGCCGGGCCGGACGATGAAACACCTCGCGTCCGCCATTGCATTGAGTTCCACTGCACCGAGTTTCGCTGCGCTGAGTTCGGTGCTGAGAATGCGAAGTGCGTTCCGCCGAGGGATGTGGACGACCGAACTGCGGATGCACGTGGATGCGGAGACGGTGTGGTCAGTCATCACCGATGTGCAGACCTGGCCGCGATGGGGGCCCACCGTCTCAGGGGCGCGGATCGACGGTGACTCCGGCCTGACGGGCGGCGCGCGAGGGACGGTCACGACCGCGGTGGGGCTGTCCCTGCCCTTCGAGATCACCGAGTTCGTGGAGCGGCGGCTCTGGGTGTGGAAGGTGGCAGGAGTGAGCGCTACCCGGCACGAGGTGATCGAGGTACCGGGTGGTTGTGTCCTCAGCTTCGGTGCTCCGGTCTGGGCGGCGGGATACCTGCCGGTGCTGGCGATCGCGCTGCCGCGCATCGAACGGATCTCCGTCGAACGAGCTCACTGAGAGGCGTCGGCGTGGATCGCGCAGCAGGACGGTGGCATGTGACCACCGCGCCGATGGGGATGGGACAGCGGTATTCGAACTTTACATAATGTAGATTATCGGCACTTCGGGAGTGGGTGGTCCGGTGAGAAGCTTCCGGAGTTCGTCACCATCCGCCGTGCACACTGCCACGAATGGTCACTGAGGCGAGACCGTGTCGCTCGGTAGAGAAAGGTGCGACATCATGCGCGGATCAGTCGAGAACGCTTTCATGCTCATCCACAACCCTCTGGTGGATCTCTACCAGTGGCTCCTCAGTGTCCTCCCGGCGGACATGACCTGAGTTCTGCAATGGCCTGAGTTCCCCGGCGGCGATCCGTCGCCGTCGTTCGTTGCGAGGCCCCGGGTCGTGGACATCGTCGGTTTACCGTGCGAATCCGCACCTGGGCCTCGCGGCATCTATCCGCCACTGTTGCCGGTGGTCCCGCCAGTCAGCTCCGATTCGACACTGTGACGTTTCGGGGGCGGGTGTCCCCGACGCAGTACGCCTGCGGGGTCATCCGCCCAGAGCCGCCGGCTGCCTGTCAGTCCACGGCAGTGCCTGCTCCAGCTGGCCGGCCAGACGCAGCAGCATCGACTCGCCCCCGAGTCCGGCGGTGAAGTGCACCCCCATGGGGACGCCCTCGGGCGTCCAGTGCAGCGGGAGCGACAGCGCCGGCCGACCGGTCAGGTTGGCCAGCTGGGTGTACGGCACCCAGCTCAGGTTGGCGTCGATGAGCGACTCCACGAATCCCGAGTACCGCAGCAGCGGAGCTGTGCGCGTCGCGAGCAACGCGGTCGCCGCGCGACGCGCGAGCGGCGGGGTGTCCAGCGCGCCGATGTGGGGCGGGAGATCTGCGAGCGTCGGCGTCATGAGCAAGTCGTAGCCCTCGAAGAAGCTGGTGAGTTCGCCGACGTACTGATCCCGCCGCATCACGGCATCGAGATAGTCCACGCTGCTCTGCGCCCGGCCGAGTGCCGCCACGATCCGCGTGTCCGTCTCGAAGTCCCGGTCTGCGCACCCCGTCCGGCGCTTGGTGTCCTCGACCGACCACGCGAGGTAGGCGAACCAGCTGGTGAGGAAATCGCGGGCCAGAGCCAGGTCGTCCACGGGTTGTGACTCGAGGATGTCGACGCGGTGGCCGAGATCCTCGAGCGCTCTGGCGGCGGTCTCGACAGCGGCGAGAGCCTGAGGGTGGGGTGACGAGTTGATCGAGGACGCGGTGCACACGCCGATCCGCAGACGTCCGGGGTCCGCCCCCACCTGGGACCGGAACGACTCCGACGGGGTGGCCGGGACGTACGGCCCGCCCGGCTCCCCTCCCATCAGGACGTCCAGCATCGCAGCCGAGTCGCGAACCGACCGCGAGATGACGCCATTGGTGGCCGCGCCGTGCATCGCCTCGCCGCGCGCGGGCCCCATCGGGACCAGTCCGCGGCCGGGTTTGAGGCCGACGAGCCCGCAGCACGCGGCCGGGATGCGGATCGAACCGCCGCCGTCGCTCGCCCCGGCGACCGGGACGATGCCGGCTGCGACCGCGGCGGCGGACCCGCCCGAGGAGCCCCCGGGGCTGCGGCTGGTGTCCCATGGGTTCCTGGCGGGGCCGAACAGTTCGGGCTCCGTGATTCCCTTGGCCCCGAACTCCGGGGTGTTGGTCTTGCCGAAGACCACCAGGCCAGCGTCCAACCACCGCCGGACCACGGTCGCGTGCTCGGTCGCCGGTACGTCGGCCAGTGGACGCGACCCGCCACTGGTGGGTGTTCCCCGGTAGTCCTGACCGAGATCTTTGAGGAGGAACGGCACCCCGGCGAACGGGCCCGACAGCTCCTCGGTCGCCCGGGCGCGAGCCGGCCCGTCCAGCCGGCGCACGATCGCGTTGAGTCGCGGATTGACACCGTCGGCGCGCTGGATCGACGCGTCGAGCAGGTCGCCCGGGGTGACCTCGCCCTGCCGCACGAGGGCGGCGAGACCGAGGGCATCGTGACTTCGGAACTCGTCAAAGCGCATGGGGCCGGAGTCTACGCAGCGCGATCAGCGATTGTTCCGGTTCCGCCAGGCGCGCCAGGCGCCCGTGGACCACAGGGCCCACGCGACGAGGACGGGCTGGAAGAACAACCGCACGAGGCGTGCGCGGTCGCTGTCGAGTCCGAACGCGTCCGTGCCCGTCACGTACTGAGAGATGTTGCCGGGGAAGATCGCGACGAAGAACGCCGCCGTCACGCCGCCCACCGCCGGCCGGTATCGCGCCGGTGCGAGGATGAGCGCCGCGCCGAGTCCGAGTTCCACCACGCCGGAGGCGACGACCACGAAGTCCGGGTCGAGTGGGACCCACGTCGGGACCTGTGCCTGGAACTCCTCGCGCATGGTGGTCAGGTGCCCGGTCCCCGCCCCGAGAAGGGCGGCGCCGAGGGCCCATCGTCCGAGATGTCGGACCACCTCGCCCGCACTGCGGCGGCGCACCGGTGTGCGGGATCGCGAGTTCTTCAGGGGCCGGTCGAGTTTGTCCATGGGGGTAGTGTTGCGCACAACTTAATTGAGCGCAACCTAAAAATGGGCGATACTCGGGTGATGGATCCCGATCTCCGACTGGAAGAGCAAGTCTGCTTCGCCCTCTACGCCGCCTCCCGCGCCTCGACGTCGGCCTACCGCCACGCCCTGGCGTCGGTCGGCCTCACCTATCCGCAGTACCTCGCCCTGCTCGTGTTGTGGGAGGAGGACGGGCTGACGGTCCGCCAGTTGGGCGACCGACTACTCCTCGACTCGGGCACCGTCTCCCCTCTGCTCGCACGGCTGGAGCATGCCGGACTGGTCGAGCGGTCCCGCTCCGTCGGCGACGGGAGGAGTGTCCACGTGCACCTCACCGAGGCCGGCGGGCGGCTGCGCGCCGAAGCCGAGACGATCCAGTGTTCCCTGCTGGACAGGGTGGACATGCCGCAGGAGGACCTCGTCCAGCTGCGGACCCTGGCCCAGCGTCTCGTGACCTCGCTCGAAGGAGTCGATCGCGGCGATCAGTAGCGTCAGCCGATGGTGATCGGCTGACGCAGGATCGTCCTGAGTCTGGCGGGATCGGACCTGCGGGGGTCCGAGAGGTAGATCTCGTGGTGGTGGCCCGACGGGGTCGCCCCTCGTGAGGGGATGATCTCCTCGTGCATCCGCGCGATGATCGGGCCCTCGTCGTCGTAGGGGCCCACGTGCAGCGTCTGCACCGCCGACCCCTCGGCATACCCGTCGAACCGCACCCGCTCGCGGGCGTCCGGCACCTTCGTCGTCGTCACCTTCTCCATGGCGGCGGACAGGATGTCCGGGGTGACCCAGTCCGGCTGCCAGATCATCATCGTCCAACTCCAGGCGGCCTTGTCGCGGGCCGTGAACACCTGCGGGTCGTCGGCGTACCAGAGGCCCTCGAGCGGGCCCACCGTGTAGACCCGTCCCAGCACGGTCCGGGCCGCCGCGCGCACGGCGTAGGACGTGGCGTACAGCGCCTCGACCGCGGTTCGGTACTCTCGGGCGGTATTGGGATCTCCCCGCCCGTCGACCATGAGAAACCGCATCGGCGGCACCTCGACCAGGTCGAATCGGCCGGCCTTACCGCCGTAGAGGTCCCTGCGCTCTCGTTTGATGTCGAAGTTGGGTGGGTCGCCGACCATGGCAGCAGGCTACGCCGATTCGGCCTGCAGTTCCTCGATCCGGCGTCGGTACACCGCGGTCAACTCGTCGATGTACCGGCGGTTCCACCGTGGGGTGATGTGCTTACTGCAGTTGGCGTCAGCGGCCACGACGTCCACCACGATCGCGCGTTCCACGCGGCCGGAGTACTGCTTCTCCCCCATGGCCCGGAGCCGGTCGATCAGCTCGGGGTCGGCGTCAGGCTCGACCGTCCGCGCGTGACCGAAGACCTTCAACCGCCGGCGGGTCGGGTAGTCGACGAAGAGCAGGCAGACGCGTCCGTCGTGATCCACGTTGCCCGTGGAGAGGTATTGGTGGTTGCCCGGGAACTCGGCCCAGGCGAGTGTCGTGTCGTCGACGACGTGCACGAATCCCGCCGGGCCGCCGCGGTGCTGCGCGTACGGCCAGCCCGACTCGGTGACCGTCGAGAGGGAGAAGTGGTCGGCGCTCCGGATCAGGGCGACATCTGTGCCCTCGAGGGCGAAGTCGCCGGTGTCGACGGGGAGGGTGACCCCCACGGCGTCCTGCCGGGCCCGCACCGCCGGTCCGTACGCGATCCCCGGGTAGTGATTGGCTGCCATGGTCGTCAATATAGGTTGCGGTGCGGCACGCCAGGCTGCAGGGCATGAGCTGGGCGTCGATCGGCATGGTGCTCGGCGTCAGCACACAGGCGCTGCACAAGCGATTCGGAAGGACGGAGTGACCGCGCACGACGTCGACCAACCCGTCGACGTGCGTATCCGTGAACAGTGCCGACGCATCGGAGCGCAGCTCGGCTAAGTGCTCAGCGTCCGGGAGTGGCGGCGGTGTCCGGCCTGGGCACGTTCTGCAGCCGGAGTTGGCCCCGCGCGAGCACGGCTCCACCCTCGGCCTGGCTGATCACGACATCCCACAGCTGCTGGCTGCGGCCCTGGAACAGCGCGTGGGCGGTCACCTCGACCCGCCCGCCGGTGGACGGACGGAGGAAATCGGTGCCGTTGTGCACGCCGACCGCGATCTGCCCCCGGTCAGCGACCGCGAATCCGGCTCCCGCGCCGCCGGCGGACTCCACGATGCTCGCGTAGACGCCGCCGTGGACCGTTCCCCACGCGGTGAGGTGCTCCTCCCCCAGTTCCGCGTGGCCGCGCAGCGAGGTGGTCGTCACCCCGTCGACGACGAGCCCGGAGGCGCGGACGAAGGCGCTAGCGTCGGAGGAACTGGCATCGGGGAACCCGCCGGAATCGATCATGGGGTCTTTCTACCCGCTACCGGCACCGGCTAGGTCGCCGCAGCCACGTACTCCGCCAGATGCTCCCCGGTGAGAGTGGAGGCTGCGGCGACGAGATCTGCCGGGGTGCCTTCGAACACGACCCGACCCCCGTCGTGCCCGGCCCCGGGGCCGAGGTCGATGATCCAGTCCGCGTGGGCCATCACCGCCTGGTGGTGTTCGATCACGATCACCGACTTCCCGGCGTCGACCAGCCGGTCGAGCATCGCCAGCAGGGTCGCGACGTCGGCCAGGTGCAGGCCGGTGGTCGGTTCGTCCAGCACGTAGACCTCGGCCTTGTCGGCCATCTGGGCGGCCAGCTTGAGCCGCTGCCGCTCGCCACCGGACAGCGTGGTCAGGGGTTGGCCGAGACGGATGTAGCCCAGACCGACGTCGCGGAGCCGGACGAGGATCTTGTGCGCGGCGGGGATCCGCGCCTCTCCCCCGGCGAAGAACTCCTCGGCCTGTGCGACGGACATCGCCAGCACCTCGCCGATGTTCCGGCCACCGAACCGGTACTCGAGCACCTCGGCCTGAAAGCGCCTGCCCTCACAGTCGTCGCACGTCGTCGCGACGCCGGCCATCATGGCCAGGTCGCTGTAGATCACGCCCGCGCCCTTGCAGGTGGGACACGCGCCCTCGGAGTTCGGGCTGAACAGCGCCGGCTTGACGCCGTTGGCCTTGGCGAACGCCTTCCTGATGGGTTCGAGGAGTCCCGTGTAGGTCGCCGGATTACTGCGCCGCGACCCGCGGATGGCGGCCTGGTCGATCGCCACCACCCCGTCGCGAGGCGACACCGAGCCGTGGATGAGCGAACTCTTGCCCGATCCGGCCACGCCGGTCACCACGCACAGCACCCCGAGGGGGATGTCCACATCCACGCCTCGCACGTTGTGGGCTGTCGCGCCACGCACCTCGATCCGCCCGGTGGCCGCCCGCACGCTGTCCTTCAGTGCGGCGCGGTCGTCGAGATGCCGGCCGGTGACGGTGTCGCTCCCGCGGAGCCCGCTGACCGATCCCTCGAAGCAGATCCGACCGCCTTCGGAGCCGGCGCCGGGTCCGAGGTCGACGACGTGGTCGGCGATCGCGATGGTCTCCGGCTTGTGCTCCACCACCAGGACCGTGTTGCCCTTGTCGCGCAGCCGCAGGAGCAGCCCGTTCATGCGTTGGATGTCGTGGGGGTGCAGGCCGATCGACGGCTCGTCGAACACGTAGGTGACGTCGGTCAGGGCGGAACCGAGGTGGCGGATCATCTTGACCCGCTGTGCCTCGCCGCCTGACAAAGTGCCCGCGGGGCGGTCGAGCGACAGGTACCCCAGGCCGATCTCCACGAATGAGTCGAGCGTGTGCTGCAGCGCATCCAGTAGCGGCGTGACCGACGGTTCGTCGAGACCGCGCAGCCACTCGGCCAGATCGGTGATCTGCATCGCCGAGACGTCGGCGATGTTTCTCTCCCCGATCCGGGAGGACCGGGCCCCCTCGTTGAGCCGGGTGCCGTCGCACTCGGGGCAGGGGGTGAAGACAACGGCCCGCTCGACGAACGCGCGGATGTGGGGCTGCATCGCCTCGACGTCCTTGGACAGCATCGACTTCTGGATCTTGGGGATCAGGCCCTCGAAGGTGACGTTGATGCCGTCGGCCTTGACCTTGACCGGCTCCTTACGCAGCAGGTCGTGCATCTCCCGATCGGTGAACTCCCCCACCGGTTTGTCCATGTCGAAGAACCCGGAGCCGGAGTAGATGCGGCCGTACCAGCCGTCCATCGAGTATCCGGGGACGGTGATCGCGCCCTCGGACAGGGACTTGGAGCGGTCCACCAGCGCGTCGACGTCGAAATCGGAGACTGATCCGCGACCCTCGCAGCGGACGCACATCCCGCCGGTGATGGAGAACTCGGCCTTCTGCCAGGTTCCGTCGGCCTTCTTCAGTGTGCCGACCCCGGAGGCGGACGCGACGTTGAAGGAGTACGCCTTGGGGCCGCCGATCCTCGGCTGCGCGAGACGGCTGAACAGGATCCGCAGCATCGCCCCGGTGTCCGTGGCGGTGCCGACCGTGGAGCGGGGGTCGGAGCCCATCCGCTCCTGGTCCACGACGATCGCCGTGGTCAACCCCTCCAGCACGTCCACGTCCGGCCGCGCCAGGGTGGGCATGAAGCCCTGGAGGAACGCGCTGTAGGTCTCGTTGATCATCCGCTGCGACTCCGCCGCGATGGTCGAGAACACCAGCGAGCTCTTGCCGGATCCGGAGACGCCGGTGAACACCGTGAGCCGCCGCTTGGGCAGATCCACGTCGATCGACCGGAGGTTGTTCTCCCGCGCGCCGAGGACGCGGATGGTGTCGTGCGTGTCTGCCGTGTGGGCGCTCATCCCGGGTCTCCTCAGCCTGTCCGCTCAGCGGCAACGTTAGACCGCGGGCCCCCGGCGGGAAAGGGCGTCAGCCGCGGTCCTGCTGCTCCATCGCGGTGGCGTGCAGTCGGGCGAACCGCTGGAACTCGTCGTCGTCCCATCCCTCGCGTCCCGTCGCGGCCGCCCATCCGTCGAGGATCTGATGGTCGTACAGGTGGCCGTAGCCCTGCGACCCGCCGATCGCGTTTCCGAGGTCCGCGGTCACCTGGAACAGGGTCAACACGGGCATGTAGAACATGCCCGGATGTCGGCCCTTGCCGGGCGGTTCGGCCAGCCACGCGGGGCGGTCGAACAGCAGATCCGGGGTCCACCACACCACCGGGTCGGTCGCGTGCTGGACGTACAGGACGTGCGGCGGGATCCACGGGGTGTCGTCGTCGCGGAACTCCGCGGGATCCTCCGAGAACCTCACCAGCAGGCCGTCCGCGTACACCGGCTCGGTGACCGGGGTACCGGGGTCGCGCCGCTGTACGAGCGCGTGCCAGATGTGGTTCGAGTTGGGTGGACCGACCCAGAGCACCCCGTCCACCGTCGCCCGGATATCGCGGATGCCGGAGAACGCCGCCTCCCCGGCCCGGGTGCCCAGGCTCTCGCCGTAGACGTACAGCTTCGGTTGCGGCCGACCCGGTGGGAGGGAGTCGCGCCAGGTCACCACCGCCTCGATCAGTGACCGGCCCGCCGCCTCCGCCTTCTCGCGGTCGGCGAGGAACGAGATCCAGCTCGGCAGGTACGAGTACTGGGTGCCCACGATCGCCACGTCGCCACCGGAGAGCAGTTCGATGGCCTGAGCCGCATGGGGGTTGATCCACCCGGTGCCGGTGGTCGGGACGATCACCACCGACTCACGTTCCCAGGCCCGGGTCCGCTCCAACTCCTCCACCACCAGCGCTGAACGCTCGTCGTCGGTCGGCGCGGACTCCAGACCGGCGTACGCCCGGATCGGCTCGGGTGCGTTCTCGCCCAACAGATCCCCCAGTCGCTCCCCGTCGAGGCCGCCGCTCACGAACCGTCGGCCCTGCAGGCCCAGGTCCCCGAAGTCCACGACCGACCCCGGGGACCCGGATCGCTCCGGCGCCGACGGCGGTCGCGCGCCGGGGAGGTACTCGTTGTTCTGCCCGCTGTAGATCCGGTTGGCGCCGCCGAAGAACAGGCGCGGCACCACGCCCTGCACCACGCCGAGCGCGAGCACGGCCACCATCACGACGCCCGTGAGCCGGGCGGTGTACTCCCCCACGCCGAACCTGCGGCCCACCGCGCGGGCCAGCCACCGGTACCCCGCCCGGACGCCGCGGGCTGCGATGAGGAGCCCCAGGAAGATCGCCAGGGCGACCCACGGGATCTTCATGTAGTCCGCCCAGGGCGGGCGGGGTGAGCGCACCAGATCGGAGACCTGGTCCTGCCAGCGGATCGCCGTGGCCGTGGCCGTGATGAGGTAGACCACCAGGATGTACGGGGCGGACAGACGGGCGAAGGCCAGGAGACGGTCACCGAACGCGAGGAGGTCGGGGTGGAGGGTGATGCGGGGCGCCACGACCCGCCGCCAGAGGGTCCTCAGTGCAACGCCGACCCCGTAGCCCACCAGCATTGACACGCCGGTGACCACCCCCTGGTAGTACCAGGCCCGCGGCAGCAGGGACGGCATGAGCGAGACCCACGCCGCCAGCGCGGCCACGATGAGGCCGGTGACCGAGGGGCGCCACCGTTCCCACCACGTCCGGAGCGCGGCGACGGGCGTGGTCCCCGCTGTCGGCCGACCGGCCTCTCCGTCCTCGCTCACCGCAGGCGCTCGGCCCGTCTCGCCGCCGCCACGAGCTCTTGGGACATGCGGGCCAGCTCGGCGGGGTCCTCGCCCTCGGCGATGGCGGTCCGCAGATCCTCGCAGGCGCAGCGCAGCTGGAACATGCGGTCCATCAGGTCGGTCGATTCGGCCTCCGTGAGTACGACCGTGCCCTCGGGCAGGTCCTGCATCCGGAGCGACCGGCGCTGCTCGTAGGCCCGCTGCCGGCAGGACCGCCGGCAGTAGCGGCGCCGGCGCCCGGTCCCGCCCTCGTCCACGGGACGGCCGCACCAGGCGCACGAGGCCTCGCCCCTCCGGGGCGCGGTCGGCTCGGGTCGGGCGTCGGGTTCCACGGGTGTGAGGTTACCCAGCGGCGCCCCCGGGGTGGCCCGTGGTGTCGGGACGTGGGAACATTTGGGGGTTCCCCTGGCGTTGACACAAGCAGGAACCACGCAGCGTCGTGTCGATCCGCATGAATTGACGCAGACGAACACGGCAGAAGGAGTTCGCATGGCAGATCGAGTCCTCAGGGGCAGCCGCCTCGGTGCGGTGAGCTACGAGACCGACCGGGACACCGACCTCGCGCCGCGCCGCATGGCGCGGTACCAGACCCCCAACGGCGAGGTCTACGAGGTCCCGTTCGCCGATGACGCCGAGATCCCCGGCGCCTGGATGTGCAAGAACGGCCAGGAGGGCCAGCTCATCGACGGCCCCGCGGTCGAGGTCAAGAAGGGCAAGCCGCCGCGTACCCACTGGGACATGCTGCTCGAGCGTCGCTCCCTGGAGGAGCTCGAGGAGCTGCTCAAGGAGCGGATGGACCTGCTCAAGAAGCGGCGCCGCGCCGGTGCGCGGTAGGTAGTACCGAGCGGTCACCGGATATCACCCGGTGGCACCGGAACGCCCCGGCCCCGCAGGGCCGGGGCGTTCTCCTGTGTCCGGGGTCGGTGTGCGGCCGGAGCCGGCGCGCACCGGGTCAGCGGCCGACGAGGCCCTTGAGCTGGTGTCGACGCTTCTCCCAGCCCCAGCGGGCCACGTTGACCGCGGCCTCGCGGAAGATCGACTCGCTCATCTTGGACTGACCGACGGTGCGCTCGGTGAAGGTGATGGGCACCTCCGTGACCCGGCGCCCGTTGTTCAGCAGGCGCCACGTCATGTCGATCTGGAAGCAGTAGCCCTTGGACTCGATGGCGTCGAGGTCCAGCTCGGCCAGGGCGTCGGCCCGGTAGGCGCGGTAGCCGGCGGTGATGTCCTTGATGCCCACGCCCAGCATGACCCGGGAGTAGACGTTGCCGCCGCGGGAGATGACGTGGCGCTGCCACGGCCAGTTGACCACCGCGCCGCCGGGGACGTAGCGGGAGCCGATCGCCAGGTCGGCGCCGCCGTCGACGGCGGCGAGCATCGCGGGGAGCCGCTCGGGCGGGTGGCTGCCGTCGGCGTCCATTTCCACGAGCACGGTGTACCCGCGCTCGAGACCCCAGCGGAACCCGGCGATGTACGCGGCCCCGAGCCCCTGCTTGCCCTCGCGGTGCATCACGGTGATGCGCCCGCGCGGGTCCTCGGTGGCGAGCCGGTCGGCCACCTCGCCGGTGCCGTCGGGGCTGTTGTCGTCGGCGATGAGGACCGAGACCTCGGGGGCCGCGGCCAGCAACCGCTCCACCACGCCGGGCAGGTTGTCCCGCTCGTCGTAGGTAGGGATGATCACCAGGGTGCGCGCGGACGGCGCGTGTCGGCCCGGCGTCGTCGGATCGGTCACTTACTTCTCCTCGGTTCGGGTCGCGGCTCGTTGCCGGGTGCGGACCAGCGCCCATGCCAGTGCGACGAGCCCGATGAGGCAGCTCACCGCCTGCGGGATGCCACCCAGTCGGGTTGCCATCGTACCGGCCCCGCCCACCTCGACCTGCGCCGCCAGCACCGCGGGCTCGAAGATGCCGCTCTCGGCGCGGACGTCGCCGTCGGGGCCGATGACGGCGCTGACCCCGCTGGTCGCGGCGATCAGCACGGGCACGTCGTGCTCCACGGCCCGCACCCGGGACATCGCGAGTTGCTGGTACGTCATGGGTGAGCGGCCGAAGGTGGCGTTGTTGGTGGGGACGGTGAGGATCTGCGCGCCGCGGGAGACGGGCTCGCGGGCGGCGGCGTCGAAGGCGACCTCGAAGCAGATGGCCACGCCCAGGTCCACCCCGCCCGCGGTGACGACGTGGTCGCCGTCGCCGGGGATGAAGTGCCCGGCGGTCCGGGCGATCGGGAACAGCGCCTCGAGCGGTTCGCGGAGCGGGAGCCACTCGCCGAACGGTTGGATGTACTTCTTGTCGTGGCGGTCGACCACCGGGCCCTCGGCGGGGTCGGAGGAACGGCCGTCCCACACGAGGTAGGAGTTGTGGGCTTCGCGGCCCTCGCCGGTGGGCAGGACGGTGCCCACGAGGATCGGTGCGTCCAGGCGTCGGGACAGGGCGGTGATCTGGGCGGCGGCGAGGCGGTCGGCCAGCGGCGAGATGTCGGAGGCGTTCTCCGGCCACAGCACGAAGTCCGGCGGGGCCTCGGTGCCGGCCTCGACATCGTCGGCGTACTCGGCGGTGACGCGCAGGTGGTTCTCGAGCACCGCGCGGCGTTGGGCGTTGAAGTCCAGGCCGAGGCGCGGGACGTTGCCCTGGATCACGGCGACCTCGACGGTGTCGGTGGGCTCGTCGCCGGTCGGGGCGAGGGACGCGACGGCGACCAGGCCCGCGGTCACCAGGGGCACCGTGAGCAGGCCGGTGGCGGCGCGGACGGGTCGGTCACGGCGGGCGAGGAGCAGGACGGCGACGCCGATCGCCGCCCCCATCGACGCCACCGCGAACCCGACCAGCGGGGTGCCGCCCAGGGACGCCAGCGGTAGCAGCGGCCCGTCGGCCTGGCCGAACGCCAGCCGTCCCCACGGGAAGCCGCCCCAGGGCCAGGACGAGCGGACCCACTCCCACAGCGACCACCAGCCGGCCACCCCGAGCACGGCGCCGACCGCACGCGGGCCGCGCCGGTTGCCGGGGTCCAGGCCGGCCCGGAGGATGACCGCGGCGCCGGCGCCGAACGCGGCGAGGTACAGCGCCTCGACCAGCGACAGGCCCCACGAGGCGTAGGCGCCCACGTACAGGCCCACCCACGGCACCAGGAGGAGGAAGAAGACCAGGCCGGAGGTGAACCCGAGGAGCGCGCCGGTGCGCGGCCGGACCGTGGAGGCGCCGGACGGGGACAGGACGACGACGAGGAGGGCAATCGCGAGAAGCGCCGTCCACCACAGACCCACCGGGGGGAACGAGGCCGCCAGCAGCGCCCCGGCGGCAGCCGCGAAGGCCAGCCTGGTGAGCAGGGGCATCAGGTCGCGGGGCCGGCGGGCAGGCCGTCCACGACGAGCGCGCGCAGAACGGGGTCGGGTCCGGTGAGATCCGGCATCGGAGGAACTCCGGAGCGCGGGTCCGTGGACCACCGCTGGACGGCGTCGTCCGCGGCGATCACGGCCAGCTCCCCGGTCCGCCACCTCGCGAAGGTGGCCGCCGTGCCCGGGGTGAGGGTGCCCGCCGTGCCGTCGCGCGCGCCGGCCGCCCGGTGTGCGCCCCGGGTGGTCGCGGTGAACGCCGCCCGCGGGGACAGGCCACGGCCGCCCTCGACGGAGGTCAGGGCCCGCAGGGCGTCCCACGGCCGGACCTCGTCACCGGCCCGGGTGGACGCGGCCAGTGCCACGCCGGAGGCGGCGATGCGCACGAGGTCGATCCCCGTCAGGTCATCGACGAGCGGGTGCAACAGGCTCACCGTGCCCACGGCGGCCAGGGCGGCGAGCGTGTCGCCGTCCGCGTTCCCGGCCCCGGCCCCACCGACGAGGACCGGGATGCACCGGGCGACCGCCGGCCCGCCGAGTTCGGTGGCGAGGCGGGTGAGTTCGGTCGCGAGGCGCGCCGGGTCGACGGTGTCGTCGAGCACCACCCGCTCCCCCGCACGCACCCGCTCCTCGACCTCCTCGAGCCCGTGTGCGCGCGGCAGACCGGCGGGCACCACGCCGCCGGCGGCCGCGACCGCCGGGTCGAGGCCCTCGGGGAGGCACTCGACGAACGCCGGGGCCACCCAGTCCCCCTCCAGGTCGACCTGCTCGGCACCCGGGAACAGGGCGGGGCCCGGGGCATCCGAGCCGGCCCACACGATGAGCCCGTTCTCGTGTGTCAGGGCGGTTGCGTCTCGTGAGGCGGGCGTGAGCACGCGGCCCCCGGTAGCCAGGAAAGCGGTCATGCGGGCGATTATCCCCGAGCACCGACCGGCGGCCCGGCCGCCCACCCCCCGCGCCTACGCTGGGTGCTCATGAACGACTCCCACCACGCGGCCGGGTCGTCCCGACCCGGGGACACCCTGCGCTTTCCCGGCGGCCGGCTGCGCCCCGAGCACTGGACCGCCCTGGCGGAGCTCGCGGCCGGACATCGCGGCGGCATCCAGCTCACGGCCGGGGGCGCAGCCCGGATCGTGGGCGCGGACCGGGATCCGATCGATCTCGCGGTGCGGGACCTCGAGGCCGCGGGCCTGCCCGAGGCAGTCGCCCACCCCAGGGGACGCGACATCATCGCCTCTCCTCTGGCCGGCCGGCTCGGCGGGCATCACGACGTCGGCGACCTGCCGACGGGGCTCGGGGCCGCGCTGCTCGCCCGCGACGCGGCTGACGCCCTGCACGGGCAGGTGCTGTTCGGGATCGACGACGGGTCGGGCGACGTCCTGGCGCACTCCCCCGACCTGGCGGTGGCGGTGGACGGGTCCGACGGCGGCGCGCGGGTCCAC
This sequence comes from Dietzia sp. WMMA184, assembly GCF_002441635.1. Lineage (NCBI taxonomy): Bacteria > Bacillati > Actinomycetota > Actinomycetes > Mycobacteriales > Dietziaceae > Dietzia > Dietzia sp. WMMA184. The sequence goes on along the minus strand of NZ_NXEI01000001.1, from coordinate 641,914 downwards.
GTCGCCGGTCACCCCGTCCCGCTCCGGGTCGCGGTGGCCGACGCCGCCACCGTGCTGGTCGACGCGGCCGTGAAGCTCACCGGTTCGGCGGGACCGACGCGAGTGCCCGGGTCCGGCGACCTGCACCAGCTCGTCGTCGACGCCCTGGGATCCCACCCCCGGACCATCCCCGCTCCCGTCGACCCGACGTCCCCTCCTGCTACCGATGTAGACGTGCCGAGGGTGGGCTGGATCGACACCGCCGACGGGCTGGTGAGCCTGCTCGCCGTGGTGCCCGACGGCGTCGTTCCCGCCCGACTCGCCGAATTTCTCGGCGCGGTGGAGCGTCCGACCACCGTCTCGGCCGACCCGGTCATCGGCCTGCACGAACTCACCGAACCGATGGCGGAGCAGGTGGTGCGGGTGCTGGCACCGATGGGGATGATCTTCGACGCCGAATCGCCCTGGGTGACGGCTTTCCCGTGAGGTCGGTTCTGTGGTGAGGTCGGCTCAGCAGTTGGGCAGGCTTAGCGCGCGCCGAACCGCTCGACCAGCCAGCGGGCGGCGTCCTCGACGGAGTGCACGGTCTCAGGGACCCGAGGGGCCTGCGGGGTCTCGGGCCGGTCCACCATCACCACCGGTATGCGCAGGTCGCGGGCGGCGGCGAGCTTGGCCTCGGAGGTGGCTCCGCCGCTGTTGCGGGTGACCAGCACGTCGATCCGGTGGCGGGACATTAGCGTCCGCTCGGACTCCACCCCGAAGGGGCCCCGGTCCAATACCAGCAGGTAGCGGTGCGGCAGCGCCCCGGGGGGCGGCTCGGAGCACCGGATGAGATACGACCCCCGGGTGTCCCCGGCGAACGCGGACGCGCCCTGCTTGCCGACCGTGAGCATCGGCCGGCGGAAACGCTCCCGCACTACGTGGGCCGCGGTCTGCATGTCCGGGACGCGGATCCACTCGTCGCCCGCCTGCTCGGTCCACGGCGGGCGGTGCAGGCGGAGCAGCGGCGTGGCCGTCTCGCGCGCGGCGTGGACCGCGGACTCCGAGATCTGGTCGGCGAACGGGTCGGTCGCGTCGATGACGGCGCTGACGCCGTTCTCGCGCATCCAGTGGGTCAACCCCTCCGCACCTCCGAAGCCACCGATCCGCACCTCCCCACGGGGGAGTCTCGGCCGCGTGACCTTGCCCGCCAGCGAGGTGACGACGTCCAGCCCGGCGGTGACCATGAGGTCGGCGAGTCGACGGGCCTCGCCCGTGCCCCCCAGCACCAGGATCAGGCCGGGCGAGCCTCCCGGCATCGCGGTCGCGGGCGGGGCGACGGGCTGAGACCGCGGGGCCTCCGGGGCGGGCGCGGGCCGCGCGTCCCGGAGGGCCTCGACAGGGGCGCCGGAACGAATGCCGGGCACGAGTTCCCAGCTGATCCCCTCGGCGTCGAGGGCGCCGGTGTGGGCCGGCAGCTCGGGGTGGTCCGTGGGATCGCCCGGATAGAGCCGGACGACCCGGTCGCCGCGGTCGACGGCCTCACGCATCCTCGCGGCGGCGTCCGTCGGCGACAGCGCTGAGGCGTCGATGACCAGGGCCGTCGACGGGCACAGTCTCAGCGCCCCAGGGCCGATCGGACCCGGCTCCGCCAGGACGGTGCCGCTCATGGCGATGAGTCGGGAGGCGCGGACGGTGAGCAGATCGACGGGGCCGGGACCGGTGCCGACAAGGTGTACGGCGGCCGGGTCGGCGCCCGACCGGGGTGGAGCGCTCACCGCGGCATCCGCCTCCAGATCGGCTGCGGGACGAGCCGTGCGACGGCGAACATCACGCGCAGCTGCCACGGGATCCACACCACATCCGCCGTGCGCGACTCCACCCGGTCGACCACCGCGTCCGCCACCTGGTCCGGCGTGGACGAGAACGGGGCGGGGTCCATGCCCTCGGTCATCCGGCCGATCACGAAGCCCGGACGCGGGATCACCAGCGTGACGCCCGTGCCGTGCAGGGCGTCGGCCATGCCGGAGGCAAACCCGTCGAGTCCCGCCTTGGCCGATCCGTACACGTAGTTGGCGCGCCTGACCCGCTGCCCGGCGACCGAGGAGAACGCCACGAGAACCCCGCGGCGACGGGGCTTCATCCGCTCGGCGAGGACCGTGAGAAGCGCCGCCTGCGCCACGAAGTCGGTATGCAGGATGCGGGCCGCGGCCCGGGAATCGCGCTCGGCCACCTCCTGGTCGCCCAGGATGCCGAACGCCAGGACGGCGATGTCGATCTCCCCGACCCGGGTCTCGATGTCCGCCACGATCGCGGCGTGCGAGTCGAGGTCGTCGGCGTCGAAGTCCACGAGCTCCACCGCGACGGCGCCCGCGGTCCGGAGTGGGGCCTCGAGCGCGGAGACGTCGCCACCGGGGCGGCTCGCGAGCACGACGGTGCGGCCGGGTGCGAGGCGGTGGGCGACGGCCAGACCGATCTCGCTGCGGCCACCGAAGACCACCACGACCTCACCGCCGGATTCGGACCGGGACGACGGGGTTGCGGATGTGGGCATGGGCCCAGTGTCCCACGTACCGCGTCGCGCTCTGCGTCGGCTTACTGCGGTCCGCTCACTGCGGCCGGCTCACTGCAGTCAGTTCACTGTGGCAGGCTCGGCGTCATGGCCCACTCGATGGCAGAACTCTCTGACGAGGCACACCGGTTCCTGTCCGAATACCACCTCGGCAGCCTGACCACACTCCGGCGCGACGGTTCGCCCCACGTGGTCGCCGTGGGCTTCACGATCGACGTGGAGGGCGGGCTGGCGCGCGTCATCACCCGGCGGGGATCGCAGAAGGCGGCCAACGCCCGGCGTGGCGGCCGCGCGGCGGTCTCGCACGTCGACCGCGGACGGTGGCTCACCTTCGAGGGCACAATCCGCCTACTCGAGGATCCCGACTCGGTCCGCGAGGGCGAGCGCCGCTACGCGCTGCGGTACCGCGAGCCGAGTCCGAACCCCGAGAGGGTGGTGTTGGCGATCGAGGTGGATCGCGTCCTGGGCTCCAAGCAGATGTTCACCGGCGACTGACACCGCGGCCGGGCGCTCGGCGGGTGCGCGCCGGGTGCGCGCCGGGCCGCGGCCTGCCGGACGGAATCAGAGGAATCTCCCGGGTTCGCCTGCTCGGTCAAAGCCGCCCGCCGCCATGGCGTCTCGCGTGAGCCGAGGCGCAGGCCGGACGACATGCCCGGGGGCGGCTGTGGCGGACGCGTGCAGGGGCGGGGGCGAGGCGCCAGGGGCGGGAGCGGATGCGGGCAGGCTGGCGTCCGCCGACTCTAGAGGACGCGCAGGCCGCGCTCGCCGTCGTTGAGGTCGCGGCGGCCATCGGCGGTGACGGCCACGATGTCCTCGAGCCGCGCGCCCCACGACCCGGTCGTGTAGACGCCGGGCTCGACCGAGAAGGTCATCCCTTCCTCCAGCACGGTATCGGCTCCGGGTGCGACGAACGGCGGCTCGTGCAGTCCCAGGCCGATCCCGTGCCCGGTGCGGTGAATGAACAACTCCCCGAGCCCGGCCGCGGCGAGGTGCTCGCGTGCGGCGGCATCGACCTCGCCGATCGCGATCCCCGGTCGGACGGACTCGCGTGCCAGGCGCTGCGCCTCCTCCAGCACCGCGTACGTCGTGGCGACCTCGGCGGAGGGCTGGCCCATCGAGTAGGTCCGGGTGCAGTCGGAGTGATAGCCGCTGGGCAGCGGCCCGCCGATGTCCACCACCACGATGTCCCCGGTCTCGACCACCCGGTCGGACACCCCGTGGTGCGGGTCGGCGCCGTTCGGGCCCGAGCCGACGATCACGAACTCGGCGCGCGTGAGCCCCTCGGCCTCGATGGCGGCGGTGATGAGCTCGCCCACCTCCGCCTCGGTCCGGCCCACCTGCAGGAACTCCCCCATCCGGGCGTGCACTGCATCGATGCGACGGGCGGCCTCGGCGAGCTCGCCCACCTCGTGCGCGGTCTTCACGGCCCGCACGTGGTCGATCACCTCCGAGGCGAGGACCACCTCGCCGTCGACCCCGTCCTGGAGCGGCACCAGGTGCAACGCCGGCAGGGCGGTGGACACCGCCACCCGCCCGGCGACCGACCCGGTGACGAGCGCGATGGCGTCGGTCCCGTCCGCCCACGGGTGGATCCTCGCGCCCACGCGGTCGGCGGCTCGCCGGGTGACGTCGGTGAGTTCGAGCGACGGCAGCACCAGCAGTGGCTCAGCCCCGTCCACGGGCACGGCCAGCGCGGTGAGCCGCTCGTGCGAGTCCATTCGCTCACCGGTGAGGTAGGACATGTCCTCGCCGGAATACACCACCACGTGGTCGATCCCGAGGTCCCGCGCGCGATCGCGGACGGCTGCCAGACGGTGCGAGTGGATCTGCGTAGTGGGGCTGTTCATGTCCTCCACAGTAGGCCGGGGCCGCAGAGGGCCGGAGCCGACTAGCCTGACGGCAGGTACTCGCTCCCGACCCGACGACATCAAGGAGGCGCGGTGTCCCAGGGCCCGCTCATGGTTCTCGACAGCGCCGGCTTGTGGTTCCGCGCGTTCCACTCCGTGCCCGAGAAGATCACCGGCCCGGACGGCTCCCCCGCCAACGCCGTGCGCGGCTTCTGCGACATGGTGGCCGTGCTCGTGGACGAGTACTCCCCGACCGGCCTGGTGGCCGGCCTCGACCGCGCGTGGCGTCCGGACTGGCGGGTGGAGTTGTTGCCCTCGTACAAGGCGCACCGCGTGGGTGACGAAGGCGAGGAGGACGCCCCCGCGTCACTGGGCCCGCAGGTCGAGTCGATCCGCGGAATCCTCGGGGCGGCGGGCATCGCCCAGGCGTGGGCGGAGGACGCGGAAGCCGACGACGTGCTGGCCGCGCTGGCCGCCCGGGATCGCGAGGTGCTGGTCGTGACGGGCGACCGCGACCTGTTCCAGCTGGCATCGGCGAGCACCACCGTGGTGTACGTGGGAGCGGGGATGAAGAAGCGTCTGGCGTACACCCCGGAGGTCGTGGCGGAGCGCTTCGATCTGCCCGCTGGTGACGACGCCCGCGTGTACGCGGACTACGCGGTGCTGGTCGGCGACGCGTCGGACGGGTTGCCCGGCGTGGCGGGGGTCGGTGCGAAGACCGCCGCGGCCCTGCTGCGCGAATACGGCGACCTCGACGGCATCGTCGCCGCCGCCGGCGATCCGGGGTCGGCGCTCACCGCCCGCCAGCGCACGGCGATCACCGAGGGGGCCGACTACCTCTCCGCCGCGCGCGGGGTCGTCCGCCTGGGCGGCCGCGCGTTCGACGTACAGTTCGAGGGCGACGTCGACGGACGCCGTGGCGCCGTGGATTCCGACCGCCTCGAGGCGCTGGGCGAATCGACCGGGCAGGCCCGCGCGATCGGCCGGCTCGTCGAGGCGACCGAGGGGCTCGACGCGGTCTGAGCCGGGCAGGCGCCCGTCGCCCCGTTCCCGTCGCCGCTCGCCCGCGTCGGCTCAGGCCATGTGGTCGAGCACCACACCGCGGCGCAGTGACCCCACGGCGGACCGGGCGGTGCGGGCGAGCTCCGGTTCGGCGACCTGACCGACCTGGGCGAGGACGTCCACCACGAGGCGGGCGGAGCGGACGAAGTCGCCGGCGGTGAGTTCGACGCCCTCCTGCCACGAGGCGGCGAGGATCGAGGCCAGCGCCCCGCCGGAGACCCAGTGGTGCATCACGGGCGCGAGGCCGGCGTCCAGGTCCGGGGTGGTGGGCAGGCGGTGCGCGCGTTCGATCTCGGCGACGTCACCGGCCACCCGCTCCGTCTCGGCGAGGGCGGCGCGCAGGGTGTCGTCGGAGGGTTCGCGGACCGCGGAGTCCGTCCGCGGGTGGGCCACGACCGTGGTGACGACCGCCGCGAGGCCGGCGGCATCGAGCCCGCGCCACACTCCCCGCCGCAGGCATTCGGCGACGAACAGGTCCTGCTCGGTGTGTACCCCGGCCAGGAGCCGCCCGGCGTCGGTGGCACGGAGTACGCCGTCCACCTTCTCGAGATAACCGAGGTGCCGGAGCAGGTCGACGATGCGGCGGAAGCGGCGGGCCAGCGAATCGGCGTCGGCGTCGACCTCGGCGGTGAGCGCGGCCACGTCGGCGTCGGCGTGGGCCCAGCGCTCGTGGAGGCGGGCGAGCTTGTCCATCCGGGGGTCCTCGTGCAGCGGGTGCTGCCGGAGTGCCCGGCGCGCCGCGGCGATCCGCGGGTCCTTGCGGACCGGCTTACCGCCGGCGTTCTTCATCCGACCCTTCGCCTTGCCCCGCAGGTGCTCCATCCGCTGGACCAGAGCCCGCTTGGCGCGCCCGTCGAGCTTGCGGCGGCCCTTGGGCAGGTCGACCCGACCCACGGGGATCGGGGGCGAGGCGAAGTCGTTCTGGCGTAACCAGCCGGTCCACCCGGTGTCGGTGAGACAGAGCAGCGCGGGGTCGGACTGGATGTCGGTCCGGACCTGCAGCACGGTCGCCACCATGCCGAATCGTTTGCGGCCCACGGTGATCACGGAGCCGGCGGTCTGCTTGAGCATGGCCGCGCGCACGGACGCCAGCCGGTCGTCCCGGTTCGACTTCTCGGCCTTGCGTTCGAGACGGCTGAGCTCGGCGCGCAACCCCATGTACTCGTCGAGGTCCTCGTCTCCCCCGGCCTCCTCGAGCGACGCCCGCATGCGGTCGCGCTCATCGGACCGGCGCTCGATGGCGCGGGACCGGGACACCAGGGTGCGGTCGGTCTGGAACTGGGCGAACGACCGGCCGATCAGGATGGTGGCCTCCTCGACGCCGAGCTGCTCGACGAGGTTGACCGCCATCGAATAGTCGGGAGCGAAGGCACTGTGCAATGGGAACCGCGGGGTGTCGACGAGCGCGGACAGGGCGTCCAGGTCGAGGTCCGGCTGGTCGAGCACGACTGCCGTGCCCTTGGTGTCGATGCCCCGTCTGCCGGCCCGGCCCGTGATCTGTGAGTACTCCGCGGAGGTGAGCATCGCGTGGGTGTCGCCGTTGAACTTGGTCGTCTTCTCCAGCACCACCGCGCGAGCCGGCATGTGGATGCCCAGCGCCAGGGTCTCGGTCGCGAACACGACCTTGATCAGCCCTGCGGAGAACAGCTCCTCCACGATGGTGCGGAAGAGCGGGAGCATCCCGGCGTGATGGGCGGCGAGCCCGTTGACCAGCCCGGCGCGGAACGAGGTGAAATCGAGGGCGTCGAGGTCGTGTTGTGGGACCTCGGCGCAGGCGGCGTCCACGTGTGAGGCGATACGCCGGGCCTCCTCCCCGGTGGTGAGCCGGAGGCGGGCGCGACGCATCTGAGCGACCGCGCCGTCGCACCCCGCCCGGGAGAACACGAAGTAGATGGCCGGCAGGAGTCGCTCGTCGTCGAGCTTCTCGATGACGTCCTGGCGTCTGGCCCACTGCGCTCGGGGCCGGGCCGTGACCCGCTCCTCGTGGTAGCCGCTCCGGGACCGTCTGCGCTGGTCGGCAGCGGCCCGGATGGGGATCAGGTCCCCATCGGTGTAGAGCATGTGGGCCAGCGGCACGGGACGGTGCTCGGACAGCACCACCGCGGTGTCGCCACGGATCTCGGTGATCCAGTCGCCCAGCTCGTCGGTGTTGCTCAGGGTGGCGGACAGCCCGACCAGGCGGACGGCCGGATCGAGCGTGAGGATGATCTCCTCCCACACGACGCCCCTCGAGCGGTCCCCGAGGTAGTGGATCTCGTCCATCACCACGCAGTCCAGGTCGTGGAGCGCCGACGAGCCGCTGTAGATCATGTTCCGCAGGACCTCGGTGGTCATCACCACGATGGGCGCGTCCGCGTCGATCGAGTGGTCGCCGGTGAGCAGCCCCACGTTCTCGGGGCCGAAGCGCGTGCGGAACTGCCGGAACTTCTGGTTGCTCAGCGCCTTGATCGGGGTGGTGTAGAAGCAGCGCCCTCCCCCGGCGAGCGCCCGGTGAGCCGCGTATTCGCCGACGAGGGTCTTGCCGGACCCGGTGGGCGCCGAGACGAGCAGGTTGCGTCCCGCGTCGAGGGCGGAGAACGCCTCCAGTTGGAAGGGGTCAGGCGAGAACCCCTCCCCGGTGAGGAAGTCCTCGAGCAGGTGATCGGTCCGGGGACGGTCAGGTGATGTCGTCATAGAGTGAACCGCCACCGGCCGGGGCCTGGAGCGGTCGGGTGTCGCCGGGCGTTCGGGTGCCGGTGTCCGGGGCCGGGGTGGTCAGAGGGGCGGGCCGCTCGAGTGGGCCGGATCCGCCGAGGTCGTCGGCGGGGCCGAGGGGCGAGGCGGATTCGTCGTCGACCTCGAGCCAGTCGGCGCGGGACTTGTTCTTGCGCTTGTCATGCAGGCGGGCGAACTGGATCGCGCCCTCGACGAGGATGGTCACCGCCAGTGCGAGGGCGAGCATCGAGAACGGGTCCTGGCCGGGCGAGGCCACGGCCGCGAAGACGAAGATGCCCATGATGATCCCGCGGCGCGACTTGGCGAGAACCTCGTAGCTCACGACCCCGGCGACGTTGAGCATCGCGAGCAGGAGTGGGATCTCGAAGCTCACGCCGAAGATGAGGATGAGCTGGATGAGGAACGTGAAGTACTGCGTGCCGGACAACGCGGTGGTCTGGACGTTGTCGCCGATCGAGAGCAGGAACTCCAACGCGTGGACGATCACGACGTAGGCGAGCACCGCGCCGCCGATGAACAGCACCGCGGCCAGGATGGTGAAGACGACCCCGTAGCGCTTCTCGTTCTTGTGCAGGCCGGGCGTGATGAACGCCCACAGCTGGTACAGCCAGACCGGGCTGGCCAACACGATGCCGGCGGTGGCGGACACCTTGAGGCGGAGCATGAACTGCTCGAACGGTCCGGTGGCGAGCAGGCGACACTCGTCGCCGTCGTCACCGAGCTGCAGGCGCGCCCCCGGGGGGATGTCGCAGTAGGGGCCGGTGAGGATCCCGCCCAACGACGGGATGCCGAAGAAGCCGCTGCCGTACCACCAGAATCCGAAGCCCAACGTCACGATGATCGCCGCCATCGCGATGAGCACGCGGTTGCGGAGCTCGTAGATGTGCTCGATCAACGGCATGGTGCCGTCCGGGTTGCGGGGCCTGCGGCGGCGTCTGGTCAGCAGGCGACCGGCGCCACCCTTGCGGGTGGCGCCGGTGTCCGCGGTGTCGGTCTGCGTCATGGAGGGGTCGGCCTACTGCCCCTGCTGACCCTGACCGCCGTGGTACGGGGCGGTGGGGTCGGTGTACTGCTGCTGCCCCTGTGGTTGGTACGGCTGCTGGGGTGCCTGCGGGTAACCCTGCCCCTGGGCATTCGGCTGCCCCGCCGGTTGGTACTGCTGGGGTGCCTGCGGCTGGTACTGCTGCGGCTGGGGCTGGGCGGACTGCTGTGCCTGCGGCTGCGCGTACTGGGCGGCGTTCGGCTGCGCCTGGGTGAGAGCCTGCGGCGCGGGGTCCTCGACCGGCTTGTCGTCGTTCTGCATCTCCTTGATCTCGGACTTGAAGATGCGCATCGACCGTCCGAGGCCGCGGGCGGCGTCCGGGAGCTTCTTCGAACCGAACAGCAGGAGCACCACCGCGAGGACGATGAGCCAGTGCCAGATGCTCAACGCACCCATGTCAACCTCCGTTTGTCTGACAACGTGCCCATGCTAGCGCACCCACACCGGGCGGCGTCACCCGAGCGCTCCCCGAAACCGGCTGCTACCTGGTTATTTACCGAGATTTCACGAATCCGTCACGGAGGTCTCCCCCGGCTCCGCCGAGTACGCCTCCAGCCCCTCGACGGCGCGGCGCGCCACCTCGGCGGACAGTTCGGGATCGGCGGCCCGCACGACGTCCGCGTGACCGAGCAGGAAGCGCAGGAGCCACGCCCGGTCGTGGTAGGCGATCTCCACGTCCAGGTCGCCGTCCGGGCGGCGGACCACGCTGTGGAATCGGAACTCGTCGAGGAACCAGGCCGCGGCGGCGGGGACACGGGCGGACTCCAGGCGGACGTCGCCCTCGCCGTCGTCCTGGGGTCGGGGTCCCAGCGCGCGGCGCGGCCCCACCTCCTCGACCCCGCTCATCCGGTCGGTGCGGAACGTCCGCCACTGACCCGACTCACGGTCCACCCCGTGGACGTAGGAATGGCCGTCGGCGACGGACAGGCGTGCGGGGTCCACGACCCGGGTGGTGGAGGTGTCGGAGCTGGCCGAGTGGTAGACGAAGCGCAGCGCCCGACCGTCGTGGACGGCCGTGCGCACGACGTCCGCGTCCGAGTCGGCCGTCTCGCGTCGGGCGTCGAGCCCCCCGGCGTGCACGTCGGCGCCGGTGGCGGTCCGGAGCGTCGACAGCAGGTCGCGCAGCGCGCCCTGGTCGATCACCTCCGGCTGGTCGAGGAACACCGCCAGCCCGGTCTCGAGCGTGACCGCCTCCGCGGCGGTCAGGCGGACCGGGCGGTCGATCCCGGCGGTGAAGGTCACCTCCACGAGATCGGCGTCGTCGAGGTCCTCGGAGGAGAAGGCGAGGTCGATCAGGTCACCGGGGCCGTACCCGGGCAGACCGCAGGACCACAGTTGCCACAGGGCGGCCCGGAGTTGCTTCTCGGTCAACCCGAGGTCGCGGGCCGCGTCGGCCACGGGGACGGCGCCCCGGGTGTGGAAGTACGGGACCACGCTGAGCAACGTGGCCAGCGGGACGGCGCGGGCGCTCATCGGGCGGCCTCCTCGGCGGCGGTGAGGATCGTCACGACCCGGACGCGGAGCTCGGCCGGGCGCAGGGCCACGGCGTCGGCACCCTGGGCGGCCACGAGCGCGGACAGTTCACCGAGCGGCGCGGCGACCTCGAGGTCGACCCCGTCCCTGCCGAATCGCCGGGCGGGGCTCTGGGACCGGGCCATGGCGCGCAGCTCGGCGGCTCTGCCGTCGGCGGCCCAGACCGTGGCCTCCACCAGGGGGTTGAGCCGGGAGACGGCGCCGTCCAGCAACGCGAGGACCTGCTCGGTCGGCGGGACGGGGACGGTCCGGGCGGCGCGCCCGAGCCGGACGTCGGAGATGCGGACGAGCCGGAACGTCCGGGGTTCGCCACGGTCGAGATCGTGACCGACGAGGTACCAGTGGCCGTGGCGGGATCCGGTCCACCAGGGCTCGACCCGCCGGGAGGTGGGGTCGGCGGCGCCCGCGGGGGTGTGCGAGAACGTGACCGTGGATCCCTCGGCGATCGCCTCGGCGACCAGGGCGGCGGTCGCCAGCTCGGCCGGGTCGGTCACGGACACGGTCGCGCCGGCGTCGTGCGCGGGCTCGATCCCCGCGGCGGTGAGTTTGGCCAGCGCCCCGTCGGCGCGCGCGGCCCGCTCCCCCTCGCGCCACACCTCGGCCGCGACGGCGAGCACGCCGGCCTGCTGGGGCGTGAGGGTGATGTCGGGCAGCTCGTACCCGTGGGCGGGGATGCGGTACCCGGCCGGCGATCCGGGGGCCAGCGAGGCGCCCTGTTCGAGCGGGACCCCGGCGTCGCGCAGTTCCCGCTTGTCCCGCTCGAACATCCGCAGGTAGGCGGCGTCGTTCTCGGCGTCGTCGTACCCCTGGACCATCCTGCGGATCTCCCCCGCCGACAAGAACGCGTTGGTCGACCTCAGACAGATCACGAGGTTGACCAGACGTTGGGACTTCGAGGTGGGCACGCCTGGAGACGCTATCGTCCGAGCGCGGCGACGAGTTCGTCGACACGCGGGTCCTCGTGGGCGAACGGGTCCGTCAGCGCGACGGTGGGCAGGGTGCCGTCGGAGACCTTGAGGTGTACCCAGTCCACGGTGAAGTCGCGCTCGGCGTCCCGGGCGGCCGTGATGAACCTGCCACGCAGCGCGGCGCGGGTGGTCTCGGGCGCGACGGTGCGGGCCCGCTCCACCTCGGTGTCGTCCACGACGCGGGAGACGAGCCCGCGGCGTTCGAGGACCGAGTGCAGCCCGCGTCCGGGCCGCACGTCGTGGTAGGTCAGGTCGATCTGGGACAGCCTCGGGTGGTCGAGGTCGGCGCCGGTCTTCGCCTGCACCTGCCGGATGAGCCGCAGTTTGGCGGCCCAGTCGATGTCGGCGGCGATCGACTCGTGGTCCCCGGACTCGACGGCGTCGAGGACCCGCTCCCACAGGGCCACGCACCGCTCGATGTCGGGGCGGTCGTCGCGCTCCCAGCCGCCGCTGTCGAGGTAGCGGTGGACCGCGGCGAGGAACTCCCGCTGGATCTCCAGCGCCGTCATGGTGGTGCCGTCGGTCATCGCGACGGGCCGCGTGCCGGTGAGGTCGCGGCTGATCTCCCGGATGGCCCGCACCGGGTGCGCCACCGCCATCGGGCGCAGCTCGACGCCCGCCTCGAGCATCTCCAGCACGAGCCGGGTGCTGGCGATCTTGAGCAGCGTGGTGGTCTCGATCATGTTGGAGTCGCCCACGATCACGTGCATGCGCCGGAACCGGGTCGAGTCGGCGTGCGGCTCGTCGCGGGTGTTGATGAGCGGTCGCGACCGGGTGGTGGCGGACGAGACGCCGTCCCACATGTGTTCGGCGCGCTGGGAGAAGCAGAACGTCGGTTCCTCCGTCTCGCCGAGGCCCACGCCCGCCGGGGTGCCGGGCAGGATCTTGCCGGCGCCGCAGAGGAGCTGCCGGCTCACGAGGAACGGCAACAGTGTGGTGGCGATGCTGCGGACCTGGGTGGCACGGTCGAGCAGGTAGTTCTCGTGGCACCCGTAGGAGTTGCCCACCGAGTCGGTGTTGTTCTTGAACAGATAGACGTTGACGTCGATCCCCTCGGCGGCGAGTGCCTGCTCGGCCTGCAGGGCGAGGTCGTCGACGATCCGCTCCCCCGCCCTGTCGTGCGCGACGAGCTGGCGCAGGCCGTCGCATTCGGCGGTCGCGTACTCGGGGTGGGAGCCCACGTCGAGGTAGAGGCGGGAGCCGTTCTCCAGGAAGACGTTGGAGCTGCGCCACCGCTGCACGACGGGCCGGAAGAAGTAGCGGGCGATCTCGTCGGCGCCGAGGGACCGCGCGCCGTCACCGCCGACGCTGGTGATCCCGAACTCCGTCTCGATCCCGACGATGCGACGGATCATGGCGGTCTACTGCCCGCCCTTCTGGACGTAGGACTTCACGAACTCCTCGGCGTTGGTCTCGAGGATGTCGTCGATCTCGTCGAGCAGCGAGTCGGCGGAGGTGGTGTCGGCGGCCTTGGCGACCTGGCCGGCCTCGTCGTCACCGTCGGCGGGGCCGCCGGCGTTCTTCTGGATCCGGGACATGGACTGCTCCTTAGCGGTGGGAGGTTCGGTGGTCGGAGGTGGAGGTGTGGGTCGGTGCGGTCACCACGGTGACGGTCCGTCGGTGGTGAGGAAGTCCGGGTGCGCCTCGCAGTACTCCCGGGTCCCGGTGTACGGGTCGGTGAGGTCGACGTGGCGCTGGTGGCCGCGTGAGTCGACGACGACGACGAGGTCCCATCCGGCGGAGTGGATGCTGTCTCCGAGTTCCGCGAGGAAGCGCCCCCTGGCCCAGGCCCGCGTCCGGGCGGGCGGGGTCGTGACGGCGGCCTCGACCTCGTCTGGGGTGGTCAGTCGGCGCATCGCGCCCTTCGCCACCAGACGGTTGTAGAGGCCGCGTTCCGGATCGATGTCGTGGTACTGGAAGTCGATGAGCGCGAGCCGTGCGTGGTCCCAGTCCAGTGCGTCGCGGGCGCGGAATCCCTCGAGCAGGCGCAGCTTGGCGGGCCAGTCCAGGCGGTCGGCGCACGACATGGGGTTCTGCTCGAGGGCGTCGAGGATCTCCCGCCATTCGGCGAGGACCTCGGTGGCCCAGTCCGGTCGGCCGGCGCCGTCGCCGATGAGGTCGGCGACCCGGTCCAGGATCTCGCGTTGGAGACCGATCCCGGTCAGTGCGCGGCCGTCGGGCAGCGGCACCGTGGCGGTCAGCGACGTGTCGTGACTGATGACGTGCACCGCCTCCACTGGGTCGACGGGCAGGAGATCGGAGAAGTCCACGCCCTCCTCGATGGCGTCCAGGACCAGGCACGTGGTGCCGATCTTGAGGTACGTCGCCAGTTCGGACATGTTCGCGTCGCCGATGATCACGTGCAGTCGGCGCCACGTCTCGTCGGACGCGTGCGGCTCGTCGCGGGTGTTGATGATCCCGCGACGCAGGGTCGTCTCGAGCCCGGTGAGCACCTCGATGTAGTCGGCGCGCTGGGAGAGCTGGAAGCCGGCCGTCTCGCCGGACTGCCCGATCCCCACGCGTCCGGCGCCGCAGAACACCTGCCGGGACAGCAGGTGCGGTGCCAGGCTCAGGGTCAGGGCGTCGAAGTCGACGTCGCGGCGGACGAGGTAGTTCTCGTGCGCGCCGTACGAGGCGCCCTTGCCGTCGACGTTGTTCTTGTACAGCTTGAGTTCGGCGCTGCCCTCGGTCGCCGAGGACTCGACCCCGGCGCGGTGCATGACGAGCTCGCCGGCCTTGTCCCAGATCACCGCGTCGCGCGGGGAGTCGACCTCCGGCGCGGAGTACTCGGGGTGCGCGTGGTCGACGTAGAAGCGCGCGCCGTTGGTCAGCACCCGATTGGTCACCCCGAACTCGCCGGGGTCGTAGGCGCGCACGGCTCCCAGGTCGAAACCGCGGGCGTCGCGCAGGGGCGATTCCGACTCGTAGTCCCAGCGGGTCTCGTCGGCGCCGCCGGCGGACTCCCCGGGGTCGGTGTAGGCCTTGATCACCTGGGTGGAGGTGACCACCGAGCTGAGCAGGGGCTGCCCGACCGCGACGATGCCGAACTCGATCTCGGTGCCGATGATCCGGCCTCGCCCGACCTCACCCGACGCGTTCCGAACGGGAGGGGTCACTGGTCCACGCCCTTGTTGGGGATGGAGACGTCGACGACGCGCTCACCGCGGACACCGGTCAGCCGCGCCCATTCCTGCGGGTTGGAGGTGTTGGGCAGGTCCGCGCTCTCGGCGAACTCGGCGTCGACAGCGTCGAGGAAGTCGTCTGTGGTCAGGCCCTGCCCGGTGCCGTGGACGATGTCCTTGATCGCCAGCTTCTTGGCCCGGTCCACGATGTTGCGCAGCATCGCCCCGGAGGTGAGGTCGGCCAGGTACAGGGAGGATCGGCGGCCCGAGGCGTACACCAGGTGCACGTACGTGGTGGACGCGTCGCGCGTGTAGAGCCTGTCGACGATCCGGTCGATGAGGTCCGCCACGTGCGTCTGCTCGTCCGCGTCCCCGACCTCCTCCGGGTCGAAGCGCAGGTCGGGGGTGATGTATTTCGCCAGGATATCGGTCGCGGCGTCGCGGTCGGGCCGGTCGATGCGGATCTTCAGGTCGAGCCGGCCGGGGCGCAGGATGGCCGGGTCGATCATGTCCTCGCGGTTGGAGGCGCCGATCACGATGACGTTGCGCAGGTCCTCCACGCCGTCGATCTCCGCGAGCAGCTGGGGCACGATCGTGGTCTCCATGTCCGAGGAGACACCGGAACCGCGGGTGCGGAAGATCGAGTCCATCTCGTCGAAGAACACGATGACCGGGTTGCCCTCGGTCGCCTTCTCACGCGCCCGCTCGAAGATGGAGCGGATGTGCCGCTCGGTCTCGCCGACGTACTTGTTGAGCAGTTCCGGGCCCTTGATGGACAGGAAGTACGAGTTGGGATAGCGACCGTCGGAGACGTCGTCGCCCCGGGAGACCGCCGACGCGCGGGCCAACGAGTGCGCGACGGCCTTGGCGATGAGGGTCTTGCCGCAGCCGGGGGGCCCGTAGAGCAGGACGCCCTTGGGTGGGGCCAGGTGGAACTCGCGGTAGAGGTCGTGGTGGATGAAGGGCAGCTCGATGGCGTCGCGGATCTGCTCGATCTGCGGTCCGAGTCCACCGATGTCGGAGTACTCCACCATCGGGATCTCCTCGAGCAGGAGCTCGTCGACCTCGGCCTTGGGCACGACCTCATACGCCACGCCCGCCTTGGGGTCGACCAGCACCGCGTCGCCCGGACGGACCGGGGCGGGGTGCTCGGCGGTCCGACCGCCCCGCAGGGCGGTGGCCAGCACGACGATGTGCTCCTCGTCGTTGCCCATCACGACGCGGGCGCGGACGCCGTCGGCGAGTACGTCGCGGAACACGGCGGTGACGCCCGTGACGGGCAGCTCCCCGGAGACCTCGAGCACGGTCATGGCCTCGTTGAGACGCACCGTCGTACCGGCGGTCAGCTCGGCGGCGTCCACCCCCGGGGCGATCGCGAGGCGCATCCGCCTACCCGCGGCCATGACCTCCACGGAGTCCGGGCCGGAGGGTCGGGCCAGTACGACGCCGTAGGTGCTGGGCGGGGTGCCGAGTCGTTCGACCTCACCCTTGAGCGCCTCGAGCTGGTCGCGCGAGTCCCTGAGCAGGTCCGCGAGCCGGACGTTGCGGGCGCCGAGGGCGTCGATCTTGATCGCCTTCTCGCGGTCCGAGCGGGCCCCCTCGTCCACGGCCTTCCGCAGCCGTGCGAGCTCGGCCCGGTCGATGGCGACCCGGTCCTGCCCGTCGCCGGCCGGGGAACGTCCCTCGGTCACGCGATCACCTGCCCTCCTGGTCGTCGACGAGTCACCTCGTCGTCGTCCCCTCCACCCTATCGGCGGACGCGGGCGCAGGTCCCTGCGAGTCCGCCGGTCAGCCCTTTCCGCTGCGCCGCTTGGGCTTGAGGGTGGTCACGCCCTCGGCGAGCCGGCGGGCGGTCACGAGGAACGCCGTGTGGCCCTGCATGCGGTGCTCCGGACGCACGGCCAGGCCGACCACGTGCCAGCCGCGGTTGATCGACTCCCACGCCCGGGGCTCGGTCCAGCACTGCTGACGCCGCAGGGCCTCCACGACGTCCGACAGCTGGGTCGTGGTGGCCACGTAGGCGACCAGCACCCCGCCGGGCACCAACACGTCGCTCACCGTGGGCAGGCACTCCCAGGGCGCGAGCATGTCCAGCACCACGCGGTCGACCTGGCCCCCCAGCGCCTCCACGGAGGTCTCGGCCAGGTCCGCGACGCGCAGGTCCCAGTTCTCGGGGTGCTCGCCGTAGAACGTGCGGACGTTGTGCTCGGCGTGCTCGGCGTGGTCCTCACGGATCTCGTAGGAGAACACCCGACCCTCGGGGCCCACGGCCCGGAGCAGTGAGCAGGTCAGCGCACCGGAACCGGCACCGGCCTCCAACACCCGGGCGCCGGGGAACACGTCACCCTCGTGCACGATCTGCGCGGCGTCCTTGGGGTAGATCACCTGGGCGCCGCGCGGCATGGACAGCACGTAGTCGGTGAGGAGCGGCCGGAGCGCGAGGTAGTGGGAGTCCTTGGTCGAGGTGACGATCGACCCCTCCGGCGCACCGATCAGGTCGTCGTGGCGGACGGCCCCGTGGTGGGTGAAGAACTCGGCGCCCTCGACGAGGACGACCGTGTACTTGCGCCCCTTGGTGTCGGTGAGTTGGACGCGGTCGCCCACGACGAACGGACCGGATCGCTGCACAGGACCTCCAGGGGGGACATACGGGCCGGTTGTCCGACCGGTTGTCTACCCTGCCAGGTGTGACGGATCCCCTGGAAATCGGCGGCATCCCGGCAGCGGGCGACGTACCCCTGCCGGAACGCAAGCCCCTCGCCCTGTCCGCCTCGCGCGCGGCGGACTTCCGGCAGTGCCCGCTGCTGTACCGCCTGCGCACCATCGACCGGATCCCGGAACCCAAGACGCGCGCCCAGGTGACGGGCACCGTCGTCCACTCGGTGCTCGAGGAGCTCTACGGCCTCGAGCAGTCCGACCGGGCACCGCAGCGCGCCGCGGACCTCGTCCCCGCCGCCGTCGAGAACTTCTACGCGGCGGAGGACGGCGCCGACGTGGTACCTGTGGCCGAACGCCCCGGGTTCGAGGCCGAGGTCGCGGGCCTGGTCTCGGCCCTCTACGGCGTCGAGGACCCGCAGCGCTTCTCCCCCGCCTCGTGCGAGCAGTACCTGCTCACGGCCACTCAGTCGGGGACCCCGCTCCACGGCTACCTCGACCGGGTCGACGTGGCGCCGACCGGCGAGGTCAGGGTCGTCGACTACAAGACCGGCAAACCCCCGAACCCGCGGTACCAGCACCAGGCGATGTTCCAGATGCGCTTCTACGCCCTGATGTACCACCGCGTCCACGGGGTGCTCCCCGCGCAGCTCAAACTCATCTACCTCAAGAACGGCAGCTGGCTCACCCTCACCCCGGATCATGCGTCCCTCGGTGAGACCGAGGCGTCCCTCGACTCGCTCTGGTCGGAGATCGAGCGGGCCGGGGAGACGGGGGACTTCCGCCCCCGTACGTCCCGCCTGTGCGACTGGTGCAATCATCAGGCGCTGTGTCCGGCGTACGGCGGTACCCCGCCGGAGTACCCGGGGTGGCCCGGGACGCGGGTGGTACCAGCCGGGACGGACAGTCTGCTGTCAGGTCAGGGAGAACCGAGGAGAACATGATGACGGAGGCCTACTTCGAGCCGCTGGGTACCGACGACGGCTGGGAGGTCTTCCGAGCGACGCCGCACACCGTGAGCGCCTGGGGCCCCGACCTGCAACACGGGGCCCCGCCCTCTGCCCTCCTCACCCGGGCCATGGATCGGCTGGACCCGTCCGAGGAGACGCGGATCGCGCGGGTGGCGGTCGACCTGCTGGGTCCGGTGCCCCTGGGCGAGTTGCGGACGCGGGCGCGCGTGACCCGACCTGGCCGGCGGATCCAGCTGGTCGAGTCCGAGCTCGAGGCGCGGGGACGGATCGTCGCCCGGGCGAGTGCGTGGCGGATGCTCGTCAGCGACACCGCGGAGGTCGAGCAGACGCTGGATCAGCCCCGCGAGTTGCCGGGAGCTGATCACAACAGTGAGTTCTTCAACCGCTGGACCAGCGGTTACATCGACTCTCTCGAGATCCGGGGTGCCGAGGACGGCACGGTGTGGGCGCGGCCCACCCTGCCGCTGGTGGCAGGTGAGGAGACGACCCCCGCCGAACACGTGATGTGCGTGGCGGACATCGCCAACGGTGTCGGAGCGGTCCTCGAGCCCCACGAGTGGCGATTCCTCAACACCGACGTGGTCACGCACCTGCACCGCCGGCCCGTCGGGCAGTGGATCGGGGTGACAGCGCGGGCCTCGATCGGTCCCGACGGGGTGGGCGCGACCACCGGAACGCTCTTCGACGAGGTCGGTGCGATCGGACACACCCTGCAGGCCTTGCTGGTCGAGCGGGTCTGATCGGGCGCGGTCCCTGCCCAGGGATCCGCTACTCCGACTTCGGATCCGCTACCCCTGTGCGGGTAGCGGATTCGAAGGGAGGGTAGCGGATCTTGTGGTTGTCAGCCCATTCGGCAGGAACGGATGTCGGTCGCGATGACCGACTTCGCACCGGACGCGGCGAGCTCGTCCATGATCGAGTTGACCCGCTTGCGCGGCACCATCGACCGGACGGCGATCCACGCCGGGTCCGCCATCGGCGAGACCGTGGGCGACTCGATCCCCGGCGTGATCGCCGAGACCTCGTCGAGCAGATCCTTGGGGCAGTTGTAGTCGAGCATCATGTACTGCTGGGCGAACACCACACCCTGCAGGCGCGCCCTGAGCTGTGCCATCGCCGCGGATACCTCGGCGTCCGCCCGGGAGATCAGCACGCCCGAGGAGTCGCACAGGATGTCGCCGAACGCCTCCAGGCCGTGGACCTTGAGCGTCCGCCCGGACCCCACGACGTCGGCGATGCAGTCGGCCACCCCCAGCTGGATCGAGATCTCCACGGCGCCGTCGAGGCGGATGACCTCCGCCTCGACCCCCCGCTGCTGGAGGTCCCGACGCACGATATTGGGGTACGAGGTCGCGATCCGCGCGCCGGCGAGCCGGTCGGTGGACCATCCCGCCCCGGCGGGACCGGCGTAGCGGAAGGTGGAGTGGCCGAAGCCCAGATCGAGGAGCTCATCGACCTCGGCCATGGAATCCGCGGCCAGATCCCGGCCGGTGATGCCCATCTCGAGGCGGCCGGAGCCCACATAGACGGCGATGTCCTTGGGACGGAGGAAGAAGAACTCGACGTCGTTGTCCGGGTCGATCAGCGTGAGGTCTTTGCTCCCCTCGTGCCGACGGCGGTACCCCGCCTCGGCGAGCATCTCGGAGGCGGACTCGGACAGGGCGCCCTTGTTGGGCAGTGCGACGCGCAGCATGACGGGGGCTCCGGGATCTGTGAGCGTGAGGGTGGACGCGGGGCGGGGTCTAGAGATGTCGGTAGACGTCCTCGAGGCCGAGTCCGCGCCTGAGCATCATGACCTGGGTCCAGTACAGGAGCTGCGAGATCTCCTCCGCCAGTTCCTCGTCGGACTGGTACTCGGCGGCGATCCACACCTCTCCGGCTTCTTCGATGACCTTCTTGCCCAGTTGATGCACACCCTTGTCGAACGCGGCGACGGTGCCGGACCCCTCGGGGCGCGCGGTGATGCGCTCGGACAGCTCGGTGAACAGCGAGTCGAAGGTCTTCACACGCTCGATTGTCCCATAGCCGCACCCACGGGTGTGCCGGAGGTGAGCCCGTGGAGCGCCGCGGTGTCGACGCCCTCCAGGGTGTCGTGGGTGTGGGCCCCGACGACGCCGGGCTGGCCGTCGGTCGACGGGATGTACAGCACCCGGCATCCGGCGGCGACCGCCGCGGTCGCGCCGGTGACGGAATCCTCCACCGCCACCGCCGAGCCGGGCTCCACCCCGAGCCGGGCACACGCGAGGAGATACGGGTCCGGGGCGGGCTTGGCCTCGGTGACCATGCACCCGGTGACCACCACGTCGAAGCGGGAGCGGTCGATGAACTCGAGGGGCACCACCGCGACATCGGCGGTGGTGTTGGTGACCAACGCGACCGGAGTCCCCGTCGACGCGATATCGGCGAGGAGATCCTCGGCGCCCGGCCGCCACCTCATATCAGTTCGCATCAGCTCGGTGACCCGGGAGTTCAAGCGGTGGGCGAGGCGGTCGAACTCCTCGCCCACGATCCGGCGACCCGTGTACTCGCCGAGGATCTCGAAGAACCCGTGGAGGGAGTTGCCCAGCGTCCTCTCGCGCGTCGTCTCGTCGAGGGGGCGCCCCAGGTGCTCGGCGAGCTCGTACACGGCGATGTCCCACAGTCGCTCGGTGTCGACGAGGGTGCCGTCCATGTCGAGACAGACGGCGGCCGGAACACTGTCAGAGGAATTGCTGGTCACGGCCTACTGTCTACCCGAGTCAAGTGAACCGGGGGTGACCCGAGGCGCCGATTGCGACGGGATCGCATCGAAGTCACTGAGCTTCCGTGGCACCATCACGACGCGCGCCGAGTTGAGGATCGCCAGCACATCGATGACCTCCTGCGCGATCGCCCCCGCGAGAGGGCTCAGCAACCCGAAGACGGCGAGGAGCATCCCGATCACGGAGGCGGCCATCCCGCCGACCGCTGACTGCAGGGCGATCCGACGCATACGTGCTCCGATATGGAGCAGGTCGTCGAGGCGCTCCAGTGAGGAATCCAGCACCACGGCGTCGGCGGCCTCGGACGTCACGTCGGAGGTGGCACCGAACGCGACTCCTGCGGTCGCGGCCGTCATCGCCGGGGCGTCGTTGATGCCGTCCCCGAGGAACAGCGTCGGCCCCGTGGCAGTGCGTTCGCGGACGATCGCGAGTTTGCCCTCGGGGCCGACCCCGCCGTACACCTCACTGATGCCCACCCGGTCCGCCAACCGGCGGACCTCGGTCTCGCGGTCACCCGAGATGATCATCATGTGCTTGACGCCGTGCGAGCGCGGCAGATGTGCGATGAAGTCGCCTGCGGTCGCCCGCGGTTCGTCCCGGAACCGGAAGGTGGCGGCGTACCGTTCGTCCAGGAGGACGATCGATTCCAGACCGGCCTCCGTCTCCGGGAGGAGGTCGACGGCGTCGGGGTCGACCGCGGCGAGTCCACGACGGTTGGTCAGGCGAAGGCTGTGGACGCCCACCTCACCGACCAGTCCGGCGCCGGGTTTCTCGGCGACCGAGCTGAGTGGTGGTATGGCGAGACCTCGTTCGGTGGCGGCGTCGACGACAGCTCGGGCAAGAGGATGACGGGAGTAAACCTCGACCGCTGCTGCGGTCGCCAGCACGCCATCCGGATCGGCGCCCGGTCGAGGAATGATCTCGGTCAGGACGGGGCGACCGTAGGTCAGTGTGCCCGTCTTGTCGAACATCATCGTCTCGATCCGGCTGACGTTCTCGAGCATTGCCGGGTTCCGGATGATGATCCCACGCTTGGCGGACAGCGAGATGGCGCCGATGATGGCGACCGGTACGCCGATGAGCAGTGGACACGGGGTCGCGACGACCACCACGGCGAGGAAGCGGGTCGGGTCGCCCGAGATGGCCCAGCCGAGGACGCCGAGGGCAAGTGCAACCAGCGTGTACCAGGCGCCGAGACGGTCGGCCAGGCGACGCATCGGGGGCCGGTGTTCCTCCGCCTCCCGCAGGACGCCGACGATCTGCGCGTACCGGGAGTCTGCCGCCCGGCGTTCGGCCCGGACGGTCAACGCCACCTCGCCGTTGACGGACCCGGAGAGCACCTGGGAGCCGGGTGACTTCGGCACGACGTACGGTTCGCCGGTCAGGAACGACTCGTCCATGGCGCCGTCGCCACCCACGACCTCGCCGTCGACGGGGCACAGTTCATGAGGCAGGACGAGGAGGAGGTCATCCACGCGGACCTCCTCCGCGCGGATGTCGTCCACGCCCGCGGCCGTAGAGTCCCCGCGGAGTCGATGCGCGATCGTGGGACTGCGCCGCGCGAGGGCGTCGAGGGTGGCCGATGCCCTCCGCGACGCCGCGGCCTCGAGCGCCTCGCCCCCGGACAGCATGAGGACGACGATCGCGGCGACCAGCCACTCGTCGAGAGCGACCGCCGTGATGATCGAGATGGCGGCGAGCATGTCCGCCCCACCCGCGCTCCTCACCGCCGAGCGCAGTACCTCGAGGATGAGTGGGACCCCGCCGACCACGACCACCGCGACCAGGGGCGCCCGGATCGACCACTCGACCGTCGTGGAGACGCCGGGACCGGTGACCGCGCGCGACACGAGGTGGATCGCGATGGCCAGGACGGTGGCCATCGCGAGTACCCCCTGGCGAGAGCCGACGAAGGCGCGGAGTGGCCCGTCCGCCCGGCCCCGCGTCGATGCCGACGCGGGGCTGGTGGATTCACCGCCAGATCGGTGCCCGATGGTGTGCATGACTTCATCATCCGCCGTCGGATATGGCCTCTACCAGCAAGGACAGGCTGTCCTGCGTGCCCGCCTCAGACGTTGAAGTACTTGGCCTCCGGGTGGTACAGCACGAACGCGTCGGTCGACTGCTCGGGATGCAACTGCAGTTCCTCGGAGAGTTCGACGCCGATGCGCTCGGGCTCGAGCAGATCGACGACCACCTTGCGGGACTCCAGGTCGGGGCAGGCGCCGTAGCCGAAGCTGTACCGGGCACCCCGGTACTTGAGGTTGAAGTACTCCTCGATGCTGTCCGGGTCCTCGTCGGAGACCGTGCCCTCGGGCAGGCGGAGTTCGTCGCGGACCCGTCGGTGCCAGAACTCGGCGAGGGCCTCGGTGAGCTGCACGGACAGGCCGTGTACCTCGAGGTAGTCCCGATAGTTGTCCGCGGCGAACAGCTTGTTGGCGAAGTCCGCGATGGGCGTGCCCATGGTGACCAGCTGGAACGGCAGCACGTCCACCACTCCCTCGGCCTCGCAGCGCTCCTTGGAGGCCAGGAAGTCGGGGATGGCCAGGAAGCGCGGTCGCTGCTGGCGCGGGAACGCGATCTTGTGGAGCACCTCGGCGTCGGGGCGCGGCTCGGCGAGCACCCAGATCTCCTCGCCCACCGAGTAGGCCGGGAAGTAGCCGTACACCACGGCCGAGTGGGACAGGATGTTCTCGGTGGTCAACCGGTCGATCCACGAACGCAGGCGGGGCCTGCCCTCGGTGGCCACGAGCTCCTCGTAGTCCGGCCCGTCGCCGCTGCGGGTGCCCCGCAGGCCCCACTGGCCGAAGAACAGGGCACGCTCGTCCAGGTGACCGGCGTAGTCCGCCACCGGGATCCCCTTGGCGATCCGGGTCCCCCAGAACGGAGGGGTCGCGATCGGCTGGTCGGCCGCGATGTCCGACCGCTCGGGGACCACGACGGGCTCGGCCTCGGCGGCGCGCTTGGCGGCGATCCGCTCACTGCGAGCGCGGCGCTCGCGGCGTTCTTCGGCCTTGGCCGCGGACTCCGACGACTGCGACATCGGGACCCCGGTCCGTTTGGACGTCATCACCTCGTCCATGAGCCGCAGGCCCTCGAACGCGTCCCGCGCGTAGAACACCTCACCCTGGTACATCCCGGCGAGATCGACCTCGACGTAGGACCGGGTCAGCGCGGCACCGCCGAGTAGGACCGGGAACTCCCCGGCGATCCCCTCCGAGTTGAGCTCGGCGAGGTTGTCCTTCATCACGACGGTCGACTTCACCAGCAGGCCGGACATGCCGATCACGTCGGCCTTGTGCTCGCGGGCCGCGGAGATGATCTCCGAGATCGGCTGCTTGATGCCGATGTTGACCACGTCGTAGCCGTTGTTGGACAGGATGATGTCCACGAGGTTCTTGCCGATGTCGTGCACGTCGCCCTTGACCGTGGCGAGGACGATGCGGCCCTTGCCGTCCTCGTCGCTGGCCTCCATGTGGGGCTCGAGGTGGGCGACCGCGGCCTTCATGGTCTCCGCCGACTGCAGGACGAACGGCAGCTGCATCTGACCGGACCCGAAGAGCTCACCCACGGTCTTCATCCCACCGAGCAGGTGGGTGTTGATGATCTCCAGAGGGGGGATCTCCGCCATCGCGGCGTCGAGGTCCGCCTCGAGTCCCTTGCGCTCGCCGTCGACGATCCTGGCCGACAGCCGCTCCATGAGCGGCATCGCGGCGAGCTCGGCCGCGCGCGCGTCCTTGGCGCCGGCCGCGGACACGCCCTCGAACAGCTCCATGAACACCTGGAGGGGGTCATATCCCTCACCGCGACGGTCGTAGACCAGGTCGAGGGCGACCTCCCGCTGGCGCTCGTCGATCTTGCTCATGGGCAGGATCTTGGAACTGTGCGCGATCGCGGTGTCCAGACCCGCCTGGATGCACTCGTGCAGGAACACCGAGTTGAGCACCTGGCGGGCGGCCGGGTTGAGGCCGAACGAGATGTTCGACAAGCCGAGCGTGGTGTGGATCTTCGGGTGTGACCCGGTGAGCCGGCGGATGGCCTCGATTGTCTCGATGCCGTCGCGGCGGACCTCCTCCTGGCCGGTCGAGATGGGGAAGGTCAGACAGTCGATGATGATGTCCTCCTCCGCCACCCCCCAGTTACCGGTGAGGTCGGCGATGAGCCGCTCGGCGATCTCGACCTTGCGATCCGCGGTCCGGGCCTGGCCCTCCTCGTCGATGGTCAGCCCGACCACAGCCGCGCCGTGGCGGGAGACCAGCTGCATGATCCGCTGGAAACGGGACTCCGGCCCGTCGCCGTCCTCGTAGTTGACCGAGTTGACCGCGCAGCGGCCACCCAGCTTCTCCAGACCGGCCTCGATGACACCGGGCTCGGTCGAGTCGAGCATGATCGGCAGCGTCGAGGAGGTCGCGAGCCGGCCGGCCAACTCCTTCATGTCGTCGGAGCCGTCCCGGCCGACGTAGTCCACGCAGAGGTCGACCATCTGCGCACCGTCGCGCATCTGCTCCTTGGCGATGTCCATGCAGGTGTCCCAGTCGCCGGCGAGCATGGCCTCGCGGAACCGCTTGGAACCGTTGGCGTTGGTGCGCTCACCGATCATGAGGATCCCGGCGTCGGCGCGCAGGGGGGTCGAGCTGTACAGCGAGGCGACCGCGTTGACGGGCTCCACCCGACGCTCGGCCTTCTCGCGGCCCAGGACCTCGTCGCGCAGGCGGGTGATGTGCTCGGGGGTGGTGCCGCAGCACCCGCCCACCATCGACAGGCCGAACTCGGAGACGAAATCGGCCACCTGCGGCGCGAACGCGTCGGCGCCCAGGGGGTAGACGGCGCCGTGCTCGCCGAGCTCCGGCAGTCCCGCGTTGGGCATGACCGACACGGGGATCCCGGCGTGCCGGGACAGGAACCGCAGGTGCTCGATCATCTCGGCCGGACCCGTGGCGCAGTTGAGGCCGATCATGTCGATGCCCAGCGGCTCCAACGCGGTGAGGGCCGCGCCGATGTCCGAGCCGAGCAGCATGGTGCCCGTGGTCTCGATGGTGACGTGGGAGATGATCGGCAGCCGCCGGCCGGCGGCGGCCATCCCGTCCTGGCACCCGAGCACCGCGGCCTTGACCTGGAGCAGGTCCTGGCTCGTCTCGATGAGGTAGGCGTCCGCGCCACCTCGTGCCAGCCCCTCGGCGGCCTGGGCGTACGCGTCCCGCATCTCCTCGAAGGTGGTCTGCCCCAGGGAGGGCAGCTTGGTGCCCGGCCCGAGGGAACCCAGCACCATCCGGGGGGTCCCGTCCTCGGACGGACCCATCTCGTCGGCGACCTTGCGGGCGATCGCCGCGCCCTTCTCCGCGAGCTCACCGATCCGGTCGACGATGTCGTAGTCGCCCAGGTTGGACAGGTTGCAGCCGAAGGTGTTGGTCTCCACCAGATCGGCGCCAGCGGTGAAGAACGCCCGGTGGATGTCCTCCACGACGTCCGGACGTGTGGCGTTGAGGATCTCGTTGCAGCCCTCCAGGCCCAGGAAGTCCGCGTCCACGTCGAGGTCGACGGCCTGCAACATCGTGCCCATCGCCCCGTCACCGATCAGTACTCGCCGACGGGCGGCATCCAATAAGGGCGAATCGAAATCGACAGACATGGCCCCAGTGTATGGGTGGGGAACAACCGGACGAACGTAGGCTGTACTAATGACTGTCCAATGGAGTCCCGACGGGCATCTCGATCTGGAGAGCCCGGTGATGATCGTGGCCTTCGAGGGCTGGAACGACGCCGCGGACGTAGCGACCGGCACCATCGAACACCTCGCCCTGAACTGGGAGGCCCGCCAGATCGCCGAGGTCGGCGGTGACGAGTTCTTCGACTACCTGGACCAGCGGCCCGTCGTCCGGATCTCGGGTGGGGTGTCCCGCTCGGTGGAGTGGCCCCGGGTGGTGGTGTCGGCGTGTCGACCGGACGGGTTCGCCGCGGACGTGTTGCTGGTGCGGGGGCCCGAGCCGGCCCTGAAGTGGCGCCGGTTCGCCTCGGAGTTCGTCGACCTGGTCGACACCCTCGGGGTGTCCCAGGTGATCCTGCTGGGGGCCTACCTCGCCGACGTGCCGCACACCCGTCCGGTCCCGCTCACCGGCGCGGCGTTCAGCCGCCAGCGGATGGCGACGATGGGTGTCGAACCGTCGGACTACGAGGGGCCCACCGGGATGTCCGGGGTGCTCCAGCAACTGCTCACCGAGGCGGGGGTGCCCACGCTGAGTGTGTTCGCGGGGGTCCCCCACTACGTGGCCTCGCCGCCGAACCCTCGGGGCACCGAGGCGATGTTGTCCTGGATCGCGGAGAACCTGGGCATGGCGGTACCGATGGACGCGCTGCGCGTGCAGGCGCGGACGTGGGCCGACCGTGTCGACGCAGCCGCGGGCGAGGACGAGGACCTCCGCGATTACATCCAGTCCCTCGAGGACCGGATGGACGAGGACTCCGGAGTGACCCCGGGGGTCGACCCGGAGCCCGACCGCGGCCGCGCGTCGGGTGGGGAGGCGATGCCGCTGGTCGACGGCGACGCGATCGCCGCCGAGTTCGAGCGCTTCCTGCGGGGCGAGCGGGACGAGCCCGACGCCGGGTGACCCGCGGCCGGTCGGGACGCGGCACCCGCGTCCCGCAGGCAGGCGGCCCCGCCGGTCAGCAGGTCAGCCGGCCCGGCCGGTCAGGCGGCGGTCGACGGGATGCCGAGAAGAGCGTCCAGGGCGGTCGCGACCGCGACACCGGCGGCCGGGTCCGCCTCGTCACCGCCCAGCGTCGCCTCCGCCCACGCGTCGATCGCGGCCAACGCCCCGGGCGTGTCCAGGTCGTCCGCGAGGCGCTCGCGCAGAGCCGTGATCGCGGCCGCCGAGTCCGCACCGGCGCCGCGGGCGACGGCCCGGTTCCACGTGTCGTATCGGAGACGGGCGGCCTCGAGGAGCTCCCCGGACCAGGACCGGTCCACGCGGTAGTGCCCGGCGAACAGGCCGAGCCTGATGAGCGCCGGGTCGACGCCCTCCTCCCGCAGCGCCTGCACGCGCACCAGGTTGCCGAGCGACTTGCTCATCTTCACGCCGTCGAGCCCGATCATCGCGGCGTGGACGTAGAAACGGGCGAAGGGCGCCTCCCCCGTGGCCGCCTCGGCGTGGGCGGCGGAGAACTCGTGGTGGGGGAAGGCCAGGTCGCTGCCGCCACCCTGGATGTCGAACTCCATCCCCAGTCGGTTGCGGGCGATCGCCGAGCACTCGATGTGCCACCCGGGTCGGCCCGCCCCCCAGGGGGAGGGCCACGCCGGCTCGCCGGGACGATTGACGCGCCACAGCAACGCATCCAGCGGGTGTTCCTTGCCGGTTCGGTCGGGGTCGCCACCGCGCTCGGCGAAGGCGGCGGCCATCTCGTCGTCGTCGTAGCCCGACTCGTACCCGAACTCCTCGGTCGCGCCGTGGCGGTAGTAGACGTCGGAGTAGCCGTCGACGGCGGGGTCGATGCAGTAGGCGTGACCACGCTCAAGGAGCTCGGCCACCATCTCCACAACCTCGTCGATGGTCTCGGTGGCCGCGACGTAGTCACGCGGCGGGAGGACCCGGAGCGCCTCCATGTCCTCGCGGAACCGGTCGGTCTCGCGGTCCCCCAGCTCCTGCCAGTCGACGCCGTCACGCTCGGCCCGCTCGAACAGCGGGTCGTCGACATCGGTGGTGTTCTGGACGTAGTGGACCTCGTGCCCGGCGTCGAGCAGCTGACGGTAGACGAGGTCGAACGTGAGATAGGTGGCCGCGTGACCGAGATGGGTGGTGTCGTACGGGGTGATCCCGCAGACGTACATGCGTGCGACGGGCCCCGGCGCCACCTCGCGGGACTCCCCGCCGGCCGTGTCGAACAACCTCAGGGGGACGCCGTCGCCGGGGACCGAGGGGACGACAGGCGTGGACCACGAGTGCATGCGGCCGAGTCTAGAGACCACGCGGTCAGAAGAGCGGCCAGGGTAAGGGGTAGCCGGGGCCGGGAACGGGGAACACCCGGGTCGCGAGGAGGGTGTCGACGCGCTCGGTGAGAGCCTCGACCTCGGCGGAGGAGAGCAGGTCGGACAGGGCCGCGCCGAGTGCGCCGCCCTCTGCCAGGTCGCGCCGGAGACGCTCCAACCCCGCCACGTCGTCGGCGGTGAGGGGTTGACCCGCCCACCCCCACAGGACGGTGCGCACCTTGGGCTCGGTGTGGAAGGACAGGCCGTGGTCGATCGCCCAGACGACCCCCGCGGCGTCGACGAGGACGTGTCCGCCCTTCCGGTCGGCGTTGTTGACCACGTGGTCGAACACCGCGATACGGCGCAGCCGGTCGTCGGTGCCGTGTGCCACCACCACGTCCTCTCCCCGCGCGCCCTCCCCCCGCAGCACGACCGCCCGGCCGCCCGGGACGGCGTCGGCGGGGTGGACGTCGATCGGGTCGTGCCCGGAGCGTTGCTCGCGATCGATCTCCTCGATCCAGCGCTGGGCCATCCCCGGCCCGCCCGGGCCGTGCGCGGCCACGGTCTGTGGCACGAGGTCCCAGCCCAACGCCTCGGAGACCGCGTGTGCGGCGATCTCCCGCGCGGCCAGACTGCCGTCGGGGAAGTCCATCAGCGGCCGCTCCCCCGCCGACGGCTTGTAGACCCAGCTGTCCCCGTGGGCGTCCACGCAGTGGTAAACCGCGTTGCTGCCGGACGGGATCCGGTACAGCACGGTGAGTTCGGGGCTGACCGGGCGGTCGGTCACGGGTCGATGAGGTCGGTGAGCGCCTCATCGGACCGCGGGAGGTAACCGTTGAGGCGGACGCACAGGTGGCCGGTGGTGTCGATCGGTTCGCCGCACAGCGGGCACGGGGCACGGCCGGCGGAGACGACCTTCTCGCTGCGGAGCACGAACTGCCGGGCGCGCTGGGGGGTGAGGAAGACGCGCAGCGCGTCCGGCGCGTCCTCGGCGTCCGACAGCACCACCGACTCGTCTGTGGCGGACGGGTCCATCGCCAACAACTCCACCACGATCTTGGAGTGCTCCCCGTCCCAGCCGAGCCCCATGGTGCCCACCTGGAACTCGGCGTCGACCGGCATCTCGAGCGGGTCGAGATCATCCACGACGCCGCCGGCCGGCGGGATCGGGACGTCGGACTTGGCGGCGATCTCGTCGAGCAGGTCGCCCATCCTCTCGGACAGGATCTGGGCCTGCTGCTTCTCGCACCGCACCGAGATGGTCCGGCCCGACTCGGTGGCCTGGACGAAGAAGACGCGCTCGCCCGGCTGGCCGACCGTGCCCACCACGAACCGGGTCGGGTCGCGGAACTCGTGCACTGCCCTGCTCATGCGGGTGGTCTCCTCGTGGGGTGGATGGTGGTGCGGATCATCAGGCTACGTTCCCGCCGGGGACGGCGTCCGAGCTGGCGTGCCCCGCCGTGGCGTCGCCGACCCGGCCGGCCGGGTCCCCGCGGAGACCCGCCAGGTCGCCGCCGGTGTCGTTGACCCGGAGCACGAACGGGCGGTGTGGCGTGTACCGGACCACGGACACCGACGCGGGTTCCACCACGATCCGCTGGAACTGGTCCAGGTGCATCCCGTAGGCGTCCGCGATCACCGCCTTGATGACGTCGCCGTGGCTACACGCCA
Organism: Dietzia sp. WMMA184; assembly: GCF_002441635.1. NCBI lineage: Bacteria > Bacillati > Actinomycetota > Actinomycetes > Mycobacteriales > Dietziaceae > Dietzia > Dietzia sp. WMMA184. Next base: position 611,097 of record NZ_NXEI01000001.1, on the reverse strand, counting down.
CCCACAGCACGTCGCGATCCGCCTCCTCCGCCAGGCGCTGGTCGTGGCGACGGATGGCGGTCACCGCCCGACCGGCCATCCCGGCCAGGGACTCCCCGTCCGGGAAGACCGCCGACGAGGGGTGCTGCTGGACCACCGACCACAGGTGCTCGGAGGCGAGGTCCTTGAGTGGTCGGCCCGTCCAGGAGCCGTAGTCGACCTCGACCAGCCCCTCGTCGACCAGCGGCTCCACGCCCAGCGACCGCGCCAGGGGTTCGACGGTCTGACGGCACCGCATGAGGGGCGACCGGACGACCGCCTCGACGGGCAGTTCCCCGAGCCGACGGCCGAGTTCCGCGGCCTGGGCGTGGCCGGTGTCGTCGAGGCCGACCCCCGGTGTACGGCCTGCCAACGTGAGGGCGGTGTTGGCGGTGGATCGGCCGTGCCGGAGCAGGATGACGGTCATACGGGAAGATTACCGACGGCCCGCCGGGTCGGTCACCGGCCGGGCGGCGGCCCCGGTCAGGTCGCGGGGATCGTGCCGGTGCCGAGCAGGATCATCACCAGGGCGCCGAGGAGGATGCGGTACCCGGCGAACCAGGCGAGCGAGTGGTTCTGCACGAACCTCAGGAGCCAGGCGATGGCGGCGTACCCGATGACGAACGCGATCGCCGACCCCACGAGGAGCTGGAATCCGCTCGCCGACTGCCCCACCGACGGTTCGAACGCGTCGGGGAGGCTGAACAGGCCCGAGGCGAGGACGGCGGGGATGGCCAGCAGGAACGAGAACCGCGCCGCGGCCTCACGCGACATGTTGAGGAACAGGCCGGCGGAGATCGTGCCCCCGGAGCGGCTCACGCCCGGGATGAGCGCCAGACACTGGGCCAGCCCCATGACGATCGCGTCCTTCATCGTCAGACCCTCGAGCGATTTGGCGTCGACGGGGCGGTCCTGCCGGCCGAACCTCTCGGCGAGCAGGAACACGAAGGAGAAGACGATGAGCACGATGGCGGTGATCCAGAGATTCCGCGCGGCGTCACGGATGAAGTCCTTGCCGACGAAACCGATGAGCGCGATCGGGACCGACCCGACGATGACGAACCACCCCAGGCGGTAATCCGGGTCGGCGCGGTGCTCGGAGTCGAACACGCCCCGGAACCAGGCGACGAGGATGCGCACGATGTCCTTGAAGAAGAACACCAGCACCGCGGCCTCGGTGCCCAGCTGGACCACGGCGGTGAAGGACGCGCCCGCGTCCTCGCCGAAGAACCAGGTGGAGAAGATCCGTAGGTGGCCGGACGACGACACCGGCAGGAACTCGGTGAGGCCCTGGAGCACCGAGAGCACGACGACCTGGAGCCAGGACATCCCTTCCGCGGTGGGCGCGGCGAGGACCGATGTGTTCACGTGCGCTGTTTCCTCTCGGGTTCCGGCGGATCGGACGCGGATCGCGTCACCGCACCCAGCGAGAGTAGTCGCCCGGACCTGGACGGTGCCCGAGCACCCGCGTGGTGGACAATGGCGGGCAGTCGAAAGGAACACCGTGCACCGACGTGTCCTCCACCGTTCCGGCATGCCCGCCGCCCTCCTCGCCCTGGCGATCGCACTGACCGCCTGCTCCTCGCCCACCGCGGAGCTCGAGGAGCAGAACAGAATCGCCCAGGGCAACGCCTCCCCCGCGGAGTCGCCGCAGGTCTCCGACCCCGCCGGGGGTGACGTGATCCCGGTTCCCGGCTCGGTCCGCTCCCTCGTCGCGGTGGGTGACCGGGTCATCGCCCGGGTCGACGACCCGCCGTCGCTGGAGATCGGTCGAATCGACGGCACCCGCTGGGTGGAGGAGGACTCCGTGCCGCTGCCCCCGGGTGCCGGCGATGTCTCGGCCGCGCACGACGGCACGGTGCTGGTCCCCCACTCCGACGGCGTCGTCCTGGTGTCGGCCACCGGGCAGGTCCGTGAGATCACCGGGCTGGGCCCGGTCACCGCGGCCGCGCTGACCACGGACGGTCGACTACTGACCGGCACCCCGGAGGGCGAGATCGTCGTGCGCGACGCCGACGGTGCCGAGCAGCGTCGCATCGGCGGGCTGACCGCCGTGGACCGGATCAGCGTCGCCCGGGACGGCTCGGTGACGGCCCTGAGCCGCCCCGACACCGTCATCGCCAGCATCGACCTCGACTCGGACAACGCCGGGCCGCTCCTGCGTGCCGGCAAGGGGGCGGGTCAGCTCGACGAGTTCGGCGAGCGTTCCGTGGTGGCCAGCGACACGGTCGGCGGGACCCTGCTGGTGTACTCGACCTCGCCCGTCCGGCTGCATCAGCAGTTCCCCGTCGCCGCGGCCCCGTGGGCGGTGGCGGAGGACACGTCCAGAGGACTCGTCTGGGTCACCTCCACGGGGACGAACACCGTCCAGGCGTACGATCTCGGCGACGGCGTCGGTATCCAGCGCGCGGACATCCCGACGGTGCGCCAGCCCGACTCGCTGGCGGTCACCGACTCGGGGACGGTGGTGGTCGGTTCCGCGGACGGGGCGGGACTGCACCTCATCCGACCGACCCTCACCGAGCCGGCGAGCTGATCGCCCAGAAGACCCACGTCCCGCCCGGGGACGTTCACCGAGGAGGACCGTGTACGCACTGCTCAAGAAGGTGCTGTTCCGCTTTCCCGCGGAGCGGATCCACCACCTGGTGTTCGGCCTGCTCAAGCTCCTGACCCTGGTGCCCCCGCTCGGTGCCGTGGCTCGCCGGATCCTGGGTGTGCGGGACCCCGTGCTCGCCCAGGAGGTGCTCGGTCGTACCTTCCCCGGCCCGCTCGGGTTGGCGGCCGGGTTCGACAAGAACGCCGCCGCCGTGGACTCGTGGGGCGCGATCGGCTTCGGGTTCAGCGAGGTGGGCACCGTGACCGCCTCTCCCCAACCGGGCAATCCCACCCCGCGCCTGTTCCGGCTCGTCGAGGACCGGGCGATCCTCAACCGGATGGGGTTCAACAACCACGGGGCCGGTAACGCGGCCAACAACCTCCGTCGGCGCCGCAGCAGTGACCCGGTGGGGATCAACATCGGCAAGACCAAGGTGGTCCCCGCGGAGGACGCGGTCCGCGACTACGTGGCCTCGGCGACGATGCTCACGGGTCTCGCCGACTACCTCGTCGTCAACGTCAGCTCCCCCAACACTCCCGGTCTACGGGATCTGCAGGCCGTCGAGTCGCTCCGGCCCATCCTCGCGGCGGTGCGGGACGTGGCCACGATCCCCGTCCTGGTGAAGATCGCGCCCGACCTGGACGACGCGGACATCGACGCGGTGACGGACCTCGTGCTGGAACTGGGGCTGGCGGGCATCGTCGCCACCAACACCACCATCTCGCGTGACGGACTGCGGACCCCCGCCGCGGCGGTCGAGGCACTGGGCGCCGGGGGCATCTCCGGCGCGCCGGTCGCCGCCCGGTCGCGGGAGGTCCTCTCGCGGATCCACGGACGCGCAGGCGGCCGCATCGTCATCATCTCCGTCGGTGGCATCGAGACGCCCGAGGACGTCTGGGACCGCATCACCCACGGCGCGAACCTCGTCCAGACCTACACCGGGTTCATCTTCACCGGACCCACGCTCCTGCGCGGCACCAACCGGTTGGTGGCCAAGCGCCTCCGCCAGGGCGGGTTCGGGTCCCTGGCGGAGGCCGTCGGCTCGGCGGTGCGCTGAGCGCTACTGAGCGCTACTGCTCGAAGATCCCCGTCACCGTGCCGCGGGCCAGGCCCTGGCCGAACAGGTTGAACCCGACGAACGCGCACGAGGCGTCGTCACCGAGCTCGATCTCGTCGCCCACCGCGTGGACGGCGAGGATGTAGCGGTGCGGCCCGTGGCCCGCCGGCGGGGCCGCGCCCACGAAGCCCTTGAAGCCGGCGTCGTTGCGGACCACGACCGCGCCCTCGGGGAGGCCCGAGGTGTCGTCGCCCGTGCACGCGCCCTCGGGCAGTGAGGTCACCTCTGCCGGGATGTTGGCCACCGACCAGTGCCAGAAGCCCGACGCGGTGGGGGCGTCCGGGTCGAAGACGGTGACCACGTAGGTCCTCGTACCCTCCGGACCCGCGCTCCAGCTCACCTGTGGCGACCTGTCCTCGCCGCCCTCGACACCCATCTTCCCGCCGAGCTGCGCGGCCGACAGGGTGGCACCCTCGGTGAACGACTCGCTCGTCACCTCGAGGGCCGGTAGATCCGGGAGTGCGGCGTAGGGGTCGGGCACACGGAAGTCGGTCATCGTCATCCTCCTGCGATCGTGGCGGTGTGGAGTGGTCCTCCATCCGGTCACGTCCCTGTCTACCAGCCCTGTCTACCAGCGATGACCCGGCGGTGGGAGCCGCGGCGGGACCCCGATTTGGTCCACGGTTCGGGCATCGGCTAATGTCATTCCTCGCACGACCAAGCCGGACACGAGCCGGTGGAGGTCACCAGTGTGCGAGCGCGAGTGGCGGAATGGCAGACGCGCTAGCTTGAGGTGCTAGTGTCCTATTAACGGACGTGGGGGTTCAAGTCCCCCTCGCGCACACTGTGTCGAGACAGTAGAAGTGGCCCCGGATCCGTGAGGATCCGGGGCCCACTTGTTTCTGGGTGAGTTTTGCTGGGGAGGTCGCCCGATGGCCCGCACACCCCGCACACCGCCCCCCGCTCAGCAGCAGCTCATCGACCGCCTGCGCGAACTCCTCGTCGATGAGCCGGTGACCCGCGAGGTGTCGATGTTCGGCGGCCACTGCGTCATGGTGTCCGAGAAGATCGCGGTCAGCGCCGGACGGGACGGGTCACTGCTCGTGAGGGTCTCCCCCGACCGGCACGATGAGCTCATGGCCCTGCCCGGCGCGATCCGGGCCGAGATGGGCGCCGGGCGGGACATGGGGCCCGGGTGGATCACCGTGGAGCCGTCGTCGATCGCGACGGACGATCAGGTGGCCGGGTGGCTCGCGCCGGCCCTGGAGTACAACCGTTCGGTCACCGGCGGGACGCCGTGAGGGCGAGCGCCGGCCGACCGGGCGATGCGGCGGGACGGGCCCTGGCAGCTGCCGCCCGCGCCGCAGACCGGGGCCTGGACGCCCTGGGGCTGGCTCCGCCGCCCCTGGACCTGCCGTCGGAGGTCCGCGCCGATCTCGACGGGTTCTTCGCGGGCACGATCGACCCCACGCCGGTCGTGATCCGCCGCGGCCACGTTCCGGGAGTCCCACACCGGCGTGCGTTTGCGCTGCCGGGCCTGATCTATCTCGGCGCCGACCCCGGGATCGTGGTCATGACCGACCCCGGCCCCACGCGGCTACGGGCCACCCCGACCCTGGTGCACGAACTGACCCACATCTGGCAGGGCCGGTACCTCGGCCCGCGCTACGTGGTGCGGTCGTTGAGCGAGCAGATCCGCCTGGGCCGGCGCGCCTACGACTGGCGGGCGGCATTCGCCCGCGTCGTCCACGACGCCCCCGCCGGCCAGGGCCCGGGCGTGCTGCCCGTGGAGGCCCACGCCCAGCTGGTGTCCGAGGCGTACGCCGCGGGCCACGGCTTCGCCCCCACCGCCGTCCTCTCCGGGCGGGACCATCACCTGCGGGCGGTGGAGCACGTGCTCACCGGGTTGCGTGCCGGCGACGTGTCCACCCTGCGGGGGCGGACGGTTTAGGGGCTGACCACCTCGTCGTCGTACCGTATCGGGGTGACCGGCATCGACCCAGACAGTTTCGATCCAGGCGGTAGTGACCCGAGCGGTATCGACCCGGGCGACCTCGAGATCTGCCTGCGCGTCCTCGACCAGGCCGCCGCGCTCGGCGAGGACCACCCCGACTCCATCCGGGTGCAGCGGTCGGTCGGCCACATGTTCAAGCTCCTCAAGAAGACGCGCCGCGCCGAGGTGCGTCGCGCCCGCCAGGAGGCGGACAAGGCCGTCATCGAGGCCACCGCGACCGGCTCGCCCACCCGCATCGACGACGAGACCGCCGGCATCCGCCTGGTCTCCACCACCCCGGGCGCCGTCGCCGGCCACCTCCAGCGCGCGATGGCGTGCTACGTCTGCAAGCAGCGCTTCACCCAGGTCGACGCCTTCTACCACCAGCTGTGCCCGAGGTGCGCCGCGCTCAACCGGGCCCGGCGGGATCCCGAGATGGACCTGACCGGCCGGCGGGCCCTGCTCACCGGCGGCCGGGCGAAGATCGGCATGTACATCGCCCTGATGCTGCTGCGCGCCGGCGCCGACGTCACCATCACCACCCGCTTCCCCCGCGACGCCGCCCGCCGGTTCGCCTCGATGGACGACCACTCCGAGTGGGCCGACCGCGTGCACGTGATCGGCGTGGACCTGCGCGACCCCGCCCAGGTGGTGGCGCTGGCTGACGAGGTCGCCGCCGGCGGCCCACTGGACATCCTCATCAACAACGCCGCCCAGACCGTGCGCCGCTCCCCCGGTTCGTACTCCGGGCTCGTCGAGGGCGAGTCCGCTGCCCTCACCGGCCGCGCCGCCGACATCCCCGTGGTCACCATGGGCCGCACCTCCGAGCTGCACCCGGCCGCGCTCATGGGCGGCGAGTCCGCGCTGATCGGGTCCGAGGAGGCCGAGCGCGAGGCCGACCACATCGCGACCCTGGCGCTGCAGGCCGGCTCGTCCTCGCTGGAGCGGATGGCAGCCGGGACCGCCATCGACGCCGGCGGGCTGCTGCCGGACGTGGTGGACCACAACAGCTGGGTGGCCACGGTCGAGCAGGTCGAGCCGATGGAGATGCTCGAGGTGCAGCTCGCCAACTCGGTCGCCCCGTTCATCCTCGTCTCCCGCCTGCGCCCCGCCATGGCGGCCTCGAAGGCGCGCCGCAAGTACGTCGTCAACGTCTCCGCCATGGAGGGACAGTTCTCGCGCCGCTACAAGGGCGCCGGCCACCCGCACACCAACATGGCCAAGGCGGGCCTCAACATGCTCACCCGCACCTCCGCCGAGGAGATGTTCACCGAACACGGCATCCTCATGACCGCCGTGGACACCGGCTGGATCACCGACGAGCGCCCGCACACCACCAAGGTCCGGCTGCACGAGGAGGGCTTCCACGCGCCCCTCGACCTCGTCGACGGCGCCGCCCGCGTGGTGGACCCGATCGTCCGCGGCGAGGCCGGCGAGGACCTCTACGGCTGCTTCCTCAAGGACTTCGAGCCCAGCCCGTGGTGAACGTCGACCCCGCCGTGATCGTCGACGCCGCCCGCCGGATCCTCGCCGACGAGCTGCTGCCCACGATCCGCGCCGCGGTGGCCGATCTCGGCGGCGACGGGCCCGACACGCTGGTGCACTCGCGGCCCACGACCGCGGGGTCGGATTGGCCCACCAACACCGCCGCCGCGCTCGTGCACCACCTGTGCGGGGTGCTCGCCTCCTGGGGCGCGGCCTGCCTGGGTGGTGAGGACATCGTCCGGGATCGTGACGCCGAGTTCGCCTTCACCGGACCGGTGGGGCCGGAGCTCGACCGGCTTGGCGCCCTGATCGACCGACTTCCCGGGTGGGTCACCGCGGCGGTCGGACGGGGCGATCTGGCCACTCCCGCCGGGACCACGGTCGACGTCGACGCCGCGCGCCGGGCGGGGACCTTCACCCCGGAGTGGGTCGTGGGCCACATCCTGCACGAGGTCGCCGCCCACACCGGCCAGCTGCAGGTGACCCGCGACGTCCTGCTGTCCCGGGGCCGCTCGCGGTGAGCCGCACCCCGGTGCTGCTCGACTGCGACCCGGGCATCGACGACGCCCTGGCGATCGCCTACCTGGTGGCCGAGCACCGCGCCGGGCGGACCGAGCTGACCGGCGTGGTGTGCACGGCCGGCAACGTCGGGTCGGAGGACACGGTCGCCAACGCGTGTGCGTGGCTGGACCTCGCGGGCGCGCCGGGGCTCCCGGTGGCCGCCGGCGCGCCCGGCCCGATCGCCGTGCCCCACGTGCTCACCCCCGAGACGCACGGCCCCCGCGGGGCCGGGTACGCCGAACTGACGACGACGAGGGCGACGACGACGAGGCCGGTCGATCCCCGCGACGGTGCGCGACTCTGGGTGGACGCGGCGCGCGCCCACCCCGGTGAGCTGGTGGGGATCGTGACCGGTCCCTCGTCCACGCTGGCCCATGCCCTGGCACTCGATCCCGCACTCCCCCGGTTGCTGGGCGGGCTGGTGGTGATGGGCGGGACGTTCCGTGGGCATCCGGGCAACACCACGCCGGTCAGCGAATGGAACGTCGACGTGGACCCCGAAGCCGCCGACCGCGTGTGCCGGGCGTGGGAGGACGCGCGCACCGCCGATCCCGCGGTGCCGACCCCGCTGTGGTGCGGGTTGAACCTCACCGAACGCGCGGTATGGACCCCCGAGCGGTCGGAGTGGCTCCTCGAGGCCACGGATTCCCCGCTGGCGCGGCGGCTGACCGAGGCCCTGCGGTTCTACTTCGAGTTCCACGACTCCGTCGGGGAGGGATACCTGGCGCAGGTCCACGACCCGTTCGTCGCGTGGATGGCCCTGCACCCGGAGGCGGTGGTGGCCGCGCCGGCGAACGTACGGGTCGAGTGCTCGGGCGAGCACACTCGCGGCATGACGGTGGCGGACGTCCGCGGGCACCGGCGCCGGGTGGACAACGCCCGCATCGCGACCGACGTGCTGGTGCCGGGTGGGCCGGACGCGGTCCTGGACGAGATCTGCGCGGCGATCGTCTCGGTGGCGGGCCGGCCCGGCTAGTTGTCCGGCCGCGTGAAGTTCCGGGTCGGCGGTGCCGGGTCGGGAACGCACTCGGCGGTGGCGTGCCCGCGCAGCGAGGTCGCGCACGCCACGCCGGCCGCGGCGCCGGTGCCCACGGCGATCGGCACGAGCTGCAGGCCGGTCACGATGTCGCCGGCGGCGTACACGCCGTCGACGCTGGTCAGCTGCATCGCGTTGACGGTGAGACCGCCCTCGTCGTCCAGCTCGCAGCCCAGGGACGTCGCGAGCTCGTTCGTCGGGTGGTGCGCGTAGGAGAAGAACACCTTCGACCCCGCGATCACCCTCCCGTCCGCGAGCCGGACCCCCTCCAGCTGGCCGGGGTCGCCGACGAGCTCCCGGGCGACCCCGTCGATCACCTCGATGTCGTGCTCCGCGCAGGCGGCCCGCTGATCGTCGTCGAAGGCCGGGTCGGAGTCGCTCTCGGTGACGATGACCACCTCCGACGCCCAGTCCAGCAATTCGGACGCGTAGGCGGGCACATGCGCGCCCACGCCGAGCACGATGATCCGCCGGCCGGCGGCGGTGAGGCCGTCGCAGGCGGGACAGTGGTGCACGTCGACCCCGTAGTGGTCGTCGATCCCCGCGAGGTCGGGTAGCCGGTCGCGCACGCCGGTGGCGAGGATGATCCGCCTGGCGGTGACCGTGACGGGGTTCTCGTCACCACCATCCGTTGTGGCGCCGGGTGCGATTCGGGCGACGAACCGGTCGTCGGATTCCCTGACCAGGTCGGTGACGACTCCACCGAGTCGTCGGACGGTCGGGTACTCGCGAAGACCCTCGTCGACGTCGGCGTAGAACTCGGCGGGTGTGGTGGGGCCGGTGCCGAGCATGCCGTGGATCCGCTGCGCCGCGAGATTGCGCTGGCACCCGGCGTCGACGAGCAGGGTGGAGCGCTGATACCGGCCGACCCAGGTGGCGGCCGACAGGCCCGCCGGGCCCCCGCCGATCACCAGGACGTCCACGGCCTCCGGCGGGTGGTAGTCCACGGCGTCGGACCCGGGGTCGGTGGGGGCGTCGGTCATGGCTCTCCGATCGGGAAACGGGTGATGCCACCCTACGAAAACCGGTGCCGACCGACCACCGGCCCGCCCCCGGAGTGATCGGACCCGGAGGCGCGGGCGGTCGATGGACGGAACTAGAACCGGTGTTAGGCTCCTCCGGATGTTCCGGGCGGCCTCTGGGCCCTCCCGGGCACCGCCGTCATCCCACCTCACCGCCCCGGGAGAGTCCATGAGGTCTGTCGCCACCGCCCTGATCGTCGTCGCGGGCGGGGCGGTCGTCGCCGGGGTCTCCGCACGTCGCGCAGCGGTGGCCTCCGGCGAGGCCGAGCCTGCGGTGGCCACCGTCCGGAACGCCGTGGCCACCGCGCGGGAGACCGTGCGTAGGCGGATCCGGCAACGCGCCGAGGTGACCGTACCGGCGGCAGGCCCCGGTGCGGCGTCCTTCGAGGGTGCGGGCCACGCGACGGCCACCCGTTCGGGATACCCGGCGGGCAGGGACGCGACTTCGGCCGGCTCGGCGCCACGCCGACTCGCCGGGGCCCGGGGATTCGTCCCCGCCCTCGAGGGGATCCGTGGCCTCGCGGCCGTCGGGGTGCTGACCACCCACGTCGCCTTCGTCACCCGCGCGTCCACCGGGTCACCCGTCAAACGGCTGTTCGGGCGACTCGACCTGGCGGTCGCCGTCTTCTTCGCCAAATCCGGGTTCCTGCTGTGGCGAGCCCACGCCGCCCACGCGCGCAGGGACGAGCCGGGAACCGCCCGGCCGACCCGCGAGTACCTCCGCTCGCGTCTCGTGCGGATCCTGCCGTCGTACGCGGTGCTGGTCGCCGCCGCGATGCTGCTGCTCGAGCAGAACCACGTCAACGGCCCGGATTCCTGGATCGCCAACCTGACCCTCACGCAGATCTACACGTCGAACTTCCTCGTCGCCGGGCTGACGCACGCGTGGTCGCTGGCCGTGGAGATGGCGTACTACCTCGCCTTCCCGCTGCTGTGGACCGCGATGAAGGACCTGCGCGGCGACTCCGCCCGGTGGCGTATCCCGGCGATCGCCGCGTTCGGTGCCTCGGGTCTCGTGTTCCCGATGCTCCCGTGGCACGCCCTCGGCATCCTGCCGGCCGACGTCAACGTCCAGATCCTCCCGCCGTCGTTCGCCGCCTGGTTCGCCGCGGGGATGCTGCTGGCCGAGGTCGTCACCGCGCCCCCCGGCACGCTCGCTCGGATGTGTCGCGATCGACTCGCGAGGTGGGGGTGGTGGCTCGCCGGCGGCGCTGCCCTGGTCGCCACCACCGTTCCCGGATGGTTCTCCGAGGGATTCGTCCACCCGGGCCCCGTCGAGTTCGCGGCCCGGACCGGTCTGGCGGGCACGATGGCGTTCCTCGTCCTGGCCCCGGTGGTCCTCGCCCCGGAGGGCACGCGGTTCCCGGTCCTGGAGTCCGCGCCGTTGCAGAAGGTCGGCACCTGGTCCTACGGAATCTTCCTGTGGCATCAGCTCGTCCTGCACGCCGCGTTCCCCCTCACCCGCACGCGGCTATGGGACCAGCGGATGGGGGTCATCTGGCCCGTCACCGTGGCCGGCTCGCTGGCCGCGGGCGCAGCGAGCCACCGGTTCATCGAGGAACCGGCACGAAAGCTGCTCTCCCCGCACGCCTGAATTCGGCGCCGAGTTCTCGTAGGGTGAGCGCACAACCGCGGACACGCGCACGCTCACGACGAAGGAGAACAGCTATGGGTTACATCGGCGGCGGAGTGGTCCTCGTGGTGCTCGGCGCGATACTCATGTACGCGGTCGAGATCAGCATTCCGGGTATCGACTCGAACACCCTCGCGGTGATCCTGATGGTGGCCGGTGTGGTGCTCTTCGTGATCGGTCTGCTGTTCGCGATGCGCTCGCGGAGCCGTCGGGTGCCGGACGAACGGTACTGAACCGGAGCGTCGGCGGGCTCGGAGTCGGCATCTGTCGTCTCCCCCGTCGTCTCCTGTCTGACTCCATTCGCGTCCGCGTCGTTCACAGACGAGCTGTCGCGTGTGGGTGAGCATGCCGGCGTGTGCATCCGACCCTGACGGCTGTGAGCCTCGTGTGCCCGCGAGAGTGTAGTCGCGCGGCCTCTGAGACAGCCGCGGGCGACATCTCCTGCGCGGATGCCCCGGGAGCGGAATCCGCGAGCGCCGAGATTCATTCTGCGGACCTGTCGATCTTCGGGTGCCCGTTCGTCAAGAAGGTGTCGGCGCACTTCACCGCGGCCGGCATCCACCAGTCACAGTCAGGAGATCGACATGAAGTACGTGCTTCTACTCTTCGGCAACATCGACGACGTCCGGTGCGGGGAGGCCGGGCCGGAGGGGGCCGTCGAGGGGCCCGGACCGGAGGCGTTCATGGCGTTCGATGCCGAACTCGAGGCCGCGGGGGTCCTCGCCGGCGGTTTCGCCCTGCACGACCCGGAGACCGCGGTCAGTCTCGCGGCCCCCGCCGGTGGCGGCGACCCCGTCATCACCTCGGGTCCGTTCGCGGAGAGCCGCGAGTTCGTCGGGGGCACGATCATCATCGACGTGCCCGACATCGACGCGGCGCTCGCGTGGGCGCGGCGATGCCCGGGAGTGCATGGTGGCCGGGTCGAGGTCCGGGCCATCGCAGAGTACTGACGGACGCCGGGCACCGGTGACCGAGGGACCAGGAGACGCCGTGGGCACCGAGCGCGGGGCGCCCGGTGACCGCCGACCCGGGGGGTGCGAGAGCGCGGCCCCGGGTCTGGCGGTTCGCGACGTGCTCGGCGCGCTGCGCCGGGAGGACCGCTCGCGACTGCTCGCGGCTCTCGTGGCGCGGTTCGGAGACCTCGACCTCGCGGAGGACGCGACGCAGGACGCCTTCGCGGCCGCGCTGGAGAAGTGGCCGGTCACCGGTGTGCCGGACAAGCCCCTGGCCTGGCTCATGACCACCGCGGCGCGGAAGGCGATCGACCGACTCCGGCGACAGCGGGCTCTGACGGAGCGGTTGGCCCGGCTGCACGTCGAGCAGGAACACCGGGTGGCCCGTGCGGTGGAGGTCTCGCCCGCGGATCCGGACGAAATCCCGGATGAGCGTCTCGAGCTGTTCTTCGCCTGCTGCCACCCCACCCTGAGGGTCGAGGAGCAGGTCGTGCTCACGCTCCGGTACCTGGCGGGGCTGACCACCGCCGAGATCGCCCAGGCGTTCCTGGTGCCGGTGCCCACGATGCAGCAGCGGCTGGTCAGGGCGAAGAGGCGGATGCGGGTCACCCGGATCCCGGTGCGGGTACCCGGGAGCGCGGAGCTTCCCGACCGGCTCTCGGCCGTTCTCACCGTGATCTACCTCGTCTTCTCCGAGGGGTATGCCGCGACCGAGGGGGCGAGTCACCTGAGGACGGATCTGACGCAGGAGGCGATCCGGCTGGCCCGCATCGTCCACCGGTTGATGCCCACGCAGTCGGAGGTCACCGGGTTGCTGGCGTTGATGGTGCTGATCGAGGCACGGGCGTCCGCACGGACCGGTCGCGACGGGATGCCCGTTCCCCTGCCGGACCAGGACCGCCGCACGTGGGACCGTCTTCTGCTGGAGGAAGGCCTGTCGCTCGCACAGCAGGCTGCCGCGGGCGGCCCGGGCCCGTACTCCGTTCAAGCCGCCATCGCCGCCGTGCACGCCGAGGCCCCTGACTTCGCGTCGACGGACTGGCGGCAGATCGTGGCTCTCTACGATGTGCTCGTGATCCTCGCTCCCGGCCCGGTGGTCCGGATGGCGCGGGCGGTGGCCCTCGGGCGACGAGACGGGCCGGAGGTGGGGATCGCCCACCTGGACGAGTTGTCCGCGGACCCGGCGCTCGCCGAGCACCACCCGTTCCACGAGGCGAGGGCGGTCACCCTGGAGTTGCTCGGGCGTCCGGAGGAGGCGCGTCAGGCGTGGGCCCGTGCCCACGCGCTCAGCCGCAACGACGCCGAGCGAGATTACCTGATGCAGCGCTGGTGGGACGCCTGAAGCTCGTGCGTCGCGTAGCTCGACTCGCCTTCCCTTCCCCCTCGACCCAAGGGAGGTTAGGCTAACCTCACGCCGCGACCTCCAGGTGTCGGCGCCGTATCCCCGAGGAGGATCCCACATGACCGCCAGTCCGCTCCCCCAGCACGACCGGGACCCCGAGTCCGTCGCCGGGCACTGGCTCCTGGCGCGTATGGGCAAGAAGGTCCTTCGTCCGGGCGGTAAGGAACTGTCCGGCTGGCTCGTCTCGGCCACCACCGTGACGGGCAAACGCGTAGTGGAGTTCGCTCCCGGACTGGGGTTGACAGCGACACTGCTGCTCGACGAGAGCCCGGCCTCGTATGTGGGCGTGGACTCGGATGCCGACGCCGTCGCCGTCGCGCGCCACGCAATCGGAGGCCGGGGTGAACTGGTGGTGGCGACTGCCCAGGAAACCGGTCTGGAGACCGCGTCCGCCGACATCGTCGTGGGCGAGGCCATGCTCACCATGCAGGGCGACTCGGCCAAGCGGCAGATCGTGGCCGAGGCCAGCCGGGTGCTCGGGACGGACGGGCGGTACCTGGTCCACGAACTGTGCCTGGTCCCCGACACCCTGGACGACGAGATCAAGACGGGTATCCGCAAGGACCTCGCCCGTTCGATCCGAGTGAACGCGCGGCCACTGACCGTAGCGGAGTGGACCCACCTGTTCGACGAGGCCGGCTTCGAGGTCGAGAGCACCGAACTCCGCCCGATGGCGTTGCTCCAGCCCCGCCGTGTCCTCGCCGACGAGGGCATCGTCGGCGTGGCCCGGATCGTCCGAAACCTCCTCCGCGACGCGGACGCCCGCCGACGAGTTCTCGCCATGCGCAGGACCTTCGTCGCGCACGACCAGCACATGAGCGCGGTCGGGTTCGTACTGCGCAAACGCTGACCACGCCGCGGCACACGAAATCCGCTACTCTCCCTCCGGATCCGCTACCCGATTCCGAGTAGCAGATTGGCAGTGCGAGTAGCGGATTTGGTGTGGGCGGTCGGGGGCGGTGCGAAGCCTGCGCACTGCGCAAGACGGTGCCCGGCGGGGCTCAGGAGTCGAAGGCGTCGATGATCGCCTGCGCAGCGAGGGCCGCGGTGAGCGTGCCCTCGCGCAGCTGCTGCTCCACTTCCGGGGCGATCCTGCGCACCTCCGGATCGGCGGCCAGCCGGGCCATCAGCGTGTCGTGGACCATGGACCACGTCCAGTCCACCTGCTGACGCGCCCTCCGCGCCTCCACCTCGCCGATCCCGTTCATCGTGTCCTGATGCGAGCGGACGGCGTCCCAGAAGCGATCCAGTCCCTCGGCCTCCAGTCCCGACATGGTCAGGACGGGCACCTTCCACACCGCGTCGGCCGGACGCACCAGTCGCAGTGCGGCCCCGAGTTCACGGGCGGCCCGCGAGGCGTCCTTGACGTGCGGGCCGTCAGCCTTGTTCACGGCGACGATGTCCGCCAACTCGAGGACACCCTTCTTGATGCCCTGCAGCTGGTCGCCGGTGCGGGCGAGGGTGAGGAACGTGAAGCAGTCGACCATCCCGGCCACCGTCACCTCGGACTGGCCGACACCGACGGTCTCCACGAGGATCACGTCGAACCCGGCGGCCTCGAGCAGGACCATCGTCTCCCGCGTGGCCTTGGCCACGCCCCCGAGCGTGCCGGACGTGGGCGAGGGCCGGATGTAGGCCCTCGGTTCCGTGGACAGGGTGGCCATGCGGGTCTTGTCGCCGAGGATCGAGCCGCCGGTGCGGGTGGACGACGGGTCGACGGCGAGGACCGCGACCTTGTGACCCTGCTCCACCAGATACAGGCCGAAGGACTCGATGAACGTCGACTTGCCGACCCCAGGCACCCCGGTGATGCCGATCCGCAGCGCCCCACCGGCATGCGGCAGCGCGCCCAGCAGGAGCTGTTGGGCCTTCTCCCGGTGCGCCGGGTTCGTGGACTCCAGCAGTGTGATCGCGCGGGCGAGGACCGGGCGGCGGTCCTCGAGCACGCCGGCGAGCAGGGCGTCGACATCGATCTCGCGCCGCGGACGCGGCCCGGTGGCCGAGGGCACCGGGCCGCGCACCGAGCCGGTACCGGCCGTGGTAGACAGACTGCCCGACAGATTGCCCGAACCGGCCGGGTCGGGTCCGGAGCCGAGGCGGGTCAGGACGTCACCTCCGAGCCGGCCCCCTCACCCGAGGCGGCCGACGAGAGGTCGTGGCCGAGCTCGCCGGCGAGCGCGTCGAGCAGCCCGATGGCGGCCTCGGCGATCACGGTGCCCGGCGGGTAGATCGCGGCGGCCCCGGCATCGTAGAGCTCCTGGAAGTCACCCGGCGGGATGACGCCACCGACCGTGACCATGATGTCCTCGCGCCCCACCCCGGCGAGCGCCGAACGCAGTGCGGGTACCAGGGTCAGGTGGCCCGCGGCCAGGGAGGACACGCCCACAACGTGCACGTCGGCGTCGGCGGCCTGCTGGGCCACCTCCTCCGGCGTCTGGAACAACGGGCCCATGTCGACGTCGAACCCGAGGTCGGCGAACGCGGTGCCCACGACCTTCTGACCGCGGTCGTGGCCGTCCTGTCCCATCTTGGCCAGCAGGATGCGGGGACGGCGTCCCTCCTGCTCGGCGAACGCATCGGCCATCCGCATGGCCCGGGTGACGTTGTCCACGGCGCCCTCCTTGGTGACCTCCTGCCGGTACACACCGGACAGGGTCTTGATCTCCGCTTTGTGACGACCGTAGACCTTCTCCAGCGCGTCGGAGATCTCCCCGATGCTGGCGTACGCGCGGGCCGCGTCGATCGCGAGGGCGAGGAGGTTGTTGTCCATATCGCTGCTCGCCCCGCCGGAGGCGGCCTCGGTCAGGCGGGTGAGGGCTGCCTGGCAGGCGTCCTCGTCCCGTTCCGCCCGCAGCTTGTCCAGTTTCGCCAGCTGCTCGGTGCGGACCCGGGAGTTGTCGACCTTGAGGACGTCGATCTCCTGGTCCTCGGTCACAACGTACTTGTTCACGCCGATCACGGGCTGACGACCGGAGTCGATGCGCGCCTGGGTCCGGGCGGCGGCCTCCTCGATGCGGAGCTTGGGGATGCCCTCCCCGATCGCCTGGGCCATGCCGCCGGCCTCCTCGATCTCGAGGAGGTGCAGACGGGCCTTGTCGGCGAGCTGGGCGGTGAGCCACTCGATGTAGTACGAGCCGGCCCACGGGTCGATCGGCCGCGTGGTCCCGGACTCCTGCTGCAGGAGCAACTGCGTGTTGCGGGCGATCCGCGCGGAGAAATCGGTGGGCAGTGCCAGAGCCTCGTCGAGGGCGTTGGTGTGCAGCGACTGCGTGTGACCCTGGGTGGACGCCATGGCCTCGATGCAGGTCCGCGCGACGTTGTTGAAGACGTCCTGCGCGGTCAGGGACCACCCCGACGTCTGCGAGTGGGTCCGCAGCGACTTGGACTTGGCGTTCTTCGGCCCGAACTTCTCGACCAGCTCGCTCCACAGCAGACGCCCCGCGCGCAGCTTGGCGATCTCCATGGAGAAGTTCATGCCGATGGCCCAGAAGAACGACAGGCGGGGCGCGAACTTGTCGATGTCCAACCCGGCGTCCAGACCGGCGCGGAGGTACTCCACGCCGTCGGCCAGCGTGTACGCCAGCTCGAGATCGGCCGTCGCACCGGCCTCCTGGATGTGGTAACCGGAGATGGAGATCGAGTTGAAGCGCGGCATCATCTTCGACGTGTAGGCGAAGATGTCCGAGATGATCCGCATGGAGGGCTTGGGCGGATAGATGTAGGTGTTGCGGACCATGAACTCCTTGAGGATGTCGTTCTGGATGGTCCCCGCGAGCTGGTCCGGCGTCACCCCCTGCTCCTCGGCCGCCACCACGTAGAACGCGAGGATCGGCAGGACGGCGCCGTTCATCGTCATCGACACCGACACCGACGACAGGTCGATGCCGTCGAACAACTCGCGCATGTCCAGGATGGAGTCGATCGCCACCCCGGCCATGCCGACGTCGCCGGCGACCCGCGGGTGATCGGAGTCGTACCCGCGGTGCGTGGCCAGGTCGAACGCGACCGACAGGCCCTTCTGGCCGGCTGCGAGGTTGCGCCGGTAGAAGGCGTTGGACTCGGCGGCCGTGGAGAACCCCGCGTACTGGCGGATGGTCCACGGCTGGTTGACGTACATCGACGGGTAGGGCCCGCGGAGGAAGGGTGCCGCACCCGGCACCGTGTCCAACGGGAAGGGGGTGACCTCCTCGCCGTCGTCGGTCGGGGCGGTGCCCGCCTCCACGGCGTCACGGTCGGCCTTGGTGTAGACGCGTTTGACGTCGATACCCTCCGGCGTCTCCCACGTCGGGTCCGCGTCGACGCCGGGACCCACCTCGTGGTCGGCCGTGGTTTCGACACCGTCCGGCAGGGGCGCCCCCTCGGAGGTCTCCCGCAACGGGGTGGTGCTGAAATCGGGGAAGGTCGTCATGTCACTGCACTCCCAGCTGGTCGAGGAGGGTGGTCAGGGCGGCGACGGCATCGATGCCGAGGGCCAGGTACCCGTCCGGGCGGTCGGTGGCGTCGGCGGGGAAGCCCTTCTCGGCGCCGGCGAGGTACACCGTCGACACCCCGGCGTCCCGGAGGGCGCGGACGGCGTCGGCGCCCTCGGTCGCGTAGCGCTTGTCCGCGCCGCAGAGCACGGCGATCCGCTCGCCCTCGTGCGCCCCGGCGTACTGCCCGGCCTCGGTGACGACCGGATTGCGTGCCTCGATGCCGCCGGCGGCGAGCAGGTTGGCCACGAACGTCACGCGGGGAGTCGTCTCGGCCTGGGGGCCGAGGCCCGCGATCAGGACGGTCGGGCGGGAGCCGGTGGTCTCCAGGTGCGCGTCGGACCGGTCCCGCAGGTCCTCGAACGCGCGGCCGTAGCGGTAGTCGTCGCCGCCACGGCGGGAGGCGTCGAGGGGCTGCTCGTCGAGATCGGGGAATTCGGACACACCGGTGATCGGGGCCGTGCGGTGGGCGATGTCGGCGTCGCGTGCCTCGCGTACGCGGGCGATGGCGTCGGCGACGGTCCCCGAGGAGATCGCGGCGGTCAGGCCGCCCTCCGCCTCGATCGTCTGCAACGCCGACCACGCGGCGTCCGCGAGCGCGTCGGTGAGCGACTCGACGTGCCAGGAGCCACCGGCCGGGTCCACGACGTGGCCGAGATGGGACTCCTCGAGCAGCAGGAGCTGGGTGTTGCGGGCGATACGCGCGGCGAAGGCACGGGAGGTGCTCTCGAGGCCCCCCGGCACCGAGGCATCGAACGGGAGGACCGTCACCGAGGTGGCGCCGCCGACCCCGGCACCGAACGCGGCGAGGGTGGTCCGGAGCATGTTCACCCACGGGTCCCGGCGCGACATCATCGCCATGGAGGTCACCGCGTGCTGCGGAGCGCCACCGGCCTCGGGAGCGCCGAGGAGTTCGGCGACGCGGGCCCACATAAGCCGTCCCGCGCGGAACTTGGCGATCGACGCGAACTGGTCATCGGTGGCGGCGAGCCGGAACGAGACCTGGCGCAGCGCGGCGGCGGCGGACAACCCCGCCGACATCAACGCACGCACGTACTCCAGCCCGGCGGCCACGGCGTAGGCCAACTCCTGGGCGTCGCCGGCGCCGTCGGCGTGGAATACCGTGCCGTCGGCGACGAAGGTCCGGATGGTCTCCTCGCGCTCGGTGACCCGCGTGGCCAGCTGCACCGCGGAGTCGAGCTCGATCGTGCCGGTCCCCACGTAGGCGGCGGTCACGGGCGCGGCCCCCAGGTCGGCGACGACGGCGGCGCGGTCCACGACCCCGTCACCTGCGGTGCGGCGCTCGTCGAGCAGGGCGAGGAACGACTCGGCGACCTCGACCAGGCCGGCGCCGGAATCGAAGGTGACCGGGGCCAGATCCAGGTAGACGTCCTTGAGGACCGCGCCCAGCTCGGCGGGCTCGGCGGTCAGCCACAGTGCCGAGACACCCTGGTTCAACAGGTCCAGGATCTCGGTGTTGACCTCCGATGCCTCCCCCGTGACCTCGACGCGCGAGCTGACGTGCCAGCCGCTCTCGGGCAGCCCCGACCGGTCCCCGCCGCGGACGAAGGGGAACTGCCCGGGCGCGGGGCGCTCGGCGATCTCGTCCTCCCGCGTGTACAGCGGGTTGATCTCGATGCCGTCGCGTGTGGTGGCGACCAGTGCGCGCCAGGCGTCCTCGGGCATGTCGGCGGGATCCTTGCGGGCGGCCTTCGCGAGGACGGCTCCCACAGAGGCGTACCAGGAGCGAAGGTCTGGGCCTGTGGTCGAACTGGTCACCGGTACCTCGTTCTCGTGTGGAGTGAAGGGGGTCACCCCCGGACTCTAGTCCAGCCCCACCGGGGCCGGAACACGCCCTCGCGGTGAGGGGGACCTGTGGGGGACGACCTCCGCACCACGGCGACTACAGTCGTCCCGGTGCGGAACCGGGTGTTGGCGTGGGTGGCGGCCGTCGCGCTGGTGGTCCTGGTCGCGACCCTCGTGCCGACCCCGGGGCTGGAGCAGTTCCGTGACTGGGCCACGCGACTGGGTCCGTGGTTCCCCGTTGCCTTCTTCGCCGCCTACGCGCTCGTCACGGTCTCGCCCATCCCCCGGTCGACCTTCACCTACACCGCCGCGGTCCTGTTCACCCCGGCCGTGGCCATCCCGTGGTCTCTCGTGGCCACCGGCATCGCGGCGACACTGGCGTTCGCCGGGGTCCGTCGCCTCGGTCACGACCGGACAGCCGCGCTGCGTGCGGATCCGCGGGTGGCCTCGATCGACGCACGACTGCGTCGGCGCGGGTGGCTCTCGGTGGGCAGTCTGCGGCTGGTACCCGCGGTGCCGTTCTCGGTGGTCAACTACGCCGCCGCGCTGACCTCGATCTCCTACCCGCAGTTCCTGCTGGCCACCCTCATCGGCAGTGCGCCCGGGACCGTCGCCGCGGTTCTCCTGGGGCATTCCCTGACCGAGGGTGACGGCACGGCCGCACTGTGGGCCACCGCTGGGTTCGCACTGATCGGACTGGTGGGGATGGTCCTCGACGCCACGCTGCCGGTCAGGCCGGTTCGGTGACGAAGTCGACCAACCTCTCCACCGCTCCTAGCAACGCGGGTTCGATGTCCCGGTAGGTGCTCACGGAGGCGAGCACGTGGCGGAACCCGTCCGCGGGTTCGCCCCAGCCCAGCCGCCGGCAGATCCCCGTCTTCCAGTCCTCGCCGCGGGGGACCACCGGCCATTCGCGGATCCCCACGGCGGAGGGTTTGACCGCCTGCCAGATGTCCACGTACGGGTGGCCGGTCACGAGGACGTCCTGCCCCAGTCCGGCGACGATCCGCGATTCCTTGCTGCCCTCGACGAGGTGGTCCACCAACACGCCGAGTCTCGCCTGACGGGTGGGGCCGAACTCGGTGACCAGCGCGTGCAGATCGTCGATCCCGTGCAGCGGTTCGACCACCACGCCCTCGACCCGCAGATCGTGGCCCCAGATCTTCTCCACGAGCGCGGCGTCGTGGATGCCCTCGACCCAGATTCGCCCCGCGCGGGCCGTGCGGGCCCGCAGTCCCTCGACCTTCCGCGACCCCGACGCGGTGACCGCGGGCCCCCGCCGCGTTGCCGGGGCCGGCTTCCGCAGGGTGACCGGGGAGCCGTCGATGAGGAACGCCGAGGGGGTCATCGCGAAGAGGCGCACCCGACCGCGCCGATCCTCCAGTTTGACGAACTCGCCGTCGTAGGACCGGTCGAAACCCACCACGGCGCCGCAGAACCCGGAATCGGCGTCCTCCACCACCAGGTCCCGTTCGGCGTCGACGACGGGGACCTCCGGGCGGCGGCGTCGCGCCGTGCCGGACAGGATGTCGGAGCCGTACATGTCTGCCATGGCCAGACACGGTAGCCGTCGCCGCGCCGGGGGTGCCGGCGGCACACCGCCGGTAGGATTGATCGTCATGTCCCGACCCCTCACCCGCAGTACCGCGCTGTCCCCGGCGTGGCCGCTGCCGCTGTACCTCCTGCGCACCGCGTGGGCGGATCAACCGTTCGACGAGTTGACCTCGTACGTCTCCGGCCTGGCGGAGTCGCACCTGCTGGAGATCGTCGGAGCGCCTGTCCCGATGCTCGCCGAGGTCTCCCCCGCCGCCGGCCCGGCAGGACTCCTGCCCGGGCTCGTCACGACGCTGCGGCGCGCCGGGCGTTCGTATCCGGCGCCGGAGGCGCTGTCCCTGCTCACGACGGCGCCCGGGGACTCCTCGAGCCTGCCGCCGGTCCCGTCGGTTCGCGCGGACGTGGCCGACGCCGGGTGGGGGATCCTCGTCCGCGACCCCGGCTCACGGGACGCCGTGTGCCTGACCTGCGTCCAACCGCATCCCGAGGTGCTGCGGTGGCGGGCGCGCGGGGTCCATGACTGCCCCGTCGCGCCCCAACCGGCCGGCCCCTCGGAGGCGCTCGCCGACCTGGGTGGAGCCGTCGTGGAGGCCGCCGACCTCATCGAACGCACCGCCGTACGCACCAACGACGTGGCCCGGATCGACATCCCTTCCCACGTCACCCGCCTGCCGGCCGGGCTCCCGTCCCGCGTCCTCGAGCTGGTGGACAGGATCGACCGGGTGGAGGCGATCACCTCCGTCGCGCTGGCACAGCCGGAGGCCGGGGTGGATCCCGCCGCGCGCGAGCCGGTCCTCCGGCGACTCGTCGCGGTGAAGGACGCCGCACGCCGGTCCGCGGTGGCCGCGGCCGGCGAGGCGGCGCTGAGAACCTTCTGACGACGCCCGGGGACCGGGACC
Source organism: Dietzia sp. WMMA184 (assembly GCF_002441635.1). Lineage (NCBI taxonomy): Bacteria > Bacillati > Actinomycetota > Actinomycetes > Mycobacteriales > Dietziaceae > Dietzia > Dietzia sp. WMMA184. The sequence continues at coordinate 588,613 of NZ_NXEI01000001.1, read as the reverse complement.
GTCGGAGCGTCAGGTCACGCTCTCCGCGAGGGTGCCGGGCAACAGTCGACCGCGCACCGGGCGCCGTTCCGGGTACAGCCCAGGGACGGCACGTCACCGAGCCGCTCGATCCGCTCCCCCGTCTCGACCTCGTCGAGCATCTGCAAGATCATCTCGGTGAACTCGTGAGACGGGCCCGGGGTCGCGCACCGGGTGATGCGCACCCCGAGGTCGTCGGTGTCCTCGACGAGTTCGGTGTCGAGGTCCCAGATCACCTCGACGTGGTCGGAGATGAAGCCGACCGGGCACACCACGACGTCACGTATCCCCTGATGCGTCGCGAGGTCCCGGACGTGGTCCACGACGTCCGGTTCGAGCCACGGCACGCTCGGTGGCCCCGACCGGGACTGCCACACGACGTCGTACTCGTCCACCCCGGCCGCCGCGGCGACGAGACGCGCGGCATCGTTGACCTGACGGCTGTAGAGGTGACCGCCGAGTCTCTTGGGGCCGGCGGTGGCGTCGGCAGTGGTCGGGACGGAGTGTGCGGTGAACACCAGTCGGGGTTCTCCCCCCGTACCGACCCCGGCACCGTCGGAGTCGGCGTCGCGGGCCAGTTGCCGGGCGTCCTCGAGGGCACGTGACAGGTCGGCGGCGAAGCGATCGACGAACTTCGGGTGGTCGTGGAACTGTCCCAGGCGCACGAGCGTGGGAGCGTTCTCGACCGCGCCCCGTGCCCGCTCGATGTCCTCGTGGTACTGCCCGCACCCGGAGTATCCACCCCATGCCGAGGTGACGAACACCGCCGCGGTGCGGACGCCATCGTCTCTCATCCGCATGAGGGTGTCCTCGAGGTACGGGGTCCAGTTGCGGTTGCCGAAGTAGACGGGCAGGTCGCGGCCGCGGCGGGCCAGTTCGGCCTCGACATTCGCGATGATCTCGCGGTTGAGGTCGTTGATCGGGCTGCGGCCGCCCAGGTGGCGGTAGTGGGTGGCCACCTCCTCGAGGCGCTCCTGCGGGATCCCCCGGCCCCGGGTGACGTTCTCCAGGAACGGGATCACGTCCTCCTGCCCCTCCGGCCCGCCGAATGAGAGCACGAGCAGGGCGTCGACCTGCCCCACGGTGTCGTCCTGCCCCACGGTGTCGTCCGTCGCTCCTGTCATGTCACTTCTCCTGTCCGCTGAACGAGACCGTCCCCGCGCCGCCGTCCGCGTAGATCACCGTGCCGGTCGTGGCGGTCATGAGGTCCGAGAGCAGGGCGACGGCCGTCGTGGCCACCGCGGTGGGGTCGTCGACGTCCCATCCCAACGGGGCCCGCCGGTCCCACTCGTCCTGCATCTGGTCCAGCTCGCCACCGGGTCCGAGGGCCTCGCCCGCGATCGCCTTCGCCGCGAGCGTCTTGACGGGCCCGGCCGCGATGAGGTTCGAGCGGATCCCCTCTGGACCCAGGTCGCGGGCGACGTACCGGTTGACCGCCTCGAGGGCGTTCTTGGCGACCGACATCCAGTTGTAGAACGGCATGGAGAACCGGGGGTCGAAGTCCAGGCCGATGATCGACGCACCGCGGTTCAGCAGGGGATGCACGGCCTTCGCCAGCGACGCGTACGAGTAGGCGGAGACCTCGAGTGCCACGGCCACGTCTTTCCAGGGCGCGTCGAGGAAGGGATCCCCGAGACAGCTGGGCGGCGCGAACCCGATCGAGTGCACGACGCCGTCCAGCGAGTCGGCGTGCTCCCGCACCCGGTCGGCCAGCGCGGCCAGATCGTCCTCACTCTGGACGTCCAACTCGATCACAGGCGGACGCTCGGGCAGGCGTTTGGCGATGGCTTTGACCAACGACGGGCGGCCGAAGGCGGTGAGGATGACCTGCGCACCGTGCAGTTGGCAGTGCTTGGCGATGTGGAACGCAATGGAGGCATCGGTGATGACGCCCGTGACGAGGATCGTCTTACCGTAGAGCAGCCCGGAGCCGGTCGCCACCTTCTCGCCCGTGTCGGTCTGGCTCATGTCAGTGCCCCATTCCCATTCCGCCGTCGACCGGGATCACGGCCCCGGAGATGTAGCCGGCGTCGTCACCGGCGAGAAAACTCACGATCCCGGCCACGTCTCCGGCCGACCCCTTGCGTCCGAGCGGGATCGCCGCGATCGCCTGCTCCTGCGTCTTGTCATCGAGACCGGCGGTCATGTCGGTGTCGATGAAACCCGGCGCCACGACGTTCGCGGTGATGCTGCGGGACCCGAGTTCGCGGGTGAGCGAGCGTGCCATGCCGACCAGCCCGGCCTTCGACGAGGCGTAGTTCACCTGCCCCGCGGTGCCCGACTGCCCGACCACCGAACCGATGAAGATCAGGCGACCGAACCGGGCCCGCAACATCCCGCGGGAGGCACGCTTGGCCACCCGGAACGCGCCCGAGAGGTTGGCGTCCACCACGCTGGTGAACTGCTCGTCCTTCATCCGCATGAGCAGGGTGTCCTCGGTGGTCCCCGCGTTGGAGACCACCACCTCCACCGGGCCGTACTCGGCCTCGACGGCGGTGAAGGCGGCGTCGACTGAGTCGGGGTCGGTCACGTCGCACTGCACTCCGAGGAGCCCTTCGGGGGCGCCGGATCCGCGGTGCGTGACGGCGACGCGGTGGCCGTCGGCATGGAGCCGCTCGGCCACCGCCCGCCCGATTCCGCGGTTGCCTCCGGTCACGAGGACCGTTCGGGGGTGGTGCCGGGCGTGCTCTCGGAAACCATGTCCTCCACCCTAGCGAGCCGGGGCGGGCGGTCCGGCGCTGGTCCGCAACCGTGTCCCGGTCGGTGTCACGGGATCCGCCGGTGCGCGGTCAGTGACCCGGCCGCGGCGAGCATGGCCAGCAGGGTGCCGATGACGAGCCAGGGGCGGGAGGCGTCGGCCTTCTTCCACTCGTAGCCGATCTGTTCCTCGAGGGTGCGGTACACGGAGTCGAGCTCCTCGAGGCTGGAGGCGGTGAAGAAGTCGCCCCCGGAGATGTCGGCGATCTGTCGCAGCGACGCGTCGTCGACGGGCACGGGCTGCGGCCTGCCCTGGATGTCGACGGTGCCGTACAGGGTGCCGAACGAGATGGTGGAGACGGGGATGCCGGCTTCCGAGGCCCGTTCGGCGGCGGTGAACGCGCCCCGCTCCTCGGTGGGGTCGGCGGGGACGGTCTCCTTGCCGTCGGAGAGCAGGACGATCCTCGCCGGAGGTGCCTGGTCTGGTCCGCCCAGGCTTTCGGTGAACGTGGTGATCGCCTGGGTGGCGGTGTAGATGGCCTCCCCTGTGGCGGTGCGCTCGTCGAGCCTGAGTCGCTCGACCGCGCGGACCACCGGTCCCCGGTCCGTGGTGGGGGCGACGAGCATCGAGGCGGTGCCCGCGTAGGAGACCAGGCCCAGGTTGACGCCCTGGGTGAGGTTGTTCGCGAAGGTCGTGGCGGCCTGCTGTGCGGCCTCGAGTCGCGACGGGGAGACGTCGGTGGCCTCCATGGACAGGGACACGTCGACGACGAGCATGACGGTCGCCCGGTTCCGTGGAACCTTCTGTTCGCGCTGTGGGCCGGCGAGGGCCACCACGAGGGTGAGCAGTGACAGCACCAGGAGCACGGCCGGGACGTGCGTGAACCAGCGGCGTCCTCGGCGATCGACGGTCCGGAGGACCCCGAAGTTGCCGAACCGCACGGTCCGGCGCTTCTTGGACCGCAGCGCGATGACGTATCCCACGGCGAGTGCCAGTGGAACGACCAGCAGGATCAGCCAGAGCGGATGCTGGAACTCGGACAGGCTCATCGCGTCGCCACCTCCTGCGTGCCGGGCCGGTCGTCGGGGAGGTCGCGGACGAGGTTGTCGCCGGTCGGCAGGCCGCCCTGGCGGCGCACGCCGACGAAGTCGATGACGTCACGGATCCAGTCACGGTCGGTCCGCAGGGCGAGGACGGGTGCGCCGCACCGCCGGAGCGCGGAGTGGACGCGGTCGCGGTGCTCACCGGCGGTTCGGCGGTAGTCGGCGGCGAGCGCGTCGTCGACGTCGAGTTCGAGGACCTCCCCGGTGGCGGGATCCTGCAGCAGGGCGGCGCCCACGGCCGGGAGTGCGATGTCGAGTGGGTCCGCCACGTGGACGGCGAGGAACTCGTGGCGGGTGCCCAGGACGCGCAGCGACCGTTCCCAGTCCACCTCGGACAGGAAGTCGGAGATCACCACCACCAGGCCGTGCCGGCGAGCGGCGTTCCGGACGGCGTGGAGGCAGTCGTCGAGCGAGCCCCCCGGCGTGACGCGTGGTGTCGACCGCGCCACCTCCTCCAGTAGGCGTCGGACGTGGTCCCGTCCGCCGGTCGCCCGCAGGACGCGTGGGCGTCCGTCCCCGGTGAGGACCATGCCGACCCGGCTGCCACCGCCCGCCGAGAGGAAGCCGACGGTGGCGACGGCGGCCTCGACCAGTCGCCGCTTGGCTCCGTACCGGCCCTCCACGTCGAGACTCGGCGAGAGGTCGACGACCAGCCACGTCTCGAGCTCGCGGTCGGCGATGGTCTGACGGATGTGCGGGACGGTGGTCCTGGCGGTGACGGACCAGTCCATCGTTCGGACGTCGTCCCCGGGTTCGTAGGCCCGCGCCTCCCCGGGCTCGGTGCCAGGCCCGGGCAGCAGTCCGCGGTGGTCGCCGTTGAGTACCCCGTCGAGACGGCGCGTGACGAGCAGTTCCAGCTGGGCCAGGGCCGCACGGGACGACGCGTCGACGGGGTCGTCGCGTCTGCCCTCGTCCGCGGCGGTCACCGTGACGGCGGCGGGCCGGCCTGGGCGGGAACCGCGCTGATCTGTGGGAGCGGTACGGCTTCGAGCACGCGTCGCACCACGGTGTCGGCGGTGACCTCGTCGGCCAGCGCGTCATAGGTCAGCACGAGACGGTGCCGGAGGACGGCCGGCAGGACGTCGATCACGTCCTGCGGCACCACGTAGTCGCGTCCCCGCACCAGGGCGAGCGCACGGGCTGCGGTGACGGCCCCGAGCGTCGCACGGGGAGAGGCGCCGTAGGAGAGCCACCGCGCCACGTCCTCCAGCCCGTGCCGTGCGGGTTCGCGGGTGGCCACCGTGACGCGGACGACGTAGTCGACCAACGCGTGATGGACGAACACCTCGCGGACGGCCTTCTGCAACCGGATGAGGGCGTCGACGCCGAGGACCCGCGTGGGTTCCGGAGGGGTCGAGCCCATCCGGTAGACGATCTCGCGTTCTTCCTCCGGGGTGGGGTAGTCCATGACGAGCTTGAACAGGAAGCGGTCCCGTTGTGCCTCCGGCAGCTGGTAGACACCCTCGCTCTCGATGGGGTTCTGCGTGGCCATGACGAGGAATGGGCTGGGCATGGGGAAGGTCTGCCCGCCGATCGAGACGTGCCCCTCGGCCATGACCTCGAGCAGCGCGGACTGGACCTTGGCGGGTGCACGGTTGATCTCGTCCGCGAGCACGAAGTTCGCCAGGATGGGGCCGAGCTCGACATCGAACTCCTCGCGGCCCTGCCGGTAGATGCGGGTGCCGACGATGTCTGCGGGGACGAGGTCCGGGGTGAACTGGAGCCGCCGGAAACTCCCTCCCACCACGGTGGCGAAGGTCTCCACGGTGAGGGTCTTGGCCACGCCCGGGACGCCCTCGAGCAGGATGTGACCCCGCGAGAGGAGGCCGACGAGGATCATCTCGATCAATCGGTCCTGGCCCACCACGACCTTCTTGACCTCGTAGACCGCTCGCTCGAGGAGACGTGCGTCCTCCGCGGCCGTCGACGCACTCACGGGGGGCTCGCCGGGACGGCTCGACTGTTCGGGATGGGGATCGCTCACCGCGGAGGGCTCCTTCGCGTGGTCGGGTGTTCCGGGCGCCCTGCCGGGGCCGTCCGAACGGGTTGGGGACGACAGTACCGGTGCCGCGGTCAGACCAACCGGACCACCATCGGCGAGATCCCGGCCATCCGCACCGGCGAGATCTTCACGACGTCACCGGACTGGGGTGCCTCGACCATGCGGCCGTCGCCGAGGTACAGGGCCACGTGGCCGGGCCAGAACAGCATGTCGCCCCGCTGTCGCGTGGCCACCGGGAACTGCGGCCCGGCGGTGTACTGGTAGCCGGTGTAGTGCGGGAGCGCCTTGCCGATCCCGGCGAACGCGTAGATCATCAACCCCGAACAGTCGAAGCCGATCTTGTTGTAGTCACCGTGCCAGTCGGCGACCCCGCCGTCGCGGATGCCACGGGTGGGCCCGTTGGCATCGCCGCCTCCCCACGCGTACGGCATCCCGAGCTGGGAGAGGGCGCGGTTGACGACGGTCTCCACGCGAGCACTGTTCGAGGGGGTCCCGGCATTCCCGCCCTGGCCGGCGCCCGGCCCGGGCGCCGCCGGCCCCTGGGCGATCGAGCCGAAGTCGGCCCGACTGATCGCGTCGGCGACCTGCTGCACGATCGCCTCGGTGTCACCGTTGATGCCGGCGTCGACCGCCGCGCCCACGCTGCCGGCGTCGATGGTCCCCCCGATGGCGCGGGTCGCCTCGTCCGAGGAGCCCCCGGCGAACTGCCGGACCGCACCCAGGTCGAGATGCGACGGGAGCGCGGAGGCGATGTCGGCCGCCTGCTCCCCGGCCTCCGGCTGGCCCGCGAGGACACTGAGGGCCTCCGCGCGCATCGCTTCTGCGTCGACCGCGTCCGCGGCGTCGACCCGTGGCCCCGCCGGGGTGGCACCCGACTCCGCGAGGGCGGCGCGGTGCTCGTCCAGTTCACGGGTCAGCGCGACGACCCGGTCCTCCAGAGCGGTGACGTCGCCCGCGACCCTGGAGACCTCCGCCTCGGCGGAGGCCCGACGCTCGGCGGCGTCCGAGTAACGCTGCTCGGCGGAGTCGCGGGCGGCCACTGCCTCGGACTCGCGCCGGGCGGCCTCATCGGCGGCCGCCACCATCTCCCCCACCACGGTGCGCTGGTCGGCCGCGGCTCGCTGGAGATACTCCTGGCGCAACCCGGCATCCGCCGGCCCGCCGGGATCGAGGATCGCCGACGCCGCGCCCGGTGCGGTTCCCTGCCGGTGCAACAGCCGTGAATAGTCGTCGAGGGTGCCGCGCGCGGACTCGACGCCGAACTCCGCCTGCTCGCGTTCGGCGGAGGTGCGGTCTGCCTCGGCGACGGCCCGGTCGAGTTCGATCCGGGCCATCTGGAGGTCGACCAGGCTCTTATTGACGCCCTCCCGGCTGACCGCGATCTCCTCGCGGGTCTGGTCCAGTCGGGCGCTGGCATCGGCGACGGCACGGATAAGGCCGGAGATGTCGCCGGGCGCGACCGCGGTGACCTGCTGGGCTCCGGCCACCGGCGCCTGCACCGCACCGGCGGCTGTTCCCAGGACCAGCACCGCGGCCAGTGCCGCCCGCCCGGGTGCCCTTCCGGGATACCTGCGTGTGCGCGCCCCTCGGGCACGGTTCGACGAATGGTCAGGCTCCACGTTTCACCTTCCGCTGACCGCACCGGGGTGCGGCTGACCGCGCGACCCGCACGGCGGGACGCGAGACCGAGGCGGTGTCGGCGGCCGGTGATGCCTTCCCCTGCGCCACTGGAGCCTCAACACGACTCGGTAGAACCTAGTGTTCCTTTAGCACCGTAGGTCACAGGGAACACATGTGAAACATCGGTCGGCAAAATACACTGCTGTAACTTGCATAACAGCAGGACTGACGGCGTGTCGCGAACTGGACACCGCTGTCGGAAAAGCGACGTTTCGGCGTCTTCTCAGCGTGAGCGACGTCGCAGGACGATCGCGAAGGCGACGAGCGCGAGCACGGTGACCACGATCGCGGCCGCGGTCAGGGCGCCCCATGGCGGAGCGGGGGCGGTGACCTTGTGGGCGAAGACCGCGGCGGAGGCCACCGGGTCGAACTCCTCCCAGGCGTCGTCCTGTCCGGCCTCGAGTCGGTGGCGCGGGATCGAGTCGCTGGAGCTACCGATGAACACCGGGGTGCGCACGAGGATCGTGCCGTCGTACTCCTCGCCCAGGAGCGCCGCGAGGTCACGGGCGTCCGTGTAGACGGTCGCCGGCGCCTCGGTGTAGACCACTTTCAGGTCCAGGCCGCGATCACCGGCCTCGTCCACCACGGTCCGGAGGCCCTCGACGAACCGTGCAGGTGCGGAGACCCCGTCGTCGGCGAGGTCGGCGACCACGGCCTGGTAGTCCAACCAGGGCGGGACCTCGTCCTCCCGTAACGACATGATCGGCTCGGCCGCATACGCGAGCACCGTCACGGGATCGGAGGGAGTGTCCACGTGCGACATGGTGCCATCTCTCCGTCGTCGCCCACGAACCCACGCGCCGCTCGTCGGCGATAACCGCAGTCGCGTGCCCACGTTCGGGCGTGCCGGGGGCTATACAGGACGGGCGTACTGGTAAATTGGCGGCCGAAGACGGATCACAGGGTCCACAATGGATGCTGTGTCCGCCCCGGCGCCGCCGCCCGAGACAGACGCGGTGACACCGGGAGGGATGACGAACCGACATTCGCACCACGAGTGGAGCTGACGTGACAGCAAGCATTGATAGTTTCGGCGCCAAGGGGACCCTTGAGGTCGGCGACGAGGCCTACGACATCTACCGCCTGTCGGCGGTCCCGGGAGCGGAGAAGCTCCCTTACTCCCTCAAGGTCCTCACCGAGAACCTCCTGCGCACCGAGGACGGCAAGAACGTCACCAAGGCGCACATCGACGCCCTGGCGAACTGGGATCCCAACGCCGACCCGGACACCGAGATCCAGTTCACGCCCGCCCGCGTGATCATGCAGGACTTCACCGGCGTGCCCTGCATCGTCGACCTCGCCACGATGCGCGAGGCCGTCGAGAAGCTCGGCGGCGACCCGGACAAGGTCAACCCCCTCGCCCCCGCCGAGATGGTCATCGACCACTCCGTCATCATCGAGTCGTTCGGTGACCACAGCTCGTTCGACAAGAACGTCGAGATCGAGTACCAGCGCAACGAGGAGCGCTACCAGTTCCTCCGCTGGGGCCAGGGCGCGTTCGACGACTTCAAGGTCGTCCCCCCGGGCACCGGCATCGTCCACCAGGTCAACATCGAGTACCTGGCCCGCACGGTGATGGTCCGCGACGGCGTCGCCTACCCCGACACCTGCGTGGGCACCGACTCCCACACCACCATGGAGAACGGCCTCGGCGTCCTCGGCTGGGGTGTCGGCGGCATCGAGGCCGAGGCCGCCATGCTCGGCCAGCCGATCTCCATGCTCATCCCCCGCGTCGTGGGCTTCAAGCTCACCGGGTCGATCAAGCCGGGCGTGACCGCCACCGACGTGGTCCTCACGATCACCGAGATGCTGCGCAAGCACGGCGTCGTCGGCAAGTTCGTCGAGTTCTACGGCGCCGGCGTCGCCGCCGTGCCGCTGGCCAACCGCGCCACCATCGGCAACATGAGCCCGGAGTTCGGCTCCACCTGCGCCATGTTCCCGATCGACGGCGAGACCATCGACTACCTGCGCCTGACCGGTCGCGACGAGGCGCAGCTCGCGCTGGTCGAGGCCTACGCCAAGGAGCAGGGCATGTGGCTCGACCCGGAGGCGGCCGAGCCCGAGTTCTCCGAGTACCTCGAGCTGGACCTCGGCGACGTCGTCCCGTCGATCGCCGGCCCCAAGCGCCCGCAGGACCGCATCGAGCTGTCCGACTCCAAGAGCGCGTTCCGCAAGGACATCCACAACTACGTGGACGGCGAGGCCAAGCCGCTCGGTGACACCGAGAAGGGCCGGATGCAGTCCGAGGGCGGTGCCCCGTCGGACAACGCCGGCAAGGTGACCCTCGCCCATGCCGAGGAAGGTGCGGTCCGCGCCGACGCGTCCACGCGTTCCGAGGGCCGCCCGTCGAAGCCGGTCGAGGTCAAGGTCGGCGACACGGAGATGGTGCTGGACCACGGCATCGTGTCCATCGCGTCGATCACCTCGTGCACCAACACCTCCAACCCGTCGGTGATGATCGGCGCCGGGCTCGTCGCCCGCAAGGCGCACGAGAAGGGCCTCACGGCCAAGCCGTGGGTCAAGACCTCCATGGCCCCGGGCTCGCAGGTCGTCACCGAGTACTACGAGCGTGCCGGTCTCTGGCCCGACCTGGAGGCCCTCGGCTTCCACCTCGTCGGCTACGGCTGCACCACCTGCATCGGCAACTCCGGTCCGCTGCCGGAGGAGATCTCCGCCGCGATCCAGGAGAACGACCTCACCGCGACCGCCGTCCTGTCCGGTAACCGCAACTTCGAGGGCCGGATCAACCAGGACGTCAAGATGAACTACCTGGCGTCCCCGCCGCTGGTCATCGCCTACGCGATCGCAGGCTCGATGGACTTCGACTTCGAGAATGACTCGCTGGGCAAGGACAAGGAGGGCAACGACGTCTTCCTCAAGGACATCTGGCCCACCTCCGAGGAGATCGAGGAGACCATCAAGGCCTCCATCTCGTCCAACGAATACAAGTCCAAGTACGCCGACGTGTTCGCCGGAGACGAGCGCTGGCGCGGTCTCAGCACCCCGGACGGCAAGACCTTCGAGTGGGACCAGAAGTCGACCTACGTTCGCAAGGCCCCGTACTTCGAGGGCATGGAGATGGAGCCGGAGCCGGTCACCGACATCAAGGGCGCCCGCGTCCTGGCCAAGCTCGGCGACTCGGTCACCACCGACCACATCTCGCCGGCGTCGACCATCAAGCCGGGTACCCCGGCGGCGCAGTACCTCGACGCCAACGGCGTGGAGCGCAAGGACTACAACTCCTTCGGCTCCCGCCGCGGCAACCACGAGGTCATGATCCGTGGCACGTTCGCCAACATCCGGCTGCAGAACCAGCTGCTGGACGGCGTGACGGGCGGTTACACCCGGGACTTCACCCAGGAGGGTGCGCCGCAGGCGTTCATCTACGACGCCGCACAGAACTACGCCGAGCAGAACACCCCGCTCGTCGTACTCGGCGGCAAGGAGTACGGGACCGGCTCCTCGCGTGACTGGGCCGCCAAGGGCACGCGCCTGCTCGGCGTCCGCGCCGTGATCACCGAGTCGTTCGAGCGCATCCACCGCTCCAACCTCATCGGCATGGGCGTAATCCCGCTGCAGTTCCCCGAGGGCGAGTCCCACGAGACCCTCGGGCTCGACGGCACGGAGACCTTCGACATCTCCGGCATCGAGGAGCTGAACAACGGCACCACGCCCAAGACGGTCAAGGTCACCGCCACCAAGGAGGACGGCCAGGTCGTCGAGTTCGACGCCAAGGTGCGCATCGACACCCCCGGTGAGGCGGACTACTACCGCAACGGCGGCATCCTGCAGTACGTCCTGCGGAACATGATCAAGGGCTGATCGGCCTCCCACATCAACGGCGGTGCGCGGTTTCCCCTGCTCAGGCAAGGTGACTGCGCACCGCCGCGGTGTTTCCGAAGGAAGGTTGCGAGATGCCCAGGGTCAGTCAGGACCACATGGACGCCCGGCGACACCAGATCCTGTCAGGCGCACGTGAGTGCTTCGCCGAGTACGGGTTCGAGGGCGCCACGGTGCGTCGTCTGGAAGAGGCCACCGGACTGAGCCGGGGTGCCATCTTCCACCACTTCGACGACAAGGACGCGCTCTTCCTCGCACTCGCGCACGACGACGCGGCGGCGATGGCCGCCACCGTGGCCGCGCAGGGTCTGGTCCAGGTGATGCGGGAGATCCTCGCCGACCCCCAGGAGTTCTCCTGGCTCGGGACGCGTCTGGAGATCGCCCGGCGGATCCGCACCGACCCGGACTTCCGGGAACGGTGGACGGACCGACAGGCGGAGGTCGACGCGGCGGTCGTGGCCCGCCTCCGCGAACAGAAGGCGTCCGGAAGGATGCGCACCGACATCCCCGCGGATGTGCTGCGTGTGTACCTCGACATCGTGCTCGATGGCCTCATCACTCACCTGGCGACGGGTCGCGGCACCGAGCACGTCAGCGAGATGCTCGACCTCGTCGAGGCGTCCCTGCGGACCGGGCAGGGGTGACCCGGAGCCGGTCTCCCGCCGGGCCTGCCGCCTCCGCCGCCTCCGCAGGTTCCCGCCGCCTCCGCAGGTTCCCGCCGAGAAGAGGAAAACGCGCGTATCGGTCGAGTGAGCGTGCACGAGATCCTCTTCTCGGCGGGGCCACGGGAACGGCGCGTACGTTGGTCGCATGTCCACACCTGACACGCAGATCCCCCAGCTCACCCTGAACGACGGCCGCTCGATCCCCCAGGTCGGATTCGGCACCTTCCAGGTCCCGCCCGCCGACACCGAGAAGGTCGTCACCGACGCGATCGAAGCCGGTTACCGCCACCTCGACACCGCTCAGATGTACGGCAACGAGGAGGGCGTGGGCCGGGCCATCGCGGCGTCCGGCATCCCGCGCGACGAGTTCTGGATCACCACCAAACTCAACAACACCTTCCACGAACGCACCGCCGCCCGTGAGGCCACCGAGCGCTCGCTCGAGGCCCTGGGCGGGCGCATCGACCTCTACCTCGTGCACTGGCCACTGGCGATGCACAACGACGTCGCCACCGTGTGGGAGACGATGGAGGAGATCCGCTCCGACCTGGCCGTCGACTCGATCGGCGTCTCCAACTTCACCGCGGCGAACCTCGCGCGACTGGCGGAGGCCGGCCTGAGCACCCCGACGGTCGACCAGATCGAGTCCAACCCGTACTTCGTCAACGACGACCTGCGCACGGCGTGCGTCGAGCGGGGCATCGCCGTGGAGGCGTGGAGTCCGCTGGCCCAGGGCGCGGTCTTCGGTGACCCCCAGTTGCAGGCGCTCGCCGAGCAGGTCGGGCGCACGGTGTCCCAGGTCGTGCTCCGGTGGGTGCTGCAGCGGGGCGACATCGTCTTCCCCAAGTCCTCGAGCCCGGCCCGCATGCGCGAGAACCTCGAGGTGTTCGACTTCGAGCTGTCGGACGAGCAGATGGCTTCCATCACCGCGCTGCACAACGGCACCCGTTCGGGCCCGGACCCGGACAGCTTCGACTGGCGCGGCTGACCCCACCGCCTGACCCCACCGCCAGACCCCGGCTCCCGACCCCGTCGCGAAGACAGTTCCGCACACGTTTGCCGAGAGGTAGGTGTGCGGAACGCTCTTTTCGACGGCGCGACGGGCCGCAAGCGCCCTAGAGTCGGTCCATGACCACCACCGCGGCCACGGGCGGGGAGCCCGGCGCGGGCGGGGCTCCCCGCGGCGCGCCGGGCCGGACAGCGACCGACCGGTCCACCACGGCCCCGGTCCTCGCCTCGTACGCGGCGGGCAGCCTGGGCACGGGTGCGTTCGGCACCCTGCCCGGTTTGGTGCTGGCGTACTACCTCACCGACTCGATCGGGGTGGCGGCCGCCGTCGCGACGGTGCTCGTGCTGGTGCCCAAGGTCATCGACGTCCTGGCCTACCCGCTCATCGGCGCGATCTCGGACAGGGCGTCCCACCGCAGCGGCTATCGCACGGGCCTGATGCTGTTCGGCGCGCTGGCCCTGCCGCTGCTGTTCGTGGCGACCTTCTCGGCGCCGCCCGGCTGGAGCACGGGCGCGGCCGGGGTGTGGGTGATGGGCTTCTTCCTCCTGGCCTCGATCGCGTATTCGTGCTTCCAGGTGCCGTATCTGGCACTGCCGGCCGAGCTCACCGATGACGCCGCCGCCCGCGTGACGCTGCTGGCGTGGCGGGTGGCCGTTCTTGCCGCGGCGATCCTGCTCACCGGGGGCGGGGGCCCGGCGCTGCGCGACGCCGCCGGCGGCGGGCCCACCGGATACGTGGTGATGGCCGTCGGGGTCGCCGCGCTGATGCTCATGGGCATGCTGTGGTCGACGTTCGTGGCGGGCCGCCGCACGATCATGCGGGCCGACGCGCCGGCCGGTGGGCTCGCGCACGAGTATCGCGACGGACTCGACGCGCTGCGGGTCACGCGGCCGTTCCGGCTGCTCGTCGCGGTGTTCTGTCTGCAGGCTGTCGCGACGGCCGTGATGCTCGCGGGCGGCCAGTACGTGGCGACCTACGTGCTGGGTGACGAGACCGCTCTGACCGGGCTCTTCCTCGCACTGGTGGGCCCTGCGCTACTCGTGATGCCGCTGTGGACCCGTCTCGCGCACGCCCGCGGGAAGGTGCCGGCGCTGGCCGCGGCCACGGCGCTGTTCACGGTGGCGACCCTGCTGCTCATCCCGGCTGGCTTCTCCCCCGGCGCGTGGGTGCATCTCCCGGTGGCGCTGGCTGGTGTCGCGTACGCGGGCATGCAGGCTCTACCGATGTCGATGCTGCCCGACTGCACCGACCTGGATCGCTCGTTGGGGGGACGACGACGAAGTGGGGCGATGAGCGGCCTGTGGACGGCGTCGGAGACCGGCGCGATGGCCCTGGGCCCGGTCGTCGTGCTCGCCCTGTTGGCATTCGGTGGTTTCCGCTCCGGCGGGGTGTCCGATCAGCCCGGGACGGCGCAGTGGGCCATCGTCCTCGCGTTCTCCCTGGTCCCCGCGATACTCGCGGGCGCTAGCCTGCTGCTGATCCGGACTCTCGGCCGGTCCTATCCCCGATGGACGGAGCGAACATGACCCCCGATCCCCTCGCCCTGGAGATCACCGATCGCGGGGAACACGCGCTGGCCCGCCTCGCCGCGATGCGGGCGCAGGACCCGCCGACCACCGGGGGCCGGGTCTTGTCGTACGTCTACGATTCCGGGCTCGCCGAACTCGACGAACTGGCGACCCGCGCGGCTCGTCTCGCCCATGGCGTCAACGGCCTCGACCCCACGGTGTACTCCTCGGTCGCCCGGATCCACGGCGGCATAGTCGACCGTGTGCGCGAGATCCTCGGGGGCGGCGACGATGTCTTTGGCAACGTCACCTCGGGCGGCACCGAGAGCTGCATGCTCGCCTGCCTCGCCGCCCGCGAGGTCTCCGGTCGACAGCCGGGCGACGGTGGAACGATCGTCGCGCCGGTGACGGTGCACGCGGCGTTCCGCAAGGCCGCGCACCTGCTGGGCCTGAGGTTCGTCGGCGTCGAGGTCGATCCCGGGACGGGGCGGGTGACCGCCGCCGAGCTCCTCGCGGCGGTCGATGGGGACACGGTGCTGGTGGTGTGTTCGGCGCCCGCCTACCGGAACGGCGTGATCGACCCCGTGGCCGAGGTGGCCGCCGGTCTCGAGGCCGAGCACGATCCGCGCATCGGGCTGCACGTCGACGCCTGCCTCGGCGGCCTGGTGCTGCCGTTCTGGCCCGGTCCGGACCCCGCCGGTCCGGACGCTACCGGTCCGGACGCCACCGAGCCGAACCCGATGCCGCTCTGGGACCTCCGTGTCGCGCGGGTCACCAGCATCTCGGCGGACGTACACAAGTACGGTTTCGCACCCAAGGGCACGTCGGTGCTGCTCAGCCGGGGCCGCGAACGCCACCGGGCGGCATGGTTCGCCACTGTCGACTGGCCCGGCTACCCGGTGGTCAACCCGACGCTCGCCGGATCCAAGCCCCTCGAACCCGCCGCGGCGGCGTGGACGGTGCTCGAGGCGCTCGGCGACGGCGGGCAGCGTGAACTGGTCGCCCGGACCGCCCGGGCGACCGATCGGTTGGTCGACGGGTTGTCCGGCATCGAGGGGCTACGAGTCCTCGACCGCGATCCCGGCCCACTGCTGGCGGTCGTCGCCGACGAGTCCGCCGGAGACGGCCGGCGCGTTCACCCGCACCTCTGGGCGGATGCCTGCGCCCGGAGGGGCATCGCCGTCCAGGCGCAGCCCGCCTACCGCCAGAAGCGAGGGACCTTGTCGTCGTCGTCCCACCTCACCATCACCCCGGTGACCGAACGGCTCGTCGAGGAGATCCTCCGCGTGGCGTTTGAGGCCGCAGACGAGGTCCGCGGGCAGCCTGATCCAGTTCCTCCAACGGGGTTCGCCGACGTGCTCGACGCGCTCGAGACAGGGGCCCTCTCCCCCGCCGACCTGCTCGCCCTGTCGGAGGACGAGGTCCATGCGCTCGTGGGTGGCGTCCTCGCCGACGACGAGGCCGGGGCCGAGGGTGGCGGCGATGCGGGGATGGCGCCGCTCCTCGCGGCGATCGAGCGGCTGCCCGCCGGCGTGGGCGGCCGCCTGGTCCGCGCCTACCTCGCGGCGGTGATGGAGTGACGGTGATGGAGTGATTCAGGCGAACTCCGCCTGAATCTCGGCAGACGCCCGGAACCACCGACCGATGTACGGCACCGCGATAGGAGCGGGATTCGCCCGGAGGTACCGCACGAACCAGTCGGTCAACCCGTCCCACTGGGCGTGATCGCCCGGGGGATGGAGTCCCCATCCCAGTTCGGTGAGCGTCCAGTGCGCTTTGGCGGAGTTGCGCAGCATAGATGTCGTCACCCAGTTCGCCTCGGTGTCCTCTCCCCCACGGGACACCGGCTGCAGGTGGTCGATGGTCGGGAACAGCTCCCAGAACGCGAAGTGCGATCGCGACATCGCCCAGTTCGGATCCGCGGGGAAGTCCTCCGGAAGCAGTACGGAGAGCAGCCGTAGCGCCCCGGGGTTGACCAGACGCGTCCCGCTGTAGCGGTCGACGAACCCGTCGCGGTAGAAGAGACGCAATGACCTCCGTTCCGTGTAACTCCGGGACGTCTTCTCCACGGGCACGAACGGGTAGCGGAGGCCGAGTATCCGACTGCCTTCGTCAAGCCCAACGGTCTCGATCGCATCGGCGACATCCGCCAGCACATCCGCCTTGTCCTCGAGCTCCGGCGCGGCCACTCGTGCACCAGGGACATCGCGGGTCGCGTCATCCATCTACTCGCCCTCCACTCCGGGTTGCGGTCTTAATCCCAGTGTGAGCGGCCCATACGACAAGCGCCCCCCGACTCGAGATCGGGGGGCGCGGTCCGCATACGGGGCGATGCCTCAGACGAGGACCGCGACCGCGACGTTGACGATGCCCAGGACACCGGCGGCGTGGGTCAGGGTCGCGGTGCTGCCCTGGGCCTTGGCCTCCTTGCGTACGCCGATGATCGCGACGACGAGGATCACGACGGCGACCAGCAGCTTGATACCGATCTTCATGTGGTTGAGGTCAGCGTCCTGCATCTCGCGCAGGCCCACGAGCAGCAGTCCGGTCACCACCTGGAGGATCGCGCCGTGCAGGATGCCCTTCGCCATGTAAGGCGCCTTGATGGTGGCGAGCCAGCCACCGATGATCCCGGCGAGACCGATGAAGTGCAGGATGAGGATGATCTGGATGACAGTGTCCATAAGGCGTATTGTCTCAGGTCAACGCGGAATCGCCGCAGGTAAGGGTCTCCTGTGTGACGCTCGACTCGGTCGGCCTGGATGCTGCGTGTGACGCACCCCGACGGGCGGCGCCGCTACCTGGTCTCGTGGCTCGAATGCGGCAGGACGACCACGGGGCAGTGCGCGTGCGCCACGACGTGCTGACCGACCGAGCCGAGCAGCATCCCGGTGAACCCGCCTCGCCCGCGGCTACCGACCACCACGAGCCGGGCGTCCTCAGAGGCAGCGATCAACGCTTCGGCAGCGTGGCCCTGCAGGACGGCCGGCTTGTACGAGGCGTCATCCCCCAGGGCGTTGCGCACCGCGTCCGCGAGCATCTCGCGCGCACTGCTCTCCAACTCGGAGGAGTCTTCCCAGCCGGCCATCGCATACGGGCCGTAGACCGCTGGCAATTGATACGCGGTCAGGGCGATCAGTGGCGCGTCGAGCGCTGCCGCGTACTCGGCTGCCCACTTCAGGGCCCGTAGCGAATCCGGTCCGCCGTCGACTCCGACGACTACTGGCCTGTTGTCCATGAGCTGTCCTCCTCCGGCGAGATGCCGACGGTGCCCCGGACTGTCGTGCACCGACGACACCTTCCACCGTAGACCTGCCGGAGAAGTCCCGTGAGGTTACGCGAGTTCGACGGCCACTTACGCGAACGTCCGCGTGCCCTCGCTGCGCTCGGTTACGCGAGTTCGACGATCTCCATGTACTCCTGGCTCCACAGGTCCTCCGTGCCGTCCGGCAGGATGATGACCCGCTCAGGCTCCAACGCCTCCACGGCGCCGGGGTCGTGCGTGACCAGCACGACCGCACCCTCATACGTCCGTAGAGCGTCGAGGACCTGCTCGCGCGAGATCGGGTCCAGGTTGTTGGTCGGCTCGTCGAGCAGCAGCACGTTGGCCGCCGAGGACACCAGCCCGGCCAGCGCCAGACGCGTGCGCTCACCGCCGGACAGCGTGCCTGTCGGCTGCTCGAGTTGGGGGCCGGTGAACATGAACGCCCCCAGCAGACTGCGCAGTTCCTGCTCCCCCGCGTCCGGCGCGGCGTGGCGGATGTTCTCCCACACGCTGGCGTCCATGTCCAGGGTGTCGTGCTCCTGGGCGAAGTAGCCGATCTTGAGCCCGTGCCCGGAGACGACGCCGCCCTCGCCGTCGGTGCGTTCCACACCGGCGAGCAGCTTGAGCAGCGTCGTCTTGCCGGCACCGTTGTAGCCCAGCACCACCACGCGGCTGCCCTTATCGATCGCCAGGTCCACGCCGGCGAACACCTCGAGCGAGCCGTACATCTTGGTCAGGCCCTTGGCGAACAGCGGCGTCTTGCCACAGGCCGCGGGAGTGGGGAACTTGATCCGCGCGGCCTTGTCGGCCACGCGGACCTCGTCGAGATTGTCGATCATGGCGTCAGCACGCCGGATCATCTGCTTGGCGGCGGCCGCCTTGGTGGCCTTGGCGCCCAGCTTGGCGGCCTGCATCTTGAGCTGCGAGGCCTTCTTCTCCGCATTCGCCTTCTCACGTCGGCGCCGGGCCTCGTCCGTGGCGCGGGCGTCGAGATACTTCTTCCACCCCATGTTGTAGGCGTCGATCTCCCCGCGCACGGCGTCGAGGAACCACACCTTGTTCACCACGGCCTCGAGCAGCTCGACATCGTGGGAGATGATGATCAGCCCGCCCTCGTGCTTCTCGAGGAACTGGCGCAGCCAGGTGATGGAGTCGGCGTCGAGGTGGTTGGTGGGCTCGTCGAGCAGCAGCATGGTCTGCGACTTGCCGGCACCGTCGGAGGCGGCGAACAGGATCCGCGCCAGCTCCACGCGTCGACGCTGACCGCCGGACAGGGTGCCCAGATTCTGGGTGAGGATCCGGTCCTCCAGCCCCAGGCTGTTGCAGATGCGGGCGGCCTCGCTCTCGGCCTCGTACCCGCCGCGGGCGGAGAACTCGTCCTCGAGGCGTCCGTACCGGCGCACGGCCTTGTCCATGGCCTTGTCGTCCGGCGCGGAGACCATCTGCTCCTGGGCGGCGGTCATGTCGGCCATGATCACGTCCAGTCCGCGCGCCGAGAGCACCCGGCTGCGCGCGAGCTGGTCCATGTTGCCCTCACGCGGATCCTGCGGCAGATATCCCAGGTCCCCGGTCCGGACGACCTTCCCGGCGTAGGGCTCACCCTCGCCGGCGAGGATCCTCATCGTCGTCGTCTTACCCGCGCCGTTCCGTCCCACCAGGCCGATCCGGTCGCCGGGCTGGACCCGCAGCGAGGACCCGTCCATGTGGAGCAGGGTGCGCACGCCGGCGCGCACCTCAAGGTCGTCGATGGTGATCACGTGCGCGGGTACCTCGCTGTAGCGTTCGGGGAAGAGTCGGCGGCCCGCCCGCTGACGAGTCCGGGCCGACCTGCCACTCTACCTGCGGCGCGAGTGCGCCGACGAGTCCGGTGACGTGGGTCTCCGCGACCAGAGAGCGTGCGCCGAGTTCGCCTTCCGGCGGATTCTCTTGCCGCGCGTCGGTCGCTGCGACCTGTGGGCGGCCTGACTGGCGTACGTCAGATGAGGTCGGCGCCTTGGCGGCGTCGCGTCCTGCTGGCCGCGGCCCGTCCGCTGTGTGCAGCCGCTCCTGGCCCTGGCGTTTCGCTTCTGCAGATGTCCACGACAGCCCTCCTCGCCCCTCACGATGGCGTCTCGCCTGCGCATCGGGGCAGGCAAGGCGCCATCGTGAGGGGCGGCTGCAAAAGCCTGGCCACCCCGCCCGGCCCGCCTTCAACCCCCGCTGCGCCCGTACAGGTTCTGCACGCTGCGGCCGATCGGACCGTGGTCGTCAGAGAGCAGCGTGTCGGTGAGTACCCCGTGGCCGGGCCCGCCGATCGTCTCCGAATCCAGGCGCACCCAGCCGGGCGCGGGCTCGCGGTGCAGGGAGACCACCAGGTCGCAGTTGATCGTCGGGTGGTCGACCGGGTCGGTGGCCAGGGAGACACCGCTCGCGGAGTCGGCCACCACCACGGTGTGCTGCCACCCGGTCATCCGCTCCCCGGCGACCAGGTCGACGCGCGCCCGCCCCCACGCCCGGGCCGGACCCAGTTCGTCCCCGCCGCCGGAGGCGTAGGAGAAGTCGACCACCGAGAGGTACCCGCCGGCGTGGGCGAAACTCATCATGGGATCGCGCTCGCGCCTCTCGGGCACTGGCGGCGCCGCATGATCGCCCACCACGGGATAGTCCTCGGGAGTGCGCCGCATCAGCCAGCCGCGCGCGACCAACGTCGACCGGCCGCCCACGGACGCGGTCGCCTCGAGCAGCTCCACGCTGCGCCCGGGTCGGATCGTGCGCACCTCGATGTCCAGGGGCGCCACCGGCACGGGGCCCAGGACGTCGACGGACACCCTCGCCAGTCTCATGTCCGGGGCGGAGTCGGAGCCGGAGCCGGCCCGTTCCATGGCCCGCACCAGCAGCGCGCTCGGCGGGCCGGCGTGCTGGGCCTCGGCGGACCACGGGCCGGCGGTGAGTGCCGTGGACTCGAAGTGGGCCTCGTCGACCTGCTGGTAGAACGCGTCGGACATGGGTCCCCTCTCGTGCGGGCGGTAGTGTCGATCCTGATGAATGCTACGGGTGGCGGTCTGTACGACGTCGCTGTCGTCGGGCTCGGTCCCGCCGGCCGCGCGCTCGCCTCCCGCTGTGCCGCAGCCGGTCTCACCGTGTTGGCGCTGGACCCGCGCCCGGATGCGCCGTGGCGACAGACCCTCTCGGTGTGGGCTGATCAGGTCCCTCCGTGGCTCCGGCCCGGGGCGTGCGGGGTGGACGTGCTCGCCCACACCGTGCCGGATGCCGCCTTGTACGCGCCCGACAGGGCCGTGGTGCACCGTGAGTACGCCGTGTTGGACAACGAGGCCCTGCGCCGCGCGCTGCCACTCGGCCCCGGCGTCACCGTCGAACGCGCGGAGGTCGACGACACCGGGGTCCGGGCCCTCACCGCGCGCGCCCATCGGGTGGTCGACTGCCGCGGCGCCGGCGGCCGGTCCAACCGGGGTCCCCTGCAGACGGCCTACGGGATCGTCGTGGACGCGGCGGACGCGGCGCCGGCGCTGGGTGGGGAGAACGCCCTGTTCATGGACTGGCGGACCGACCACGGTGGTGGTCGCGACAACGCCGAGGACGACGACGACGTCGGCCCCAGCTTCCTGTACGCGATCCCCGTGGGGCCGGACCGGGTCCTGTTGGAGGAGACGTGTCTGGCGGGGCTGCCCGCCCCGGGTCCCGCCGTCCTGGCGAGCCGGCTGCGCGCGAGAGTGGCGGGCCGGGGGGTGCCCCCCGAGGCGATCGACTCGCCGTTGTCCGTCGAACGGGTCCGGATCCCGCTGCTGCCCCGTCCCGGACTGCAGGGTGATCCGCTGGTCGGGTCGTTCGGTACCGCGGGCGGACACGGGCACGCGGCGACGGGGTACTCGGTGGCGGCGATGCTGGCGGGTGTGCCGGCGGCGGTGCACGCCATCGAGGCGGGGCACCCGTTGCCGGCACCGCGGTCCCCGCTGAGCACCGCCCTGCACAAGGTGGGATTGCGGGCACTCCTGGGGGCGGATGATCGCACCCTGCGCGGCCTGTTCAACTCGTTCGGTCGGCTCGACGGTCGCCGCCAGCGCTGGTTCCTCGACGCCGCGAGCCCCTCCTACCAGGTGGGCGCGGCCATGTGGGGCATGTGGGCCACGATGCCCGCACGGGACAAGGCCGGGATGGTCGCGGCGGTGCTGCGTCCGTCGGCCCGCCCGTCGACGTCGGCTGAGGCGTGGGCGCGCCCGTCGACGGGGCCCGCGGTCACCGGGTCAGTCGACGCGCGGACGGAGCCCGTCGAAGGCGAGTGACAGGCCGCCCGGGCGACGCGAGAGCCGGAACATCGACGCCAGGGCCACGGCCGCGACGGACACGGCCACGAGCTCGAAGGTCTCCTCGACGTACATCAGGACGAGGTAGGGCGTCGACATCCCCGCGTCGGCGCGATGGACGAGTCCGGTCAGGCTCTCGATCACGATGGCACCGGCGAGGAAGACCACGGCCGCCAGGACCAGCGTGAACGCGACGCGACGGTGCAGCGCCAGTACCAAGCGGATGAGGAGCGCACCGACGATCAGCGCGATGATCGCACCGGGGATCACCCAGTTGTAGAACGTGTCGAACGGCAGGTACGGGGCCATCCTGTCCCCCACCACGAACAGGCGCTCGTGCAGGGCGGAGGCCTCGTCGACCGAGGCGGTGACACCGACCGCGGCGAAGAGCCACCACGACTTACGGAACCGGTCCGCGGTGAGGGCGGCGAGGGCGGCGAAGACGCCCACGAGGAGCCAGATAATGGAGGCGAACCACACCGCGATGTTGCCCTCGGCGCCGATGTCGAACGCCGTCCACAGGAGGTTCCAGGTGTGCCAGGGTTGATCGCTGCCGGTGCGGTGGACCATGAGGAGCAGGAACCCGGACAGCGGCGCGAGCAGGATCGACGGGGGCAGGATCGCCCATGCGGTCGCCCTGGTCAGACGCGTTCCGTTCCCGCCGGTGGGCTCGTCGGCCGGACGGTCTGACGGGCGGTCAGCGGGTCGGGACATGTAGCCAGCGTAAACGGGCGGTGAACGGAACCGTGAATCAGGCGGTGCCGACGACGACGGACCGGGGTCGCGGGACACGAAGAGCGCCTGCCCCCGGGCGGGAGCAGGCGCTCAGTGGTGCGCGCGGCGGGTGGCTACACCGTGAAGCCGATGGCGCGCAGTTGCTCGCGGCCGTCGTCGGTGATCATCTGCGGCCCCCACGGCGGCATCCAGACCCAGTTCAGCTCGAGGTCGTTGACGAGGTCGGCGCCGACGGTGGCGCTGCGGGCCTGGTCCTCGATCACATCCGTGAGGGGGCAGGCCGCGGAGGTCAGCGTCATGTCGACCCTCGCGATCGTCGAGCCCTCGGTCTCACCGGGGCGGACCCAGATGTCGTAGACCAGCCCGAGGTCGACCACGTTGATGCCGAGCTCGGGGTCCACCACGTCGCGCATGGCCTCCTCGAGGTCGGCGACCAGGGCGAGGTCGTCCTCCGACTGCTCCGGGCGGTTGGGGTCGGGACGGAACTCGCCGTTGTAGACGGTCCCGGCCGGGGTGTCGTTCTCCGCGGCCGACATCGGGTCGTCGACCGATGGATCGTTGGCAGCTGTCGTCTGCTCGGTCATGTCACTCACTCCTGATGGTGTTCGGTCTGGCGGCCGAGGGCGTCCTTGAACGCCATCCAGCCCAGCAGTGCGCACTTCACACGCGCCGGATACCGGGAGACCCCGGCCAGCGCCACGGCGTCGTCGAGGACCTCCTCGTCGCCCTCTTCCTGACCACGGGAGGAGATCATCGCCTGGAAGGCGTCGACCACCTCGAGGGAATCCTTCACGGGGCGACCGACCAGCAGCTCCGCCATCATCGAGGTGGAGGCCTGGCTGATCGAGCATCCCTGCGCGTCGTAGGACACGTCCTCCACGGTGGCGAGGTCGTCGGACAACCGCAACCGCAGGGTCAGCTCGTCGCCACAGGTGGGATTGACGTGGTGCACCTCGGCGCCGAAGGGCTCCCGCAGCCCGCTGTGGTGGGGGTTCCGGTAATGGTCGAGGATGACCTCCTGGTACATCTGCTCGAGCTTCACGCGAGAGCCCCTTCCACTCCGAAGAACTGCTGGGCCCGACGCAGGGATCGGGCGAGCGCCGCGACCTCGTCGAGCGTGTTGTACAGGGCGAACGAGGCCCGCACGGTGGACTGCACGCCGAGGCGCCGGTGCAACGGCCACGCGCAGTGATGGCCCACGCGCACGGCGACGCCGTCGTCGTCCAGCACCTGGCTCACATCGTGGGCGTGGATCCCGTCGACGACGAAGGACACCGCGCCACCGCGGGAGACCATGTCGGTCGGGCCCACGATCCTGATCCCGGGGATCTCCCCGAGTGCCTCGAGGGCGGCGACCGTGAGCGACTCCTCGTGCCGAGCGATCGCCTCCATCCCGACCGACTCGAGGTAGCGCACCGCTGCCGCGAGCCCGACGGCCTGCGACACCATGGGCACCCCGGCCTCGAACCGCTGCGGCGGGTCCGCGAACGTCGACTCCTCCATGGTGACCGTCGAGATCATCGAGCCGCCGGTGAGCACGGGCGGCATCGCGGCGAGGAGCCGGCGGCGTCCGTAGAGGACGCCGATGCCCGTGGGGCCCAGCATCTTGTGGCCGGAGAACGCGGCGAAGTCGACGCCGAGTGCGTGGAAGTCCACCGTCATGTGGGGCACGGACTGGCACGCGTCGAGGACCACGAGCGCGCCGACCGCCCTGGCGGCCTCCACGACTCGGGCGACGTCGGTCACGGCACCGGTGACATTGGACTGGTGCGTCACCGCGACGACCTTGACCGCGTCGGTGAGCTCGAGCGAGTCGAGGTCGATCCGACCGTCGTCGGTCACCCCGTACCAGCGCAGGGTGGCGCCGGTGCGCCGGCACAGCTCCTGCCACGGCACCAGGTTGGCGTGGTGCTCGAGTTCGCTGATGACGACCTCGTCCCCCGGGCCCACCGCGAGGTCGCCGAAGCGGCTGTCACCCAGGGCGAAGGCCACGAGGTTGAGCGCCTCGGTGGCGTTCTTGGTGAAGACCAGCTCGTCGACGTCGGCCCCCACGAACCGGGCGATGTCGGCACGGGCGCCCTCGTAGGCGTCCGTCGCCTCCTCGGCGAGTTGGTGGGCACCGCGGTGGACGGCCGCGTTGGAGTGCAGCAGGAAGTCCCGCTCCGCGTCCAACACCTGCATCGGGCGCTGCGAGGTCGCCCCGGAGTCGAGGTAGACCAGGGGCTTTCCGTCACGGACCGTGCGCTGCAGGATCGGGAAATCCGAGCGCACGGCGGTGAGATCGAGGGTCGAGGTCATGTTCTCCCAGCTGTCCGGTCAGGCGTTCGCCGGCGTCAGGTACTTCTCGTACCCGTTCGCCTCGAGCTCGTCGGCCAGTTCTGCGCCACCGGAGGCGGCGACGCGGCCGTCGACGAACACGTGGACCTTGTCGGGGGTGATGTACTTCAGGATGCGGGTGTAGTGCGTGATGAGCAGGATGCCGCCGTTCTCCTCCGCCTTGTAGCGGTTGACACCCTCGGAGACCACGCGAAGCGCGTCCACGTCGAGGCCGGAGTCGGTCTCGTCGAGCACGGCGATCTTCGGCTTGAGCAGGTCCAGCTGCAGGATCTCGTGGCGCTTCTTCTCGCCGCCGGAGAATCCCTCGTTGACGCTGCGCTCGGAGAACGCCGGGTCGAAGTCGAGGTCGGACATGGCCTCCTTGACCTCCTTCACCCAGTGGCGGAGCTTGGGGGCCTCACCGCGGACGGCGGTGGCCGCGGAGCGCAGGAAGTTCGCGGTGGAGACCCCGGGGATCTCGGTCGGGTACTGCATGGCCAGGAACAGGCCGGCGCGGGCCCGCTCGTCGACCTCCATCGACAGGACGTCCTCGCCGTCGAGCGTCACGGTGCCGCCGGTGACCTCGTACTTGGGGTGGCCGGCGATGACGTAGGCGAGGGTGGACTTGCCGGAGCCGTTCGGCCCCATGATGGCGTGGGTCTGGCCCGACTCGATGGTCAGGTCGACCCCCTTGAGGATCTCGACGGTCTCGGGAGAGTCCTCGGTCGCGGCGACGCGGGCCGTGAGGCCCTTGATCTCGAGAGTGGTCATGGGTAGTGCTCGCAATCTGTGTGAGAAGTCGTGGGGGATGTACTGGCGGGGCTCGTCAGATGCCGGAGGACTCCAGCTCCAACTCGACGGCCTCGGTGATCCGCTCGCGCACCTCCGGCACGCCGATGCGGTTGATCACCTCGCCGAAGAACCCGCGGATCACGAGTCGCCGTGCGACGTCCTCGGGAATGCCCCGGGACATGAGGTAGAACAACTGCTCCTCGTCGAACCGTCCCACGGCGCTGGCGTGGCCCGCACCGGCGATCTCCCCGGTCTCGATCTCGAGGTTCGGCACCGAGTCGGCGCGGGCGCCGTCGGTCAGGACGAGGTTGCGGTTCATCTCGTAGGTGTCGGTCCCCACCGCGGCGGCGCGGATGAGCACGTCGCCGATCCAGACCGTGTGGGCGTCCGGCAGGTTCGACGCCGCGTCGCCCTGCAACGCGCCCTTGTAGAGGATGCGCGAGGTGCAGTTGGGCTCCGAGTGGTCCACGAGGAGCCGGTGCTCGATGTGCTGACCGTCGTCGGCGTAGTACAGGCCGTTCAGGGTGACGGTGCCGCCCTGGGCGGCGAACCGCGTGGAGGGCGCGATCCGGACGACCTCGCCACCGAAGGTGACCACGGTGTAGGTGATGGTCGCGTCCCGGCCGACGAGGAGGTGGTGGCCGGCCAGGTGCAGGGCGTCGTCGTCCCAGTCCTGGATGAGCACGACCTCGAGGTGGGCGGAGTCGCCCACCACGAACTCGGTGTTCTCCGCGATGGTGCCGCCGCCGCGCTGGTCCACGACGAACGTCGCGTTCGCGAACGGCTCCAGGCGCACCTGGGTGTGGCCGAACGCCACCTCGCCCTCGCCCGGACCGTCGACGGTGACGTACACCGGCTCGTCGACCACGGTCTCCTTGGCCACCGTGATGATGGTGGCCTCGGTGGCCGAACTGAACGCCTGGGCCGCGACGCGGTCCCGGGGCGCCCCGGCCTCACCGACCCGCTCGTCGTCGAGACCGACCGTCTCGACCGTCAGGCCGTCGCGCTCGGCGACGGAGGCGAGGAGTCGACCGGTCGCGGTGACGTTGCTCCCGTCGTGCAGCCCGCGCAGGCGACGCAGCGGGGTGAACCGCCAGATCTCGTCCTTGTGGCTCGGGACCTCGAAGGCGTTCACGTCGAACGACGAGAACTGGTCTCCCTTGGTGGCGTCGACGGGCACGCCGTAACGGTCCGTCAGAGGTGCCGGGGCGGACCCGGTGTCTGGGGTAGTGGTGTCGGTCATGGTGGTCAGCCCACCGATCCTTCCATCTGCAGTTCGATCAGGCGGTTGAGCTCGAGCGCGTACTCCATGGGGAGCTCCTTGGCGATCGGCTCCACGAATCCACGCACGATCATGGCCATCGCCTCGTCCTCGGCCAGCCCGCGGCTCATGAGGTAGAACAGCTGGTCCTCGCTGACCTTCGACACGGTGGCCTCGTGACCCAGGGTGACGTCGTCCTCGCGGATGTCGATGTACGGGTAGGTGTCGGACCGGCTGATGTTGTCGACCAACAGCGCGTCGCACTCCACGTTGGACTTCGAGCCCTTCGCGCCGGGGTTGATCTGGATCAGACCGCGGTACGCCGACCGGCCACCGCCACGGGCCACCGACTTGGAGACGATGTTCGACGAGGTGTTGGGGGCCAGGTGCAGCATCTTGGAGCCGGTGTCCTGGTGCTGCCCCTCGCCGGCGAATGCCACGGAGAGCACCTCGCCCTTGGCGTGCTCACCGGTGAGCCAGACCGCCGGGTACTTCATCGTCACCTTGGAACCGATGTTGCCGTCGATCCATTCCATGGTGGCGCCCTCTTCGGCGCGGGCACGCTTGGTCACGAGGTTGTAGACGTTGTTCGACCAGTTCTGGATGGTCGTGTAGCGGCAGCGGCCGCCCTTCTTCACGACGATCTCGACGACCGCGGAGTGCAGCGAGTCGGACTTGTAGATCGGCGCGGTGCAGCCCTCGACGTAGTGGACGTAGGCGTCCTCGTCGACGATGATCAGCGTCCGCTCGAACTGGCCCATGTTCTCCGTGTTGATGCGGAAGTAGGCCTGCAGCGGGATGTCCACGTGGACACCCGGCGGGACGTAGATGAACGAGCCGCCGGACCACACCGCCGTGTTGAGCGCGGAGAACTTGTTGTCCCCGGACGGGATGACCGAGCCGAAGTACTCCTCGAAGTACTCGGGGTGCTCCTTGAGCGCCGTGTCGGTGTCCATGAAGATGACGCCCTGGCTCTCCAGGTCCTCACGGATCTGGTGGTAGACCACCTCGGACTCGTACTGTGCGGCGACACCGGCGACGAGCCGCTGCTTCTCGGCCTCGGGGATGCCGAGCTTGTCGTAGGTGTTCTTGATGTCCTCGGGCAGGTCCTCCCAGCTGGTGGCCTGCTGCTCGGTCGAGCGGACGAAGTACTTGATGTTGTCGAAGTCGATCCCGGACAGGTCCGAACCCCACGTGGGCATCGGCTTCTTGTCGAAGATCTTCAGCGCCTTGAGGCGCTTGTCGAGCATCCACTCGGACTCGTTCTTCTTGGCGGAGATGTCACGCACCACCGCCTCGGACAGCCCTCGCTGCGCGGCGGCACCGGCATCGTCCGAGTCGTGCCAGCCGTAGTTGTACTGGCCGATGGAGGCGATTCGTTCCTCATCGGTGGTCGGCTCCGTGACGTCGGCCGTCACCTGATCGGGGGTGATGGTCATCGCACTGTCCTTTCGGCGGTCGGTGCCGACGCGGACGCGTCGGCCGGTGCGGGGATCGTGGCCGCGAGGTCGTTCACGGTCACGGTCCCGGTCGGGATGTTCGTGGTGCAGGCGCAGTTGCCGCCCGCGATGGTCGCGAGCCGCTGGACGTGGGTGCCCACAATCTCGGACACCACCTCCTGCTCGGCGGCGCACAGTTCGGGGAAACGGGAGGCGACGTTCCACACCGGGCAGTGGTGCTGGCAGATCTGCAGGCCCGTGCCGGCCTCCTCCACGGAGGACGCGTACCCGGCGCCGGACAACGCCGTCGCGATGTCGGTGGCGGCACGCTCGACATCGTGGGGCCCCTCGGCCGGACGGACGTGACCGATCACCGAGCGCACCCGCTCGCGGGCGAAGTCGGTGACCGCGTCCGTGCCACCGATGCGACGCAGCGCGGTCAGTGCCTCGACCGCCAGGTGGTCGTAACCGTGCCGGGCGGTGCTCCGGCCGGAGACCGTCATCCGGAACGCCCTGGCCGGTCGGCCTCGGGTCCCCGCCGGCCGCGAACGGACGGACTCCACCTCGCCGGCCTCGACCAGATGGTCCAGGTGTCTGCGGACACCGGCGGCGGTGAGCCCCAGTTCGTGCCCGATCTCACCGGCGGTGAGTGCTCCGCGCTCCAACAGGAGTTCCCGGATCGACGAGCGGGTGTCGGGCCGCGTGCTGCTGTCGAACACGTGCTGCACGCTCATTCGCCACTCCCTTCCGGTTATGCTCGGTGCGCCCGGTCGGGACGCACCTCCTGATATTACGCAACACTTCTGTTTCGGAAATATTCCCCCCACCCCCGGGCGCGCTGTCTGATCGAGGAGCGCGACGACGTCGCGGTGCGTGAAGGCGGCGGTGGTGGAGGAAGGGTCGGGACTGTGGCACGCGATATCCCCGGGCGTGGCGCCGGGTCCGTCACCTCCCGCCTCCACACGCAGGAGCCGCCCACCGGATCCCCGTTGGCGGCCGAGATGGCCCGGCTCCGCCGCATCCGGCGGATCGGCACCACCGCCGCCGTGGCGATGGCGATCGGGGCGCTCGGGGCCGGGGCGTTGCCGGTCCTGCAGAACCCGGTCGCCGGCGAGCGGTTGTTCGGCCTGTGGCTGCGCCTGCAGCAGTCTTCGATGACGGTCGTCATGGCGGGGATGGTCACGGTGACACTGTGTTGGCTGCTGCTCGCCCCGTACGTGCTCGGGCGGGATCGGCGGGGTCGGATCAGTGGTCGGATCGACCGCGCGACGCTCGACCGGGTGATCGCGTCATGGGCGCTCCCCCTCGCGCTGGCTCCGCCGATGTTCAGCCGGGACGTCTACAGCTACCTGGCCCAAGGGGCGATCGGCAACGAGCTCGACGATCCCTACGAACTCGGTCCGGTCCCGGCACTGGGGACCTCCCACGCGCTCACCATCAACGTCCCGGACATCTGGCGTGATACGCCCAACCAGTACGGACCGTTGTTCCTGGGGGTGCAGAAGGTCATCCACGGGCTCACCGGCGACGACGTGGTGGCCGGGACCATCCTGCACCGGGTCGTGGCCGTGATCGGGATCCTCATGCTGGGCTGGGCCGTCCCACGGCTCGCCGAGTACTGCGGCGTGTCCGACGTCGCCGCCCTCTGGCTGGCCGTGGCCAACCCCCTGGTCCTGTTCCACCTCGTCTCCGGCATCCACTCCGAGGCGCTGATGATGGGCCTGCTGGCGGTCGGACTGGTTCTGGCGCTCCGCGCAGTGAACGCCCCCGGATCCGGGTGGCGCACCACCTCGCTGTTCATCCTGGGCACCGTCCTGGTCACCGGGTCGGCCCTGGTCAAACTCCCCACCGTGGTGGCGTTGGGGTTCATCGGCATGGCCCTGGCGCGCCGGTGGGGTGCGAGCTGGTCCGCCACCCTGCGCGCGGCGTCGGTCATGGTGGCGGTGAGCGGTGTGACCACCGGGGTGGCGATGATCGTCACCTCGTCCGGCCTCGGCTGGATCACCAAACTCGGGGCGGCCACCTCGCTGCGCAGCTGGCTCTCCCCGCCCACCGCGCTCGGTGTGATCGTCGGCGGGATCGGGCAGTATCTCGGGCTCGGGGACCACACCGAACAGATCCTCGTCATGGTGCAGACCGCCGCCCTGGTCGCGGCCGGCGCGTTCACCGTCCGCATGCTGTTCGCGGTCCAGGCGGGTCGGATCAACCCGGTCGGTGGGCTGGGGGTGTCCATGGCCGCGATCGTCCTGTGTTTCCCCGTCGTGCAGCCCTGGTACGTCCTGTGGGCGCTGGTCCCGTTGGCCGCGTGGGCCTCACGGGTGGAATTCCGCCTCCCGGTGGTCGCCGTCAGCGCGGTGCTGGCCTGCTTCACCCTCCCGCCGGGTGCGGGACTGCCCCCGTTCGTGACCGTCCAGGCCTGGGCGGCGACCGTGGCGGTGGTCGCCGTCCTGCTCGTCGCACTGTTCCGGTGGCCGGGGCTGTTGCGCTTCCGCTAGCCGGACCGGCCTACACTCGGATCCCGTGACCTCTCCGACGGATACGCCCGCGCTGCACGTCGAGGGGCTCGTCAAGAGGTTCGGGGCGACCACCGCCGTCGCCGGCCTGGACCTGCGACTCGAGCGCGGGCAGGTCATGGCCCTGCTGGGACCCAACGGGGCGGGCAAGACCACCACGGTCGAGATCTGCGAGGGATTCGCCCGTCCCGACGCGGGCACCGTGCGGGTGCTGGGCCTGGACCCGGTCATCGATCGCCAGCGGGTCCGCAGCCGCATCGGGATGATGCTCCAGGGCGGCGGCTCCTACCCCGCCGCCAGGGTGGGCGAGATGCTCCGGCTGGTGGCGTCCTACTACGCCGATCCCCTCGATCCGGACTGGTTGCTGGGCGAACTCGGGCTCACCGAGCACGTCCGGACCCCGTACCGGCGCCTGTCCGGCGGCCAACAACAGCGGCTGTCCCTGGCGATCGCGGTCATCGGCCGGCCGGAGCTGGTCTTCCTCGACGAGCCGACCGCCGGCCTCGACGCCCAGTCACGCCGGGCCGTGTGGGACCTCGTACACGCGCTGCGTCGCGACGGCGCCGCGGTGCTGCTCACCACCCACCTCATGGACGAGGCGGCCTCGCTCGCCGACGAGGTCGTGATCGTCGACCACGGCCGACGCGTCGCCTCCGGGACGCCCGCCGAACTCGAACGCGCCGGGACCGCGGAGGGCGTCACCCTCGTCGTCGACGGCGAGGTGTCCCCGTCGCTGCTCGCCGGCGTTTTCGGTGGGGAGCACACGGTCGCGGCGGGGACCGCCGCCGGCGTCCTCGAGGTCCACGGCCCGGTCTCCCCCGAACTCATGACCGCCATGTGTGCAGCCCTCGAGCGTGCCGGCGTCCAACTCACCTCCCTGGCCACCCGCACCAGGAGTCTCGAGGAGGTCTTCCTCGACCTGACCGGACGGGAACTGCGATGACCCACACCCAGACCGGCGGCAACCGCTTCGCCCCCGGCACCTTCGCCTGCCCGTCGGCGCCGGCGTCCCCGGCCCGGATGACCGCCGCCCAGACCCGTATGGAGCTGGCCCTGTTCCTGCGCAACGGTGAACAGCTCCTCGTGGCCCTGGTCATCCCCGTCGCCATCCTCTTCGGCCTCACCGCGATCGACTTCGGTGCGGTACCGGATCCGCGGGTCGATCACGCGATCACCGCGGTACTGACCATCTCCGTCATGGGGACAGCCTTCACCGGCCAGGCGATCGCCGTGGGCTTCGACCGCCGGTACGGCGCCCTCAAACGTCTCGGGGGCACCCCCCTGCCGCCGGCGGTCATCATCCTCGGCAAGATCCTCGCGACGCTCGTGCTGGTGGCCGGCCAGGCGGTCGTCCTCGGCGTCATCGCGGCGCTGCTGGGATGGCGGCCCGAACTCCCGGGGCTGGCGCTGGGGGCGCTCGTGATCGCCCTGGGATCGGTGGCGTTCTCCGCCATGGGGCTCCTACTCGGGGGCACCCTGCGTGCGGAGATCGTCCTGGCCCTGGCCAACCTCATCTGGTTCGTCCTCATCGGGGGCGCCGGACTCGCGATCGGGGTGGTCGACCTCCCCTCCGCGGTGGCCGACCTCCTCGTCGTCGTCCCCTCCTACGCGCTGACCTCCGCGCTGGGCACGGCGCTCGCCGGCGGCGTCCCCGCCCTGGCCGCGCTGTCCCTGGTCCTCTGGACGGCCGTGTGTG
The DNA here is from genome assembly GCF_002441635.1 of Dietzia sp. WMMA184. NCBI lineage: Bacteria > Bacillati > Actinomycetota > Actinomycetes > Mycobacteriales > Dietziaceae > Dietzia > Dietzia sp. WMMA184. The sequence continues at coordinate 555,772 of NZ_NXEI01000001.1, read as the reverse complement.
GCGGATTTGCCGTGCGTCACTTCTCGTTCACCTGATAGCAGACCCCGGCGCGCCGCGGCCTAGAATCGGGGCCGTGACCTCGACATCGCACGCCCCGACCTCCGGAACCCCGGCCGCGAGCGACCCCGGGCGATCGACCGGACCGTTGTCCCGCCTGCCCGTTCCGTCGATCCGGGTCCAGAAGGGCGTCGCGCTCGCCAACGTCATCGCCCAGATCGGCATCATGACCACCGGCGTCACCGTGCGCGTGACCGCCTCCGGTCTGGGTTGCGAGACCTGGCCGCAGTGCAACGAGGCCAGTTTCGTGCCCGTCCCCGGCGCCGCACCGGCGCTGCACCAGGCGGTCGAGTTCGGCAACCGCCTGCTCACCTTCGTCCTCGCGGCGGTCGCCGTGGCGCTGCTCCTCGCCGTGTACCGCGCCGGGCGCCGCCGCGGCCTCAAGGCACTCGCCTGGGCCATGCCGGCGGGCATCCTCGCCCAGGCCGTGATCGGCGGGATCACCGTCCTGGCCGGCCTCGCGTGGTGGACCGTCGCGCTGCACCTGCTGCCCTCGATGATCCTCGCGTGGCTCGCCGCCGTCCTCTTCGTCCGCATCGGCGAGGCCGACACCGCGCCGCCCCGGCGGGTCATGCCCAAGCCCATGACGTGGCTGACCGTGCTGTCGGCCGTCCTGCTGACCGGGGTCCTCACCACCGGGACGATGGTGACAGGGGCCGGACCCCATGCCGGCGACGCGCGCATCACCGCGGCGGATCGCCTCCAGTTGCCCATCCAGTGGCTCGTCCACTTCCACGCCGAACTCATGGTGGGTTACGTCTGTCTGCTCATCGGGTTGCTGGCCGGGCTCGTCGCGCTGCGGACGGAGGGCCCCGCGATCCGGCGGAGCGCGATCCTCATCGGACTCATCGCGGCGCAGGCGGTCATCGGGATCACCCAGTACCAGCTCGGGGTGCCCGAGCTGCTGGTCGTGGCGCACGTGACCCTGGCGGGTGCGATCACCGCCGTCACCGGCGCCCTGTGGGCGGCGGGGGTCATCCGGGACCGCGTGCCGGCCTGACAGGGTCGCCGACCCCGGTAGGGTCGCGGGGTACGCGTCGCCTCTGTACGGGTGACGGCCCGGTGCGCGTCCTCTCCGGTCCCTTCGGGGCGCGCACCAGGCCGACCGAAGAAGCAACGGCGGCCCCGCCGATCGGCGGGGCCGCTGTTGTCGCGCGGGAGGTCAGACCAGGGAGCCCGATCCGGCCATGCGCTTCCAGTGTCCGGCGGGGACATCGGTACGCGAGACCAGCTCGCGCGTCCAGTCCGATCCGGTGAGGCCGGAGATCCCGTCGCGGACCGCCTCGGCCTGCGACAGGCTGTCGACCATCGTGTCCCCCAGCACGCCGTCGGCGCCGACCAGGGTGACGCGGACCCCGCAGCGGCCCACGGGCTGGAGGACGACGTCCGCCGCGCCGCCGTGCCGGGACAGGAACTTCTCGACGAACTTCACCGTCTTGGCCGGTGGGGTGGGACCCGCCGGCACCGGCGCCGCTTCGATCTTCTCGGCGGGTGCCTTCTCGGTCGGCTGGACCTCCGCGGCGGCCGGCTTCTCCGACTCCTGCGCCGCGGGCTCGTCGGCCGGGGGCACCGCCGCCGGCTGGGACGCGGCCGGCGCATCCGCCGGGCGGTCGGTCGCGGACGGCGCCGGAGCGGCCTTCCCCGCCGTCGGCTCGTCGCTCTTCCCCTCGGCCGCGGAGTCCGTGGTGGCCGAGTCCGTGGTGGCGGAGTCCGTGGTGGCGGCGGCGCCGCCCAGTGTCAGGCCACCGCTCTTGCCCCCGCCCGGCGCCTTGGCCTTGCTCCCGCCGCCGAGGGTCAGGCCACCCGACTTACCGCCACCGGGCGCCTTGGCCTTGCTCCCGCCGCCGAGCGTCAGGCCACCGGACTTCTTCTCCGTCGACACGGTGGACGCATCGGCGGCGGAGGTGGAGTCGACGTCGGACGTGGAGTCGGCCCCCGCCTCGGTCCTCGCCTCGGTCGGGGTGGCGGGGTCCGCCTGAGCTACGGGTGCTGCGTCCGGCGTGGCGGTGGACGTGGCGTCGTCCTTCTCATCCTTCTTGTCACCAGCGGAGGCGGCAGCCGCACCTGCGGCTGCCGCGGCACCGGCCGCGCCACCCAGGACGAGCTTGCCCGCCGACCCCCCGCCGGGAGCCTTGGCCTTGGACCCACCGCCGAGCTTCAGTCCCCCGCCGGACGTGGTCGCCGGGGCGGACGCTGTCGGGGCGGACCCTGCCGGAGCGGCCACCGGCTCGTCCGACGACTTCGCGGCCGTGCTCGGCTTGGTGGCATCGGCCTGGGCGGAGGGCGCCGGCTCCGCAGCGGGCTCGGACGGGGCCTCGGGCGAAGCGGGAACCTCCGCGGCCGGCGCCGTCGATGCGTGCGCCGCGGGAGCGCCACCGTCGACCTCCGTGATCCGGGAACCGTGCAACGTGGAGGCCCCTCCGCCCGGGGCGCGCGGGGCGCGCCGACCCAGGGTGATCCCCCCGCCCGCGCCGCCGGCGGCCGCCGGGGCCGGGGTCTGCCGCACCTCGGCAGGCGCCTCCTGCGTCGCGGCGGGCGCCTCCTGCACGGGTTCGGTCGCCTCGGGAGCCCCCGCCGGCGCCTGCGCCTGCGTGTCAGGCGCGGACGGCGCCGGCGCCTCGTCGGTGACCGCATCGGCTCGGGCGGGTGCGGCCGCCGCCCCGGACCCACTGGTGATGATCTCGGGCCAGCCGGTCGCCCGGACTCGCGGCCCCCCGGCGTACTGGGAAAGGATCTGCAGGCTCATGGGGGTAGCCTATCGCCTCCCCCGCCCCGCTTCCGCCGGGACTCCCGCGAACCGGCGAACCGGAGTCCGGCACCGGCTGCGCCGGACGACACACTTCCGGATACTGGGCGCCATGAGAGCCATAGAGATCTCCAGGCACGGCGGACCTGAGGTGCTCACACCGGTCGAGGTGGGTGTCCCCTCACCAGGACCGGGCGTCGTGCTCGTCCGCACCACCGCGATCGCGGTCAACTACATCGACACCTATTTCCGCGAAGGCACCTACGCCCGGGATCTGCCGTTCGTCCCCGGCAGCGAGGGGACGGGAGTGGTCGAGGAACTCGGCGAGGGAACGCCCGACCTGATGGTCGGCGACCGGGTGGCGTGGTGTCAGGTGCCGGGGTCGTACGCCCAGTACGTCGTCGCGCCCGCCGAGTCGCTGGTGACGGTGCCGGAGGGTATCGACGACGAGGTGGCGGCCTCGATGCTGTTGCAGGGGCTCACGGCGCACTACCTGATCACCGACACCCACCGGGCCCTACCCGGCGACACCGTGCTGATCACCGCGGGCGCGGGCGGGGTCGGGCAGCTGCTCATCCAGCTGGCCGTCGCCCACGGCCACCGGGTGATCACCACGACCTCGACCGAGGAGAAGGCGGACCTGTGTCGCGAGCTGGGGGCGCACCACGTGCTGCTCTATCCCGACGCGACCCCGGAGAGGATCCGCGAGCTCTCCGACGGCGGTGTCTCCGTGGTGTTCGATGGCGTGGGCCGGGACACCTTCGACGACAGCCTGGCCTCGCTGGCCCGCCGCGGGACCCTGGTTCTGTTCGGCGCGGCGAGCGGTCCGGTCCCGCCGGTGGACCCACAGCGACTCAACGCCGCGGGCTCGGTGTTCCTCACCCGCCCGAGCCTGGGTGACTTCATCGCCGGGACCGGGGAGTTCCGTGAGCGGGCCGGCGAGGTCCTCGAGGGGATCGTCGACGGCTCGCTCCGGTTGTCGGTGGGCGCGACGTTCGGATTGTCGGAGGCGGCGGAAGCGCACCGGGCGCTGCAATCCCGGCAGACCACGGGTTCGGTCGTCCTCGACCCCGCCCGCTGAGCACCCTCGACCCCGCCCGCTGAGGAGGGCGGGGGTGGGTGATCAGGCGATCGGGAAGATCTCCGCGATCGTCTGGAGTCCGAGGACCGCGTCGACGGACAGTGCGACGAACACCCCCGCCAGGTAGTTGTTCGACAGGATGAACAACTTGAGGGGCTTGACCTCCACCCCGCGCCGCACACCGGCCTCGAGGCGGTGTGCCATGACGATGAACCACACTCCGAAGCCGAGGGCGCCGGCCGCGTACACCCAGCCGGCGGCGGGGATCAGGGCGAACGTGCACAGGACGGTCACCCAGGTGTAGATGGTGATGCGCCGGGTGACCCCCTCGGCGGACATGATGACCGGGAGCATCGGCACTCCGGCGGCCTCGTAGTCCTCCTTGTAGCGCATCGCGAGCGCCCAGGTGTGCGGTGGCGTCCAGAAGAAGATGATGAGGAACAGGACGATCGCCTGCCACCAGTTGTGCGCCTGCCCCTCGGGGAGATGATCGGTGATCACGGCCCACGACACCAGGACCGGCATGCATCCCGCGGCCCCGCCCCACACGACGTTCTGGGCCGTGCGGCGCTTGAGGATCATCGTGTAGACGAACACGTAGAAACAGATGGTCAGCAGGATGAAGAACGCGGCCAGCCAGCTCCCGGCCAGCAGACCCAGCCACAGCATGCTCGAGACGCCGAGCAGCAGACCGAAGACCAGTGCGGCCCGGGTACTGATCGCGTGACGCGCCAACGGCCGACGCTCGGTTCGCTTCATGACCTTGTCGATGTCGGCGTCGACGACCATGTTGAGCGAGTTGGCGCTCGCCGCGCCCAGCCAACCGCCCACCAGGGTGAGCAGAACCAGTGAGAGGTGAACGTTGCCGCGGTCGGCCTGGAGGAGGGCGGGGATGGCGGCGACGAGCAGCAACTCGATGACGCGCGGCTTGGTGAGGGCGATGTACGCCATCACCACGTCGACCGCGCGGGCTCGCCCGCTCGCCGGAGCCGGCCGCCCCGTGGACTCTGGAGGGGAGACTGATGGCCCCCCACTCCGGGTCGGGGTGGAATCGTGCACCGGAACTCCTCGCAGCAGACGTCAACGCACTACTGACCCGATACTACGTCCCCCCTGCGCGGTCCGCGAAAGAGCGGGGGCGGGGACCGCACGCCCCGCCGTGCCCGCGACCACTAAGGTGGTTCACGACATACGCGCGGATCCGCGCCGCACCCTCAGACCCGGGAGAACCACAAGTGACCAGCGCGTCGGAGATCACCGAGCTCACCACTGCACGCCACCCGTCCGACTGGACCGAACTCGACACCCGCGCCGTCGACACCGCGAGGGTCCTCGCCGCCGAGGCCGTGCAGCGTTGCGGTAGCGGCCACCCGGGCACCGCGATGAGCCTCGCGCCGCTCGCCTACACGCTCTACCAGCGCATCATGCGGCACGATCCCTCCGATCCGACGTGGGTCGGTCGGGACCGCTTCGTGCTGTCCTGTGGACACACCTCTCTCACCCAGTACATCCAGCTGTACCTCGCCGGCTTCGGGCTCGAGCTGGACGACCTCAAGGCGCTCCGGACCTGGGGATCCAAGACCCCCGGACACCCGGAGTGGCGGCACACCGACGGCGTGGAGATCACCACCGGCCCGCTGGGTCAGGGGCTGGCCTCCGCAGTCGGCATGGCGATGGCGGCACGCTACGAGCGCGGACTGTTCGATCCGGAGACGCCGTCGGGCAAGAGTCCGTTCGACCACTTCATCTACGTGATCGCCTCCGACGGTGACGTGCAGGAGGGGGTCACCGCCGAGGCCTCCTCGCTCGCGGGCACCCAGCAGCTCGGCAATCTCATCGCGATCTACGACGACAACGAGATCTCGATCGAGGACAACACCCGGATCGCCCTCAACGAGGACGTCGCGGCGCGCTACGAGGCGTACGGCTGGCACGTCCAGACGGTGAACGGCGGTGAGGACGTGGCCGCCATCGAGGAGGCCATCGCCGACGCGCGTGCGGTCACCGACAAGCCGTCGCTGATCGTCCTGCGCACGATCATCGCCTTCCCGGCGCCGACCATGATGAACACCGGGGCCTCGCACGGTGCGGCACTCGGCCAGGACGAGGTCGACGCCGTGAAGGAGGCGCTCGGCATGGGCGGCACCGAGCCGTTCACGGTGGAGGACGAGGTGATCTCCCACACCCGGGCCGCCCGTGACAGAGGTGCCCGCGTCCACGCGCAGTGGAGCGACATGTTCCACGCCTGGGCGGAGGCGAACCCGGAGCGCAAGGCCCTGTTCGATCGCCTGTACTCGGGCGAGCTCCCCGACGGATGGGATGCCGGGCTCCCCACGTGGGACGCCGATTCCAAGGGAGTCGCCACGCGTAAGGCGTCCGCCGAGGCCATCCAGGCCCTGGGCGCCACCCTCCCCGAGTTGTGGGGCGGCTCCGCGGACCTGGCCGGCTCCAACAACACGCCCATCAAGGGCGCGGACTCCTTCGGCCCGTCCTCCATCTCGACCGACACGTGGACCGCGTCCCCGTACGGACGCAACCTGCACTTCGGCGTCCGTGAGCACGCCATGGGCGCGATCCTCAACGGCATCGCCCTCCACGGTCCCACCCGGCCCTACGGCGGGACGTTCCTGATCTTCAGCGAGTACATGCGTCCGGCCGTCCGGCTCGCCGCGCTCCAGGGGAGCAACGCGTACTACGTGTGGACCCACGACTCGATCGGGCTCGGCGAGGACGGCCCCACCCATCAGCCGGTCGAACAGTTGGCGGCGCTGCGCGCCATCCCGGGTCTGGCGATCCTGCGTCCGGCCGACGCCAACGAGACCGCGGCGTCGTGGCGCGCCATGCTCGAGGCACTCGACGGGCCCAAGGGTCTGTGCCTGACCCGTCAGGACGTCCCGGTGCTCGAGGGCACCAAGGAGCTCGCCCGCGAGGGGGTCGAGCGCGGGGGCTATGTCCTCGCCGAGGCCTCGACCGGGACCCCCGAGGTGATCCTCATGGGCACCGGGTCCGAGGTGCAGCTGGCCGTGCAGGCCCGCGAGGTCCTCGAGGCCGAGGGCGTGGCGACCCGTGTGGTCTCGATGCCCTGTGTCGAGTTCTTCGATCAGCAGGACGCCGGGTACCGCGAGTCGGTGCTCCCCCGCTCCGTCCGCGCGCGGGTCAGCGTCGAGGCCGGCATCGCGATGCCGTGGCACCGGTTCCTCGGCGACGCCGGCCGCGCCGTCTCACTCGAGCATTTCGGCGCCTCGGCGCCCTACCAGACCCTGTTCACCGAGTTCGGGATCACCGCCGACGCGGTGGTCTCCGCGGCCCGCGAATCCCTCGCGGCCGCTGCCGGGGAGGCATCATGACCAACGCCAATCTCGCTGCCCTGAGCGCCGCCGGCGTCTCCGTGTGGCTCGACGACCTGTCCCGACAGCTCCTGTCCTCCGGCGAGCTCGAGAAGCGGATGTCCGCCTATTCGATCGTCGGTGTGACGACCAACCCGGCCATCTTCCAGTCGGCGCTGGCCGACTCGTCGGCGTACGAGAGCGCGCTCACCGAGGCGGTCCGCGCCGACCGCGACGTGGATTCCGTCGTGCGGGCCCTGACCACGTCCGACGTCCGCGACGCGTGTGACGTGCTGGCCGACGTCCACCGCGCGACCGACGGGGTGGACGGCCGCGTCTCCCTCGAGGTGGATCCCGGCCTGGCCCACGACACCGCGGCGACCGTGACGCAGGCGGTGGAGCTCTCCGAGGTGGTGGACCGCCCGAACGTCATGATCAAGATCCCCGCGACGTCGGCGGGGCTGCCGGCCATCACCGATGTCATCGGCAAGGGCATCGACGTCAACGTCACGCTGATCTTCTCGGCGGACCAGTACCGCGCGGTGGCGGAGGCGTACCTGACCGGACTCGAGCAGGCCGCTGCCGCCGGTCACGACCTGTCCACCATCCACTCCGTGGCGTCCGTGTTCGTCTCCCGGCTCGACACCGAGATCGACTCGCGACTCCCGGAGTCGTCGGAGCTGCGGGGCAAGGCCGGGCTGGCCAACGCGCGCCTCTGCCAGGAGGTCTACGAGGAACTGTTCGACCCCGAGGGACGCTTCGGGGCACTCGCCGATCGCGGAGCCCGTCCCCAGCGTCTCCTGTGGGCCTCGACGGGGGTCAAGGACCCGGCGTACCCCGACACGCTGTACGTGACCGGTCTGGTGACCCACGGGACGGTCAACACCATGCCGTTCGGCACCATCGAGGCGTTCGCGGACCACGGCGTCGTCGAGGGCGACACGGTCCGGGGCACCGCCGAGGAGTCCCGGGCCACCCTCGACGCACTGCGCGCCGAGGGGATCGACCTGGACGAGGTCTTCACCCTCCTCGAGCAGCAGGGCGTGCAGAAGTTCGTGACCGCCTGGGACGACCTGGTGGACACGGTGAGGGCGCGGATCGACGAGATCCCGACGGGGTCGTGATCGGCCCGGACGACGGGGCGACTTCGGTCAGCGAGGTCGCGGGCGGCGCCCCCGAGGGGTGGGCCAACCCGCTCCGTGATCCCCGGGATCGTCGGCTCCCCCGGATCGCGGGACCGTCCGGTCTCGTGATCTTCGGTGTGACGGGCGACCTGTCCAAGAAAAAACTCATCCCCGCGATCTACGACCTGGCCAACCGTGGCCTGCTCCCGCCGGGGTTCTCCCTGATCGGCTTCGGCCGCCGACGGTGGACCCACGATGAGTTCGCCGCGTTCGCCCGCGAGCAGGCCCGCGAACGGTGCCGGACCCCGTTCCGCGAGGACGTGTGGGAGCAGCTCGCCGCCGGACTGCGGTTCGTCACCGGGACATTCGACGACGACGAGGGCTTCGACGATCTGGCGGACCAGCTGGGGGCACTCGACGCCGAACGTGGGACCGCCGGCAACTACGCGTTCTACCTGTCCATCCCCCCGGATGACTTCCCGACCGTCTGCCGGCACCTCGATCGCACGGGGTGCACCCGAGGCCCGGAGGGGTCCTGGCGCCGGGTGGTCATCGAGAAGCCCTTCGGGCACGACCTGGCGAGCGCCCGCGAACTCAACGCGGTGGTGGGTGCGGTCTTCCCCGAGGACTCGGTATTCCGGATCGATCATTACCTGGGCAAGGAGACCGTCCAGAACATCCTCGCGCTGCGTTTCGCCAACCAGCTCTTCGAGCCGGTGTGGAACGCCAACCACGTGGACCACGTCCAGATCACCATGGCCGAGGACATCGGACTGGGTGGTCGGGCCGGCTACTACGACGGCATCGGCGCGGCCCGCGACGTCATCCAGAACCACCTCATCCAGTTGATGGCGTTGGTCGCGATGGAGGAACCGACCGATTTCTCCGCTGCCGCGTTGCGGGCGGAGAAGACCAAGGTCCTCGAGTCGACCTCGTTGGCACTGCCGATTGCCGAGACGGCCGCGCGTGGTCAGTACGCGGGTGGCTGGCAGGGGTCCGAGCAGGTCGTGGGACTGAAGGACGAGGAGGGGTACGACCCCTCCTCGGCCACCGAGACCTACGCTGCGATCACCCTCGAGGTCCACAACCGCCGATGGGCGGGGGTCCCCTTCTATCTCCGCACCGGCAAGCGGTTGGGACGACGGGTCACCGAGATCGCGGTGGTCTTCCGGCGCGCTCCGCACCTGCCGTTCGACGCGACCATGACCCAGGAGCTGGGGCAGAACGCGCTGGTCATCCGGGTCCAGCCCGACGAGGGTGTCACGTTGCGCTTCGGCTCCAAGGTCCCCGGCACCGCCATGGAGGTCCGGGACGTCAACATGGACTTCGCCTACGGTGAGGCGTTCACGGAATCCTCCCCCGAGGCCTACGAACGTCTCATCCTCGACGTCCTGCTGGGCGAGCCCTCGCTCTTCCCGGTCTCCCGCGAGGTCGAGCTGAGCTGGCAGCTCCTCGACCCGGTCCTGCAGGAATGGGAGTCGGACGGGACACCGGAGCAATACCAGGCCGGGACGTGGGGGCCGAAGGGCGCCGACGAGATTCTGGCCCGGAGTGGCCGCGCATGGAGGCGACCGTGATCATCGACCTACCCGACACCTCCACCCGCGGGATCGCCAAGAAGCTCGTGCAGATCCGCGAGGAGGCCGGGCTGAGCACGATCGGACGGGTGCTCACGCTGATCGTGATCACCGATCACGTCCGGGGCAGCGAGTCCGCGATCGAGGCGGCCAACGAGGCCAGCCGGGAACATCCCTGCCGGGTCATCGTGGTGATCCGCGGACCTCGCGCGGACGCCGACAGGCTCGACGGTCAGATCCGCGTCGGAGGTGACGCCGGGGCGGCGGAGGTCGTCGTGCTGCGCACCTCCGGTGCGATGGCCTCCCAGTCGGCCTCCCTCGTCACGCCGTTGCTGCTGCCGGACACCCCGCTCGCCGTGTGGTGGCCCCGCCACTCCCCCACGTTGTTGTCCGAGGACAGGGTGGGCAGGCTCGCGAAGCGCCGGATCGTCGACTCCGACGCGGAGGGGCATCCCACCGATGCGCTGGCGAAACGGGCGGCCGGTTACTCCCCGGGCGACACCGATCTGGCGTGGGCGCGCATCACCCACTGGCGTTCCCTGCTCGCGGCGACCCTGGACCGTCCGCCCTTCGAGCGCATCACCGGGGCGACGGTGTGCGGCCCGGAGCGGGCGGCGTCGGTGGACCTGGCCGGTGGATGGCTGGCGTCCCGGCTCGGGATCGACGTCCTGCGGGCCGTCGGCCCGAGGATGGTCGTCCTGGAGCGGGCCTCGGGCTCCATCGTCCTCGAGCAGATCAGCGCGACCTCCGCCGAGCTCCGCATCACGGGTCAGGCGCCCACACGGGTGGCGCTCGTCGGCCGCAGCGTCGCCGACTGTCTCTCGGAGGAGCTACGGCGGATGGACACCGACGGCGTGTACGCCGATGCGTTGGCCAATCATGACCGTGTCATCTACACCTCTGCCTCGGTTCGCTGAGCAGGGGACCCGGACCTCGACGTCACTTCCCCACCGGACCACCACCACAGGAGCGCCGATGTCAGTCACACGCCATCTCGTACACCCGGATGCGGACACCCTCGCCGAAGCGGCAGCCCTCGCCGTCGTCGGGCACCTCAATGAACGGATCGCCACCGCCGGGACCGCGACGCTGTCCCTGACGGGCGGCTCGGTGGGGGTGAAGACCGCCGCCGCACTCGCCGGGGCCGATCTCGACTGGTCACGCGTGACCATCTACCTGGGCGACGAGCGCTTCGTCCCGGCAGACGACCCCGAACGCAACGACGGACAGCTCGACGACGTCCTGCTCGGCACCGTGGGCGACCGCGCCACCGTCCACCGCTGGCCGGCCCGCGGACCGGAGTTCGAGGACGTCGACGCCGCGGCCGAGGCGTTCCTCGCCGCGGTGGACCTCCCCCGGGGCGACGAGCCGCTGTTCGACGTCACCCTCCTGGGGATGGGACCCGAGGGGCACATGAACTCGATCTTCCCGCACACCCCGGCGGTCGCCGAGACCGAGCGGCTCGCGGTGGGCGTGCATGACTGCCCCAAGCCGCCACCGGAGCGACTGACCTTCACCCTCCCGGCGGTGCGCAGGTCGAGGCACGTGCTCGTCGTGGCCGCCGGGGACGGGAAGGCGGAGGCGGTGGCCAGGGGCCTGGGCGGGGCGGACCCCTCCGACTGGCCCGTCGCCGGTGCCGTGGGCACCGAGTCGACCACGTATCACCTGGACGGACCGGCCGCCTCGATGGTGCTCTGAGAACAGGAACGGGGCGCGTCTCATCCACCCGGTGGAAGAGACGCGCCCCGTCGTCGGCCCGGCCGGTGGGGCCGCGCCGGGGACCGGTCGGTCAGCCGAACCTGACCATGAGGCCGACCGCCACGATGGCGATGACCCAGAGGATCGCGACGACCACGGTGACCCGGTCGAGGTTCCGCTCGACCACGCTGGACCCGGAGAGGCTGGACTGGACACCGCCACCGAACAGCGACGACAGGCCGCCTCCCTTGCCGCGGTGCAGCAGGATGAACAGCATCAGCAGGAGGCTGGTGGTGATGAGGAAGATGTCCAGGGCGAGCTTCATGTAGGGATCGTGCCTCACGTCGGGTCGGGCGGTCGGGTGCGACCGCTACAGACTACCCGGTCGGGTGTCCGCGGCGAATCCCGGCACGCCCGACCCCGCGGGGCCGGGCGCGCCGGAGTGGGCGGTGTCAGGGCAACGGGCCACCGGCGGCGATCGCCGACAGCTGGGCGAACTCGTCCGGCTTGAGCGACGCGCCTCCGACCAGACCACCGTCGACATCGGGCTGGTCGAGCAGCTCGCCGATCGTGGAGGCGTTGACGCTGCCGCCGTACAGGACCCGCATCTGCTCGGCCGTCGCGTCATCGGCCAGATCGGCCAACGTGGAACGGATGGCGGCGCAGACCTCCTGGGCATCGGCGGCGGACGCGGTCTTGCCGGTCCCGATCGCCCACACGGGCTCGTAGGCGATCACGGTGGAGGCCAGCTGGTCCGTGGACAGTCCCGCGAGCGATTCGGAGAGCTGGTTCACGACGAAGTCGACGTGGTCCCCTGCCTCCCGCACCTCGAGCTTCTCGCCGACACACACGATCGGCGTCAACCCGTGCCGGTGGCAGGCGGCGGCCTTGGCCGCGACGAGTTCGTCGGACTCCGCGTGGTAGTCACGGCGCTCGGAATGGCCCACGACCACATAGGTGCAGCCGAGCTTGGCGAGCATCCCCGCCGAGATCTCGCCGGTGTAGGCACCGGACTCGTGGACCGAGACGTCCTGCGCGCCGTAGGCGAAGCCCAGCTTGTCGCCCTCGATGACGATCTGGACGCCACGGATGTCCGTGAACGGGGGGATGAACGCCACGTCCACCTTCTCCAGGTACTTGTCCGGGAGTGCGAAGGCGACCTTCTGGACGAGCGCGATGGCCTCGAGGTGGTTGAGGTTCATCTTCCAGTTGCCGGCGATGAGCGGGGTGCGTGCCATGTTGTCTCCTGTGGTCTCGTCGGTCTTCAGTTGCTGCGCTCGAGGGCGGTGACGCCGGGCAGCTCCTTGCCCTCCAGGTACTCCAGCGAGGCGCCACCGCCGGTGGAGATGTGGGAGAAGTTCTCCTCCCCGAGACCCAGGGTGCGGACGGCCGCGGCGGAGTCGCCGCCGCCGACCACCGAGAACGCGCCGTTCTTCGTCGCGGTGATGATGGCCTCGGCGACACCGCGCGTCCCGGCGGAGAACGCCGCGAACTCGAACACGCCCATGGGGCCGTTCCAGAAGACGGTCTTGGCGGCGGAGAGCTTCTCGCTGAACGCCTTCACCGACTCGGGGCCGATGTCCAGGCCCATCTTCCCCTCCGGGATGGCCTCGGCGGAGACCGTGGAGTGCGCGGCGTCGGCGGCGAACCCGTCGGCGGCGACCACGTCCACGGGCAGGCTGATCACGTCGCCGAACTTGGCGAGCAGGTCCTTGCAGGTGTCGATCATCTCCTCCTGCAGCAGTGAGGAGCCGACCTCATGGCCCTGTGCGGCGAGGAAGGTGAAGCACATGCCGCCGCCGATGACCAGGGTGTCGACCTTGGGCGCCAGGGCCTCGATCACGGCGAGCTTGTCCGACACCTTGGAGCCGCCCAACACGACCGCGTAGGGGTGCTCCGGGTCGCCGCTGAGGTTCGCGAGGACCTCGACCTCACTCTGGACGAGGTCGCCGGCGTAGGCCGGGAGGACCTTGGCGACGTCGTACACCGACGCCTGCGCGCGGTGGACAACCCCGAAACCGTTGGAGACGAACGCCCCGTCCTCGCCCACCAGGCTCGCGAGCTCGGCCGCGAACTCGGCCCGCTGCGCCTCGTCCTTGCTCGTCTCGCGCGGGTCGAACCGCACGTTCTCCACCAGGAGCACGTCCCCGTCGGTCAGGCCGTTGGCTCGCTCGCGGGCGTCCGATCCCACCACGTCACCGGCGAGCTGGACGTAGCGCCCGAGCTCGTCGCCCAGCTTCTCCGCCACGGGGGCGAGGGAGAACTCGGGGTCGGGCTCACCCTTCGGGCGGCCGAGATGCGCGGTGATCACCAGCGCCGCACCGGCGTCGAGCAGTGCGTTGAGCGTGGGCAGCGAGGCGGTGATCCGGCCCGCATCGGTGATGGTCGAGCCGTCGAGCGGGACGTTGAGGTCGCAGCGGACGAGGATCTTGCGACCCTCTACGCCGGCATCGAGCAGGTCGTTGAGCGTGCTCACGGCCATGTGGTGGGACTCCTGTCGGAAGAACGGTGGTGATGGTGGGTGGTGCTGCCGGTCCATGTGCTCCGGGCCCGGCCGGGACGCTGTGGGCGTTCCCGGACCGGGCCCGGATCGTCGTACGGGGGATGTCAGTCCCGAGGGGTCTTAGAGCGACTTGCCGACCAGGCCGATGATGTCGGCGAGGCGGTTGGAGTAGCCCCACTCGTTGTCGTACCAGGAGGCGATCTTGATCTGACCGTCGATCGCCTTGGTCAGCGGCGCGTCGAAGATGGACGAGTGCGGGTCACCGACGATGTCGGAGGAGACGATGGGATCCTCGGTGTACTTGAGGATGCCCTTCATCGCGCCCTCGGCGGCGGCCTTGACCGCGGCGTTGACCTCGTCGACCGAGGCCTTCTTCTCGAGCTCGACCGTGAGGTCGGTGAGCGAGCCGGTGGGCAGCGGGACGCGCACGGCGTAGCCGTCGAACTTGCCCTTGAGCTCGGGCAGGACCAGTGCGACGGCCTTGGCCGCACCGGTGGAGGTGGGCACCATGTTGATGCCGGCGGCGCGGGCGCGGCGCATGTCGCTGTGGGGCGCGTCCTGGAGGTTCTGGTCCTGCGTGTAGGCGTGGATCGTGGTCATGAGGCCCTTGACGATCCCGAACTCGTCGGAGAGGACCTTGGCGACCGGCGCGAGGCAGTTGGTGGTGCAGGAGGCGTTGGAGATGATCGTCTGCGAGCCGTCGTACTCGTGGTCGTTGACCCCCATGACGATGGTGATGTCCTCGTTCTTGGCCGGCGCCGAGATGATGACCTTCTTGGCGCCACCCTCGAGGTGGCCCTTGGCCTTCTCGGCGTCGGTGAAGATGCCGGTGGACTCGACGACGACGTCGACGCCGTAGTCACCCCACGGCACGGACGCGGGGCCCTCCTTGACCGCGAGGGCGCCGATCTTGGTCCCACCGACCGTGATCGACGAGTCGTCGAACGTGACCTCCTTGCCCAGGCGACCCAGGATGGAGTCGTACTTGAGCAGGTGAGCGAGCATGTCGTTCGTGGTCAGGTCGTTGACGGCCACGATCTCGAGGTCCGTCTTGCCCTCGGCCTTGAGAGCCTCCACCGCGCGGTAGAAGTTGCGGCCGATACGTCCGAATCCGTTGATGCCTACGCGCACGGTCACGTGTTGTCTCCTTATTGGTGGTGCGAGAACGCTTGATGTCACCGGGGCCGGGTGGAGCCCGGGACGTGACCCAGACTACCCGGCGCGGACCGCTCCCGCGCAGGGTGCTGCCGGGGTGGATCAGCCTTCGTCGAGCATGTCCTCGGTCACCACGGATTCGGTGTCGGGGATCCCGAGCTCGGCGGCTTTGCGGTCCGCCATGGACAGCAGTCTCCGGATGCGCCCCGCGACCGCGTCCTTGGTCATGGGCGGGTCGGCGAGCTGGCCGAGCTCCTCCAGCGACGACTGACGGTGCTGGACACGCAGTTCACCGGCGGCGAGCAGATGGTCCGGCACGTCCTCGGCGAGGATCTCCAGGGCGCGCTGGACACGGGCGGCCGCGGCCACGGCGGCCCGGGCCGAGCGCCGCAGGTTCGCGTCGTCGAAGTTGGCCAGCCGGTTGGCAGTGGCGCGGACCTCGCCTCGGGAGCGGCGTTCCTCCCAGATGTCCCTGGTGGACGACGCGCCCAGTCGAGCGAGGAGGACCCCGATCGCCTCGGCGTCGCGGATCACCACGCGGTCCCCTCCCCGGACCTCGCGGGCCTTGGCCGTCACGCCCAACCTGCGGGCCGCGCCCACGAGCGCCATCGCCGCCTCCGCCCCCGGGGCGGTGACCTCCAACGCCGAGGAGCGGCCGGGCTTGGTGAGCGAACCGTGGGCGAGGAACGCGCCCCGCCACGCCGCCTCGGAGGCGGCGACCGAGCCGCCGACGACCGCGGCCGGCAGTCCTCGGACCGTCCGGCCGGCGTTGTCGACCAGCCCGAGCTGACGGGCCAGGTCCGCACCCCGGTCGATGACCCGCAGGACGAACTTGCGGGCGGGACGTCCGCCCGAACCCCCGATCGGGTGGATCTCACAGGGGACGGAGAACAGGGCGTCGAGTTCGCCGGCGAGACGGTCCGCGATCTCGCCGGAGTCCACCTCCGCTTCGATCACGAGTCGGTTGGACAGGACCTGGAGGGTGCCGGCGAACCTCAGCAGGGCGGACACCTCGGCCCTCCTGGTCTCGGAGTTCCCCACGGGGACCCTCACCAGTTCGGACTTGACCTGTGCGGTCAGCGACACGCCCTGCTCCTTCGTTCTCGGCTCATCGACCCGGCCCTCATCGCACCGAGTCGGCGAGCGCCGAGGCCAGCAGTGCGGGGTCGTGGACAGGCCTCATCGTCCCATCTTCGGCGGTCTTCGCTATCTCCGCGGTCATCACGCGTGCCCCCAGTCCCGCCGCGGCCCGTTCGAGATGCTCGCGTTCGGTAGCGCTCAGCGGCATCCTCGGGTCGACGAGCAGGACGTCGATGTCGACCTCGGGAGCGTGTTGACGCAACACGTGGAGGTGTTGCTCGGCGGAGAACCCGGCGGTCTCCCCCGGCTGGGGTGCGAGGTTGAGCACGAGGGCCTTGGTCGCGGCCGTCCTCTTGAGCGCCGTCGCGATCTCGGGCACGAGCACGTTGGGGATCACGCTGGTGAACCACGATCCGGGTCCGAGGACCACGAGGTCGGCTCCGGTGATCGCCTCCACCACGCCCTCCGCGGCGGGCGGAGCGGCCGGGATGAGGGTGACCCGGCGAACGCTGCCCGGTGTGGTCGCGACGGCGACCTGTCCGATGATGGTCCGCACGACGCGGGGGTCCGCTTCCAGACCGACGACCTCTGCGGCGATGTCGAGGGCGACCGGGGACATCGGCAGGACACGGCCGGTGACACCGAGGATCGACCCGACCGCGTCGAGTGCGTCGACCGGGTCTCCGAGCAGCTCCCACAGGCCGGCGAAGACGAGGTTGCCCACCGCGTGTCCGGCCAGCGCCCCGGTGCCGCCGTAGCGGTGCTGGAAGAGTCGGGTGAGCAGCGCCTTCTCGTCGTCTTCGGCGGCGAGGGCGCACAGGGCCATCCGTAGGTCGCCCGGTGGGAGGATGCCCAGCTCGCGCCGCAGTCGCCCCGAGGAGCCGCCGTCGTCGGCGACCGTCACCACCGCGGTGACGTGGTCGGCGACGAGGCGTGCGGCCCGGAGGGTCGCCGACAGGCCGTGGCCGCCGCCGAGGGCGACGAGGGACGGGATACCGCTGTCGTGTGTCATGGCCGGCCTCATTCCCGCCCGAGGTCGCGGTGGCGTACGTGGACCTCGACCGAGTCGAGGCCGGACAGTCTGCCGGCGAGCGACTCGGAGATGGCCACGCTCCGGTGCTTGCCCCCGGTGCAGCCGACCGCGATCGTCATGTAGCGCTTGCCCTCGCGCCGGTAGCCGGTCATGGCCAGGCGGATCATGGACACCGCCGCGCGCAGGTACTCCTCGATGGATTCGTCGGCGAGGACGTAGTCCTGGACGGGCTTGTCGCGCCCCGTGTGCGGCTGGAGCTCGGGGATCCAGTGCGGGTTGGGCAGGAACCGCATGTCCATCAGCATGTCGACGTCCACGGGGACGCCGTACTTGAACCCGAACGACTCGACGGTGAGGTGGAAGTCGAACCCGAGGTCACCGAAGGGGGTCTCCAGCCGGTGGCGGAGGTCGTGGACACTGAGCGCCGAGGTGTCCACGACGACGTCGGCACGCCCCCGCAGCCCCTCGAGGATCCTGCGCTCCCGGGTGATGCCGTCGATCAGGCCGCCACCCGACTGCAGCGGATGGGAGCGACGGACGTTGTTGAACCTGCTGACCAGCGCCTCGTCCGAGGCCTCGAGGAACAGGATCCGAGCCTGCGGGCGCCGATCGAACAGGTCGAGGAGGTCGCCGAGGTGTTCGTCGAACCCGAGGCTGCGGGTGTCGGCGACGATCGCCAGGCGGAGGGGCTCGTCGTCGGACTCCTCGAACCGGGCGAGCAGGTCGCCAACGAAGGTCAACGGGAGGTTGTCGACGACATACCAGCCGAATTCCTCGAGGACCTTGGACGCGGTCCCCTTGCCCGCCCCGGACATGCCGCTGATCAGGAGGAGCTCGCGCCCCCGCGCGGCGTGGCCGTCGTCGTCACCTGCGTCCATCGTCTCACCTCGTGTCATCGGTCAGTCCCGGGTCGGTCTGTCCCCGGTCGGGCTGCCCGCCCGAGTCTCCCACGTCGGCGGCGGCCGCGTCCGCGGGCTCGGCACCACCGAGAGTCGCCCGGATCGCGGCGGCGACCCCCGGACCGATCCCCGGCACGGCGCACAGCTCGTCCGCGCTCGCGGCGCGCAGTGCGGACACGGTCGGGAACGTCTCCACCAACGCCGCCCGACGGGTGGGCCCGAGGCCGGGGACGTCGTCGAGCACGGAGGCCGTCATCCGCCTGGACCGCGCGCTCCGGTGGGCACGGATGGCGAACCGGTGGGCCTCGTCGCGGAGCCGCTGGAGCAGGAACAGCCCCTCCCCGTGGCGCGGGAAGATCACGGGGTACTCCTCTCCCGGGAGCCAGATCTCCTCGAGTCGCTTGGCGATCCCGACCACGGGTACGTCGGTGACCCCCAGCTCGGAGAGGACCTCGGCGGCCGCCTCGACCTGGGGCCGACCACCGTCGACGACGAAGAGCTGCGGTGGGTAGGCGAACCGGCGTGCCGCGGGGGCGGTGCCCCCCGTGCCCGCGTCGTCGTCGACCGGCCCGTCGACCTCGTCCGGGGTGACGGAGGGGTCCTCGTGGTGACGCCGGAAGCGACGACGCGTGACCTCGGCGATGCTGCCGACGTCGTCGGAGTGGCCGTCACCCGCGGCGTCGCGGATGCGGTAGAGCCGGTAGTCGCTCTTGCGCGGGATGCCGTCCTCGAAGACGACGAGGGAGGCCATGACGGCGGTGCCCTGGGTGTGGGAGATGTCCACGCACTCGATGCGCAGGGGCGCCGAGTCCAGCTCGAGGGTCTCCTGGATCTCCTGGAGCGCCGCGGAGCGGGCGGTGAGGTCACCGCTGCGCCGGAGTTTGTGCTGCGTCAGGGCCTCGACGGCGTTGCGGTGGACCGTCTCCGCCAGGGCCCGCTTGTCACCCCGCTGGGGCACCCGGAGCGACACACGGGAGCCGCGCAGCGCCGAGAGCCAGTCCGCGAGCTCGTCCGCGTCCTCGGGAAGGGCGGGCACCAGCACCTCGCGGGGTACGGCAGCCGAGATGTCGCCGGATTCGGCCGCCTCGGCGAGGTCGGCCTCTCCCCCGTAGAACTGCGCGAGATAGTCGGAGACGACCCCGGGCACGGCACGGGCCGCGTCGAACTCGCCGTCGGCGTCGACGCCGTGGGCGTGTTCGACCACCCAGCCGCGCTGACCGCGGATGCGGCCCCCGCGCACGTGGAACACCTGGACGGAGACCTGCAGTTCGTCGACCTCGACGCCCACCACGTCGGCGTCGGTGCCGTCACCCAGCACGACGGCCTGCTTCTCCATCGCACGCCGCATGGCGCCGAGGTCGTCACGCAGCCGCGCGGCCCGTTCGAAGTCGAGGTCCGCGGAGGCCTCGAGCATCCGCTTCTCGATGCGGCGCATGATCGCATCGGTACGTCCGGCCAGGAAGTCGATGAGCTCGTTGACAATCGCGCGGTGCTCGTCCGGGGTCACCCGTCCGATGCAGGGGGCGGCGCACTTGTCGATGTATCCCAGCAGACAGGGCCTGCCGAGCTGCGCCTGCCGCTTGAACACCCCGGCGGAGCACGAGCGGACGGGGAACACCCGCTGCAGAGTGTCGAGGGTGTCGCGGATGGCCCACGCGTGTGAGTAGGGCCCGAAGTAGCGGGTCCCCGGGCGCCGGGGTCCCCGGTAGACGAAGGCACGGGGGAACTCCTCCCCCACGGTGACCGCCAGCATCGGATACGTCTTGTCGTCGCGGTACCGGACGTTGAACCGGGGGTCGTACTTCTTGATCCACGTGTACTCGAGCTGGAGCGCCTCGACCTCGGTGGACACGACCGTCCACTGCACGCCGGCCGCGGCGAGAACCATCCGCCGGGTACGGGGGTGGAGGAGGGACAGGTCCGCGAAGTACGAGCTCAGCCGGCTCCGCAGGTTCTTCGCCTTGCCGACGTAGATGACGCGCCCGTGCTCGTCACGGAAGCGGTAGACCCCCGGCTCCGTCGGGATCGAGCCGGGGGCCGGGCGGTAGGTTCGCGGATCGGCCACGGCGGGTCAGCGGTCGGCGACGGTCTCGGGATCGGCGGCCGAGGGCTTGTGGGTGCGGACGGCCTCGCGCAGGCGCGCCATGCCGTCGATCCCGTGCTGGCCGTCGATGGACTGGATAGCCCAGATCCCCGCGTGCTCGTAGGCCGGGAGTTCGAGCCGGGGCCAGTAGCTGGAGCGCGGGAACGTCAGCCCGACGACGTCGTCCCAGCCCCAGGTCCGGACGCGCAGCGGCCCGCGGAGCTCGACGCCCTGCTGCCCGACCCGGACGCGGATCCGCAGGAGGGTCAGCAGCACCCCGGCGAAGATGAACCCGATCACCACGAAGGCGAACTGATCGGCGATCCCGATCGTCACCCCGGTGTCACCGCGGACGAGGATCACCGCCCACACCACGTGGACGATGACGATGAGCACCGCCACGGCGATCGCGGTGGTGCGCATTCGACGGGGCCGGTGCTCGAACTCCCAGTTCTCGTTCATCGACCGGTCCTCAGGTCGCGCAGGGCGATGGCGGCGCCGAGCACGGCGGCGACGGCCTCTCCCCCCTTGTCCTCGGAGGCCCCCTCGTGGCCGTCGCGGTCTCGGGCCTGGCCCTCGTTCTCGGTGGTGAGCACCCCGTGGGCGACAGGGGTGGCCTCGTCGAGGGCGATCCGGGTGAGCCCGTCGGTCACCGAGCGACAGACGTAGTCGAAGTGCGGGGTCGCACCCCGGATCACCACGCCGAGCGCCACGACGGCGTCATGGGTCCGTGCGAGCTCCTGGGCCACCACCGGTAGCTCCACGGCTCCGGTCACGCGGGCCAGGGTCACCACCGCGTCGGAGGCGTCGGCGACGGCCAGGGCCCGGTCCAGCAGTTGGGCGCAGATCTCCTGGTGCCAGGTGGAGGCCACCACCCCGAGCCGCAGCCCGCGGGCGTCGGGGATCACCAGCTCCGGTCTACCGCTGCCGCTCATGGCTGATCCTCTCCGTCCACGTCCACGTCCACGTCGGCGCCGGCCGGGCCGGCGGGTCCCTCGTCGAGCCCCTCGAGCAGGTGGCCCATCCGGTCGCGCTTGGTGCGAAGGTACCGCAGGTTCTCGGGCGTGACCGCCGTCGGCATGGGCACCCGGGCCACCACCTCCACGCCACCGGCGCGCAGGGCGTCGGCCTTGGCTGGGTTGTTGGTCATCAGTCGTACGCGGGTCACTCCGAGGTCGCGCAGCATCTGTGCGGCCAGGCTGAAGTCGCGGGCGTCGGCGGGCAGGCCCAGGTCGAGATTGGCGTCGACGGTGTCGCGTCCGGAGTCCTGCAGTTGGTAGGCGCGCAGTTTCTGCACCAGGCCGATCCCCCGGCCCTCGTGCCCACGCATGTACAGCACGACCCCGCGCCCCTCCTCGCACACCGCGGCGACGGCAGCGTCGAGTTGCGGGCCGCAGTCACAGCGCAGCGAGTGGAACACGTCGCCGGTCAGGCACTCGGAGTGGATGCGGACGGAGACCGGGTCGTCCCCCGAGATGTCGCCGGCCACCATGGCCACGTGTTCGACTCCCTGGAGGGTGTCGCGGTACCCGTGGGCGGTCATGGTCCCGGCCGGCGTGGGGATCCGGGCGGCGACCTCGCGCACCACCTGGACCTCGTTCGCGCGGCGCCACGCCTGGAGCGCCTCGATGGTGATCATCGCCAGCCCGTGCTCGTCGGCGAACCGCCGGAGTTCGGGGGTGCGCGCCATGGTCGTGGGGTCGTCCTCGGACACGATCTCGCAGATGACGCCCGCCGGGCGCAGACCGGCCAACCGGGCGAGGTCGACGGCGGACTCGGTGTGGCCGGGCCGGGTGAGCACGCCGCCGGGCCGGGCGCGCAGGGGCACCACGTGGCCGGGCCGGGTGAAGTCGCCGGGCACGGTGTCGTCGGCGGCGAGCAGCCTCGCGGTGCGGGCGCGGTCGGCGGCCGAGATGCCGGTGGAGACCCCCGTGCGCGCGTCGACCGTCACGGTGTACGCGGTGTCGTGGCGGTCCTCGTTGATGGCGCGCATGGGCGGCAGGTCCAGCCGAAGGCAGTCCTCCGCCTCGAGCGCGACGCACACGTAACCGGAGGAGTACCGCACGAGGAAGCCCATCAGCTCGGGCGTCGCGAGTTCGGCGGCGAAGATCAGGTCGCCCTCGTTCTCGCGGTCCTCACTGTCCACCACCACGACGGCCCGTCCCGCCGCGATGTCGGCGATGGCTCGCTCGATGCCGTCAAAGGTGGTCACTGCTGCGGGTTCTCCTAGGTCTGGCGGGCCCGGGCGGAGGCCGCGGGCGCGGGTTCAAGTATGGCGCATCGGGTCAGTGGGACCCCCACCGCGTCCGCCCAGCAGCCGCTCGACGTACTTGGCCAGCACGTCGACCTCCAGGTTGACGGGGTCGCCCGCGCTCAGTCCCCCGAGGATCGTGTCGGCGAGCGTCGTGGGGATGAGGGACACCTCGAACCACGGCTCCGGCTCGTCCGCGGCACTGACCGCCGAGACCGTCAGCGAGGTTCCGGAGACGGTGATCGACCCCTTTTCGACCACGTACCGCGCGAGGTCACCCGGCAGCGAGATGCGCACGACGTGCCAGTGCTCGTGCTCGTCGCGGCTGATCACGTGGCCTGTGCCGTCGACGTGGCCCTGGACGATGTGACCGCCGAACCGGGCGTCCGCGCGCATGGCGCGTTCCAGGTTGACGGGGTCGCCCGGTGACAGTGCACCGAGCGCGGTCCGGTCGAGCGACTCGGCCATCACGTCCACCTCGAAGTACTCCCCCGGCTCCCAGCCGGTGACGGTCAGGCACACCCCGTTGACGGCGATCGAGTCACCGTGGTGGGCGTCCGAGGTGACCAGGGGCCCCCGTATGCGCAGGCGCGCGGAGTCGCCGGTCGTCTCGACCGAGTCGAGGGTTCCGAGCTCCTCCACGATTCCGGTGAACATCAGCGGGGTCCTCTCGTCGGTGCGGTCGGCGTGGTCGCGGTGGCGGATCGTGTCAGGCCGGGTCGTGTCAAGCGCAGGTGGACGTCGTCGCCCAGGACGGTGGTCCCGCGGATCCGGAAACCGTGGGCGGCCGCGAGCGTGTCCACCCCGGCTCCGGAGACCGCCGACCGCCCGGCGCCGAGCACCAGGGGCGCGAGGTACGCGTCGATCTCGTCGACGAGTCCGGCGGCGAGGAACGCCCCCGCCAGCCTGGGGCCGCCCTCGACGAGGACGTGGGAGACCTCGCCGAGAAGTCCCAGCGCCTCGGCGGGATCGCGGGTGGCCAGGTGTCGGAACCGGCCGTCGGTGCCGCGCATCGTCGCGTCCGCGGGCACGGGGCTCAGCCCCATCACCGCCCGGAGGGGCTGGCGGGGGGCGGGCCGGCCGTCGTCGGTGCGGGCGGTCAGCGCGGGGTCGTCGGCGCGCAGCGTTCCGGTACCGACGACGAGGGCGTCGATCTCCTGTCGTCTGGCGTGGGCGTGGCGGCGCGAAACCGGCCCGGTGATCCACTTGCTCGACCCGTCCGCAGCCGCTACCCTGCCGTCCAGACTCGCCGCGTACTTCCAGGTGACGAGGGGGCGGCCGTGGTCCTGACGGTGGAGCCACGCCCTCAGCGGGCCGCTGCGGGCGGCGCTCACCTCGTCGTCGTCGGCTCGTGCCACCTCGACCCCCTCGCGCCGCAGGGTCCCGGCTCCGCCGGACGCCACCGGATTGGGGTCGGACACCGCGTAGACCACGCGGGCGAGCCCGGCGGCGACGATGCGGGAGGTGCACGGACCGGTGCGCCCGTGGTGGTCACACGGCTCGAGGGTGACCACGATCGTCCCACCGCGCGCGCGGTCCCCGGCGGAGTCCAGCGCCACCACCTCGGCGTGCCGTCCGCCCGGGGCCTCGGTCGCGCCGATGCCCACGACCTCTCCGGCGGCGTCGAGCACCACCGCACCGACCGGCGGGTTGGGGGTGCACACCCCCAACGCGGAGGCGGACACGGCGATAGCCCGGGCCAGGGCGTCCCGCTCGCGACGACGGTCGGCGGGGTCGGCCCCGCCCGTCGCTGATACCCCGGGCCCGCTCGGCACCCCGGGCCCGTTCGGGCCCTGTGGCACGTCCGGCACGTCCGGCACCGTCACGCCCGCGCGGCGAGGGCCCCGGAGCGCAGGGTCCCGATCATCGCGTCGGGATCCGGGGCACCGTAGACGGCCGAACCGGCCACGAACACGTCGCACCCCGCCGCCGCGCACTCGGCGATCGTCCCCGCGTCGATGCCACCGTCGATCTGGATGTGCACGTCGAGGCCACGGCGGTCGATCTCGGCGCGCAGCGTGCGGACCTTGTCCAACACCCCGGGCATGAACTTCTGGCCGCCGAAGCCGGGCTCGACGCTCATCACCAGGACCAGGTCCACGTGGTCGAGCAGGTCGAGGTACGGCTCGACGGCGGTCCCGGGCTTGATGGAGATACCCGCCTTGCACCCCCTGGCGTGCAGCAGGTCGGCGACGGCCTTCGGGTCGTCGGTGGCCTCCACGTGGAAGGTGACGTTGAACGCGCCGGCGTCCACGTAGTCACCGACCCAGCGCGCCGGGTCGGTGATCATGAGATGGCAGTCCATCGGCTTGTCCGTGACCCTCCCGACCGCCTTCGCGACCGGCGCACCGAAGGACAGGTTGGGCACGAAGTGACCGTCCATGACGTCCACGTGGATCCAGTCGGCGGACGGGATGCGCTCGATCTCGCGGTCCAGACGGGCGAAGTCGGCGGACAGGATCGACGGCGCGATGAGCGGCTGGTACGACATGACGACCAGTCTAGGCGGGCCCGTCCGGGCTGCTCCGCCGACATGGGACGGCGGCCCGCGGACCGGTCAGTCGACGGAGCCGGTGACCGAGGTCAGGAACTCGAGCTGGTCGGCGATGATGCGCTCGAAGTGCGGGTCGACGTAGGGGTCGAAGTGCTCGCACGGGTACTCCAGGTAGCGGCCGCGCGGGATCCGCTGCGCCGCCCGACGCGCGGTCGCCGCGGGGGTGATGGCGTCCTCCGTCGCGATCTGCACCAGCGTCGGGCAGGTGATCCGCCGCGTGTGCCGCATCGGCGAGTAGAAGCCGATCCGTGCCAGGATCCGTGCTGCGACGTCGTCGCGGAATTCACTGCGGCGCAGTCCCGAGTCGGCCGCGAGCCGATTCACCGCGGGATCGGCGTCCGGACTCGTCATGACCGCCGTGTCCCCCGGTCGTCCGACGAGACGCACGTACCGGGGCTCGCGACGCCGGAGCGAGCGCCACAGGTCGTCGACGATGGCCGGGCCGAGTCGGAGCGCCGCCGCGAGCCCCGTCGCCCTGACCGCGGCCGGACCGCTCACATGCGGGACCTGGGCGATGACTCCCGCCAGCCGCTCCCCCGTGCCGGCGAGGGTGAGGACGTGACCTCCCGAGAACGACGTGCCCCACGCGATGACGCGGTCCGGATCGACGCCGGGCAGCGACCGGGTGAAGGCCAGGGCTGACCGCCAGTCGTCGAGTTGGCGGCCGATGTCGAGGAGTTGCCGGGGTTGTCCGTCGCTGGCGCCGAAATGCCGGTAGTCGAAGACCACCACGACGAAGCCGGCGTCCCGGAAGCGCTCGGCGTACGCGGGTAGGCGCAGGTCCCGGATGCACCCGAAGCCGTGTGCCATGACGATGGCCGGCGCGGGGGTGGCTGGTGCGGGGGTGGCTGGTGCCGGGCCCGCAGGTTCGCCCGACGGCGCGTCCGGGCGGTAGACCCAGGCCGAGCACCGTACCCCGTGCGAGCTGAACTGCGCGTCCTCACGCATCGTGACCCCGTCGAAGTGCCGCCATGAACATCGCGTCTGTGCTGTGCCGGTGCGGCCACAGTTGCACCCACGGGCCGTCGCCCAGTCCGTCGACCGGACGGCCGACCACCTCCGCGAGGATGTCACGCACGTCGAGGAGTTCGACGTCGTCACGCCGGGCGGCTTCGCGGATGACCGACACTGTCTCCGAGAGGTGGGGCGAGCAGGTCGCGTACAGCACCACCCCGCCCGGTCGGACCAGACGTAGGGCCGACTCGAGGAGTTCACGCTGGAGCGTGACCAGGCCCGGGATGTCGGCGGCGGTCTTGCGCCACCGCGCCTCGGGACGACGGCGGAGCGCGCCGAGGCCGGAACACGGGGCGTCGAGTAATACCCGGTCGAACCCCGGCTCCAGACCCGGGTCGCGTCCGTCGGCCGTGTGCACGGTCACCGGCAAGTCTTTGGTCGCGCCGCGGACCAGGTCGGCGCGGTGCTCGGAGATCTCCACCCCGGTGAGCGTCGCCTGCTCTATCTCCGCCAGCGCGCCCAGCAGGACCGCCTTCCCGCCGGGCCCGGCGGCCAGATCGAGCCACCTCCCGGAGTCCGGACCGCTCAGGGGGGCGCGGGCGGCGGCCAGCGCCACGAGCTGGCTGCCCTCGTCCTGGACCGCCGCGAGCCCCTCCCGTACGGCGTCGAGCGTCCCGGGGTCCCCGGAGTCCAGGTGCACCGCGTACGGGGACAGCTCACCCTCCGTACCGCCGGTGATCAGTGCCAGTTCCTCGCCCGTGATGGCACCGGGGCGGGCGGCCAGGTGGACCTTCGGCCGGGCGTCGTCGGCGGCGAGCAACTCGGGAAGCTCCCCGGCGGCGGCGCCGAGCGAGTCCGCGAACGCGCGGGCGATCCACTCCGGGTGCGCGGTGCCGATGGCGATCCGGGCCACGGGGTCGGTCACACCGTCGCGCAGCGCGTCGACCCAGGAGTCGAGGTCGCGGGCGGCGACCTTGCGGAGGACCGCGTTGACGAACCCGCCCGCCCGGCCCAGGCCGGCGGTGCGCGCGGCCTCGACGGCGGTGTCGACGGCGGCGTGCGCACCGATTCGGGTTAACAGCAGTTGGTAGGCGCCCAGCCGCACGAGATCGAGGACCGGCGGGTCGATCTCCTCGACGGGCCGGGACGCCGCGAGCACGATCACCCGGTCGAGCAGTCCCTGTGCACGGAGCGTGCCGTAGGTCAACTCCGTGGCCAGCGCCGCGTCGCGTGTGTCCAGCTTGGCGCGGCGCAGTTCCGCCGGCAGGGCCAGGTTGGCGTAGGCGGCGCGTTCTCGCACGGCCGCCATGACCGCCAGCGCGACGGTCCTGGCGTCGGGACGGGGCTGCTTCTGTTCTTCCTGCTGCTTCTGCGGCCGGGAGTCCGGACGTCGCCGGCGGTCCGACTGCGGGCGGTTGCCTCCTCCGCTCTTCGGGCGTCCCCGGCCGCCACCGCGGCGGGGATCGGGACCCTGCCCGCGGCTCTTCCGGTCGTCGGCGCTCACTCGAACACCGCGGCCTCGTCGAGGCGGGCGCCGCGCACCCAATCCAGTGCGTTCATCATCTTCTTGCCGGGGGGCTGGATGGTCTCTATCGCCATCGGTACCGTCGCGGTGCCCACGAGGAACGACCGCTTGTCCCACGAGATGCGGCCGGGCCCGAGGTCCGTGGGCGCGTCCTCGGCGGGGCGGGCCGAGCCGATCTTCACCCGTTCGCCGCCGAGCGTCGTCCAGGCGCCCGGCGCCGGGGTGACCGACCGGATGTGCCGGTCGACGGCCAGGGCGGGATCGCTCCACCGCACCCGCGCGTCGTCGACCGTGAGCTTCGGTGCATGGGAGGCGCCGTCGGCCGGTTGGGGAACCGCGCGGAGCTCTCCCGTTTCGATCCCGTCCAGGGTCGCCGCGAGCAGCCCGGCGCCGGACACCGCGAGTCGGCCGAGGAGGTCCCCGGCCGTGTCGCGGGGCCGGACGGTCTCGGTCATCGTCCCCAGGACCGGGCCGGTGTCCATGCCCTCGTCCAGCAGGAAGGTGGTCGCGCCGGTGACCTCGTCACCGGCGGCGACGGCGGCGTTGACCGGGGCGGCCCCCCGCCATGCGGGGAGCAGGGAGAAGTGCAGGTTGATCCACCCGTGGGTGGGGATGTCGAGGACGGGGCGCGGAACGAGGTGGCCGTAGGCGACCACCGGCACCGCGTCGGGTGCCAGCGCGCGCAGTCGCTCCTCGAACTCGGGGTCGCGGGCGTTCGGCGGGGTGAGGACCTCGATGCCCGCAGAGTCGGCCGCGGTAGCCACGGGGCTGCGGGACAGTCCCCGACCGCGGCCGGTGCGGGCGTCGGGACGCGAGACGACGGCGACGACCTCGTGACGGTCACTGTCGAGCAGCGCCTGCAGGGACGGGACGGCGACCTCCGGGGTGCCGGCGAAGACGAGACGCACTTCTCACCTCACCGCCATCGCGTCGGAGAGCGTGTCGTAGATGACGCCGCCGCTGACCGCCGCGCTGCCGAACCAGCTGGCCGAGCGGACCTCGGCCATCGCCTCGCGTCGGCGCTCCGGGGTGAGGCGCTGCAGGAACAGCACCCCGTCCAGGTGGTCGGTCTCATGCTGGACGGCGCGGGCGAGAATGCCCTCGGCCTCGAAGCTGACGGGCGCGCCGTGCACGTCGACACCGCGCGCCCGGACGCGGGCGAACCGCTCGGTGGGCAGGGAGACCCCGGGGATGGACAGGCAGCCCTCGTTGACGTGGGTCTTCTCCTCGCCGATCGGCTCCCACTCGGGATTGACCAGGTGACCCTCCCGCCCGCCGCAGCTGTAGACGAACACACGGGTGGACAACCCGATCTGGGGCGCCGCGAGCCCGGCACCCTCCTCGCGCGCGACGGTGTCCATGAGGTCCGCCACGGTGCGTGCCAGCCTGTCGTCGAAGGAGGTGACGGGGTCGGCGGGGGTCCGGAGGACCGGGTCCCCGAAGAGCCGGACGGGATGGACGGGCATGCGTATCGGGTCTCCTGGCAGGCGTCGGTGCTGAACGGCCATTCTAGGCGCTCCGTCGGCGTGCGCCGTCGTCGGCGGTCGGCCGGACCTTCGGCAGACCGGTCAACCGATGTGGACCGGGTCCAGCCGCACCCGGACGGGGTGGGTGTGGCGGCGTCCGGAGCGTCGGAGGACCAGTGCCCGGAGCTCTGCCGCGACCTCGGCGAGGACGGGCGGGGGCACCCGGAACAGCACCCGCTCCGGGTCCTCCACCTCGTCATGACCGGGGAGCTCCTCCCCGGCGGGCAGATCCACCGGACCCAGGACCTCGACACTGTCCGTGAGGCGGAAGTCCTCGAGGACCTCGGCGAGCGCAGCGGCCGGCCCGTCGACCGCGATCATGTGCACCGCCGGCGGGAACCCGACCTCGGCGCGGTCCGCGAGTTCGCGCTCCGCCCAGCCCTGGGGATCCCACCGGACCAGCGCCTGGGCGACCGCGGACTCGGACTCGGCGGACAGGAACACCCTGCCCCCCTCGTCGGCGGGACGGACGAGACCGGCTGCCCCGATCCACAGGCGCAGGGCGTGCTGGACGGCCCGCAGGTCGGGTCGGCCGAGGAGCGCCCACGAGTCCAGGAGCAGTGCGGCCCCGTACCCGCCCTCGGCGACCGGTTCCGCTCCCGGGGTGGTCACGATGATCGCCGGGCTCGCGGGCACGGTGTCCAGGATCTCCCCTCCCCCGCTCGTGCGGATCCGGACACCGGGGAACATCCTCCCCAGTTCCTCCGCCGTACGGCCGGCCCCCACGACGCCGGCCCGCAGCGCCCGCGATCCGCAGGCCACGCAGCGGAAGCTCGGCTCGGGGGCCCCGCACCACCCGCACGCCAGCTCCACCGGCCCGTGGACCTCGTCCATCCGCCCGGCGCGGAGCGGGCCGTTGCACCGGCGACACCGCGCCGGGGTCCGGCACGACCCACAGAGCAGCGTGGGGATGTACCCCTTGCGGGGCACCTGTACGAGGACCGGGGCGTCCACGTCGATCGCCTCCCGGGCCATCGTCAACGCCACGGCGGGCAGCCGCGTGCGGCCCCCCGCGACGTCGCGGGCCTGCACAGGGTCGGCGTCGGTCACGGCGACCACGCGGGGCGCGAGCTCGCGGGTCAGTCCGGGGCGCGGGCGGATCTCGTGCGCCCACCCGGAGCGGACGTACTCGGCGACCTCGGGGGTCCGGTCCACCGACGACAGCAGCAGGGGTACGCCCTCGAGGGCCGATCGCTGTGCGGCGACGTCACGCGTGTGGGGATACGGGGCACGCGGCTCGACGAACGAGTCGTCCCCGTCGTCGTGCAGCACGATGAGCCCGAGTTCGGGCAGGGGGGCGAAGACCGCGCTCCGGGTGCCCACGACGATCCGGGCGTGGCCGCGGATCGCCCGCAACCAGCGTCGGTACCGGGCGGACGGCCCGACCCCGGCGGACAGATCCGTGACGAGGTCCCGACCGGCCGCGCCGCCGCCGACGACCTCCCGACAGGCCGCGGTGAGGCGGTCGACGTCCCGCTGGTCCGGGACGACCAGGAGGACCTGGAGCCCACGACGACGCAGTGAGTCGGCGAGGGTCGCCAGGGCACCGGCCCAGTCCCGGCCCGGTGGGACCGTCCACACCCCGCGGGCGGGGACGGCGCCGGTCGCTGCCTCGAGGAACCTCGCGACCATCGGGTGGTCGCCCCACCCCTCCGGCATCTCTACCGGCCCCACCGACACCCCCAGAGGCGGCCCCGGTTCGGGAACGGACTTCTCGGCGGCGGCATGGCGCGGCGGGATCGCCAACCGGATCACGTCCGAGCGCATACCCACCCACCGCCGTGCGACCAGGTCGACCAACCGGAGCAGGTCCGGGGTGAGGACGGGCTCGGGTGACACGACCCGCTCGAGCCAGGCGAGTTCCCCCTGGTGATCGGTCTGCGCGCGCCGCTCGACGAGGAAACCGTCGACCAACCGGCCGGCGAACCTCACCCGCACCCGCACGCCCGGGGCCGCCTCGGCGGAGAGTGACTCGGGGACCAGGTAGTCGAACTCCCGGTCGAGATGGAAGACCCCGAGCAACGGCAGGACCCGGGCCACGGGGGAATCTGCCGCCGCGACCCGGGTCGCTGGGCGCGTGGTGGTCACGTCCGGAATACTCGCACCCCGCTACGACACACGGGGCGGCAGCGTCAGAGTCCGGCGGCCTGCTTGAGTTCGTCGACGCGGTCGGTGCGCTCCCAGGGCAGGTCGATGTCGGTGCGGCCGAAGTGTCCGTAGGCGGCCGTGGGGGCGTAGATCGGGCGCTTGAGGTCCAGGTCGCGGATGATCGCACCGGGCCGCAGGTCGAACACCTCGGTCACCGCCTGCTGGAGTCGGTCGATGTCGACCTTCTCGGTGCCGAACGCCTCGACGAACAGTCCGACCGGGGCGGCCTTGCCGATGGCGTAGGCGACCTGGACCTCGACGCGCTCGGCCAGGCCGGCGGCGACGATGTTCTTGGCGACCCAGCGCATGGCGTAGGCGGCGGAGCGGTCCACCTTGGACGGGTCCTTGCCGGAGAAGGCGCCGCCACCGTGGCGGGCCATGCCGCCGTAGGTGTCGACGATGATCTTGCGTCCGGTCAGGCCGGCGTCGCCCATCGGGCCGCCGAGGACGAACCGGCCGGTCGGGTTGACCAGCAGCCGGAAGTCGGCGGTGTCGATCCCACCGGCGGCCTCGGCCAGGACCGGGTCGATCACGTGCTGCGTGAGGTCGTCGCGCAGGGTGGTCTCCAGGTCGATGCCGTCGGCGTGCTGGGTGGAGATGACGATGGTGTCCAGCCGGACCGCGCGGTCGCCGTCGTACTCGATGGTGACCTGGGTCTTGCCGTCCGGGCGCAGGTAGGCCAGCGTGCCGTCCTTGCGGACCTCGGTCAGCCGCCGCGAGAGGCGGTGGGCCAGCGCGATGGGCAGCGGCATGAGCTCGGGGGTGTCCGAGCAGGCGTAGCCGAACATCAGGCCCTGGTCGCCGGCGCCCTGGCGGGCGATGGCGTCCTCAACCGAGTCCGTGGAGGTGCGGGCCTCGTGGGAGGTGTCCACGCCCTGGGCGATCTCCGGCGACTGCTGCCCGATGGAGATCGAGACGCCACAGGAGACGCCGTCGAAGCCCTTGTCCGAGGAGTCGTATCCGATCTCGACGATCTTGTCGCGGATGAGCTGCGGGATCTCCACGTAACCGGTGGTCTTGACCTCGCCGGCCACGTGGACCATGCCGGTGGTGACCATCGTCTCCACGGCCACCCGGGCCGCCGGGTCCTGCTCCAGCATCGCGTCCAGGATCGAATCTGAGATCGCGTCACAGATCTTGTCCGGATGCCCCTCGGTCACGGACTCGCTGGTGAACAGCCGACGTGCCTGCGTCACAGTGGTTCTCTCTTCCATGGTGGGATCGCGTGTGATCGTTGCCGATCGCGTGGGGACAGACTAGTCGGTGCGGTCTGCGTCACTCCGCCCGGTCCGCCCGCGAGCGATCCCCACGATCGCGTCGAGTAGACGGTCGGCCAGGAGGTCCTTGCTGGCGCGCTCGAGGGCCGTCTCGCCGCCGCCCGAGTCGAGGATCCAGCCGCCGTTGACGTCCTGTCCGAAGGTGGTGTCCCGTCCCACCTCGTTGACGACGAGGAGGTCGCACCCCTTCCGGGCGAGCTTGGCGCGGCCGTGCTCGAGGACCGTGCCCGACGCGTCCCCGGTCTCGGCGGCGAAACCCACGAGCACGCAGTCGGCCGGGACGTCCCCCGCCGCACGCGCGGAGACCAGGTCGGCGAGGATGTCTGGGTTCCGCCGGAGGCGGATTACCGCGGGCTCCGATCCGCTGCCCTTCTTGAGCTTGGAATCGGAGACGTCGGACGGCCGGAAGTCGGCGACGGCGGCGGCCTTGACGACCACGTCCGCCCGCGCGGCTGCGCGCAGCGTCTGCTCCCGCAGTTCGAGGGCGGACTCGATGTGGACGACCTCGACCGCGGGCGGGGTGGGCAGATCGGAGGATGTCACCAGGGTCACCCTGGCTCCCCGGGCGGCAGCGACCGCCGCGATCGAGTGGCCCTGCTTGCCCGAGCTGCGGTTACCGAGGAAGCGCACGGGATCGATTTCTTCGCGGGTACCTCCGGAGGTGACGACGATGCGCGTGTCGGCGAGGTCCCACGGCAGTGATCCGCCGTCGAGGAGGAGCCGGGCCAACCGCGCGATGTCGGGGGGCTCCGGTAGTCGCCCCGCGCCGGTGTCGGCGCCGGTGAGCCGGCCGGACGCCGGCGGCATGACGTGGATGCCGTCGCCTCGGAGGGTGTCGACGTTGCGACGCGTCGCGGGGTGCTCCCACATCTCGGTGTGCATGGCCGGGGCGAGGAGCACCGGACACCGCGCGGTGAGGAGTGTGGAGGTGAGGAGATCGTCGGCGCGCCCGCTCGCCGCGCGGGCCAGCAGGTCCGCGGTGGCGGGAGCGACGACGACGAGGTCCGCCCGTTGCCCGAGGGCGACGTGGCGGACCGAGGGCACGTCCGAGAACACCCCGGTGGACACCGGGTTCCCGGACAGCGCCTCGAAGGTGGCGGACCCGACGAATCGCAGGGCCGCCTCTGTGGGGACGACGTCGACGTGGCATCCGGACTCGGTGAGCAACCGGATGAGGCCACATGCTTTGTAGGCGGCGATCCCGCCGCCGACTCCGACGACGACGCGCGGGCTGCGCATGTCGTCCCCGGAGGGGCTCACTCGCCCTCGGCGCAATCGAGCAGGTCGGAGTGCAGCTCACGCAGCGCGATGGTGAGGGGCTTCTCGTGCAGCCCCGGGTCGACCAGCGGGCCGACGTACTCGAGGATGCCCTCCTCGATCTGGTTGTAGTACGAGTTGATCTGGCGCGCGCGCTTGGCGGCGAAGATCACGAGTGCGTACTTCGAGGACGCCCGCTCGAGCAGCTCGTCGATCGGGGGGTTCGTGATGCCGATCGGGGTGTCGTACAGCGGGGTGGCCGCTGCGGCTTCGGTGGTGGCCACTATGGGTTCTCCTCTGGGGTACTGCCTGGGGTCGGTGTCGTCGATGACACCCTGGTGACGCTTGGCTCGCCGCTAGTCGCGGCCGACCAGCAATGATACCAACTCGTCCACGGCCTTTTCGAGTTCGTCGTTGACGACGACCTCGTCGAACTCTCCGCGGGCCTCCATCTCGACCTTCGCGGTCTCGAGTCGGCGGCCCACCACGTCCTGCGGTTCGGTGCCCCGGCCACGCAGCCGGACCTCGAGTTCCTCCCACGACGGCGGGGCGAGGAACACGGTCCTGCCCTCCGGGATCGACTCGCGGATCTGGCGCACCCCGGCGAGGTCCACCTCGATGAGGACCGGTCGTCCCGCCTCGAGCGCGCGGTGCACCGGATCGGCGGGGGTCCCGGAGAGCTGCAGTCCGCGGTGGATCTCCGCCCACTCCAACATCCGACCCTCGGATACCGCTTTCCGGAAGTCCTCGGTGGACACGAAGTAGTAGTCGCGGCCGTCGACCTCCCCGGGCCGCGGGTCCCGTGTGGTCATCGACACGCTGAAGTAGAGGTCGGGGACGCACTCGCGGAGACGGGCGACGACGGTTGATTTCCCGACGGCGGAGGGGCCGGCCAAGACGATCAGCCGGCCCCTCTTCGCCGTCGTCTCCGGGGTGGCCCCGGATGACGGTGTGTTCATGCGTCGATCAGTCGACCGTGAAGTCGAACCGCTCGAGCAGTGCGCGACGCTGGCGGTCACCGAGACCACGCAGACGACGCGTCGGCGCGATCTCGAGCTCGGTCATGATCTCCTGAGCCTTGACCTTGCCGACCTTGGGCAGGGCCTCGAGCAGCGCCGAGACCTTCATCTTGCCGAGGATCTCGTCGCTCTCGGCATCCTTGAGCACCTGCTTGAGGTCGGTGCCGCCACGCTTCAGGCGCTCCTTGAGCTCAGCCCGGGCGCGACGGGCGGCAGCCGCCTTCTCCAGAGCAGCAGCGCGCTGCTCATCGGTCAACTGGGGAAGGGCCACAATTCCTCCGTCTCGTTCGTGTGTGTCTCATGACTCACGCGGATGTCCACCGTAGGACACCCCCGCCTGGTGTGCGGTGACCGGCCCCGGCGCGTCCGCGGGCTGCGGAACACCTCCGGGAGCGGGCGCTCCCTCGTGCTCACCGTACCCGGGCGGTTCCGCCGCCCCCGAGGGAGACTTCCACGGCTCCGGGCCTGATGACCTCAGCAACAGTACGCGGCCGACCGGCCGGGTACCAGACGGGGTCCCGCTGTGGCACCCCGTCTGATCTGCGAATTGACGGTTCGAGGTTGTATCGCACCCTAGCGCCGCCCGTCCCGGGGCGCGACGTGAACCGCCCGATTCCCGCGAGTCCGGAGGTCGGTGGCCGTGTCCGGTGGGACGCCGGTACACCCGAGTGGGACCTGGCCACTCACGAGTCGTCGGCGAACCTGTACCGTGCGGCCAGTTCGACGACCGTCGCGCGCATCGCCCCCACGTCGGGGCCCGCCCGCAGCACGTGCCGGGAGACGTTCACGAGCGTGTCCGGAAGCGCGGGACCGGCGATGCGCACCACGTCGTCGAGGGTGCCCCCCTGCTCCCCCACCCCCGGCATCAGGACGGGCCCGCGGAGGCCGCCGAGGTCCGGCGGGTCGGCGACCGTGGCACCCACGACCACCCCGAAGGACCCGGGCGCGTCCGCTCCGGCGCCCGCGTTCCGGCGGGACACCTCGTCCACGACCGTCTGCGCGACGGTCCCGGAGCCGCCCACGGACGCCTGCAGCGCGGAGGCCTCCGGGTTGGAGGTCCGGGCGAGGACGAACAGGCCCCGGCCGGAGGAGGCCGCCGTCTCGAACGCCGCGTCCAGTGCGCCCACCCCGAGGTACGGGGACACCGTGAGCGCGTCGCAGGCCAGCGGGGACCCGTCCCGCAGCCACGCGCGGGCGTACCCGGCCATGGTGGAGCCGATGTCGCCGCGTTTGGCGTCGGCCACCGACAGCGCCCCGCGCTCGCCGATCGCGCCCAGCAGCTCCTCCAGGACCCGGAACCCGGCGGACCCGTACTCCTCGAAGAACGCCACCTGGGGTTTGACCGCGGGGACCAGGTCCCCGAATGCCTCGAGCGACCGCCGCGAGAACTCCGCCACACCGGCCGCGTCGACGCCCAGGCCCCACGCCTCCAGCAGCGCCGGGTGGGGGTCGATGCCCACGCAGAGGTTGCCCCGCTCGGCGACCGCCCTGCGCAGGCGGGCGCCGAACGGGGCCGCGGTAGTCGTCACCGCGCCGCGTACCCGGCGTGCAGCTCCTGCAGGGGGCTGACGCTGACGTCGCCGCGCAGCATGGCCTCGATCCCGTGGACCGCCGCGGTGGCGCCCTGGACGGTGGTCACGCAGGGCACGCGGCGGGAGATCGCCGCGGAGCGGATCTCGTGGCCGTCGGCACGGGTGCCCCCGGTCGACGAGGCGATGTTGAGGATGAGGTCCACCTCGTCGGCGTTGATTCGGTCGACGATCGTGCGGATCGGCCGGCCGTCCTCGTAGACCGGGCCGGTGCCGGACTCGGTCAGCTTGGCCACGGTCTCGCAGGCGATGCCGTACCGGCGGAGCATGAGCGCGGTGCCCTCGGTGGCCAGCACCGTGAACCCGAGCGCCGCCAGCCGCTGGGCCGGGAACACCATCGACCGCTTGTCCCGGTTGGCCACCGAGACGAACACCGTGCCCGACAGCGGTAGCACGCCGTCGGCGGACAGCTGGCCCTTGGCGAAGGCCACGGCGAAGTCCGGGCCGATGCCCATGACCTCACCCGTGGACTTCATCTCCGGGCTGAGCAGGGACTCCACGGTGTCGCCCTCTGGGGTGCGGAACCGGTTGAACGGCAGCACCGCCTCCTTGACGGCGACGGGGGCGTCCGCGGGCAGGGAGCCGCCGTCCCGGTCGGACGGGAGCAGCCCCTCCGCGCGCAGGTCGGCGATCGACTCGCCCAGCATGATGCGGGCACACGCCTTGGCAAGGTGCACACCGGTCGCCTTGGACACGAAGGGCACCGTCCGGCTGGCCCGGGGGTTGGCCTCGAGGACGTAGAGCACGTCGTCCTTGAGGGCGTACTGCACGTTCATCAGGCCCTTGACGCCGATGCCCATGGCCAGCGCCTCGCTGGAGCGGCGGACCCTGTCGATGTCGTCCTGCCCGAGGGTGATCGGCGGCAGCGTGCAGGCGGAGTCGCCGGAGTGGATGCCGGCCTCCTCGATGTGCTCCATGACGCCGCCCAGGTACACCTCGGTGCCGTCGCACAGGACGTCGACGTCGATCTCCACGGCGTCGTCGAGGAAGCGGTCCACCAGCACCGGTCGGTCCGGGCTGATCTCGGTGGCGCGGTCGATGTACGAGCGCAGGGAGCCCTCGTCGTAGACGATCTCCATGCCCCGGCCGCCCAGCACGTAGGACGGGCGCACCAGGACCGGGTACCCGATGTCGGCGGCGATGGCGGTGGCCTCGTCGGCGTTGATCGCGGTGCCGAACGCCGGGGCCGGCAGCCCCGCCCGGACCAGCACCTCACCGAACTCGCGGCGGTCCTCGGCCAGGTCGATCGCGGACGGGCTGGTGCCCACGATGGGCACGCCGGCGGCCTCGAGCTGCGCGGCCAGCCCCAGCGGGGTCTGGCCACCGAGCTGCACCAGCACCCCGGCGACCGTGCCGGACTCGGACTCGGCGTGGTAGACCTCCATGACGTCCTCGAACGTCAGGGGCTCGAAGTACAGCCGGTCGGCCGTGTCGTAGTCGGTCGAGACCGTCTCCGGGTTGCAGTTGACCATGACCGTCTCGTACCCGGCCTCGGACAGCGTCAGGGCGGCGTGCACGCAGGAGTAGTCGAACTCGATGCCCTGGCCGATGCGGTTGGGCCCGGAACCGAGGATGATCACCTTCTCGCGCTCGGTCTGCGGGGCGACCTCGGACTCGGCGGCGGGGTCGAGCTCGTAGGTCGAGTAGTGGTACGGGGTCTTGGCCTCGAACTCCGCGGCACACGTGTCGACCGTCTTGTAGACGGGCCGGATCCCCAGCCGGTGGCGCAGGCGCTGCACGCCCTCGGCACCGGCGAACTCGGGCCGGAGGGCGGCGATCTGCGCGTCCGACAGACCGTTGTGCTTGGCCCGACGCAGCAGGTCCGCGCCCAGCACGGCGGCGTCGACGATCTCGCGGCGCAGGTCCACGAGCTCGGCCACCTCCTCGAGGAACCACGGGTCGATGCCGGAGGCCTCGTGGACCTGCTGGACCGTCGCCCCCAGGCGCAGCGCCAGCTCGACGTCGTACATCCGGCCCTCGGTCGGACGGACCAGGTCGGCGAGCACCGCATCCACGTCGGTGGAGCGCCCGGGTGCGATGGTCTCGTCGGGCAGGGTCCAGAATCCCGAGGCTTTGGTCTCCAGCGACCGCATGACCTTGCCGAGGGCCTCCCGGTAGTTGCGCCCCAGGCTCATGGCCTCGCCCACCGACTTCATGGTGGTGGTGAGGGTGTCGTCGGCACCCGGGAACTTCTCGAAGGCGAACCGGGGCGCCTTGACCACCACGTAGTCGAGGGTCGGCTCGAAGCACGCGGGGGTTTCGCCGGTGATGTCGTTGGTGATCTCGTCGAGCGAGTACCCGATGGCCAGCCGTGCGGCGATCTTGGCGATCGGGAAGCCGGTGGCCTTGGAGGCCAGCGCGGAGGACCGCGAGACCCGGGGGTTCATCTCGATCACGACCAGGCGGCCGTCGACGGGGTTGATGGCGAACTGGATGTTGCAGCCACCGGTGTCCACGCCCACGGCGCGGATGATCGCGATGCCCAGGTCGCGCATGTTCTGGAACTCGCGGTCGGTCAGCGTCATCGACGGCGCGACGGTGACGGAGTCGCCGGTGTGCACACCCAGGGCGTCCACGTTCTCGATCGAGCAGATCACGACGACGTTGTCCTTGTTGTCGCGCATCAGCTCGAGCTCGTACTCCTTCCACCCGAGGATGGACTCCTCGATGAGAACGTTCGCGGTCGGCGAGGCGGACAGCCCGCCGCCGGCGATGCGCTCGAGGTCCTCGGTGGTGTAGGCCAGACCCGAGCCGAGGCCGCCCATGGTGAAGGAGGGCCGGACCACGACCGGCAGCCCCAGCTCGGCGACGGTGGCATGGACCTCCTCCATCGTGTGGCAGACGGCGCTGCGGGCCGACTCGCCGCCGACGCTGGCCACGATGTCCTTGAAGGTCTGCCGGTCCTCGCCGCGGTTGATGGCGGGGATGTCCGCGCCGATGAGTTCGACCCCGTGCTTGTCGAGGAGCCCCTGGGCGTCCAGCTGCATGGCCGCGTTCAGCGCGGTCTGCCCACCGAGGGTCGCGAGCACCGCGTCCACGGGGTGGCCGTCGGCGGCCTCCTTGGTCAGGATCTTGTCGATGAACTCGGGCGTGATGGGCTCGACGTAGGTGGCGTCGGCGAACTCCGGGTCGGTCATGATCGTGGCCGGGTTGGAGTTGACCAGGGTCACACGCAGGCCCTCGGACTTGAGCACGCGGCACGCCTGGGTGCCCGAGTAGTCGAACTCGCAGGCCTGGCCGATGACGATCGGCCCGGAGCCGATGACGAGGACGTGGTTGATGTCTGTGCGCCGGGGCATCAGTTCGAACCCTTTCTGGAGTCTGCGGAGCCGAGGTCGGAGGATTCGAGCAGGCTGACGAAGCGGTCGAAGAGGTCGGCGGCGTCCCGGGGGCCCGCCGCGGATTCGGGGTGGTACTGGACGGAGAAGGCGCTGCCGTCGACCAGGGCGACGCCCTCGACGGTGCCGTCGTTGGCGCACACGTGGGTCACGGCGGCCGTGCCCCACGGGGTCTGCCAGGTGTCACCTTCCGGGGCGCGCAGCGCGAACCCGTGGTTCTGGGAGGTGATGGCCACGGCGCCGGTGGCCTTCTCGATCACCGGGATGTTGATGCCGCGGTGCCCGAACTGCATCTTGTAGGTCTCCAGCCCCAGAGCCCGGCCGAGGATCTGGTTTCCGAAGCAGATGCCGAAGAAGGGGATCCCCTGGCCCAGCACCTCCTTGGTGAGGTGTACCGCGTGGTCGGCCGTCGCCGGGTCGCCCGGACCGTTGGACAGGAACACCCCGTCGACGCCGAGGTCGAGGATGTCCTGCAGCGTCGAGTCGGCGGGCAGGACGTGGACGCGGACCCCACGCTCGGTGAGCATCCGGGGGGTGTTGGTCTTGATCCCCAGGTCCAGCGCGGCGATCGTGTAGGACGCCTCGCCCTCCGGCTCCACCACGTAGGCCTCGCGCGTGGAGACCTCGTCGGACAACGACGCGCCGGCCATGGACTCCTGGGCCCGGACCGCGGTGAGCATGGTCTCGTCGTCGGTCAGGTCGTCGCCCGAGAAGATCCCGGCCTTCATGGCCCCGAGCTCCCGGATGTGGCGGACCACGGCGCGCGTGTCGATACCGGCGATGCCGACCACGCCCTGGGCGGCCATCTCGTCTTCGAGGCTGCGGCTGGACCGGTGGTTGGAGGGCTGTCGCGACAGGTCGCGGATCACGAAGCCGGAGACCCAGATCCGGCCCCCGCGGGCCTCACCGTCGAGGAGGGACTCGCCGTCCTCGTCGTTCCAGCCGGTGTTGCCGATCTGCGGCGCGGTGGCCACGACGATCTGCCGGCAGTAGGAGGGGTCGGTGAGGGTCTCCTGGTAGCCGGACATGCCGGTGGTGAACACGGCCTCCCCGAGGGTGGTCCCGGTCGCACCGAAGGAGGTGCCGCGGTGGATGCGTCCGTCCTCGAGGACGAGCGCGGCGGGTTGCGGGCCCGCCTGCGGCGCGGGCGTGGTGCTGTGCGGTGTCACTGGTTCTCCTCGGTGGTGGAGCTGGAGTCGGTGGGCGTGTCGGAGGGGTCGGCGTCTCCGCGCAGCGCCTCCCAGCGGGGGTAGGTGTCCTTGTCGTCCGCCCGGAAACCGGAGTCGACGAGCGTTCGGCCGTCGGTGCCCGTCACCTGCCATCGCGCGACGAGGATGCCGCCGCCGGGCACGGTCTTGTTGGCCAGCGCCGAGGCGCGGCGCACGTCGACGAGGTCGGCGCGGGGGATCCACACGACGGCGTCGGCCAGCTCGAGGCGTATGCCGCCGGTGTGGGCGGTCAGGGTGCCGGCGGAGCGGTGGCCGAGGGGCGGGCGGGCGATCCGGGCCTGCCAGTCCCCCGCGACGGTGCTGCCGATGTACACACCGGTCAGCGGCCCCAGGACGATCTCGCCCGGGTCGGCGGGCGGGGTGGGGAGCTCGTCGAAGAGCCCGGCCTGGGACCGGCTACGGTTCCGCCATCCCAGCGTCATCAGACCGATCAGCGCGAGCAGCACGGCGATGACGATGATGACGGTCCAGTAGT
Source organism: Dietzia sp. WMMA184 (assembly GCF_002441635.1). Lineage (NCBI taxonomy): Bacteria > Bacillati > Actinomycetota > Actinomycetes > Mycobacteriales > Dietziaceae > Dietzia > Dietzia sp. WMMA184. The sequence continues at coordinate 514,268 of NZ_NXEI01000001.1, read as the reverse complement.
CCTGGGTCATGCGAGTACCTCTCCGTCGCGGGTGGTCAGGCGGCCCCGGTACACGGTGCCGACGACCCTGGCCGCGAATGTCATTCCCTCGTAGGGGGTGTTGGCGGACAGACTTGCGAGCGCGTCGCCGACGACGGTCCACGGGGAGTCGGGGTCGACGACGACGAGGTTCGCGGGCTCCCCTACGGCGATCGGTCGCCCCTGGTCCGACAGGCCGGCGATCTCGGCGGGCCGGGTGCTCATGACACGGGCGAGGTCCCGCCAGGTCATGTCCCCGGTCTCGACCAGCAGGGCGGCGACGATCGGCAGGGCGGTCTCGAGTCCGAGCATGCCCGGCCGGGCGGCGGCGAACTCGCAGCACTTCTCCTGCGCGGCGTGCGGGGCGTGGTCGGTGGCGACGCAGTCGATCACGCCGGACCTCAGCGCCTCGCGCAGCGCGAGGGTGTCGTGTGCCTCGCGCAGGGGCGGGTTGACCCGGTAGACACCGTCGTAGGTCTCGAGCCGGGAGTCGTCGAGGAGCAGGTGGTGCGGGGTGACCTCGGCGGTGATCGAGATCCCCTGGTCCTTGGCCCACCGCAGCAGTTCGACGGTGCCGGTCGTGGAGGCGTGGCAGATGTGCACGCGGGCGCCGGCGTCGCGGGCCAGGATCGCGTCCCGGGCGACGATCGATTCCTCCGCCGACCGCGGCCATCCGGTCAGTCCCAGGCGTGCGGCGTGGGGCCCCTCGTGGGCCACGGCGCCGCCGGTCAGTCGGGGTTCCTCGGCGTGCTGGGCGACGAGGACGCCCAATCCGGCCGAGTACTCCAGGGCTCGACGCATCACCAGCGGGTCGTGGACGCACATCCCGTCGTCGGAGAACACCCTGACGCGGGCCTCCCCCGCGGCCATCTGCCCCATCTCGGTGAGCTGCTCACCCTGGAGACCCACGGTGACGGCGCCGACGGGGTGCACGTCGCACAGTCCGACCTCGCGGCCGATCCGCCAGACCGAGTCGGTCACCGTCTGGTTGTCCTGCGGGGGTTGGGTGTTGGCCATGGCGAACACCGCCGTGTACCCCCCGCGGGCCGCGGCGGCAGAACCCGAGGCGATGGTCTCGGTGTCCTCGCGACCGGGTTCACGCAGGTGGGTGTGCAGGTCGACGAACCCCGGCAGCAGCACGGCGTCGTCCGCATCGAGGACCTCGGTGCCCGGCGCGGACAGGTCCACGGACCCGCCCGCGTCCGGACCGATCGCGGCGACGACGCCGTCGCGGACGAGGACGTCGACCGGGTCGCCCTCGCCGTAGGGACGCACCCGCCGTAGCAACAGGGTCGGTGTGTGGGGGGCGCTCACTCAGGGGTTCCTTCCGCCGTGACGAGAGTGTGGAGCAGGACCGACATGCGCACGTGCACGCCGTTGGTGACCTGCTGGAGGATCGCGGAGGACGGCGCGTCGGCGGTGTCGAAGCCGATCTCCATCCCACGGACCATCGGACCCGGGTGCAGGACCACGACGTCGTCGCGGAGCCGGGCGGCGCGCGTCGGCCCGAGCCCGTAGCGCACCGCGTATTCGCGGGCGGACGGGAAGAACCCACCGTTCATCCGCTCGGCCTGGACGCGCAGCATCATGACGGCGTCCGCACCGTCCAACTCCGCGTCGAGGTCGGTCGACGCGCGGACCGGCCAGCCGTCGACTCCCACCGGGAGCAGGGTCGGCGGGGCGACGAGGACCACCTCGGCGCCCAACGTGGACAGCAACAGGGCGTTGGACCGGGCGACGCGCGAGTGCAGGATGTCCCCGACGATCACCACCCGGCGTCCGTCTATCCCGCCGAGGCGTTCACGCAGGGTCATGGCGTCGAGCAGGGCCTGGGTGGGGTGCTCGTGCATCCCGTCACCGGCGTTGATGACCGACGGGCCGACGCCACCCGGCGCGACCCACCCGGCGATCTGCTGAGCGGACCCGGAGGCGGGGTGACGCACGATGAGGGCGTCCGCGCCGATGGCGGTCAGGGTGAGCGCCGTGTCGCGCAACGACTCGCCCTTCTGGACCGAGGAGGCGCTGGCGGAGACGTTGATGACGTCCGCGCTCATCCACTTGCCGGCCGTCTCGAACGACACCCGCGTGCGGGTGGAGTTCTCGTAGAACACGGTGAGGACGGTCTTGCCCCGCAGTGTCGGCAACTTGCGGACCTCGCGACCGAGGAGCGTCTCCTTGAGTCGTTCCGCCTCGTCGAGGATGGACAGGGCCGAGTCGCGGTCGAGGTCGGCGGCCGAGAGCAGGTGCTTCATCTCGTCCTCTCCGCGTCCGGACGCCGCAGGACCACGGCGTCGACCCCGTCGACCTCGGTGAGCCGGACGGACACTCCCTCGTCGCGGGAGGTGGGGACGTTCTTGCCCACGTAGTCGGCCCGGATCGGCAGTTCACGATGCCCGCGGTCGACCAGCACGGCGAGCTGGACCCGCGCCGGTCGACCGAGGTCGCGCAGGGCGTCGAACGCCGCGCGGATGGTCCGGCCCGAGAACAGGACGTCATCCACGAGGATCACCGTCGCGCCGTCGATCCCGGCCGACGGGACCCGCGTGGGGTTCATCGGCCGGTGCGGGCCTCCGGCGAGGTCGTCGCGGTAGAGCGTGACGTCGAGGGCCCCGGCGTGGACGTCCGCGCCGCTGAACTCACGGATCCTCTCGGCGAGTCGGGCGGCGAGCGGCACCCCGCGGGTGGGGATTCCGAGCAGCACCACGGGGCCCGAATCGGGCGCGTCCGCAGCAGTGCGTTCGATGATCTGATGTGCCAGGCGGGACACCGTCCTGGCGACGTCGTCGGACGTGAAGAGTGACACCGAGTTCTCTTGCGAACCGTCAGCGCTCACCGATCACCACCTCCTTGTCCGCCTCGCTGGACGGCTCGTTAAAGGGATAGCTTTCGGTCCCGAACTCTATCAGTCCGCGGTGTCCGTTCCGGGATCGGCGGATGTGGCCTCCGACACGTCTCCGGGCACGTCGCCGGCGGCCTCGGAGGCAACGTCGGCGGACGGGGTGTCCAGGCCCGCCACGGCCCGCTCGGCGGCCCTGATGTGCTGGGCCAGGCCGGCCACGCGGTCGAGGACCGCGTTGACGTACGGAACCGACTTCTCCGCGGACAGGTCGGACACCAGTAGGACCGCCTGGTCGATCACGACGGCGGCGTCCACCTCGTCCGAGCCGAAGAGCAGTTCCCACGCACCGGCGCGCAGGACCGCGCGGTCGACGGCGGGCAGCCGCTCCAGCGTCCACTCCCTCAGGTGCTCGGTGATGGTGGAGTCGAGGCGGTCGAGCCGCTCGGCGACGCCGGTGACGATCTCCATCGTGTAGGGCGCGACGTCGTGGAACTCCTGGGAGTCCTCGCCCATCTGCCGACGCTCCTCGGCGAGCGCCACCACGTCCGCGTCACGTAGCTCCGCCTCGAACAGCAGCGAGACCGCGCGCCTGCGCGCCCGGTAGCGTGATCCGCGACGGCGGTGGTCGACGTCTTCCGACATGATCAGTCGTTCACCCGGCTGAGGTAGCGGCCGTCACGGGTGTCGATGCGCAGCTTGTCGCCGGTGTTGATGAACAGCGGCACCTGGACCTCGGCACCCGTCTCGAGGGTCGCCGGCTTGGTGCCACCGGTCGAACGGTCGCCCTGCAGGCCCGGGTCGGTGTGCTGGACCAGCAGGTCGACGGCGACCGGCATCTCGGCGAACAGCGGGACACCCTCGTGGATGGAGACCTGGACCGAGGTGTTCTCGAGCAGGAAGCGGGCACCGTCACCCATCACGGTCGGCGTGACGTTGATCTGCTCGAAGTCCTTCTCGTCCATGAGGACGTAGTCCTCGCCGTCGCGGTAGAGGAAGGTCATGTCGCGCCGGTCGACGGTCGCGGTCTCCACCTTCACGCCGGCACTGAACGTCTTGTCGATGGTCTTGCCGCTGACCACGTTCTTCATCTTGGTCCGCACGAATGCGGGGCCCTTGCCGGGCTTGACGTGCTGGAACTCGGTGATCTGCCAGAGTTGGCCCTCCTCCTTGAGGACGAGGCCGTTCTTGAAATCGGCGGTGGACGCCATAGTCGGTACTCCTTCGGGAAGTCGTCCGCGCCGCAGCCGGGGGCGGCGTCGCGCGCATGATCGTGGGTCGGATCCTCAGAGCACCCTGAGGTCCTTCGACGTGGTGGTCAGGGACCGTCCGCCACCGCCGGTGACGGCCACGGTGTCCTCGATTCGGATCCCGCCGAGGCCCGGGAGGTAGATCCCCGGCTCGATGGTGATCACATCGCCGTCGGACAGTGTACTCGTGGACCGGGTCGACACCGCGGGCGCTTCGTGCACGTCCAACCCCACCCCGTGCCCCAGCGAGTGGCCGAAGTGGTCGCCGAACCCGGCGTCGGTGATGATGTCGCGGCTGACGGCGTCGAGCTCGGCGCACGGGACGCCGGCGCGGACGGCCTCGACCCCCGCGATCTGAGCTCGGCGGACGACCTCGTAGGCCTCCACCAGACGGTCCGGGGCGGTCCCCAACGCGACCGTGCGGGTGCAGTCGGACGCGTACCCCGAGACCGTGGCTCCGAAGTCCACCACCACCAGGTCGCCCTCGGCCAGGACCCGGTCCCCGGGAACGTGGTGCGGGTGCGCTCCGTTGGGTCCGGAGGCCACGATCGTCTCGAACGCCACGCCGTCCGAACCGGCCCGCCGCATCGCGTGCTCCAGGTCCGCCGCGACCTCTCGTTCGGTCCGACCGGCCGCCACCAGGTCGCTGCCCAGCACGTGGGTCCACGCCTCGTCGACCACCGTGCACGCCCTGGCGATGAGGGCGAGCTCGTCGGGATCCTTGGCGCGGCGCACCGTCTCCACCAGCCCGCTGGTCTCCACTATCCGGGCGTCCGCTCCCCCGGTCGCCGCGAGCGCACGGCGCAGTCCGGCGGCCGCGGACAGGGTCAGCTGATCGGCCTCGACGGCGAGCGGGGCGTCGGCGGGTCCGCGACGACGACCGAGGACGCCGGCGACGTACTCGCGCGAGATCACGTGGCCCACGTCCGGGGCCTGCTCGACGACCTGGAGTTCGTAGCGGGAATCCGTGCAGAGGACCGCCTCGCCGTCGTCCTCCACCAGGACGGCCCCACCCGACCCGGAGAACCCGGTCAGGTAGGCGATGTTCCGTGGATCGGTCACCAACAGGGCGTCGGCACCGACGTCGGCGAGGGCGGCGGCGACGGCGCGGCGACGTGGGGCGAGACGCTCGATCACAGCAGGATCCCCCCGCCGCTGGGCTTGCGGCCCTCCGAGATGGTGGCGTACGCCGCCGTCATGAGCGACGGGTCCGGGGCCTCCATGCGCGACGGGCGGGCCAGTCCGTCCAGCACGACAAGGCGCAGGAAACCCGAGTGGTTCTTCTTGTCGCCGGCCATCAGTTCGAGCAACCGCGGGAAGGCGTCCTCGTCGTACCCGGTGGGAAGTCCGAGGGACGCCAGGACGGAGGCGTGACGGTCCGCCGTCGCGTCGTCCAGTCGGCCCGCCAGCCTGGCGAGCTCGGCGACGAAGCACATCCCGACGCTGATCGCCGCGCCGTGACGCCACCGGTACTGCTCGCGACGCTCCACGGCGTGGCCGAGGGTGTGGCCGTAGTTGAGGATCTCCCGCAGGCCGGACTCCTTGAGGTCCTGGCCGACCACGTCGGCCTTGACCTGCACGCTGCGGCGGATGAGCTCGACGATCGTCTCGCCGCCCGGATCGAGCGCCGCAGCGGGATCCGCCTCGATGAGGTCGAGGATCTCCGGGTCGGCGATGAAGCCGCACTTGACCACCTCGGCCATTCCGGAGACCAACTCGTTGTGCGGGACGGTCTCGAGCGTCGCGGTGTCGATGAACACGGCGGCGGGCTCGTGGAAGCAGCCCACCAGGTTCTTCCCGGCATCGGTGTTGATTCCGGTCTTGCCACCGACCGCGGCGTCGACCATCGCCAGCAGGGTGGTGGGGATGTGTACGACCCGGACGCCACGCATCCAGGTGGCGGCGACGAAGCCGGCGAGGTCGGTGGCCGCGCCCCCGCCGAGGCTCACGACGGTGTCCTTGCGGTTCAACCCGATCTGGCCCAGGACGTCCCAGCAGTACCCGGCGACGGCGAGGTCCTTGCCGGCCTCGGCGTCCGGGATCTCGATCCGGTGGGCGTCGATGCCGGCGTCGGCGAGCTTCTCGCGGAGCGCCTCGGCGGTCTGGGCCAGCGGCGGTTGGTAGAAGATCGCCACGGTTCGCGAGGACGAACACGCCTCGAGGATCTCCGGGAGCAGGCCCCGGCCGATGACCACGGGGTACGGGTCCGCGGCGCGCACCTCCACGACGACGGGCTCGGTGGTGTTCTCGTCCTGGTTCATCTGCTGCTCCCGCTCATCGCTCGTGTCGCACTCGTGTCGCTACGCGTCTGGTCGTCACTCATCTCCGAACGCCGCCCCGCAGGTGCGGGTCGCCGGAGTGGAGCCTGTCGACGATGTCCGTCACCACCTTGCCCGAACTGCGCCGCTCGGTGCTCACGGTGGTCCAGGCGACCTCCCGGTACAGCGGCGAGCGTTCGGTCAGCAGTGCCTGGTACCGGGCTGTGACGTCGCCCCCGGCCAACAGCGGGCGACCCGGACCCTGGGATCGGCGCACCCCCTCGGCCACCCCGATCGTGAGGTGGACGACCCGGTGGCCTCGCAGGCGTCGCCGGGTCACCGCCGACAGGACCGCCCCGCCCCCCAGGGACAGGACGCCGTCGAACGACGTGAGCGCGTCACCGATGATCCGCTCCTCGATCTCGCGGAAGTGCGGCTCGCCGTCGGTGGCGAAGATCTCGGGGATGGACCGGCCCTCGGCCTCCTCGATGAGGTGGTCGGCGTCGCGGAACGGCACGTCGAGCCGCCGGGCGAGCTTGCGGCCGATGGTCGTCTTGCCGGCACCGGGTGGTCCCACGAGCACGGCGACCGGCCGTGCCGGCTCGCTCATGCCTCGTCCGTCGCCCAGTCCAGCCGCTCGGCGACCGCGTCGAGGTATCCGCCGACGTTCCGGCGGGTCTCCGCCAGCGAGTCGCCACCGAATTTCTGCAGGACCGCGCGGGCCAGCACGAGGGCGACCATCGACTCCGCGACGACGCCCGCCGCCGGAACCGCACACACGTCCGACCGCTGGTGGATGGCGGTGGCCGCGGATCCGTCCTCCATGTCCACCGTGCTCAGCGCACGGGGCACCGTGGAGATGGGCTTCATCGCTGCCCGTACCCGCAGGGGCTGACCGTTGGTCATGCCGCCCTCCAGGCCCCCGGCCCGGTTGCTACGACGCTCGACGCCGTCGTCACCGCGGACCATCTCGTCGTGGGCGACGCTGCCACGGCGGCGCGCGGTCTCGAAGCCGTCCCCCACCTCGACACCCTTGATGGCCTGGATGCCCATGAGGGCGCCGGCGAGCTGTGCGTCGAGACGATCGTCGCCGGACACGTGGGAGCCGAGACCGATCGGGAGGCCGTGGACGACCACCTCGACGACGCCCCCGAGGGTGTCCCCGGCCTTCTTCGCGGCCTCGATCTCGGCGATCATCGACTCCGCGGCGGCGGCATCGAAGGCCCGCACAGGGCTGGCGTCGATGTCCTCGAGGTCCGCGAACCCGGGCTCGGGTCCGACGTACGGCTCGGACGCACCGATGGAGATGACGTGCGAGAGGACCTCGACGCCGAGGACGTCCCGCAGCACCGCACGGGCGACCGTCCCGGCCGCGACGCGGGCGGCGGTCTCCCGGGCGCTCGCGCGCTCGAGGACCATCCGGGCGTCGTCGAAGTCGTACTTGAGCATCCCGGAGAAGTCGGCGTGACCGGGCCGCGGGCGGGTCAGGCGGGCGGCGCGGGCCTTGTCGTCGATCGCCTCCGGGTCGACGGGGTCCGCCGACATGATCTGCTCCCACTTGGGCCACTCGGTGTTGCCGACCTCGATCGCCACCGGCGATCCCATGGTCCGGCCGTGGCGGACGCCGCCGAGGACCCGGACGGCGTCCGCCTCGAACTTCATCCGCGCCCCGCGGCCGTAGCCCAGGCGACGGCGCGCGAGTTGCGAGGCGATCTCGTCGCTCGTCACCTCGACCCCGGCGATCACGCCCTCGACGATCGTCACCAGGGCCTGGCCGTGCGATTCTCCGGCAGTGGTCCACTTCAGCACGTCGCCGATCATCCCACGTCGGGGTACGGCCCGGCACATCAGGCCCGGGTCGTCGCGGACCGCCGCGCCCGCGAGGCGACGACGGCCCGGTGCGGGGTGTCACCGGTGAGACGCCGGAACGCGTGAATGAAGCTCGAGGCCTCGGCATACCCCAGACGCAACGCGACGTCCTCCACCGACAGCAGACCGGTCGCCAGCATCCGCCTGGCAAGTTCCAGCCGGACGTCGTCGAGAAGCCGCTGGAACGACGTGCCCTCGTCCGACAGGTGCCTGCGCAGGGTCCGGGAACTGACCCCCAGTCCGGCGGCCACCGAGGACATGGAGGCCCCCTGCGTGAGACGACCGGCGATCTCGACGCGGACCCGGCTGCTCACCGGCCCCCGGGTCCGGCGGGTGGCGGCCAGGTCGCGGCACATGGCCTCGGCCACCGTCACCGCCGCCGGGCTCCCCTGTGGGAGCGGTTCGTCGAGGCGGTCGGCGTCGAAGACCATCGTGACGCCGGCGCCGTGGTCGGACTCCGACGGTATGAGGCCGAGCCGTTCCCCGTATGCGGTCAGGGTCCCGGATGACCGCCCCCCACCGAAGGAGATGTCGGTGAACGGGACACCTCCGGGGACGAGCTCGCCGAGGACGGAGTGGATCGCGAACAGGTCGCGGTCCACGAGGAACTCGCGGACGTCGTCCGGGAGCGCGGTGTCCTCCAGACGCACCACGATCCTGTCCCCCGTCGACTCCACACCGATCGTGCTGAAGATGTAGCTCAAGTCGATGAAGCGGAGCGTCACGGCGATCACGTCGCGGAGCGTCGGGCTCGACAGCAGGGCGTATCCGAAGATCCCGAAGGTGGTCAACCGGTAGGTGGCGCCCACCTCGGCGGCGAGGGCGGGCCGGTCGCCCGCGGCGGCGCGGAGGTTGCGGATCGCGGTCAGTTCCTGGTCCGGCGTCACGAGTAGATCGGGGGTGGCGAGGTCGGCCGGGGAGAGCGCGATCCCCTGCAGGACCCGGCCGGCCTCCACGCCGAGCCGGTCCCCGGCCTCGACGAGCACGCCGATCCCGATGGCCGAGCGGGGGAAGTCCCAGTGTGGGACCGCGGGGTCGTCCCAGGTGGTCATGTCCGGAATTATGGATTATTCGTCCGTGAATGTCTGCGGCCACGCGGGGCCGGGGCACTACCGTCACGACATGACCTCTTCCTCCTCCCCCGGGACCCGGCGGCGACGACCGCGCGTGATCATCATCGGAGCCGGATTCGGTGGCCTCGGCGCCGCCTACCAGCTCACCCGTGACGGCCTGGCCGAGGTGACGATCCTGGAGAAGGCCGACGACGTCGGAGGGGTGTGGCGGGACAACACCTACCCCGGAGCGGCCTGCGACGTCCCGTCGAACCTCTACTCGTACTCCTTCCACCGCAGGACGGACTGGGGCCGTCGCTACGCCGAGCAACCCGACATCCTGTCCTACATCCGGGAGACCGCCGACAGGTACGGCCTGCGCGAACTCGTGCGCACCGGCATCGAGGTGACCTCCGCGGAGTTCGACGACGACAGCGCCACGTGGACGGTACACACCGCCTCCGGCGAGTCGTTCGAGGCCGAGGTGCTCGTGCCCGCGGTGGGTCAGTTGTCCCGTCCGGCCTACCCGGACATCCCCGGGTCGGAGACGTTCGCCGGCCCGTCGTTCCACTCGGCCGAGTGGCGGCACGATGTCGATCTGACCGGTAAGCGGGTCGCGGTACTCGGCACCGGGGCCTCGGCCATCCAGTTCGTCCCCCGCATCCGCGAGGTGGCCGCGCACGTGACCGTCTACCAACGCTCGGCGCCGTGGGTGGTGCCCAAGCCGGACCGCGCCTACACGGACGCCCACCGGGCGGCGTTCGCCCGTGTGCCCGGCCTCATGACCGCGATGCGCGGCACGATCTGGGAGACGACGGAGGTCATCGGCCTGGCACTGACCTCCGCGCGGCCGCTCGCCAGGATCCTCGGCGGGCTCGCCCGCGCCAATCTGCGGCTCACCGTCCGCGACCCCCGGTTGCGCGAGGCCCTCACCCCGACGGAACCGATCGGGTGCAAGCGGATGCTGTTCAGCAACCAGTGGTACCCCGCACTCGCGCAGCCGAACGTCGACGTGGTGACCGACACCGTCGCCGAGGTCGTCCCCGAGGGGATCGTCACCGCGGACGGACGGATGCGCCCCGTCGATGTCGTGGTGTACGGCACGGGTTTCCGGGCCACCGACTTCCTGGCACCGATCACCGTGCGTGGACGCGGCGGTCGGGACCTGCACGAGCAGTGGCGAGAGGGTGCGCGCGCGTATCTCGGGATGGCCGTGCCGGGCTTCCCCAACATGTTCGTGATCTACGGACCCAACACCAATCTCGGGAGCAGCTCGATCATCCTCATGATCGAACAGCAGGCGAGGTACATCCGCCAGGTGGTCGAGGAACTGGCTCGGGCGGATCGGACGGTGGCCGTGGACGTCCGTCGCGAGGTGCACGAGGCCTACGACGACGAGATCATGCGCCGCCTCGGTGCGTCGGTGTGGAGCGGCTGCGACTCCTGGTACAAGGCGGACTCAGGCCGCATTACGACGAACTGGCCGGGGCTGGTGCACGAGTACCAGCGTCGCACCCGGACCGCGGACCCGGCCGACTTCGAGACGGTCGCCCCCCGTCGCGCCACGGAGCCCTCGGGCATCTGACCGATCATCCGGCCGTGCGACTCCGGCACGGTGGGCGTCCCCGTGTCCCCGTGTCCCCGCGTCTCCGTGTCCGCGCGGTCAGCGACCGAGCGCCTGCGACAGCGCGGCGGCCATCTCCCCGCGCGGCGCCGGGTGCCCGGTGAACAGCTCCACCTGACCGAAGGCCTGGTGGAGCAACATCACGTCGCCACCGACCACGGGGATGCCCGCGGCCTGGGCTGCTGCGCCGGCCGCGGTGGGCCAGGGGTCGTAGAGGACGTCGAACACCCGTCGGGCACCGGCGACCAGGTCGGTGAGCTCCCGCACGCCGGGTTCGGGGACGGTGTTGATCAGAACATCGGCCCGCGTGATCTCCCCGATCAGTTCCGGGTCGGTGAGGCCCATGGTGCGGACCCCGAGCCCGAGGGCCCGTCCGCAGTCGGCCGCCGGCCCGGCGTTGTCGCGCCTGGAGGCCAGGACCACCTGCGTGGCGCCGGCCTCGGCGAGCCCGGCGAGAACCGGTCTGGCGGTTCCCCCCACGCCCAGGACGACTGCCGTCGGATGGTCCGGGAGGTCCCCGAAGGCGGCGAGCGCCCCGGTCACACCGTCGACGTCCGTGCAGTCGGCGAACCAGCCGCCCGCCCGCCGGACGAGCGTGTTGGCGCTGCCGACGATGCGGGCGCGTTCACTCACCTCGTCGGCGTGGGCGAGCGCGGCGAACTTGCCGGGCATCGTGACCGAGTAACCGATGCGGTCGGCGGGCGACGAGTCGACCACAGACGGCAGTCGTTCGGCGTCGCAGTCGATGCGCTCGTAGGTCCAGTCGTCGAGGCCGAGCGCCCGGTACGCGGCACCGTGCAGGACCGGGGACAGCGAGTGGTCCACCGGGTGCCCCAGGACGGCCGCCGAGCGCGGTGCGCCCGTGGGATCAGCGACCACTGGCGAGGACTCCGTTGGCGATGGCCTCGCTCTGATAGCGCTCGTGCTCCGGGTATTCGTCCGCGAATCTGGTGGTGCCCTCCATGTCGACCGTGACGAAGTACTTCCACTGCCCGTCGGCAGGGTTCTCCATCGCGCGCAGTGCGTCGAGTCCCGGTGAACCGATCGGCCCGTAGGGCAGTCCGTCCATCGCGTAGGTGTTCCACGGGGTCACCTCGGCCCGGTCGGCGTCGGTGGTGGCGATCTCCTGGTCGGCCAGAGCGTAGTTGACCGTGGAGTCGAACTGGAGACGCATGGGCTCGGCGAGGCGGTTGAGGATGACCCGCGCGACCTTGTCGAAGTCCTGGAGCTTGCCCTCCTTTTCCACCAGCGACGCGGCGGTGACCACCTCGTAGGGGGTGAGACCGATACGGTCGGCGGCCGGGACGAGTCCGGTCTCGTCGTAGGAGGCGGTCGAGGCGTCGATGAGCTGACGCAGGATCTCGACGGGCTCGGACTGCGGGTTGATGTTGTGGACCCCCGGGGCGATCAACCCCTCGAGGCGACGGACCGGGTCCGGGGCGCCCCGTACCTCGTCGATGGCCCACTCGGGGACGGCGAGTTCCGCCGGGTCGGCCTGCACGGCCGCGTCGACGATCTCCTGGGGCTGCCGACACATCGGGGCGGCCTCGGGCTCGTCCAGATCGCGGACGCACGTGGCGTCGGCGATCAGGGTGTAGATGCCCTTCTCCCTGCCGCCGCCCACCACGACCGTGTCGAGCAGCCGGCCGCCCGGTTTGACCTCGATGAAACCGACGCGGTTCTGCGGGTCCGCCAGCGCGTCCACCGCGGCGGCGGCGCTCATCTCCTGCCGCACCTGGTAGTAGCCGGGCTGGATGCCCTCGACGGGCGTCCCCGCCGCCGCTCCGGTGAAGGCGCGGGTACTGGCCACGGTGCCGATGTCGTAGAGGCGGTCCCCGACGACCCCCAGGGTGTCGCCCGGTTCCACGTGCAGCAGCGCGTTCCCGCTGCCCTGTCCGTCGAAGTCCGGGGCCGGCGCGACCTCGGTGTTCTGGTTGCGGTAGACCATCACGCCGAAGGCGAGGACCACCCCGATCACGGCCGCCAGGAGGATGAACCTCGTGGTGGCTCCTGTACGTGAGCGTCCTCGTGCCGCAGACATCGTGCTCCTCGGTCATGGTGTCAGGGGAGCTGTCCCGCGGACAGCATCGTGCTCGTCGGCCAGTTTATCCAGGCGGGCACGCCGGGGGGTCGCTCATCGGCGGGCGTGCCGCGAGTCGATCCAGGCCTGGAGCAGGACAACGGCGGCCGCCTGGTCGATCACGTCGCGCTGTTTCCGCGTGTTGCGGCCGGCGCCGTGCAGTGCCGAACTCGCGGTCACCGTCGTCAGCCTCTCGTCGACGAGGTCCACCGGCAGGTCGGGCGCCCCGGCCGTCAGGGCGGTGGCGAACGAGCGGGCCATCGCGGTGGACGCGGTCTCCCGGCCCTTGAGCGAGGTGGGCAGCCCGACCACCACACCCACGGCGTCGTACTCCTCGACGAGCTCGGCGAGACGCCGGAGCTCGCTCGCCCACTGGGGGTCGCCGTCGGTGACCTTGATGGTCTCGACGGGGGTGGCGAGGATCCCGTCGGGGTCACAGGAGGCCACACCGATGCGGGCGGTGCCCACGTCCAGTCCGAGTCGGCGCCCGCGGGTCCAGCCGCCGCCGGACGTGGCTGGCTCGGCTGGCTCGGCGGGCCCGGCTGGCCCGGCCGCGGCGCCCGGGGCGCCCGGGGCGTCGGTCATCCGGCGTCCCGGACGGCGTCGCGCAGCGCGGACACCGCGGTGTCGATCCCGGCCGGGTCGGACCCGGCACCCTGCGCCATGTCCGGCTTGCCCCCGCCGCGGGCACCGAGCGCGGGCGCGATGGCCTTGACGAGGTCGCCGGCCCTGAGTCCGCGATCCTGCGCGGCGGGGCTGACGGCGATGACGAACGGGACCTTGTCCTGCGCCGGGGCGGTGAGGAACACGACCCCGGCGTCCGAGCCGAGCCGTCCCTTGAGATCGGAGGCGAGGGTGCGCAGGTCTCCCGCGGCGCCGCCGGGGGTGCTGTGCGCGAGGAACCGGATGCCACCGAGGTCCTCGGCCGAGTTCAGCAGGTCGCCGGCCTGGGCCGCGAGCTGGGAGGCCCGCAGGGATTCGAGCGCCTTCTCCGCCTCACGCAGCTTGGCGGTGAGGGCGGCGACGCGATCGGGCAGCTCGTCGGTGGGCGCCTTGAGCGAGGCGGCCAGCCCGGACACGAGCGCCCGCTCGCGGGCCTGGTGGCGGTACGCGTCCATGCCCACGTAGGCCTCGACGCGCCGGATCCCGGAGCCGACGGACGCCTCCCCCAGCAGGCTGACGGGGCCGATCTGCGCGGAGCTGGACACGTGGGTCCCGCCGCACAGTTCCATGGAGAAGGGGCCGCCGATCTCCACCACGCGGACCCGGGAGCCGTAGTTCTCGCCGAACAGGGCCATGGCGCCCATGCGCTTGGCCTCCTCGAGGGTGGTCTCCACGGTGTTGACCCCGTAGTCGGCGTCGACGGCGGTGTTGGTGACCTCCTCGACCTGCGCCAGGACGTCGGAGGGGATCGAGCCGGACCAGTTGAAGTCGAACCGCATGTAACCGGGCTTGTTGAGCGAACCGGCCTGGACGGCCTCCGGGCCGAGGATCTGCCGCAGTGCGGCGTGGACGAGGTGGGTGGCGGAGTGGCCCTGGGTGGCGCCCTTGCGCCACTCGGGGTCGACGGCGGAGGTGACGAGCTGACCGGCCTCGGCCTCGCCGCCGGTGAGGACGCCCTTGTGCACCCAGAGCTTCTTGCCGATCTTCTGGACGTCGTCGACCCGCATCTGGAAGCCGGCCGTGGAGATCATGCCGCGGTCGCCCAGCTGTCCGCCGGACTCGGCGTAGAACGGGGTGCGGTCGAGGAGGAACTCCACCGCGTCCCCCTCGCGGGCGACGTGGACGGCCTCGCCGCCGGAGACGATGCCCAGCAGCCGCGACTCGTCGGTCAGGTCGGTGAAGCCGGTGAAGACGGTCTCGCCGGCGTCGAGGAAGTCACGGTAGACGGACAGGTCGGCGTGGGCGTGCTTCTTGGCCCGGGAATCGGCCTTGGCGCGGGCGCGCTGCTCGGACATGAGCGAGCGGAAGCCCTCCTCGTCCACCTGCAGCCCGGCCTCGGACGCCATCTCGAGGGTGAGGTCGATCGGGAAACCGTGCGTGTCGTGCAGGGCGAACGCCTGGCGGCCGGTGAGCACCGCGGCGCCCGACGACCGGGCGTCGGAGGCGGCGCGCTCGAACAGCTGCGTCCCGGACTCGAGGGTCTTGAGGAACGCGACCTCCTCGGCCACCGCGATCCGCTCGATCCGGTCGTACCCGGAGACGGTCTCGGGAAAAGACGGGCCGATCGCGTCGCGGACGGTGGCCATGAACTCGGCCATCGTCTCGCCGGTCGCCCCGAGCAGTCGCACGGAGCGGACGATGCGACGCAGTAGACGGCGCAGGATGTACCCGCGGCCCTCGTTGCCTGGCGTCACGCCGTCGGAGATGAGCATGTAGGCGGTGCGGGCATGGTCGGCGACGACGCGGAACCGCACGTCGGCGGCGCCGTCCGCACCGTACTTCGCGCCGGACAGTCGCTCGGCGGTCTCGATGACCGGGCGCAGCAGGTCCGTCTCGTAGACGTTCTCCACGCCCTGGAGCAGGAACGCGACGCGCTCGACGCCCA
The DNA here is from genome assembly GCF_002441635.1 of Dietzia sp. WMMA184. Lineage (NCBI taxonomy): Bacteria > Bacillati > Actinomycetota > Actinomycetes > Mycobacteriales > Dietziaceae > Dietzia > Dietzia sp. WMMA184. Next base: position 498,733 of record NZ_NXEI01000001.1, on the reverse strand, counting down.
TGCCGGTGTCGATGTTCTGTTTGGGCAGCGGGCCGAGGATCTCGAAGGCGTCCTTGCCGGTGCCCTCCCCTCGCTCGTTCTGCATGAACACGAGGTTCCAGATCTCGATGTAGCGGTCCTCGTCGGCCTCGGGCCCGCCGTCCACCCCGTAGGCGGGCCCACGGTCGTAGAAGATCTCCGAGCACGGCCCGCACGGGCCGGGCACGCCCATGGACCAGTAGTTGTCCGCCATGCCGCGGCGCTGGATGCGCTCCTCGGGCACCCCGATCACGTCCCGCCAGATGCCGTGGGCCTCGTCGTCGTCGAGGTAGACGGTGACCCACAGCAGCGCGGGGTCGATCCCGAACCCGCCGGCGTCGACCGGGGTGGTCAGCAGCGACCACGCGTGCCGGATGGCGCCTTCCTTGAAATAGTCGCCGAAGGAGAAGTTCCCGGCCATCTGGAAGAAGGTGTTGTGGCGGGTGGTGATGCCCACCTCCTCGATGTCGAGGGTGCGCACGCACTTCTGGATGGAGGTCGCGGTGGCGTACGGCGGGGTCTCCTGGCCGAGGAAGTAGGGCTTGAACGGCACCATCCCGGCGTTGACGAACAGCAGGTTGGGATCGTCCAACACCAGAGACGCACTGGGGACCTCGGCGTGGCCGGCCCTGACGAAGTGCTCGAGGAAGCGGCGCCGGATCTCATGGGTCTGCACTGGGGGCCTCACTGGTCGTCTACTGGTGGTCTCGGGCGAGGTCCCAGCCTACCGCCGCGCCCGGGCGGGACCGGGAACGAGGTGGGCCGGGGCGGACCTGACCACGACGACGAGGTGGGCGGCCCCGGGAACGCCAGCGGGCGCCCACCCGGCCGAACCGGCGGATGGGCGCCCGGTGCAGGGCGGGCCCTGCCTGATGGGAGCTCAGCGCGGCATCGGGGGCAGGACGATGCCGAAGAAATGGCTACGTCTCTGTTCGTATGATCTTGCGGAGCTTGTCCACCCGCGCACCCAGCTCCCGCTCGTGCCCGTGCGGGCTCGGCTCGTAGTAGTCACGCCCCACCAGCTCGTCGGGCGGGTACTGCTGCGCCACGACCCCGGCGGGCGCGTTGTGGGCGTAGCGGTAGCCCACCCCGTTGCCGAGGCCCTTCGCCCCGGCGTAGTGGCCGTCCCGCAGATGCTTGGGCACCTCGCCCACCCCGCCCGCGCGGACATCGGCCATCGCGGCGTCGATCGCGGCGATGACCGCCTTGGACTTGGGGGCCGTGGCGAGGTGGATGGTGGCCTGCGCCAGCGCCAACCTGCACTCCGGCAGTCCGACCTTCTGCACGATCTCGGCGGCGGCCCCCGCGGCCAGCAGCGCGGTGGGGTCGGCCATCCCGATGTCCTCACTGGCGTGGACCATGAGGCGCCGGGCGATGAACCGCGGGTCCTCCCCCGCGACCAGCATCCGCGCGAGGTAGTGCAGGGCGGCGTCCACGTCGGACCCACGGATGGACTTGATGAACGCGCTCGTGACGTCGTAGTGCTGGTCCCCGTCGCGGTCGTAGCGCACCGGCGCGGCGTCCAGGCTCAGCTCCACGATCTCCGGGGTCACCACCCCGTCCTCCGCTGCCCCCGCCGCCGCCTCGAGGATCGTGAGGCTGCGCCTCGCGTCGCCCCCCGACAGTCTGACGATGTCCTCCACCGCCTCGTCCGTCAGCTCGACCTCGCCGGCCAGGCCCCGCTCCTCGGCCACCGCGCGCCTCAGGACGCCGGCGACACCCGCGTCGTCCAGCCCCCGGAGCTCGGCGATGAGGGATCGACTCAGCAACGGGGCGATCACGGAGAAGTGGGGGTTCTCCGTGGTGGCGGCGACCAGGAGGACGATGCCGTTCTCCACCGCGGCGAGCAGGGCGTCCTGCTGGCTCTTGGAGAACCGGTGCACCTCGTCGATGAACAGGACCGTGCGCTGACCGTGCACCTGGCGGGTGCGGGCGTCGTCGATGACCGCGCGGACGTCCTTGACCCCCGCACTCAACGCGGACAGCGCCACGAAGTGCCGACCCGAGGTGCTCGCGACGAGGTTCGCGAGCGTCGTCTTCCCGGTACCCGGCGGACCGTAGAGGATCAGCGAGGAGCCGCCGCGCCCCTCCACCAGCCGGCGCAGCGGGGAGTTGGGCCGCAACAGGTGCTCCTGGCCGATCACCTCGTCGAGACTCCGTGGCCGCATACGCACGGCCAGCGGTGCGGACGGGTCCACGTCCCCCGCCGCGGGCGGGAGGGGCGCGTGTCCGCCCGCGTCCCCGGCGGCGAACAACCCGGCATCGTCTGTCACGCCGACCAGGCTACCGGCGGGCCCGGATTCCGACCCCCGGGTGAACATTCGGCGTCCGATCACCGAAAGTGTGGGCAGCCCTCGTCGTCGTCGGGTTCCCTGGTGGTCAGCTATGCCACGTCCCCCGCCGGGCACACCGCCCCGCCAGCCACCACCCGACCGTCAGGACCCCAGCCCCATGTGCCGCGACGACAACCCCACCCACGGACCCACACTCACCCGTCGTGAGGCGCTCGCCGGCGCCGGCATGGTCGCCGCCGCCGGCGCCGTCGGGGTGACCCTGCTCGCCGAGCCCGCCCCCGTGTGGGCGAACCCGGTGCGCCCGGTGGCCGACGACCTCGACGTCTACGTGATCGTCACCGACGGCATGAGGCCCGACGAACTCAACCCGGCCCAGGCGCCCACCCTGCACCGATGGGCCTCCGAGGGGACGCGGTTCACCGACGCCTCCTCCGTGATGATCGCCGAGACCCTGCCCAACCACGCCGCCATGGTCACCGGGGTGCTGCCCGCGCGCAACGGGGTGCCCGCGAACGCCATCTGGGACCACGCGATCGGGGACGAGAGGACCCTCGACCGGCCCGACGACCTGCGGGCGGCCACCGTGCTGGACCGCATCCGGACCGAGGCGGGTCTGACCACCGCGAGCGTGCTCAGCAAGGACTACCTCCACGGCCTGTTCGGTGGCCGCGCGAGCGTGCAGTGGGCACCCTTCCCGTTGGTGCCGGTCACCGACCACTCGCTCGACTGGTTCACCGTCGAGGCCCTCAAGCAGACCATCACCGACCACGCCCCGCGGATGACGTTCGTCAACCTCGGCGACATGGACCGCTTCGGCCACATGGACCTGTCCGGCACCTCACTGCGACTGGCCCGCAACCAGGCGGTGTACAACTCGGACCACAAGCTGTGGGACCTCGAGCAGTTCCTGCGGTCCACCGGCCGGTGGGAACGGTCGGTGCTCATCGTGCTGGCCGATCACGGCATGGACTGGTCGGAGCCGCTCCGCCTCATCAGTGCCGCCGGCGCGATCGACGCCGACCCGGCGCTGCGCGGGCGCGTCGGGATCGCCCAGAACGGGGGCGCCGACACCTTCGCCCACCTCGGCCCCGCCGGAGAACGCGAGGCGACCCTGGCGCGCCTGCGTGAGGTGGTCGGCGCGCTCCCGGGGGTCAACCGCCTCTACGATCCGGCCGAACTCGACCTGGGCGAGCGCGGTGGCGACCTCGTGGCCACCTGTCATCCGGGATGGCGGTTCTCCGACCCCACCCCGTTCTCCAACCCCATCCCCGGCAACCACGGACACGAGGTCACGCTCGGCATCCCGTTCTTCATCGCCGGCGGGCACCGGATCGTCCGCCGGGGGCAGGTCGTCAACCGTCCCGTGCGCACCCTCGACGTGGCGCCGACGGTGGCCCGGCTGTTCGGACTCGACCATTCCGGGATGGACGGGCGCCCGGCGCTCGAGGCGTTCCACCTCTGAGACGCCAGGGGCCGCCCGCCTCGGGTACTACCCGGCTGCGGCCCCGTCCTGGGCGGCCTGCCCGCGCTGGACCGGCTTGGCGTCGATGCCGGATTCCTTGCGCTGCTGGGTGGTGATCGGCGCGGGAGCGTCGGTGAGCGGGTCGACCCCGCCGCCGGACTTGGGGAAGGCGATGACGTCGCGGATGGACTCGGTTCCGGCCAGCAGCGCACAGATGCGGTCCCAGCCGAAGGCGATGCCACCGTGCGGCGGGGCGCCGTAGGAGAAGGCGTCGAGCAGGAAGCCGAACTTCTCCTGCGCCTCCTCCTGCGTGATGCCCATGACGCCGAAGACCCGCTCCTGGACGTCCTTGCGGTGGATACGGATCGACCCGCCACCGATCTCGTTGCCGTTGCACACGATGTCGTAGGCGTATGCCAGCGCCGATCCCGGATCGGTGTCGAACGTGTCGAGGTGCTCGGGCTTGGGTGAGGTGAACGCGTGGTGCACGGCGGTCCACGCACCCGAACCGACGGCCACGTCGCCGGCGGCGGTGGCGTCGTCCGCGGGCTCGAACATCGGGGCGTCGACGACCCAGGTGAACGCCCACCGGGTGGGGTCGATCAGGCCGAGCTTCTCGGCGATCTCGCCGCGTGCCGCACCGAGGAGCGCCCGGGTGGACTTGACCGCTCCCGCGCCGAAGAAGATGCAGTCCCCCGGCTCCGCGCCCACGTGCGCGGCGATCCCGGCGCGCTCGGAGTCCGACAGGTTCTTGGCGACGGGGCCGCCCAGCTCGCCGTCCTCACCGACGAGGATGTACGCCAGGCCCTTGGCGCCGCGCTGCTTGGCCCACTCCTGCCAGGCGTCGAGCTGACGACGGGGCTGCGACGCCCCGCCCTTCATGACGACCGCTCCGACGTACGGCGCCTTGAACACCCGGAACGGGGTGTCGGCGAAGAACTCCGTGCACTCGACCAGTTCGATGTCGAACCGGAGGTCGGGCTTGTCCGAACCGTAGCGACGCATCGCCTCGTCGTAGGTCATGCGCGGGATGGGGGTCGAGATCTGATACCCGGCCGTGGCCCACACCTCGGTGAGGATCTCCTCGGCCACGGCGATCACGTCGTCCTGGTCGACGAAGCTCATCTCCACGTCCAGCTGCGTGAACTCCGGCTGCCGGTCGGCGCGGAAATCCTCGTCCCGGTAGCAGCGGGCGAGCTGGTAGTACTTCTCCATCCCGGCCACCATGAGCAGCTGCTTGAACAGCTGCGGCGACTGCGGGAGAGCGTAGAACGTCCCCGGCTGCAGGCGGGCGGGCACGAGGAAGTCGCGGGCCCCCTCGGGCGTCGAGCGGGTCAGCGTGGGCGTCTCGATCTCCACGAAGTCGTGACGGGCCATGACGCCCCGCGCCGCGGCGTTCACCTCGGACCGCAGGCGCAGCGCCGCGCCCGGGCCCTCACGCCGCAGGTCGAGGTAGCGGTGACGCAGGCGCGCCTCCTCGCCGACCTCGTCGTCGAGCTGGAACGGCAGGGCCGCGGCCTCGCCGAGCACCTCGAACGAGGTCACGTCGATCTCGACCTCGCCCGAGGCGAGGTTCGGGTTCTCCGACCCCTCCGGGCGGCGGTCCACGACGCCGGTCACGGCCACGCAGTACTCGTTGCGGAGGCGGTGTGCGCGCTCGGCCACGTCCTCCGAGCGGAACACCACCTGGCAGACGCCGGTCGAGTCGCGGAGATCGACGAAGATGACCCCGCCGTGATCCCGGCGGCGCGCGACCCAGCCGGCCAGGGTGATGGTCTCCCCTGCGTCGGCGGCTCGGAGCTGGCCGGCGGAATGGGTGCGCAGCACTGCGGTTGTCCTCTCGTCGGGAAAAGTCGTGTGGTCGGCGAACTCCGGAACGGACCCACCGCCGGATGAGCGGTCGGCCCCGGGTTCGGACGAGGGACAGTCTACGTCCACCCGTGGGCGTTCCCCGTCTCGGCTGCGACCTCGTCCCGACGGCCCATACAGTGATCCGACAAGCACCGTGGTGGTGCGGCGTGCCCGGGTGGACCGGGGGTCGGTGTGGACGAGAGGCGACGATATGACGTTCCGGCAGGGCGGGAGACTGGACACCAGCGGGGTCTCCGGCGGGGGCCGCGGGGGCCGAGGGGGTCGTCGGGGGATGGCGGTCGGTGGGGGTGTGGGTGGCCTCGTCGTCGTCGTCATCGCGTTGTTCCTCGGCGTCGACCCCGGCCAGCTCGGACTCGACGGCGGTGGCACGGACCCGGGCGCCACCGGCGGCCGGGCACAGACCTCCGACTCGGCGCAGCAGTTCCAGGCCCACATCGACCAGTGCGACCTGCAGCAGGCCAACACCGACACCATCTGCCGCGTCGTCGCCACCACCGAGAGCCTCGAGGACGTGTGGAACACCCAGTTGCCCGACCAGATCGGGATGCGCTGGGTCCAACCCCACACCACCATCTTCACCGGTGCCGTCGACACCGGATGCGGAGGCGCCTCCTCCGACATCGGACCGTTCTACTGCCCGGCCGACGAGAACGTGTACGTAGACCCCGCGTTCTTCGACCGGGTCCTCGTGGGCCAGCTCGGGGGGTCACCCTCCGGCGCGGCGCAGATGTACGTCGTCGCCCACGAGTTCGGCCACCACCTGCAGACCATGCTCGGCGACATCCGCCGGTCGCAGCAGGACCCGCAGGGCCCCTCCTCGGGTGCGGTCCGGGTCGAACTCCAGGCCGACTGCTACGCCGGCCTGTGGGCCCACTACGCCACCTCGACCCCGGCTCCCGACGGCGGCCCGCCGCTGCTGGAGAGCCTCACCGGGAGCGACGTGGACGCGATCATCCGGACCGCCGAGGCGATCGGCGACGACCACATCCAGCGCACCGGCGGCGCCCGTGTCGACCCGGGCTCGTGGACCCACGGGTCATCGGAGATGCGCCGACAGTGGTTCCTGACGGGCTACGAGCAGGGCTCGATGCAGGCCTGCGACACCTTCCGCGCACAGCTCTGAGTCGCCCGGCTCTGACGCGCGGGTGGGGCCCCGGTCGCCCGGTCGCGCCGGACGGTCGGGTTCAACGGGAGACGGCCCTGGTCACGTGGTCGACGAGACCCTCCAGGGGCACAGGTTCCTGCTCGCCGGTGGCCATCGTCTTGACGACGGCCGTGGAGGTGGCCAGTTCGTTCTCCCCGACGACGACGGTGACCGCCGCTCCGGAGCGGTCCGCGGCCTTGAAGGCGCCTTTCATGCCGCGGTCCCCGTACGCCATGTCCGCGCGGAGCCCGCTGCGGCGGAACTCGGCGAGGACGGGCACCAGAGTCGCCTTGGCCTGCGCGCCGAGAGCCACCGCGTACACGTCGACGCGCCCCTCGGCCGCCGGGTCGATCCCCTCGGCCTGCAGTGCCAACACCGTGCGGTCCACGCCGATACCGAACCCGATGCCGGACAGCGCCTGGCCGCCGAGCTGTTCCATCAGGCCGTCGTAGCGGCCACCGCCACCGATCCCGGACTGGGCGCCGAGGCCGTCGTGCACGAACTCGAAGGTCGTCTTGGTGTAGTAGTCCAGGCCCCGCACCATGCGGGGATTGACCTCGTACGCGACGCCCAGCGCGTCCAGGTGCGCCCGAACGGTCGCGAAGTGCTCGGCGCTCACGTCCGACAGGTGATCGATCATCAGAGGAGCGCCCTCGAGCTGGGCACGCACCTCGGGGCGCTTGTCGTCCAGGACGCGCAGCGGATTGACCCGAGCGCGTTCTCGCGTCGCCTCGTCGAGGTCCAGCCCGGTGAGGAAGTCCTGGAGCCGTTCCCGGTAGTCGGGGCGGCACGTCTCGTCCCCGAGTGAGGTGAGCTCGAGGCGGAACCCGGTGAGTCCGAGGGAGCGGAACGCCTCGTCCGCCACGGCGATCACCTCGGCGTCCAGGGCCGGGTCGTCGACGCCGATCGCCTCGATGCCCACCTGCTGGAGCTGGCGGTACCGGCCGGCCTGGGGGCGCTCGTACCGGAAGAAGGGCCCCGCGTAGCAGAGCTTGACCGGGAGCTGGCCCCGGTCCAGCCCGTGCTCGATCACCGCGCGCATGACCCCGGCGGTGCCCTCGGGGCGCAGTGTGACGCTCCGGCCGCCCCTGTCGGAGAACGTGTACATCTCCTTGGACACCACGTCCGTCGACTCCCCCACGCCGCGTGCGAACAACGCCGTGTCCTCGAAGATCGGCAGCTCGACGTGTCCGTACCCGGCGCGACGGGCGGCGGTGGTGATGGCGTCCCGGACCGTCACGAACCCGGCGGAGGCCGGAGGCACGTAGTCGGGAACACCCTTGGGTGCCTTGAGTGCGGTCTTCTTGGCGTTGCCGGTCACTGGTGAGGCGTCCTTGGGTCTGGAGGGGCGGGTGGGGCTGGTGGGTCTAGAGGTCGCGCAGGAACGGATTCGACCGACGCTCACGACCGATGGTCGTGGACGGCCCGTGCCCGGGCAACACGACGGCGTCGTCGTCCAGGACGAGGAACTTCTTGGCGATGGACTGCATGAGCACCTCGGTGTCCCCCGCCGGCAGATCGGTGCGTCCCACACCGTCCTGGAACAGTACGTCCCCACCGAGCACGACCAGCCGGGGTCCGTCCTCGGTCTGCACGGTGATCCGGAACGAGACCGAGCCGGGGCTGTGACCCGGGACGTGGTCCACATCGAAGGTCATCGAACCGAGGGTGAGGGTGTCGCCGTCGAACACCTCGATGACCTCGGCCGGCTCCGTGAAGGTGACGCCCTTGAGCATCGCCGACAGGTCGAGCGAGAGGCCCTTGCCCGGGTCGGAGAGCATCTCGCGGTCCTCGGGGTGGATGTAGGCGGGGACCCCGTAGTGATCCGCCACCTGCCGCGCGTTCCAGATGTGGTCGAGGTGCCCGTGCGTGAGCAGGACCGCGCGGGGTCGGAGCCCGGCCTCGGAGATCTGCCGGCGGACCTGTTCCTCCGCGTCCTGCCCCGGGTCGACGACCACACAGTCGCCTGCGTCGTCCGCCACGATGTAGCAGTTGGTCTGGAACATCCCGGCGGGGAAACCGACGATCTGCACGTCCCGTACTCCCTTTCTCGACACTGTCGGCGCCGTTCGGCGCCCGGTGCCGGGCAACGGCGCCCGACACCGGAGTGGCGTTCGGCCGTCACTACCCGACCTGGTAGACAAGGACCCTGGGCTGGACCGCCGCGTGGGGCTCTTCACGGAGCCCCACCGTACGGATCCGCCCGTGGAGTCCCAGCCTAGTCCAGGTCCCCAGGAGGGTCAGTGTCCACCAACCAGGAACGCCGAGCCGAGGCGCGCCAACGTCTGCGTGAGCAGATGGAGGCGCAGGCGCGCCGCGAGAAGCAGCTGAAGATCGCCGGTGCCTCGGTCGTGGTGGTGGTCCTCCTCGGCATCGTGGGCGTCGTGGTCTGGAACAAGGCGGAACAGTCCCGCGCCGAGCAGTACGCCGCCGACTGGGTGACCTGTGAGTACCCGCAGGACACCAGTCCCATGGAGAAGGTCGACCCGGCGGAGTTCGAGGACCAGGGGCCCGAGATCGTCGCCGAGGCGCGTCGCTTCAACGAGCAGGTCGACGAGATCGAGGAGTCCAAGCGCGAGATGGACCCCCCGACCGGGGACCAGGCCAGGAGGGGCACGGCCGAGATCGTCGTGACCACCGGTAGCGGTGAGATCCCCCTGACCCTCGACCGTGAGGGCGCCCCCTGCAACGTCGCGAGCTTCGTGCACCTCGCCGAGCAGGAGTACTTCGACGACACCGAGTGCCATCGACTGACGCAGGGTGGGGAGGGTTCGCAGCTCTCCGTCCTGCAGTGTGGTGACCCGACGGGGACCGGGCTCTCGGGCCCCGGGTACTCGATCGTGGACGAGCCGCCCACCGATCTCCCCGTGGCCGAGGACGGTTCGGGTATGTCGGTCTACCCGCGCGGCACGGTCGCCATGGCGAAGTCGCAGGCGCCGAACAGCGCCGGGAGTCAGTTCTTCCTCGTGTACGAGGACTCCATGCTGCCGCCCGAGTACTCCGTGATGGGCACGATCGGCGAGTCCGGTCTGGAGGTCCTCGACGAAATCGCCGAGGCCGGGACGAAGAGCGACGACCAGAGCGATCCGGACTACGAGGCACCGCGCCGACCGGTGGTCATCGAGAAGGTCACGGTCGGCGCCCAGGAGGGTCTGCCCGAGGCGTGAACCCGTAGCACCCGGCCGTGAGCACCGGTCCCGGCCTCCCGGCCGGGGCCGGCGTCGTCCCACCGGGTCCGCGACCGCCGGCCGCGGAGGGTCGGTCAGCCGCGGAGGCGTCGGTCAGTTCGAGGTCATCCGGTAGACGTCGAAGACGCCTTCGACCTTGCGGACCGCGCCGAGAACGTGACCCAGGTGTTTGGGGTCGGCCATCTCGAAGGTGAACCGGGAGATCGCCACCCTGTCGTCGCCCGCGGTCTGCACCGACGCGGACAGGATGTTGACCTTCTCATCGGCCAGGACCTTGGTGATGTCGGAGAGCAGACGGTGGCGGTCGAGGGCCTCCACCTGGATGGCCACGAGGAACACCGCGCCCGGCTGGGGCGCCCATTCGACCTTGACCAGTCGCTCCGGCTCCCGGTGCAGGTCGGAGGCGTTGGTGCAGTCGGTGCGGTGCACGCTGACCGAACCGCCGCGCGTGATGAAACCCAGGACCTGGTCCCCCGGCACCGGGGTGCAGCAGCGGGCGAGCTTGGCGTGGACGTCCTCGACACCGCCCACGAGCACGCCGGCCCCGGAGGTCGTGGGGCGGGGCGGGGTCATGGTCTTGTCGCGGGAGCGGTCGGCCAGTTCCTCGGTCACCTCGTCCACGCCCCCGTGGGCGGCGATGAGACGACCGACCACGGTCTTGGCGGAGACGTGGTTCTCCCCGATCGCCGTGTAGAGCGCGGTGACGTCGGCGAATCCGAGCTCGCGGGACACGCCGGCGAGCGACTCGTTGGAGAAGATGCGGTGGACGGGGACCCCGCCCCGTCGGACCTCACGGGTGATGAGGTCCTTGCCCCGCTCCAGGGCCTCTTCTCGGCGCTCCTTGGCGAACCATTGCCGGATCGAGCTCTTGGCGCGGCCGGAGACCACGAACTTCTGCCAGTCCAGGCTGGGGCCGGCGTTGTGGTCCTTGGAGGTGAAGACCTCCACCACCTCGCCGTTCTCGAGCGGGCGCTCGAGGGCGACGAGTTTGCCGTTGACCCGTGCCCCGATGCAGCGGTGACCGACCTCGGTGTGGACCGCGTAGGCGAAGTCCACGGGCGTGGCGCCGACCGGCAGGTTGATGACGTCCCCCTTGGGGGTGAAGACGAAGATCTCCTTGCTGGTCATCTCGAAACGCAGGGAGTCCAGGAACTCGCCGGGATCGGCGGCCTCACGCTGCCAGCTGAGCAGTTGCCGCATCCACGCCATCTCGTCGACCTCGGCGGGGTCGCCGTTGTGCTTGCCGCGGGTCTCCTTGTAGCGCCAGTGCGCCGCGATGCCGTACTCCGCGTTGCGGTGCATCTCGTGGGTGCGGATCTGGATCTCGAGGGGTTTGCCGTCGGGTCCGATCACGGTGGTGTGCAACGACCGGTACACGCCGAAGCGGGGCTGGGCGATGTAGTCCTTGAACCTCCCCGGCATCGGCTTCCAAGTCGAGTGGACGACCCCGATCGCGGCGTAGCAGTCGCGCACGTCCTCGCACAGGACACGAATGCCCACGAGGTCGTGGATCTCGTCGAACTCCCGACCGCGCACGATCATCTTCTGGTAGATCGACCAGTAGTGCTTGGGTCGGCCCTCGACCCGCGCCTGGATGTGCGCCTTCTCGAGGTCCGCCCTGACCCGGTTGGTCACCGTTTGCAGGTAGACGTCGCGGCTGGGGGCCCGGTCGGCGACGAGCCGCACGATCTCCTGGTACTTCTTCGGCTCGAGGATCGCGAAGGCGAGGTCCTCGAGTTCCCACTTGATGGTCGCCATCCCCAGCCGGTGCGCGAGCGGGGCGATCACCTCGAGGGTCTCCCGCGCTTTCTTGACCTGCTTCTCGGGCGGCAGGAACCGCATCGTGCGCATGTTGTGCAGGCGGTCGGCGACCTTGATCACCAGGACGCGCGGGTCGTGTGCCATCGCGATGATCATCTTGCGGATGGTCTCCGCCTCGGCGGCCTCGCCGAACTCGACCTTGTCCAACTTGGTGACGCCGTCCACCAGATGAGCGACCTCACCGCCGAAGTCGGCCTCCAGCCGTGCGAGCGAGTAGTCGGTGTCCTCGACCGTGTCGTGCAGCAGCGCCGCCACGAGCGTCGTGGTGTCCATCCCCATCTCCGCGCAGATGGTCGCCACGGCGACTGGGTGGGTGATGTAGGGATCGCCGGATTTGCGGTAGACGCCCTCGTGTTGCTTCTCCGCGAGGGTGTACGCGCGTGCCAGCAGACCGACGTCGGCCTTGGCGTGGTGTATCCGGTGGACGCGCACCAGCGGTTCGAGAACCGCCGGCGTGGAGGTGACGGTCAGACCCGAGGTGAGGCGGCGCGCCCACCGCGCTCGCACCCGTCGACCGGCGGACGGGCGGTTGCCCGGGATCACGGGGAGCGGTTGGGTCGCGGACTGGGGTGTCGCGGACTGGGGTGCCGGGGGCCGGGGTGTCGAGGGCTGGGGTGTCGAGGGCTGGGGTTGAGCCGTCTGTCCGGGTTGCGCGCCCCCGTCCGGCTGCCCGGCGGGGTCCTGCCGTTGCGTCATCTCCGGCTCCTCCCTCCAGTTCCGGGCCGTCAGGAACGGCCGGCGGTCACGCGACCGTGAGGCAGGTCAGCGGTGTGGCGGCCAGTCTATCCCGCCCCCCGAGGCCGGGGACCTCGAGTACCACGGACAGCCCCGCGACGATCGCCCCACAGTCCTCCAGCAGACCGACCGCGGCGGTGAGGGTCCCCCCGGTGGCGAGGACGTCGTCGACGACGAGGACGCGCTTCCCCCCGAGATCGAGCCCGTCCGCGGGGAGTTCCAACGTGGCGGCGCCGTACTCGAGCTCGTAGGACCGCGAATGCACCGGTGGCGGGAGCTTGCCGGCCTTACGGATGGCCAGGACCCCGGTGTGTAGCCGCACGGCTGCCGCGCCGGCGAGCAGGAACCCCCGGGCGTCGAGCCCGGCGACGTAGTCCACACTGCCGATCTCGTGCCCGGCGATCAGCCCGGCGACGACGGCATCGAAGCCGTCGGCGTCCGCGAGGACCGGAGTGAGGTCGCAGAACTGGACGCCCGCGGAGGGGAAATCCTCGACGCGACGCATCAACCGCTCCACGGCCGAACTGATGGCAGGTGAGACGGGGCTGAGAGTTGGTTCGGTCATGCGGCGGCCTCGGCCTTCTCGCGTCGGGCCAGGACCTTGGCGGTCTGGCGTCTGATCTCCGGATCGCGGTTCTTGAGCGACACCAGCAGGGGTGTGGCGAGGAATACCGAGGAGAAGGTGCCGGTGATGATCCCCACCATCTGGACGAGTGCCAGATCCATGAGGGTGCCCACCCCGAGGATCCACACGGCGATCACGACCAGCGCCAGCAGGGGCAGCACGCCGATGATGGTGGTGTGGATCGAACGCATGAGGGTCTGGTTGACACCCAGGTTCGCCTCTTCGGCATAGGTGCGGCTCGCGGTGTGTCTGATGCCGCGGGTGTTCTCCTCGACCTTGTCGAACACGATCACCGTGTCGTACAGCGAGAAGCCGAGGATGGTCAGCAGACCGATCACGGTGGCCGGGGTGACCTCGAAGCCGACGAGAGAGTAGACACCGGCGGTGGTCAGTACGTCGAACAGCAGGGCGACGATGGCTGCGGTGGCCATCCGCCACTCGAAGCGGAACGCGATGTAGGCGAAGACGATGACGAGGAACACCCCGAGAGCGATCAGTGCGTTCTCGGTGACCTGTCCTCCCCAGCTCTCCGAGCGCGCGGAGTCGCCGATCGCCTCCACTGAGGCGTCACCGTCGGCCGTGACCGGCCGGAACTCCTCGAAGAGGGCGTTCTTGGCCGCACGGATCTCGTCGCTGGTGAGGAACCGCGTCTCCACCTCGACGATGCGCGCGTCCCCGGCTCCGACGATCTGCACCGTCTGCGGTTCCTCACCCACCGACTCCTCGACCACCGCGGCCACGCGGCTCTTGTCGTGGTCGGCTGCGGGCATGGTGAGCTTGGTGCCACCGGTGAAGTCGATACCGAAGCTGAAGCCACGGAAGATGATGCTCGCCAGGCAGATCGCCACGATCACGGTGGTGAGGACGTAGAACCTCCGGCGGTTCGGGACGATGCCGAACGCCCCGGTCCCCGTGTAGAGCCGCGTGAACAGACTGTCGGACCGGCCGGCGGGGGCGGCGGCGCCGCTCCCGGGCTCGGTGGTCGTGGGAGTGCTCATCGGCCCTCCTCCTCATCGGTGGCGGGACGCTCGGTGCGCGGTTCGGTGATGGTGTCGCCGCCCGGGCCGCGGATGGTCGCGGTGACCCCGCGGCCCCGGCCCTGCTCGAGATCGCTCTCGGTCTTCCGGTCGATGCGGCGCTGTTCCGCCGCGGCTGCCTGGAGGTTCTCCATCCGTCCCATCCCGTTCGCCCAGGTCTTGGCGAAGGTGGGTTTGGTGGAGGCGAGGTAGACGAGCGGCCAGGTCACGGTGAACGCGACGAAGACGTCCATGATGGTCGTGAGGCCCAGGGTGAACGCGAATCCGCGCACCTCGCCGCTGGCCAGCAGGTAGAGCACCAGCGCTCCGATGAGGCTGACCATGTTGCCGGTGACGATGGTGCGGCTGGCACTCTTCCAGGCCCGCGGCACCGCGGATCTGAAACGGTGGCCGTCCCGCAGTTCGTCCTTGATGCGCTCGAAGAATACGACGTAGGAATCGGCGGTCATGCCGATACCGATGACGAGGCCCGCGATGCCCGCGAGGTCGAGGCTGTAGTCGACGGTGTATCCGAGGAACACCAACAGGATGTAGGTGAGCAGGAACGACAGGGCCAGCGAGAGGAACGCCAGCACACCGAGCAGGCGGTAGAAGAAGGCCGAGTACGCCAGTACCAGCAGGAATCCGATGGCGCCCGCGAGCAGGCCCGCCTCGAGCGAGGCCAGACCGAGGGACGCCGGGACGTTGTCGACGTTGGGGTCCTCGAAGGAGATGGGCAGGGCACCGTAGCGCAGGTTCGCGGCGAGAGAGGCCGCCTCGTCCGTGCTGAAGTCACCGGTGATGGAGGTCGCCGAACCGACCGGCGTGACGCCCTGGACGACGGGCGCGCTGATGACCTCGCCGTCGAGGAGGATGGCGATCTGCCGCTGGAGGTTCTCCTGGGTCAAGCGGGACCAGGTGGCGCTCCCCTGCTCACCGGGTCCGGCGTTGAACCGGAAGGAGACCTCGTTCTTGGCGGCCTGCTGGTTGAACCCGGAACTGACGGAGTCCTTGACGATCTGTTGCCCGTCGAGTCGCTTCCCGTCCTCCGGTTCCCCGATGAGCAACGGGACCGGGCCGAGGACGTACTTGGCGCCCTCACCGCAGGCGATGAGGGCCTGGGACGGGTCGTCGAAGCCGGCCAGGACATCGCGCTCCGGGCAGCGGAAGGTCGCGAGGGTCTCGGTGAGCTCCTGCGGGTCGCCCTGGCGGATCTCGCGGGCCTCCTCGACCTCCCTGGCGACGGCGTCGCGGTCCCCCTTGGCGGCGGGCACGGGCTCGACGTCGCCCTCGGCGACGGGCTGGACCTGCAGCACGGGACGGATCGTCAGTTGCGAGGTGGTGCCGAGGTCACGGGCCTGGCTGGAGTCCTCACCGGGGACCGTGAGGACGATGTTGCTGCCCTCGATGACGACCGAGGTCCCGGCGACGCCGAGCCCGTCGACCCGGTCGCGGATGATGTCCTGGGCCAGTCGCAAGTCGGCCTCGTCGGGGTCCCCCTTGGGGATCAGCGTGACGCGGGTACCGCCCTGCAGATCGATGCCCAGCTTGGGCGTCAGGCCGCGCTCGGCGACGGCGAAGGCGCCGAGGAAGATGATGAACAGCACCAGGAAGAACGCGGACAGCAGCGCCCACGGTCTGGGGCGGGCGTCGGCGCCTCGAGGACGAGCTGGTGACACAGGTGATCTCTCTCGGTCTTCGTCTGGGGCCCTCCGGCTGGAGGGCCCCATTACACTACTCGCCGGTCGTGGCCTACAGGGAATCCGCCGCACCGGTGCCGGTGTCGGCTCCGGGGGTCGTACCGGCGTCGATTTTCTCGCGGATGACGCGGCGGTCCCACTGGGTGTGGACGCCCTCGGCGATCTCCAGTTCCACGGTCTCGTCGCCCACGGAGACGATGGTCGCGCGCAGACCCGAGGTGGTGAGCACGCGATCGCCCGCCGTCAGTGAGGCCTGCATCTCCCGCATGTCCTTCATCGCCCTGCGTTGTCTCGTGCTCTGCAGGACCATCAGCACGATCAGCACGACGATCATCAACGGCAGCAGCAGTTCCAGTCCCATTCGGGTCCTCCTGACATGGACCCGCCGGTTCCGGGTCGCTGGCGGGTCCGGGCTACGGACGGTCTCGTCCGAGGATGCCAGCCCGGGGCTCAGCCGCGCGCGCCGGGGCCCCGGTCGACCTCGACCGGCAACATCGGGTCCCCGGCCGCCCTGTCGGGCCCTGGCCGGGTGAGGCCCAGGTGCTCCCACGCCGCGGCGGTCGCGATGCGCCCGCGGGGGGTGCGTGCGAGCAGACCCGCCCGGACGAGGAAGGGTTCGCAGACCTCTTCGAGGGTGGTGGACTCCTCCCCCACGGCCACCGCCAGGGTGCTCAGCCCCACGGGCCCGCCCTCGTGTTGGACGAGGAGCGCCCTGAGGACCGCGCGGTCGAGACGGTCGAGACCCAGCTCGTCCACTTCGTAGACCTCGAGGGCGGCCCTGGCGACGGGCACGGTGATGCGACCGTCGGCCCGGACCTCGGCGAAGTCGCGGACCCGCCGCAGGAGCCGGTTGGCGATCCGGGGTGTGCCCCGCGACCGGCCGGCGATCTCCAGCGCGGCATCGGGCTCCACGGGGATGGCGAGGATGTCCGCCGCGCGGGTGACGATCCTGGCGAGGTCGGTGTCCGTGTAGAAGTCCATGTGCGCGGTGAACCCGAACCTGTCGCGCAGCGGACCGGTCAGCGCTCCGGATCGCGTGGTGGCACCGACCAGGGTGAACGGGGCGATCTCCAGCGGGATCGAGGTGGCCCCGGGCCCCTTGCCCACCATGATGTCGATCCGGAAGTCCTCCATCGCGAGATAGAGCATCTCCTCGGCCGGGCGCGCGATGCGGTGGATCTCGTCGATGAACAGCACGTCGCCCTCGATGAGATTGGACAGCATCGCGGCGAGGTCGCCGGGTCGTTCGAGGGCGGGACCGGAGGTGATCCGTAGTGAGCCGCCGAGTTCGGCCGCGACGATCATCGCGAGACTCGTCTTGCCCAGCCCGGGCGGCCCGGAGAAGAGCAGATGGTCGGGTACGACCCCGCGGCGGGTGGCGGCGGTGAGGACCAGGTCCAGTTGCTCCCGGACCGTCTCCTGACCGATGAACTCGCCCAGGCTGCGAGGTCGGAGGGCACCCTCGACGTCGGTATCGAACGGGGTCGCGGACGCGGACAGCTCGCCCTCGTGGCCCGCCCCGTCGTCGACGTCGGGGGAACGCCCGTCGCCGGGCGCGTCGAACGGTCCCGCCATCAGCGCCTACCAAGTGATTTGAGGGCCAGTCGCAGGGCCTGCGCCGGGTCGAGGTCCGGCTCGGCGGCGAGCACCGCGGTGGCGGTCTTCTCGGCCTCCGCGGAGGAGAAGCCCAGGCCCTCGAGTGCCTCTGCGACCTCGGTCGCGGCCGACCCGCCTGTCGCGCCGCCCTGGATCCCCACGGAGCCACCGTCGGACACGGGACCGACCTTGTCCTTGAGTTCCAGCACCATGCGTTCGGCCGTGCGCTTGCCCACGCCGGGGACGCGGGTCAACGCCCTGACGTCCCCGGTTCCGAGAGCCCGGACGAGGGCCTCCGGCTCGAGGGTCGCGACGATCGCCAGTGCCAGTCGTGGTCCGACGCCGGAGACGGTCTGCACGGTGAGGAACAACTGACGCGCGTCCACCGAGTCGAATCCGTACAGGGTGAGCGAGTCCTCGCGCACCACCAGCTCCGTGTGGAGCATCCCCTCCGCCCCGCGCCGGAGACCGGCGAGCGCCGCGGGGGTCGCGTGCACGAGCACCCCGACTCCCCCGGTCTCCACCACGCAGCGGTCCAGGCCGATCTCGGCCACGGTCCCCCGGATCGAGGCGATCACCAGCGCACTCCCTTCGTCCGCGCCATGCCCCGGGCCGCGGCCCGGGCGCGCTCCTGATCGGCGGCCGCGCTGCGACCACCGTGTGCGTTCGACGTGGCGGCGTCCCGTGCCGCCGCCACCTTCGACTCGAACCCGGCCCGGGACCGCGCGACATGGCCGTCCAGCGCGGCGACCCGGCCCTGCATGGGCGCCCGCCAGCTGTGGCACACGGCCAGGGCGAGGGCGTCGGCCGCGTCCGCCGGGCTGGGGGGCTTCTGCAGGCCGAGGATCCGGGTGATCATCAGGGTCATCTGCTTCTTGTCCGCGCGCCCGCTGCCGGTGATGGCCGCCTTGACCTCGGAAGGCGTGTGGAAGGCCACCGGGATGCCGCGGTAGGCGGCGGCCAGTGCCACGACGCCGGCGGCCTGGGCAGTGCCCATGGCGGTGGAGACCTGGTTCTGGGCGAAGACCCGCTCGATGGCGACCACGTCCGGGCGGTGGATCTCCATCCACTCGTCCGCCACGGCGTGGACCGCCCGCAGGCGCCTCTCGAGTGGTTCCTGGGCGGTCGTCCGCACCACGTCCACGTCCAACGCCGTGACGGCCCGACCCGGCTCGGTCTCGATCAGCGCGAGCCCGCACCGGGTCAGTCCCGGGTCCACACCCATCACGCGCATAGCGACCTTTCGCCGACCAGTGGTAGAACCTACGTTCGAGACCCTACCAGTGGGCCGCCCATCAGGCGTTGAGCGCCGCCAGCACGTCGTCCGGCACGTCGAGGTTCGAGTAGACGTTCTGGACGTCGTCGGAGTCCTCGAGCGCGTCGATGAGCTTGAAGACCTTCGCGGCGCCGTCGGCGTCGACGGTCACCTCGACCGAGGCGCGGAACCCGGACTCGGCCGAGTCGTAGTCGATGCCGGCCTCCTGGAGCGCGGTGCGCACCCGGACGAGGTCGGTGGGTTCGCAGACCACCTCGAACTGCTCGCCGAGGTCATTGACCTCCTCGGCCCCGGCCTCGAGTACGGCCATGAGGACGTCGTCCTCCTCGAGCTCACCCTTGTCCAGCACGATCTCGCCCTTGCGGGTGAACAGGTAGGCCACCGAACCGGGGTCCGCGAGGTTGCCGCCGTTGCGGGTCATCGCCGTGCGCACCTCGCCCGCGGCGCGGTTGCGGTTGTCGGTCAGACACTCGATGAGCAGGGCCACGCCGTTCGGGCCGTACCCCTCGTACATGATGGTCTCCCACTCGGCGCCGCCCGCCTCCTCGCCGGCGCCGCGTCTGCGCGCGCGCTCGACGTTGTCGCCCGGGACAGAGTTCTTCTTGGCCTTCTGGATGGCGTCGTAGAGCGTGGGGTTGCCGGCTGGGTCACCGCCGCCCGTACGGGCCGCCACCTCGATGTTCTTGACGAGCTTGGCGAAGAGTTTGCCGCGCTTGGCGTCGATCGCGGCCTTCTTGTGCTTGGTGGTGGCCCACTTGGAATGGCCTGACATGGGATGTTCCGCCCTCCGGGGGTGTCAGTCCGGGCCGACCGCGGTTGGCCGCCCGGTGCGATGTGTCGCTGACTGGCCAGTCTACGAGGTCGACTGCCGCACCATGTCGACGAAGTACCGGTGAACGCGCACGTCGTCGGTCACCTCGGGGTGGAAGGAGGTCGCCAGGGCGTTGCCCTGCCGCACCGCGACCACGTGATCGTGGCCGTCGGAGGCGCGGACGCGGGCGAGTACCTCCACGTCGGGGCCCACGGTCTCGACCCAGGGTGCGCGGATGAACACGGTCCGGACCGGGTCGGCGCCGAGGGCGTCGACGACGAGGTCGGCCTCGAACGAGTCGACCTGCCGTCCGAAGGCGTTCCGTCGGACGGTCATGTCGATCGCGGAGAACCAGGTGGCATCGGCCCGGGTGTCGAGGACGACCGACGCCAGCAGGATCATGCCCGCGCAGGAGCCGTAGACCGGCATGCCGCCCGAGATCCTCTCGGCCACCGGTTCGTACATGTCGTAGACGTCCAGTAGCCGACTCATCGCGGTGGATTCCCCGCCGGGCAGGATGAGTCCGTCCACGCCGTCGAGTTCGGAGCGCCGGCGGACGGCCACGGCCCGCGCGCCGACGGACTCGAGGTGGCGGACGTGTTCGGCGACATCGCCCTGGAGGGCGAGGACACCGACGGTCGGGGCGTCCGTGCTCACTTCTCGGACGGGTCGTCGGTGGTGCTCACCGGGAACGGCTGCGCACCCGGGCGCAGACGGCGGGACAGTCCCTCCTGGGTGACGGCGGCGACGAGTCGGCCGGAGCGGTCGAAGATCCGCCCCTGGGTGAGGGCGCGCCCCCCGAACGCCGACGGCGAGGTCTGGTCGTACAGCAACCAGTCATCGGCCCGGAAGGGGCGCATGAACCACATGGCGTGGTCGAGCGAGGCGTCCTGGGTGGGCTCGTCGGGGTGCGGGACCTTGGCCGAGCCCAACAACGTCATGTCCGACATGTACGCGAGTGTGCACACGTGGAAGTTCGGATCGTCCGGCAGCGTGTCGACGCTGCGGAACCATACCCGCTGCTGCGAGGCCAGGACCGAACTCGTCTCCAGGCGGTCCCGGGGGACGATCCGGATGTCCCACTGGGCCCATTCCTCCACGAAGACGCGGTGGGCCTCGTCGATCGTCGGGACGTCGATCTCCTCGGGCCCCACGACCCGGGGCATCGAGTCCTGGTGCTCGATGCCCTCCTGGTCGACGAGGTGGAAGGAGGCCGACATGGAGAAGATCGGCTCCCCCTCCTGGATGGCGGTGACACGGCGGGTGGCGAAGCTGCGACCGTCCCGGAGGCGGTCGACCTGGAAGACGGTCGGCACGTCGGGGATGCCCGGCCGGATGAAGTATCCGTGCAGGGAGTGGACGTGCTTGTCGGAGTCCACGGTCCGGACCGCGGCGACGAGGGTCTGACCGGCGACCTGGCCGCCGAAGGTCCGCTGCAGGTGCGTGCGGATGGCCGGACCCCGGTAGAGGTCGCGGTCTATCCGCTCGATCTCGAGGATGTCCTCGATCTTCGCCACCGGCGGGTCACCAGCCCCGCTCGGCGAGCCGGTGGGGCTCGGGGATGTCGTCGACGTTGATGCCGACCATGGCCTCGCCGAGGCCGCGGGAGATGTTCGCGAGCATCTCCGGATCGTCGTGGAAGGTCGTCGCCTTGACGATCGCCTTGGCCCGCTCGGAGGGGTTGCCGGACTTGAAGATGCCGGAACCGACGAACACGCCCTCGGCACCGAGCTGCATCATCATCGCGGCGTCGGCCGGGGTGGCGATGCCGCCCGCGGTGAACAGCACCACGGGGAGCTTGCCCGTCTCGGCGACCTCCTTGACCAGCTCGTACGGCGCCTGGAGCTCCTTGGCGGCCACGTACAGCTCGTCGGACGGCAGGCTCTGGAGCTTGCGGATCTGCTGGCGGATCTGGCGCATGTGGGTGGTGGCGTTGGAGACGTCACCGGTGCCGGCCTCGCCCTTGGAGCGGATCATCGCCGCGCCCTCGGTGATCCGGCGCAGGGCCTCGCCGAGGTTGGTGGCGCCACAGACGAACGGCACGGTGAAGCCGAACTTGTCGATGTGGTTGGCGTAGTCGGCCGGGGTGAGGACCTCGGACTCGTCGACGTAGTCCACGCCGAGGGCCTGGAGGATCTGGGCCTCGACGAAGTGCCCGATGCGGGCCTTGGCCATCACGGGGATGGAGACGGCCTCGATGATGCCGTCGATGAGGTCGGGGTCGCTCATGCGGGCGACGCCGCCCTGGGCCCGGATGTCGGCGGGGACGCGCTCGAGGGCCATCACGGCCACGGCGCCGGCGTCCTCGGCGATCTTCGCCTGCTCGGCGGTGACGACGTCCATGATGACGCCGCCCTTGAGCATCTCGGCCATACCTCGCTTGACGCGTGCGGTTCCGGTGGTGTTCTCGCTGGACTGCGGGTCGCTCACGAAATAGGCCTTTCCTGGCTCAGACGACGTGTGACAGGGGTCCAGTGTAGGTCTCCCTCACCCCGGCGCCCCAACCGCCGCCCCACCGGGGTTGGTCAGGCCTGCGGTGGCGGTGCGTCGACGAGTTCGACGTACCCGGGCATCGGGGCCCGGCCGGCCAGTCTCAGGAGGCGGACCGGGGCCTGTTCCCGCAGACTGCGGGTGTCGCGGACGGCGTCGTTGTAGAAGCGACGGGCCATGGACACGCGATCCGAGGCGTCCTCCAGTTCGGCGGCGAGATCGCCGGGCAGCGCGTCCGTGTCGACCCCGGACAGGACCACGCCGAGGGTGTTCTCCGCGACCTCGGCGTCGGGCTCGCCGGCATCGTCCGGCAAGCTGCCCGTGTCGCGACGGCGTCGGTGGTCGGGGTGCGGCGCGGGGTCCGGCCCGGCGATCGCCCCCGGGGCGTGGGCGCGGGCGTGCGCGAGCGCCCGCACCAGGCGGTCCGCGCCCGCCGGGTCCCGCGCCGAGAGGTCGCTGGCGACGGCGGCGGCGACCGTGTGGCGTCGTTCCAGGGCCCCGGTCAGGGCGGCGCGGGCCAGGTCGGTGCGGATGTGGAGCCGGTCCAGGCGGTGGGCAGTGAGGTACGCGGTCAGCAACGCCGCGAGCGCGGCGACGAGGACGACGACGACGAGGACGATCAGTTCAACGGACACGGAGCGTCTCCCCCGGGCCGCGGATGGTCTCGTACACACGCACGACCCGGTCGGCGACGACGGGCCAGTCGTACTCCCGGACCGCCTGGAGACCGCGGGTGCGGAGGTCGGCGCGGAGCCCGGGGTCGGTGAGGACCCTCGTGAGTGCGGCGGCGAGGGCGTCGGCGTCGCCGACCGTGGCGAGTTCCCCGCACTCGCCGTCCCGGAGGACCCGGCGGAACGCGTCGAGGTCGGCGGCCACGACGGCGGTCCCGGCGGCCATGGCCTCCACGAGGACGATGCCGAAGCTCTCCCCTCCGGTGTTGGGTGCGCAGTAGACGTCCGCCGCGGCCAGCACCGCGGCCTTGCGGGTGTCGTCGACCCGGCCGAGGAACTCCACGTCCAACCCGGCCGGGAGGGCGGCGCGCAGTGCCCGCTCGTCGCCGTCGCCCATGACCCTCAACCGCAGGTCCGGGACGTCCCGCAGGACGGCGGGGAGCGCCGCGGCGAGCACGCCCATCCCCTTGCGGGGTTCGTCGTAGCGGCCGAGGAACGCCACGGTCGGTGCGTCGGTCGGTTCGGCGGAGGTGTCGACGTCGGTGAACGCGGACACGTCGACCCCGTTGGGGATCTCGACGGCGTCGGAGCCCAGGGCCTCCATCTGCCAGCGGCGCGCCAGGGTCGACACCGCGATCCGACCGCGGATCTTCTCGAGCAGCGGGGCCAGGACCCCGTCGGCGGCGCCGAGGATCATCGACCCCGTGGTGGAGGTGTGGAACGTGGCCGTGATGGGCCCGGAGGACATCGCCAGGGCGAACATGCCGACGCCCGGGGCGTTGGGCTCGTGGATGTGCAGGACGTCCAGCGGTTGCTCGCGGAGCCAGTGCCGGGTGGCCCGCCAGGTGGCGGGGCCGAAGCTGAGCCGGGCCACGGAGCCGTTGTAGGGGATCGGGACGCCCGGCCCGGTCAGGGTCATCCCGGAGACCGGCGCGCTGCCGGGACTGCCCGGGGCCAGGACCCGGACAGTGTGTCCGCGGCGTCGCAGCTCCTCGGTCAGGTCCACGACGTGGGCCTGCACCCCGCCCGGGGCGTCGAAGGAGTAGGGGCAGATCATGCCGATGCGCACGGCGGGGTCAGCCCTCGATCCGCGCACGCCGCTCGGCCGGCAGGTCGTCCAGCCACAATGGCTGGAGCATGTGCCAGTCCGCGGGGTGTCGGGCGATCCCCTCGGCGAAGAGGTCGGCCATCGCCTGGACCGCCGGCTCGATCCCGTCCGAGACGTCGATGGGCGGGGTGATGCGGACCCGCATCGTCTCCTCGTCGGCGTACCAGAACTGGGCGACCAGCAGCGGCGCGCCGGTCTCCACCGCGAGCCGGGCCGCACCCGCGGGCATGCGCGTCTGCTCGCCGAAGAACGTCACGGGCACCCCGGTCCGGCGCAGGTCCCGCTCCCCCGGTAGGCAGACGATCCCGCCCCCTGCGAGGTACTCGCGCAGGGCGTCCAGCGGCGGGGTGGGTCCGCCCGTGTGCGGGTAGATGGTGAAGCCCAGGCCCTCGCGGAAGTCCAGGAAGCGCTGGTACAGCGATTCCGGCTCGAGTCTCTCGGCGACGGTGGCGAACCCGCCGTAGCGTCGCGCCAGCCAGGTGCCGCCCAGGTCCCAGTTGGCCGAGTGCGGCAGCGCGACGACCACCCCGCGCCCCTGCTCGAGCGCCGCGTCGAGGTTCTCGACCCCGGCGATCGTCCGGTCCATCTCGCGGGCCACGGCCTCGCGGTCCATCGAGGGGAGACGGAAGGCCTCGCGCCAGTAGCGGGCATAGGAGCGGAAGGACTCCCTGATGAGGTCGTCGGGGACCTCGGCCGGGGCGACCCCGAGGACGCGGGCCAGGTTCCTGCGCAGCTGCGAGTCCGGACCCTGTCGGCGGGCCGCGAGATCGGCGCCCACACGGAAGAGGGCGCGCGCGGCCGGCTCTGGAAGGGCGCGCACCACTGCCCATCCGGCGGCGTACCCGAGATCGGAAAGGCGATCACCGAGCGCGCTCATCGGTCTCCCACCGCGGGGGCGGCGCTACGCGCCACGCGTTCGAGGTAGTCGGTGCGTCCGCCCCACACCCGCTGGATCACCGTGACGAAACTGCCCGCCGCGACGGCGGTCAGCCCGACCTCGAGCGCCCACGGCACCCCCAGCCCCTCGAGGCCGGCGCCGAGCAGGATGAGGACCAGGCGATCGGCGCGCTCCATCAGCCCGCCCGGTGTGCGCAGCCCGCCCGCGTCGGCGCGGGCCTTGGAGTAGGACACCACCTGGGACAGGATCAGGCAGGACAGGAGCATGACCAGCGCGTACCGGTTGTCGGGCTCGGTGTGGACCAGCCACCACACCAGCGACGCCAGGATCACGCCGTCCGCGACCCGGTCGGAGACAGCGTCGACCAGGGCCCCGTACGGTGACCCGCCCCCGCTCGCGCGGGCGACCGCCCCGTCCACCAGATCGAACAGGGTGCACAGTGCGATGACGATCGCGCCGGCCACCAGGTGACCGGGTCCGAACAGGGTGATCGCCGCGGCACAGGTCAGCAGGAGGCCGGCGAGGGTGATCCCGTTGGCGGTGACGCCGCTGCGGACGAGGAACGCCGCCAGGGGGTGGGCCACCCTGGCGACCCCCGACCTTCCGTACTCGCTGAGCATTCGACTCCCTGCCTACTTCGAGGTGCGGTCTGGTCCGGACACGCCATCCGATGACACCGTGGTGGACCACGCCTCCGAGAGCAGCTGCCGCGTCTGTCGGAGGAGCTGCGGCAGCACCTTGGTCCCGCCGGTCACGGTAATGAAGTTCGCGTCACCGATCCAGCGTGGCACGACGTGTTGGTGCAGATGCTCGGACAGGGACCCGCCGGCCGCGCCACCCAGATTGAGCCCCACGTTGAACGAGTCCGGGTTCGAGACCGCCTTGATGACCCGGATCAGGTGCTGCGTGTACGACATGAGTTCGCGGGACTCGTCGTCGTCGAGGTCCTCCAGGTCCGCCACCTTGCGGTACGGCACCACCATCGAGTGACCCGGGTTGTAGGGGAACAGGTTGAGCACGACGTAGACGTGCTCGCCCCGGGCGACCACCAGCCCGTCCTCGTCGCTCATCCGCGGGATGTCGAGGAACGGCTCCCCCGTCATCCCCTCGGCCGGCTCGGGACGCGACTCGGCGATGTACGACATCCGGTAGGGCGCCCACAACAACTGGAGGTTGTCCTCCCCCACCCCGAACTGGCGGTAGACGCCCGTGGAGGACGGATCTCCGGCCGTCACACGCGCTCCGCGGTCGGCACGTCGTTGCGTCGGGAGTTGACCCAGTACGAGATCTTGTCCATCGCGGCGTTCCGCGAGACCCCGTTGAGCTGCGTCCCGTCCGGGAACCGGAAGCTCACCGCGCCCGCCTCGACGTCGCGGTCACCGGCCAGGAGCATGAACGGGACCTTGCCGGTGGTGTGGTTGCGGATCTTCTTCTGCATCCGCTCGTCGGAGACGTCGAGCTCGGCGCGGATACCGCGCCCCCGGAGCTCGTCGATCACGTCCTCGAGATGCTTCTCGTGCGCCTCCGCCACGGGGATGCCCACCACCTGCACGGGCGCCAGCCACGCCGGGAACAGACCGGCGTAGTGCTCGAGCAGGACGGCGAAGAACCGCTCGATCGAGCCGAAGAGAGCGCGGTGGATCATCACCGGCCGCTTCTTGGTGCCGTCCGCGGCGTTGTAGGTCAGGTCGAACAGCTCGGGCAGGTTGAAATCCAGCTGGACCGTCGACATCTGCCACGTCCGCCCGATCGCGTCACGCGCCTGGACCGAGATCTTGGGGCCGTAGAAGGCGGCCCCGCCCGGGTCCGGGACCAGCTCGAGGCCGGAGTTCGTGGCCACCCGACGCAGCGTGTCGGTCGCGCGTTCCCAGATCTCGTCGCCGCCGACGTACTTCTCCGGGTCCTTGGTCGACAGCTCGAGGTAGAAGTCCTCGAGGCCGTAGTCGCGCAGGAGCGAGATGATGAAGGACAGCACGGAGGCGATCTCGCCCTCCATCTGCTCCTCGGTGCAGTAGATGTGCGCGTCGTCCTGGGTGAAGCCGCGGGCGCGGGTGAGACCGTGGATCACCCCGGACTTCTCGTACCGGTACACGGTGCCGAACTCGAACATTCGCAGCGGGAGCTCGCGGTACGAGCGGCCGCGGGAGTCGAAGACCAGGTTGTGCATGGGGCAGTTCATCGGCTTGACGTAGTAGTCCTGCCCCGGCTTGGTCTCCCTGCCGTCCGCGTCGTACTCCGCGTCCAGGACCATGGGGGGGAACATCCCCTCCGAGTACCAGCTCAGGTGCTGGGACTTGCGGAACAGGTCGCCCTTGGTCACGTGCGGGGTGTTGACGAGCGAGTACCCGGCGGACAGGTGGCGCCTGAGGGAGTGCTGCTCCATCTCGTTGCGGATGATCCCGCCGCGGGGGTGGAACACCGGGAACCCGGACCCGATCTCGTCGGGGAAGCTGAACAGGTCCAGCTCGGTCCCGAGCCGACGGTGATCCCGCTTCTCCGCCTCGGCCAGACGGTCGAGGTAGGCGTCCATGGTCTCGGTGCTCTCCCAGGCAGTGCCGTAGATCCGCTGGAGACCGGCGTTGTTCTGATCGCCCCGCCAGTAGGCAGCGGACGAGCGCGTGAGTGTGAACGCGGGGATGAACTTGGTGGTGGGCGTGTGCGGGCCGCGGCACAGATCCGACCAGATGACCTCGCCGGTGCGGGGGTTGAGGTTGTCGTAGGCGGTCAGCGCACCCGCGCCGACCTCCATGATCTCGGAGTCCTCGAGCGCCACCGCGCCGTCGGCGTCGCCGGCGTCCGCCCGGCCCTTGTCCTCGACCAGTTCGAGCTTGTACGGCTCGCCCGCCAGCTCGGTGCGCGCCTCGTCGAGCGAGGCGTACTCCCGCCGCGAGAAGCGCTGGCCGGCCTTGATGATCTTCTTCATCCGCTTCTCGAGGTCCTTGAGGTCCTCGGGCGTGAAGGGCTCGGCCACGTCGAAGTCGTAGTAGAAGCCGTTCTCGATCGGCGGGCCGATCCCGAGCTTGGCCTCGGGGAACTTGTCCTGCACCGCCTGGGCGAGCACGTGTGCGCACGAATGCCGGATCACCGACCGCCCGTCCTCGGAGTCGGCCCGGACGAGCTCCACCTCCGTGTCCTCGGCGGGCGTCCAGGACAGATCCCGCAGGGTCCCCTCCGGGTCCCGCACCACGACGATCGTCTGCGGGCCGCTGCGCGACTGCAGCTCCCGCTCGGCGAGGATCTTGCCCGCGGGCTCACCGGCCGGGACGACGGTCGTCACAGGGGCCGCACCCGTCGCGTCGGCATCGGTTTCCGGAATGCGGTTCTCGGACACGGGGGGAGATCTCCTCGGGCAGTGGACGTCGGGTGCCGGTGGGCCACCCGGGCTGACACCGGTCCACGACAGGGACCGGGCCGGTCCATGCTACCCGGGGCCCTGACGGAATCCCGGACCGCGGCGCGACGTTGCACCCGGCATGCGCATCGACATCTGGTCCGACGTCGTCTGTCCGTTCTGCTGGATCGGCAAACGGCACCTGGAGGCGGCGTTGGAGTCCTTCCGGGTCGACCATCCCGACACCGAGGTCGAGGTCGCGTGGCGCGCCTACGAACTGGATCCGTCCGCACCTCGCGTCACGGGCGACGAGCCGGGCGAGACCAGCGTCGAGATGCTCGCGCGCAAGTACGGGATGTCCCTAGCCGAGGCCGAGGCCGGTCAGGAGCAGATGGCTTCCCGCTTCCGCGAGTTGGGCCTGGAGTTCGACTGGCGGTCGGCGCGGGTCTGTTCGACGTTCGACGCGCACCGGCTCGCCGCGCTGGCGGCCGAGCGCGGGCGCGCGGACGAGGTCGACGAGGGACTGCGCCGCGCCCATTTCTCCGAGGGTCAGGTGATCTCGGACCCCGCCGTGCTGCGGCGGATCGGTGTCGACGCCGGCCTGCCCTCCGACGCGGTCGACCGGGTGCTGGCCGGTGACGATTTCTCCGACGAGGTCCGGCGCGACGCGGAGACGGCCCGCGGCCTCGGGGTCCGAGGGGTGCCGTTCTTCGTGTTCGACGGCCGGCTCGCGGTGAGCGGTGCGCAGCCGGTGGAAGTCTTCACCCAGGCGCTGGAGCAGGCACTGGAGTCCGTCACACAGGCGTCCCCCGACGCGGTCTGATCGCCGTCGGCCCGCCGGGCGAGCGCTGACCCGCCAGATTGGTAGTCCCCGCGGTCTGGCGTAGGCCTGCGCCGACCCCGCGGTCCCGGGTAGGCCCCGCGACGACAGAAGCCCTCCCGTTCCCGGGAGGGCTTCTGTCTTCGTTGTGGTCCTAACTGGGTTCGAACCAGTGACCTCTCCGGTGTGAACGGAGCGCTCTTCCGCTGAGCTATAGGACCCCACCGCGCCGCGCTGTCTCGCTCGGCACCGGAACACTGTAGCAAGCCCCGGGCCACCGCCCAATTCGGGGTCCGAGAGGCCCTCGCAGCCCTGTTCGCGGGCCCATGCCGCACTGCCCCGGCCGCCGGCGGCCCTGCCGACCGGCGAGTGGTCACAGATGACGCTGCTCCGACGAGGCGCCCTGGGGAGACGTGAGCAGGTGTGACCTCGCGACGGTCGGCGCCCGGCCGGGAGGTGCTGTCGTCGGGCGATTTCGGACGTATGCCCAGATCATCGACCATTTCCGACCCCGGATTTGTGTTCCGTCGAAGTCGTCGGCTAATGTTCATTCTCGCAACGCGGTGAGCAACAGCGAGCCGGGAAGCGATGCGGATGTGGCGCAGCTGGTAGCGCATCACCTTGCCAAGGTGAGGGTCGCGGGTTCGAATCCCGTCATCCGCTCGGAGGGATCGAGGAGCCAGGACGTCCTCACCAGGCTCGATACCTTTGCGGTGGAGTGGCCGAGTGGTGAGGCAGCGGCCTGCAAAGCCGTCAACACGGGTTCGATTCCCGTCTCCACCTCTACGGCCGGACTCGTCCGGTCGCAGAAACCCGCGCGATTAGCTCAGCGGGAGAGCGCTTCCCTGACACGGAAGAGGTCACTGGTTCAATCCCAGTATCGCGCACCACCAACGCCCCGGCCTCAGGCCGGGGCGCTCCGCTTTAAGCTCCATCAGGGTTTGTCGATGGTGAGGGCATCCACCATCGCCGGCAGCGTGCGGCGGATATCGTGCGAGCGTTTCACTCGCGCTCGCGCAACCCGCGCGATCTCCTCGCGGCGTCGCGCGTCCCCCGTCAGCTCCTGCAGAGCACGGGAGAGAGCATCGACATCGCCAGGTGCGACCAACACGCCGGCACCGTCGGAAAGATATTCGCGAACGCCGCCGTGGGATGTGGCGACGACCGGCACCCCTGCTGCCATGGCCTCCAACGCGACCAACGGGCCGGCCTCCGGAAGGATTGAGGCGGAGACGGCCACAGACCACCTCGACAGCACCTCGGAGCGGTCGACGTGGCCGAGGAACACCACCCTGCCTCGAAGGTCGTCTTGTTCAGCGCGGGCCTTCAACGTCGCGACGTAGCTGGACTCTCCGGGCAGTTCGCCCCCTGCGATCTCCAGGATGAGATGGGGAATGCGAGCGACGGCCTCGAGAAGCACATCGTGCCCTTTCCAGGGGGTTAGTGTGGCGAGGATGCCGATCACCTGCCCGCGATCGGGCGATCCGAAGGCATCGTCGTCGCCGATCTCCACCCCATGGGGCCGGAGGACGACCTCTCGCACCAAGCCCCGGACCGAGGCGGCGGTGGCCCCGGAGACCGCGACCGCGCGGTCGAGATGGCGGGCACCTAACCTCACCGCGACACGCTGCTTCCGACTGACCACCGTGTCATGGACGAACCAGGTGGTGAGGCCCGTATGTCTGCCTCTGGGGAAAGCCGCCGGCAGCGCTGGCAAAGCGAAGAGCGAGTTGACCACGACCGTGTCCGATGGGCCGACGACCCGGCGTAGCGTGCGGCCAGCTCGAATCCAGGCGGCCGCGACCCGAGCGACGGCGATGATCCGGGACGCTCCGGAGCGACCCTGCAATCCGAGGGTGTCGATGGCCACATGAACCGTCCCGGACGGGAACGCTCCGACGACGGGACCATGGGGACTCACCAGGATGATTTGAGCGCCCGTGGCCGCAAGGGTCTGAGCGACCCCGGCAAGTACGTTCTCGGCTCCAGAGCGCATTCCGCTGGCGTTGACCAATACGACATTTCTGGTGTTCACGGATCGACGACTCCTCAATGTGGCCCAGTCAACTCACAGTGCGGTACACGGCGAGGGTTTCCGCCGCGACCGCGTCCCACGAGCGGTTCCGCACGACGCGTTCCGCCCGGTGGAGAAGCTCCGTCCTGCGATCGCCGTCGAACGCGAGTTCTTTCAGTGCGTCGACCCAGGATTCGACAGTGTTTGCGCGAACGACCACCGCCCCGGCACCGACCGCCTCGGGGATGCCACCGACCGCGCTGGCCGCCACCACGCCGCCACAGGCCATCGCCTCCAGAGGAGGGAGGCCGAACCCCTCGTACCTCGACGCGTACGCCACGACGGTCGCGGCCCTGTACAAGGCGGGGACGTGCGCTCGATCTACATATCCCAGGCCCATGGTCCCGGGCGCCAGGTTTGGGGCCTCCGTGCCGGCGCCAGCAAGGACCATTGGCAGACCGAGCACCCGTGCGGCCTCTGCGGCCACCTCTGGGCACTTCCTCGGCTCGAGTGTTCCGAGTTGGAGGACGAATCGATCGGGAAGACCGTAGTGGTCGACGACGGCTCTAACCTCGGCCCGGGCGGGCACCCTCGCCCAGCTGGCGGGCGCGAGCGGGATGACGGTCGACATACGACCCGTCAGGGCCTGCACTCTCTCCGCGGTGAACGCTGAGACCGCGATCACCGCGTCGGCGCAATTCAGGGACCGGCGCAATAGCGCGCGCTCGCCCCGGGCTCGTATCGGCCCGGAGGCCCAGGGCGCGTCGAACACCGACATGTCATGCACGGTGCTCACACGCGCTCTGCGCTGGGCGACAGGCAGATCGACATCGAGGGAATGGAAGATTCCCTCGGTACGTACCGGCCGCAGACCCGAGAGCGCTCGACGCACCCCGCTCGCTATGGGGCGCGTCAGCGGGTGGACGGACGCCGGGAGTTCCCCCACCGCGTCGCGTTGAACCACGGCGGCGAAGGCGTGGCCGGACCCCGCCAGTGCGGCGGCTCGCATAAATTCGCGCTGATAGGTCTGAACCCCGCTGCCCCCGGGCCGAAGGGCGAGAGCTCCCCATACTACCGGCGCGCTTCCGGACGGCGTCATCGGTCGACGCTTTGGGCCCCGCGGGCGGTATCAAAGGCGCTAATTCTCAGGTAAAACGCAGGTGGGGAGTGGTCGGCCGGCGGCAACGGCGCGGCTCCGGAAAAGTCTAATAATTTCATGAGTGAACCGCGAGCGCCGCCACCATCGAGTCGATGGTGGCGAAGGTCGCCTTCACCAGTTCCTCATCGGCGAACTCCACATCGAACTCGTCCTCGAGCCGGAGCATGACCTGCACGGTCTGGTGCGAGGTCATGCCGGCGGCGAACAGATCGTCGGATCTGTCCAGCCC
Organism: Dietzia sp. WMMA184; assembly: GCF_002441635.1. Taxonomy (NCBI): domain Bacteria; kingdom Bacillati; phylum Actinomycetota; class Actinomycetes; order Mycobacteriales; family Dietziaceae; genus Dietzia; species Dietzia sp. WMMA184. The sequence continues at coordinate 466,455 of NZ_NXEI01000001.1, read as the reverse complement.
TCCCACGTCGACCGTTCCGCCCAGCGCCATTCGTAGTGCGTGTCGGACGCGCTTCTCAATTTCGTGCATGATCCCCCCGGATTCCTGATTCGGTGTCCGGCGTTCCTCCGAACGCCTCCCGGCCGCGCTTGCCGGATCGCCGCGGGAGGCGTGTACCGAACGTGCAGCCAGGAGAAGTTTCCCTCATGAAGCGAGTTTTGAACAGTCCCAGCTCCTCCGACTTCACTTGCGTCGCGGCATTAGGGGCAATGCGAAGTGAGGACTTCCCTATCCGTCCTTCATGTGGGTATTCTCTCATCTTGTTCCGCGCGATGTCCCATCGTGCACGCAGCCTCGGGTGACGAGGCGAGAGGTGGCGAGTCGTGACCCTGGAATCACTGGCCCGAATGAAAGACGAGTTCCGTGAGGGGCTCGTAGGCGCCGGACTGCTCATCCCCGCAGGCGTCGACGGGCTCTATGCCCGGGGGGCGGGATTCGAGTTGGTACTCGATGCCGTCGACGACGCCATCACCCGTGCGGGTGACGACGCCCGAGCTCTCACGCCCGGGGGCGCCGGATACGAGTACTTCCGCTTCCCACCGGTTTTTTCTCGGCATACCTACGAGAAGACCGACTACATAGAGTCGTTCCCCGACCTGACGGGTGTGGTCAACACCTTCGGCGGGACGGGTTCCGACCATCGACAACTACTCTCGGACCGGGCGGAGGGCCGGTCATGGGACCACCACCTCTCCCCCGGTGACACGGTGATGGTCTCCTCGGCATGTCACCCGCTTTACGGGGCGATCCCGTCGGCGCTTCCGGCAGGGGGGATCGCAGCCGATGTCAGTGGATTCTGTTTCCGCCACGAGCCGTCGACTGACCCCATGCGGATGCAGATGTTCCGTATGCACGAGTTCGTCCGGGCAGGCTCGCCCGAAGATGCCGCCCGATTCCGCGCAGCGTGGGTCGATCGGGCCGTCGACCTACTGACCGGGTTGGGTCTCGAGGTCCGTCCGGTCGCCGCCAACGATCCGTTCTTCGGACGCGCGGGAAAGTTGCTCGCCAACGAGCAACTCAATAACGATCTCAAGACCGAAATTGTCACGCACGTCTACGGCAATACCCATCCGCCTGATGCGATCGCCTCCTGCAACCTCGCGGAGGATCACTTCGGAAAAAACTTCGACCTCACCCTCCCGGACGGCTCCACCGCGCATACCGCGTGCGTGGGCTTCGGCTTGGAACGAATCACGCTGGCTCTGTTCGCCGAGCATGGGTTCGATCACGAAGAGTGGCCCACCGGGGTCCAACGGACGTTGTTCCGATGACGGTCTCTCCCACGAAGATGGCGACCTGGTTCGGCCCGGAGGACCGCTCGCTCTTCGGAGTCCTCGAGTTCCCGTCGGACCGAGAGATCAGGGCGGGGGTGATTGTCGTCCCGTCTCTGGGGATCGAACAGGTCACCACCTACCGGGGCGCTCGTCGACTCACCGAACAGCTCGTCCGGGCGCGCTTCGTCACCCTGCGATACGACCACCCGGGGACTGGGTCGTCGACCGGTGACCAGCTCTCGGACACGGCATGGGACGAGTGGCGCGAAGGTGTCCTCGAGGCCGTTGCGATGGTGCAGGCGCAGGGGGTGAACGACGTCACGCTCGTGGCGATCCGTGCCGGCTGTGTCGTCGCCGATGCCGCACTCGGCTCGGTCCACGGTCTCGATGCCCGTCTGGTGCATTGGGACCCTCCGCGCTCGGGGCGGCGTTGGCTGCGCGAGCAGACGACCAAATTCCGCCTCAGTGTCGGGGATGTAGGGTGCGATCCGGGGGTGTCCGTACTTGGAGGGCACTTCTCACGGGCCGCCGCCGAGCGGCTCAAGTCCGCCACGTGGTCCGCCGGCGACTCGGCCAGCCTCGTAGCCGGACGCCCAGACGTCCTGTCGAGCCCGGACTTCGGATCGATCGGTGGCGGCCGAGCGGAGACGGTCTCTCTGGTCGGGGCAGAGCTCTTCGCCGCTCCACCGGCCTTCGTACACCACGTTCCCGAGTCGGACATCGGCGCGATCGTGTCACACTTGGCCGACCGCGCAGGCGATACGACCCTGACACTGCACCCGTTGATCCGGCGTCGAGCAGTCGTCGGCGTTTTACCCGACGGCTCTCCGATAGTGGAGGAGATCGAGTCCGTCAGAGGTTCGAGCGACTTGCAGTTGTTCTCCACGCGCGTTGAGGGTGAGTCAGCACTGGGCGCCGTCGTCTTCCAGAGCACGGCGCTCGAGCCGGCGTGGGGGCCGACGCGTGCATGGGTCGACTCCGCCCGCGAGAACGCAGGCGGTGGACTCGTTTGCTTTCGATTTGACAAGGCGGGCGGCGGTGAGGCCGGCACTGTCGACGGCGGCGAGATCGCGGTCCTGTACTCCCATGAATCGCGCCGTGATGCCCACGAGGTCTTCCTCGCACTAGCGGATCGGGGCCTGCCCTCGAGCGCCACCTTGTCGGTCGGACTCTGTTCGGGCGCCTGGATGGCAGCGGAGTCCGCGATCCGCGCGAGAGCCGGCACGGTGCTGCTGTTCGGGATGATCCAATGGTCACGGGTCCGCGAGCCCGTGACCCGCGAGTTCCTCAGCGCTCTCGGGTATGACGCCGAGAATGTGTCTCCTGCGGCCACGAAGTCTGCGCGAACACGGCTCAAACCTCTGCTCCGACGCCTCCTCCCCTACTCAGCGTGGGAGGCATTGGGACGCAGAGGAATCACTCAGGTGCCCGGGCCCCTCCTCGGCGAACTGTGGCGCGCCGGTGTCCTCACTACCGTCGCGCTGACGCCCCAGGACGACGACCACTTCGTCGCACAGCGAGGCGACGCCGGCCTACGGCGACTGAGACGACGAGGCTATCGGGGACGCATCGAACGGATTCCCAGCCCGCAGGGGGATCACGACCTGTACAGGCCTGACACCCGGGAGGCCGCCCGTCGGCTGATACGAGAGGAAGCCGACGCCCTGCGGTCACGACTCGGCCTCCCCACAGTCAGAGGCGAGCACAGACCGTTGCGTGCCTTGTTCGTCAACGAGAACATCGGCGGTCATGCCACCGTTCACCTCGCGCTGCGCCGCGCATTGGCGGACAGAGACGATATCGCGGCGGAATTCCTCGACGCGGAAGGGCCGGGGATCGTGGGCAAGGTGCTCAGAGCCCCGGTGCCGGGTCTGGCGCGGGCCGACCTCGACCTACAGCCGCTGCGAGGTCAGCTCGTCCACTCGTGGGCGATCAACAAGAGGGTCCGGCAGCGGCTGAATCGTGGTGACATCGATGCTATTCACCTCTACACCCAGAACGCGATGCTCGGCGGGACGAGAATTGTGCGTCGCGTGCCTACGGTCATCACGACCGATAGCACCGGGCTGCGAAACGCCTTCAGCATCCCTTATCGATCGCCGACCCGATTCACCCGCAAGGCCAGCAGGGCCGCTCTTCCATTCGAGCGACCGGTCCTCGACGCCGCGCACCACGTCCTGGCCAACGCATTGCCCGTCGTCGAGTCACTCACCTCACCTGACTACGGTCTTTCGCCGGACTCGGTCTCCCTCTTGCGGATGGGCATCTGGTCTCCGTTCTTGACGAAAGAGCTACCAAAACGACCGCCAGATCGCCGACCCACCGTGGTCTTCCTGGGTACCTCGATGGATCGCAAAGGGGGGACACTGCTTCTCGAGGCGTGGCGATCATGCCTCCGGGACCGCGCTGATCTACTGCTGATCACGCTCGACGCCGTCGCCGAGGAGCCTGGGTTGCGGGTCGTCCGCGACCTTCGCCCCGGCGACGACCGGCTATGGGAACTGTTGGCCGGGTCAGACATCATGTGTTTTCCGTCGATCATCGATCAGGCTCCGAACGCGGTTCTCGAGGCCGCTGTCGCCGGGCTTCCGGTCATCGCGCACCCCGCGGGCGCCATTCCAGAGATGGTGATCGACGGCGTTACCGGGCTCCTGGTGGACGGCTCGGATCCACGCGCGGTGGTCGGCGCGCTCGACACCCTGATCTCCGACCCGGGGATGCGCCGGAGAATGGGCGAGGCAGGGTGCGCGCACGTTCGTGAGCACTACAACATCGTCCGGTCCGCGGACACGATCGTCTGCGCGCTCCACAGGGCTGTCGACGCCTTCCCCGAGGAATGCGAGCCATGAGCTTCCGGATCTATGAAGCAGTAGACGACCGACTGTTGCACGAATGGCAGAAACTGGCCGAGGAAGTCGGTACGAGGTTCGCCTCGCGTCCGTCCTACGGGTTGTCCTGGCACCGCCACCTCGGGCGCGGGCCGCTCCGGCTCGCAACCGTGCGCCGGGACGGCCGGCTGGTGGCCCTGCTGCCACTTCATAGCCGACGGCGCCTGGGAGTGGCGGTCTACCGACTGCTCGGCCACGGGCTCGGTACGATCGGGGAATCCCTCGCGCGAGATGAGGCGGCTCTAGCGGATCTAGTCTCGGGGCTCGCACGCTCGGGCGCAGCGCTCGAACTGACTCACCTTCCGTCCGATTCACCGCTGGTGGCCGCGGTGCGGGCGGATCCAGGGTGGGACGCGACCTTCACTGGAGACGACTACTGCCCGGTGATCTCACTGCCTGAGGGCACCCGGGCGTCCGACCTGCGTAGCAAGTCCACGCTCTCCCGGGCGGCCTCCTCCCGGCGCAAACTCGCCAGGGAGGGGCTCGAACTGGCAGTGGAGACTGTGAGCACCGCCGCCCAGTTCGACAGGCGATGGCCGGACATCGTCGCGACGGCCGCGGCGGCGGAAGAACAGGAGGAGGTGAGTCGGCTCAATCTATGCGCTCCTCCCTATAGCGGCTTCACCAACGAATTCCTACGTCGTGAAGCCGAAACCGGGCACCTCATCATCTGGGGCGGGACGTTCGGTGGCGGATGGGGAGCCCACGTCGCGACCTTGGCGACACATGGGACTGCGGAACTGTGGTTCACCCGGTTCGATCCCCGCCACAAGCGTTGCCGGCCGGGCCACCACCTAATCGAAGCGATCTGCGAGAACCATGACGAGCTCGGCGTCACCCGTGTGGATCTCCTCCTCGGTAGAAATGGCTATAAGAGCGACTGGCAGACCGGCGAGTACGAAGTGGGAACTCTGGTAGCAGCTCCATCGGGTTCGCGAGGGGTCAGGACGAGGATGGGCGCTGCCGACCTCGCGGCGGGGCTGGTCCGCGGCGGGGCCGCTCGGGCGTCGGACGGCGCGGGACGGGTCCGGTCCCGGATGGTCGCGGTGTTCGGTGGTGGAGCTGGACCGGCGACAGCGCCGCGGTCATGACTCCGAAGAGCACCCTGGACGATCGCCCCGGGGGGGACGTCCGGGGGCCGGGTGCGGACAGCGAGAGCCGTTCCTTGCTCGCCAACTCGGGCGCGATGGTCGCTGGCCGGATCCTCACGGCGGTTCTCGGGTGGGCAGGCAGCGTGGTGATAGCCCGTTCCCTGTCGCCAGACGACTGGGGGCGTTACTCGTTCGTCTTCGGCCTGCTCGGCGTCCTGTCCCTGGTGACCGATCTCGGTGTAGGTCGAGTTGTGCTTGCTCGCCTTACCGGTGCGTCGTGCGAGGAGTCCCGGCGGGTGGCGGGGTCGTTCATCCTGCTGCGGTTCGTTCTCGGTCTCATCGGATTCGCCGTCGCGGTGGCCTATGCGGCGATCACGGGAATGTCGACGGAACTCGTCGCGGTGGTGGCGTTCGCAGCGATCGGTGTGGTCCTGGCCACCCCTGCAAACGCACTGATGGTGCTGTACCAGGCGAGACTGCGGCTCGTCACGATCACTGTGTGGGACGCCGTAGCCCACATCGTGCAATTGACATTGGTGCTGATAGTCGCACGCACTGCACCGTCACTCGTCTGGTTCATTGTCCCGGTGTTGGCCAAGGAGCTAACCGTCCTCGTGGCCCGCGCCGCGGGTGTTCTACGGGGCAGGCTCGGACCTCGTCCGGTGTTCAGCGCGGGGACGGCGTACTGGGGGGAAATGCTCCGTGAGGCCGTCCCCATCTCGATTGGGTTCGCGCTGATTATGCTGTTGACCAAGGTAGACATCCTCATCCTTCAGAGGTTGGACACCTTCGAGTCGGTCGGTATGTACGCGATCGGTTATAAGTTCTCCGACCTGGTGATCATGGTCGCCGTCACCATTTCGGTACCCTTCACGACGGTGCTGGTCCGGGCGTGGCCCGACGACGACGAGACCTTTCGCCAACGGACGAGACAGGCCATGATCATCGCCGGCGTTCTGGGGTTGCTCGCCGTGGTGGGCTTCTGGCCGACGGCAGACTTCTTCGTCGGCCTCCTGTACGGAGAGAGGTTCGTCGAGGCGGCCGGGACCGCACAGCTGCTGGTGCTGGCCAGCGCGCTCTCCGGCGCGACGAACATCGGCCTCGTCGCCCTCATCGCCGCTCGAAAGCTGACCGTGTTCCCCTGGGTGGCCGCCGGGGGCGTGCTACTCAACGTTGCGTTGAACCTCGTCGCGATCCCTCGCTGGTCCTACGAGGGCGCGGCCGCAGCCACTCTCGTCACCGAGGCGCTCGTTTTCGTTTCGGTGCTCCTGCTGGTCCAGCGCAGCATCGGGATTCGCGGAGTCGTCCCGTGGGGGCCACTGGTTCGTCTGGCGCTTCTGGCTGCTGCGGTTGTCGCCCCCTCCGTCGTCCTCATCACATACTCGGCTTGGCCGTGGCTCCCGGTTGTCCTCGGTTCGTTGCTCGTATTCCTCCTCCTGGCGGAGCTCAGCGACTCGCTAGAGGGTGTTTCACTCATCGGCCGAGTGCTGCCACCGTTCATCGGTCGACGGTTCGTCGATTCAGGATGCAATGGGAAGGGGTCATGATGGAACGGCTCAGCGGGCTCCTGACAGCCTTCGGACGCTCGGGATTGGTGCTCGCCTACCACGACATACTCCCCGACCGGCGCGCCGTCTACCCGTATGCGGTCCGTGAATCGACGTTTCTCCGCCACCTCGACATGGTCCAAGCTCTCGGCCTTCGACCGGTGACCCTTGCCGAATTCACCGACAACCTGCTCGCCGGCGACGCTTCCGGACTGGTAGCGGTGGTGTTCGACGACGCGATCGTCGGTGTGCATCGAATCGCGATGCCCAGGTTGGCCGAACGGTCAATCCCGTGGACGCTGCTGCCCGTCACCGACCGGACAGGAGTCGATCCCGACTGGTGGCCGGAGGCGGATCGCACGATGACGCGTGTCGAGATCGCCGAGGCCCTCGATTCGGGAGCGGCGCTCTGTGGACACACCGCCACCCACGTGTCGCTTCCCGACATTCCTCCGGCCAAAGCGCTCGACGAACTAAGGCGATCCCGCGAGACCCTGTCTGCCTGGGCCGGTCGCGAGGTGCGGGACCTCTGTTATCCGTTCGGTCATCATACTTCCGACGTAAGACAACTGACCAGGGACGCCGGGTACCGATGCGGTTATTCGTTCACCAACGGACGCTGTCATCCGGCGACCGACCCATTCGCGCAGCCACGGCTGGCGATGCATGAGGAGCTGAGCCCTGCGAAGTTCCTCGCGACTGTGATCCGACCACGATGCACCTGGCCGCCGGTTCGGGATCTCCGCCGCCAACCCCCCGCGGTGAACGCATGATCGGTGGCGCGGTCGTCATTCTGCTGATCTGCATCGCACTGTTCGCGCTCTCGATCAGACGACCCCAGTGGGGGGTTATCGCCATCGCCGGGCTCCTGCCGTTCCACGGACTCCTGTTGATCACCCCGCTGTCGATGAACTCGTGGAAAGAAGCTGCCGTCCTCGCCGTGCTGGCGGCCTGCCCCTTCGCACGCCGGGTCGGTTCGCACCGCACCGTGGTCGCGCCGTGGATCATTCCGCTGATCCTGCTCATTCCGATCGGAACCGTGTCGGCTATCGCGGCGTTCGGTGTCCTGGCATTCTTCCCGTTGAAGATCGCGTTCTTCTACGTCCTGCTTCCTCTCATCGTGATGATGTTCCCGTTCGACCGCGCCGACAAGGATCGCCTGGTCTCGGTCCTATTGGGGGCGGGTGTCGTGGCGGCGTCCTACGGGATCTGGCAGCAGTTTGTCGGCGGGGCCGCGCTGGTCGACCTGGGATACGAGTGGAACGTGCACATTCGCAGTGCCGGGCCGATAATGCGAAGCATCGGGACGTTCAACCAGCCTTTCCCGTTCGGTCTGTTCCTCATGCTCGTCATCGTGGTGGCCACCGCCGCGGCTCTCGCGGAACCTCACCGGCTCCGATCGAAGTTCTTCGTCGCCGTGTTCCCCGTGCTCGCCGCCGGTATGCTTCTATCGGTAGTCCGCGCTAGCTATATCGGAGTAGCCGTGGGGCTCGTCGCCGTCGGCGTCCTGCTGTCCCGGCGGTTCCTTGTGCGGCTGCTCATCACCTTCTGCGTTGCGGTCCCCGTCGTCCTGACGTTCGCTTTCCTGTCTGGGTCGGACATCCTTAGGACCTTCGTCTCGAGCAGCAGCCTCGAGGAGCGCGGAGGCCACTGGTCGGTCAACATCCCGCTTGTGCTGAGCCAGCCCTTCGGAGCAGGTCTGGGCACGACCGGTTCCTCGGCGGCAAAGGTCTCGGAGGGCCACGACCCCTCCAGCCCCTTATACCAGCCGGACAGCAACTACATGAAGATTCTGCTCGAACTCGGGCCGATCGGACTCGCCGCGTATGCATTGATCGTAGGTCTTATGGTTCTCACGCTCACCCGGATGATCCCCCACACCCCTGATCCCCTCGAACGCGGGCTCCTGGCCGGTGGCGCATCCGTCGCGCTTGCTGCTTGCGTGGCCGCATTCTTTGCGACCTATCTGGAGATTTTTCCCCTGGATGCGTACTTCTGGCTGCTCCCCGCGGTCGCGGCGAGTACGTCCAGAAAGGTGCGGGACCGAGTCACGGGGCGGCAACCGGCGTCGCGTCCGCGGATACTGGAGCGTTAGACGACCCGCTCGACCACCTCGGCGATCCTGCCGCGGAACGATTCCTCGGAGAACCCGGCTGCGAAGGCGACGAGGTCTGATGTCGAGTAGTCGGAGTCATTCCACTCGCGCATCGCCCGGGCCAGGGCTGCTATCACCTCGTCGTCGCCGCGCCCGTTCACAAGTTCTCCGCTGACACCCGGAATGACGGTGTCGAGGGCGCCACCACGACCCAGCGCAAGGACCGGCGTACCCGCGGCGATGGCCTCGACGGGAACTATCCCGAAATCCTCCTCCCCCGGCATGACCAGGGCGCGGGCGCCGCGGAGCATGTCCCTCATCTCGGAGCGGGGCAGACGTCCGAGAAACTCCACGCCGGGCCCTGATCGCGCCCGGCAGCGGTCCATGTCCCGCCCCTCGCCCACCACGACAAGTCGGACGCCGGCGGCAACCGCGGCCGCGACGGCGAGGTCGACCCGCTTATATGGAACTAATCTGCCCACCGAGATGAAGTAGTCACCACGGGGTGCGTCCCCGGGGGTGAAGTATCCGGTGTCGACCGGTGGGTGTAAGACCTCCGCGTCCCGGCCCCACCAGTTTCGAATCCGGTCCCGCACGGCCGTCGAGTTCGCCACGACGATCTGCGGGCGGTGCGCCCAGCGGGTTTCGTTGGCCCTGGCCCTGGCCGCCAACACCGCGAGCGCCACCCGGCCGGCACGGGAGTCGGACTCCCCGTGCCGGAAGGCCTGATCCCAGGCCCACCGGGCCGGACTGTGGACGTAGGCCACCGAGGGAATGTCGACCGCGGCCCCCGAGATCGCGAACGCGTGGTGGCTGATCACCACCACATCGGTGTCCTCGGGATCGATGGCGGTCCGCTGCAGCACCGAGGGGACGAGCGGCATCAGGTGCGCGTACGAGGCCTGGCCGGTCATGCGATACGCCGCCTGCAGCGGACCGGTGCGCACGCGGGGGCCGAGTCCGCTCGGGATGCCCTGCGGGCGCGAGAACGGGACATGGATCCGGGCGTCCGGCCAGACTCGGGCCATCTGCTCGACCACGTGTTCGCTGCCGGCGATGTCGGTCAGACGCTCGTGGACCAGTGCAACCTTCGGCATCCGGCGCCCGCTGGCGGCTCCCAGTGCGTTCATCCGGCCGCCTCGGACTTCCTGACGACCACCCGCGTCGGTACACCGACCTCGACCAGAGCGGCTAGTGCCTTCTCCGCAGCCCGCCCATTGCGGGACCCGTGGTCGACGACCACCACTCCCAAATCCACGGCGGACGCGGCAACCTCCCGCCACCACGGCTCGCCATGGCTGGCCACGAGTAGCCTGTGCTCTTCGGAGCGGTCATCGGGAGGCGGAACGATCGGATCGACGTCACCAAGGAGCACGGCTGACCCGCCGGAGGAGAGGACGGCGGACACGGCCGCCTCCGTCAAGGCGGGTAGCCCGGTCGGCGGTGCGGCGTCGACGTCCACAACTGAACCGTAGCGGTGCCCCACCGACTGCGCCCAGGTCTTGTCTGTTCGGCGTCCTCTACGTAGCCGAACCGCGCCGAGTACCGCCGCCGCCGCCAGGGTGACGACGATTCCCGCCACCGCCCCGGACCGGAGCGGGGTGGGCCAGCTTGGGTTCCCGCTTCCGACGTCCTGCCCGATAACATTCGCGGTGGGGTAGGTCGCCCGCAGAGTGTCCGTACGTGACCGCGCTTCTTGAATGAGCCGTGCGAGGTCTGATGTATCAGCGTTTCTGTCCGACTGCCGTCGAGCAGCTATCTGGTCCTCGAGGTCGGCAATCTCCTCGTCGGCCGAGTCGACGACCGGAGCGAGGAACTGTTCGCGGAGTTCTCCGGCGCGAGTGTTCATCGCCTCCACGACAGCGGTCCCCATCCGTGCAGCCGCGTCTGAGCCAGATTCGGACCGGGTCACCACTTTGAGCAGCCCGGGCACCGTCGCGGTGGACACCTCAACGGTCGGTCGCCTGCCGGCGAGTACTACCGGTTCACCGCTGCGGTCCTCGATGATCTCCTTCGCTCGCTCGTCCGTGACGAACTCGGACATCCCGGCGGCGACTGCGTCCATGGCGACGGCATCCCGCTCCGCCCGGGCGGCGGTCCCGACCGTCACCGTCGTCTCGACGGAATAGACGGGCGTCGCCCTGGAGTAAGAGAACGCGACGATGATTCCGACTATCGCGCCCACCACGAGTGCCACCGGGAGCGACCGGAGGTAGGCGCCGAATAGCAGCCGAAGATCGACGGCCGGAGGGCGCGATGGTCTAGAGGAATCGACCGAGTGCGAACCGCGTTCCGCGATTGCTGATGACGGCATATGTGGACCCCCTTCCGACGAACTGGCGGTTGTCGCCACCCCGGTCATGCCGGGGATCGTCGGTCCTCGCGAAATCCTAGCGCCCGGCACCCGCAAATAAACATTGTTCCATGTGGCCCTCCCCGCAGGGCCCCTGAGGGGTTACCATCCCCACACAGCCGGTGGGACCAATCCCTTCTGGCGACCAGAGCCCGAGGTGTGTCATGTCCGAGACCCTGTCCCCCCGTCTTCCTCTAACCCCAGCGCAGGTGGCAATGCGGGACGGGCACCTCCAGGACCCGCAGAGTTCGGCGTACTCCCAGGCGCAGATCGTCTGGTACTCCGGGGAGAACCTGACCGAAGAGGTCCTCGTCGAGGCGTTCAACCGTGGGCTTCGGGAGTGCGAGACCCTGCTATTGAAGTGTGGCGTCGACGAGAGCGGCAACTGGTACCAGCAGTTCGATCCCGCCGAGGAGATTCCCATGACCCGGATCGATCTCACAGGGGAAGGTGATCCGAGAGCCGCCGCCTTGACTATCGCTGATCGAGAGATCCGACGGGCGCTCCAGATCAGCGGCCCCGAACTCCCCTTCCGGTCATACCTGTTCGTTCTCGGCGAGCATTCGTTCGGATGGCTACTCGTGTGCCACCACGTCGTGATCGACGGCTACGGCGCCAACCTGTTGCGGTCCCGTGTGGGAGAAATCCTCGCCGCACTCGTCAACGGGAATGACGTTCCTGACTGCAGGTTCGGACGGATCGCGGAGATGATCGCCGTAGTGCCGGAGCCGGACCCTGCCGACCTGGAGTTCTGGAGGCAGCACCTCGAAGGTGCGCCGGAGGTGATCAGCTTCGCCGACCGTGTCGTCCCGCCGGCTCCCCTCCACTCGATGATCGATGTTCTCACGCCGGACTTCGTCGCCCGGGTCGCCGAGACACTCGACGGCGTCAACTGGGCGCATGTTGCTGCGGCCGCAGCGATCGGGTATGTATCGGTACTAGTCGAGAACCCGACAGTGGTGGTTGGCTTGCCTGTGACAGGGAGGTTTGCTCCCGAGGAGAAAATCACTCCATCGCAGTCGATGGGTGCGTTGCCGCTCCACCTGACCGTCGACCACTCGGCGCCGCTTCCGGAGTTGGTCCGGCTGTTCCAGACCACGTTCCGCAGCACGCGAAACCATCAACGTCAGGCTCCGCACACCTTGCGCGCCGAGCTCCCCGTGGCATGGCGCACCGGCCGGATCTACGGTCCGATGATCAATGTGATCCCGTTCGAGGTGCCCTCGACCGCCGGAAGTCTTGAGAGCGGCCTCGAGGTCATCGACCAGGGGCCCATCGATGACCTCGCCATGACTATGATCCCGGGTCCGGACAACGGTATAAGGACGAAATTCCTGTTCAATCCGGATTTATACGGCCCCCAAGCGCGTCAGGAGCACGCCGACCGCCTGGGGAGGTGGCTCGAACAGATCGTGGAGAACACCAGCGCAATCCTCGCGGATCTGGTCTGTCTCACAGAGGACGAGGAGAAGTTCCATTCGGAGCTGGAGGCAACCGCTGCGGCAGGTGAGCCGAGCCCGCTGGGGTGGCGAGAGCCGTGCACTGTAGCGGATCTGGCGGCCGCGGCCGGGGTCGCCGGGGCGTCAGGGATATCGGTGCGATCAGCGCTCGGTCGCCCGTCAGTCATCGGCTCGCCGGGCCGGGTCACGCTCCACAGTCCTCGCGGTGAGCACCGCACGGACCTTCTCGTGGCCCTTCGCCGGGACGGGGCGATCGAATACCGCGGAAAATCCTCGGATCGGGTGGCGGTGAACGGCTCGTGGGTCGAACTGGAGGGCGTGCGGAACGCGTTGGCCCGGGATGCTCGGTGCGCAGGGGCCGAGATCTCGGTGTCGGAACGCAGGATCACTGTACGGTTGGGCCGAGACAGTGGCGGGGTTGATCGTGCGGACGTCTCCCGCTTGATCGGCGAGGTCACTGCCGCGCCGGTCGTCGTCCGCTGACCGGCGCTGACCGCGATGCGGATACTCCATCTGGTCAACGAACTCGTCGACACCGGGAACGGAATCGTCAATGTCGCGGTCGATCTGGCCATCGACTGCGCTGCTCGCGGCGACGAGGTCGCCATCGCGTCCAGCGGGGGCGGCTTCGTCGAGCTGGTCGTCACCCATGGTGTGCGACACGTGGACATCGATTTCCGAAACCGGCCTGCGCGCTCCTTCGGTCGGCTGAGGCGGTGGGTCCGCGAGTTCCGACCGGACGTCGTCCACGCGCACACCGCTGCGCCCTGCGCGATCGCGGCAGCGGTCCGTCGAAGCCCCGGGGTTCCCGACTTCGTCCTCGTGGCCACGATGCACAATGTCTACCAGCGGTCGTCGGTGCTAATGGCCACGGCTGACATGACGATCGGAGTCGCCGAGTCGGTGTCACGGACCGTGCGCAGACGTCGGTGGCACTCACCTCTCGTGGAAACAGTGGTCAACGGCGTCGTCTCGTCGCCCCGGCGACCGAAACGCGGGATCCGGAGCGAGGACGATGGCGCAGTTCTCGGCCCCGAGTCCATAGTGACGGTCGGCGCGGTTTCCCACCGTAAGGGGGCCGACGTGCTCCTGGACGCCTTTATCGCTTTGGCCGGCTCCCGACCGGGAGCCCACCTCTGGTACGTGGGAAACGCGGATTGGGCCGACGTCATACAGCGAGCCCGCTCATCGGAGTTCGCCGACCGCATCCACTTCCCGGGACTCTCTACCGACCCTGGGTCGTTTCTCGCGGCGGCGACCGTTGTGGCCGTCCCGTCCCGTCGGGAGGGACTGGCCCTCGCACTGCTCGAGGCCCGAGAAACGTGCGCTGCGATCGTCGCGACGGACACTGACGGGTCTCGAGAAGGTCTCGATCAAGGTGCCGCAGGGATTCTGGTGCCGGTCGAGGAGCCGGAGGCTCTCGCATCAGCACTCGTCAGGGTGCTTGACAATCCCCAGCTTCGGTCCGAGTTGCGCGGGAAGGCGGCCGCGGGCCTGGAACGCTTTTCTGTCGGTCGAATGGCCGCGGACTATCGCGATTGCTATATGACTGCGGCCGCCGGAAGGCAGCCGACCCGGAACAGGTGACCGCCCCGGGGGTCAGGAGCCGAAGCCGACGCCCCCGGCGCCGGCTCCCGGGAATTGTCCCGGTGGCCCCTCACCTGGGGACTGCGCCGGGTCTTCAGCGCGGTCTTCGGTAGAGGTGCAGTCGGCCACAGCTTCCTGTAGCGCCCCGACCACGGGCTTGGGCCGTCGGTCCTCGTAATAGAGGCCGAAATGGTATTCCGAGTCCGTCCGCGGGGCATCGCCGTCGACCAGCGTGTAGATGAAGATCGGCCCCAGTGCCCGCTCACTTCTGGCGAGTTGGAACGCCTCGACGACCATCGCTGCCTGGTGCTGCGGGCTGACCGCCTTGAGTCCGCCCGTGGGGGCGCCGAACTCGGTGAGCCAGATCTTTTTGTCACCGTCCCCGTGAGACCGCATCAGTTGCTCGACTTCATCGAGGGACCTGAACGTGTTCCACCTGGACTGCCCGGACGGCAGTTCCGGGTAGGAGTAGGGGTGCATGCCGACGGCGTCCAGATACTCGCGGCCGCCCATGTCGTACAGCCTGGAGAGAAAGGTCAGCGGGGCGATCGACCTGTCGGTGTCCGCAACAGGTGCCAAGCCACCGCTGATAACGGTGGCATCGGGATCCGCTGCGCGTATCGCGGGGTACGCGGCCTTCAAGATCTCGAAATAGAAGGCGACATCGGGGTTGGGCCAGAAGTGGTGCAAGTTCGGCTCGTTCCAGATCTCGTATCCATCTACCTGATCCCCGTACCGCGCTGCTACCTTCCCGGCGAACTCGCCGTAGAGCCCAGCTACCGATCGGTGCTCGGCCGTGACCGGCCCGGTCGGAACGTCTAGCCAATCTGGCACGGACTGGATGACCAGTAGTGGCGTGACCCCGGCTTCGCGGGCCCGCCGCACCCTCGTGTCCAGCGGCGACCAGTCGTCCGTTCCTCTCGCGCGCTCGATCTCACCCCAGTTGGCGCCTATCCGCACCCGCCCCATGCCCAGGTCTCGGGTGAGCCTGTTCGCGCGGGCGTACTCGTCGGAGGACATGCGGTCCCAGGCCGCGTTGCCGGACATCCCGATGTCCATGCACGGCGCCTGGGTGCCGAGTGGCGTCTCTACCGCGGCGGGGCGGAACGCGGTGAACGGGGAGTAGCCCATGAGGGTTCCCAGAACGAACACCACCGAGGAGACGACCGCGACGAGCACCGTTCCCCAACTCCGCAAATGAAACGCATTCCTGGTGGATCGGGATTCCACTGCTCCATCTCCTTCGCGATGCGTTCTCCGCACTGTCCGCGGACGCAGGATCCCCCGATCCCCACGAGCACGATCATGGCATCCTACGCCGGACAGCGGGGCGAAGTACCTATACAAGCCGAGTTCCGCGGTGAGGTAGCACCGACGCACATCTCTACCTGTCCTGCGTGTGGGTGCGCGAACGGTGGCCCTAGGCTGGTCGGGTGACCGCGCGACTCGACGAGGCCGTAGAGGCTGACCTCGGCCCGCTATCGGAGCTGGCCGCCCTGACCTTCCCGCTGGCGTGCCCACCCGGGTTAGACGAGCAGGTGATCGGTGTCTTTGTCGCCGAGCACCTCAGCGAGCACGCGTTCAGGGCGTACCTGGAGGCCCCGGACCACGACGTACTGGTGGCCCGCTCAGCCGATGGCGCGATCGTCGGATACGTGCTGCTCGTCGCCGGGACCGCGATGGATCCGGGTTGCGCGCGCCAGATAGTCCACCGCCCGACGACGGGGATCAGCAAGTTCTACGTGCACCCCGACCACCACGGCGCGGGCATCGCGTCGCGGATGCTCGACGAGGTGACGCGGCGGTGCCGGGACGCGGGTGCTCAGAGCATCTGGTTGGCCACGAACGTCGCCAACACCCGCGCCCGCAGGTTTTACGACAAGCACGGGTTCGAGCCCCGGGGAAACCGGACCTTCGACGTGGGCGGCGTCGCCAACACCGACGTCGTCTACGAACTGCCTCTCTGAACAATCCTTCCGCAGTCGGGGTAGCCAGGTCTCCGGGCGCCGCCGGGCGTCGGCCGCCCTGACGCCGACCGACTGCCGAGAACGCCGGGCCGGCGAATGAGGCCGGGCCCACGAGTAAGCCGGTCTGGCGCGAGTCCCCCGGGCGGAGCACCGCCCATCTCATCGCCGGCGATCCATGAGTGGACGAGCGTGCGGGTCATCGCATCGTGGGAGTGCAGTGCACCTATCGGGGGTCTGGAACCCCGGCGGGTGAGGACGGGGCGGCGGCGCCGGGTGCGCGGGCGGCGCCGGGTGCGCGGCGACGCCACGGCCGGAGGTCAGCCGCCGACGGTCTCGAAGCGGGACAGCGCCAGCAGGCGCGAGGTCGCCCGCAGGTACTTCTTCCGGTACCCGCCGGCGATCATCTCCTCGGTGAAGATCGCGTCCAGCTTCTCGCCCGAGTTACGCACCGGGATGCCCGCGTCGTAGAGACGATCCGCGAGCACCACGAGCCGCAAGGCGATCGACTGGTCCGGCAGCGGCTTGACCCCGCTCAGGCAGACACGATCCACCCCGTCGACCAGGCGGTTGTACTTCGAGGGGTGCAGCGTCGACAGGTGCTGGCACAGCTCGTCGAAGTCATCCAGCGTCGCGCCGTCGACAGCCTCGGCGTCCGCCCGCAGCTCCTCGTCGGTCATCGGGTCCGGCGCCGGCGGCAGGTTGCGGTGCCGGTAGTCCGGACCGTCGACCCGGATGGACTCGAAGATCCCCGACATCTTGCGGATCTCCCGCATGAAGTCCTTGGCCGCGAACCGTCCCTCCCCCAGCTGCTCCGGCAGTGTGTTGGAGGTGGCCGCGACGCTGACACCGGCGGTGGTGAGCTCCGCGAGCAGTCTAGACACCAGCATGGTGTCGCCCGGATCGTCGAGCTCGAACTCGTCGATGCACAGGACGGAGTGCCCGGAGAGCTCCTCGACGGCCCGGTTGAAGCCGAGAGCACCCACGACGTGGGTCAGCTCGACGAACGTCCCGAACGCCTTGGGCTCGGGGCAATTGTGGTAAATCGACGTCAGCAGGTGGGTCTTGCCCACCCCGAAGCCGCCGTCGAGATAGATACCGGTCCCCTGCACCGCCTTCGGTCGCCGGCCGAACAGCCCCTTCTTGGGAGTGCGACGGGCCACCACGGACTCGGCGAACTCGCGACACGCCTTGACCGCGGCGGCCTGCGAGGGCTCGGCCGGGTCCGGGATGTAGGAGTCGAAACTGACATCGTCGAACATCGACGGGGGAACCATCTGTGCCACGAGCTGATCGGCAGGAACCACCGGGGTGACGTCAACGAGGCGAGAGACCATGGGCAGAGCCTATCGTGGGGACACCCAGCGTCAGAACGGAAGGAGTCCCCGGTGCACATGACACGGCCCACCGTGATCGACGACGACCCCGCCGCCCTCGAGGCCTTGTGGGCGGCGCTGGACCCCGAACCGGGTCTGCCCGTGCCGTGCATCCGCGCGGTGATGATCTCCTCCGTCGACGGCACGACCACCGTGGACGGCCGCAGCGGCGGGCTGGGGACCCCGACGGACCGGCTGGTCTACGACGCCATGCGGGCCCGGGCCGACCTGATCCTGGTGGGCTCGGGCACCGTTCTGGCCGAGGGGTACGGCCCCGCCCGGACCGCCGCCGTGTGGGCGGACAGACGACCCGGTCCCCCGCCCGTCGTCCTGGTGTTCACCCGCGCGCTGGGCGACGCGCTCATCGAGCACTGCGCCGACGCCGGCGACGGACTGCAGGTGGTCGCCGCCCACGGAGTGCCCGGCGACCGACTCGAGGCCGCCCGGGAGCGGGGTGTCACGGTGCACGTGCTCGATTCGGGTCCACTGCGCACCTCCGTCCGTTCCCTCGCCACACACTTCGGGGCCTCCGAGGTGACGTTCGAGGGCGGTCCGCAGCTGCTCGGGACGTTGTTGCGCGAGGGCGCGATCGACGAACTCGTCCTGTCGGTCGCCCCCGAGATCATCGTCGGCGGCGACGACTCGCGACTGGCCGTCGGAACCGACGCCACCCGGGTTCCGCTGCGCGTCGCCGCGGCCTTCACGTGCCCCCGCGGCGGGCTCTACACCCGCTGGGTCGTCACCGGGGCCGACGGGTGAGGAACCGTCGAGCGGGAACACGCGCGGTCACGCGGCACCGGCACGTACGGGCACTCGGCGTGGGGCTGGCGGCCCTGGCGGTGACGATCGCCGGGTGTGCGCCCCTGCCCGCGACGGGGCCGCGCCTGGCGACCGGCGACGGCCCCGGGGGATCCTCCGGCGGTGGCGAGGCGGCCGAGACCGCCGACCGACCCGACTGGCTCGCGCCGCGCAGCGACCTCACCTGGGTCCCGTGTCCCGACGGCCGGACCGGCGGGATACCGGAGGGCGCCGCCGTGGAGTGTTCCCTCCTCGGGGAGACCCCCGTCCTGCGGCTCACCGCGACGGGGACACCCGACGACGCGGCGCCCCTCGTCGTCGTCGCCGGTTCCGAGACACCGGCCGACACCCTCGCCTCCCGACTCGCCTCGTCCGGCCCCGAACTCATTGACACCCGACCGCTGGTCGTCGTGGACCACCGCGGACGGACCGGCCCGGCCGGTACGTGCCTGACCTTCCCGGCCCGCCGCACCCTCGACGGGCTCGCGGACCGGGGCACCGACCCCGATTCGCCCGAACTGCGCGGCGACCTCGCCGACACCTCACAGTCCTGCACGGACCAGCTCCAGGGCCGCGAACTGGACTTCGGCTCCGCCGGCGCCGCCGAGGACCTCGAACGCCTACGCCAGCAGTGGGACGTGCCCGGGCTCGCCGTGATGGGGATCGGGACCGGGGCCCGCACCGCCCTCGCCTACGCCGGCGCACACCCGGGTCGCCTCTCCCTGCTCGTGCTCGACTCCCCCGCCCCCGCCGACGGTGACCAGGAGGCCGCGGCCCGCGCCGCCCTCGACGGCTCCGACGCGGCGCTGCGCCTGTGGGCCGCCTCGTGCACCCGGACCGAGTGCGGACCCGGCGACGCCGACGAGAAGGTCGAGGCCGTGACCCGCGCGCTCGACCGCGCCCGCGAACCCGGCGTGGCGGTCCCGGCGGCGTTGCTGTCCGACGTGGTCCGGTCGGCGTTGGCGGACCTGTCCGGCGCCTCCGCCGCCGACGCCTCCCCAGGCGACGTCATCCTGGGCGACCTCGCGGCCGCCGCCCCCGAGGACACCCCGGGCAGCGTCCGTGACCGCGCCGCCGAACTGGCCGGGACGTCGCTGCCGTACGTGGCCGGATGCTCCGACCTGTCGCGCCGCGTCCCGGTCAACCGTGTCGAGGAACTGCGGGCCGAATGGGAGCAGACCCCGCCGTTCGGGGAGATCATCGCCGCGCAGCTCTCCGCCTGCTCCACCTGGCCCGTGCCCGGGCAGTCTCCGGTCTCCGTTCCCGCCGAGACGCCGGTACTCCTGGTCGGAGGGATCGCCGACCCCCGGGCCGGTGCCGCCGCACTCGAACCCACCGCCGGGGCCCTCAGCGCCGCCGGGGCCACCGACGTGCGGATCGTCACCTGGGGCGCCCCGGGCGCACAGGTGATCCTGCACTCCGGATGCGCCCGGGGCGCGGTCGTCGATTTCCTCGACGACCCGGATGCCGCTGAGCAGTCCACGGCCTGCCCGTCCTGACCGGCCGGGGTGCCTCACCGGGACGCGGGAGGCCAGGCGGTACCCTGCGAGTCGTGCCGCTGCCCACCCGAAGCACGTCGACCGTGCCCCGCGTCCTCACCCACGTGTTGTGGCCGCTGGCGATCATGACCGTCATCCACCGCGTCCTGATCAAGGCCGTCAACGGATCCATCACGAACGACTTCGGCACCGTCTACGCCGCCACCAGGCGTTTCCTGGCAGGTGAGCCGGTGTACGTCGAGAACCTGCTGACGGTGCAACCGCACTATCTCTACGCCCCCAGTGGGACGTTCGTCCTCGCCCCGTTCGGCCTGATCGACAACTACACGCTGGCGCGCTGGCTGTTCATCGGAATCAACACCGCCGCGATCATCGCGGCGCTGTGGCTGCTCATGCGGCTGTTCGACCTCGACGTCCGCTCGTTCGCCGCCCCCGCCATCCTGCTGGCGGCGTTCTGCACCGAGGCGGTCACCAACACGCTGGTATTCACCAACGTCAACGGCGTGATCTTCCTGTGCCAGGTGGCGTTCCTCTACCTGCTGCACCGACGGCGCCTCTGGTGGGCCGGCGCGGCCATCGGCCTGTCCCTGGCCGTCAAACCGATGCTCGCTCCGCTGCTCGTGCTGCCTCTCATCCGCAAGCAGTGGCAGCCGTTCGTCACCGCGGCCGCGATCCCCGCCGTCACCATGGCCGCGGGGTGGGCCCTCACCGTCGACGCCCGCAGTTACCTCGACACCACGCTCACGTACATGGGTGAGGTGCGCGACTACTACAACAGCTCGATCGCCGGGATGGGCCTGTACTACGGCGTACCCGAGCCGGTCATCCTGGTGGCCCGCATCCTGGTCGTGGTGGCCACCCTCGTCGCCGTGTGGCTGCTGATGGACTACCGCCACAACCACGAGGTGCTGTGGTTGGCCACCACCTCCGGGGTCGTGCTCGCCGGTGTGTTCCTCGTCTCCACCCTCGGCCAGATGTACTACTCGATGATGCTCATCCCGATCATGCTCACGGTGGTGCTGGACAAGTCGTTGGTCCGCAACTGGCCGGCGTGGCTCGCCGCGTACGGGTTCTTCACCCTCGACTTCTGGGAGTCGGCGCGCTGGCCCTACTACGGGCGGCTACTCGAGTTCGCGCACCCGACCCTGGGATGGTTGCTGCTGCTGGCCACCGTGCTCGTGGTGCTGCTGTGGCGCCGAAGCGACCCCCGCCGACACGAGCGGATCGCACCGGCCGCCGCGTCGGCGTAGCCTGCGGGCATGAGCGAGCCCACCGATACCCACACCCCCCAGCCGGACTTCACGCTGGACGACACCGAGTGGCGTCGTCGACTCAGCCCCGAGGAGTACCAGGTCCTGCGGCAGGCCGGCACCGAACGTCCCTTCACCGGTGAGTACAACGACACCAAGACCGAGGGCGTGTACCGCTGCCGCGGATGCGGCGCCGAGCTGTTCCGCAGCGACGCCAAGTTCGAGTCCAACTGCGGGTGGCCCTCGTTCTTCACCCCGCTGGCAGGCGGCGCCGTCATCGAGCGCACGGACACCTCACTCGGTATGACCCGCACCGAGGTGATCTGCGCGAACTGCCACGGTCACCTGGGGCACGTGTTCGCCGGGGAGGGCTACGGCACCCCCACCGACCTGCGGTACTGCATCAACTCCCTGAGCATGACGCTGGAGCCGGCCGAGAGCTGAACTCGACCGGCCGCATCCGGCCCACAGAGACGAGAGGGCCGACCGGGACTGTTCCCGGTCGGCCCTCGTTCGCGTCAGGTCGAGTTGTCGGCGCGCGGTGGACCTCAGGGCATCGATGCCGCCAGCTGCCCGGCGGTGACGCGCGGTCCGGTGAAGAACGGGATCTCCTCGCGCACGTGGCGGCGGGCCTCGGTCGCCCGCATCTCGCGCATCAGGTCGACGATCCGGTCGAGCTGCGGGGCCTCGAAGGCGAGGATCCACTCGTAGTCCCCCAGCGTGAAGGACGGCACGGTGTTGGCGCGGACGTCCGGGTACTCGCGGGCGGCGCGGCCGTGCTGGGCGAGGATCTGGCGCCGCTCCTCGTCGGGGAGCAGGTACCACTCGTAGGAGCGCACGAACGGGTACACCGAGACGTACGCCCCCGGCTCCTCCTCGGCGAGGAACGCCGGGATGTGGCTCTTGTTGAACTCCGCGGGGCGGTGCAGCGCGGTGTTGGACCAGTAGGCGGTGCTGGCCCTGCCCAGGATGGTGGTGCGCCGGAACTCGTTGTAGAACCGCTGTAGGTCCTCGATGTGCTCGGAGTGGGTCCAGATCATGAAGTCGGCCTCGGCGCGCAGGCCCGAGATGTCGTAGAGACCCCGGACCACCACGTCGGTGCCGTCGTAGCGGGCGAGGAACTCGTCCAGGTCCGCGGCGACCGCGTCCCGGTCATCCCCGAGCTGCCCCGGCGTCACCGTGAAGACGGAGAACATCAGGTAGCGCAGGGTCGAGTTGAGCTTCTTGTAGTCAAGGCGTGCCATGGCTCAATCCTGCCACCCCGCGGCGAGTCGCCGGGCCGCGGCCCGCGCCGAGCCGATACAGGCGGGTACCCCCACGCCCTCGGTCGCGCCGCCGACGAGCTCCACGCCGGGCAGCCGCTCGGCCAGTTCGGCGCGCACGCCCGAGATCCGCGTGTCGTGTCCGGGACCGATCTCGGCGAGGGCGTCGGACCAGCGGCGCACCCGCGAGTGCAGGACCGTCGGCGCGGAGCCGCACAGTCCCCCCAGCGCGGATTCGGCCATGCGGGTGAGGGTGGCGTCGTCGGCGGCGAGCACCTCGTCGTCGTCGATCCTCCCGAACGACACCCTGACCAGGTGCCCGGGCCGGGTGTCGAGGTGCGGCCACTTGCGGCTGGTGAAGGTCATCGCCTTGAACGGCACCGGTTCGTCGGTCGCCACCAGGACCCCCGAACGCTCCGGGAGGTCCAGGGACCGGTCGACCTCCAACGCGACGACGGCCGAGGACGCCGTCCGGATCCCGGACAGGCCCCGGGTCGCGGCGTCGAGACCCCCGGCACCCTCCAGGAGCGGGGCGGCGTAGGGAACGGGGACGGCGACGACGACGAGGTCCGCCTCCTCGGACCACGACCCGCGGTCGCCGGCGACCGCCAACGAGTAGCCCGAACCGTCCCGGTGGAGAGCGGTGCAGGTGGCGTGTGTACGGATCACGGCACCGGAGGCCCGGACGAGGGCGTCCACGAGGAGCCGGTAACCCCCGTCGAGGGTGGCGAACACCGGGCCCGGCACGCGGTGCGCGACGAGCTCCCGCGCGGCGGCTGTGAGGCTGGGAGCGCCGCGGTCCAACGCCTGCGCCAGCCCAGGGATCACCTGTCGCAGCCCGAGCCCGGTACTGGGGGCGGCGTACACGCCCCCGAGCATGGGGTCGACGAGCCGGGCGACGACCGCGTGCCCGAACCGCTCGGAGACCAACGAGCCGAGCGAGACGTCACCGCCCGGCTCCCAGTCCAGCGGCAGGTCGGCCTCGCGCGCGGCCGCAGCGCGCTCCCGCGGGCTCAGCACGTCCGCCAACGCCCCGACGTCGGACGGCAGACCCATCAACGTGCCGACGGGCATGGGCACCATCCGACCCCCGGTGAGGATCGCCGGTCCGAGCGGCCCGGGATGACGCAGCGACCCGGTCAGGCCGAGTTCGGCGACGAGGTCGCTCGCCTCGGGTCGGCGGCCGATGAAGGCCTCGGCGCCGAGCTCCATCGGACCGGACGGGAAGTCGACGGTGTGGAGTGCCCCGCCCGGCCGGTCCGAGGCCTCGAGGACGGTGATGTGGGCGTCCGGCAGCTCGCGCGAGAGCTGATAGGCGGCCGTCAGCCCGCTGAGCCCGCCGCCCACCACGGCGACGCGAGGGCCCACCGTCACTTCCCGGTCAGCTCGTGGACGAGCTCCACCACGTGGGTCACCGCACCCGGGTCGGTGGTGGGAAGGACACCGTGGCCGAGGTTGAACACGTGGCCGCGTGCGCCGAGGTCGCGGGCCCGCTGGCCCTCGTCGAGGATGCGGCGGACCTCGCCGTCCAGCGCCGACCGGTCCGCGAAGAGCATCGCGGGGTCGAGATTGCCCTGCAGGACCTTGCCCGGCGCCCGCCCGGCGGCGTCGTCCAGGGGGATGCGCCAGTCCACGCCGACGACCTCCGGGCCGGCCTCGCCCATCGCCCCGAGCAGCTCGCCGGTGCCCACGCCGAAGTGCGTGCGGGGAACCGTCGAGATGATCTCGTCGGCGAAGATGCGGGTCGAGTGCGGGAGCACCAGCGACCGGTAGTCCCGCTGGCTGAGCGCGCCCGCCCACGAGTCGAAGAGCTGGACGGCGTCCACCCCGGCATCGATCTGCGCGCGCAGGAACACCGTGGTCAGGTCCGCCAGCTTGGCCATGAGCGCGTTCCACACGTCGGGGCGCGAGTACATCAGTGACTTGGTGTGCTCATGGTTGCGGCTGGGACCGCCCTCGATGAGGTAGGAGGCCAGGGTGAAGGGGGCGCCGGCGAAGCCGATGAGCGCCACCCGCGGGTCGAGCTCGGCCACGACCAGCCGCACGGCCTCCCCGATCTTCTCGAGGCGGTCCGGGGTGAGCTCGGGCAGCGCGGCGACACCGGCCTCGTCCCGGATCGGCTCCGCCACCACGGGCCCGGTCCCGGGCACGATGTCGATGTCCACCCCGGCGGCGGCCAACGGGATGACGATGTCGGAGAAGAAGATCGCGGCGTCCACCCCGTGGCGACGGACCGGCTGCAGGGTGATCTCACACGTCATCGCCGGGTCGAAACAGGCCTCCAACATGGTGGACCCGGCGCGGACCTCCTTGTACTCCGGAAGCGAGCGGCCCGCCTGGCGCATGAACCACACCGGCGTGTGGGCGCCACCGACTCCGGTGACCTCGTCGAGGTACGGGCCGGTCCCGGCGCGGCGGCCGGCGACGGCATCCGTGGCGGGGTCGGCGGGACGGGAGGTCGAGGACGCATCAGAGTTCAACACACCCCCATCGTCCCATGACGCCGCCGCCGCGGCCGGTCAGCCCACCCGGGCAGGCGACGGCGCGCCTCCTCGGGGCACGCCGGGGCGGTCGCTAGCGTGACGACCCGTGAGTACATCGGTCAATGACGGCGAGCCCGAGGTCTTCCGGGAGGCGGTCGAGTCGCTGTCGCGACTCGAGGTCCGCCCCGAGATCTCGGTCGGCCCGATCCGCCCGCCGCAGCGACTGGCGCCCTACAGTCACGCACTCGGTGTCGAGATCATCCCGCCCTCCGGCGACGACGTCCCGGAATTCTCCGACGGCGACGCCTTCGGCCGTCTCATCCTCCTGCACGACCCCTCCGGGGACGACGCGTGGAACGGCACCCTCCGACTCGTGGCCTACATCCAGGCCGACATGGAGGCCTCGCTGGCAGGTGACCCGCTCCTGCCCCAGGTGGCGTGGAGCTGGCTCACCGAGGCCCTCGGCGAGCAGGCCGGGCCGTACACCTCGCTCGGTGGCACCGTCACCAGCACCGCCTCCGTCCGGTACGGCGACATCGCCGGTCCTCCCCAGTCCCACCAGCTCGAGCTGCGCGCGTCCTGGACCGCCCTCGAGCCCGACCTGACCGGCCACGCGTCCGCCTTCTGCACGACGCTCGCCCTGGCCGCCGGCCTCCCCCCCGTCGGCGTGACCTCCCTGCACCGGCGGTCGTGAGCGGGCGCCGCCGCGGCGAGACCCCGCCCGGGGCACAGCCATCCCCGGCAGAGTACGAGTTCGTCGACGCCCTCCCCGCCATCGAGGCGGTCGCCGACGCCCTGCGGTCCTCGACCGGCCCCGTCGCGGTCGACGTCGAACGCGCTTCGGGGATCCGGTACGCGGACCGGGCCTTCCTCCTGCAGCTCCGCGCCCCGACCGGCCCCGCCCTGCTCGTGGACCCGGAGACCCCGGGTCGGACCATCGGCTCCCTCGCCGACGTCCTGTCGACCCGCCCCCTGCTGCTCCACGCCGCGAGTCAGGACCTCCCGTCGCTGCGTGAGCTGGGGGTCGCGCCGACCTCGCTCGTCGACACCGAGCTGGCCGGACGTTTCCTCGGCACCGAGCGGGTCAACCTCGGGGCGATGATCTCGGAGCACCTCGGGATCGGCCTGGCCAAGGCGCACTCCGCCGCCGACTGGTCTCGTCGCCCGTTGCCGGCGGCGTGGTTGGACTACGCAGCCTATGACGTGCTGTTCCTGCACGAACTGGCGGACGAGGTCCTGCCGCGGCTCGACGAGCTCGGCCGCCGTGAGTGGTTCGAGGCGGAGTGTCGGTACCTGGTGGAGTCCGGCCCGGCACCTGCCGCGCCGGACCCCTGGCGTCGACTGTCCCGGCTGTCGAGCCTGCGCGACGGCCGGCAACTGGCGCGCGCCAGGGAGTTGTGGATGGCCCGGGACCGGGTCGCGGCCGAGCGGGACATCGCCCCCAAGCGACTCCTCGGTGACGCGGCGATCGTGGAGGCCGCCAGGGTGGGGCCGACGAACAGAACCGCACTGCTGGCGATCGAGGGGTTCGACGGACCTCACCGCCGACGGCTCGTCGGGGAATGGCTCGCCGCCCTCGAGTGGGCCGACGGGCTGGGGCGGGCCGACCTGCCCTCCCGGCAGGGGCCGCCCGCCGAGCACCCGCCGCACGCGTCGTGGAAGCGAAACGAGCCCGAGGCCGCGGAGTTGCTCGAGATCGCCCGCGAACGGATCGGCGCACTCGCCGACGACCTGGGTCTGGAGCCCGGGCTCCTGCTCAAACCCTCGACGCTGAGACTGTGGGTGTGGCGCGCGGCGACGACCCGGTCCGGGGACGACGCGGAACTGCTCGAGCACGTCCTGCTCGCCGAGAGCGCCCGTGCCTGGCAGATCGAACTGGCCACCGACCCCCTGCTCGAGGCGGTGCGGAGCTTCCGCGCGGATTCCTGAGTCCGGGCCACCGGCACCGGCCGGCGCCGCCCCTGTCACGCGTGGGTACGGGCCCGCGTGTGCACGCGTCCGGCGATCCGGCCCGGGTCAGCCCAGTCGGGTCCGGATGCTGTCCGAGATCCCCTCGGGGGTCAGTCCGGCGTCGGCCAGGATCTCCCCCCGGGAGCCGTGGTCGAGGAACTCCTGCGGGATGCCCAGCGCGATCCGATCGACCCGCACCGCAGCGTTGTCCAGGCATGCCGACACCGCTGACCCGACGCCACCGTGCAAGCCGTTGTCCTCCACCGTGACCACGAGACGGCGTCCACGGGCGGCGTCCAGGATCGACGCGGGAACCGGGTAGACCCATCTGGGGTCCACTACGTCGACCGAGATGCCCTCTGTCCCGAGGGCACGGGCGGCGGCGATGGCGGGCGCGACCATCGACCCCACCGCGACGATGAGGACCTCGGCGTCACCGGATCCGTGCACGCGGTCGACCCCGTCCTCGGACGTGGCGAGGGCGGGCAGAGCATCACCGACCGACCCCTTCGGGAATCGGACGACGGTCGGACCGTCGTCGAAGGCCACCGCCTCGCGCAGTTCCTGCCGGAGGGTGGTCGCGTCCCGGGGAGCGGCCACGCGTACCCCGGGGATGATGCCGGTGAGCGACAGGTCCCACATCCCGTTGTGGCTCGCACCGTCCGGGCCGGTGACGCCGGACCGGTCCAGGACCATGGTGACCGGTTGTCGGAGTAGCGCGACGTCCATGAGCAGCTGGTCGAACGCCCGGTTGAGGAAGGTCGAATAGACCGCGACGACGGGGTGCAGCCCACCGAGCGCGAGCCCTGCCGCCGAGGCCACGGCGTGCTGCTCGGCGATACCCACGTCGTACATCCGTTCCGGGAACCGCTCCCCGAACGCGGCCAGACCGGTCGGCCCGGCCATCGCGGCCGTGATGGCCACGACGTCATCGCGTTCGGCACCGATCGCACACAGTTCCTCGGAGAAGACCGACGTCCAGTCCACGGCGGAGGAGGTCGCCAGCGGCTTTCCGGTCTCGGGATCGATGACCCCGGTGGCGTGCATCTGGTCCGCCTCGTTGTTCTCGGCGTGGACGTAGCCCATCCCCTTACGGGTGACGACGTGGACCATCACCGGGCCGCCGAAATCCTTCGCGAGGCGCAGGGCCGCCTCCGTGGCGGCGAGATTGTGCCCGTCGACCGGCCCCATGTACTTGAGCCCCAGGTCCGCGAACAACTCCTGCGGCGACACGACGTCCTTGACTCCCGTCTTGATGCCGTGGAGGACCGAGTACACGGCCTTCCCGACGACGTCCTTGCGGCCCGTGAGCGCGTTCTTCGTGCGATCCATCGCCTTCTCGTACGCCGGCTGGAGCCGCAGCGCGCCGAGGCGGTCGGCGAGCCCTCCGATGGTCGGCGAATACGAGCGGCCGTTGTCGTTGACGACGATGACCATGGGGCGGTCCTTGGCGGCGGCGATGTTGTTGAGGGCCTCCCATGCCATGCCACCGGTCATCGCGCCGTCGCCGATCACGGTGACGACGGTCCGATCGGACTCCCCGCGCAACGAGAACGCCTTGGCCAACCCGTCCGCGTACGACAGGGAGGCCGTGGCGTGCGAGGACTCGACCACGTCGTGCTCGCTCTCCGCGCGACACGGGTAACCGGACAACCCCCCGCGGGTGCGGAGCCCGTCGAACTGATCGCGACGACCGGTGAGGATCTTGTGGACGTAGGACTGGTGTCCGGTGTCGAAGATGACGGGATCGCGGGGGGAGTCGAAGACCCGGTGCAACGCCACGGTCAGTTCGACGACGCCGAGATTCGGGCCGAGGTGCCCGCCCGTCGCGGCGACCTTACGGATGAGGAATTCACGGATCTCCCCGCACAGCGCGGCCAACTCCCCGGGACCGAGCCGCCGCAGATCGGATGGGCCGTCAACCTGTTCGAGCACGCTCATTGCTGTCGACTGCCCCTTCCGTGACCGACACCCTGCTGGGTCGAATGGTCAGTCTACGGGCTGGCGCCGCGCGACCTCGCCCACGGGCGGACGTGTGGGCCCCTACCTGCGGTGCCGGATCAGGAGCGTCCCGGCGAGTCCAGTACGGCGATCCCCTCGACGTGATGGGTGCCCGGGAAGGCCGCCACCCCGTGGAGGTCCGTGAGCGTCCACCCGGCGGCCACGAGGACGCCGATGTCCCGCGCCAGACTCGCCGGATCGCAGCCCACGTGCACGATCCGGGACGCACCTGTCGCCGCGAGCCGCCGCATGACCGGGATCCCCGCTCCACCGCGCGGGGGATCGAGGATGATGACCTCCGGATCGGGGTGGTCCGCCGGCCGGTCGTCGCGGTCCTCGAGGAACGTCTCGACCCGGGAACGCAGGGTCCTCACTCCCCCGCCGGCGGGGTCCCCGGGCGGGCCGCCGAGGGTGTCCGTGGCCGCGTGCAGCGACGCCGTGGCGGATTCGACGACTGTCACGCGGGCGCCCGGGATCGCGTCCCGAACCCCGGCGGCGAACAGCCCGGCGCCTCCGTAGAGGTCCCAGATCTCGGGGATGTCGGTCAGGTCGGGGGTGCGCGTCACCGCGGTGCGTACCTCGTGGCTGTAGTGGCTCGCGGCGGAGCGGTGCGCCTGCCAGAACGCGTCGGGAGGCAGCCGCCACTCGTGGCCGCCCACCCGTCTCACGACGGTCGGTCCCCCGGCGACGATCTCCCAACCGGCCGCCCGCGAATGACGTGCCCTGGCGCGGGTCGCCGAGGACCGGCGGGATCGGCCGCTCCGGCCCCGCGGCGTGTCACCGACGGCCGGGCGGTGGGCGATGTGCACCATTCCGTCGTCACCGAGCACTCCGAGCACCTCACGGCCCGGGCCGAGCGTGGTGGCGGAGACCGCATCACGCAGCCGCGGGTCGGGCTGGATGCAGGGCTCGGTCACCAGTTCACGGGAGCGCGCCCTCCGGACCCCCGGCACACCATCGGGGCCGGTGACCCAGCGGGCGACGGTACGCCAGCCGGACGTCGCGGGATCCGCGGCGGGGACCTCGACCGGGACCGCGTCGTCCCGGTATGCGATCCGGCCGATCCGGTACACCTGCTCGGCCAGGATCCTGCCGGCGAAACCGCGGGCGGCATCGGACGCGATGTGGCTCCAGTCGCAACAGCCGGCGCCGGCGGCCGCCGCCGGGCACGTCGGGACCACCCGGTCCGGGGATTCCTCGACCACCGCCTGGACCGTCCCTCGACAGAACGCGCGCCCGGGGTCGTCGTCGATGAGGACGTCGACCAGTTCGCCGGTGATCCCGCCGCGGCAGAACACCACCCGGCCCTCGTGGCGCGCGACGAACTCGCCGCCGTGCGCCGGTCCCTCCATGCGCAGGCGCACCACACGGCCCGTCCAGCCGGTCGCTCGGTCCTGGGTCATCTTTCCTCCGGTCCACGCCAGCGTCCGACGATGGGTTCGTCGCGGGCCTGCTCCGCGCGGCCGTCCGAGGACGACAACTGCCACGGGACGCTGGTCACCATGACACCTCGCTCGTAGAGCAGGCGGGTCTTGAGCCGCAGCGCGCTCTGGTTGTGCAGTATCTGCTCCCACCAGTGGCCCACCACGTACTCGGGGATGTACACGGTCACCACGTCCCGCGGCGCCTGATCGCGAAGGCGCTTCACGTAGTCCACCACGGGACGGTTGATCTCACGGTACGGGGACTCGACCACCTTGAGCGGAACCGAGATGCCGCGTCGATCCCATTCCCTCACGAGGGCACGGGTCTCGGCGGTATCGATGTTCACCGTCAACGCCTCGATCGAGTCCGGGCGTGCCGCCCGCGCGTAGGCCAGGGCCCGCAGGGTGGGCAGGTGCAGTTTGGACACCAAGACCACATAGTGTGTCCGGCTCGGCAGGACGACCTCCCACGAGGAGTCGTCGAGTTCGCGGGCGACCGCGACGTAGTGCCGGTGGATGAGTCGCATGATCCCGAACGCTCCGAGCATCGCCAGGACCGCGATGTAGGC
This sequence comes from Dietzia sp. WMMA184, assembly GCF_002441635.1. Classification (NCBI taxonomy): domain Bacteria; kingdom Bacillati; phylum Actinomycetota; class Actinomycetes; order Mycobacteriales; family Dietziaceae; genus Dietzia; species Dietzia sp. WMMA184. The sequence continues at coordinate 435,545 of NZ_NXEI01000001.1, read as the reverse complement.
CCCGGAGAGGAACTTGGTCGCCATGACGATCACCAGGACACCGGCGGTGACGAGGAACCCGACGGCGTTGATCGCCCGGGACCTGTGGATCCGCCGACGCACGGACGGGACCCGCTCGTGGTCCAGGCGCCGGGTCCAGTGTCGGACCATGCCGAGCTGGCCGAGGGTGAAGGCGACGAACACGCCCACGATGTAGAGCTGGATGAGGAGCGACACCTGGGCGTCGAACGCCACGACCAACACGACTGCCGCGATCGCGAGGACGACGATCCCGTTGGAGAACGCCAACCTGTCCCCGCGGGTGGCGAGCTGTCGGGGCAGATACTTGTCGCGAGCGAGGACCGAGGCCAGCACCGGGAACCCGTTGAACGCCGTGTTGGCGGCGAGTGCCAGGATCAGCGCGGTGATGATGATGACGGCGTAGAAGGCGAGCGGCAACCCCTCGAAGACCGGTCGCGCCAACTGGGCGATCATCGTCTTCTGCCGGTACCCCTCCGGAGCGCCGATCAACTGTGCCGCCGGTTGCTCGGCGATCCGGACCCCGAGCCGACCGGCCAGGGCGATGAGCCCCAGGAGGAACGAGACCGCGAGAACCCCGAGGACGGCCAGCGTCACGGCGGCGTTGCGGGCCCGCGGCTTCCGGAAGGCCGGGACACCGTTGTGGATGGCTTCGATACCGGTCAGGGCGGCACATCCGGATGCGAAGGACTTGGCGACGACGAAGGCGAGCGCGAGTCCGGCCAACTCCGCCCCGTCCACGGGCACCATTTCGAATCCCGCGGATTCGGCCCGGAGGTCGCGGCCCAGGATCTCCACCTGGAACAGCCCCCAGACGATGAGTGCGGTCATGGAGGCGAGGAACGCGTAGACGGGCACGGCGAACATCGCGCCGGTCTCACGGAGCCCACGCAGGTTGAGCGCCGCCAGGAGGATGATCGCCAGGACGGCGAACGGAATCTCCCTGGATTGGACGAAGGGGATCGCCGATCCGATGGTCGCGGCGGCGGCCGAAATCGACACGGCCACCGTGAGGACATAGTCGAACAGCAGGGCCGCACCGACCGCCAGGCCCGCACTCGGACCCAGATTGACGGTGGCGACCTCGTAGTCGCCCCCTCCCGACGGGTAGGCGCGGACGTTCTGCCGGTAACAGGCGATGACGACCACCAGGACCGCCGCCACCGCCAGTCCCACCCACGGGGTGAACGTGAGTGCCGAGACCCCGGCGATGGAGAGCACGAGGAAGATCTCCTGCGGGGCGTAGGCCACCGAGGACAGCGCATCGGACGCGAACACCGGCAACGCGATCCGTTTGCGGAGGCTGGTGGCACCGATCGTGTCGCTGCGGGAGGGGCGCCCCACGAGGAGACGCTTGGTTCCCATGGAGACCTTCGAGATCCTGGACACCGACATATCGTAGGGCCCGCGAGCCCCGCCGGGCAGTATCCGTGGGTGTGAGTAGCGTGTCCGTCACTGGCTCACGTGCGTGGGCCGTGAGGAGTGGACTCGTCATGAGGGTCGTCGTCATGGGCTGTGGTCGTGTGGGGGCCGCGTTGTCCGTCGAGCTCGACGCAGCCGGCCACCAGGTCGTGGTGATCGACCGCGACCCGGCTGCGTTCGCCAGGTTGTCGGCGGAGTTCTCGGGAGGCACGGTGACGGGCCAGGGCTTCGACAAGACTGTGCTCACCGAGGCCGGGATCGAGGGGGCCGACGCATTCGCCGCCGTGTCCTCCGGGGACAACTCGAACATCATCGCCGCGCGGGTGGCCCGGGAGACCTTCGGTGTCGAGCGGGTGATAGCGCGCATCTACGACGCGGGCCGGGCCGAGGTCTACGAACGACTGGGGATCCCGACCATCGCCACGGTTCCGTGGGCCACCGGTCGACTGGTCCGCTACATCACCGCCGGGTCGGGTCCCGTCGAGTGGCGCGACCAGACGGACTCCGTGTCCCTCGTCGCCGTCGACCCACCGGCGGCGTGGGTCGGGCGCCCGGTCGACCGGCTCGCCGCTGCGGTCGGAGGACGTGCCGCGGCCGTCACCCGCTTCGGCGAGAGCCGCCTCCCGGACGCTCGCACGCTCGTCCAGGCCGACGATGTCCTCCATATCATCGTGCCCTCGCAGACGGTCGCGGACCTGGACGACCTGATGCTGGAAGGACCCTCGGATGTCTGAGAACTCCGTCCCCGACTACGCCGACGGGTCGGGACTGCTCGCCGCTGCCCCGGCCCGGACCGTGTACTCCGCGACCATGAGGGTGGTGGTGGCCGGGGCCGGGGTCGTCGGACGGTCGATCGCACGCGAACTCGTGGCCGGTGGCCATTCCGTCACGCTGATCGACAAGCGCTCCACCGTGTTCTCGGCCGACCCCGTCGACGGGGCGGATCAACAGGTCGGCGACGCCTGCGAGCTCAGCGTCCTCGAACGGTTGGACCTGCAGGCGGCGGACGTGGTGGTGGCCGCCACGGGTGATGACAAGGCCAACCTGGTGGTGAGCCTGTTGGCCAAGACAGAATTCGCCGTCTCCCGGGTCGTCGCCCGCGTCAACGATCCCCGCAACGAGTGGCTCTACGACGAGCGCTGGGGCGTCGACGTGGCGGTGTCGACGCCCCGGCTGATCGTCTCGGTCGTCGAGGAGGCGGTCTCCGTCGGGGACGTGGTCCGTCTGATGACCCTGCGCCGCGGAGGGGCGAACCTCGTGAGCGTGACGCTGCCGGACCAGACCCCGTTGGCGGGGCGGTCGGTGTCCCGCGTTCGGTTTCCCCGGGACGCCGCACTCGTCGCGATCCTGCGCGGCGGGCGGGTGATCGTCCCCGAACCCGACGTTCCGTTCGAGCCCGGCGACGAACTGCTCGTGGTGGCGCCGGAGGAGGTCGAGGCCGGTATCAGCGAGGTCGTCCTGGGCGGGTGACCGTCACCGCGATCTCCCGGCCGTAGTCCCATCCCGGGGCCAGGGGCAGGTCGTCACCGCTCCAGAAACGGCCCGGGTCGTACCAACTCGCCTCACCCGCAGGCAGGAGTACACCCATCGCCTCCAGGGTGACCCCCACGACCTCCGCGCAGTACGCCGCCTCCATACGCATCGCCGCACCGGCATCGGATCCCGAGCGGACGCTGCGACCCCTGGTGTCCGGCCGTGTCCCACGTGCCGCCCACCGTCCCCGTGCCCACCTCGCGGTGAGACGTCCCGCGGAGGGGAAGGACACGCCGTTCAACCGGGCGATCGACTCCAGTAGCGCGTCCTCGTGGTCCCCACCCACCTCCGGGGAGATCTGGCGGAACCACGCTCGTTGGCCGTACGGTCCGGCCCACTGCCTGACGGCGGACTCGAGGTCATGCAGCTGGACGCCGCGCTGGTGGCGACCCGTCCACACGTCCGGCAGCGCCCGTCCCATCTCGGCGTGCCACAGCAGCGGCGGCATGTCGTCCAGGACCACCGCGACGCCCACGTGATTGACGGGTGCGTTCGTCAGGGTCTGGATCAACCGGTCCGCCGTACTCCGGCCGCGGAAGAGCCAGAGGTCCCCGGTGCGGGTGCGGTGCGCCGCGGCGGCCAGGGGGACGGTGTCGACGCTCATACCGCGATCCTGCCAGGCCGCCCGTGCGTCCCCGCCTAGTCTCGGCCGTATGGCTCCCAGGGGACGGCAGTGGCTCAAGGTGATCGGCGCGGCGGGTGCGGCGGGGGTGGCCGCCACGGGGATCCTGGCGGCCCGTTCCGAGCGGCGTCGGCGGTCCTACGAGCCCGATGAGGTGCGGGAGCGGCTGCACGAGCGCTACGCGAGGATCCAGAGTCGGCGGGACGGCGTCGTCGACTAGGGACCGCGCCGGTCGGAGCCCGGCGACGCGAGTCGATATCCTTGCGGCACCATGCCGTCGTCCTCCTCACCCACTCCCGATCTCCGCCGCGCCCGAAACGACCTCCTCGCCCGTCTCGACGGTGTCGGCACCCTCGACGCCCATCGTCTCCGGTCCAGGGTCCGTCGTGCCCGCGTCGACCAGCTGGATGACCTCGGACGGCGGATCGACGAGGCCGCCGAGCGCGTGCGGCGCCGAACCGAGTCGATCCCCACCCCCCGCTACCCGGAACAGCTCCCGGTCAGCGCCCGCAAGGACGAGATCGCCGAGGCGATCCGGGACAACCAGGTGGTGGTGATCGCCGGCGAGACGGGGTCGGGCAAGACCACCCAGATCCCCAAGATCTGCCTGGAACTCGGGCGCGGGGTCAAGGGCATGATCGGCCACACCCAGCCGAGGAGGTTGGCCGCCCGCTCCGTCGCCGAGCGGATCGCGCACGAGCTCGGGGTGGAGATCGGTGGCCCGGTCGGGTCCGCCGTCCGCTTCGACGACCGCACCAGCCCCGAGACCGCGGTCAAGCTCATGACCGACGGTGTGCTGCTCGCCGAGATCCGGCGTGACCGGCTGCTGCGGGCCTACGACACGATCATCATCGACGAGGCCCACGAACGCAGTCTCAACATCGACTTCCTGCTGGGTTATCTCAAGCAGATCCTGCCCCGTCGCCCGGACCTCAAACTCGTCATCACCTCCGCCACGATCGACCCGGACCGTTTCGCCCGTCACTTCGCCGGCCCGGAGGGGCGCCCGGCCCCGGTCATCGAGGTCTCGGGGCGCACTTATCCCGTGGAGGTCCGGTACCGGCCCCTTCAGGTCGTACACGCCGATCGCGTGGTCGACCTGGATCCCCTCGACGCGCTCGCCGACGCCGTTGCGGAGCTCCTACGCGAGGACGACGGTGACGTCCTCGTGTTCCTCTCCGGTGAGCGTGAGATCCGCGACGCCGAGGAGGTGCTGCGGGGCCGGAAGTTCCCGGGCACCGAGATATTCCCGCTGTTCGCCCGCCTCACGGCAGCAGAACAGCAGCGCGCGTTCCGGGCCCATTCCACCCGGCGGGTGGTCCTGTCGACCAATATCGCCGAGACCTCGGTGACCGTGCCCGGCATCCGCTACGTCGTGGACACCGGCCTGGCGAGGATCTCCCGCTACTCCACCCGGACGAAGGTGCAGCGACTGCCCATCGAACCGGTGTCCCAGGCCTCCGCCGCGCAGCGCGCGGGACGCTGCGGCCGCGTCGCCGACGGGATCTGTATCCGCCTCTACTCCGAGGAGGACTTCGACTCGCGACCGGAGTTCACCGACCCGGAGATCCTGCGGACGAACCTCGCCTCGGTGATCCTGTCGATGGCGGATCTGGACCTGGGCCCCGTCGACGACTTCCCGTTCGTGGAACCCCCGGACCGCAAGGCCGTCCGGGACGGGCTCACTCTGCTCTCCGAACTCGGGGCGGTCAGGGTCGACGACGACGAGCGCCCTCACCTGACCGAGGTGGGCCGTGACATGGCGGCACTCCCCCTCGATCCCCGACTCGCCCGGATGGTGGTCGAGGGCCACCGCAACGGTTCGCTGTCGGACGTGCTGGTGGTGGTCGCCGCCCTGACGGTGCAGGACGTCCGCGAACGTCCCGCGGAGGAGCGGGACAAGGCGGATTTGCTGCACCGCCGCTTCGCGGACAAGACGTCCGACTTCCTCGGATATCTCAATCTGTGGAGGTACATCACCGAGCAGCGCCGTGAGCTGTCCGGCAGCGCCTTCCGCAAGATGTGCAAGGCGGAGTATCTCCACTGGCTCCGCATCCGCGAGTGGCAGGACCTCAACTCCCAGCTGCGGAGCATGTGCCGTGAACGCGGGTGGCATCCCGCGTCGGGACACGCCGCGGAGGACGACCTCCACAAGGCGGTCCTGACCGGCCTGCTCACCAACGTCGGTATGCGAGACGAGGAGACCCGCGAGTTCCGGGGCACACGGGGCATCCGGTTCCAGGTGTTCCCCGGGTCGGACCTGTCCAGGAAGCCTCCCCGCTGGGTGATGGCCTCCGAGCTCGTCGAGACGTCCCGGTTGTGGGCGCGTGATGTCGCCCGGATCGATCCGGGGTGGATCGAACAACTCGGGGGTCACCTCACCCGCACCCAGTATTCCGAACCGCACTGGTCGGACGCGCAGGGTGCCGCGATGGCGTACGAGAAGGTCCTGCTGCTGGGATTGACCGTGGTGGAGGCGCGGCGGATCCTGCTCTCCAGGGTCGACACCCCGCTCGCCCGCGAGATGCTCGTCCGCCACGGAATCGTGGAAGGTCGCCTGGAGACCCGGGTCCCGGTCATCCGCGAGAACGCCCGGGCCGTGGAGCAGGCCCGCGAGCTGGAGACGCGGAGCCGTCGTCGGGACCTGGTGATCGACGACGAGGCGTTGGTGGCCTTCTATCTCGAGCGCCTGCCCGAGGACATCACCTCCGGCCGGCATCTGGAGTCCTGGTGGAAGAAACGTGGTCATCGCGACCCGGACAGCCTCCGTCTCACTCCCGAGGACATACGCACCTCCGAGGCGGTGCCCGACGCCGCCGATTTCCCGCCCCTCTGGCGTCAGGGAGAGCGGAGTTTCGAACTGCTGTACGCGTTCGATCCCGGCGTCACGACCGACGGGATCACCGTGCGCATCCCGCTGCCGCAGCTGTCCTCGGTCACCACCGCCGGGTTCGAATGGCTGGTGCCGGGGCTGCGGGAGGAGCTCTACACGGAGATGCTCCGCACGCTCCCCAAGTATCTGCGCCGGCTGTGTTCTCCGCCCGCGGAATTCGCGGCCCTGTTGGCGGGCGACGTCTCGCCCCGCTCCGCCCCCTTGTCCGTGGCTCTCGCGCGAGCGTTGTCTGCCCGGATCGGTACCACGGTCGATCCGCGGGACTTCGATCAGAACCAGCTGCCGGGCCACCTCCGGATGCGCTTCGAGGTGGTCGACGGTGACGAGGTCGTGGCCTCGGGAACGGATCTCGCACAGTTGAGGACCCGGTTGGTGGACAGGGTGCGGGCGACCCTCAACGCCCGTCTCGTACCGGACAAGGGGCCCTACCGGGAGTGGACATCCGACACCATCGGCGATCTCCCGCAGTCGGTCACCGGCTCGGTGGACGGGGTCGAGGTGACCGTCTACCCCGCCCTGCGTGTCGGTGGGGACGGCATCCACGTCGTGGCGTGCGCCACGGAGGACGAGCGTCGATCCACCCAGGCGTCAGCGGTGCTCACGCTGGTCTCGGGCGGCCTGGTCTCGACGGCATCGATTCTGCGCGGTCGCCCGGTCCAGCAGCGGCTCGCGCTCACCCAGTACCCGCATGGCGGGATGGAGTCCCTGGTCTCGGATGCGTCGCTCGCCGCGAGTGGGCGGATCATCGCCCGACGTAAGGGCTCACCGGTTCTCACGGTCGCGGAGTTCCAGGATATCCAGGCCACTGCGAGGGCGGAGGTCCCCGGTGCGGTGGCGTCCGCGATCTCGGCGGCGGTTCCCGCGCTGATGGCCGCCCAGTCCGTGTCGGGCCGTTTGGCGGAGGTGCCGGCAGACGTCGCCGACGATGTCCGTCCCTCGCTGGACTTCCTCGTCGGGCGGGGATTCCTCGCCCGCCATCCCTCGGATGTGCTCCCACATCTGGAGCGGCATGTGCGGGCGGTCGGTGTCCGGTTGGACCTCGCGGAGAAGTCTCCCGCCCGGCACGGCGAGCTCACGGCGAAGTTGAGCCGCTCCGAGTCGACCGTCGAGGACGCATGCGCGGCCCTGCGACGGCGGCCGGGCGGGGCGCGGGCGTGCCGGGATCTGCGGTGGATGCTCGCCGAGTACCGGGTGGGGCTGTTCGCGCAGTCACTGGGTACGGCCCGTCCAGTGTCGGCAGAGCGGATCGACAAGGCGGTGGCGTCTGCGCTCGCCCCACGGTCGTCCAGATGACGTTGCGCGGTCAGCGGCTCGCGCGACGCTCTCGGAGGGCGATGATCTCGCGTTCGAAGTCGTCGGCCGAGCTGAACTGCTTGTACACGGATGCAAAACGCAGGTAGGCGACCTCGTCCAGATCCTGCAGAGGGCCCAGGATGGCGAGCCCGATCTCGTGGGCCGGAACCTCGGACACACCGCCGGAGCGCACTGCGTCCTCGACCTGCTGGGCGAGGCGACGGAGAGCGTCCTCGTCGACCGATCGTCCCTGGCACGCGCGGCGGACACCGCGAACGACCTTGTCCCGGCTGAACGCCTCGGTCACCCCGTTCCGCTTGAGAACCGTCAGCAGTGGCGTCTCGAGCGTCGTGAACCGGTGTCCGCACCGGGGGCACTCCCGTCGACGCCGGATCGCCTGTCCCTCGTCGACGGATCGTGAGTCGATCACCCGGGAGTCCTCGTGATGGCATGTCGGGCAGTACATTCCCGTGGGGCCCTTCGTCGACCGGAGTTCACACGTCCCGGATCGTGCCTGACGGAACGCGGGGGTGGCAGACCGCCGCCCGCGGTCCATTCTAGGAGGCCCGCTGCCCGGTCACGCGTAGGCGGGTCCGCCGAGGAAGGCCACTGCGAGAAGCATGATCACGCCGAATGCAATCCCGCACGCCAGCAGTGCCCAGGCCGGCACGTCGTCGACCACCCCGGTGGACACCGGGGCCTCGACGTGGCACGCCCGCGCGCGGTCCGTCGAGACCGGGCGCACGAGTACACGCCGACCGGGGGCGACCGATGTGACGGTGGCCGGACGGGCCGCCACCCGCGGCCGGACGAGGTTCCCCGCACGGGCGGACGTGACGGCCAGCCGATTGCCCTCGGGTCGGACCAGCGTGCGCCGCGGCGCAGGCGTGGGACGCACGAGCACCGACACATCTCTCGGCCGGTCGAGGTGAGCGCCCTGTCCACGATGGTCATCGGGGCAGACCTCGGTCCACCGCACGGCCGGACGTGGGTGGGACTGAAGCTCGACAACGGTCATGGTGGCTCCCTACTCGATACGGTGTGCGATCAGGGTTCGCACACCTGTATGTCTGTCTCAGTACATCTGTTCGAATCCGAACTCCCCTAGAGTTGTATCACGCGACTCCGACACAATCACGATTCGCAGAGGAATTTCTTCGAACACGTGTGTGGCGCAAGGCGGTGGTTGGCACTAGGGTGTAGACAGATCACAGCGTCGAACATCCATTCGCCGAAGGGACCCCACGAGATGCCGAAGCCCGATTTCGAGTCACTGACGGACCGACAGAAGAGCGTTCTCCTGCACATCCACGACACCGTCAAGGAGCGTGGTTATCCGCCGAGCATCCGCGAGATCGGGGACGCGGTCGGCTTACAGTCCACGTCGTCGGTGGCGCATCAACTCCGCACGTTGGAGAAGAAGGGCTTCCTGACGCGGGATCCTCACAAGCCGCGCGCGGTCGACGTCCACGGTGTCCCGGGGCAGAAGTCACGGGGCCGCCGGTCACCTGCGCCGGAGCCCCAGCGTCCGGGAGGCGCGGTCGAACCCGTCTACGTACCCGTCCTCGGCCGGATCGCGGCGGGCGGGCCCATCCTCGCGGAACAGGCCGTCGAGGAGATCTTCCCCCTGCCGGCGGACCTCGTCGGGTCAGGTGATCTGTTCATGCTCAAGGTCGTCGGCGAGTCGATGATCGACGCCGCCATCTGCGATGGCGACTACGTGGTGGTCAGGCGGCAGAACGTCGCGGACAACGGGGAGATCGTCGCCGCCATGATCGACGGGGAGGCCACGGTCAAGACCTTCCGGAACGACTCGAGCGGAGTCTGGTTGTTGCCCCACAATCCGTCGTTCAGCCCGATTCCGGGCGAGCACGCGACGATCCTCGGCAAGGTCGTGACGGTGTTCCGGAAACTCTGAGTCCCGGTTCGAACGACGCGCCGCCCGTCCCCGCAGGGGTCAGGCGGCGCCGTCATGTGGATCGCGGACCGCGAACTCGTCCAGTTCGCCGGCCACGGACGCGGGCAACCGGACCACCAGCCGGGTTCCGTCCTGGGTGTGTTCCTCCTCGACCACCGCGCCCTCGGCGTGGACCCGCGACACCACGTCCCCGCGGGAGTACGGGACGGACAGGGTCAGCTCGGTGTCCCCGGAGGCGACGATCTGGGTGATCCTCTCGAGGAGTTCGTCGACACCCTGCCCGGTGACCGCCGAGACGAACACGGCGTCGGGCAGCGCGTGGTGCAATTCGGTGAGGACCACGGGATCCGCGGCGTCGATCTTGTTGATCACCAGGAGTTCCCGAGGCCGCTCCGCGTTCTGCTCTTCCACCACCTCGTTGATCACCTTGCGCACCGCCTCGATCTGGCGGAGCGGGAAGGCATCCGAACCATCCACCACGTGGAGGAGCAACTCGGAGTCGACGACCTCTTCAAGAGTCGACCTGAAGGCCTCGACCAACTGGGTCGGCAGATGCCTGACGAATCCCACGGTGTCCGTGAAGACGACCGCCCTGCCGTCGGGCAACTCGGCCTTCCTCGTCGTCGGATCGAGGGTGGCGAACAGGGCGTTCTGAACCAGGACGCCGGCTCCGGTGATCCTGTTGAGCAGGCTGGACTTCCCGGCGTTCGTGTATCCGGCGATGGCGATGGACGGCACCGGAGTGGAACGCCGACGGTGCCGTTTGGTGTCCCGGGCCTGCTTCATCCCCTTGATGTCGCGACGCAGACGGGCCATCCGCTCGCGGATCCGGCGCCGATCGGTCTCGATCTTGGTCTCACCCGGGCCGCGAAGACCGACGCCGCCGTTGCTGCCGGCACGGCCGCCCGCCTGGCGGGACAACGACTCGCCCCACCCACGCAGACGGGGCAGCATGTACTCCATCTGGGCGAGCGACACCTGGGCCTTGCCCTCACGGCTGGTGGCGTGCTGCGCGAAGATGTCGAGGATCAGCGCGGTACGGTCGATGACCTTGACATTGACCGCCTTCTCCAGCGCGAGCAGCTGCCCCGGGGTGAGCTCGCCGTCGCAGATGACGGTGTCGGCGCCGGTCGCCGCGATCACGTCCTTGAGGACGCTGACCTTGCCCGACCCGATGTACGTGGCGGCATCGGGCTTGTCGCGGCGCTGGATGAGCGCGTCGCACACCTCCGATCCCGCGGTCTCGGCGAGCTGGGCGAGCTCGTCCATCGCGGCGTCCGCCTGCGCGGCGGACCCTTCGGTCCAGACACCGACGAGCACGACACGTTCGAGTCGGAGCTGGCGGTACTCGGCGTCGTTGACGTCCTGGAGTTCGGTGGAGAGCCCCGCCACCCGGCGCATCGAGGATCTCTCCTCGAGCTGGAATTCACCGATGGATGGATCGAGGTCGCGTGTCGGCCGGTCAGCGGCCGTGTGATCAGTAGTCATTCGGGTTCATCTTCTCACACCGGGCCCCCCGGTGTCCCGTTCGAGACGGTGTGCTACCGACCACGGTGGTAATGACCGTGGGCGACGAGTGTGGACGGCCCTGTGAGCGAGGACCCGGCACCGGTCAGTGATACCTCCACCTCGCCGCCCGGGACCACCACGACGACGTCGCCCGTCGCCTCCCCCGAGTCGGCCAGCGCGGCGACCGCGGTCGCGACGATTCCGGTTCCGCAGGACATGGTCTCCCCTGATCCCCGCTCGTGGACCCGCATGGAGACCCGACCGTCCACCATCGGGGTGGCGATCTCGACATTGACGCCGTCGGGAAAGAAGGCCCGGTCGTACCCGGGGGCCTCCTGCACCCGCAGCCCGGCGAGGTCCGCGGCGTCCAGATCGGGGACCACACAGGCGAGGTGCGGATTGCCCATGTCGACGGCGAGCCCGGCGAACGTCCGGCCACCGACCTCCGCCGACGACAGTCCGAGCAGTCGCGGCTCCCCCATGTCCACCCGCACCACGGCGTCATCACCCGAGTGTGAGAGGACCTCGGCGGGGCGGGCCCCGGACCGCGTGCCCACCGGGATCGAGCCGACCTCCGCTCTCCCGGTCGCGACGAGGGCGTGGGCGAAGACCCGGACCCCGTTGCCGCACATCTCCGCGATGGAGCCATCGGCGTTGCGGTAGTCCATGAACCAGTCCGCACTGTCCACGCCGGGCGGCAGGCTCGCGAGCACGCCCCGGTCGACGAGGGCTCCGGCGGTCGCGATCCTCAGCACCCCGTCGGCGCCGATTCCGCCACGCCGATCGCACAGTGCGCGTACCAGGTCGACGTCGAGGTCCAGGTCGGCCTGATCGTCCGGGAGGATCACGAAGTCGTTGAGGGTGCCGTGGCCCTTGAGGAAGGCGATACCGTCGGGCTGCGAGGCCTGGCGCGTCGAAGTCATGGCGAAATCGTACTCGCCGGCGGGGACCGTTCCGCACCGTGGAAATGTCGGATGATGCCGGACGGTACGCCAACTAGAGTCGACCGGGAGAACGGTCCCCTACCTCCAGGAGAGCATCGATGTCCGAACGCATCACTGTCGGCGGAATCCAGGTCGACGAGGTCCTGTACGACTTCGTCAACTCCCAGGCGATCCCGGGCACCGGGGTCGATCCCGACGCGTTCTGGGCGGGCGCCTCCGAGATCTTCACCGAGCTGGCCCCCCGCAACCGCGAACTGCTCGACACCCGCGACCGGTTGCAGTCCGAGATCGACGCCTGGCACCACGAGAATCCGGCGCCGATCGACCCGACCGCCTACAAGGCGTTCCTGCAGGAGATCGGGTACCTGGTGCCCGAGCCCGAGTCCGTGTCCGTCACGACCGAGAACGTCGACGCGGAGATCGCCACGGTCGCCGGCCCGCAGCTCGTCGTGCCGGTCATGAACGCCCGGTTCGCGATCAACGCGGGCAACGCCCGATGGGGTTCGCTCTACGACGCGCTCTACGGCACCGATGCGATCCCGGAGTCCGACGGCGCCGAGCAGGGCTCGGGGTACAACAAGGTCCGCGGCGACAAGGTCATCGACTGGGCCCGTGAATTCCTCGACGACGCCGCACCGCTGGCGTCGGGCAGCCACGTGGGTTCCACGGGCTACGCCGTGGTCGACGGTGGCCTGCAGGTGACCGTGTCCGACGGGTCGACCGCCCGGTTGGCGGCCCCGGAGAAGTTCGTGGGCTACCTCGGCGAGCCCTCCAGCCCGTCCTCGGTCCTGCTGTGCAACAACGGTCTGCACATCGAGATCCAGATCGACCCGGACTCCCCCGTCGGCTCGACCGACGGCGCCGGGGTCAAGGACGTCGTCCTGGAGTCCGCCGTGTCCACCATCATGGATTTCGAGGACTCGGTCGCCGCCGTCGACGCCGAGGACAAGACCCAGGGCTACAGCAACTGGCTGGGGCTCATGAAGGGAGACCTGTCCGAGGAGATCAGCAAGGGCGACAAGACCTTCACCCGCGTCCTCAACGACGACCGGGTCTTCACCGCGCCCGACGGTTCGGGTGAGGTCCGTCTCCACGGCCGCTCGATGCTGTTCGTGCGCAACGTCGGCCACCTGATGACCAACCCGGCGGTGCTCGATGCCGACGGCAACGAGATGCCCGAGGGCATCCTGGACGCACTGATCACCTCGCTCGCCGGTATGCACGGGATCGCCGAGGGCAACGAGCGCCGGAACAGCCGACACGGGTCGATCTACATCGTGAAGCCCAAGCAGCACGGGCCGGAGGAGGTCGCGTTCACCACCGAGCTGTTCGGCCGTGTCGAGAAGCTCCTCGGGCTAGCCGAGAACACCCTCAAGGTGGGCATCATGGACGAGGAGCGTCGCACCTCCGTCAACCTCGCCGCCTGCATCGCCGAGGCCACCGAACGGGTCGTGTTCATCAACACCGGCTTCCTCGACCGGACCGGCGACGAGATCCACACCTCCATGGAGGCCGGGCCGATGATCCGCAAGGGCGAGATGAAGGGCGCGCGGTGGATGAAGGCCTACGAGGACTTCAACGTCGACACGGGTCTGGCGTGCGGCCTGCGTGGCCGTGCCCAGATCGGCAAGGGCATGTGGGCCAAGACCGACCTCATGGCCGAGATGCTCGCCGAGAAGATCGGCCAGCCCGAGGCCGGCGCCAACACCGCGTGGGTGCCCTCGCCGACCGGCGCCACGCTGCACGCCACCCACTACCACCGGGTCAACGTCATGACCCGGCAGGAAGAGCTGCTCGCCGGGGGTGCCCGCGCGAGTGTCGACGACATCCTCACCGTCCCCCTGGCCCCGTCCACGGACTGGACGGACGAGGAGAAGAAGGAAGAGGTCGACAACTCCTGCCAGACCATCCTCGGCTACGTCGTGCGGTGGGTCGAGCAGGGCATCGGCGTCTCCAAGGTGCCGGACATCCACGACGTCAACCTCATGGAGGACCGCGCCACCCTGCGGATCTCCTCGCAGATGCTGGCCAACTGGATCCGTCACGACATCATCACCGCCGACGACGTCGAGGACTCGCTGCGCCGGATGGCCGAGATCGTCGACAAGCAGAACGCCGGCGACGACGCCTACCGGAACATGGCACCGGACTTCGAGAAGTCCATCGCCTGGCAGGCGGCCCGGGAACTGATCCTCGAGGGCACCAAGCAGCCGTCGGGCTACACCGAGCCGATCCTGCATCGCCGTCGTCGCGAGTTCAAGGCCGCCAACGCGGGCTAGACCGGCGTCGGCCCAACCCGCCGACCCGCAGAATCCGCCACGTCCGCCCGACTTCCGATCCCACGCCAGTGGGGCCGGTTCCGGGCGGGGGTGGCGGATTCTCCGCCCTCACGGCCGCGGGCGTCCTGCGCCCGGCCCGATGGCGTCCGGCGGGCGCGCGTGATCGCCGGACGCGAGATCAGGGGACGAGCCCGGCCACGGCCGCACGAAGGATCGCGACGGCGGCGTCGCGGCGATCGCGCGTGAACCTGGCCTCGGGCCCGGATGCCGACACCGCGAAGGCGGCGTCCCCGGTACCCACCGCGATGGCGACGCAGCGGACGCCCTCCTCCTGCTCGGACTCATCGGTGGCGAACCCCGCCTGTCGCACCACACGCAGCTCCTCGATCAACCTGTCTGGGTCGACGATGGTCGAGTCGGTGAAGCGGCGCATGCCCGCCCTGTCGAGCATGGTGCGGACCTCGTCGTCGTCGTCGCCCGCGACCAGGGCCTTGCCCACCGCGGTGCAGTGCACGTCCACCCGTCGGCCCACCTCGGTGAACATCCGCATCGAGTGCGGCGACGGGACCTGGGCGAGGTAGACCACCCCGTCGCCCTCCCGGACGGCGAGGTTGGCGGTCTCCCCGGTGCCCTCGACCACGGCGGTGAGTACCGGCACGGCCCAGGACGCGGTGGCGCGTCCGGCGACGTCGCCGATCCGCTGGAGGCGCGGTCCGAGCAGGTAGTCGCGGCCCGCGTCGCGTCGGAGGTGCCCGCTCTCGGCGAGCGTGCCGCACAACCGGTGGACGGTGGCGGCGGCCAGACCCGTGTCGGCGACGAGGTCCCCGAGGCTCGCCCGGCCCCCGCGGATGCTCAGCGCGTCGAGTAGGTCGAAGGCCCGGTCGACGGACTGGACCCGCGAGCGCCCGGATCCGGGGCTGCTCACGGTCGGCCCTCCCCGAGGATCCCCAGCGCGGTCTCGAGCGGCCGGGGTGCGTCGGCGTCGCGTCCGTGGGTGTCGGTGTCTATCCACCGGATCCGGTGATCCCGGCCGAACCACGACCGCTGGCGCCGGACGTAGCGGCGGGTCCCGATCACCGTCCGTTCCTCGGCGCGGGCCGCCCCGGCGTCGTCGATCCGCTGCTGTGCGTCCATCTCGTCGAGCACCTGGGCGTAACCGATCGCGCGTCGTGCGGTGATGCCCCGGAGCAGCCCGACTCCCACGAGCCGGCGGACCTCCGGGACGAGCCCGCCGGCGAACATCGCGGCCGTACGCGTCGTCAGCCTCTCGTCCAGTTCGGGCAGACCGCAGCGCAGGCCCAGCATGCGCGTGCCCCAGCGCGGCTCCCCGATCGTCGGTCGGGAGGCGGAGAAGGGCTTGCCGGTGAGTTCCACGACCTCCAATGCGCGCACGGTGCGCCTGGGGTCGCTGGGGAGGATGGTCTGCGCGGCCTCGGGGTCCACCACGGCGAGTTCGGCGTGCAGGGCCTGCACCCCGATCTGCTCGAGGCGACGTTCGTAATGGGCCCGGACCTCCGGGTCCGTGTCCGGGATCGACCACCCGTCGACAAGCGCCTGGATGTACATCATCGACCCTCCGCACAGGATCGGCACGTGGCCGCGATCACGGATCTCGGAGATCTCGCGTTCCGCCTCGGTGCGGAAGTCCGCGACGCTGGCGGTCTCGGTGACGTCCAGCACGTCGAGCCGGTGGTGCGGGATCCCCCGCCGCTGAGCCGGTGTCAGTTTGGCGGTGCCGATGTCCATGCCGCGGTACTGCTGCATGGCATCGCAGTTGACGATCTCACCGCCGAGTCGCTCGGCCAGGCCGAGCGCCAGCTCGGACTTTCCGGTCCCGGTCGGCCCCACCACGGCGACGGGGTTTCGCCCGGTCATGACGGTGCCCCGGGTTCGCCGGGCGTGGCGGCCGGCGCGTCGACGACCACCGTGGCATGCGCGGCGGCCTTCGGCGGCCACCACGCGCCGTGATACCCCACGCCGAACGGTGCCCAGGACAGCGACTCGACGGCCGTTCGGTCTGCGACGAGCTCCGCCAGGACGAGCCACGAGGGCCGGCTCCACCAGCCGATCTCGTCGGCCACTCGCTCGCCGGGGTCGGGGAGCCCGCCCGAGGCGCGCAACCACCGGGCGAGCCGCCCGTCGAGCGCGATACCGCGGGGGTCTTCCGGTACGGGAGCACGCGGAGTGAGGGAGGCGGGGCCGTCGGCGACGACGACGACGAGGTCGTCCGACACCGGCGTGGGGACGGGCTGCGGTCCCCCGGTCACGCCGACGAACCTCCTCGGGAGGTCGATACCCGCCAGGTCGAGCAGCCACCAGGCGATCAACGCCGGGTCGGGAACCGCCGCGTGCGGCGCCGGCGGGGCACCGGGCGGGCCCACGGGCACGTCGAGCCCCCATCTGGAGAGCGAGGAGCGCATGTCCCCAAGACTTCTGCCCGCGTGGTCGGTCCCCAGGACGACGACCCGTGCCGCGCCGCGCCCGGCCCGGCGGAGCATCTCGCATATCGCGGCCACCCCGCTCTCGGTCTCGGCGACCGCAGAGCCGGACAGCTCCGGCACGAGGACCGGCGCTCCGGGGACCAGGACGACAGAGGGGCTCACACCCGGAAACCCTACTGACCGCCCCCGACACCGCGGAACGGACCCGTCCGGGGATACCGCGGGGATACGCCGGACACCCGGGCGGAGGTTGGTACACACTAGGAGGATGCCGTCTCCTCGAAACGGGGCGGCGAGGCGATGACCGGTGCGATCCCGGTGATGGTGCCGTGACACGCGGCAGAAGGAAACGAGGACGACATGACCGAGCAGTCACCCACCGCCCAGGGCGGATCGAGTTCGGGCGGAGCGAGTTCGGGCGGAGCGACCCCGATCCCCGGTCCGAGGCCGGGTGCGCCATCCCCCGCCGCGCTGGCACGCAAGGTGGCACCGCGGCCGACCCCCGCGGGTACCCCAGGGGTCACGCGCGCCTCGGACCCGTCGCAGTGGGGTCGCGTCGACGAGTCGGGCGCGGTGTTCGTCCGGACCTCCGACGGTGAGCGTCAGGTCGGGTCGTGGCAGGCCGGTGCTCCCGAGGAGGGCCTCGCGCACTTCGGTCTGCGCTTCGATGACCTCGCCGCCGAGGTCGCCCTGCTCGAGACCCGTCTCGAGTCCCATCCGCAGGACGCCAGGAAGACCCGCGCCTCGGCGGAGACCCTGGCGGAACAGATCCCCACCGCCGCCGCCGTGGGCGATCTCGATTCTCTCGCCGCGCGTGTGGCTGCGGTGATCGAGCGTTCCGGCGAGGTCGAGGCCGTGTCGAAGCAGCGCAAGGACGAGCAGCGGGCGGCCGCGATCGCGCGGAAGGAGGCGTTGGCGGACGAGGCCGAGGAGATCGGGGCGTCGTCGACTCAGTGGAAGTCCGCCGGGGACCGTCTGCGCGAGATCCTCGAGGAGTGGAAGACGATCCGGGGTATCGACCGCAAGACGGACGACGCCCTGTGGAAGAGGTTCTCCAAGGCCCGGGAGGCGTTCAACCGTCGCCGGGGCTCGCACTTCGCCGAACTTGACCGCAACCGCGCCTCGGTCAAGAAGGTCAAGGAGGACCTGGTGGAGAGGGCGGAGGCCCTGTCCGGGTCCACCGACTGGAACGACACGGCCACGGCGTTCCGTCGTCTCATGGACGAGTGGAAGGCCGCCGGCCGGGCCCCGCGGGATGCCGATGAGGCCCTGTGGAAGCGGTTCAAGGCCGCCCAGGACACGTTCTTCGACGCCCGCCACGCCGCCGCTGCGGAACGGGACGCCGAGTTCGAGACCAACGCCCAGGCCAAGGAGGACCTGCTCGCCGAGTACGAGGGCCGGATCGATCCTGCGGCAGACCTGGGCGCCGCCCGGTCCGCTCTTCGGCAACTGCAGTCGCGGTGGGAGGAGATCGGCAAGGTCCCGCGCGAGCGGATGGGTCAGCTGGAGGGGCGTATTCGGGCCCTGGAGAAGCGTGTCGCCGATGCGGCCGACACGGAATGGCGTCGTACCGACCCGGAGGCCAAGGCCCGCGCCGGCCAGTTCTGGGACCGGGTCCATGACTTCGAGGAGCAGGCCGCGAAGGCGGACGCTGCGGGCAAGAACAAGGACGCCGAGAGCGCACGGGCCCAGGCCGCCCAGTGGAAGGAGTGGGCGGAGGCAGCCGAGAAGGCGGTCGACACCCGCTGACGCGCCCCACCGGCGGCCACCCGCCGACGGGCGACGAGAACCCGCAGACGAGAAGAGCCCGGCCCGTCACGACGGGGCCGCGCTCTTCTCGCGCCGGTCATCAGACGGCGCGACGTCCGGGAGGTCGGTTCAGCGCCCGTCTCCGTGACGGGCGTTCTCCTCGAGCGTGATCTGCTCCGGGGTCCGCGCCCACAGCACACTCGCCAGCGTGATCACCAGAGCGAACACGATGATCTCACTGACGTAGAGGCCGATGCCGGGCCCGCCGAAGTCCTGCACATCGGGATTGGGGCCGCGACCGGACTGGCGGAGCCAGATCGCCAGCACGCCGTACACGGCGGACACGCACGTCGCGCTCCAGGCGATCCCGGCGGCCCACCACTTCTGCGTCATGATCATCGCTGCCCCGAACGCGATGGTGCCCACGGAGTACAGCAGGACGAACAGATGGGACGGCAGGGTCGTGTACTGCTCACGCGCCACGTCGGTGAAGAACAGGACGTCGAGTCCCCGCACCCCCTCGCTGTGCGGCAGGGCCAGGGCCACGGCCAACAGCACGATGAGGACGGCGGACGCCAGGTAGGCCCGCCCGATCACGAGGGTGCGCCCGAGGACGCGGTCACGGTCCCGCATCTCCGATTCCGCGTTCCGGGTGACTTCCATGATCCCCGCGATCGGATCGGGGCGCTCGTCGGTGCTCACGTGGGGCATCCCTTCTCGGTGGTGACTGGGGCGCTGACGGTGTCGCGCCGGAGCGTGGGAAGTCCGAGCCCGACCCCGATGGGCGGGGTCTCGGGCTTGTGGCCCGCCTCGTGACGATCGCCGGCCCGGGTTGCTCGGTGGCTGAGCACCCCGTCATCGGCGAGCAGGTGGTGCGGGGCCGCGGCGGTGACGCGGGTGGTCACCACATCTCCCGGACGCACCCGGTCGGCGTGGTCGCCGATGGGGGCGAAGTGTACGAGCCGACCGTCGCGGGCCCGGCCCGTCATCCGGGCGGTGGCCGCGTCCTTGCGGCCCTCGTCGGCGGTCACGAGGAGCTCGACGACGCGCCCGACCTGCTTCTGGTTCTCCTCGAGCGTGATGCGCTCCTGGAGCTCGATCAGCCGCTCGTAGCGTTCCTGGACCACGGCCTTGGGGATCTGGTCCTCCATGGTGGCCGCGGGGGTCCCCGGGCGGGGCGAGTACTGGAAGGTGAACGCGCTGGAGAACCGCGCCTTCTCGACCACGTCGAGGGTGGCCTGGAAGTCCTCCTCGGTCTCCCCGGGGAACCCGACGATGATGTCGGTGGTGATGGCCGCGTGCGGCATGGCCGCGCGGACGCGCTCGATGATCCCAAGGAAGCGCTCGGACCGGTAGGAGCGTCGCATGGCGCGCAGGACGCGGTCGGACCCGGACTGCAGCGGCATGTGCAGTTGCGGGCAGACGGTGGGTGTGGAGGCCATGGCCTCGATCACGTCGTCGGTGAACTCCGCCGGGTGCGGCGAGGTGAAGCGGATCCGTTCGATCCCCTCGACCCGGCCGGCCGCCCGCAATAGTGAGGCGAAGGCTCCCTTGTCGGAGGGCTCGTCGGGGTCGTGGAAGGACCGCCCGTAGGCGTTGACGTTCTGGCCGAGCAGCGTGACCTCGAGTACGCCCTCGTCGGCGAGCGCCTGCACCTCGGCCAGTACCTCGCCGGGCCGACGATCGACCTCCTTGCCGCGCAGGGACGGAACGATGCAGAACGTGCAGGTGTTGTTGCATCCCACGGACACCGAGACCCACCCGGCGTACGAGGACTCGCGGGTGGCGGGCAGGGTCGAGGGGAAGTGCTGCAGGGAGTCGGCGATCTCCACCTCGGCCCGCTCGTTGTGGCGGGAGCGGTCGAGGAGCGTCGGCAGGTGTCCGAGGTTGTGGGTGCCGAACACGACGTCGACCCACGGTGCGCGGGAGACGACGACGTCCTTGTCCTTCTGCGCGAGGCACCCCCCGACGGCGATCTGCAGGCGGGGGTTCGAGTCCTTCCACGGCCGCAGATGACCGAGGGTGCCGTAGAGCCGGTTATCGGCGTTCTCCCGGACCGCGCAGGTGTTGAACACGACCAGATCGGGAAGGTGACCTCCGGCCGGATCGGCGTCGCCCACGAAGGGGACGTACCCCGCGGCGTCGAGGACCCCGGACAGACGCTCGGAGTCATGGACGTTCATCTGACATCCGAAGGTGCGAACCTGGTAGGTCCGGCGGGCGTCGCCCTCGGCATGCGCGTCCTGCGCCGCCGCCTGCAGGTCGGTCACGAGAGTATCCACGCAGGCCAGGGTACTCAGGGCGATGCGTGGGCCGCCAATTCGGCGTCCACGACTTTCACGGCCAACCCCGTCGGATAACCCCGCCGGGCCAGGAACGCGATGAGCCTGCGCCGCTCGCCCTGCACGTCCGGCCCGGACAGTGCGGCGCGCGGCCGGCGATCCAGCCGACCGCGAACCAGTTCGGCGGCCTGCCGGCGGTCATCCGACTCGTCGATCTCGCCGACCGCCCGGGCGATGTGCGCCTCGGCCACGCCCTTGTCCCGCAGCTCACGCTCGAGGGCGCCGCGCGAACGGCCGCGGCGTCTCCTGCGGCCACGCACCCACTCCTCGGCGAAGTCGGCATCGTCGACCAGACCCCACGCCCTGACCCTGCCGAGCGCCTCGTCGACGGCCTCCGCGGCGTACTCCTTGTCGAGCAGCCGCTCGCGCAACTCGTGCTCACTGCGCGGCCGGTAGCGCAGGAGCCGGAGCGCGGCGTTCGCGGCCTCGAGCGCTTCAGGGGCCAGGGGCGGCAGGTCCGAGGACCCGGAGGGCCTGGCTTCCACCGCGGCGATCGCCGTACGGAGTTCCTCCGCCCCGGGCGCCCCGGCGCCGTGGGGCCCGCGGGTGTCCCTGCCCGACATCAGAACTCGACGGGCACCACGTCGATCGGCGCGTCCTCGTCGGACTCCGCCTCGATCTCGGCGATCTCCGCCCCCGCGCCGATATTGAGCTTGTCGAGGATCTTGCGCTCGATCTCGTCCCGCACCGACGGGTTCTCCTTGAGATACCGCCGAGCGTTCTCCTTGCCCTGGCCCAACTGGTCCGGTCCGTAGGTGAACCACGACCCCGACTTCTTGATGAAGCCGTTGTCCACGCCCATGTCGATGAGCGAGCCCTCGCGGCTGATCCCCTCGCCGTAGAGGATGTCGAACTCCGCGATCTTGAACGGCGGCGCGACCTTGTTCTTGACGACCTTGCACTTGGTGCGGTTGCCGACCGCGTCGGCACCGTCCTTGAGCGTCTCGATACGGCGCACGTCCAACCGCACCGACGCGTAGAACTTAAGCGCCTTACCACCGGTGGTGGTCTCCGGCGAGCCGAACATGACGCCGATCTTCTCGCGCAGCTGGTTGATGAAGATGGCGGTGGTGCCGGTGTTGTGCAGCGCGCCCGTCATCTTCCGCAGGGCCTGGCTCATGAGTCGCGCCTGCAGGCCGACGTGGCTGTCGCCCATCTCCCCCTCGATCTCGGCACGCGGCACGAGCGCCGCCACGGAGTCGATGACCAGAATGTCGATCGACCCCGACCGGACGAGCATGTCCGCGATCTCCAGGGCCTGCTCACCCGTGTCCGGCTGGGAGACGATGAGGTTGTCCGTGTCCACGCCGAGCTTGCGGGCGTACTCCGGATCCAGGGCGTGCTCGGCGTCGATGAACGCCGCGATCCCGCCGGCCGCCTGCGCGTTGGCCACGGCGTGCAACGCGACCGTGGTCTTACCCGAGGACTCCGGGCCGTAGATCTCCACGACGCGTCCCCGGGGGAAGCCCCCCACGCCCAGTGCCACGTCGAGCGACAGCGCCCCGGTCGGGATGACCTGGACCGGCGGCCGGTTGTCGTCACCCAACCGCATGACCGAGCCCTTGCCGTAGGCCTTGTCGATCTGCGCGAGGGCCAGTTCCAGTGCCTGTTCGCGATTCTGGGCCACGCCCGTCTTGGTCCCCGACTTCGCGGTGGTCTTGGGTGCCATGGTGCTCTCCGTTCCTGCGCGACCCCCGGCGTCCGGCCGATCGGTCTGGGTGGTGATTCAGTTGCGGACGTTACGGGCCGGGTACGACACGAGCGTCTCGCGCGAACCCGGCGACCGCTTTCCTGTGGAGGAAGGGCGCCCTGTGGACGGGGCGAACCGTCATCACGTGACACCCAGTGTAGGCGAACGGGTGTTCGAGGTCGACCGACACGCCGCGGACGGAGCGCTAGTGCAGCTGTTCGGGCACCTCGAACTCGGCACACAACGCCAACCACACGCGCTTGACGGGGAGGCCGGCGTCGATCGCCTCGAGGGCGGTCCTCCCGCCACACTCCGCGAGATGGTGTGATCTGGTCAGACTGTCGGCACGGAGTTCGCCGAAGGCCTCCACGGTGCGTGCGCGGAACTCGGTCAGGGTCACGTCTCACCCTCCCCTACGGACGACGACGGGCCGCCGGCGTGGTCGCCGACGGCCCGTTGCCGTGAGATCACTGCTGTTCGGTCTGCGCCTGCTGCTGCTGCGGCGGCGCGGCCGACTCGGACTGGCCCTGGCCGAGCTGGCCGGTGGCGCCGGTACCGGAACCGAGCTGGCCGCCCTCCGCCATCGACGCGCGGATCTGCTCGAGGCGGCTGTGGCCGGCCATCTGCGTCGAGGCCTGCTCGACCTCGAGCATGCGACCCTGCACCGAGTTCTGTGCGAGTTCGGCCGAGCCCAGGGCGTTGGCGTAGCGTCGCTCGATCTTGTCGCGGACCTGGTCGAGGTTCGGGGTGTTGCCACCCGAGGACATCTCCGACATCGACTGCAGGGACGCGCTGACCTGCTCCTGCATCTTGGCCTGCTCCAGCTGACTGAGCAGCTTGGTGCGCTCGGCCACGCGCTGCTGGAGGACCATCGCGTTCTGCTCGACGGCCTTCTTGGCCTGGGCCGCGGCCTGGAGTGACTGGTC
Source organism: Dietzia sp. WMMA184 (assembly GCF_002441635.1). NCBI lineage: Bacteria > Bacillati > Actinomycetota > Actinomycetes > Mycobacteriales > Dietziaceae > Dietzia > Dietzia sp. WMMA184. Next base: position 411,966 of record NZ_NXEI01000001.1, on the reverse strand, counting down.
GTGCAGGCCCTTGAGGTCCTCCACGCTCTGCTCGGCCGTGACCAGTTGGGCCGCGAACGCCTCCGCGGCGTTCTCGTACTCCGTGGCCTTGGCCGCGTCGCCCTTCTGGCGCGCCTGCTCCGACATCTGCAACGCCTGCCGGGTGGAGCCCTGGAGCTTCTCGATCTCCGCGAGCTGCCGGTTGAGCTTCATCTCCAACTGGCGCTGGTTGCCGATGACCGCGGCAGCCTGCTGCGAGAGCTGCTGGTGCTGACGCTGCGCATCGGCGATGGCCTGCTGGATCTGGACCTTGGGATCGGCCTTCTCGTCGATCTTCGAATCGAACAACGCCATGAGGTAGCGCCATGCCTTGGTAAACGGATTGGCCATCGCTGCGTAGTGTCCTTCTGCCGATTCGGACGACGGGTCTGTTCAACGGTACCGAACATCGCACGGTTGCGACCACCGGGCGTGACGGGCGTGCGGTCAGGCGGCGAGCACCGGCTCGGTGAACGTGCCCGGAGGGGAGACCTCGAGGGCGGCGCGGATGAGGATCTCACCCAGGGAGACGTCGAGCGCCCCCGAGATGGAGGCGAGCAGTTCGCTCGAGGCCTCCTTGCGGCCGCGCTCGATCTCCGAGAGGTAGCCGGGGCTCACGCGGGCGGCGTCGGCCACGTCCCGCAGGGTCCGACCGGATTCCCCGCGCAGCCCGCGCAGGACCGTCCCGAGCGTCTCGCGTAGCAGAGGGGCACCGCCGGGCTGGTCCGGTCTGGGCAGGGTGGTCATCTGGATGTTCGGCATCACGGGGTACAACGCATCACGACCCGGATTCGTTCCCGTCGTCGTCGTCACCGGTCCCCTCCCCCGTCGCCGCGGCGATGACCAGTTCCAGCGCCGCCGCGCACGCCGCCGTACGGATACGGCTCCGGTCACCGGTCAACGCGAGCGGCACGGACCAGGGCTCCATGCCGGGAACCGTCAGCCCGACGTGGACGGTCCCCACCGGCCTGCCCTCCTGGGGCTCGGGCCCCGCCACCCCCGTCAGGCCCACGCCGACGTCGGCGCCGCAGCGCAACGCCGCACCGCGCGCGAGTGCGCGGGCGGTCTCCGGGGACACGGCCCCGTGCCGCTCCAGGACCTCGGCCGGCACCCCGGCGAGCTCGTGCTTGAGGTCCGTGGCGTAGACGATCAACCCGCCGCGGAGCACCGTACTGGCGCCCGGCACCTCGGCCACGGTGGCCGCGAGCAGCCCGGCCGTGAGGGACTCGGCCGTGGCCAGGGTCCATCCGCGGTCCCGCAGTGCGGTGACGGCGGCGGCCGCCGGCGGGGACACGGCACCGGAGGGATCCACGGGGGTCAGTCCGCGGTGCGTGCGGCCCGGCGGGCCTTGACCAGGTAATCGATGCCGGTGAAGACGGTGAGCACCACGGCCGCACCGACGACGATCCACTCCACCGGCCACACCCAGTGCGGCAGCGGCAGGATGAGCATTCCCATGCCGACCGTCTGTGTGACGGTCTTGAGCTTGCCGCCCCTGCTCGCGGCCACGACGTAGTCCACCCCGAACAGGCGCCACAGCGTGATGCCCACCTCGCGGACCAGGATCACCACGGTCACCCACCAGAACAGCTCGTCCACCAGTGAGAGCGAGATGAGCGCGGCGGCGATGAGCGCCTTGTCGGCGATCGGGTCCGCGATCTTGCCGAAGTCGGTGACCAGCCCGAGCTTGCGGGCCAGGTGCCCGTCGACGTAGTCGGTGAACATCGCCACGGCGAAGACGACGAACGCCCCCACCCGCCACCAGGGATCCTGGGCGTCGGCGACGAAGAACAGGACCACGAAGACGGGGACCAGGAGGATCCTCACCACCGTGAGCACGTTGGCGATGTTGAGGACGGGGACCTCGTCGGTCCGGCGCCCGTTCTCGCGCGTGGAAGCAGTCACCCCCTCACCTTAGCGAGGACGGCGGGAATACCCTTGGTCGCGACGCACCCCCGACCCCGATCCCGATCCCAGGAGATCCACGATGCCGCTCTTCGTCGTCACCTACCGCTACTCCGACGCCCAGACCGAGGAGCGGGAGGCCAACAAGCCCGCCCACCGCGAGTGGCTGTCCGCCCGCGTCGACGACGGGTCCGTCCGGTCCGTGGGACCGTTCGTCGACGGATCCGGGGCGTTGCTGGTGGTGGAGGCCGACGACGACGAGGCCGCACGATCGCTCGTGGGAGACGACCCCCACTGCCTGCGCGGAATGGTCTCGGAGATCACGGTCCGGGAGTGGACGCCGGTCTTCGGCGCCCTCGCCTGACGCACACCCTGCCCGGCCGCTACCCCACCGGGGTCTCGGCCGGGTCGCGGAGGTCGGCCGGCTCGTCGTCCGGATCCTCCTCCGGCGGGGCCCCGCCCTTGATCATCCAGAGCACCGAGGCGAGTTCCTCGGGCTTGACCAGCACGTCGCGGGCCTTGGACCCCTCGGAGGGTCCGACGATGTCGCGCGACTCCATCAGGTCCATGAGTCGGCCGGCCTTGGCGAAGCCGACCCGGAGCTTGCGCTGCAGCATCGAGGTGGAGCCGAACTGGCTGGACACCACGAGCTCCACGGCGGCGAGCAGGTCGTCGAGGTCGTCGCCGATGTCGGCGTCGATGTCCTTCTTGCCGTCCTCCTTGGCGGCGGTGATGGACTCGTCGTACTCGGGCTCGGCCTGGTTCTTGGCGTAGTCGACGACCTCGTGGATCTCCTCGTCGGTGATGAACGCACCCTGCATACGGATGGGACGCGAGGCACCCATCGGGATGAAGAGGCCGTCGCCCATACCGATGAGCTTCTCCGCCCCGGCCTGGTCGAGGATGACCCGGGAGTCGGTGAGCGAGGACGTGGCGAACGCCAGACGGGACGGCACGTTGGTCTTGATGAGGCCGGTGACCACGTCGACGGACGGCCGCTGCGTGGCCAGGACGAGGTGGATGCCGGCGGCGCGGGCCTTCTGGGTGATGCGGACGATCGCGTCCTCGATGTCGCGGGGCGCGGTCATCATGAGGTCGGCCAGCTCGTCGACCACCGCCACGATGTACGGGTAGGGCCGGTAGACGCGCTCGCTGCCGGGCGGCGTCGTGATGGCTCCCGACTTCACGCGCTCGTTGAAGTCGGTGATGTGGCGAACGCGGGTGGACTTCATGTCCTGGTAGCGCTGCTCCATCTCCTCGACGAGCCACGCGAGCGCCGCGGCCGCCTTCTTGGGTTGGGTGATGATCGGCGTGATGAGGTGCGGGATGCCCTCGTACGGCGTGAGCTCCACCATCTTGGGGTCGACGAGGATGAGGCGGACCTCGTCCGGGGTGGCCCGCGTGAGCAGGGACACGAGCATCGAGTTGACGAAGCTCGACTTGCCCGAACCGGTGGAGCCGGCCACCAGGAGGTGCGGCATCTTGGCCAGGTCGGCGGTGACGAAGTCGCCCTCGATGTCCTTGCCCAGTCCGATGAGCATCGGATTGTGCTTGCTGGCGGTCTTGGGGTCGGTCAGCACATCCGCCAGCCGCACCAGTTCACGGTCGAGGTTGGGCACCTCGATGCCGACCGCGGACTTGCCGGGGATCGGCGCCAGCAGCCGCACGTTGTCCGTGGCGACCGCGTAGGCGATGTTGCGGTGCAGGGCGGTGATCTTCTCGACCTTCACGCCGGGGCCCAGTTCGACCTCATAGCGCGTGACGGTCGGGCCGCGGGTGAATCCGGTGACGGCCGCGTCGATCTTGAACTGCTCCAGGACGCCCTGGATGGCCTCGATCATCTGGTCGTTGGACTCGCTGCGCGCCTTGGGCGGGTCACCGGCCGTGAGCAGGCTGACGGGCGGCAGGGCGTAGTCCACGCCGTTCAGCAGCTGGGTCTGGGAGTCGAGCCGCTCCGCGTCGCTCTCGGAGGCGGTGTGGGTGGACGGGACGTTGGTCTGCGGGACCGCGGAGGTGTCCACCGACGGTGTCGAGGCGGCACGTCCGGGCGCGGTGGCCGGCGAGGACGGGGTGGCCGAGGCCGGCGGGCCGGCGGGGGCCTCGTCGGCGTCGCCGCCCGCGGGCAGGACCTCGGTCCTGCGGGGGGTGCGCTTCGGGCGTGCCGGGGCCCGGGCCGGTTCCTCCGGGGGGAGGTCGGCGACCTCCGGTGCCGCCTCGGGCTCGGCGGATGGCCGCGAGGCGCGGGGCATCTCGACCGTCTCGCCCGCCGTGGGGGTATCGGACCACGCGGCGATCCGGCGGCGGGAGCTGCGCCGCGTCGCCGAGCGCTCGGTCTCGGACGCCCGCGTCGTCTCCGCGATCGGGTAGGCCGTCGTCATCTCGTCGTCCCAGTCCTCGTCGGAATCGACGTAGTCGTGGTCGACGATGTCGCCGCTGCCGTCCCAGCCGAAGAACCCACGGACGATGCCGGGGATCTCGCGCGCGGGCCGCCCCACCATCACCAGGATCCCGAACGCCACGAGCAGCACGAGGAGCGGTACCGCGACGAAGACGGACAGGCCGGCCTCGAGCGTTCCACCGACGATCCGGCCGAGCACCCCGGCGCCGGACCGCACCCCGTCGGGATCGGTCGGCGAGCCGGACCCCAGGTGCCACAGTCCGAGCACACCGAGAGCGGCGACGGTCGTTCCGACCAGCCAGCGCGAGTGCACGTCAGGACGGGGTTCGCGGGCCATGACGAGCACGCCCCATCCGCCCAGCAGGAGCGGCAGGAGGGCACCGGGGGTGCCGACCACCGTCCGGATCCCGGTGTCGATCCAGTGGCCGATCGGGCCGGCCGCGCCGAACCACACGGCGCCGACGAACACGATCGCCACGCCGATGAGGATCAGGCCGAGACCGTCACGGCGGTGCGGCGGGACCACCTTGTCGTCGTCGTCCCCACCCCCGAGGCCACGGACCCCGTGGCCGACACCCTTCGCCATCGCGGACCACCCTCCGCGCAGCCCACGCCCCACGGCACCGAACGCACCCGTGGTGCGTTCCGGCGCCGGGACGGCGGTACGAGGACCGCTGCGGGTCCCCTTCTTGGGGGTCGAGACGACCGCACCGCGACGGGAACCGCCACCCCGCGACGACGACGGGGCGGGTTTGGTCGATCGCTGTGCTCCCGAGGTCGAAGCCGGACGTCGGCCGCCGGGGGCACGGGTGGAGCGCGTGCTCGAGCTGGATGCCATGGCCGTCACTCTATCGTCTGGAGCACCACTGGTAACAGCAGCCACACGGGCGTGGGGTGGTTCAGATGCCGCGTGGGACGGCTTCGAGCGCGTCGATCCCCCGCTGGGCACCGGAGATGTCGATCTCGACCTCGTCGCGACCGAACGTCCACAGGAGGAACTCGACGGGATCCGCCGTGATGCTCACCAGCGGGGCGAGCGCCGCGCCCGTCGAGACCGACGCGATCGTGGCCGATCCCACGTGGGCCGGGGTGCGCAGGTCGACGCGGGCGCCGACCTTGCGCAGGAAGGTCTTCGCCACGGTCGTGGCGAGGGACCAGACCCGCTCGAGGTCGTCCACCTCGAACTCGCGGGGCGCCCACCCGGGGCGCCCCCTGCGCACGTCCTCGTGGTGGACGAGGTACTCGGCCAGGTTCGCGACCCGGTCCGCGTAGCGCAGCGGTGAGTACCAGGGGGCTCCCCCGGCGATCGTGTCGAGCAGGTCCTCCCACGGGCGCTCGGCCTCCCGCAGGCGCAGGTGCTCCATGCGGTCCGCGAGGGCGGGGACGACGATCCCCGCCGCGGCGTCGGGGCGGTACTCCCGCACGACGAGGTGTGCGGCCAGGTCCCTGGTCGTCCAGCCCTCGCACAGCGTCGGGGCGTCGGGCCCGGTGGCACGCATGCTCTCCACGAGAGCGCTGCGCTCCCGCTGCGCGAGGGTCGGACGGCCGGGACTCACCGGACTCAGCCCTGCGCGACGGCGGAGGTGATGACCGTGGGCACGATCATCGGCTTGCGGCGCCACTTGTCCGACACCCACCGACCGACCACGCGTCGCACGGCCTGGGCGAGGCGGTACGGATCGGTCTCGCCCTCGCCGGCCAGGTCCCACAGGGCGTTCTCCACGAGTTCGACGACCGGGTCGAGTGCGCCGGGTTCGTCGGTGAAGCCCTTGCCGATGATCTGGGGCTTGCTCACCGGCCGGCCGGTACGCGGGTCCACCACGACGGTCGCGACGATGAAGCCGTCCTCGCCGAGCGCGGTGCGGTCCGCGAGGACCGTGTCGCCGACGTCGCCGGTGGACAGGCCGTCGACGTACAGGTTGCCGACCGGGATCTGACCGACCACGGACGCCTTGCCGTCCACGAGGTCGACCACGACGCCGTTCTGCGCGAGGACGACGTTCTCCTCCGGCACCCCGGTGGCGATCGCCAGGGCCTTGTTGGCGCGCAGGTGCCGCCATTCACCGTGCACCGGCATGGCGTTCTTCGGTCGTACGGCGTTGTAGACGAAGAGCAGCTCGCCCGCGTCCCCGTGGCCGGAGACGTGGATGTTGGCCTCGCGGCTGGTCACCACGTTCACACCCATCTGGGACAGACTGTTCTGCACGCTGAAGACGGGCTCCTCGTTGCCCGGGACGATCGAGGAGGAGAACAGCACGGTGTCGCCCTCGGAGAGGTTGATCTGCCGGTGCTCGCGGCGGGCCATCCGGCTGAGCCCCGCCATGGACTCCCCCTGGGTCCCGGTCGTCATGACGACGACCTTCTCCGACGGGAGCTTGGCCGCCGTGTCCATGTCCACGATCACCTTGTTCGGATCGGTGAGCAGGCCCATCTCGAGGGCGATCTCCATGTTCCGGATCATCGACCGACCGGTGAGCGCGACCTTGCGACCGCTCGCGGCGGCGGCCGCGATGACGGACTGGACGCGGTAGACGTTGGAGGCGAAGCAGGCCACCACGACGAGCTGACGCGCGTCGGAGATGAGCCGCTGGAGCGCGGGACCGATCTCCGACTCCGAGCGACTGACCCCCGGAGTGGTGGCGTTGGTCGAATCCATCAGCAGCAGGTCGATGCCCTCGTCGCCGAATCGCCCCATCTTGGGCAGGTCGGTGGGGCGCTTGTCCGTGGGCAGCTGGTCGAGCTTGATGTCGCCCGTCATCATCACCGACTGGCCACCGGCGCGGATGACCACACCGAGGCACTCGGGGATCGAGTGGTTGACGTCGAAGTAGCGCACCTCGAACTTGCCCAGGGTGCTCACGCTGGACTCGTCGACCTCGCGGAAGACCGGCTTGATGCGGTGCTCGCGGCACTTCGCGGCCACCAGCGCGAGCGTGAACCGCGATCCGATGACCGGGATGTCCGGGCGCAGCTTGAGCAGGAACGGGATCGCCCCGATGTGGTCCTCGTGGGCGTGGGTCAGCACGAGCGCCTCGACCTGGTCCAGGCGGTCCTCGATGTGGCCGAAGTCCGGGAGGATGAGGTCGACGCCGGGCTCGGTCGAGCTCGGGAAGAGGACGCCGCAGTCGACGATGAGCAGCTTCGAGTCGTACTCGAAGGTCATCATGTTGCGGCCGATCTCCGTGACGCCGCCGAGCGCCACCATGCGCAGCGCACCCTTGCGGGGCTTGGGCGGGCTGGGCAGGCGGACCGTCATGTCGCCGCCCTGCATGGTCTTCACACCACCGAACTCGGCGGTGGAGGTGTCGCCGCGACCGCGGCCGCGTCCGCTGCGACCACGACCGCCCTTCTGGCCGCCCGAGTTCTGGCCGCCGTTCTGGTCGCCGGTCGCGGGTCCGCCCTTGGCTCCCGAGGACGACCCCCTGCCCCGGCCACGCGATCCGCCCCTGGACGAATCCTTCTGGCCGCTGTCCTTCTGGCCGCTGTCCTTCGGGCCACTGTCTTTCTGGCCGCTGCCCTTCGGGCCGTCGCCCTGCTGGTTCCTACCCTGCTGGGGCTGGTCCTGCCTACCCTTGGTCCGATCGGAGCGTCCCTGCCCCGCGTCTGCGGCGGGGGCGTCGGCTACCGGGGTGGGCTCGGTGAACTGCACGGCGGTCGTGGCCGCCGGCTCTCCCGAGGGCCGTCCTGCGGCACGTCGGGTGCGGCCGCGTCCGCGGCCGGTGGAGGTACTTTCCGTCATCTGGTGACTCCTGCTCTGTGCAGCAGCGCCGCGAGGGCGTCTCGCTGCTCGTCGGTTGGTGGTAACTGCGGGAGTCGCGGCACACCGGCCGGGACCCCGAGAAGTTCTAGTGCTGCTTTGGACATCGACACACCTCCGAGCGCCCGCTGGGCGTCGAAGAGAGGGAGGAGTCCGAGGTTGATACGTCGTGCCGTCTCGATGTCGCCACTCAGGTACGCACGGCGCAGGTCGACCAGCCGTGACGCGGCCACATGGCCGATCACGCTGACGAACCCGGTCGCTCCGACGGCCAGCCACGGGAGGTTGAGTTGGTCGTCCCCCGAGTAGTAGACGAGGTCGCAGTGGGACATGACGGTGACGGCGTCGTGGAAGTCGCCCTTCGCGTCCTTGACCGCCACGATGTTCGGGTGGTCGGACAGACCGATCAGGGTGTCCGCCTGGATGGGGACCACCGATCTCGGCGGGATGTCGTAGAGCATCACGGGCCGGTCGGTCGCGTCGGCGATCGTCCGGAAGTGGACGTCCAGACCTGCCTGGGTGGGCTTCGAGTAGTACGGCGTCACCACGAGCAGTCCGTGCGCCCCGGAGGCAGCGGCCTGCTTGGCCGCGTGCACCGAGTGCGCGGTGTCGTACGTACCGACACCCGCGACGATCGTCGCCCGGTCCCCCACTTCGGCGAGGACGGTCTCGAGGACCGCGATCTTCTCCGCGTCGGTGGTGGTGGGCGATTCCCCCGTGGTGCCGGAGACGACGAGACCGTCGCACCCCGAGTCCACGAGATGCCGCGCGACACGTGCGACGGCCTTCAGATCGACGTAACCGTCGGACCCGAACGGGGTCACCATCGCCGTGACGACCGTGCCGAACGGCGCGGGGCGCCCTGTATCGGCGGGGGCCCGGCCACGGTCGGTCGGCGCTTGCCGGCCGACAGGGCCCCCGGTGGTCACGTGTGTCATGGTCTCCGAGACTACCCGCAGTACCCGGCAGACCCCGATTCCCACCCTGGGGGCGTCGTCATCCCTCGAGAACGTAGGGGCTGACCGCGATCTCCGAGCCGTCCTCCAGCGTGGCGATCTCGAAGTCCGAGAACACCGCCGGCGCCGCCTCGCGGAGACGACGGAGTACGTCGATCGCCAGGCCCCGGATCTCGGTGTCGGCGTGCTCGGTGGCGCGCATCCCGATGAAGTGGCGCCACGAGCGGTAGTTCCCCGTCACGACGATCCGGGTCTCGGTGGCGTTCGGTAGCACGGAGCGGGCGGCCTGCCGGGCCTGCTTGTGCCGCAGCATGGGGTTGGGCACGTCCGCGAACCTGTCCTCGAGCTTCGCCAGCATCTCCGCGTAGGCGTCACGGGAGGCGTCGGTCGCGCGCCGGAAGATCTCGACGAGCTCGGGATCGTCCGCTATCGCCGGTGGGGGCACCACCTTCGAGTCGTGCTCGGGGACGAAGCGCTGGGACAACTGGCTGTAGGAGAAGTGGCGGTGCCGGATCAGTTCGTGGGTGCACGAGCGGGAGATCCCGGTGATGTAGAACGACACACTCGCGTGCTCGAACACCGACAGGTGCCCGACCTCGAGGATGTGCCGCAGATACCCGGCGTTGGTCGCGGTGCGCGGATTCGGCTTCTCCCAGCTCTGGTAGCAGGCCCGCCCCGCGAACTCGGCCAGCGCCGATCCGCCTTCGGCGTCCGTCTCCCACTCGACCTCGTCGGGCGGGATGAACTCGGTGTGCGCGACCAGGCGGACCTGCCGGCGGACGAGCTCGGACATCGCTTGACTCCTTCGATGATGTGCCCGGCGGTTCAGCCGAGCAGATGTGCGGCGACGGTGGCCGCGACCTCGGCGGCGGTGTCGAGATCCTGGCGTCCGGGTTCGCCGGTCAACTGGACTGCGGGGGCGACGGCCTGCAGTCCCCAGCCGGTGGCGATCCGTTCGACCGAGGTGACCGCTCCCGCGGTGTCGTTGTCCCCGTGCACGCACAGGGCGTACGGCCGCCCTGCCACCGCTCCTTCGCAGGTGTAGTAGGTGCGGTCGAAGAAATGCTTGAGCGCGCCGGACATGTACCCGAAATTGGCCGGGGTGAGCAGGACATAGCCGTCGGCACGCAGGACGTGGTCGTCGGTGGTGGCCAACGCGGGGACGGACTCGACCGCGATCCCTTCGAGTTCGGGATGGTCGAGACCGGTGACGAGTGCTTCGAGAATGCGTCGCAGGCGTGGTGACGGGGCGTGGTGCACGACCAGTACCGTGCTCATCCCAGCCCCTTCCCCGAGGTGAGTTCCGTCTCGCGCAGCCCGATGGCGGCCTTCATGACCTCCCGGGCGCGGACACGGTCGCCGGCGTGGTCGTAGGCCCGCGCCAGCCGGTAGGTCGTCCGCCAGTCATCGGGGGCGGCCTGGTACTCGGCGCTGACCCGGTCGAACAGCGCGTCCGCCGCGTCATGCTGGAGCCGACCGGAGGGGCGTCGCTCCATGTCCGCGACATCGAGCTCGATCCCTTCCGCCGCGGCGGCGGCCGAGATCCTCTGGAGTTCGAGACCGTTGCGGACGATGGCCCAGGTTGCCCAGGCGCCGACGCCGGTGAGCAGGATGATCCCCGCCCCGAGCCCGCGCACGGCCAGATAGTCGGAGGCGCTGACCATCGACCAGCCGAGGTACAGCAGGTACCCGAAGGCCACGACCAGGCCCAGCGCCGTGAGGGCCATGACCAGGGGCTTGACGATGCGCTCCACGGCGGTGGTCCTAGAGGTCCATGAAGGAGTCGAGCCCGACGGTCAGGCCCGGGGCCCCGGCGATCGAGCGGACCCCCAGAAGCACCCCGGGCGCGAACGAGGTGCGGTCCAGCGAGTCGTGCCGGAGGGTGAGGGTCTCCCCCTGCGTCCCGAGCAGCACCTCTTGGTGGGCGACGAGGCCCGACAGTCGCACCGAGTGCACGCGGATCCCGTCCACGTCGGCACCGCGGGCCCCGTCGAGTTCCGTGGACGTGGCATCGGGCGATGGCCCGAGCCCCGCCTCCCGGCGAGCCGCCGCCATCATGGCGGCGGTGCGGTGGGCCGTCCCCGACGGCGCGTCGGCCTTGTTGGGATGATGCAGCTCGACGATCTCGGCGGACGGGAAGTACTTCGCGGCCTGGACCGCGAACCGCATCATCAGAATGGCGCCGATGGCGAAGTTCGGCGCGACCAGTACACCGGTCCCGGGACTGTCCTCCAGCCACCCCCTGAGGGTGGTGAGACGGTCCTCGGTGAACCCGGTGGTGCCGACCACCGCGTGGATGCCGTTGGCCACGCAGTACTCAAGGTTGTCCATCACCACGTCCGGGTGGGTGAAGTCCACCACGACCTCGGCACCGGAGTCGACGAGCGCGTCCAGCGGATCGCCCTGGTCGACCTCCGCGACGAGTTCGAGGTCCTCCGCGTCACGGACGGCCTCACAGATCGCCGTCCCCACCTTGCCGCGTGCGCCGAGCACTCCGACCTTCGTCACCGTCATCGTCTCCTCACGTGGTCCTCGTCGAGCCCGTCCAGCCTATCCGCCGACGCGCCCGAGCAGTCCAGCCGCGCCGTCGCCGGGCATCCCGGGGCCGACCGCCGCCAGACACCACGGGGCGGACTCGTCGGTCCAGTAGGCGGCGACCTCGTCGCGGGTGACCCGACGGAGCCTGGCCACCGATTCCTCGACGGGGACCACCGTGTCGCGGTCCAGGAGGTGTCGACCGATCCGCGTCATGCGGGAGAGTGGATCGTCCAACCCGAGCCTGATCGACCCCGTGAGGTGGCCGATCGCCCGACCCACCTCGTCGGCGGCGGGCGGCGCGGCCAGCATCCCGGACACGACCTCGCCCACCTCGTCGCACAGTGCGTCCACCCGGTCGACCGGGGCGCCGGCCACCACCGTGAGCAGACCGGTCGGCCGGAACTGGTCCATCCCCGCGTAGACCGTGTACGCCAGACCGAGCTCCTCGCGGATGCGTTGGAACAACCGGGAGCTCAGTCCCCCGCCGAGAACCGCGGTGCCGACCTGCGCCGCGGCCCGGTCCCGGTGATCACGGGCCGGGGTTCTGCGGGCGAGGGCGATCAACGCCTGTTCGGAGTCGTCGTCCTCACCGGTGAGCACGGACGTCGCCGCCCACCCGGGGACCCCCGCGCCCGGTCCGGTGTCGCCACCGCCGGTCGCGGTCCCGAGATCGGCGCCGTCCCGCGACGTTCCGTGGCGGGACACCGCCGCCGCCAGTGGCCCGGCGGCGATCCGGCGCACGAGGGCGTCGTGGTCGAGACGCCCGGCCGCCGCGACAACGACGTCGCCGGCACCGAGCATGCGTCGGTGGAATGCCCGTAGGGTCTCGGCGTCCAGTGCTTCCACCGACTCCTCGGTCCCGATGATCGGGCGGGCGAGCGGGTCGCTACCGAGGGCCGCGGTGGCGACCAGTTCGCAGGCGAGGTCCTCCGGGTCGTCCGCACGGCCGGCGAGCTCGTCGAGCACGACGTCACGCTCGATCTCGACGTCGGCGGGGTCACAGGACCCGTTGGCGACGACGTCCACCAGGACGTCCACCGCGGTGTCCAGCCCCTCGGCGGGGACGTGGACGTGATAGCAGGTGTGCTCGCGTCCCGTGAAGGCGTTGAGGTCACCACCCAGCAGGTCGATACGCTGGGACAACTCCAGACCGGACGCCGAGCTGGTCCGCTTGAACAGGACGTGCTCCAGGAAGTGCGCGGCGCCGTGTTCCCCGGGGCCCTCGTCCGCGGATCCGGACCCTATCCAGACACCGACCGCCGCGGTGTGGCACCACGGTAGGTCCTCGGTCACCACACGCACGCCCGGGATCGACCGGTCCACGCGGATCGTCGGGTTCACGGTCCTTCCCTTCTGTCGACGAACGAGGCACGCACCCCGCGCGCGGGGTGCGTGCCTCGTGGGGTGCCGGGCGCCGTGGGGGGGGCGGACCGGCGGGGTCTCAGTCGTCGGTGCCGGAGTCCGCGTCGGCTCCGCCGTCCGAGTCGTCACCGACCGGGACGAGACTGATCTTGCCGCGGTTGTCGATGTCGGCGATCTCGACCTGCATCTTGTCGCCGACGTTGACCACGTCCTCGACCTTGCCGACGCGCTTGCCCTGGCCCAGCTTGGAGATGTGGACCAGACCGTCGCGGCCCGGCAGCAGCGAGAGGAAGGCGCCGAACGGGGCGGTCTTCACGACCGTACCGAGGAAGCGCTCCCCGACCTTGGGCAGCTGCGGGTTGGCGATGGCGTTGATCTTGTCGATCGCGGCCTGGGCCGACTCGCCGTCCGTGGCCCCGATGTACACGGTGCCGTCGTCCTCGATCGAGACGGACGCGCCGGTCTCCTCGGTGATCGAGTTGATCATCTTGCCCTTGGGCCCGATGACCTCGCCGATCTTGTCGACCGGGACCTTGATCGCGATGATGCGGGGCGCGAACGGGCTGAGCTCGTCGGGCTCGTCGATCGCCTCGGCCATCACGTCGAGGATGGTGAGCCGGGCCTCGCGGGCCTGGGTCAGCGCGCCGGCCAGCACCTCGGACGGGATGCCGTCGAGCTTGGTGTCGAGCTGGAGCGCGGTGACGAACATGCCCGTGCCGGCGACCTTGAAGTCCATGTCGCCGAAGGCGTCCTCGGCCCCGAGGATGTCCGTCAGCGCGACAAAACGTCGTTCCGACTCACCGGCCTCGTTCGTGATCTCGTCGGAGACCAGGCCCATCGCGATACCCGCGACGGGGGCCTTGAGCGGCACACCCGCGTTGAGCAGCGACAGCGTCGAGGCGCAGACGGAGCCCATGGAGGTGGAGCCGTTGGAGCTGAGCGCCTCGGAGACCTGGCGGATCGCGTAGGGGAACTCCTCGACGCTCGGCAGGACCGGCATGAGCGCGCGCTCGGCGAGCGCGCCGTGGCCGATCTCGCGACGCTTGGGCGACCCCACGCGACCGGTCTCACCGGTGGAGTACGGCGGGAAGTTGTAGTGGTGCATGTAGCGCTTGCTGGTCTCGGGCCCGAGCGAGTCGATCTGCTGGGCCATCTTGACCATGTCGAGCGTGGTCACGCCGAGGATCTGGGTCTCACCGCGCTCGAACAGCGCCGAGCCGTGGGCGCGCGGGATGACCTCGACCTCGGCGGACAGCGCGCGGATGTCCCGCGTGCCGCGGCCGTCGATCCGGAAGTGGTCGGTGAGGATTCGCTGGCGCACGACCTTCTTGGTCAGCGACTTGAACGCGGCCCCCACCTGGCCGAGCCGGTCGGAGAACCGCTCGGTGAGCTGCTCGAGGACGGTCGCCTTGAGCTCGTCGGTCGCGACGTCGCGATCCTGCTTGTCGGCGATCTGCATGATCTCGGCGAGCTTGGTCTCGGCGATCTCGGCGACGGCGGCGTAGACGTCATCGGCGTACGGCGGGAACAGCGGGAACTCCCGCGGCGTGCCGGGCGCGGCGTCGGCCAGCGCCTGCTGCGCGGCGCACAGCTCGGCGATGAACGGCTTGGCGGCCTCGAGGCCCCGGGCCACGACGTCCTCGGTGGGGGCCTGCGCGCCGCCGGCGACCTTCTCGATCACGTCGTCGGTGGCCTCGGCCTCGACCATCATGATCGCGACATCGGCGGTGTCACCGGAGCCGACGACGCGGCCGGCGACGACCATGTCGAACACGGCGTCGTCGAGTTGCTCGACGGTCGGGAAGGCGACCCACTGGCCGGCCGGGTCGGCGGACGTCGGGATGAGCGCGACGCGCACGCCGCCGACCGGGCCCGAGAAGGGCAGGCCGGACAGCTGGGTGGAGGCGGAGGCGGCGTTGATGGCCACCACGTCGTACAGGTCCTTGGGGTCGAGGCTCATGACGGTCACGACGACCTGGACCTCGTTGCGGACCCCGTCCGCGAAGGTGGGGCGGAGCGGCCGGTCGATGAGCCGGCAGGTGAGGATGGCGTCCGTGCTGGGACGCCCCTCGCGGCGGAAGAACGAACCGGGGATCCGTCCCGCGGCGTACATCCGCTCCTCGACGTCCACCGTCAGGGGGAAGAAGTCGAAGTGCTCCTTGGGGTGCTTGCCCGCCGTGGTGGCGGACAGCAGCATCGTGTCGTCGTCGAGGTAGGCGACGACAGAGCCGGCGGCCTGCTTGGCCAGCCGGCCGGTCTCGAAGCGGAGCTCGCGGCGACCGAAGTCGCCGTTGTCGATGGTCGCGACGGTCTCGAAGACCCCGTCTTCGACCTCGACGGCCGTGATCTGTGGCATGTGTTTCCTGTCGTGTCGGGTGCATGGGCCGCACGGCGGAATCGTCCCGCCGGGGCCACCGGGCGTCACGTCAGGGGGTCCCGGTTCGACCTCGGTCTTCGATCGAAGCGGCCGGAACGCGTGCCACGGATGCTGATGCTCCCGGGCGTCGGGTTCCGGCGGCCACTACCGAGGACCGTCAATCGGACCTGTCGACCACCCCGGCACGTGTGCACCGGCTCCATCGAGGCTATCAGGGAAAACCGTCCGGGTCACCGGACGCGCACGGGTGACGCCCCCGACACCCCGACACCCCGGCGGCCCGGCTCGCGGAAATGCGCCGACCCCGCCCGGATGGACCGGGCGGGGTCGGTGACGCGGTGGTCGTCGTGCGTCAGCGACGCAGGCCGAGACGCTCGATCAGCGAGCGGTAGCGCGCGATGTCGGTCTTGGCGATGTACTTGAGCAGACGACGCCGACGGCCGACCATGAGGAGCAGGCCGCGCCGCGAGTGGTGGTCGTGCTGGTGGGTCTTGAGGTGCTCGGTGAGCTGGGAGATCCGCTTGGTGAGCATGGCGATCTGGGCCTCGGGCGAGCCGGTGTCGGTCTCGTGGAGGCCGTACTCGGCCAGGACGGCCTTCTTGTCTTCGGTGCTCAGCGCCATGGTGACTCCTGGTTGTTCCAGTCCGCGTGAATGTTGGGCCCCGCCGCCGCGGACCACAGGAGGGCCGACGGGAGACGTTACCAGTCCGCGGACGTGTCGGCCCAATCCGAGGTCACGGCCGGTCGGCGTCCGCCCCGAGCACGGTCCGGGTCGTGGTGACGTCGCGGTCCATGGCCACGAGCAGCTCGTCGACGGAGGCGAACTTGACCATGTCGCGGACGTGGTCGACGAAGTCGACCGCCGCCAGTCGTCCGTACAGGTCGGCCGACTCGTCCAGGACGAACGCCTCGACGCTGCGGGCGGAGTCCCCGAACGTCGGGTTGGTGCCGACGGAGATCGCGGACGGGTAGCGCCGTCCCGGGACGATCGTGCCGTCGACGGGGCCGTCGTCGAGCACGGTGAACCACCCGGCGTACACGCCGTCGACGGGCACGGCGGTGTACTCGGGAAGGTCGAGGTTGGCGGTGGGGTAACCCAGGTCCCGCCCCCCGCGGCCGGCACCGTGGACCACGACGCCCGAGACGCGGTGCGGTCTGCCGAGGACCTGGGCGGCGCCGGCCACGTCGGCCTCGGACAGCAACCGGCGGATACGGCTGGAGGAGACGGTCTCTCCCCCGGCCTCGAGCAGGTCGACGATCTCGCAGACGATGCCGCGTTCGGCGCACAGCTCGCGCAGGGTCTCCGGGGTACCTGCCGCGCGTCGACCGAACGTGAAGTTCCGCCCCACGGTGACCGCGCGGGCCCGCAGGCCGCGGACGAGGACACGGTCCACGAACTCGTCGGGCTCCCACGACGCCATCTCGCGGTCGAACGGCAACGCGAACACGGCGTCGATCCCGAACCCGCCCGCGAGCTCGGCACGCCGCTCGAGGGGGGTGAGGACCGACGGGTGGGTCCCCGGCCTGACGACCTCGACGGGGTGGGGGTCGAACGTCACGAGGACGGGACTCGCGCCCAGGTCCCGGCCGTGGCCGACGGCGCGGTCAACCAGGCTCCGATGACCCCGGTGGAGCCCGTCGAACACGCCGAGGGCGACGGAGGTCCCGCCGTCGGGGATCACGATCTCGTCGAACGTCCGCCACAATTGCACGGCGACCACCTTACGCGCGGCGTTCACAGGCCCGCCGGGCGCATGACCACGACCGGAGCGGCACGCCGCCCCGATTCCGAGACCAGCGCCGCGACCCGGCCGTCCGGGCCGACGGCGGCGACGACCCCGGCGTCACCGCGGGCCTCGAGCCATCGGCCGTGGCGCAGTCCCTCCGCCTCGTCGGCGTCGATGTCGCGTCGGGGGAACGCGGTCAGCGCGGCGGAGTCGAGGTCCAGTGACAGTGTCGGATCGGTCTCCAGCTGGTCGAGGGTCCGTGCCACGTCGAGACCGAACGGCCCGACGTGGGTGCGGCGCAGCGCCGTGAGGTGACCGCCGACCCCGAGGGCGGAGCCGAGGTCCCGGGCGAGCGCGCGGATGTAGGTTCCGGTGGAGCAGTCGACGACGACGACGAGGTCGACCACCGCGCCGGAGCGGGTCCGCTCGAGCACGTCGAACCGGGAGACGGTGACCCGCCGTGACCGGAGCTCGACCTCCTCCCCCGCCCGCACGCGGTCGTAGGCCCGCCTCCCGTCCACCTTGATCGCGCTCACCGCGGACGGGACCTGGTCGATCTCCCCGGTCAGCGCCGCGACGGCCGCGTCGATCGCCTCGTCGGTCACGGCGGAGGCGTCGGTGGTCGAGGTGGTCTCCCCCTCGGCGTCGTCGGTGGTCGTGGTCTGGCCGAGACGGATGGTGGCCTCGTAGGACTTGGTCTCCAGTGCCAGCAGTCCGAGCATCTTGGTGGCGCGTTCGATGCCCACGACGAGCACCCCGGTGGCCATCGGGTCGAGCGTTCCGGCGTGCCCGACCTTGCGGGTACCGAAGTAGCGCCGGAGCCGTCCGACGACGTCGTGGCTACTCATGCCCCCCGGCTTGTCGACGACCACCAGGCCGGGGTCGGGAGCGGGGCGGGGGTCGGGTCTGCGCGGCGTCACGGGCCCACGCTAGCGACCCCGGCGGGTCGCAGCACGATCGCCGAGGCCACGTACCCGTCCCGGACGGCCCAGCGGCCCCGGAACTCGACCAGATCGGGCCCCCCGTCCACGGCATGGCCGTCGATGAGGATCCGCGATCGCAGCGTGCCGGTGACCACCTCGTCGTCGTCGCCGTCCGGGACCAGGGTGATGTGTGCGTCACCGAACCCCAACCACCGGTGGGTGAGCGGGAACCACGCCTTGTACGTCGCCTCCTTCGCCGTGAACAGCAGCGCATCCCAGGCGACGTCCGCGACCTCGGCGCGTGCCGCACGCACCCACGCCGCCTCCTCTGGCAGGGAGACCGCCTCGAGGACGCCCGCGGCCAGCGGTGCGTGGCGTTCCACGTCCAGCCCGAGCGACCGGACGCGGGCGGTCGGCGCCAGCGCGGCGGCCCGCAGCCCCTCGGTGTGCGTGAGCGTGCCCACCAGGCCCGGCGGCCACACCGGCATGCCCCGACCCCCGCGCAGGACGGGGCCGGCGGGGACGCCGAGCCTCGACATGGCCTCCCGGGCACACGCACGCGCGCCCGCGAAGTCGATCCGGCGCCGCTCGACGGCGGCCCCGATCTGCTCGACCTCCACCGGGTACAGCGAGGCCAACATCGCCGCGTCGTCCAGGCCCAGCTCGGCGTCGGTCACCCCCACCACGTCGGGCGGGAACAGGTCGTCGATCACCGTTCGTCCTCCAGGTAGGGACCGGTGTCGGCGGGCCGGGCGATCCTCGGCATCCCACCGTCGCCGCGGACCCACCGCACCTGCGGACCGTCCGGCGCCGGGAGGATCTGACGGGTGAGCGGGTCGGGCCGCCCACGCCCGTTCCACTCCCTCGGGTATCCCAGGGAGACCTCCTCGAAGCGCACGCCGTCGTGGACCGTGGTCCGCGGGATGTGCAGGTGACCGTAGACGCACGCGATGGCGCGGTACCGGCGGTGCCAGTCGGCGGTCTGATCGGTCCCGCACCACAGCGCGAAGTCCGGGTGCCGCAGGACCCGGGTGGGGTCCCGCAGCAGCGGCCAGTGGTTGACGAGCACCGTCGGGTGCGCGGGATCGAGGCGGGCCAGCCGCGTCGTCGTGCCCACGAGACGGTCCCGACACCAGGCGACCGCGTCACCGTAGGGGGCGGGGTCGATGAGGAACTCGTCCGAGGCCACGACGCGACGCTCCCGTGCACCGGCCAGGGCGTCCGCCCGCGACTGCCCCACGACCAGCGTCCAGCTGTAGTCGTAGAACAGGAACATCGGTACCACCCACGCGGGTCCGCCCGGTCCGGTCCACAGGGGGTACTGGTCCTCCGGGGTGTCGACCCCGATGGCCCGGCACGCCTCCACCAGCCGGTCGTACTTGGTGGTGGACGTGATCCCCTCGTCGTCGCGGCCGATCCACAACTCGTGGTTGCCGGGCGCCCAGATCACCCGTTCGAAACGCGCCGCCAGTCGCTCGAGCGCGTCCACGACGTGGTCGACCTTCTCGGCCACGTCACCGGCCACGATGAGCCAGTCCCCCGGGTGCGCGGGGTGGATCTCGTCCACGACGTCCGCGTTGCCCCGGTGTCCCACGTGCAGGTCGGACACCGCGCGCAGGGTCGGTTGCACGCTCGTCGCCCCGGCGGTCATCCGTCCACCTCCTGCAGGGCCCGTGCGCCCGGCGTCTGCGCTCCCAGCACCATCCACCGGTCGCCGCGCACCCGGGCCACGACGGCGATCAGTCGGAGACCGACGAACACGCCCATCCCGACCCAGATTCCCGGCAGCCCCCACCCGAGGTACCGGGTGACGAGCAGCACGGGCAGGAAGCCCAGCAGCGCCGCGACCACGGTGCTGGTGCGCAGGTACGCCGCGTCACCGGCGCCCAGCAGCACGCCGTCGAGTCCGAACACCACCGCTGCCGGGATCACCACCACCGCCATCCCGATCAGGGCGACGACCAGTCGGTCGGCCACCCCGGGATCCCCGGACAGCAGCGATGCCAGGGGAGCTCTGAACACGACCGTCAGCAGGGCGAGGGCAGCACCCAGACCCAGTGACCACACGACCACGGCACGTGCCAGCGCCCGGCCGTGGGCGGCGAGTCCCGCGCCGAGCGCGGCGCCGACCAGCGACTGGGCCGCGATCGCGACCGAGTCCAACACGAGCGAGTACAGCGCCCACAATTGCTGTGCGAGGTGGTGCGCCGCGAGCGAGTCGACCCCGGCGGCGGCTGCCGCGGTGGTGGCGACGGCGAAGGTGATCTGGAACGACGCGGTACGGATGATCAGGTCCACGCCCATGCGGAGCTGGCTGACGATCACGGCGCGGCGTGGCCGCAGCGACCCCGGACGCTCGAGGACGAGCGCGACGAGGAAACCGGCGGCCATGAGCAGTTGGCCCGCGAGGTTCGCCCAGGCACTCCCGACCAACCCCAGCGCCGGGGCCGGCCCCAGACCGGGGACAAGCACCACGCACCCGGCGGTCGACACGCCGATGCCCACGCCGACGAGCACGAGCGGGGTGCGCAGGCGCTGGACGCCCCTCATCCACCCGTGGCCGGCTGACGCCACGAGGATGCACGGGATGCCCCACACGGCCACCCCGAGCCATTCGGCCGCGCCGGCGGCCACGTCCGCGTCCGCGGCGAGTACCCGGGTGATCGGCCCCCGCAACGCCAGTACGACGGCCACCACCAGCGCGCCGACGGCGACGGCGATCCACGTCGCCTGCACCCCTTCGGCCACGGCGTCGCCGCGGCGGCCCGCCCCGTGCAACCGCGCCGATCGGGCGGTGGTCCCGTAGGACAGGAAGTTCATCTGGGTACCCAGCACCAGGAGGACGAGGGCTCCCACGCCGAGCGCGGCCAGGTCCTCCGGTCCCTGGCGACCGACGATGATCCCGTCGACCAGGAGATAGACGGGCTCGGCGGACAGCACCGGCAGGACCGGCAGGGCGATAGACCAGAGTCGGCGTCCGATCGCTCCCAGCCCGACGGCCGGATCGGGCCCGGTGTGCGTCACGTCAGCCGAGGAGTTCACGGAGCCTCGTGCTGATGGTCTCCACATCACCGCGCATCGTGCAGCCGGCGGCCGACGGATGACCGCCGCCCCCGAGCGCGGCCGCGATGGCCGAGACGTCCACGACGTCCGCGGCGTCCACGACGCCTGCACCCGGGCCACCGGGTCGCGAGCGGAGGGAGACGGCCCACTCGCCGGGCAGGTACTCCTTGAGGAGAACCGCCACGCGGGCCTCCCGGACGCCGCGGAGGTGCGAGACGAGGGATTCCACGTCGTCCTCGTCCGCTACCGAGATCACCTCGTGCGGGACGGCCAGCCACACCGATCCGCGCCCGCCCACCGCGTCGGCTTCCAGACGCACCGTCCTCAACAGCCCGCCCAGCACCCGAAGCCAGGCGAACGAGTGCGCGTCGAGCAGGGCGTGGGTGAGTTCGGTGGTCTCCGCGCCCGCGGCCAGCAGTCGTCGGGCGGTCTCGTGCGAGTCCGCGCCGCCCCAACGGAAGGATCCGGTGTCGGTGACGAGCCCTGCGTAGAGGCTCGTGGCCGTCACGGCGTCCACGGGGAACCCGCCCGCGTCGAGGACGTCCAGGACGAGCGACGCCGTCGACGCGGCGTCCGGGTCGAGCAGCATGTGGGAACCGAATCCGGGATTGGACCGGTGATGGTCGACGACGAGGACCTCCGATGCCGCGTCGGCGAGCCTGCCCCACCGGCCCACCCGGTCCGGGCTCGCGCAGTCCAACGTCACGACGAGACCCCGATGGGCGGGGACCTGCGCGAGGGGGACCACCCGGTCGGTGCCCGGGATGGCCCCCATCGCCCCCGGGACGACGCCGGGATCGAACGAGTGGTGGACGGTCACGCCCCGCGCACGCAACGCCCGCGCGAGACCGGAGGAGCTACCGAGCGCATCCGCGTCCGGGCGGACGTGGCACAGCACGGTCACCTCGTGGTGACGGGCCAACACGTCCGCCGCGCCGGCGGCGTCCACCGGTTCGGTCACCGATCGTCGTCCTCCGGCCGGTCCGCCTCCTCCGGCTTGCGGTACGGGTCCTCGTCGCCCGCCGGACGGGCCCCCTCGGCCACGCGCCGGACCTGTTCGTCCTGCGCCCGGGCCTTGGCGAGTAGTTCTTCCATCTGGCGCGCCGCGTCCGGCACGGAGTCCGGCACGAAGGTCAACTCCGGGGTGAACTTCACCCCGGTCTGTTTGCCGACCATCGTGCGCAGGCGGCCCCGCGCGGCGGTCAACGCAGCCTCCGCGGCCTCGTGGTCCGGCTCCTCGTCGAGGGTCACGCCACGAACCGTGTAGTACAGCGTCGCCACCCGCAGATCCGCGGTGATCCGCGAATCGGTGATCGTGATGAACTCCAGCCGCGGGTCCTTGATCTCGTGCTCGATGGCCGTCGCGACGATCTCGCCGATCCGCTTTCCGAGCCGTCCCGCGCGTCCCTTACCGGTCATGGGGATCCTCCTTGGCGTGATGCGGTCGCACGGCGACCACGGGTTGACGAGCATGCCGCGGGGGCAGGTCCGTCTCCAACGGATCCCGCCCCCACGACAGTGCCCTGCGACGTCAGTCGCGCGGCTTCTCGACGAGCTCGTAGGTCTCGATGATGTCACCGATCTTGATGTCGGAGTACGTCACCGTCAGACCACACTCGAAGCCCTCGCGGACCTCGGTCGCGTCGTCCTTCTCGCGACGCAGCGAGGAGATGGTCATCTCCTCCGCCACGACCTTGCCGTCCCGGATGAGCCGGGCCTTGGCGTTGCGCCGCATGATGCCGTCGAGCACCATGCAACCCGCGATGTTGCCCACCTTGGAGGAGCGGAACATATTGCGGATCTCCGCCTGGCCGAGCTTCTTCTCCTCGTAGATCGGCTTGAGCATGCCCTTGAGCGCGCTCTCGATCTCGTCGATCGCCTGGTAGATGATCGAGTAGTACCGGATGTCCACGCCCTCGCGGTTGGCCAGCTCGGTGGCCTTGCCCTCCGCCCGGACGTTGAACCCGATGATCACCGCGTCGGAGGCGGCCGCCAGGTTGACGTTGGTCTCGGTGACGGCACCGACACCGCGGTCGATGACGCGCAGCTGCACCTCGTCGTCGATCTCGATCCCCAGGAGGGCCTCCTCGAGGGCTTCGACCGTACCGGAGTTGTCGCCCTTGATGATGAGGTTGAGCTGGCTCGTCTCCTTGAGATGCGAATCCAGGTCCTCGAGGCTGATCCGACGACGGCTACGGGCGGCCATCGCGTTGCGCTTGCGCGCGTTACGACGGTCGGCGATCTGCCGTGCGGTCCGATCCTCCTCGACCACCATCAGGGTGTCACCGGCGCCACACACGCTGGTCAGGCCGATGACCTGGACCGGACGCGACGGGGTCGCCTCGGTGACGTCCTCGCCGTGCTCGTCGACCATGCGTCGGACGCGGCCGTAGGCGTCGCCGGCGACGATCGAGTCGCCGACCCGCAGCGTGCCGCGCTGGATGAGCACCGTGGCGACGGGACCGCGACCGCGGTCCAGGTGCGCCTCGATGGCGACACCCTGCGCGTCCATGTCCGGGTTCGCCCGCAGGTCGAGAGACGCGTCGGCGGTCAGGACGACCGCCTCGAGCAGCGACTCGATGTTGAGACCCTGCTTGGCGGAGATGTCGACGAACATCGTGTCGCCGCCGTACTCCTCCGGCACCAGGCCGTACTCGGTCATCTGGCCGCGGATCTTGTCGGGCTGAGCGCCCTCCTTGTCGATCTTGTTGACCGCGACCACGACCGGCACCTCTGCCGCCTGCGCGTGGTTGATCGCCTCGACCGTCTGCGGCATCACGCCGTCGTCCGCCGCGACCACGATGATCGCGATGTCCGTCGACTTCGCGCCGCGGGCACGCATGGCGGTGAACGCCTCGTGACCCGGCGTATCGATGAAGGTGATCGTACGATCCACGTCGTCGACCGGCACCGTCACCTGGTAGGCGCCGATGTGCTGGGTGATGCCACCGGCCTCACCCTCGCCCACCTTCGCCGACCGGATGCTGTCGAGCAGGCGGGTCTTGCCGTGGTCGACGTGACCCATGACCGTGACGACCGCGGGACGGATCTCGAGATCGCTCTCGTCACCCTCGTCCTCACCGAAGGAGAGGTCGAACGAATCGAGCAGCTCGCGATCCTCGTCCTCGGGGCTGACGATCTGGACCTTGAAGCCCATCTCCTCACCGAGCAGCTGCAGCGTCTCCGGGGTGACCGACTGCGTGGCCGTGACCATCTCACCCAGGTTGAACAGGGCCTGGACCAGCTGCGCGGGGTTGACGTCGATCTTGTCCGCGAAATCGCTCAGCGAAGCACCCTGTGCCAGTCGCAGGACCTGCCCGCGCCCGTCGGGAAGCCGGACGCCGCCGACCTCCGGGGCCCGCATCGAGTCGTATTCCTGACGCTTCTGCCGCTTCGACTTGCGACCACGACGCGGGGCGCCACCGGGACGACCGAACGCACCCGCGGCACCACCGCGGCCACGGTTGCCGCCCCCGGGACGACCCCGGAACCCGCCGCCACCGGCTGCGGGGGCACCGCCGCCGCCACCGGGACGGAAACCGCCGCCACCCGGACGGCCACCGGGACCACCCGGACGGCCGCGACCCGCGGCGGGACGTGCGACCTGTCCCGGCATCTGACCGGGGCTGGGACGCGCCGGCATGTTGCCGGGGTTGGGACGGGGACCGCCCTGGCCCGGTGCGCCCGACCGCTGCGGGGGACGGGGCCCACCCTGACCGGGTGCGCCCGGACGGGCGCCTCCGGGACGGGGACCACCCTGGCCGGGTGCCGGGCGGGGACCGCCCTGCGGACGCGGCGCGGGCGTGGTGCCGCTGGAGTACGGGTTGTTCCCGACGCGAGGCGCCTTGGGACCGGGCTTCGGCCCCGCCGCGCGCGGCCCGGGAGCCGGACGGGAGGCTGCGGCGGCCGCGCCGGGGGTCGCCCCCGGGGTCGGACGCTGGGAACCGGGCTTGGCGCCCGGAGTCGGACCGGCTTCCGGCTTGGGAGCCGGCGTGGGGGCCGCGGGCTTGGCGCCCGGAGTCGGACCGGCTTCCGGCTTGGGAGCCGGCGCGGGGGCCGCGGGCTTGGCGCCCGGGGTGGGGCCGGCCGCGGGCTTGGGAGCCGCCGAGCGCGGATCCGCGCCCGGACGGGGGCCCGGTGCCGGCTTCGAGGGTGCACCCGGCTTGGGCGCAGCGCCTCCTGCGGATTTAGACGGGGCGGGGGCGGAGTCGCCGCCTGCCGGTGCATGTGCCTCACGCAGGCGCCGGACGACCGGGGCCTCCAACGTCGAGGACGCGGACTTGACGAACTCTCCCTGATCGCGGAGTTTCGTCAGAAGTTCTTTACTGGTGATACCGAACTCTTTTGCCAGCTCGTGTACCCGGGGCTTGCCTGCCACTGCTCTCCTCACTGCGAGGTCTCCACGGCAGGGCTGGCCGCGCGACCTCGGTCTACATTCGATGGACGTTCATCGCTGGAGCTTCACGGTGTGCTCATCGTGTCTGGTCCGTTCCTTCTCTTGTGCTCCCCCTGCCGAACCGAGCGGTCGGAGGGTGATGTCGTGCCCGAGGCGTAGTGCCTCGAGTACCTCCGTGAGCGCGTCCTGGGACACGTTCCCGGCGATCCGCAGGGCCCTGGTGAAGGCCTTGCGGTCGAGCGCTGTCGTGATGCACTGCGGTTCGCGATGCACCCAGGCTCCTCGTCCGACCGCCCGTCGGCGCGGATCGGGCGAGAGAGCGGCCGTCTCCGGATCGTGGACGATCCGGAGGAGTCGGGAATCGGTGTCCCGACCCCGGCAACCGACGCAGGTCCTGACCGGACCCGCGGCCTCGGCGGTACCGAACCGCTGGTCCTTGCGTCCCTGCATCCGGCCACCTCGGTCTCTCGCCGCCCGGCCCGAGTGGACGGGTGGACGTGAAGTCACTGTGACAACTGATCAGTCTACAGACAATGCCGTGTCGACACTAACGGCGCGCCCGACCGCGTGGCGCCGGGCGGCGCAGCGCGTCACTCCGCGTCGCTGTGGATGTCGATCCGCCACTGGGTCAGGCGGTGTGCCAGACGTGCGTTCTGGCCTTCCTTGCCGATCGCCAGGGACAGCTGGTAGTCGGGGACGACGACGCGGGCCGCCCTGGTGGTGGCATCGGCGACGGTGACGGAGATCACCTTCGCCGGGGACAGGGCGTTGCCGACGAACACCGTCGGGTCGTCGTCGTAGTCGACGATGTCGATCTTCTCGTCGTTGAGCTCCGCCATGACCGCGCGCACACGGGCCCCGTTCGGTCCGATGCAGGCGCCCTTCGCGTTGAGTCCCGAGATGGTGGATTCCACCGCGATCTTCGTCCGGTGGCCCGCCTCACGCGCGATCGCCGCGATCCGCACCGAGCCGTCGTCGATCTCCGGGACCTCGAGCGCGAACAGTCCCCGGACCAGGTCCGGGTGGGTGCGGGAGAGCGAGACGGAGGCGCCGTGGGGCCCCTTGTGCACCCCGACGACGTGGCACTTGATGCGCTCCCCGTGCGTGTAGGTCTCACCCGGTACCTGCTCGGCCGGGGCGATGGTCCCCTCGGTGCCCCCGTTCTCGGGTCCGATGTGGACGACCACGATCCCACGGGCGTTGGCGCGGGAGTCGGACTGGATGACCCCACTGACCACCTCGCCCTCGCGCGCGACGAGATCACCGTAGATGCGGTCGGTCTCGGCTTCGCGCAGACGCTGCAGGATGATCTGCCGTGCCGTGGCCGCGGCCACCCGCCCGAAGTCGGAGGGGGTGGCGTCGAACTCCCCGATGCGGTTGCCGTCCTCGTCCACCTCGGCGGCCATGACGGCGACCGTGCCGGCCTTGCGGTCCAGCGCGATCCGGGCCACCCTATGCGAGCCCTCGGTCCGCTTGTAGGCGGTGAGCAGCGCGTTTTCGAGAGTGTGCACGAGGTCGTCCAGCGGGATCTCGCGCTCTCGGGACAGCATGTTCAGCGCTGCCATGTCGATGTTCAACTGTTTTCTCCTTCTCGCACGCCGTGCCCGGGGTTCTCCGGCTCGGACAACAGGTCCAGCTCCTCCTGTGGCGCTGGCCGGAACTCGACCCGGATCACGGCGCGGGCCACCCGATCCAACGCTACCGAGTCCACTCTGGTCCCCCGGCCCGCCCTGGACACGATGCGGACGGTCCCCGAGTCCTCGTCGAGGTCTCCGACCCGCCCCCGGGTCGGCCCGTCGGCGCCGTCGACGTAGAGCAGGTCGACCTGGCGTCCGCGGGCACGGGCCCAGTGACGGGGGTGCTCCAGCGGCGCGTCGACGCCCCTGCTGGTGACCTCCAGCGTGACCGGCTGGCCCGATCCCCCCCACTGCTCGGCGAGGGGGTCGAGATCGACGGAGAGTTCGGCGAGATCGTCGAGGGAGACGCCGGAGTCCCCGTCCACGACGACCGTCACGTGCCACGTGGACGAACGGGTGTCCTCCCGGAGGTCCTCGAGGTCGAGGCTGCGGTCCGAGACCGCCTTGCGTATATGGGCCCGGTCGGGCTCGGGGACGATCACTGTGCTCCTGGAGTGCGGGCTGGCGGATTCCGTTCCGGGACGCGGACGGGCCGCATCACTGTACCGCCTCGCCGCCCCCTTCTCCGACCCCTGGCAGGATGTCGGAGTGCCCCATTCCGCCCCCGTCGCCCTCTCGCGCCGTCAGTTCGCCGTCGCGGCCGCCGGAGTCGCCGGGCTCGCAGTCGCCGGCGGCTGTGCCCTGCCCACGGTCACCGACCGCCCCGATCCCCTGCTCGGCCTGCTCGAGGCCGCCGAGCGCGACGCACGGGAACTCGCGGCCGCGGACGCCTCCCACGGCGATCGGGTGGGTGCCCTGCGTCGGCTCGCCGACACCCGGAGAGTTCACGCGGAACGGCTCGCCGGGCTCGTGGACCGCCCGCAGGACGACGAGCAGCAGCCAACCCCCGTGCCGACACCGGCGCCGGTCTGCCCGCCCGCCGAGGAGGTGCGCTCGCGACTCCGCGCCGACGCGGCCGACGCCGCCGGTGCGGCCGCGGCGACCGAGGGGGCCCGCGCGGAGATCGCCGGCGCGGTCTCGGCGGCGTGCACGGCGGCGGTCGAGGTGGAACTCGCGTGAGCGCTCCGGTCGGTTTGGCCGCCGAGGACGCGGCGGTCTACGGGTACGGTCTCGTCCTGTCCCGGGCGGACGGCTCCATCCGAGCCGCGGTCAGGCGTGAGCTCGCTGCTCATCGAGCCCGTCGGGACGCGGCTGAGGTGTTGTGGCCGGCATCGCCCCCCGCGCCGGTCGGATACGTCCCCGATCCGGACGCCCCCGGCGCTCCCGTCCTTCTGGCGATCCGGATCGAATCGGACTGTTGCGAGGCCTGGCGCGTCGAACTCGGCCTCGCCCGGACGCCGGAGACCCGCCGTTTCTGCGTCGACGCCCTCACCGCGGCGGCGGTGCAACTCGCACGCTGGAGAACCCTGGTCCCGGGAGCGCCGTTCGAGGCGCTACCCGGGTTCCCGCCGCCGGCCTGAGGCTCAGGGGCGTCCGGCGCCGATCAACCGGACGATCTCCTCCGCGGCACCGTCCACCGGGACCTGGGTGACCTCGCCGGTGGCGCGCTCGCGCAGCTCGACGGTGCCCTCGGACCAGCCGCGACCCACCACGACCACCCACGGCACACCGATCAGCTCGGCGTCCTTGAACTTCACGCCGGGCGAGGCCTTCCGGTCGTCGAAGAGGACCTCGAGTCGGGCGCGGTCGAACGCCTCCACCAGCGTCGCGGCTCCCGAGATCGCGGCATCGTCCTTGTTGGCGATCACCACGTGGACGTCCGCGGGCGCGGCCTCAGCGGGCCAGACCAGGCCCTTGTCGTCGGCGAACTGCTCCGCGAGTACCGCCACGAGACGCGAGACCCCGATGCCGTAGGACCCCATGGTCACCCTCGCGGGCTTGCCGTTCTCGCCCAGCACGTCGAACCCGAAGGCGTCGGTGTACTTCCGGCCCAGCTGGAAGATGTGGCCGATCTCGATCCCGCGCGCCAGGGTCAGGGTGCCGTGCCCGTCCGGTGCCGGGTCGCCCTCCCTCACCTCGGCGACCTCGATGGTGCCGTCCGGGGTGAAGTCACGGCCGCACACCAGGTCCACCACGTGCTTGCCGGGCTCGTCGGCTCCGGTGATCCACGCCGTGCCGTCGACGACCCGCGGGTCGACGAGGTAGCGGACCTCGTTCTCCTGCAGCGCGCGCGGGCCGATGTACCCCTTCACGAGGAACGGGTTGGTCTTGAAATCCGCCTCGTCGAGGATCTCGACCTCCGCCGGCTCGAGCGCGGCCTCCACCCGCTTCATGTCGACCTCGCGGTCGCCCGGTAGGCCCACCGCCAACAGTTCCCAGTCCTGACCGGGCCGACGCACCTTGAACATGACGTTCTTGAGAGTGTCCGCGGCGGTCACCTCCCGGCCCAGGTCTGCGGAGTTCGCCCAGGCGACGAGCGTGTCGATGGTCGGCGCGTCCGGGGTCTCGTGCACGACCGCCCGCGGCGAACCCTCGATCGGGAGGGCGGGCGGCGCGGGGGTGACGACGGCCTCGACGTTGGCCGCGTACTGCCCGTCGGTGGATCGGACGAACGTGTCCTCGCCGGCGGCGGAGACGGCGAGGAACTCCTCGGAGGCGGAACCACCCATCGCGCCGGAGGTGGCGGCACAGATGACGTACTCGATCCCGAGACGGTCGAAGATGCGTCGGTACGCCTCTCGGTGCGCCTGGTAGGAGCGTTCGAGTCCGGCGTCGTCGACGTCGAACGAGTACGAGTCCTTCATGACGAACTCGCGACCGCGCAGGATCCCGGCACGGGGTCGTTCCTCGTCGCGGTACTTGGTCTGGATCTGGTACAGCGTGACGGGCAGGTCCTTGTACGAGGAGTATTCGCCCTGCACGGTGAGCGTGAAGAGTTCCTCGTGGGTGGGGCCGAGCATCATGTCGTTGCCCTTGCGGTCCTTCAGCCGGAACAACGCCGGGCCGTACTCGGTCCACCGTCCGGTGGTCTCGTACGGTTCCCGCGGCAGGAGTGCGGGCAGGGTGATCTCCTGCGCGCCGAAGGCGTTCATCTCCTCGCGCACCACCTGCTCGACCCTGCGGAGGGTGCGCAGACCCAGCGGCAGCCAGGAGTACACGCCGGGAGCGACGCGGCGGACGTACCCGGCGCGGACCAGCAGTTTGTGGCTGAGGACCTCGGCATCGGCCGGGTCATCGCGGAGCGTGCGCAGGAAAAGGTGGGACAGACGCGTGATCACGATGCACCAGCCTAGCCGCCCCTGCTCGCGGACCCGCCGCCCGCCGTCGGGGCTGCCGGTGGCCTCGGTACCCTGAGCCGGGTGCGTATCCTCCTGTCCCCTTCCGAGACCAAATCCGTCGGCGGGTCCGGGGAGCCGCTCGACCTGGCCGCGCTCTCGCTCCCCGAGCTCGAAGGAACCCGCCGCGCCGTCGCCGACTCCCTCGTCTCGCTGTGCTCGGGCGAGGCGGCGGCGGCTCGCGACGCGCTCGGGCTGAGTGAGAAACTCGGCGACGAGGTGACACTGAACGCCGAGCTGTGGACCTCCCCCACCGCGTCCGCGCTGAGCCGCTACACCGGCGTCCTCTTCGATGCCCTCGACCCCGCCTCGTTCACCGCGGCCACCCGGTCACGAGCGGAGTCGCGGCTGTGGATCGGCTCGGCCCTGTTCGGCCTGCTCGGTGCTACCGACCCCATTCCGCACTACCGCCTCTCCGCCGGGACGCAGTTGCCCGGACTGGGCACCCTGCGTTCAACCTGGAAGCCGGCCCTCACCGCCGCCACCACCGGGTGGGGCGACGACCTCGTGGTGGACCTGCGCTCCGGCGGCTACCACCAGTTGGGGCCGGTCCCGGGGGCGATCACCGTCGACGTCGTCACCGACTACCCCGACGGCACGCGCAAGGTGGTCTCGCACTTCTCCAAGCATCACAAGGGTCTCCTCGCCCGGACGCTCGCCACGTCCCGGGCCGAGATGGGTGACGTCGCCGCGCTCCTCCGGGTAGCCCGTCGGGCCGGGCACACCCTCGAGCGCACCTCGGATACGGTTCTCACCTTGGTCACGGAGCCGTGAGTTCGGGTCCCGATCCCGACGCCGACTCGGTCCCCGGCACGCCGCGGGTCCTTCCCTCGCACGGTTCCCGCGCGGCGTGGCGGCTGCAGGAGGAACCTGGGCTCGCCTCGTTGCCCCGTCTGTGCCTGTCGCCGGTCCAGTACTACGAGGCGCACCTCTTCGGATCGCCCTCCGCTTTCCCGCCCGGACATCGGCGCCACGACCAGGGCGTGGCCGCCGACCTCGACCTCCCCGGCGACCTGCGGGACGACATCGAGGCGTGGATCGACGAATGGAAAGAGAACTTCGTCCATCTCGGCGACCGCCCCGTCGACCAACCAGTGTGGCGCGAGGGCTTCGACGAGTTGGCCTGGCTCGACCGCGGCCACGAGCTCGCCGACCGGCTCGAGGTGAGCCTGCCCGGAACGGCGGTGTTCTGCACCGCGGAGCGGTATGTCGTGTGTGAGCTGGCCGCCGAGCAACTGGACTACGTCCACCCCCTGCGAGGCGACTACGTGCGCACCGAGGGCTGGCGGACGCCGGGGAACGGACCCGACCCCGACCGCACACCGACGATCCGACTCATGCCCGAGTACGGCGTCACGTGGGGGCTGTGGGCGGGACGGCTCCCCTACTACCAGCCTCCCCGCCTCAGAGACGGGTTCATGGACTTCGCCACGCCTCGCAGCCTCGGACTGACCCCTGACCTGGAGAGCCGGATCCTGCGATGGAATGACGACTGGCGGCGCGGATTCGTGGACTACGGGGGCAGCTCCGACGACAGCAGCGCCGACGACAGCGGCGCCGCCCTCGGCCTTCTCGGCTACGGCTACGGCGTGCCCGTCTGGACCGACGGCGTCGATCCGGTCGACTGGTACCGCGAGGGACTGGCGATCGCGCGCCGCCTGGCGGAGGAACTCCCCGGCGTGGAAGTCGAGTTGGTGGCGATCCGCAACGTCTGTTCGGCGCGGCTGGTCATGCAGGACCACACCTCGCACCTACGCGGTCAGGATCCGGCCACCTACTCGGACGTCTTCCTGTCCGAGCGGCGCCGCGTCGGTTCCTGACGGGCACGCACCACGCCCGGCGTCGGGATGCGTCAGCGGTGCCGCAGGTCCGTGGACAGCGCCTGCGGAAGCCCGGCCACGTCTCCGACCACAACGATGGCCGGGGGCCTGACCTCGTGGGTCGCCAGGGTGTCGGTGAGGGTGCCGAGGGTGCAGCGATGGGTCGACTGACCGTCGAGACTGCCGTCGACGATCACCGCGGCCGGGGTGTCCGACGAGCGGCCCCCCGCCATGAGCGACTCGGCGATCGCCGGGGAGTTCTTGACCCCCATCAGCACCACCAGCGTCCCGCGCATACGAGCGAGGGCGTCCCAGTCGATGAGGGAGCCCGGGTGTCCGGGCGGGAGGTGCCCGGACACGACCGTCAGTTCGTGTGTCATCCCGCGGTTGGTCACGGGAATCCCCGCGAGGGCCGGGACCGCGAGGGCGCTGGAGACGCCCGGCACGACCGTGCACGGCACTCCCGCCTCCGCGCACGCCTGCGCCTCCTCGTAGCCACGCCCGTAGAGGAACGGGTCCCCGCCCTTGAGGCGGACCAC
This sequence comes from Dietzia sp. WMMA184, assembly GCF_002441635.1. Taxonomy (NCBI): domain Bacteria; kingdom Bacillati; phylum Actinomycetota; class Actinomycetes; order Mycobacteriales; family Dietziaceae; genus Dietzia; species Dietzia sp. WMMA184. The sequence continues at coordinate 379,275 of NZ_NXEI01000001.1, read as the reverse complement.
GAACTTGCCGGCGCGGGCCCGGTCCACCAGCACCTCGTTGATCGCGTCCTGTGCCATGGCCCGCCCGTAGGGGATCTTGGCCGCATCGACGATCTCGACGTCCGCCCGCAGCTCGGCCAGCGGACGCTGGGGGGCGAGACGGTCGGCCACGACCACATCGGCGCGGGCGAGCAGTCGACGTCCACGCACCGTCATGAGGTCGTCGGCCCCCGGCCCGCCTCCGACCAACGCGACCGTGCCGCGGAGCGCCTCGTCGACCTCGGGTGCCTCCGCCCCCGCGTCGCTGAGGGCCCGCGCGACCACGTCCCGGGCCTCGGCGGTACGCGCGCGGTCGCCGGTGAGAACTGCGACGAGCATCTCGCCCCTGCGGACCACCGCCGGGGTCACCGCGGAACCCGACGTCACGGCGTCAGCCCGGACGCAGAAGGTGCGGTTCTGCTCGGCCTCGGCCGCGACCCGGGCGTTGACCAGAGAGTTCCTCGTCGCGGCGACCACGTACCACGCACCCTCGAGATCGCCTGATTCGTACTCTCGTGGCTCCCACCAGATGCGCCCGGCGTCCACGAGTCCCTGGAGCGTGGGCGTGACGTCGGGGCTCACGAGGTGCACCACCGCACCCGCCTCGAGCAGGACGGGGATGCGTCGTTGCGCCACGGACCCTCCGCCGATCACCACGACACGACGGCCTTCGAGGTCCAGACCGACGGGGTACGGGTTCACAGGCCGGATCATGTTGCTGATCCTATCCGCCCACGGCTCCGCCCCCGGCCTCGGCCCGCGGCCCGTGACACGACTCATCCCCCGGCCACCACGTCGGGTGAGCGGGGGATGAGGAATGGTGCGTGGTGGCGGATCAGGGCCGATCCGTCAGGCCTTCTGGTCGAGCTTCAGGGTGCGCGTCGAGCGCTCGAACTGCTCGGTGAACAGGGTCGGCTCCTCGGAGAGGTCCCGGCCGAGCGAGGGGATCATCTCCTCGAGGGCGGGCGTCCAGTCCGCGAACCGGCTCGGGAAGCAGCGCTTGAGCACGTCGACCATGGCGTCCACCGCGGTGGAGGCGCCCGGGGAGGCTCCGAGCAGACCCGCGATGGACCCGTCCGCCGCGTTGACCACGGCGGTGCCGAACTCGAGCGTTCCGCCCCGTCCGCTGGGCTTGATCACCTGGACACGCTGTCCGGCGATGACCTTCTCCCACTCCCCGTCCTGCGCCGAGGGCACGAAGTCGCGCAGTGCGTCGACCCGGGCGCCGTGGTTCTTCGCGAGTTCGGTGATGAGGTACTTGACCAGGCTCATCTCGGTGAGGCCGATGTTGGCCATGGGCAGCAGGTTCCCGGCCCGGATGCTCGACGGCAGGTCGAGGAAGCTGCCCATCTTGAGGAACTTGGGGGTCCACCCGGCGAACGGCCCGAACAGCAGACCCTTCTTGCCGTCGATGACGCGGGTGTCCAGGTGCGGCACCGACATCGGCGGCGCGCCCACGGAGGCCTGGCTGTAGACCTTCGCCTGGTGCTGCTCGATGAGCTCGGGGTTGGTGCAGCGCAGCCACTGGCCGCCCACGGGGAAACCGCCGATGCCCTTGATCTCCGGGATGCCGGACTTCTGTAGCAGGTGCAGGGCACCGCCACCCGCGCCGACGAACACGAACTTGGCGTCGACGGTGCGTTCGTCACCGGTGTGCCGGTTGGCCACGGTCAGCCGCCAGCTGCCGTCACTGTTGCGCTCGAGGTCCTTGACCTGGTTCTGGTAGTGCACCTCGGTGCCCGTGCGGGTGAGGTACTTGATGAGCTGCCGGGTGAGCGCACCGAAGTTGACGTCGGTGCCGTTCGAGAAGTGGCTCAGGGCGAAGGGCTGCTCGGGCGAGCGACCGCGGGCCATGAGCGGAACGAGCCGCTCCAGCTCGGAGAAGTCGGTGGTGTGACCCATTCCCGGGAAGAGTGGGTGCCCGGCGAGCTTGTCGTAACGCTTCCGGAGGTAGTCCTGACCGTCCTTGCCCGCCACGAAGCTCATGTGCGGGACGGGGCGGATCCACTCGGTGGGGTCGCCGAGGATGGTGTTCTCGACCGCATAGGACCAGAACTGCCGGGAGACCTGGAACTTCTCGTTGACGCTGACGGCCTTGGTGATGTCGACGTCGCCGTCGGCGGTCTTGGGCGAGTAGTTGAGCTCGCAGAGGGCGGAGTGCCCGGTGCCGGCGTTGTTCCAGGCGTCGGAGGATTCCAGTGCGGGCCCCTCGAGCCGTTCGAACACCTGGATGTCCCAGTCCGGTTGGAGCCGCCGCAGCAGGGCACCCAGAGTCGCGCTCATGGTGCCCGCGCCGATGAGCGCCACATCCGTCGTTCCGTGCTTTGCCACCTGGTCTGAAGTCACCGGCTACCCTCGCTCATTGGTCGTGGACCCGAATCTCTCGTCGACGCGGGTCGTCCCGACAGGCCCGCGCCCACAGGGTTGTCAGACTACTCACCGCGCCGGGAGTGGGACACACCGGACTAGGGTGGTCGTCGTGTCGACGCCCTCTCCAGATCCCGGCGCCCCCGACGGATCCGACCCGCAGTGGGCCCCGGATCTGCTGGGGCCGTCGTACACACGGCGCGCCCTGCCTCTCGGTGCCGATCCCGACGGTGAGGGTGAGATCTCCGCGACCCTCGTCCGCCACGAGGACGCACCGGCCGAGCCCACCGGCGTCGTCCTGGTCGTCCACGGCCTGTCGGACTACTTCTTCCACACCCACCTCGCCGAGTTCCTCGCGTCGAGCGGGTTCGCGACCTACGGGATCGACCTGCGCAAATGTGGCCGGTCCCGGAGGGAAGGTCTGACACCGCACTTCACCACCGACCTGGAGAGGTACGACGACGAGTTGGATCAGGCTCTCGACGTGATCGTCTCCGAGCACCCGGGAACGCCGGTCCTCGTGGCCGCCCACTCGACCGGGGGGCTGGTGGTGCCGTTGTGGCTGGGCAGACGTCGCGACAGGGGCGCTCTCGCCCCCGTCGTGGGGGTGGTGCTGAACTCCCCGTGGTTCCAGCTCGACGTCCCGGAGCGCGCCCGCCCCGTGCTGGACCCCGTCATCCGCACGCTCGGATCCCTCCGGCCCTTCTACCGACTGCCGCTACCCACCTCGGACCGGTATGTGATCAGCACGCACGTCGACCACGACGGTGACTACCACTTCGACACCACGCTCAAGCCCCCCGGCGGGGTGGGTGTCCGGGCGGGGTGGCTGGCCGCGGTCCGGCGCGCCCAGAAGCGGCTACAGTCCGGGGTCGACCTACCGCTCCCGGTTCTGTTGCTCCGGTCGACGGCATCGTCGGTCGGGGCCCGCCCACGGGGCGCCGTGCTCGACGTGGACACCGATCTGATCCTGGACGTCCGGTCGATGGAGCGCTTCGCCGACCGTGTCTCCGGTGACGTCACCGACGTCCCCGTGCCGGGTGCCCGGCACGACGTCTTCCTCTCCCGCGCTGACGTCCTCGAGGTGGTCTTCGACCATCTCGGGCGCTGGCTGGACCAGACCCTGTCCTCACACACCAAGGAGTCCTGAACCCCATGACCCAGACCCCCTCCCGCCACTTCGACCTGGTCGTCATCGGCACGGGCAGCGGCAACTCGCTGATCGACGAATCGTTCGCCGACAAGTCCGTGGCGATCTGCGAGAAGGGGACGTTCGGTGGCACCTGCCTCAACGTCGGCTGCATCCCCACCAAGATGTTCGTCTACGCCGCCGACACGGCCACCTCCATCCGGCACTCGTCCGCCTACGGTGTCGATTCGACTCTGGACGGGGTCCGGTGGCCGGACATCGTCTCGCGGGTCTTCGACCGGCGCATCGACCCGATCGCGTCGAGCGGGGAGGACTACCGGCGCAACCGTTGCGACAACGTCACGGTGTTCGACGGTCACGCGACATTCGTCGGCCCGCGCACCATCGACACGGGAACCGGGGAGATCATCACCGCGGACTCCGTCGTGATCGCCGCGGGGGCACGGCCGTCGATCCCCGAGATCGTCACCGAGGCCGGCGTCGCCTACCACACCAGCGACGACGTCATGCGGATCGCCGAGTTGCCGAAGTCCATGGTCATCCAGGGCTCCGGGTTCATCGCCTGCGAGTTCGCGCACGTGTTCTCCGCGCTGGGCGTCGAGGTCACCGTCATCGGCCGGTCGGACGTACTGCTCAAGCATCTCGACCGCGAACTCGCGGAGCGGTTCACGGACGCCGCCCGGGGGCGATGGGACGTCCGCCTCGGCCAGCACGTCACCTCGATGACCGCGACCGGTGACGACCGCCGGGGCGTGGAGATCACGTTCGAGGACGGGTCGACCTGTGCAGGCGACGCGCTGCTGGTCGCCACGGGTCGGACCCCGAACGGGGACCTGCTCGGTCTGGACGCGGCCGGGGTGGAGATGGACGGCGAGCGGGTCCGCGTGGACGAGTTCGGCCGCACCACGGCGGAGGGCGTCTGGGCGCTGGGCGACGTGAGCTCGCCGTTCCAGCTCAAGCACGTGGCCAACCACGAGCAGCGGGTGTTGGGCCACAACCTCAACCACCCGGAGAACCTGCAGCCGTTCCACCACAGTCACGTGCCGTACGCGGTGTTCAGCTGGCCACAGATCGCGTCGGTCGGGCTGACGGAAGCAGAGGCCCGCGCGGCCGGGTACGACGTGACCGTGAAGACCCAGGACTACGGCGACGTGGCGTACGGATGGGCGATGGAGGACTCGGTCGGGTGCTGCAAGCTCATCGCCGACCGCGCCACCGGGTTGCTCCTGGGCGCCCACCTCATGGGCGCCCACGCCCCGTCTCTCGTGCAGATCCTCATCCAGGCCATGGAGTTCGAGATCACGGTGCCGGACCTCGCGCGCAAGCAGTACTGGATCCACCCGGCGATGGCCGAGGTCGTCGAGAACGCATTGCTGGGTCTGGACTTCCCGGACCGCGGCTTCTAGCTACCGGACGATGCCGGAAGGCAGACGACCGGGGGCGACGTCGGTGGGCCGACGATCGGGGGCGGGGCCGCGAGTCGCGTGACACCCGCTCCCCGCCGGCCTCAGGCGAGGACGAACTCGTCCGGATCGACGGTGCGGACCTGCTCCCGATACCGGAAGGTGAACGTCGGCCACTGCAGGGAGTTGCGTCCCCGCGAGTCGATGTACCAGCTCGAGCAGCCGCCCTGGTTCCACACCGTGTGCGCCAGTTCGCGGTCCATCCGGGCGGCGTAGGACTCCTCCACCTCCGGACGGACCTCGATGGTGCGTCGGGCCTCCCGCCCGGCGAGGTCGAGCAACCGCAGTACGTGATCCGCCTGGGACTCGAGCATGTACACGATCGACGAGTGCCCCAGGTTGGTGTTGGGGCCGTACAGCAGGAACAGGTTGGGGAACCCCGCCACGGTGATGCCGTTGTGCGCTCGCGGACTGCCGTCCCAGTGCTCGGCGAGGGTGCGCCCGTCCGCGCCGGTGATCACGCGAGAGATGGGCGGCTCGGTCGGCTGGAAGCCCGTACCGAAGATGATGACGTCCGCCGGATGCTCCGTGCCGTCGTCGGCCACGAGCCCGCGCGGGGTGACAGCCGACGCCGCGCCGGACACCAGGGTCACGTCGGACCGGGTGAGGGCGGGGAGCCAGTTGCTGGTGAGCAACACCCGTTTGCACCCGATCGAGAAATGGGGGGTGAGCGCGCGGCGCATCCCGCGGTCCCGCACCTTGAGGAAGAGGTAGAACCGTGCGAACCATTCGAAGAACCGCAGCAGGAACTGAGCCCGCGTGAACACCACGACGTAGAGCTCACGACCCAGATAGATCCGCCCCCGGACCAGCCGCTGTACCAACGGGAAGCGTCGGTAGAGCCACTGACGGCGTCCGGAGATCGATCGGTCCAGCCTGGGCAGGATCCAGCCCGGGGTCCGCTGGAAGACCGTGACGTGCTCGGCGGGCCCGGCGATCTCGGGGACGAACTGGACCGCGGAGGCCCCCGTCCCGACGACGGCGACCCTCCGGGCCTCGAGCGCGATGTCGTGGCGCCACCTCGCGGAGTGGAACACCTGGCCCTCGAACGACTCCAGACCGGGTAGCCGGGGGATCGAGGGGGCGGACAGCGCCCCCGAGGCCACCACGAGATCGCGCGCCCGGATCCGCCCGCGGCTCGTGTCGACGACCCAGTGCGCCGACTCGGTGTCCCACACCGCCGCGGTCACCTCGCAGGAGGTGACGAGTCGGTCACGGAGACCGATGCGGTCCGTCACGGACTCGAGATAGGCCCGGATCTCCGGTTGCCTCCCGAACGAGTGGGACCACCCGGGGTGGGCGTGTCGGGACAGCGAGTACAGGGCGGTGGGGACGTCGCAGGCGCACCCCGGGTAGGTGTTGTCGCGCCAGGTGCCCCCCACCGAGTCCGCGGCCTCCACGACGAGGAAGTCCCGGCCACGCCCCTCCCCCAACAGACGGTCGGCCATGGCGATGCCGCCGAAGCCGGCGCCCACCACCACCAGGTCGATCTGCTCCACGGGTCCGCGAGGGGTATCGATCATGGTGGACAGTATGCTCCGGATTGTCCACGACCGAGGGGCGCATCAGGACGATCGTCCACAAATTTTTCCCGGCCGGCCGGGTGCGCCCGCGGGACACCGGACACGCTCAGGAGCCGGACGGCAGGGTGAGGATCTCGTACCCGTCCTCGGTGACGACGACGGTGTGCTCGAACTGGGCGGTCCACGCCTTGTCGGCCGTGGTCACGGTCCAGTCGTCGTCCCAGACGTCGAACCCCGGCCCGCCGAGGGAGATCATCGGTTCGACGGTCAACGTCATACCCGGCTCGAGGACCTCGGTCCGGGACGGCTCGTCGTAGTGGAGCACGACCAGACCGTTGTGGAAGGTCGGGCCGACACCGTGGCCGGTGAACTCCCGCACGACCGTGTAGTCGAAACGCCGGGCATAGGATTCGATGACCCGCCCGATGACGTTGACCTCGCGCCCGGGTCGGATGGCCCTGATCCCCCGGTTCATCGCCTCTTCCGTGCGCTCGACCAGGAGCCTGACCTCCTCGCTGACGTCCCCGGCCAGGAACGTCGCGTTGGTGTCACCGTGGACGCCGTGGATGAACGCCGTGACGTCGACGTTGACGATGTCCCCGTCACGGATCACCGTGGTGTCGGGGATACCGTGGCAGATCACCTCGTTGAGCGAGACGCAGCTCGACTTGGGGAACGACTTGTACCCCAGGGTCGACGGGTACGCCCCGTTGTCGCACAGGAACTCGTGTACGACCCGGTCGATCTCGTCGGTCGTCACGCCGGGCGCGACCGCCTCGCCGGCGAGCACGAGAGCGTCCGCGGCGAGCCTGGAGGCCACGCGCATCGCGTCGATGACCTCAGCCGGCTGAACCCACGCCTCCCCGTTGGCCTCGTCGACGCTGTCGCGCCAGACGTACTCCGGCCGCGGGATCGATTCGGGAACGGTCCGGATCGGGGTGGGTTCGCCTGGGACGAGAGGCTGACGGGTGGAGGTGGTCATGCCCCCAGGATAGGCCCGCCCGGCGCGACCGGTCGCCCCGGTCCGGTCACCAGATGACGAAGCACACCGAGGCGATGAGCACCATCGCCCCGAACAGGCACATCGTGATCACGTCCGCGGACGACTCGCCGAGTTCTCCCTTCGCGGGCGGGCCGGCATCGTCGGGCGTCACCGGGGCCGTCTCGTCAGCCGCGGTGTCCACACCGGGGTCGGAGTCCTGGCGCGGATCCATCAGATCACCCCCAGACGGTGGAACTCGGAGACCATCGCCACGGCGAGGATCGCGAACACGACCGCCATGAAGCCGGTGTACATCCAGCGCTTGGCGTGGTCGGACGCCCAGAACCGGCGGACGCTGACCACGCCGTTCACCACGGCGACCACACACAACGCGATACCGACGGGCGCCGCGACCCAGCCGGACAGGCTGAGCAGCGGCACGAGAATCGGGATCGCGAGGTAGGTGATGAGGCACCGCACGGCCGAGACCATCACCGAGATCCGGAATGCCCGGTGGGCGCCGGAGCCGGCCTTGCGGTCGACGGCCCGGACGCCGAGCAGACGCCGCATGGCCCGGTCGGCCGGCCGCAGCGAACGGAAGCCCGGGTCGACAGCCGCGTCCCGTACCGGGCCCGTCGTGGTCACCGGCGCCACCACCGTCGGCCCCGTCGCGGCCGCGGGCGCCCGGGTGACCGGTGCTGTCATCGGGGTACTCACACGGCCCTCCCCCGGAGGGCGCCACCCACGGCGCGCACTGCCACACTGTCTGTCATCGGATTACACCTTCCGGGGTCCGTGGTCTGACTACGCTCCACTTTCCCACAGGCGTGGCCGATCCCGTAGCCGCCGGCCGGGGGGTACCCCGCTCTGGGTCGGTGCGGACGAGATGACTCACAGCAGGACCGTCGCGTACTCGACGGAGTCGACCATGCCCACCCGCCGATAAGCGGCGCGGGCTGCGCCGTTCGACCCGTTCACCACCAGGGAAGGTCGGAGCCCCCGTGAGCAAAGGGCGGCGCACACCGCGGCGGTACCGCCGGACCCCAGCCCGGCGTCCCGCCGATCTCGGTGTACCCATACGCCCTGGATCTGGGCGACCTCCGGGGAGATCGCGGCGACATCGGCCTTGAAGACCACCTCGCCGTCGTCGATCCCCACCCAGGTCCTCCCCCGCGCGAGGGACCGCGCCACGCGGCGCCGGAACGGAATCCCGGAGCCCACGGCGAACGGGTCGGCGCGCAGTTCCTCGCGGTACATCGCCGCGGCGGCGGCGAGCACCGGTTCGAACTCCTCCACGGTCGCGGGCCGGATGCCGGCCAGGACGAGCGCCGGATCGAGCGGGCCCTCGAGCGCCATGAGGAACTGGTGAGCCCGGTACTCCCGGGCCTCGCCCCAGCGTTCTCGCAGGGCCGGCCACATGCCGGCGACCAGGTCGCGCCGACCGTGCACCGACATAGGCCCGAGTCCCAGTCGCGCCACCGCGTCACCGAGAGCGCGCTGATCCGCGGCGTCGCCCCGGAGCGGCAACACCGAACTGCCGACGAACGCGAGAGACCGCTCAGGCCCGCCCAAGGTGAGGAACCGTCCGTCGGTGCCGGCGGCGACACCCGACGTGGCGAACTTCTCCGCCGCCGGCGCGGAGACCAACGGGTCGGCGGCGAGCACGTCGCCAAGCGCCCGCGACTCTCCCCGACCGACCGCCCGGCACCCGCCGAGCCCGGCCTCCGGGGCAGCCGTGTCGGTCACGGTCTATCGCGTGACCTTGACCTGGGGCCCCTGGCCCTCGGCGGCGTCTCCCACGGGCTCGCCCATCTCCTCGGCGATCCGCATGGCCTCCTCGATGAGGGTCTCCACGATCATCGCCTCCGGCACGGTCTTGATGACCTCGCCTTTGACGAAGATCTGGCCCTTGCCGTTTCCGGACGCGACACCCAGATCGGCCTCGCGGGCCTCGCCGGGCCCGTTGACGACACAGCCCATGACGGCCACCCGCAAGGGGACGCTCATCCCCTCCAGTCCGGCCGTGACCTCGTCGGCGAGCTTGTACACGTCCACCTGGGCGCGCCCACACGACGGGCACGAGACGATCTCGAGCTTGCGCGGACGCAGGTTGAGCGACTGCAGGATCTGCGTGCCGACCTTGACTTCCTCCACCGGCGGGGCGGAGAGGGAGACCCGGATGGTGTCGCCGATCCCCTCGGAGAGCAGAGCACCGAACGCCACGGCCGACTTGATCGTGCCCTGGAACGCGGGCCCGGCCTCGGTCACGCCGAGGTGTAACGGGTAATCGGTCTGCGCGGCGAGCCGGCGGTAGGCCTCGACCATGATCACCGGGTCGTTGTGCTTGACCGAGATCTTGATGTCGCCGAAGCCGTGTTCCTCGAACAACGAGGCCTCCCACATCGCCGACTCGACGAGCGCTTCCGGGGTCGCCTTGCCGTACTTGGCCAACAGGCGCGGGTCCAGCGACCCGGCGTTGACACCGATGCGGATGGGGATGCCCGCGTCACCGGCGGCCTTGGCGACCTCCTTGACGCGTCCGTCGAACTCCTTGATGTTGCCCGGGTTGACGCGCACCGCGGCACACCCGGCATCGATCGCCGCGAAGATGTACTTGGGTTGGAAGTGAATGTCCGCGATCACGGGGATCGGGGACTTGCGTGCGATGGTCTCCAGCGCGTCGGCGTCCTCCTGCCGGGGACACGCCACGCGGACGATGTCACACCCGGACGCCGTGAGCTCGGCGATCTGCTGGAGGGTGGAGTTGACGTCGTGGGTCTTGGTGGTGGTCATGGACTGGACCGAGACCGGATGATCACTGCCCACGCCCACCTGGCCCACGAACAGCTGCCGGGTCGTGCGCCGGGGCGCGAGGACCGGCGGCGGGCCGTCGGGCATGCCCAGTCCCACTGGGATCGAGGAGGAGTCGTTCACTTCAGGCCTTCCGTAGGGGCTGCCAGCCGGGTGCGGGCAGGTCCCGCGTCCCATTATCCGGGTAACCGGGCGCGGGTGCGAGGTGGGTGTGCGCCCGGCTCAGCCGGGCAGCAGGATCGGGTTGACGAAGTCGGCGGTGATCACGATCGCGGAGACGCCGATGAGGAGTACGAACACCCCCATCGTCAGTGGCGCCAGCTTCTCGTAGTCCGCCGGGCCGCCCGGCGCGAGGCCGCGAAGCCGGCGGACGGCGTCCCGGATCTTCTCGTAGAACACCACCGCGATGTGGCCGCCGTCGAACGGGGTCAGGGGCACGAGGTTGAACGCCCCCAGGAACAGGTTGAGGCCGGCCAGGAACAGGAGGAACAGGCTCCACAGGCCCTGCTCGACCGCCTGCCCGCCGATGTAGCTGGCCCCCACCACGGACACCGGGGAGTCGTCCGCCCGCTCGCCCCCGAAGATCGACGCGGCCACCGCCGGGATCTTGGCCGGGAACGAGATCAGCCCATCGACGGTCGCCTCGACCATCTCCCCGGTGAAGACGAAGGTCGCGGGCACCGCGCTGAGGGCGTCGTAGGTGTTGACGGTCTGATAGGCCGGATCATCGAGGATCTCCCGGGGGATCCCGTCCTCCGAGAGTCGGACCCCGAGCGCACCCCGCTGCTCGCCGTCCACGCCCGTTGACGTCAACGTCGTCGTCGTCGTGATCGTCTCCCCGCCGCGTTCCACCGCCACCGGCACGGTCTCACCGGGCCGCGCCGAGACCACGGTGGACAGGTCGTCCCAACTGACCACCGGCACCCCGTCGACCGATGTGATCCGGTCGCCCGGCAGGATCCCCGCCTCGCCGGCCGGGCCCACTCCGACCCCGCACCGGTCCGCCCCCGCGCAGGTGTCCCCGACGACGGCCGCGACGCGGTCGGTGGGGATCGGCTGGACGTCCCGGTTCACCAGGCCCCAGCCGAGGGCGACCGTGTAGAACAACGCGATCGCCAGGACGACGTTCATGAAGGGCCCGGCCAACAACACCGCGACGCGCTTCCACCACGCCTGGCGCCACATCGCCCTCGGCTCGTCCTCCGGGGACAGCTGGTCGTACGCGGTCATCCCCGCGATGTCACAGAACCCTCCGAGCGGGATCGCCTTGAGCCCGTACTCGATCCCACCACGCCGGACGGACCACAGAGTGGGGCCGAACCCGACGAAGAACCGACGGACCCGCATCCCCGACCACAGCGCGACCCGCATGTGGCCGTACTCGTGCAGCACGATGGACACCATGATCCCCAGGGCGAACAGCACGATCCCGAACACCAACACGGCTCAGCCCTCCAGGCTCGTGACGAGGGCTGCGGCGTGCCGCCGCGCCCAGGACTCCGCCGCCGCGACGTCATCCGGATCCCGGGGATCGGACGACCACTGATCGGCTGCCCCCACGGTCTCCGCCACGACGTCGACGATGCTGGTGAACCCGATTCGGCCGTCCAGGAACGCCGGGGCGGCCTCCTCGTTGGCCGCGTTGAACACCGCGGTCCGCAGGCCCCCCGCCTCGCCCGCCGCCCGCGCCACCGAGATCGCCGGGAACGTCTCGGAGTCCACCGGCTCGAACGTCCAGGTGTGTGCCTGCGAGAAGTCCAACGGGGTCGACGCCCCGGGGATCCGCGACGGCCACCCCAGAGCCAACGCGATCGGCAGCTTCATCGACGGCGGCGAGGCCTTGGCCACGGTCGCGCCGTCGACGAACGTCACCGCCGAGTGCACCACCGACTGGGGGTGGACGGTCACATCGATCCGATCGTAGGGAACCCCGAACAGCAGGTGTGCCTCGATGAGCTCCAGGGACTTGTTCACCAGGGTCGCGGAGTTCAGGGTGATCATCCTGCCCATCGCCCACGTGGGGTGCTGCAGCGCCTGCTCCGCGGTGACACCTTCCAGTTCGGCGCGGGTACGGCCCCGGAAGGGCCCGCCGGAGGCGGTCAACACCAGTGACGCCACCTCGTCCGCCGTCCCCGCCCGCAGACACTGCGCCATCGCTGAGTGCTCGGAGTCGACGGGGATGAGCTGGCCCGGGGCCGAGGCGCCGGTGACGAGGGCGCCCCCGGCCACGAGTGACTCCTTGTTCGCCAGCGCCAGCCGCGCACCCGTGCGCAATGCGGCCAGGGTGGGCCCTAGGCCGATGGACCCGTCGATTCCGTTGAGCACCACGTCGGCCTCCACCGCCCCCACGAGCTCGGTGGCGGCCCCGGGACCGTCGAGAACCGTCGCCTCGGGGAACGCCGACCGGATCCGCTCGGCCGCGGCCGGGGCGGACACCGCGACGAACCGGACGCCGGTCCGGCGGATCTGCTCCGCCAGCAGATCGATCCGGCCACCGCCGGCCGCCAGACCGACGACCTCGAAACGGCCGGGTCCGGCCTCCGAGGTCACCTCGAGGGCCTGGGTACCGATCGAGCCGGTACTGCCGAGGACGAGAACGCGCGTGGTCACCCCGCCATTGTCCACGCCGGAGCCACCTGATGCCGCATCAGCGGCCCCAGGTGTGGCGGGGACCGGCGGGTTACCCGTCGACCGCCGGACGGCGTGTGACAAACTGGGCACGATGTCGGCGGCCCGCAGGGCTGCCAGCGAGCCGTGAGGAGAACCGGGGAGCATGAGCGCGGACGGGCACCACACCAGCAAGGAGATCGTCGTCGACGGGATCAGCACCCTCGACGAGCCCTCGGTCGAGTGGGGCTGGCACCAGCACAGCAGGAAGGTCGGCCTCGTCACGGGCGGCTTCTTCGTCCTGTTCCTGTTGGCCATGCTGTTCGGCAACCACATCGGACGGGTGGAGGACATCTGGCTGGTGGCGGTCGCCGTGTTCCTCGCGATCTGGATGTTCCTGTCGCTGCGACCCAAGAAGGACGACACCCTCAAGCGGAACCGTGTCTTCGAGGTCTCCTCGGACCACTACGCGGTGGTCGGCGCCGCCGCCTCGGGTCACGTAGGGGCCGAGGCCGCCCGGAACCCGCAGGGCCGGGCGCCGGCCAGGCACTGACCCCGGTCGACCCGAGAAGGGCCGCCACCACTCGATGGAGTGGTGGCGGCCCTTCTCGTCGTCCGTAGCTCTCAGTGGGTGGCCCAGTGGTCACTCGCCAGTCGTCACTCCCCAGCGATCACTCCCCCGCGCTCACTCCCCCGCGCTCACCCCTCGGCCGCGAGCTGACCACACGCCGCGTCGATCTCCTGGCCGCGGGTGTCGCGCACCGTGCACGAGACCCCGGCCGCGCGCACGGCGGCGACGAAGGCGTCCTGCTGATGGCGGGGGCTGGCGTCCCACTCGCTGCCCGGCGTCGGGTTGAGCGGGATGAGGTTCACGTGCGCCATGGGCCCGAGACGCTGGGCGAGCAGTCGACCGAGCATCTCGCCCCGCCAGGTCTGATCATTGACGTCACGGATCAACGCGTACTCGATGGACACCCGCCGCCCCGTGGCATCGGCGTAGTGACGGGCCGCGTCCATGACCTCGGAGACCGGCCACCGGTTGTTGACGGGCACCAGGGTGTCCCGGAGTTCGTCGTCCGGGGTGTGCAAGGACACCGCCAGGGTGACCTGGAGCCCCTCCTCTGCCAGCTTGTGGATGGCGGGGACCAGGCCCACCGTCGACACGGTGACCGCGCGTTGCGACAGACCGAATCCCGACGGCGGCGGGGCGATGATGCCTCGCACGGCGGTCATGACGCGCTTGTAGTTGGCGAGCGGCTCCCCCATGCCCATGAACACGACGTTGGACAGTCGCCCCGGCCCGCCCGGGATCTCACCGTCGCGCATGGCGCGGGCGGCGACCCTGACCTGCTCCAGGATCTCGGCTGCCGAGAGGTTGCGTTGCAGACCGCCCTGCCCCGTCGCGCAGAACGGGCACGCCATCCCGCAGCCGGCTTGACTCGAGATGCACACGGTCACCCGGTCGGGGTAACGCATGAGAACGCTCTCGACCAACGAACCGTCGTGCAGTTTCCACAGGGTCTTACGCGTGGTGCCCTCGTCGGTGGTGACGTGTCGTAGCGACGAGGTCAGCGAGGGGAACAGTTCTTCTCCGACCTTCGCCCGCAGGCCGGCCGGCAGGTCGGTCATCTCGCGGGTGTCCGCCTCGAGGCGCCCGAAGTACTGGTTGGCCAGCTGCTTGCCGCGGAATGCGGGAACTCCGAGCTCACCCATCGCCGCCTCGCGACCGTCGGCGTCGAGGTCGGCGAAGTGACGAGGGGGCAGCCCTCGGCGGGGGGCGTCAAAAACGAGCGGGAGAGGTTCAGCCATGATGCGGCCATTGTGTCAGAAACGGGCGACCGCAACACATCGCGAGCGGTGCCGTCCGACGCCGCCAGCGCATACAGTCCAGGTATGGCACAGCGATCACACGACCCGACAGACCGTCGTCACGCCGCCCCCGTCGAGGGGCGCGACGAGATCCCCCTCGAGGACACCCACGCGGACTCCACCCTCGTTCCCGCCGACGAGTCGACCCCTGCGACACGCACCCACGTGCAGGATGCTGTCCCCGATTCGTCGGGGGGACTTCTGGGCTCCGCGTGGGTGGGTCTGGTCCTGGGCGCGCTCGTCACCATCCTGCTGTTGATCTTCATCGCGCAGAACACGACCTCGACCGACGTCCGTTTTCTCGGGTTGGAGTTCACCCTCCCGCTTGGGGTGCTGATCCTCTTCGCCGCGATCGCCGGCGCGTTGATCATGGCCCTGTTCGCCGGCTTCCGGATCCTCCAGCTGCGGATGCGCGCACGCAAGGCGCGCAAACTGACCGCCCGACACTGACGCGCGACCCCCGGCGCGGGTCGGAGGGTCCGCTCACTTCGCGGCTTCGCCCCGTGCCGACGTCACCCGTGCCAACGGAGGTGGTCGACGACTCAGGTCGGCACGACGTAGGTGAAGATGACCCAGACGACCACCGCGGTGGGCAGCACGGAGTCGAGGCGGTCCATGAATCCGCCGTGCCCCGGCAGGAGCGTGCCCATGTCCTTGATTCCGAGGTCCCGCTTCACCTGGGATTCCACCAGGTCGCCCAGCGTCGCGGTGAAGACCGTCAGGACGCCGAGCAACAGGCCCTTCCAGATGCTGTCGTCGAAGAGCAGGGCGACCACGAGTGCGCCACCGACCGTGGCGAACAGGATCGACCCGGCGAATCCCTCCCAGGACTTCTTGGGGCTGATCGCCGGGGCCATGGGGTGCTTACCGAAGAGCACCCCGGCCACGTACCCCCCGACGTCGGAGCACACGACCAGCAGGATGAGGGCCACGACCCGTTGCGCGCCGTAGTCACCGTCCGACAGCATCGCGCCGAGGGCTCCCGGAACCGCGATCCACACCAACACGAACACCGCGACCGACACGTCGCGCATGTAGTTCTTCGGTGCGGTGGTCAGACCGGCCATGAGCAGACGCCAGACCAGGACGACCACGCCGGTGACGGCGAACGCGGCGAACGCGCCTTCCGCCCCGTTGAGGTAACCCGCCCAGACCATGGCCTGCCCGCCTGCGAGCAGCGGGAACAGGGGAAGCGCGAACCGGGCCTGCCGTAGGCGTTTGAAGACCTCCCAGGTGCCGACGGCGACGGCGCCAGCGGCGACCAGATACCACGCGCGGGGGGTGAAGGCGATACTGGCGATCACGAGCGCGCCCAGGCCGACCCCGACCGGGATCGCCCGGGTCAGGTCACGGCCGGCGCGCGACGGAGGTGCGGCGGCCGCGGCGGTGGGCCCGGGCGGGCCCTGGGGTGCGGGGTCCACGGCATACTCCTCGGTTCTCGGGTGATGGGTGTCGCGGAGGTCAGACCTCCATCAGGTCGCCTTCCTTGGCCTTGACGAGTTCGTCCACCTCGCCGACGAATCGCTGGGTGAGCTTGTCCAGCTCCTTCTCCGCGGCGTTGACCTCGTCCTCGCCGGCCTCGCCGTCCTTGTCGATCCGCTTGAGCTCGTCCATCGCCTTGCGCCGGACGCCACGGACCGCGATGCGTCCGTCCTCGGCCTTGGCCTTGGCCTGCTTGACCAGATCGCGACGCCGTTCCTCGGTGAGCTGCGGCACGGTCACGCGGAGGACCTGGCCGTCGTTGGTCGGGTTGACGCCCAGATCCGAGTTGCGGATGGCGTTCTCGATCGGACCGATCTGCGACATCTCGTACGGCTTGATGATGAGCATGCGCGGCTCGGGTGCCGAGATGGTCGCCATCTGGGTGATGGGAGTCATGCTCCCGTAGTACTCACAGAACACGCGGTTGAACATGCCCGGGTTGGCGCGGCCGGTGCGGATGGCGGAGAGCTCGTCGCGAACGTGCTCGATCGCCTTCTCCATCTTGTCCTCGGCCTCGAGCAGAGTGTCGTCGATCATGTCTGTCCCTTTTCGTTGGGGTCGGTGTCGGTGGTCGGGTCGAGGACGTGTCAGGCCGTGCTGGCCACCAGCGTCCCGATCTGCTCACCGGCGACGGCGCGCGCGATGTTGCCCTCGGTGAGGAGGTTGAACACGAGGATGGGCATGTCGTTGTCCATGCAGAGGCTGAACGCCGTGGCATCAGCTACCTTCAGGCCCCGCTCGAGGCATTCGCGGTGCTCGATCCGGCTGAAGAGCTCGGCGTCGGGATTGGTACGGGGGTCGTCCGTGTAGACGCCGTCCACCGCCTTGGCCATGAGCAGCACGTCGGCCTTGATCTCCAGTGCGCGCTGGGCTGCGGTGGTATCGGTCGAGAAGTAGGGCATGCCCATCCCGGCCCCGAAGATCACGACGCGGCCCTTCTCCAGGTGTCGTTCCGCGCGCAGTGGGATGTACGGCTCCGCGACCTGCCCCATGTGGATGGCGGTCTGGACCCGCGTCGACACCCCCTCCTGCTCGAGGAAGTCCTGCAGGGCCAGACAGTTCATGACGGTGCCGAGCATCCCCATGTAGTCGCTACGCGCCCGGTCGAGTCCTCGCTGCTGCAGCTGAGCACCCCGGAAGAAGTTGCCTCCACCGATCACGATCGCGATCTGCGCCCCCGTCCGGGACACATCGGCGATCTGCCGGGCGACGGACTGCACGACGTCCGGGTCGATCCCCACGCCGCCGCCGCCGAACATCTCGCCGCCGAGCTTGAGCATCACACGTTTGTAGCCGTCCCGCGGGTCGGTCATCCCTCTCCTCGTCCCGGGCGGATCCAGCCCGTGTCGCGCGCGTTCACACCCCCGACGTCGATTGGCCGGAGTGGCGTGTGGTCCGTGGTGGGACCGGGTTCATTCTGCCCTATCGCCACGGCCGCCACACTCCAGCCCGCCGGGTACGGGCACACCCGGCCGTACGAACGCCGACGGCGGTACCCGGAGTACCGGGTACCGCCGTCGTTCGGGAACCCGCAACGGCGGGTTCGGGCCGTGGTCAGGCCTGGCCGACCTCGAACCGCAGGAAGGCCGAGACCGAGGCGCCGGCTTCGTCCAGCAGGGCACCGACGGTCTTCTTGTTGTCGGTCACCGACGGCTGGTCGAGCAGGCAAACATCCTTGTAGAAGCCGTTGAGGCGACCCTCGACGATCTTCTGCAGCGCCTGCTCGGGCTTGCCCTCCTCGCGGGCGGTGGCCTCGGCGATCTCGCGTTCCTTGGCGACGATGTCGGCGGGCACCTCCTCGCGGGACACGTACTGGGCCTTCAGAGCGGCGACCTGCATCGCGGCGGAGCGCGCGGCGGCCTCGGCGGCCTCGCCCTCACCGGAGTAGGCGACCATGACGCCGACGGCGGGCGGCAGGTCGGAGGAACGCTTGTGGAGGTAGACGGCCACGGGACCGTCGAGCTTGCCCACACGGCGCAGGACGAGCTTCTCGCCGGACTTGGCGGAGAAGGAGACGACCGAGTCGGCCACGGTGGTGCCGTCGAGCTCGGCGGCGTTCAGCGCGTCGAGGTCGGAGATCCCCTGGGCCGCGGCGACCTCGACGATCTTGTCGGCCAGTGCGATGAACTCGGCGCTCTTCGCGACGAAGTCGGTCTCGGAGTTGAGCTCGATCATGACGCCGTCCTTGATGGCGACCAGGCCCTCGGCCGTGGTGCGCTCGGCGCGCTTGCCCACGTCCTTGGCGCCCTTGATGCGCAGCACCTCGACGGCCTTGTCGAAGTCGCCGTCGGTCTCCTCCAGAGCCTTCTTGCAGTCCATCATCCCGGAGCCGGTGAGCTCACGCAGACGTTTGACGTCGGCAGCGGTGTAGTTCGCCATGGTGGGGCGACCCTCCTTAAAGGGGTTCGTGATCTGTCGGAAAAGTGTTCTGAGTCGGTCGGCGGGCGATCGCCTCCACCCTAGACGCCGGGGCGTCGGTGGATGGTCCGCCCACCGCCTCCGACACCTCGGGCCCGGCCCCCGGATGATCCCCGTGGGGATCGTGGGCGGCCGGGCCCGACGGTGCTCGAGCTGGTGGTGAGGATCAGGCCTCGGTGGCCGGCGCCTCGGAGGTGGCGGCCGCGATCTCCTGGGCGTCGGCCTCGGGGGCCTCGGCCACGGGGGACTCGGTGCCGGTGACCTCGGCGGGTGCCTCGGCACCCTCTGCCGTGGCGGCGCCGGTGACCTGGTCCAGCTGCTCGGTCTCCCACTCTGCGAGCGGCTCGGCCTCTTCGCCGGTGGCCTTGCCGGCCTGCGAGCGGGCCTTGAGGCCCTCGGCGACGGCGGAGGCGATGACGCGGGTCAACACGGTGACCGAGCGGATGGCGTCGTCGTTCGCCGGGATCGGGTAGTCGACGACGTCCGGATCACAGTTGGTATCGAGCAGCGCGACGACGGGGATGTTCAGCTTGCGGGCCTCGCCGACGGCGATGTGCTCCTTGTTGGTGTCGACGACCCACACCACGGAGGGGACCTTGCTCATGTCACGCATACCGCCGAGCGTGCGCTCGAGCTTGTTCTTCTCACGCGTGAGCATGAGGATTTCCTTCTTGGTGCGACCCTCGAATCCGCCCGACTGCTCCATGGACTCGAGCTCCTTGAGGCGGACGAGCCGCTGGTGCACGGTCTGGAAGTTGGTGAGCATGCCACCCAGCCAACGCTG
Organism: Dietzia sp. WMMA184; assembly: GCF_002441635.1. Taxonomy (NCBI): domain Bacteria; kingdom Bacillati; phylum Actinomycetota; class Actinomycetes; order Mycobacteriales; family Dietziaceae; genus Dietzia; species Dietzia sp. WMMA184. Next base: position 359,801 of record NZ_NXEI01000001.1, on the reverse strand, counting down.
GTTGACGTACGGCATACCGACCTTGGCGGCCTCCTCGGCGATGGCCTCCTGGGCCTGCTTCTTGGTGCCGACGAACAGGACGGTGCCGCCGTGGGCGACGGACTCCTTGACGAACTCGTACGCCTGGTCGATGTACGTCAGGGTCTGCTGCAGGTCGATGATGTAGATGCCGTTGCGGTCGGTGAAGATGAACCGACGCATCTTCGGGTTCCAGCGGCGGGTCTGGTGGCCGAAGTGGGCACCTGCGTCGAGCAGCTGCTTCATGGAGATGACTGCCATGATGGGTTGAGGGCTCGTCCGGCTTGGAAGCAGCCGGACCGCGAGGCCCTCGTCCTCGCTTTCTATGTATCGGGTTTCGCCCTCGAGCCGGGTGGCCGCGGGCCCTGGTGTCCGCGCCGGGCCGGACCCCCGTCGGGCGGGGGCACCTGCTGGTCCGGCGTCCGGGGGGCCGGGGCTCGTAGCCCCGGGGCCCGGATGCGGCTCCCGGGAACCGGGCTGCCGCAGGACACGCGAAGTCGATCGACGCAGAGTCGACCGCACCGGAAGCATAACCCCTCGGGTGCGCCCCTCCAAGGCGGCCCACCCGACCGGGCTCCGGGCATCGCGCACCGCGGTCGTGGTTCCGCCCGTGCGCGGGGGCTCCCGGGAGTGCCGGTGCGCGTCTGGTCTGGGGATGGTCGTCCATCCTGTCCACAGGTGCCGATCTCCCGTGGCGAACGCGGGGTGCGTGCGGTGGACTCGCGGTATGCAGTCACTCCGGATCGGTCGCCGTCGGCTCCGCAACCTGGCTTGTGCCGGCGTGGCCGCGGGGGTCCTCGCCGTCGGCCCCGTGGCCGATGCCGCGCCGGTCGGGCCACGGGCGGGCATGAGCAGCCCCCTGCCGGGTCCGGTCTCCGTGTCGACCCCGTTCGATCCGCCCGCGCAGCGATGGCTCCCGGGGCACCGCGGGGTGGATCTGGCCGGCACGGTGCTCGCGTCGGTCCGCGCGCCCGCGGACGGCACGGTCCTCTTCGCGGGGGCCGTGGGAGGGCGACCGGTCCTGTCGATCGACCACGGTGGCGGCGTGCGCACCACGTACGAACCGGTGCGCGCCACTGTCCGGGCCGGAGATCACGTCGTCGAGGGTGTGGAGGTGGGCCGGCTCCTCGCCGGCCACCCCGGGTGTCCGGTCGAAGCGTGCCTGCACTGGGGCGCGCGTGTGACGTCGGGTGACCCGTCCGGTGACGACGACGACTACGTCGATCCGCTGTCACTGCTCGCGGACTCCGAACGGCCGATCCGCCTCAAGCCCACACGTCCCGGAGACGGAGCCGGCTGACGCCCGGGCCGCGCTCCCCGCTCAGGCGCGGGGGTGGGCTCCGCGGTAGGCGGCCCGGAGGCGGTCCGCCGAGACGTGCGTGTAGATCTGCGTGGTCGCCGGGGTGGAGTGCCCGAGGAGCTCCTGTACGTGCCGCAGGTCCGCGCCGCCCTCCAGCAGATGTGTCGCCGAACTGTGTCTCAGCGCGTGGGGCGAGACCCGGGGGGCGCCCGGCGTGGCCGCGGTGACCTCGTTGACGATCCGCCGCGCGGCCCGGGGGTCGAGTCGCCCCCCGCGCGCCCCGAGCAACAGGGACGGGCCGGACCGGGCGGTGGCCAACGCCGGGCGGCCGCCGTCGAGCCAGGAACGCAGTGCCCGGTCCGCGGGCGGGCCGTACGGGACGGCGCGCTCCCGGTCGCCCTTGCCCACCACCCGCAGCAGGCGACGCTCGGTGTCGACGTCGTCCACGTCGAGCCCGCACAGTTCGGCGACCCGGATACCGCAGGAGTACAGCAGTTCCACGACCAGCCGGTCGCGCAGGGCGATCGGGTCCCCCTCGGCCGCGGCGAGCTCGGTGGTACGGATCGTCTCGGCCGCCTGGTCGAGGTCGAGCACCTCGGGCAGATGGCGACGGGCGCGGGGCGCCTCGAGCCGGGCCGCGACATCGGTCGGTACGAGGCCGGTCCGTGCGGCCCACCCGCTGAAGGATCGGGCTGCCGCGACACGGCGGGCGACGGTCGACCTGGCGGCCCCCGCACCGACCTGGGCGGCGAGCCACCCGCGCAGGGCCGGGAGGGTGAGTGCCCCGCGCAGGTCCGCCGCGGTGGAGGGTCCGTCGGTGTCCCGGACGAGGTGGGCGAGCAGGCCGCGGACGTCGGATCGGTAAGAGCGGACAGTCGCCTCGGACCGGGAGCGACCGGTACGCAGGTAGTCCGCGAAGTCGTCGACCACGCCCCCGAACGGCTCGGACCGAGCGTCCCCATCACTCTCAGACGTGCTCACCGGCCCCATGGGTACCAATTGTCTCCCTCGCGTGGGGCCGGCGCAAGCACGCCGGGCCGTGCCAGCCGGGCCGGGCCAGCCGGGCCGGGCCAGCCGGACCACGCGACGGGGTCACGACACGGGGAAAGTCATCTGCACCCCGCCATCCCGGCACCTGCGCCACCCCTCCGGGCCCCGTACAGCCGCCCCGGAGGCCAGGAGCCGGCCGAGGACGGCCCTCGCCGTGACGGGTGCGATTCCCGCCGAGGCCGCGATCTCGGCGGGCTCGGCGCCACCCGAGGTGGGCAGCGCCTCGAGGATCCGCCTGGTCGCGTCGTCCAACCCGTCCCACGCGCCGGGCTCACCCCTGGGGGGCGGCGCCGTCTCCCCCATCCGACCTGCGAGCTCGACCACGTCCGACGTCCGAGAGACCAGCACCGCACCCCGCTCCCGGAGCAGCAGGTGACACCCGACCGACGCGACCGACGTGACCGGCCCCGGTACCGCGCCGACAGGGCGGTCCAGCGCGGTGGCCCACGCCGCCGTGCTCAGCGCACCGCTCCGGGCAGCCGCCTCCACCACCACGGAGGCGCCGGTCAACGCCGCGATGATCCGGTTCCGGTCGAGGAAGCGATACCGCGTCACCCCGGTCCCGGGGGGCTGCGCGGAGATCACCGCGCCGGTCTCCGCGATCTCGCGCAGCATCGCGTCGTTCCCGCGCGGGTAGAGCCGATCCACGCCACCGGCGAGGACCGCGATCGTGGTGCCGCGAACCCCGAGGACGGCGCGGTGCGCTGCTGCATCGATCCCGAAGGCCCCACCCGAGACGACCGTGAACCCCTCGGCGGACACCCCGGCACCCAGGTCGGCGGTCACCGCCCTCCCGTACGGAGTGGGCGCCCTGGTCCCGACGAGAGCGACCGACCTGCCCAACACCCTGACCGGGTCTGCGGGGCCACGCCACCACAGCCCAAGCGGGCGCAACGCGGTGGGCACCCCGCCCGTCCCGGCGCGACGTCGTCCGCGTGGACGGTCCAGGGGCTCGAGGGCGAACCCCGGCCAACCCGGGTCACCGGGCACGAGGAGCCGGGCGTCCACCTCGTGGGCCGCCTCGAGCAGCCGATCCCCGTCGACGAGGTCCCGCCGTGCCTCGGCCTGGGCCGCCACCGCGCCGCCGGCCCGACCGGCGCGGATCAATTCCCGTGCCCGCACCGGCCCCACCGAGTCCACCAGGTCCCACAGCTGCGCGGTCGGGCGCTCGGTCACCGCGCCAAGGTAGGCGTAGGCCGCGCGCACCTCCGACGACACCACCGATCCCTGCTCCCGTTCCACCGGCATCACTCCTCCCCTCTCAGCACGAGCGCCTCCGCCACGTGCGGCTCCCCCGGCACGGTGGCCCCGTCCAGGTCGGCGACCGTCCACGCGAGGCGCAGACACCGGTCGACCCCGCGGGGTGACAACACCCCGTGTGCCAGTGCCCGGTCCAGGGGGTGCAGCGCCCGACGATCGAGCCCCCATACGGATCGCAGGACGCGGCCGGGGACCTCGGCGTTCGCCCGCGCACCGGCGGCCTCCGGGCACCCCGCCCACCTCTCGGCGGCGGCCGCCCTCGCCGTCGACACCCTCGTCCGTACCGCGGCGGTGTCCTCACCTTCGTCCACAGCGAACAGCCCGGACCCGAGCGGCAGCGTCCGTGCGGCGATGTCGATCCGGTCGCGCAACGGCCCGGTCAGCGACCGTCCGTAGCGCCGCCGGGCATCGGGGGTGCACGTACAGGCATCGGGCCGTGCACTGCCACACGGGCAGTCGTTCGCCGCCAGCACCAGCTGGAATCGGGCCGGGAAGACGGAGATGCCGTCGCGCCTGGCGATCCGTACCTCGCCGTCCTCGAGCGGAGTGCGGAGGCTGTCCAGGACCCGGCCGGGGAACTCGGCGCACTCATCGAGGAACAGCACCCCGCGATGCGCCAGCGTCACCGCCCCCGGGCGTGCGACGTTGTTGCCGCCGCCGACGAGGGCGGCCACCGACGCCGAGTGGTGGGGAGCCACGAACGGCGGGCGGCGTAGCAGCGGATCCCGCGCCGCGAGCCGTCCCATCACCGAGTGGATGGCCGTTGCCTCGAGGGCGTCCCGCTCCCCCAGATCAGGCAACAACCCCGGTAGTCGCCGGGCCAGCATGGTCTTGCCGGTCCCGGGAGCCCCGCGCAGGAGCACGGCGTGCCCCCCGGCGGCAGCCACCTCGACAGCCCGCCGACAGTCGTCCTGACCGTGCACCTCCGCCAGGTCGGTGTGGGACCGCGCGCCCACAGCGCGGACCTCCGGGGCGTCCGTGACCAGGGCTCCCCGGCCCCGGCACCATGACGCGAGCATCGCGAGTGAGTCGACCCCCGCGGTGTCGATACCGCTGACCAGCCGGGCCTCCGCGAGGTTCGCGGCGGGGACGATCGCCCGGGACAGTCCGGCGTCCCGCGCCGCGAGCACGGCGGGCAGCACCCCGCGCACCGACCGGACCCGACCGTCCAACGCCAGCTCACCCACCAGCAGGGTGCCGTCGAAGCCCGCCCCGGGCAGCTCCCCTGACGCGGTCAACGTGCCCACCGCGAGCGACAGGTCGAACCCCGAGCCCCGCTTCGGCAACGCCGCCGGGGACAGGGACAGCACGACCTTGCCCGACGGCCAGGTCAGACCACTGTTGACCACGGCCGCCCGCATCCGCTCCCGCGCCTGCAACACCGCCGAGTCCGGCAACCCCACGATGCTGACCCCGGGCAACCCGCGGCCCACGTCGGCCTCGACCTCCACCAGCTGTCCACCGACTCCCTGCAGTGTGACAGCCCACGTCCGACCGAGCGCCACGGCTACAGCACGTCCTCGAACAGCTCGAGACGGGGCCGAGTCGGGTCCGCCAGGTCCACGCCCACCACGTCGAAGCAGACCTGGCGCCACCGGCCCGGGTTCTCCGAGAGCCAGTGGGCGGCCAACCGCCGCAGACGCCGCTGCTTGTCCGGGGTCACCGACTCGGCGGGAGTGCCGAAGCCCGTCCCCGTGCGCGCCCGGACCTCGACGAATCGCAGCCGCCCCGCGGCATCCAACACCACCAGGTCGAGCTCGCCGGCCCGGCACCGCCAGTTCCGGCTGATGACCACCCCGCCCCGGGCCTGCATCAGTCCCGCCGCGTGTTCCTCACCGAGTCGCCCCGTCCGTCGGCGTGGATCCACACCGTCCCCGGCCGCCTCGCCGCCCACCGCCTCGTCCCCCGTCATCGCCAGCCCTCCCGGCCGCCCGGTCCGTCCGGGCCCGCCGGGGCTCACCCTGCCGGACGGAAACGGCCCGGCCCGCTGGTCGCGGATCGGGCCGGGGGCGCCCTGTGGAGGCGGCGCGGGCTGTGGAGAACGGGGGCCGGGTGCTACTCCGGGAGCCGCAGTTCAGGCTTGTCGAGTTCCTCGATGTTGACGTCCTTGAAGGTCAGCACCCGAACGTACTTGACGAAACGTGCAGGTCGGTACATGTCCCATACCCACGCGTCGGACATCCTCACGTCGAAGTAGACCTCGCCGTCCGCCGACCGGGGGATCAGCTCGACGGCGTTGGCGAGGTAGAAGCGCCGCTCCGTCTCGACGACGTAGGTGAACTGGCCGACGATGTCGCGGTACTCGCGGTAGAGCGAGAGCTCCATCTCGGTCTCGTAGTTCTCCAGATCCTCGGCGCTCATCTCGTGCTGCTCCTCGAATGCGCCTGCGCGGCGCGACGGACGTTGGCGTACGACATCCGATGGATGCCGCTGGGACCGAGCTGCTCGATCGCCCTGGCGTGACTCACGGTGCTGTACCCCTTGTGGGCGGCGAAACCGTACCCCGGGTACCGCGAGTCGAGGTCCACCATAATCCGATCCCGCGTGACCTTCGCGAGGACACTCGCGGCGGCGATGGATGCGACCACTGCATCCCCCCCGATCACGGACGTGGACTGACATCCGAGCCCGTCGACCGCGAAGCCGTCGGTCAGCACGAAACCGGGTGCCGGGGCGAGGGCGGCGACCGCCCGGCGCATCCCCTCCAGGTTGCACCGGTGGATCCCGCGCATGTCGATCCGGTCCGGCTCGATCACCACCACACTCACCGCCGACGCCCTGCGCAGGATGACGTCATGCAGGCGCTCACGAGTGGTGACGGTGAGCTTCTTCGAGTCATCCAGGTCCGCCAGGTCGGGGTGGAGCCGGTCCCCCAACACGCAGGCCGCCACCACCAACGGGCCTGCACAGGAACCGCGACCGGCCTCGTCCACACCGGCGACCGGGCCGAGACCTCGACGGGCCAGGGCTGCTTCCAACGCCAGCCGGCCGTCGCGACGGGTCACCCGGACCCGGCCGGGAAGGACGACATCCCGGGGCCGCTGCGGTCGTGCCCGGCTCACCCCGCGTTGATGTCCGGGGAGGGGACCGTCCCGATCCGGCTGAACGGGAGGATGATCGCGCGGACCTTGCCGATAATGTTCTCCTCGGGCACGGTTCCCTGGAACTCGTCACCCATGTGGAAGCGGGAGTCCGCGGAGTTGCCGCGGTTGTCCCCCATCACCCAGTAGTTGCCCTCGGGGACCGTAACCGGACCGAAGGCACAGTTGAGCGGGTTCCCCGCCGGCGACGGGGTCTCGTTGAGGTACGGCTCGTCCAGCGGCTGGCCGTCGACGAGCAGTGCGCCATCCGGGGAGCAGCCCCCGACTGTCTGGCCCCCCACCGCGACGACGCGCTTGACCATGTCGTTCTGGTCGGGTGGGACGATGCCGATCACACCGCCGATATTCTGCAGGGTCCTGATGACCTCGTTGTCCGACCGGATGGACTGGTACCCCTCGTTCCACGAGTCGGGCCCCTCGAAGACCACCACGTCCCCGGGTTCGGGGTCTCCGAACCGGTAGGTGATCTTGTCGACGAAGATGCGGTCCCCCGTGCAGCCCGCGCAGCCGTGCAGCGTGGGTTCCATGGACTCCGACGGGATCTGGTAGACGCGTCCGACGAAGGTCTGGAAGACGAACACCAGGACGAGTGCGATCACCACCAGCAGCGGGATCTCGATGTACCAGGGCTGGCCCTTCTTCTCGACGCGGCGAGCCGGGGCCCCGTCGTTACGGGACCCCGGCTCGGCGGCGTCATGTCCAGGCGTATCGGTGCTGCTCACCCGGATGAGCGTAGTCGATCCCGCACCGCCGACGGCGGCCGAGTCCGACCGGCTCTACACGGTCAGCGCTTCTCCTTGATCTTCGCGGCCTTGCCACGGAGTGCACGCAGGTAGTACAGCTTCGCGCGACGCACGTCGCCGCGGACCAGGACGTCGATGCGGTCGATCGTGGGCGAGTGCACGGGGAACGTGCGCTCGACGCCGACGCCGAACGAGACCTTGCGGACGGTGAAGGTCTCGCGGACGCCACCGCCCTGGCGACGGATCACGACGCCCTTGAAGACCTGGACGCGCTCCTTCGAGCCCTCGATGACCTTGACGTGCACGTCGAGCGTGTCGCCGGGGCGGAAGTCCGGGATGTCGTCGCGGAGCGACTTGTTGTCGATGAAGTCGAGAGTGTTCATTGTGTTCCTTGCATGTCAGGAATGAGGACAGAGGACCCTGGCGCCCGCCCGCGGCGGGACGACCGGTTCGTGCCCCGGATCAGCGCGACCGTCAGCGGACACACGTGGTGCCCGGAAGGTCAACCTCGCTAGTGTGCCATCCGCTACTCGGCGGACCCAAATCACCCGGCCGGAGGAACCCAACCGAAGTCCGAGAGCGTCGCCAGGTCGGCCTTGTCCAGCTCGGCCGACCCGAGGAGGTCGGGCCTCCGCTCGGCTGTGCGTCTCAGCGACTCGTCGCGGCGCCACCGCGCGATCCTGGCGTGATCGCCACTCTTGAGGACTTCGGGCACCGGCCGGTCGCGCCACACCTCGGGCCGGGTGAAACTGGGGCCCTCGAGCAGGCCGTCGGAGAAGGAGTCCTCCTCATGGCTGCGCCGGTTACCCAGCACCCCGGGTAGGAGGCGGATGACGGCCTCCGCGATGACGAGCACCGCCACCTCGCCCCCGATGAGGACGTAGTCGCCGATGCTGACCTCCTCGACGTCCATCCGCGTGGACGCCTCGTCGACGACGCGCTGGTCTATGCCCTCGTAGCGACCACACGCGAACAGCAGGTGGCGTCGACGGGCGTAGCGGTGCGCGTCAGCCTGGGAGAACGGTCGTCCGGCGGGCGTCGGGACTATCAGGAGTGGGCGGGTCTGACCGTCCCCCTGCTCGCTCATCGCCGTCCCCTGCGGCGGCACGAGGTCGTCCAGCGCTTCGCCCCACACCGTCGGGCGCATGACCATGCCCGGCCCACCGCCGAACGGGGTGTCGTCGACCGACTTGTGGACGTCGTGGGTCCAGCCCCGGAGGTCGTGAACGGCGACGTCGACTATGCCCCGGTCGGCGGCCCGACCGATCAACGCCAACTGCAGCGGGGCGAGGTACTCGGGGAAGACCGTGATGACGTCGAGGTGCATGAGCGGACCGTCCCCACCGTCGGGGAGAGCGGTCACGACGTCCCCAGGTCGAGCAGCCCCTCCGGCGGGTCGATGACGCACGTCCGCGCGACGAGGTCCACCTCGGGGACCATCTCGGAGACGAACGGGACCAAGGCGTCTCCTCCGTCGGCCAGCCGGATGGCCAGGAGTTCGCCGGCTGCGGTGTGCACGATCTCGGTCACCTCGCCGAGGGTGGCACCCGAGGTGTCGAGCACCCGCAGTCCCACCAGTTGATGGTCGTGGTATTCGTCCGGGTCCTCCGGATCCTCCAGCGCATCCGAGTCGACGAGCAGCAGCATGCCGCGGAGTGCGTCCGCGGTGTCCCGATCGCCGACGCCTTCCAGACGCACCAGAAGCCGCCCGGAATGCTGCCGGGCGGCTTCGATGGTGACGTCGCGGTCGGTGGCCCGATCACCCCGACCGACCCGCCCGACGAGTCGGGTACCGACGGCGAATCGCTCCTCGGGTGAATCGGTGCGAACCTCCACCACCAGTTCGCCGCGGACGCCGTGCGATTTGACGACGCGTCCCACGACGAGCTCCATGATGGTCCAGGTCCTCCGATTGCCGACGTGTACGGGCGGGGTCAGCGGTCGGTGTCGACCACGTCGACCCGGACACCGTCCCCGCCGACGGCGGAGACGATGGTCCGGATCGCGGAGGCGGTACGGCCACCCCGACCGATGACACGGCCGAGATCCTCGGGCGCGACGGCCACACGGATCACGGTGCCGCGCCGACCACCACTCGACCGGACGGACACCGCGTCGGGGTCCGACACGATTCCGCGGACGAGGTGGTCGACGGCGTCGACGACCATGTCATTCATCTGTCTCAGGCCTCGGCGGTCTCGGCGTCAGCCGACGCGGCCTCGCCCTCGCCGGACTCGGCGGCCTTCGCGGCCTCCTGCTCGGCCTTCTTGGCCTCGTCCTTCTTCGCCTTCTCGGCCTTGCGCTTGGCGGTGATGGCCTCAGCGGACGGCTCGCCCTGGGCGTCCTCGAGGGCCTTGTTGAACAGGTCCAGCTTCGAGGGCTTGGGCTCGGCGGTCTTCAGGGTGCCCTCGGCGCCCTCGATCCCCTTGAACTTCTGCCAGTCGCCGGTGATCTTGAGCAGCTGCTCGACGGCCTCGGTGGGCAGGGCGCCGACACCGAGCCAGTACTGCGCGCGCTCGGAGTCGATCTGGATGAAGCTCGGCTCCTCCTTGGGGCGGTAGAGACCGATGGTCTCGATGGCGCGCCCGTCGCGGCGGGTGCGGGCGTCGGCGACGACGACCCGGTACTGCGGGTTACGGATCTTGCCGAGGCGGGTGAGCTTGATCTTGACGGCCATGAGGCGTCTCGCTTTCTGTTGCGGGTCACGTGGCGATTCAGCGGCGCCCGCCCTGCTGGCGGGGCCCGGTTTCGCCTTCCGGGTGACCGCCGTTCGGCACGGACCCACGAGGGTCCACCGGTGACGGCGTCCAGCGGACCAGTCTAGACAGGCCGGGACGGTGGGCACCAATCGACGCGTCGGGCGGACCGGTCAGCGCTTGGGGAACTTCAGGTCGTTGAGGTCGATCCCCTCCAGCCCCGGCGGGAGCTGGTCGAGTCCGGGCGGCAACTGGGACAGGTCGGGCATCCCGCCGGGCGGCATACCGGGCATCCCGGGCGGCATCCCCGGCATCCCCCCGGGCATCATCCCCCGCTGCTTGGGCGGGGTGGGACCGCGACCCTTCCCCTTGCCCTTGCCCTTCTTGCCCTTGCGCTGGTTCTTGCGTCCCGCCCCGGGCATCCCCATCTGGCCCGCCATGCGGCTCATCATCTTGCGGGCCTCGAAGAACCGGTCGACCAACTGGTTGACGTCGGTGACCGTGACCCCCGAACCATTCGCGATGCGCTGGCGGCGCGAGCCGTTGATGATCTTCGGGTCCGCGCGCTCCTCGGGGGTCATGCCGCGGATGATCGCCTGGATGCGGTCCAGGTACTTCTCGTCGATGTCGCCGACGGCGGCCTTCATCTCCTTGCCGCCGGGCAGCATGCCGAGCAGGTTCCCGATGGGCCCCATCTTGCGGATCATCAACATCTGGTCGAGGAAGTCCTCGAGCGTGAGCTCGCCGGAGCCGATCTTCGCGGCGGTCTTCTCCGCTTCCTGCGCGTCGAAGACCGTCTCCGCCTGCTCGATGAGCGAGAGCACGTCGCCCATCCCGAGGATGCGGCTGGCCATGCGGTCGGGGTGGAAGACGTCGAAGTCCTCGAGCTTCTCGCCGTCGGACGCGAACATGATCGGCGTCCCGGTGAGCTCGCGGACGCTCAGCGCGGCGCCACCGCGGGCGTCACCATCGAGCTTGGTGAGCACGACACCGGTGAAGCCGACGCCCTCACGGAAGGCCTCGGCCGTGACCACCGCGTCCTGACCGATCATCGCGTCCAGGACGAAGAAGGTCTCGTGGGGCTGGACGGCATCCCGGATCCCCCGGGCCTGGGCCATCATCTCCTCGTCGATGCCGAGTCGACCGGCGGTGTCGACGATCACGACGTCGTGCATCTTGGCGCGGGCGTGAGCCAATCCGCGCTGCGCGACGGACACCGGCTCCCGGACACCGATCACCTCGCCGTCGCCCCCGACGGAGGTCCCGGGGTGCGGGGCGAAGGTGGGTACTCCGGCACGCTCACCGACGATCTGCAGCTGGTCGACCGCTCCCGGCCGCTGCAGGTCACAGGCCACCAGGAGCGGTGTGTGCCCCTGCCCCTTGAGCCAGTGCGCCAGTTTGCCCGCCAGGGTGGTCTTACCCGCGCCCTGCAGACCCGCCAGCATGATGACCGTCGGGGGCTGCTTGGCGAACTCGATCCGCCGCTCCTCCCCGCCGAGGATGGCGGTGAGTTCGGCGTCGACGATCTTGACGACCTGCTGGGCGGGGTTGAGCGCCTCGGAGACCTCCGCGCCCTTGGCACGCTCCTTGACCCGCGCGATGAACTCGCGCACCACCGGCAGGGCGACGTCGGCCTCGAGCAGTGCCAGGCGGATCTCGCGGGCCGTCGCGTCGATGTCGGCGTCGCTGAGCCGCCCTTTTCCGCGCAGGTCCTTGAGCGCACCTGTGAGGCGGTCGGACAAGGATTCGAACACGGCAACAGCTCCCTGGTTCGCGGCCCGGGAGCGCGCACGGTTCCCGGTGTCGTCGGCGACGACTGATCACAGGGTATCGGCATGCGCCGCGGCGGGCGTCGTGGGATCACGTCGTGGCAGCAACGCCTCCACCTGACCGGCCGTACTCAACACCGCTCCGGGGCCGGAGAGCGCGAACACGTCCTCCACGGCCGCTCCCCTGGTGCGCACCACCACCCAGTCGATGCGGGCGCCAGCCTCGATGATAGCGGCCACGACCCGTGCGAACAGGCCGGGCCGGTCCTCCGACCGCACCTCCATCAGCACGCCGTCGGCGTCGGTCCGGTGCGAGATCAGGACGGAGGATCTGGCCTGCGGGGGTCCGATCGCCAGCGCCGCCCCCCGGGACAGCGCGGCGCGAAGCGGCCCGGGGAGCCCGGAGTCGATCGAGCGGCGCAGATCCTGCCGGAGTACGCGTCCGTCCACCGGGTCTCCGAAGCGGGTGGAGACCGTCATCCTCGCGCGCATCCCGCCCGGGGGACGCAGGTCGATCTCCGCGTCCACGATCTCCAGCCTGTGGGCGGCCAGGACCTCCGCGGTCACCGCCAGCGAGCGGCCCCCACCGGGGACGACGAGAGTGACCTCGTGTGTGGTGCCGGTGTCCGCCGCCCGGAGGTCCACCACGACGTCCGGCGGACCGTGCCGCCGAGAGGCGTTCACCGTCGGCGCCTGCACCGCGGCGGGACGGGGGCCGAGCGCCTTGCCGCAGGCCGCCACGAGCGCGGCGTGGGCCCCGGCACGGCCTGTGGTCCAGACCGTCGGCCCGGTCGCGAGCGAGTCCGCCTCGGTGAGCGCGGCCAACACGTCGAGGGCGACGGCGTCCCGGTCCAGCGCGGTGAGCACGGCCTCGGCGGTGGCGGGGTCGGCGGGGTCGCGTCTCGCGGCGGTCGCGGGGAGCAGCAGATGATGCCTCACGATGCGCGTGAGGGTCTCGGTGTCGCGGCCCCCGAGGCCCATCCGCGCGCAGATCGGGCGGATCATGTCCGCCCCGTTCTCGCTGTGGTCGCCGTCCCGGCTCTTCCCGAGGTCGTGCAGGAGCGCCGCGAGCAGCAGGAGGTCCGCGCGTGCGACGGAGGTGGTGAGTCGGGACGCCTCCACGGCCGTCTGCACCAGGTGCCTGTCGACCGTGTAGATATGCGCCCGGTCGCGGGCGGGCAGATCCCGCACCCCCGCCCATTCCGGTAGCAGCCGTTCCCACAACCCGCACCGGTCGAGCGCCTCGTGCACGGGGAACTGCGCCTCACCCGAGCCCAGGAGCACGAGCAGGTCCGACAGGGCCTCCGCCGGCCACTGACCGTTCGGGACGGGGCAGCGTTCGGCGAGGACACCGAGGGTGGAGGTCGCGATCGGCAGCCCGAACCGGGCCGCGGCCGCGGCCACCCGCAGCGCTAGCCAGGGGTCGTCGGCCACGCGGGCCGCGCGGGCGAGCGTCACCTCCCCCGCATGTTCCACCACCCCGTCGTCGAGGGGCCGACGGACAGGCGACCTCCGCAGCAGGCCGGTCAGTCCCCGGGAGGACAGCGCCGCGCACGAGCCACGGATCGCCTGGTCCGCGGTGAACGCGATCGTCCGGGAGGCGTCGCTCAGCGCCCGGGCGAGATCGAACCGGTCCCCCAGACCCAGCGCCTCGCCGACCTCGTCCCCGTACTCGGCGTGCAGCACCTCGCGGGGGCGTCCGCTGACGCGGTGTAGTTCGGTCCGGGCGTCCAGCACCAGCCGGTGCGCGCGCGCCATCCCACCGGGGACCACGGGCCGACCGTCGCTGAGGTGGGCCAGGCCCAGGGCGGCGACGAGCTGCGCGTCGCGGAGCCCACCGGCCCCGTTCTTCAGGTCGGGTTCGCTGCGGTGCGCGATCACCCCGGCCCGGTGGCGCCGGGCGGCCGCCGCGTCGACGAGGTCGTCGAAGCGGGAGGCGATCTGGTCCCGCCACTGCCGGCGGGCGCCGTCCACGACGAGCGCTCCCAGATCCGCGTCGCCAGCGATCACGCGCGCGTCCAGCAGACTCAGCCCGACGGAGACGTCGGCAGCGGCCACGGCCAGGCACTGGTCGACCGTGCGGACACTGTGGTCGAGTCCGACGCCGGAATCCCACAGCGGGTACCACAGTGCGTCGGCCAGCTCGCCCACGTCACGGTCCGGCCGCCGCTCGTGGACCAGGACGAGGTCCAGATCCGAGTGTGGCAGAACCTCCCGGCGTCCCAACCCGCCGAACGCGATGAGGGCGAACCCCGACCCCGGGCCGATCCCGGCCTCGTCGGCGAGCCGTCCCAGCTCCATCTCGTAGAGCTCGCACAGGGCGTCCCTCAACGGCGCGGCGGGCAGGCTCTCACGCGGGGCGGAGAGGATCCGCTCGCGTCCCGCCCGCAGCGCCGTGGCGCGCTCGCCGTCGGCCGTGACCGCCATGGCACTCCCCTTCCCTCATCCGTCGGGTCCAGAATGTCGCCTCCGTGTCACCGCCTCGGGGCGTACAGGTTTCACCTTTGTGAACGGCTGCGCACGGTCTGCGCGGGACCGGGCGAGGGTGGCGTCCGCAGTACACGACGGCGCGCGGCCGCCCCTGTGACGGGGCGACCGCGCGCCGGGTTCTGCCCGAGGGTCAGATCGCGGACGTGCCCTCCTCACCGGTGCGGACGCGCACGATGCTCTCGACGGGGGTCACCCAGACCTTGCCGTCGCCGATCTTTCCGGTCCGGGCCGCGTCGACGATCAGTTGGACCGCGGTGCCGGCGGTCTCGTCGTCGACCACCACCTCCACCCTGATCTTGGGGACGAAGTCCACGGCGTACTCGGCGCCGCGGTAGACCTCGGTGTGGCCCTTCTGGCGTCCGTATCCCTGGACCTCGCTGATGGTGAGGCCGTGGATACCGGCCTGCTCCAGTGCTGCCTTGACGTCGTCGATCGTGAACGGTTTGACGATCGCGGTGACGAGCTTCATGTCGTGGGTTCCTTTCGAAGGGGTCGGCTCAGCGGATGAGCGCGTTGGTGGAGGCCTCGTACGCGCTCTCGGCGTGCTGGGCACCGTCGATGCCCGCCTGCTCGTCGGCCTTGTCGATCCTCCAGCCGAGCGGCCGGCAGATCGCCCAGGCGATCGCGGTCATGATCGCGGTGAACACGAGGGCGGCCACGGCGATCACGATCTGGACCACCAGGAGTCGCCAGCCATCCGCGGAGTAGAACATTCCCGCGTCCGTTCCGAAGGTGCCGGTGGCGAACAGGCCGATGGCGATGGTGCCCCAGAGTCCTGCGACCAGGTGCACGCCCACCACGTCCAGGGCGTCGTCGTAGCCGAAGCGGTGCTTGAGGCCCACGGCCAGCGCGGACAGCACGCCCGCGATCGCACCGAGGGCGATCGCGCCGAGCGGGTGGACGGAACCGGCGGCGGGGGTGATGGCCACGAGGCCGGCGACCACGCCGGAGGCGGCGCCGAGGCTGGTGGCGTGGCCGTCACGGATACGCTCCGCGAGGAGCCAGCCGAGCATCGCGGCGGCGGTGGCGGCGGTGGTGTTGACCCACGCCAGGCCCGCCGCACCGTTGGCACCGAACGCGGAACCGGCGTTGAACCCGAACCAGCCGAACCACAGCAGGGCGGCGCCGAGCATGACCAGCGGCAGGTTGTGCGGGCGGTAGGCCGTACGGCCGAACTCGAGCCGCTTGCCGATGAGCAGGACCAGGACGAGCGCGGCCATACCGGCGTTGATGTGCACGACGGTTCCGCCGGCGAAGTCGACGGGCGCGACGGCGGCGGTCAGCCCGCCCTCGCCGTCGTCGACGGTCCCGAAGATCATGGCCGCCAGTCCGCTGTCCGAGTGGGAGAGCAGTCCGCCGCCCCACACCATGTGGGCGAGCGGGAAGTACGCCAGGGTCACCCAGACGCCGACGAACGCCAGCCAGGTGCCGAACCGGGCGCGCTCGGCGATCGCGCCCGAGATGAGCGCGACGGTGATGATCGCGAAGGTCACCTGGAAGGCGACGTCGACGACCTGCGGGTAGGCGCCGGAGCCGGAGACTGCCCATTCGGTCGCGTCACCGATCACCCCGGAGAGCCCGAACATTTCGAAGGGGTTGGCGAACAGCCCCAGGACCGACTCGCTGCCGTAGGACATCGACCATCCCCACAGCAGGTAGATCACGCCGACCACGCCCATCGCGCCGAACGACATCATCATCATGTTCAGCACGGACTTCTGCCGGGACATGCCGCCGTAGAAGAGCGCCAGGGCGGGCGTCATGAGCAGTACCAGGGATGCTGCGATGAGCATCCAGGCCGTGTCTCCCGTATCGATCTCCGGCGTCGCCTCCTGGGCGAGCAACGCGACACTGTCACCTATCACGGTGCGGTCCTCCTCGTCTCGTACGTGGTGAGCGACTCTTCGCTCCCCGTCGACATGAAGATTTCCTTGGTCGTGTTGCACCGGATGTGCCCTGATGTTTCGGGGTTGTAACGCGCTCGGGTCCCCTGTTCCGGTCGTGTGTCCCGGCCGCCCGGGCGCGTATCCCGGCCGCGTCGCCCGGGACCTACGTGCCGAGCAACGCGTCGACGAAGGCCTCGGGGGTGAACGGCGCGAGGTCGTCGGCCCCCTCGCCCAGTCCGACGAGCTTCACGGGCACGCCCAACTCGTGCTGGACCTGGAACACGATGCCGCCCTTGGCGGTGCCGTCGAGCTTGGTGAGCACGACACCGGTGATGTCGACGACCTCCTTGAACACGCGCGCCTGCATGAGCCCGTTCTGCCCGGTGGTGGCGTCGATCACCAACAGGACCTCGTCGACGGGGGTCTTCTTCTCCACCACCCTCTTGACCTTGCCGAGCTCGTCCATGAGCCCGGTCTTGGTGTGGAGGCGACCGGCGGTGTCCACGAGCACGGCGTCCACACCGGTCTCGACCCCGCGGGTGACCGCGTCGAAGGCGACGGAGGCGGGATCCGCGCCCTCCTTGCCGCGGACCACCTCGGCGCCCACCCGCTCGGCCCAGGTCTGGAGCTGATCCGCGGCGGCGGCGCGGAACGTGTCCGCGGCGCCGAGGAGGATCTCGCGACCGTCGGCGACGAGGACGCGGGCGAGTTTGCCGGTGGTGGTGGTCTTGCCGGTGCCGTTGACGCCGACGACGAGGAGGACGGCCGGCGTCCCGTCGTTCGGCAGCGCACGCAGCGAGCGGTCGAGTTCGGGGTGGAGGTTGTCGATGAGGGTCTGCCGCAGCAGATCGCGCACCTCGGCCTCGGTGCGGACCTGTCGGGTGGCGATCTCCGCCCGCAGGCGGTCCACGACGAGCTCGGTGGTGGCCGAACCGAGGTCGGCCATGATCAGCGTGTCCTCGATCTCCTCCCAGGCGTCCTCGTCGAGATCGCCGGCGCCGAGGAGACCCAGCAGCCCCTGGCCCACGGTGTTCTGCGACCGCGCGAGGCGGCCCCGCAGGCGGTCGAGGCGGCCGGCGGCCGGGTCGATGCGCTCGACCGGGGCGACCGGCTCCGGGGTCCCGGTGACCGTCTCCGGGGGCGCCGGGATCTCCTCGTCGGGCACCTCGGGGGGGACCACGACGGGTTCGACCGGGGCGGGCTCGACGACCTCGGTGGCCTCGGTCGGGCCGGGATCGACGTCCGGCTCGGGCGCGGGGACGGCAGTCTCGGGCGCGGTATCCGGCGCGGTCGCGGGTTCGGCGGCGGGTTCGGCGGCGGGGGCCGCCCCCGTCGCAGGAGACGACGGCGCGGGGGGCCGTGGGGCCGGTGTCGCCGGCGGCAGGTCCTCCCGCGGCGTCGGGTCACGGCGCACCGGCTCCCTGGGCGGGGCCGCCGTGGCGCCGCCCCCTCCCTGGGCGAACGAGAACCCCGTCCCGGCCTGATAGTTGCCGGAGCGCTCCTCGCGGGTGAGCTCCTTGCGCTCGGCGGCCCTGGTGAGGGAGATCTGCCGCTTCTTGCGCAGCTGCAGACCCACGACGAGGGCGATGATGGCCAGCAGCAGCACCGCGGCGACGGCGATGATGATCCAGGTGGTGGTAGTCACGGTGCCCAGTATGGCCGACCGCACCCGTCGTCATCTCGGTCCCGGGGGGCTGTGGCGGACCTAGACTGGCGCCTGTCGTCGTCCGGGGAGGAGCCCACGTGGTCGAGTTCGCCGCCCAGCCAGGGGGTACGTCCGTACGCCGGCGCCCCCTCCGCCGGGCCCCGGCCCCGCCCACCTGGCTCGCCAAGACCATCATGGCGGTGACGGGGTTGCTCTTCACCGCCTTCGTGGTGGTGCACATGGTCGGCAATCTCAAAGTGTTCGGCGGGGCCACGGGTTTCGACGCCTACGCCGCGTGGCTGCGGACGTTGCTGTACCCCCTCGTCCCCCACGAGGGCGTCCTGTGGGCGTTGCGCGTCGTGCTGGTCCTGGGTCTGGTGGCGCACGTCTGGTGCGCGGTCGTGCTGGTGCGGCGCTCCCACGCGTCCGCGGGCCCGCACCGTCGGCGGACAGGCCTGACGGCCGGCTCGTTCGGCGCCCGCTCGATGCTGCTCACCGGCGTGGTGCTGCTGCTCTTCGTCGTCTTCCACGTACTCGACATGACCACGGGCACCGCCCCCGCGGCGTCGGAGGCGTTCGAGCCCGGCACGGCGTACGCCAATCTGGTCGCCAGCTTCTCGCGGCCCTGGGTCGCGGCCTTCTACGGCATCACCATGGTGCTGCTGGCCCTGCACGTCGCCCACGGGGTCCACACCGCCGCCGGCGACCTCGGGGTGACCGGCGCCCGGAGCCGGGCGGTGATCACGACCGTGGGCGGGATCGCCGCGGTGGCCGTGCTGCTGGGCAACGCCGCTATCCCGATCGCGGTCCAGGCCGGGTGGTTGACGTGACCTTCACCCCACCCCCCGTCCTCGTGCCCGACGGACGACAGGGACACGTGCTGAGCTCCGGCACACCCGGGGGCGACCCGGCCTCCGCTTGGGCGAGGCGTCGCGACGCCTACCGCCTGGTCGCGCCGGCCAACCGCCGCCACCTCCACGTGGTGGTGATCGGCACGGGCCTGGCCGGGGCCGGCGCGGCGGCCGCCCTCGGCGAACTCGGCTACCGGGTCACCGCGTTCACCTACCACGACGCCGCCCGGCGCGCGCATTCCGTGGCCGCCCAGGGCGGGATCAACGCCGCCCGCGGCCGCCGGGTGGACGGAGACTCCGTGGCCAGGTTCGTCGCCGACACCGTCTCGGGCGGGGACTTCCGTGGGCGGGAGGCCGAGGCGTTCCGGCTGGGCGAGGAATCCGCGCGGGTGATCGATCACTTCTCCGCCATCGGGACCCCCTTCGCACGCGAGTACGGCGGCGTCCTGTCGACCCGGTCCTTCGGCGGCGTGCAGGTCTCGCGCACGTACTACTCCCGCGGTCAGACCGGCCAACAACTCCAGCTCGCGGGCGTCTCGGCCCTGCAGCGGCAGATCCGTGCCGGCGCCGTCACGCTGCACACCCGCCACGAGATGCTCGACCTCGTCGTCGACGATTCGGGGTGCCACGGTGTGGTGGTCCGTGACCTGGTGTCCGGCCACATCCGGGCCGAGACCGCGCACGCGGTCGTCCTCGCGACCGGTGGCTACGGGACCGTCTTCCACGACTCCACGCTCGCGATCCACTCCAACGCCTCGGCGGTGTGGCGCGCGCACCAGCGGGGGGCCCTGTTCGCCTCACCGTCGTTCGTGCAGTTCCACCCCACCGCGCTGCCCAAGGACAACGACTGGCAGGCCAAGACGATCCTCATGAGCGAATCGTTGCGCAACGACGGCCGCGTCTGGGTCCCGCTCCATGACGGCGACGATCGGCCGCCCGGGGAGATCCCGGACGCCGACCGCGACTTCTTTCTCGAGCGCCGCTATCCCGCCTTCGGCAACCTCGTGCCCCGCGACGTGGCCTCCCGGGCGATCACCTCCGAGATCCGTGCCGGGCGAGGGGTGGGGCCACGCCGCAACTCCGTCTACCTGGACTTCCGTGACGCCCTGTCCCGCGACGGGCGCCGGACGATCACCGAGCGCTACGGCAACCTGTTCGAGATGTACGCCCACGCCACCGGCGAGGACCCGTACGCCGTACCCATGCGCATCGCGCCGACGTGCCACTTCACGATGGGCGGGCTGTGGAGCGACTTCGACCTGCAGACGTCGATCCCCGGCCTGTTCGTCGGCGGCGAATGCGGCTGGGCGTATCACGGCGCGAACCGACTCGGTGCGAATTCCCTGCTCAGCGCGAGCGTCGACGGGTGGTTCACCCTTCCGTACTCGGTGCCGGCGCACCTGGCCACCCGCCTCGGGGACGACCTGCCGGGCGACGACGACGAGGTGGTCGTGGCCGCCGTGGCCCGCGCCCGGTCGCGGGTGCGGAACCTGCTCGCGGTGGGCGGCTCGACCGGGCCCGAGCACTTCCACCGTGAGCTCGGCGAGATCCTCTACTCGGGGTGCGGCGTCACACGGACGGCCGACGGCCTGACCCGGGCGATCGAGCGCATCCGTGACCTGCGGACCCGGTTCTGGACCGACCTGCGGGTCACGGGCACAGGCGGTCACCTCAACCAGGTGCTCGAACTGGCCGGGCGGGTCGCCGACTTCCTCGAACTGGCGGAACTGATGTGCGTGGATGCGCTGGACCGGGACGAATCGTGCGGCGCCCACTTCCGCGACGAGCACCAGACGCCCGACGGCGAGGCCCGGCGGGACGACCGTCGGTGGGCCTTCACCTCCGCCTGGGCCTCCGAGGGCGATGACCGTGGCGGGCCCCGGTCCTTCACCCGACACGCCGAACCGCTGGAGTTCTCGGCGGTCGCCCCCACCGCGAGGGATTACCGATGAGACTGACCCTGCGCATCTGGCGGCAGTCCGGGCCACACGAGGCCGGACGGTACGAGGAGTTCGAGGTCCGCGACGCACGGCCGGAGATGAGTGTGCTGGAGCTGCTCGACGTCCTCAACGGCGACCTGGTGGACGCGGGCATCGAACCGGTGGCGTTCGACTCCGACTGCCGCGAGGGCATCTGCGGGGCCTGCGGCGTCACCGTCGACGGTCGCCCGCACGGTCCCGCGGAGAACACCCCGTCGTGTCACCAGCGGCTGACCCCCTACGCCGACGGGGACACCCTGCGCATCGAACCGCTTCGCGCCGCCGTGTTCCCCGTCATCCGCGATCTGGTGGTGGACCGGTCCGCTCTGGACGGGGTCGTCGAGTCCGCGGCCCATGTGGGAATCCCGGCCGGCGCCGCCCCGGCCGCGGACTCGACCCTCCAGGGTCACGACACGGCGGAGACCGCACTGGACTTCGCGGCGTGCATCGGGTGCGGGGCGTGTGTGGCGGCCTGCCCCAACGGCTCGGCCAACCTGTTCGTGGGGGCCAAACTCGGGCACCTCGCCCTCATGCCCGTCGCGGGCGCCGACCGCGCGGCCCGCGCCCGCGAGATGGTCAGCGCCGCCGACGAGGAGTTCGGTCCCTGCTCGCTCTACGGGGAGTGCTCGCGGGTGTGCCCGGCGGGGATCCCGCTGCGGGCGATCGGCGTGGTCAACCGTGAACGGCTCCGGGCGGTCTTCCGGCGCACGTGATCCTCAGCGCATGCGTTGGGAGATGACCTTGGAGATGCCGTCGCCCTGCATCGACACGCCGTAGAGCACGTCGGCCACGTCCATGGTGGGCTTCTGGTGGGTGATGACGATGAGCTGGCTGGTCTCCCTGAGCTGTTCGAACAGCCCGATGAGCCGCCGCAGGTTGGTGTCGTCGAGCGCCGCCTCGACCTCGTCCATGACGTAGAACGGGCTGGGGCGGGCCTTGAAGATCGCCACCAGCATGGCGACCGCGGTGAGCGACTTTTCGCCGCCGGACAGCAGCGACAACCGCTTCACCTTCTTTCCCGGTGGTCGCGCCTCCACCTCGATGCCGGTGGTGAGCATGTCCTCCGGCTCGGTGAGGATCAGTCGCCCCTCCCCTCCGGGGAAGAGCGTGGAGAAGACACCCCGGAACTCGCGCTCGACGTCGACCCACGCCTCGGTGAAGATCTGCTCGATGCGCTCGTCGACGTCGTCGATCACCCCCTCCAGGTCGGACCGGGCCTTCTTCACGTCGTCGAGCTGGGTGGACAGGAACGCGTAGCGCTCCTCCAGCGCCGCGAACTCCTCCAACGCCAGCGGGTTGACCTTGCCCAGGGTGGCCAGGTCCTTCTGCGCCGACCTGAGACGACGCTCCTGTTCGGCGCGCTCGAACGGCATCGGCGGCGGCGGGATCACGTCCTCACCGCGCTCGCGAGCCGCCTCGTACTCCTGCATCTCCAACGCCGACGGCGGCAGGTCCACGTCCGGGCCGTACTCCTCGACGAGGGCCTGCGGTTCGATACCGTGACGCTCGAGCACCGCCGCCTCGAGCTCCGAGACCTTGACCTCGAGCTGCGCCCGGACGATCTCGTCGCGGTGAGCGGCGTCGCCGAGCCTCGAGACCTCGGACTCGGCCGCCGCGAGATCACCGCGCAGCGCGGCGACACCGGCGGTGGCCTCGGCGCGCGCGGCCGAGAGCCGGTCCCGCTCGGTTCCGGCGGCGGTGATGAGTTCGTCGAGCCGCGAGAGCAGCCGCCCGCTGAGTTCGTCGACCACGCCGGCGACCTCCGCGCCGCGGCGCCGCTGCGCCGCCGCCCTGGCGGCCCGCGCCCGGGACTCGCGCTCCGCCTGCGCGGCCCGCCGCAGGGACGCCGACTTGCCGCGGACGCCGGCGGCCCGTTCCTCGGCGGACCGGTGGGCGAGCCTGGCCTCGAGTTCCGCGGCCCGGGCCGAGGCCACCGCGGCCTGCGCGGCACCGCGCCCGTCGTCCTCGGGTGGCCGGACCTCGTCGTCGTCGTCCCCGGCCCTGGCGAGTCGGTCGGTCAGCTCGGCGTGTTCGGCGCGCGCGGCGTCGAGCTTGTCCACCGAGATCCGGCGGGTCTGCTCCAGGCGCCGCACCTCGGCCTCGGCGCGACGGCGCCGCTGGCCGATACGGGCGAGCTCCGCGTAGATCTCCTCGATCGCGGCGTCGGACTCGCTGATGGCGGCGAGAGTCTCGGAGAACCGGTCCGCTCGCTCGGTGTCCTCGGCCGCCGCGCCGGCCAACTCGGCGCGGGTGGTCTCGATCTCGGCCCGAACGGCGTCGCGCTCGACGACCGCGGCGTCGATCGCCGACTGGATCTCCAACCCGGTGCGCCCCGACGCGGACCCGCCCACGGTCCACCCCGCACCGGCCAGCTCCCCGTCGCGGGTGACCGCGCGCACGCGGCGGTCCGCCTCGACCTGGGCGTGGGCGGCGGCGAGGTCGTCGACCACGACCACGTCGACCAACAGGGCGGTCACCGCCGCCACGAGGTCCTCCGGGACGTCCACCACGTCCAGCGCCCAGCGTGCCCCGCCGACCAGGTCGACCTCCAGTCGGTAGTCGCCACCCGGCGTCCCGGCTCCCACGAGTCCGGCCCGGCCCGCGTCGGCCTCCCGCAGGGCCGCCAGGACCTGCCGGCGGTTCACGGAGGTGTCCACGACCACCGCGTCGACGGCCGGCCCGAGGGCGACCCCCACGGCGCGTTCCCACCCGTCGCGGACGCCGAGCATCTCCCCCACCGTCCCGGCGACGGCGTCGGCCCCGAGATGCCGCACGACCCACTCGGCGCCGTCCCCGGCGCCCTTGTTCTGCTCGAGCGTCTCGATCCGGGCGGCCAGCCGCGCGATCCGCTGGTCGGCCTCCCGCTCGATCCCCTGCAACTCCGCGAGCCGGGCCCGTGCCGCGAGGTGGGCGCGCTCGGCCCGCCCCAGGTGTTCGTCGAGGGTCCGTTCGCTCTGCTCGTGCGCCCCCACCCTGGCGTGGACGGCGTCGAACTCGGCCTCGGCGTCGACCACGGCGGTGCGTGCCACCTCCGCCTCGGCGTCGACGCGCGCGATCTCCGCCTGCGTGGACTCCACTCTCGCGGCGAGGGTCTCGACCTTGCCCGCGAGCCTGGCCACGCCCTCCCGGCGATCCGCGATCGCCCGGACGGCCTTGAGGTGCTCGGCCTCGAGCGCGGCGAGCGTCGACTCGGCCCGTCCCAACGCCTCGGTCGCCAGACGGGCCTTCTCGGCGGCGGCGTCGACCTGGGCGGCGAGTTCCTCCTCGTGCGCGGCGGCCCGCTCGGCCTGGCGGTCGAGCTCGTCCGGGTCGGTGCCGTGGTGCACGGCGACCTCGGCGGCCAGCGACCGCGCGCGGTCGGCGGCGATCCGGGCGGTGGCGCGGGCCCGCTCGGCCAACGTCGACAGGGCGAACCACCGCTGCTGCGCAGCGTCGGCGTCCGGGGTCAACCGATCGAGCTCGGCCTGGGTGTCGGCCACGGAGCGTGTGAGCGCATCCCGGCGGTCGACCGCCTGCGCGACCTGGTCCGCCAACCGGGCGCGGACACTCTCGGCGTCCGCGAGTTCGCGTCGACGGGTGACCAGGTCGTCGGCGGCGAGGCGGAACGTGGCGTCGCGCAGGTCGGCCTGGATGGTCTGCGCCCGACGCGCGACCTCGGCCTGCCGTCCCAGCGGCTTGAGCTGGCGCCGCAGTTCGGTGGTGAGGTCGTTCAGCCGGTCCAGGTTGCCCTGCATACCGGCGAGCTTGCGCTGGGCCTTCTCCTTGCGGCGCCGGTGTTTGAGGATCCCGGCGGCCTCCTCGATGAACGCCCGGCGTTCCTCCGGCTTGGACTCGAGGATCTCGGCGAGCTTGCCCTGGCCGACGATGACGTGCATCTCGCGGCCTATCCCTGAGTCCGACAACAGTTCCTGCACGTCCATGAGCCGGGCGCGGTCGCCGTTGATCTCGTACTCCGCAGCGCCGTCGCGGAACATCCGCCGGGTGATCGACACCTCGGCGTAGTCGATCGGCAGGGCGCCGTCGGAGTTGTCCAGGGTGAGCGTCACCTCGGCGCGGCCGAGCGGCTGCTTCCCCGCGGTCCCCGCGAAGATGACGTCCTGCATCTTGCCGCCGCGCAGCGACTTGGCGCTGTGCTCACCCATCACCCAGGTCAGTGCGTCGACGACGTTGGACTTACCCGACCCGTTGGGCCCCACCACGCAGCAGATGCCGGGCTCGAATCTCAGGGTCGTCGGCGCCGCGAAGGACTTGAAGCCCTTGAGCGTCAGCGACTTGAGATACACGGTTGTCGATCCTAGGTCAGCGTTCGACGAATCCCGGGAGTCCGCCCCGGGCCGGCTCCCAGGTGTCGACGACGAGGTCGACATGGCCAGGGGGCCCGCCGCCGCGGAGGAGTTCCAGCAGGGCACGGCACGCCGACTCCGGTCCCTCCGCCACCACGTGGACGCGACCGTCCGGCTTGTTGGCCGCGTACCCGCTCAGGCCGAGTTCGAGTGCGCGGCTGCGGGTCCACCAGCGGAAGCCCACGCCCTGGACGCGGCCGTGGACCCAGGCGACCAGCCGGACCCGGTCGGGTCCCGGGGCGCTCATGCCTCGCCGCCCCCGGTCTCGAAGCCCAGCTCGATCTCGGTGCCCGCGGTGAGCGTCCGGCCAACCGTGCACGCGGACTCCACCGAGCGCCGGATCATCGCCACCAGTCGCTCGGCCATCGCCGGGTCGAGCCCGGACAGGTCGAGCTCGTAGCTCTCCTCCAGCAGCGGGTACCGCTCGTTCTCGCGGTCGGCGTCTCCGGCGACGCGAACGGTCGCGGCGTAGTCGTCACCCAACCGGCGGGAGATCGTGAAGTCGGAGGCCATGGCCGTGCAGGCCCCGAGCGCGATCTTGAGCAACTCCCCCGGGGTGAACACCCCCTCGACGTCGGCCGAGCCGATCTCGACACGGGCTCCCCGGGAAGATGTCCCCACGTAGCGTCGGGTCCCGGTGCGTTCGACACGGAGATCGCGAGCGGGGTGCGCCGCCTGCGGGGCGGCCGGCGCGGGCGTCTGCGTGGGGGTGGGGGGCGTCGACTCAGTCATGCGGTCATCGTACGACCGGTCCGCGGGCCACCTCAGCCCCGCCGCGGCGCGCGGGACCGACGTGGCGGGCGGGACCGGCGTGGCGCGGGCTGGCAGACCGGGCAGAAGTGCGAACCGCGGTTCATGAAGTCCTCCCGCACCACGGCCGTCCCACACCGCGCGCACGGCAGGCCCGCCCGTCCGTAGACGTCGAGGGAGCGATCGAAGTACCCCGAGGCGCCGTTGACGTTGACGTACAGCGCGTCGAATGAGGTGCCGCCGGCCGCCAGCGCGTCCGCCATCACCTCGCGGGCGTGCTCGAGGACCCCGGTCACGGCGCGGAGTGTCACGGCGCCGGACCGCCGGCGGCCGTGGAGACCGGAGCGCCACAAGGCCTCGTCGGCGTAGATGTTGCCGATCCCCGAGACCACGGTCTGATCCAGCAGGAGGCGCTTGATCTCGGTGTCCCGGCGTCGGATCGTCCGGGCGGCGACGAGGGGGTCGAACCCGGGCTCGAACGGGTCCGCCGCGATGTGGGCGGCCGGCGCGGGCAGGAGCTCCCCCGTGCCGTCGAGAGCCTCCGCCAGTGGGACGACGGTCCACCCGCCGAACGTCCGCTGATCGACGAAACGCAGCTCCCTGCCGTCGTCGAGCTCGGCTCGCGCGTGCAGGTGGCGTACCGGCGGCGCACCGCCCTCGGCGACCAACATCTGCCCGCTCATCCCCAGGTGTACGAGCAGGCAGTCCGCTCCCGCCGCGTGGTCGGAGTCCAGGGTGAGCCACAGGTACTTGCCGCGACGCCGGGCGCCGCTGACGGTGCGGCCGGTCAGACGCGCGACGATCTCAGGGGCGCCGCCCGGCTGCCGGCGCGCGGTGCGGGCGCCGGTGACCTCCACGGACGTGATCACACGACCGACGACGTGATCGGCCAGGCCCCTGCGGACGACCTCGACCTCGGGTAGCTCGGGCACGTCAGCGTGTGGTCCCGTCCAGGACGGCCCACGCCTGCTCGGCGGCCTTCTGCTCGGCCTCTTTCTTGGTGCGACCGGTCCCCTCGCCCAGGGACTCGTCGCCCACGAACACCACCGCGGAGAAGGTCTTGTCGTGGTCCGGCCCGGTGGAGGTGATCTCGTACCGCACCCTGGGCCTGCCCGTCGACGCGCACTTCTCCTGCAGGCTGGTCTTCCAGTCGAGGGCCGCCCCCAGATGCGGGACCACCTGCAGTCGGTCGCCGATGATCCGTTCGATCAGACCCCGGGCCGTCTCGAGCCCGTGGGTCAGATAGACCGACCCGAACACCGCCTCGAGGGTGTCGGCGAGGATCGAGTGCTTGTCGCGACCGCCCGTCAGTTCCTCACCGCGGCCGAGCCGCAGGTGATCTCCCAGGCCGCCGGGGCCGATCTCGCGCGCGATGTCGGCCAGGACGTAGGTGTTGACCAGGCTCGCGCGGATCTTGGCGAGGTCCCCCTCGGGACGGTCCGGGTACGCCGTGTAGAGGTACTCCGTCACGACCAACTCGAGCACCGCGTCGCCGAGGAACTCCAACCTCTCGTTGTGGGGCAGACCGCCGTGCTCATAGGCGTACGACCTGTGGGTCAGAGCCTGGGTGGCGAGGTCGGCGGGGAGGGCGACCCCCAGGACAGAGTCCAGGGGCGACGGCTGCTCCGTCACGCGCGGTCCTCACCGGCGTCGCCGGCTCCGGTGGACCCGAACTTCTCCGCCAACCCGGCCCAGCGCGGGTCGATCCGGCCCTCGGCGTCGCCGGAGACGCCGTCGGGAGCGGGGGTGTCCGGGTTGATGCACTCGTCGTGTCCGTAGTCGGTGCACGTCGGCGACATGGGGAACTCCAGACCGAACGCGTCGACGAGCGCGGGCTCGAGGTCGAGCAGGTCGCCGTCCAGCAGGCGGACCTCGTCCTGCTCGGCGGCCTCGGCCGCGGCGGTGCCCTCGGCCGCGTACATGTCGGTCAGGTCCACGCCCACCGGGGCGGAGAACTCGCCCAGGCAGCGCGCGCACTCGACCTCGGCCCGACCGGTGACCGAGCCGGTGACGAGCACACCCTCGTCGACGTAGGTCAGCATGAGGTCGAGGTCCACCTCGGAGCCCTCGGGGATCCGGATGAACTCCACGCCGATGGCCGAGGGGAGGACGGCGGCACGCTGCACCGGCACCATCGAGCCGGGGGCGCGTCCGAGGACGCGGGTGTCGAGGACGAGCGAATCGGCGGCGGGCCGGCCGTGGCGGGGGGTACGGGAGGTGGTGGACACGCCCAGCAGACTACCCGCCGGGGTCAGTAGTCCCCGTACCCGTCGCCCGGGCGCTCGTCCTCGCGGACCCCCCGCCGGCCGGTGGGCTCCCGTCGCCCGACCGGGGCGACACCGTGCAGCTCCTCGCGACCCCGGCTGACGGTGCGGAGGGTGGTGCCGAGGAACTCCTCGAACCGGGCCATCTTCTCGTCGATGTAGGCGTCGCATTCCTCGCGCCGACGCTCGCTCTCGGCGTGCGCGGCGTCTCGCACCCGCGCGGCTTCCTCGTCGGCGATGCGGACGACCTCGGACTCGGACAGCATCCGCTGCTGCTCCTGCCGGGCTTCGGTGATCGTGCGGTCGTAGAGGATGTTGGCCTGTTCGACGAGCCGGTCTGCCTCCGCGCGGGCGCGGCTCGTGGTGGACTCGGCGTCCCGACGCGAGCGGTCGAGGAGCTCCGCCGACTCGGCGCGGGCGTCGCCCACCAGCCCGTCGGCGTGGGTGGTCGCCTCGGCGACCATGCGGTCGGCGCGGGCCTTGGCGTCGGCGAGCATGGCGTCCGCGTCCTCGCGCGCCTCGCGCAGGGTGCGGTCCGCCTCGGCGTCGGCGGCGGCGACCGTCTCGCGGGCGGTGGCATCGGCCTCCGCGAGCACCCTGTCGCGCTGGTCCAGCACGTCCTGGGCGTCGTCGAGTTCGCCGGGGAACGAGTCACGGATGTCGTCGAGCAACAGCAGGGACTCGTGCCGGGGCACCACGCAGTTCGCGGTCATGGGCAGACTGCGGGCGTCCTCGATCATCGCGTTCAGCTCGTCGAGGGCCTGGAACACTCGGTACACGCTCGTCCCTTCACCGGATCGTCACTCTTGCCCCACCAGTGTGCCCGCAACACAGGTCGCCGGGCCGGTGCGTGGGCGGTGTGTCCGGTAGGTCCGGCGGGCCGACGCCGCTTGCCCCGCCCCTCCCCGTCAGCCCAGGCGCTCCGTCAGGGCGCGGGCGACCGGCTCCGGCAGCAGGTGGGACACGTCGCCGCCGAGTCGGGTGACCTCGCGGCACAGCGAGGAGGAGAC
Source organism: Dietzia sp. WMMA184 (assembly GCF_002441635.1). Taxonomy (NCBI): domain Bacteria; kingdom Bacillati; phylum Actinomycetota; class Actinomycetes; order Mycobacteriales; family Dietziaceae; genus Dietzia; species Dietzia sp. WMMA184. The sequence goes on along the minus strand of NZ_NXEI01000001.1, from coordinate 330,646 downwards.
GAACGCCAGGTCGGCCCGGGTGGGCAGGAAGACGGTGTCGATCTCGGCGATCGAACGGTTCATGTGGGCCATCGGCAACTCGTAGTCGTAGTCGGTGGAGTCGCGCAGGCCCTTGATCACCGCGGTGGCACCCTGATCGCGGCAGTAGTCCACGAGCAGTCCGTAGAAGCTGTCCACCCGCACCCCGGGGATGTCGGCGCAGACCTCGTCGATCATCGCCTTGCGCTCGTCGATCGAGAAGGTGCCCTGCTTGTTGGGGTTGGCGACCACGCACACGATCACGTCGTCGAACAGCGCGGCGGCTCGCCGGATGATGTCGAGGTGCCCGAGGGTCACCGGATCGAAGGAGCCTGGGCACACGACGGTGGTCATGGGGCGACCGTATCAACAGGCCGGGCCATCTCCACGGCGGTCTCGCCGTAGGTGCGCTCGAACACGACCTCGTACCCGCCCGGCCACCGCACGGCCGGGTCCCGCTTCGACCGCTCCCACACGACGAGCGCGTCCTCCGCGAGCCACCCCCCGGCGAGCAGGGCCTCCAGCACCGGTTCGTCCAGCTCCGCTGACCGCTCGTACGGAGGGTCGGCCAGGACGAGGTGGAATCCGCCCTCGACGGGGCACCGGCCACGGACCGCGGCGGGCAACGCCGCGCGCTTCACGGTGAGGCGGAGCGGGGACGACGACGATGAGGACGACGACGACGACAACGACGACGACGCGCCCGCCGTGTTCTTCTTCAGGCACGCCACCGCGCGCTGGTTCTCCTCGACGAACCACGCCACGTCGGCTCCCCTGGAGACCGCCTCGAGTCCGAGCGCACCGGAGCCCGCGAACAGGTCGAGAGCGGCGGCGCCGTCCAGGTCGATCCGACTTCCGATGGCACTGTAGAGCGCCTCGCGGACACGGTCCGTGGTGGGCCTGGTGCCGGCCGGCGGCACGGTGATCGTCAGCCCGCGCAGACGGCCGGAGATGATGCGGGTCATGTCTTCCCTGTGGTCGTGGGTCAGTATCTGAACAGGTAGTCGGATTCCTCGGAACCGGCCAGGCGGCGGACCCGCTCCGCGAGCGCCGGGTGGGCGTGCAGCCCCGGGTCGGACTCCAGGATCTGTTCGGCGTGGCGCCGGGCGATCTCGATCACCTCACCGTCGTCCACCACCGACAGCAACCGCAACGCCGAGAGGGCGCCGGACTGGGCGTCTCCGAGGACATCGCCCTCGCGGCGCTGCACCAGGTCCAACTGCGCCAGCACGAAGCCGTCCGTCGTGGCCGCCACGGCATCGAGCCGCTCCATCGAGCGACCCCCGGTGCGGGAGTTGGTCACCAGCAGGCACAGGCCGGGCAGTCCGCCCCGACCGACGCGGCCACGCAGCTGGTGCAGCTGACTCACGCCGAAGCGCTCGGCGTCCATGACCACCATGACGGTGGCCTGGGGAACGTCCACACCGACCTCGATCACGGTCGTGGAGACGAGGACGTCTAGAGCGCCGGCCGCGAACGCCGCCATGGTGGCGTCCTTCTCCTCCGGCGGGAGTCGGCCGTGCATGAGTCCGATCCTCAGTCCCGCCAGGGGCCCGGTGGAGAGGTGCTCGTGCAGGTCCACGGCAGCGGCCAACGGCGGTCGGTCGCTGCCGTTGTCGTCGTCGCCCTTGTCGGCGCCGCCGCCCTTCTCGGGGTCGTCGGCGTCGATTCGCGCGCACACCACGTACGCACGGTGGCCGGCCTCCACCTCCTCGCGCACCCGCTCCCAGGTCCGCTGGAGCCACCGCGGCTTCTCCCTCGCCGGGACGACGGAGGTGGAGATGGGGCGACGCCCCCCGGGGAGCTCCTGGAGCTCGGACACCTCCAGGTCCCCGAACACGGTCATGGCGATGGTCCGCGGGATCGGGGTCGCGGTCATCACCAACAGGTGGGGAACCAGTCCCTCGCGCCCCTTGGCGCGCAGTCGGTCGCGTTGCCGAACGCCGAAGCGGTGCTGCTCGTCGACCACCACCAAGCCGAGGTCGAAGAAGTCCACCGTGTCCTGGATCAACGCGTGGGTCCCCACGATGATCCCGGCCTCCCCGGTGACGATGTCGAGCAGGGCCGCGCGCCGCTGGGCCGTGGACATCGACCCGGTGAGCAGCACCACGCGGGTGGCCTGCTCGGCCGCTCCCAACCTGCCGCGCTCACCGAGATCGCCGAGCATCGCAGTCAGTGAACGGTGGTGCTGGACCGCCAGGACCTCGGTGGGGGCCAGCATCACGCACTGCCGCCCGGCGTCGACCACCTGGAGCATCGCCAACAACGCCACCACGGTCTTGCCCGAGCCGACCTCGCCCTGCAGGAGCCGGTTCATGGGCTCGTCACGGGTCAGGTCCGCCGAGATCTCCTCCAGTACCGACGCCTGTCCGCCGGTGAGCTCGAACGGCATCCGGGCCTCCATGGCCGCGCGGAGCCCGTCCCCGCGCACCGGGCTGGCCGGCGCCGGGTCCCGCGCGACGAACCGGCGCCTGGCGCCGAGCAGCAACTGCAGCGCGAGTGCCTCGTCGAAGCGCAGCCGGTACCCGGCCCGATCCTTGTCCCGGGAGTTCTCGGGTAGGTGGGCCTTACGCAGTGCCTCGTCGAGGTCCATGAGGCCCGCCACCGACCGGACCGTGTCGTCGAGCGGGTCGACCACCGGCACCAACGCCCGCAGGGTGGTGACCACCGCGCCGAGCAGGTCCCAGGAGGTGACCCCCTCCTTGGCCGCGTACACGGGCAGCAGTGGCCGGTCGAACAGGCTCGGTCCGCCCTCGGCGTCGATCTCCGCGGCCAGGCGGGCCAGCGCCGCGAGGTCGCCGGACCCCTTGAGCTGGCCGCCGGGGCCGGTCACCGGACGCAGGACGAGGAACTCGGGATGCTTGAGGTCCAGTGACCGGCGGAAGCGGGAAACGGTGCCGTCGAACATCGCCAGCGTCCCCACCGGGAGCATGAACTTGATCTTGCGCCCGGCGAAGAACACGACCCGGAACGTGGTGTCGCCGTCCTCGACCGTCAGCGTGAGCATCTCCCGCGTCTGCCGCTGCTTGGTCTGGTAGGTGCGGGTCTGCGCGGTGGTGACCTTGCCGATCACCGTGACCCGCTCGCCGTCGACCAGTTCCCGCTTGTCGTAGCGCTGCCCGTGCTGCCGGTAGCGGCGCGGCAGAGTGTGCAACAGGTCGCCGACGCTGCGGTGCCCGAACGCGGCGGTGATGCGCTCCGCCAGCCCGGGGTCGAGAACCTCGGCGAGCGGGGTGTCCGTGGTGGCCAGAGAGGTCATTCGACCCCGACTTGGGCCACGGCCCGCCCGGGGCCGGCGGCGTACCCGACCACCTCGATGTCGGGGTGGGAAGACCGCACGCGGGACAGCGCCGACTCGGTCGCCGCCTCGTCGTAGGCGTCACCGAACAGTACGGTGACGAGTTCGCCTCCGGAGGACAGCACCCGGTCGACGAGCGCACACACCGCGTCGACCGCGTCGGACTCGATCAGTGCGACGTCGTGCCCCACCACGCCGAGCAGGTCGCCGGCAGTGCACCGACCCACCAGGGTCAGCGCGTCCTGCTCCGCCCGGATCAGGTGGGCGTGCCGGGTCCCGGCCGCGGCGTCGGCCATGGAGAACCCGTCCAGCGACAGGGTGGTTGTGGGGTCGTGCACCGCCAGGGCGGCCAGGCCCTGGACCACGGATCCGGTCGGCAGGATCAGTGCGTGACCCTCGCCGTCGCGCAGCGCGGCGTCGATGGCGCCGATCTGGTCGCGGGACAGTTCGCCGTTGGGGAGGACGAGGAGCTCGTCGGCGTCGACGGCGAGCACCGCGTCGATCACGCCCTCCCCGTCGTCCCCGGGGTCGACGGTCTCCGCCCCGGCCTCGGAGAACAGGTCGGCCAGCGGCCCCTCCGGCACGATGGCGACGACCTTGCGCAGCCCGGGGTCGCCGGTTCGCGGGTCCGAACCGTGCGGGTCCCCGGCGTCGTGGGCCCGGTGCTGCCCGGGTCGATCGCCCACGGGGTCGAGCATGTCGGTCACCCGGATCTCGGTGACCCGCCCGAGCGACAGGGCCGCCTCGATCGCGGCGCCGATGTCGTCGGTGTGGACGTGCACCGCCCACCTGGCGTTGGCTCCGGAGCCACCGTCGCCGACGACACCCACGCTGTCGCCCACCATCCGGAGTGCGGTCCGCAGCTCGTCGGCGCGCGCGTCGTCGGAGTGGGTGAGGGAGTACATCACCTCGTAGCGGGTCCCGGCGTCCTCGTGCGGTTCGTCCGTATCGTGCCCGGGCGTTGACGACGCCTCTGCGCCGTCCTTCGGGATGAAGTAGTCCGGCCGTTCGGGGGTCTGACCCGCCAGGATCTCGACCATGGCGTCCAGCAGGACGAGCAGCCCACGCCCGCCGGCGTCGACGACGCCGGCCCTGCTCAGCGCGGGCAGTTGTGACGTGGTCCTGTCGAGCGCCTCGGCGCCGGCGTCGGCGGCCACGCGGGCCACCTCGACCAACGAGGAGGCGGAGGACCGCCCGGCCGCGGTCGCGGCCTCCCGCAGGACCGTGACGATGGTCCCCTCGACCGGCTCGCTCAACGCGTGGTCCACGAGGGTCACCGCGGTCCGCAGTGCGCGCCGGTAGGTGGAGGCGTCGACCACGGTGAAGGTCGCCGCCTCGCCGACCGCCCGCAACACCTGCGACAGGATCACGCCGGAGTTCCCCCGCGCACCGTGCACGGCCCCGTGGCCCAGCGCGACGGCGATCTCGCGGGCGCCGGCGGTGCCCCCGCCCTCGGAGATCCACGCGTCCTCGCCCTCGGCCCGGTCCACGGCCGCCCGCATGGTGTAGAGCAGGTTCGTTCCGGTGTCGGCGTCGGGGACCGGGAAGACGTTGAGGGCGTTGATCTCCTCGCGGCGGGCGGCGAGCTGCTCGACGCACCGCCGGGCCCACGTGAGCAGCCCGTGCGCGTCGAGGGTCGACGGACGTTCCTCGACACGTGTCGACTCCTGCGTCATCACCCCTCCTCACCGCACGCCCACCCCTGCGGCCATCTTCCCTGTCGGCCCGGCCAAGCCTAGTACCCTCTGCACGCGACAGCCGTCCGACTAGCCGAGACGGCCGACACGACCCGGGAGCACCACGATGACCGCAGACCTCACCGCCACCCCCCTCGTCACTCTCACCGACGGGGTACTCACGCTCCCGGTCTCGCTGGAGGGCAAGGGCAACTCACTCGATTCCGACGCGGTCGACCAGGCGGCCATCGCCCTCCGTGCGCTCCTCGACGGCGAGATCGACGCCGGGTCGGTCCTGCTGGTGGGCCTGGGCAAGAATTTCTGCAACGGCGGCAACGTCCCGGGCTTCGCCGCGGCCGAGGACCGTTCGGAGCACGTGCGGGAGCTCGCGGACCGGCTGCACGGGGTCGTCCGGATGCTCGACGAGGTGACCGTGCCCGTGGTCGCCGCGGTCGCGGGGTGGGCGGCCGGCGCCGGCGCCTCGCTGGCCATGGCCGCGGACTTCTCGGTCGGCGGGCCCGACACCCGACTGCTCGCGGCCTACCCGGGCATCGGGCTGTCGCCGGACGGAGGGATCTCGTGGCGCCTGCCGCGCGCGGTCGGTCAGCCCGCGGCGCGGGCGTTCATCCTCGGCAACGAGCCGATGGACGGTGAGCGCGCCTTCCAGTTGGGCGTGCTCACGACCTTCGTCGACGGCGACGTCCGGGAGGCCGCCCGGTCTCTGGCAGTGCGTCTCGCGGCCGGACCGCGCGAATCCCACGCCGCCGCGAAGGCGCTCCTGCGTGCCTCCGAGAACGCCACGCTGTCGGATCAACTCGACGCCGAGCGCGAGTCGATCGCCCGCCTCGCCGTCTCGCCGGACGGCATCGAGGGCGTGGATGCGTTCGTCGCCAAACGCCGTCCGGAGTTCGGACGGGGCTGAGCCGGGAACGCCACGTCGTGGACCGGCCGGGTCCGCTACATCTGTAGCGGATCCTTTGGCAGTCGCCAGTCCATCGGCTCGGCACCGAGTCGCCTCAGTTCCTCGTCGGCGCGGCTGAACGGCCGTGAGCCGAAGAACCCGCGCAACGCCGAGAGCGGCGAGGGGTGCGCGGACGCGATCACGGGGGTGTCCCCCAGCATCGGCGCCAGCGACTGCGCATGGCGCCCCCACAGGATCGCCACCATCGGGCGATCCCGCTCGACCAGGGCCTCGATCGCCCGCCCGGTGACCTCCTCCCACCCCTTGCGGCGGTGGGAGGCGGGCTCCCCGGGCGCGACGGTGAGCACCCTGTTGAGCAACAGGACCCCTGCCCGGCTCCAGGCCCCGAGGTCGCCGTGGCCGGGGGCCGCCAGTCCCAGGTCGTCGGTGTACTCGCGATAGATGTTGACCAGGCTTCGCGGGAGCGGACGCACGTCGCCGTTCACCGCGAAGCTCAGTCCGACCGCGTGGCCGGGCGTCGGGTACGGGTCCTGCCCCACGATCAGCACGCGCACGTCGTCGAACGGCTGGGTGAACGCGCGCAGCACCCGGTCGGCGGCGGGGAGGTATCCCCGGCCCGCCGCGTTCTCTGCGCGGAGGAAATCACCCATCCGGTGGATCCGTTCCTCGACCGGCGCGAGCGCGCGTGCCCAGCCGGGGTCGAGGAGGTCGGACAACGGTGCGGGCGGGGTGTGTCGGTCGTCCACCGGTCAGTCGAGCCGACGCAGGTCGGCGCGGTAGCGCAGGGCGTTGTCGTGGTACATCTGTGTGTTGCCCTCGAGCATCGCGGGGTCCACCTCGACGCCCTCGCGGATCTTCGCCGGCGTCCCCATCGCCATGCGGCGGGCGGGGAGGTCGAACCGGGGCGGGACCAGGCAGCCGGCGGCCACGACCGCCCCGTCCCCGATCACGGAACCGTTGAGCACGATCGAGCCCGACGAGATGAGGACGCCGTTCCCGATGGTGGCCCCCTCGATGTGCGCGTTGTGGCCCACCACGCAGTGTTCACCGATGATCGTCGGTTCGGTGGCCGTGCAGTGGACGATCGTGCCGTCCTGGATATTGCTCATCGCGCCGATCTCGATGCGCCCGTAGTCGCCGCGCAGGACGGCGGTGGGCCACACCGAGGCGCCGGCGCCGAGTGTCACCCGGCCGATGACCACCGCATCGGGGTGCACCCAGGCGTCGGGTGCGATGTCGGGTTCGAGGTCTCCCAGTGCGTAGACAGCCATGCGGATCACCCTAGTTCGCGCCGCGGGCGGAGTCCCAGCCTCCCGGCGTGCGGGGCTCACCGTCGAGGGTGACCAGGCCGGGTTCTCCCGACCGGACGGTGCCGATCGCCGTGAACCCGGGCGGGATCACCGCCCCGGGTGGGAACGTCCCGAGCAGTCCGTGGTCCTCGCCACCGTCGAGGACCCAGTCCAGCACCTGACGCCCGGGGTCCGCGACGCCCAGGGTTGCCGCGGCCTCGGCCAGGACCGGGTCGACGGGCAGCGCATCGGTGACGAGGTCGGCCGCGACGCACGAGGCCCGCGCGAGCCCCGACAGGTCGCGCAGCAGCCCGTCGCTGACGTCGGTGAGAGCCCGCGCGCCCGCCAGTCGGGCGGCGGTGCCGGAGCCGATCGGCGGTACGGGTACCCGGTGCGACCGCTGGAGCGGGCCTTCGGGGTGCCCGGCCAGGAGCAGCGCCAGCCCGGCGGCCGAGCGTCCGGGCGCGCCGGTGAGTGCGACGGTGTCGCCGGGCTCCGCCCCGTCGATCCGGAGGGGGCGGGCTCCGTTCGGGAGGGTGCCGATCGCCGTCACGCCGACGACGACGAGGTCCGCTCTGGTGAGATCCCCGCCGACCACGACGGCGCCGGATCGTGCGGCCTCCCCGTGAACACCCTCCGCAAGGTCCGCGATCTGCCCCATCGTCGTCGCGGCCGGTACTGCGAGGGCGACCAGCACGCGTGTGCACTCGGCCCCCATCGCCAGGACGTCGGAGACGTTCTGCGCCACCGCGCGCCTGCCCACGTCGCCCCAGCCGGTGAGGTCGAGACGGAAGTGGGTGCCCTCGACGAGCATGTCGGTGGTGACCACGGTGGCGGCGGCGGGTCCCAGGACCGCGGCGTCGTCGCCGTTGCCGACCGGGTCGTCCCCGGCGTGCCCGGCCGCGCCGCTCAGGACGGCGAGCACCGCGGCCTCGCCCGCCTCGGCGACGGTGAGGGCGCGGTCGGACACGGCGGCCACCTCTGCTTCCCGTGGTGTCTCGTCGCCGGGCACACCGGCGGGGGTCTGTAGCGTTGCCGTCAGGTTAGCGGCCGCCCGAGTCGGCGGCCGATCGTGGGAGGAAGGACGACACGACGTGGCTTCGACGGATTCGGACCCGGCCGGGCGGTATGACGCCGGCCCGCGGGACACCGGTACCCCGGGTGCGCGGGCGGTCCCCGTGTCGACCATCGTGGTGGTCCTCGCGGTGGTCGTCCCGCTGGTCATGCTCGCCGTCGTGTTGGTGCTGGTCCGCTCGGTGGGTGAGGAGGCCACGGAGGCGGCCGCGAGCGAGCCGGTGGCCGCGGTGCCCATCCCCTCGCCCGGAGCCGGGTCTGACGAGTGCGCCGCACTGATCGAGTCGCTCCCGGAGTCCCTCGGGGAGGCCGGCCGCGTCGCTCTGGCCGAACCGGCGCCGGAGGGGACGGCGGCATACCGGATGCCCGATGCCGAACCGGTGATCGTCCGCTGTGGACTGCCGGCTCCGCCGACCTTCACGGTGGGGGTGGGCCTGCAGGAGGTCAACGGCGTCCAGTGGTTCAACGAGCCCGATCCGGACCCGGCGGTCACCGCGTCGACCTGGGTCGCCGTCGACCGTCCGCAGTTCGTCGCGGTGACACTGCCCGACGGCAGTGGAACCGGCCCGATCCAGGACCTCTCCGACGCGCTCACCGCGAGCCTCGAGGCCGTCGAGCCGGACCCCGCACCGATCGGCTGACCCGGCCGACGGGGCCGGGGTGCGACCGTCTCAGCCGCGGGCGAGCGCGGTCCGCACCAGGGTGTCGAGCAGGGTCGGGTAGTCCACGCCCGTCGCCGCCCACATCTGCGGGTACATGGAGATCGGGGTGAACCCGGGAATGGTGTTGACCTCGTTGATCACCGGCCCGTCGGCGGTGACGAAGAAGTCCACCCGACTCAGCCCCCGGGCGTCCAGCGCGTGGAACGCCTCCACCGCCAGTGCGCGCAGTCGCCCGGTCTCCTCGTCCGACAGATCGGCGGGCAGGTCGAAGGTGGTCACGTCGTCGAGGTACTTGGTGTCGAAATCGTAGAAGGCGTCCCCCTCGGTCCCACCCTCCCCGCCGGTGGGCTCGCCGGGGATGTGCAGTTCGGCGGGCAGACTCGCCTCCACCCGGCCATCGGGGTACTCGAGGACCCCGCACTCGACCTCGCGTCCGACGATCGCGGCCTCGACGATCACCTTCGGGTCGAAGCGTCGCGCCTCGGTGATCGCCGCATCGAGTTCCTCCGCCCGCGACACCTTGGTGATGCCGATGGACGAGCCGCCGCGGGCCGGCTTGACGAACAAGGGGAGCCCCAGGCGGTCGAGGTCCGGCGCCGGGAGCGTCGCGGTGCCCGGCCGGAGCACGACCTGCTGGCCGATCGGCAGGCCCGCTGCGCCGAGGACGACCTTGGTGAACTCCTTGTCCATGCCGGCGGCACTGGCGAACACGCCCGGGCCGACATAGGGGATGCCCGAGAGTTCGAGCAACCCCTGTACGGTCCCGTCCTCCGCGTGGGTGCCGTGCATGACGGGGAAGACGACGTCCACCCGCGCGAGTTCCTCCCCGGCCCGGTCGCCGCCCGAGAACCGCAGCACCCCGCGGTCGTCGGTGGACAGCCCCAGTGCGACCCCGGGGCGGTGCGGGTCGACGACCGGCATGCTGCGATCGACGATCCGCAGGTCGGACACGTCCTCCGGGCCGAGCGTCCACGTCCCGGATTCGGTGATCCCGACGGGGATGACCTCATAGATCGCGGGGTCGAGGTGCGACATGACGGCGCCGGCGGAGACGCAGCTCACGGAGTGCTCGGAGCTGCGACCGCCGTAGAGGACGGCAACGGTGATGCGATTCACCGGGCCGAGGCTACTCGGGCTTGGTGCTCCGCCTCATGAGGCGCACCGCCACCTCGACGGCGTCGCCCCCCTCGTGACAGATCTCGTGGATCGCCTCCGTCAGCGGCATCTCCACCCCGACCCTGCGGGACAGTTCGCGGATCGACGTGCACGACTTGACCCCCTCGGCGACCTGGCCGTTGGTGGCCTGCTGGGCCTGTTCCAGGGTCTCTCCCCTGCCCAGACGCTCGCCGAAGGTCCGGTTGCGGGACAGGGGCGAGGTGCAGGTCGCCACGAGGTCCCCGAGGCCCGCCAGCCCCGCGAACGTCATCTGGTTGGCGCCCAGCGCCACGCCGAGCCTGGTGGTCTCGGCCAGCCCTCGGGTGACGAGGGTGGCCATGGTGTTGTCGCCCAGCCCCATCCCGGTGGCGATGCCGCACACGAGGGCGATGACGTTCTTGGTGGCGCCACCGATCTCGCAGCCCACGACGTCGGTGTTGGTGTACGGGCGGAAGTAGGGGGTGGAGAAGGCGTCCTGGAGCCGGGCCGCACGCTCGTCGTCCGTGCAGGCGATCACGGTCGCCGCGGGCTGCCCCTCCGCGATCTCCCTCGCGAGGTTGGGGCCGGACAGCGCGGCGATCCGGCGATCGTCGAGCCCGGTGACCTCCGCGACGACCTCGCTGATGCGCATCAGGGTCCCTGTCTCGATGCCCTTGGCCAGCGAGATCACCCCGGCCTCCGGCTCGAGGTGGTCGACCCAGTGCTCGAGGTTGCCCCGCAGACTCTGGGACGGGACCGCCAGCACGACCTCCTCGGCGCCGGCCAGGACGCGCGCCGGGTCGGTCGACGCGGTGACCGTCGCCGGCAGCACGATGTCGGGGAGGTATTTGGAGTTGCAGTGCGCGTCGTTGATCCCGGCTGCCACCTCGTCCCGACGGGCCCACATCACGACCTCGGATCCGGCGTCGGCGAGAACCTTGCCGACCGCGGTCCCCCAGGACCCCGCACCCATCACCGCGATCCGCGCCATCATCGCCTCCCGACCGTCGACCTGCTCCCGACCGCCACCCTCAGGCGGATCGTGGTCAAACGCTACCCGGCGGAGGACGCTCGTGAGGCCCGGCTGGCAGGATGGCGGGCGATGAGCACAGCGGGGCACGGCGGGTCGACGGCTGACGGGTGGACGATCGTCGTCCCCGTCAAGGCGCTCGAGCGCGCCAAGAGCCGGTTGGTGCCCGCACTCACCGCGGACGGCAGGAGGGCTCTCGTGGTGGCGATGGCCGTGGACGTCCTGGCCGCCTGCCGGGAGACCCCGGGAGTCGCCCGCGTTCGCGTCGTCTCCGCCGACCCCCGTGTGGAGGAACTGGCCTCGGGGGCGGGGGCGGAGTTCGTCGACGAACCCGCCCGTACGGACACCCGCCACGGTGACCCCCTCAATTTCGCCCTGGACAACGCACTCGCCGACGTCCCGGGCCCGGTCGGGGTGGTCGCGGCGGATCTCCCGGAACTGCGACCAGAGCACCTCGCGCGGATCCTGGACATCGCCGGCCGGCACCCGCACGCCACGGTCACGGACCACCGCGGAGCCGGGACCACGATGGCGTTCTGGACCGGCGCGCCCGGTCCCCGTGTCTGCCGGTTCGGTGTCGATTCGGCCGTTCGGTACCGCGACGAGGGCGGCGCGGTACCGATCGCGGCGGTGGGCGATCTGGCCGCCGCCTCCCGGGATGTCGACGTCCCGGAGGATCTCGCGAGGTTGCCGGGGCGGTCCGTCGGTCCCGCCACCGCCGGGGCCCTCCGTGACCCCTCCGTCCGCCTCCTCGCCCACGCGACCGGGGTATCGGCCACAATGGTCCCGTGACCGCCGAACCGACCGCCCTCCAGGGATTGCCCCGGCCCCGCGACCGCTACCTCAACCGCGAACTGAGCTGGCTCGACTTCAACGCCCGGGTCCTCGCACTCGCCGGGGAGAAGGACCTCCCGCTGCTGGAGAGAGCCAAGTTCCTCGCGATCTTCGCGTCGAACCTCGACGAGTTCTACATGGTCCGCGTGGCCGGTCTCCAGCGCCGCGACAAGACGGGACTGTCCGTACGCTCCGCGGACGGCCAGACCCCCGCCGAACAGCTGGGCCGCATCAGCCGACGGACCCGGGAACTGTGCGACGAACAGACCCGCCTGTTCGAGGACGAGATCCGCCCGGCACTGGAGGAGCACGGGATCCGGATCCTGCCCTGGGCCGACCTCACGGCCGAGGAACGCTTCACCCTCGCGGAGCTGTTCCGGAACTCGATCTTCCCCGTCCTCACGCCCCTCGCTGTGGATCCCGCCCACCCGTTCCCGTACATCTCCGGGCTGAGCCTGAACCTCGCGGTGATCATCCGCGACCTGGACTCGGGCCAGGAGCACTTCGCCCGGGTGAAGATCCCGCACAACGTCCCGCGCTTCGTCCGGGTCGACCGCGGCGGCCCGGACGAGTACGCGTTCGTCCCCGCCGAGGACATCATCGCCGCGCACCTCCAGGATCTGTTCCAGGGCATGGAGGTCGTCGAGCACCACGTGTTCCGGGTGACCCGCAACGCGGACATGGAGGTCGAGGAGGACCGCGACGAGGACCTGCTGCAGGCACTCGAGCGCGAACTCGCCCGCCGGCGATTCGGATCGGCCGTGCGGCTGGAGATAGCGGAGGACACCACCCCGCGGATGCTCCGCATCCTGCAGCGTGAGCTCGACGTGGACTCGGCCGACGTCATCCGGTTCTCGGGCCTGCTGGACCTCACGGGGCTCTGGCAGATCCACGGGCTGGACCTGCCGGATCTCAAGGACCCGCCCATGGTGCCGGCCACTCCCCCGGCGTTCGGTGAGAGGGAGACGGCCCGCAACATCTTCGCCTCCCTCCAGGAGGGCGACGTCCTCGTCGAGCACCCCTACGAGTCGTTCGCCACCACGGTCCAGCGGTTCATCGAACAGGCCGCTGCCGACGACGACGTCCTGGCGATCAAACAGACCCTGTACCGGACCTCCGGCGACTCCCCCATCGTCAACGCGCTGGTCGATGCCGCCGCGGCCGGCAAACAGGTCGTCGCGCTGGTGGAGATCAAGGCCCGTTTCGACGAGCAGAACAACATCCGGTGGGCCCGCGAACTCGAGCAGGCCGGAGTCCACGTCGTGTACGGCCTCCTGGGCCTGAAGACCCACTGCAAGACCTGCCTCGTGGTGCGCAAGGAGGGCGACCGGCTCCAGCGCTACGCACACATCGGTACCGGCAACTACAACCCCAAGACGGCGCGCCTGTACGAGGACGTCGGCCTGTTCACCGCCGACGAGGACGTCGTGTCGGACCTGACGGATCTGTTCAACCACCTGACCGGGTTCTCCAACGTGAGCAAGTACCGCCGCCTCCTCGTGGCGCCGGAGGGCATCCGGTCGGGGATCGTCGAGCGGATCGACCGCGAGATCGAGCTGGCCGCCGAGGGACGCGAGGCCGGTATCCGGCTCAAGGCGAACGCCCTGGTCGACGAGCAGGTCATCGATGCCCTGTACCGCGCATCCCAGGCCGGGGTTCCGGTCGACATCGTGGTCCGTGGCATCTGTTCCCTCCGGGCGGGCGTCCCCGGCCTGAGCGAGAACATCCACGTCCGCTCGATTCTCGGGCGCTTCCTCGAGCACTCCCGGATCCTGCACTTCCGGGGCGCCGACGAGGCCCTCATCGGCAGTGCGGACATGATGCACCGCAATCTGGACCGCCGCGTCGAGGTGATGGTCACCGTCACCGATCCCCGGCTCAAGGCCCAGATCCACCGCATCTTCGACTCGGCCCTCGATCCGGCCACGCGCAGCTTCCATCTCCGGCACGACGCCAGCTGGGCCCGTATGCCCGCCCCGGAGGACTGGGCCGAGTCGGTCGACCATCAGGAGCGGTCGGCCTCACTGCACGCGGGATTCCGGGACCGATGAGCAAGAAGGCCACGGTCCGGGTGGTGCCGGCGGCGGGTGCGGTCCTGTACCTCACGGACGGCGACTCGCGCCTGTGTGCGGTGGTCCACCGCCCGCGCTACGACGACTGGTCCCTGCCCAAGGGCAAGGTCGACGCGGGCGAATCGTTGCCGGTCACCGCTGTCCGGGAGATCGCCGAGGAGACGGGATTCACCGCCGTCCTGCAGTCCCGCATCGGCACCACCGGCTACCCCCTCAAGGAGAACACCCGCAAGGAGGTCACGTACTGGTCGGCGATGGCCCGCGAGGGGACCTTCGAGCCGAACTCGGAGGTCGACGAGATCCGGTGGCTCCCGGTGGAGCAGGCCAAGGATCTGGTCTCCTACCCGTTGGACCGTAAGATCCTCACCCGCTTCTGCGCGGCCCCGCCCGAGGGAAAGACCCTGCTCGTCGTCCGGCACGCCAAGGCCGGCAGCAGGAGCCAGTGGAGCGGGAACGACGACCTGCGTCCCCTCGACAAGTCCGGACGGGCGCAGGCCGAGATGCTCGTGCCGATGCTCCGGGCGTTCGGCGTGACCCGGTTGTACAGCGCGCCCAGGGTCCGGTGCGAACAGACACTCGCGCCACTGGCGGACGAGCTCGGGGTGGGGATCGCGATCGAACCGGCGCTGAGCGACGAGGCGTACCTCGACGACCCGGCAGCCGCCGTGGCCCGGCTGGCCGCCATCGCCCCGGGCGACGGCGTCGCCGTGGTGTCCTCGCAGGGAACCGCCATCCCCGGGATGATCCGGGACCTGGCGGGCTCGACCGACATCGACGTCGGCGAGGCCGCCACCAAGAAGGCCGGCGTGTGGGCCCTGGGGTTCGACGGCACGCGGCCGACCTACGCCGACTACTACCCCAGCCCGCTACCGCTGTTCTGAGCTGCGGTAGCGGGCCGGTCGGTCAGCTGACCTTCTCGCGGTGGTTCACACCATTCTTGCGCAGGCCCCCGAACGACTGGTGGGAGCTGGAGCGCTTCGCGGCGAGCCGGTCCTCGGGGAGCGACTCGGTGCCCTGGATGACGGACTTGAAGTACTGGCCCGGCCGGAACACCGGTGAGTGGGTCGGCGGTACCGGGATCGACTCGCCGGTATGGGGGTTACGGGCGACCCGGGCCGCACGGGACTTCTTCTCGAAGATGCCGAAACCCATGATGGTGATGGATTCCCCGGACGCGACGGTCCGGACGATGATGTCGAGAGTGTTCTCCAGGGCCTCGGTGGCGAGTTGGTGATCTCCGCCCATCCGGTCCGCCAGTTCGGCGATCAGGTCGGCTTTGTTCACGTGGGGATCCCCCTTCGGGTGAGGTATGCGGGCGCGGTACCTGTCCGCGCCGAACTAGACATAAGCATACTCACATGGTTTCGCCACACGGGGGTGTTTCGGAGGTTGCTCCGAAACGACTTCTTATCCCACGATCAGCGCGGGGTCGTGACCGGCTTGAACGCGGGCCGCCGACTCTCGAACTCCTCGATCCGGTGGGCTTCGCGCAGCGTGAGGCCGATGTCGTCGAGCCCCTCCATGAGACGCCACCGGGTGTTGTCGTCGATGTCGAACGGTACCGTGACGTCACCGGCCGTGACGGTGCGCGACCCCAGGTCGACGGTCAGCTCGATACCCGGTCGCTCGTCCATGACCTTCCACAGGAGTTCGACGTTCTCCTGCTCGACCTGGGCGGCCACGAGACCGGACTTCCCCGAGTTACCGCGGAAGATGTCGGCGAACCGCGAGGAGATGACCACACGGAACCCGAAATCCATCAGGGCCCACACTGCGTGCTCGCGCGAGGACCCGGTTCCGAAGTCCGGTCCGGCGACCAGGACGGAGGCGCGGTCGTAGGGCGCCCGGTTGAGGACGAAGTCGGGCTCGCCTCCCCGCCAGGAGGAGAAGAGTCCGTCCTCGAAGCCGGTGCGCGTGACGCGCTTGAGGTACTCGGCCGGGATGATCTGGTCGGTGTCCACGTTGGAGCGGCGCAGCGGGGCGCCGATGCCGGTGTGGGTGGTGATCGGCTCCATGAGGTGTCAGGCCCCCTTCGCGGGCTCGAGGTCGACGGGTGAGGCGAAGTGTCCGAGCACCGCGGTGGCCGCGGCGACCGACGGACTGACCAGATGGGTGCGGGCCCCCTTGCCCTGGCGGCCCTCGAAATTGCGGTTCGATGTGGACGCGCACCGCTGGCCCGGCAGCAACGAGTCCGGGTTCATGCCCAGGCACATCGAACAGCCGGGTTGGCGCCATTCGGCGCCGAAGGCGGTGAAGACCTTGTCCAGCCCCTCCGCCTCGGCCTGTTCGCGCACGCGCATGGAGCCGGGCACGATGAGCATCCGGACCCCGTCGGCCACCGTGTGACCGTCGACGACCTCGGCGACGGCGCGCAGGTCCTCGATGCGACCGTTGGTGCACGAGCCGACGAACACGACGTCGACGGGCACGTCCCGCATCGGGGTGCCGGCCTCGAGGTCCATGTACTCCAGTGCGCTCTCGGCGGCGATGCGCGCGCTCTCGTCCGTGAACGACTCGGGGTCGGGGACGGCCGCACCCAGGGGCACGCCCTGGCCGGGGTTGGTGCCCCACGTGACGAAGGGGGTGAGGGCGGCACCGTCGATGACGACCTCGGTGTCGAACACCGCGTCCTCGTCGGTCCGGAGCCCGTCCCAGTACCGCACGGCCTCGTCCCACTCGTCACCCGCGGGCGCGTGCGGGCGACCGCGCAGGTAGTCGTAGGTGATCTGGTCCGGGGCGACCATGCCGGCCCTGGCACCGGCCTCGATGCTCATGTTGCAGATGGTCATCCGCGCCTCCATCGACAGCTTCTCGATGGCCTCGCCGCGGTACTCGATGATGTAGCCCTGCCCGCCGCCGGTGCCGATCTGGGCGATGACGGCCAGGATGAGGTCCTTGGCGGTGACGCCGGGCTGCAGCTCGCCGGTGACGGTGACGGCCATGGTCTTGAACGGGCGCAGGGCCAGCGTCTGGGTGGCCATGACGTGCTCGACCTCGGAGGTGCCGATGCCCATCGCGATGGAACCGAACGCCCCGTGCGTCGAGGTGTGCGAGTCACCGCATACCACGGTCATGCCCGGCTGGGTCAGGCCGAGTTGCGGACCCACGACGTGGACGATCCCCTGCTCGAGGTCGCCCATCGGGTACAACCGGACACCGAACTCCTCGCAGTTGGAACGCAGCGTCTCGATCTGGATCCGCGAGGTCTGGTCGGCGATGAGGTTGACCGCGCCGCCGACGATGTCGGTCGGGACGTTGTGGTCCTCGGTCGCCAGGGTCAGGTCCGGGCGGCGGAGCCGGCGTCCGGCCAGGCGGAGACCGTCGAAGGCCTGAGGGCTGGTGACCTCGTGGACGAGGTGGAGATCGATGAACAGCAGGTCGGGCCCCCGGGACCCGCCCTCGCCCTCGCCCTCGACCACCACGTGGTCGTCCCAGACCTTCTCGGCCAGGGTCCGCGGTCGCGTGCCGCCGGACACGGTCTCGTTCATCACGCCTCCACTCCACGTCCTGATGGGATCCGATGGATTCTCACCATGTAGGACGATATAGTCGAACTGTGAGACAGTATAGCGGGATCGGGGTCCTCGACAAAGCGATGACGGTGCTCCACGCCGTGGCCGAGCAACCGTGCGTCCTGGCCGACCTCTGCGAGCGGACGGGCCTGCCTCGCGCGACCGCCCACCGGCTCGCGGTGGGGCTCGAGATCCACCAACTCCTCTCCCGTGACGACGCCGGGGTGTGGAGCCTGGGGCCCGGTCTGGCCAAGCTCGCCGCGCACGTGTCGGACTCCCTGGCCGAGGCCGCGTCCTCCGTGCTGCCCCGCCTGCGCGAGGTGACCGAGGAGAGCGTGCAGGTGTACCGGCGCGACGGTGACCGCCGGATCTGTGTGGCCTCCGCGGAACCACCGACGGGACTGCGGGACACGGTGCCCGTCGGGGCGATCCTGCCCATGACACGGGGCTCGGGCGCGAAGGTGTTGGCGGCGTGGGCCGACCCCGCCACCCAGCGCACCCTGCTCGCCGACGCCACGTACACCGAGCGCCAGCTCGCCGACGTCCGGCGGCGCGGCTGGGCGCAGTCGGTCGCCGAGCGGGAGGCGGGCGTGGCCTCGATCTCCGCGCCGATCCGGGATGCCGCCGGCACGGTGGTCGCCGCGATCTCCGTGTCGGGCCCGGTCGACCGCATCGGTCGCCGCCCCGGCGTGAAGTGGGCGGCCGATCTGCTCGCCGCCGCCGATGCGATCCACAAACGGCTCTAGTCGACAGGGACGCCGCCGCGCCGGCCCTACGCGGGCCGCCGGCCGCGGGTGAGCCGCTCGAGCGCCCACGGCAGGCTGGCCACGCTTGGTTGGCGCGCCGCGGCCACGAGATCGTCGTCGCGCGGGTCCACCCGCACCACCTGCACGCCCGGCCGCCGGAGGTCCCGGTACGGAACGGGGTCGGGGCGCGAGTCCACGTCGAAGCCCAGCGCACGGATCTCGGCGCCGAGTGGCGACGTCGCCGCGAGGGTGGCGACGGGGGTGTCGGGCCGCGCGCCGGTGCCGATGACGACGACGAGGGCGTCCACCCCGAGGCGACGCTGCCCCTCCGACCACTCCTCGAGCGCCTTCTTGGCCGTCTCGGCTGCCGGGGTGGGATCGCGGTCGACGGCCCCGGCCACGAGATCGAGGTGGTCCCGCCACCCGGGTCTCCCCTGCGGGTCGACGATCACCGTGGCGAGCTGCTCGTACCCACGGAGCTCGGGCCCGGTGACGTCGGCCGCGACCAGGACGAACGCGTCCACCCCGAACGGCAGCAGCGACCGCAGGCTCGGCAGTCCGGGGCCGTCCCACTCCGGCGACGGCGGTGCCGGGTGGTCGCGCCACGGTCGCGGGCCCGTCCCGTCGACGGCCCACGCGGCGGTGGGCTCACGGTCGAGGGCGTGCAGGACGTCGAGGTCGGCCGAGGAGAGCGCGATGAGGCGGCGTGGCGGAGCGTCCGGTGTGGGGGTACGGATCGGACTGGGGGGAGTCAGCGGGTCGCTCGCCGTCGGAGCCGGTGTCGTCGTCGTCGTCGACCCCCCTCCCGGGCCGCACGCGGTGAGCCCCGCGAGGGTCAACCCGCCACCGACGGCCAGGCGGAGGAGGTCACGGCGAGAGATCACCCCGGTGATCCTGCCACGGCCACAAATGCGAGATGTCCCGGCTCGTCGTTGCCGACGAACCGGGACATCTCCCCTGTACCCCCGATGGGATTCGAACCCACGCTACCGCCGTGAGAGGGCGGCGTCCTAGGCCGCTAGACGACGGGGGCTTGGCGCTCGACCACTATATCCGGATGGTGGACGACGAACCAAATCGCGACATCACCCCGTGCACCGGGTGTAAAGATGCACTCGGTGAAGTAAGCGGCTATCGTGACCGGCATGTCCTCTCCCCCCGACCCCGACTCACTGCGCGACCGGAAGCGTCGCGCGACCATGGTGTCCATCGAGAACGCGGCGACCTCCCTGGTGCTCGAGTACGGCTTCGACGCGGTGACGGTCGACCAGATCTGCGCCGCCGCCGAGATCTCCAAGCGGACGTTCTTCAACTACGTGCCCTCCAAGGAGGCCGCCGTCATCGGCGCCACGCCCGAGGACGTCACCGAGGCCGACCGCGCCGCCTTCCTCGACCGCGGCGAGGGGGGCGTTCTCGACGCGCTACTCCGTCTCTACCTCGCCGCCTTCGCGGCGACCCGTACCGCCGACAGGGACCAGACCGCCACGCTGGCCCAGCGCCGCCGGGCCATCTTCCGCGCCGAGCCCGAGCTGGCGGCCGCGCGGATGACCGCCTCGTCGCGCTTCCAACTCCGACTGACCGACCTGGTCATCGTGCACCTCGACCGGCACCCGTCGCTGCGTCGGCTGGCCGGGGTGGCGGTCGAGGCCGAGGCCCGGGCCTACGTGGCCCTGGTCGCGGCATCGGCGAACCTCGGGCTGTCCGCGTGGCTCGCCCGCGACTCCGCCACCTTCGGGGACCTCGACGGTGACTGCGCCACCGCGTTGCGGCAACTCGCCCTGCTCGCGGGAGCACCCGACACCACCGCACCCGACACCACCGCACCCCCCGCCACGGCGCCCACCGCACCCTCCGCCTCACATCCCGCCGGGGGTCCCGCATGAGCGAAACCGATATCCGCACTACCGCGCCCTCCCCCGGCGCCGATCCGGGAACCACGACCTCCGCGGCTCCGGCGCCGGTGACCCACAACGTGCCGCTGGTGTTCACCTCCCTGCTGCTCGGGATGCTCATCGTCTCCCTGGGCCAGATGATCTTCGCCACGGCACTGCCGACCATCGTGGCCGACCTCGGTGGGGTCGACCGGATGAGCTGGGTCATCACCGTCTACCTGCTCACCATGACGATCGGCCTGCCGGTCTACGGCAAACTCGGCGACCAGATCGGCCGCAAGCCGCTCTTCGTGACCGCGATCCTCCTGTTCTCGGCGGGCTCTCTTCTGGGGGCGGTCGCGTGGGACATCGACCTGCTCATCGTGGCCCGCGCGATCCAGGGCCTCGGTGGCGGTGGTCTCATGGTGCTCTCCCAGGCGATCGTCGCCGACGTCGTCCCCGCCCGGCAGCGCGGCCGGTACATGGGCGTGCTGGGCGCCGTCTTCGGACTGTCCTCCGTTCTGGGCCCCCTGCTCGGCGGGTTCTTCACCGAGGGCCCCGGCTGGCGCTGGGCCCTGTGGTTCAACCTCCCCGTGTGCCTGGTCGCCCTCGTCGTGGCCGTGGTCTGGCTCCGCCTGCCGAATCGTGGCGCCGGTCGACGAACCGACTGGCCCGGCACGGTCCTCATGGCCACCGGCACCACCGCTCTGATCCTCATCTCCTCCTGGGGCGGTAACCGGTACGACTGGACGGACCCGATGATCCTCGGCATGGGCGCCCTGTTCGTCGTGTGCGCGGTCGCGTTCGTCCTGGTCGAGTTGCGCTCGGAACACCCGCTGATCCCCATGACGCTGTTCGCCGAGCGGAACTTCTCGCTCTCGACCGGCGCCGGGCTCCTGGTCGGTGTCGCGATGTTCGGCTGCATGGCGTACCTGCCCACCTACATCCAGATGGTCCACGGGCTCGGCCCCACCGCCGCCGGACTGATGATGACGCCGATGATGGCCGGCATGATGGGCACGTCCATCATCGTGGGCAACATCGTCAGCCGGACCGGCCGTTACAAGTGGTACCCGGTGGTCGGCACCGTGATCATGGCCGCGGGCCTGTGGCTCATCGGTTCGCTGGAGGCCGGAGACACCCTGGTGCACCTGGGCGTGGTGCTGTTCGTGTTCGGCTTCGGTCTCGGATTGTGCATGCAACTGCTCGTGCTGATCGTGCAGAACACCTTCCCGATCACGATGGTCGGCACCGCCACGGCGTCCAACAACTTCTTCCGCCAGATCGGCGGCACCATGGGTTCGGCGATCGTGGGTTCGCTGTTCGTCAGCCGGCTCGCCGATCTCATGGGCGAGCGGGTCCCCGCCGCGGCCGCGGAACTCGGTCCCGAGGGCGCCGCGGTGGCCGAGACCTTCTCGAACGGTTCGGGTGCGGCCAACTCCATGAGCCCGGAGATCCTGGCCGCGTTGCCCGGGCCCCTGCACGACGCGATCGTCAGCTCCTACAACGACGCGTTGGTGCCGATCTACCACGTCGTGGTGCCGCTCATCCTGGTCGCCACGGTGCTGCTGCTGTTCGTGCGCGAGGACACCCTCAAAGAGACGGTGGACTGATTCTCCTCCCACGCCCCCGCGTCCCGGCTCACCGTCCGTCGGCGCGGGGGTGAGGAGTCCGTCACGGAATCCGTACGCGCGGCAACCGTCCCGTCACGCGCCGTCACTAGCGTGCGGAGCGTGACCACACCTCGTCAGACCGTCCTGCGGTTCCTCGCCGCGCCCACCGATGTCGGCACGGGCACGCAGGTGCACACCGGCCGCATCCTCGAGTGGATCGACAAGGCCGCCTACGCCCTGGCGGCGGGGTGGTCCGGCGGATACGCCGTCACCGCCTATGTCGGGAACATCCGCTTCTCCCGCCCGGTCGTCTCCGGCGAACTCATCGAGGTCTCGGCCCGACTCGTCCACACGGGTTCGACGTCGATGCACATCCAGTGCGACGTCCGGGCCTGCGATCCCGTGACGCTCGACTACCGGCACTGCGCCGAGTGCCTCGTGGTCTTCATCGCCGTCCGCGACGGCGCACCCACCCCCGTACCTCCCTGGACGCCCGCGTCCCGCCTGGAGGTCCACGAGTCCGACGAGGCTGTCATGCGCATCGGGCTGCGCAAGGACATCGAACGGGCGATGGCGGAGCAGACCTATTCCGCCGCGGGCACAGCGCCTCGTTCGACCCTGCGGTTCCTCGCGGCACCCGGGGACGTCAACTGGGGCGGCAACGCGCACGGCGGGCGCATCATGTCCTGGATCGACGACGCGGCGAACCTCTGCGCCACCCGGTGGTCGGGTACCCCCTGCACCTCGGTGTACGCCGGCGGTGTCCGGTTCTACCACCCGGTGAAGATCGGCCACGTCGTGGAGGTGGAGGCCCGTCTGCTGCACACGGGTCACGAGACCATGCACGTCTCGGTCCATGTGAGCTCCGGAGAGGCCACCTCTCCGGAGAGGACGCTCACCACCCACTGCCTGACCGTCTGTGCGGCACTCGGGCCGGACGGGAGACCCACCCCGGTGCCCCGGTGGGCCCCGGTGTCCGCCGAGGACCACGCACTGGACGAGCACGCCCGCCATCTCATCCGCCTCCGGGGGCGGGGCAGGGTTACCGGGCCGGTCCGGGCCCCGGCCTGAACGGCGACGCGAATGCGGGGGCCGACGGCCGACCGCGATCCCTGGAATCCGCCCCCGTCCCCCGCAACGAGGAAGGCGCCCGGAGCGTTGTGCTCCGGGCGCCTTCTGCTGTACCCCCGATGGGATTCGAACCCACGCTACCGCCGTGAGAGGGCGGCGTCCTAGGCCGCTAGACGACGGGGGCTAGGACACGGATCCGCGTGGGATCCGCTGTAGCGAGCGCTGCGACGCGCTCAGCTGGCCTACCAGGACTCGAACCTAGAACGACGGTACCAGAAACCGCTGTGTTGCCAATTACACCATAGGCCACTGCATTCACTTTTCCGCCCCTCGCGGGGCGCCTCGAAGAGACTATCAAACCACCGAGGGTGAATAGCAAATCGCCCGGTCAATCCGTCTGTTTCCGGACCCCGAGCTAGTCGGCGACGGGCGCGGACCGCAGCCGCGACAGTGTGGCCTCCCGACCGAGCAGCTCCAACGACTCGAACAGCGGCGGCGAGATGTGCGATCCCGTGACCGCCACCCGCACGGGCCCGTAGGCCTTGCGCGGCTTGATGCCCAGGTCCTCCACCAGCGCGCCGGACAGTGCGGCCTCGATGGCCGGGGTCGTCCACTCCTCGACTGCTTCCAGCGCCGCGATCGCCACGTCCACGACCTCTCGGGACTCCGCTTTGAGGTTCTTTGCCGCAGACTGGGCGTCGACGGTGAACCCGGCCTCGTCCACGAGGAGGAACCGGATGAGCTTCCACGCATCCGACAGGACGACGATGCGGGTCTGGAGGAGATCTGCCACGATCGCCCACCGCTGGGCGTCGAAACTCTCCGGCAGGGTCACCCCGTCCTCGTCGGGGTGCGCGACGAGGTACTCGCGCAGGCGGCGGGCGAACTCCTCGGCCGGCAGCTGCCGGATGTGCTCGGCATTGATCGCGTCGGCCTTCTTCTGGTCGAAGCGGGCCGGGTTGGCGTTCACCTGGCGCACGTCGAACGCCTCGATCATCTCCTGCAGGGAGAACACGTCGCGGTCATCCGACAGCCCCCACCCGAGCAGGGCCAGGTAGTTGAGCAACCCCTCCGGCAACATCCCGCGGTCGCGGTGGAGGAACAGGTCCGACTCGGGGTCACGCTTGGACAGCTTCTTGTTGCCGTCGCCCATGACGAACGGCAGGTGCCCGAACGCGGGGACGTCATCCGCCACCCCGATCCGCATCAGGGCACGGTAGAGGGCGATCTGTCGGGGGGTGGAGCTGAGCAGATCCTCGCCCCGGAGGACGTGGGTGATCTTCATCAGTGCGTCGTCGACCGGATTGACCAACGTGTAGAGCGGGATCCCGTTGGCCCGCGTGAGCGCGAAGTCCGGCACGGTGCCCGCCCTGAACACGGTCTCCCCGCGGACCAGGTCGTCCCAGGCGAGATCCTCGTCCGGCATCCGCAACCGGATCACCGCGCCGCGCCCCTCGTCATGGAACGCCTGCTTCTGGTCCTCCGTGAGGTCGCGATCGAACCCGTCGTACCCGAGTTTGGGGTCCCGCCCGGCGGCCCGGTGGCGGGCCTCGACCTCCTCGGGGGTGGAGAACGACTCGTACGCCTCCCCCGCCTCGACCAGCCTGCGCACCACGTCCAGGTGCAGATCGCGCCGCTCGGACTGGCGGTACGGCGCGTACGGGCCACCCACCTCGGGACCCTCGTCCCAGTCCAGGCCGAGCCACCGCAGGGCGTCGAGGAGCGACTGGTACGACTCCTCCGAATCCCGGGCGGCGTCGGTGTCCTCGATGCGGAAGACGAACGTGCCGCCCGTGTGCCGGGCGTGGACCCAGTTGAACAGGGCCGTACGGACGAGACCCACATGGGGTGTGCCGGTGGGGGACGGACAGAAGCGGACGCGGACGTTCGAGGCGGTCATGGAGCCCATCCTAGTGACGGTCCCGGCTCGCACCCCCGGCGAGGACCGGCCTAGGATCGGCGGGTACCCGTGGCCGCCGTCCGAGGAGGCGCGATCCACGCAGGAGTCCGAATCGAGGGAGGCGTGCCGTGGCGTCTGGGCACCAACCCGACGTCGCGCGCCCGGTGACCGCCCCGGACTTCCTGCTGTCCCGTCCGACGGGCTCGCTGCGCACCCAGGGTGCCCTGAACTCGTTCACGGATCCGGCGGACGCGGCCCTGGCCCTGCGGTCCGGCGCCAGTGGTCTGATCGTGGGCGCGATCGGTTTCGAGCCCGACGCGCCCGCGGCCCTCGTCGAACCCGACGTGGTGGTGCGCGTCGACGGCCCACTGGAGCCCCCCGCCTACTTCCGCCGGATGCGCACCCGCACCCACGTCACCCGGGAGATCCCCTCGTCCTCGGAGCACCGCGCCAGGGTGTCGACCGCGATCGCGGGGGTGCGCTCCGGCGAGATCGACAAGGTGGTGCTGGCCAGGGCGGTCCGGCTGTCGGCCGATCAGCCCATCGACCCCCACGCCGTGTGCGCAGCACTCATCGACTCCAGCCCGGCGGCGGACGGGTACCTCGTCGACCTCTCCCCCGCCGGCGGGCTCCACGCCGGGCGCGTCCTGGTGGGGTCGAGCCCCGAACTCCTCGTGCGCCGCCGCGGCGATCTGGTGGAATGCCACCCGCTGGCCGGCTCCGCGCCCCGCTCCACCGACCCTGTCGCGGACCAGGCCGCGGGCCGCGCCCTGCGGGCGTCGGGCAAGGACGCCTCGGAGCATGCCTTCGTGGTGGAGTCGCTGGCACGGGCCCTGCAACCACTGTGCACGGATCTGGAGATCCCCGACCGCCCCACTCTCACGTCCACCCGCGAGATGTGGCACCTCGGGACCCGTATCCGGGGCCGTGTCGCCGACCCCCGCACCACCTCGCTGGACCTCGCCCTCGCCGTGCACCCCACGCCGGCGGTGTGCGGGACACCGACGGACGAGGCCCGGAGGCTCATCGCCGCGATAGAAGGGGAACGGGGATTCTACGCCGGGGCCGTCGGGTGGTCGGACGCCGGCGGAGACGGCGACTGGATGGTCACCATCCGGTGCGCCGAGATCGACGCGGACCGGTCGGGAGCGATCGCCTGGGCCGGCGGCGGCCTGGTCGCGGACTCGCAACCCGACGACGAGGTCGCCGAGACCGGCGCCAAACTCCGCACCATCCTGAGGGCGTTCGGAGCGTCCTAGAGCGATGGTCGGCGCCGGTCGCCCGGACCTACCGGTCGACGACGGGGTTCGTCAGCGAGCCGATGCCCTCGATCTCGACTGTCACACGGTCGCCGGGCAGCATCGGGCCGACCCCTGCCGGGGTACCCGTGAGGATCACATCGCCGGGAAGGAGGGTCATGACCCGGCTGACGTACTCGACGATCTCGCCGACGGTGTGCATGAACTGGGAGGTGTTGCCGTCCTGCCGCACCTCGGACGTGCCGTCGGGGTGGGTGAGGGTGACCCGGACGTCGAGCCCGTTGGGGTCCAGGTCGGTGACGATCCACGGACCCAGCGGGCAGAAGGTGTCGTACCCCTTGCCCCGCGTCCACTGACCGTCCGAGAGCTGCTGGTCGCGGGCGGTGACGTCGTTGGCGCAGGTGTAGCCGAGGATGACCTCGTGGGCCCGCGCGGCGGCGACGTCCCGGCACGGCTGCCCGATCACCACGGCCAGCTCGCCCTCGTGGTCGACCCGCTCCGAACTCGGCGGGTAGGCGATCGACGCCTCGGGGCCGACGACCGACGTGTTGGGCTTGAGGAAGATCAGGGGCTCGGCCGGGGCCTCCGACCCCATCTCCTCGGCGTGGTCGGCGTAGTTCTTACCGACGCACACGATCTTGGAGGCCAGGATCGGGGCGAGCAGACGCACGTCGGCCAGCGGCCATTCGCGGCCGGTGAACTCGGGGGTACCGAAGGGGTGCTCGGAGATCTCGGCACAGGTCAGCGAGGACGGGTCGGACATGTCTCCGCGGACCTCGACGAAGGCGAATCCCTGCGGGTGGGCGATACGGGCGAGACGCATACCCGCGATCCTAGGCGGTCCGCAGGTCCCGCAGCGTTCGCGCCCCACGGTCGCGGAGCTCGGTGACCTGTGCGAGGTACAGCTCGGCGCAGGCGAGGGCGTCGACCAGCGGGTCGTGTGCGCGGTACTGCGGCAACCCGTACCTCTCGCGAGCACCCCAGAGCCGCAGCCTCTCGGGCGACGGGTCGGCGGTGAAGCCCATGTCGACGCCCCCGCCCAGGACCCGCCGGTGCAGTTCCAGGGTGTCGACGGACTCCAGTGGTGGCCGGATGCCGAACGTGCGCCGACACAACGCTCGCAGGAAGTCGACCTCTATCGGGCAGTAGTGCGCGACCAACACCCGCCCGGTCAGAGCCGTGAACACCCGGTCCAGGACGTCCTCGACATCCTCCCCGGTGGCCATCGTGTCGTCCATGAGTCCGTGCACGGTGGCACTCTGCCCCACCCCGTCGTCGTCGTCCGGACCGTGATCGGGACGCAGCAGCACCGATCCCGCTCCGCCCAGGACGATCCGGTCCCCGTCGACGGGGACGAACCCGACCGCCAGGACCCGGTCGTGCCGGGGATCGAGCCCGGTGGTCTCGACGTCCACCGCGAGGAGGGACAGGTCCTCGAGCGGAGTGGTCGGATCCGGCGGCGGTGTCTCCAGAAATCGCCGCAGTGGCCCGTCGGGGGCCCGGCGGGCGGCACTCCTCCGGCGGCCGGCCGCGGTCAGCCGTGGCAGGACCATCACATCTGTCCGACCCGGTATCGGATCTGCAGCGCGCTCTGCGCTCCCGCGATGATCCGGAACGCCGCCCGGAGCCGATGGCGGTCCTTGGTGCCGAGGGTCGACGGGTCCACGTTGTTGTCGAGGTCCGAGTGCTCCTGGATCTGACGTGCGTGGTGGCGCAAGGCCAGCCCGCGCAGGAACCGGAACGCCTCGATGAGGTTCTCGGCATCCGAGCGGGCGATCACCCCGGCGGTGGCCGCCGCGTCGAGCCGGCCGAGGGTCGACACCTCGTCCAGTCCCGCGGACAGGGCGTACAGACGCGCGATCTGGACGACGGGCGCGATCCCCCCGGCCTTGAGGTCCAGGGTGTTGCGGTACTCGCCCCGGCTCGCGACGACGAGTCCGCGCAGGAAACCGAGTGGCGGCTGCCACTCACACGCGATCCGGGCCAGATGCGCCTGGAAGCGCGGGCTGCCCTTCGAGCGGACGAGCATCTCGCGCTGGACGCGGGCGGCGAGTCCGCTTTCACCGTGGACGGGACGGAGGTCGAAGAACACCTGACTGTGCAGCACCGCGTCGGCTTCGGGGGCCCCGACCCAGTCCCGTACCGTCCCCTCCCACTCCGCGCAGGTCCGGCGCCACCGGGGGTTGGTCGCCATCACCCCACCGGGGCAGAGCGGGAAGCCCGCCCGGTCGAGTCCCGTGCAGACGCGGTCGGCGAGTTCCGCGAAGTACTCGTCGGAGCCGGGGACCCCGCCTGCCCTGTCGTCGAGGATCAGCGCGTTGTCCTGGTCGCTGGACACCCCGAGCTCACCCCGGGCCTGGGAACCGAGTCCCACCCAGCAGTACGGCACGGGAGGCCGTCCGAGTTCGGCCTCCGCCAGCGCTATCAGGCGCCGCGTCGCCGCGTCGGCGGTGGCGGTGACGACCCGGCCGATATCCCGCGGCGTGGTGCCCCGCCGGATGAACTCGCCGACCAGCGGCAGCAACCGGGCGGACAGTTCCGCCACCGTCTCGGTGTCGGGGGCCCGCGAGATCCGCGCGGCCAGATAGACGGGGTCCGCCTGCGCCAGACGGAGCAGGTCCCCGCTCGTGACCATGCCCGCGGGGGCGCCCTCCTCGCACACCGGCAGGTGATGGACGCCGCGTTCGATCTGGAGCAGGGTCGCGTCGAACGCGCGGGTCCGGGCGTCCACCGAGACCGGGTCGTGGGTCATGATCGTCGACACCGGCGCCGCGGTGTCACCGCCGACCGCGACCACCTTCGAGCGCAGGTCGCGATCGGTGAAGATGCCGACCACGCGTCCGTCCTCCACCACGAGCAGCGCGGAGACGCGTTCCCGCGACATGATCTGCGCCGCCTCGAGGATGGTGGTCCCGGGCCCCGTGGTGACCGCGTCGCGGGTGAGGAGATCGCCCACCGGTGTGCTCAGCGGGTCTCCCCCGGCCGCGGCGACCCGGGCGGAGGCGAGGTCCTGGCGGATCCGATCGCTCCGCGCACCGAAAAAGTCGCGGATACCGGGGTGGGCGGCCGCGAGCTCGTCGAACACCTCGCGCGGCATCTCGAGCAGCAGGGTGTCCGCGACCGCCTCCATGCGGTACCGCGACGGGCCGGAACCGGTCAGCGTCGAGTAGCCGAAGCAGTCACCCTCGTCGCGCGCGTCGAGCAGGGCACCGCCCGGGTCGCACACCTCGACGGCGCCCGTGCGGATGATGTGGAGGGTGTCGTTCGCGTCCCCCGCCTCCAGAATGACGGTCCCCCGCCGGTGGTAGCGCTGACTGAGCCGCGCGGGCAGGCGGTCGAGCACCTCTCCGGGCAGCTCGTCGAAAGGAGCGCAGCGCGCGAGGAAGTCCCGCACCTCGGCGAGTTCGACGTCCATTCCACCACTGTGGACGCCGACGGCCCGCGGTGTGATCACTTCTCGCGATTCACACCCGCGGGCCGGGGTCCGGACGTGGGGTCAGCGGGGCGGTGGTCTACCCGCTGACGGCCGCGACGATCCGGTCGCCCACCTCGGAGGTGACGATCGGGGCGTCGCCGCGCGAGCCGAGGTCCGCCTCGACGGCCGCCTCCACTCGATCGGCCTCGGCCGTGTGACCGAGGTGGCGCAGCAGCAGTGCCACGGACAGGATGGCGGCGGTGGGGTCGGCCTTGCCCTGTCCGGCGATGTCCGGGGCCGAACCGTGGACGGGCTCGAACATGGACGGGTTGGTCCCGGAGGCGTCGATGTTGCCCGACGCCGCGGTGCCGATGCCTCCGGTGACCGCGGCCGCGAGGTCGGTGATGATGTCGCCGAAGAGGTTGTCGGTGACGATCACGTCGAACCGGGACGGATCGGTGACCATGTAGATGGTGGCGGCGTCGATGTGGCAGTAGTCCACCTCGACCCCGGGGAACTCCGGAGCCACCTCGTCGATGGTGCGCTGCCACAGCCCACCGGCGTTGACGAGCACGTTGGTCTTGTGGACCAGGGTGAGCTTGTTGCGACGCGACTGCGCACGGGAGAACGCGTCGCGGACCACGCGCTCCACGCCGTACCGGGTGTTGACCGAGGTCTCGGTACCGATCTCGTGCGGTGTCCCCACACGGATCGCACCGCCGTTACCGGTGTAGAGCCCCTCGGTGCCCTCGCGGACGACGACGAAGTCGATCTCGCCCGGGTCCTTCAGCGGGGTGGCCGACCCTGGGAAGAGCCGGGAGGGCCGCAGGTTGACGTGGTGGTCGAGTGCGAACCGCAGCGGGAGCAGCATGCCCCGCTCGAGCACGCCGGCCGGCACGGAGCGGGGATCACCGATGGCACCCAGCAGGATCGCGTCGTGGCCTCGGAGGCTCTCCACGTCCGCGTCCGTCAGGGTCTCGCCGTTGCGGAGGTACCGGCGCGCGCCGAGGTCGTAGTCGGTCTTCTCGACACCGGGGACCAGCGCGTCGAGCACCTTCAGTGCCTCGGCCGTGACCTCGACGCCGATACCGTCGCCGGGGATGACTGCGAGCTTCATGATGTCGTCGTCCCCGCTCAGACCAGGTTGATCTGGGTCGCGGTGGCGTCGAGCTCGGAGACGATCCGGTCGACGGTCGGCTCGGCGACCGTGCGGTCGACCCGCAGGATCAGCGACGCGCCCTCGCCGGAGGCGTCCTGGCTCAGTGCGGCGGCCTGGATGTCGATGCCCTCCCCGCCGAGGATGGAGCCCACCTTGCCGAGCACGCCCGGGCGGTCGGAGTAGTGGACGAACAGGTTCTGGCCCTCGGCGCGCAGGTCGAACCCGCGCTCGTTGATCCGGACGATCTTCTGCACCTGGTCCAGGCCGGCCAGCGTGCCGGTGACATCGGCCGACGCGCCATCCGCGGCCACGGCCGTGACGGTGACGGTGCTGCGGTAGGACTTGGACTCGCTGTGGGTCTCCACCGAGTGGGTGACCCCCCGCTGCTCGGCCATCTGGCCGACGTTGACGAAGGTCGCGGGCTCGTCGGTGATCGCGGAGAACATGCCGCGCAGGGCGGCCAGCCCGAGAACGTCGACCTGCTCGGATGCGAGCTCGCCGGCGACGTCGATCCGGACGGTCGTCGGGATACCCGGGCACAGGTGGCCGGCGACCAGTCCGAGCTTGCGGACGAGGTCGAGCCAGGGTGCGACCTCGTCGCCGACGGGACCACCGGTGACGTTGACGGCGTCGGGGACGAACTCCCCGCGCAGGGCGAGCAGCACACTGCGGGCGACGTCGGTGCCGGCGCGGTCCTGCGCCTCGCTGGTGGAGGCGCCGAGGTGCGGCGTGACGACGGTGTTCTCGAGCTCGAAGAGCGGCGAGTCGGTGCACGGCTCGGTGTCGAACACGTCGAGCGCCGCGGAGCGGACCTTGCCGGACTTCAGGGCGTCGACGAGCGCGTCCTCGACGATCAGACCGCCGCGGGCGGCGTTGACGATCACGACGCCGTCCTTGGCACGGGCCAGCCGCTCGGCGTCGAAGAGACCGGCGGTCTCCTTGGTCTTGGGCAGGTGCATCGTGATGATGTCGGCGCGGGAGACCAGCTCGTCGATGTCGACCAGCTCGATACCCAGCTGCGCCGCGCGGGCGGCGGGCAGGTAGGGGTCGTAGGCGATGAGGTTGGTCTCGAAGGCGGCGAGTCGCTGCGCCACGAGCTGGCCGATGCGGCCCAGGCCCACGACGCCGACGGTCTTGCCGAGCAGTTCGACGCCGTTGAAGGAACTGCGCTTCCAGGTGTGCTCGCGCAGGGTGCGGTCCGCGGCTGGGATCTGGCGGCAGGCGGACATGAGCAGCGCGACCGCGTGCTCGGCGGCCGAGTGGATGTTGGAGGTGGGCGCGTTGACCACCATGACGCCGCGCTCGGTGGCGGCGGGGATCTCGACGTTGTCCAGGCCGACGCCCGCGCGCCCGATGATCTTGAGGTTCGGCGCGGCGGCGAGCACCTCGGCGTCGACGGTGGTGGCCGAGCGCACGAGCAGTGCGTCGGCGTCGGCGACCGCCTCGAGCAGCTTGGGGCGATCCGGGCCGTCCACCCAGCGGACCTCCACGGCGTCGCCGAGCGCGTCGACGGTCGACTGGGCGAGCTTGTCGGCGATGAGGACGACGGGCCGTCCGGATGCTGTCACAGTGGGTTCTCCTCGGTGTCTTTTCGGGCACGGCCAGTCTAGGGCACCTGTCACCGGCGCCGAGCAGTGGCCGGTACGCGCCCGGACGCCTACCGTGACGAGGGTCGGCGACCCGACGTGACCACCGCCGCGCGACGAACGGAGCACCGATGCCCCGCACTCCCCGGTCGGCCCAGCCGCCGGTCCGCTTCCCCGACCCCTGGTTGCCCGTGCTGGCCCCGGCACGCGGCCCGACGGCGGTGGCGATGTATCTGCGGGCCCACCTGTACGGCGCCGCGGTGGGGCGCAGCGTCCTGGACCGCTGCATCAGTGCGGTCGATCCGGAGGACCGGGTGCGGTTGGTTCCGCTGCGCCGAGAGTTCGAGGAGGAGATCGACACCGCCGCCCGCCTGTTGGCGGTGCTCTCACCTCTGGGGGCCCCGGGCCGTCGGCTGGTGCGGTGGTCCGCCGCGGTCAGCCTCACCGCACTGCCGGTGGGCACGGTGGTGCGCGATCCTCTGGCCCGGCTCGCGGTCCTGGAGGCGCTGCGCACCCTCGTGGTTGCGAAGCGCTCGATGTGGGAGTTGCTCGCCGCGTCGTGGGTCGCGGACGGCCCGGCGTCCGCTGCCGGGAGGTCCGGAGCGGAACCCGACGCCAGCAACGACGACAACTGCGACGACGATGACAGCAGCGACGACGAAGACAGCGGCGACGACGACGACCCCGGCGGTCCCGACACCGGCCGGCTGCTGCTGGGACTGGCCGAACAGGCCCGGTCACAGGAGGACCTGCTGGAGCAACTGCGACGCGCCTACGGTCTGGCGGTCTTCGAATGAGCGCGGCGGGGACCGTGCGTGCGGACGTCGTCGTGGTGGGCTCCGGCCCCAACGGCCTGGCTGCCGCGCTGTTGTGTGCGCGGGCCGGGCGGCGGGTGGTGGTGCTGGAAGCCCAGGAGACCATCGGTGGCGGGTGCCGAACCCTGCCGATGGGCGATATCGCGACCGGCATCCCGGAGGACGTCGTGAACGGGTTGCTGGTGGATCCGTGCTCGGCCGTGCACCCCATGGCGGGGGCATCCCCGTTCTTCCGTGGGTTCGACCTGCCGGCCCACGGGGTCGAGATGCTCACTCCCCCCGTTCAACTGGCTCACGCACTGCCGGCCCGCGACGCGATCGTCGTTCCCGCGTCCCCATCCCCCGCCGCCCTCGCAGAGGGCCTGGGGTCGCGCGCGGAGGCCGACCGGTGGTGGAGCCTCATGGGCCCCCTGGGTCGCAGGGCGGAGGACGTCGTCGCCACGGCCCTGTCCGATCAGCGCTCGGTCCCGCACCTGGGGGCGACCGCGGCGCTCGGCGCGGCGTTCGTCCGCGCCCACCCCCGCGGTGTGGTCGGCGATCCCCTCGGTCCGGACGGACGGACGCTGCTGTCCGGGATCTCGGCCCACGCGATCACCCCGCTGTCCTCCCCCGCCGCGACGGGGGTCGGCCTCGTCCTGGGCTCGTTGCTCCACTCGCCGCTCGGCTGGACGCTGCCGGTCGGCGGCAGCGGGGCCATCACCGCCGCACTGGCCGAGGCGATCCGGGATGCCGGGGGGGAGATCCGCACCGGGGTCGGCGTGGATTCGCTGGCACGGCTCGACGCCCGGGACGTCGTCTTCAACACGTCCTCCCGGATCCTCGGCGAGATCCTCATGGCATCCTCGCCCTCTCCGGCCGTGGCCCGCCGCGCACGCAGACTCCTGGAGGCGCCGGTCGGCGGGGCCGCGGCGAAGGTCGACCTGGTCCTGTCTGGCCCGGTTCCGTGGCGCGACGGCCGGCTCGCCGACGCCGGCACTGTCCACCTGGGTGGGGATTCCCATGCCATCGCGGCCGCCGAGCGCGAGGTCGCCGCCGGTCGGCACGCCGATCGGCCCATGATCCTCGTCTCCCAGCCGTGGGTGACCGACCCGGGACGAATCGCCCCGGACGGTCGACGTCCACTGTGGACCTACGCGCACGTGCCCGCGTTCTCCGACCGTGACCAGACCGAGCAGGTGCTCGCCGCGCTCGAGGCGGTCGCGCCGGGGGTGCGGGACGTGGTCGTGGCCGCCCACTGCACGCCCGCGGACCGGATGGCCGAGCACAATGCCAATAACGCCGGTGGGGACATCGCGGCGGGACGCGTGGACCTGCGGGGGCTCATCGCCCGCCCGGTGCCGCGGGCCGACCCGTTCGCGACCGGCATTCCCGGGGTGTGGCACGCCTCCGGCTCGACCCCTCCCGGCCCGGGCGTGCACGGCATGGCCGGGCAGCACGTGGCGGAGCGCATCCTCGGCGGGTTACCGACTCGCTGGTAGGAAGCGAATCACTGGTAGGACACGAACCACGGCCGGGGCTCGACCGCCATGGTCTGCTCGGGCGTGAACGTGGGGGTGTCCTCGTCATAGAAGTTCTTCCACGCCATCCGGATGCCGGACGGCAGCCCGCTGCGCAGGACGTCCCACGTCTCCATCTTCAGGTCCGGGGTGCCGTGACCGTCGGCGTGCAGGACGATTGACACCTCCGGCCTGGAGGTGTCGATCTGGTCGCGGTCGTCGATCATGGCCATGCTGAACTGGTGGAGGATGAGGAGCTTCTGTGGCCCTCCGCTGTCCCGGGTCAGGTCCGCCAGCCAGTCGGTGACCCGGTTGATCTCCTCGGCGTCCACCGACCCGATCTGCGCGCCCGGCTGTTGTCCCGGCTCGAGCTTCCACTCGGGGTCGAGCGCGAGTCCGACGTTCGGGCGGGTGAGCAACTCCTCGAAGATCCTCGCCTGATCGAGGAGGTCGGCCATGCCGGGCTGGAGGTCGATCACCGCGTACCCGCCGGCGTCGGTGATGGCGTCGATCAGCGGGACGAACTCCTGCGGGTCCCACTCGTTGGTGTAGTTGCCGTCGGGTCCGGCGGACGTCGAGGCGACCGTCGCGATGATCTCGAACGCCGGGATGACCGGTTCCGGGGAGTGCGGCTGGTACTCCCCGACCAACTGCTGAACCCGCGCCACGCTCTCCTCTGGTCCCTGCTCGCCGAGGATCCCCAGGGCAGGGGTGATCGGCGACCCGTAGGCGGCCACGAACCGCCGGCCCGGGAACAGCAGCTGTCCGCCGCCCGGCAGTTCGGGAACCGTCCGCGCCGTCTCCACCCGGTCCTCGAGTTCGTCCTCGGTGCCCCACCCGGGCCCGAGCGCGTAGACCGCCTCGGCGTCCCGCACCGCCTCCACGGACCCGCCGTCGACCCGCGGGTCCGGGGTACGGAGGTGGGACACCGCCGCCCCGACGGCCACTGCCGTCGCGACCGCCGCGACCGGCGTCTCGTCGTACACGAGCACGCTGGGTGCGCCCTCGCCGTCCCATGCGGGTTCGCCGCTGTCGAACGGATCGGGGGCCGCGCCCGCGCCGTCGGCAGCGGTGATCTCCCCGGCCGTCATCAGCGCAGGCGTACCCGGCACCTGGTGGACGGTGACGTCGTCGATCCGCCCCGGCGGGACCTCGACCTCGGAGTCGAACGTGATCCCGGTCAGCTCCTCGAGCTCCGGCCGACCTCCCGGGGCGTCGACCACCTCGCCGTCGTCGGGTGTGAAGGCCACCTGCCCGACCCGCAACACCCGCTCGGCGCCGAGTCGCGACACCTCGTCGGCCAATGCCGCGTCCCCGCCCTCGACGGCGGTGAGCATCGGTGCGTGCAACCCGACCGCGACGGAGGCGGCGCGCGCCTGCGCGGCGGCGTCCGGGGCTGCCACCACGACCACCGGGGCGGACTCGATGAGCAGTCTCGTGGTCTCCACGCCGGACCCGTCGGCGTCGGCGGCGACCCGCGTGCCCTCCACCGGGGCGGCTTCGGTTCTCGGTCCGCCGTCACCGGGGTCGGACGTACACGCCACGGTCGTCCCCACCAGGGAAACGGCGAGGACCGCCGCACCCACTCCTCGGTTGAAGTGGCGCACGGCGGTCCTCCTGCTGAAGTCGGGAATCGATCCCGGTGGACCCTACAGGGGCTTCACCGGGTCGGACCCGCGGACCCTCAGGCAGTCTCCGTGATCGGCCGGTCGACCCAGCTCATGAGGTCGCGCAGCTTCTGGCCGGTGACCTCGATCGGGTGCTCGGCGTTCTCCTTGCGGAGCTGCTCAAGCTCCTTATTGCCGCCCTCGACGTTGGCCACGAGGCGCTTGGTGAAGGTGCCGTCCTGGATGTCGGACAGGATCTCCTTCATGCGCTCCTTGGTGCCGGCGTCGATGACCCGCGGGCCGGAGAGGTAGCCGCCGAACTCCGCGGTGTCGGACACCGAGTAGTTCATGCGCGCGATGCCGCCCTCGTACATGAGATCGACGATGAGCTTGAGCTCGTGGAGCACCTCGAAGTAGGCGAGCTCCGGCTCGTAGCCGGCCTCGACCATGACCTCGAAGCCCGTCTTGACGAGCTCCTCGGTGCCGCCGCACAGCACGGCCTGCTCACC
This sequence comes from Dietzia sp. WMMA184, assembly GCF_002441635.1. Taxonomy (NCBI): domain Bacteria; kingdom Bacillati; phylum Actinomycetota; class Actinomycetes; order Mycobacteriales; family Dietziaceae; genus Dietzia; species Dietzia sp. WMMA184. The sequence goes on along the minus strand of NZ_NXEI01000001.1, from coordinate 294,078 downwards.
GAACAGGTCGGTCTCGGTCTCGTCCTTGAAGGTGGTCTTGATCACGCCGGCGCGGGTGCCGCCGATGGCCTTTGCGTAGGACAGCGCGAGCGCCTCGCCCTCGCCCTTCGGGTCCTGCTCGACGGCGATGAGCGCCGGGACGCCCTTGCCGTCGACGAACTGACGACGCACGAGGTGACCGGGGCCCTTGGGGGCGACCATCGCGATGGTGATGTTCTCCGCCGGCTTGATGAGGCCGAAGTGGATGTTGAGGCCGTGACCGAAGAACAGCGCGTCGCCGTCGCTCAGGTTGGGCTCGATGTCCTCGGTGAAGATCTGCGCCTGCGAGGTGTCGGGGGCGAGCAGCATGATGACGTCGGCCCACTTGGTGGCCTCGGCGGCGGTCATGACCTTGAGGCCGGCCTCTTCGGCCTTCGCGCGGGACTTGGAGCCCTCACGCAGGCCGATCGCGACCTCGACTCCGGAGTCGCGCAGGCTGAGCGAGTGCGCGTGCCCCTGCGAGCCGTACCCGATGACGGCGACCTTGCGGCCCTGGATCAGCGACAGATCCGCCGAGTCGTCGTAGAACATCTCCACTGCCATGGTGGATTCCCTTCGTGTTGTTTCGTGAAGTCGAGACTTGTGTAGGAGTCGAGACTATCGAGTGGTGTTGATGGACTTGGGGCCGCGTCCGAGCGCGACCATGCCGGACTGCACGATCTCGCGGATCCCGTAGCCGTCGAGCATCCGCAGCAGCGCGTCGAGCTTGTCGGGGGTACCCGTGGCCTCGAGAGTGAGCGACTCGGGTGAGACGTCCACGATGTGTGCGCGGAATAGACTCGCGATCTCCACGATCTGACCGCGGTTGGTGGCGTCGGCGCGGACCTTGACGAGAGTGAGCTCGCGGGCCACCGAGCCGGCCGGATCCTGCTCGACGATCTTGATGACGTTGACGAGCTTGTTGAGCTGTTTGGTCACCTGCTCGAGCGGGAAGTCCTCGACGTTCACGACGATGGTCATGCGCGACAGGCCTTCGGTCTCGGTCGGGCCCACGGCCAGCGACTCGATGTTGAACCCGCGCCGGGAGAACAGCGACGAGACGCGCGCGAGCACGCCAGGCTTGTCCTCCACCAGCACGCTCAGGGTGTGGGAGCGAGCGCTCACTGGTCCTCCTCCTCGGCGGCGATCACCGCGGCGTCGATCCGCTCGGTCGCCTCGTGGATGTCCGCGGCGTCGTCCGCCACGGAGTCGGTGTCGTCGAACAGCGGCCGGATGTCCCGGGCCGCCATGATCTCGTCGTTGGACGTGCCCGCCGCGACCATCGGCCACACCTGGGCGTCCTTGCCCACGATGAAGTCGATGAGGACCGGGCGGTCGTTGATCGCGCGGGCCTGTGCGATCACGTCGTCGACGTCCTCGGCGCGCTCACACCGCAGCGCCACGCAGCCCAGGGCCTCGCCGAGCTTGACGAAGTCCGGGATGTGCATGGAGTGGGTCGACAGGTCGGTCTGCGAGTACCGCTCCTCGTAGAACAGTGTCTGCCACTGACGGACCATGCCGAGGTTGCCGTTGTTGATCAGCGCCACCTTGATGGGTGCGCCCTCGATGGCGCAGGTGGCCAGCTCCTGGTTCGTCATCTGGAAGCAGCCGTCGCCGTCGATGGCCCAGACCTCGGCGTCCTGACGGCCGAACTTGGCACCCATCGCCGCGGGGACCGCGTACCCCATGGTCCCCAGGCCGCCCGAGTTCAGCCACGTGCGCGGCTTCTCGTACTGGACGAACTGGGCCGCCCACATCTGGTGCTGGCCGACGCCCGCGCAGTACACGGCGTCCGGGCCGGCGGCGGCGCTCAGCCGCTCGATGACGTACTCGGGAGACAGGGAGCCGTCCGACTGCGGGCCGTAGCCAAGCGGGAACTCACTGCGGATCTCGTCCAGCTCACCGACCCACACGGCGGGCTCGCCCAGCGTGCCGGATTCGCGCGCGCCGCGCAGCGTCTCGACGAGCTCGACGAGGACCTCCTTGATGTCGCCGACGATCGGCACGTCGACGGCTCGGTTCTTGCCGATCTCGGCCGGGTCGATGTCGGCGTGGATGACCTTGGCGTCCGGGGCGAAGGTGTCGAGACGACCGGTGACCCGGTCGTCGAACCGGGCGCCCAGGGTGACCAGCAGGTCGGACCGCTGCAGCGCCGCGACGGCGGCGACGGTTCCGTGCATCCCCGGCATGCCGTAGTGCAGCCGGTGGGAATCCGGGAACGCCCCGCGCGCCATGAGCGTGGTCACGACCGGGATGCCGGTCAGCTCGGCGAGCGCCATGAGCTCCGCGGAGGCGTCGGCCTTGATGACGCCGCCGCCGACATACAGCACCGGGCGCCTGGCCTTGCCGATCATCCGGGCGGCCTCACGGATCTGCTTGCCGTGCGGCTTGGTGACGGGCCGGTAGCCGGGCAGCTTCATCTCCGGCGGCCACGAGAACGTCATCTCGGCCTGCAGGACGTCCTTGGGGATGTCCACGAGCACAGCGCCGGGGCGACCGGTCTGCGCGATGTGGAACGCCTCGGCGATCATCCGCGGGATGTCCTCGCCGTGGGACACGAGGAAGTTGTGCTTGGTGATCGGCATGGTGATGCCCGAGATGTCGGCTTCCTGGAAACCGTCCGTGCCGATGAGTGCGGTCCCGACCTGACCCGTGATCGCCACGATCGGGACCGAGTCCATCTGCGCGTCCGCGAGCGGGGTCACCAGGTTGGTGGCGCCGGGGCCCGAGGTCGCCATGCAGACGCCGACCCTTCCGGTCGCCTGGGCGTAGCCGGTCGCTGCGTGACCGGCGCCCTGCTCGTGCCGGACCAGGACGTGCCGGACCTTGGCCGAGTCGTAGAGCGGGTCGTAGACCGGCAGGATGGCCCCGCCGGGGATGCCGAAGACGACCTCGGTGCCGATCTCCTCGAGGGACCGGACGACGGCCTGGGCCCCCGTCATCCGCTCTGGGGCCGCGGACCGGGCCTTCTGCTCTGCACCCGGACGGGGTCCGGGCTGTGCCGTTGGTGCGCTCACTTCAACTGTCCTTCATGCTGGTCGTGGAGCCGTGGTTCGTGGTCGGGCGTGATCGTGGATTTCTCTGACCGCGGTCTGACCCGGCAACAAAAAACCCCCGTCGGCCACGAAAGGCCGGCGAGGGTGCGCGTCGACGGAAAGCCAGGTAGGGCTCAGGCGCCGACGCGCCGGCCGAGTACGAGACCGTTCCAGGTGTTCACGAGGCCCAGACTAGGCCGCGGCCGACGGCAGCGTCAACTCGTGGAACATCGATCCCACTATGTGGGCCATGCCAGACTGGAGGCATCATGAGTGCCCCTTTCAGAGCTCCCGTCCCGGAGTCGAGCCCCCGCGATCACGCCCTCTTCCGGGTCAACCCGATGTCGTACGTCGTCATCGCCATTTTCGTGCTGGCGATTCTCTGGCCCGTCACGTCCTACCCCGTCGCCCTGGGCTGGCTGGTGCTGCTCCCCGTCGCCTTCGGTTGGTGGGTGGCCCGGACCTGGACCCGACTGGACGAGGACGGTGTCCACCTGTCGTCCTGGCGCTCCCGACGGTCCGTGCCGTGGGACGAGGTCAGGGGTGTGATGTTCCCCAAGCGTGGGTTCGCCCGGCTCGTGACCACCTCTGACACGTCACTCCCGATGGGCGGGGTCTCGTTCCACGACCTCCCGCGGCTGTCCGGCGCCAGCCGTGGCCGTATCCGCGACCCGTACGCCGCGAGCGGACCCGAGTCCGCCTGACCCTTGCGCTCCGCCTGACCCTCCCGCTCCGCCGGTCACCCCGCGGCCGGCGGGGACCCGGTCGGCCACGGCCTGGCGTCGCATACCCATCCGCTCGTAGACGACGGTGACCGCCACACCCACGACGAGTCCTGCGACCGCCCAGCCGCCGAGGACCCGGACCGCGTGTCCGAGACCCGCCTCCCACCCGGAGTCGAAGAACATGATCGACCGCAGCCCGAGGTAGGCCTGGTGCATCGGCTGCAGTGTCCCGATGGCGACGAACACCCGCGGGAGCATCTCGGTCGGGGTGGCGCCGCCCGAGGTGGGGATGCCCAGCACCACGAACACCACGAGGTTCACGAGCAGACCGGCGTTGCCGACAGCAGCGATGATCGTGTGCGCACACACCCCGACCGCGACGATGACCAGGTTCGAGAACCAGAACATGTCCCACGGGTCGTACCCGGTGACACCGATGATGTCCGCCACCCACAGGACGAGCCCCGAGACGAGCGGCGCCGTGATCAGCGTGACCACCCACTTGCGGGCCAGTGTCTGGAGCCGCCCGAACGGCGCCACGTGGACATGGAGCGCCACCGGCCCGATCTCCAGCGGGATGAAGCCGAGACGGGCGTCGAGGAGGGCGGAGATGATCATCGCCCCGGTGAATCCCGCCAGGATCACGACCAGCGCGTAGAACATCGGGAGCGACGCGTTCGACACCCCGTCCGGCAGCGGGTTCCACGCGACGACGTCGATCGCCACCGGATCGGAGAGCGCGACCGCGGCCGCGGCGCCGACGGTCCTGCCCTCGGCCTCGGCCAGCAGCCGGGACTGCGACAGCAGTTCGGTCCCCATCCGGTCGTGGAACGATTCCTGCATCGCGTCCGCCATGGTGTTCATGACCTGACCGGAGACGATGGACACGCGTGGCGAGTACTCGAGTGAGATGCGGGCGCGTTCGGGTGGCCCCGCCGCGTCGCCCGCCTCCGTCGCCGCGGCCTCGACGAGCCCGGCCACCCGCCCGCTCAGTTCGGGTGGGATACGGACCGCACCGAAGTACGTGCCGTCCCGGAGGCCCTCCTCGGCGGCCTCCGGATCCACCACGTGCAGCCGGACCCTCCCCCAGTCGTTGTTCTGGAGCAGCCCCGCGGTGATACGCGACCCCATGTCGAGACCACGCGGACCGATCGGGGTCTCCAGGGTCGCGGCGACGTCCTCGTCCACCACCGCCACGGGGATGTACCTCGCGTGGGACTGCGGATCCGCGGTGCCCCCCAGGTACATGAACGACAGGAGGAAGAACAGTCCACAGACCAGGGCCACCGCCCCCGCCGAGTGCGAGAGGAACTCACGTAGCCCACCCGTGTGACCGGAGTCGGTCATGTCCATCCCCATTCGCGTCACGTCGAGGCCGGCCGGATGGCCGACCGTGAGAAGAGTAGACCCACATCGGGGCGTATTGTGTGGTGGTCACGGCGCGATCGGGTGTCGCCGCGGGGCGCGCGCACACCGCGGCCCCGTACGGCACGACTCCCGGAATGCGCCCTCCCCATCGAGTCGGAGCGAGGTCCCATGCCGCCCCTGAGGTCACGAACCAGTACCGCCGGACGCAACGCCGCGGGGGCGCGTGCCCTCTGGCGCGCGACCGGCATGACGGACTCGGACTTCGGTAAGCCGATCATCGCGATCGCGAACTCGTACACCCAGTTCGTGCCGGGCCACGTCCACCTGAAGAACGTCGGTGAGATCGTCGCCGAGCAGATCGCGACGTCGGGCGGCGTGGCCCGGGAGTTCCACACCATCGCGGTGGACGACGGGATCGCGATGGGCCACGCGGGCATGCTCTACTCGCTGCCCAGCCGGGAGATCATCGCGGACTCGGTGGAGTACATGGTCAACGCCCACACGGCGGACGCCCTGGTGTGCATCTCGAACTGCGACAAGATCACCCCGGGCATGCTCAACGCCGCGATGCGGTTGAACATCCCCACCGTGTTCGTCTCCGGCGGGCCGATGGAGTCGGGGTTCTCCGTCGTCGTCGACGGCGTGGTCAAGGCGGGCTCGGACCTCATCACGGCGATCTCCGCGTCCGCCAACTCGGCCGTGGACGACGAGGGCCTCGACGCCATCGAGCGCTCGGCCTGCCCGACGTGCGGGTCCTGCTCCGGGATGTTCACCGCCAACTCCATGAACTGCCTCACCGAGGCCCTGGGGCTGTCGCTGCCCGGCAACGGCTCGACCCTGGCCACCCACAGTGCGCGGCGTGAACTGTTCGCCGAGGCCGGCCGGGTCATCGTCGACCTGTGCACCCGCTACTACCGGGACGAGGACTCCTCGGTGCTCCCCCGTTCGGTCGCCACCAGGTCGGCGTTCACCAACGCCATGGCGCTGGACGTCGCGATGGGCGGCTCCACCAACACCGTGCTCCACATCCTCGCCGCCGCGCAGGAGGGCGAGGTCGACTTCGACCTGGGCGACATCGAGCAGATCTCCCGCCGGATCCCCTGCCTGGCCAAGGTCGCGCCCAACTCGGACTACTACATGGAGCACGTCCACCGGGCCGGCGGCATCCCCGCGATCCTGGGCGAGCTGTACCGCGGGGGCCTGCTAAGGACGGACGTCCACTCGGTCCACTCCCCGTCGCTCGAGCAGTACGTCGCGGACTGGGATATCCGCAGCGGCACCGCGACCGAGAAGGCGATCGAGTTGTTCCACGCGGCCCCGGGCGGGGTGCGGACGATCGAGCCGTTCTCGACCGACAACCGCTGGGAGTCGCTCGACACGGACGCCGAGAACGGCTGCATCCACTCGGTCGAGCACCCGGCGACCGCGGAGGGCGGGCTCGCGGTCCTGCGCGGGAACATCGCGCCGGACGGGTCCGTCTTCAAGACCGCCGGCGTGTCCGAGGACAATTTCCACTTCTCCGGTCCGGCCAGGGTGGTCGAGTCCCAGGAGGAGGCCGTCTCGGTCATCCTGGACAAGACGCTGCAGGCCGGCGAGGTGCTGGTGGTGCTCTTCGAGGGCCCGGCCGGCGGTCCGGGGATGCAGGAGATGCTGCACCCCACGGCGTTCATCAAGGGCGCCGGCCTCGGGACGAAATGCGCGCTCATCACCGACGGCCGCTTCTCGGGCGGGTCGTCCGGGCTGTCCATCGGTCACATCGCCCCGGAGGCCGCCTCGGGCGGCCCGATCGGCCTGGTGCGTGACGGTGACATCGTGACCATCGATGTCGCCACGCGGTCCATCTCGGTGGATGTCGACGACGACGAGCTGTCCCGCCGCCGCGCCGAGAGGGGCCCTCTCCCGTGGCGGCCGGTCAAGCGTGATCGGAAAGTGTCCACCGCTCTCCGCGCGTACGCCTCGATGGCGTCCTCGGCGGACAAGGGTGCCGTGCGCATCCTGCCCGACTGACGCGCCTGGTCAGGGCCGCGCGCCCCGGCTCCCGAGCTCTCAGCCCGCGGTGACCGGGGCGCTGTCGGCTGAGGAGGTCAGCGGGTTGGTGCCGTTGAGGAAGTACCACACCAGACCGGCGATGACCGCCACGACGATCACCCACACGACGCCGCTGAAGCGGGGACGGTGGGACCATGCCCACTTGCGGTCGGCGGACCATCGCCCCGGTCCGGAGAAGAGGAGGGTCACCAGCGCCGCGGCGTAGAGGATCGACACCTCGAGTCCGCGGGTGGTGTCACTCAGCACGGGGATGGGGTCGGTCCCGGTCAGTCGGATCGCTATCCCCAGTCCGATGAGCCCCAGCAGACCCGCCGCCGCCACCGGGGTCGCGAGTCCCACCACGAGCATGACGCCCGCCACCAGTTCGACGGCGCCGCCGGCGATCGCCAGGATGCGGGCCTGGTCGAATCCGGAGTCGGTGAGGGTCTGCGTGAACCCGTCGATCCCGGGCCCGCCGAACAGTCCGAAGAGCTTCTGCAGTCCCCGCATCGCGAGGAGGACGCCCACGGCCAGTCTCAGGACGAACAGCCCGAAATCGGCCGTTCCCCGGCGGCCGATCGTGTCCCGCGACGCGGGCGCGATGGTGGTGGGCTGGTCACCGAAGGGCAGGGGCGAGGACACGTCGTACCCCCCGGACTCGGCGAACTGCGAGTAGTCGGTGCGCCCGGCCGCGGGGAACGCGGTGGTCGCGCCGTCCCCCGAGCCGCCCCGCGAACCGGCGCCCGCGCCCTGGGCGTTGGGGACGTCGAGCGGGTAATCGACGTCGTGGATGATCTCGGTACGGGCGTCGTCGTCTCCGCGCTTTGAGGAAGTCACGGATCGACTGTAGGCCGATTCCGGTGCCCGGACGCTGAAGGACACGGCGCGCCGTAGTCTGGTCGGCATGAGATCGCTCCCGCTGCTGCTGGCACTGGCCGTCGCCGTGTCCGGTTGCGCGAGGTTCGACGACCGCCTCGAGGACCCGTTCACGCCCGCGGCCGGGCCGGGAATGGGTGCCGCTCCGCCGAGCCCTCCCGGCGCACCGACCCCGCCCCCGACGTCGCGCCGCGGGGAGCCGGAGCCCCCGGCCGAGACGGGCCCCTGCGTCGATCCCGACCCCGCCGTCATCGCGACCTGCCTCGAGCCGGCCGTCGCGGTGGCCGGGCTCGGTGAGCGAGCGCTGGTCGCCGAGTCCACGGGCGGGGTGAAGATCGTCTCCGCCGATGCCGACCCCGAGCAGTTCGGCAGGGTGGATCCCCGGTCCGGCCGGGTGGCCGCGGTCGCGCCGTCCCCGGATTTCGCCCAGGACCGGTTGGTGTATCTCCTCGTCGTCGGCGACGGACCCACCCGGGTCGAACGACTGGCGCGCGGCGACGCCCCCCGCACGATCGCGGAGCTCGCACCCGCGGACAGCGGTGGCCTCGCGTTCGTCGACGACATCCTGACCGTCGGCGCCGGCTCCGAGGTCGTCCGGTTCCCGACGTTCACCGGGATCGGTCGCGCGGAGGACCCCCAGGTGATCGGACGCGACCTCGGGCGCATCCAGGCGTTGTGTCCTCTCGGCGAGGATCTCTTCCTCTCCACGGTCACCGACCGCGGTGCGGCGATCCGGACACCCGATCGCACGGTGTGGACGTGGCCGGACCAGCGTTCCGCCGGTGGGTGCGCCGCATCCGAGGGCACGCTCGCCATCGCCCTCCCGGACGCCGAGCGGGTCGACACCCTCCAGACCGCCGGCGGCGCGGCTCGCGGTCAACCCGAGGCGCTGGCCGAGGGCCGGTACGGGCGACTGACCGGGTTGTCCGTCGTCGGCGAGGGCGTCCTGCTGGCGGGCACCACCAACAAGGATGGTGCATCACCGGTGCCCACCGATGACCGGGCCGTGATCCTCCCCCAGTCCGGTGGTGGCGGCGACGCCCGTACGTAGCCGCGGTTCGACGCCACGCGCGAGCGCGCGCGTGTGGCGTACGGTCGGTCCCCGTGGTCGAGCCACGCACAGCTCACCGCGCGGACAGCGCATCGCCTAGTTGCAGGCGGCGATCACCAGTTCCTTCACCCGGGCCGGGTCGGCCTGACCGCGCGTCGCCTTCATGACGGCACCGACGATCGCGCCGGCGGCCTGGACCTTGCCCGAACGGATCTTCTCCGCGATGTCGGGCTGCGCGGCCAGGGCGTCGTCGACGGCCTTCTGCAGCGCCGAGTCGTCGCGCACCACCTCGAGGCCCTTGTCGGCGACGATCTGGTCCGGCTCGCCCTCGCCGTCGAGGACGGCGTCGACGACCTGGCGGCCGAGCTTGTTGGTGAGCTTGCCGTCGGCGACCAACTCGATCACGCGCGCCAGCTGCACCGGCGAGATCTCGAGTTCGGTGAGCGCGACGCCGCGCTTGTTGGACTGCTGCGTCAGGTACGACACCCACCACGAGCGGGCCTCGGCGGCCGGAGCGCCCGCGTCGACCGTGGCGAGGATCAGGTCGAGGGCCCCGGCGTTGACGAGGTCCCGCATCTCCTCGTCCGAGACCCCCCAGTCCGCCTGGACCCGGGCGCGGCGAACCCACGGCAGCTCCGGCAGCGTCGCGCGGATCTCCTCGATGAGCTCCTCGGTCGGCTCGACGGGCGCGAGATCCGGCTCGGGAAAGTAGCGGTAGTCCTCCGCCGACTCCTTCGGCCGGCCGGAGGTGGTGGTGCCGTCCGACTCGTGGAAGTGCCGGGTCTCGAGCACGACCTCGTCACCCGCGGTGAGCACGTCCGCCTGGCGGCACATCTCGTGGCGGACCGCGATCTCGACGCTGCGGAGGGAGTTGACATTCTTGGTCTCGGTGCGGGTGCCGAACTCGGTGGCGCCCTTCGGCATCAACGAGACGTTCGCATCGCAGCGCATCGAGCCCTGGTCCATCCGGACGTCGGACACGTCGAGGCTCCGGAGCAGATCACGCAGCGTCGTGACGTAGGCGCGCGCGATCTCGGGTGCCCGCTCCCCCGCACCGACGATCGGCTTGGAGACGATCTCGATGAGCGGCACGCCCGCGCGGTTGAAGTCGAGCAGCGAGTGGGTGGCGCCGTGGATGCGACCGGTGGCGGACCCGACGTGGGTGGACTTGCCGGTGTCCTCCTCCATGTGCGCGCGCTCGACCTCCACGCGCCACGTGCTGCCGTCCTCGAGCTGCACGTCGAGGAAGCCGTCATGGGCGATCGGCTCGTCGTACTGCGAGATCTGGTAGTTCTTCGGCTGGTCCGGGTAGAAATAGTTCTTCCGGGCGAACCGACTGTACGGCGCGATAGAGCAATTCAGCGCCAGACCGATCTTGATGGCCCACTCCACCGCCTGGCGGTTGGCCACCGGCAACGCGCCCGGCAGGCCGATGCACACCGGACACACCTGGGTGTTGGGATCCGCCCCGAACGCGGTGGGACACCCGCAGAACATCTTGGTGTTGGTGTGCAGCTCTACGTGCACCTCCATGCCCATGACGGGATCGAAACGTGACACGACCTCGGTGAACTCCATGCGGAACAATCTAGCCGAAGAGGCAGGCGGCCTCGCGGTAGCGGTCCTCCGGGACGGTCTTGAGCACCGCGACCGCGTCCTCTACCGGCACCATCTCGATCGACTCCCCACGGAGCGCGACGATCTGTCCGAAATCCCCCCGGTGCGCGGCGTGCGCCGCGTGTACCCCGAAACGGGTCGCGAGCACGCGGTCGTACGCGGTCGGCGTACCGCCGCGCTGGATGTGGCCCAACACGGTCGTCCGGACGTCGCGGTTCATGCGCTCGGCGATCGCGGACGCCATCTGGTCGGCCACCCCGGTGAACACCTCGTGGCCGAACTGGTCGGTGCCGCCCCGGCGCAGCGTCATGCCGGAACCCTCGACCGGCGTCGCGCCCTCGGCCACCACGCAGATCCCGTACGCCTCCCCCATCTGGAACCGGCGCTTCATCACCTTGCATACGTAGTCGATATCGAACGGGACCTCGGGGATCACGATCATGTGCGCACCGGACGCCAGGCCCGCGTGCAGTGCGATCCACCCGGCGTGCCTGCCCATCACCTCGACGAGCATGACCCGCTCGTGCGACTCCGCCGTCGTGTGCAGCCGGTCGATGGCATCGGAGGCGATCGAGACGGCGGTGTCGAATCCGAAGGTGTAGTCGGTGCCTCCGACGTCGTTGTCGATGGTCTTGGGCACACCCACCACGGGGATGCAGTTCTCGGTCAACCAGCGGGCCGCCTTGAGCGTGCCGTCGCCACCGATCGCGACGAGCGCGTCGATCGCGTGGCGCTCGAGGGTCTGGCGGATCACCGGCAGACTCGCCGTCAGGACGTCGGGGTTCAGGCGGCCGGTTCCGAGGATCGTGCCACCGCGGAGCAGGATGCGATCGATGCCCTCGTCGTCGAACAGCGGTACGGCACGGTCGTTCACCAGCCCGGCCCACCCGTCCTGGAACCCCAGGACCGGGGAGTCGTACTCCGAGTTGGCGGTGCGGACCAGGGCGCGGATGACCGCGTTGAGTCCCGGACAGTCGCCGCCGGCGGTCAGTACACCTATACGCACGTCGAGCTCCTCTCGGTTACCCCGCAGTCTAGGTCCGCCCGCCCCGCATCGCGGCGGTCACCGCCCCGGGCTCACCGACTGTTCACCGGTACGGAACGCCATGGTGGCCAGCCCTCCCAGCAGGACGACCACGGCGGGGAGGAACATCGCGTCGGCCACCGCCTGACCGATGTCACCGTGGGCGACGAACCGGGCCTGGACCACCGCGCCGATCGCGGCGGACCCCAGCACCGCCCCGACCTGGCGGGTGGTGTTGTAGACACCGGAGCCCGCGCCCGCCGACGCCAATTCGAGGCGCCGCATCGCGGTCGATGACGTCGGCGCCCACACACACCCGTTGGCCACCCCCATGAGGGCGATCGGACCGAGCAGGACGGGGATCGAGGTCTGGGCATCCATCACCAGCGCGAGCCAGAACAGGGAGACCGCATACGAGAAGTACCCGATGCCCGTGAAGATCCGCGGATCGAGACGATCCGCCCAGCGTCCGACCAACGGCGCCAGCACACCCGCGATCAGGGCCATGGGCAGCAACATCATCCCCGCGCGGGTCGGGCTGAGTTCCTTGACCCCCTGGAGGTAGAACATGAGCGGCACCATCGTTCCGGCGGTGACGAAGCCGATCGTCGAGACGCCGAACGTCCCGATCGAGAAGTTGCGATCCCGGAACAGTCGTAGAGGAACGAGCGGCTCGGTGCGGACGCGGGACTGCCACCACACGAACACGGCGAGACCCACCACGCCCGCCGCGATGAACCCGGCGGTGGTCCCGCCCCATCCGTGTTCCTCGCCCTGCTGGATCCCGAACACCAGCAGGAACATGCCCACGGCCGACAGGACGATCCCGGCTACGTCATACGAGCGCGACCTCGTCTCCAGTACAGGGACCCAGAGCCATACCAACACCACCGCGAGGACACCGAACGGGATGTTGACGAAGAAGATCCACCGCCAGTCGAACGCGTCGATGAGCACCCCGCCGAAGACCGGACCCACCACGGAGGCGATACCCGCGACCGCACCCCACGCACCCATGGCCGCGCCGCGGCGCGCGGGTGCGAACACGCGCGTGATGACGCTGAGCGACTGAGGGGTGAGCAGTGCCGCGCCGAATCCCTGGAACACCCGCGCCACGATGAGGGTCTCGATGTCGGGCGCCAACCCGCACCACAGGGAGGCGCCGGTGAACAGCACCAGGCCCGAGATCGACACCCGTCGCGGCCCGATCTGGTCCCCCAGCCGACCGGTGAACAGCAACGGCACCACGTAGGCGAGCAGATACGCGCTGGTCACCCAGATGACCTGGTTGGTCGTGGCGCCGAGCTGGGTGACGAACGCGTCGGTGGCCACCGCCACGATCGTCTGGTCCACCAGGATCATGAAGAACCCGATGACGAGTGCCGCGAGCGCCTTCCATGCGTCCCTCTCGGGGACGGTCGTCACGCTATCGCGCCTCTCGCGGCCTCGTAGGCGGCCCCGACCCGGTAGAGACGGTCGTCGGCGAGTGCCGGTGCCATGATCTGCAGACCGGCGGGCAGGCCCTCCACCAGACCGGACGGCACGGACATCCCGCAGTGACCGGCCAGGTTCAGCGGCAGGGTGCACAGGTCGAACTGGTACATCGCGACCGGGTCCTCCACCTTGTCCCCGAGCGGGAACGCGGTCGTCGGCGTGGTCGGCGAGATCAGGACGTCGACCTTTTCGTAGGCGGCATCGAAGTCGCGCGCGATCAGCGTGCGTACCTTCTGGGCCTGACCGTAGAACGCGTCGTAGTAGCCGGCCGACAGCGCGTAGGTGCCGAGCATGATGCGGCGCTTGACCTCGGGGCCGAAGCCCGCCTCGCGGCTGGCGGCCATGACCTGGTCGGCCGACCCGTCACCGGTCCGCAGGCCGTAGCGCATGGCGTCGAAGCGTGCCAGGTTGCTGGAGACCTCGGACGGGAGGATGAGGTAGTAGGCGGGCAGCGCGTAGCGGAAGTTGGGGCACGAGACCTCGACGATCTCGGCACCCAGGTCGCGCAGGGTGTCCACCGCGCCGCGGAACGACTCCTCGACGCCGGGCTGGTAGCCCTCGCCGGAGAACTCCGTGACCACGCCCACCCGCAGGCCCGTCAGGTCACCCTTCCCGCCCTCACGCGCGGCGGCGACGACGTCCGGGAACGCCACGTCGAGGCTCGTCGAGTCGCGCGGGTCGTGCCCCGCGATGACCTGGTGCAGCAGCGCGGTGTCCTCGACCGTGCGGCCGCAGGGCCCGCCCTGGTCGAGCGACGACGCGCAGGCGACGAGCCCGTAGCGCGAGACCGTCCCGTAGGTGGGCTTGACACCGACCGTCGCGGTGAGCGCGGCGGGCTGGCGGATCGACCCGCCGGTGTCGGTACCGATGGCGATCGGGGCCTGGTGCGAGGCCAGCGCCGCGGCCGAACCACCGCCGGAACCACCGGGGGTGCGGCTCGGATCCCACGGGTTGCGGGTGGGGCCGTAGGCCGAGTTCTCGGTCGACGACCCCATGGCGAACTCGTCCATGTTGGTCTTGCCGAGGATCGGGATCCCCGCCTCGCGCAGTCGCGCGGTGACCGTGGCGTCGTACGGCGAACGGTAACCCTCGAGGATCCGTGAGCCACAGGTGGTGGGGGCGTCGGTGGTGGTGAACACGTCCTTGAGGGCGATGGGCACGCCCGCCAGGGGTCCGAGCTCCTCGCCGGCCGCCAGTCGGGTGTCGACGTCTTGGGCCGCCCGGAGAGCCTCGTCCGCGCCCACGTGGAGGAACGCGTTGATCTCGCCGTCGACCTCGTCGATACGGTCCAGGTGCGCCCGGGTGACCTCCTCCGAGGACACCTCCCGCGCGGCGATCCGCCCGGCCAGCTCGGCGGCGGTGGCGGTGGTGAGCTCGGTCATGCGTCCTCCCCCAGGATCTGCGGAACCTCGAAGCGCTGTTCGTCGGCTGCCGGGGCCTGGTCGAGTGCCTGCTCCGGGGTGAGGCCGGGCGTGACCACGTCGTCGCGGTAGACGTTGGTGATCGCGGTGGGGTGGCTCATCGCGGGCACGTCCTCCGCGGCGACCTCGGACACCGCCTGCACGTGGTCGAGGATGTCGGTGAGCTGCTGTGCGAACGAGTCCAGCTCGGAGTCGCTCAGTTCCAGGCGGGAGAGCCTGGCCAGATGCGCGACGTCCCCGCGTGAGATCGAGGTCACGTGCCTGCCCCTTTCCGTGACGTGGTCGGTACCGGCCCAGCCTAGTCAGCCCGAATGCGTGCGGCACAATGGGCGTCATGTCTTATCTGCTCCGTGTCATGCTGCCCGACCGACCGGGCAGTCTCGGCTCCCTCGCGGTGGCGCTGGGGACCGTGGACGCGGACATCATCAGCCTCGACGTGGTGGACCGGTTCGACGGGGTCGCCGTCGACGACATCGTCGTGGAGGTCCCGCACGGCACCTTCCCGGACGCCCTCATCACCGCCGCCGAGCGCCTGGACGGCGTGATGGTGGACTCCCTCCGGCCGTTCGGCGGGATCCTCGACGCGCATCGGGAACTCGAACTCATCGACGCCGTCGCCGGGGCGGGTGCCGGGGCTTCCCAACTGCTCGCCGACGAGCTCCCGGCCGCGCTGCGCGTCGGCTGGGCGCTGGTCGTGGAGGTGACCGCGGACGCGCGGTGCCGTCTGATCGCGCGGGGCGAGTCCGCACCGATGTGGGAGGGCGGCGAGGTCTCCGTGCTGTGCGGCCTGGAGCGGGTGACCGCACTGGACGACGACGACGACGGCGTGCCGGCGGAGTGGACGGCCATGGACACCTCGCTCGCGGCCGCGCCGTTGAACTCGGGACACATCCTCGTGGTGGGCCGACCGGGCGGTCCCTCGTTCAGGCCGTCCGAGGTCGCTCGGCTGGGGTACCTCACGGGGATCCTGCGGTCCCTCGACGCCGGCTGACCGGGCGGGCCCGCCGCTCCCTCGACGCCGGTCCGGCACGGATGTCGGTCAGCGGCGGGGTCCGCGTCGCCACGGCCACACCGCGACCGCCGCGAAGAGGAACGCCGTGACCGGCAGGACCCATGCCAGGTCCGTCATGAGGACGATCTGACGGAACTGTTCGTTCGACAGGAACTGCGCGACTTCGTTACAGGAGTAGAGGCAGGAGACCGGGTTCGACATCGGGCCGACCCAGAGCCACACCAGTCCGGCGAACGCTCCGGTCGATGCCCCCGCCACGGCGGAGGCCGACACCGCGAGGATGCGCCGGCGACGCTCGCTCCGCAGACCACGGAGGGAGACACCGACCGCGAGCGCGAGACCGACGCCCGCTCCGAGGAACAACGGCCAGGGGAACTGGACGAGGGGCGTCATCGGGGTCACGGGTCGGTCTGCTCCGGTTCCGCGTCCACCTCCGGGTCCAGGTCCCCTTCCCCCGCCCCGGCCGGACCGTTGTCCATCAGGTCGACGAAGCCGGCCTCGTCCAGGATCGTCAGGCCCAACTCCTCGGCCTTGGCCGCTTTGGACCCCGGGTTGTCGCCCACCACGACGTAGTCGGTCTTCTTGGAGACCGACCCGGAGGCCTTGCCGCCGCGAGCGATGATCGCCTCCTTGATGCCGTCGCGCGTGAAGCCCTCGAGTGAGCCGGTCGCCACGATCGTCAGTCCCTCCAGCGTCCGCGGGATCGATTCGTCACGCTCGTCGGCCATCGAGACACCTGCGGCGGTCCAGCGGTCGACGATCTCGCGGTGCCAGTCGACGTCGAACCACTCGACCACCGAGGCCGCGATGGTCGACCCGACCCCGTCCGTCTCCGCCAGTTCCTCCTCGGACGCGGCGCGGATGGCCTCCATGGTCCCGAACCGGGTCGCCAGGGCGCGCGCGGCCGTGGGGCCCACGTGTCGGATCGACAGCGCGACCAGTACCCGCCAGAGCGGTCGGTCCCGGGCGGTGGCGAGGTTGGCCAGCAGCTTGCGACCGTTCTCGGTGAGCACGGTGCGTTCGGGTTCGGCCCCCGCCTCGATCTGCTTGCGGGTGGCCTTGTCGACGCGGGTGTAGAGGTCTGTCCTGAGCAGGTCGGCTTCGGTGAGATCGAACAGTCCGGCCTCGTTGACCAGCACCCCGCTGGTCAGCAGATCCGAGGCGCCCTCGTACCCGAGCGCCTCGATGTCCAGGGCGTTGCGCGAGGCCAGATAGAACAGCCGCTCCCGCAGCTGGGCGGGACACGAACGCTGGTTGGGGCAGCGCCAGTCGGCGTCGCCCTCCTTCGCCGGGGCCAGGACCGTATCGCACTCCGGACAACGTTCGGGGAAGACGAACTCGCGCTCGGTGCCGTCGCGCCGCTCGACCACCGGGCCGAGGACCTCGGGGATCACGTCACCGGCCTTGCGGATCACCACGGTGTCGCCGATCAACACGCCCTTGCGGATCACCTCGGTCTGGTTGTGGAGGGTGGCCAACGAGACCGTCGAACCGGCGACCGTGACCGGCTGCATGTGGGCGAAGGGGGTGACCCGCCCGGTGCGCCCGACGGAGACCCGGATGTCCAGGAGTTCCGTCATGACCTCCTCCGGTGGGTACTTGTAGGCGATCGCCCACCGCGGCGCGCGGGAGGTCTGACCGAGTCGCCGTTGGACCGCGCGGTCGTCGATCTTCACGACGAGACCGTCGATCTCGTGTTCGGGGTCGCTGCGGTGCTCACCCCAGAACCTCATCCGCTCGACCACCTCCTCCACCCCGGTGGCGGGCGCGGTGTGCGGTGAGACGGGCAGGCCCCACTCGGCGAGGGCGAGGTAGACGTCGTGGAGGCTCTCGAAGGTCGCGCCCTCGACCGCGCCGAGACCGTGGCAGTACATGCCGAGTCGACGTTGGGCGGTGATGGCGGGGTTCTTCTGGCGCAGTGACCCGGCCGCACTGTTGCGCGGGTTGGCGAACGGTGCCTTGCCCTCGGCCACGAGACGAGCGTTGAGCTCGGCGAAGTCCTCGAGCCGGAAGAACACCTCGCCCCGCACCTCGATGAGCGAAGGCAGCGGGCGGTCGTCCGACGGGGTGAGCGTGACCGGGATGTCGTCGATGGTCCGCGCGTTGAGGGTCACGTCCTCCCCCGTACGCCCGTCACCGCGGGTGGCGGCGCTGACCAACCTCCCGTCGCGGTAGACCAGGTCCAGGGCCACCCCGTCGATCTTGACCTCGCACAGGAACGGCAGCCGGTCCTCCGATACTCCCGCCTGCTCGACGGCGGAGGCGACCCAGTCGCGCAGCTCCTCCTCGGAGAACACGTTGTCCAGGCTGGTCATCCGCTCGAGGTGCTCGACCGGGGCGAAATCCGTCGAGAAGCCACCGCCGACCAGTTGGGTCGGCGAATCGGCGGTCCGCAGCCCCGGGTGCGTCACCTCGAGCGCCTGCAACTCCTCGAAGAGCCGGTCGAACTCGGCGTCGGAGACGATGGGCGCGTCCTTGACGTAGTAGCGGAACTGGTGATCGCGGACCGTCTCCGCGAGCTCGGTCCACTCCTGCCGCACCTCGGGCGGGATGTCCCCCGTGCCGACGGGCTGACTGTTGTCATCGGGAAGGCTCACGAGGACAGGGTAATGCCGGGCAGGGCCTCGATGTCGGAGCGCTGCCCTACGGTGAGCCCATGACAACCCACACACAGCCACCCCTCGCCATCGACCGGAACCGACTGCTCGCGTTCGACCTCGAGACCACGGGCCCGGACCCCCGGACCGCCCACGTCGTCTCCTCCGCCCTCATCGCGATAGACGGGCAGCACAAGAAGGAACGGAACTGGCTCGCCGACCCGGGCATAGAGATTCCCGAGGGGGCGACGGCGGTCCACGGCATCACCACGGCCCATGCCCGCGAGAACGGCCGCCCCCACGCCGAGGTCATCGCCGAGACGGTGGCGGCCATCCGCCGCGGATGGGGCGAGGGACGCACGCTGGTGGTGTTCAACGCTTGCTACGACCTGACGATCCTGCGCCGGTGGGACCCGTCGTTCGAGATTCTGGGACCCGTGATCGACCCGTACGTCGTGGACCGCGCGGTGGATCCCTACCGGAAAGGCAAGCGGACGCTCGAGGCCCTGTGCGGTCTACACGGGGTACGACTGGACAGCGCCCACGAGGCCGCGGCGGATGCGCTCGCCGCCGCCCGGCTGGCGTGGAAGATGCTCGGCGGACAGCCGGAGTTGTCGGGTCCGGACTGGCGGGAGGTCAATGCGCGCCAGGCGAGCTGGCACGAGACGCGCCAGCGGGACTTCGTCGCGTACCTCGAGCGGTCCGGCAAGGACTCGTCCGACGTCAACACCCTCTGGCCGATGGCAGTGCTGTAGCGCCGCGTTGTCTGTTACTCCGCGTCGTCTGTTACTCCGCCACCCGCGGGGTGGTCTCGGCCACCAGACGGGCGCCCCGGAGGGCGGCCGCGGCTCGGCCCTCACCGGTCGAGGTCTCCTCGGCGGTGGGCGTGAGGATGACGCGGTCCAGGGTGGAGTACCTGGGCGCGCTCAGTCGGTCGAGCAGAGCCAGCAGTCCCACTGCGGTGTCCTCGGCCTCCGCCACGGTGCGTGGCGGCGGGCCGCCGCCGGGTAGACCCTCCAGGTGGAGGATCCCGCCGTTACCGAGGACCGTCCCGGCTGCATCCAGCGCGGCATGCGACCGGGCTGTGTGCAGCGGCGCGGTCGCCAGGCACACCCCGTCGAGAGGCGTCTCACCCCGCGGGGGGTCGCTGACGACCTCCCAGACCGGAGGTGCCCCAGGGTCGGAGGTGACCGGGAGCCGGATCAGGACCTCTGCGGCCCCGGCGTCGCGGAGCGCAGCGGCGAACCGGCAGAGCGACAGGGCGAGTCGATCGGGCGGGACGGCCGCGATCGGGTCGAGACGGCTGGGCGAGCGGACCGTCCCGGCGGCGACATGCCAGAGCAGGGGCTCGTCCACCAGGATCCGTGCGCCTGCCCCTATCCGGCCCGCCAGCCGCACGGCTCGCGCACTCGCGCCCTCCGCCAGGGAGGCGGCCAGGTCTCGCCGGGCGCCGCGATCGCTGAGCACGGGGAATCCGCCGGGCAGTTCCACCCCGGCCGCGAGAGACCACGGGCCCACCACACGGACCTGCAGGCGGCGGGAGTCGATGGCGGGGTCCCCCTCGGGATCACGGGCCCGCTCGTCGGCCTCCTCGAGGGCGTCGGCGTCCCGGTCGAGGAAGTCGGCGGCACGACGGGCGAGGCGGCCCGGGGCGTCGGCGAGTCGCCATCCGCGTGGCGAGACGTCGACCGGCAGGTCGGCGAGCATCGCCAGCGTGCGGCCGACCTGGTCGGCCCCGGGGCCGCGATCCGGAAGCTCGGGCAGGAACGGCAGCGCGTGGCATTCCCCCATGATCACCCGCGCCGATTCCCGCGGGTCGGTGCCGGGCATGGGGCCGGCCCCGGTGCTGGACGGTCCCACCGGCGTCACTCGGTTCCCGCGGCCGGACGGGACGCGGAGATGGTGCCGCTGCCCAGAACGCGGTCGCCGTCCGGTTCGGGCCGGTACAGCACGGCGGCCTGCCCGGGGGCGACGCCGCGGATCGGCTTCTCGAGCGTGATCTCGAGCCGGGCATCCGGTCCGTCGCCGAGGCGGCGGACGTGGCCCGGGGTCGCTTCGCCGTGGGCGCGGATCTGCACCAGGCAGTCGGTCTCGTGGATGTCGTCGTCGACGAGCCAGTAGGGCGAGGACGCGGTCATGCCGGACGAGAGCAGATGGTCCGCGCCACCGACGGTGACGGTGCCACTGTCGGCGTCGATCGCGGTGACGTAGCGGGGGCGGCCGTCCGCCGCGGGTCCGCTGACCCCGAGGCCCTTGCGCTGGCCGATGGTGAACCCGTGGATGCCCTCGTGGCGGCCGAGCTCGTCGCCGGTGTCGGCGTCGACGACCGCTCCGGGACGCATGCCGATGCGCGCCCCGAGAAAGGCGCGGGTGTCGCCCGAGGGGATGAAGCAGATGTCATGGCTGTCGGGCTTGGAGGCGACGGGCAGCCCGGCGGCCTCGGCCTCGGCGCGGACCTGCGACTTGAGTGAACCCCCAAGGGGGAACATCGAGTGCGCGAGCTGCTCCGGGGTGAGCACGCCGAGGACGTACGACTGGTCCTTGGCGTCGTCCACGGCGCGTCGTAGGACCGGCCGTCGGGTGCCGTCGGGCAGTTCCTCGGACGACAACCGCGCGTAGTGGCCGGTGGCGACGGCGTCGAAGCCGAGCGCCATGCCCCGGTCGAGGAGGGCCTCGAACTTGATCCGCTCGTTGCACCGGAGGCACGGGTTGGGGGTCTCGCCTCGGGCGTAGGACGCGACGAAGTCGTCGATCACGTCGGCACGGAAGCGCTCGGCGAAATCCCACACGTAGAACGGGATGCCCAGCAGATCGGCGACCCGGCGGGCGTCCCCCGCGTCCTCCCGCGAACAGCACCCGCGCGAACCCGTTCGCAGGGTCGCCGGATCCGCGCTGAGTGCGAGGTGGACGCCCACGACGTCGTGTCCGGCGGCGACGGCTCGGGCAGCGGCAACGGCGGAGTCCACTCCCCCGCTCATGGCGGCGAGGACCCTCATGACGCGGCCACCCCGGTGCGGGCCATCCCGGTACGGGCGAGCCCGAGGCCGGCGACGCGGGCGCGTTCGGCCGCGGGCCCGATGGCCGCGACGGCGGCGTCGACGTCGTCCTCTGTGGTGGTGTGCCCCAGGCTCAGGCGCAGACTGCTGCGGGCAGCGGCCTCGTCGGCACCGAGGGCCAGCAGGACGTGACTCGGCTCTGCCACACCGGCCGTACAGGCCGAGCCCGTGGAGCATTCGATCCCCGCGGCGTCGAGCAGCAGGATGAGTGACTCGCCGGAACAACCCGGGAAGGTGAGGTTGGCGATGCCCGGCAGGCGCTCCCCGCCCCCGTTGGCGATCGCGCCGGGGACCTCGGCGAGCACACCTGCGACGAGCCGATCGCGCAACCGGCTCAGACGCCGGGACTCGGACTCCATCTCGCGGACCGCTTCCTCGAGCGCGGCGGCCATCGCGACGACCCCCGGCACGTCCACGGATCCGGACCGCAGGTCCCGCTCCTGGCCACCCCCGTACCCGATCGGCACGCAGTCGGCACCGCGGTCGAGGAGCAACGCACCGACGCCGAGCGGTCCACCGAACTTGTGCGCGGAGAGACTGAGAGAGGTCACGCCCAGGGCGGAGAAGTCGACCGGGACGTGCCCGACGGCCTGGACGGCATCGGTGTGGACGGCCGCGCCCACCGCGCGGGCCGGGCCGGCCGCCGCCGCGACATCCGTGAGGGTGCCGATCTCGTTGTTGCCGAGCATCACCGCGACGAGGGCCAGTCGCGGGCCGAGCTCGTCGGCGAGGTCGCGGACCGTTGCCGGGGTGACGGCGCCGCGGGGGTCCACGGGCAACACCCGGACGGCCTTCCGACCGCCACGGTCGGTCGCCAGGTGGGCGGCGGCGTCGAGGACGGAGTGGTGCTCGGTCGCCCCCACGGCCACCACGTCGCCCGCCGAGGCACCCACCTGCCCGAGAACGGCGAGATTGTCGGACTCCGTCCCGCCTGAGGTGAACACCACCTCGGACGGTCGACAGCCGAGGTGGTGCGCGAGGGACTCGCGGGCCTCCTCGACGCGGCGGCGGGCGCGGCGTCCGGAGCCGTGGAGCGAGGACGCGTTGCCGACCGAGGAGGACGCCTCGGCGTAGGCGTCGACGGCCGCCGCGCGCATCGGGGTGGTCGCGGCGTGGTCGAGATAGTGCACAGAGCGGGTGGTGGGCATATCGCTGGCAAGGATACGCACGAACGCGCCGGACCCCGGCACCGCAGGGGTGCCGGGGTCCGGGCGACGCTGGTGGACGCGGTGCGTCCTGCTCACTTACGAGCGTTGATGGCCTCGGTGAGCTGCGGGGCGACGTTGAACAGGTCGCCGACGATGCCGTAGTCCGCGATCTCGAAGATCGGGGCCTCCTCGTCCTTGTTGACGGCGACGATGGTCTTCGACGTCTGCATGCCGGCGCGGTGCTGGATGGCGCCCGAGATACCGAGGGCGATGTACAGCTGCGGCGACACGGTCTTGCCGGTCTGGCCGACCTGGAACTGGCCCGGGTAGTAGCCCGAGTCCACAGCGGCGCGCGACGCGCCGACGGCGGCCTTGAGCGAGTCGGCGAGCGGCTCGACGACCTTCTCGAAGTTGTCCGCGGAGCCGACGCCACGACCACCTGAGACGACGACGGTCGCCTCGGTGAGCTCGGGGCGGTCGCCGCCCACGATCGGGTTGCGCGAGATGACCTTGGCGGCGTTCTCGGGCTCGGGGACCTGCACCTCGACGACCTCGCCGGCGCCGGCGGCCGGGGCGGCCTCGACGGAGCCCGGACGCAGCGTGTAGATCGGGGTCTCGCCGGAGACGGTCGCCTCGACGGTGAAGGCGCCACCGAAGATCGAGTGGACGGCCGAACCGTCGGACTTGATCTCCACGACGTCACACAGGGTGCCGGAGCCGGTGCGGGCCGCGAGACGACCCGCGACCTCCTTGCCCTCGAACGTGGCGGCCAGGACGATCGCGGCCGCACCCTGCTCGGCGAGGCCGGCCAGGACGTCGACCTTGGGGGTGACGAGGTAGTTTTGGACCGCGTCACCCTCGGCGACGTAGATCTTCTCCGCGCCGGCCTCCTTGAGGGCATCGGTGAGCGCGGCGGCGGTGCCGGTCTCACCGAAGACGACCGCGGAGGGCTCTCCGAGGGCACGAGCGGCGGTCAGCAGCTCGAGGGACACCTTCTTGAGTTCGCCGTCGACGTGCTCGACCGCGACGAGGACTTCAGCCATGGTGGATTCTCCTTGAAAAAGACTGGGATGAGTCGGTCGGGGTGAGTTCGCGTCAGATGAGCTTCTGCGACACGAGGTACTTGGCGACGTCGTTGCCGCCTTCGCCCTCGTCGGTGACCTTCTCGCCGGCGGCGCGCGGCGGCTTGGGGCTCGCGGAGGTGACGCTGGACGCGGCGTTGTCCTTGCCCACCTGGGCGGCCTCGACGCCGGCGTCGGCCAGCGTGAGGGACTCGACCGGCTTCTTCTTGGCGGCCATGATGCCCTTGAAGGACGGGAACCGCGGCTCGTTGATCTTCTCGCCGACGGAGACGACGCACGGCAGGGTGGCCTCGACCTCGAAGATGCCCTCGTCGGTCTCACGCTCGCCCTTGGCGACGCCGTCGGCGATCTCCAGGGTGCGCATGTGCGTCAGCTGCGGGAGGCCGAGGTACTCGGCGAGGATGGCCGGGACGGCACCCATGCGGCCGTCGGTGGCCTCGTTGCCGGCGATGACCAGCTCGGTGCCCTCGATGGTGCCCAGCACGTTGGCCAGCGCCCACGAGGTCTGGACGACGTCGGAACCGTGCAGGGCCTCGTCGTTGAGGTGGACGGCCTTGTCGGCGCCCATGGATAGGGCCTTGCGGATGGCCTCGGTGGCGCGGTCCGGACCGGCGCACAGGACGGTCACCTCGCCGCCGTGGGCCTCCTTGATCTGGAGCGCCTGCTCGACGGCCTTCTCGTTGATCTCGTCCAGGACCGCGTCCGCGGCCTCGCGGTCCAGGGTGTAGTCCCCGTCCGTGAGCTTGCGCTCGGAATAGGTGTCGGGAACCTGCTTGATCAGTACGACGATGTTCGTCATGGGCCTGCGTCGACCTCCTGCGAGTCGGGGCGGGGTGCGCCCCCGTCTAGACCGGGCGCACCGGATTGTGGTCCTGCCAGACACAATAACGCGGCCGTGGCCGCGGTGACGGTGCCGGGGCGGTCGGTGGCGGGGCACGGCGCCCGGTCGGCGGCCACCGGGTGGGGCGGGTGGTTCAGTTGATGCGCTTGTCCCAGCCGGACCAGGCGGCGTCGCGCAGTTCGTTCTTGCGGACCTTTCCGGTCGACGTCCGGGGCAGGGCCTCGGTCAACTCCACCGCACCGGGCACCTTGTAGCGCGCGATCCTGGTCCGGCAGTGCTCGATCACGGCGGCCTCGTCGAGCGTGGAGCCCGGCCGGACCACGACGTAGGCCTTGGGACGCTCGCCCCACTTCTCGTCGGGCATGGACACGACCGCGCAGTCGACCACGTCGGGGTGGGACACGACCGCCTGCTCGACCTCGATGGTGGAGATGTTCTCGCCGCCGGAGACCACGACGTCCTTGGCGCGGTCCAGCAGTTGCACGTATCCGTCCGGGTGCATGACGCCCAGGTCGCCGGAGTGGAACCACCCGCCGGCGAACGCGGTGGCCGTGGCCTCGGGGTCGCCGAAGTACCCCTTCATGACCCCGTTGCCGGTCATGACGACCTCGCCCATGGTCACGCCGTCGGCGGGGACGTCGACCAGCCGGCTCTCCCCCGGTGAGGTGCGCTCGACCACACGCACGGTGTCGGCGTGGATCATGGCGACGCCCTGGCGCGACTTGAGCCCGGCCCGCTCGTCCGGATCCAGGTCGGCCCATCCGGGCTGCGGGGTGCACACCGTGAACGGGCCGTAGGTCTCGGTCAGTCCGTACACCTGGGTGACGTCGATGCCGAGGTCCTCGAAGCGGCGCAGGATGGTCGGCGAGGGCGGCGCCCCGGCGGTGACCATGCGGATCCCGTCGATCGGCCGGGCGGCCGGGTCGTCGGCGATGGTGGACAACACGGCTGGTGCACCGGCCAGGCGGTTGACCCCCTCGTCGTCGAACAGTCTCCAGATCTCGTCCCCGCGGACGGCGCGCAGACACACGTGGGTCCCCCTCGCACCGGTCAGCGCCCAGGTCGTGCACCACCCGTTGCAGTGGAACATGGGCAGCGTCCAGAGGTACTTCGAGTCGGCGTCCAGGCCCTGGGTGACGATCTCGCCGAGGGAGTTGAGGTAGGCGCCCCGGTGCGTGTACATGACGCCCTTGGGTCGGCCGGTGGTGCCGGAGGTGTAGTTGACCGCGATGACGGAGTCCTCGTCGGCGACCGTCCACGAGACCGGCTGCGGGGAGGCGGACGCGAGGGCGTCCTCCATGGCCTCGGCGCGCGGGCCGAAGCGGGCCGGGTCGGGTTGCGTGCCGTCGGCGTCCGGGGCGACCAGGACGAGACGCAGCGCGTCGGGGACCTCGTCGCCCAGCCCCGCGAGGAGTTCCGCGTCGGCGATGAGGACGGCGATCCCGGCGTGCTCCACGATGTAGGCGATCTCGGCCGGGGCGAGGCGGGTGTTGAGGGCGACCACGGCGCCGCCCGCGAGGGGGACGCCGAACTGCGCGAGCAGCGCCTCGGCCGAGTTCGGCGCCAGGACGCCCACCCGGTCACCGCGCGCCACGCCGCGCATCTTCAGCAGGGAGGCCAGCCGGGTGGCCCGGTCGGCGAACTCGGCGTAGGTCTGACGGCGCGGGCCGTCGACGACCGCGGTGGCGTCGGGTGAGACGCGCGCGGCCTTCTCGAGGAAGCTCAGCGGGGTGATCGCGGTGTCGAGTCCGGAGTTCGCTGTCATCGGGGTGTGGCCGCCTTCCGTGGGCACGGGTGATGCCCGTCACGGTAGCCGCGGAGTGCACTCCGAGATCCGTGATTCCCCCGCCCCGCACCCCTGCCCGTCGGTCCCCGCGTCCGCCACGTCGGAGCGCCGGTCGGGTGGGCGGCGGGCGGCGGACTACTCTCTCGTGTGACTGTCTCGACTCGACGGGGGGGACCTGTGGCACCGGCACCGACACCGGCACTGACACCGCGCACCGCGCGGGCCTTGGTCGCCGTCGCGCTGGCGGCGGGGGTGGCCGCCGGCTGCGCCTCGGATACGGAGAGCGGCGGCGCCCGCCTGGGCCAGGCCGCGAGCTGGTCCTCGCTCGCGGGTGGCCCGCCGAACTCCGGTCGCGCACACTCCGGGGTCTCGGACGCCCCCGGACTGCTGTGGTCACGCGCCCTCGGTGCGCCCGCGGTCGGCGTGGCCTCCTCGGACGGCATCGGCACGTCGTTCCAGGCCACGATCTCCGAGCGCGGGTGCAACCTCTTCGCACTGACCGCCGACGACGGCCGCAAGCGGTGGTGTCTGCGCCTGCCGACCGACGGGCCGCGGATCACCGCGACAGTCGACGGGCGCGGTTCGCTGTTCGTGCCCCTCTACGGCGGGGTCGGCGCCCTGACGGCCGAGGGCGAGAACCGATGGACCGCCGCGACCCGGGGCGTGCCCACGACCGTGACGTTGCTGGACGGACGCCACCTGCTGCTCGTGTCGCACCTGGGGGCGGCACGGGTGATCAACGCCCACACCGGTCTGGACGTCACGCCCGAACTGCGGATCGCCGGCGACATCTCCACGGACGACCCGGCGTACGGGCTCCCGTGGTGCGCGACCGGCGCGCGGGGTTGCCCGGTCCCCGCCCCCGCGGCCGTGGACACGGACACGGCCACCGCCTACCTCACCGCGTGGACGCCGGGCGCCGACGATCCGGAGTTGGTGGCGGTGCGACTGGTCGCCGGTGAAGTCACTGCCCTCGACGTGCTGTGGCGTGCACCCCTGCCCGACGGGCGCCTGGGGACGCCGGTGGTGCTGTCGAACGACCGGGACGAGGTCTACGTCCACGCGGCCGACGGCGATCTCGCCGCGTACTCGACGTCCGACGGCACGGCACTGTGGACCGCCCCCGTCGGGTACCGGCCGGACACGCCGCCCGCCCTGTTGCCCGACGGCACCGTGGTCAGCGGCGGTCGCACGACGACCGTGTGGAGGGGACCCGACGACGACCACGACGACGACGCGGGCCCGGCGCCGGTGGTGGCCGTTCGCGGGCAGGACGGAACCGGCCGGGTGGTCTGGCGCCGGGACGACCTGCGCCAGCTCACCAACCCCGCCGCGACGCCGGACGGGCGGGTGCTGGTGGCCGTGCGCTCGGGCGGATCCGACGACGAGCCCGGCATCGCGGTCCACCTGCTCGACGGCGCCGACGGCGCCACCCTCCACCGGATCGAGGTGCCCGCCGCGACGGGCCCGGTCTCGGGACTCAGCGTCGACGCGGACGGCCGGATCGCGCTGACGACCGCGGTGGGCGCCCTCTACGTGTTCGAGTGAGCGGTGCGCGGCCCGCACACGAACACCACGGCGGAGCTGCCGATCCGGGTCACCACCAGCGCGAGTGGCCGTGACCCGCTGAGCGAGAGCGAGCGTCGCAGCACGTCCGGGTCGGTGTCGACGCCGCGGACGAGGATCTCCAACGACCCGCACTCTCGCCGGCGCAGCACGCGGCGCAGCTGCTTGCGGTCGAGCCTGCACTTCTCGAGCACCTCGAACCCGGTGTAGCCGTCCGGGACCCGTGGCCCGGTCAGATGGGCGATCCTCGGGTCGAGCTGGCGGAGCCCGTGGCGGCGGGCCCAGTGCCGTACGAGTCCGGCGCGGACGACCGCCCCGTCGGGGTCCACGATGAACCGCTCGGCCTCCTCGTGGGCGTCCACCTCGTCGTCGTCGCCGTCGGTCACCTCCTCCACGTGGACCGCGACCCCGTCCGCGACGAGGCGCGGTGGTCCCCACGGTCCGGCCGCGTCGGCGGCGGTGGTGCGGACCACGGTCGCACGGCGGCGCACACCCGCGGACAGGCCCGGCGACCACAGGCACGCCTCCCGCACCGAGCCGTCGAGGGACACCAGTTCGACCTCCCCGCAGTGGTCGAGCACCGAGGTGTCGAGGCCCGGGGCGCACTTGATGACGTGATCGCGGTCGGCGGCGACGGCGAGCAGGTCGGGCAGCGGCGGGCTGAGCCGCGCCGGGTCGTGGACCCGACGGCCCCTGGACCGGCGGGCGGGGTCCGCCACCAGGACGGCGTCGCGGCTGGGCGGGGCGAGCGCGTCGGCCACGCACACGAGTGCTCCGGGGACGTTGTGGGCCGCCATCCGCGCGCGGACCGGATCCAGATCCGAGCCGATCACCCGGTCGGCCGTCCGGACGAGTTCGGTGAGCTCGGCGCCGACGGAACAGGTGACGTCGTGGACGTCCCGTCCTGCCAGGCGCCCGGCCCGCAGGGCCGCGACGGGCCACGCGGTGGCCTGCTGGACGGCCTCGTCGGTGAGCAGCATCGCCCCGGCACCCCGGATTCGACCCCTCGCGCGCGCCCGGGCGGTGACGACGTCGATCGCCGCCGCCGCATGCACGGGATCCGCGCGCCGGACGGCCGCTGTCGAGGCCACGAGGTCCGCGCGGGACCACGCCAGGCCGGCGACGAGGTCGAGCAGGTCGCGTCCGGCGGCGGTGCGCAGGAACTCCAGGTCCTCGGGGGTCACCGACGCAACGTTAGTTCCCGCCCGGAGCGATGGCCCGCGGGGTGGCCAGGACCTCGTCGACATCGGCGGCGGCGGCCAGATCGGACAGCACGTCGAGGGTCGGGCGCAGCATGCCGAGCCGGCCGAGGGTCCCCGCCTGCGCGGCGTCGTCGGCGCGGATCCACTCGGTCGCGCGCGCCTCGGTCGTGCCGCCGTCCGGCTCGACGCCGTGGGGCAGGGCCGCCACGAAGAACAAGGTGTCGTACCGGCGCGGGGGTCCGACCGGGGTGGTCCACCGGTCCCACGGGCGCAGCAGGTGCGCGGACAGCACCAGCCCGTGCGCGGCGAGCAGCGAATCCAGGTCGCCCTCCCCCGCGTCGAGTGCGCGCCGCTCGTCGGGGCCCGGCGGGTCGGCCGGTGCGGCGGCTCCCGGCCCGGTCGCCGGCTCGGCGAGCAGCACCCCGGTCTCCTCGAACAGTTCCCGCGCCACCCCGCGGACGGCCGCGGCGGCGCGGTCCGCCTCGATCCCGAACCGCCCGGCCCACCACTCCGGCTCGGGCCCGCGCCAGGGGCGGGTGCCGTGGTAGTCCCGCGGTTCGACGCCTCCGCCGGGGAACACCGACATCCCGGCGGCGAACTGCATGGTCGCCACCCGGTGCTGCAGGAAGACCTCCACTCCCCCGCCGACCCGCGCGTCGCGGACCAGGGCGACCGTAGCGGCCTCGCGGACCGGCACGGACTCCGGCGCGAACGCCGCGGGAGCCTCACGTGCCGTCATGCCCGTGGTGTCCGCCGGTGCCGGCCCGAGCGGCGCGCCCGGCGCGCGAAGTAGCGTCCGTCGATCGCGTCCACGACGATCGACTGGGAGAAGGCCCTGCTGAGATTGTCGGAGGTGATCACCTCGTCGATCAGCCCCATCGCGGTGACCTCGCCCTCCGCCAGGAGCATGGCGTGGGTGAACCCCGGGGGGATCTCCTCCACGTGGTGGGTGACCAGGACCGTGGCGGGGGCGTCCGGATCCATCGCCATGTCCCCGAGGCGGGCGACCAGGTCCTCCCGGCCGCCCAGGTCCAGCCCCGCCCCCGGCTCGTCGAGGAGCAGCAGTTCGGGATCGGTCATCATGGCGCGGGCGATGAGCACGCGCTTGCGCTCCCCCTCGGAGAGGGTGCCCCAGGTTCGCTCGGCCAGGTGCTCCGCCCCGATCGACTCGAGGGTGTCCGCGGCGCGCTCGAAATCCTCCGGGTCGTACTTCTCCCGCCAGCGGCCCAGCACGGCGTATCCGGCGGAGATGACCAGATCCTGCACCACCTCGTCGCCGGGGATGCGACCGGCCACCGCGACCGACGACAGGCCGACACGGCTGCGCAGCTCGGTCACCTCCGTCCGGCCCAGCTGCTCCCCGAGGATGACGGCCGTCCCCGTGCTCGGGTACTCCAGGGCCGAGGCGATCCGCAGCAACGAGGTCTTGCCCGCGCCGTTGGGGCCGAGCACCACCCACCTCTCGTCCAGTTCCACCTGCCAGGACAGGGGCCCCACGAGGGACGTGCCGTCCCGCCGGAGCGAGACGTCGCGGAGGTCGAGGACGAGGTCGGGGTCGATGTCGATCAGGGTGCTCACGACGCCCATCTAACCGGTAATCGGGAGGACGGGTGGCGAAGAACACGGCCGTGCAGGTGAACGCCGACTCGGGCACCCCTGAAGGATCGGCCCGACTTCGCTAGCGTCGTGGAGGTGACGCCGCCCACCGCGGCGCCCACCCGCCGAGAGGAGCACCGACGTGAACGACCGTCTGGCCATCGATGAGGTCCGCCCCCTCGTCTCCTGCGGGAGGTTCCCGTCCAAGTCCGTGGTCGGGGAGATCCTGCCCGTCTCCGCGATCGTCTGGCGCGAGGGCCACGACGCCCTGTCCGCCAGCCTGGTCGTCCGCCGACCCGGCGGCGCGTCCTCCCGCACCACGATGGTGCCCGGCACCGAGCCGGACACCGTCCACGCGCTGCTGCCCACGGATGTGGCGGGGATGTGGTCGTTCCGGGTGGAGGCGTGGTCCGACCCGTTCGCCACGTGGCGCAGCGGCATCGTCAAGAAGATGGCCGCGGGCCTGGACTCGGGCGAGCTGGGCAACGAGTTCGAGGTGGGCGCCCGCGTGCTCGACACCGCGATCGCCCGGGCGACGGTCGCCGGCGCCGCCGCCCGGGTCGACCTGCTGACCGGGGCCGCCGCCGCGCTGCGCGGCCCGGGCGACGCGGCCACCCGGACCGCCCCGGCGCTGTCGGACGAGGTCGCGGCCGCGCTGGCCGACGATCCCGTGCGCGAACTGGTGACCGTCGGTCAGACCCACCGCGTGTGGGTGGACCGTCGCGAGGCGCAGTTCAGCTCCTGGTACGAGTTCTTCCCCCGCTCCACCGGCGGGTGGGACGACGAGGGCCGTCCCGTCCACGGGACGTTCACCACCTCGCGCTCCTACGTCGATCACGCGGCCGACCTCGGGTTCGACGTCGTGTACCTGCCGCCGATCCACCCCATCGGCGAAATCAACCGCAAGGGCCGCAACAACACCCTGACCCCCGGGCCCGACGACGTCGGGTCACCGTGGGCCATCGGCTCCGCCGAGGGCGGACACGACGCGGTCCACCCCGACCTCGGCACCGTCGACGACTTCCGGGACCTGGTGACCTACGCCGGGGAGCGCGGCGTCGAGGTCGCACTGGACCTGGCCCTGCAGTGCGCGCCCGACCACCCGTGGGCCGCCGAACACCCCGAGTGGTTCACAGTGCTGCCCGACGGGCACATCGCCTACGCCGAGAACCCGCCCAAGAAGTACCAGGACATCTACCCGGTCAACTTCGACACCGACCCCGAGGGCATCTACGCCGAGGTGCTGCGTGTCGTCCGGCTGTGGACGTCCCTCGGGGTACGGATCTTCCGGGTGGACAACCCGCACACCAAGCCGGCCGACTTCTGGAACCGCCTCATCAGCGAGGTGAAGCGGACCGAGCCGGACGTGCTGTTCCTGGCGGAGGCCTTCACCCGGCCGGCCCGGCTGTTCGGACTGGCCAAGCGCGGGTTCTCGCAGTCCTACACCTACTTCACGTGGAAGACCACGAAGGCCGAGTTGGTGGAGTTCTGCGAGCAGCTGCTGGCCCACGTCGACGAAGCCCGCCCCAACATGTTCACCAACACCCCGGACATCCTCCACGAGTCGCTCCAACGTGGCGGCCCGGCGATGTTCGCGATCCGGGCGGTGCTCGCCGCGACGCTCTCGCCCGCGTGGGGCGTGTACTCCGGCTACGAGCTCTACGAATGGCAGCCCGTCGCCGACGGCAGCGAGGAGTACCTCGACTCGGAGAAGTACGAGCTGCGGCCCCGTGACTTCGCCGCCGCGGAGGCCGCCGGGCAGTCGCTCGCCCCGTGGCTGCGCACCCTCAACCGGGTCCGCCGCGAGCACCCCGCCCTGCAGCAGCTGCGCACCCTGACGTTCCACGACGTGGACAACGACCAGATCATCGCCTACTCCAAGGTCGACCCGGCCACCGGAGACTGCGTTCTCACGGTGGTCTCCCTGGACTCCCTCGGCGTCCAGGAGGGCACCCTCCACCTCGACATGGCGGCCCTGGGGTACGACGCCGACGCCCGGTTCAGCGTCCGCGACGAGGTGACGGGCTCCGAGTTCCACTGGGGGTCGAGCAACTACGTCCGGCTCGAGCCGTGGACCGCCGTCGCACACATCATCGCGATCCCGCCCTGCGACGAAGCACGTAGGGTCGAACTGTCCTACCGCACGCACACCGTGGATTGAGGCGAACGGCCATGGCACAGCACAAGAAGAAGGACCGCTCCACCGACCGGCTCCAGCCGGAGCAGACCTCGTCGTCGTCGCCCTCGTCGTCGTCGCCGCCGTCTTCATCACCGCCGTCACCGCCGTCACCGACACCGCCCGCGCCGGCCACGGCGCCCGTCGCGTCCCCCGGGCCCGTCACTCCCACGGAACCGACGCCGATCCCGCACGACGTCCTCGGCCGGCTCCGGTCCGGTACCCACCACGACCCGCACTCCGTCTACGGCGCGCACCGCGACGGCGACGGCTCGGTCGTCCGCACCGTCCAGCCGGGCGCGGTGGAGGTGGAGATCGTGTTCGACGACCGCACCGTCCCCATGACCCCGGTCGGCGACGGACTGTTCCACGCGGCGGTGCCCGAGACGGAGGTGCCCGACTACCGTTTCCGGGTCCGCTACCCCGACGGCCACACGCGCACCGTCGCGGACGGCTACCGCTTCCTCCCGACGCTGGGCGAGGTCGACCTGCACCTCATCGGCGAAGGGCGCCACGAACGACTGTGGGATGTCCTCGGCGCCCACGTGCGCACCTACGAGACCGCGGGCGGACCGGTCACCGGCACGTCATTCGCCGTGTGGGCGCCCAACGCCCGCGGGATGAGCGTCGTCGGCGACTTCTGCGGATGGAATCCCACCGCGCTGCCCATGCGCTCGATCGGGTCCTCCGGGGTGTGGGAGTTGTTCGTCCCCGACGTCGCCGACGGCGCCGTCTACAAGTACTGCGTCCGCGGGGCCGACGGCCGGACCATCGACCACGCCGACCCCATGGCGGTGGCCACCGAGGTGCCGCCCTCGACCGGGTCGAAGGTGTTCACCTCCGGCTACGAGTGGAACGACGACGAGTGGATCGCCGCCCGCGCGACCCGCGACCACTCGCACTCCCCGATGACCGTCCTCGAGGTCCACGTCGGCTCCTGGCGGCCCGGCCTCGACTACCGCGAGTTCGCGCACGAACTCGCCGACCACATCATCGAGACCGGGTTCACCCACGTGGAGTTGATGCCGGTCGCCGAGCACCCCTTCGGCGGCTCGTGGGGCTACCAGGTCTCGTCGTACTTCGCCCCGACCAGCCGGTTCGGCACCCCGGACGACCTGCGCTACGTCATCGATCACCTCCACTCCCGCGGTATTGGAGTCCTGGTGGACTGGGTACCCGCCCACTTCCCCAAGGACGAGTGGTCGCTCGGCCGGTTCGACGGCACCCCGCTCTACGAGCACGCCGACCCCCGACGCGGCGAACAGCCCGACTGGGGCACCTACGTCTTCGACTTCGGCCGCCACGAGGTGCGCAACTTCCTCGTCGCCAACGCCCTGTACTGGGCCGAGGAGTTCCACATCGACGGACTGCGGGTGGACGCCGTGGCCTCGATGCTCTACCTCGACTACTCCCGCGAGGCCGGCGAGTGGACCCCCAACATCCACGGTGGACGGGAGAACCTCGAGGCCATCTCGTTCCTCCAGGAGGTCAACGCCACCCTGGCCCGGGAGCACCCCGGTTTCCTCACCGTGGCCGAGGAATCCACGTCCTGGGGCGGCGTCACCTCGCCCACCTACACGGGCGGCCTCGGGTTCTCCATGAAGTGGAACATGGGCTGGATGAACGACACCCTGCGCTACGTGGGGCTCGACCCGATCTACCGTGGCTTCCACCACGGCGAGATCACATTCTCGATGATGTACGCCTGGAGCGAGCGGTTCGTCCTCCCCCTGAGCCACGACGAGGTGGTCCACGGCAAGGGATCGATGTGGGAGCGTATGCCCGGCACCTCGTGGGACCGTGCGGCCAGCATCCGCAGCCTGTACGCCTACATGTGGGCGCACCCCGGCAAGAAGCTGCTCTTCCAGGGCCTCGAGTTCGGGCAGACCACCGAGTGGGACGCCGACAAGGGTGTCGCCTGGGAGAATCTCGAGGGCTGGGAGGGCGAGTATCACCGTGGCATCCTCGCCTGCGTGCGGGACCTCAACGCCCGCTACGCCGACAATCCCGGCCTGTGGTCGCTCGACGACGACCCCTCCGGCTTCTCGTGGATCGACGCCAACGACGCCGCCCACAACACGCTGTCCTTCCTGCGGACCGACCACGCCGGCAACACCGTCGCGTGCGTGGTCAACTTCTCCGGCGCCGCACTCGGCGATTACCGCATCGGGCTCCCCGAGGACGGGTACTGGGAGGAGATCCTCAACACCGACGCCTCGGCCTACGAGGGCTCGGGCGCGGGCAACCTCGGCGGTGTCCACGCCGAGCCGGCACCCCACCACGGACGGCCCTATTCCGCGGCGATCACGGTCGGCCCCCGCGCCACCGTGTGGTTCCGACACACGGCACCGACGACGACGGAGATCGCGGGAGCCTGACCGGCCGGGAGCCGAGCGTCAGTAGAGCGCGCTCGCGAGGTCCCGGCGCGCGGCCAGCACGCGTGCATCGTCCACCGGCAGCGCCTCGAGGAGCTCGAGCAGGCGCGCACGCAACGTGGCCCGCTCGTCACCACCGTGGACACGGATCGCGTTCACCAGCGTCGCGAACGCGGCCTCGTACTCGCCGCCCACCAGGGCGGCGTCGGCGGCCCGCAGGGCGTCGGGGACGGCCCCCTCGCCCGTGTCGGCCGCCTCCACCGAGCGGCGAGAGGCCTGGACGTAGCGCAGCGCCTCCACCAGGGAGTGCTCTCCCGGGCGGGAGTCCACGAGCGCCGTGAAGCGCTCCTCCGCGGCCGCCAGGTCGCCCTCGGCGAGCGCGTCCTCGGCGGCATCCCGCTCGGGGTCGGTGGGCTCCTCCGGCTCCACGTCGTCGGTGTCCGGTGCGGGCCCACCCAACTTGCCCTCGGTCGCCCGGAGCACGGCCGCGAGCCACTGACGTAGGGCCTCCTCCGGCTGCTCACCCTCGAAGTCGGCGAGCGGGCGGCCCGCCGCCACCGCGTACACGGTCGGCACCGCCCGGGCCTGCAGCGCCTGCGCGATGCCCGGGGAGACGTCGACGTCGACGGTCGCATGGACCCACTGACCGCCGGCCTCCATCGCCAGTGCGTCCAGCAGGCTGGTCAGCGCGGTCGGCGCCCGCTGGGACACCAGCTCGAGGATCACGGGAACCTGGGCGGACCGGGCCAGGACCTCCTGCTCGAAGGAGGCCTCGTCCACCTCCACCAGGACCGCCGGACCGGAGCCCGGCGGCGGGCCGCCCTGCCCCGGGGCGCGACCGGTCTCGGTCGCGCCCCGGCGGGTCTCGGCCCGCTTCTTCAGACCGGACAGGTCGACGGCGCCTGCGAGCGACGCCGCGAGCTTCTGTTCGGCGGCGGACGGGGGTCGGTTACCTGGTCTCGTCACGGCTCCGATCCTGCCACGACGGGCGCGCGGGGGTGTCAGCCGGCCGCGGGCACCCGGATGATCAGGGCGTCACCCTGGCCGCCGCCGCCGCACAGGGCAGCCGCTCCGAGCCCGCCGCCGCGGCGTGCGAGCTCGAGGGCCAGGGTCAGCACCACGCGGTTGCCGGACACCCCGATCGGGTGACCGATCGAGATGGCGCCGCCGTTCACGTTCACCTTGTCGGGGGTCAGGTCGAGCATGCGGGTCGAGTGCAGTCCGACGGAGGCGAAGGCCTCGTTGAACTCGAACAGGTCGATGTCGGAGACGTCGACTCCCGCCCGCTCGCACGCGTTCAGCACCGCGTCGGCGGGCTGGTGCTGGAGGGTCGAGTCGGGGCCCGCGACGGTGCCGTAGCCGACGATCTCGGCGAGCACGGGCCAGCCCTCGGCCTCGGCACGGGCCGCGGACGTGATGATGGTCGCCGAGGCGCCGTCCGAGATCTGCGACGACGAACCGGCGGTGATGGTCCCGTCCTTCGAGAAGGCCGGACGGAGCTTGCTCATCGACTCGGGGGTCGAGTCGGCGCGCACGCCCTCGTCGGTGTCCACGACGGTGTCGCCCTTGCGGCCCTTGACCGTCACCGGCACGATCTCGTCGGCGAACCGCCCCTCCTTCGCCGCCGCGGCCGCGCGCTGGTGGGAGGTCGCCGCGAACTCGTCCTGGTGCTCACGGGTAATCTCCAGCTCGACGTTGCGCGCCTCGGTGAGCGCACCCATGGGCTGGTCGGTCGGAACGTCGTGCAGGCCGTCGTACGCCATGTGATCGAGGACCTCGATCGACCCGTACTTATACCCGGCGCGGCTCTTGGGCAGCAGGTGCGGAGCCTGGGACATCGACTCCTGGCCGCCGGCAACGATGACCTCGGAGTACCCGGACCGGATCGCCTGGTCCGCCAGCGCGATCGCGGTCATACCGGACAGGCACATCTTGTTGATGCTCAGCGCGTCGACGCGCTTGGGCAGCCCGGCGGCGAGCGAGGCCTGACGCGCGGGCATCTGGCCGTTGCCGGCCGAGAGCACCTGTCCCATGATCACCTGATCGACGGCCTCCGGGGAGACGCCGCCCCGCTCGAGGGCCGCACTGATCGCGATGCCGCCGAGCTCCGGGGCGGACAGCGAGGACAGGCCGCCCTGCAGGCGGCCGAACGGGGTGCGGGCGCCGGAGACGATGACGGTACGGGTGGGGTCGGCGGTCATGAGACACCTTCCGATGGAGGGGATGAGACTGTGGTCACCAAACTACCGCGAGCACCGACCGACTAACGTGATGGGCATGACGACTACCCCAGCCGGCCAACCCCTCCTGCCCTCCGAACTCGTCGTGGCGATCGACCACGTCGGGGTCGCCGTGCCCGATTTCGACGCCGCCGTCGACTGGTATCGCGAGAACCTGGGGATGGAGAACCTCCATGAGGAGGTGAACGAGGAGCAGGGCGTGCGCGAGGCCATGCTCGGCTCCCCCGGTCGCCCGGAAGGCGGCGCCCTGCTGCAGATCCTCGCACCGCTGGACGAGTCCTCCACCATCGCCAAGTTCATCGACCGCAACGGCCCCGGCATCCAGCAGATGGCCGTCCGCGTGACCGACATCGACGCGATCACCGCCCATCTCACGGGCCGGGGCGTCAGGGTCCTCTACCCGGCACCCAAGAGGGGCACCGCGGACTCGCGGATCAACTTCGTCCACCCCAAGGACGCGGGCGGCGTGCTCCTTGAGCTCGTCGAGCCGGCCGACGGGCAGCACTAGTCGCTCGCCCGGCTCCCGCCGCTAGGGTGGGGACATGTCGAGCATGCACACGTCACCCACCACCGCGGAGTCCTTCGCGGTGGTGCGCAGGGGATTTGACCGTGAGCAGGTGATGGGCGCCCTCACCCGACTCGAGTCCGAGACGGGGGTCCTGCGCGCTGACCGGGATGCCGCCGTCGCCCGGGCCGAGCGGGCCGCGGCGGACGCAGACCGGGAACGAGCACGGGTGGCACACCTCGAGGCCAGGGTCGCCGAACTCGGTCGGGCTCCCGTGACCAGCGGTCAGATGTCGGACAGGTTGTCGACGATGCTCTCGCTGGCCACCGCCGAAGCGGAGTCCATCCGTGACTCCGCGCACGCCACGGCCGACCGGATTCGCGCGGAGGCCGAGGAGGACGCGTGGCGGCTACGGGAGACCGCGGGCGCCGAATTGGCCGCGGTCCGCAGGAGTGCCGAGGCGGTCCGCACCGAGCACTCGTCCGTCCTCGATGCGGCACGCGCCCGCGCCCGGGAGATCATCCTCGCCGCGGAACGAGAGGCCCGGCGACTGGACGACGAGGCGGCGCGCCGGCGGCACGAGATCGATGAGGACCACCGACTGGCCTCGGATCTGCGCCGGAGCGAGGAGCTGCGCGCGGCAACGCAACGCCATGACGCCTCGCTGGCGGCCGCGGAGTCCACGCGTCGCGAGGCCGAGGAGGAGGCCCGTCGGCTCGTCGACGACGCCCGCCGCCGGGCGGAGCGTCTGGTCTCCCGTGCACGACGGCATGTGGACGACCTGCGCGTGCTCCGCGAGCGTGTGCTGGACGAGCTCGGCGCCATCCGGGCGACACTCGAACCCATCCCCGGGGCGCGCGACGACGGGGAGTACGACCTGCCGGAGGAACCGAACCTCAACTCCAGCGACGGGTGAGCCCCCTCCGGCCACGACCGGACCAGCACCCCGTGTGCCAGTGGCGACGTTCCTCGTCTCCACCGGGACGGTCCGGCCACGCCACGATGTGCGCGGTCCCGGACATCACCACGTGATCGCAACCGGGGCACCGGTAGTCCTTGCCCGCTCTGGCCCCGGGGATCCGCCGTACGTGGTACGAATCGGGGTCACCGGCCGGCCCGGGTTCGAGCGCCGAGCCCCCGAGTCCGTGCCGCGGCGGTAGCGGCCGGTCGGCGTCGCCGCGTCGGTGTCGCCTGGGCATCCCGATGGCCTGCGGTCAGAAGAGTCGGAGATCGGTGGACTCGATCCCCCGCAGCGAGTCGTAGTCCAGGGTCACGCATCGGATCCCGCGGACCTCGGCAAGCGTGCGCGCCTGGGGCTTGATGATCTGGGCGGCGAAGATCCCACTGACCGGCGCGAGCAACGGGTCGCGGTTGAGCAGTTCCAGATAGCGGGTCAGCTGCTCCACGCCGTCGATCTCACCGCGGCGTTTGATCTCGACGGCGACCGTCGTCCCCGTACCGTCGCGGCCGAGGATGTCGACGGGGCCGATCGCCGTCATGTACTCCCGGCGGACCAGGCTGTACCCCTGCCCGAGCGTCTCGATGTGCTCGGCGAGCAGTTCCTGCAGGTGTGCCTCGACGCCGTCCTTCACCAGTCCCGGGTCCACGCCCAGTTCGTGTCGGGAGTCGTGGTGCACCTCGGCGACGGTGATCCGTAGCTGCTCCCCCGCCTTGTTCTCCACCACCCACAGCTGCTGCTCCGGGTTCTCCGGGTGATCTCCCTCCACGAGGGAACAGGGTGGGGTCATCCAGTTGAGCGGCTTGTAGGCACGGTCGTCCGCGTGGACGCTCACCGACCCGTCGGCCTTGACCAGCAACAACCGCGGGGCCATCGGAAGATGAGCCGTGAGGCGACCGACGTAGTCGACCTGGCACGTGGCTACGACGAGACGCAACGGTTCCTCCTGGGTACGGGCACCGCCCCCGGCACGCGGCGCGGATGGTGTCAGCGGTGGGGACGCCGGGGGCGGACCTGCTCGGTGGAGCAGGCCTCGACCCACGCGAGCATCCCGGTCAGTTTTGCGAGGGCCACGCAGAGTTCACCTTCGACCGGACGGTCGCGGCGGTCGTGTCCGGAGAACGGAACGATCACCTCGCCCTCCTCTGCCACGTCGAGCTCCGGACCGGTGGGCTGTCGACGCGGGCCCAGCACGAGGGTCCGCCGGTCCAACCGCACGTCGGCACCGAACTTCACGCTCCGCAGACGATATAACGCGACCTCGGTATCCGAGTACCGGACGGCGCCGTATCCCCACGCATCCTCCCCGGCCCTGCGAACGAGGACCGACGTGGAATTACGACGCACGACGACCAGTCGATACACGACGGCCGCGACCACCGGGACGAGCACGAGCAGGATGACGAGCCCGAGAATGATCTCGATGGGAGCCGTCACTCTGCTCATCCCCTTCCGGCGGTCGCGGCCGTGTGTGACGGGCGGACCGTGCGTACTAGGCGCCGGCCTTCTCGATGGCGAGGAGTCGGCCCCGGGCGGTGGCCGCGGCGGAGGCGTCATCGCCGGCCTCGGACAGCTGCCGCTCCGCGGCGGCGCGATCGATCGCGTCCGACCACTCTGCGGACTCCCCGAGGATGCTGACCTTGTTCGCGGTCACCGACAGGAAGCCGCCCTGGACGGCAGCGACCTTGCGCCCCTCGTCCGTGTACACCGTGACGGTACCGGCGGCATCCAGCTCACCGAGCAGAGGCTCGTGACCGGCCTGGATACCGATCTCACCCTCGCTGGTCTTGGCGACCACCATGGATGCGGTCCCGGACCAGAACCTGCGCTCGACGGTGACGAACTCGACTTCGATCTCAGCCATGGACGACCGTCACTTCCCGGAGAGCTTCTTGGCGTTGGCCTCGACATCGTCGAGACCGCCGATGCCGTTGAACGCCTGCTCCGGAAGGTGGTCCAGCTCGCCCTTGCAGAGCTTGTCGAACGCCTCGATGGTGTCCGACAGCGGGACGACCGAACCGACCTGACCGGTGAACTTCTCGGCGACCAGGAAGTTCTGGCCGAGGAAGCGCTCGAGGCGACGGGCACGCTGAACCGTGACCTTGTCCTCCTCGGACAGCTCGTCCATACCGAGGATGGCGATGATGTCTTGGAGTTCCTTGTACTTCTGGAGGATCTGGATGACCTCCTGGGCGACGCGGTAGTGCTCCTCGCCCACGATGCCCGGCTCGAGGATCCGAGAGGTCGAGGTGAGCGGGTCGACGGCCGGGTAGATGCCCTTCGACGCGATGGAGCGGGAGAGCTCCGTGGTGGCGTCGAGGTGGGCGAACGTCGTGGCCGGCGCCGGGTCGGTGTAGTCGTCGGCGGGGACGTAGATCGCCTGCAGCGACGTGATCGAGCGACCACGCGTCGAGGTGATTCGCTCCTGCAGCTGACCCATCTCGTCCGCGAGGGTCGGCTGGTAACCGACGGCGGACGGCATGCGGCCGAGCAGCGTCGAGACCTCGGAACCGGCCTGCGTGAAGCGGAAGATGTTGTCGATGAACAGGAGGACGTCCTGGCCCTGCACGTCGCGGAAGTACTCGGCCATGGTGAGGGCCGAGAGGGCGACGCGCATACGCGTCCCCGGCGGCTCGTCCATCTGACCGAACACCAGGGCGGTGTCCTGGAGGACGCCCATCTCCTCCATCTCGAGGAAGAGGTCGGTGCCCTCACGGGTGCGCTCACCGACGCCGGCGAACACCGACGTACCGGAGAACTCACGCGCGATACGGGTGATCATCTCCTGGATGAGCACCGTCTTGCCGACACCGGCACCACCGAACAGACCGATCTTGCCGCCCTTGACGTACGGGGTCAGCAGGTCGATCACCTTGACGCCGGTCTCGAGGATCTCGGTCTTGCCCTCGAGCTGGTCGAAGGCCGGCGGCTCGCGGTGAATACCCCACTGCTCGCCGTCCCGGCCGGTGCCGGGCGCGTCGAGGCAGTCGCCCAGGGCGTTGAAGACGTGGCCCTTGACGACGTCGCCGACCGGAACCGAGATCGGCTGACCGGAGTCGACCACCTCGGCACCGCGGACGAGTCCGTCGGTGGACTGCATCGAGATGCAGCGCACCATGTTGTCGCCCAGGTGCTGGGCGACCTCGAACGTCACGGTCTTGGCGACCGCCGCGAGGGTGATCTCGGCGGTGAGGGCGTTGAAGAGGGCCGGGAGGGCGCCGCGCGGGAACTCCACGTCGACGACCGCACCCAGGACGCGGGCGACCCGACCGGTGAGACCGGCCGTGCCCGTCGTGCTCTGATCGGTAACAGCTGTGGTCATTGCTTAGTCACTTCCTGCGCTAGCGGCGAGCGCACCAGCGCCACCGACAATCTCGCTGATTTCCTGGGTGATCTGTGCCTGGCGTGCCTGGTTCGCCTCGCGGCTCAGGCCCTCCACCAGCTCGGTGGCGTTGTCGGTCGCCGACTTCATGGCGGTCCGTCGTGCCGCCGACTCCGACGCCGCCGCCTCGAGGAGCGAGGCGAAGGCACGGGTCGACATGTACCTCGGGAGGATGTTGTCCAGGAG
Source organism: Dietzia sp. WMMA184 (assembly GCF_002441635.1). Lineage (NCBI taxonomy): Bacteria > Bacillati > Actinomycetota > Actinomycetes > Mycobacteriales > Dietziaceae > Dietzia > Dietzia sp. WMMA184. Next base: position 251,713 of record NZ_NXEI01000001.1, on the reverse strand, counting down.
GGTGTCCGCATCCGGCTCGAAGGAGACCTCCGGCTTGAATTCGGACTCCGACCTGGGGCTGTCGTCCATCATGCCGTCGCCCAGGTCCAGCTCCTCGATCTCGACCTCGGTCTCGATCGGGGCCAGTCGACGCGCCCGCGGGGTCTGCGTGAGCATCGACTTGAACTGGGTGTAGACGATGTGGACCTCGTCGACGCCCTTGCGGGTGGTGTCCGTGCCGTCCCCCTCGAGGAACTCGGAGGCGTCGAACGTCGACTCGCCGCCGGCCTTGAAAGCCGCCGACAGGAGCTGAAACGCCGGACGCGCTTCCTGGTAGTCCGGCTTCTGCGAATGCCCGTGCCAGGCACCGGCGAGCTCGACCTCGCGGAACGTGTAGTACACGATCCCCTTGTTGCCCATCACGTAGATGTCGACCTCACGCCCCTCGCTCTCGAGGTAGGCGATGAGCTCGGCGGCCTCCTTGAGCACGTTGTGGTTGTAACCACCACACATGCCCCGGTCGGAGGTCACCACCAGCACGGCGGACCGCTTCGGGTTCTCCGGCTCGTTGAGCATCGGGTGCTTGAGCGACGAGGCACTCGCGAGATCGGTGAGGATCGCGGTGATCTGGTCCGCGAAGGGCTTGGCCTCCGCGACCCGGGCCTGGGCCTTGGAGATCTGCGAGGTCGCGATCAGCTCCTGGGCCTTGGTGATCTTCTTGGTCGAGTTGACCGACTTGATCCGGTCGCGTAGTTCACGCATGTTGGCCATGGGCGTGGATCACTCTCCTCTCGACCTTGAATCGGATGGCTGTCATCGCAGGCCTCAGGCCTTCTTCTTGGTGACCGTGAGCTTCTCACGATCGATCTCGTCCTCGGACAGCGCCTCGGCCTCGGGCTCGTTGACCACACGGGAACCGTCGGTGGCGACGAAGCCCTCCTTGAACTCGTTGGTCTTGGCCTCGAGGGTCGACTTGGACTCGTCGGAGAGCGCGGCTCCCCCCTCGATCTGGCTGTAGACGTCGGAGGCGGAGTGCCGCAGGGTCTCGAGCAGCTCGCCCTCGAAGCGACGGACGTCCTCGACCGGGACGGAGTCGTAGAAACCCTCACCGGCGAGGTAGATCGAGACGATCTGGTCCTCCACGGCGACCGGCGAGTTCTGGTCCTGCTTGAGGATCTCGACCAGACGCTGGCCACGCTCGAGCTGCGCCTTCGAGGCGGCGTCGAGGTCGGACGCGAACGTCGCGAACGACTCGAGGTCGCGGTACGCGGCCAGGTCCAGACGCAGCGAGCCGGAGACCTTCTTCATGCCCTTGGTCTGCGCGGCACCGCCGACTCGGGAGACGGAGATACCGACGTTGACGGCCGGACGCACACCGCGGTTGAACAGGTCGGACTCGAGGAAGACCTGACCGTCGGTGATCGAGATGACGTTGGTCGGGATGAACGCCGAGACGTCATTGGCCTTGGTCTCGATGATCGGGAGACCCGTCAGCGACCCACCGCCCATCTCATCCGAGAGCTTGGCGCACCGCTCGAGCAGGCGGGAGTGCAGGTAGAAGACGTCACCGGGGTACGCCTCACGACCCGGCGGACGACGGAGCAGCAGCGAGATCGCACGGTAGGCATCCGCCTGCTTGGACAGGTCGTCGAACACGACGAGGACGTGCGCACCGTCGTACATCCAGTGCTGCCCGATGGCCGAACCGGTGAACGGCGCGAGCCACTTGAAGCCGGCCGAGTCAGAGGCGGGGGCAGCGACGATGGTGGTGTACTCCATCGCGCCGTTCTCCTCGAGCGTCGCCTTGACGCCCGCGATGGTGGAGCCCTTCTGGCCAATCGCGACGTAGATGCACCGCAGCTGCTTGGTCTTGTCGCCCGACTCCCAGTTGGCCTTCTGGTTGAGGATCGCGTCGATGCAGACCGCGGTCTTGCCCGTCTTGCGGTCACCGATGATGAGCTGACGCTGTCCGCGGCCGATCGGCGTCATGGCGTCGATGGCCTTGATACCGGTCTGCATCGGCTCCTCGACCGGCTGGCGCTCCAGAACGGACGGCGCCTGCAGCTCGAGGGCGCGGGTGCCCTCCGACTCGATGTCGCCGAGGCCGTCGATGGGCTGCCCGAGCGGGTTGACGACGCGACCGAGGAAGCCGTCGCCGACCGGAACGGAGAGGACCTCCCCGGTGCGACGCACCTCCTGGCCCTGGGCGATCTCGTCGAAGTTACCGAGGACGACCGCACCGATCTCGCGGTCCTCGAGGTTCAGTGCGACGCCGAGGATGCCGCCCGGGAACTCCAGCAGCTCGTTGGCCATCGCGGACGGCAGTCCGCTGATGTGGGCGATACCGTCGCCCGTGTCGGTGACGATTCCGACCTCCTCGCGCGACGCCTCGTTGGAGACCGTCGAGGTGTAATTCGCAATCGCACTGCGGATCTCGTCGGAGGAGATAGTCAGCTCCGCCATGTCATTCCTGCTCTCACTAAGTGTGGTCTGGATGTGTCTTGTCAGGTGAGCATCGACCGAGTGCGACCGTTGCTCGTCGGGTGTCGAAGCCTAGGGAAGCGCCCGTCGTACGGCCGAGAGCCGCCCGGCGACGGAACCGTCGATGATCTCGTCACCGACGCGGATCACCATGCCGCCGAGGACCGCCTGGTCGACCTGGACGTGGACCGCCATCTCCCGTCCGTAGATCTCGGCGAGCTTGCCCTCGAGTGCGGCCCGCTGCTCGGTGGTGAGTTCCGTGGCACTGGTGACCACGGCCACCGACTGTCCCTGGAGTTCGGCCGCCTGCCTGGACAGCGCGTCCAGATCGTCGGCGGGCATGGCGTCCGGCCGGGCGATCGCCTGCCCGGCGAGCGCCTCGGTGACCGCGGTCACCTTGCCGTAGAGGACCTGACCGAGGAGTGCGCGCTTGGACTCCGTGGTGGTCGTGCGGTCGGACAGAGCCTGCTCGAACTCCGCGTCGCCCGCGACGATGCGGCCCAATCTGAACAGTTCGTCCTCGACCGTCCCGAGCTGACCCTGCTCCCGGGCCGAGAGCAGGAGCGCTTCCCGGCCGAGGGTGACGAGGCCCTCACGGAGATCCCGCGGGGTGGACCAGGACAGTGCGACCGCAGCAAGCACGACCGCGAGGGTCGACTCGTCGATCTTCCAGCCGAACACCGAACGGGCGAGGTCCTCGCGGGCCTCGACCGGTGCGGACGAGTCCGCGACGGCGACACGCAGGGAGCGGTCACCCTCCAGGACGTCGACGACCCGGAAGAGCTCGGCACCGACCTTGGCGCCCGTGGCGCCCCCGGCCGGGTTCGCGGAGAGCGTGGACTGCAGGACCGACCGGGACTGCTCGAGGGCGTCGCGGCTTGCTGCGTGCATAGTCTGCTTCTTCCTTACTTCTGGCCCGCCCCGGCGACCTTGTCCAGGTCGGCGAGGAAACGGTCGATGGTGCCCGAACGGCGGACCGGATCGGACAGCTGCTCACCCATGAGCCGCTCGGCGAGCTCGACCGACTGGCGTCCGAGGTCGCCACGGAGCTCCGTGACGATCTGCTGACGCTGCGCGGCGAGCTGCTGCTGCCCGGCGGCGACGATGCGGTCGCTCTCGGCCTGGGCCTCCGCCTTCATGTCGGCGAGGATCTGCTGCCCCTGCGCACGCGCGTCGTCGCGGATCTTCGCGGCTTCGCCACGCGCCTCGGCGAGCTGGGCGTTGTACTTGTTCAGGGCCGCCTTCGCCTCGGCCTGTGCGGCCTCCGCCTTCTCGATGCCGCCCTCGATGCGCTGGGTGCGCTCGTCCAGGACCCGCTTGAACATCGGGAGGACGAACTTCCAGAACACGAACAGGACGACAGCGAACGGGATCAGCGACCAGACGATGTCGTACAGCGCCGGCGAGAGGACGTTGGGCGTCTCCTCCAGCGGGAGCCCCTCGGTCTCGCTCGCGGCGAGAATGTGGATCGGATTCATGTCGTTGACCTTCGCCAGCCGGCGATCAGAAAATGAAGCCGGTGACGATACCGATGAGCGCCAGGGCCTCGGTGAAGGCGATGCCCAGGAACATCGTGGTGCGCAGCTGGCCGGCCATCTCGGGCTGGCGGGCCATGCCCTCGATCGCCTTGCCGACGACGATGCCGATGCCGATGCCGGGGCCGATCGCGGCGAGGCCGTAGCCGATGGCGCCGTAACCGCGGGCGGTCGTCTCGGTTGCCTGGGCGAGAGTGACGATATCCATGTGGGTTTCCGTTCCCTTTCAGATGGCCGGTGCGGGATGTCCGCACTCGGTCGTCGGTGTGGTCTGGGTGTCCCGGCGCTCGCGGCGCCGGAAGTCTTTTAGTGACTGTCGGCGTGCAACGACAGGTCGATGTACACCGCGGTGAGCAGCGCGAAGATGTACGCCTGCAGGAAGATCACCAGCAGCTCGAAGAACGTGAACGCCACCGACACGATGATGGTCACGAGGCTGACCGCGGTCCACCCGTTGAACTGCCAGAAGAAGAAGTTCGTGGCGGAGAACAGCAGCACGATCATGATGTGCCCGGCCAGCATGTTGGCCATCAGACGGATGGTCAGCGTGGCCGGCCGCAGGATGAAGGTCGACACGAACTCGATCGGCACGACCAGCAGGTGCAGCGCCGGGGGAAGGTTCGGCACGACGACCGACTTGCCCACGAAGGAGAAGAAGCCGTACTTCTTGGCTCCCGCATAGATGAAGACCACATACGCGACCGCGGCCATGACCAGCGGCATGCCGATCCGCGCGTTGGGCGAGATGTTGAAGCCCGGGATCACGGCGGGCAGGTTCATGAACAGCGTGAGGAAGAAGATCGTCGCGATGACCGGGAGGAACCGGTCACCGTCCTTCTTCCCGATGATCTCGTCCGAGATGTTGTTCTTGACGAAGTCCAGCGCGATCTCGCCGACGTTCTGCAGTCCGCGCGGCACGACGGCCGACCGGCGCATCGCCAGGTAGAACGACACCGCGACGACGGCCGCCGCGATCAGCCGGATGATCATCAGCCGGTCCAGAGCGAACGGAGTCCCCTCGAAGAGCACGGCCGGCGGGAAGAAGTCATTTAGTGACGGCGGATGGAACTCGCCCTTGAATGCCAGCAGTGACGTGCTCAGCGCTCTCTCCCCTGTTCGGGCCGCCTGCAGAGACGGTGGTCATGTCCAGTGTTTCGTTCCGACCTGCGGAACCCGGGAGGGCCCGGGGATTCTCGCGGCGTGTACCGCCGCGCCCTTTTCCGGTTTCCCTCCGCAGAGCATCGTAGCAAAGGCCATCCCCTGCGGACCCCTGGGGGCACCTCACGCCGTTATCAGCTCCACATCTCCCCGAAACCAGTCCGTGACCGATCGGGAGTGCCGGAAAATCCCAGCTCAGGGCTCCACGTACGGGGCGCGCGTGCGCAGAATGGCCACCGTCTCCGACGCGAGGACCACGACCATGGCCACGACGATGGTCGTGGCGAACGCGGGCTTGGAGTAGAAGTCGAGCGGCTCGAGAGCCGCGACGACCCCGATCGCCACGATGAGCTTGAGGAGCCACGTTCCCAACAGGACGGCTCCGGTCACCTGGGGTGAGGTTCGGGCCGTGGCGATCACCACCACCGCGGTGAGGAGGACGAACACGCCACCGATCGCGGCCCCGAGCAGGGCGCCCCACAGGCCGGAGCGACCATCCACCGCCCACCACAGCCCTGCGCTGATCACCATGAGCACGGCGAGCGCGGCGGCGCCGAGGGTCACCGCCCTGCGTAGTCCGATGGTGTGGGCGCTCTCGACCTGGTGTCCGGGGGCGTCGTGTCCGGGGGTGTCGTCCATACCCCGCAGCCTAGTCGCCCGGGGATCGGGGTCCGTCGGCCGTCCGGTGCTTCCCGCGCGAACTGCGGAGGCGAGGGACGAGGGTCGCCGCCAGGACGGAGAGGAGACCGGCCGCGATCGCGGGGACGATCACCTCGGTGGGCAGCATCGTCGCCCCGACGGCCCCGAACGCGATGAGGGAGACCCACGCGTAGATGACCAGCGCGACCCTCCGGTGGGAGTGCCCCAGCGCGAGCAGCCGGTGGTGCAGGTGCATCTTGTCGGGCGCGAAGGGGCTACGGCCGGCCCCGACCCGCCGCACCACCGCCATGACCAGGTCGAGCATCGGCACGAACATCGCGGCCGCGACCACGATCACCGGCGAGAGCAGGACGATCATGTCCTGGGGCCCGTACAGGCTCTGTGAGATCTTCCCGGAGGCGCTCGTCGAGGCCGCGGCGAGGACCAGTCCGATCAGCATGGACCCGGAGTCGCCCATGAAGATCCGGGCGGGTTGGAAATTGTGGGGCAGGAACCCGATGAGCGCCCCGGCCAGGACCGCGGTGACCAGTGCCGGCGGGTAGGCCCCGACGGTCCCGCCCTGGTCCAGCATGATGCCCACGGAGAACACGCAGATCGCCGTGGCCGCGATGGCCCCGAGTCCGGCGGCGAGCCCGTCGAGTCCGTCCACGAAGTTCATCGCGTTGACGATCGTCAGTGTGAACACGACCGTGAGCAGTCCGGCCTGGAGCTGGTCGAGGACGAGGATGTTGCCGTCCCCGAAGGGGATGTACAGCAGCGTCCACGACACGCCCATCGCGACCAGGACCCCGGCCGCGGCGGCCTGGCCCGCGAGTTTGGTGACGGCCCCGAGCCCGAGGATGTCGTCCACGATCCCCACCAGCACGATCACCCCGCCGGCGACGATGGTGGCCTCCACGTCGGGGGCGAAGGGCGGGAAGGCCCGGTTCAGGGCCGGCAGCTGCGCGGCGAGGTAGACGGCGATGAGCATCCCGGTGAAGATGCCCACCCCGCCGAGCCGGGGGGTGGGGACCTGGTGCACGTCCCGCTCCCGCGGGTAGGCGAGCCCGCCGATCGCGGGTGCCACTCCCCTGACCAGACCGGTGACGACGAAGGTGACCAGTCCGGCGGTGACCGCGATGAGCAGCAGCTCCCGGAACGGGACCCCGGCACCCATGGTTCAGCCGCGCAGGACCGCGGGGTCGACGGCGAGGACCTCTCCCACGCGCTCGGCGGTCACCGCGCCCTCGCGGACGATGCGCGGACCGGGCCCGGTGAGGTCGACGATCGTCGAGGGCTGGCCGATCGCACACGGGCCGCCGTCGAGGTACACGGCCACCGAGTCGCCGAGCTGCTCCCGGGCCTGGGCCACGGTGGTGGCCGGCGGTTGACCGGAGACGTTGGCACTGGACACCGCGAGCGGGCCGACCTCGCGCAGGAGTTCGATGGCGACGGGGTGCAGCGGCATCCGGAGCATGACCGTGCCGCGGGTCTGGCCGAGGTCCCAGCCCAGGGACGGTGCCTGGTGCACGATGAGACTCAAGCCCCCCGGCCAGAAGGCGCGGATGAGGTCGCGGGCGGCGGCCGGGGTGCTCACGACGAGGCCGTCGATGGTCTCCCACGAGCCGACCAGGACCGGCACCGGCATGTCCGGGCCACGGCGCTTGGCGGACAGCAGCGAGACCACCGCGTCCGGGTCGAAGGCATCGGCGGCGATGCCGTAGAGCGTGTCGGTGGGGGTCACGACCAGCCGGCCCGAGCGCAGGGCGCCGGCAGCGGAACTGAGACCGACCTCGCGGCCGGTGTCCTCGGTGCAGTCGTAGGTGATGGTCACCGGGTGGTCCCCTTCCGGACTGTCGTGTCGACCTTGTCGTCGTCGTCGTGGTCGTCGTCGTGTGTGTCGTCGTGGCCCGCGTCTAGTCGCGTCGCGGTGACGAATCGCGGTCGGCCGGCGAGGTCGGTGTGCTGCTCCACGGTACCGAAGCCCCCCTGCGCGGCCACGACCGCGGCGACCGCGGCGCCGGTGGTGTCGTCGTGCTCCACGGCGAGGTGCCCTCCCGGGACGAGGAGGGCGGCGGCCACGCCGACGAGGGGGGTGACGACGACGAGGCCGTCCCGTCCCCCGAACAGCGCCGTCGCCGGCTCGTGCGCGAGGACGTCGGCGGGGAGGTCGTCGGTGACCGGGATGTACGGGGGGTTGGACACCACCGCGGCGGCGCGGCCCCGCAGGTGGCCGAGAGCGTCGGCGTCGGTGGCGTCGGCGTGGTGGACCTCGATCGGGGTGTCCCCTACGGCGGCGCGCTCGGCGGCGTTGCGGCGCAGCCACTCCAGCGCGGCCTCGTGCAGTTCTACGGCGTGGACGCGGGCGTCGGGCCGGGCGTGGGCGATCTCCAACGCGAGGGTGCCGCTGCCGGCGCAGAGGTCCACCACGACCGGGCCGGGACCGGGGCCCGGTGCTGGCAGGGCCGCGAGCGTCGACTCGACGAGCAACTCGGTCTCCGGTCGCGGGATGAACACCCCCGGCCCGACGGCCAACTCGAGCCGTCCGGAGACCGCGCGGCCGAGCAGGTACTGCAGGGGGGTCCGGTCGCGGGCGCGGGCGGCGACGATCCGCTCGACCTCACTCACCGCGGCCGCGTCGAGGTCGTCGGCGAGCATGAGCCGGGTGCGGTCGATGCCGAGCACGTGCGCACAGATGAGCTGGGCCTCGACGTGCGCGGAGTCGACGCCCGCCGCGCCGAGCGTCTGCGCGGCCGAACGCACGACCCCGGTCACCCCGGCCGGGCGCGCGTTCACGGCCTAGGCCTCTTCCATTCGTCGCCGCCGCTCCTCGGTGGCGAGGGCGTCGAGCACCGCGTCGAGGTCACCGTCCAGCACGGCGTCGAGATTGTGCGCCTTGAACCCCACGCGGTGGTCGGCGATGCGGTTCTCCGGGAAGTTGTAGGTGCGGATGCGCTCCGACCGGTCGACGGTGCGGACCTGGGTGGCCCGGCCCTCAGACGCCTCGGCGTTGGCGGCCTCCTCGGCGGCGGCCTGGAGTCGCGCCGCGAGCACCTGCAACGCGCGTTGCTTGTTCTGCAGCTGACTGCGTTCGTTCTGACACGTGACGACCGTGCCGGTGGGCAGGTGGGTGATCCGCACCGCGGAGTCGGTGGTGTTGACGCCCTGCCCGCCCTTGCCGGATGAGCGGTAGACGTCGATGCGCAGGTCGGACTCGTCGATCTCGACCGGACCCACGTCCTCGGGCTCCGGGTAGACGAACACGCCCGCGGCCGAGGTGTGGACCCGGCCCTGGGACTCGGTGACCGGCACCCGCTGGACCCGGTGCACCCCGCCCTCGAACTTGAGTCGGGACCACACCCCGTCGCGAGACGGCTGGCGAGCCCGGATGGAGAAGGTCGCGTCCTTGTACCCGCCGAGGTCAGACTCCGTGAGGCCGAGGACCTCGATCACCCATCCGTGTTTCTCGGCGTACCGCGTGTACATGCGGGCGAGGTCGGCGGCGAACAGTGCGGACTCCTCGCCGCCCTCCCCCGACTTGATCTCCATGACCACGTCGTCCGCATCGTGTGGGTCGCGGGGCGCCAGCAGGTCGGCCAGGCGGGTCTCGAGCTCGGCCGCCTCAGCCTCCAGCTCCTCGGCCTCCCCGGCGAACGAGGAATCGTCGCCGGCGAGCTCCCGCGCCGCGGCGGCGTCCTCGCGCGTGGACACCAGGGCACGGTGACACTGCACGATCGGGGTGAGTTCGGCGAAGCGTTTGCCCACCCGGCGGGCGGCGGTGGCGTCCTCATGCAGAGCGGGGTCGGACAACTGCGTCTCGAGGCCCCCGTACTCGGCCAGGACGTCGTCGATCGAGGACGGCGACCGTCCCTCGTTCCCGCTCACTCCTCGTCCTGCGGCAGGGTGGGCGTCGTCTTGGCCACCTGCAGCAGGAATTCGTAGTTGTTGTTGGTCTTGCGCAACTGCGACATGAGCAGGTCGATGGCCTGGTGGGAGTCCAGCCCCGAAAGCACGCGGCGCAACTTGTGCATGATCCCGGCTTCCTCGGGGGTCATGAGCAGCTCTTCCTTGCGCGTCCCCGAGGGTCCCACGTCGACCGCGGGGAACACCCGCCGCTCGGCGATGCGACGGTCCAGTTTGAGCTCGGCGTTGCCGGTGCCCTTGAACTCCTCGAAGATCACCGTATCGCCGGCCGAGCCGGTCTCCACCATCGCGGTGGAGATGATCGTCAGCGATCCACCGTTCTCGATGTTGCGCGCCGCGCCGAGGAACCGCTTGGGCGGGTACAGGGCCGTGGAGTCGACGCCGCCGGACAGGATGCGACCCGAGGCGGGCGAGGAGTTGTTGTAGGCGCGGCCGAGTCGCGTGATGGAGTCGAGGAGGACGACGACGTCCTGCCCCATCTCCACCAGACGCTTGGCCCGCTCGATCGCGAGCTCCGCGACCTGCGTGTGGTCCGACGGCGGACGGTCGAAAGTCGAGGCGATGACCTCGCCCTTCACCGAACGCTGCATGTCGGTGACCTCCTCCGGCCGCTCGTCGACGAGGACGACCATGAGGTGGCACTCCGGGTTGTTGACCGCGATCGAGTTGGCGATGTTCTGCAGGATCGTGGTCTTACCGGCCTTGGGCGGGGAGACGATCAGCGCGCGCTGCCCCTTGCCGATCGGCATGATCAGGTCGATCACGCGGGTCGAGATGATGTTCTTCTCGGTCTCGAGGCGCAGTCGCTGGTTGGGGTACAGCGGGGTGAGCTTCGCGAAATCCGGGCGGTTGCGAACCTGGTCCACCGGGCCACCGTTGACGGTGTCGATGCGGACCAGCGGGTTGAACTTCTGACGGTTCTTGCCGCCACCCTGGCCCCCGCCGCCGCCTTGGCCGCCGCCCTGGCCGTCGTTCTGGCCGTCGCGGGGCATCTTCACCGCGCCGGTGATCGCGTCACCGCGACGCAGGCCGTGACGACGGATCATGTTCATGGAGACGTAGACGTCGTTGGGTCCCGCGAGGTAACCGGACGTGCGGACGAACGCGTAGTTGTCCAGCACGTCGAGGATGCCCGCGACCGGCTGCAGGACGTCGTCGTCCCGCACCTCCGTCTCACCCTCGGCCGGGCGCCCCCCGCCGCGATTGCGCTCGCGGCGCCGGCGGCTGCGACGGCCGCGGCCTCCTCCGTCGTCATCCCGGTTCTGACCGTCACCGCGGGGGCCGTTGTCGCCGCCGCCCTGGTCGGTCTGGTCGTTGCGCCCGCCCTGCTGATCGCGGTTGCCGCCCTGGTTGCCCTGGTCGTTGCGGCCGCCCTGCTGATCGCGGTTGCGGCCGCCCTGCTGATCCCGGTTCTGCTGGTTGCGCCCCTGACGCTGCCCGCCACCGCGGTTGCCGTCCTCGCGACTGGAGCGGTCCCCCTGGCGACCGGAGTCGGAGTCATCCGACCCGCCCCGGGGGTTCTCCGCACCGCCCCCGGCCCTGTCGCCACGATCCCGTCGGCCGGACTCGGTCGGCGGGGCGGGCGCCCCGCTCCGTGCAGACGCCTCGTCTCGTGCAGACGCCTCATCGCGGTCCGGCGTCTTCTCCGGAGCCGACTCGGCCTTCGCCGCAGGCTCGTCGGCCACCGCGGGTTCGGTTTTCGGGGCGGGCGCGGTCTTCGGGGCGGGCTCACGGGCCGGCGCGGGCCTGCCACCCCGGGCGCCCTCGATCATCGCGACGAGGTCGCCCTTGCGCTTACCCGACAGGCCTTTGAGGCCCATCTGCTGGGCCAGCGACTTGAGGTCGTTCAGGCGCATCGCCGACAGCGAGGCACCCTGTGCTGGCGTGGAAGTGGTGTCCGTCGAGGTCACGGGGATCCTTTCTGGGCCCGGGGCCGGGGCGGTGTACGCCGCCTCGCATCGAGCAGGTGTCCGGGAAGCGGACTCGGCGTCCCGGGGTGGCCGCTGGGGCCTTCCGTGGCGGCAACGTGGCCGGACACGGATCTTTCGTCTGAGGGGGATCCTCGTGAGGGGAGAACCGCTCGATAGTGGGGATCCCTGTACGCCACTCGCCGATCGGCCTGTCCCACCGAGTCCGATCCACACCACACCGACCTGGTGCGGAGGGTGCTGCGAGGATTGACTCGGAATGCTGGGACGACCGGGCGCCCGTGGCTGGGTGCAAGCATACTACTCTGTGGCCGATCGCGCGCAGGTCCCCCTTCCGCGAGTCGCGACTGGCGGTCACCGCGTCGGATGCGGGCGGTAACGTACAGCACACGACAAGGGCCACACGACCTCGGAGGTGACCGTGCTCGGAACGATGCTGGACACGCCACTGCTCGTGTCCCGGATCCTCGAGCACGCGGCGGAACGACACGGTGGGTCCACTGTCACCGGATTCGTCGGCGACCTGGAACCCCGTCCGGTGCGATACGACGTGCTGGCCTCCCGCGCGGCCGCCACCGCGCACGCCCTCGCCGGGCTCGGGGTACGACCCGGCGATGTGGTGGGCATCCTGTCCGGCAGCCGCACCGAGGTCGTCGAGGCGATGTTCGCCCTCCCCGCGATGGGCGCGGTCGCCCTCCCGGTGAACGTCCTCCGCTCGCGGGAGTTCATGCTCTCCGTCCTGAGCGACAACCGGGTGTCGGTCGTACTCGTCGACCCGGAGCTGCTCTCCTCGGCACTCCCGGTGGCCGCGCAGCTCGATTCGCTGCGCCACCTCGTCGTCGTCGACGGTCGGGTACCCCCAGACCTCGGCGAGCTCGATGCCGACGTCCACGCCCTCGAGACCCTCCTCGACGGCCAACCCACCACCTACCCGTGGCCCGACCTCGATGAACGCTCCGCCGCGGCGATCGCCTACACCTCCGGCACCACCGGCGCGTCCAAGGGCGTCGCCTACACCCACCGGTCCATCTGGCTGCACTCCATGCAGATGTCCATGGCCGAGAGCGCGGCCCTGCGCAGCGGCGACACCGTCCTGACCACCGTGCCGATATACCACGTCATGTCCTGGGGGCTGCCGTACGCCGCCTTCATGACCGGCGCCGGCCTCATCACCGCGCGACCACGGCCCGGCCGGGTGCTCACCACCGGCCACGACATGGCCGACCTGCTGCGCACATACAGGCCGAACAAGATGGCCACCACACCGGCCACCCTCCAACGGCTACTCCGGCGGCTGGAGAACCATCCGCAATCGATCGCGCATCTCAGCGAGGTCCTCGTCGGCGGATCACCCGTCCCCGAGGCCCTGTTCGACGCGTTCGTCGAGCGTCACGGGGTCACGATCATGCAGGCCTACGGACTCACCGAGTCCAGCCCCATCGCGACGTTCGCGCGACCGGACCCCCACTCCTCCGCGACCCGGCGACGCGCACAGATGCTCGGTCAGGGACGGTTCCCCGCCGGAGTGAAGGCACGCATCGTGGACGGCGGCCGGGTCCAGCACAACGACGGGTGGTCCGTCGGCGAACTCCAGATCCGCGGCCCGTGGGTGACGGCCCGCTACCTCGGCGACGAGGCCTCCGATCGCTTCGTCGACGGATGGCTACGCACCGGGGACGTGGCCAGCATCTCCCCCAAGGGCTACCTCGACGTGGTGGACCGGGTCGACGACATCATCGCCTCCGGCGGTGAACTGATCTCGACGGTCGAACTCGAACACGCGGTCCTGCTCGACGACCGGGTCGCAGAGGTGGCCGTGGTCGGTGTCCCGGACGAACGCTGGGGCAACCGGCCGCTCGTCCTGGTCCAGCTCAAGACCGGGGCGACCGCGTCCGCCCGCGCCCTCTGGGAGGGTCTCGAGGGCGTCGTGGAGAACTGGAAGCGCCCGGATCACTGGGCTTTCGTCGACCACATCCCGCAGACCACGGTCGGAAAGTTCGACAAGATCAGGATCCGGGCGCGCCACGCCGCGGGCGACTACGAGATCACGACGATCGCCCCGGAGGCGTCCGACTGAATCCCTCCGACGGGGTCTCGAAGGGACGCTCTACCGATCGGACGGGGCGTCGCCCGACCGGGTGTCAGTCTCCGGCCACGACCCGGGCACCGTCCGCGATCTGCAGGTCCAGCACCGTCCATCCCTGCGCCTCGGCATCGGCGCGCAGGTCGGTCGGCAACCCGTCGGTGCCCAACACCAGCACGGTCGGGCCGGCGCCGGAGACCGTCGCCGCGAGACCCCGCTCACGCAGTCTGGTGACCCACTCGGTGGTGCCGACCAGGGCCGGGGCCCGGTAGGACTGGTGGAGCCGATCCTCGGTCGCGGCCAGCAGGAACTCCGGATGGGCCGCGAGCGCGACCGACATCAGCGCGGCGCGGCTCGCGTTGAAGGCCGCGTCCTCGTGCGGGACGGTGGCCGGGAGCAGGCCGCGGGTCTGCGCGGTCGACGACGTCTCGGACGGCACCAGAACGGTGGCGACGATCGAGGGATCCACCTCCATGCGGACCGCACGGTAGTGCACGCCGGTCGCCGAGCGCTCCGTCCACGACACCACGACCCCGCCGAGGACACTGGCCGCCGCGTTGTCCGGGTGGCCCTCGAACTCGCTCGAGAGCTGGACCAGGTGGTCGTTCGTCAGCACCCCGCCCATCAGACCGTTCGCCGCGACCAGTCCGCCGACCGCGGCGGACGCCGACGACCCGAGACCGCGGGAGTGCGGGATCGCGTTCCGGCAGGAGATCCGTACGCCCGGCACACCCACGCCACCGGCACGCAGCCCGGCCTCGACGGCCTTGGCCACCAGGTGCGAGGCGTCCTCGGGAACCTGACCGGCGCCCTCCCCCGACACCTCCAACTCGAGGCCGGAGTCGATCGTGGTCACCGTGATCGTGTCGTACAGCCCCAGGGCCACCCCGAGAGCGTCGAAACCCGGCCCGAGGTTCGCGCTGGACGCCGGTACCTCGATCGTGACCGTGCGCCCGACCGGCAGGATGTGCCCACCCGAGCTGCCGAAGACCTCCGGGCCGGGACCGCTCACCTCGCTCACTGCAGGCCGAGGGCGCCGGCGACGGCCGACGGATCCACCGGGATGGCCTCGACCTCGGGCATCCCCAGCAGAGCGGTGTCCGGGTCCTTGAGTCCGTTGCCGGTCACGGTGCACACGATGGTCTGTCCCGCCTCCAGCTCACCGCCCGCGTGCGCGTCGAGCAACCCCGCCACCGAGGCCGCGGAGGCGGGCTCGACATAGACGGCATCCTTGCCGGCGACCATGCGGTACGCCTCGAGGATCTGCTCGTCGGTGCGCTTGCGGAACGTCCCCCCGGACTCGTCGCGGGCGGTCACCGCGCCGTCCCACGACGCCGGGGAGCCGATCCGGATGGCGGTGGCGATGGTCTCGGGGTTCTTGACCGGGGCGCCGTCGACCAGCGGTGCGGCGCCGGCGGCCTGCACACCCATCATCCGCGGGCGGGACGAGATGATCCCATCGGCGTGGTACTCGGTGTAACCCTTCCAGTACGCGGTGATGTTGCCCGCGTTGCCGACGGGCAGGAAGTGCAGGTCGGGGGCGCGCCCGAGAACATCGACGATCTCGAACGCCGCCGTCTTCTGTCCCTCGATCCGGACCGGGTTGACCGAGTTGACCAACCCGATCTCGGCGTAGGTGGCGGTGGTCTTGCGCGCCAACTCCAGACAGTCGTCGAAGTTGCCGTCGACCTGGATGATGGTGGCCCCGTGCATCACGGCCTGGGCGAGCTTGCCGGCGGCGATCTTGCCCTGCGGGATGAGCACGGCGCACTCCATCCCGGCGCGAGTGGCATAGGCGGCCGCCGATGCGGACGTGTTGCCCGTCGACGCGCAGAGGACGGCCTTCTGGCCGCGAGCCTTGGCATCCGTCACCGCCATCGTCATGCCCCGGTCCTTGAAGGATCCGGTCGGGTTGAGGCCCTCGACCTTGAGGTACACCTCGCAACCCGTCACGGCGGACAGGTGGGTCGCGCGAATGAGCGGGGTCCCGCCCTCGTAGAGCGTCACCGGCTCCCAGTCGTCCCCGATCGGGAGTCGGTCGCGGTAGGCCTCGATGAGGCCGGGCCACCGGCTGTGCACGGGCTGGTGGGTGTTGCTCATTCGGTGTCCACTCCCTCGAGACGGATGACGCTGGTGATGGCCGTGACGGCGTCCTGATCCGACAGTGCTGCCACGGTGTCGGAGAGCGCGCGCTCCGACGCCCGGTGGGTCAGGACGGTGAGCTCCGCGGAGGGCTCGACATCGTCGAGCTCGGTCTCCGGCAGTTCGACCTCGGTCTGTCGCACCTGTGCGATGGAGACGCCGTGCCGCGAGAACTCGGCGGCGACGAGGGCGAGTACGCCCGGCTTGTCGGCGACCCGCATGCGCACGTGATAGCGCGTCGAGATCTCGTCCATGGAGGCGACCGGAAGAGCGGCGTACGTCGACTCCCCCGGGGCGCGACCCGCACCGACCTTGTTGCGGGCGGCGGCGACCATGTCGCCCAGGACCGCGGACGCGGTCGGGGAACCTCCCGCACCCTGTCCGTAGAACATGAGTCGACCGGCGGCCTCCGCCTCGACGACGACGGCGTTGAACGCCCCGTTCACCGTCGCGAGCGGGTGGGTGTTGGGCAGCAGCGCCGGGTACACGCGCGCCGACACGGCCTCGGACCCGTCCGACTGGGTGAGCTTCTCGCAGATGGCGAGCAGCTTGATGGTGCAGTCCATGTCGCGGGCCGACTCGAAGTCGTCCGGCGAGATCCGCGAGATGCCCTCGCGGTAGACATCCCCGGCGGTGACGCGGCTGTGGAACGCGATCGACGCGAGGATGGCGGCCTTGGCGGCCGCGTCATACCCCTCGACATCGGCCGTGGGGTCGGCCTCGGCGTACCCGAGACGGGAGGCCTCCGCGAGGGTCTCCGAGTAGTCGGCCCCGGTCGAACCCATCTCCGACAGGATGTAGTTGGTGGTGCCGTTGACGATCCCCAGCACGCGCTCCACCTGGTCGCCGGCCATCGATCGACGCAGCGGGCCGATCACCGGGATAGCACCGGCCACGGCCGCCTCGAAGTACAGATCGGTGTGCGTGGAGTCGGCCACCGCCGCCAGTTCGTCCGTGTACTCCGCGAGCAGCGCCTTGTTGGCCGTCACCACGGCCTTGCCGTGGCGCAGCGCCTCGAGGAGGAGCGGACGCGGCACGTCGATGCCGCCCATGAGCTCGACGACGACGTCGACGTCGTCGCGCGCGACCAACGACGACGGGTCCGCGGTGAGCAGGTCCGGATCGAGCCCGCGATCCTTTGTGAGATCGCGCACCGCCACGCCGCGGAGGGCCAGGGGCGCGCCGATGCGGGCCGCTAGTGCGTCGGCGTTCTCGGTCATGTAGCGGATGACCTCGGATCCGACGGTGCCCATCCCGAGCACCGCCACCCCCACGGGTCGCACGCCTGACGCGCTTGCGTCGCTCACTGTCCCACCTCCAGGCTCGTCAGATCGTCCAGGGTCTCACGGCGCAGCACCAATCGTGCCCGCCCGTCGCGCACCGCCACCACGGCGGGTCGCCCGATCATGTTGTATCGGCTCGACATGGAGTAGCAGTATGCGCCCGTGGCCGCGACGGCCACCAGGTCACCGCCACCCACGTCCTCCGGCATCCACAGGTCGCGCACCACCACGTCGCCGCTTTCGCAGTGTTTGCCGACCAGCCTGGACACCACTGGCTCGGCGTCTGACGAGCGTCCCACCAGCCGGGCGTCGTAGACGGCGTCGTACAGGGCCGTGCGGATGTTGTCACTCATCCCGCCGTCGACACTGATGTAGCGCCGGTTCTCCCCGCCCGCGAGCTCGACGTCCTTGACCACGCCCACCTCGTACAGCGTGACCGTGCCCGGGCCGGCGATGGCACGACCGGGCTCGACGACCAGCGTCGGAGGGACGAGGCCGGCATCCCGGGCGAAACCCTCGACGATCTCCCGCAGGGACGCCGCCAACTGGGCCACCGGCGGCGGATCGTCCGACGAGACGTAGCTGATGCCGAGACCGCCGCCGAGATCGAGGTGGTCGAGCTGAGCTGTCCGCTCGGCGCCGAACTCGTCGACGATCTCGCGCAGCAGTCCGATCACCCGTCGCGCCGCGAGTTCGAACCCGTCGATATCGAAGATCTGGGACCCGATGTGACTGTGCAGCCCGGTCAGCCGGATGTTCGGCGCGTCGAACACCGCGCGGACGGCCTGCATCGCCGCACCGCCCGCGAGCGAGAAGCCGAACTTCTGGTCCTCGTGGGCGGTCGCGATGAATTCGTGGGTGTGGGCCTCGACGCCGACCGTGACCCGGATGAACACGTCCTGGACGACGCCCTCCTCACCGGCGATCCGGTCGAGCATCTCGATCTCCGACATCGCGTCGATCACGACGTGGGCGACGCCACTGCGGACGGCCAGGCGCAGCTCGTCCGCTGACTTGTTGTTTCCGTGGACGGTGATCCGTTCGGGCGGGAACCCGGCCCTCAGCGCGATCGCGAGCTCGCCGCCCGAGGCGACGTCCAGCCCCAGCCCCTCCTCGGCGACCCAGCGAGCAGTCTCCGTGGTCAGGAACGCCTTGGATGCGTAGTGCACGCGGTCCGCCCCGCCGAACGCTTCCGCCATCTCGCGGCACCGGGAGCGGAAATCGTCCTCGTCGATCACGAACAGTGGCGTACCGAACTCCGCGGCGAGCTCGCTCGCGGTGACACCCGCGAACTCCACCACTCCGTCGTCGCGCCGGTCGGCACCGCGTGGCCACACGGAGGGCGCCAGTGCCATGACGTCGTTCGCGTCGGCGGGCCGCTCACCGATCCCCGGCGCGTGCGGGACCTCGTGCCGGGCCCCGGCGGGGTGGGCGCTCACATCTTCTCCGGTGCGCTGACGCCGATCAGGCGGAGGCCGTTCGCGAGGGTCTGCCGGGTGGCCGTACTCAACGCGAACCGGGCGGCGTGCAGCGGGCCCGGCTCCTCGTCCCCCATCGGCAGCACACGACAGGTGTCGTAGAAGCGGTGATACGCGGCGGCCAACTCCTCGAGGTAGCGCGCGATACGGTGGGGCTCGCGCAGGTCCGCGGCGCTGGCGACGACCCGGGGGAATTCACCGATGGTGCGGATGAGCGCACCCTCCCGGTCCTCGGTGAGCAGCGCCAGGTCCGCGCCCTCGGGGGTGACCCCCAGATCGGCGGCGTTGCGCGCCAGGGAGCAGAGACGGGCGTGCGCGTACTGCACGTAGAAGACGGGGTTGTCGTTCGTCGCCGACGTCCACAGCGCCAGGTCGATGTCCATCGTCTGGTCGACCGAGGACCGGATCAGCGCGTACCGCGCGGCATCGACGCCGATGGCGTCGACGAGGTCGTCGAGCGTGATGACGGTTCCCGCCCGCTTGCTCATCTTGACCGGGGCGCCGTCCCTGACGAGGTTGACCATCTGACCGATGAGCACCTCGATCGTCGCCGGGTCATCGCCCAGGGCCGCTGCGGCGGCCTTGAGCCGGGCGATGTACCCGTGGTGGTCGGCTCCCAACATGTAGATGCACAGGTCGAAGCCGCGTTCGCGCTTGTCCAGGAAGTAGGCGATGTCACCGGCGATGTAGGCGGCGTCGCCGTCGGACTTGAGAACCACGCGGTCCTTGTCGTCACCGAACGCGGTGGACCGGAGCCACCAGGCTCCCTCGGATTCGTAGAGGTTCCCGTTGCCCTTGAGCGTCTCGATCGCGCGGTCCACCGCACCGGAGGTGAACATCGAGTTCTCGTGGGTGTAGACGTCGAAGACGGTTCCGAACTCGGCCAGCGAGTTCTTGATGTGGCTGAACATCAGGTCCACGCCGACCGCTCGGAACGTCTCGAGGGCCTCGGACTCCGGCTGCTCCAGCACGTCCGGGTGCTCGGCGACCACGTTCGACGCGATGTCCTGGATGTACGCCCCCGCGTAGCCGTCCTCGGGGGTCGCCTCGCCGCGGGCAGCCGCGGCCAGCGAACGGCTGAAGCGGTCGATCTGCGCCCCGTGGTCGTTGAAGTAGTACTCACGCGTGACCGCTGCGCCGGAGGCCTCGATCACACGACCGAGGGCGTCACCGACCGCCGCCCAGCGTGTACCGCCCAGGTGGATGGGCCCGGTGGGGTTCGCGGAGACGAACTCCAGGTTCACCCGGCGGCCGGCCATCGCGTCCCCGTTGCCGTACTCCTCGCCCGCGGAGAGCACTGTGGCGACGAGCGAGCCCTGGGCCCCGGAATCGAGACAGATGTTGAGGAACCCCGGTCCGGCGATCTCGGCCGAGGCCACGCCCGGGTCGGCCACCAGCGCGGTCGCGAGATCCTGCGCCAACTCGCGAGGGGCCGACCCCACCTTCTTGGCCAGTTGGAGAGCGATGTTCGTCGCGTAGTCCCCGTGCTCGGGGTTGCGCGGCCGCTCCACCGTCACCGACTCCGGAACGACCGACGTGTCGGCCCCGCGGTCGGCGAGAACGGAGATGAGGGCGGCGCGGATGACGGCGGCGAGATCGGCGGGAGTCACGTCTTCCTATCCTAGGTGTCGGCACGTCGCGGGGGGAATCGGACGTCTGTCCGGGCGACCCGTCCGAGCCCCGACGGGCCCGATGCGGCCCTGCCCGACCGCCGGTGCTACGATCAGTCTCGCTGTTCGAGCGATCCCCGCCAGTGCGGGGCGTCCGCTGGAGCGGCCTCCGGCCCGTAAGGGTCGGTATCCCGCCCTCGTAGCTCAGGGGATAGAGCGTTGGTTTCCGGTACCAAAGGTCAGGGGTTCGATTCCCTTCGGGGGCACAAGCAAAACGAGAAGGGCCCGGGCGATTGCCCGGGCCCTTCTCGTCTCTCCCGCTCCGCGTCAGGTGGGCCGGGTGATTCCGTCCACCTCACCGATGCGGTCGACGATTCGCTCGTAGATGTCGGTGAGTGCGAGTACCTCGTGCTCGGAGAGCACGTCGATGAACAGCTCCCGGACCTTCTCGACGTGCTTGGGGGCCACTGACGCGATCGCCTGGGCGCCCGCCTCGGTGAGGGTGACGACGGTCCCGCGACCGTCCTCCGCGCATTCTCCCTTGGCCACCAGGCCGCGCCCCTCCATACGCCGGACCTGGTGAGAGACCCGGCTGCGGTCCCAGCCGAGCGCGGCGCCGAGTTCCCTCGCCCGGAGTCCCCGGTTGTCGGCCTCACTGAGGCTCACGAGAACCGAGTAATCGGATTGAGACATCGAGGCGTCCCGCTGGAGTTGGCGCTCCATGGCGAGTTCCAGCAGTTGGTTCACATCGCGGTACCGGCGCCACATGCGCTGCTCTTCATCGCTCAACCAGCGTGTCTCCGTCATGGGGCTATTACAGCACGACGACCCACTCGGCATTCCTCCACCACCGCTCCGGGGCGCCCGCCGCCGTCAACGGCGTTCACTCGCGATCGGCGCCAGACCTCTGCATGACGTGGGTGTGTGCGCCCCCGATGCCCGCGAACCGGGCGCGGTCGCACGTGAGCACGATGACCTGTGACGTCGCCGCAGCCGCGGCGATGACCGCTCCCATGGTGAGTCGGCGAGAGGGATCCGTATAGCCCATGGTGTCGTCGAGGAAAACGGGGACGCCGTCGTCACCGACGAGTCGCGCACAGGCGATCCGGACGATCACCGCCAACTGCTCCCTGGCGCCCCCGGACAGCGATTCGTAGTCGACGGTCACATCCCCGACCCGCCTGGACAGGATGGTCAGATCCTCGCCGAGCCTCACGTCGAAGTCACGCCCGTACACGAGGGAACCGAGTTCGACGACCGCCCTGTGGAACGGGGCCTGGTACGCGAGCAGAGCCTCCGATCGACGCGCCGCGAGTGTGCGGTGGAGCAGGTCCGCCGCACGGGCTCGGCGCCACAGCGCTGCGTTCTCCCTCTCCGCCGCCTCGAGTTCGCGCTCGGCGGAAGCGACCCCCTCGAGCCGGCCCTGGTCGCCGATCGCGTTGACCCGGCCCATCGACGTGGCGACGGCAGCAGCCGATTCGCGTTCCTCGGCGGCCAGTGAGGACAGTGAGGCCCGGGCGTTGTCCAGCAGACCGGGCGGCGCGTCGGCGAGCGCCTCGTCCAATTCCGCCTTCGCCTCCCGTGCCTTCTCACGGGCGGTCTCTGCGCGGAGGCGCGCCTCCCCCGCCCTCTCGTCGAGGCTGAGATCCGGGGTGGCGTCACGCGCGGCCGACAGCGCCTCCCCGCACTCACCGTGCCGGCCGGCTGCCTCGTCTGCCAGTGCGATACGGGTCGCGTACTCGGTGCGGAGTGTTTCGGCCTCGGCGGATGCGGCGCGATCCTCCGCCCTGCAGCGGACGACCGATTCCTCCGCGGCGGCGTACTCGGTCTCCGGATCGTCCTCCCCCTCCGCGACGGCTCCGCCTTCCCGCCCCTCCGCGACCTGGCCGGACGGCACGGTCCCGGCCGGGACCCGTGAGCGCAGGTCGTCCCGCCTCGCGGTGAGATCATCCGCCGTCTCGCCGCCGAGGAGGTCCGATCGCCGTCGACGCAGTGCCTCGATCTCGGCACGCAGCGCGCCCGTCCGCCGGGAGCGTTCCTCCGCCTCCGTGGGGTTCTCCACGCCGAGCTCCGCGAGAAGGTGGTCCAGCCGGAGGCGAGCGGACTGCTCGTCCCGTCGGACGGAGTCCGTGTCACCCGCGGGGACGACAGTCAGCGAGACCGCCCCGACCTCGAAGACGGTGTCCTCCACGATCTCGTGCGTCCACCCCGCAGACGCATCGAGGCCCTCCCCTCCGACCCGGAACTCGCCCTCCCCGGTGATCTCCACCCGGGGAGCACTGGCTGCGGACCGGATGACGGCCTCCCGCAGCGTCTCGTCCGCGCGGCGGATGGCGTCGACCGAGTCATCGGCGACGTCGACCGCGGCGAGCTCCGCCTCCTTGCGGCGCAGCTCGTCCCCCACCTCTGTCAGGGTCCCGAGCAGTCGTTCCAGGTGCTCGAGGTCCGCACGCCTGCGGTCGCCCTCCTCGACCGCGCGTGCGGCATCGAGGCGGGTGCGGGCCCGGATCACTCGCTTCTCCGCCGCCTCCAGTTCGGCCCGCGCCCGACGGGCCCGCTGCTGGGCGGGTTCCAGCCTCTCGGCCGCGGTGGCGGCAGCCGCCCGCAGATCGGTCTCCCTCCGCTGTTCGGTCATCGCCCTGTCGATGAGTTCCCGACGCTCTCGTTGCTCGCGCAGCGCGGCGTCATGCGCGGCCACCGCCCGGTCGACCTCGGCGTCGGCGGATGCGCTGACCCCTCTGAGGTCCGCGACTGCCCGGCCCGCGGCCTCGAGACGCCCGACTTCCTTCTCGAGCGTGGCGAGCGAGTCGAGTCGCGCGCGATGGACTGCGGACCGGGCTTCGTGGTCCGCGACCGCCGCGTCGAGTTCCGCGTGCCGGGCGCGTGCCTCGGACAGCGCGGCCCGCGCCTCGGTGAGCCGGGACTCCGACCGCGCCAGGTCACCGGTCGGCTCGCCCCGCCGCGCAGTGAGATAGCGATTGCGTTCCTCCGCGACGCGCTCGACCAGCGAGTCGTCACCGGTCGGGTCCTCACCGCCCGCCGCGGCGTCCAACGCGCGGCGGAGAGAGTCCATACCCTTGGCCGCGTCGACCTGGCCCAGAGGTTCGTCCTGGGCTATGCGCAGGGCGCGCCACAGTGACCTGTCGACCTGACGGTCCAACAGGTCGCGGACGAAGTCGTGGGCGTCGTCTCCCGCCATCGCCGTGCGTGCCGAACCCGGGAACTCGAGGGAGGTGCGCTTGCCGCGGACGAACTCCTTGCGGTAGCGCATCCGTTCGCCGTCGACGGAGAACTCGGCCTCCACCACCACGGGGACGTCCCTGCCGACAGGGCTGGCGGCCTTGATCTCGGCACGCCCGGACGAGGCCTTGTGCTCGAGCAGCATCTCGAGGGCGTCCATGAGGCTGGTCTTCCCCGACTCGTTGGGGCCCTCGATCACCAGCACCCCACGTGGGGGCAGGTCGACCTCTTCGCGCATCACCCCGCGGAAGTCCTCGATCGTCAACCGGTGCAGGATCATCGCGTTCCCCCGTCCACGAGCCGGTACAGCAAGCTCAGGGCGTGCCCGGCATCCTCGGCGTCCACCCCCCCGGTGGCCGCCATGTCGACGAGGTCCGCGACCGCTCGACCCGCGTACCCGTCCACGAGATCCGTGAAGTCCGAGTCCTCCGCGCGGACCACGAGGTGGGTGCGTGACTGGCGCAGG
Source organism: Dietzia sp. WMMA184 (assembly GCF_002441635.1). Lineage (NCBI taxonomy): Bacteria > Bacillati > Actinomycetota > Actinomycetes > Mycobacteriales > Dietziaceae > Dietzia > Dietzia sp. WMMA184. Next base: position 227,767 of record NZ_NXEI01000001.1, on the reverse strand, counting down.
TACGCGGAGGCGAACACCGCGTCCCAGGTCTCCAGGAGCGCATCGATCCGCGCGCGCAGGGCCACCCCGACGGTGCCGGTCAGCCCCAGTTTCAGCACGGTGCGCGGCTTGTCCTGCACCGCCTCGATCCGCTCGGCGAGGGAGTCGAGGTCCCCGTCCGTATCGATCTCCGCGTCCACCGCCAGGAAGGACCACCGGCCCGTCGCCAGCGGGGTGACCTCGCACGCTCGCCTCTCCCCCGACGGACCTCTCCCACCGAGCTCGACCAGCAGGACGTTGCCGGAGTCCTTCTCCACGTCGTCGAAGTCCGTGGTCTCCGGACTCCCCGAGAACCAGATGCGCCCGCCGGAGCCCACGCGGGTGACCGAGTGCCTGTCCCCGAGCGCCACGTAGTCCAGGCGGCGGGACTCGATCGCCTCCTCCAGCGAAGCCACGGCGATCGCCTCCACCGACGGGGAGTGCCCGCCGTAGATCTCGTCGGTACCCCCGTGCGCCACGAGGACCCGCACGGAGTCAGTGGGTTCGAGAGACGCCAGAAGCGCCGGTAACCGCGAGGGGTCCGGGCGCTTGGACGTCCACGGGACGCCGACCACCTCGACGCCGGGGACGATCTCGACCGGGCCCGAACCGTCGAGGACCACGACGGCCCCGCCCTCGAGCGCCGGGGAGAAGTCCCTGCACCGGAACACCGAGGACACGTCCAGTGGATCGTGATTGCCCGGCAGCACCAGCACCGGCACCGGGAATGCGGACAGGGCCTCGACCGCGCGGAGTACCACCGACCGGGGTACCGCGTTGTCCTCGAACACGTCGCCCGCGACCACCACGAACTGTGCCCCGTGTCGCTCCGCCAACCCACCGAGTGCCTCCACGGCCGCGAGCCTGTCCGCCGTGAAGACGGCCTGGGACTCGTCTCCGAGGAACCGCCGGGTCATACCGAGCTGCCAATCGGCTGAGTGGAGGAATCGGATGGCGTCGCCGTCCCGTGGGTTGGTCATGGCCGCATCGTAGGACGCGGGTCCGACAGGCTACGCATCGGCGGCCCGCCTCACCGCGGTCGGTACCGGCCGAACGCGTCGAGGAAGTCCTCGAGGTCCGCCACCACCCGGAGTTGCTCGAGCGCGTCGTTGGTCGCCGCCGCGGCGAGCCTGCGGGTGACGGGCGCGTCCAGCAGGTCCTCGAGACCGGCCGGTCCGGGTGACGGCGACGCCGGCAGGATCGGCTCACCACCCCACAGCGCCTCCTCCACGTCGAAGGACACCTCGTCGTCGTCCCCTCCGCCCCGGAGGACGGCGCCGAGTTGCTCGGGTCGCAGACCCCTGAGCTCGAACAACACCTCCGGCCGGGAGTCCCACCACTCGACCATGATGTAGGCGGCCGCCAGCACGTGTCGGCAGGGGCCGGGTTGCACCGGACAGTGGCAGGTGAACGCGGTTGCCCCGTGCACCGCGGGCAGGAGGAGGAACCCGACGGTGTCGGAGAAGTCCCCGGCCAGGGCGCCGAGCACGCCCCGTTCCTCCCGCCTGAGGGCGGTGCGCAGGGCGTCGGAGTCGGTGTCGTCAAGCGGGGCGAACGTGAACTCCACTGTGAAGGGTTCCGGTCTGCTCCCGTCGACGTCGATCCGGACCGACCGGCCCGAGTGGTGCAGGGAGAGGACCTTGTCCTTGCGGGCGTCCTGTCGGGCCATGTGGGCGTCACCCCGGGAGACCCCGGATTCGATGTCACTCGCCCAGCGTCTGCTCCACATGTGTGCGCCGAACTGCCCGGCCCGGGACCTCGCCCGGATGCCCGCTTCGCCGCTCACGGTTCGTCCCGCCCCACGTCGGTGAACTCGACGAGTGCCGCCAGGTCCGCGTCCGCGAGCTCGGTCAGCGCGCCTGCCAACGGTCCCAGCGTCAACTCCGCGAGGTCCCGCTTGGCTTCGAGGAGTTCGTCGATACGGTCCTCGACCGTGCCCGGTGCGACGAGCGTGCGCACCTGGACCACCCGGGTCTGGCCGATGCGGTGGACCCGGTCGGTGGCCTGGTTCTCCACCGCCGGGTTCCACCAGCGATCCAGGTGTACGACGTGGTTGGCCTCGGTGAGGGTCAGTCCGGTCCCTCCCGCGCGTAGCGACGCGAGCATCACCGGTGGGCCGTGCGATGCCTGGAACTCCTCGACCATCTGAGCCCGTCCGGCCGCGGTGACCCCGCCGTGCAGGAATGGCACGGCGGTGGCGGCCCGACGCTCGAGTAGGGGCAGGATCAGATCGCCGAACGCCCGGTACTGGGTGAACAGCAGCACCTTCTCCCCCGCGTCGAGGATCTCGGTGAGGACCTCGTCGAGTGCGGCGAGTTTGCCCGAACGGTGGCGGCCGCCGCGCAGGAGTGCGGACCCGTCCCCGAGGTAGTGGGCGGGGTGGTTGCACACCTGCTTCAGGGCTGTGAGCCCCGAGAGGATGGCGCCCTTGCGGGCGGCCCCCTCGGACTCCTTGACCTGTTCCATCATGTCCTTGACGACCGCCCGGTACAGGGTCGCCTGCTCACGGGTCAGCGGCGAATCGACCCTGATGTGTTGCTTGTCCGGGAGATCGGCGACCACGCGGGGGTCGGATTTGAGGCGGCGCAGCACGAACGGTGCGGCGAGTGCCCGGAGCCTCGATGCCGCGGCCTCGTCGCGGTGGGACTCGATGGGGATCGCGAACCGGGCACGGAAGGTGCTGGCCGAACCCAACATCCCCGGATTGGCGAAGTCCAGGACGGCGCGGAGCTCGTCCAACCGGTTCTCCACCGGTGTCCCGGTCAGCGCGATCCGGTGCTCCGCCGGGATCGAGACGACGGCGCGCGCGACCGAGGTGGAGGGGTTCTTGATGGTCTGGGCCTCGTCGGCGACCAGCCGCCGCCAGGCCACCCGGGCGAGGAGTTCCGCGTCCCGGGACGCCGTCCCGTAGGAGGTCAGCACGAGGTCGGCGGCTCCGAGTAGTGTGGCCGCGTCGTCACCCCGTTCGCGGGCCGGTCCGTGATGGACGTGGATCCGCAGCTCCGGGGCGAACGTCGCCGACTCCCGGGCCCAGGTGGCCACCAGGGTGAGCGGCGCCACGACGAGAGTGGGGCCGGTCCGGCCCGCCGCGTGCTCGGACGCGGTGAGCGCGAGCACCTGCATGGTCTTTCCGAGCCCCATGTCATCGGCCAGCACGGCGCCGACATCGGCGCTGGACAGCGCGGTCAACCACCGCACCCCCTCCAGTTGGTACGGACGGAGCGTGGCGCGGAACCAGGGTGGGAGGTCGACCGGGATCGACGACGACGAGGGGATCCAGTCGATGGTCGTGGGCGCCTCCACCTCGACGCCCTCGCCTTCCTCGGACATCAGGGCGGCGACCAGTGCGGGTGCCGTGACCCGCCCCCCGCGCCGCGCGGCGAGGAAGCGGGCCGCCCGACGCAGTGCACCGGGGTCCGCCCGGACCCATTGGCCGCGGAGCTTGACCAGATCGGACGCGGCGTCGAGGAGCATCTGGGCCTCGGCGGGGTCGAGGGGGACGTCGTCGACGACCATCTCCCAGTTCACGTCCGCCAGCTGATCGAGCCCGAGCCGGCGACCCGAGTCGACGTTCTCGGTGCCCGGCTCCGTGACCGAGACCCGGACGGCGGTCCGCACCCTGGTCCAGGCTCGCGGCAGGAGGATCTCGACACCTCTCCCCCGTAGTGCCTCCACCCCCTCGTCGACCAACTGCACCACCAGGTCGGTGGGCATCATCAGGTCCGGACTGCCGGCGGTGTGGGTGGCACGCCCCAGCGGTGGCCACGACCGGACCGCCCGGTCGACGACGTCGCGCACCGCGTCACCCACGGCCGACGTATCGGGCAGCTCGGTGAAGGGCCGAAGGGAATCGTTGCCCGTGCGCACCAGCGTCTCCAGCCGCCACAGGATCTCCCCGGGCGCGGCGTGCCCGGCCCCGCCGTCGGAATCGCCCGGGCCCTCGTCGTCACCGCCGGTCGGCTCGACGATCCGGAACACCACCTCGACGTCCCGCGCCGCCGCCGCCCGTCCGAACTCGCCGATCGCTTCCGCCAACGCCTGGCCCCCGGACGTCACGCCCCCGCCCGTGATCAAGGCCGTGCCCAGGTCGCTCCGGCGATCGCCCGCCAGGGGCGCCAGGGCCATCCGCGCGTGCTGGTCCGCCAGGGCGGCGAGTAGTCGGTCGAGGTCCTCGCGGTTCGCCACCAGCCCGTGGCACCGGGACAGGCTCTCCGCTGCCCACGCCGACACCACGGGTGAGGCGGCGAGAGTCCATGACGCGTCCCATGCGCCCTCCGAACGGCCGAGGACGGGGACGACGTGCCCCGCACTCACGAAGGCGGCCACGCCCGACGAGAGCGCCGCGAGGGCCCGCAGCCCGGATCCGACCCAGTGGTCGGTGGCGTCGACCATCCCGCACAGATCCACCGCCGCGCCGACCGAGACCCGGATCCCCGGCACCGTCGCGGTCCGGACCCGGCCCTCGACCGGGGCACGAACCCCGATCCGGTGCGTCAGCGAGTAGCGCTCCAGGAACCGGATCACCTCAGGCGGGGCTCCGGCCCGGCCCACAGCCGTGACCTCGGCGGCGGGGGCGATCGATACCGGCCTACGCAATCCCGTCTCGCACCACAAGCCGACGACCCCGGACTGCCACACGGCGTGTAGTCGGGGTGCGGCGGTCGGGGTCACGTGCACATGTAAGCACGTGGGTCCGACAGCGGGCCGGCGTGCTCCCCTGAGAGGTACGGGCGAGGCCGCCGTCCACAGGCGCCCACCTGTCCACAGTCCCGCCCTGCCGCCCCCCTCGGCGGGCGGGAGCCGGCGACCCCCCGCGTCAGACTCGATGCGTGAGCCATGATCCCCGTACCCGGAGGCACCTTGCTGGCCGAGTCGTGCCGCCGCCCGCACCCCGGGCGCTCGCCCTGGCCCTCGTCGTGCTCGGCGTGCTGGCCGCCGTGTGGTGGTCCGGCCAACCGCCCCGCTCCGTCCCGGGCAGCCCACCGCGGGACGCGGTGGAGGCACTGCTCGACGCGGTCGAGGTGGTGGAGTCGCGGAACCCCGCTCCCGGGTACGAGCGGGACTGCTCGGGCGCGTCAGGGTGCGTGTTCGGCCCGGCCTGGAGTGACACGACCGGGGCGCCGGGTGCCGGAAACGGGTGCTCCACCCGTCACGATGTCCTGGCCCGCGACCTCGTCGGCGGCACCAGGACACCCGGGGCACGGTGCGAGGTGTCTGGCGGAGTCCTGACCGATCCGTACACCGGCAGGCTCGTCGACGCGGGCACCACGGGGGTGCGCGGCATCCACGTCGACCACGTCTACCCGCTCTCGGCGGCGTGGGACCTGGGGGCGTGGTCGTGGCCGGCCGGGCGCCGTGCCGCGTTCGCCAACGACATCGACCGGAACCTGCTCGCCGTCACAGCGTCGGTCAACACCGGCAAGAGCGACTCGACCCCGGCGGACTGGCTACCCCCGGATCCCGGTCGACACTGCTTCTACGCCTCCCGGTACCTCACCGCGGCCGTCGCCTACGGCCTGCCGGTGACGAGGGCCGACCATGACGCTCTCGCCGGTGCGGTCCGGCGGTGCCCGACCGGCCCGTAGGGCCCGGCGTCAGTGGCGGTCCGGGCCCCCGCCGGAACGCCCGCGGAACCCGCCACCGCGGCGGTCGTCGTCACCGCGGCGGAAGCCCCCACGGTCGTCGCGCTTCTCGTCACGGCCGCCGCGCCGGTCACCACGGTCACCTCGGTCGCCACGGTCATCGCGACGGGGTCCGCCGCCACGCGGCTTGCCGCCCCTGTCGTCCCGGAACGACGACGGACGACCCGTCGGAGCGCCGGAGTCGGGGCGGATGTCGATCTCGGAACCCCCGACCCGGATTCCCTTCATCGAGTTGAGCTGGTCCGCGGGGAGATCCGCCGGCAGCTCGACGATCGAGTGGTCGAACCGGATCGAGATGCGTCCGATGTCACCGCCCCGGAGCCCGGCCTCGTTGGCCAGGGCGCCCATGATCGAGCCGGGCTTGACGTTGTTCCGCTTACCCACGGCGATCCGGTACTGCCCCATGTTCTTCCCCGACCGCGACGGACGCGGCCCGTCCGAGAAGTCGCGTGCCGGCCGCTCGCGACGGTCGTCCCGGCGCGGCGGGCGCTCGGGCTCCCGCATGAGGAAGTCGTCCGAGTTCCGCGACTGGGTCGCCAGAGCGGCGGCGATGTCGGACATCGAGACCGAGTGCTCGGAGGCGTACTCCTCCACCAGTCGGCGGAAGAGCGCGATGCTCGGGTCCTCGAGGCTCTCGGTGATCGACTGTGCGAACTTGGCCATCCGCATCTCGTTGACGTCGTCCACGCTCGGGAGCTGGATCTCGGTCAACGGTTGGCGGGTGGCCCGCTCGATCTGGGAGAGGAGCCGGCGCTCGCGCGGGGTGACGAAGAGCAGCGCCTCACCGCTCCTACCGGCGCGACCGGTCCGGCCGATCCGGTGGATGTAGGACTCGGTGTCGTGCGGGATGTCGTAGTTGACGACATGGCTGATCCGGGGGACGTCGAGACCCCGGGCGGCCACGTCGGTGGCGACGAGGATGTCCGTGCGACCGTCCTTCAGCGCCTCGATCGTGCGCTCACGCAGGTTCTGCGGGATGTCGCCGTTGATGGGCGCGGCGGAGAACCCCCGTGCACGGAGTCGCTCTGCCAGCTCCTCGGTGGCGGACTTCGTCCGGACGAACAGGATCATCGCGTCGAAGTCCTCGACCTCGAAGATCCTCGTCAGAGCGTCGAGCTTGTCCCGGTGGTTGACCAGGACGTAGCGCTGCGTGATGTTCGGCGCGGTCGACGTCTTCGACGCCACCTTCACCTCGGTCGGATTGGTGAGGTACTTCTGCGAGATCCGCCGGATGGCGGCGGGCATGGTCGCCGAGAACAGGGCCACCTGGGTCGTCTCCGGGGTGTCCGACAGGATCCGCTCGACGTCCTCCTGGAACCCCATCGCGAGCATCTCGTCGGCCTCGTCCAGGACGAGGTGCCGCAGACCCGACAGGTCCAACGTGCCCTTCTTCAGGTGGTCGATCACACGCCCCGGGGTGCCGACGATGATCTGCGCACCGCGCCGCAGCCCCGAGAGCTGGATGCCGTAGGCCTGCCCGCCGTAGATGGGCAAGACGTTCACCTGCGGCATGTTCGCCGAGTACGTGACACAGGCCTCGGCGACCTGGAGGGCGAGCTCTCGGGTCGGCGCCAGGATGAGGGCCTGGGGGCTCTTCACCGCCGGGTCGATCAGCGACAGGATGGGCAGCGCGAACGCGGCGGTCTTACCGGTGCCGGTCTGTGCCAGGCCGACCACGTCACGCCCCTCGAGGACCAGCGGGATCGTCGCGGCCTGGATGGCGGAGGGGACTTCGTAACCCACGTCCCTGACCGCCTGCGCGACCGCGGGGGCCAGCCCCATGTCGGCGAACGTCACCTCGGGCTCGTCCTCACCGCCGGCTGCAGGGGCGGCGGCGCCGGTGCGCGCGGGCGCGGCCGTGTCCGCAGCGCCGTTGTCCGCGGCGCCATTGTTCGCGGCGCCGTTGTCCGCGGCGGAGGCTGGTTCGGGATTGCTGGCGTCGGTGTCGACCTCGTCGCCGGCGGTGGCGGTACGGTCCTCGTCGTTGTTCTCCATGAGGTTTTACATTCTACGGCGTCCGGGGGCTGTTGAGCGACACGGCTGCCGCAGGTCACTCCCCCGTGGTCACCGGGTTCGTGGCCTCACGGGTCTCCTCGGCGATGATCCACGGGATCGCGGCCCCCAATAGGAGCACACCGGACACCGCGAACCCCGCCTTGTAGCCCAGCAGGTCCACCACCAGCCCCACCACGACCGGTCCCAGGATCGCTCCGGAGTCGCTGGCCATCTGGAAGGTGGCGAGGACCTTGCCGCCTGCCCGGTCCGCGCCGATCACGTCCGCGACAGCGGCCTGTTGCGACGGGTTGAGGATCCCGGCGCCCATCCCGGCGATGACCGAGGCCGCCACGAGCAACGGCACGGTGTCACACCAGCCCAGGACGAGGGTGGTGACACCGGAGATCACCAGACCAAGGATCACCATCGGACGTCGCCCGTACCTGTCGGACAACCACCCGGCCGCGGAGACCACCGAGGCGGTCCCCACCGCGAACGACGCCAGCGCGGTGCCGGCGATACCGGCGCCGGCATCGAAGTTGGCCGCGGCGAACAGCGGGACGATGGCGACCCGCACACCGAACGAGGTCCACCCGTTGACGAAGCTGGAGATCAGCGCGGCACGGTACCCGCTGTGCCGTAGCGCCTCGGCGACCGGGAGGGGTTCCTGCTCGGGGGACCCGTCGTCGGGTGAGGGCCGTCGGCCCCCGCGGAGGAAGACCGCCACCACGCCGGTCGCCACCAGCAGCGTGCCGGCGTAGACGAAGAACGGGATGCGCATGCCGAAGCCCGCCAACAATCCGCCCAGAACCGGACCGCCGATATTGCCGATGAGGAACGCGGTCGCGTACAGGCCGGCGATCCGTCCCCGGGCGCCGGGCGGGGACAATCTGGTGAGCAGGGCCATCGCGGAGATCGTGAACATCGTCGACCCGAGACCGCCGAGACCGCGGAAGACCAGGAGCTGCCAGTAGTTCTGCGCCAGCCCGGTCGCCAACGTGGAGACCACCACGATGAGGAGACCGGACATGTAGACCCACCGCTCGCCGAGTTTGTCGACGAGGAACCCACCGGCCGGCGCGAACACCAACCTGAAGAACGCGAATGCGCTGACGATGACCGACGCCGCCGTGACCGACACGTCGAAGCTGCGGGCGAACTGCGGCAGCACCGGGGCGACCAGACCGTAGCCGATCGCCACGGCGAACGCGGCCGCGACGAGGACCCAGACGTCCGCGGGCAGGCGGGTCCGCGCAGACGGCGTCGGATGTCCGGTGAGCGCGCCCCTCACGCGGATCGGAGCACTCGGGCGAGCACGTCGGCACCGAAATGCAGTGCGTCCACCGGTACCCGCTCGTCCACGGCGTGGAAATGGCCGAAGACGTCGAACTCGTCGGGCACGCGCAGTGGGACGAACCCGTAGCCGTCGATCCCGAGCGGGGCCAGATGCTTGTTGTCCGTGCTGGCGGGCAACAGGTACGGCACGACCATGGCATCGGGGTCGGATTGCCTGACGGCCTCGCGGATCACCTCCACGAACGGGGCGTCGGCCGGTGCGGCGATCGGTGGTTCCCAGATCCACTCGACCGTCACGTCGGGGCCGAGCTCCTGCTCGATCTCGGCACGGAACGTGTCCTCACCTCCGGGGAGTACTCTGCAGTCGATCTCCGCGCGTGCCTCGGTGGGGATGACGTTGGTCTTGTACCCGGCGGACAGGACCGTCGGTGAGGCGGTGTGGGACAGCGAGGCGGAGACGAGGGGCCCGAAGTGCCCGAGGACCTCGAGCCGATCCGGCAGTTCGGCGACCTCGCCGCTTCCTCCGGCCAGCCGACCGACCGCCGCGGCCAGCGCGGTGTTTGCCTCGGTCGGCTGCACCGGAAAGTCGAGATCGGCCACGCGATGAACCGCCCCGGCGATCGCGGCGACGGCGTTGTCCCCGGTCGGGCGGGACGCGTGTGCGGCGGTCCCGTGTGCGGTCACCGTGGCCCAGGCGACGCCCTTCTCGGCGACGGCGATCGGGTAGAGGCGGCGGCCGTCGACCGGTACCGACCAGCCCCCGACCTCGCTGAGCGCCTGGGTCATGCCGTCGAAGATCTCGGGCCGCTCCCGGACCACCCACTTGGCACCCATGATCCCCGCGGCCTCCTCATCCGCGAAGAACGCGAGCAGCAGCGGCCGCCGGGGCACGATCCCCTCCCGGCGGTAGTGGCGGACCACCGCGAGCATCATGCCGATCATGTTCTTCATGTCGACGGTGCCTCGTCCGTAGAGCCAGCCGTCGCGGATCTCACCGGCGAACGGCGGGACGGTCCAGTCCTCGGCGACCGCGGGGACGACGTCGACGTGTCCGTGCACGACCAGTCCGCCCGCGTCCGGGTCGGCTCCCTCGACCCGGGCGAACAGGCTCCCTCGTCCGGGAACAGACTCCACGAGTTCGCTGGAGATGCCGACCTCGTCGAGGTACTCGGCGATCCGGCGGCACACCCTCGTCTCGCCGTCGCCGATCGTCGCGGGGTCACCGGTGTTGGTCGAGTCGATCGACACGAGGTTCGCCGTGATCGCGACGGCCTCGGCATGCATCCGCTCCCGCGCCTGCCCGGACATCTGCTGGGCGTCGGTCATCCGAAACACTTCCCTTCACCACGGTAGGTGGGCCAGCGATCCACCACGACGGGCCCGTCAGCAGTCTCGTCCACCACGTGGAGAGTGTCGAACCGCTCGCACAGTTCCCCCGCCTTCGCGTGACGCCACCATGCGCTCTCGCCGATGGCCACCTGCCCCCGCACGGGCGTCTGGACCTCTCCGGCCCCCTCCCGACCGAGGTATCGCAACCCCGCCGGGGCGGCGGGCACCGGGAGCCGGTCGCGCCCCGGGACGCCGGACGCGACGTATCCCCCGTACAGGAACGTGGTGAGACCACGGGCCGGCGTCCGCACGGCGGGCAGTGCGAACAGCAGCGCCGGCCGCGGGGTGAAGGTCCGATAGGCGTCGAACAGCCCCGGCACGTACAGTCCCGATCCCGCGGTGACCTCGGTGACGGCGGGCGCTCCGGCGCTCTCGGCGACGGACCCGGATCCCCCGGAGTTGATGATCTCCGGCGGTGTCCCGGTGATCGACTCGATCGTGGACGCCACCGCCGGTCGCACATCCCGCAGCCGCCGCATCGAGAGCCGTTTGACGACGCCGATCCCCGGTACGTCATCGGGCACCCCGGCCACCTGCGCCTCGTAGAACATCGCGCCCACCACGCGGAAGCCGGTGGCGACGGCCCGCCGTACCAGCGGCTCGACGTCGTCCGGTCCGCGTAGCGGGGAGCGGCGCACGCCCAGGTGGACGGGCCCCAGCCGGAGGGAGCAGTCGACGTCGATGCACACCCGCGCCCCGGACGCCCCCGCCTCCCGTGCGATCTCCAGCTGGCGCGGATGGTCGATCATGAGTGTCACGCAGTCCGGCGCCTGCGGATCTGCTCCGAGGCGTCCCAGGGCCGAGCGGTCGACGGTGGGGTACCCCATCAGGACGTCGTCGCACCCCGATTCCACCAACCACAACGCCTCGTCCAGCGAGTAGGCCATGATCCCGCGGACGGAGTCGTCGCCGCGCAGCCGGTCGCCGAGCACCTCCCGCAGCACGCCTCGGGATCTCACTGACTTGCTCGCCACCCGGATCCTGGTGCCCCCTGCCCGACGGCGTAGGTCGTCCACGTTCGCCCGCAGACTCGGCAGGTGCAGAGCGGCGAGGGGCGCGTCGAGGCCCGCGGTCGCGACCCGGAGCGCGTCGACGACCACGGGGAGGCCGTCCGCCTCCCTGCTAGGCACCGTCGACCGGTCGCGCGTCCCGTACGACGAGGTCGACCGCCCGGTGGAGGAGGTCGTTGGCCTCGTCGTCGTTCCGGTAGATCTGCCACCGCAGGCTGATGCCGGTGATGATCGACAGGACGACGCGCACCATGTCGTCGAGGCCCATCGCCCACTGCACGTCGGCGGACTGCGCCGTGCGCTCGAGCACCGAACGCACGATGGCCTCGTTGGATTCCTGCTGGTCGCGGGCCAGGCCGACTTCGGGCAGCCCGTGGGTCCTCAGCGAGTACGACACGATCTCGTAGGTGAGGAGCTGCCGGTCGGGCGATGCGGAGATCACCGCCCAGATCAGGTCGATCGCCTCGTACAGCCGTCGCCGCAGGCCCTCGGTGCCCCGGATCCCGGAATCGAAGTCAACACTCACGAAGGCCCGGGCGGCCTGGTGGACCTCCGAGTTGACGGCGCCGATGACCTCGCGGAGAAGCTCTTCCTTATCCGTGTAGCAGTAGTGGACGACCCCCAGCGACACGCCCGCCCGTTCGGCCACGCCGCGGACGGTCACCGCACCCAGTCCGTCGTGTTCGGCGATCTCGAGGGCGGCCTCGAGGAGCTGCGCCCGGCGCTGATCGGCAGGAAGTCGTCTGGTCACCCGTCCATGGTACGACGACGAGGTGGACGTGCACACCGTTCACCGCACCCGCTCCCCCGGCGTGCCGGGCGTCCGCCCCCACTCCGGGTCGATGGTCCAGGACCGCCTCCCGCCCCGCCTCGCGCGGGTACCCTCTCCTGCCATGACGACCTCGGTGGCCCCCTGGCAGAACTGGGCCGGCAATGTCCTGGCCTCTCCCTCGGGCCGGTCGCTCCCGACGACCGTTGCCGAGGTGAGCGACGTGGTCACGCGGGCGGCCGAGCGCGGAACCAGGGTCAAGTGTGTCGGCGCGGGCCATTCCTTCACGCCGGCGGCCGCGACGGACGGCGTGCTCGTGTCCCTGGACGACCTGGCCGGCGTGGAATCGATCGTGCCGACCCGCGGCGCTGACGGTCGCGTCGACGGCGCGGACGTGACCGTCTGGGCGGGTACCCGGCTGCACCGACTGGGACCGCTGCTGTGGGAGCTCGGTCTGGCACAGCCGAACCTCGGGGACTTCGCCGAACAGTCCCTCGCCGGGGCGGTGTCGACCGGGACCCACGGCACCGGATGTGCGGCACCGGGCCTACCCGCCACGGTCGTCGGCCTCCAGCTCGTCACCGCCGACGGCGCCGTCCTCACCTGTTCCCGCGAGTCCGACCCCGAGGTGTTCGAGGCGGCCCGCCTCGGGATCGGCGCACTGGGGATCATCACCAAGATGACGATCCGATGCGTCCCGGCCTTCGCACTGCAGGCCGAGGAGCGTCCGTGGACCCTGACCGCCGCACTGGCGGACCTGGAGGGTTTCGCACGTTCCGCCGACCACGCCGAGTTCTTCTGGTTCCCCCACACCGACGCGATCAACGTCAAACGCAACACCCGGTTGCCCGGGGACGCCGAGCTGCACCCGGTGGGACGCATCCGGGGTCTGATCGGCGACGAACTCCTCTCCAACGAGGTCTTCGACGTGGTGTGCCGAGCCGCGACCCGACGTCCGGCGCTGACCCCCCGGCTCAACCGGGTCGCCTCACGGGCTCTGTCCGCACGGGACTTCACCGACCGGAGCTACCGGGTCTTCGCCTCCCCGCGGCGGGTCCGCTTCCGGGAGATGGAGTACGCCGTGCCCGTCGCGGCGGCGGCCGGGGTGTTGCGCGACCTCCGCGACACCATCGACCGCTCCGGCATCGTCACCCCGTTCCCCGTGGAGGTGCGGTTCGCCGCCGCCGACGACGTGTGGATGTCCACGGCGTACGGGCGCGAGGTCTGCTACATCGCCGTGCACCAGTACCACCTGATGGATCACACCGAACTGTTCCGTCTCGCGGAAGGGATCTTCCTCGCCGCCGGCGGGCGACCGCACTGGGGAAAGATGCACACCCGCACCGCGGAGGACCTGTCCGCCATGGTGGACCGCTTCGACGACTTCGTCTCCGTCCGTGACCGTCTCGACCCGGAGCGTGTCTTTGGCAACGACTACACCGAGCGTGTGCTGCCCTGAGCCACCACCCCGCGCGCCTTACGTACGGTGGAGGTTCGAGCCCGGCCCGCCCCCCGCGCCGCCTTGACCTCCAGGAGTGCCCAGTGCCCGATCGAGTGCCCGCTGAATCCGACGTCTCCGGCCCGGCCGCGGGGGTGATCACTGCCGCCCTGCGCCGGGCGATCCGGAGCCAGACCGGTGCCGCCCGTGCCTACGTACGCACACTCCGGGCCCATCACCCCGACGAGAGCCCGGCCCGGATCCGCGAGCGTCTCGACGCGCGGTTCCTGAACACCGTCACCGCGTCCGGTGCGGCCGTGGGCGCCACGGCCGCGGTGCCGGGTCTCGGAACCATCGTCGCCTTCGGCGCGATCGGCGCGGAGTCGCTGGTGTTCCTCGAGGCCGCCGCGTTCTACACGCTCGCTGTGGCCGAGGTCCACGGCGTGGACGTCCGCCACGACGAGCACGAGGAACTGCTGGTCATGACAGTCATGTTGGGAGCGTCCGGCACCGCCATCCTGGCCAACGCGGTCAGCTCGTCGGGAGGGGCGGCCACGGGCGGCTCGTTGGCCGGCCGTGCACTCCGGGTACCCGGGCTGAAGGAGATCAACCGTCGGATGATGACCCGCTTCGTCAGGAAGTTCGCCGTGAAGCGGGCAGGGCTCGCCGTGGGCAAACTGGCACCCGCGGGGCTCGGCGCCGCCGTGGGTGGATGGGGCAACCGGAAGCTGGGGCGGACGGTCGTGGAGACCGCTGATGCCGCGTTCGGCACGCCACCGGACTCGTGGCCCGCCACGTGACCCTGCCGTGACGGGCCGGGGGCATCCCCCTGTCAGGTGAGATCGGAGAGCCCGGCTCGGGCAGAAGGTCTAGCCTGGATCCATTGACGTGTGAAACCCACCACAGAACCAGAGAGGCACCAAGAGATCGTGAGCAACAACGTCTCACAGTTCGGACAGAACCAGTGGCTCGTAGACGAGATGTACGAGCGGTTCGCCAAGGACCCGTCCTCCGTGGACAAGTCCTGGCACGAGTTCTTCGACGCCAACCCGGAGGCCGCCTCCTCCTCCGGTGGTGACTCGACCAACGGCACCTCCCCCGGCAGCTCGGGCGGGAAATCCGGCAAGAGCAGTCGGCCCCGATCGGGAGGTGGGAGCAGTGGGGAATCGGTCACATCAGACAAGAAGCCGTCCGAGATCACCGTCGACGATTCCACCCCCGAGGCGTCCGTTAAGGACATCGCGGCGAAGCCCGCTGCCGACGCCTCGCCCAAGCGCAAGGCCCGCGGGGAGGGGGTGCCCGCCCCGGAGCACAAGTCGGAGGCGCGGAAGAAGTCCGACACCGCGGCGACGAAGAAGCCGTCACGCCCCGAGTACGAGCCCCCCGCGGAGCAGGAGAGCAAGGTCATCCGGGGCGCGGCCAACGCGATCGTCAAGAACATGAACGCGTCGCTGTCCCTCCCCACCGCGACCTCGGTCCGCGCGGTCCCGGCGAAACTGATGGTCGACAACCGGGTGGTCATCAACAACCACCTCAAGCGCACCCACGGCGGGAAGATCTCCTTCACCCACCTCATCGGGTACGCCATGGTCCAGGCCGTCAAGGCCTACCCGAACCTGAACAACCACTACGAGGAGGTCGACGGCAAGCCGAACGTCGTCACCCCGAACGGGATCAACCTCGGTCTGGCGATCGACATGAAGACCAAGGCCGGCCGGTCCTTGGTCGTGGCCGCGATCCGCAACTGCGAGAAGCTCGACTTCCGCGGATTCCTCGACGCCTATGAGGACATCGTCGCCCGCGCCCGCGAGGGCAAGCTGACGATGGACGACTTCTCCGGCGTCACGATCTCGCTGACGAACCCCGGCGGAATCGGCACGGTGCACTCGGTCCCGCGCCTCACCGTGGGCCAGGGCGCCATTCTCGGCGTGGGCGCGATGGAGTACCCCGCCGAGTTCCAGGGCGCGAGTGACGAGCAGTTGGCCAACAACGCCATCGGCAAGATCACCACTCTCACCTCCACGTATGATCACCGGATCATCCAGGGCGCCGAATCCGGCGAGTTCCTGCGTGAGATCCACCGCCTGCTGATCGCGGACGAGTTCTATGACGAGATCTTCGACGTACTCGGCATCCCCTACGAGCCGGTCCGGTGGCGTCAGGACATCACCGACCCGCGGGTGGACAAGGACGCACGCGTCCTCGAGCTGATCGCCGCCTACCGCGACCGCGGCCACCTCATGGCCGACATCGACCCGCTCGACGGGAAGCACGCCAAGCGGCGTCGCACGTTCCACCCGGACCTCGACGTCAACTCCCACGAGCTCACCCTGTGGGACCTCGACCGCAAGTTCTCCGTCGGCGGGTTCGTCGGCAAGGACAAGATGCGGTTGCGGGACGTACTGTCCGCGTTGCGTGCGGCCTACTGCCGCAAGATCGGTATCGAGTACACCCACATCCTCGAGAACGAGCAGCGCCAGTGGATCCAGGAGCGCCTCGAGGGGGTCGACGACAAGCCGACCGTCGCCGAGCAGAAGTACATCCTGTCCAAGGTGAACGCCGCGGAGGCCTTCGAGACGTTCCTGCAGACCAAGTATGTCGGCCAGAAGCGCTTCTCCCTCGAGGGCGCCGAGTCCGTCATCCCGATGATGGACGCGGTGATCGACGAGGCCGCCGAGTTCGGCCTCGACGAGGTCGTGATCGGCATGCCCCACCGCGGGCGGCTCAACGTGCTCGCCAACATCGTGGGCAAGCCCTACCGGCAGATCTTCACCGAGTTCGAGGGCAACATGGACCCCTCCGCCGCGCACGGGTCGGGTGACGTCAAGTACCACCTCGGGGCCGAGGGCATCCAGTACCAGATGTTCGGCGAGAACGAGATCAAGGTGTCGCTCACCGCCAACCCGTCGCACCTCGAGGCCGTCGATCCGGTCCTGGAGGGAATCGTCCGCGCCAAGCAGGACCTCATCGAGGATCCGGAATGGCGCTCCGAGTACCCGGTCGTGCCGCTCATGCTGCACGGTGACGCGGCATTCGCCGGACAGGGAGTGGTCGCGGAGACCCTGAACCTCTCTCAGATCGACGGTTACCGCACCGGCGGCACGATCCACATCGTCGTCAACAACCAGATCGGGTTCACCACGGCGCCCGAGGCCGGGCGCTCCAGCCAGTACTCCACGGACGTCGCCAAGATGATCGGCTCGCCGATCTTCCACGTGAACGGTGACGATCCCGAGGCATGCGTGCGGGTCGCCCGGCTGGCGATGGACTTCCGCCAGCAGTTCAAGAAGGACGTCGTGATCGACCTCGTCTGCTACCGCCGCCGCGGTCACAACGAGGCCGACGACCCGTCGATGACGCAGCCGCGGATGTACGAGGTCATCGACGACAAGAAGAGCGTCCGTCAGTCCTACACCGAGGATCTGGTCGGTCGCGGCGACATCACCGAGAAGGAGGCCGAGAACGCTCTCCGCGACTTCCAGGGTCAGCTCGAGCGGGTCTTCAACGAGGTCCGCGAGCTCGAGAAGCACCCGGTGAAGGCATCCGAGTCGATCCTGCCCAACCAGCCGCTGCCCAAGCGCCTGGTGACGGCGGTGGACGAGTCGGTCGTCCACGCCATCGGCGACGCCTTCGGCAACCTGCCCGCGGACTTCCACATCCACTCGCGGGTGAAGCCGGTCTACGAGGCGCGCCAGAAGATGGCCTACAACGGCAACATCGACTGGGCGTTCGCCGAGCTGCTGGCGATCGGTTCCCTCGTCCTGGAGGGCCGGACCGTGCGTCTCGCAGGTCAGGACTCGCAACGCGGAACCTTCACGCAACGCCACGCCGTGGTGGTCGACAAGACCACGTCGGAGCCCTACTCGCCCCTGCAGAACCTCGAGGACGCCGAGGGCCGCTTCGAGGTGTGGAACTCCGCACTCACCGAGTACGCGGGCGTCGGATTCGAGTACGGCTACTCGGTCGGGGACCCGGAGGCACTGGTGCTGTGGGAGGCGCAGTTCGGTGACTTCGTCAACGGCGCGCAGACCATCATCGACGAGTACATCTCCTCCGGTGAGGCCAAGTGGGGTCAGAAGTCCTCCGTCACCCTTCTCCTGCCGCACGGGCACGAGGGGATGGGCCCGGACCACACGTCCGGCCGCATCGAGCGGTTCCTCCAGCTGTGTGCCGAGGGCTCGATGACCGTCGCGCAGCCGTCGACCCCGGCGAACTACTTCCACCTCATGCGTCGTCATGCCACCGACGGCATCAAGCGGCCGCAGGTGGTCTTCACGCCGAAGTCGATGCTGCGGAACAAGAAGGCCGTCAGCGCGATCTCGGACTTCACCAACGGCAAGTTCCGTTCGGTTCTCGACGACCCGACGTTCGCCGACGGTTCGAAGGACCCGGGCAAGGTCAAGACCATGCTGCTGGTGTCCGGGAAGCTCTACTACGAGCTCGCCGCCCGCCAGGAGAAGGAGGGCCGCGACGACATCGCGATCGTCCGGGTCGAACAGATCCACCCGGTGCCGCACCGCCGGCTGCGCGAGGCGCTGGACCACTACCCGAACCTCACCGAGGTCCGGTGGGTTCAGGAGGAGCCGGCGAACCAGGGAGCGTGGAGCTTCCTCGCCCTGGAGCTGCCCGAGCGCATCGAGGACTTCCCGCCGCTCAAGCGGGTCTCGCGTCGCCCGATGGCCGCGACCTCGACGGGTCTGAGCAAGGTCCACGCCGTCGAGCAGAAGGCGCTGGTGGACCAGGCGTTCGAGTAACCGCCGAATCGGAGGACCGCGGACCTCGAGTGACCGCGTAGGAGGAAGGGCCCGACCACCAGGTCGGGCCCTTCCTCGTGTTCCACCCCTCGCGGAGGTCAGTAACCGTGCTCGTCCAACCAGTAGTTCGCCAACGCGACGGGGGTCGCGGAACCGAATTCGACCCCCAGCAGGAGCTCGCGGACGTCCTCGGTGGTCAGCTCCCCGCTGATCCGGTTCACCAGGGCGAGCTGATCCTCCGAGAGCGAGCCCTTGCGGAACACGGGCACGAGGTGCTGGGCGAGGACGGCGTCCTCGTCGTCGTCCAACGCGACGATGTCCTCCGGATGGAGGACGGGGTCGGCCGACTGGACCAGACCCACCCCGATCTCCCCTTCCCGCAGGGCGTCGAACACCGCGCGGGGGTTGGGCCCCAACGCCACGCGACGGCCGAAACCGCAGTCGTAGGTGGTACCGACGGATGTGGCGAGCTCCCGGTCCGCGAGCGCCTCCTCGCGTGCGCCGAGGGTGAAGTCACCGCACCTCCCGGCCAGGTCGGACATCGTCCGCAGGTCTCGCGATTCCGAGGTGTGCCGGGTGACCGCGTACACGGGGGCGTCCTCGGCGGGCGCAGGATCCGCCGCGGTCACGCCCTCCGGGAGGGCGGCCATCATGGCGGTGTACACCTCATCGGCCTCGACCTCGGTGGAGTTCTCGTCGAAGGTCCGGAGCAACTCACCGGTGAACCCGATCGTGAACGTCGCCTCCCCGGTCACCACGGACTCCACGACCTCGTCCTGGGTCCCGGCCTGCGGGCGGGCGGTCACCCGCGACCCCGACCGCACCAGGGCGTTGCCGTAGATATGACCGACGATCTCGACCTCGCCGAAGGATGCGGTCTCGACGACCACCACCGGATCGTCCCGGTGCGCGGGAACGATCGAGGACTGCGCCTGGCAGCCGGACAGTGCCATCGCGCCGACCCCCGCGAGCACCATCGCGCACCGCCCCGCCCGATCCCCCGTCCGCAGCATCCGACCACGCCCTTCCTCACCCCGGCCGCGCCGGTCGGCGCGGATCACCTCGAGGGACAGTCTCCCAGCCACGCCAGCCGGTCGTCACTCCGAGGGCCCGCACGGCGGATATTGTCAGGCGAGACGAGGAAAGGGGACCGGGTGCCCGCGATCCCACCACGACGGCCGTCGACAACCCGAGCAGATGCCACGCCACGAGGCCCGGCCGGGTCGGCGCACCACGCGACCGTGGACTGCGTCGTCTACATCAACGGTGTCGGTGAACGCGGCCGGGTCCCGCACCGGGAGGCGATCCGCCGCGTGCGCGACAGCGGTCGAGGCTTCGTCTGGGTCAGCCTCGACGCCCCGGGGCACGACCAGATGGAAGCGCTGTCCCGGGACCTGGGGCTGCACGAGCTCATCACCGAGGACGCGACCAGTGGCCGGCAGCGTCCCAAGTTGGAGGCCTACGACGACGCTCTCGTGCTCAACATGTCGACCGTGCGGTACCTGGCCCACGAGACGGTCACGCAGGTCAGCGACATCGTGTCCACCGGCGAGCTGATGGTGGTCCTGGGCCGGGACTTCGTGGTGACCGTCCGTCACGGGGACCAGATCACCCCCACCGACCTCGTCGGCGCGCCCGGGTACTCGCCGGAACGGTTCGCGATCGGGCCGGCGGCGGTGATGCACGCCGTGGCGGACCGTGTCGTCGACAGCTACATCGAGGCCGCCGAGGGGATGGCCGCGGACATCGACGAACTCGAGTCGGCGCTCTTCACACCGCGCACCCGGGTGGACATCGAACAGATCTACGTCCTCAAGCGGGAGCTACTCGAACTCAAACACGTCATCGGGCCGTTGACCACGCCCCTGCGACGCCTGTCGGTCGATCATCTCGACCTCGTCCCTGCCGAGGCCCGCCACTACTTCCGCGACGTCCAGGACCACCACGCACAGGCGGCAGCGGTGGTCGCGACCCTGGACGAGCAGAGCACCTCGCTCGTCAGCGCGGCGGCGGCGATAGTCGGGGTCCAACAGAACACCGACATGCGCAAGATCTCCGCCTGGGTCGCCATCGCGGCCGTACCGACGATGATCGCGGGCGTCTACGGCATGAATTTCCGCCACATGCCGGAGCTCGAGGCGCGATACGGGTACTTCGTGGTGCTGGGGATCATGGTGGCGATGTGCGCCGGGCTCTTCCTGCTGTTTCGCCGGAACCGCTGGTTGTGATCAGCGGTTCAGCCCGGGGTTGACCGCCGAGCGCCCGGGATCGGTGACATCGATGCCGGCCTCCGCCCACGCCTCCTCCAGTTCCGCCGCGCCCTTCATCCGTACCCACGCCGCCTCCGTGTGGGTGACCGGAACGGCCCGGAACACGGTGACCGGCGCGGCGTCACCGGGCAACGGCACGTCCGGGATCTCCGGAGCCCGCAGGACGACCCCCGTGAACGACGCGCCCGGCCAGAGCGGCTCGCCCAGGTCGATCAGTGCTCCCTCCGACAGGACGAGGCCCTCCACCGCGGGTGCGGCCGCGAGCACCGCCAGCGCGCGGACCAGACCGTCCACCCCGCCACGCAGGATCAGACTCAGCTCCGCCCGCGGCGCGGTGGGGTCGGGAACGAGGGCCGAGGGGTCCCCCATCGGTTCGGCTGAGCACCCCAGCGAGACATACCGCACCACGCCGGACTCGATGTCCACGAACCGCAGGATCCTGATCGGTGACGCGCCGAGGAATGTCACCGACGCCTCCTGGGGCTCCGGGCCGTGGTGCTCGATCAGATGCGCCCGCACCGCGGAGAGCACGTCCGAGGAGCTCGTCGGACCGCCGGGCAGCACTACTTCAGCCCGAGGCGGGCGAGCTCGTCGCGCACCCGTTCCGCGTTGGCGGGCTCGCACAGGACGTCGTACCGTCCCGCGACGAGCTGCGAGGTGGACGCGAAGTCACGCTTGCCGCGGGTGGCCGCGTAGGACAGCGAGGCCGAGACGACCCCGAACACCGACCCGCCCACCAGGCCCGTCAGGACGACTCCCCACATGGGCTGCGTGAAGATGCCGAGCAACAGGCCGATGAACAGCCCGAGCCAGGCGCCGGTGGCCAGGCCACCGAGCAGGACCTTGGGCCATGTGAGCCGGCCGGTCACCCGCTCGACCTGCATCAGGTCCACTCCCACGATCGTGACCTCGTGGACGGGGAACTCCTCGTCCGCGAGATGATCGACCGCGGCCTGGGCCTGCGCGTAGGTGGGGTACGACCCGACCACCCAACCGGTCGGCGGCGTGGGCAGGCCCGGGGTCTGACCAGCCCGGGTCCTACCGCCTGCCGGATTCACGGGAGAGCTCATGATGTCCGTCCTTCCGGGTCCGTTCCTACGTCGGCCTGATCCGTCACGGTCATCCCGCCCGCACGACCCCGCGCGGACACGACCAGCGCCATCTTACGACTGGCCTCGTCGAGCATCTCGTCGCCGAACATCACCGCACCGCGAGCACCTCCCTCGACGGACGTCGACCGCGCGTAGGCGGCGAGGATGGCCTCGGCCTGGTCGAACTCCTCCTGGCGGGGGCTGAACACCTCGTTGCCCGCGTCGACCTGGGCCGGGTGCAACACCCACTTGCCGTCGAAGCCGAGTGCTGCGGTGCGGGCGGCCGCACGGCGGAACCCCTCCACGTCCCGCACCTTGAGGAAGGGCCCGTCGATCGCCTGGAGGCCGTGGGCGCGGGCGGCGACGAGGATGGTCATGAGTACGTGGTGGTAGGCGTCACCCGGGGCGTAACCCTGGGGTTGCTCCCCGACCGTGAGGGTGCGCATCCCGACGGAGGCCATGAAATCGGCCGGACCGAACACCAGCGTCAGGACACGCGGACTGGCCGTCGCGATCTGATCGATGTTGGTCAGCCCCAGGGCGTCCTCGATCTGGGGTTCGATGCCGATGTGCCCGACCGGTAGGCCCGCCGCCTTCTCGACCTGGGTCAGCACCAGGTCGAGGGCCACGACCTCCGCCGCGGAGCGCGCCTTCGGCAGCAACAGTGCGTCGACGCGGGCACCCGCGCGACCGACTATCTCGGTGACGTCCCGCACCGTGTACTCGGTGTCCCACGCGTTGACGCGCACCACCACCGTGGGTGCGGCGAAGTCCCCGCCGTTCAGGGCGGCCACCACGTTCTGGCGGGCCTCCTCCTTGGCGGGACCCGCCACCGCGTCCTCGAGATCCAGGAAGACCTCGTCCACCGGCAGTCCCCTGGCCTTGTCGATCATCTTGACACTGCTGCCGGGCACGGCCAGTACCGTGCGCCGGGGACGGGCACGGAGTTCGGCGAGCGCCGTGGCGGCGTCCTCCGATGGCGCGGGTGTCGCGTGGGGGGCTGCGGTCATCGTGAGTGGCACTCCCTTACGTCCGGTATGGCGGGCGGGCGCCGCCCGTGGGTGACTAGCCTGGTCGACATGGCGAACCTCAACAAGGCCTTCGTCGCCAGGCTAGCCGGACTACCGGTGATCGGCCCTGACGGGGACGACATCGGACGGATCCGGGACGTCGTGGTGACGATGCGGTCTCGGCACAAGCCCCCCCGGGTGATCGGACTCGTGGTCGAACTACCCACGCGTCGCAGGATCTTCGTGCCGATGCTCAGGGTCGCCTCGATCGACCCCCGGTCCGTCTCCCTGGTCTCGGGCACCATCAATCTGCACCGGTTCCAGTCCCGACCCGGGGAGAACCTGGTGCTCGGGGCGTTGGTGGACTCCGTGATCGGAGTCGAGCGGGACCAGGTCGGTTCGGAGAAGTCGGGCGGTGACCAGAAGGACATCCGTTACCAGGTGGTCGACGTGGAGATCGAGCGTCAGCGCTCGAGGGACTGGCTCGTCTCCCGACTCGCCGTACGCGCACGACGCGGGCGCGCCTCGCTCGGCCGCCGCGGCGAGGTGTCGATCCATCCGTGGAGCCGGATCCGGGGACTCGACGACGACGCGATCGGCACCCCGGAACACAGTGCCGAGAGCCTGGTCGAGCACTATGCCGACATGCGCCCGGCCGACGTCGCGAACGCCCTGCGGGAACTGCCGGAGGTCCGTCGGCTGGAGGTCGCCCGGACACTGGACGACGAGCGATTGGCCGACATCCTGCAGGAGCTGCCCCACGACGAGCAGACCGAGATCGTCACCCGGCTCGAGCTGGAGCGCGCGGCGGACGTGCTCGAGGCGATGGACCCCGACGACGTGGCCGATCTGCTCGGCGAGTTGCCGGAGCAGGACGCCGAGTCATTCTTGGAACGCATGAACCCCGAGGACTCGGCTCCCGTCCGGCGTCTGCTCACGTTCGACGCGGACACCGCGGGCGGGCTCATGACCCCCGAGCCGATCATCCTGTCTCCGCAGACGACGGTGGCCGAGGCCCTCGCCCACTGCCGCAACCCCGACCTCAGCCCGGCCCTGGCCAGCCTCGTCTTCGTCGTGAGGCCCCCCACCGCGACACCGACGGGCAAGTACCTCGGATGCGTCCACATCCAGGCGCTGTTGCGGGAGCTGCCGTCGATGATGGTGGCCGAGACCGTCGACACCAGCCTGTCCACGCTGCGCCCGTCCGACTCGACGGACGCCGTGACCAGGTTCTTCGCCACCTACAATCTCGTGTGCGGGCCGGTGGTCGACGACGAGGGACACCTGCTCGGCGCGGTGGCGGTCGACGATCTGCTAGACCATGTCCTCCCGGACGACTGGCGGGACATGGACCTGCACGACGACAGGGAGGCGACCCGATGAGCGAGCCCACCGTGCGGTCCTCGCTCTCGATGCCGGTGACCTCGCGCAGACCGAGGATCAGCTTCGACGCAGACGCGGTCGGCCGCTACAGCGAGTCCGTCGCGCGGTTCTTCGGGACCGGCACATATCTGCTGATCCAGACGATCATCGTGATCGTCTGGATCATCATCAACGTCGCGGTGGTCGCCCTGCGCTTCGACCCGTATCCCTTCATCCTGCTCAACCTCGCGTTCTCGACGCAGGCCGCCTACGCCGCTCCGCTGATCCTGCTCGCACAGAACCGGCAGGAGGACCGCGACAAGGAGTCCGTCAGGGAGGATCGCCTCCGCGCCACGCAGACCAAGGCGGACACCGAGTTCCTCGCCCGGGAACTCGCCTCGGTCCGGCTCTCCGTCGGTGAGACGGTCACCCGCGACTACCTCCGGCGGGAGCTCGACGACCTCCGTGATTCCGTCGAGCGGATCGAGACCCTCCTCTCCGGCCTCGAACCCGGGACGTGTAACGCCGATCACAACAAAACCGATTCAGACGTCAAGGGCCGGGGGTAGCCTCGGCCGGGACGGAACGTCGTGGGGCGCAGCACGTTCGCTGGGCCGACCGGGAAGTCGTAGGGGGAAGTCTTGCGCCGTTTTGCGCACAACGCCGATCGCCGGGTTCTGACCAGTGCCGCCGTTACCGCCAGCGCGATCGCTGTGCTGTCGGCCGTGGGACTGAACATGGACACCAGTCGCCCCGCGCCGCCGGACATCACTCCGCTGGCCGAGTACGCGCCCAGCACGCCGACGGTGACCGAGGCTCCCGCCACCTCCCGCACCACAGAGCCGTCCCCGGAGGAGGAACCGGCCGCACCGGAGGACCCCGGCGCCGCCCACATCGAGCCGGCGACCATCCCGGACGGGCCGCTGGGCATCCCCGGCATCGCCCTCGACGCCTATCACCGCGCCGCGGACCGCCTCGATGCGGAGAAGCCCGCCTGCGAGATGGACTGGACTCTCCTGGCCGGTATCGGCCAGGTCGAGTCCAACCAGGGACGTGGTCGGTTCGACGTCCACGGCAACACCATCGGCCGCATCCTGGGCCCCCGCCTCGATGGGAGCCTTCCGGGAACCGCCGTCATCACCGACACGGACGGGGGCCGGTTCGACGGCGATGCGGAGTTCGACCGCGCGGTGGGCCCCGTGCAGTTCATCCCCTCGACCTGGGCCGGTCTCGGTCGCGACGCCAACGACGACGGGGTGGCCGATCCGAACAACATCTACGACGGCGCGCTGTCGGCGGCGTCCCTGCTGTGTGGGCAGGGGGGATCGATGGCCGATCCCGCCGCCCGCACCCGGGCGGTCCTGGCCTACAACAACTCGCTGGCCTATGTCGCCAACGTGAACGCCTGGGCCCACGGCTATGCGGTCAACGCCGTCCCGCTGCCGTCGGACCTGCCGGAGATCCACCAGCCCGAACCCACCATCGAACCCCCGGAGCCGCCCGAGCGATGCCCCGAGGGGTGGGAGGGCGAGCCCACCGAGGCACCCGAGCCCGTTGCTCCGGGTGAGCCCGAGGCCCCGGTGCCCGGTTGCACGGAGGTCGAGCCCCCGACGACTCCGGCCCCGCCCGCGCCCAGCGCCTCTCCTTCGCCGTCGGCGACGCCGACTCCGACGCCGTCGCCCGAACGCCCGGCGCCTCCGGCGGTGGCGCCCCCGGCTCCGGCGCTACCGGGTTTGCCCGTGATCGAGTTGCCCTGCATACCTCCGTTCTGCGTGCCGTCGCCGCCTGCCTGAATCGTCACCCGGTGCCGTGACGCCTAGACTCGGGGCATCATGAGTGCACCCAGCGAAGAACTGATCCGGGCCGCCCTGGCGAAGGTCGACGACCCGGAGATCCGGAAGCCGCTCACGGAGCTCGGCATGGTCAAGGGTGTCGAGGTGGACCCCGCCACGGGCCGGGTCGACATCGGCATCTACCTGACCGTCGCCACCTGTCCGATGCGGGACACCATCACCGACCGTGTCCGCACGGCGGTGGCCGACGTCCCGGGCGTCGGCGAGATCGCTGTCGAGCTCGACGTGATGAGCGACGAGCAGCGCACCGAACTGCGCAAGCACCTGCGCGGGGATGCCGCGGAGCCCGTCATCCCGTTCGCCCAGCCCGGCAACCTGACCCGCGTCTACGCGGTCGCCTCGGGCAAGGGAGGGGTCGGCAAGTCCACCGCGACGGTCAACCTCGCCACGGCCCTCGCCTCGCGGGGGCTCTCCGTGGGTGTACTGGACGCCGACATCTACGGCCACTCGATCCCTCGGATGCTGGGGACCGACGCGCGACCGACCCAGGTGGAGCAGATGATCCTGCCGCCCGTCGCGCACGACGTGAAGGTCATCTCGATCGCACAGTTCACGAAGGGCAACACCCCGGTTGTGTGGCGCGGGCCCATGCTCCACCGGGCGTTGCAGCAGTTCCTCGCGGACGTCTACTGGGGTGATCTCGACGTCCTGCTGATGGACCTGCCCCCCGGCACGGGCGATGTGGCGATCTCGATCGCGCAGCTCATCCCCTCCGCGGAGATCCTCGTGGTCACCACGCCCCAGCAGGCTGCCGCAGAGGTGGCCGAGCGGGCCGGATCGATCGCGCTGCAGACCCGTCAGCGCATCGCGGGTGTCATCGAGAACATGTCATGGCTCGAGCTGCCCGACGGCACCAGGATGGATGTCTTCGGCACCGGCGGCGGTGCCGAGGTGGCGGCCAATCTGTCCCGCTCGGTCGGTGCACCCGTCACGTTGCTCGGTCAGGTCCCCCTGGAGCAGGCCGTGCGCGAGCACGGGGACGAGGGCACGCCCATCGTCCTCGCCGAGCCGGATTCGCCGTCCGGGCGCGCATACCGCGAGATCGCGGACGGTCTGGCCGTGCGCCCCCGGGGCCTGGCGGGGATGAACCTCGGGATCGACACCACCCGGCACCTCTGACGGACGGCGACGGCCGGGGGCTCAGCCCCCGGCCGTTCGTGCCGTCTGTCCGCCGCGGGTCGGGCCGGACGCGCGCCGGACCGGTCGTGAGGGCAGGTCAGGTGGCGTCGCTGTCCCACACGGGTCCCGATGACGGGGGCGGCGGCGCCGGGGTGTCCTGGACGGGTGCGGTGCCGGCGGTCCGCGGCGCCGTCGACCGGCGGGGGTCGGCGGAGGCCGTTCCCGCGGAACCCGCCCCGCCGGCGACCGCGGGAGCGCCCGCCGGCGCAGCGGCTCCGAAGTCCCCGGAGAACAGAGAGTCGTCACCGTCAAGGAGATGCTTGGTGACCATCGCGCGCGGACTCAGCCCACGCAGGTCGTTGAGCTGCTTGAGGGGCTCCCGGAACTCCTCGAACTCGGTCCCGTAGTCATCCCGGAGCTGCTGCTGGGCGTTGCTGGCGAACTCACGGACCTTGCGGATCGCCGAGGCCAGCCAACGGGCGGCCTCGGGTAGGCGCTCGGGCCCCAGGACCACCAACGCCACCACGCCGAGCACCAGGAGCTCGGACCACCCCACGTTTGTGAACATCGCAGCCAGGATACGTCGCCGGGCTCACCGGTGGGAACCCGAGTTGTCCGGTGCCCCCGGATGCTCCTATGGATGTCAAGCGGCTTTGGCGAGGTCGGCGGTGGTCGGTGCTTTGGTGGCGGGGTCGCGAGCCTGTAGGTCGTTGATCAGGGCATGGTAGATCTCGCGCGCGATGTGGCGTTTGAGGCAGCGCATGATGTCTTTCTTGGACAGGCCTTGCGCGGTTCGTCGGTCAACGTATGAGCGGGTGCGTTCGTCCCATCGCATGCGGCTCAGTGCGATGGTATGCAGGGCGTGGTTCGCGGCCCGGTCGCCACCGCGGTTGAGTCGGTGTCGGTCTCGTCGTCCTGAAGAGGCAGGGATCGGGGCCACGCCGCACAGGTGCGCGAACGCCGCTTCGGAGCGCAGCCTGTCTGGGTTGTCGCCCGCGGTGGCCAGAAGCTGCCCGGCGACGTCAGGTCCCACGCCCATGCGGTTCATCAGGGTCGGAGCCGTCTGCGCGGTCAGGGCTTTTAGCTCGACGTCGAGGTCGGCGATCTCCTCACTCAGTGCCAGGATCCGGCGGCTCAGAATGCGTAGTGCCGCCTTGGTCGCGCCGAGGGGACTAGCGAGGTCGCTGGGACGGAACCGGGCGCAGACTACGGCCAGCTCGCGGGCGGGCAGGCCACGCAACTGGGCTCGCAATTCCTCCGGAGCGGTGATCACCAGCTGCCTGGCCTGGTTGATCGCTTGGGTGCGGGCCTTGACCGCGGAGCGCCGAGGCACACGCAAGGCCCGGACGGCCTCCACGATCCCGTCGCGGGTCTTCGGCACGCCAGTGGCACGCCCGGAGGCGACCGCGGTAGCAGCGGCATAGGCGTCTATCGGGTCGGACTTGCCCTTCATCCGCCGGGTCTTGCGGTCGGGTCGGTCGACTTCGACCACCGGTAGTCCGGCCCGGGCCAGCACCCGAGACAGCTCGGCGCCGTAGGCTCCGGTGCCCTCGACCCCAACGGCCTGCACGGTGCCGTGGCCGCCGAGCCATGAAAGTAGCTGCCGGTACCCGGAACCCGTGGCCGGGAACTCTCGGTCGGCCAGATGCCGCCCGAGGGAGTCGATCACCGCCGCGTGATGGGTCTGGCCATGCGTATCCACTCCGGCGATGACATGCACGTGCTGATCGGACATCATGGTCACTGCTGCCTTTCTCGTTGATCCCGGTGGGGCAGCACGCGCCGGCCAGGCGGGCGGACAAGACAGTGGCGGGGCTTCTGAACCAAGCTCCTATGAGGTCACAAACGCCCGTCCGGTCGCGTGCGTAGCGATCCCCCGAGCGGGCCGACAAATCCGCTTCTAGTCAGCCACCGCGACGGTCAGCCCGTGAGTCAGACCCGCCCGAAGAACCACTACACACATCATCACTGTCAGCCCAGCGCGGGGCGCACGGTCAGTTCGACCCGCGTTCCACCGCGGATGACCTGGACCGGGACGTCGACGTCCGCCCCGGCGCGACGGACGGCCACCACCAGTTCATCGGAGGAACGCACCTGCCGGTCACCGACCCTGGTCACGACGTCCCCTTCCCGGAGTCCGCCCTCCTCGGCGGGCGAGCCCTCACGCACGTTGACGATCTCGGCGCCCTCCACCGACCCGTTGTCCGCCTTGCGGGCGTTGACGCCGATCGTGGCGTGGCGGACCGCCCCGTCGGTCATGAGCGACGTCGCAATCTCGCGGACGTCGTTGACCGGGATGGCGAAGCCGAGACCGATGGAACCCCCGGACTGGGTGAAGATGGAGGTGTTGATACCGATGACCGCTCCGGTCCCGTCGATGAGCGGTCCCCCGGAGTTACCGGGGTTGATGGCGGCGTCCGTCTGGATCGCGTCGATCACCACGTCGCCGTCCGAGGTGGCCTCCCCGAGGGCGATCGGGCGCCGGGTCGCCGAGACGATGCCCTCGGTGACGGTCCGGGCGAGTCCGAGGGGCGAGCCGATGGCGATGACCTGCTCCCCCACCTGGACGTCGTCCGAATCGCCCAGGGTGGCGACGGTGAGGTTCTGGACGTCGTCGACCTTGAGGACCGCGAGGTCGGTGGCGGGGTCGCGCCCCACCATCTCGGCCGAGGCCCTGGAGCCGTCGGGGAAGATGACGTCGATGTCCGCGCGGTCGGCGGCGCCGTCCATGGTGACGACGTGGTTGTTCGTCACGATGTAGCCCTGTGGGTCGATGACGATGCCGGAGCCCTCCCCCTGGGCCGACGCCGTGGACACCGAGATGTTGACTACGGCGGGTTGGACGCGCTGAGCGACCTCACCGACCGGGTTGTCGGATCGGACGACGTTCTCCGGGGCGTCGGCGATCCGGACGGTGGACGTGGTGAGGACGCGCGCGGAGTCCGCCACGACGGCGCCGATGGCGCCCGCGACGAGGGCGACGACGGCGACGGCCGCGGTCGCGCCGGCCACGGCCTGACTGCTCAGCCGACGTTCGAACAGTGCCTCGGACAGCGAGAGCCTGGCAGCGGGGGCCGCGGCCGCGCCCGACAGGTCGACCGGCTCATGGTCGGCAGTGGCGGGCACCGCGGGTGCGCCGTACCCGACCGGAGCGTCGGGGTCGCGCCACGGGTCCGGAGCGGGCGGCGGTGGAACCTCGGACTCGTCCTGCCACGCCGGATGCCGCTCTATACCCCGAGCGGCTCCCGGGGCCGGGGCGAAGGCCTGCTCGAGGACCGGATCGGCGTCGCTGCCGAGGAGCGGGCCGGGGTGCGCGGCGGCACCGACTCGGGACGGGTCGAATCCACCGGTGACCCCGTCTGGTCGGGCGAACCGTGCGACATCGTCCTCGCCCACGGCCGGCCGATCGATCGGGGCGGGTTCACGAAGCGGGCGGTCCGGTTCCCCGTCCCGCGCCGCGGGCCCGGCCGCGCCTGTGTCGTCCTCCACCCGGCCCACCCTAGTTGCCGCGTCGCCACAGCCGGCGAAGCAGTCTCGACCAACCGTGGGTCTCCTCGGACCCGGCCACCGGATCGGGGCCCGTCCGCGTGGCCGGATCGGGTGCGTCCTCGAGTGACCGCAGCCGTTCGAGGAGTTCGCGGGGCATCTGGATGGGGCCGGATCCGCGCAGTGCGCGGCGTGCCTCACGCTGGACCTCGACCTCCCGACGACAGTGCGGACACCGGGCCAGGTGGGCGTCGGCCCGGGACTGCCCCGAGGGCGGTAGCCGACCGTCGACATAGGCTGCCGCGGCTTCCGTGGAGAGGTGGTCGGTGGACAGGAAGCTCTCCCTGGCGCGGGGCGGGCCGGTCCTGTCGACCACTTTCCGCGCCGAGTCGAACGACAGCGTGAACTCGGGGCCGGGTCCGCGTTCGTGGAGGTGTCTGTCCACGCCCCTCCCCTTCTCCGGTCATCTCGTGGGCTCGTCCGAGTCCCCGTCGAGGGGTCAACGTCCGGCGTACCCGCAGGGTTCCCGCGCCGCCACCTGCTGTTCCCGGTACGGACGCGGGTTGTGCCGATCGCCGGAGGGATCAGTCGATGCGCTGGTGGGCGCCGGTGACCCCGGCCGCCTCGAGTTCCGCACGCAACGCGGCCCGTCCGCGGTGGATCCGGCTCCTGACGGTGCCCATCTTCACGCCCAGGATGCGTCCGACCTCCTCGTAGCTGAGGTCCTCGATGTCACTGAGGACCACGGCGGCGCGGAACTCCGGAGACAGGTTGGCCAGCGCGGTCTGCAGGACGGGGTCGAACGTCTCCTCCGAGATCACCTGCTCCGGGCTGCGTTCTCGACCGGGCACCCTTTCGGCGTCCTCGGGCAGCGCCTCGAAGCGGATGCGCCCGCGCCGGCGTGCCGAATCGAGGAACAGGTTGGTGACGATGCGGTGCATCCAGCCCTCGAAGGTCCCCGGCTTGTAGCGGTCCAGCGAGCGGAACACCCTGATGAACGCCTCCTGGGTGATGTCCTCGGCGTCGTGGGCGTTCCCGCAGAGGCGGTACGCCAGGCGGTAGACACGGTCACCGTGCTGCGCGACGAGCTCGGACCAGGACGGCATGTCCGTAGCCTCGCCGGTGGCGTCGAAACGAGCGGTCCCGGCCGCCTCGTCGAGGGCGACCGGTGCGATCGCCGTCCCGTGCACGGTTCGTGAGTACATGCGCTGCCGCCGCCTTCCGGCCCGGGCCTGTGGGAGCCCGCGCGGTGGTGGCCGCGCCCTCGTGGCGCGACGTGTGCCCACCCTCCCCTACGGGGCTGTCCTCACGGTATACACGTACTGAGACAGCCCTGAGAGTCTGATACCGATCCGATCACCGCGCGTTGGTCACCGCTGCCTCCCCGGTCGGGGATACGCTGCTCAGGTGTCCGATTCCTCTGATGTCCCCGCCACCGATCGTTCCGGTCTCGACGGGATGGCGCAACGCAGCGCCGCCCTCGTCGACGACTCGCTCTACGCCTCCGCACGGGCCGAGGCCGAGGAACTCGGGGCCGCCTCGCCGGACGCCCTGACCGCGGACGCGATCCGCCTGGTGGCCCGCTTGAACGGCACCCGCGCCGCCGTGTGCATCACCCCCGCGCCGGGAGTCCCCGCTCTGGCGATCCTCGCGGCGGCCGCGCCCGGCTCCGGAACCGTGGTCACCTGCATCACCGACGACCCGCATCACCTCGAGGCGGCGCGATCGGCCGTCCGCGGCGCGGGCCATCCCGCCTCCTCCGCCCGCTACATCGCCGCCCGGCCGCTCGAGGTGGCCGACAAACTCGCGGACGGCGCCTACGACCTCGTGGTCGCGGACGTCCCGGCACATTCGGTGCCGCGCGTGATCTCCCGATCCCACCAGCTGTTGCGCGCCGGCGGCGCGCTGGTCCTGATGGGCGAGCACGCCCCGCTGCCCGAGGACGCGGAGCTCCCCGAGCGCGCGCACGTCACGGTGCTCCCCGTGGGGACCGGCCTGACCGTGGTCACCCTCTGAGCGGTCCTCCCCTCCCGAGGGTTCGCCCCCCGGGGCGCGAGGATGCTCCTATGGATGTCAAGCGGCTTTGGCGAGGTCGGCGGTGGTCGGTGCTTTGGTGGCGGGGTCGCGAGCCTGTAGGTCGTTGATCAGGGCATGGTAGATCTCGCGCGCGATGTGGCGTTTGAGGCAGCGCATGATGTCTTTCTTGGACAGGCCTTGCGCGGTTCGTCGGTCAACGTATGAGCGGGTGCGTTCGTCCCATCGCATGCGGCTCAGTGCGATGGTATGCAGGGCGTGGTTCGCGGCCCGGTCGCCACCGCGGTTGAGTCGGTGTCGGTCTCGTCGTCCTGAAGAGGCAGGGATCGGGGCCACGCCGCACAGGTGCGCGAACGCCGCTTCGGAGCGCAGCCTGTCTGGGTTGTCGCCCGCGGTGGCCAGAAGCTGCCCGGCGACGTCAGGTCCCACGCCCATGCGGTTCATCAGGGTCGGAGCCGTCTGCGCGGTCAGGGCTTTTAGCTCGACGTCGAGGTCGGCGATCTCCTCACTCAGTGCCAGGATCCGGCGGCTCAGAATGCGTAGTGCCGCCTTGGTCGCGCCGAGGGGACTAGCGAGGTCGCTGGGACGGAACCGGGCGCAGACTACGGCCAGCTCGCGGGCGGGCAGGCCACGCAACTGGGCTCGCAATTCCTCCGGAGCGGTGATCACCAGCTGCCTGGCCTGGTTGATCGCTTGGGTGCGGGCCTTGACCGCGGAGCGCCGAGGCACACGCAAGGCCCGGACGGCCTCCACGATCCCGTCGCGGGTCTTCGGCACGCCAGTGGCACGCCCGGAGGCGACCGCGGTAGCAGCGGCATAGGCGTCTATCGGGTCGGACTTGCCCTTCATCCGCCGGGTCTTGCGGTCGGGTCGGTCGACTTCGACCACCGGTAGTCCGGCCCGGGCCAGCACCCGAGACAGCTCGGCGCCGTAGGCTCCGGTGCCCTCGACCCCAACGGCCTGCACGGTGCCGTGGCCGCCGAGCCATGAAAGTAGCTGCCGGTACCCGGAACCCGTGGCCGGGAACTCTCGGTCGGCCAGATGCCGCCCGAGGGAGTCGATCACCGCCGCGTGATGGGTCTGGCCATGCGTATCCACTCCGGCGATGACATGCACGTGCTGATCGGACATCATGGTCACTGCTGCCTTTCTCGTTGATCCCGGTGGGGCAGCACGCGCCGGCCAGGCGGGCGGACAAGACAGTGGCGGGGCTTCTGAACCAAGCTCCTATGAGGTCACAAACGCCCGTCCGGTCGCGTGCGTAGCGATCCCCCGAGCGGGCCGACAAATCCGCTTCTAGTCAGCCACCGCGACGGTCAGCCCGTGAGTCAGACCCGCCCGAAGAACCACTACACACATCATCACTGTCAGCCCTGCAGTGAGGTGGTGGTGTTCTTGGCGACGCTCACCACGCCGCCCGCGCTGACCGGGAACCGGCTGCGATCGCGTTCGTGATCCACACCGATCAGGTCCCCGTCGCCGATGTGGCAGTTCTTGTCGACGATCGCCTTGCGGACCACGGCCCCGCGACCGATGCGGACGCCCGGCATGAGGACACTGCCCTCGACGACCGCCCCGTCCTCGACGATGACGTTGTTCGACAACACCGAGTTGCGCACGGTGGCGGCGGAGACGATCGTCCCCGAGCCGACCATGGACTCCTGGGACATGCCGCCGTTGACGAACTTCGCCGGCGGCAGGTTGTCCTGCTGGGTCCGGATGGGCCACAGGGAGTTGTAGAGGTTGAACACGGGGTGCACCGACACCAGGTCCATGTGCGCGTCGTAGAACGCGTCGATGGTGCCCACGTCGCGCCAGTACCCGGCATCACGCTCGGTCTCGCCGGGGACGTTGTTCAGGGCGAAGTCGTAGACGTAGGCCCGCTCCTGCTCGACGAGGGCCGGGATGATGTCGCCGCCCATGTCGTGGGTGGAGTCGGGCTTCTCCGCGTCCGCCTTGAGCGCCTCGATGAGGGCGTCGGTGGTGAAGATGTAGTTGCCCATGGAGGCGAAGGTCGCGTCCGGATCATCCGGCGTGCCCGGGGGGTCGGAGGGCTTCTCGACCCAGCCGCGGATCAGGTCGTCGTCGCCGGCGTCGATGCAGCCGAACGCGAACGCCTCGCTGCGCGGGACACGGATCCCCGCGACGGTCACGGCGGCGCCGGTGGAGATGTGGTGGTCCAGCATCTGCCTGGGGTCCATCCGGTACACGTGGTCCGCGCCGAACACGACGATGTGGTCCGGCTTCTCGTCGTAGACCAGGTTGAGCGACTGCAGGATCGCGTCGGCCGACCCGGTGTACCAGCGGGGGCCCAGACGTTGCTGGGCGGGGACCGGTGCGACGTACTCGCCGCCCATCCCGCGCATATGCCACACCTGGGCGATGTGGCGGTCCAGCGAGTGGGACTTGTACTGGGTGAGGACGCAGATCTGCATGAACCCCGCGTTGACGAGGTTGCTGAGCACGAAGTCGATGAGACGGTAGGACCCCCCGAACGGCACCGCGGGTTTGGCCCGGTCCGCCGTCAGCGGGAAGAGTCGCTTGCCCTCGCCACCGGCGAGGACGATTGCTAGGACGTGCGGCTGATTCCTCACGCCCCCACCGTATCGACTCCGCCCTCACCCGGACCGGTCATCGTGGGGTTTGCCCCCGCCCAGTACCGAACCGTAACCCCGCGGTCGGGCGGTGTTCGCCGGGCACGCCTCGGGCGGGGGCCCGAGCGACTACCTTGGCCGGTGTGCGAGTAGCGATGATGACGAGGGAGTACCCGCCTGAGGTCTACGGCGGTGCCGGAGTGCACGTGACCGAACTGGTGGCCAACCTACGGCCGCTGTGCGAGGTGGACGTGCTGTGCATGGGGGCCGACCGCGACACCGCCCGCGCTTTCCGACCGGATCCCGAGTTGGGCGCGGACGCCAACCCCGCGATCCAGACTCTCTCCGCCGGGTTGCGCATGAGCGTCGCGGCCGAGAGCGCGGACCTCGTCCACTCCCACACCTGGTACACGGGGCTCGCCGGGCACCTCGCGGGGCAGCTCTACGGCATCCCGCACGTTGTGTCCGCGCACTCGCTGGAGCCCAGCCGGCCGTGGAAGGCCGAGCAGCTCGGCGGCGGATACCGGGTCTCGTCGTGGTCGGAGCGCACCGCCTTCGCGGGCGCCGACGCGGTGGTCGCGGTGAGCGCCCGGATGAAGGACGAGATCCTGCGCGTCTACCCCGAGATCGACCCGGACCGCATCCACGTGATCCTCAACGGCATCGACACCTCCGTGTGGTCACCCGTCGAGACCTTCGCCGGCGAGGGTTCGGTCCTGCGTCGGAACGGGGTGGACCCGGACCGGCCGATCGTGGCGTTCGTCGGCCGGATCACCCGGCAGAAGGGCGTGCCGCACCTGGTGCGCGCCGCCCGGGACTTCCACCCTGACGCCCAGCTGGTGCTGTGTGCCGGCGCCCCGGACACCCCCGAGATCGCTGCCGAGATGGAGTCGCTGGTGGCGGAGCTGCAGTCCACCCGCGACGGTGTGTTCTGGCTGCGTGACATGCTGCCCCGCGAGGAGGTCATCGAGATCCTCTCCTCCGCGACGGTCTTCGCCTGTCCGTCGGTCTACGAGCCACTGGGCATCGTCAACCTGGAGGCGATGGCGTGCGACACGGCGGTCGTGGCGTCCGATGTCGGTGGGATCCCCGAGGTGGTCGTCGACGGCGAGACGGGCACCCTCGTCCACTACGACGACTCCGCGACCGACGCATTCGAGGCCGGGCTCGCGGCTGCCGTCAACGACCTGGTGGCGGACCCAGGCAAGGCCGCCCGGATGGGTCGGGCGGGCAAGGAGCGGGCCAGTACCCGGTTCTCGTGGCAGGCGATCGCGGAGCAGACCCATCGGATGTACGCCTCACTGCTGTAGAGGCTCCCCTGGCCGTGGAGGCGGCCTCCCGGCCGGCAGCGCCCGGTAGGTGTGCACCTCGACGTGTATCCGGACCGGGCGGTCCTGCGGGCCCAACCGGGCCTCGAGCCCGGACCTGTCGAGGTGGACGCCGCTCGGCCCCATGAGCGCCAGGTCCACGGCCACCGGGGCGGGGACCTCGGTGAGCACGTCGACGGTACGCACCTCGCCGGGGCGGAAGTGGTCGGCGAGGTCCGCGTCCAGGCGGTCCGACTTGTCCGGGGCCGGCTCCAGCATGCCGCCGGCCGAACGCAGCGGCTCGAGATGGCCCGGCCCGGGAACGGCGACGACCAACGTGCCACCCGGCCGGAGCACCCGGGCGAACTCCGCCGGGTTCCTCGGGGCGAAGACCACCTGCACCAGGTCGACGCAGTCGTCCGCGAGCGGGAGTCCGTCCCAGGTGTCCGCGACCAGGGCCGCGACGTCATCGTGGACCCTGGCGAGTCGGCGCGCCGCCGCGGTGGAGATCTCCGTGCCGACCCCCAGCACGGCCGGTCCGGGCCCGCCCGGTCCGGACTCGTCCGGCCCGCCCTCATCCGTCCCGAGCTCGCCCGTCGGACGTCCGGCCGCGGCCAGCGCGTCGACGACACCGGCGAGGTAGAAGCCGGTCCCGGCGCCGGGCTCGAGCACCACCGGCCGGGCCGGTCCCGCGTGGACGCCGCCGGTCCCGGGCGCGAACACCTCGCGGGCGACTCCGGCGAGGATCGCCACGAGGGGGTCGAACAGTCCCGAGCCGAGGACCCGGTCGCGCGCCGCGACCTGATCCGCACCGTCGCCGGGGAAGCGCCGGCCGCGGGGACCGAAGAGGCTGAGGTGCCCCTGCCGGGCCCTGTCGAACGAATGCCCGGCAGCGCACACCACCGCCCGGTCCGCTGCCTCCATACCCTGTCCGCAGACCGGACAGCGCAACAGCGGCACGACGCGGTCGAGGGCGGCCCGCCCCGAGCCCGCAGGTGCTGACGGGGAGGAACTCACAGGCGGGGCCGGTCCGCGAGGTCACGGAGCAACACCAGCAGGGTGCGAGTCGCGAACCCCGTGGCCACCGGCCCGACCTCGTCGATCTCCTCGGACGAGCGGGCCGGCCCGGCGATGTCGAGGTGCGCCCACGGCCGACCGTCCACGAAGCCCTCGAGGAACAACGCCGCGGTGATGGCACCCGGCCCCGTGGGTGCCTGCCGACGGTCGGCGATGTCGGAGCGGACCGCCGGGCGCAGATCGTCGGGGAGCGGCAGCCGCCACCATCGCTCCCCCGCCGCGGCCCCCGCCGCGGCGACCCGGTCCGCGAGGTCGTCGTCGTTCGCCATCACCGCACCTGTACGCATCCCCAGCGCGACCTTCATCGCACCCGTGAGGGTGGCCACGTCCACGACGACCTCCGGGTCGCACTCGGCGATGCCGTGGGCGAGCGCGTCGGCGAGGACCATCCGGCCCTCCGCGTCCGTGTTCGTGACCTCGGACGTCGTTCCGCCCACGTGCGTGACGACGTCACCGGGGCGGTAGGCGGAACCGGACAGCATGTTCTCGGCGGAGGGCACCACCACGGTCAGGTCGACATCGGCGTACCCGGGCGACCCGTCCGAACAGAACGCCGCGGCCGCCGCCACGACCGCGGCCGAGCCCGCCATGTCCGTGCGCATGAGGTGCATTCCGTCGGCGGGCTTGACCGAGATACCCCCGGTGTCGAAGGTGATGCCCTTGCCCACCAGCAGCACCCGCGGGCCCGGGCCGGGGCGGCGGGCCACCAGGACGCGCGGGCCGGCCGCCGAGCCCCCGCCCACCGCGAGCACGCCGCCGAACCCGCCGGAGACGAGCCCCTCTCCCTCGATGACCTCGGTCCGCATGCCCGCCTCACCTAGTGCCTCGGCCATCCGGGCCACCAGCCACTCGGGTGTCTTCAGATCGGAGGGGGCCCCGGCGAGATCGCGCGCCATCGCCGTGGCCCGGGCTTCCTCCTCGGCCGCCGCCACCGCGCGGGCGACGATCACCTCGTCGTCGTCGCCACTGCCCGGACCGGCCGCCACCTCCACGACCAGATCGGGAACGACCGGTGCGGGGTCCGCGGCGAAGACGTCCTGGCCCCGCGCACCCAGGAGGTACCCGATGACCAGATCGCCTACCCGGTCCGCCGGTAGGGCCCCGGGCACGGCCACGGTCACCGGCCCCTCCGCCCGCGAGTCCCGTAGGTGGCGGGCCAACGCGGCGCCCACCCGCCGGTGCCCCAGACCGTGATCCGCCGCCCCCGACCAGCCCGGACGGGGCGCGGAGTCGGCCAACTCGACCTCGACCACCGGTCGCCCGTCGTGGACGGAGACCCGCGCCTCGTCGGCGCGCCCCAGCGGCACGCGACCGGGCTCGGGAGCGCGGGTGACGACCGCCAGCGCGGCATCGGGGGCGGGACCGGAGACGACACGGACCGAGGGCAGGGGACGGCCGGGGACGGCGGACATCGACGAGGACCTTCCGGGATACGAGTCGGCGCACCCGCCACGAGGGTCGGATGCGCCGGCATCGGTGGGGCGACGAGATCAGGAGATGGCCTGCGACAGCTCCTCGCTGAGCGACTTGGCCTCATCGGGGGTCAGCTCGACGACGAGACGCCCGCCACCCTCCAGAGGGACGCGCATGACGATCCCACGGCCTTCCTTAGCCGCCTCCATCGGTCCGTCACCGGTCCTGGGCTTCATAGCCGCCATCGAGTCGTTTCCCTTCGTCCTTGTCCGCGGGGCGGCGCACTGTACGAGCGCCCGTGCCCACGATCGGTACTGCTGAGTGGATGATGTCGATTCTAGCGCGTCCGGCCGCGTCCGGACGCCGTAGCGGGACGACCGTCCACCCCGTTCTGCGCCCCGTTCGCCGCGGCGTCCCCGGCCACGGTGACGTCCTCGCCCGACCGGGCCCGGAGCCGGTCGATCTCCACCGCCGCCTGCTCGAGTGCCCAGTCGACCTCTGCCATGGTGTATCCACGGGCCGACATGCCGAATCGCACCGACCGGAGATCATCACCGGCCAGGGCCCCGTCCGGCAGGTGGGTGACCGTGTGGTCCCGGGCCACGGGCGGCAACACCTCGGAACGGCCGAACACCACGAGCGACAGCCCGAACAGCCCCGCCGCGACGACCAGGGTGACGACCACGTAGACGACGATGGTGAGCATTCCCGTGCTCCCCTCCTGTAGTGACTAGCGCCGCGACCAGTCTGGCACACGGCCCGCCCCTGGCGGTGTGGCAAGTCACGCCAGGCCGCGTACGGTTCGCGCAGGTCGGCGCGTCCCCACGATCGACGACACCATCTCGAGGGCGCGCAGTGTGCCCGGGACGTCGTGGGTGCGGAAGACCCGCGCCCCGAGGTAGGCCGCGACCGAGGTCGCCGCGAGGGTGCCCTCCGCGCGGTCGTCCACGCCCGCGTCCAGGGTCTCGCCGATGAAGTCCTTGTTGCTCAGCGCCATGAGGACCGGGTGCCCGACCGCCACGATCTCGTCCATCCGTCGCAACAACTCGAGGCCGTGGAAGGTGTTCTTGCCGAAGTCGTGCGTGGGGTCGATGAGGATGCCGTCCGGCGGGACACCGGCCGCCAGCGCGCGGTCGGCAGCTGCCGAGAGTTCGTCGACCACGTCGCGGACGACGTCGGCATACCCCACGCGGAACGGCCGCGTCCGGGGCACCGCGCCGCCCGTGTGCGAACAGACGAACCCGGCGCGCGCCTCCCCCGCCGCGGTCAGGACGCCGGGATCGTGCCCCGCCCACGTGTCGTTGACCAGGTCCGCCCCGGCCGCCAACGCGCGCCGGGCGACCTCGCCCCGCCAGGTGTCGATCGAGATCACCACGTCCGGGTGACGGTCACGCACGGCCTGTACGAACGGCACGACCCTGCGGGTCTCCTCCGCGGCGTCGACGAGGTCACCGGCCCCGGCCTTGACGCCGCCGATGTCGAGGATGTCTGCGCCGGCCGCCACCACCTCGTCGACCCGCGCCATCGCCGCCGTGTCGGTGAACGTGGCCCCACGGTCGTAGAAGGAGTCCGGCGTACGGTTGACGATCGCCATCACCAGCGGGCGATCGACCGGGACCGGGCGGCCACACAGGGTGGGCGCCGGCGCCGGCGCCGGAGCGGCACCGGCACCGGTCATCCCCGACCTCCACAGGCGTCGAGCGCGGCCTCGAGATCGTCACACACGACCAGGCTCGCCATCGCCTCGTCCTTGACCAATCCGGCCTCCACCAACCCTCCGACCCAGTCCAGCAAGGGGCGGTAGAACCCGATCGGGTCGTAGAGCACCACCGGCTTGTGGTGGAAGCCCAGGGACGCCGAGGTCCACATCTCGAACATCTCCTCCATCGTCCCGATCCCGCCGGGCAGGGTGAGGAACGCGTCGGATCGTTCCTCCATCTCCCGCTTGCGTTCCCGCATGGTCGTGACGACGACGAGTTCGTCGGCCGCGGTGTCGGCGACCTCGCGGACCCGCAGCCCCTCGGGGATCACACCGACGGTGCGTGCGCCACCCGCGCGGGCCGACTCGGCGAGCGCACCCATCATCGAGACGTTGCCGCCGCCCGAGACGAGCGACCACCCGCGTCTGGCGATGCCCTCCCCCACCTGCGTCGCGATGGCCAGCATCTCCGGGTCGTACGTGGAGGAGGCGCAGTAGACGCAGACACGGCGACCGGCGACCGGCGCCGTCACCGCTCGACCCCGCGGTGCTCCTCGCCGTACAGGTCCTCCCGCTCCTCGGACGTCAGCGCCGCCCTGTGGTGGGCCTCGCGGATGTACTCCACGGTCTCCGCCACGGAGTCCGTCACCAGGAACAGGTCGGGGTCGGACGCGGAGATCATCCCCTCCTCCGCCAGCGTGCCGCGGATCCAGTCGGTCAGCGGGGCCCAGAAGTCCACGCCGAGCAGCACGATCGGGAACCTGGTGATCTTGTCGGTCTGGACGAGGGTGATGGCCTCGAAGAACTCGTCGAGGGTGCCGAACCCGCCCGGCGTGCACACGAAGGCCTGCGTGTACTTGACGAACATCGTCTTGCGGATGAAGAAGTAGCGGAAGTGCAGTCCCAGGTCCACCCACCGGTTCAGGCCCTGCTCGTGGGGCAACTCGATCCCGAGCCCGACAGACTCGCCATCCGCCTCCCACGCCCCCTTGTTCGCCGCCTCCATCTGCCCGGGGCCACCACCGGTGACCACCGCGTAGCCGGCCTCCACCAGCGCACGGCCCAACTCCACGGCCTGCTCGTACGCCGGGTCCCCGGGCCGGGTGCGGGCCGAACCGAACACACTGACGGCGTCCGACAGTTCGGCCAGCGCGCCGAAGCCGTTGACGAACTCGCTCTGGATGCGCAGCACCCGCCACGGGTCGGTGTGCAGCCAGTCGGTGTCCTGGTTCTTGTCCAGCAGCCGCTGGTCGGTGGTGGTGTGTTCGCCACCCTTCTCACGACGGACGAGGACGGGGCCTCGCATGTGCACGGGGTCGTTGGGGGCCATGGGCCGGGGGTCTCCTTCGATGATCTGGGGGTGGGGCCGAGAGTGGCGGTACCCGGGACATGGGCGATCCCGGGGCTCCCGCGCCCTAGCCGGTGAGGTAGGTGCGCAGCACCCTGCCGACCTCGGTGATCTGTGCCGCCGGACAGTACTCCTCACGCTTGTGGGCCATGCCGGGGTCGCCGGGGCCGAGGTTGACCGCCGGGATCCCCAGGGCCGCGAAACGGGACACGTCGGTCCACCCGTACTTCGCACGGACCCGCCCGCCGGCCGCACGGACGAGTTCCGCCGCGGCCGGGGCCCCCAGACCGGGCAACGCGCCCGGCGAGAGGTCGGTGAGTTCCCAGTACAGACCGGGCTCGGCGGGCGGGGTCTCCCCTTCCGCCACCCGTCGGAGACCGGTCAGCCCCAGGGCGTCGAGGGCGTGCGCGAGGGCGGCATCGGTGTCCCGGTCCGGGGCCGATCGGAAGTTCACGTCGAGCCAGGCCTCGTCCGGGACCGTGTTGCCGGCGACCCCCGCCGACATGCGCACGGCCTGCAGCCCCTCGCGGTAGACGCACCCGTCGATGTCCACCGACCGGGCCTCGTAGGCCGCGAGTGCCCCCAGCACCGGCGCGAGCTGATGCACGGCGTTGTCGCCCAGCCAGCTCCGCGCCGAATGGGCCCGCACGCCGCGGGCGTGGACCCGGATCCGCAGGGTCCCCTGGCAGCCGGCCTCGACGAGCCCGCCGGTCGGCTCACCGAGGATCGCCACATCGCCCGTCAACCAGTCGCGGTGCGTGCGCTCGAGGACCCCCAGACCGTTGGCCGTGGCTTCGATCTCCTCGCAGTCGTAGAGCACCAGGGTGAGATCGTGCGCCAGCTCGTCGGAGTCCGCCAGCGCGGCGAAGAGGTGCAGGAACACCGCGTCCCCGGACTTCATGTCCACTGTCCCGCACCCGTGCAGGACCGTGTCCGTCCCTTCGCCGGTGACCCGGCACGGGACGTTGTCGGCCAGGGGGACCGTGTCGAGGTGTCCGGCGAGCACGACCCGGGTCGGGAGGCCCCGGGAGGTACGGGCGAGGACCCGGTTGCCGTCGCGGACCACCTCCGTCCGGTCGGCGGCGGGCCCGGTGAACCCGGCGACGGTCGCGACGAGAGCGTCGTGGACCGCGGCGGCGATCGCATCCTCCTCCCGTGAGGGACTGGGGATGTCGACGAGGGCGCGGGTGAGGTCGACCGGGTCGGCGGTCAGATCGAGGGCGGCGGTCACGGCCCCCACCCTAGTGGTCCGCATTTGAAGTCTTCTTACGGTTGGCTTTCTTGAGGACTTCGTCGGCGGTTTTCGTCCAGACGAAGGGGTGGGATCGGTGGTTCCAGCCGTCGATGAAGGCGCGGATCTTCGCGTTGAGGTCCTTGACGGATGTAAAGATCCCACGGCGGATGGCCTGGCGTTCGACGATGCCGAACCACACCTCGACCAGGTTCATCCACGACGCGTGGGTGGGTGTGAAGTGGACCTTGAACCGGGGATTTTCGGCCAGCCAGGCCTTGACGTTTGCGTG
Source organism: Dietzia sp. WMMA184 (assembly GCF_002441635.1). Taxonomy (NCBI): domain Bacteria; kingdom Bacillati; phylum Actinomycetota; class Actinomycetes; order Mycobacteriales; family Dietziaceae; genus Dietzia; species Dietzia sp. WMMA184. The sequence continues at coordinate 184,270 of NZ_NXEI01000001.1, read as the reverse complement.
CTTGTGGGCGGCGTAGTTGTCCATCACCAGGTGCAGCTCAACTGGCTGACCGTCGGCATCGACGACATGACGGTACGCCCGCTCGATCTGCTTCAAAAACGCCAGGAACTCCTGGTTCCGGTGACGCGGTTTGAGTGCGGCGGTGACCTGACCGGTGGCGATGTCCAGCGCCGCGAACAGGGTGCTGGTGCCGTGCCGGACGTAGTCGTGGCTGCGCCGCTCGATCAGGCCGGGCTGCATCGGCAAGATCGGCTGAGTACGATCCAGTGCCTGGATCTGGGACTTCTCATCCACGCACAACACGATCGCGTTCTCCGGCGGCGCCAGGTACAGGCCGCAGATGTCGGTGACTTTGCCGACCAGCTCAGGATCGGTGGAGAACCGGAACGACTCCGAGCGCCACGGCTTGATCCCGTAGGCACGCCACGCCGTGACCACCGTCGAGGCCGAGACCTTCAACCGGGACGCCAGCAGCCGCGACGACCAGTGGGTCACGCCCAGAGACTTCGGCGGCGGCATCAAGGTCGCCGTCACGATCTCCGCGTGATCGATCGTGCGCGGCCGACCAGAACGCTTCTCATCAGCCAGGCCCCCGATGCCCTTGTCCTCGTACCTGGACCGCCAGAGGTTCACCTTCGGCCGCGACGCCCCGGCCAACTCGGCGATCTCCGCATTACGCCGGCCCTCCGAAGCCAGCAGCACGATGCGAGCTCGCTGCACCATGCCTGCCGACATCGACTGCGAGCGCGTCATTCTCTCAAGCTTCTCGCGATCGCCGGGACGCAACATCAATGCCGGGGCAGGTCGATTCGCCATGCCCCATGATTTCACAAACCCAACTGTAAAACTACTTCACACGCACGACACTAGTTGCCCGTGACCCGTGCCCGTCGGGGCAGACCGCTAGCATCGGGGCCATGAGTGCACATGGAGCCGTGGCTACCGGAATCGCCACCCTGACGTCCGACCACACCGTTCTCGACGTGTGGTACCCCGAGCCGGAGCTGGGCGCCGCGTCCGCCGGCGGTCACCGGGTGCTGTCCGGAGACGAGGTACCCGCCGAACTGTCGCCGCTGACCGGCGCCGACGCCGACCGGGGGGTCGAGACGGTGGCCGTGCGGGTGGAGATCGAGGACCTGACCCAGCCCCCGGCCGACGCCTACGACGCCTACCTCCGGCTCCACCTCATCAGCCACCGCCTCATCAAGCCGCATTTCGCGAACATGGACGGCTTGTTCGGCAAGCTCAGCAACGTCGTGTGGACCAACTTCGGACCGTGCGCGGTCCCGGGCTTCGAGCTGGTGCGCGCCAAGCTGCGGGCCCGCGGCCCGGTCACGGTGTACGGCGTGGACAAGTTCCCGCGCATGGTGGACTACGTGGTCCCGTCGGGCGTTCGCATCGCCGACGCCGACCGCGTCCGCCTGGGCGCCCACCTGGCCGAGGGCACCACGGTCATGCACGAGGGGTTCGTCAACTTCAACGCCGGCACGCTGGGCGCGTCGATGGTCGAGGGTCGCATCTCCGCGGGCGTCGTGGTCGGCGCCGATTCCGATGTCGGCGGCGGGGCCTCCATCATGGGCACGCTCTCCGGCGGCGGCAAGGAGACCATCTCGATCGGTGAACGCTGCCTGCTCGGGGCCAACTCGGGTGTCGGTATCTCGCTGGGCGACGACTGCGTGGTCGAGGCCGGGCTGTACGTCACCGCCGGCACGAAGGTGGATGTCCGGGCGGGCGCCTGGGCCGAGCGGGAGCCCGTGAAGGCCGGCCAGCTCTCGGGCATGGACAACCTGCTCTTCCGGCGCAACTCACTGACCGGTTCCGTCGAGGCGGTGCCGTGGAAGCGCGAGGGCGTCGAGCTCAACGCGGATCTGCACGCCAACGACTGACGCCGACGCTCATCGGCGGCGTCACCCTCCGTCGACAAGGACGTTCCGCACACATCGCCCGAGAGGCGGTGCGCGGAACGTCCTTCTCGATGGGGCGATGCGGGCGGCCGGGCGGTGGGCGACGCGGGCGGCCGGGCGACGCGGGCGGCCTGCTCAGCCCAGTCGGCGCACGGCCTCGTCCACCGTGGCGTCGGTGGCGGTGAGCGCGATGCGGACGTGTCGCGCCCCGGCGGGTCCGTAGAACTCGCCCGGCGCGACCAGCACGCCGCGCTCGGCGAACCAGTCCACGGTGTCGCGGCAGGGCTCGTCGCGGCTGGCCCACAGGTACAGGCCGGCCTCTGAGTGATCGATCCGGAATCCGGCCGCCTCGACCGCGGGCAGCAGGCGTTCCCTGCGGGCCCGATACCGCTCACGCTGCTCGGCCTCGTGGGCGTCATCGCCCAGGGCGGCCGTCATGGCCGACTGGACGGGCAGCGGCATCATCATCCCGGCGTGCTTGCGCACCTCGAGCAGCTCGGCGACCAGGCCGGGATCACCGGCGACGAACCCGGCGCGGTAGGACGCGAGGTTCGAGGTCTTGGACAGCGAGTGCAGTGCGAGGAGACCGGTGTGGTCGCCGTCGCAGACACGTGGATCGAGGATCGAGGGCGCCTCGCCCTCCCACACCAGTCCGAGGTAACACTCGTCGGAGGCCACGATCACGCCGCGGTCGCGGGCCCAGCCGACCACCTTGCGCAGGTGGTCCACGCCGAGCACCTTGCCACTGGGGTTCGACGGCGAGTTGAGGTACAGCAACGTGGGCGAGGACGGGCCGAGCTGCATGAGCGAGTCGGCGCGAACCACCGTGGCCCCCGCCAGCAGTGCGCCGACCTCATAGGTCGGGTAGGCGACCTCGGGCACGACGACCGAGTGGCCCGGCCCCAGTCCGAGCTGGGCGGGCAGGCCCGCGATGAGTTCTTTTGTGCCGATCGCCGGTAGCACGGCGTCGGGAGTGAGCCCCGTGATGCCGTACCGGCGCTCCAGCGCGTCGACCGCGGCCCGCCGCAGAGCGGGGGTGCCGACGGTCGTGGGGTACCCGGGCCGGTCCGAGCCTGCGGCGAGCGCCTCGCGGATCACCGGGGCGACCGGATCCACGGGCGTACCGACGGTGAGGTCGACCAGACCGTCCGGGTGGGCGGAGGCGCGCGAGCGGGCGTCCGAGAGGGTGTCCCAGGGGAACACCGGGAGCGCGCGCCCGGGCGGTCGACGCTCCGGGCGCGACACCACCGGGGTCACTCCTGGTTCATGGGCGGGAGCGCCTTGACCATCGGGTGGTCGTAGTCGACCTTGCCGACCTTGGCCGCGCCGCCCGGCGATCCGAGCTCGACGAAGAAGTCCGCGTTCGCGGCGTTGTACTCGGTCCACTCGTCCGGGACGTCGTCCTCGTAGAAGATGGCCTCCACGGGGCAGACCGGCTCACACGCCCCGCAGTCGACGCACTCGTCGGGGTGGATGTACAACATCCGTCCACCCTCGTAGATGCAGTCGACAGGACACTCCTCGACGCAGGACTTGTCCATCACGTCGACGCACGGCTCTGCGATCGTGTAGGTCACGTCAGCCACCTTCCTCGTAGCGGTATGACCTGAATCGTATGTCACAGGCCACGCGGATACGGAAGCCGCCCCGCGAGCCGATCGACCTATGTGACGACGGTCACCCCGACGGGTCGGTGGGCGGGTCCGTAGACGGTGTCACGACGGCGGACCGGGCGTCCGATCCCGGTGGCGATCTCCTCGATCTCCTCCGGGGTCTTGGCCGAGCCGTTCTCTGCGCCGGCCATCCGCGAGATGGTCTCCTCCATCAGGGTCCCGCCCAGGTCGTCGGCGCCGGATCGCAGCATGGTCCGCGTCCCCGCTACCCCGAGCTTGACCCAGCTCGTCTGCACGTGGTCGATCGCCCCGTGCAGCATGATGCGGGCCAGGGCGTGGACCGCGACGTTCTCCTCCCGGGTCGGACCGGGCCGTGAGGCGCCGGCGAGGTACAGCGGCGCGCTGCGGTGCACGAAGGGCAGCGGGACGAACTCGGTGAAGCCGCCCGTGCGTTCCTGGATCCCGCGGAGGGTCCGCAGGTGGGCCACCCAGTGGCGCGGGGTGTCCACGTGGCCGTACATCATCGTCGAACTCGACCGCAGCCCCACCTCGTGGGCGGTGGTGACGATGTCGATCCACTCGGAGGCGGGGAGTTTGCCCTTGGTGAGCACCCAGCGCACCTCGTCGTCGAGGATCTCCGCCGCGGTACCGGGGATGGTGTCCAGCCCCGCCGCACGGAGCTCGGTGAGCCACTCCCGGACCCCCACGCCCGACCGAGAGGCGCCGTTGGAGATCTCCATGGGGCTGAACGCGTGCACGTGCATGGACGGCACCCGCTCCTTGACCGCGCGGACCAGGTCGGCGTACCCGGACACCGGCAGGTCCGGGTCGATGCCGCCCTGCATGCACACCTCGGATGCGCCGGAGACGTACGCCTCGTACGCCCGGTCGGCGACCTCGGCGGCGGACAACGAGAACGCGTCGGCATCACCCTTGCGCTGGGCGAATGCGCAGAAACGGCAGCCGGTGTAACAGATGTTGGAGAAGTTGATGTTCCGGTTGACCACGTAGGTGACGGTGTCCCCCACCACGTCCGCGCGGATCCGGTCGGCGAGCCCCGCGAGGGCGGCCAGGCCGTCCCCGGTGGCTGTCGCCAGCGCGAGGTAATGCTCATCGGTGAGGCCGGCGGGGTCCGCCTCGGCGGCGCGCAGCGCGGCCACGACCTCGGCGTCGGCCCGCTCGGGGACCAGCGCCGCGGCCCCGAGCTCCGCCGCGCGGGCCCGGATGACGTCCCAGTTGCCGAAGGCCTCGCCGATGTCCGACCGGGTGTCCGTATTGCGGCCCTCGGAGTCGATCGCCGTGTGCAGATCGGTCCGTCCGCTCGAGTCCCAGTCGTCGTCGGGCTCCTGCCAGGGCCGTCCCTGCGGCTGCACCACCTCGTCGTCGTCCCCCACCACGGCGAGCCCGCTCGACGGGTCCGCCAGCGCACGGACGTGGCCCGCCACCCGCGGGTCGATCCACGCGTCTCCCGCACCGACGTAGCGGGGATGCGCGGTGAGTCGTTCGGTGAGCGTCCACCCGCGCGCGGCGAGGTCGGCGGTGAGCTCGTCGAGGTGCGGCCACGGCCGCTCGGGGTTGACGTGGTCCGGGGTGAGCGGAGAGATGCCGCCCAGATCGTCCACACCGGCGTCGATCAGGGCCAGTACGTCGTCGCGGTCGACGAGGTTGGGCGGGGCCTGCACCGCCACGCGCGGGTCGAGCACCAGTCGGGCGACGGCGATCGCGGCGAGGAACTCGTCGGTGTCCGCGTCGTCCGCGGCGCGCATCGCGGTGTCCGGCTTGGCGCGGAAGTTCTGGACGATCACCTCCTGCAGGTGACCGAACTCGCGGGCGAGCCCGGCCAGCGCGAGCAGGCTCTCGGCGCGCTCGGTGCGGTTCTCGCCGATCCCCACGAGGATCCCGGTGGTGAACGGCACGGCGAGGCGGCCCGCGTCGGTGAGGGTGCGCAGGCGGACGGCCGGGTCCTTGTCCGGGCTGCCGTGGTGGCACTCGCCCGGGGTGGTGAACAACCGGGTCGCGGTGGTCTCGAGCATCATGCCCATCGACGGGGCGACCGGCTTGAGGGTGGACAGTTCGGACCAGCTCATCACACCCGGGTTGAGGTGCGGCAGCAGCCCGGTCTCCTCGAGCACCCGGATCGCCATCGCGCGCACGTAGTCCAGCGTCGAGGAGAAGCCGCGGGACTCGAGCCATTCCCGGGCCTGGGGCCACCGGTCCTCCGGACGGTCGCCGAGCGTGAACAGGGCCTCCTTGCACCCGGCCTCCGCGCCGCGGCGGCACAGGTCGATGACCTCGTCGGGGTCGAGGAACATGCCCTCGCCCGCCGCCCGGAGCTTGCCGGGGACGGTGACGAACGTGCAGTAATGGCAGCGGTCCCGGCACAGGCGGGTCAGCGGGACGAACACCTTGCGGGAGTAGGTCACCACCCCGGGGCGCCCCTCGTCGACGAGGCGGGCGTCCCGGCGGCCGGCGGCGAGGGAGGTCAGCCGCGCCAGGTCCTCGCCCCGCGCGGCGAGCAGCACGGCAGCCTCGGTGACGTCCAGGGTGAGCCCGTCGGAGGCCCGGCGCAGGGCGCGCCGCATGGCCGACGCCGCGGGCCGGGGATCGGCGGGGTTCGGTGCGTGATCCATGCCCGTGATGATGCCCCACCTCGGGTGCGTGGCGAGCGGCCGGTGCTCCACGGGTGGTCAGGGGCCTGACACGTGCTCCCGCCCACTAGTCTTACCGTCATGCCCGATCACGCAGTCCCCCTCCGCACGAACGGGGACCCCCTGGTGTCCAGCCCGGCCGCAGCCGACGGGGGTGCACACGCACTCCGCGCGCCGCGCCCGACGCTCGACGAGCGGGACGCCGGCGGCGAACTGCCGGACACCGGCGATGCACTGCTGACGAACAACCGGGTGCTGGTCACCGCGCCGCGGCACCGGATCGAGAAGCGCACGCCGCTGCTCTTCGTGATCGAGGGGATCTGGTCCTGGGCGGTCCTCGCGGGCCTGCAGGTCGGCTGGTACTTCTGGGGCGACAACGTCATGGCGTTCTGGAACTGGGTGGCGCTGGCGGTGACGGTGCCGTTCGCGTTCATGGGCATCGTCGTGGCGCCGTGGTGGCGTTACATCGTGGCCCGGTGGGACGTCTCGGACACGGCGGTGTGCTCACGCAAGGGGTGGTGGACCACCCAATTCCGCATCGCGCCGCTGGCCCGTTTGCAGACCGTGTACACGACGCGCACGCTGTTCGAGCGGTGGTTCGGCCTGGCGACCGTCAACGCCTCCACCGCGTCCGCCCAGGGCACGGTGGAGATCCGCGGGCTCAACCTGGCCGACGCCGAGGCGCTGGCCCAGCACCTCATCGCGATCGCCAACCTGGACTCGGAGGACGGGACGTGACCGGGCCCGAGACGGCGGCCGGGGTGACGGCGGGGTCGGACGACGGCCGGTACGACGACGACGACGAGGGCGTCACCTCCGCTGGCACCGCCCCGGCTCCGGAAGCCGAACCGGCGGAAGAGGTCCTCTCGGCCGACGAACCCGCGATCGGGGAGAAGATCGACCCGGAGGCTCCCTGGGAGCGCCTGTCCTGGCGCATGCTGCTCGTGTACCCGCTGGGCATGCTGACCCGTCTGCTCCCGTTGTTCCTCATCTCCCTGTGGTTGGGCTCCAACCGGAGCAACTACTGGTTCGAGATTATCGTGGTCTCGCTGGTGATCCTCAGCGGTGTCCTGCGGTGGCTGTCGACCAGCTATCAGGTCGGCCGCACCCACATCATCCTGAAGAAGGGCTTCTTCAGTCGACAGGTGGTCACTGTCGCCCGTCAGCGCATCCGGAGCGTCGACACCGAGTCCGACCTGTTCCACCGGGTCCTCAAGGTCTCGATCGTGGAGGTGGGGACCGGGCGGGCCGACTCCGGGAAGTCGGACGCCGAGCGGTTCCGCCTCGACGCCATCGACACCACACTCGTGGACCCGCTGCGGGACGAGCTCCTCAAACACCGACGCGCCATGGACCCCTCGCTCGACGTGGAGGACGAGGAACAGTGGGGGTCGAAATACGGGGAGGACATCGCCCGGTGGAAGGTCACCTGGTCGCGGTTCGCGCCGTTCTCCTTCATCGGGTTCGGCGTGCTGTTCTCCCTGTGGCTCATCACCTGGCAGATGGGCGACATGCACGACCGCATCATGGACCTGGCGGTGGTCGAGGGGACCATCGACTGGCTGGATTCACTGGGGCAACCCTGGGCGTTCGTCGGCAAGGGGGTCGCGATCTGGCTGGTCGCCGGGGTGCTGGCGATCATCACCTACGCCATCCGGTACGGCAAGTACGCGCTGACCGACCGGGGCCAGCTGCTCTACGTCCAGAACGGCATCCTGCGGCGCAAGCACATCGCCCTCGACAAGGCCCGGTTGCGCGGCGTGGAGATGCGGCTGCCGGTCTACCTGCGGATGCTCGGCGGCGGCCGGCTGGAACCCATCATGACCGGCACCAAGAAGGGCGCCACCGCGTCGACCCTGCTGCCGCAGGCGCCGATCGCGGACGTGCGTCGGGTGGCGATCCGCATCCTCGGAGACGAGACGCCGGTGACCGTCCCGCTGCGGCGGCACCCGTGGAAGGCCTCCCGTCGGCGGATCACCCGGGGCCTGCTCCCATTCTGGATCGTCGCCGGGATCATCGTGCTGGTGCGGGTCGACTCGGGCCCGTCGGCGGACATCTGGGTGCATTGGGGCATCCCCGCCGCCCTGGTGTTCTTCGTGGTGCTGTCGGTGGACCGTATCCGCATGCTCGGACACGCGCTGCTGCCGGAGATGTTGGTGACCTCGAACGGGTCGTGGACCGCCAAGCGGTCCGTTCTCGAGGCGGACGGGATCATCGGCTGGACCGTCACCCAGTCGGTGTTCCAGCGCACGGCGCGCGTCGCGACGGTCTCCGCGGCCACACCGGCCGGGAACGGCGTCTACTCGGTGGTCGACATCGACGCCGACGAGGCGTGGGCGCTCGCCGAGGCGCTGACGCCGGGGATCACCGACGTGTGGCACCACACCGGAGAGCCCGGGGGCCGTGTCTCACCGTCGATGGGCGTCCGACGCGGGTGACGGCCACAGGGTGGCCACCCACAGCGGGACAAGACCCCCGAACACCAGGAGCGCGAGCCCGCGCAGTCCGATCGGCACGGGCATGTCTCCCCCGGGGCCCAGGTTGATCGCGACCAACGTGAGGATCCAGACGAGGGCGGGGAACGCCGCCACGATCTTCCGCTGCGACCACATCGACCCGACCCGCACCAGGAACAGCGACCACGCCCCGGCGGCGAGGACGCTGATCGGGACCGGCACGAGCCCGACGTACATCGTCAGCCACGCCGAGGCGAGGACGCAGCCGGCGACCGACCCGATCGCGAGGAACACCAGCGCGGTCGCCAACTCGACCACGGAGGTCGCCCGCCCGCGCGGGGCCGCGGCCGTCACGGTCGCTCCCCGCCCAGCCCGTCGAGCAGATGCGCGGACCCGGCCGGGCACTTGACGTACGGGCCGTCGTCCTCGGCGCGGTCACGGGCGATGTACCACTCCACCTGGGGGACGGACTGCAGGACCCCGTTGGTCAGGGCGAGGAACCAGGGCTCCCCCTCGGGGCCGGGCACCAGCTCGAGCTGGGTGGCGTGTCCGGTCAGGGCGGCCAGTTTGGCGGCGTAGTCGGCGTCGTCCAGCGGGACGCGCTGGGTCAGCCTCGAGTCCGGGACGGACGGCAGTTCGCCGGACTCCGGGTGCCGCAGGTGCGCGGGCGGCGCAGGGTGGGTCCGGGTGGTCTCCGACCGCGCGGTGACCGTCCAGGCCACGCGCTCCGGCCGGTGGGCGGCGTCCTCGATGGCGGCGTGCACCACCTCGTGGGCCCGGATGTGGTCGGGGTGGCCGTAGCCGCCCCGCGGGTCGTAGGTCACCACGAGATGGGGCCTGAAGTCGTCGAGGACGGCCACCACCTCGTCCACCGCCTCCCTGCCCGACCGCACGAACGCACGCGGGTGGTCGGCCGAGGCGGTCCCCGCCATCCCGGAGTCGCGCCACCGGCCGGCGCCGCCGAGGAAGCGGGTTCGGTCGACCCCGAGGGCGCGCAGGGCGCCCGCCAGCTCGCCGATCCGGTATCCGCCGAGTTGGTCGGCGCGGTCCGCGACGAGGCCGGCGAACTCCTCGCCGAGTACCTCGCCCTCCTCCCCGAGCGTGCAGGTGACGACCCGGACGTCGGCACCGGCGGCGACCAGCGCGGCGATCGTGCCGCCGGTGGTGATCGCCTCGTCGTCGGGATGGGCGTGGACGAACAGGGCGCGCACGCCGTCGGCGGGCGGGGTCGCGGTGGTCGGTGTCATCCGGTCCTCCTCCAGGCGGGTGCGGTGTCGAACACGTCGGTGGCCGGCCTCTGGTCCGGGTCGTCGCGGGCAGGCTCCGTCCCGCTCACGTCGACCCCGTCGGCCGCCAGCAGCAGGGCCGGCCGCACGAGCGGCACCCGCAGGGCCAGTTCGGCGACCCTGTCGCCCGCGGCGGCGAGATCGACCACGGCACCCGGGGCGGGCGGGGCGCCCTGACCGGACGACCCCCCGGCTCCGCCACGCCGAGCGCCCGGTTGAGCTCGGGGTCGCAGACTCCGGTGACGTCACCGGCCCGCGCGGCCGCGCCGCGGCCGAGTGTGCGCGAGGGGGTGGTGGGCGTCGTGGTGACGGTGGAGGTGGCACTCGTCCGTCGATCGGGGGTCTCCCCCGTGTCCGGGTCGGGCGGGATGAGGCTCGACACGGTCGTCGGCGTGCGGGACGGGGCCGCGGTCGTCGTCCCGGTGGCGGCCGGGGGGGTCGCGCAGGCGAAGCGCGACACCGCGGCGACCTCGGGCCGTCCGTCGGTCCGCTGCCAGCCCACGACCCCGTCGACGAGCCCGTGCGGGAGGGCGTCCGCGTACAGGGCGGTCGCGTCCAGCTCCCACACCCGGGCGCCGATCCCCGCAGCGCGCAGTTGGTCGGCGACGGTGTAGGCAGCGGTCACGGCCCGCTCGTCCGCACCCTCGACCCCCAGGGTCACGGCGAGCGGGGCCCCGTCACGTCGCCACCGCGTGCCCGTGCGGGTGAAGCCGGCGTCGCCCAGCGCGCGCTCGACGGCGTCCGCGTCAGCGGTGACGGTGTCGGCCGATCCCGCCGGGAACGGGAAGGATGACACGGACGGATCGGCCTCCCGCGTGACGATGCGCCCCACCACCTCGGGGTCGATCGCCGCCGCCACCGCGCGACGGACCGCCGGATCGGCCACCGCCGGCGCGACCGTGTTCAGCCCGAGTTCGAGCTGGGCCGCGCTCTCCAGGGGCGCGGTGGTCACTCCCGGGACCGTGGCGGCCACGTCTGCCGCCACCGGGTTCGCCGAGACGATCGCCATCACCCCGGGACCGCCCCTCAGCGCCTCGCCGAGCTGGCCGGCTCCGGTGGCGCGTCGCACGACGATCTGGTCGACCTCGGGCGCGCGGGCCCAGTACCGGTCGTTGCGCACGAATTCGATCTGCCCCCGGCCGATGTCGGCCGTGCGGATCATGAACGGACCCGCGCTCGTCACGGGCAGGAACTGCATCGAGCCCTGGAACCCGTCGGGCGCACCCTTGAGGATGTGCGCGGGGAGGAGGTGGGTGAACAGGCCCCGCCAGTGCTCCGGCACGACGTCGAACTCCACGTCGACGACCTTGCCGCCCGCACCGGAACGGACCTCCACGATCCTCTCGTACCCGGCCGGATCGACCACGCCGGGCTGGGTGGTCATCTGCCGCCAGAGGTACTCGAAGTCCTCCGCCGCGACGGGGACACCGTCAGACCATTGAGCCTGCTGATCGATCGTGTACCGGATGGTCGAGGGGGCCCCGGGGACCCGCGCGGCGGAGACCAGGAGATCCCGGTTGAGCGTCTGTTCGCCACCGGGGCCCGGGACGAACGCGCTGGGCAGCAGCAGCGAGGCCACGAGGTCGGTGTCCACGCCCTGGTCGGCCAGGAGGTGCGGGTTGAACCCCGGGTCCACCCGGTTCAGCGCGAGCAGGAGACCGTCCTCCGTGAGGGTGACCGACGCGCCGTCGGTGCGCTCCTCGCCCACCACCGCCGGTGGGGGCGGGTCGGCGACGCACCCGGTGACGACGACGAGGGCCAGCGCGGCGCACACCGCGGCGGCACCCCGCCGGCGCACCGACGCCCCCCTCGTCGTCATCTGTTTCCGGTCTAGCCGACCGTCTGCTGGTCGCGCGACTTGGACCGGCTGCGGGCCTTGGCCCGCTCGTTGGCGGTGAGCAGGACCTTGCGCACACGGACCACCTCGGGGGCCACCTCGACACACTCGTCGACGGCACAGAACTCCATGGCCTCCTCGAGGGAGAGGTTCTTGTGCTTGGACAGCGTCTCGGTGGCGTCGGAGGAGGCCGCACGCATGTTCGTGAGCTTCTTCTCCTTGGTGATGTTGACGTCCATGTCCTCCGAGCGCGGGTTCTCCCCCACGACGACACCCTCGTAGACCTCGGAGCCGGGCTCGATGAAGAAGTCACCGCGGTCGGCCAACCCGAGCAGCGCGAACGTGGTCGCCTTGCCCGCACGGTCCGCGACCAGCGAACCGGTGTGCCGGGCCCGGATCTCCCCGGCCCACGGCTCGTACCCGGCGGAGTACGAGTTGGCGATCCCCGCACCCCGGGTATCGGTCATGAAGGTGGTCCGGAAACCGATGAGGCCGCGCGCGGGGACGGTGAACTCCATGCGCACCCAGCCGGAGCCGTGATTGCTCATCTGCTCCATGCGGCCCTTGCGGGCGGCCATGAGCTGGGTGACCGCGCCGAGGTGCTCCTCGGGGACGTCGATGGTCATGTGCTCGAACGGCTCGTGGAGCTTGCCGTCGATCGTCTTGGTGACCACCTGCGGCTTGCCGACGGTGAGCTCGAACCCCTCGCGGCGCATGGTCTCGACGAGGATGGACAGCGCCATCTCGCCACGACCCTGCACCTCCCAGTCGTCGGGCCGCTCGGTGTCGAGCACCTTGAGTGAGACGTTGCCCACGAGTTCCTGGTCGAGGCGCGCCTTGACCATGCGCGCGGTGAGCTTCTTGCCGCCGTTCCGGCCGGCCAGGGGCGAGGTGTTGACGCCGATGGTCATGGAGATGGCGGGCTCGTCGACCGTGATGGCCGGGAGGGCGACCGGGTTCTCCGGATCCGCCAGCGTGTCACCGATCATGATGTCGCTGATACCGGCGACCGCGACGATGTCGCCGGCGACGGCCTCCTCGGTGGGCACCCGCTCGACACCGTCGGTCTTGAGCAGCTCCGAGATCTTGACGGACTTGGTCTCCTGCTCGCCGCCCGGCAGGTTGTGGATCCACGCGACCTGCTGCCCCTTGCGCAGCCGGCCGTTGTGGATGCGCACCAGACCGATACGGCCGAGGAAGTTGGAGGCGTCCAGGTTGGTGACGTGGGCCTGAAGCGGGGCGCCGGCGTCCCCGCGGGGGGCGGGGATCACGTCGTAGAGGAGCGCGAACAGCTCGTCGAGGTTCTCCCCCTCCGGCTCCTGGCCGTTGGCCGGCTGGGTGGTGGACGCCTTGCCGGCGCGGCCGGAGGCGAAGACCACGGGCAGCTCGAGCGCGTGCTCGGCGGCGGCCTGGGCGGCGGGGTCCTCCAGATCGGCCGCGAGATCGAGGAGCAGGTCCTGGGCCTCCTCGACGACCTCGTCGATCCGGGCGTCCGGCCGGTCGGTCTTGTTGACGACGATGATGACCGGCAGGGAGGCGGCGAGCGCCTTGCGCAACACGAAGCGGGTCTGCGGCAGCGGCCCCTCGGAGGAGTCGATGAGCAGGACGACGCCGTCCACCATGTTCAGGCCACGCTCGACCTCGCCGCCGAAGTCCGCGTGGCCCGGGGTGTCGATGATGTTGAAGACGAGGTCGGCGCCACCCGCACCCGCGCCGTGTCGTCGCACGGAGGTGTTCTTGGCGAGGATCGTGATGCCCTTCTCACGCTCGAGGTCGCCCGAGTCCATGACCCGGTCCACGAGCTCCGCGCGTTCGTCGAACGCGCCGGACTGGCGCAGCATCGCGTCGACGAGTGTCGTCTTCCCGTGGTCGACGTGGGCAACGATTGCGACGTTGCGGAACTCGGTCAAGGCCATACGCTGGGTTCTCCCTCGGAGGCTTACGGGCGCCCGGGGCGGCTCGTGGGCCGCCGGGCTGGTGGTGGGAATCGACGGCGCTAGTCAGCCGCGATCCACAGGCGCGTCCGGTCGAGCGCGCGTGCGGATCCACTTTACCCGCTGATCCGGACGATTCCCCCATCCTGAGACCACCCCGACAGTGCGGACGCCCTGTGTGTTATTTACATCACGTATAACTTCTGTAACATCAGCACCAGAACGCGCGTCTGCCCGACTCCCGGTGCCCGTGACTCGGGACACTTATGAGAATATCTAGCGGTCGACCGGTCGGCCCGTCCGCCGGTCCGCCCGCCCCATCCGAAGAATGGACTCGCCAGTGATCCGCCACTCGCTCAGGACCTCGTTCCGGACCATCGGTCTCGGGGCCGTCGCCGCCGTCGCGGTCGGTCTCGCCGCACCCGCCACCGCCAGCGCGCAGTCGCTCGACGAACTGGGACGCCCGACCGAGCCCGTGCTCCAGGCGATCGAGAACCTCGCCGAGCAGCAGTGGATCCCCGAGGAGACCCGGGGCACCATCGCCCGCGCCGTCGGGTTCTTCCGCGGCACCGGCGAACCCGGCACCCCGATTCCCGAGAACGGCCCGGTCATCGCGCAGTTCGCCTACCCCACGATCATGCAGCAGTGCATCGGCGGTGAGCAGACCGCCGTCGGTGCCGCGACCGCCGTGCCCGGCCCGGCCGATCTGCCGCTGCCCGGCATCGCCCCCGGCCATCTCGGCTTCATCTTCACCGCCCTGGGCACCGAGGGTGTCGCGGCCCAGCAGGCCCAGCCCATGACCGTCGACTGGATCAACGTCAACAACGGCCGTCGCGGTACCACCGTCCTCGGGTACAACGGCCTCAACGAGGGTGGCCCCGCCACCGTCAACGGTGTCGCCGACACGGGCCCGGGCCAGGTCCTCATGCTCCTGCAGGGTGGCGTCACCACGAACCTGGAGGAGGGCGGGACCGCCAACTGCGTCGCCTTCCCCACCGTGGGGACCGCGTTCGTCCGGTGACCGGCGACGGTAGCGGGCCCCACCCCGACGCCGACCAGGACCTGACCGAGGCCCGTCTCGCCCTCGCCGGCGACGGGCCTCTGGTCGTTCTCAGTGGCGCCGGGATGAGCGCCGAGAGTGGTGTGCCCACCTTCCGCGACGCCCAGACCGGCCTGTGGGAGCGGTACGACCCGTCCGCACTGGCCACGCCGGAGGCCTGGGCACGCGACCGGGACACCGTCTGGGCCTGGTACCGCTGGCGCGAGCGCCTGGTCTCCGGCGCGGAGCCGAACGCCGGGCACGTCGCGGTGGCCCGCGCCCAGGCCCACCGTGACGTCGTGGTGGTCACGCAGAACGTCGACGACCTCCATGAGCGCGCCGGATCGAGCCGGGTGCACCACGTCCACGGGAGTCTGTTCGCCCACCGCTGCGACACCTGCGACGCGCCGATGGAGGTCGGCCCTCCTCCTGCCGAGCCCGTCGACCGCCTCACCCCGCCGAGCTGCGACCGGTGTGGCGGGCGCGCCCGACCGGGCGTCGTGTGGTTCGGCGAGATGCTTCCGGGCCGGCCCTGGGACGCGGCAGTCGACGCGGTCACCTCGGCCGCGGCGGTGCTCGTCGTCGGCACCTCCGGCCTGGTCCACCCCGCGGCGTCACTACCCGGACTCGCCGCCGACGCCCGGATCCCGGTGGTCGAGGTGAACCCGGGCCCCTCGGGACTCGGCTCCGAGGTGTCGGTTCACGTCCGGGCCACCGCAGGGCAGGCGCTTCCTCAACTCTTGGCACCCTGATCCCCTCGGGCCGCCCTTACGGCCCTGCCACACACCGGCTGGCGGAAACCTCTCTGGGGCCGATAGAGCGCGCTAGCGTAGCGCGCAGGGACCCACGCCCGGAGTTCCCGCTCCTCCGTTCGCACGGAGGCCAGGACCGGAGGTCACCTCATGTCTGATTCGTCCCCGGCAACCCCGTCTACCGCCCCGGCCACCACCGCGGTCATCGCCGCCGAGCTGATCGGCACCTTCTGGCTCGTCCTCGGCGGTTGCGGCACCGCCGTGTTCGCGGCCGTCCAGATCGCCACCGCCGATACCGGCGACGTCCCCGTCGGCGTGGGATACCTCGGGGTTGCGATCGCGTTCGGGCTCACGGTCCTCACCGGCGCCTACGCGTTCGGGCACATCTCGGGCGGTCACTTCAACCCCGCGGTGACCATCGGCGCCGCGGTCGCCGGACGCCTCCCCTGGTCCAAATCTCCCGTCTACATCCTCAGTCAGGTCGTCGGGGGTCTGGTCGCGGGCGCGCTGATCCTCGTCGTGGCAAGCGGAAAAGACGGATTCGAGGCCACCGGCAGCATAGCCGCCAACGGCTACGGGGCCAACTCGCCCGACGGCTACGGCCTGCTCTCGGCGCTACTCATCGAGATCGTCCTCACGGCACTCTTCGTGTGGGTCATCCTCGGCGCCACCGATCACCGGGCCCCCGCCGGCTTCGCGCCCGCGGCCATCGGCCTCACACTGACGCTCATCCACCTCATCTCCATCCCGATCACCAACACATCGGTGAACCCGGCACGGTCGACGGCCGTGGCGTTCTTCAACGGGGGCGGCGCACCGGGCCAGCTGTGGCTGTTCTGGGTGGCACCGGTCGTCGGTGCCCTGATCGCCGGAATCCTGTACGGCCCGTTGTTCGGCGCTCGCGGGCTCAACGGTCGATCCGTGGCCGTCTCGGCCTGACGCACCGCCGACGGGGTCAACACTAAGGGCCCGAGGGAGAACTTCCTCCCACGGGCCCCTCATCGATGCGGCCGCTGCGAGGCGCGAGGCCTCCTCCGGTCAGTGGCGGGGTTCATCCCCGCGGGTCCGGCCCAGCATCTTGTCCACGATGCCCGGCTTGTCGTCAGGATGACGGTCCGGATCGACGGTGTCGCCGGGCGTCCCGGTCCGGTGCCCCGACCTCGCCTGCGGATCAGAACCACCGGGGACATCGTCGGTCCGGGCGTGGCGCCCGCCGGCGTCACCCGCGCCGACTCCGGATGCTCCCGCGGCCGCGGCACCCGCTCCGTGGCGGCCCCGGTCACCGGAGTCGTTACCGGACCCGGAAGTGGCGGACGAGCCCATACCGGTCCCGGTGGCCATCCCTCCGTGATCGTGACCGCGGTCGCGATCATGGCTCAGGTCGTCGCCGTGCTCGCGATCGTGGGTGAGACCTCGGTCGCCGCCATGGTCGCGATCGTGGGTGAGACCCCGGTCGCCGCCGTGGTCGCGACCGCGGTCGAGGTCATCAGCACGGCCCTTGGGATCGAGCTTCTCGGCGGTCTGTTCCATCCGCCGGACATCGTGCTTTTGCTCGTCGACGGTGCCGCGCTGCCGCTCGGCCTCCACCCGGAGCTTGTCGGCCTCGGCGGCCTTCGCACGGGCCTCCTGTTCGGCTGCTCCCGCCCGGTGCTCCTGCTCGCGGACGACCGCGTCCTGCTGCTCGAGCTGCTGCTCGCGTTCTCGTGCGCTACGCCGCAGTTCCGCGGCCTCGGTGAGCTTCTTCCGGTTGCTGCTCTTGACGGCCATCGCGATGAGCGCGATCACGATGATCAGCGCGATCACCCCGATGATGATCCAGATGATGGGGTCCACAGCTGCCTCCCTTTCAGGGTCGGGTTGCGTCTGGAACGTAACCCCGCCCCCAGACGGGTGCCACCGGTCGCCCCCGTCGCGGAACCGGCTCGGCACACGCGGCACCGGCCCGGCGCGCGGTGGCCGCTAGTGGTGAGCCCTCGGGAGCAGTCCCGCCTCCCGCGCCTCCCGGCTGAGCCGCTCCCGGTGATCCGGGTGCGCCACAGCGATCAGCGCCGCCGCCCGCCCGGCCACCGATTTGCCCCTCAGCTCCGCGATACCGAACTCGGTGACGACGTTCTCGATGATGTTCTTGTGGGTGGTGACCGGACTGCCGGGCGTGAGCGACAGGGAGATCCTGCTGACGCCCCCGGAGGTCTGCGACGGGGTGACGATGAACCCGTGGCCTCCCGGGGAGAAGGTGCAGCCCCGGGCGAAATCCGCCTGTCCCCCGGCACCCGACCAGTACCGGCCGCCGATGGTCTCCGAGGCCGCCTGCCCGAACAGGTCCACCTCGCTGGTCGCGTTGATCGAATAGAGATTGTGCTCCTGGCCGATCACCCTCGGGTCGTTGACGATGTCCACGGGGAGCATCGCCACCGACGGGTTGTTGTGGAGCCAGTCCATGAGTCGCTGCGACCCGAGTGCGAAGGTGGTGACGTGCTTGAACGGCCGCCCCGTCTTGCGCGACCCGTCGATCACCCCTGCCTCGACGAGGTCCATCACCCCGTCGGACAACGCCTCGGTGTGGATCCCCAGATGACGGTGATCCGTCAGTCGGGACAGGAACGCGTTGGGTAGCCTGCCGACCCCGAGTTGGAGACAGGCCCCGTCGGGGACACGGTCGGCGATGACGTCCGCGATCGCGTTGTCCGTCTCCCCCGGTGGCGGCGCCTCCATGGTGATCATCGGGGTGTCGTTACGGGTTACGCCCACCACCTGGGAGATGTGGATGTGGTTGCGCCCGAAGGTGCGGGGCATGTGGGAGTTGACCTCGACGAAGAACGGCACCTGGCCGATGAACGAGGCCACGTAGTCGGCGTTCGTGCCCATCGAGAAGAAACCGTGCTCGTCGATCTCCGACACCGTGGCGATCGCCAGACCGGGAGGAGAGAACTCGCGCAGCGTGGCCGGCACCTGCGCGAAATCGACGGGGATGAGGTCGCAGTGGCCCCGGTGGAAGTTCTCCCGCGACCCGCGACCCAGGAAGTAGTCGACATGCCGGAGCCTGCCCGGGTAGGCCCCCTCCATGAACGGCAGCGACTCCCAGGGGTCCATGTGGTGGACCGTCACGTCGTCCAGTCCGGCGGCCCCGGCGTCCAGCGCCCGCAGCAGGGCGGGCGGAGCGGCGTTCTGGATTGGCACGATGACGTGCATCCCCGGCGTGATGTGGTCGAGGACCGCCTCGGCCGGACGCTCCTCGTACTCGACGTTCCTCGTCACTGACCCCTGCTCTCGTAGTTCCGGACGTCGCGGTGCGGTGACACACCCCGGCGGTTTCAGGACAGGGCCGGGATGACCTCGCGCTCGAACAACTCGAGTCCGGAGGTGTCGGTGGCGATCTCGGGGAAGTAGAAAATGCCGTACTCCATTCCCAGCGCCTCGAGCTCGGTCAGCTTCTCGACGATCTGCTCCGGCGTCCCCACCGCCGGGAGCCCGCGGTACGCGCCGAGCTGGAGCTCTGCCTCGTCCTCACCGACGTGCGTCGCCATCCGGTCCTTCAGGTACGCCAGCCGATCCGCGACGTCCTTCTCGGTCTCCCCGATCGCCACGTTGTAGTTCGCGGTCCGGGTGATCTCCACCGGGTCACGACCGATGTCCCGACAGTGTCCGAACAGCACCTTCGACTTATGGTCGAAGCCCTCGGCGGTGCCGTCGAAATTGGTGTAATCCGCGTACCTCGCGGCGGTGCGGAGGGTCTTGCGCTCGCCCCCGCCCGCGATCCACAGGGGTATGCCGCTCTCCTGCAGAGGCGTCGGCTGCACGATCGCCCCGTCGACCCGGTAGTGCTCGCCGTCGAGTGAGACCACACCGTCGGACCACGCCTCGGACAGGATGCGCACACCCTCGTCGAGCATGGCCAACCGCTCACCCGCGGAAGGGAATCCGTAGCCGTACGCTCGCCATTCGTGCTCGTACCAGCCCGCGCCGATCCCCATCTCCACCCGGCCGCCGGAGATGTGGTCGACCGTCGCGGCGATCTTCGCCAGCAATGCCGGGTTGCGGTATCCGAGGCACGTGCACATCTGCCCCAGCCGGACCCGGGAGGTGGTCGCACCGAGCGCCGACATCAGGCTCCATGCCTCGTGCGTCGCCTCGGTCGAGGTGAGGGGCGCGGTGTGCATGTGGTCGTACACCCACACCGACTCCCACGGCCCGGCGTCCGCGCGGGCGGCCAGGTCGGAGATGACCGGCCAGTGACGGGCGGCCGGCACGTCGACCAGGTCGAGGCGCCAACCCTGGGGCAGGAACAGTCCGAATCGCATGGCGCCGAGCCTAGCCCCGGAACCCGGCCCGGGTGGCCGACCCACGACCGGTTCCGACGGGTGGGCCAGCGCTACCAGATCAGACGCTGCGGTCCTCGTCGTCGTCATCGGGTGGGTCCAGCGTGCCGGCGGCGAGCACGAACCCGGCCGGACGGGGTCCGTCCGGGGCGCTGCCCAACAGCGCGACGCGCACCGTCGACTCGGTCGCACCGGGCTGCCGTTCGCCGATCCTCGCGTCGACAGGGACCTCCACGTCGGCATCGACGACCGCGGTCTCCACGTGCGCACCGGACCGGACCACGGCACCCGGCAGGATGACACTGTCCCGGACCCTCGCACCCGCCTCGATGACCGCCCCGGGCCCCACGACGGAATGCTCGACCGTCCCGTGGACCACCGCGCCGTGCCCGAGCAGTGACCCGACGACCTGCGCCGCCTCCCCGGTCCGGGCGGGACCGCTGAAGGCCGACGCGGTCCGCAGGGACCACCCCGGGACATCCAGCTCGTGGACCGGGGACTCGCCGAGGAGGTCCATGTGGCCGGCCCAGTAGGACTCGACGGTCCCCACGTCCCGCCAGTACCCCTCGTGCCGCCACTCCCGGGCGTGCCCCGCCCCGACCATGGCGGGCAGGATGTTGTCCCCGATGTCGCCCAGGTCCCCCGCGCCGCCGGCGGTGACGACGTCCTCGTGGGCCCGCTCGAGGTAGCTAATGAGGGCGGTCGTGTTGAAGACGAAGATCTCCGCGCAGATCAGGTCGCCGTCCGGATCGTCCGGCTTGTAGCGGTACTCGGTGACGGCCCCGTCCTCGCCCACCCGGACCACGCCGTAGCGGGAGGCGTCCTCGGGGGCCACGCGAGTGGTGACCATCGTGAGCTCGGCGAACGAGTCCAGGTGATCGCGGACCAGTTCGTCGTAGTCGAGGCGGTACACCGCGTCCGCACTGACCACGACCGTGACGTCCGGGGCCGCCTCGCGCAGGGGCTCGATCTGCTTCCACAGTGCGTCCGCGGTCCCCGAGTGGAAACCGTCCCGGCCCGTGCCCTGCGACGGGTGCAGCACCAGCAGACCGCCGTCGAGTCGGTCGAGATCCCACGGGCGGCCGCTCCGCAGATGGGACCCCAGGGACACCGGATGGAACTGCTGCACCACCCAGACATCCCTCAGGCCCGAGTTGGCGGCGTTGCTCAGGGAGAAGTCCACCAGCTGGTACCCGGCCCCGTAGGGAACGGCCGGCTTGGCCCGGTCCCGGG
Organism: Dietzia sp. WMMA184; assembly: GCF_002441635.1. Lineage (NCBI taxonomy): Bacteria > Bacillati > Actinomycetota > Actinomycetes > Mycobacteriales > Dietziaceae > Dietzia > Dietzia sp. WMMA184. The sequence continues at coordinate 163,252 of NZ_NXEI01000001.1, read as the reverse complement.
TGAGCGCACGGAGCCGGGAACCGGCTCCACCTGCGAGGACTATGGTGACGACCGACAGCGGCGCCATGCGAGGTCTCCTCTCCGGTCAGGCGTGGGACTACCCACCCCATGCGAGTACGACACTCTAACCGGACTGCGGCGTCATCCCACCGGTCGCCCGGCACCGTGTGGCCGGATCAGGCCGCGGCGGATCAGGCGGTGGATCAGGCGGTGGGCTCAGGCGGTGGACAACGCCGCGCCACACTCCTCCAACTCGTCCTCCCCGTCGAAGTACAGGGCCACGTACCGCCCGGCGACCTCGGCGACCTGCATCTCCATGTCGTAGACATCCTTGAGGACATCGGTGCGCATGATCTCGGCCGGGGTGCCGTCGGAGACGATCCGCCCGTCCTTCATGGCGATGATCCGGTCCGAGTACGCGGCGGCGATGTTGATGTCGTGGATGACGAGCACGATGGTCTTGCCCCGCTCCGCGGCGGTGCGACGCAGCAACCGCATGATCGAGGTGGCGTGCCGGAGGTCAAGGTTGTTCAGAGGCTCGTCCAGCAGGACATAGTCCGTGTCCTGCGCCAAGACCATCGCGATGTGCGCCCGCTGGCGCTGGCCACCGGACAACTCGTCGAGATACCGGTCGGCGAGGTCCTCGAGTTCCATCGCCCCCAGGGCGTAGTCGACGTGCTCGGCGTCGTCCGGTCCGGGCCGGCCACCGTTGTGCGGGAACCTGCCGAATCCGACGAGCTCCCGCACGGTGAGCCGGATGGAGACGGCGTTCTCCTGGCGGAGCACCGCGAGACGGCGGGCCAGCTCACGCCCACCGTTGACCGACACGTCGACGCCGTCGACGAGCACCGTTCCGGAATCCGCAGCCTGGAGTCGGCTCATGACCCCCAGCAGTGTCGACTTTCCTGCGCCGTTGGGCCCGATGAGAGACGTCACGCCACCGTGCGCGAAGCACGCCGTCACGTCGTGCAGGACCCGGGTGTCGCCGTAGGACGAACACACCGACCGCGCCTCGATGCCGCAACCGGCCGACCACCGGTTCTCACCGGATCGGTCGTCGCGGCGTCGGAACGGGAGAAGGGACATGATGTGCCTCTCTTTCAGCGTGCGCGGTTGGTCAGGAGCAGGAACAGGAACAGCAGGCCACCGGCGAACTCGATGACGATGCTCAGGGCGGACTCGACACCGAGGGCGCCGAGGACCATCTCGCCCCCCGCCAGGGCGATCACGCCCAGCAGCGAGGCCACCGGCAGGGTGAACCGGTGCAGGGTGGTGCCGAGCAGGGCGTACGCCGCGTTGGCGACGATGAGGCCGAAGAACATCACCGGCCCGATCAGGGCCGTGGAGGCGGACACCAGGAAGGAGACCACCACCAGGACCACGATGGTGACCCGACGGTGGTTGACACCGAGCGCGACGGCGGGATCGCGCCCCAGCAGCATCACGTCGAGTCGACGACCGAGGATCGCCACGGCGACGAGTCCACCCACGACGATGACCCCGCACGCCACCAGGACGTCGAGTTGGACCCCTCGGAAACTCGCGAACATGGCGTCCTGGACCTGCAGGTAGGCCGCCGGGTCCAGCAGGCGCTGGAAGAACGAGGAGGCGGAGCGGAAGAACACGCCGAACACCACACCCACCAGCAGCAGCAGGTGGATATCGGTTCTCCGACCCCCGAGCAGCCACAGGTAGAGCGAGGTCGACGCGACCACCATGATCGCCGTCTGACCGAGGAACCCGGAGAGACCGCCGCTCGTCAGGCCCCCGATGACGGCGGCATCGCGCGGGATCATGAAGAACACGAGCAGGGTCTGGATGAGCAGGTACAGCGAGTCGAAACCCATCAGCGCCGGCGTGAGGATCCGGTTGCCGGTGACGGTCTGGAAGATCACCGTCGAGACCCCGACCGCGACCGAGACCAGGACGATCGCCACCGCGTGACGCGACAGTCGGTCGAGGGAGTAGGACCACGCCCTGGAACCGACGGTGTCCGGCAGCCCGGAGAGGACGAGAGCGGCCAGTGCCGCAACGGCCGCGACAGCACACACGAGGGTCACGATCCACCGTCGCCGGTGGTCGGCCTCCGCTCTCGTCCGTCCCCGGGTGAGGCTCTCCGGCGGTGCGACGAGGATGGCGGTCTCAGGCATTGCGCACCCCTCTCAGCATCATGGCCAGGAACACGGCGCCGCCGAGGATCCCGACGATCGTCCCGACGGGGATCTCGCCGGCACCGGGGGCGCCGCCGGCGAACAGCCCGGGCAGCGACCGGCCCACCATGTCGCAGATCAGGACGGTGACCGCCCCGAGCAGTGCCACGAGAGGCAAGCCCCGGCGGGCGTCGTCTCCCACCAGGCGTGAGACGACGTTGGGAACGACGAGCCCGAGGAGCGGGAGGGCACCGACGGTGACGACGACGACGGCGGCGACCGCCGCCACGATCGCCATCCCGGCGGCGACGACGGTCTTGTGGTCGAGCCCGAGACCGGTCGAGACGTCCTCACCCAGGCCCGCCACGGTGAAGCGGTCGGCGGCGATGTAGGCGAGGACACCGAGGACCGCCACCAGCCACAGCAGCTCGTACCGCCCGGCCAGGACCGCCGAGAAGTCGGCGAGCATCCACGAGTTGAGCATCTGGAGAAGGTCACGCGACAGGGCCAGAAAGGCTGCGACCGCCCCGATCACGGAGCCGAGCATGATGCCGATGAGGGGCACCACGAACGAGTCCGACACGGGGACGCGACGGATGCAGGCGAGGAACAGGGCGGTCCCGGCGAGCGCGAACACCATGGCCACGAGCATCTTGGCCACGATCGGGGCGCCCGGCGCGATGATCGCCACCACCACGAGTCCCAGCCCCGCCGATTCGACGGTCCCCGCGGTCGACGGTTCGACGAAGCGGTTGCGGGTGAGCAACTGCATGAGCAGACCGGCGATCGCCAGGGACGCCCCCGCGAGGGCGGCGGCGGCGGTGCGGGGCAGACGGGCCTCCACGAGGTAGACACGGTGCGCCTCGGTGAGCCCTCCGGTGAGCGCGTCCCACACGGTGATGTCGGCCGCGCCCACGAACACGCTCGCGACGAGCGAGAGCACGAGCGCGACGACGCCGAGCGCCGGCCACAGCGAGTGACGCTGCGGTCGGCGCTCGACCAGGGTGGTCGTCATGAGAAGTGGACTCCCACCGTCAGGAGACGGCGGAGTCGATCTCGTCGATCATCGACTCGAGGACGCCGATGCCGCCCCCGACGAGGTACCAGTTCTGGCCGTCCAGGAAGTGGACGTTGTCGTTGGTCGCGGCGTTGGTCCGGTTGAACAGCGGGTTGTCGAGCAGGGCGGTGGCCGCCTCGCCCTCCGCACCGATCGCGGCGTCGCGGTCGATGACGAAAACGTGGTCGGGGTTCAGCTCGGCGATCTGCTCCCAGCTCAGCGGCGCGCCGTGGCTGCCCTCGGACTCGAGCTCACCGGCGGGCGTCATGCCGAGCTCGTTGAAGATGAGGTCGAAGCGTGAACCCGGTCCGTACCCCGTGACCTTGCCACCGGAGGTCATGAGCACCAGCGCCGTACCCGCGCCCTCGGCCTTGGCGCGGGTCTCGGTGACCATCTCGTCGATCTCGGCGAGCTCGTCCGCGGCCTTGTCCTCGGCCCCGAACAGCGCGGCGATCTCCTCCACCTTGGCGCGGTTGGAGGCGATCGTCTCGGCGGTGTCCGGATCACCGGCGATCACCTGGTCGGAGATCTTGGCGAACTCGGGCTCCATCGCGCGGGTGCGGTTGCCGAACAGGATGAGGTCGGGCCCCAGTTCCGCGATCACATCCATCTTCGGCTCCTTGAGGCTGCCGATGTCCGTGTACTCGTCGCCCACGTAGGCGTCCAGCGCCTCCGGGAAGACCCCGGTCTTGACCAGGCCGACGACGCGATCCTCGAGATCGAGCTCATCCAGCGTGTCGGCAGCGGCGTGGCTGGTGAGCACGACGCGGGTCGGCCCCTCACCCTCGTTTCCGGCGGACTGTGCATTCGAGCTCCCGCAGGCGGTCAGTGCGCCACCGGTCAGCGCGATGGCGGCCGTCGCTGCGACGATCTTGGGGAATCGCTTCATGTCACTCCAAGGTTGGTTCGGAAGGTTAGGCTCACCTTAAACACCCTCGCGGCTCCTGGGCAAGTCTTAAGTATGGCTTACCTCACTTCGAGAGTATTGCCAGCCTCACGGCCCGGACAATCCGGGGCCCTCCGACTCCCCCGGGGTGCGGGGCGACCGGATGCGACGGGCCGGCGGACGACGCACAATCGACGGTATGAGCACCGAACGCGAGTACGACCAGGACACCGACGGCGACTACGACGAGAACACGCTCGACGGCAGCGAGGGTCTCGACGCCGACACCATCTCGACCGACGGTGAGGACCTCACCGTCGACGCGCCGGAGTCGTGGAAGCCCGTCGAGGAGAACGACACCCTCGACGAGAAGCTGTCAGCCGAGCGCCCCGACGTCGACGCCGCGGAGCGCGAGGACAAGGGCGTCGCCGAGGAGCCCCACGACCAGATCGACGACCTCGACCCCGAGGGCGAGACGCGCGTCCTCGGCGAGGCGTAGAGCCAGGGCGGGGCGATCAGCCCCGCCGCCATGCCCCGGCGGGAGGAGGTCTCGCGGTGAGCACCCCGAGCATCCCGGAGGCGATGCGCGCGCAGGATCGCCGCCGATTCCTCCCGCCGGAGGTCGTGGCCGACCACGAACTCGACGCCCCGCTACCGATCGGGTTCGGGCAGACCAACTCCCAGCCGTCGACGGTCGCGGCGATGCTCTCGCTCCTCGAGCCGTTCCCCGGGATGCGGGTGCTCGACGTGGGCTCGGGCAGCGGGTGGACCTCGGCGATCCTCGGCGAACTCGGGGGGCCGGATTCCTCCGTGTCCGCCGTCGAACTCGTCCCCGAGCTGGTCGAACGCTCCCGGGCGGCGATACGTCAACCGTGGGTGCGAGTCCACCCCGCCGAGCCCGGGACACTGGGACTTCCCTCCCTCGCCCCGTTCGACCGCATCCTCGTCTCCGCGATGGCCGACGACCTCCCCTCGGAGCTCGTCGAGCAGCTCACCGTGGACGGCGTCATGGTGGCGCCCTGGGCCGGGGCGATGCACCGCGTACGCCGGACCGATGACGGCATCGACGTGACCGAGCACGGCGGGTACCGGTTCGTCCCCCTGCTCCACACCCGATTCTGACCCCGTGACCCCGGCCACTATCCTGGGGGAAGTTTGTCCACCTCCAGAACCAGGAGCCCCTGATGGCCGACTTCCTCTACGAGGACCTTCTTCCCGTCGGGGAGGACACCACCGAATACCGCCTCCTCACCACCGAGGGCGTGTCGACGGTCGAGGGCCCCGACGGGATGACGTTCCTGCGGGTGGACCCCGAGGCCATCCGTCTGCTCACCGAGACGGCGATGCACGACATCTCCCACTACCTCCGTAGTGACCACCTGGCCCAGGTCGCCAAGATCCTCGACGACCCCGAGGCCAGCGACAACGACAAGTTCGTCGCCCTGGACCTGCTCAAGAACGCCAACATCGCCGCGGGCGGCGTGCTCCCGATGTGCCAGGACACCGGTACGGCCATCGTCAAGGGCGAGCGCGGCCAGCACGTGCTCACGCCCGGTCCGGACGAGCAGGCCGTCGCCCGCGGCGTGTACGACGCCTTCACCCGGCTCAACCTGCGCTACTCGCAGAACGCCCCCCTCACCATGTGGGACGAGAAGAACACCGGGTCCAACCTGCCCGCGCAGATCGAGATCGGCGCCAACACCACCCCGGGCGGCGAGAACGCCTACAAGTTCCTCTTCATGGCGAAGGGTGGCGGGTCGGCCAACAAGTCGTTCCTATACCAGGAGACCAAGGCGATCCTGAACCCCGACCGGATGATGCAGTTCATCGAGGAAAAGATCCGCTCGCTCGGGACGGCCGCCTGCCCGCCGTACCACCTGGCGATCGTCGTGGGCGGTACCTCGGCGGAGTTCGCGCTGAAGACCGCCAAGCTCGCCTCGGCGCACTACCTGGACGAGCTCCCCCGCGAGGGCGCGATGACCGGGCGTGGCTTCCGCGACGTGGAGCTGGAGGAGAAGGTCTTCGAGCTCACCCAGCAGATCGGGATCGGCGCGCAGTTCGGCGGCAAGTACTTCTGCCACGACGTCCGCGTCGTCCGCCTGCCCCGCCACGGCGCCTCGCTGCCCGTCGCGATCGCGGTGTCCTGCTCGGCGGACCGTCAGGCCAGGGCCAAGATCACCCCGGAGGGCGTGTTCCTCGAGCAGCTCGAGTTCGAGCCGGGCCGGTTCCTGCCCGCCACCACGGACGCGGAGCTCGACGCCGCAACCGACGGCATCTCCGGCACCGGCAAGGGCGCCGCGGTGCGGATCGACCTCAACAAACCGATGCCGGAGATCCTCGCCGAGCTGAGCAGGCATCCGGTCAAGACCCGCCTGTCCCTGACCGGCCCGCTGGTCGTGGCCCGCGACATCGCGCACTCCAAGATCAAGGAGCGGCTCGACGCCGGCGAGGAGATGCCGCAGTACCTCAAGGACCACCCCGTCTACTACGCCGGCCCGGCCAAGACGCCGGAGGGCATGCCGTCGGGATCGTTCGGGCCCACCACCGCCGGCCGCATGGACTCCTACGTCGAGCAGTTCCAGGCGGCGGGCGGATCCATGGTGATGCTCGCCAAGGGCAACCGCTCCAAGCAGGTCACCGACGCGTGCGCGGCCCACGGCGGGTTCTACCTGGGCTCGATCGGTGGTCCGGCCGCGCGTCTGGCGCAGGACTGCATCAAGCACGTGGAGATCCTCGAGTACGAGGAGCTCGGCATGGAGGCGGTGTGGAAGATCGACGTCGAGGACTTCCCCGCCTTCATCGTGGTGGACGACAAGGGCGAGGACTTCTTCGCCCACACCGGCGAGGTCACGCTGACGATCGGCAAGCGCCCCGGCCTCTGACCCGCCCTCGTTCCCGCGTTCCCGCAGATCCGCTACTCGTTTTCCGGATCTGCTACTCCATATCGAGTAGCGGATCCGGAATGCGAATAGCGGATTCCGTAGGGCCGACGGGTAGGAGTCCGAGTCAGGCGTCGGCGCCCGCAGCCGCCGCGTCGATGGCCGCCACGTCCAGCTTCACCATGTCCATCATCACCGCGAACGCGCGCGCCGCCGCCTCCCGGTCCTCGCCGCGCCACAGATCGTAGAGGGACTGCGGCGCGACCTGCCACCGCACTCCGAAGCGGTCGATCAGCCACCCGCACTGCACCTCACGGCCCCCTCCCGCGAGCAGACCGTTCCAGTAGTGGTCGATCTCCGCCTGGTCGGCGCACCGGATCTCCAGGGAGATCGCGTCGGTGTACTCGGGGTCCGAGCCTCCGTTGAGCGCGATGAAGGGCCGCCCGTCGAGCTCGAACTCCACGGTGAGCACGTCCCCCGCCTTCGGTCCCGGGGTGTCGACGGGGCTGGTGTCCACGGCGACCACGCGCGAGTCGGGGAAGACCGAGCAGTAGAACTCGGCGGCCTCCTCCGCCTGGGTGGCGAACCACAGACACGTGGTCATCACGGCAATCGCGGCCTCCTCCCGGGGCTCGCCCGGTCGGGCGGGTCGCCCGCTCCCAGTCTCCACGGCCCGGCGCCCCCCGGAAAGGACTCGGGCATCACGGTTCGGCATCGGCGGCGGCGGTGGGCGGGGTGGGCCCGGTGGGCGGGCGGCTAGGATCTCCGGCATGGACAGGATCACGCGTGTCCTCGCCCCCCTCGCTCTCGCCGTCGCCCTCGGTACCGGCCTGGTCGCCTGCTCCGCCGACGACGGTGGCGGCGCCGGTGAGTCCGCCGCCCCGGTGTCCTCGACGGAGACGGCGACGACGACGAGGTCGACCCCCGTCCCGGGGCCCGCGGACTCGGGCGTCGACATCCCGGTGGCCGTTGCGGACCGCTGGAACGAGCTCGGCGGCGAGCAGGGCGATCTCGGCCGGGTGACGGGGCCGCCGACGGCTGTGGAGGGCGGCTCGGTCACCGACTTCGAGCGGGGGGCGATCGTGCTCACGCCGTCCGGGAACGCGTTCGTGGTCCAAGGCGAGATCCTCGCCGCCTACCGCGAGGCGGGCGGCCCCGCCGGTGAGCTGGGCTTCCCCGTCTCGGACGAGACGACGACCGACGGCGGGTGGATCTCGGCGTTCGAGAACGGCACGATCGCGTTCCTGGACGGTCGGCCGGTCGTCGAGGTGCGGTGACGACCACCGCGCCGGGCGAGTAGCACCCGTGGAGACCGTCGCGATCTACCTCGTCGTGGTGTTCGGGTGCGGGTTCGTCGCCCGGATGATGCGCCTGCCCACCCTCATCGGTTATCTGGCCTCGGGGTTCATCCTCCACGCGCCCGGCATCGAGGCCCTGCCCGTGGTGGACTCGCTCGCCGACCTCGGCGTGACGATCCTGCTCTTCACCATCGGGCTCAAACTCGACGTGCGGATGCTCCTGCGGCGTGAGGTCCTCGCCACGACGGCCGCCAACCTCCTGGCTGTCGCGGGACTGACCGCCGGCTTCCTGGGGATGCTGTCCATCATCGGGGTGCGGTTGCTGGCCGGCGCGGACTGGCAGGTGGTGGCCCTGCTGGGCTTCGCGCTGTCGTTCTCCAGCACCGTCTTCGTCGTCCAGGTGCTCGACGTGCGGTCCGACGCCCACACCCTCTACGGCCGGGTCGCGATCGGCATCCTCGTCCTGCAGGACGTGGTGGCGGTCGCGTTTCTCACCGCGATGACGGGCGCCCCGCCGAGCCCGTGGGCGTTGGCGTTGCCACTGTTGCTCCCCGCGGTGTGGCTCGTCCGCCGGGCCTGGAGCAGGCTGGGTCACGGCGAACTGCAGGCGTTGTTCGGAATCACCATGGCGCTGGTGCCGGGGTACTGGTTGTTCGAGAGCGTCGGCATCAAGGGCGACTTCGGGGCGATGGTGGTGGGGGTCCTCCTCGCCTCGCACCCGCGCGCCGCCGAGCTGTCCCGGACCCTCTTCGGCCTCCGCGAGCTCCTGCTCGTGGGCTTCTTCGTCTCGATCGGCCTCCACGTCACGCCCACCCCGGAGACCCTGTTGCTGGGCCTCCTGCTCGTGGTGTTGCTCCCCCTGGAGGCCGCCGTGTTCACCCTCGTGCTGGCAGCGTTCGGGCTGCGCAAACGGACCTCGATCCTGGCGGGCCTCGCGCTGGCCAACTTCTCGGAGTTCGGGCTCATCGTCACCGCGACCGGGGTCGATGCGGGTCTCGTCGAGCAGGACTGGCTCGTGGTGGTGTCGGTCGCGGTCGCCGCGAGCTTCGTGATCTCGACACTGGTCAACCACCGCGGGACGCGGCTCGTGGCGCGGTTGTCCTCGCTCGTACCCACCCTGCGGGACGAGCGCACCCACCCGGAGGACGCCCCGCTCGACATCGGTCACGCCCGGGTGCTGGTCCTGGGGGTGGGCCGGGTGGGCCGCGCGGTGCGGGACCGTCTGACCGAGGAGTACGGTCTGACGGTCGTCGGGGTGGAGAACGACCCCGTGAAGGTCGCCAGGCTCCGCGAGCAGGATGTGCACGTGATCGAGGCCGACGCGACCGACGACGACTTCTGGGACCGCTGTGTGAACGACGAGAAGGTGGACATCATCGTGCTGGCCATGCCGTTCCACGGCTCGAACCTCATCGCCCTCGAGCAGGTGGACACGCGGGATTTCGAGGGCACCGTCGCGGTGGTCGCCCAGTACGACGACGAGAGGGACGAACTCATCGCTCGGGGAGCCGACGTGGCCTTCCACATCTTCGAGGGCACCGGGGTCGGCCTGGCGGACAGTGCCGCCGAGGCCGCGGGGGTGCGTGAATGAGGTCTGCCGGCCGACGACCCTCCGCCGCGCCCCCCACACCACCCACCCGCCCACCCACCGCACCACCCACCGCACCGCCGATCCCCACACCCACACCCACCGCGTCGGTGCCCGCCACGATGCTCCTCGCACTCGCGCTCACCGGGGCGATCGGGCCGTTCGCGACCGACACCTATTTGCCCGCGCTGCCGCTGATCGTCGAGGAGTTCCGGATCACGGCCTCCACCGCCCAGCTCACCCTCACGGCGTTCATGGTCTCGCTGGCGGCGGGGCAGCTCGTGATCGGGCCCCTCTCCGACCGGGTGGGGCGGCGGACGCTGCTCGTCCTGGGCTCGGTGGGCACCGCACTCGCGGCAGTGGTGTGCGCGCTGGCCCCGTCCATCTGGATCCTGGTGCTCGGACGCGTCGCGCAGGGCTTCGCCGGTGCGGCCGGGATCGTCCTGAGCAAGGCCGTCGTGGTGGACGTCGGGCGCGGTGCGGGCGTGGCCAAGGCGTTCGCCACCCTCATGGCGATCCAGTCCGTCGCCCCGGTCATCGCACCGCTCATCGGCGGCGCGGTCGTGCCGTTCGGCGGCTGGCGGAGCGTGTTCTGGCTACTGGCCGGCCTGTCCGCCATCACGGTCGTCGGGGTCCTCGTCGCCGTGCCGGAGTCGCTCCCGGCCGCGTCCCGCCGTACCGGGAGCGTGCTGTCCACCGTGTCGGACATGCGGGGCGTCGCCACCCATGGCCCGTTCATCGCGCGCGTGTCGGTGTTCGTGTTCACCTTCGGCGTCCTGTTCGCCTACATCTCCGCCAGCCCGTTCATCTACCAGGACATGGTGGGCCTGTCCCCCACCGCGTACTCGGTGGCGTTCACCGTCAACGCGCTGGGGATCCTGGTCTCGAACCTCGCGGGCGCCCGGCTGATCGGCCGGTTCGCCCCGGAGAAGATCATGCGCACCGGCGTGGTGGGCATGGTGACGGCGATCGTCCACCTCGTCGTCGTCGTCGCCCTCTCCCCCGCCGGCACCCTGGGGTTGGCACCGGTCACCGTGGGGTTCGTCCTGCTCACCCTGTCCGTCGGGTTGGTCCTGCCCAACGCCGCGGCACTGTCCATGCAGGCCACCCGGGGCCGCTCGGGCTCCGGATCGGCGCTCCTCGGCGCCGCCCAGTTCGGACTCGCCGCCGTGGTCTCCCCGCTCACCGGACTCGCCGGACCGCACTCGGTGATCCCGCTGCTCGTCGTGATGGGGGCGTGCGCCGTCCTGGTCGTCGCGGCGACGTGGGCGGTGATCAGCCGGCCAGTGCGCGCCACGTGAGCGCTGCGGCGAGCGCCCCGACGGCGTTGAACGCCCAGTGCAACCCGATCGGGGCCAGGAGGCTGCTGCTGCGGCGACGGATCCAGATGAACCCGGCCCCGGCCACCGAGGTCGCGGTCACCGCCAGGCCGATCCCCGCGAGCTGACCCGCCAGACCGGTACCGAAGACCTGTGCGAGGCCGGCGTTGCCGGCCGTGAGCCCGAGAGACGACGTGACGTGCCACAGTCCGAACGCCGATGACCCGATCACGAACACGCCCGTGGTGCCGAAGGTCCGCTCGAGCGCCCCCTGCAGGACCCCGCGGAACGCGAGCTCCTCGGGCAGGACCGTCATCAGGGGGATCAGCACGAGCGCCGAGAACACCGCCATGCGCAGGTCCGAGTAGCGCTCGGACAGGAAGAACGGGCTCGTCGCCGGGATCAGGCACCCGGCCGTGACCACGGCCGCCACCAGCACCGTCGCCGCGAGACCGTACGCCAGCCCGCGGGGCATGTGCCGCGCCGCCAGCCCCAGGTCCGACCACCGCATCCACCGCGCCTTGGCGACCACGACCAGCACGAGAACGGCCAGCGGCACGATCCACTCGCGGAAGGGCAGACCCGCCAGGTTGGCGGTGAGATTGATGGCGACCAGCGTGGCCAGGACCGCGGCGACGCCCGCCACCCCGCGCACACGGGAGCGGCCGGACAGGGACGTCGACGTCGTGGTCATCAGTCGCGACGATACCGCGCGGCCCGTCCGTACCAGGGGTATGGTGACACGGACGACCACGTCACGTGACGGGGTGTCCACCATGGCAACGGTGACGACGACCGCGTCCCGCGCCCTGACCGGCGCCCGCCGCAGGGTGGGCCTAGGAGACTGCTGAACAAAGTGCGTGTCCGGCCTGCGGGGTTGGGGTGGCCCTGAAATGATGTGGGTCATGCAGGGTGAGTCGGATCGGCAGCGCGAGTTGCTGGATGTGGAGTCGGTGGCGGGGCATCTGCTCGAGGAGGGCAGCGTGTTCGCGTTGCTCGCCGAGCACCGGGACCGGCTGTTCCCGGACGAGTTGTTCGCCGACCTGTTTCCCTCGGGCCGGGGCCGGCCGTCGATTCCCGGTGAGGTGATCGCCTCGGTCATCGTGCTCCAGGCACTGTTCGGTCACTCAGACCGGGAAGCGGTCGACGCGCTGACGTTCGACCTGCGGTGGAAGGCCGCCTGCGGGTATCCGGTCGATGCGAAGGGTTTCAACTCGTCGACGTTGACCTATTGGCGACGCCGCCTGGCGGCCAGTGACCGACCGCAGCGGATCTTCGAGGTGGTGCGCCAGGTCATCGCCGAGACCGGTGCGGTCAAGGCCAAGACCCGCCGGGCGCTGGATTCAACGGTCTTGGACGACGCAGTGGCCCGTCAAGACACGATCACCCAGCTCATCGCCCAGATCCGCCGGGTCGGCCGCGAGGTGCCCGGGGCGAAGGAGCTGATCGCCACCGAGTGCACCCGGCTGGCGGCGGTGTGCGGGCAGGACTACACCGAGGCCGGTAAGCCGCGCATCGCCTGGGATGACCAGGCCGCCCGTGATGAGTTGGTCTCCGCCCTGGTGGCCGATGCTCTGGCGCTGTTGGCGGCACTCGATGTTCAGGCGATCACCGCCGCCGGCGGCAAGCCGGCCGAAGCGGTCGCCCTGTTGGCGCTGGTAGCAGGGCAGGATGTCGAACCGGCCGAGGATTCAGACGGTACCGACGGGCGGTGGCGCATCGCCCGCCGCACCGCCCCGGATCGGGTGATCTCCACCGTGGACCCCGATGCCCGCCACGCCCACAAGACCCGCCAGCGCCGCCAAGACGGGTTCAAGGCCCACATCGTGGTCGAGCCCGACACCGGCCTGACCACCATGTGCTCCCTGACCAAGCCCAACGGGCCGACCAACTCCGATGCCGCGGTCGGCGCGCAGCTGGTCACCGCCGATCCCACCATCGACGCCGGCGAGCCGGTCGAAGTGCTCGGCGATTCCGCCTATGCCAGCGGCGACATGCTGCACACCCTGGCCGGCAAGCAGTGGCTGCCCCTGGTCAAGCCGTGGCCGCTACGGCCCGCAGTCGAGGGCGGGTTCACCCTGGATGACTTCACCTTCGACGCCGTGGCGGGCACCCTGACCTGCCCCGCCAACATCACCCGTGGCCTGTCTGCCAAGGGCAATGCCACCTTCGGGGCGGCGTGTCGTGGCTGCCCGCTGCGTCAGCGGTGCACCACCTCAGCCACGGGGCGCAAAGTCGTGCTCGGCGAGCATCACCTGCTGCAACGCCAGCACCGCCAGCGGGCCGGCGATGAGGACTTCAAGACCGTCTACCGCCAGAACCGACCGATGGTGGAACGCTCGATCGCCTGGCTGACCCGAGGTGCCCGCCGCGTGCCGTACCGCGGGGTCGAGAAGAACAACGACTGGCTCCACCACCGCGTTGCCGCCCTGAACCTGCGCCGGCTAGTCGCGATGGGACTAACGAGCCAGAACGGAACCTGGGCCCTGGCCTGATCAGCGGGCCGGGGCCAGGCATTCCCGCCCCAGCACAGGCTCGAACAACCCGCGGTGGGCGCCGCGAACCTCTCGCCCTTCTCGCCGAACCCAGAAATCTCCAACACCGCACCTCGCGCGACGGCCAACCGGCCCTCACGCACACCGGCCGTGCCAGGATCGCAGCTTGTTCAGCAGTCTCCTAGTGGTCCGTTCCCGGGTGGCGGGTGACGACGCCGACGCGAGACGCCAGCAGATCTGGCACTCCGAGGGCGAACGCTGGAACTCCCCCGACGACGCCATCTGCCGCGTCAACGGAGACGCCTCCATGTTCGCCGGCGGACTCACCGCACTCCTCCTACAGTCCCTGCACCCGCTGGCCATGGCCGGGGTGGCCGACCACAGCGATTACCGCGGCGACCCGTGGGGGCGCCTCCAGCGCACCTCGCAGTTCATCGCCACCACGACCTTCGGCACGATCACCGACGCCTCCCGGCTCATCCGGGAGATCAACGGTGCGCACCGCGCGGTATTGGGCACCGACTACCGGGGGCGCCCCTACGATGCCCGCGACCCCCACCTCCTGCGCTGGGTCCACGTCGCCGAGATCTGGAGCTTCCTCGAATGCCACCGCCTCTACGGGCGCGAGCCGCTGACGCCGGCCGAACGAGACGACTACGTACGACAGGCCTCGAGAACCGGGCTCATGATGGGCGCCGGGGAGGTGCCCCTCACCGTGCGCGACCTCGACGCGGCGTTGGAGGAGTACCGGCCGGAGCTCGAGGCCTCGCCCGCCGCGCTCGACGCGCGCCACTTCCTGCTCGACGGACCACCGATGGGACTGACCGACAGGCCCGCCTACGCGCTGCTGCGGGAGGGAGCCGTCGCGGCGCTGCCGGGGTGGGCCCGGACGAAGCTCGAACTCCCCGACGGGCCGCTCGGATCCAGCGGACTCGGACGGGCATTGGGACGCGCCGGTGTCTCCTCACTGCGCTGGGTCCTCGACGCGATCGAGTGACGCGGCGCTACCCTGTGACGATCCGACCCTCCGGGGTCGGCCCTGTCGTCCGCGGGTTCCCCCCGCCCGTTGAGAAGTGAGGTCTGTGATGGCCGGTGGACTCGCCGCCCTGCTCGATGACGTCGCGGTGCTCGCGCGCATGGCAGCGGCCAGTACCGACGACGTCGCCGCCGCCGCAGGCCGCGCCGGCGTGAAGGCCGCCGGCGTGGTGGTCGACGACACCGCCGTGACCCCCCAGTACGTCCGCGACGTCGACCCGTCCCGCGAACTGCCCATGATCCGCAAGATCGCCATCGGGTCACTGGGCAACAAGGCGATCATCATCGTCTTCGCACTCCTGCTCAGCCAGTTCGTGCCGTGGATCCTCACCCCGATCCTCATGCTGGGCGGGCTCTACCTCTGCTTCGAGGGGGCGGAGAAGGTTTGGGAGCGGGTCTCCGGACACCACGAGGAGGCCGCCCCCGTCGTGGACCGGGGCCCGGACGCCGAGGCGAAGATGGTCCGCGGCGCCGTGACCACCGACTTCATCCTCAGCGCCGAGATCATGGTGATCTCCCTCAACGAGGTCGCGTCGGAGTCCTTCTGGTCCCGGGCGATCATCCTGGTCGTCGTGGGGCTGGGCATCACCGCGCTCGTCTACGGCGTCGTCGCGGTGATCGTGAAGATGGACGACGTCGGCCTCCACCTGGCGGGGAGGGAGTCCCCGGGTGTGCAGCGGTTCGGCCACGGCCTGGTCAAGGCCATGCCGACGGTGCTCGAGGTGATCTCCTTCGTCGGCATGCTGGCCATGCTGTGGGTCGGTGGCCACATCCTCCTCGTGGGGCTCGACGAACTCGGCGTGACGGGGCCGTACCACCTCGTACACGTCCTGACCGAGCCCGCGGCGGGCGTCGCGGGCGTCGGCGCGGTACTCGCCTGGCTCGTCGACACGGCGTGCGCACTGGTCTTCGGCCTCGCGGTGGGCGCGGTGGTCGTGGCGATCATGCACCTGATCCCGCGACGGAGCTCCGGGTCGCACGCCGGGGCGGACGCCGACTCCGACGCCGGGTCCGGCACCGACGCCGGGGGCGCGCGCGGTGACCACGGCGGGGCGACCCGAACGAGGACGGGAGAGGACACCGGCCACTGATGCTGTTCACGGTGGGGCACGGCAGGTTGGATCGCGACGAGCTGGCACGGTTGCTCACCGGCGCCGGCGTCGAACTCCTCGTGGACATCCGGCGCTTTCCCGGGAGCCGCGCGAACTCCGCCGCTGCCAAGGGCGCGGTGCCCGAGATCGTCGGCGAGGCGGGGATCGACTACCGCTGGGAAGAGGACCTCGGCGGCCGCCGCAGCCTCACCGCCGACAGGCGCCGGGCCTCCCCCGACACCTGGTGGCGGGTCGAGGCGTTCCGCGCCTACAGCGCCTGGACCCGGGACCCTGCATTCCGCGCCGCCCTGGATCGGGTCGTGGCCGACGCCCGATCGCGACAGGTCGCGGTCATGTGCTCGGAGTCGGTGTGGTGGCGCTGCCATCGTCGGATCGTCGCCGACGTCGTCGCCACGGTCCACGGTCTGCCCGTGGGGCACCTGATGCACACCGGAAAGATCACCGAGCACAGTCCGAGCGAGGGCCTGCGGCTCGACGAGCACGGCGAACCGGTCTGGGATGGCTGACCCCGCGCGGCCGGCGTCACCGATGGCCTAGTCTCGCGCCATGTATCCCGCCTCGACGCCCGCCGCCAACCTGACCCCCGTCGCCGCCCTGCTGGGCACCTGGCGAGGCGAGGGGGCCGGTTCGTACCCGACGATCGACGACTTCACCTACACCGAGGAGATCACGTTCACCGACGTGGGCAAGCCCTTCCTGCACTACGTGCAGCGCACGTGGAGCCCCACCGGATCCCCCATGCACACCGAGACCGGATACCTCCGGGTCCCGGGTGACGGTACGGCCGAGTTCGTCCTGTCCCAACCCACCGGGCAGACCGAACTCTGCGAGGGAACGCTCGTCGCCGAGGCGGACGCCCTGGTGCTGGAGTTCCACTCACGCGTGCACAACAGTGCGAGCGCCAAGCAGGTCGACACCACGCACCGCCGCTACGAGACCGTCGACGACCGGATCACCACCACGTTCGCCATGGCAGCGGTCGGCCAGCCCCTCACCCACCACCTGCGTTCCGAGCTGCGCAGGGCCTAGACCGCAGCACAGGGCCGGTCGGTCACGAGGAACGACGAACTGATCCGGGCGCTGCGCGACCACCGACCGCCGGGGCCAGCCGCGAGCGTCAGCGCGCGGCGCGGTCGCGCAGAACCAGCCGTGACAGCCCATCCAGCGCGAATCCGAGGATGCCGATCACGAGGATCACCGCCATGACCTGGTCGTAGGCCAACTGGTCGCGGGCGTTGAGGATCTGATAACCCAGGCCGGACCGCACGCCGAGCATCTCCGCGGGCACCAACACGATCCAGGCCGTCCCGAGCGCGAGGCGGATGCCGCCCAGGATCGCCGGCCGGACCGCGGGGATGACGACCCGGGTCAGGCGCTCCCAGCCGCTGGCGACCCTGGTCGGGGACCGTTCTGTCTATTCATTCCCGGGCCGGGTCCCCCTTTCCGGAGGGCGGCGCGGTGAACAGTGGGAGAACGGAAGCCGTCCGTTACCGCACCGGCACTACAGTCGTGTCATGCGCACTGTCTTCCATTCCAAGCTCGATGAATTCTCGGACCAGCTGGTTCGCTTCTGCGAGACCAACATCCGCCTGCTCGACCGAGCCACCGCGGCACTGCTCGACGGCGACGAACTCGCCGCCATCGAGGTGATCGACGGCGCCGCGGAACTGGAGGATCTCCGTGAGGCCAGTGAGCAGCACGCGTTCGAGCTTCTCCTGCTCGAGTCCCCGGTGGCCGGCGACCTACGTCAGGTGGTCTCGGGGATCTACATCGTCGAGCACTTCACCCGCATGGCCGCGCTGGCCGGCCACATCGCGCGGGTCGCCCGCCGACGCCACCCGCTCCCCGTGGTGCCCGCCCCGCTCGTCCCGCTCATCCGGGAACTGTCGCAGCACGACGGTCGGATGGCCCGCGAGCTCACCGCCCTGCTCGTCGAGAAGGATGCGGACAGGGCCCGCACCCTGGACGCCGAGGACGACGCCGTCGACCGCCTCCACGCGGACCTCATGAAGCAGATCTCCGCCGAGGACTGGCCGCACGGTTCGGTGGCGGCCGTGGACCTGGCCCTACTCGCCCGTTACTACGAGCGTTTCGGCGACCACACCGTGAGCATCGCCAACCGGGTCGTGTACCTGGCGACCGGCGAGCGCCCCGAGGGCGGGTCGCTGTCCCATCTCGATGACGGCACGGTTCTGGACTGAGTACTGCCGGACGATTCCGCGCGGCGATATCCTGGGTTTCCGCGACCCGATGAGGAGACCGCCATGTCCCGACCGGTCCATTTCGAGATCCACGCCTCCGACCCGGCCCGGGCCTGCACGTTCTACGGTGACGCGCTGGGCTGGACGTTCGAGGACTGGAGCGAGTACGCCGGGAGCCCCTACTTCGGGGTGACCACCGGACCCGAGGACGCCCCCGGCATCAACGGCGCGATCAAGCAGCGGACCGGCGATCCGCCCGCGGCCGGGGCGCCGGTCCGGGGCGCCGTGCTCACCGTGGGGTGCGAGGACTTCGATGCCACCGCCCGGATGATCCTGTCGGCCGGGGGCACCGTGGCGCTGGACACGCACGCGCTCCCGGGAATGGCCTGGCAGGGCTACTTCCTCGACACCGAGGGCAATGTGTTCGGGTTACACCAGCCTGACCCGGAGGCCGGTAGACACCCGGTCGCGAGAAAACCGCGGCCGGGTGTCGTCGTGCCATCCGGGGTCAGCGGCAGATCGCCCCGGTGGACGCCGACTGCACCAACTTCGAGTACTTGGCGAGGACGCCGCGGGTGTATCGCGGCGGCAGGGGCTCCCACCCCTCGCGCCGGGACCGCAGTTCGGACTCGTCCACCAGCAGCTCGAGGGCCCCCTGCGAGACGTCCAGTCGGATCCGGTCGCCGTCCCTCACGAACGCGATCGGTCCCCCGTCAACGGCCTCCGGGGCGATGTGGCCGACGCACAGCCCGGTCGTGCCACCAGAGAAGCGCCCGTCGGTCATGAGCAGGACGTCCTTGCCCAGGCCCGCGCCCTTGATCGCACCGGTGATGGCGAGCATCTCACGCATACCGGGCCCGCCCTTGGGACCCTCGTAGCGGATCACGACGACATCGCCCGCCGTGATGGTCCCGTCCTCGAGAGCATCCATGGCAGCGCGCTCGCGCTCGAAGACGCGCGCGGTGCCCTCGAAGACGTCGGAGTCGAAACCGGCGGACTTGACAACCGCACCCTCGGGGGCGAGCGACCCGCGCAGGATCGTGATCCCGCCGGTCGGGTGGATCGGCTCGGACATCGCTCGGAGCACCTTGCCGTCCGGGTCCGGCGGAGCGATGTCGGCGAGGTTCTCGGCGACGGTGCGGCCGGTGACGGTGAGGCAGTCGCCGTGGAGCAGACCGGCGTCGAGCAGGGCCCGCATGACCACCGGGACGCCACCGATCTTGTCCACGTCGGTCATAACGTGGGCACCGAACGGCTTGACGTCGGCCAGATGCGGCACCGTGGCGCCGATGCGAGCGAAGTCGTCGAGGGTCAGTTCGACCTCGGCCTCGCTGGCGATCGCGAGCAGGTGTAGGACCGCGTTGGTGGACCCACCGAAGGCCATGACGACGGCGATCGCGTTCTCGAACGCCTCCTTGGTCATGATGTCGCGCGCGGTGATGCCCTGCCGCAGCAGTTCGACCACGGCCTCGCCGCTCGCCTTGGCGTAGTCGTCGCGCCGGCGGTCCGGGGCCGGCGGCGACGCGCTGCCCGGCAGGGACATACCCAGCGCCTCGGCGGCGCTCGCCATCGTGTTGGCGGTGTACATACCGCCGCACGCGCCCTCGCCCGGGCAGATGGACCGCTCGATCGTGTCGACGTCCTCCCGGCTCATGAGACCGCGCGAGCAGGCCCCGACGGCCTCGAAGGCGTCGATGATCGTGACCTGCTTCTCCGTTCCGTCGGAGAGCTTGGCGAAGCCGGGAAGGGTGGACCCGGCATAGAGAAACACGCTCGCCAGATCCAGCCGCGCAGCGGCCATGAGCATGCCGGGCAGGGACTTGTCGCAGCCGGCGAGCAGCACAGAGCCGTCGAGCCGCTCGGCGCTCATGACGGTCTCGACGCTGTCGGCGATCACCTCACGCGAGACCAGCGAGAAGTGCATCCCCTCGTGGCCCATCGAGATGCCGTCGGACACCGAGATGGTGCCGAACTCCAGCGGGTAACCGCCTCCGGCGTGAGTCCCCTCCTTGACGGCCTTGGCCAGCCGGTCGAGCGAGAGGTTGCACGGGGTGATCTCGTTCCACGAGGAGGCCACACCGATCTGCGGCTTGACCCAGTCGTCGTCGCCCATTCCCACGGCGCGCAGCATCCCGCGCGCGGCCGTCTTCTCCAGGCCGTCGGTCACATCGCGGCTTCGGGGCTTGATGTCGGCCTCACGGCCGGTGGTCGTGTTATCGGAGCGGGGGGTGTCGGTGCCGGAGGTCATGGGGCCAGCCTAGGCACTCCCCGCGGTCGGCGCCCTCGGACCCTCCCGGGGGGCCGACGATCGAGCGGGGCCCGGATCGGGCGTGACGGCCGGCGGCCCCACGGCCCGGTCAGCGATCGGCGTCCCTGGCCAGGTCGTACCGACGTAGGGCCTCGCGGCGTTCCTCGGCGTGGTCGACGATCGGCGACGGGTAGCCACCGTCGTAGCCGCCCGGGGCGCGCCACGGCTCGTGGGCGGCGGCCCCGGACAGGTGAGCGAGTTCGGGCACCCATCGCCGGACGTACTCCCCGTCGGGGTCGAATCTCCGCCCCTGAGTCACCGGGTTGAACACCCGGAAGTACGGGGAGGCGTCCGTTCCCGTGCCGGCCACCCACTGCCACCCGTGATTGTTGGAGGCGAGATCGCCGTCGACGAGGTGGTCGAGGAAGTGCCGCGCCCCGACCGGCCACCACACGTGCAGGTCCTTGACGAGGAAACTGGCCGTGACCATCCGCACCCGGTTGTGCATCCACCCCTCGGCGAGTAGTTGCCGCATCCCGGCGTCGACGAACGGGTACCCGGTCCGGCCCTGCCGCCACGCCTCGACGAGGTCCTCCACCCCGGGTCCGCTGTCGTAGGGCATGCCCGCGAGCGGGTCGCGCAGGTCGCGCCACGCGGATCGTGGCCGGTGCCACAGGACGTCGGCGTAGAACTCCCGCCAGGCGAGTTCGGTGACGAAGCGGCGGGCTCCCTCCCCGCCCGCGGCCGGGTGGTCGGCGAGTTCGGCCAGGATCGTGCGTGGGTGGATCTCCCCGTACTTCAGGTACGCGGACAACCGACTGGTGGTGTCGAGGTCCGGTCGGTCCCGCTGCTCGTCGTATGCCTGGAGATCGTCGTGGAGGAACTCCCGCCACCGGGTGAGAGCCGCGGCCTCCCCCGCTGCGGCGGTCCCGCCCGCTCGTGCCGGGACCTCAGGTGGGCCCTCCCCGGACGCGGTGGTCCACGGGATGTGGTCGGGCCGCTCGCCGGGCGGGGGCCACCCGTGCTCGTGCCAGGCGCGGGAGAACGGTGTGAAGACCTTGTACGGCTCCCCGCTGCCGCTCAGGACCCGGCCCGGACCGACGGCGTAGGGAGACCCGGTGGTCACCAGTTCGCGACCGTCGGCGTCGAGTGCGGCGCGTACGCGGTCGTCGCGACATCGTCCGTAGGGGGTGGATTCCCGGCTGATGTGGACGCGGCCGGCGCCGACCTCGCGGGCGAGCCCCGCGATCACCTCGGCGGGGTCTCCGGTCCGCACGACCAGTGCACCGCCCGTGTCCCCCGAGAGCGCGGCGAGGGAGGCCGCCAACCGCCCCGCCCGTACACCGGCCCGCCGCAGCAGCGCGGGGTCCCGGACGAAGACCGGCAGGACCTCGTCCCCGGAGGCGACGGCCTCGAGGAGGGCGGGGTGATCGGTCAGCCGCAGATCACGTCGGAACCACAGGATCGAGATCCCCACAGGGCCTCCCTCGTCGACGGGCACGACCGCCCCCGGGGCGGCGGGCGGCGCAGTGATCTCCCGAGTGTGGCAGACCCGGGCCGGGGATCCCGTTCAGTCGAGCGCGGGGAAACGGGGCACGACGTACTCGGCCAACTCGGCGATCACCTCGAGGACCGGTCGCGGCAGGCCCCCAGCCCGCGGTGACACCGATCCGCAGGTCCTCCAGGTGGTCGACCAGTCGAGACCGACCGACGTCGCCGAAGGACGGCTCGCGCAGCGGGATGTCACGGACGGAGGCGGGAAACCGCCGCTTCGGCGGCCCGTGCGAGGCGCACCTGGGCCGCCGGTCGTCCCACGTCGTCGCGTCGTCCGGCTCCCCGGGAACCCGAGGCCGACCGTGAGTCGGCCGGGCGCGTAGGTGCGCCGGAACCCCGGCAGGGCGCGGGGGTCACCGTCGGAGCGGTGCACGGCGAGGAGGTCATGGCTTCCACCTTGGCACGGGCGGCACGGCGGGCCGAACGCCCACGGTCACCCGTGTGCCGCCACGCCGGGCGACACCGCCTGCCGGCCCGGCCGCGGAGCCCTCCTCGACCGAACTCGTCTCCCTCTTCCGGATCGCGATGGTGGTTGTGGGCCGCGCCTCGAGCCTGCGCGGGTACGGCGACGACGACGAGGCCGGCTCTCGTCGCGAACGGCGCAGCTCGCTCCGGGGACGGGCGGGCCGAGATCTACCTGTGCCGGTAGGCGGGCGCCGGCCGGGCGGGCGGCGTGGCCGCGCGGGGAGCAGCAGCTCTGGGCCACGGGCCATGAGCACGCCGGCGAGCAGCGCGCCGAGTCCGCCCGCCGCCAAGTCCCCGACGGTGTCCTCGTAGGTCACGTAGATCTCGTCTGCGAGGTAGGCGTAGCCGAAACCACTCGACCATCTCCCACATCGCGCCCAGCGCGAGCCCGAACGCCGTGGTGAGCACGACCGCGCCGGTGACGGTGAACCCGCGGGCACCCGGCGCCCGCACGATCCCCGCGTGCGCACAGAACACGTACGCCACCACAGACAGGGCGCCGGCCAGGAAGAAGTGGATCGGGATGTCCCACCACCAGACGGTTCGGTAGAGGTCCACGACGTTGCTCCACGCCGCCACGAGCAGCGTGGCCGACACGGTGACGTCCGCCCACGCGCGCATGCCGAGGAACCGGGGCAGCATGAGTCCGGGTAGGGCGAAGGCCACGATGGCGGCGTCCGTCACCCCGTGGAACAGCAGGGCCGAGACCACGCTAAGGACGCCGAGCAGGCGCAGGGCGTCCGCCACCGTCTGGAATGCGCTCCCGGCGGGGCGCAGGAAGTTGTCGATCACGTCCGTCGGGCTCCTCACTGTCCTCGCGTCTCGTCTCGCCGCCCATCGTGCTCCTCATCGCCCGGGCCGGCCGGGTGCACCACAGCGTGCACCGGCAGATGGTCCGAGGGCCACCCGCCCTCGTGGCGGAGCGGATTGATCGCGGCGTCGGTGACCGAGAGATCGGCAGTGGTGAGGATCCAGTCGATCCGGGCGCCGTCCCGTCGCGGGCGCCGGTAGTCGGCGTAGGTGCCCCACTGCTCGCTGTGCCGGCGCGGGCGACCCGCCAACTGTCCACCAGTACCCCGTCCGAGAGGAGTGCGCGCACGGCCGGGCTCGACGGGCCCGCGTTGAAGTCGCCCGTCACGACGGCCGGCAGGCCCCGTGCGGCCACCACCTCCAGGAGGGCACGGGAGCGCGCAGCCGGGACCGGCCGGACAGCGGGTCGAGGTGTGTGTTGACCACCAGCAGGTCGTGACCGGTGACCCGGTCGCGAAGGTGCACCTCGACCATCACCCGGGGGATCAGGTTGCCCCAGGACACCGACCCGGACCCGGCACGGTGAGGCGTGTCCGACAGGGCGGACTGTTCCCAGCCCAGCAGCTCGAGACGGGTCGCGTCGAAGAAGATCGGACACGCCTCTCCCCGCCGTCCGCCGAGCGGCCACGACCGACGTGGTCGTAGCCCGGGCCGAGGGCCTCGAGCACGGTGGCGAATTGTCGGGCGGCCACCTCCTGCGCGCACAGAACGGTCGGTCGCTCGGATGTGAGAAGCGCCCGCACGCGCGGCGCCCGGTGATGCCACCGGGGTCCGCCGGCCGGGTGAGCGCAGCGGGCACCGGCCGCCGGATGTTCCACGTCATGACGTGCAGGCCGGGCGCGGGCACCGGGCCGACCAGCGGCGGGTCCCCCGCCGACGGCTCGGCGGCGGGGTCCGACCCGGCCTCGCGCTGCGCCATCTCCCCACCCCACACCGTTCTCGCCTCTGCATCGCTCCTGCCGGGCGACCTCCACCCTATTCGGCGCGCGGCCCGCTGCGGACCGGTCGCAACCGTGACACGATCCTCCCGTGGATCAACACACGCCGGTCGGACAGCAGTGCGTGGAGTGTCTGCCGGCCGCGCGGGTGTTTTCTCCGCGGTCGTCCGCCGCGCCGGGGTCGGGTCCGAGCACACCATGTACGTCCCGAGCCGTCTCGACAACGACTTCCTGCCGGCGCGGGCGGTCACCGGACAGGACGTGTGACCGTGCCCGCACCGCCGCCTCTACCGGTCCGGGACGGCGTCAGCCCCACCCGCCTGCGAGTCCCCGCCGCCGGCCCGTGGGCGGGCATCGCCGACTACATCGAGACGAGGTTCGACCACCTCGACCCGGGCGAGCTGCGGCGCCGGATCCCCGCCGGGGAGATCGTCGGCGCCGACGGCCGGGCGATCGACCACCACACTCCGCTGGGCACCCACGAGTTCGTCTGGTACCACCGCGACCTGCCCGACGAGACCGTCCTGCCCTACCGGGAGGAGATCCTGTACCGGGACGACCACCTCGTCGTCGTCGACAAACCGCACTTCCTCCCCACCACCCCGTCCGGCCACTTCCTGCGCGAGACCGCACTGGTCCGGCTACGCACCCGCCTGGGCAACGACGACATCACGCCGATCCACCGCCTCGACCGCGAGACCGCCGGGGTGGTCATGTTCTCCGCCCGCGCCGACACCCGCGACCCACCGCGAGCACATCCGGTCGCGGCGCGGCGAGCTGCGCGTCACCCTCCACCCCGAGCTACCGCCCAATTCCGAGACCCTCGTCGACGTGCTCCGGACCGGACACAGCGCCTCAGGGCGGCTCGTCGTCCAGACTCTCCTACGGCCCCGCACGGGGCGGCTCCACCAACTGCGCGTCCACCTCGCCGCGCTCGGGATCGGCATCCTCGGCGACCGGCGCTACCCCGACCTGCTGCCCGAGGCCCCCGACGACCCCGACCTGCCGCTACAGCTCCTCGCCCGCGAACTCGAGTTCACCGACCCCGTCACCGGCGAGCCCCGACGGTTCGCCACGCGCCGGACCCTCACACACGCCCCCGTCAGCGACGCCGCTGGAACGTCAGGTGCGTGACGCCGCTGGGCGACGGCGTGGGCGCCGACCACGGGCCGGTCGGCGAGCCCGCCCGCGAGGCCCCGGGGCGGAAAACAGGAACCGCGGGTTCTCACCCGTCGACGTCACCCAGATGGTGTTCGACGTCGTGCACGATGTACTGGCACAGAGAGGCGATGGTGAAGACGTAGCCGTCGCTGCGTCGACCGGTCCTGTCCCGGTCCGCGGGGCCGACGCGGTCGAGAACCTTGAGCGTCCGAGCGGTGGTGGCGTCGAGTCGGCGGGCGAGATCGTCCGGGTCGCTGCGCCAGTACCCGTGCTCGACGACCGCCGCCTCGCCGTCGAAATCGTCGTAGGTCGGCTCGGCTCGGTCGAGCATCGCCGCTATGCGGTCCCCCAGGACCTCGATGAGGTCACGGCAGTGGCCCGCGTACTCCAGCGGCGACCACACCCGCGGGGCCGGCCGATGCTCGACCCCGGGGCGTCGCAGGACGGCGAGCCACCGGTCGCGGGCGGAGGCCAGACGGTCGCTCGTGGTGGCCGGGTCGTGAGGCCGGTAGCCGCACTCGTCGCAGCCCGACTCGAGTACGGTCGTCCAGTCCTTGGTATCCGGCAGCGAGGGTTCGGGAGGCGTGTGCATACCTCCACCGTCTCACCGTCCCGGCGGGCCCGCGGCCGGATGGGCCCGGTCGGCGACGTCAGCCGTTCGCGGGGAGCCAGTCGGCGAACCGGTCGGCGGAGACCTCGGAGAGCCACATCTGCCAGAGCGGGCCGAAGGACACCCGGCGCACGCCGAGCTTTTTGAGGGCCGCCAGGTCGCCGGCGCCGTGTCCCTTCACCGGATGGGCGGTCGCGTTGACGGGGATCGTCACCGCCTGCACGAGACGCGTCAGCTGATCGGCGGTCGTCACGCCCACCGGGTACACCGATCGCGCTCCGGCGTCCTCCATGAGCGTGATGCGGGTCTCGGCCTCCGCCAGCGGGTCCGAGAAGACGTCCGTTCCCAGCTTGACGGCATCGGTGCGTCCGTTGATGACGAACGGGACTCCGGCGTCATCGGCCGCGCGGCGGGCGGCGGCGATGTAGTCGGCGTGCTCCTGGCGATCGCGGACGCGCTTACCCTCGCGGTGCACGACGTCCTCGATGTTCGCGCCGACGGCTCCGGCCTCGAACAGGCGGGTGATCAACTCGGCCGGGTCGAGACCGTAGCCCGACTCGACGTCCGCGCTGACAGGGACGGAGACCGCGTCCGTAATCCGCTTGACCACGCGCAGGTACTCGGAGAAGTCCATCTTCTCCCCGTCCGCGCTGCCGATCGCGTCGGCGACGGGGTGGCTACCCACCGTCAGGCCCTGGAAGCCGGCGTCGGCGGCGACCCGGGCGCTCCAGGTGTCCCACACGGTCGGCAGGACGGCCAGCTCACCCGATTCGTGGAGCTCGGCCAGTGTGGTTGCTCGTGCACGTACGTCGGGCATCTCGATCCTCCTCGGGAGCGCGGGCTTTCGTCTCCCGACCCTACGCCGGTGGCCCGGTCCGCGGACCACCGTAGAGTGACCTGTATCACAAGTCGCCACGCGCACTCCGGAGGTCACCATGAACCACGTCTACAGCGTCACCGAGATCGTCGGCTCCTCGCCGGACGGAACGGACCAGGCCATCGCCAACGCGGTCGCGGAGGCGTCCAAGACCCTCCGGAACCTCGAGTGGTTCGAGGTCCAGTCCGTCCGCGGCAAGCTCGACGGCGGCGCGGTCGCCCACTGGCAGGTGACCATCAAGGTGGGATTCCGGCACGAGTCCTGACCAGACGCCTCCGGCCGCCTCCGGGTTCCCGCGGATCCCGCTGTCCACAGGGCGTTTCGGCGGCTCTACAGATCGCGTCGCGGGGCTGTCGCCGGCGCTCGGGAGCGCCGAGACTCGGGGCATGAGATTCGAGGACCTCCCCGACAACTGGAACACGCTCCCGCTCGACGACGCCCCGCTCGCCGCCGGCGTGATCGACCTCGTCATCGGTCACCACGACCGCGGCCGGAACACGATGCTCATCCTCCCGTGCGACGAACACGACGTCGGCCTTGCCGCCCCCATCCTCATCAGCGACGTGGACTGGCTGTGCACATCGCACGAGCGCCGCGACGCGATGGCCGTCCTGCCAGCCATCGCGTCGCCCGGATTCGTCGTCGGACTGTCCGCCAGGCGCCGCCTCCCCGACGAAGTGGTGCGGGGCTGGCTGCGAACGATAGAGGACGAGCTGGATGCCACGGGGCAGGCGCTCCTGGCGCTGGGGGTGGCGGACGTGGACACCGTGGAGATCGTCGGCGGCCGCGCCGCGCGCAACGGCAGCCGCGCGTGAGTGGGCGGCACGCGGCCCGGTGAGCCGCCTCTGACCACCGCTCGCGGATGACAGGAACCCGGCGTCCCGCCGCTACCATCGACCCTCGTGCCCGACAACTCGCAGACCCCGGGAACGGGCAGCATCGTCGACTACTCGGCGCTTCCCGGGCCCGGGGGCCGCCGGTCGAAGCTGCCCGCCGTCGACTCACCGCGGTGGACCCTCAAAGTGGCGTTGTCCCAGCGTCCGTGGAGCTTCATCGCCTCCGGCGGCATGGCCGTGGGATTTCTCTGCAACGGGCTCACCCCCGTCGTCGTGGGCCGTGCAGTCGACGACGCGATCGCCACCGGCCGTCTGAACCGGCTCTGGTTATGGATCGGCGTGCTCGCCTGCGTGTTCCTGGTGGCGATGGTCGCCAACTGGACCGCACGCTTCATGTTGGTCCGCAGTCAGCAACTCGTCAGCCACGACCTGCGCACCGCGGTCACCGACCGCATCCAGGACCCGCGCGGGTTCGCGGGCCGGGAACGCACCGCGGGCGGCCTGCTGTCCATCGCCTCGTCGGACACCACGCGCGTCGGGGACATCGTCATGATGACCGTGATGCCCGTCGCCGAGGCGGCGGCCATCACATACGGCGCGGCGATGATGTTCACGATCAACCCGTGGTTGAGCCTGGCCACCCTGGTCGGCGGCCCGGTGTTGGTCATCGTGGCGCTTCGGGTGGCGCGGCCGCTGCAGCGCCGGTCGGTGGCGCGTCAGCAGGCGATCGCCCAGGCCGCGGCCACCGCGACCGACGTGGTGCAGGGGCTGCGGATCCTCAAGGGCCTGGGCGCCATCGTCACCGTCCGGAGGCGCTACGACGAGGTGTCGGACGACGCCTACCGCAAGACCGTTCACGCCGACGCCGCCGAGGCACGGCTCAACGGCGCCACCGAGGCGACCGGAGCCGTCTTCGTGTCCACGCTCGGGATCGCGGCGGGCGCGTTGGCGCTCGCCGGGCACGTCACCATCGGCGAGCTGATCACGGTGGTCGGCCTCACCCAGTTCCTCGTGGTCCCCATGACCATGTTCGGCCGCAACATCGCCTCCCGCTGGGCGTCGGCGGAGGCGTCCGGCCGACGGATACGCGAGGTGCTCGGCGCGGATTTCGAGCGTATCTCGGAGGCCGACGCCGCCACCACGGAGCGGTTCATCCGCGCCCTTCCGTCAGGCCTGACGGTCGTCGACGGCACCGACGCCGAGCTGATCCGCCTCCTCGAGTCACTGCCCCGCACGCGGGTGGCGGTCGTGCCCCACGCCGCCGACCTGTTCGACGGCAGCGTGGCGGACAACGTCCACCCCGATCGCGCGGCGGCGGAACACGCCCTGCGGGTCGCCTGCTGCGACGACATCCCCGACGGCCCCGACAAGCGGGTCGGTGAGAGCGGGCGGATGCTCTCGGGCGGTCAGCGGCAGCGCGTCGCCCTCGCGCGTGCCGTCGCGCTCGCCCCGGAGGTACTCGTACTGCAGGACCCCACCACCGCTGTGGACTCGGTGACCGAACAGAACCTCGCGGACAACATCGCCCGTGAGCGGATCGGGAAGACCACGATCGTCTTCAGCCCGGCCCCGGCGTGGAACGCCGTCGCGGACGCGCGGCTGACCGCACGGCGACTGCGCGAGACCGCGGAGGGTCTGCTCGTGGGGGCCGAGGGATGACGACGACGAGTTCGACACCACCCCTGAAGACCGACACCGCCCTGAGGTTTCCGGTCGCCTCCGCGGGCCAGGTCCGTCGCGAGGTGGCCAGGCAGCTCTCCCGGGTCCGCCACGCCGGGCGGTGGCTGGCGCTGGCGTTGATCCTGCTGAGCCTCGGGGCGACCGCGGGTGTGCTCATCCCCCAGCTGATGGGTCGGATCGTGGACCTGGTCACCGGTGAACGCGGGGGGTCGCTGTGGCAGATCGGCGGACTGCTGTTGGCGGCGGCGGTCGGCGGCGCGGCGCTCAGCGCATCCGGCTTCTACCTGGTGGCCCGGCTGTCCGAGCGGGTGATCGCCAACCTGCGGCAGGACATGGTCGGCACCGCACTCGGACTGCCCACCCACCGGGTGGAGGACGCGGGCTCCGGCGACCTCGTCAGCCGGTCCACCGATGACGTGGCCGAACTGTCCTCGGCGGTCACCGAGACCGTCCCGACGCTGTCCACCTCGGCCCTGACGGTCGTGGCGACAGTGATCGCGCTGTTCGCCCTGGACTGGCAGTTCCTCGTCGTCCCCCTCGTCGTCGCGCCCGTCTACTACCTCGCCGCGCGTCGTTACCTCGCCAAGGCCCCGGACCGCTACGCCGCGGAGCGCGCGGCAATGGCCGAGCGGGCGCGACGGGTCCTCGAGGCCATCCGTGGCCGGGCGACCGTACGCGCCTTCTCGCTCGAAGACCGGATGCACACCCGGATCGGCAACGCCTCCTGGGACGTGGTGCGCAAGGGCATCCGAGCGCGCACGACGATGCTCGTGCTCAACGTCTGGATGCTGGTGGGCGAGTTCCTCATGCTCGCGATCGCTCTCACGGTGGGCTACCACCTCGTCGCCACCGGCTCCCTCACCGTGGGCGCGGTGACCGGGGCGGTGCTCATGATCATCCGCCTGCGGGGTCCGCTCATGACCTTCATGCGCATCCTGGACGTGGTCCAGTCGGGCTACGCGTCGCTGTCCCGGATCGTCGGCGTGGTCGTGGACCCGCCCGTACCGGTGCCCGACAGCGGTGTCGAGCCGCCGCAGGGCCGGGTCGACCTGCGCGATGTGAGCTTCAGCTACGGCGACTCGTGGGCGGTGCGCGACATCAGCTTCTCCATCGAACCGGGTCGGACCGTCGCGATCGTCGGTGCGTCGGGCGCCGGCAAGACTACGGTCGCCGCTCTGCTGGCGGGCCTCCTGGTGCCGGATGCCGGCGAGGTGCTCGTCGACGGTTACCCGGTGTCATCGCTGTCCGATCGGGAGCGCATCGCTCGTCTGGCCACCGTCAGCCAGGAGGTCCACGTGTTCTCGGGGACCCTGCGCCACGACCTCACCCTGGCCCGGCCCAAGGCCACCGACGACGAGCTGCTCGACGCGCTGCGCCGGGTCAACGCCTCCGCGTGGTTCGAGCGCCTGCCGGAGGGGCTCGACACGATCGTCGGGGCGCGCGGGCTCCAGCTGGATCCGGTCGCCGCGCAGCAGCTGGCCCTGGCCCGCGTCCTCCTGCTCGATCCGGCCGTCATCGTCATGGACGAGGCCACGGCCGAGGCCGGCTCGGCGGGCGCGGAGGCGTTGGAGCGCGCAGCCGACGAGGTCATCCGCGACAGGTCCTCCCTCGTGATCGCCCACCGGCTCGATCAGGCCTCTCGCGCGGACATCATCCTCGTGATGGACTCCGGACGGATCGTCGAGCGCGGCACCCACGACGACCTGGTCGCTCACGGCGGGATCTACCACCGACTGTGGGCCGCATGGTCCGCCGGCCGGCGGGCGACGGCCGTGGACAGCACTCCGGGCCCGGCCTAGAACGGGCCCGACAGGGGTGAGCGACGTCGGGAAACCCGGCGAGCGAGCGCGAGTTGGACCACACTGCAGGGGAGGCCGTCCCCGACTCCCGGTCCGTACGCGCGGAACGGGGCGCCCATCGGCCCGCCCGGGCTCCGACACCGTCGGTCCGACCTGGGGGATGATGGTGGGCGGCCAGATGGCGCAGTTCCACAAGAACACGATCAGCCCGAAACGAGAAGAGTCGACATCCATGACCCAAGGTCCCCAGAAGATCATTTACACCCTCACCGATGAGGCCCCGCGACTCGCGACCGAGGCGTTCCTCCCGGTCCTCCGCACTTTTGCCGAGCCCGCCGGTATCGCCGTCGAGACCAGTGACATCTCGGTGGCCGCGCGCATCCTCGGAGCGTTCCCCGAGCGACTCACCGACGAGCAGAAGGTGCAGGACAACCTTGCCGAGCTCGGTCGTCTGACTCAGGACCCGGACACCAACATCATCAAGCTGCCCAACATCAGCGCCTCCGTCCCGCAGCTCACCAAGGCGATCACAGAGCTGCAGTCGCAGGGTTACGACATTCCCGACTTCCCGTGGGACCCGCAGACCGACGAGGAGAAGGAGACCGCCAAGCGGTACTCCGGCATCCTCGGAAGTGCGGTCAACCCGGTCCTACGCCAGGGCAACTCCGACCGTCGTGCCCCGAAGGCCGTCAAGGAGTACGCCAAGGCCAACCCGCACTCCATGGGCAAGTGGTCCATGGCCTCGCAGACCCACGTCGCGCACATGACCCACGGCGACTTCTACGCCGGCGAGAAGTCGATCATCCTCGACCGTGACTGCGATGCCCGCATGGAGGTCGTGACGCCCGACGGGAAGACCGAGGTCCTCAAGACCGTGCCGCTGCAGAAGGGCACCGTCGTGGACTCCATGTTCATGAGCAAGAAGGCTCTGCTGGAGTTCTACGAGGAACAACTCAATGACGCCAAGGAGACCGGCGTCATGTTCTCGCTGCACGTCAAGGCCACCATGATGAAGGTGAGCCACCCGATCGTGTTCGGGCACGCCGTCCGCGTGTTCTACAAGGACGCCTTCGAAAAGTCCCGCAGCTCACCAACGTCACAGGCTGCAGTCGCAGTTCGACACCCGACTCCCGGGGACCCGCAGACCGCGAGGAGAAGGGCCGCCGCGGTACTCCGCTCCTCGGAAGTGCGGTCAACCCGGTCCTACGCCAGGGCAACTCCGACCGTCGTGCCCCGAAGGCCGTCAAGGAGTACGCCAAGGCCAACCCGCACTCCATGGGCAAGTGGTCCATGGCCTCGCAGACCCACGTCGCGCACATGACCCACGGCGACTTCTACGCCGGCGAGAAGTCGATCATCCTCGACCGTGACTGCGATGCCCGCATGGAGGTCGTGACGCCCGACGGGAAGACCGAGGTCCTCAAGACCGTGCCGCTGCAGAAGGGCACCGTCGTGGACTCCATGTTCATGAGCAAGAAGGCTCTGCTGGAGTTCTACGAGGAACAACTCAATGACGCCAAGGAGACCGGCGTCATGTTCTCGCTGCACGTCAAGGCCACCATGATGAAGGTGAGCCACCCGATCGTGTTCGGGCACGCCGTCCGCGTGTTCTACAAGGACGCCTTCGAAAAGTACGGCGAGCTGTTCGATGAGCTCGGCATCAACGTCAACAACGGCATGGGCGACCTGTACGCAAAGATCGACACCCTGCCCTCGGCCAAGAAGGAAGAGATCATCGAGGAGCTGCACCGCTGCCACGAGCAGCGGCCGGAGCTCGCGATGGTCGACTCGGCCCGCGGCATCTCCAACTTCCACTCCCCCTCGGATGTGATCGTCGACGCTTCCATGCCCGCGATGATCCGCATCGGCGGCAAGATGTACGGCGCCGACGGCCGCAAGAAGGACACCAAGGCGGTCATCCCGGAATCCACCTTCGCGCGGATCTACCAGGAGATCATCAACTTCTGCAAGACCAACGGCGCGTTCGACCCCACCACCATGGGCACCGTGCCGAACGTCGGACTCATGGCGCAGAAGGCCGAGGAGTACGGCAGCCACGACAAGACCTTCGAGGTCGAGACCGGCGGCGTGGCCAACATCGTCGACGCCGCGACCGGTGAGGTCCTGGTCTCTCAGGAGGTCGAGGCCGGCGACATCTGGCGCATGTGCACTGTCAACGACGCGCCGATCCGTGACTGGGTCAAGCTCGCCGTGGACCGTGCCCGCGCCTCCGGCATGCCCGCCGTCTTCTGGCTCGACCCGTACCGGCCGCACGAGAACAACCTGATCACGCTGGTCAACAAGTACCTCCAGGATCACGACACCGAGGGCCTGGACATCCAGATCATGTCGCAGGTGCGCGCCATGCGCTACACCCTCGAGCGCGCGTGGCGCGGCCTGGACACCATCTCGGTGACCGGCAATATCCTGCGCGACTACCTCACGGATCTGTTCCCGATCCTCGAGCTGGGCACCAGTGCCAAGATGCTCTCGATCGTGCCGCTCATGGCCGGCGGTGGGCTCTACGAGACGGGTGCCGGCGGTTCCGCGCCGAAGCACGTCCAGCAGCTGGTGGAGGAGAACCACTTGCGCTGGGATTCGCTCGGGGAGTTCCTCGCGATCGGTGCGAGCCTCGACGACCTCGGTCGCAAGTACGACAACCCGAAGGCCACCATCCTCGCCCAAGCGCTGGACACCGCGACCGGCAAGCTGCTGGAGAACGGCAAGTCGCCCTCGCGCGTGACCGGCGAGCTCGACAACCGGGGCAGCCAGTTCTGGCTGGCGTTGTACTGGGCGCAGGAGCTGGCGGCGCAGACCGAGGACGCCGAGCTCGCAGCGCGGTTCGCCCCGCTCGCCGAGAAGCTGGACGCCGACAAGGACAGGATCCTCGAGGAGCTGACGGTTGTCCAGGGCCACTCGGTCGATCTCGGCGGCTACTACCAGCCCGACACCGAGAAGCTGAAGGTTGCGATGCGTCCGAGCAAGACGCTCAACGACCACCTCGACAGCGCCTTCGCCTGATCTCCCGCTGAACCCGCACCACCCCACCGCGCCCCCGCCGGAGTGATCCGACGGGGGCGCGGTGTGTCGTGGGACGAGGACTACGACGACGACTCAGCTCATGTCACTCGCCGAACGCCGAGCTCAGACACCGCATCGCAGCCAGGGTCTTGGGCACGCCGATGTACGGCATGAGGTGCACGAAACACTCGGCGACCTCTTCCTTGGTCATGCCGGCCACCTCGACCGCGGTCCGGATGTGCCCGGTCAACTGGGGCTCGGTGCCGCCCATCGCCGCGAGGGCCGCCATGGTGAGCATCTGACGGTCGCGCAACTCGATCCCCGGCCGCTGGTAGGTGCCGCCGAACACCGCGCCCACCACCCAGTCGGAGGCACCCGGCGCGAACTCGTCCAACTGCTGCTTCCAGGCGGCCGCTCCCTCCGGTGACTGCGTCTGCTCGACGAACTGGTCGCCCTTGTCCATGCTCAGTTCCACGGGTGTCCTCCTCGACGATTCGGAAAGTGCCTGGTCAGGCTAACAGTCGCTGCCCTTGTCGTCGGGAGGGTCGGGAGCCGGGCCGGAGTGTCGCAGGGCTGTGCGATAGTGCAGTTCGGTCCTGCCTCCCGAGGTGCGGAGCGGCTCCCCGGTCAGCTGTGTGAAAGGTGTGTCGGAATTCGAGAGCCTTGGTGGTGTCGG
This sequence comes from Dietzia sp. WMMA184, assembly GCF_002441635.1. Lineage (NCBI taxonomy): Bacteria > Bacillati > Actinomycetota > Actinomycetes > Mycobacteriales > Dietziaceae > Dietzia > Dietzia sp. WMMA184. The sequence continues at coordinate 128,557 of NZ_NXEI01000001.1, read as the reverse complement.
GCGCGCTCCTGCTAGTGGCGGGGTGTTCGTCCGGGCAGGTCGGACAGGACGCGTCGGAACAGGCCGAGGGGTCATCCTCCTCCGCCACGGAGACCATCACGGTCACGGCGTCCTCCCCCGCCGCCGTCCCCGACGCGCTGACCAGTATCGATCCCTCCTCTCTCGCCTCGCAGCACCATGCGGGAACGTATGTGTGGAAATGCTCCACCGGCGGTCAGTACGAGGGCCTGTGCGTGTCCGGGGGGCGGGGCGGTGACCTGCACCGGTGTGCCGGGGGCGGAGGCTCCGGATCTCACCGAGTATTTCCCGGGCCGTCCCGGCGCTATGGAACTCGGCCCGGCAGGACTGCGCTATACGTTTGTCGAGGGAGTGCCGCCGGTGTCCGCCCGGCTCGAGACCGGTCAGTCCGTGGAGTTCGGCGACCTGCGGTGCGCCAAGCCGGACGCCGCCACCCTGGAGTGCAGTTCCGGCGGCAACTCGTTCACCATCAGCGGCCCGGGCCGGGCCATCACTACGGCGGGCACGGTGCTCGCGGAGCGGGACTACTCCAATCATCCCGACTCCGGATCCGGCACCACATCGTCGTCCTCCACGACCGCTGCCAGCGGACATCCATCGGGCTACATGGGTGCCAGCGGTATGGTCAGCGGGGTCCGCACGGCCTCGGGCGCTCTGGTCACCGCCTCCGTTCCGCCGTGTGACGGCAGGGGGATCCTCATCCTCGACTCGTACGTGGAGTCATCCGGTCCCCAGGAGGGCATCGCCGCGCTCCTGGACCGTCACCCGGGTGCCGAGTTCGCCATGCCGGGCCGGTGCCCCTCGCTGCGCGGCAGCCTGGACGGCGCCCGTGTCTATCCCATCTTCACCGACCACGGACACGACACCGTGGCCGTGTGCCGCGACAAGGCGGCCCGCGGAGGCAATGCGCGGCTGCTCACCATCACGGCGGAACACATCGACCCCTGCTGATCCTCGGGACCTCCCCGAGACCCCGAACGCTAGAGACCGCGGGTGAGCAGCCGATCCCAGGTACCCGGCATCAGAGCAGACACGATCAGGTCCGTCCCGTCCGGCAGCGGGATCAGCATCGTCGCGGCGTGCAGATGGAGGCCGCGTGCGGCCGCGAGAGGCCACGACAGTGTTGAAGCGGGGATCCCCGTATCGGTCGTCACCGGCGATCGGGTGCCCGGCGTGCTGGAGATGCACGCGGATCTGGTGCTTACGGCCGGTGAACAGATATCCGGCCACCCCCGACTCACAGCGTCATGCCTCGGGCTTCGGCGCCGTGATCACCACCCGTGCCCTCAACGACACGCCAGACCTCTTGCCAGTACCCGGCCAGCGAATCGACGGTCTCGTGCGCGTTCAATCCGCTCGGCTGGGGCACCACCCAGAGCGCCACACCGGCCGGCCAGCCTCGAATCGCAGACGCATCCTGTGGGCCCGTGGTCGCCCGCGGCTGCACGAAGGCCGCCCGGTAGGCGGTGATCCCCACGATCGCCACGAGACCGGGCCTCAGGTCGCGGACCCGCGAGATCAATCGTTCCCCTCCGGCGCGGAGCTCATCGCGAGAGAGTTCATCGGCCCTGGCGGTGGCACGACCGACGAGGTTGGTCACCCCGATCCCTCGCGAGGTGAGCTGACGTTCGTCCGGGGCCGAGAGTCCTGCGGAGGCGTCCACGAGCTCATCGGTCAGACCTGCACGGTGGAGTGAGGGCCAGAAGCGGTTCCCCGGGCGGGCGAACGGCGCGTTGACCGCAGCGGTCCACAATCCGGGGTTGATTCCCACGATGAGCAGTCGGAGACGCGCCGGCGCGACGGGCAGCACATCGTCCATCGCGTCCGGGTCATCGGTGGCGAACCGGGCCAGATCCTCGCGCCGCGGGCGAGCGCCGCCCATAGGGGAAGGACGTCGCGGGCTCCCGGCAGGCGCCGGAGGACCCGTCACGACTGCACCGTCTTCGCGGCCGGGCTGCACGGGGAGCACCGCCCGGTCAGGGCTTGAGGATGTACTGCAGCGTCTCCACCACCTGATCGGTGGTCGTACACCACGCCTGTGCCTCGGCGTCGACCTCCTTGAGCGGGTGGATGATGTCGGCATCGTGGAGAGTCACGTAAGGCTTGCCGAGCGCCGCGCAGTGGCCCGCGTCAAAGGCGGCGTTCCACTGCTTGTACTTGTCCCCGAAACGGACCACCACCATGTCCGCCTGCTCGATCAGGGTTCGTGTGCGGATGGAGTTCACCTTGGCCGACTGGTTGTCGCGCCAGAACTGGTTCCCGGTCTCCCCCAGATGGTCCCCGGCGGCGTCGCTGGCCGGATGGTCGGTGACGGGGGCGGTGAACACCACATCCAGACCAGCGGCTTCGGCACCGCGCCTGATCTCCTCGCGCCAGTCGGTGTGGATCTCACCGGCGAGGTAGACGGAAAAACTCATGACTCAGTCCTCCTGTGTGCGGTGGCGCCGGTTCTCGTCACCAGCTCTGGACGCCACCTTCCCTGGACGCTAGTCGTTGACCCGCACCCAGCCGAATCCCGGTAGGTCAGCTGGCCCGGGGACCCCGATCGGCAAGACCCGTGCCGAACTCCAGGAGTTCGTCGAGCGAGTGCGCACTCAGCGTCGCCTCACTCTCGTCCATGACCCCCATGTCGACTTCTTAGATGCGCCCGTCCCCCTCGTTGAGCAGGATTGCCGTACCGCCTCCGTCGTCGCCGATCATGAGGTATCCGGGCATGTACTCCGACACTTCATAGTCCGCGTTTCGCTGGACGATCTCCTCCACCTCGAGGATGCTCAGGCTGCTCGGGGTGAATCCACCGTTGTGCACTGTCACCAGTGCGACGTAGGCCGCGGGTAGTGGCCTTCCGTGCTCGTCTTCCGCCAGCGCGATCTCAGCGGGGGTCGCCGGCGGGTTCCATTCGAACGCTGAACTCCACTGATGCTGGGACGCCATCTGCTTCCGCCGATCTCTGTCACGCCGGTGTCGCCGCGAACCGACTGCTGCTCCCCCAGCACGTTACAGAGGACGATTGCGCTGCACGGTGGGCCGCGCGACTTCCCCGCACGCCACCTCGCCTGCGGCAACTACCAGCAGAACAGCCCCGCTTCCCATGGAGGAAGCGGGGCCGTCATCGTTCGTCAGCATCAGTGGAGCGGGGAACCACGCGGGCCACCGACCCATCGCGGCGCTACGTCGAGGACGTCATCCCTGCGAGAGAGCCTCCGCCACGGAGGTCGACGGGCGCCCGATGAGGTCCTGCAGGTCGGTGCTGTCCGAGTAGAGGGCGCCACCGGCGATCACCGGGTCCATCCCGGCGAACATCTCCGCGACCTCGGCGGGCAGACCGAAGCCCTTGAGGGTCTCCCCGTACTCCCCGACCGCCTGGTTGACGTACTGGACATCGGCTCCGATCACGGTGCCCACCGCGGCAGCGATCTCCGGGTAGGTCACAGCCGGCGCTCCGGCGAGCTCATACACCTTGCCGACGTGCCCGTCGGTGGTCACCACCACCGCAGCGGCCTCCGCGTAGTCGCGACGGGCCGCGCCTGAGACCTTCGCATCGCCGGCAGCGCCGAAGAATTTTCCGACCGCTCGTCCCGAGTCGAGCGCGGACGCGTAGTTCTCCCAGTACCAGCCGTTGCGGAGCAGGACGTGGTCGATTCCACTGTCGGCGAGCAGCTTCTCGGTGCCACGATGCTCGGGGGCCAGGCCCAGCTCGGAGGTGTCGAGGTTGAGCAGGCTGGTGTAGGCGATCAGCGAGACCCCGGCGGCCTTGGCGGCATTGATGATGTTGGTGTGCTGCGCGAGGCGCTGGCCCACCTCACTACCCGATACCAGGACGAGTCGATCGACGCCCTCGAGCGCCTCGGTAAGTGCCGCCTCGTCCTCATAGGACGCGACGCCGAGCTTCAGGCCCTTCGCGGCGAGGGGTTCCGCCTTTGCTTCGTCACGGACCACGGCGACGATGTCGGACGCTTCGACGCCGCGGGCGAGCAGAGAGTCGATGACCAGACCGCCGAGATGGCCGGTTGCTCCAGTGACTGCGATACGCATGGGAAGAACTCCTTAGGATATTTGGTTGGTGATTCGTCACCAACTTTGCCACTAACTTTCTATTAGCGCAACTCATTTGTTAGCAATTACGTATGCCATGATGGCGGGTATGACCTCCCCTGACCACGCGCCCCACGAGCCCCTCCCGGCCGACGTGTTCGCCCGGGGCTGCTCATCTCGGGGAGCCCTGCAGCACCTCACCGGCCGGTGGGGCGCGCTCACGATCGTGGCGCTACGGCTGGCCGACGAGCCCATGCGCTTCAGTGAGGTCCGGCGCCGCGTCGACGGCATCAGCGACCGGATGCTCTCCCAGACTCTGGGCGACCTCGAACGGGATGGCATGGTCGTCCGCACGGTGCACAGCACTATCCCGCCGCACGTCACCTATGCACTCGCCCCGCTCGGCCTCCGGGTCGCCGATCCGCTCCAGCAACTGACGGCGATCATCGAGTCTGAGCTCCCCAGCGTCCTCGAAGCCCGGGCCCTCTACGACGAATCCCACTGAGCCGCCGGGCCGAACCAATTCGAAGGCCCTACAATGCTTCTCACCTTGCGGAGAGGCGGTTTCGACGGTTGTAAAGTCTTCCTGGCCGTGCGATCCGCGAGGCATATTCGACCGTCTCGGCCGCCGGCCCGATCTGGCCGATCTGTGGGTGCCACCGCTGGCCGATCTCCCTCCGTCAGGGACCGCAGCCGAGGTCCGCAGGAACTACTCTCCCCTTCCGGCGTGGTGGCTGCGGCCGGTGCTTGTGTATGTGGCGCTGTTCATGACGATCGTGGCCTTGACCGAGTTCGTCCCCGGTGAGGACGGGCCTGTCCGGCGGGCGGCGGCGATCGCGGCGCTGGTGTTGGCGCTCGGCTTCCTGGTCTGGGCGACCACCTTGTGGGTGGCCACCGAGGTCCGTTGGTTCCGGGCCCGTGACGTGGTGACGGAGCGCATCCACGGGGTGCTCACCACCCTCCGGGTTCCGGTCTGGGGACTGTTCGTCAATCGGATCCGCCTGGGCGACAAGGCATCCGGTGACACCACGCCGGACGACATGGTGTTCGTCTTCGATATGCGCGTGCCGACCGAGGTGTTGCGCCGCCAGCGCGCCGCGGTGACGGCGTGGATCGACGAGGTTCTGGAGGCCTCGCAGCGCGACAGGGCCATCCGCCTCGGCGACAGCTTCGCCGAGCGCGATGTGATCAGTGGCGTGGAGATCTTCGGTGAGCCGATGCGCGGCGTGTGGGTGTGGCGAAAGCCGTCGATCATGCCGCACCTGTACCTGGGATGGGCGCTGGCGGATCCGCGGACGGCCGAGACCTCCGATGAGTCCGACGCGGTGTTGCTCCGCAGGACCCCCAAGTCCCTTCGACGCAGGTCCCGTCTCGAGCATCAGGGGTAGCTGTCGCCGGACCCGGAATCCGTGGCCGCGATGTTTTTGACGACGACGACATCACCGGCGGCCACGTCGACCCGAACGGCTGCAGCTGCCGGGACCCCTTTTCACGCGTCCCGGCTCGGCGCACCGGTCTCGACACCAGGACTTCAGGACGCTTGCCAGACTGTGCCCATGACCGCCGACGAGGCTTTCCCGATGCACGTCTTCGATGCGGTCGGGGTGGATCCCTCCATGTATCCCGAGCTGATCGGGGGCGCTGTCCGGGTCATCTAGAAGCGTCCTGCGAACGGACCGATCACCGTGATGACCGCCGGCGTGTTAGACTCCCGACCGACTCGGGTGAGCGGGTCGAACTCGCCGTCGAGGTTCTCGACGGTCAGCAGGGGGCGGCGTCAGCAGGGGGCTGCGCAGGTCGCCCTGTAGATCGTCTGTGACGACAACGCCGCCCACCGGCGCGTGCCACCCGTCGAGGCGCCGTGGCGCAACGACGGCCCGTTTCTCAACGGCACCGGGATCTCCGCGATCACGGCGACGGGATCGCGCGGGGGCTCGACATTTGACGAGGTCCGTACCGAGGGCGGCACAGTCGTCGGACACATGCGCACCCTTCGCCTGCTCACCGATGCCGAAGCCGGGTTCGCGGCGACCAACGGCTGGGATGCGCTGGTCGACACCGCCGGATCCGTCGATGCCCTCCTCGACGTGACCCGGGAGAGCACCGTGGCATCCGGCGGAGCGAGCGGATTGCCCGTGTTCCTGTCGAAGCTGCACGCCCAGCACCCGCCGCGGTGGGTGACGTTCGTCGGGGACAGCATCGAATCGGTGACCGGACTGGAATCCGAGGAGTACATGGACGACGCGGCCAACCACGAGATCTGGGACGTGTGCTCGTTCACCGACCGGTTCCGGTGGGGCGCCGATTTCCTTGCCGTTGCCCGCCCCGGTGACACCGCACTGTTCACTGACACCTCTGGCGCGTACGAGCTGGAGGTCGACTGACTCTGCGGCGAAAGGCGCCTGAGGACGAGCGGGGACAATGACACCATGGACGATCTGCTCATCGCGCCGGGCCCGGGGCACCACACGGCCTCCGGATCCCGGCGGTCGAGCTCGTCGAGCAGTTCTCCCGCTCCTCCGGCCCCGGCGGCCAGGGCGTCAACACCACAGATTCGCGGGTCCAGCTCAGCCTCGATCTCGCCACCACCACTGCACTCGAAGAGGCGCAGCGGGCCCGGGTGCTGCGCAATCTCGCCTCTCAGCTCGACGGCACGGTACTGACGATCGCGGCCTCCGAGGAGCGTTCCCAGCGGCGGAACCGGGCCGCGGCCCGCGTCCGTCTCGCCGGGCTTCTTCGTGAGGCCGTTGCCCCGGCGGTTCCCCGTCGACCGACGCGCCCGACCCGGGGTTCGCAGCGCCGCCGACTGGAAGCCAAGAGCCGGCGCGGTGCCATCAAGGAGAACCGCCGACGTCCCGACTCCGACTAGGCCCGCCCGGGCGTTCACGGGCGTCGAGCAGGTCGATTCCGTAGTCGGCCACGACGGCCCGCATCTCGGCCAGGTAGCGCTGCGCCTGTTCGGTGAGCGGGATTCCGGAGTGGCTGATCCATCCGATCTCGATGCTCTGGTCCACTTCGAGGGGGATGGCGACGATCTCGGGATCCAGGTCGTCACTGATGATGCCGGTCGAGATCGTGTAGCCGTCCAGCCCGATCATGAGGTTGAAGATGGTCGCACGGTCGGACACCCGGATCTCCCGGGCACTGGAGAGTGTGGAGAGGATCTCCTCGGCGAAGTAGAACGAGTTGTTCGCGCCCTGGTCGAACGTCAGCCGCGGAAGGTCTGCGAGATCCTCGAGCGTGACGTGGTCCCTGGTGGCCAGGGGGTTCTGCCGGGAGATGAACACGTGCGGGGTCGCCGTGAACAGCGGGTGGAACACCAGCCCGGAGTCCCGCAACAGCTTGTCGATGACCTTGCGGTTGAAGTCATTCCGGTAGAGGACTCCCACCTCACTGCGGAGTGTCCGGACGTCCTCGATGATGTCCCACGTGCGGGTCTCCCGGAGCGAGAACTCGTACTGCTCCGCGTCGCCGGACCTGACCATCCGGATGAACGCCTCCACGACGAACGAGTAGTGCTGTGCGGATACCCCGAGCAACCGCCGTGAGGGTGGCTGGCCGAGGTAGCGCTGCTCCAGCAGCGACATCTGTTCGACGACCTGTCGGGCGTAGCCGAGGAATTCCGCGCCCTCGTCGGTCAGCGTCACTCCCCGGGCGGACCGGGCAAGCAGGGTGCGCCCCACCCTGGATTCGAGGTCCTTCATCGCGGCGGACATGGTCGGCTGGGCGACGTAGAGCAACTCCGCAGCGCCGGTGATCGAGCCCTCCGCGGCGACCTCGATGAAGTAGTGCAGCTGCTGGAGTGTGATACCTCTGGATTCCCGGCGCATAGCTACAGCCTATAGAGATCCATAGCAAACGTTAGTTACCCGATACCTGAACTGGGACTGCAGGATGGGGATACAGAATTTCCGCAGCGCCGAGCCCGGCCGACCAAGCCCTGAATTGGACGTACATGTCGAACGAACTCACGTTCAGCATCACCACCACCCGCTTCGACGAGAACTACTCTCCGTCGGAGAGCTCTCGGACCACCACGAACTTCGCGAACCTGGCTCGCGGCGAGCATCGGCAGCAGAATCTCCGCCGAACCCTGTCGATGATCAACCACCGATTCAACGACCTCGCACGCCGGGATAACCCGACCGGGGACCGCTATTCGGTCGAACTCGAGATCGTCTCCGCGGACCTGCAGTTCCATACGGACGATGCCGATCACGGGTTCCCCCTGATCGAGGTACTGGATATCCAGATCGTCGATCACCAGACCGGGCACCGCCTGCCGGGCATCGTGGGCAACAATTTCTCGTCCTACGTCCGCGACTACGACTTCAGCGTTCGGCTGCCGTCGGTCAATGAAGGAAGCTCCGAGTTCACCGTGCCCAGCGACTTCGGTGTCCTGCACGGAAAGCTGTTTCAGCACTTTCTCGACTCCGCGGCGTACGGGGAACGATTCGAGGTGGATCCCGTGATCTGCATCAGCGTGTCGACGAGCAGGACCTACCACCGGACCGGCTACCAGCACCCGGTCCTCGGCGCCGAGTACCAGCAGAACGACTACTCGTTGACCGACGAGTACTTTCACAAGATGGGGCTCCAGGTCAGGTACTTCATGCCACCCGGCGGGGTCGCCCCGCTCGCGTTCTATTTCCGCGGCGAACTGCTCAACGACTACTCGGACCTGCAGCTCATCGGCACGATCAGCGTCATGGAGACGTTCCAGAAGATCTATCGGCCGGAGATCTACAACGCGCACTCGGCCGCAACTGACGTCTACCGGCCGTCCTTGGATCAACAGGACTACTCGCGCACCCCGATTGTCTACGACCGTGACGAGCGCAGTCAGCTCGCGAAGAAGCAGGGCGCGTACACGGAAGAACACTTCATCAAGCCGCACCGAGAACTCCTCGAGCAGTGGGCCGCCCGCCACGCCGTTCTCGTCGGATGACCACCGGAGGAAAGTCGACCATGAACCGGATCCTGCCCACGTCCACCGTCGGCAGCCTGCCCAAGCCCTCGTGGCTCGCCCAGCCTGAAGTCCTCTGGTCGCCCTGGCGGTTGCAGGGCGACGAGCTGAGCGAGGGCAAACAGGACGCGCTGCGTATCGCAGCCCACGAACAGAGCAACCGCGGCATCGACATCGTCAGCGACGGCGAGCAGACCCGTCAGCACTTCGTCACGACCTTCATCGAGCATCTCGACGGCGTCGACTTCGATCGGCGCGAGACCGTCCGGATCCGCAACCGCTACGACGCGAGCGTGCCCACAGTAATCGGCGACGTGAGCCGCTCAAAGCCCGTGTTCGTCGACGACGCGAGGTTCCTCCGGCAGCAGACCGATCAGCCGATCAAGTGGGCGCTCCCCGGCCCCATGACGATGATCGACACGCTCTACGACGGCCACTACAAGAGCCGTGAGAAGTTGGCGTGGGAGTTCGCGACGATCCTCAACCAGGAGGCCCGAGATCTCGAGGCCGCGGGGGTCGACATCATCCAGTTCGACGAGCCCGCGTTCAACGTCTACTTCGACGAGATGAAGGACTGGGGCGTGGCGGCACTGGAACGAGCAGCCGAGGGACTCCGCGCGGAGACCGCGGTACACATCTGCTACGGCTACGGGATCAAGGCCAACACCGACTGGAAGGCCTCCCTCGGGTCGGAATGGCGACAGTACGAGGAGTCGTTTCCACTACTGCAGCAGTCCAGCATCGACATCATCTCGCTGGAGTGCCACAACTCTCGTGTCCCGATTGACCTCGTCGAGCTAGTCCGGGGCAAGAAGGTCATGCTCGGGGCGATCGACGTGGCAGACGAGCGCGTCGAGACCCCGCACGAGGTCGCCGCCACTCTCCGGCGGGCACTCGGGTTCGTCGACGCGGACAAACTCCTGCCGAGTACGAACTGCGGGATGGCGCCCTTCCCACGGGACATCGCGCTCGCGAAGTTGAGCGCGCTCAGCGCGGGCGCTCGCATCGTTCGCGAGGAGATTTCTGCCGCGTCCCTCACCGAGGCAGTGAGGTAGCCAGGGTTCAGTCATCCGGATCCCGGGCGACCCCGTGGCACAGCTCGCGCGTTCATCACGTCAGCTGGGCTGAACCGCGCGCAATTTCAAGGGCTTGTCAGTGGCCCCTGGACGTCGTACCGGGCCACCACGAAGTCACGGTTCCGCTCGCACCCCGTGAGTTGGAGATCGAAGGCACCGCCGAACAGCGGCTTTCCTGAACCGAGGGTCACGGGCGCGATCGAGACCACCACCTCGTCGAGCATCCCGGCCCCCGCGAATTCTGCCGCGATGCCACCACCCCCCATCACCCACACATCGCGGCCGCCGGCCGCGGATTCAAGAGCTCCGCGATGATCCACAGGGTCCCCGGCGACGAAGGAGACATGTTCGTTCGCCGCCTCCAGACTGCGGTGGGTGAACACGAAGGTGGGGATCTCCGGCAGCCACTCACGGTCGTGCTCGAGCACCCACATATACGTGGACGAGCCCATGACCTGGGCTCCCACATCGACGAGGAACGCCGCGGTGCTGCCCGGCCCGTTCTCGTCGATATCGTGCTTGAAAAGCCAGGCCAGGGAGTGCTCATCGTCGGCCAGGAACCCATCGAGGGTCGAGGCTGCGAAGTAGCGGTAGCGGGTCATGGAAGCCCTCCTGAGGCGCGGCGGTTCCGCGTGATCGGATCCGGACCGAGGTGTGCGATGTCCCGGTTTCCGCATGGTAAACCCGCATCCCACCGAGCCCCGGCACACACCGTTCTCTTGTGCGGCGAATCGCGGAGGGCGATGGTGCTGTCATGAACATCGAACGCATCGTTCCCGATCTGACGGTCTGAGTCTGATCACCGCCGATGACACAAGCCCCGGAGAACCCAGACGTCTCAATCTTCGTGGACGACGTTCAGACCGCGTACGACCGCACCGTGGCGGCAGGTCTCCAGATCGTGCACCGGCTCAGATCAGAGAAGTGGGGCGTCGTCCGGTTCTTCTACCGCGACGCATCAGGCAATGTGGTCAACGTCGGCATGCATGCTCGGTGACCGGCCGACTCACACGTTGAACCGGAACTCCACCACGTCGCCGTCGGCCATGACATAGTCCTTGCCCTCCATGCGCACCTTGCCGGCGGCCTTGGCGGCGGCCATCGAGCCGGCGGCGTCGAGGTCGTCAAAGGAGACGATCTCGGCCTTGATGAAGCCATTCTCGAAGTCGGTGTGGATGACGCCGGCGGCCTTGGGGGCGGTGTCGCCCTTGCGGATCGTCCAGGCGCGCGACTCCTTGGGGCCGGCGGTGAGGTAGGTCTGCAGCCCGAGGGTGTGGAAGCCCGCGCGGGCCAGTGCGTTGAGGCCCGGTTCGGTCTGGCCGATCGACTCGAGCAGCTCCATGGCGTCCTCCTCGTCGAGTTCCTGCAGCTCGGCCTCCACCTTGGCGTCGAGGAACACGGCGTCGGCCGGCGCCACGGCGGCGCTCAGCTCAGCCTTGCGCTCGTCGCTCGTGAGCACCGACTCGTCGGCGTTGAAGACGTAGAGGAAGGGCTTGGCGGTCATGAGGTGCAGGTCGCGCAGGAGGCCGCGGTCGATCTCGTCCTGGGCCTTGAACAGTGTGCGCCCGTCCTCGAGCACGGCCTGCGCCTTGCGGACCTCGTCCAACAACGCCACGAGGGACTTGTCCTTGCGCGAGTCCTTCTCGAGCCGCGGGATCGCCTTCTCGATGGTCTCCAGGTCGGCCAGGATCAGCTCGGTGGCGATCACCTCGATGTCGGCCATCGGATCGACCTTGCCGTCGACGTGGATGACGTCCGGGTCGTCGAAGACGCGCACGACCTGGCAGATCGCGTCGGCCTCACGGATGTTGGCGAGGAACTTGTTGCCCATCCCTTCACCGGTGCTGGCGCCCTTGACGATGCCCGCGATGTCGACGAACGACACGACGGCGGGCAGGATCCGCTCGGAGCCGAAGATCTCCGCGAGTCGGTTCAGGCGTGGGTCCGGCAGATCGACCACGCCGACGTTGGGCTCGATGGTGGCGAACGGGTAGTTCGCCGCGAGGACGTCGTTGTTCGTCAGGGCGTTGAACAGGGTCGACTTACCGACGTTGGGCAGTCCGACGATTCCGAGGGTGAGGCTCACGAGGGCACAGTCTACGGACAGCACCCCGGCTCCTCCCCCGCGGCCGTCGGGCGCCTCGTCAGGGAGCACACCACCGTGACCTCTGACATCATGTGACCCATGACCGACGAGCCGAAACCGCGTCCCCCCGTCGAGGACCAGGAGCAGCACGTCGACCGTTCCGTCCTCATCGGACTGGGCGGGCGCTGGGTCACCGACTGGGCCCTGCGACTGGCCATCCTTCTCGTCGCGGGCTGGTTGGTATCGAGGATCGGTGGCGCCCTGTGGGTCGGCATCCTCCCGATCCTGTTGGCGCTCATCGTCTCCACGGTGCTGTGGCCGCCGACGGGGTGGATGGTGCGGCACAGGGTCCCCAAGACGCTGGCCTCGCTGTTGTCCATCATCGCGTCACTCGGCCTCGTCTCGGGCGTGGTCGCCCTCATCGCCCCGTCGATCGTCGAGCAGAGCGTGCAGCTCGCCGACCAGACCTCGGAGGCGATCACCCAGGTCCAGGACTGGTTGCGCGGACCGCCGCTGAACATCCGGGACGAGCAGCTCGACGGGGTCCTCGAGCAGCTCAGCTCCACCCTGCAGGACCGCGGTGACCAGATCGCCTCGGGTGTGTTCAGCGGTGTCAGCGCGGTGGGGTCCTTCGTGATCACCCTCGTACTGGTTCTGGTCCTGACGTTCTTCTTCATCAAGGACGGGCCGAGGTTCCTCCCGTTCGTCCGCCGCATCTCCGGGCGCACCGCCGGCCGTCACCTGACCGAGGTCCTGACCCGCGCCTGGAACACCCTCGGCGGCTACATCCGCGCCCAGGCGATCGTGTCGTTCGTCGACGCGGTGCTCATCGGTCTGGCTCTGGTGATCCTGGGCGTGCCGCTGGCGTGGGCGTTGGCCGTCATCACGTTCATCGCCGGGTTCATCCCCATCGTCGGCGCCTTCACCGCGGGTGCGCTCGCGGTCCTCATCGCCCTGGTCGCCAACGGCTTCACGACCGCGATCATCGTCCTCGTCGTGATCATTCTGGTGCAGCAACTCGAGGGCAACGTTCTCCAGCCGATCGTCCAGTCGCGCGCGATGAACCTGCACCCGGGGGTCATCCTGCTCGGCGTGGCCGCGGGGAGCACGCTGTTCGGCATCATCGGCGCGTTCCTGGCCGTCCCGCTCCTCGCGGTACTGGCGGTCGCGCTGCGCTACATCAACGAGCAGATCGATCTGCGTACCGGTGATGTGACCGCGTCGGATCTGGCGTCAGCGACAGACGAGGGACGTCTGACAGCGTGGCTCGCCGAGCTGTCGAGCTCGCGCTTCGCACCTCTGCGCAAGAGCAGCAACGCGATCATGGCCGGGATGATCGACGAGCGCCCCGACATCGCCGGGCCCCGGCGCCCGGTCCCCACCCGTGCGGGTGCAGGGGTCACCGTGGAGGTCGACGACGAGGTGGGCGGCGGCTCCACCACCGCCGCACCGGGGTTGTCGGATGAACCCCCGCCAGCGGCGGGCCCCGTCGATCCGAAGGCGGTCGACGGCTACCGCCCGTCCCCGCAGGAGCAGGAGGCGGAGAAGCCCAACCCGCTACGGCGGTTCGGCCGTTTCCTCGCCCGCCGACTGGGAGGTTAGAGTCTTCTCCCGTGACTAGACGCAGGAGTGGGCGGGTACCCGCGGACGAGCGGTCCGTGCTGTCCTCGACGCGGGGGCTGCCGGCCTGGACCGCGGTCCTCCTGGCGGTGGCGATCTCGCTGACCGGCGTGGCCATCGACTCGGTCTCCGGGGACCTCGGCGCGGGCTTCACCGTGGCGTTCTTCCTCGGCTGCGTGGTGTCCGTGCTCGCGGTCGCGCGGCGCTCGGTGTTCGTCGCGGGGGTGCAGCCACCGATCATCATGGCCCTGCTGGTCCCGCTGGTCTACGTCGTCTCCGGGGTCGGTTCGGGCGCGGACGTCTTCTCGCGGTCCCAGCTCGTGGCGATCATCCTGCCGCTGGCGACCCGCTTCCCGCTGATGATCACCACGACCGTCGTGGTGGTGGCGATCGCCCTGATCCGTGCCCTGGTGCTGGAGCCGCGGCCGCGGGTCGCCCGCCCCTCGGCGTCGCCCGTCCAGCGCAGCGCCCCGGCACACGCCCGCCGTTGAGGCGGGGTGCGCCGGGGCGCTGACGGCTACCGCGTCCTCCCCCGCCACCTACCGGCGGGCGGGGGCGCGTATCAGACCTTCTTGGGGACCCGCAGTTCGCGGGGCAGCGAGAACGTGATGGTCTCCTGCGCCGTCCGGACGGTGGAGACGTCGCCGAAGCCGTGGTCGGCGAGCAGGTCCACCACCCCGCGGACGAGGATCTCCGGCACGGACGCGCCCGAGGTCACGCCGACGGTGGTGACGCCCTCGAACCAGGACGTGTCGATCTCCTTGGCGTAGTCCACCAGGTGCGCGTCGCGGGCTCCCGCCTGCAGCGCGACCTCCACCAGTCGCACGGAGTTGGACGAGTTCTGTGACCCCACCACGATCACCAGGTCGCACTGCGGGGCCATGGTCTTGACCGCGACCTGACGGTTCTGCGTGGCGTAGCAGATGTCGTCGGACGGCGGGTCGATGAGCGTGGGGTACTTCTGCTTGAGACGGCGCACCGTCTCCATGGTCTCGTCCACGCTGAGCGTGGTCTGCGAGAGCCAGATCAGCTTCTCGGTGTCCACGGGAATGTCCAGCGCGTCCACGGACTCGGGACCGTCGACCAGCGTCACCACGTCGGGCGCCTCACCGGCGGTCCCCTCGACCTCCTCGTGGCCCTCGTGGCCCACCAGCAGGATGAGGTAGCCCTCGCGCGCGAAGCGCTTGACCTCGGTGTGGACCTTGGTCACCAGGGGGCAGGTGGCGTCGAACGTCTTGAGTTCGAGCTGGAGAGCGCTCTCGCGGACGGCGGGCGATACGCCGTGCGCGGAGAACACCAGGTTCGCGCCGTGCGGGACCTCGTCGGTCTCGTCGACGAAGATCACGCCCTGGTCGGTGAAGGACTCGACCACGTGCTTGTTGTGGACGATCTCCTTACGGACGTACAGCGGCGCCCCATGCTTGGCCAGGGCTTTCTCGACCGTCTCGACGGCTCGGTCGACGCCGGCACAGTAGCCGCGCGGTTCCGCGAGAAGTACCCGCTTGGTTGCCGGTTCGGCGATCATGTCGGTCTGCTCGGTCATGTCCCCAGGGTACGGTTCATACTGGATTTCGACCATTACGCCTCCCTTCACGCCCCCGGCAGAGAGGTCCGCATGCTCCGACCCCTGTTCCTGACCCGTGCCTCGATCGGTCTCGCCGCCACCGCGGCGGAGCGTGTCGTGGCCCTGCCCGGCCGTGCGGTCGAGGCGGTCACCACGCTGCCCGCGATCCCCGTGCGGGTCGCCGGCGGCCTGGTCCAGTCCTATCTCCACGCCGGTCAGACCCTCACGGACCTGGCCGTCAAGGGCGACAAGGTGCTCGCCTCGGTGTTCCCGGCGCGGTCCGACCAGCCGGAGTGGGCGACGTTCGACGAGGACCAGGCCGACCCCGACGAGGTCCTGGACGTGTCCTACCGGGTCTACGGGTCGTCCTCGAGAGCCGCCCGCGACCGGGACGACGACCCCGACGTGCCGACCGGCCGCGTCGCCCCCCGCGACGCGTGACGGCCTCGTCCCCGCGCACGCCGAGCAGCGCCGAGCAGCCGTGGCCGGTCCGGGTGGTCTCGGACCAGATCGCCGCGTGGATCCACCGACTCGGGGCGGTGTGGGTCGAGGGTCAGATCACCCAGCTGAGCCTGCGCCCCGGCACCCGCACCGCGTTCCTCACCCTGCGTGACCCCTCCGTCGACAACTCGCTGACGCTCACGTGTCCACCCAGGCTCATCTCGGAGTCGCCGGTGCCGGTCACCGAGGGCAGCCGGGTGGTCGTGCGGGGGACGCCCCGCTTCTATACGGGCCGCGGGTCGTTCTCCCTCCAGGTTTCGGAGATCCGGCCCGTCGGCGTGGGCGAGCTCCTCGCCCGCATCGAGCGGCTCAAGCAGGCGCTGTCGGCGGAGGGGTTGTTCGACCCCCGACTCAAGCGGCCCCTGCCGTTCCTGCCCACGTGCGTCGGTCTGATCACCGGCCGGGCGAGCGCCGCTGAACGGGACGTCGTCGAGGTGGCCCGCGGCCGCTGGCCGGACGTGCATTTCGCCGTGCGCAACACCCCGGTGCAGGGGGTGTCGGCCGTGCCCCAGATCCTGGACGCGCTGGCCGAGCTCGACGCCGACCCCGTCGTCGACGTCATCATCCTCGCCCGCGGCGGCGGATCGGTCGAGGACCTTCTCCCCTTCTCCGACGAGGCCCTCATCCGCGCGATCTCGCGCTGCCGCACCCCGGTGGTCTCCGCGATCGGCCACGAGCCCGATTCGCCGCTGTCGGATCTCGTCGCCGACCTGCGGGCGGCCACCCCGACCGATGCGGCCAAACGGGTCGTGCCCGACGTGATCGAGGAGCGTCGTCGTATCGCCGAGGCCCGGTCCCGTACCGCCCGGGCCCTGCGCGGATGGGTGGACCGGGAGCGCAACCAGCTGGCGGCCGTGCGGTCGCGGCCGTGCATGGCGAACCCGTACGGGATCGTCGAGTCGCGGGCGGAGATCGTCGCCGAGGCACTGCGCGCGGCCCGACGCGACATCACCCGGATCATCGACTCGGAGTCCACGTCGCTGGGCCACCTGTCGGCGCGTCTCACCACGCTCGGTCCCGCCGCCACCCTGGCCCGTGGCTATGCCGTGGTGCAGTCCGTCGCCGGGAGCCACGACGGCCGGGTGGTCTCGTCGATCGCCGACGCCCCACCCGGATCGCAGCTGCGGATCCGCGTCTCCGACGGCTCCATCTCCGCGGCCGCACTCGGGTCGACACCCGCCGCCGGCCGACCCACCCCTTCCACCGAACCGACCGAGGAGCAGTCCTGATGTCCGACGAGCAGACACCCGTCTCCGAGCTGGGATACGAGCAGGCCCGCGACGAGTTGATCGAGGTGGTCCGCATCCTCGAGGCCGGCGGTCAGGACCTGGACGCCTCACTGGCGTTGTGGGAGCGGGGCGAGGAACTCGCCGAGCGGTGCACCGAACACCTCGACGGCGCGCGTGCGCGCATCGACGCCGTCCTGGGTGACGACGACGAGGGCGACTCCGGCCGGGGGTGATCCCGTCGCCCGGCCGGGCGCGAACGCCTACCGCCGCCCCGATGCGATCACCGCGGGCACGGCACGCCGGGCGTCTACGGCACGGGCAGCGGCTCGACGTCCTGTACGGCTGCGGCGAGTGACTCGAAGTCGGACGTCGGCGCGGAGCCGGTGACGGCCACACGGACGTCATCGAGGTCGAGCACCCACACCGGCCGGACGTCGTCCCCGGTGAGGACGGCCCACTCGCGCCCGGAGATGGGCACCACGGTGCGACTGGGCCTCGGCCCGCCACCCAGTGACCGGAACGCGTCCTCGGGAGCGTCGGACTGGACGAGCTCGATGTAGCTGCGCTCGCCCGTCACCCAGCCGACGTGGCTGGAGGTGGTCCCGGCGAAGCCCTGGACACGGCCGGAGTTGGCGGTCCAACCCTCCGGGACCTCGGGCGAGCGGATCGGGAAGTCCAGGCTCCGGGCGTCCTGCTCCAGCGAGGCCCGCGCGTCGAAGTCGGGGATCTGTCCCTGCTGCGGGCCGGACGGGCTGAAGGTGCACAGTCCGGCCACTCCGGCGAAGACGCCACAGATCACCATGAGCACCACCACCGACCAGAACATGTCGCGGTTGCCCTGCAGGATTCTCGGTTTCGCCTCGGCCACGCCTGCGAGTATCCCACCCGGCCGGGGCGACTCCGGCGCGTGGCCCCCGGCGGGGTGGCCGAGGTGGAACAATGGGCGCCGACACCCCACCGCGGCCGTGCGCGCCACCGTCGCGCACATGCCACTGACAACCCCAGCCACCGTTCACTAGGAGCCAGACCACCTATGTCACCCACCAAGCGTCCCGATCGAAACCTCGCAATGGAGCTGGTCCGTGTGACCGAGGCCGCCGCCCTGGCCGCCGGGCGGTGGGTCGGGCGTGGCGACAAGAACGGTGGCGACGGCGCCGCGGTGGACGCGATGCGCGAGCTCATCTCCACCGTCGACATGGATGGCGTCGTGGTGATCGGTGAGGGCGAGAAGGACGAGGCGCCCATGCTCTACAACGGTGAGAAGGTCGGCACCGGCGAGGGGCCGGCCGTCGACGTGGCCGTGGACCCCATCGACGGCACGCGGCTCATGGCGGAGGGCCGGCCCAACTCGATCGCGGTGATCGCGGTCGCCGAGCGCGGGTCGATGTTCGATCCGTCCGCCGTGTTCTACATGCGCAAGATCGCCGTCGGCCCGGACGCCGTGGGCAGGATCGACCTCGCCAAGTCCACCGAGTGGAACATCCGCTCGGTCGCGGAGGCCAAGAACATCGATGTCGGGGACATGACGGTGTGCGTGCTCGACCGGCCGCGTCACGCCGAGCTCATCGCCGAGATCCGGGCCGCGGGCGCCAAGGTCCGGCTCATCATGGACGGCGACGTCGCCGGCGGTGTGGCGGCGGCCTCCGACGACAGCTCGGTGGACATGCTCATGGGCATCGGCGGTACCCCGGAGGGGATCATCACCGCGTGCGCGCTGAAGTGCATGGGCGGCGAGATCCAGGGCCAGCTGTGGCCGCAGGACGAGGCGGAGCGCCAGAAGGCGGTCGACGCCGGACTCGACGTCGACGCGATCCTCGGCACGGACGACCTGGTCAAGGGCGACAACTGCTTCTTCGCCGCCACCGGCATCACCAACGGCGACATGGTCCGCGGTGTGAGCTACCGCGCCAACGGTGCCGTCACCCGCTCGCTGGTGATGCGGTCCAAGTCGGGCACCGTCCGCCACGTCGAGGGGCGCCACAAGATGGAGAAGCTCCGCGAGTTCTCCGCCGTTGACTACGGCCAGGCCGCCGGCGGCAACTGATCCCTCCCGGCACCCCGCGCCCGCCGCTTCCGTCCTCCTGCACGGTGCGGCGGGCGCGCCTAGTCTGACCGGTATGGCCGATCAGACTGAATTCCGTATCGAACACGACACGATGGGCGAGGTCCGGGTCCCCGTCGACGCTCTCTGGCGGGCACAGACCCAGCGTGCCGTCGAGAACTTCCCCGTCTCGGGCAGCGGGCTCGAACGAGCGCAGATCCGCGCGCTCGGTCTGCTCAAGTCCGCCTGTGCGACGGTCAACGGTCGGCTGGGACTGCTCGACCGGGACAAGGTCGACGCGATCGTCGCCGCAGCCGGCCGCATCGCCGAGGGTGAACTGGACGAGCACTTCCCCGTCGACGTGTTCCAGACCGGCTCGGGCACGAGTTCCAACATGAACACCAACGAGGTCATCGCCTCGCTCTGCGCGGCAGAGGGCGTCACCGTGCACCCCAACGACGACGTGAACATGTCGCAGTCGTCCAACGACACCTTCCCGACGGCGACCCACGTCGCGGCCACGGAGGTCGTGATCGCCGATCTCATCCCCGCGCTGAACACCCTCGCCGAGTCCTTCGAGACCAAGGCCGGTCAGTGGCGCGAGGTGGTCAAGCCCGGGCGCACCCACCTGATGGACGCCGTGCCGGTGACGCTCGGACAGGAGTTCGCCGGCTACGCCCGGCAGATCCGCGCCGGGGTCGAGCGCGTCTGCGGAACGCTGCCCCGTGTCGGCGAGTTGCCGATCGGTGGAACCGCCGCCGGAACGGGCCTCAACGCCCCCGACGGCTTCGGCTCCGCTGTGGTCGAGGAGCTGCGCTCCCTCACCGGTCTGGAGGAGCTCCGTCTGGCGGCGGATCCGTTCGAGGCCCAAGCCGCCCGCGACGGCCTTGTCGAGCTGTCCGGGGCCCTGCGTTCCGTCGCCGTCTCGCTCACCAAGATCGCGAACGACATCCGGTGGATGGGGTCGGGCCCCATGACCGGGCTGTCGGAGATCCACCTTCCGGACCTGCAGCCGGGGTCGTCGATCATGCCCGGCAAGGTCAACCCGGTGCTGTGTGAGACGGTCGCGCAGGTCGCCGCCCAGGTCGTGGGGAACGACGCGGCCGTGGCGTGGGCCGGGGCCAGCGGTGCCTTCGAGCTCAACACCGCGATCCCGGTGATGGCGCGCAACGTGCTCGAGTCGGTCCGGATCCTCGCGAACTCGTCCACGCTGTTCGCCGAGCGCTGCATCGACGGGATCGAGCCGGACACCGATCGCATGCGGCGGCTCGCCGAGTCCTCCCCCTCGATCGTCACGCCGCTGAACTCGGCGATCGGCTACGAGGAGGCCGCCCGGGTCGCCAAGCACGCCCTCGCCGAGGGGATCACCATCCGCGAGGCCGTCATCGCGCTCGGCTTCGTCCCCGATCCACTGTCCGAGTCCGAGCTCGACCGGCGCCTCGACGTCCTGGGGATGACGGGCCTCGACCGCGAGCGCTGACCCGACGGTCTCGCCATGAGTGCGCACCGCGATGTGCGCCGCGGCCCGGGCTCGGCGCGCCCGGCCCGCGGCGCGTCGCGTTCCGGGGTCAGCCGGAGTGCTCGACCACCCGGATGGCCTGGTCCTCGAGGCGGATCTGTCCGCGTTGGAAGTCCGAGTAGATGACCTCGCCCTCGGCGATCTCGTCGCTCACCGGCCACCCCAACCGACCGGCAGGTCCGCCGTTGTCGCGGTAGGTGGCGAGGATCTGCCCGCGGACGATCTGCGCACCGGTCTGCGGTGACCAGAAGATGGCCCCGTCGGCGAAGTCCTGCTTCTTGCCACCCTCGAGCGCCTCTGCCGGGGCGACCGGGGCCCCGAGCGCGAGCGGGGTCTCCTTGGCGTCGTCGTAACGGCGATAAATGGCCATGTTCGTGAGGAACTCCTCCTCGCCGATCTTCACCACGATCGGGTCGTCCGCATCGGCCCCCGCGGCGGGAGCGGCCGCGCCCGGGTCCGCGCCGGTCTGGCCCGCACCGACCTGGCCCGCACCGACCTGGCCCGTACCGACCTGGTCCGCAGCGCCCTGGTCCGTAGCGGTCTGGGACTGCGCCTCGGCCGGCATCCCGCCCGGGGTCTGCTCGCCACACGCGGCCAACCCCAGGACGCAGGCGGTGAGCAGCCAGAGCGCGGGCGCCGGCGACGAGCGTCGGGACATGGGAGACCTCCGATACGGCATGCTTGATGCGGGCCCGGGCTCGCTCGCCCGGACCCGCATCATCCCACGGTCGCCGGAGCCTGCAGTCAGGCGGCGTGGATGCGTCGCAGCTCCCCGGAGGAGCCCCCGGGGTGGAATTCCTCCAGCATCGTGGTGACGAGTTCGGCGATGGCGGAACGCTCCGAACGGTTGAGGGTGACGTGGGCGAACAGTGGGTGCCCCTTGAGCTTCTCCACCACGGCCTGGATGCCGTCGTGCCGACCGACACGGAGGTTGTCCCGCTGCGCGACGTCGTGGGTGAGGACGACCCGCGACCCGGTCCCCAGCCGCGAGAGCACGGTGAGCAGCACGTTCCGCTCGAGCGACTGCGCCTCGTCGACTATCACGAACGAGTCGTGCAGGCTCCGGCCGCGGATGTGGGTCAGCGGCAGCACCTCGAGGATGTCGCGGTCCATGACCTCGTCGATGACGTTCTCGCTGACCAGTCCCTCGAGGGTGTCGAACACGGCCTGGGACCAGGGGGACATCTTCTCCGACTCACTGCCCGGCAGGTACCCCAGTTCCTGCCCGCCCACGGCGTAGAGCGGGCGGAACACGACGATCTTGCGGTGCCGACGCCGCTCCAGGACCGACTCGAGGCCCGCGCACAGCGCCAGCGCCGATTTGCCGGTGCCCGCCCGGCCGCCGAGGGAGACGATCCCGATCGACTCGTCCAGCAGGCAGTCGATCGCGATGCGCTGCTCGGCCGAGCGGCCGCGCAGGCCGAAGACCTCGACGTCTCCACGGACCAGCCGGAGCCCGCCGTCGTCGGCGACGCGGGCCAGCGCCGACGACGACTCGGTCTGGACGCGGACGCCGCAGTGCACCGGGGTCCCGCTCTCCAGTCCCGCGGCCCGGGCTGCGAGGCCCGAGGCGCGGCCCTCCGAGAACAGGGTGTCGACGAGGTCCTGGGTGGCCGGCAGGTCGGCGACCCCGCTGTACCCGGTCAGCACGACGTCCTGGGCGTGGTACTCGTCGGCCGGCAGACCCACCGAACCCGCCTTGACCCGCAGGGGGACGTCCTTGGACACGAGCACGGTGTCGGCGCCCTCGGCCCGCAGATTGAGCGCACACGCCAGGATCCGGGAATCGTTGCCGGTGTCACGGAATCCGGACGGCAGCACCGCCTGGTCGGTGTGGTTGAGCTCGACCCGCAGGGTGCCGCCGACGTCGGTGACGGTGATGTCGCCGTCGAGGCGCCCGTGCCGCAGCCGCAGGTCCTCGAGCAACCGGAGGGCCTCCCGCGCGAAGTAGCCCAGCTCGGGATGATTGCGTTTGCCCTCCAGCTCGCTAATGACCGCGATGGGGAGCACCACGCGGTGCTCGGCGAAGCGGGTGACGGCCCACGGGTCGGACAGCAGAACCGAGGTGTCGAGGACGTAGGTACGTACGGTGTCGGTCACGGCGCGCTCCTCGCCCGCGGCACCCGCGAGCGTGTTGGGTTGGACCGGCCGGCCCAGGTCACCTGGTGGTGACGGGGCCGGGTGCCGGCCCCCTCCCGATCGAGACAGACGATCATCGGCTGGGACCTCCCGACGGTCGGCTTCCCCACCGACCGTTGCCGATGACGCTACGCCCGAATCACATCCCTGTAGTTAAGTCCGCATGAATTGTCAGGTACCGCCCACGCCCACCCGCTCGAAGACAGCGGCCAGCCCCTGCCCACCGCCGAGGCACATCGTCTCCAGGGCGAGCCGGCCCTCCCGGCGCGCCAGTTCGCGCGCCATGGTGGTGAGGATGCGCGTACCGGTGGCCCCCACGGGATGCCCGAGCGAGATGCCGGAACCGTGGACGTTGAGCCGCTCGCGGTCGGCGGCGGTGAACCCGTGGTCAGACTCCCACTCCCGCAGGCACGCCAGCACCTGCGCGGCGAACGCCTCGTTGAGTTCGATGAGGTCGAAGTCCGCCAGCCGCAGGTCGAGTTGCCGGAGTAACCGGGCCGTCGCGGGAACGGGGCCGATGCCCATCCGCGCGGGGTGGACGCCGGCCACCGCCCACCCGAGCGGACGGACGTAGGCGCGCAGCCCCAGCTCCTCCGCGCGACTGTGGGTGGTCACGACGCACACCGCCGCGCCGTCGTTCTCCCCCGACGCGTTGCCGGCCGTCACCGTCGCGTCGGGGTCGACGCGGAGGCGGACGGGGCGCAGTGCGGCGAGGGAGTCGGCCGTGACGCCTCGCCGGGGGTGTTCGTCGGTGTCGACGACGACGAGCTCTCCCTTCCGCTGAGGGACCTGCACCGGCACGATCTCCTCGTCGAACACCCCCGAGTCCTGCGCGGCAGCCGCGCGCCGCTGGCTCTCGGCCGCCAGTTCGTCCTGCTCCGTCCGGGAGATGGAGTACTCCGCGCGGAGGTTCTCGGCGGTCTCGAGCATGCCGCCCGCCACCGGGTGGTCGCGGCCGCCGGAGGTCACCCGGCCGCGGGCGATGCGGTCGATGAACTCGACCCGGTCGCCGCGGACCCCACCGCGCAGCCCGAGGGAGTAGAACTCGCTGTTCGACATCGACTCGGCGCCACCGGCGATCACCACGTCGCTCGCGCCGACGGCGACCTGCATGGCGGCGTTGAGCACGGCCTGTAGACCCGATCCGCAGCGGCGGTCGATCTGGATCCCCGGCGTGCTGATGTCGAGCCCGGCGTCGAGTGCCGCCACCCGCCCGATCGCGGGCGCCTCACCGTTGGGGTAGCACTGGCCCAGGATCACGTCGTCGATGTCCGTCGTTCCGAGTCCGGTGCGGTCGACGAGTCCGGCGATCGCGGCCGCGGCGAGGTCGGCGGCCTGCAGTGGTGCCAGGACTCCGCCCCGGCGGCCGACCGCGGTCCGGACGGGTTCGCAGATCACCACGTCGGCCAGCGCCTCGGCCATCCTGGATCCGGGCCCGGTGGTCACCGGTGTCACTCGACCATCATGCGGACGGTCTCGGCCACGACCGCCGGCCGGTCGGAGCCCTCGACCTCGACGGTCACCAGACTGTTGAGTTGCACCCCCGACGACTTGCGTTCGAGCGACGTCAGCTCGATCCCCGCGCGGATGCGTGACCCGACCGGCACCGGCGCGGGGAACCGCACCTTGTCGACCCCGTAGTTGATCGTCATGGCGAAGCCCCGGATCTCCATGACCTCGGCGCCGAGCACCGGCAGCAGCGACAGGGTGAGGTACCCGTGCGCGATGGTGCGGCCGTACGGTCCCTCGGCCGCCCGCGCCGGGTCGACGTGGATCCACTGGTGGTCCCCGGTGGCGTCGGCGAACGCGTCGATGCGCTCCTGGGTGATCTCCATCCAGTCGCTGTACCCGACATGCCGGCCGAGCTCGGCCTCGAGCTGCTCCAGCCCCTCGAACACCTTCATGACAGTCCTCTCCTCATTCCAACCCGCCACGTGCCACCAGTTGCGATGCGATGACGTTGCGCTGGATCTCGTTGGTCCCCTCGCCCACGATCATGAGCGGGGCGTCGCGGAAGTACCGTTCGATGTCGTACTCCGTGGAATACCCGTAGCCGCCGTGGATCCGGACGGCGTCGAGCGCGATCTCCATCCCCACCTCCGAGGCGAAGAGCTTGGCCATCCCCGCCTCCATGTCGCAGCGCTCGCCGGCGTCGGCCTTCGCGGCGGCGAACAGGGTGAGCTGGCGGGCGGCGGTGAGCTTGGTGGCCATGTCGGCCAGGTGATGCCCGACGGCCTGGTGCTTCCAGATGGGTTGTCCGAAGGATTCGCGCTGCTGCGCGTACGCGAGGGAGTCCTCGAGCGCCGCGGCCGCGACGCCCAGCGCGCGGCTGGCCACCTGGATCCGGCCGGTCTCCAGGCCCTTCATCATCTGCGCGAAGCCCCTTCCCGGTTCGCCGCCGAGGATCCGGGTCGCCGGGGTGCGGTACCCGTCGAAGGCGAGCTCGCAGGTCTCGACTCCCTTGTACCCGAGTTTGGACAGGTCCTCGGAGACCGTCAGTCCGGGACCGTGCTCGACCAGGACGATAGAGATGCCCTGGTGTCTGGGCGTCGCGGACGGGTCGGTCTTGCACAGCAGCGCGATGAGGCCGGAGCGTCGCGCGTTGGAGATCCACGTCTTGGTGCCCGTGATCACGAGCTCCTCGCCCTGAGTCGTGGCGGTGGTGGTCATCGCCTGGAGATCGGATCCCCCGCCGGGCTCCGTCAGCGCCATGGTGGCCCGGATCTCACCGGTCGCCAACCGGGGAAGGTAGGTGGCCTTCTGCTCCTCGGTGCCGAACTCGGCGAGCAGTGTGGCGACCACGGTGTGCCCGCCCATGGCGCCGGCGAGTGACATCCACCCGCGGGCGAGTTCCTCGGTGACCCGCACGTAGCACGGCATCGAGACCGGCGTCCCCCCGAATTCCTCGGGCACCGCCAGACCGTAGATGCCGATCGCCTTCATCTGCTCGATCCAGCGTTCGGGGTACTCGTTCGCGTGTTCCATCTCGCGCACGGACGGCTTGACCTCGCGATCGATGAACCGACGCACGGTCGCGACGAGGTAGGCCTCGTCATCGTTCAGGTCCGGCACCGCAGAACACCTCGTCGTCGTCGTCGTCATCTCGATCCGCCGGTCAGGCGGGCTCCGGACCTCATCGTCGCAACGCATCGCCCAATAGTCAATAATGATGCGCATGGTTTTGTGTAGAGTGTGATCGGTCAGCCGTCGGCGCGCGGCCGCGCGACGCACGCCACCCGCGCCGGAAGGAGGCCGCGATGACCGAGCACCCCGCCCCGCAGGGACCCGTCGTGGAGATCGGCGGCCCCTACTTCGACCAGCTCGAGGTGGGACAGGTCGTCGACACGGCCCCGGCGGTCACGCTGACCGACGGGCTGGCGGCCGCGCACCAGGCCATCCTCGGCGACCGCCTGCGCCTTCCCCTGGACCGTCATCTGTCCCACGCGGTCACCGGTGCCGCGGTGGCGCACCCCGGGCTGGTGACCGACATCGCGATCGGTCAGTCCACCGTGGTGACCCACCGGGTCAAGGCCAACCTGTTCTATCGGGGCCTGCGCCTACTCGCGGCTCCCCGGATCGGTGACACCCTCTCGACGCGGACCGAGGTGGTCGGTCTCAGGACCAACTCCCCCAGACCCGGCCGCGCGGCCACGGGGCTGGCAGCCCTCCGGATCACCACCACCGACCAGGACCGCCGGACCGTCCTGGACTTCCACCGCTGCGCGATGCTGCCGCTGTCGCCGGGTGTCGATCCCGGGTCCTGCGTCCACGACGACGACCTGTCGGCCATCGGCGCCGACCACGGGCAGCCGTGGGCGATGCCGCAGGGGTGGGACCTCGACGCCTACCGCGCCGCGCTCCCGGGCGGACTCACGCCGATCCCCGCGGCCGGCACCGTACTGCGCGTCGGCGCCGACGTGGTGTCCGACGCGCCGGCGCTGGCGCGACTGACGATGAACATCGCGCAGACGCATCACGACGGCCGCGCCTCGGGCTCCGGTCGGTTGGTCTACGGCGGCCACACCATCGGGCTCGCGCTCTCGCAGGCCACGCGCGCCCTGCCGTCCATGCTCACGGTGCTCGGGTGGCACTCGTGCGACCACGTCGGCTCAGTTCGCGAGGGCGACACCCTGAGCAGCGACATCGTGGTGGGCGCTGCGGTGGAGGCGGCAGGCGGTGGCACGGCGCTCGACCTCCGGTCGCTCGTCACCGCGCACCGGCAGGACGGCGACGCGCCCGTCCTGGACTGGACCTACACCGTGCTCATGCCCTGAGCCGGGAGACGGGGATAATGGTTGTCATGAGTTCAGGCAGCGGCGGCGGTCGCCCGGGGGTCGGCAGGCCCAAGAAGACGGCCCTGCTCGTCGCCCAGCAGATCGTCGAGGACATCTCCCGCCGCGGGAACACCGTCGGCGACCGGCTGCCCCCCGAGCACCTCATGTTGGAGGAGTACGGGGTCGGGCGCGGCACCCTCCGGGAATCGCTGCGCTACCTGGAGCTCCAGGGCGTCATCATGCTCAAGCCCGGCCCGGGCGGCGGCCCGGTCGTGCAGCAGCCCGACGGCGGCACCCTCGCCGCCACCCTGAGCCTGCTCCTGCAGTTCGAGAACGCCCCGTTCTCGACGATCATGGAGGCCCGCGCGGCCCTCGAGCCGGGTATCGCGCGGCTGGCCACCACGCAGATCGACGACGGCGGCCTGGAGCGACTCGCGGAGAACCTCCGGGAGACCCGGGCACGGTCGGGCGACCCGGCAGCCTTCTCCGCGCACTCCGAGCGGTTCCACGAACTCATCGCCTGGAGCTCCGGCAACGCCCTCTTCGGGTACCTCTTCGACGCGCTCACCGGCCTCATCGCCGGCGCCTCGATGGGGATCAGCTACCCGAAGCGCCAACGCGAGCTGACCTGCGACATCCACGAGGACATCTACGCCGCGATCGCCGATCGCGACGCGGACACCGCCTCCCGGCTGATGTCCGTGCACATCGACGAGCACACCACGTACCTCGAGAAGCGGTTCCACTCCGAGCTCGCCCAGCCGATCCGCTGGGACCTCGGCTGAGCGGCCCGGTCCCGCACACTCAGATGTGCCGCCCGCCCGTGATCTCCAGGACGGTGCCGGTCATGTAGCTGGACATGTCGCTGGCGAGGAACAGCACCACCTGCGCGACCTCGCTCGGCTCGGCTGCGCGCCCCATGGGGATCTCGGCCAACTTCTCCTCCCAGACGTGCTCGGGCATGGCCAGTGTCATGGCGGTGCGGATGAGCCCCGGCTGGACCGCGTTGACGCGCACCCCCGCGAATGCCACCTCCTTGGCCGCCGCCTTGGTGAGCCCCACGATCCCGGCCTTGGCTGCGGAGTAGTTGGTCTGGCCGACGAGACCGACCTTGCCGGAGATCGACGAGATGTTGACGATCGCCCCTCCCCCGTGCCCGCGCATCCGGCCGGCGGCGGCGCGGGTGCCGTTCCACGTGCCCTTGAGGTGGATGGCGATGATGTCGTCGAACTGCTGCTCGGTCATCTTGCGCATGGTCGCGTCACGGGTGATGCCCGCGTTGTTGACGAACACCCCCAGCGGCCCGAACGCCCCCTCGGCCACGTCGATCATCGCCTCGACCGCCGCTCCGTCCCGGACGTCGCAGTGGACGTAGCGCGCGGTGTCCTGCCCGCCCAGGTCGGCGACGGCCGCGGCGCCCGCCTCGTCGTCGATGTCGCCGATCACCACCCGCGCGCCCTGGTCGATGAACGTCCGGGCGATCTCCAACCCGATGCCGCGCGCGGCCCCGGTGACGACTGCGGTCTTACCTTCGAGCAGGCCCATGGTGTGTGTCCTCTTCTCGTGCGTTTGCGCCCAGTTCCGCCAGGATCGCGTCGGTGTGCTGCCCCAGTGCGGGAACGGGCCCCATGGGCAGCTCTACATCGGTGAAGGTCATCGGCGGGAGCAGACCGCGGACCGGACCCGCGGGCGTCTCGACGTCCCGCCACCGATCCCGCGCCGCGAGTTGCGGGTGGTCGACCAGCCCGGCGACGTCGTTGAGCCGCCCCGCCGGGACGCCGAACTCGTCGAGCCGGTCGGCCAGCTCCACCGAGCCGTACCCCCTGGTCAGGGAGCCGATCAGCGCGTCCACCTCGGCCCTCCGGGCGACGCGAGCGATGTTGGTGGCGTACCTTTCGTCGTCGACCAACTCCGGCCGCCCCAACACATCGCGCACCAGCGCGGCCCATCCCCGGTCGTTCTGGACGCCGATCAACACCTGCCCGTCGCGGGTCGGGAACGCGTCGTACGGGCAGATCGACGCGTGGGACAGTCCCATCCGCTCGACCTGTCTCCCCGCATACATCCGGGTGTACATGGGGTGGCCCATCCACTCGGCGGTGGCCTCGAACATGGACACCTCGACGGTGGCCCCGCGCCCGGTCCGTTCCCGCCGGAAGAGCGCCGACTGGATCGCCGACAGGGCGTACATCCCGGTGGCGATGTCGGACACCGGGACCCCGGTCTTGGCGGCGGCCTCGGGGGTGCCGGTGATCGAGCACAGCCCGGACTCGGCCTGCACGAGCATGTCGTAGGCCTTGCGGTCCGTGTACGGACCGCCGTCTCCGTAGCCGGAGATGGTGACGACGACGAGGTCCTTCCGTCGCTCACGTAGCGCCGTCGCCCCGAATCCCAACCGGTCCATCGCCCCGGGCGCCAGGTTGCTGATCACCACGTCTGCCCGGTCGACCAGGGCCAGCGCGGTCTCCCTGCCGCCCGGCGAGGCGAGGTCGAGTTCGATCGACTCCTTGCCCCGGCCCAGCCACACGAAGTGGGAGGCCAGCCCGTGCACGGCGTCGTCATAGGCGCGGGCGAAGTCACCCTCCCCCGGGCGTTCGATCTTGATGACGCGCGCGCCGAGGTCGGCCAGGTGCCGGGTGGCCAGGGGCGCGGCGACGGCCTGCTCCACCGCGACCACGGTGATACCCGCCAGCGGTAGGGACTCGCCTGTCACCGGGAACCCGCGTCCCGCATCGCCCCGCGCACGAGGCCACCGCCGATGATGAGGCGCTGGATCTCGCTCGTGCCCTCGTACAGGCGGAGCAGTCGGACGTCACGGTAGATCCGCTCCACCGCCACGCCCCGCATGTAGCCCGTGCCGCCGTGGATCTGGACCGCCTTGTCCGCGACGTCGGCGACCATCTCGGTGCAGTACAGCTTGGCCACCGAGGGGGCGATCCTGCGGTCCTCGCCGGAGACGTACTTGGCGGCGGCCTCGCGGACGAGGGCACGGCCCGCCATGACGCCGGTCTGCTGGTCGGCGAGCATCCCCTGGACCAGTTGGAACCCGCCGATGGCCTCGCCACCCTGGGTGGTGGTCGCCGCGAAGGCGAGCGACTCGTCGAGCGCCCGCTGCGCCGATCCCACGGCGACGGCGGCGATGTGGATGCGGCCGCGGGCCAGCGAGGTCATCGCCGCCCGGTACCCGGCGTCCTCGTCGCCCCCCACCAGGGCGGTGGCGGGTACGCGCACACCCCGGAAGTCCACCTCGGCGGTCCACGCGCCCTCCTGCCCCATTTTCTTGTCCCTGGGGCCGACACTCACGCCCGGGGCGTCCGCCGGGACGAGGAACACGGCGATCCCCGTCCCGCCGGCATCGGCGGGACGGGTACGTGCGAACACGATGAACAGATCCGCCAGCGGGGCGTTGGTGATGAAGCGCTTGGTGCCGTCGATGATCCAGTCACCGCCCTCACCGCCGTCCCGCACGGCCTTCGTGGCCAGCCCGGCGGGGTTCGAGCCGGCGCCGTCCTCGGTCAGGGCGAACGAGGCGATGACGTCGCCGGAGGCGATCCGCTCGAGCCATTCGGCCTTCTGGGCATCGGTGCCGAAGTTCACGAGAACCTGGCCGGCGATCCCGTTGTTGGTTCCGAACAACGACCTCATGGCCAGCGTCGTGTAGCCGAATTCCATCGCCAACTCGACATCCTGGGTCAGGTCGAGGCCCAACCCGCCCCACTGCTGTGGGATCGCGTACCCGAACAAGCCCATGTCGGCCAGGTCTGCACGGATGTCGTCGGGGACCGCGTCGGTGTCGGCGATCTCCCGCTCTCGGGGCACGACCACCGAACGGATGTATTCACGCGTGGTCGCGAGGATGGCCGCGAAGTCTTCCGCGTCGACCTCCGTGTCGCTCTCCGTGTCTGTGTCGACCACGGGGGTCGCGCTGCTCGGCTGCTCGCTCATGGTCTCGCCCCTGTCCGCCGGCGATGGGTGTCGCGGAACACAATCCACGCTGTATGCTTCAAACTATTATCAGGATTTGCACCGCGGGGCAACCGGCCCGCCGCACCACCGGGAGCCGTTGATGACAGAGCCCTCCGCATCCCGACCGCTGGACGGGATCCGCGTCGTCGAGCTCTCGAGCTTCGTCGCCTCACCCTTGTGCGGACTCACGCTGGCGCAGCTCGGCGCCGAGGTCATCCGGGTCGACCCGGTGGGTGGCGCGGCGGACGTGAACCGGTGGCCCCTGGCGCCCGACGGGACGTCGATCTACTGGACCGGGCTCAACCGGGGCAAGGCCTCGGTCACTCTCGATCTGCGCTCCGACGACGGCCGGCGGGCGTTCCGCGAGCTCGTCACCGCGCCCGGCGAGGGTGGGGGGATCCTCGTGACGAACTTGGGCGGGCGGTCGTGGATGAGTCACGACGTCCTGGCCGGATCCCGGCCCGACCTCATCAGCCTGGAACTCCTCGGTCGCCGCGATGGCCGCCCGGCGGTCGACTACACCGTCAACGCCGCCCTCGGTTTCCCCGCCATCACCGGCCCCGGCTCGGGCCGCGTCGTCAACCACGCCCTGCCGGCCTGGGACGTGGCCGCCGGACTGCACGCGGCGCTGGCCGTGGTGGCCGCCGTCCGCGAACGTGAGCGGACCGGCCGCGGGCGGCGGATCGTCCTGCCCCTCGACGACGTCGCGCTGGCCACCGCGGGGACACTCGGGTACCTCACCGAACCACAGCTCGACGGGTCGTCGCGGCCTGCCGTGGGCAATCACGTCTACGGGACCTTCGGCACGGACTTCACCACCTGCGACGGCGGTCGGTTCATGATCGTCGCCCTGACCACCCGGCACTTCCACGACCTGGCCCGCCTCACGGGCACCCGGGAGGCCGTCGACGCGCTCGAGACCGCGACCGGCGCCGACTTCACGGAAGAGTCCGACCGCTACTCCTATCGCGAGGTCCTCGCCGCACTGTTCGCCCGCTGGTTCTCCGCCCACACCACCGACGAGGTCGCGCGGGCCCTGGACGACTCGGTGGTGCTGCACGAGCGCTACCGCACGTTCGCCGAGGTCGTCTCGGAGGGCGAACTCGAGGCCAACCCCCTCTTCTCCCGCCTCGACCAACCCGGCATCGGCCCCTATCTGGCCGCCGCGTATCCGGCGACGTTCGACGGGGACCACCTCGCCACGGGCCCGGCGCCCTCCCTCGGCGCGGACAACGACCGACTCACACCGGGAGGACGATCCGGATGACCCACAAACCCACCGCCCGCGAGGACGTTCCCGTCTACCTCACGGAGGAGCGCCTCGCGATCCGGGACCTCGCACGCGACTTCACCGCCAGAGAGGTCCTCCCGGTCGCGAACCGCCTGGACCCGGAGAAAGGCGACATCCCGGACGAGCTACGGCAGAAGATGGCCGACATGGGCTTCTTCGGGATCATGATCGACGAGGAGCACGGCGGCCTGGGACTGGGCGTCTTCGAGTACTGCCCGGTCGCCGAAGAGCTGGCCCGCGGGTGGCTGTCGGTGTCCGGTCTGCTCGCGCGGGGAAACGGCATGGGCGGAGGGTTCACCGCCGAGCAGCAGGCCCGCCTGCTCCCCCGCGTCGCCCGCGGCGAATGGCTGGGCGCGTACGCGCTCTCGGAGACCGAGGCGGGGTCCGACGTCGCCAACATCTCGCGCCGCGCCGTCCGCGACGGCGACGCCTGGGAGATCAACGGGACCAAGATGTGGTGCACCTACGCAGACCAGGCCGACTACCTCGTCCTGTTCGCCCGCACCGATCTGGACCGCGACCCGGACAAGCCGCACCGGGGCATCCCGACCTTCCCGGTGGAGAAGGAGCGCGGCTCTTTCCCCTCCGGCATCAGCGGCAACCCGGTCCGCAAGATCGGTTACTTCGGCTGGCAGACCTGGGAGTTGTCCTTCGACGACGTCCGGATCCCCGCCGACGCGCTGCTCGGCGAGGAGGGCAAGGGCTTCTACATGGCGGTGTCCGGTCTCGAAGTGGGGCGTGCCCACACCGCGGCCCGCGCGATCGGACTCGCCCGCGCCGCACTGGAGGACTCGATCGCGTACGTCGCCACCCGGGAGCAGTTCGGTCAGCCGATCGGCCAGTTCCAGTATCTGCGCTCCGAGATCGCCAAGATGGCCGCGGACATCGAGGCCGCGCGTCAGCTCATGTACTCGGTGGCCACCGCGATCGACTCGGGACGGCGGTGTTCGCTCGAGGCCGCCATGTGCGAGCTCGTGGCGACCGAGATGGCCGAGCGGGTCACGTCGCAGGGCGTCCAGATCCATGGGGTGCCGGTTACACCACCGACTTCCAAGTGGAACGGCACTGGCGTGACGCCCGCCTCACCAGGATCTTCGAGGGCACCAGCGAGATCCAGATGCGGATCATCTCGGACGAGCTCCTCGGCCGCTGAACGCTGCGTACAGTCGGCCCCATGAGAGCTGCGGTGTGCGTCGAGACCGGGTCCCCGTTGGTGATCGAGGACATCCCGATCCCGGAACCGCGCGCCGGCGAGGTCCTGGTCCACAACCACGCCTGCGGGGTCTGCCACACGGACCTGCACGTGATGAAGGGCGAGGTCGGGTTCCCGCTGCCGGGAGTCCTGGGCCACGAGATCTCCGGTGTCGTCGCCGAGGTCGGCGCCGGGGTCACCCAGGTCCGGCCCGGCGACCGGGTGGTCGGCTCCTTCATCATGCCGTGCGGGTCGTGCGAGAACTGCGCCCGTGGCATGGAGGACATCTGCTCCACGTTCTTCGAGTACAACCGCCTGCGCGGCACCCTGTACGACGGTGAGACGCGCCTGCACCGGGCCTCCGGCGAACCGTTGTCCATGTACTCGATGGGCGGACTGGCCGAGTACAGCGTCACGCCCGCCACCGCGGTGTTCGCCCTCCCCGAGCAGCTCGACCTCACCGATTCCGCCATCCTTGGCTGCTCGATGTTCACCGCCTACGGCGCGGTCCGCAACGTGGGCGACGTCCGGACCGGGGAATCCGTCGCGGTGGTGGCGGTCGGTGGGGTCGGCCAGAACATCGTCCAGCTGTCGGCGGTCAGTGGCGCGGAGTCGGTCATCGCGATCGACGTGGACGACGACAAGCTCGCCCTCGCCCGCCGCATGGGCGCCACACACACCGTCAATTCGCGTGAGGTGGACGCGACCGAGGCGGTCATGGCGATCACCGGCGGCCGCGGGGTGGACGTCGCCTTCGAGGCGCTGGGGTCGGCGGCCACCACCCGGCAGGCGACCGACATCGCCCGCGAGGGCGGGCGGGTCGTGGTCGTGGGCATTCCTCCCGCGGGCACCGCGCTCGACGTGGACCTGGCCCGCATCGTGCGTCGCAAGATCCAGATCAAGGGCTCCTACGGCGCGCGCGCCCGGCAGGACGTGCCGGCGCTCATCCGACTGCTGGCCGCCGGGAAACTCGACCTGGGCGGGATGATCTCCCGCCGGGTGCCGCTGACCGAGGCACCGGAGACCTACGAGGCCCTCGACCGTGGCGAGGTGCTCGGCCGCGCAGTAGTCCTCACCGGCGACTGAGCCGCCCGCGCACCCGGCGACTGAGCCGCCCGCGCACCCGGCGGCATCCGCACGCGCCCCTGCCCGCAGCCGCACGAGCGCCTGTACGCCCACAACACAGCCGCCCCCGACGCTGAACGCCGGCCTGCGCATCTGCGCACGCCAGACGCCATCGTCGGGAGCGGCTGAGACTCCAATGGCAGCCGCTCGCGCGGCTGCCCGGTGGGGGCTCGGATCAGAGCAGTTCGATGATGGTGGCGTTGGCCTGGCCGCCGCCCTCACACATCGTCTGCAGGCCGTACTTGATGCCCTCGTTCTTCATGTGATGGACGAGGTCGGCGAAGATCCGGGCGCCGGAGCCACCGAGCGGGTGCCCGAGGGCGATGGCGCCGCCGTTCGGGTTGAGCTTCGCCGGGTCCGCCCCGGTCTCGGCCAGCCACGCCATCGGCACGGACGCGAACGCCTCGTTGACCTCGTATACGCCGATGTCGTCGATGGACAGTCCGGACTTGGCCAGCGCCTTTGCGGTGGCGGGGATCGGAGCGGTGAGCATGATGACCGGGTCGTCACCGGCGAGCGTGGCGGTGTGCACCCGCGCGATCTGGGTGCACCCGTACTTGGCGGCCGCCTCCTCGCTCATCACGAGGATCGCCGCGGCGCCGTCGGAGATCTGCGAGGCGTTGCCGGCGTGGATCACACCGTCTTCCTTGAACGGGGTCTTGAGCCCGGCCAGCCCCTCGACGGTGCTGCCGCGGCGGATGCCCTGGTCGGTGTCGAAGACGCCGTCCGGGGTGGTCACCGGCACGATGTGCCCGGCGAAGAACCCGGCGTCCTGCGCGGCGGCGGCCTTCTCGTGCGACGCCACGGCGAACTCGTCGAGCTGGGTGCGCGTGAAGCCCCACCGCTCGGCGATCATCTCGGCACCGACGCCCTGGTTGGGGGCCGTGCCGTCGTAGCGGTCGAGGAACGCCTGACCGTAGGGGAACGACTCGGAGGAGACGTGCGAGCCCATCGGCACCCGCGTCATCGACTCGACGCCGCCGGCCACCACCACGTCGTGGAAGCCTGCCTCCACCACGGCCACCGCGAAACTCAGCGCCTGCTGCGACGAGCCACACTGCCGGTCGATCGTCACGCCGTTGACCGTCTCCGGCCATCCCGCCGACAGGGCGGCGGTCCGGGCGATGTCCCCGGCCTGCTCCCCGGCCTGGGTGACACAACCCCAGATGACGTCCTCGACGATCGATCCGTCGATCCCGGCGCGCTCGGCCAGCGCCGTGAGAACGGTCCCTGACAGATCGGCGGGATGCACCCCGGCCAGTCCACCCTTGCGCTTGCCCACCGCGCTGCGCACGGCCTCCACGATTACTGCACCCATGTTCTGCACTTCCTTGTCTCTGCGGTTCCGGCGCCGGGCGGCACCGACCGTTACTGGGACATCCTAGTTTTATCCGACGTACGGCGGGGTCTTCTTCAGCTCTCCGCGCGCGATGGTGCGACGGTGGACGGCGTCCGGTCCGTCGACGATCCGCAGCGCGCGCGCCCAGGCGTAGAAGTACGCCAGCGGGGTGTCGCCGGAGACGCCGGCACCGCCGAAGATCTCGATGGCCCGGTCGATCACGGCACAGGCGACCTGCGGGGCGATCACCTTGATGGCGGAGATCTCGAACCGCGCCTCCTTGGCGCCGACGGTGTCGATCATCCACGCGCAGTGCTGCACCTGCAGCCGTGCCTGGTCGATCTCGATGCGCGAGTTGGCGATGTGCTCCTGCACCACGCCCTGGCTCGCCAGCGACCCGCCGAACGCGTGCCGGGACTTGGCGCGGTCGACCATCAGGGTCAGCGCCCGCTCGGCCATGCCGATGGCGCGCATCGCGTGGTGGATCCGGCCCGGCCCGAGGCGGGCCTGGGCGATCGCGAACCCGGCGCCCTCCTCGCCGAGGAGGTTCGACACGGGCACCCGCACGTCGGAGAACACGATCTCACAGTGACCGTGCTGGTCCTGGTAGCCGAACAGCGGCAGGTTGCGCTCGATGGTCAGGCCCGGGGTGTCACGGGGCACGAGGACCATCGACTGCTGCCGGTGGGTCTCGGCGGACTCGTCGGTCTTACCCATGACGATGAGGATCTCGCAGCGGGTGTCGGCGATCCCGGTGATCCACCACTTGCGGCCGTTGATCACGTACTCGTCGCCCTCGCGACGGATCACGGTCTGGATGTTCGTGGCATCCGAGGAGGCGACGTCGGGCTCGGTCATGGCGTACGCCGAGCGGATCCTGC
This sequence comes from Dietzia sp. WMMA184, assembly GCF_002441635.1. NCBI lineage: Bacteria > Bacillati > Actinomycetota > Actinomycetes > Mycobacteriales > Dietziaceae > Dietzia > Dietzia sp. WMMA184. Next base: position 91,695 of record NZ_NXEI01000001.1, on the reverse strand, counting down.
CCTCCTTGAGCGGCTCGAGGTACTTCGCCTTCTGCTCGTCGGTGCCGAACAGGTGGAAGGTCTCCATGTTCCCGGTATCGGGCGCCTGCGAGTTGATCGCCTCCGGGGCGATGACGGGCGACCAGCCCGTGATCTCCGACACGGCGGCGAACTCGAGGTTGGAGATCCCGGACCACTCGGGCAGGAAGAGGTTCCACAGCCCGCGGCGCCGGGCCTCTGCCTTGAGGTCCTCCATCACCGGCGGGTAGGCGTTGTCCCCGTGCTCACGCAGGTACTCGGCCCAGACGGGCTCGGCGGGGAAGACGTGCTCCCGCATGAACTCCCACATGTTCTCCTGCAGCTCGATGCTGCGCTGACTGTGAGCGAATTCCATGTCTTTACTCCTGTAGAAGCGTGCCGCGGCGGCCCGCCGCGGCCGGGATGAGTGAAGTGGTGCCTGCGTCAGTGCAGAGTTGGTTCAGTGCTGAGTCGGTTCAGTGCTGAGTCGGTTCAATGCATAGTCATCCCACCGTCGACCACGAGCGTGGTCCCGGTGATGAACGACGAGGCGTCGGAAGCGAGGAAAAGCAGCGCGGAGTCGAGCTCGGGCTGGAGCCCCAGGCGACCGAAGATGGTGCTGCCGGTGATGTCCGCGAGCATCTTCTCCGGGATCTCGTCGGTCATCTCGGAGGCGAAGTACCCGGGGGCCAGCGCGTTCACGCGGATACCGCGGCGGCTGCCCCACTGCGCAGCGAGGTCGCGGGTCAGCCCGAGCACGGCCGCCTTGGTCGCCGAGTAGGCGGCCTGCGGTGCGAAGCCGGCGGTCAGGCCCAGGACGCTCGCGACGTTGACGATGCTCGATCCGGGCCCCATGACGGCCGCGCACTCCTTGGCCGCCCAGTAGGCGCCGTTCAGGTTGACGTCCACCACGCCGCGGAACTGCTCGGGGGTCTCCTTGAGCGCGGGCACGGCGGTCCCGATGCCGGCGTTGTTGACCAGCACGTCGATGCGCCCGTGGGTCTCCATCGTGTCGCGGACCATCGCTGCGCACGCCTCGGGGTCCGCCACGTCGCACGCCACGGTCGAGGCGGTGCCGCCGGCGGCACGCAGTTCCTCGGCGAGGGCGTCGAGCCGCTCGCGGCGTCGGGCGGCCAGCACGACCGTCGCGCCTGCCGAGGACAGGGCCCGCGCGAAGCCGGCCCCGAGCCCCGACGACGAGCCCGTGATCATCACGACGCGGCCGTCCAGCCGGAAGCGGTCGAGCACGGGCAGCGCGGCCTGCGGACCCGTCCTCGGATCGACCGGGGTGGGCGCTGCGGATACCGGCGTGCCGGAGGTGGACTCGGCCATCAGTTGGTCACCTTCCTGGAGTCGAGAATCGAGTGGCCGTGGTCGACCAGCTCGCGGATCTGCGGACCGATGTCACCGAAGTCCTGACCGGCCATGTCACCGGCCTCGGAGCGCGTCGCCACGCCCTGGGCGATCGCCGCGAACTTGAACGTGGCGAACGCCAGGTACCACGGCATGTGGGACGGATCGGTGTCGGTGGCCGCGCAGTACCGGTCGAGCAACCGCTGCGGTCCGGGCCAGCCCGGCTCGGTGGTGATGCTGGGGATGAGCGGCACGGTCGGCCCGTTCGGATCGCCCCAGTACAGGACCGTCTGCGCGAGGTCGGCGACCGGGTCGCCGAGGGTGGACAGCTCCCAGTCGAGGATCGCCTTGATGCGCCCCGGGTCGTCGGGGTCGACGACGTAGTTGTCCAGGCGGTAGTCACCGTGGATGATCCGCGACGACGGCGAGGTGGGCATGCTCTCGCCGAGACGCGCGGCCAGCTCGGGCAGCCGGTCGGCTCGAACGGAGTCGGACGCCTTCTCGGATTGCCCGAGCCAGCGTCGCAGCTGCCGCTCCAGATAGCCGTCCGGGCGACCGAGATCCCCCAGGCCCACCGCGTTCTGGTCCACGGCGTGGAGCGCGACCATCGCGTCGATCTGGGCGTCCGCCATGGCCGCCTTGTCGTCGTCGGACTCGGCGAAGCCCGTCGGCAGCGCGTCACGGATGACGTGGCCGACCACCTTCTCCATCACGTAGTACGGCACCCCCAGGTCCTCACCGGTGGTCTCGTTGAGCACCACCTTCGCGACCGGCACGTCCGTGTCCGCCAACCCGAGCTGGATCCGCGCCTCGCGGCCCATGTCGTGCGCGCTGGGCAGGAGCTCGCCCGTCGGCGGCCGCCGCAGGATCAACTCCCCCGCCTCGGAGCGGAGCGTGAACGTGAGGTTGGACTTGCCGCCGGCGATGAGGTCGGCGTCGAAGTCCGCCCAGGCCTGGTCACCGGTGGCCTCGGCGATCTTCGGCCCCACGACGTCGGGGCGGAGCAACTGGTCGACGGACAGTCCCGTGGACTCGGACGATGAAGTGGTCATGGCGTGGATCCTCGCGGTTGATGGGCGACCGGGCGGGCGGTTCGGGTGGATCAGTTGTGGCCGACGCTCAGTTGTGGCCGACACGGTGCAGGTCGTGACCCCGGGTCTCCTTCATGACGGCGGTCGCGACCATCGTCGCCACGCAGAGGGCGATGATGTAGGCGCTGATCATCCAGTACAGGTCCCACTCGATGAACTGCGCGTTGAGGTACGGCGCACTGCCGCCGAACACCGCCACCGACAGGGAGTACGCGAACCCGATGCCCGCGGTGCGCATCTTGGTGGGGAACGCCTCGGACATGAACGAGGACAGGATCGAGCCGGCGGCCGCGACCAGGGTCATGGCGACGAGCGAGGCGAGGAACAGCGTCCACGGGCGGTCGTCGATCATCCCCATGAGCATCGGCGTGGTGATGATCGTGCCGATGGCGAAGATGAAGATGACCGGGCGCCGGCCGATGTGGTCCGAGAGCAGACCCCACAGCGGGAGGGTGCACAGGGCGATGAGCTGGCTGCCGAAGATCGCCCAGAACGCGGCCTCCGAGTCCATGTCACGCTGCGTGATGGCGAACGTCGAGGCGTACGAGCTCCAGGTGTAGTGCGCGACGGTGATGCCGGAGACCATGGCCACGACCAGCGCGATGGCGCCGGCGAGCTTGCGTCGCGAGAACGTGGCGACCGGCGAGGTCGGGTCGGCGGCGGCGGCCGCGGCGGCCTTGTCGAAGACGTCGGACTCCTCCATGCCGGACCGCAGGTACAGCACGAACAGGGCGAACACGGCGCCGAGCAGGAACGGCACGCGCCAGCCCCACTCGCCGACGGCGGACTCGGAGAGCACGGCGGTGATGCCGCCGCCGATGCCGTAGGCGATCACGGTGCCGCCCATGATGGCGACGAACACGAGGCTGCCCCACATGCCGCGACGGTGCGGCGGTGCGATCTCGGCGACGTAGCTGTAGGCGGTGGCCGACTCGCCACCGTGGGCGAAGCCCTGGATCATGCGGCACAGGAGCAGCAGCGCCGAGGCGAAGATCCCGAGCGTCTCGTAGCTCGGGAGCAGGCCGATGAGCAGGCTGGCGCCGGCCATCATGAGCATGGTGGTGATGAGGACGAACTTGCGTCCGCGCACGTCCGCGATCCGGCCGAAGACGATCCCGCCCAGCGGGCGCATGAGGAACCCGACCGCGAAGACGGCGAACGTGGCCAGCAGCGCCGAGACCGGGTTCTCGTTGTTGAACATCACCGCGGCGATGTACGGGGCGAAGACCGCGTAGGCGGTCCACTCGTACCACTCGAACAGCTGCCCGGTGGTACTGGCGGCCAACGAGCGGACGCTGCCGCGGTTCGCCTTGGCGGACGGGTGGGGGGCTGCGGTGTCGGCGGTGGCGGCGGTGGCGCCGGCCCGCCCGCGGTCGTCGGGGTCGATGGTGGCCTCGGCCATGTCAGTTCCCGTCGGTGGGAGTGGAGGAGTGGGAGGGGGTGTGTTCGTCGCGGAGTTCGCGACGGCGGATCTTTCCGGTCTGGGTTTTGGGGAGCTCGCCGACGACGTGGACCTCGCCCGGCCGCTTGTAGGCGGCGAGCCGCTCCGAGGCGAACGCGATCAGCTCGTCCTCGGTCGCAGTCCGCCCGGCCTTGAGCGAGACGAACGCGACGACCTTCTCGCCGCGGTACTCGTCCGGCAGTCCCACGACGGCGGCCTCGAACACCGCGTCGTGCTCGTACAGGGCGTCCTCGACCTCCCGCGGCCAGACCTTGTAGCCGGAGGCGTTGATCTGGTCCTTGAGGCGGTCCACGAGGTACACCCAGCCGTCGGCGTCCATGACGGCGACATCGCCGGTGTGCAGCCGGCCGCCGGGCATGGTCGAGGCCGTGGCGACCTCGTTGCGCCAGTAGCCGGACACGATCTGCGGTCCCGACAGGACGAGCTCGCCCTGCTCGCCCGGGGCGACCGGCTGGTCGTCGACGCCGATGACCTCCGCGCCGATCCCCGGCAGCGGCACTCCGATGGACAGGGTGCCGCTGGTCTCGTCGACCGGCGCCCGCAGCCCGGGCGGCACCGCGATGACCCCGGAGGTCGTCTCGGTCATGCCGTATCCGTTGTGGATGTAGTGGCCGAACCGCTCCGCGAAGCGCTCGACCGTCGAGGGCGGGATGGGCGCGCCCCCGCTGTACAGGGTCTTGACCGACGCAAAGTGCTCCGGTCCCGCCTCGTCCAGGCGCATGAGCGCGTTGTACGCGGTGATGGAACCGATGGTGAAGGTGACCCCGTGTTCGCGGAACGCGTCCAGCATGACACCGGGCCGGAAACGTCCGGCGAAGACGAGGGTGGAGTCGGTGACCAGCGCGACGGTGGCGTTGATGACGGCGCCGGTGATGTGGAACAGCGGGGCGATCGCCAGCACCACGTCGCCCGGCACGAGACCGACGAAGTCGGCGAAGCTCCGCGCGACCGCGATGACGTTGCCATGCGAGTTCATCGCCCCCTTGGGCGGCCCGGTGGTTCCCGAGGTGTAGGTGAGAAGCGCGAGGTCGTCGGGGGTGACCTCCGCCGGCTCCGGCGTGCGGCCCTCGAACTCGCGGATCAGGGAGACCAGGTCGCCGTCCGGCGAAGGCTCGACCTGCTGGTCGTCGCCGAACGCGCGGGGGTCGTTCCGGGTCTGCAGGTCCCGCTCGCTCGTACTGACGACCCATGCGACGTTCGTACCGCTCACGGCGTCGCGGATCGCCGTGGCGTCCCGGTCGGTGGCGATGATCCCCACGGCACCGGAGTCCTCCACGGGCAACCGGAGTTCCCGGCCGAAGTACATCGGGTTGAGCACCACGGCGGCGGCGCCGATCTTCCACAGCGCCAGCATCGCCAGCGCGTACTGCGGGATGTTCTGCAGGTGGATGCCGACGCGGTCACCGGGCGCCACCCCGCGGACCTGCAGTGCGGTAGCGAGCGCATCCGCCATCGCGTCGACCTCGCGGGCCGACAGCGTGGTGTCGAAGTAGGCGACGGCCGCCCTGTCCGGCGAGGAGTCGACACGCTCACGCCAGGCGTCCACGAGCGTCGACTGCCGCGTCACGAGGCTCTCGTCGAGGCCCGGTGGGTACAACGTGCGCCACGGCCGTGGGTCTTCCTGGCTCATCCTCGGTCCTCTCGTTCACGATCCTTGTGCGATCCACCGACCGATCGATCGCTCGGTGTGCCATAGTGTTACCCACACCACAACCGGTGTCAAGCGAAGGGTGGCTAGTGTTGTGACGATGAGTGAGGAGACCGCGACGTTGGAGACCGCGACGTTGGAGGCCGCGTCGTTGGAGGCCGCGACGTTGGCGCAGTGGCGCGAGTTCGGCACCGACGAACTCTCCCCTCCGCTCCGCGCGGCCCTGCAAGTCTTCGCCCGGCACGGTTATCACGGTGCCTCGATCCGGTCGATCGCCGAGGCCGCCGGGCTGTCCGTTCCGGGTCTCTACCACCACTACCGATCGAAGCAGGCCATCCTCGCAGCGGTCGTGGACCAGGCCATGGCGGAGATGCTCACGCACACCCAGGCCGCGGCCGATGACGCCGGCGACCGCATCGTCACCAGGTTCGAGAACGTGGTGGAGTGTCTCGCCCGCTTTCACATGGCGCGGCGTGACCACGCGTTCGTGGCGTCCACCGAGATGCGCAGCATGGACCCGGACGTGCGCGCCCGTCACATCGCGCAGCGCGATGCCCAACAGCAGATGCTCGAGGACGCGATCCGTGCCGGTGTCGACTCCGGGGAGTTCAGCTGCGCCCACCCCGAGGACGCGGCCCGCGCCATCGCCTCGCTGTGCGTGTCGATCGCGTCCTGGTACCGGCCCGACGGGCCGCTGTCGGCCGACGACGTCGTCGCCCGCCACCTCGAGTTCGCCCGCGGGATGGTCGGCGCCGCACGCGGCTGAGATCGACGGCGCCGCATGCGGCTGAGACCCGCCCGGTCAGCGTCTGCGCTGCCCCCGGCCCACCGGCTTGGGCGCCCGCTCGGCGCGGGCCTTCGCCTTGGCTGCGGTTTTCTCCTTCGCGGTCCGCTTCTCGCGTGGGGGCTCACCCGCCCCGCGTGAGGTGCCCGCCCTACGACCCCGCACGATCCCCACGAACTCGTCGATCAACTCGTCGCTCTCCCGCTCAGGTGACCAGGCGATGCCCATCCGGGTCGCGGCGACCCCGTCGACGGGCCGCGCCACCACGTCGCGCCGACTCAGCGCCCGCGCGTACGGCGCCGGCAGAACGAGCAGCCCCACGCCGGCGGCGACGAGGTCCACCGCGGCGGACACCTCGTCGGGCGTCGCCGTGATCGGATTCACCGACTCGACCCACCGCTCCCCCTCGAGGTCAGCGATCCCCAGCGAGTCGAAGGCGGCGAGCTCGTGGTCCTTCTCGGCGAGCACGGCCATCGTCTCGGTGTACAGCGGGACCCGGAGCAGTCCGGCCGGCGCCGAGCGCGGGGCGTCGTCGGGCTCACGGAGGAAGATCACGTCGAAGCCGTCGTCGCCGGCGGAGTCCGCGAGCTCCGCCCGCGGGTCACCGGTGCGTCGGGCCGAGATCGGCACGCGTGGATTGCGCTCGCGCCACCGCGCGAGCCACTTGTCCGGCTGGACACCGGGGACGTAGCCAACACGTAGACGGGGGCCGTTGCCCGTGTTCTCGTCGGTCATCGGCCCCCGCCTGTCGTTTTCTCGACCCGCCTCAGCCCAGGATCTTCCAGTCCTCGAGACCCTCGTACAGCGGCTTCGACGCGGCCAGCGCGGACACGCGCTCGCGCAGGGCGGTGACGTCCGCGCCCGAGCCCCCGGCCAGCGCTGTGCCGATGATGTCCGCGACTTCACGGAAGTCTTCGGCCTCGAACCCGCGGGTGGCCAGGGCGGGCGTGCCGATGCGCAGGCCGGAGGTCACCATCGGCGGACGCGGGTCGAACGGCACCGCGTTGCGGTTCACCGTGATGCCCACCTCGTGGAGGAGGTCCTCGGCCTGCTGGCCGTCGAGCTCGGAGTCACGCAGGTCCACCAGGACGAGGTGCACGTCCGTGCCGCCGGTGAGGACGGAGACGCCGGCGTCCCTGCAATCCTGCGCGGTGAGCCGCTCGGCGAGGATCTGGGCACCCTCGATCGTGCGCTGCTGACGCTCGCGGAACTGCTCGGTCCCGGCGATCTTCATGGCGGTGGCCTTGGCGGCGATCGCGTGCATGAGCGGTCCGCCCTGCTGGCCCGGGAACACCGACGAATTGAGCTTCTTGAACAGCTCGAGGTCATTGGTGAGGATCATGCCGGAGCGCGGCCCGCCGAGCGTCTTGTGGACGGTCGTGGAGACGACGTCGGCGTGCGGGACGGGGCTCGGGTGCAGGCCGGCGGCCACGAGGCCGGCGAAGTGGGCCATGTCCACCCACAGCTTGGCGCCGACCTCGTCGGCGATCTCGCGGAACTTCGCGAAATCCAGGGTCCGCGGGTAGGCCGACCAGCCGGCGATGATGACATCCGGCTTCTCCGCCAGCGCCATCTCGCGGACGGTGTCCATGTTGACCTGCATGGTCTCCGGATCCACCTCGTAGGCGGCGACCTCGTAGAGCTGGCCGGAGAAGTTGAGCTTCATGCCGTGCGTGAGATGCCCGCCGTGGGCGAGCGACAGGCCCATGATCTTGGACCCCGGCGTCGCGAGCGCCATGAGCACCGCGGCATTGGCCTGGGCGCCGGCGTGCGGCTGGACGTTCGCGTACTTGGCGCCGAAGACCTCCTTCGCGCGGTCACGAGCCAGGTTCTCCACCACGTCCACGTGCTCGCAGCCGCCGTAGTAACGGCGACCCGGGTACCCCTCGGCGTACTTGTTCGTGAGCACGGAGCCCTGCGCCTGCAGGACCGAACGCGGCACGAAGTTCTCCGACGCGATCATCTCGAGCGTGTCTCGCTGTCGGGCGAGCTCGCCGGCCATCGCCTCGGCGACCTCCGGATCGAGCTCGGTCAGGGAGGCGGTGAACACGTCGGTGTTCGGGTCGGTCATCGTTGCTCCTCGCACGTGGGCTTTGCACTTCGTACGAATCGTGTGGGGCCACGGCTCGTCTCGTCGTCGTCAGTCTAGTGCCACGCCACCCTGACACCCCCTCCCCCGTGGCCACCTGCCACAATCGGGAACCGTGAGCAGACACGCCGGCGACTACACGCCGTACGTCGAGTTCGACCGTCGGAGCTGGCGGCGCCTGCGGCGTGCGATGCCCATGGTGCTCACCGAACAGGACCTCGAGGGCCTCCGGGGCCTGGGCGAACACCTCGACCTCGACGAGATCGCGGAGATCTACCTGCCACTGAGTCGGCTCATCCACCTGCAGGTATCCGCCAGACAGCGATTGTTCCAGTCGACCAATCTGTTCCTCGGCGAGACCGTGGACGCCCCCATGCCGTTCGTGATCGGCGTGGCCGGATCGGTGGCGGTCGGCAAGTCCACCTCCGCCCGTGTGCTGCGCGCGCTGCTCACCCGCTGGGACTCCCACCCCCGGGTGGACCTCATCACCACCGACGGCTTCCTCCACCCCAACCGCGAACTCCAGCGGCGCGGACTGATGCACCGCAAGGGCTACCCCGAGTCGTACGACCGGCGCGCGCTGCTGCGGTTCGTCACCGAGGTCAAATCCGGCGCCCCGGTCGTGCGCGCGCCGGTGTACTCGCACACCAAGTACGACATCGTGCCCGGCGAGTTCATCGAGGTCCGCCGTCCGGACATCCTCATCGTGGAGGGCCTCAACGTCCTGCAGACGGGTCCGCGCCTCATGGTCTCGGACCTGTTCGACTTCTCGCTCTACGTCGATGCGCGGATCGAGGACATCGAACAGTGGTACGTCGAGCGCTTCCTCGAACTGCGGAGCACGTCGTTCTCCAACCCGAACTCGCACTTCGCGCACTACGCCGACCTGTCCGACAAGGCGGCCCGGCTCGCCGCCCGCGAAATTTGGACGTCGATCAACCGGCCGAACCTGGTGGAGAACATCCTGCCGACCCGGCCGCGCGCGACGCTGGTGCTGCGCAAGAACTCGGACCACTCCATCCAGCGGCTGCGCCTGCGCAAGATCTAGAGCGGCGGCGTGCCCGTCTCCCCCTCCGGGACGCCACGCCGCCGCAGCTCGGCCTCGGCGCGGTCGAGCCCACCGTGTTCGAGAGCGGCCAGGGCGCTGCGGTCGGACCACACCAGCCGCCCGTGCCGGCGCACCTCCACCTCGAGCTCGCCCGCGAGGTGTTCGATCGACCCGGCGGAGTTGCGCTTCTCCGACGGCAGCGGGACCGGCAGCACGTGTGCGGTCCAGGGGCGAACGCCCGCTGATCCGGATCTGCCAGCCGTAACCGCGGCCCTGGAACTCCCACCGCTCGTCGGTCACCTCGGCGCGGACCGGCGAGACGACCGGGTTGCCCAGCCGGACGACCTTCCCGCCGGGCAGTCGCACGACAACTGCAGTCACCTCGGTGCGCAGCGGCCCGGAGTGGATCTGCCCGCCGGCGAACGCCACGCACGTGTTCGGCTCGGAGAACGCCTGCGCCTGCCCCCACCACCACGAGTCCGGGAAGCCTTCGGCGCCCCAGTTCTTCTCGCCGTACACCTCGGCGCCGTCGAACTCCCAGTGCTCGCCGTCGAGTTCGGCCCACCCAGAAGCGCGGCCGCCGAGCAGCCAGGGGTGCCAGTACTGGGTGAGGGCGGGGACGGACTGGAAGATGCTCGAGCCGCCGACGGCGTGGTGCGGCCACTGCACCGGGTCGGTGATGTTCACGTGCAGGCGAGCGCCCTTCCCCATGTCCACGCGGACCCCGTCGGGTCGGTACTCGAACAGTTCGCCGGAGCGGGCGCCGATCCGGTCCGGGTCGGCCCAGCCGTCGGGCGCGGCCATGAGGCGCAGGGTGGACGACGATGACGACAACGAAGAGCCCCCGTCTCCGTCCCGGCGCGATCCACCGGCCTCGATCGGGATGGGCGCCTCGTCGGACGCGAGGCCGAGGGTCGCCCAGTGCCCGTCGGGTCCCCGGTTGACCCCGATGAGGGCGATCACCACGCGCCCGCGCTCGCGATCGGTGACGCGGAGGAAGTACCCCTCCATGGCCACGTCGTGTGCGCGCAGCGGATCGCCGAAGGGCAGGTCTGCGCCGGTCGCCCGGTATCGCCGGAGGAGTCCCATGCGGTTCAGCGTCCCACAACCGGCTTAGGGTGGAGCCGTGAATGCGACGCAACTCGGCCTCCGTCCGCCCAGGGAACGGGTCGATCCACGGTGCCGGCGGTGGTGGACCGCGCAGGTCGCCCTGTTGATGGTCGGGCCGCTGCTCGTACTGGCAACCTCGACGCTGATCGTGGGCCCGTGGATGCTCCTCGCCACCGCCGGGTGGGCGTTGCTGACAGCGGCGGCGCTGGTGGTGGTGCCCCGGGTGCGATGGGCGATCCACCGGTGGGAGGCCACCGACACCGCTGTCTACAGCCGTAGTGGACTGTTCTGGGAGGAGTGGCGGGCGGCTCCCCTGTCGCGCGTCCAGACCGTCGACAAGACCCGCGGCCCGCTCCAACGACAGTTCGGCCTCGCCACCGTCGTGGTCACCACCGCCTCGTCCAAGGGCGCGGTGCGCATCAGCGCCCTCGACGCCACGCAGGCCGAGGAGATGGCCGACCGCCTCACCCTCCTCGCCGAGGACGATCAGCGGGACGCCACATGACCGGCCCGACCGATCCGGGCGGCTCGCTCCACCCCTCCGACCCCGCCCGTCCGGTCGGCCCCGCCGGCGCGGACCACCCCGCCGGAGCAGACCACGACGACTGGCTGCCACTGGACCGTCGGACGATCACCTCCACGACCGTGGTGGTCGCCGCGGCACTCGTCGCCGCGGCGGTGCCGGCGGCGATCGGCATGCTGGTGGGAGGCCTGGGCATCGGCTGGGTACTCCTCTGGACGGTGGGCGGGGTGGTCGTCGGAACCGTCGCCACCGCGATCGCCGAGTCCGCCCGCCTGACGGTGACCCGCTACCGCGTGGACGCCCACCGGATCGAGCGCCGGGTCCGCTTCCTGTCGAGCACCACGTCGTCATTGTCGACGCACCGGGTCCGCAACGTGGAGATCACCGCCGACGTCGTCCAGCGTCGCCTAGGTATCGCCACCCTCAGGCTGGCCAGCGGTGAGACAGACGGATCGAGAATGACGCTGGCCGCCCTCGACCGCGCCGAGGCCGAGCACCTGCGCCGCCGACTGCTGGCCGACCGCGCCGACGCGGACACGCACGAACTCGCCCACCTCGATCCCCGGTGGGTCCGCTACGCCCCGGCCAGCCTCATGACGCCGGTGTTCGGCCTGGTGGGCTTCGGCATCGTGCTCCAGGTGGCCGACTGGTTCAACGCGGTGCCGGCGGTGTTGGAGTGGGTCTGGGACCGCGTCGGCGGGCTGCCGCTGCCGGTCCTCGCCATCGGCGTGGTGGCCCTGACCCTGGCCATCGGCACGGTCGCCGCCACAGTGCTGTTCGTGGAGAACTGGTGGGGCATGCGCCTGGAGCGTCACCGCGACGGTTCTCTCGAGCTGCGCCGAGGCCTGGTCATGGGCCGGCACGCCACATTCGACGGCCGACGCGTCCGCGGCGTGACGCTGCACGAGCCGCCGGGGTTCCGAGCGCTCGGGGCCGCCCGGCTGGACGTGATCGCCACCGGCGTGGGTATCGGCAACGACGAGAACGGCAAGCCCAAACAGAGCCCCGCGCTGGTTCCCGCTTCTCCGCGCGACGTGGCCGCCGGCGTGGCGGCGGAGATGCTGGGGACACCGGTACCGGGTACGGCGGCGGGCACGGCAGCCGTGAGGACGGAGGCCGCGAAGACGGCGGCGGGCACACCGGGGCCGGAGCCGCTGCGCTCCCATCCGCCTGTGGCGCGACGACGACGAGCCGTCCGCGCGGTGGCCGCCACCCTCGCCCTCACCGGGATCGCCCTCGTACCCGCGCTCATGTGGCCGTGGCTCTGGTGGATTCCCGTCACCGTGGCCGCGGTCGGTGGGACGGTCGCCGCGTGGGCTGTGGTCGACAACTACCGCGGACTCGGCCACGCGGTGGGCGGCACGGTGGTCACGGTCCGCAAGGGGTCGCTCCTGCGACGAACCGATGTCCTGTACCGCGACGGGATCCTCGGCTGGAACGTGCGGCGCACCCCGTTCCAGCGCCGGGCCGGGCTGGTGACGCTGGTGGCGACCTCGGCCGGCGGCGGCGGTGCGTTCCGACTGCCGGATGTCGCCGAGGCCGAGGCGCACGAGGTGTGGTCGACCGCCGGCGACGTGTGGGACCACCTGGCCGAGCCACGCGACTGAGCGACTCCGCGGCCGAGCCACCCCGCACGGGCGCAGGCCCGGTCAGTCGGCGTCCACGGGCCTGTCGTCGGTGGCCGGATCCAGCTTCCGGACCAGACTGGGCGCCAGGTCGGAAAGCGCGTACTCGTCGAGGAGCCGCCGGGCCTCGTCGTCGTCGACCCCGGCGAAGACCCGCCCGATCGTGACCCCGTGCGTGGGCACGGCGACCACCCGTATCTCATCCCCGGCCTCGACGGGGCCCGCGGCGAGGACCCGCGCGTACGCGCCCGGGCGCCCGCCCTCTGTGAAGCGCCGCACCCAGCGCGGCTTGCCCACGTGGTGGCCGAAGGTCTGACACGGGATCCGCGGCGTCGTGACCTCCATGCGCAGGCGGCCCACCTCCAGCACGGTGCCGATCTGCAACTGCGAGGTGTCGACCCCCGCCACGCGCAGGTTCTCGCCGAAGTACCCGGGCGGGATCGGGCCGCCGAACTCGGGCTCCCACTGCTCGACGTCGGAGTCCGAGAGCAGGTAGACGGCCTTCCACACCCCGCCGTGATGCTGGCGGTCAGCCTGGACGTCGCCGTGGAGGCCGTACTCGCGCACCTGGACGGGGCCGTCGACGGGCCGCTTGTCGATCGCGGTGACGCCGACCCGGCCGGGCACCTCGAGCAGCTGGTCCACCACGCACACCGCGCGGACGGTGAACACCTCGCCCACGGTGATCGGCGCGCGCTCGGTTTCCGTGCCGGCCATCACTGACCGAACCGACGGTTGCGGGCTCCGTACTCGCGCATCGCCCGGAGGAAGTCCACCCGGCGGAACGCCGGCCAGTACGCCTCGGTGAACCAGATCTCCGAATACGCGCTCTGCCACAGCAGGAAGCCCGAGAGCCGCTGCTCGCCGGAGGTGCGGATCACGAGGTCCGGGTCGGGCTGGCCCGAGGTGTAGAGGTGCTCGCCGATGCCGTCGACGGTGATCGCGTCGACCAGCTCCTGTCCGCTGCAGCCCTTGTCGATCAGCTCCTGGACCAGCTCGCGGGCGGCGTCGGCGATCTCCTGCCGCCCGCCGTACCCCACCGCGACGTTGACCTTGACGCCCGGCCGGCCCCTGCTCACCTGCTCGGCGTGGCGCAGTCGCTCGGCGAGCCAGTCCGGCAGCACCTCGAGACGCCCGACGATCCGGACCTCCCAGTTCTTCCCCGGGCCGGTGATCTCGTCCACCACGTCCGCGATGATCTGCAGCAGTTCATCGAGTTCCTCGGCGTCGCGACCGAGGTTCTCCGTGCTGAGCAGGTAAATGGTGGCAACGTCTACACCGAGGTCGTCACACCACCCCAGCATCTCGGCGATCTTGACCGCGCCCGCCCGGTGACCGTGCGCGACGTCGGTGAACCCCGCCTCGCGTGCCCACCGGCGGTTCCCGTCCGCCATCACGGCGATGTGCCGCGGCAGCCTCGACTCGTCCAACGAGGCGCGGAGGCGCGCTTCGTACAGCGAGTACAGGGGGAAGGAGACGGCCACGCGGAAAGGGTACCGCGCGCCGTCGCCCGCCCAGTGGTGCCCCTCGGGCCGCCGACCCCGGGCCGACCGCACCGGCGACGGGGGCGGCGGCGTGGGCGGCGGGGCCAGCGGCGGTCAGCCCCGTCGGCCCTGTCGGACGGCCGCGGCGAGCGCGCGCAGGCTGTCGGCGGTGGTGTCCCAGCCGATGCACGCGTCCGTCACGGACCGGCCGTACACCAGCTCGTCGGCCTCGACGGACTGGGCGCCGGGCTCGAGGAAGCTCTCGATCATCAGTCCGGAGATGCCCTGCTCCCCCGCGCCGATCCGCTCGGCCAGCTCGGCCACGACCTCGGCCTGACGCTCGTGCGACTTGCCCGAGTTGGCGTGGCTCGCGTCCACCATCACCAGACCGGGCAGGCCGACCTTGCCGACCGCCGCGACGGCCGACGCGACGGACTCGGCGTCGTGGTTGGGTCCACCGGTCCCGCCGCGGAGGATGACGTGGCAGTCGGTGTTGCCGGCGGTCTCCACGACCGCGGCACGCCCGTCGGCGTCGGTGCCGAAGAACACGTGCCGCGCCGCCGACGACCGGCAGCCGTCGACCGCGACCTGGACCTCGCCGTCGGTCCCGTTCTTGAAGCCCACCGGCATCGACAGTCCCGACACCAGCTGACGATGTACCTGGCTCTCCGTGGTGCGGGCGCCGATCGCGCCCCACGAGACGGCGTCGGCGATGTACTGCGGGCTGGTCGGCTCGAGGAACTCGGTCCCCACGGGTAGCCCCAGGTCGAGCACGTCGAGCAGCAGGGTGCGGGCGGTGCGCAGGCCGCGCGGGATGTCGTAGCTCCCGTCGAGCGCGGGGTCGTTGATGAGGCCCTTCCACCCGACGGTGGTCCGGGGCTTCTCGAAGTACACGCGCATCACGATGAGCAGGTCCTCGGCCGTCTCCTCCGCGAGCGCGGCGAGTCGCGCCGCGTAGTCGAGGGCCGCCTCGGTGTCGTGGACCGAACACGGGCCGACCACCACGAGCAGGCGGTCATCGCGCCCGGCGAGCACGTCGGCGACCTCGGCGCGGCTGCGCTCGACCAGCGCCTCGCGGGCCTCGCCCAGCGGGAGCTCGCCGAGGATCTCGGTCGGCGTCGGCAGCGGGGAGTAGGACAGGACTCGCCTGTCGGCGGTCTGGGTGGGGTTCTCGGCGGTGACGGTCACGGCTGTGCACTCCTGGCGATGTGGTCGTGGCGGGCCGGGTGCCGTGATCTCTTCGGTGCCCTGTGTCTCGCGCACCCGGATCCGCCGTCTGGAAAGGCGGAAGGCGGCGACCATGGTGGTCACCGCCTCTGGGCTCCGGGTGTCGAGACGTCCGTCTAGCGGACGCGTGCGCTCGCGGCGCGGGCTCCACCCGGAGCCCACATAAAGCGCCAATAAGCGCGAGCGTTCGACATGCCGGACACGATAGCAGACGGACCCGGGCCGGCCGGAATCGCCTCGCAGCCCTACCCCGACAGCCGCTCCCGCGCCTGGCGTGTCGCCCGCGAGGCTGGCGTGTCGCTCCCGCGCCTGCTCGACCAGGACGCAGCCGCGTCCCGCCATGGCGTCTGGCGTGCACCGCTGCGCAGGCCAGACGCCGTCGCGAGGGGCGGCTGCGGAACCGTCCACACCGGGGCAGGCCGTGCGGACACCCGCCATGTGAGGGGGAATACCGCGCCACGCCCTGTTGTTTGACATGTCAGCAAGTTAGGATGGGGACACCACCAGACGAGAGGCCACCATCATGCAGTTCGGAATCTTCAGCATCGCCGACATCACCCCGGACCCCACCACCGGGCGGATACCCACCGAGCACGAGCGACTGGAGGCGGTCGTCGAGTACGCCACTCTGGCCGAGCAGGTGGGCCTCGACGTCTTCGCGCTGGGTGAACACCACAACCCGCCGTTCGTGACGTCCTCCCCCACCACGACGTTGGGCTACATCGCGGGCAGGACCTCCGAGATCATCCTGTCGACGGCCACCACCCTGATCACCACCAACGACCCGGTGAAGATCGCCGAGGACTACGCCATGCTGCAGCACCTGGCAGGCGGCCGGGTGGACCTGACGATGGGCCGTGGCAACACCGGCCCGGTCTACCCGTGGTTCGGGCAGGACATCCGGCAGGGCCTGCCGATCGCGATCGAGAACTACGAACTGCTCCACCGCCTGTGGCACGAGGACGTCGTGGACTGGGAGGGCAAGTTCCGCACGGCCCTGCAGCAGTTCACCTCGACCCCGCGCCCGCTGGACGGCGTCGCGCCCTTCGTGTGGCACGGCTCGATCCGCTCGCCGCAGATCGCCGAGCAGGCCGCGTTCTACGGAGACGGCTTCTTCCACAACAACATCTTCTGGCCGATCCACCACACCAAGCAGATGGTCGAGCTGTACCGCCGCCGCTACGAGCACTACGGCCACGGCTCGGCGGACCAGGCGATCGTCGGCCTGGGCGGGCAGTTCTTCGCCCGCACCAACAGTCAGGACGCGGTCGACGAGTTCCGCCCCTACTTCGACAACGCCCCGGTCTACGGCCACGGCCCGTCGCTGGAGGACTTCACGGCCCAGACCCCGCTGACCGTCGGCTCGCCGCAGCAGATCATCGACCGATACATGACCATGCGCGAGCACGTGGGCGACTACCAGCGTCAGCTGTTCCTCATCGACCACGCCGGCCTGCCCCGCAAGACCGTTCTCGAGCAGATCGAGATCCTGGGCACCGAGATCGTGCCGACCCTGCGACGGGAACTCGACGCACTGCGCCCGGCCCACGTCCCGGACGGGCCGACCCACGCCGGGCGAGTGGCCGCCCGCGACGCCGACCTGGCCGCCGCCGGCGATCCCACCTATTCCGACGCGTACCGCTTCGGCACCGGCGACAACTGGACGGGCCTCACCGCCGAGGGCGGTCAGCGCGCCCAGGAGCAGTCGCTGGCCCGCGCCCGCCGCAACCAGGCCCGCCTCGCCGAGGCGCCGGCCGGGAAGGACTCCAAGTGACCGACCCCCACAACAGCCACTCCGCCGGGCGGCCGCTCAACCTCGTCGTCGTCGCCGCCGGAACCTCGGTGCCCTCCAGCACCCGGATGCTCGCCGACCAGCTCACCGCCGCGACCCGCGACGCGCTCGCGCGGCACGGCCAGAGGGTCGACGTGACGGTTCTCGAGGCGCGCGAACTGGCGCACGAGGTCGTCGACGCCACCTTCACCAGGTTCCCCGGGGAGAAACTGGCCGCGGCGATCGACGAGATCAACCGGGCGGACGGACTGATCGCGGTGACGCCCATCTACAACCAGTCGTTCTCGGGCCTGTTCAAGTCGCTGTTCGACGTCATCAAACCCGGCACGATCGCCGGCGTGCCGGTGGCGTTGGGCGCGACCGGCGGCACCGCTCGGCACTCGCTGGCGGTCGACTACGCGCTGCGGCCGATGTTCGCCTACCTCAAGGCCGACATCGTGCCCACGACCGTGTTCGCGGCGGCCGAGGACTTCGGCGCCGTGGCCACCGACGGCGACGAGGACTCGCTGCGCGCCCGTACCGCGCGAGTGGGGACCGAACTGTCGGACTACATGCTGCGGTTCGCCGGGGTCACCGCCGGCGCGGTGGCGCCGACGCGCGCGGACTCCGGTCGGGGACGGAAGACCGACGACGACGAGTTCAGCGACTTCGTCCCGATGGGCGACCTCTTGGGCCGCTGAACCGGCGGGCAGGTCCTGCCCCCGGCGGGGTGTGCGGCCCGGCCCCGACGCAGACCGTCAGCGGGGGTCGGGCTGCCCGTCGGTCGACTCCAGGGGCGGGACGGCGCCGCGGTCGGTGCCCTCGTCGGCGAGCTGATCCGGCTCGGGATGCTCAGTGTCGAAGCTCTCTGGCAGGTTCTTGATGTGCTTGTTCATGTTGCGGATGAGCAGCACGGTGGCGATGAGCAACAGCAGGATCACCGGGATACCGATCGGCGATGCCTTGCCGAACTCCGGCCCCACCGGGTTGTCGTTGTACCCGGGCGTACCGGGCGACTGGTTCTGCGCGAGGACCATCGCCGACTGGTACGCCAGGATCTGGACGTCCGGTCCCAGGGTGATCATCGTGGGTCCTCACTCGTGCTCGGGCCGACGGGGAGAGCGACGTACGGGTCGACTCCCTCGAACAGGTCTGTCTCGTATTCTCCCTCACCGAGCTCGGGAAAGCCCACCCGGCTGGCGGCGAGCTCGAACTCCTCGGTGGGCCACACCCGCTGCTGCATCTCCACGGGTGCGGCGAAGAACCAGCCGTTGGGGTCGATCTGGGTGGCGTGGGCCAGCAGTGCCGAGTTGCGCTGCTCGAAGTAGTCAGCGCACTCGACCCGCGTGGTGACCCGCTCCATGATGTCGGGGCGGTCCCCCCAGCGCGACAGGAACTCCTCGAAGTGGCGCACACCGTCGCGGGCGAACAACTCGTCGTCCAGCAACTGGAGGCGACTCTTCGGGAATCCGTGGGTGTAGTAGACCTTGGCGATCGCCCACGGCTCACCGGCGTCCGGATAACGGGCGGGGTCGGCGGCGGCCTCGTACGCGGCCATCGACGCCGAGTGCACCTTCAGGTGATCCGGGTGGGGATATCCACCGTTCTCGTCGTAGGTGATCATCACGTGGGGACGGAACTCCCGGATCCTGCGGACCAGGGACTCGGTGACCTCGTCGTCGTCGGCCAGGGCGAAACATCCCTCCGGCAGGGGTGGCGTGGGGTCACCCTCCGGCAACCCCGAGTCCACATATCCCAGCCAGTGGTGGTCGACACCCAGGATGTCGGCCGCGCGCGCCATCTCACGCACGCGGACGCCCGTCAGGTCCGCGACGATGTCGGGGCGGTCCATCGCGGGGTTGAGGATGTCGCCCCGCTCGCCCCCGGTGCACGTCTCCACCAGCACGTGGACGCCCTCGGCGACGTACCTGGCCATGGTTGCCGACCCCTTTGACGACTCGTCGTCGGGGTGGGCGTGGACCGCCATCAGCCGCAGACCGGCCATCGGGAGCACCTGCCGTTCTTCTCACGTGAGTGGATGACCGCACCATTCTATGGGCGTCGGCCCAGGCGCCGCCCCCGGTGGGGCCCGCCGGCGACCCCCGGCCGTCCCCGCCAGCGTGCCCCGATACCCTGGCTCCCATGAGTGAGCCGAGGTCGGACGTCCCGTCGCAGCCCCCCGTGGGCCCGCCCGCGGACCGATACGCGACCGCCGACCGCGGCTCGAACCTGACCGGCAAGGTCGTCGCCGTCATCCTGGCGCTGCTCGTGGGCGGCCTGGTGATCGCCGGCGTCTACACGATGTGGCGACTCAACCAGACGCCGGACATCACGGGCGAGGCGATCGGAGTGGAGGTCGTCGACGAGTCGCGGGTCGACCTGACGTTCACCGTGACGCGCGAGGAGCCGGGCACGCCCGCCTACTGCATCATCCGGGCCCAGGAGGAGTCCAAGGGCGAACTCGGTCGGCGCGAGGTGTACGTCCCACCGTCGGAGAACACCACGATCCAGATCGACGCGTCCGTCTTCACCACCGCCCGCGCGTTCGCCGCGGACGTCTACGGCTGTGGTGACGACGTCCCCGACTACCTGCGCAGGTAGAGCCGCAGACGGCGCGGCCGTCAGGGCCGCGCGTATCGGCCGGCGGGCCACGGCGCCTGTGTTAGAATCGGCGCTTCAGCACGGCTCCCTTTTTGGCGGGGCCGTGTTTTTCTTACATCACGCACGCGAACAGATTGGAGTGCGCTCATGGCGAACGACACCCAGGTCCACTGGTTGACCCAGGAATCGTACGACCGCCTCATGGCCGAGAAGGAGGCGCTGATCGCCAACCGTCCGGTCATCGCCGCCGAGATCAACGAGCGGCGCGAGGAGGGCGACCTCAAGGAGAACGCCGGCTACCACGCCGCGCGTGAGCAACAGGGCCAGGAGGAGGCCCGTATCCGGACCATCGACGACCTGCTGGCCAACGCCCAGGTCGGCGAGACGCCCACCGAGTCCGGAGTCGCGCTCATCGGCTCCGTCGTCCGCGCCTACTACAACGGCAACGAGGACACCAAGGAGACCTTCCTCATCGGCACCCGCGGCGAGGGTTCCGGCAAGGACGACCTCGAGATCTACTCCCCCGAGTCCCCGCTCGGCAAAGCCGTCCTCGGCGCCAAGAACGGGGAGAGCCGCGAGTACACCGCCCCCAACGGCAAGAAGGTCGCCGTCACCATCGTGACCGCGGAGCCGTACCACAGCTGACCGGCTGAAGACGGGGACCGGTGGTACGTTCTTCACGAATGTCGGGCCGCCTCCAGGCGGGCCCGAACCCGCCCCGGCGTAGCAGGAGTTCCACGTGTCAGACGGTTCCCAGGACAGGCCCCACGGCCCGGCCCCGACTATCGAAGCGGCGGCCGGGCGGGTCCTGGGACCGGCACTGCGGACCGGTCAGTCCCCCTTCGAGGACGACCTCTACACGTGGACGCCCGAGGTGGCCGAGGAACTGGCCCGCCGTCTGGACTCCGACCCCGAGGAAGGGGCCGCCGGCGCGGCACCCGGGTCGACACGCTCCCCCGTGATGCAGGCGCTGCACGACCAGCTCGAGGGCGCACCACGGCCCGTGGTCCTGCTCGCCGCCGAGCTGCTCTTCATCCAACAGCTCCCCCTATCCACGGTCACGGCCCGCCTCAAGCGCGGCCGCGTCCGCGACGTGCTCTCCTGGATCGAGGACGCGCCCGGGATCCCCACCGATCTCGACGAGGTCCTCAGCGAGAAGGGCCCGCTCACCGGCGGCCTGGGTTTCAACGTGCAGATGCGCGAGCACCTACGCTGGCTGTGCTCGTTTGTCATCCACTGGGCCGAGCTCGACGCGTCCGTCCGGGACGCCGCGCTGTCGGACCCGTGGGAATTCCAGCGCGCGGCCCGCTCCACCCCCGGCGACTGGCGGGCCATCCGCTACAGCCTCCAGTACCTCGTGTGGCCCGGCTACTTCCAGCCGATCGTCAAGCACGAGCACAAGACCCGCATCCGCGACGCGTTCGCCGACCTCATCGGCGGCCCGTCCGGCATCGACGAGCTGGACATCGACCAGGACCTGCACCGCATCTCCGAGGTGCTCTCCGCGCAGCTCGGCCAGCCCGTCGACTGGTACCGCGGCTCCGTGGCCAACCAGTGGCAGCGCCACCGCGACGACCACTCCCGGCGTGCCTGGCTCGTGCGGCCCGGCCGCGGCGGCGTCGGCCAGGCCGGCCAGTGGGTCGCCCAGAACCGCATCGCCCTGCCCGCCTCGCACCTGCCGCGGATCCCCGCGCACGCCAGCCGCCTCGAGGTGTCCCAGGCCGTCGAGCAGGGCTACCCGCACTTGGACTACCAGGCCCGGTTCCAGCTCACCGCCGAGCTGCACACCTTCCTGTCCCGGATGAACCCGCAGGACGTGGTGGCCACTGTCGCCGACGCCAAACTGCATCTGGGCACCCTCACCGACGACCTCGGCTACGTCGACGACGGCGGACAGCAACTCGAGCGCTCGGTGCTGTGGAGCACCGTCACCCTCGACCTGGAGACCCTGCCCAGTCCCCTGTCCGAGCTGATCGGCGAGCCCGGCACGGTCGTCGACCTCACCGACGGCCTGGACGCGATGCTCTCGGCGATGCACCCCGGGCGCCACTCCGCGGAGTCGCAGGTCGCCGAGGCCCCCGCCGCCGGGGCGGTGCCGACCCTGCCCGAGGTCACCGACGAGCTGGCCGACGGCCTGCACATGCCCCGCGAGGAGTTGCAGGAGATCGTCGACACCCTGCAGCAGCGTCAGCAGATCGTGTTCTACGGCCCGCCCGGCACCGGCAAGACCTTCCTCGCCCAGGAACTGGCCCGCTTCCTCGCCGGCCCCGACGACCCCAGCCGGGTCCAGCTGGTGCAGTTCCACCCCAGCTACGCTTACGAGGATTTCTTCGAGGGTTACCGACCCACGCTCACCGAGTCCGGGCAGCCCGGCTTCGCTCTCCAGGCCGGGCCGCTGCGGCGCCAGGCCGCGCGGGCGACCTCGGAGTCGGGCCGCGAGCACCCGAGCTTCCTCATCATCGACGAGATGAACCGCGCCGACCTGGCCCGCGTGTTCGGCGAGATGTACTTCCTGCTGGAGTACCGGGACCGGACCGTGCTGCCGCAGTACTCCCCCGACACCTCGTTCCGGCTGCCGCGCAACCTGTTCATCATCGGGACCATGAACACCGCCGACCGGTCGATCGCCATGGTCGACGCCGCCATCCGCCGACGCTTCGCGTTCATGGAACTGCACCCCGACACCCCGCCGGTGGCCGGCGTGCTCCGACGCCACCTCGAGGCGCGCGGCGTGACGACCGAGCCCGCGGAGCTGCTCGAGGCGCTCAACTCCGAGATCGACGACTCCGACCGCGACCTGCGGATCGGGCCGTCGTACTTCATGAAGGACCGGGCCACCGAGCCGGGCGGCCTCGAGGCCATCTGGCGGTTCGACCTCCTCCCACTGCTCGAGGAGCACTACTACGGGCGGCTCACCCGCGCCGAGGTGCACGAGCGGTTCGGCCTCGCGGCACTGCGCCGCAAGATCGGGCGGGCGTGACCGCAACTCCGACTCGCGCCGGCACGCCGGCGTCGGCACAGCCGCCGGCGTCGCCGGTGGCCCTCGAGTTCGACGAGTTCGATCGCCGCGGCCGCCTCGTCAACCTGAGCTGGGAGGGGGCGCAACACCTGTCGCAGACCGGCCTCGTGGAGGTGCTGCCCGCCGGCCGCGACACGTGGCGACTCATCCCCTGCGGTGCGGTGGGTTCGGTCCGCGTCGAAGGTCTGTCGGTGCGGGTCATGCCCGCCGCCAGCCTCGGCCTGACGCAGTTGTTCTTCCTGCTCGACCACGCGGCCGACGACCCCTTCCTGTCCTCATCGGTGCAGGCCAGGGACGACGACGAGCTGTGGACCTCCGTCGCCGAGTCCATGGCCCGGTTGGCGCACCGGGCCCTGTCCGCCGGACTGCTGCGCGGGTACCGCAGGGTCGATGAGTCACTGACCACCGTGCGCGGCCGGATCCGACTGGGTGACCAGATCCGCCGCCACCCGGGCATGACCATCCCACTCGAGGTCACCTACTCCGAGTTCACCCCGGACATCCCCGAGAACCGCATCCTGCGCACGGCCGCCCACCGCCTGCAGTTCCTGCCCGAACTGCCCGACGCCACCCGCCGCCGGCTGGCCATGGTCGACGCCCGGTTGTCGGACGCGACGCTCATCGGCCAGGGCGCGCCCGTGCCGGCGTGGACTCGCAGCAGGCTCAACGCCCGCTACCAGGACGCGCTCGCGTTGGCGGACCGCATCGTGCGGCGGATCTCGGTGGAGGTCGAGGACGGCCACGCAGCGTCGGCGGCCTTCGTCACCGAGATGCCGGCACTGTTCGAACGCTTCGTGGAAGCCGAGCTGACCGCCGCCCTCGACGGCCGGGGTGGTCGGCTGCTGCAGAACCCCGTCGTCAACCTGGATTCCGGTGCCGAGGCGGACGACGCGCCGTCGGGTCGTCACAGCGCGCCGTCCGACGACGGTGACCACATCTCCGTGCGCACGGGGTTGGTGTACGAGGTCGACGGCGCGCCCGTCACCACGTTCGTCCCGACCTATCCCACGGACCGCCGGGCCCGCGCCGCCGAGCACTACCGACTGTTGGCCGCCTGCACCGCGCTCGGGGTGGACCGCGCGTACCTGGTCTACCCGGCCCAGCGGCGCGACGATTCCCCCCAGCCCCGACGGATCGTCCACACCGACATCTCGATCGTGGAGTACCCGATCGACCTCTCCCGCGGGCCGACCGAGAGCAGGAGGGCTATCGTCGAGTTGGCCCAGCACGCCCGTGAGCTGGCCGCTCCGTCCGCCGCACGCCACCGGACGGGCTCACGCCACGACGCCGGGTCCCACCACAGCGCCGGGTCCCACCACAACGCAGAGTTCGACCACAACCCAGAGTCCGACCACAACCCAGAGGGGAGACGACACGCCCGATGACCGACGCCGACGACGCCTCCCGACGCCTCTGGATGAGCCTCGGGCTGGCTGCCGTCGGCACGGTCGGGGCGTTCCGCGGCGCCCAGGAGGTGCTCACGCAGCAGGCCCGGATCGCGCGCCGGGTGATCCCCAAGCCGACGTCGCGGCCCTACTCCGGCGACGGGCTCTACCGGCCCGGGGCCCGGTCACCCGAGCCGTGGCGACCCGGAATGACGTGCGATGTGCACATGATGATCTTCGGCGACTCGCTCGCCGCCGGCCTCGGCGCCGACTCCCCTGACGAGTTGCCCGGCGTCCTGCTGGCGCGGGGTCTGGCCGAGGAGTCCGGCTGGGACGTGCGGCTGAGCATCAAGGCGATCGTCGGCGCCACCTCCAAGGGACTGCCCGGGCAGATCGAGGCGATGCAGATCGCGCACGGCGACCCCGACATCTCGGTGATCCTCATCGGCGGCAACGACATCACCTCCCGCAACGCGATCGGCCCGTCCGCACGCCGCGTGGGCGACGCCGTGCGGGCGCTCCGGGAGAACGGTTCACACGTCGTGGTGGGCACCTGCCCCGACCTGAGCATCATCAAGCCGGTCCCCCAGCCGTTGCGATCGATCATGTCGGGCCTGAGCCGGCGCCTGGCCGGCGCGCAAGCCGTGCAGGCCCGCAGGGCCGGCGGCGTCCCCGTCTCCCTGGCGGAGACCCTCGCGCCCGAGTTCCACCGTCGTGGCGAGAGCCTGTTCTCGCCCGACCGATTCCATCCCAACTCGGCCGGGTACGAACTCGCCGCCGGTCTGCTGCTGCCCGCCGTGTGTGTGGCGCTGGGCGTGTGGGAGGACGTGCCCGAGGAGCAGCTGCCGCACGACGCCGAGGAGCCCGCCGCCTCACTGGAGGCCGCCGAGAGCGCCGCCGACCTCGCCGACTCCCGCGACGCCGCCGACACCGGCGCGCCCGCCGACACTGCCGACACCGGCGCGCCCGCCGACGCTCCCGACTCCGGCGCGCCCGCCGAGCACCGCGAGTCTGTGGTGGCCCGGCTGACCAAGCGCCTGACCGACTTCGTCCGCACTCACGAGGATGCGGACGACGGTGACCGAAACACGTTCCTGCATAATGAGGACGTGGACGGTGACCCCGAGAGCACGGGCGAGGCCCGTGAGGCCGCGGACACCCTCCGACGCCGTAGCCGGATCCTGACACCGGCCCGCTCGACGCGGGACGACCCGGATCCCCAGGACTGACCCGACCACACCAGCACTCACCCGCAACGAAGGAGCTTTCCATGCCGGAAGCCGTGATCGTCTCGTACGCCCGTTCCCCCATCGGGCGCGCCAACAAGGGTTCCCTCGTGGGCATCCGCTCCGACGACCTCACCGCCCAGATGGTCAAGGCCGCGCTGGACAAGATCCCCGCGCTCGACCCCACCGAGATCGA
Organism: Dietzia sp. WMMA184; assembly: GCF_002441635.1. Lineage (NCBI taxonomy): Bacteria > Bacillati > Actinomycetota > Actinomycetes > Mycobacteriales > Dietziaceae > Dietzia > Dietzia sp. WMMA184. The sequence goes on along the minus strand of NZ_NXEI01000001.1, from coordinate 66,056 downwards.
CGACCTCATGCTGGGCTGCGGCCTGCCGGGCGGCGAGCAGGGCTTCAACATGGGCCGTGTCGTCTCCGTGCTCGCCGGCCTGGACACCGTCCCGGGCACCACCGTGAACCGCTACTGCTCCTCCTCGCTGCAGACCACCCGTATGGCGCTGCACGCGATCAAGGCCGGTGAGGGTGACGTGTTCATCTCCGCCGGTGTGGAGACCGTCTCCAACTTCTCCAAGGGCACCGCCGACCACTGGCCGGACACACACAACCCGATCTTCGCCGACGCCGAGGCCCGCACCGCCACGCGCGCAGAGGGCGGCGCCGAGACCTGGACCGACCCGCGGGTGAACGGCCAGCTCCCCGACGTCTACATCCCCATGGGCCAGACCGCCGAGAACGTCGCCCAGATGACCGGCATCACCCGCGAGGACCAGGACCACTGGGGCGTGCGCTCGCACTCCCGCGCCCTCGACGCGATCGAGCGTGGCCACTTCGCCAACGAGATCGCCCCGGTCACCATGCCCGACGGCACCGTCGTCTCCACCGACGACGGCCCGCGCGCCGGCACGACCTACGAGAAGGTCTCGCAGCTCAACCCGGTCTTCCGCCCCGATGGCACCATCACCGCCGGCAACTGCTGCCCGCTCAACGACGGTGCCGCCGCCCTGGTGATCATGTCCGACACCAAGGCCAAGGAGCTGGGCCTGACCCCGCTCGCGCGCGTCGTCTCCACCGGCGTGTCCGGCCTGTCGCCCGAGATCATGGGCCTGGGGCCGATCGAGGCCGTCAAGAACGCCCTGCGGATCGCCGGCAAGTCGATCTCCGACATCGACCTGTTCGAGATCAACGAGGCGTTCGCCGTGCAGGTGCTCGGCTCGGCCCGCGAGCTCGGCATCGAGGAGGACAAGCTCAACATCAACGGCGGTGCCATCGCGCTCGGCCACCCCTTCGGTATGACGGGCGCCCGCATCACCGCGTCGCTGCTCAACAACCTGCAGGCCGAGGACAAGCAGTTCGGCGTCGAGACCATGTGCGTCGGCGGCGGCCAGGGCATGGCGATGGTGCTCGAGCGCCTCAGCTGATCCCACCCGGCGCGGCCTGAGCCCGCGCCACCCCGCGGCACTGCGAGCGCCCCGGGCACGCTTCTCTCGAGGAAGTGTGCCCGGGGCGCTCTCGCCGTTGGTCCTGCAGCCGGCTACCCCGGCGGCGCCCGCGGGGTGTACGAGGCGGGCCGGGCACGCCGGCCGCTGCCGGAACCCCATCGCCGCCACACCCGAAATGCCGACGACCCCGGCTCCCCTCGCGGGGGCCGGGGCCGTGGGATTCGCCGGAACCTGACCTGATCAGTCAGGCAGCGCTACAGCTCGCGCCGGTCAGTCGCGGAAGTAGCTCATGAGGCGGAGGACCTCGACGTACAGCCACACCAGGGTGACCGTGAGGCCGAGCGCGACGCCCCACGCCATCTTGGACGGGGCACCGGCGCGCACGAGGCGGTCGGCGTTGTCGAAGTCCATCAGGAAGCTGAACGCGGCCAGGCCGATGCACAGGAGGCAGAAACCGATCGCGATCGGGCCACCGTCGTACAGCGGGTTGGTGCCGGTGAACAGGCTCAGCACGATGCTGCCCAGGGCCGCGAACAGCACGCCGACGATCGCGGCGGACATGAAGCGGGTGAACTTGGGCGTCACGCGCACGGCGCCGGTCTTGTAGACGAACAGCATGCCCACGAAGACGCCGATGGTGCCGAGGATCGCGGCACCCACCGCGCCGAGGACGCCGCCGGTCCCCTGCAGGTCGATGGTGAACAGGTACGTCGCCGCGCCGACGAACAGCCCCTCGAGGGCGCCGTAGGTCAGGGTGACGGGCGCGGAGTCCATCTTGCGCGCGAAGGTGGCGATCAGAACGGTGATCAGGCCGCCGATGCCGCCGACCAGGATGAACGGGAACAGCAGCCCCGGGTTCATCGTGATCAGGTAGAAGGAGATCGTGCCGACGATGGCGAGCAGGCCGAGGGTCGTGCCGGTCTTCGCGACCACATCATCGATCGTCATGGGCCGCGTGTCGGCGGCGAACTGCGGGTGCGCCTGCGGAGCACCGTAACCGGCCTGGGCACCGAAGCCCTGCTGGCCGTACTGGCCCTGCTGGAAGGCGCCACGGCCGGCACCACCGAGGTGGGTGGCGCCGCGGGCACTGTCCGTGGACAGTGAACTGAAGACCGGGTTGCTGCTGGTGCGCATCGAGGTCCCTTCGGAATTGTCGGGGAAGGTCGTTGGTCGAGAGTCCCCGCCGGGTCACCGACGAATCACTCGTACATGTGCAACGCGCGGGCTCACCTGTGTGTTCCCGGCGCCGATACACATCTTGCCCGATCCGTTCGCCCGGCCCGGAACGACTCACGGGAACGACGACGACGAGGTTTTCAGCGCCGAGCGATCCTGCGGTCCCCGGCGGCGCGGATCATTCGCAGGCGACACCGTCGTCGTCGCGGTCCAGTTTCGAGGCGTACCCCGGCTGCCCGCGGTACAGCGGCGCGACGCCGGCGGCCCGGGCCGCCGAACAGTTGGGGTAGTACGCCGCCTGCGGAACCGGCTCGGCGACCGGGGCGGGCGCGTAGGTCTGCGGCGGGGCGTACGTCTGGACCGGGGCGGGCGCATACGTGGGCTCGGGGGCCACGGGCTGCCGGGGCGCGGACTCCGACTCGACGGCGACTGGCGTGACCGAGGTCGCCGAGGCCGGTGAACTCGTGGGGGCTTGCGTCACGGTGGTCGTCGGCGCTGCGGCCCGGGCCGTGGTGGTGACGGTGCTGGTCGCGGCCACCGGGCTCGAGGCCGGGGTCGGCGAGGGCGCGGGGGTGGGCATCAGTACCGCCCCGACGATGAACATGGCCACCGAGACGGAGCCGACCACCGGCCAGCGACGGGTGAACGGGCTCAACGGGGTGTTCCAGGTCAGCGGGCTCAGCGCGTCCGGGGCGACGAAGCCGGACATCGACTGCGCGGCGAGAGCGGCCTGCCGGTCGAGTTGGAAGTCCTCCTCGGCGTGGGTGCGGTCCTCACGCTCGCAGAAGACCCACCACCCGCCCGCCACGGCCATGGCCAGACCGATGAGCGCCATCGCCACCGACTCGAGAACGCCGCTGCCGAGCGTTCCGAGCGCCCCCACCACCATGAGTCCACCCATGACCAGGCCGGCCCAGGCGAGGACCGGCTTCCAGACGGGAGGCGTGAGGTAGGTGGGCTCGGTCAGGGTCGGACGGGCCATGGAGGGCAGGACGATCGGCATGCTCGCGGTCTTTCGAGGGAGGTGAGGGGCCCGCGGCGGCCAACGGACGACGCGCGGTGAGGATGTGAACACTACTCCACCGCGCGCCGCCCGCCAAAGAAATCCTCATCCAGACCGGGGTCGGCCCCGCGCAGGGTCCACTACCCCAGCGCCACCTTGTGGTTCCACGATCGCGCGGTGCGCCAGAGGCAGAACGCCGCCACCGCGACCAGGGAGACCACGAACCCGACCGGCATGACCTCGCTGGCCGTGCGCCCCGCGGCGAGCTCGCCGACAAGGTCGAACCGGACGAGGCCCAGGGTCTCGCCCTCTGCCTCCCCCACCCCGAACGGGATTACGAGCATGCCGAGCAGGGCAAGGGCCTGGCTGGCGATGTAGACCGCGACGAACACCACCACGGGCCCGCCGGCACCGAGTCCGGCCAGTCGCCGCTCGTGCCCCACCGAGACGGCGAAGTAGTAGTACACCGGCCAGACGAGGAACCAGGCCAGCACCAGTGCCAACCCGGCGGCGATCATCCACCCCGGGGTCACGGCGGTGACCGTGGACCACGCCTCGGTCAGCGTCGACCACGACGGCGCGGTGCCCCCGGACCGCTGCGAGTTCGCCCACCACGCGAGCAGCGCGAGCACGACGGTCAGGACGATCGCCGCCAGCGAGGCGAGCATCGCCCACGCCAGCTTGGCCCGGAAGATGCGGGCTCCGCGGACCGGGATCGAGTGCGTGAAGTAGCCCGTCCGGCCGTAACCGGAGCGCCAGTAGTCGGCGGCGAGGGCCAACTGGACGGCCGGGACCGCCACGACCGCGGCGAGCATGCCCGCGGCCAGCCCGAGCTCGGACAGGAGCGGCCATCCCGAGGCACCGAGCAGGCTGCCCAGCACGCCGACCAGCGCGATCAACCCGAAGAGGGTCGCGAGCGGACCGCGCGTGCGCAGCCACTCGTGCTTGAGGAGTGTTGTCGTCGTCGCTCTCATCGGTAGGTCTCCCTGAAGATCTGGTCGAGGCTGGCGCCGCGGCTGCCGCGGAGATCGTCGGCGTCGCCGGAGAGCAGGACGCGGCCGTGGCGCATCATGACGGCGGCGTCGAGGATCGGCTCGAGGTCGTGGACGAGGTGGGTGGTGATGAGCAGGAGCGAGTCCTCGGACAGGTTGCGCACGATCCCGTCGAGGATCACCTGCCGCGCGGCCGGGTCGACGCCCGAGATGGGCTCGTCGAGGAGGAACACGCGCGCGTCGCGGGACATGGCCAGTGCGATCTGGACCTTCTCACGCATGCCCTTGGACATCTGCTTGAGCCGCGCGGACTCGCTCAGGCCGAAGAAGCCGATGAGGTCGCGCGCCTTCTCGGGCTGGAAATCGGCGAAGAAGTCCGTGTACAGCTCGAGGCAGTAGCTCACCCGCGCGGCGTCGGGGAGGAAGCTCGTGTCGGGCAGGTAGGACACCAGGGCCTTGGACTCCGGACCGGGGACGTGACCGGCGATCCGCACGTCGCCGGAGTACCCGGCCAGGACGCCGGCGAGGATCTTGAGCAGCGTGGTCTTGCCGCAGCCGTTCTCGCCCAGCAGGCCCACGATCTGCCCCGGGGCCAGGGCTATGTCCAGGCCGTCGAGAGCGGTGGTGGCGCCGTACGTCATGCGGAGCCCGGTGGCCTCAACGAGTGTAGTGGCGGAGCTCGCGGTGGAGGCATGATCGGTGGCGCTCATGTCAGGCACCTCCGTCGTGCTCATCGGTAGTGGTGTGTTCATGGGTGTCCCATCTGTGATCGAGCAGCGTTCGGGCTTTGGCGTGCGCCATTCCCAGGCCGCGGACGCGCCGGATGAAGGCGTCGGCGGCGTCGGTGGCGAGGTCGGCGCGGACCTCGTCTATCCGTTCTTCGTCCTGCGTGACGAACCGCCCGGTGGCCCTCTCGGACCGGCACAGTTCGAGCCGTTCCAGTTCCGCGAGGGCCCGCTGGGCGGTGTTGGGGTTGACGCCGAGATCGGCCGCCAACTCCCGGACGCCGGGCATCTTCTCCCCGGCCGCCCACTCCCCGGTCACGATGCGCCGCGAGAACTCCCCGACGAGCTGCACCCAGATCGGGGACGAGTTGTCGAACTGCATCGCCGCCCCGCTTCCGTGTTGCTGTATTAGGTGCTTAATACCGTGACATCAGGCGGGACACTTGTCAATGAGCGGATCCTGACGAGTCGCTGCGCGGGGCGGTCCGGAGGCGCAGACTGAGGGCAGGACCTGCGGAAAGGGCCGGCCATGAACGCACTCGTCGTGTACGAATCCGCGTGGGGGAACACCAGGCTCGTCGCCGAAGCGATCAGCGACGGCCTGTCCCCTCACCTGACCGCCGAGGTGGTGGCCGCCCACGAGGCGCCACCGCTCGCCGAACTCCGGGTGGACCTGCTCGTGGTGGGCGCGCCGACCCACGCGTTCGGGCTACCCCGCGACGGCACCCGCGAGGACGCCCACACCCGCGGCGGCGAGCTGATCCCGTCGGGAGTGCGCGAGTGGCTCGACGCCGCCGGGCCCGCCTCCCTCGCGGTGGCCACCTTCGACACCCACGTCCGCCACCCCGACCTCCCCGGCCATGCAGGCAAAAAGGCCGCCAAGAAGCTGCGCAAGCTCGGCTGCCACCCCGTGACGGATCCCGAGACCTTCTACGTGGACGGCTACGAGGGCCCGCTTCTACCCGGCGAACTGGAGCGCGCGCGGGAATGGGGCGACGGCTTGACCCGCGGCGCCTGGTGAGCCGGGCCGGACGCCGGCGGGGGTGAGCCCGACGAGAACGACGACGACGAGGTCGACCACCCCGCCCACGCCACAGGTGCAGGGCGTGCCGAACCGGCAGGGTTGACCGATACCCCTAGGGGTATGTAATCTCGGGGCATCAGCCAGTCGGATCATCGGCCGGCGGTCGGCGCGATCCACGCCGACGACAACCCCACCCCCTGAGGAGTCTCATCATGTGCCGTCCCGCCACCTGCAAGAAGTGCGGCAAGACCACCTGGGCCGGATGCGGAATGCACGTCGACCAGGTGATGGCCGGTGTGCCCAAGGCCGACCGCTGCCCGGGCCACGAGTCGGACGTCCCCGCCGTCAAGGACGGCTTCTTCGCGAAGATGTTCAGCAGGTAGTCTCGGCCGCCGCCGCCGTCGAGCCTGGCGGAATTCGATCCGCATTCGATCCGCCCCTCGGATGTCGATCCACGCTGCGGCCCCCGCGCGCAGAAGAAAATCCGGCGGGCGGATCGGGGCGTTTCGGACAGGGACTATCGGGAGTCGTCGGCCGGGGGCCGTCAGTCGGGGGCCGTCAGTCGGGGCTCGTCAGCTGGGGATACCGAAACGGGCCGCGCGGTACGGGATCAGGCCCATGCACTCCGGTGTGAGAGCGAGGCACGCGGGCTCATCCGGCCCGGGGCCGAACAGAAAACGCAGCGGATTCTCGATCGAGCCGGCGGGAAACATCTCATCGGTCCTCTCGTGGTCAACGGGCGGGTCCACTAGGGAAATCGCGTGTGAGGTCAATCCTGTTATCGCCCTGCCAGCGTCGTCAAGGGCCCTTCTGCCGACACCGGCCCGATGCAGCTGTCCGGGATCGTGGCCAGCGAACACCACGCAGACGGCAGCACCGGACGGTATCCGTCGGGCACTCCCCCGCCCGCGATGATCTCGCGGTAGGCGTCGACGCCCGACGTGGGTTGGCGTGTCAGCGTCGGGTCGGTGAGCACGTCCACCCGATACAGCCCGAACCGCGCCGAGTAGTCGCCCCATTCGTAGTTGTCGACCAGTGACCAGTGGTTGTAGCCGATCACGGGGTAGCCGTCCGCCACGGCCCGCTGCAGCCAGAAGACCGTGTCGCGCAGGAAGTCGCCCCGCTCGATCCCGTCTGCGCGCCCACCGTTGAGAGTCGGCATCCCGTTCTCCACGATGTAGATCGGTTTTCCCGGGTAGGCGTGGGCGTAGTGCGTGATCGCCTCGTAAATCCCCTCCGGCTGTGGCCGCACGGCCGCGAAGTCGTCCCACGCCGCGTTGATGGCGGTGAGGTTGTTCAGCGCGACACCGTAGTAGTAGTCGATGCCCACGTAGTCCACGACGTCGGCCACCCGGTCCCCGATCAGCGTGTCGGTGAACTCGGTGGCCAGCGGCAGGTAGGCCTCGTTCATGGTGACCATCGCGTCTGGGTCCGCCCGGTGGGCGGCCGCGTAGCCGAGCCGGTGGGCGGCCTCGATGGTGTCGAGGAAGCGGGAGAAGTCCGTGACCTGCACCCGGCCGATGGTCATCTCGTGGTTGAAGAACACCAGGGGTTCGTTGAACGTCACCCACATGGTGCCGTCGCCGGCCCACCGGCCGGTGATGAGGTCGGCGAAGCGGCCGAATGACTCCACTGCGTTGTCCGCGAGCATCCCGCCCCGGTCGGCCAGCCACCCGGGGTAGACGAAGTGCACCATCGTGATCATGGGGGTCATGCCATGTCGGCGGACCGTGTCGATGATCCGGTCGTAGCGTCTGAGGGCCTCGTCGTCGTACTCCCCCGGCGCGGGTTCGATCCGCGCCCACTCCACGCTCAGCCGGAAGGTGTTCACGCCCATCGCCGCGGCGTTGGCGATGTCCTCCTCATAGCGGTTCCAGAAGTCCACCGCGTCACCCACCGGGTCGGTCTGACCCGTCAGCGAGGTCGCGTCGACATACCGCTTCCAGTTGGAGTCCGGGTTCGAGCCCTCCACCTGGAAGCCCGACGTGGCGACGCCCCAGTGGAAGCCGGAGCCCGGTGCGGCCGGTCGCCCACCAGGCTGGGCCGCTGCGCTCGGCTGCAGCTGCGGGGCCACCGCCACGGCGAGGACGAGCGCCAGGAGCAGTCGAAGCGCCCTCCGGATGATCGTCGGATGTCCTGCCCCTCGCGCGCGTCCGCTCATGGGTGAACCCTAGGAAGCACCCTCGCGGACGGCAGCGGAATGACCCAAGTGCGCGAACCGCGAGCGCTCCCGACGGTGGCATTCCCCACACTTCTGGCCACCTGGCCAAGAGAGGTTGGCCAGGTGGCCAACCTCGTGTCAGGATGATCCTCGCCGGGTGCGGATCGCCCCGGCATCGCTGCGTGCACACCGCCCGCAGTCCGACCGCCCTGGAGAGGCACCCGTGTCCCCCGCACGCCGCTGGACGGCCCTGCTCGTCCTCGTCCTTCCCGTTCTGCTGATCTCGATCGACATGTCCGTGCTCGGCATCGCCGTGCCCGCGCTGTCCGCAGACCTGCGGCCGACGTCGAACCAACTGCTCTGGATCATCGACCTCTACTCGTTCCTGCTCGCGGGCCTGCTGATCTTCACGGGCTCACTCGGAGACCGGATCGGCCGCAAACGGATCCTCATGATCGGCGCACCCCTGTTCGGCGTCGCCTCCCTCGTGGCCGCGTTCTCCACCAGTCCGGAGATGCTGATCGTCGGCCGTGCGCTGCTCGGCATCGGCGGCGCGACCCTCATGCCCTCCACGCTCGGCCTGATCCGCGCGATCTTCCCGAACCGCACCGAGCGACGCACCGCCATCGCCGTGTGGGCCACCGCGTTCTCCGGCGGCGCCGCACTGGGCCCCGTGGTCGGCGGGCTGCTGCTGGAGAATTTCTGGTGGGGCTCGGTCTTCCTCCTGAACGTCCCGGTCATCGCGCTGTTCCTCCTCACCGCCCCGTTCCTGCTCCCCGAGGCGAAGGACCCCAACCCGGGCCCGTTCGACCCGACCTCCGTCATCCTCTCGATCGCGGGAATGATCTCCCTGGTCTACGCCCTCAAGACCGGTGTGAAGGGAATCGACGGGGCGGTGCTCGTCGCCTTCGTTCTGGGTGCTGCCGCGCTGGTCTGGTTCGTGACCCGTCAGCGCCGCCGCGAGAACCCCATGATCGACGTGTCCCTGTTCGGGAACTTCGCGTTCTCCTCGGCGGTGTCGATCAACGTGATCTCGGTGTTCGCGTTCATGGGGCTGATGTTCTTCCTCCCGCAGTACCTCATGCTCGTGCGCGGCATGGGCTCGGCCGAGGCCGGTCTGTGGATGCTGCCGCTCGCGGTGGCCGCCGTCGTCGGAACCCTTCTGGCCCCGGTCCTGGCGCGGACGGTCTCGGTGCGCACCGTGATCATGACGGGTCTGTCCCTCGTGATCGTCGGGTTCGTCATCGGCACCCGGTTGGACACCGCCGAGACGATGCTCCTCTTCACGCTCCTGTCGGCCCTGTTCGGCATCGGCGTGGGCCTCGCCGAGACCCTCACGAACGACGTCATCCTCACTGCCGCCCCGAGTGACCGCGCCGGCGCCGCCGCGGCGATCTCCGAGACCGGCTACGAGTTCGGCGGCGCGATGGGCACCGCCGTGCTCGGCACCGCGGGGATGGCCGTGTACTCGAGCCGCGTGGTCGAGACCGCTACCCTGCCCGGCATGGATGCCGACTCCGCGAACGCCGCCTCCCAGACCCTGGCTGGCGCCCACGAGATCGCGGAAACGTTGCCCGGCGGCGGCGCTCGTCTGCTGGAGATCGCCGATTCCGCCTTCCTGGCGGGCATGGACCTCGTGGCCGCGATCGGCATCGGGACGGCGGCGATCACCTTGGTGCTGGCCTGGCGCGGCCTGCGTTCGGAGTCGCGAGCGGCCGGAGCGGTCGGAGCAGCCGGAGCAGCCGGGGCGGCGCCGGTAGAGGCGCACGACGCCGCGGCCACCGCAGCTGCGGGCGCGCAGGAGGCGAACCTGCCGTACATGCCACCAGCCGCGCGTGCGGACTCCGCCACGTCGGAGGTGAACCGTGGCTGACTCTCGCCGAGCACAGGTCCCGATCGAACAGCGCCGCCGGGAACTCACCGAGACCGCGGTGACGGTGATGGCGCGGGACGGGGCGTGGGCGCTCACGACTCGAGCCCTGGCGAAGGAGGCCGGGGTGCCCCACGGGTCCGTCCACTACGCGTTCTCCTCCAAGGACGAGCTGATGCGTTCGGTGCTGCGTGTGGACCTGACGCACCTGTCGGACCTGGTCCAGACGCAGCAGGACCGGCCGGTACACGGACCCGACGACGTGACCGCCGCCGTGGCCGAACTCTTCGCGGCCTACGCGGATTCCGTCCTCGCCGATCCGATGACCGAGATCGCCTACTTCGAGTTGTCTCTGATGGCGGCCCGCGACGAGCAGCTGCGGGCTCTCGCCGCGCAGTCCCACCAGGAGTACCGACGGATCATCGTGACCCTGCTCAGCAGCCTGGCCGAGCGTGCGGGCCTGCGGTGGGACGCCGACGTGGTGCTGGTGGCCGAGCAGGCGATGACGCTGATGTTCGGGGCGGCGCTGGGGTGGTTCGAACTGCGCGACGACGCCCTGTTCCGGGCTGTGCTCGACGATGCCGCCGGGATGGTCGGTCGCCGACTCGTCTGAGTCCGCGTTGCACCGGGCCCTACGCCCTCCGCGCCCCGGCCCACCCCGGCCCGCGCACCAGGTACCCCGCGCGGTCGCGCCAGGTCTGCGCGCGGAAGATGTCGCGCCCGATCGCGACCCATTCATGCGTGGCGATCCGTAGCGGGTTGAACGTGTCGATGTTGGTGGTCAGCCCGTAGACCACGTCCTCGCGCTCGGGTTCGTAGGTACCGAACAGCCGGTCCCAGATGATCAGGATGCTGCCGTGGTTGCGGTCGAGGTACCGCCGGTTGCTGCCGTGGTGCACGCGGTGGTGCGAGGGCGAGTTGAGCACTTTCTCCAGCGGCCCGATCGACCGCACCGCCTCGGTGTGGACCCAGAACTGGTAGATGAGGTTGATCGCGCGGGCGTCCATGACGATCGCCGGCCGCACCCCGAGCAGCGAGAGCAACCCGTACGGCACGTAGATCGTCAGCGCCTCGGCGACGGGCTGGCGCAGCGCCGTCGACAGGTTGTAGCGCTCGCTCGAGTGATGCACGACGTGCATGGCCCAGAGCCAACGCGATTCGTGGGCGAGGCGGTGGTTGCAGTAGTAGATGAGGTCCCAACCGAGGATCCCTACCGCGTACGCCAGCGGCCCGGACCCCAGGTCAAGCGGGGACGTCCGGAAGAGCCGCGAACTCGCGGTCTGCGCGCTCCACAGCGTGGAGACCATCACCACGGTGGAGGCCACCGCGGTGACCGCCGAGCCGCCGGTGATCCGACGCAGGGCGGGCGGGACCGCCGCGCCGGTGTCACCGTCTGCGTCGGGACCGGGGCCGGAGGACGACGACAACGACCCCGCCTCACCCAGACCCGACCCGCGATGGCGTCGGAGAACGTCTCCGGCGGTGGCCACGGCCGCCGCCCCGAGGGACAGGCCCATCACGCCTTTCGCGAATCGGCCTGTCCGCGGGGTGAGCGGCGAGAGCACCGTGGCGGAGATGTAGGGGGCGAGCAGACTTCCCACGCCCATCGAGAGGCTCGCCATGGTGTCGGCGAACTCGTAGTCCCCCGCCCGCTCCCCGACGGCCGGGTTGCGCTTCTGCCACGCGTATTCGGCCGCCATCGCCCCGACGAACGCCGGGATGGCCAGGACCGTCAGATCAACCTTCACGCCATCCAGGGTATGGCGTGGGTCACTGCGGCGGGCGTTCGGCCGGTTACGCCGAGGCGGTCTCCTGCGCCGTGGCGTTCTCGGACCCTTCGGCCTTCGGCGCCGAGGCCGGCCCCTCGGTCTGCGCGCTGTTGCGGACGAACCACACGCCGACCACGGTGATGAGCGAGATGCACGCGCCCAGCAGCAACGCGTTGTGGACGCCGGTCATCTGCGCGGCGACGTCGCCCAGGCCTGACTCGGCGCCGGAGACGATGCCCAGCGTCATGACGGTGATGAACAGCGCCGTGCCCGCGGCGGCGGCGACCTGCTGCAGGGTGTTGAGCAGCGCCGAGCCGTGCGAGTACAGGTGCGGCGGCAGGGAGCCGAGCGCGGAGGTCATGAGCGGCGAGAAGAGGAACGCCAGGCCCACGCTGAGCACGATGTGCCAGACGACGACCGTGACCAGGGAGCTGTCCGCGGAGAAGAACGTGTACATCCCCCACAGGCCGGCGGACGCGAGCACGGAGCCGGGGATGATGAGCGGCCGGGGGCCGATCCGGTCGAACGCGCGGCCGACGAACCAGCCGAGCACGCCCATGATCAGGCCGCCGGGCAGCAGCGCCAGCCCGGAGTTCAGGGTGCTGGTGCCCACGACCTGCTGCATGTAGAGCGGCAGCAGGATGAGGGTGCCGAACAGCGACATCATCGAGATGAGCATGAGGGCCAGGCTCACTGTGAAGGTCGGGAACGCGAACGCCCGCACGTCGAGCAGCGCGTAATCCTTGAGCGAGAGCTGGCGCCAGACGAACACGGCCAGGGCGACCACGCCGATCGCCACGGGGATCCACGGCGAGATGAGGGCGTTGTCGCTGGCGGCCTCGCCGATCGAGCTGAGGCCGAAGATGAGGCCGGCGAACCCGATCGCCGAGAGGACGCCGGAGAGGATGTCGAGCGGGATGCGCCGGGGCTCGGTGACGTTGCGGATCAGCACCGCTCCGGCCACGAGTGCCAGCACACCGATGGGCAGCACCGACCAGAACATCCAGCGCCAGCTGAGCACGTCGAGCACCAGGCCACCCACGGTGGGGCCGATGGCCGGGGCGACGGCGATCACGATGGAGATGACGCCCATGGTGCGGCCGCGACGGTCGGCGGGCACCACGTTGAGCACGGTGGTCATGAGCAGCGGGATCATGATGGCGGTGCCGACCGCCTGGACGACCCGGCCGGCGACGAGCATGGGGAACACCATGGCCAGCGACGCCAGCAGGGTGCCGGCGGTGAACGTGCTCATCGCGATGACGAACACGGACCGCAGCGGCAGGCGCACGAGCAGCCACCCGGTGAACGGGATGACCACGGCCATCGTGAGCATGAACGCGGTGGTCAGCCACTGCGCGGTGGCGGCGGTGACCGCGAACTCGCCCATGAGCTCGGGCAGTGCCACGGACATGATGGTCTCGTTGAGGATCACCACGAACGCGGCGCCGACGAGCAGGGCGATGAGCCGCACGGTGGCGGCGGGCATCGGCGGGGAGCCCTGCGGGGCCTGGGCCGCCTCTGCGGCATGGGGGGTGGCGGAGACTTCAGACGTCACGGTCGTCCTCTGGGATTGCGGTGTGAGCAGAGAGCAGAATCCGGCGCCGGCGGAGTCGCGCACGGGAACCCTATGAAGCTACCGGAACCACGCGCCCGACGCCCGTCAAGTGACCGGCGTTACCTCGGGGATGAGTCGCGGGACGAGCCGGACGAGGACGACCATGGCGACGAGCTCGACGAGGGTCTGGGTGACGACGACGAGGGCTGCCAGATCGAACGCCGCGGGCAGTGCCAGGACCAGCGGGAGGACGACCAGGGAATTTCGGGTCGCGCCACTGAACGCGATCGCCCGCCTGCCCGGCACATCGAGGCCCGCCAGCCGCCCGGCCGCCATGCCCACCGGCACCATGACCATGACGAACGCCACGTACACCGGGACCACCTGCACCAGTCCGCCGAGCCGCTCGCTGACCGCGCTGATCTGGGAGGCGACCACGAGCGCGAGCGTGGCGACCATGAGCGGGACCATCGCCGCGGCCGCGCCCTGCGCCACCGCCCGACCGACTCGGTTGGCCCGGGCGGCCCGGGCGGCCCGGGCGGCCCGGGTGGGCTCACCGCGGCCGGCGACGAACTGCGTCAGCGCCGCGGCCGCGAGAGGCAGCGCGATGAGCAGCACGAACGCCTCGACGAATGGCTCGAGCTCCACCGCCGCGACGAATTCGGATCCGACGAACAGCCACAGGTACAGCGGCAGCAGCGCCACCTGGGCGGCCATGAGCAGCGGGGTCGCGGCCAGGAGTCGGTGGACGTCAGCGCCGGCGAGGCCGGCAAAGACGAGGACGTAGTCGATGCACGGGGTCAGCAGGACGAACAGCACGCCCACCAGAAGGACTTGGTCGTGGGCGACGATCCGCGTGAGCAGCCAGACGATCGGCGGGACCGCCACGAAGTTGACCGCGAGGATCGTGCCGAGGAAGCGCCAGTCGCGGAGGGACCGGCCGACGCGCGCGAACGGGATGCCGAGGAAAGTCGCGTACAACAGCAGCGCGAGCACGGGCTGGATCGCGAGCTCCGCCGGGCCGGCCACCGCCGGCGCGAGCACCCCGACGACCCCGCCCAGGACGAGACCCGCCAGGTAGAGCGACACCTGGTGCCGCTCCATCCACTCCACGCTCGCGCGCATGCTCCCCCTCACGCCCATCCCTCTCAGGCTTGTGCGTCCTCTTTGCACACCTTGTCGGCAGTTGTGCGCGCGGATTGGACCATTCCCGCAGCGCATCCACTCGGCACCCCGGCGTCGGGACGCCTTACGCCGCTCTCGGCGCGTAAGCCGGATCAGCCGAGCCGAGCCGGGCCGGGCCGCGGCAGCCCTCAGAGCTCCGGTAGCCGGTCGGCGCCCCAACTGCCGTGGATCAGCCCGGTCACACGGGCGATCTCCTCCGCGGAGACTGTCTCGGTCTCGCCGGGCTCGAGGGCGTCGAAGTGGAAGATGTACAGCCGGGAGGCGAACTCCTCGAAGGGCAGCGACGACTCGCCGAACCGCTCGCCGTTGCCGGCGGTGCTCACCACCACGCCGTTGCCCCAGTCCTGCCCGCTGTCGTTGTTGGGGTTGAAGAAGTAGACGCGCATGGTCTCGTCCGGGTCCAGCGCGACCCGCAGGATGGTGATGGCGTGCCACCCGACGAACCGCGCGGAGGAATCGGTGACGGCGACGCCGGCGGGCTGCGGGTGGATGAGCGGCTGGTTGCCGTTGTGGAACGGGTGGTAGCTGCCGTAGAAGTGCCGCAGGAAGTCCTCGAGCCCGGTCAGCCTGCCGGACTCGACGTCCACGTTGATGCTGAAGCCGCGGGCCGACCACCAGCCGTGGAACTCGGGGTTGACCCACCGGTGGGGGTCACCCGGACGGTCCGAGCACAGACGGCCCATCTCGGCGTAGATCCGATCCAGGTGCGGCACCACGAGCAGCGACACGGGGTCGAGGTCCACCGGCAGCGTGGTGGCCAGGCCCGCGTCGAGTTCGCGGGAGGAGATCGGCCGGCCCTCGAAGTGCATGACCACCTCGTTGTCGCGCGCCGCCCACGCGATGATCTGCAGCAGGTAGTCGGGGTCGTTGTACGCCCACATCGACAGCGCCCGGGCGGACTGGCAGGTGGGGTTGTCGCCCTGCCCCACGCCCAGCGGCTGACCGAGCATCGACAGCGTCCCGGCGAGAAGCCAGACGCGCACCTCGTGGGCGGGGCCGCACGAGAGGGCGAGCCGCTCGGCCGCGTAGCCGGACAGCGGCAGTGCCAGCAGCCGCCACAGCGCGGGGGCGGCGGGCGGTTGGAAGAGGATCCCCCGCTCGAGCAGCAGCGCCAGCCCGTAGACGGACTGCGCGGTCTCGGGGTGCACGGCCGCGTCGATCAGGGCGTCGACCAGACCGTGGAAGCACAGCAGGCTCTCCCGGCCCGTGCTGGACAGCCCGAGCGCCTCGCTCAGCAGGAAGCTGCCCTTCTCCCGCAGGAACCGCACGAGCACCGGGTGGTACGGCGACACCAGGCCGGTGTCGTGCATTGACCGCGCGAACCCGGCCGCCTCGTACTGCAGGGTCCCCTCGTCCATGGACTCCAGTCGGGAGAGGTAGACGTCCACGCCGGGGTCCTCGCGGCTGGCCTCTGTGGTGCCGTAGATGCTGCTGATGAGCCGATCGATGCCCACGCCGCCGCCGGTGTCGACCCCCGGGTCCTGGCGCGCGATCGCGATCTGGGTGATGGTCTGCTTGACCTGGTCCACCTGGATGGGGCGTTGGCGCAGGATGCGCCAGATCTCCTCGACCAGTTGATCGAGCACACCGTCCAGGCCGATCTCCGAGGCGATGTGCGCCAAGGCCGTGCGGGTGACGGTCGCCATCCGGCCCTGTTGCGTGCGCTCGGCCTCGGTGGCCACGCCGAACAGCAGGGACGTGTTGTTGGCGAGCACCTCGGTGAGATGCTGCCGCGCCTGCTCGGCCGTCACCTCGGGGTGGGTGTACTGCCCCTGCGCCACGGCGACCAGCCGCAGGTCGCTGACGATCTCGGTGACCACCTTGTCCGCATCGGAGCTGCGAAGGGTACCGGCGCTCAGGGCCGGGATGAGGGCCGCGGGCGAGTCCCAGTCGGTGCCCTCGAAGATCCCCGCGGCCTCGAGGTCGGCGGCCATCTCCTGCACGGCGGCGGGACCGCCGTCCTGCAGCAGCACCAGCCGCGCCCCGTCCAGGACGCGCCGCAGACGGGACGCCTTGGTCACGTCACCCGCCTCGGCGAGCGCCCGGGTCGCGTCGGTCAGGGAGGCGACGCGCTTGTCCAGTACCCGCGTCGTACCGGGTTCGTCGTTTCCCACTTCAGTCCACTCTCCGTCTCCCACCGCGCCTCGTTCCAGACCGCGCAGGTCCGTCCCGCGTCAGTCCACGCCCACCAGCCCGTACCGTACCCGCGGGCCGGTACCGGCAGAGCCGTCACACGTAGAAGTCGAGGTCCTCCTGGGCGCGCAGGACCGATCGCATCTCGTAGGCGTCGTCGCCGAAGAAGTAGACCAGGCCCCAGTGGGTGCCGAAGGCGGTGCGCTTGGTGACCGTCTCCTCGAGCGGGGCGGTGAGCTCGTGGGATTCGAAGTACTCGTGGTCCTCGGTCGCCTCCGGGATCTCGAGCGTGGACACGACACGGCGCCGCGGGTAGACGCCGAAGCACCCGGCGTGCCCCTTCGCGTCGACGACCTCGCGCGGGAAGAACGCGGCGATCTCCTCCTCGGTGGTCTTAGGGTCGAACGCCAGCACCAGGCCCTGGTAGGCGTTGAACCCGTAGGTCCGCTCGAGCAGTTCGAAGACCTTGAACCCCGGCGGCCGGTAGGCGACCTCGCCGAAGTACATCTCGCCGTCGCTGGTGACGAAGTACTCGGGGTGGACGAACCCGAACTTGATGTCGAAGGTCTTGATGAGCTTCTCGATCTGCCGGGTGATCTCCGGGCGGTACTTCTCCAGCTCTGGCGAGGCCGGCACGAACACCGAGTAGCCGAGCGTGACGTACTCGGAGATGTTGAGGAACACGATCTTCCCGTTGTGGACCCAGGCCTCCACGGCGAACTCCCAGCCGTCGAGGTGGGACTCCATGAGGACGGGGAACTCCTCGTCGGGGATCGTGTCGACCTCGTCCGGAGTACGGATGACGCGGTGGCCGAGGCACCCGGCCTTGTCGAAGGCCTTGAGGTGGATCGGGTCGTTGGGGTCGCCGTCGAGCTTGAGCAGGGTCTGGTTGACGCGCTTGAGGAACCGGATCACGTCGTCCCGCTCGTGCGCTTCCTCGAAGATGCCCACCCGGATGCCGCCCAGCTGGGCGCGCCGCTTCATCAGCGCCTTGTCCCGCAGCAGCAGCGACTGCCCGTACAGGGTGGGGTTGTCGAGCAGCATCGAGTTGATGGCGCCCGCCCACTCGACGGTCTCCTCGAACAGCGGGATCGCCACGTCGACGCCCATGTCCCGCAGCGTCTCGGCGATCTCCATGGACCGGTCGTTGAGCCGCTCGAAGTCCCACGGGACGTACGGGATCTGGTGCTGACTGCAGTACTCCTCGGCCCAGGGCGGTGCCACCACGACGTAGCGGCGGTCGAACTTGTCGAGCGCGTCGATGGCGTTGGGCACCCAGCCCAGCAGTGCGACGTATCCCTTGTCGGGGTCGCGCAGGTGCTCGTTGGGGTCGTGGGTCGGGTTCGGACGTAGGTCCGTGGCTCCGGTGGTCGATTCTGCGGTAGGCGTCTGCAAGTGCGGTGCCTCCTCGAGTTGGCGCGGGTTCGATCTGCGTGGGCCGATCAATCCAGGGCGGTGGGCCACAAACGTACCCAAGACCCGTCTCAGTGCAACTGGTTACGGGATCGGCGAACGCCCGGGCGCGCGGCGGGAGGCCCCTAGGCTCGTCGGACAACGCCGTCCGGGTCGCCCCGGTGCGGATCCGGGTGAGAGGAGTCCAGGGTGCCTTCCAAGGAGTACATCGAGGCGGTCGGCGAGGTGATCGACGCGCTCGGTGTGGCGGCGATCGTCATCGGCATCGTGGCGGCCACGGTCATCGCGGGGTGGCGCCTGCTCAGCCGGCAGCCGGACACCTATCGGCACTTCCGCCGGTTCCTCGGTCGGTCGATCCTGTTGGGGCTGGAGATCTTGGTGGCGGCGGACATCATCAAGACGGTCGCGGTGACCCCGACGCTGGAGAGCGTGGCGGTGCTGGCGGCGATCGTCGTGATCAGGACCTTCCTCAGTTGGTCGTTGGAGCTGGAGATCTCGGGCCGGTGGCCGTGGCAGAAGTCGAGGGCCCCGGAGGCCAAGCCCCGCGACCCCGCCGCGTCACCGGTGCCGTCCGACTAGCGTCACCGACGCCGGACGGTGATCCGCCCGCCGCGACGGGGTGCGAACGCGACCCCCGCGAATGCCATTTCTCGTCAGGCTCGGTCGTGGGGACGATCTCGTACATGCTCAGCACGGTGCGCAACACGACATCCATTTCCATGGCCGCGAACGCCGCCCCGATGCACCGCCGGGTCCCGCCGCCTAACGGCAGCCACGCCGGCGGTGGCGTGGTGCCGAGGAAGCGGGTCGGGTCGAAGCGTTCGGGTTCGGCGAAGTGCGTGCTGTCGTCGTGCAGTAGCGAGATCGCGACCAGCACGTTGTATCCGCGCGGGATCCGCCACGGGCCCAGGTCGAGCTGCGGGACCTGCACGTTGCGTCCGGCGAGATCGATCACCGGCCGGCTGCGCTGGACCTCGAGGATCGTGGCGCTGCGGTAGTCGGTTCCCCCGGCATCGACCTCGGCGACCAGCTCGCGTAGCACCGCGGGGGTGCGGCTGAGCCGCTCCAGCGCCCAGGCGAGTGTCGTCGCCGTGGTCTCGTGCCCGGCCACGAGGAGTGCGGTGAGCTCGTCGCGGATCTCGTCATCCGTCATGGACGATCCGTCGTCGTAGGTGCTCTGCAGCATCATCGCGAGGATGTCGTCGCGCTCGTCGAGCCGGTCGTCGCGGCGCCCCCGGGTGATGAGGGCGCCGATCGCCTCGTCGTACACCGTCTTGTATCGGGTGAACCGGGCGCGCGGGCCCACTGTGCCGAGCCGTACCGGCAGCTCCGGGGTGATCACCACCGCCGAGCCGGCCTCGACCATGGGCGGGATGACGCGGCGCAGGGTGTCGAGCTCGTCGTCCCGGGCGCCGAACACGGTCCGGAGGATGACGTCCAGCGTGATGCGGGTCATCGAGGGCATGGAGGCGAACGGTCGGCCGGCGACCCACGAGTCGAGCTCGCGACGGGTCTCCTCCTCGACGATCGCCTCGTAGGCCTTGATGCCTCTGCCGTGCAGTGGCGGGGTGAGCAGTTTCCGGCGCCGGCGGTGGTCGGTGCCCTCGAGCGCGAACATCGAGTTCTCCCCCAGGACCCGGCCCAGGTTGGGGTCGACGTTGGTCAGCGACTCCTGCGGGGCGGTGAACAGCTCCTTGGCGAGCGCGGGGTCCGAGATCACCACCGCGCGATCGTAGATGGGGAGGTGCACGGTGAACGCGGTGCCGTACCGCCGGTGCAGTAGTCGGAGAGTCTCCCGCCGGGCGATCCCGAAGCCCACCCCCTGGACCGGCCTGGGCAGCCGCGGCCCGGGTGGGAGGTGGGGGGGGCGCGCTCGTCCTCGGTGGGATGTCCGTCGCCAGCGGCGGGAGCCGACCTGTCCGTCATGCTGTCCATGGCATCCTCGGCCTCGGATGTGGTGCGGGCCCCGCCAGCCTACGTTCCGGGATCGCCGTGATGACGGGGTAAGTGCGACGACGACGAGGTGCACCACTGCCGCCGGAGACCCGCCGTCTCCTCGCCCGGCCGAACCGGCCATCCGGCCCGCCAGCCGCGACGAACCCCTGTCATGCACTCCGCCTCGCAGTCCCCTCGGCCCGCCGACTTCCCACTGACGGCGGACAGCTCTGACGTTGAAGGGCTGTGGGCGGGCTCTTCACACGACGACCCCGAGCTCGCCGCCCCCGGGCACTGCGCACCCGAACAGACTGATCCCGAGCGCCGCGACTTCCTCGCCGCCATGCGCGCGTCGTGGGACGACTGGGTGCCCGTCGCCACCACGGGCTGGGGCGCGGTGGTGCTCATCGCCCCGTTACTCGCGGTGCACGCGCTGGTCTGGGCACTGGGTGGGCGCGGCCCCCGCTAGGGCATCGCACACACGCTGATCCACGTTGCGCAGTATCGAGCGTCTGGTCTAGACCTTCCTTCTGAACTTGGGACCACCGAGCAAGTCGTTGATGCTGCGTCCCTGTGAATCCTTCCATTCGGCGCGTCCGCCAGCCGTCCGTCCCGCGACCAGACATGCAGCAGACGAAACGCTCCTGAAGCGACAGTCACGAGTGAAGACATAGCGACCTGCTACTTCCCGAATTATCCCTCGGGCCAGCAAGTCTCGCCGAATCGATCGTGATTCAGCGGGCATCGACTCAAGCGTGGCCTTACGAGCAGCTGATCCTGCCTTCACGATGATGGTGTCCCCGTCCCAGTCCGCTCGAGCCGAGTAATACGGGCTCTCCAAGGAGAGCCTGATCGGCGGCGCGAAGTGGGCCTCCCCTCCTGTACTGGCATCGTCGTTGGCGCTCGCGCCCCGCCTCTCTCGCGCGTCGGCCACGTCGGACCCACTCGATGGACCCGTGGACTTGATCGTGTTGCCCCTGTGCGGTTCGACACCAGCTTCAATCGCTAGTGTCGTGCGTGTGAAGTAGTTTTACAGTTGGGTTTGTGAAATCATGGGGCATGGCGAATCGACCTGCCCCGGCATTGATGTTGCGTCCCGGCGATCGCGAGAAGCTTGAGAGAATGACGCGCTCGCAGTCGATGTCGGCAGGCATGGTGCAGCGAGCTCGCATCGTGCTGCTGGCTTCGGAGGGCCGGCGTAATGCGGAGATCGCCGAGTTGGCCGGGGCGTCGCGGCCGAAGGTGAACCTCTGGCGGTCCAGGTACGAGGACAAGGGCATCGGGGGCCTGGCTGATGAGAAGCGTTCTGGTCGGCCGCGCACGATCGATCACGCGGAGATCGTGACGGCGACCTTGATGCCGCCGCCGAAGTCTCTGGGCGTGACCCACTGGTCGTCGCGGCTGCTGGCGTCCCGGTTGAAGGTCTCGGCCTCGACGGTGGTCACGGCGTGGCGTGCCTACGGGATCAAGCCGTGGCGCTCGGAGTCGTTCCGGTTCTCCACCGATCCTGAGCTGGTCGGCAAAGTCACCGACATCTGCGGCCTGTACCTGGCGCCGCCGGAGAACGCGATCGTGTTGTGCGTGGATGAGAAGTCCCAGATCCAGGCACTGGATCGTACTCAGCCGATCTTGCCGATGCAGCCCGGCCTGATCGAGCGGCGCAGCCACGACTACGTCCGGCACGGCACCAGCACCCTGTTCGCGGCGCTGGACATCGCCACCGGTCAGGTCACCGCCGCACTCAAACCGCGTCACCGGAACCAGGAGTTCCTGGCGTTTTTGAAGCAGATCGAGCGGGCGTACCGTCATGTCGTCGATGCCGACGGTCAGCCAGTTGAGCTGCACCTGGTGATGGACAACTACGCCGCCCACAAGCACGCAAACGTCAAGGCCTGGCTGGCCGAAAATCCCCGGTTCAAGGTCCACTTCACACCCACCCACGCGTCGTGGATGAACCTGGTCGAGGTGTGGTTCGGCATCGTCGAACGCCAGGCCATCCGCCGTGGGATCTTTACATCCGTCAAGGACCTCAACGCGAAGATCCGCGCCTTCATCGACGGCTGGAACCACCGATCCCACCCCTTCGTCTGGACGAAAACCGCCGACGAAGTCCTCAAGAAAGCCAACCGTAAGAAGACTTCAAATGCGGACCACTAGTGCGTGAACCTTCTCCCACAAGTTTCGAACTCTCTCGGAAACTTCACGACCACTGCGGTTGCCCATGGCGGTTAGCAGGTCCTGATGAGAACCAGGACCGAGGCCACTTTCGGCCTCCCTCTCGAGAACGAGCCGGAGGTTCTGCATGAGCTGGGCGTTGTGGCCACCGAACTCGACTATCACCGCATTCGTCCACAGCTTGCCTGCGACCGTTTGATCCGAGATCTCTTCGTTGGCCGCGATGACTGAAACGGATTCCCAGCGTCTGCCTTTCTTGAACTCAGACACCGTGACGACGAATACCTCGGAAACGTGTTGGCGCTCGCGGTTGTACTTACGAACAGACGCCTGGGGCACAACCGTGACTGCGCAATCGCCGAGATCTGACCAAAGGGTTCTAACTCCTGCGAGCGCTCGGGTGTGCTCTTCATGATCAACATCGGGAGGTTCCGGCATAGAACCAGGAGAAGCAGCTACAACCGGATTGGTCGCTTCGACGGGCCCCGCCTTCTCGCTACCTATCCGATCTCGATCTGCCTGCTCCGCGCTCTGGCCGTCTCCATTCGTTTCCTGTTCGCCCGCTTGAGTCATTTCCAGGGGGTCGTTCTCCCACGTGTCGACAACCCCAGTCCCATCGAGGCGGTAGACGATGCCGTCGTCGGCGCTGCCAGCCGAATTGTGTTCGACCAGCAACTCGCCCTCTTCCAGGTAGATGCGGAAGAAGTGGCCACTGCCCGTCAGATCGAATTCGATTTCGCCACCGACCTCCGCGATAACGGCGACCTGAGGTGCTCGGAATCGCGGAACGGCATCCTCTTTTGTAATTTCCGCCAAGAGCTTATCGAGCCTATAAGTCAGGACTCGAAAAAGAGCCACCTCCACTTCACGGTTCACCTTGGGTGCAAGGGCCCCAACTAACTCGGAGCGACCATGGAGTATCGCCAAGTCGACAGGTAGCCATCCTCTGGCATCCGCTAGCGATCGCCAAGCCCCGAGCGCAATGAGCCTCTCGACTACCTCTACATCGGCTCCGTTGATTGCTGCTTGGTGCAGTGGAGCCACCATTGATACTCCACCCGGGCGCCAGGTGTTTACCAAGCTCCTTGATCTCACATCTGACGAATCGAGGGTCTCGAGAACTGCTTCCCAGTCACCCACCGCTGCAGCATCAGCGAGTTGGTGATTTCCCGCCGCGAGTTCGGCATCCAGAATCCCCGGCCAAGAGGGGCGGGTAACCGCCACATCTTCGATCTCTAGATCGAAGTGATCCAAAGCGAATCCGTAGAGAAGGTCGTCGCGATCTCCACCAGCGGGCAGCAACTCGACCAGCGCGCGCACGGCCTCACCACACTGGAAATCATCACGCACAAGACTCAAGCGACTTAGTGCCAATCCGCCAGCAGGGTTGCTGCGGATAATCTCGGCTTTGCCGAGCGGAACATCAGGCGGCACATCCGAAGCCCACCACGTTGATGCTCTTACTGCCGACCAGGCATCCGCGGAGTCCGGTGCAGCATCACCATCCGCGAACGGCGCCAAGTACTCATCGAGGTGGGCTTGTTCGGCGAGATACCTGGTAGTCGTATCGTGGCCAATCCTGGCACGGGAGATCGCCCATAGGAGCAGGACTGCAAGCTGCCGTTTCTCCTGCTCTGGCAGATTTGCCAAGTCCAGACCATTCAGCGGCGAATCGGGGGAAGGCCCACCATTTGTCATAGAGTGAAAGCTATCAACTCGGTCCGACTTCAAGGATCCGCATTCACAGGGACGTGGGCGGAGCCCACTCCTCACGCAGGTATCGGATGGGAGAGTTTCCCCGTCGAGTCCGCGCCGGGGGTTCGTTCCTCCATCGGACCTTTCATCTCTGCCGAGCCAGTCGCCACAGGATCGTCCGCTCCTGTGAGCGTGCCGCGTGGAGTGGGTCGGCGTCGTCGGCCGCCCGTGGGTGGCGAGGCGTCGTCTCGTGCGCTCCCAGAACCGTCAGCCCGGCGTCGGCGATGCGCTGCAGGAGTTCGTCGCGGCTGCGCAGCCCGAGCTGCTCGGCGAGGTCGGACAGGATCAGCCACCCTTCGCCCTGCGGCGTGAGGTGCTGCGCGAGCCCGTCCAGGAAGCGGCCCAGCACGTCCGAGCCCGGGTCGTAGATCCCCTGCTCCAGTGCCGAGGTCGGATGACCGGGAATCCACGGCGGGTTGCACACCACCACGTCGGCCCGCCGGGAGTCGCCCACCTCGTCGTCGTCATAAGGCCACAGGTCGGCCTCCACCACGTCCACCCGGTCGGCCGACCCCAGCCGACCCACGTTGTCCCGCGCGCACTGCACAGCGCGCGGGTTGATGTCGGACGCCACGACCCGCCGGGCCCCGCGCCGGGCCAGGACGGCCGCGAGCACGCCGGTTCCGGTGCCGATGTCCCACACGATCGCATCCTCGACGCCCTGCGGCCAGGGGGCGTCGGCGACCAGGTCGATGTACTCGTCTCGGGTGGGGGCGAACACGCCGTAGGCGGGATGGATCCGAGCCCCCAACGCGGCCACCTCGCTGCCGCCCAGGTGCCACTCGTAGGCGCTGATGACGCCGAGGAGCTCGGGCAGCGAGACCAGCGTGTCCCGACCGGTCGAGTCGTTGCCGTTGTGGGTCGGCGGCCCGTAGGCATGGGTGCAGGCGTCGCTCACGTCGGGCGCCCGGCGCAGCCGAACCGAGTAGTCCTGCTCCAGTGGGATGAGGACCTTTCCCAGCGTCTCCGCCCGCTGCGCGCGTGCCTTCCGGTTGGCCAGGAACACCTCCCCGGGGTCGGAGCTCTGCGGCGCCCGGGACGCCCGCTTCTGCAGACGCCGGTCGAGGGCGCGCATGAGCTGGCGGGCGTTGTGGAAGTCGCCCCGCCACAGCAGGCCGGTGCCCCGCCGGATCATCCGAAGCGCCTTGTCCGCGGCGATGTCGTCGTGGATCACCACGATGTCCCGCGGCGGCGGCGCGCCGTTCTCCGAGTGCCACCGGGCCGTGCGGCCCTCGCCCTTCTCTCGCCAGCTGACAGTGGTCACAGGCGACCCGGGGGCGGCAGGAGAAGACACGGGAGTCCTTCGAACGGGCGCGCACTCGACCGTGGGGACGAATGACGCGCGAGAGCAAGCTACCCGCGAACCGGGCCGGACCCAGTGTCTCAGCTCCGCCGCCGAACGGTCACGGCCAGTCGATCTCATACGCCTCGGCCCGGGCCGAGTACATCCGTCCCCCGCTGACGAAGTAGCCGTCGGTGTAGGTCGCCGTGTCGGAGGGGATGCCGTGGGCAAGCGCGTAGAGCTGGGCCGCGAAATCGTCGGCATCGAACGCGCCGGAGGTGTCGCGATGGGGAGTGACGATCGCGGTCCTGTCGGCGAAGACCCCGGGCGCTCCCGTCAGAGTGATTCGGCGAGCGCGGTAGTCCCCGGCGCGAACGAGGGCGAGGGCTTGGCGGAGCACCGTGTCGTAGCGGGTGCCGGTCAGTGGTGTGGCGATGTGCATGGCCGACAGCGTCACACCCGTCGGCGGCGTCCTCGCCCGCGCGACGGTCCCCGGCAGGGCAGCCTGTGGAGAGTCGCGTGCCCTGTGAGTGTGGTGCCGCTGCCGTGAGGGTTCCGGTCGCCTCTCCCCGGTTCTACGATGGGAGTCGAGGCATTGGAGCCCATCATGAGTGCATCGCAGGCCGACCTCTGGAGTGGCCCCGTCGGGCAGTCGTGGGTGCGCAATGCGCTCGCGTACGACACGATTCTCGAGCCGCTCGGTCGCGCGGCCCTCGACCGCCTGGACCTCGGCCCACCGCAGCGGGTGCTGGACATCGGGTGCGGGACCGGGACCACGACGTTGGAGATCGGACGCCGGGTGCGCCCGGACGGGTCGGCGGTCGGCGTGGACGTGTCCCGACCGATGGTCGAGTGCGCGCAGGCTCGCCTGGTGGACGAGACGGGCGCGGAGAACGTCGAGTTCCTCGCCCTCGACGTGGAGAGCGAGCCGTTGCCCGGCCTGTTCGACGCCGCGTTCTCGCGGATGGGCGTGATGTTCTTCGACCGCCCCGAGGTGGCGTTCTCCGCCGTCCGGGCGGCCCTCGAACCGGGCGGCCGGCTCGCGTTCGTCTGCTTTGCCGCGCCCGCCGCGAACCCGTTCATCACGGTCCCCACCGGCGCCGCGTTGGCCCGGCTCGGCGGTGCCCCCGTGCCTCCGCCGGGCGCGCCGGGACCGTTCTCGTTCGCCGACCCGGACCGCGTGCGCAGTGTCCTGGAGACCGCCGGCTTCGAGTCTGTCGAGGTGAACCCCGGCCCCGACGAGGTCACCCTCGGCCCCGCCGACCGCCTCGAACAACTCGCCCGGCAGGCGCTGGAACAGAACCCCCAGGCCATGATGGCGATGGCCGCCAACCCCGATGCCCGCGACTCCGCTGTCGCCGCGGCCGCCTCTGCGCTGGGTGAACATGTCACCGACGGCGAGGTCCGTCTGGGTGCCGGAACCTGGGTCGTCGAGGCCCGCGCGCCCGGGGTGTGACGCGGTGGAGGCGCCCTACGCTCAGGACCAGTCGTAGGACAGCCGATCCAGCGTCCAGGCCCAGTTGACTCGCTCCTGTTCCAGGCGGACCTGCTCGCCGAAGCGATCGGAGACGAGGTCGTCGTAGACGGCGGCCTCACCGGCGGTCAGCAGATCGAGTGTGGCGTTGGTCGGGGAGCTTTCCCGTCCCCACCGGTCGCGATGGGCGTGCAGGGTCTCCGAGTCCATCAGGAAGGACCTGGTGTGCGGGAGGTGGGTCCGCAGCCGGTGCAGGATCGCGAAACCGTGCGTGTCGAGGTCGCCCCAGTAGTGCACCTCCGCCTCCTGCAGTGCCGCCCACCGCCCGAGACGCGCCACGTCGAAGCCCTTGCCCCAGATCACCACCCCGTCGGCGGGCACGGGAAGCGTGAGGTAGGTGATCTCATTCTCCACCACGACGGCTGTAGTGAATCGCACGTCGAGGTCGTCGAGCTCGCCCACCCGCACGCTCAGCTCCGAGACAGGGATCGGGGCGATGGACGCGGCGAGGCGGATCCGCACGTGCTCCGGTTTGGTGCGCAGCCCGAGGTCGGTCAGGAACGGCCCGGCCTGACGCGATACTCCTAGCAGGTCGGCGAGCACCGACCTGCGGGCCTCCACGAACTTGGTGTCCACGCCCGGGGCGTCGATCTGACGCAGGTACTTCCCGCTCCCCCGCGCGGCATCGAGCCACCGGTAGGCCGTCAGGAGCTGGGACCACTCCGCGTGGTGGCCGAGCGCGGGGACCGGCCTCGCGAGCACCCACTCACGTACGCGCTGGTCTGGGGCCGAAAGCATCATCTGCTCGAAAGCAACTACCTGCGCGCGGACGCCCAGCAGGTCCCAGGCCTGCGCCAGCCGGGACACCACGGCATGCGTCGGGATCTGGTTGCGCCCGACCGCCCGGCCGCCGATCGTCTTGTACCGCAGTTCGTAGCGCGCACCGCCGCGGCTGCCTGCCTCGAGCGCCCCGATCCAGTCCTGGATCTCGCCGAGTCGGTCTCCGATCTCGGAGGCCCGGGGTCCAGCGAGTGGGACCTCGATGGGCGCCACTGGTTGGTCCTCGGCCAACGTCCGGAGCAGGGTGCCGTCGTCCCAGCGGCGCCGCACCTTGTCGCGGACGGTCTCCGGTGTGGCCCACCTGCGCGTCGCAGCGGCCATCAGTTACCGCTGCTCTGGCGGTGGTACTCCTCGGTGGACATCATGACCAGCCGCGAGTACCGCCCCTCGACATTGTCCACGTAGCCGATGGACCGGACGTACGGCGCGATCACGTGCACCTTCTGCAGCGGCGTCACGATGAGCAACTGGATACCGAGTTTGGCGAACAGCTCGAGGGCGTAGCGGGTGGAGGCATCCGAGCCGCGGCCGAACGCCTCGTCGATCACCGCGAACCGGAAGTCGCGGGCCTTGTCCGCGCCCCACTCCAGCCCGAACTGGTACGCGAGCGAGGCGGCCAGGATCGTGTAGGCGAGCTTCTCCTTCTGTCCACCCGATTTGCCGTCCGAGTCGCGGTAGTGCTCCCACTCCTCGTCGGTCTCGCGGCCCCGCTCGGAGGCGGAGAAGGTGTACCAGTTGCGCACGTCGGTCACGCGGGACCGCCAGGTCCGGTCGGTCTCGCTGTGCCCCTCGCGACCGCGGAGGCGCTCGAGGATCGCGCGCACGTCCTGGTAGCGCCGTTCGGAGTACTGGTCGTCTCCACCGCCGAGCGCGTCGTCGGTGACGGCCCGCAGGTCCGCGCGGAACTGCCGGACGTCCTGGTTGACCGTGTTCTCGCGGTCCAGCCGGATGTACCTCCCGGGATTGAAGTCGATCGCTCCGAGCGCCTCGTTGATCTTCTCGACCTTCTGGCCGATCTCGTCGGCCTGGCGCAGGAGCCAGTTGTGGAAGCCGGCGAGCTCGCGGATGGTGTTCTTGCGCAGCTGGTCCTCGAACTCGTCCACGAACCGTGGCAGGTCGTCGCCGGCCACACGGTCGTGGAACCGCACGTACTCGTCGCGTGCGTCAACCGAGGCGTCCATCTCGGTGGTCTGCTCGGGCCACCGCCGCCGGATCTCGGCCATGGCCTGCTGGATGCTGGTGGTATAGCCGTTGAGCTCACGCTGGGTGCGGTCGGTCTCGGAGTCGATCGCGTCGGACAACGCCCGCTCCTGCCGGTGGGCCTCGTCCGCGCTCGTCGCCATCGCCTTGACCGACCCGGCGCGGCCCTGCCGGTCGCGCAGGCGCGGGTATACGGCCCGGGCCGCCTCACGGATCGCCTCGTCCAGCTCGTCGAGACCGCGCTGGTCGTTCTGCATCTGTTCGGTCTCGTGCTCGATGCGGCTCTGCCACCGACTGTGTTTGTCTGCCAGCGCTCGTTCGTCGACCCCCAGGACGCGGACCCGCTCGTCGACGTCCGCGAGCCGTCGATCGATCTCGGCGAGCTCGCTGCTGCCCTCGACCAGGCGGCGTCGTTCTGCGTCGGCGGCCTCGGCGCGGGCCCGGGCCTCCTCCCAGTCCAGATCCCGCCACGACGGGTAGTCGGCCAGGCGCGCGAGCGCGGTGTGCCGTGCACCCGCCTCTTTCTGGTCGCGGGACGCGGCCTCGAGTCGGGTGCCCAGCTCGGCTACCGCGGAGTCGAGCTGCGCGCGACGCTCCTGCAAAGCGGCGACCTTCTGCTCGTTGCGCCAGCCCAGCACCCAGCCCCGCGGGTCGGTCGCCGACTGCCGGTCGTCCTTGACGTGCCGGTCGCGGGACCGGACCTGCCCCTCGCGGGTCACCGCGCGCTCTGCGGCCCGGAACTCCTCCAGGGTGTCCGCGCAGCGGTGGTCCGCGCGGGCGAACAACTCCTTGTACAGGTACCCGCGTAGGGGCGTGTCGGCGATCTCGATGGTGTCCGCCAGCAACAGACCCTCGATCTGCGGGCGCTGCAGCGAGACGTGTCTGTCCGGGACCCGCTCGTACTGCAGGCGGACACCCACCGTGCGCCCGTCGGAGCGCCGGGCGGTCAGACGACGATCGTTGACCCACCGGGCGACATCGGCGTAGTGCCGCTGAGGCACCAGCAGGGACACGGCGAATCCGCGCAGCACGCGCTCGGCGGCGCCGCGCCACTGCGCGTAGTCCTCGGACACGTCGAGCAGTTCGCCCGCGAACGGCAGGTCCGCCTGGTCCAGACCGAGTTCCGCGCAGAGGTCGGCGCGGAGCTGCAACTGCTCGGCCGGCAGGTTGCTCCGACGGCCGGCGAGACTGTCCAGCTCCTCCTGCACCTCACGCAGCTGCTTCTTCTGCTCCCCGTGGTCCAGCACCAACGCGTCGTATCGGTTCTTGAGCTCGGCGGCCTCGGCCTCGAGCTCCGAACGCCGGCGTGCGAGGTGAGCGGCGAGGTCGGCGAACCCGGTGGCGTCGCCGACAGGTTCCAGCCCGGCACCTGCCACGGCATCGTCGAATCGCTCGCGTCGGCGGAGCCGCTCCTCGGCCTGCTCCCCCGCCTGTCGGGCCTCGCGTTCCAGCTCGCCCACGCGGTTGCCGCCCGCCTCCGCGCGGGCGGTGACGAGCTGATCCCGCTCGGCGACAAGGTCCGCAGCCTCTGCCCGCATCTGCTCCAGTCGGGCGGTCGCGGCCTCGACGTCCGCGCCGATCCGGTCGATCTCGGCCTGCCGCAGCTCTATCCGTAGCTCGGCGAAGTACGGCCGGATCGCCACGCGTTCCTCGTGGAGACTCCCCCGGCGTTCGAGGGCGGCGTCGTACTTGTTTATCGACCGGACCAGCGGTTCCAGCGCCTCGAGCTGTGCCCGGGCCCGCTGGACGGCGTCGTAGGCGCGGGTGAGGTCCTCGAAGTGCCGGATGATTCCCTCGATGCGCTCGGACGCATCGGCCGGCTCGAGCATGTGGGTTCGGACGAAATCGTTGAGGTCGCCGACGGCCTTCATGGAGATGGTCTGGTGGAACAGTTCCATCGCCTGCTCGGAGCGGATCCCCAACAGGCGGCGCATGGTGCGCCCGTAGGTCGGGAAGTCCTTCTCCACCGTCGCCCCGCCCGAGCGCAACCGCTTGAGCAGGACATTCAGGTCCGACCCGAAGTCGGTGAAGTCGGCCTCGATCGACAGGGCCCTGTTGGCGGTGACAAAGCGACGCCACGGCTGGCCCGTGGTGTCCTGCTGCTGGAACACCTGGGCGAGGGTCACCTCGTCGCTGTATCCCTCGTTGACGAAGACGCCGAGGATCACCGAGTACGAACGCCGGTCCCGCAGCGCCACCGGGCGGACACTGCCGGTGGCCTCGTTCCGCTCGGTCTTGTGATGGCCCTCGACGTACGACCGGAGGGTGCGCTCCTTGCGCGCGGCGCCGGCGGCCTTGTTGTAGTCGATCCGGTGCGACGGGAGCATGAGGGTGCTCACCGCGTCGACAAGCGTGGACTTGCCGCTGCCGATGTCGCCGGTCAGCAGCAGGGTCTCGCCGCCTGGATCCAACTGCCAGACCCGGGAGTCGAAGGTCCCCCAGTTGAGTACCTCGAGCCGGGCCAGGCGGAAGCCGGGGCGCCCGCTCGCCTCCAGCTCGACAGCGGAGAACAGTCCGTCACTCATCGTCTACCTCCGCGTGTCCCGCTCCCGCGTCGGCGTACTCGGCGAGCTTGGCCGAGAAGTCGGACAGGGTCTCGGCGTCCACGTACGCCTTGAGGATCCTGCGGACCTCCCAGGTGTCCTTCCGTCCCCGGAGTTGGCGGAGGAAACCCATGGTGACCAGCCGGTTGATGGAGGTCTCGACCTGCTTGAGCGTGCGGGCCTCGTCGGTGCTGCGGGCCAGGAAGAGCTGGACCATGTCCACGATCTCCTCGTGGGTGAGCACCAACTGTCCCTGATCGCCCGCCGACTCGAACTCCACGAGCCTCTTGCGCAGCAGCACCAACAGGAGACTGTCGGAGTAGGTCAGCGCCCGGCGTCTGATCACGCGTGGGAGCGCCTCTTCGCCGTCGGGGGTCTCTGCGGTGCGGAGGTAGGCGTAGCCCTCGTCGTCGTCAATAACGACGTCAAGTCCCACCACGGCGAAGTGGTCGCGCACGGCGCCCCGGTGACGCAGGAGGTCGCCCCACGCGTCGGATTCCTGGTAGACGACTCCCTGCATGAGTCGGATGGCGCTGGTCGCGATCGCGCGTTCCTCCGGTGTCACCGGCGCTTCACCTCCACCCGCGGCATCCGTGCCCGCATCATTCGTCCGGCTTCGTCGTACTCGATCACCGTCTCCTCACGCTCGTCGGTGGTCACCTCGAGCTCGTCGTGATCCAACGCCAGGTAGCCGACGAGTTCCGCGGCGCCGTGCTCGACCGGGTACATGTCGATGATGTCCTCGAGCAGTGCGGTGCCGCGCGCCGGGATGAGGGAGCGCAGGCGGGCGGCGAGCCTGGCGGGATCGACGATCACCTGGTCGGTGAGCACGGAGGTGTCCACGTCCTCCTGCTGCGCCGGCGGCAGGAGACTATCCACCTCGGCGGCGGGCCGCACACTGTGCAGGGGCCGTTCGGTGGGCAGGGAGATCTCGACGCTGGTCTCCTCCAGTTCCAGCCCGAAGCCGGGTGAGGCGCCGTCACGCAGTCGTAGTGCGGTGCCCTCGATCTCGCGGACCAGGTCCAGGACGCGACGGTTTTCCAGCCAGATCTGGTCGTCAGTGAACCGGCGGAGTTGTTCGGAGATCTGCCGCACCGTCAGCTGGGTCCGTTCGGCGGCCTCGGCCCAGCCGTGGTGCACGGTGCGGATGCGGCGATCCGCCCCCAGTTCCTCGATCGAGGTGAGCCGCTCGAGAAGTGTCGACAGTTCCTCCTGGCTGGACGCCGACAGCAGCAGATCGTAGAACGCCTGGAAACTGCGTCCCTGGTCGGAGGAGTCGATACGGCTGCGCCCGCTGACGAGCTCGGCCAGCAGCTCGCCTTTGCTCCCCTCCCAGGTGGCGATGCGTTCGCGGGCGGACCGGTCGAGCGCGCGGAAGTTCTCCTCGACCTCGCGGAAGTCGGCGAGCAGCTCGCGGGCGGTGGAGGCGAACTGTTGGTAGCGATCGCGCACGGCCGTCATGTCGAGCAGTCCGGCCTCCGGGTCCTGGTTGATCTGTTCGATCTCCCGCTCGATCTCCCGCTTGCGCCGCTCCAGCTCGTCCAGCCGCACCGCCGGGTCGGCCTCGGTGCCCTGAGCGATCTGCCGGAGTAACTCGACTGCGGTCTGCAGCCTCGATTCGGTTCCGACGAAGGACCGCTCGGCCAGGCTCTGTACCCACGCGTAGGCCTTCTCCAGCGCCGGGGTGGCGTCGTAGTGGATCTCGTCTGTGCCCAGCGGGTAGAAGCGCCGCAGAAACCCGGACTCGGGCGCCGCCCAGTCGGACAGGTAGTCCGACGGCGGACGTTGGAACCGTGGATTGTCCGGGTCCTGAGCGTTGAGCGCGTAGAGCTGATCGTCCAGAGCGTCGATGAGATGCCCCTCCGGGCTCGCGCCTCGCCCCTCGTCCACGAAGTAGCGCCCGAGGAACGACAGCAGCAGCGGCGCGTGGGTGGCGCGCAGCATCCGCCAGGCGGGGTGCCGCTCGCGCAGCGCCTCGATCTGGGCGTAGTCCACGCGTTCTCCTCGGGTCTGCGGTACTCGGGTCGGGGTTCCTCGGTGCCGACAGTCTAGGAGTGGCCTCCGACACGGCGCCCATGAGGCTGGCGTGTAAGAGCGCCTTGCCCACAACCCCACCACGTATATACTCTGTATATTCGTCTAAGGAGGCAATTGTGGCGAAGCGACTCATCAGTATCCCTGACGATGTGGACCGTCGACTTGCAGAAGCCGTCCCCTCCGGGCAGGTCAGCGGCTTCGTCACCGAACAGATCAAGCGCGGGCTTGACGAGCAGGGCCTGCGCTCTATGGATGACGCCATCGCCCATATCGCCAGAAACAGCAAGCCGCTACTGGACCGTCTCGGGAATGTCAGTGATCTGGACGCCTGAGATCATCGACATTTTCCGGACCTACGCGGCGATCTACCCTGAGCATCCTGAGGTGCGTGACATGGGGCTTCTGCAGAGTTCGGTCGAACGGCCCCGAACGACCCTGTTCGGGGCCGAACAGTATCCAAGCATCCACGACAAGGCCGCATCGATTCTGGACTCATTCTGCCGCAATCACTCGCTTGTCGACGGCAACAAGCGATGTGCGTGGATCGCTGTCGAACTGATCTACTTCCGAAACCTCGGGGCGATATGGGTGGCCGGCGATGACGCGGCCTACGATCTGGTGATCCGCGCAAGCGATTCCCACCTCGATGTCTCCGACATCGCTCACGACTTGCGGGCAGGATTCAGCCAAACTCAGAGCTGACCCCGAAGTATCCACTCACGCCAGTCCCGAACGTGGACTCTGATTGCCTCCCCTTCTCAAGTTATAGCTGGTAGGGGGCCTTGCGGCAAGACCCCGGTGGGGGCGCACACTGTCGCCATGTCCCCCGAGGCACCCGGCATCTTCGCCCTCCCCGATCACCTCGCCCACAAGGCTGACCCGGCGCACATCGCCGCCGACGAACGCCACCTCGCCGCCATCTCCCACGCCCTCGACCAGAAGGTCGCCTCCCTGTCCGCCCGTCTGGACGCCCGCCGCCGCGACCCGGCCGGCCGGGGCGCGCAGACCATCGAGCGCGACGCCGACATCCGAAGCCTCGTCGCCGAGCTCGCCACGCTGCGCCGGTTCGGGCTGGACGTGTGCATCGGCCACTACGCCGTGGCCATGTCAGACCCCGCCGCCCCCGACTCGCACCACCCCGACCACCACCAGACCGGGTCCGCGCGGGTGTACGTGGGCCGCATCGGCCTCACCGATGCGGCCGGCACTCCCCTCCTCGTGGACTGGCGCGCCCCGGCCGCCGAGCCGTTCTTCGCCGCGACGCTCGCCGATCCGAGGGGCGTGACGTATCGCCGTCGGTACCTGTGGTCGGGCGGGCACATCGTGGACTACTGGGATGAGGTTTTTGGCGACGACGACGAGGTCTCCGCTCACGTCAGCCCCGACGACCTCTCGGCGTTCGTCTCGAGCTTGTCCGAGGCGCGGACCGGCCGAATGCGCGATGTGCTCACCACGATCCAGGCCGATCAGGACGCCATCATCCGCGCTGACTCCCGGGGCGCCCTCATCGTGGACGGCGGACCCGGCACCGGCAAGACCGTCGTGGCCTTGCACCGGGCGGCGTACTTGCTGCACGCGCAGTCCCGCGAAGGGCTACGCCGCGGCAACCTGCTCCTCGTCGGGCCGCACCGGCCATACCTGGACTACGTGGCCGATGTGCTCCCCTCGCTCGGCGAGCACAGCGTGCAGACGGCGACCGTGGCCGATCTCGGCCTCACCGCGCTCGGCGGGGCGATCGCGTCATCGACCGACGGCCTGCCCTACGAGCCCCATCCCGAGGCCGCCCGCCTGAAGTCCGAGCTCCGCATGGTCGAGGCGATCGAGGCCGCGGTGCGCTTCTACGAGCAACCGCCCGAGCAGTCGATGCTGGTGCAGACCGAGTGGGTGGACCTCCGCCTGACGCCGGCAGACTGGGCCGAGGCGTTCGGCTCGGTCGAGGACGGCACACCACACAACGAGGCTCACCCGCAGATCCGCGAGACGATCGCCGAGATCCTCGTTGACCGAGCCCTCCATAACAGCGCCGGCGGCGTGCCCGAGGAGGTCCTCCGCGCTGAGCTCGCAGCGCACCCGGACCTGCACCGCGCCCTGTACCGGGCATGGCCGATGATCAGCGCCACCGACCTCGTCGGGGACCTGTGGACCGTCCCGGCGTACCTGCGCCTGTGCGCACCGTGGCTGACCACCGAGCAGATCCGGCTGCTCCAGCGACCCGCGGCCGGCGCGTGGACGACCGCAGACCTGCCGCTCCTGGACGCGGCCCACCACCGGCTGGGCGACGCCGACCGGGCGCGGAGGGCTCAGCGCCGCCGGGCCGAGCGATCCGCAGAACTCGCGAGGCGCCAGCGGGTGATCGACTACCTCATTGCCGCCGACGACGATCCCGAGGGCGTCTCCCCTATGCTCCGCCACGCCGATCTCCAGGAGGCTCTGCTCGATTCCCCGGCGGACGAGGAACCGGCCATCGGCCCGGCCCGCCTGGCGGGCCAGTTCGGCCACATCATCGTCGACGAGGCGCAGGAACTCACCGATGCCGAATGGCGGATGATCCTGCGCCGCTGCCCGTCGGGCAGCCTTACGATCGTCGGCGACCGCGCGCAGTCCCGCCTGGACTTCAACGAGTCCTGGGCCGAGCGACTGGAACGCATTGGCCTCTCCCCTGCCCGCATCACCTCGGTGCATCTGAGCATCAACTACCGCACGCCCGCCGAGATCATGGAGGCCGCCGCCCCGGTGATCCGGTCGGTGCGGCCCGACGCCAACGTGCCCGAGTCGGTTCGCCGCAGCGGTATCGCCGTCGAGTACGGCCACGTCGAGGATCTCCAGCACGTGATCGACGAGTGGCTCGCCAGCCACTCCGAGGGCACGGTCGGCGTCATCTGCGCGCCCAGCGCTACCGTCCCCGACTTCAACGAATCCGACCGCGTCCGCTCGCTGACCCCCGAGCAGGCCAAGGGCCTCGAGTTCGACCTGGTGGTCCTTGTTGACCCAGATTCGTTCGGCCCGGGCGTCACCGGGGCAGTCGACCGTTATGTGGCGATGACGCGGACGACGCAGCAGTTGGTCGTTCTCACACCTGAGCGCCGTCTTGATTCGAACCGCGTGTGTGCGTCTTCAGGGCAGCGGCGAGAGGAGGGAGGTAGGTGACCACAACGTCGCGTACAACTTCCGGTTCTACCCCGAAGTACTGATGTACCAGGATATTGCGGAAGCCACGGATCTGCGGCCAGCCGATCTCCGGGTGTGCATCTCTTACGTGTTGTGGAAGGTGATTCGCAGCCTCGCCGATTATCTGCAGGTTCCGTTCGATGGCGTCCTCAGCCATGAGGACGAGGTCGTCAGCGTCGTCGTCCAGCCTGCGGACGTACTGCTGGCATCGATCGATAGCGTTCAGAATGTCGTCGATACGCCGACCGGAATCGCGACTCATAGCGCTACGGCGTCGGCGAGCGCCGTTTCAGCTATCGGTCGCTTGAGCAACTGCTCGGGGAAGATGTCGATGTCCTCGCGACCGAAGAGCGTACGAACTTCCTCCAATAAGCCGGAGGCTCGCATGAGGAGGTTGCCGTCGGCTGGGTCCATATCGACCAGGATGTCCACGTCGCTCCCGCCGTTCGCAGTACCACGGGCGACTGATCCGAACAGCATCGGATTCGTCGCAGCGTACTTGGCAAGGAGGGCTCGGAACTCGTCTCGACGCGCCTCGATGAGCTCACGCACGGCGAGCGATTCGGGAGTCGGGGCGGTGCTCGTCATAGCCTCAGAATATCGGCTGCATTAGCTGACGGAAGACCCATGCGCTCTACCGCCTGTCCCGCCGTCGCCCGAATCGCCACCGGGCGATCATAGGTCGCCTGACTTCAGACGCTGCACCACCCGGGGAGCCAACCCGCCTTCCGCGAGCCTGTACTTCGACCACTTGTCGCCACTCTCGGCGGACATCGACGTCGAGAAGACGCGCCGACCCCGTGCGTTCACAGTGGTGTTCGCTTCGAAGACGGGGCTCGGCACCATCCATGACTGCTCGATCGAGCCCCGCGTCACGTTCACGTAGACGAACAGCATGTCCAGGTCGCTGCGAGGGTAGAAGGACGAGTCGCGGACGTGGGCCTGGAAACGCCCCCGTTTAACTACTGCGCCATCCGACATTCGCGCTTTGACTTGGACGGCCAGAGTGGCGGTGTGTTCGCGCAGGTGAAAGACCAGGTCGACGCCCTCGTCGTCGATGATCGACGTCGACACGTTGAGTTTTGCGCGGGACTGCAGGATGCAGGTGGCAGCGACGAGCAGCTCCGCGGCTTTGCCCATGCGTCCGGCATCGAGTGACTTCTCAGAAGATTCGTCGGGCCCCATTGCCGCACTATAGAGGCGCCTGAGCGAGCCGACGGCCCCAAGAACAGAAGAGGCCATCAGTCGGCAGACACAGCGGCAAGCAGAATGGATAGACCCGTGGGCGGACTCACGATTCGTCCGCATTGCCGTAAGGCACCGACCCGGCACTGTTAGCGTCACTCAGGCCTGGGACAGACCGGAGGAGGCACAGCGTTGAGAAAGAAGACGTTCGCGGCGCTCGCGGGCACCTACGGGATCCTCTTTCTCCTCACGACCGCATGGACGGCGTGGCAGATCGCTACTCACGGGGCCGAGAACGTCAGCGCCCCGGTTTTCCCGGCGATGGCACTCGGGGCTCTCGTCGGCGTCGTGGTGATGAGAATCCGCGGCAAGCGGCGGGGACAGGCGACGCTCTCCAGTGCGCTCGCCGCGATAGTGTCCTTCGCTGCGGTCGCCGCCGCCGGGCTCTGGGTGTGGTTTCTCTTCGCGGCGTAGCGCCAGGCCGCTGACCAGGGGTGCCCTGAACGCCCCGTGCAGGGCACCCCAGGTCACAGGCCGTCTTCGGACTCCCGCACGAGCTCGCGCGCCGTAGTCGTCTCTTATTGCCCAGCTCTGACCGCCTCCGCTCGTCGGTCGATCGGGGCCCGGGGCGCGGAAAGCACTCGAGCCCGGCTCCCCCATCAGGGAACCGGGCTCGAGTGCGTGTGTAGCGGGGACAGGATTTGAACCTGCGACCTCTGGGTTATGAGCCCAGCGAGCTACCGAGCTGCTCCACCCCGCGTCGATTGCCTCACCGACAGTACGTGCAGTCCGACAGGGTTCCAAATCGTCGGGAGGGTACGGCCGGGCCTATCCCTCGCCGAGAGTTCAACCCTGTCTTCCGACGAGGACTTCGCCGCCGCCGAAACCCAGAACCTGGTGCTCGCCGTCCGCATCGAGCTCAGAGAGTGCCGAGGCCTCCGCCGCCCGAGGGGCGAATCGTCGGGCCCGGCTACTCCAGCGAACCGCCGGCCGCCAGGTAGCTCTGCTCGATGGCGAACCGGACCACGGCGAGCTCGTCCTCGTCGCGGGGCCCGTAGACCATGATCACGATCGGCGGCAGATATCCCTTGCCCACCAGACTGTGATACTCCGCCCAGCCCGCCGCGATCAGCTTCTCCGCGACGCCCGTCGGGACGTTCAGGTGCAGACTGCCGTCCGTTGCCGGGTGAATATGCCCCCATTCGCCCCCGAGCAGGTCCGGCAGGGCGGGCGCCGCGACGGGTGAATCGAGGTAGAACGCCACCGAACCGGGAACGGACACCGTGCTCACGCCTCGCCGCACCCCAGGCAGAGACAGGGCGTGGTCACGCGCCATGTCCTGCAGTTCCGGTGGGGCGATCTGCTCGAGCTGGGTGTGCGGGTTCGACGGGGTCGTCGCGGGTCGCGCACCGCGGCGCACGGGCAGGGTATCCAGAGTCAGGGTCAACGGCTGTTCTCGCTTTCACGCGCGGATTCGGACTGTGGCCAGGGCCCACGGCCACTGGGGTGCGATGGGCCGCTTTCGACCAGAGATCGGGGTCAGCCCTGCGCCACGGCCTTCCACGCCGAGTGGATGGCGCCGTGGATGTAGCCCACCTCGCCGGCGTCGCCGATGACCTCGCAGTCGATGCCCGCGGCGCGGAGCTCGTCGGCCAGCGGGGCCGCGGCGGTGGTGCCGTCGGCGTAGATCACCATGTCGGCAGCGGCGGACTGGGCGCGCCCCTTGGCGTCAGTCCAGGCGACCGTCGACTCGGTGATGTGGCTGACCTTCACCCGGCGCTGGATGTCGACGCCGTGCTCCTTGGCGTGGCGCACCGCGGTCCAACGACGCGGCATGGCCAGCGGCAGCCCGAGCTGCTGGGACTCGTGCAGGAGGGTGACCTTGCGGCCCCGTTCGGCCAGGAACTCCGCAAGCTCCAAGCCGACCAGCGCACCGCCGATCACCACGACGTCCTTACCCATCGGCAGTGCGATCTTGGTCAATCGACGAATCCACGCCGGCCTCTTGGTGATGGTCGAGAGTCTGCCCAGCCGCCCGACGGTCCGCAGGAAGAACCCGGCCTCGTCGGCGGTGGCGATACCCAGCATGGTGGCGCGCAGCGAATCGCCGGTATGCACGTGCGGAAGGTCGCCGCCGGGGATGGCCGGGGCCGGACGCTTGGCGCCGGTCGCCACGATCACTCGGTCCGCACCGAGTGCACGGATCGACTCCACCGTGGCTTCAGTGTTGAGCCGCACGTCGATGCCGAGCCGGTTGACCTCGGCCTCGAAGAAGCGGATGAGCGGCTCGTTGTCCGGCGTGGTCAGCGTGGAGAACCACATGGTGCCGCCCAGACGATCGGCCTTGTCCAGCACGGTGACGCGGTGCCCGCGCTCGGTCAGGACCAGGGCCGACTCGAGGCCGGCGGGTCCGGCGCCCACCACCACGACGTGCTCGCGCGTGGGTGCGGGCGTCAGCGGCAGCAGGGTCTCGTTACCGAGCGCCGGGTTCACCGCGCAGAACGGGGTGTCATCGAAGAAGTTCTCCGCCACGCAAAGGTAGCAGTTGATGCACGGGCGCACGCGCTCCGGCGTGCCGGCGGCCAACTTGTTGGGCAGGTTCGGATCGGCGAGCAACTGTCGACCCATGGCGGCGAAGTCGACCTTGTCGTCGTCGATCGCCTTTTCCGCCACCTCGGGGAGCATGCGGCCCACGGCGATGACGGGGATCGACACGGCCTTCTTGATGGCCGCGGCGTTGTCCACGTACGCGCCGATCGTGTCCGGGAGGGGGCCGTCGGTGAAGTTGTCGAAGGGGTTGCGGCCCCAGCCGGTCACGTGGATGGCGTCGGCGCCCGCGCGCTCGAACAGCACCGCGGCCTCGGTCGCCTCGGGCAGGGTCAGCCCGCCCTCCTGGCCGTACTCCTCACCGGACACGCGCACCAGCACGGCGAGCTTGTCGCCCACCCGCGCCTTGACCGCGGCGATGACCTCGCACGTCAGCCGCGCCCGGTTGGCCAGCGACCCGCCGTAGGAATCGGTGCGCAGGTTGTCGCGGCGGTTGAGGAACACGCCCAGGATGTAGCCGTGCGCCACGTGGATCTCGATCGCGTCCGCGCCGGCCTTGGCTATCCGCTCCGCGGCGTCGGCCCACGTCTCGATGAGCCACGCGATGTCGGCGTGGTCCATCTCCTTGTAGACCGTCTTCTTGCCGCCGGTGGCCGCGCCCATCCGACCCAACTCTTCGCCCGTACTGTCGGCCAGGGCGGAGTAGTCGTAGTCGTAGTCCGGGGTGCTCGGCGCGATGAGGGGGCGGTCGTTGGCGATGTCCACGCGCGCGACCTTGCCGTGGTGCGTGGACTGCACGCACAGCTTGGACCCGGCCGCGTGCACCGCGTCGGCCAGCGCCTTGAGGCCCGGGATGTACTTGTCATCCGACAGTCCCGGCTCCTTCATGGACGCCGCGCCCACCGGGAACGCGATCGCGCACGCGCCGGTGATGATAAGCCCCGCTCCCCCGGCCGCGCGGGCGACGTAGTGGTCGATCTCCCGCTGCTCGATCTCCCCGTCCTCGGACACGTTCATGTCCATCGCGGGCAGGACGATGCGGTTGGGCGTCTCCATGGGGCCGATGCGGCCGGGAGACATGAGGCGAGGGAATGAGGTGAGGGTCGTCACGCCGATCATGATACGCCCGAGTTGACGGGTGTCTATAACAGGTTCCAGTTTTTGGGGCGGTGCGTGGTGGTCACCGGGGGGCAAGGGACGACGACGACAACGTCGGCACGGCGGGCGGGTTCCCCCGCTGGGCTATCCGCTGGATCGTCTCGGTGCCCGTGCCGCACCCTCTACCCTCGGAAGCACCATGCCGCCCAACCATGACATCGTCTCGGCCGCGCTCAAGACAGCGACGTCGTTCGTCCTGAACGCGGTCGAAGTCGTGCGTTTCGGCGGCCTTCAGACAGACGAAGAGCAATCTCCGTTCGAGATCGTCGCACGGCGCCCGATGTTCCGGCTGCGCCGCTACTACCCGCCGGCGGCGGGGGACGCTGGCCGAAGCGTCCACATCGATGAGGACGAGCCGCCGCGGCCGCCGATCGTGCTCGTACCGCCGATGATGATCTCCGCGGAAGTCTGGGACGTGTCCCCCGCGACCAGCGCAGTGGCCGCGCTGCACGAGTCCGGCATGGACCCGTGGGTGATCGACTTCGGCGCCCCGGACCTCGAGACCGGCGGTCTCGAGCGCACTCTCACCGACCACGTGGTGGCCGTGAGCGACGCCGTCGACCTCGTCACCGCGGCCACCGGCCGTTCGGTGCATCTCGGTGGGTACAGCCAGGGCGGCATGTTCTGCTACCAGGCCGCGGCCTACCGGCGCTCTCGCGACCTGGAGAGCATCGTGACGTTCGGTTCCCCCGTCGACTGGCGCGGCAATGCCCCGCTCGGCATTCCCGAGCAGGTGGTCGTCACTATCGCACGCCT
Organism: Dietzia sp. WMMA184; assembly: GCF_002441635.1. Taxonomy (NCBI): domain Bacteria; kingdom Bacillati; phylum Actinomycetota; class Actinomycetes; order Mycobacteriales; family Dietziaceae; genus Dietzia; species Dietzia sp. WMMA184. The sequence goes on along the minus strand of NZ_NXEI01000001.1, from coordinate 23,902 downwards.
TGTCGCCGACTACGTCTTCAACGAACGCCCACTGCCCGGGTGGCTAGCCTCGACGGCGTTCCGCCTGCTCGACCCGATCAAGACCGCCCGTTCGCAGGTGGACTTTCTGCGCCAGCTCCACAACCGCGAGGCACTCCTCGGCCACGAGCGACAGCGCCGCTTCATCGGGGGCGAGGGATTCGTGGCCTGGTCCGGGCCCGCGATCGTCGACATGTTGCAGCAGGTGATCGTCCAGAACCGGATGATGGTCGGCGGCTTCGTCGTCGGCGACCACGTCGTCTCCCTCGCCGACATCACCTGCCCCGTCCTCGCCGTCTTCGGCGAGGTCGACGAGATCGGCGTCCCGGCCGGCGTCCGCAAGATCGCGTCCGTCGCTCCCGCGGCCGATGTCTACGATTTTCCGGTCCGCGCCGGGCACTTCGGCCTCGTCGTGGGCTCGACCGCCGCCTCGCTGACGTGGCCCACCGTCGCCAAGTGGGTCGACTGGATCAAAGACCGAGGGACTCGACCGGACGGCATCACCGAGGTCGACCCCGACACCGTCATCGACTCCTCCCCCACCAAAGCGATCATGCTCGCGGCGGACGGGGCGTTCCAGGCCGCCGGACTCGGGGTCGGCGTGGTGCGCGGTGCGGGGCAGCTCGCCTTGGGCGCCCTGCGGACGACGCGAGCCGTCGGATACGAGGCGGTGCGCGCGGCACCGCGTCTCATCCGGCTGGGGCAGATCCAGCCCGCGACCCGGATCTCGTTCGCCAAGATCATCGCCGAACGCGCCCGGAACCAGCCGAACGACGCGTGCTTCCTCTTCTCCGACCGCGTCCACACGTACTCGGCCGTCGACACCCGGATCACGAACGTGGTCAAGGGCCTCATCACGGTCGGCGTGCGCCAGGGCGACCACGTCGGCGTGGTCATGGAGACGCGGCCCTCGGCGCTGGTCGCGATCGCCGCACTGTCGCGTCTCGGTGCCGTGGCCGTGCTGCTGCCCCCCTCCCAGTCCTTGCCCGAACTCCTCCAGCTCAGTTCTGTGACCGACGTGGTCGCCGACCCCGAGCACGCGTCCAAGGTCACCGATGCCGGAGCGCGGGCGCTCGTGCTCGGCGGTGGTGGCGGTGAGCGGGACCTGCCTGCGGACCTCGGCGAGGACGTCGTCGACCTCGAGCGCATCGACCCCGAGGCGGTGGAGTTGCCCCGCTGGTACCGGCCGAATCCCGGCCGAGGGGGCGACCTGGCCTTTGTGTTCTTCACCCGCTCCACGGGCACGTGGCAGACCAAGCTCATCACCAATCACCGGTGGGCGGCGTCCGCGTTCGGGACCGCCAGCGCCGCGCGTCTCACCACCGAGTCCACCGTCTACTGCCTCAGCCCTCTCCACCACCCATCGGGGCTGCTCACGACCGTCGGCGGCGCCGTGGCGGGAGGAGCCCGGATCGCGCTCTCCCGCGGTTTCGATCCGGCGACCTTCGACGAGGAGATCCGCCGCTACGGCGTGACGGTGGTGTCCTACACCTGGGCGATGATGCGCGAGTTGGTGCGCGGGCCAGTGCATCCGCGCGAGACGCTCCCGACACTCTCACTCTTCATGGGGTCAGGCATGCCCCGTGGGCTGTGGCGGCGGGTCCTGGACCGCTACCCGGGCACGCGGGTCCTTGAGTTCTATGCCGGCACCGAGTCCGATGTGGTCCTGGCCAACCTCACCACCTCCAAGCCGGGCGCGCGCGGACGTCCACTGCCCGGCACCGCCGACGTGCGTCTCGTCGAGGTCGATCCCGACACCGGCGCGATACTCGTCGGCCCCGACGGCTTCGCCATACCCAGTGAGGTCGACGCACCCGGCGTCCTTCTCACCCGGCCCCGGCTCGGATTGGACGCTTCCGTGCGCCAACTCCGTGGGGTGTTCCGCCCCGGCGACACGTGGGTGTCGACCAATGACATCTTCGAGCGTGACAGGGACGGCGACTTCTGGCTGCTCGGCTCGGCGAGCTCGGTCGTCCACACCGAGCATGGTCCCGTCTACCCGATCCAGGTCGCCGACGCACTCGGCGATCTGCCCCAGGTGGACCTAGCCGTGCTGTACGAAACGGATGGCGCTATGGGCCCGGTCGCCGTCGCCGCGGTGAACCTATGGGGCTCAGATCCCATTACCGCGGCCGACATCGGTGGCGCGCTGGCCTCGGTCCCGCCCGCCGGACAACCGGACATCGTCCACGTCGTCAAAGACATCCGGGTGACCAACTGGTACCGGCCGGACCCAAGGGCGCTCGCAGCCCGGGGGCTGCCGAAGGCCGGCCCGCGTACCTGGATCCGCGATCCCGACACGGGCGGGTACGTACGGCTGACCAAGGCTGTGCGGGACAAGCTGGCTCCGCCGACTTCCTAGACCAGTATCACGGTCTCCTCGTGCGCGTTGGTGGTCACCTCGAGGTCCTCGTCCTTGAGCGCCAGGTAGCCGACGATCTCGGTCGCCCCGTGCTGCAGGGGGTACATGGTGACGATGTCCTCCAGGCGGGCGGTGCCGCGGACCGGGATCAGCGCCCGGATGCGGGAGGCCAGGCGTGCGGGGTCGACGACGACCTGGTCGGTCAGCACCGAGGTGTCGACCTCCTCGGTGTCGACAGGATCGAGCAGGCTGTTGACCTCCGCGGCGGGCCGGGCGGTGAACAGCGGACGATCGGTGGGCAGGGCGACGTCCACGGCAGTCTCCTCCAGCTCCAGCCCGAGGTCCGGCAGCTCCCCCTCGCGGACCTGCAGCGCTGAGGTCTCGATCTGGCGCACCAGGTCCAGCACCCGGCGGTTCTCCAGCCACACCTGGTCGTCGGTGAAGCGGCGCAGCTGCTCGGAGATGTTGCGGACCGTCTGCTGGGTGCGCTCGGCGGCCTCCGCCCAGCCGTGGTGCACGGTGCGCAGGCGCCGGTCCGCGCCGAGCTCGTCGATGCCGGTGAGGCGCTCGAGCAGCATGGACAGCTCCTCCTGGCCCGAGGTGGACAGCAGCAGGTCGTAGAAGGCCTGGAAGCTGCGGCCCTGGTCGGAGGAGTCGATCATGCTGCGGCCGTGGACGAGCTCGGCCAGCAGCTCGCCCTTGCTGCCCTGCCACGTGGCGATGCGTTCGCGGGCCGAGCGGTCCAGGGCGCGGAAGTTCTCCTCCACCTGGCGGAAATCGGCCAGCAACTCGCGGGCGGTGGTGGCGAACTGCTGGTAGCGCTCGCGGACCGCGGTGCGGTCCAGCAGGCCGGAGTCCGGGTCCTGGCGGAGCTGGTCTATCTCCCGCTCGATGTCCTGCTTGCGCCGCTCGAGCTGATCCAGCCGCTTGGCGGGGTCGGACTCGGTGCCCTGGGCGATCTGGCGAAGCAGGTCCACCGCGGTCTGCAGGCGCGACTCGGTGCCGACGAAGGACGTCTCAGACAGCCCCTGCACCCAGGCGTAGGCCTTCTCCAGGGCCGGGGTGGCGTCGTAGTGGATCTCGTCGGCACCCAGTGGGTAGAAGCGGCGCAGGAAACCCGCCTCCGGGCCTGCCCAGTCCGCCAGGTACTCGGCGGCCGTGCGCAGGAAGCGCGGGTTCTCCGGTTCCTGGGCGTCGATGGCGTAGAGCTGGTCGTCCAGCGCCGCCACCAACTCCCCCTCGGAGCTGGCGCCCCGGCCCTCCTCCACGAAGAACCGACCCAACACCGTGAGCAGCAGCGGCGCGTGCGTGGCGCGCAGCATCCGCCAGGCGGGATGCCGCTCGCGCAGCGCCTCGATCTGCGCGTACTCCACGTGGGGCTCCTCGGGGTGGGTGACTGTCGGTGACGGCGGCTCGGGCGCCGAGGGGACAGTCTAGAAGTGGGGTTCGAGGAGCCCGCGCCGGGGCGATGGCTAAGTTGGCCTGATCAGCTGATCACCGCGGCTTGGCGATGTCCGGGCACGGATATCCCATCAACGCCCTTAGAATCAGTGACTTAGACACGGCTGGGGCCGACCGCTGGCTCCTCAAAAGTACTCCTACCAGCGCAATCGGACGGACGGTAGCCAGAAGGTATGTCAAGAACCCGCCGAGAGTGTCCCGAGATAAGGACTGTCCACCGCCGCTAATTCGACATGGACCCGCACCGGTTCGGACCCCGTCCCCACCTACCCGAGACGACTCGGCAAGAGAACTAACGGGTGGCCCGATCCAGCCGAGAGCAGTCGACGTGAGGCCTTCGGCCACTGGCCGGTGCGGGCTGCTGATTTTCGCGCAAGCATGCTCGACCCGCCCTGGCAACTTAGTCACTCCGGCTCCCGGGTGAAACTGCCCACATCGACAGAGACGCCCTGCTCCGCGCCGATACTTAAGGGCGGCCACGCAAACTCTCTCCTTCTGAACCCAAACCAGCGATAATCAGGTTGCATATAACGGAGTGACGACGACAAGAGTCCGCGTTAAGCCAGACCCCTACAGTTGGAGATCAAGTGAGCACATTCGAACGAGGCGCCGCGGCCATTGAAGAACTCATCACGAGGTCGACAGACAATTCTCTCAATGAGGCGACAACGCGGAGACGTATTATTGATGTGCTACTGAAGGACGTTTTCGCCTGGCCTGACGATCAGGTTATCTGCGAAGAGCACGTGGACGGAGACTACCTAGATTACAGCCTAGGGTCCCCCCAACGTCGCGCCATTTTGGAGGCCAAGAAATCTGGTGCCATCTTCGAGGCACCCGCAGGCATTGATTCCGGATGGCATTCAATAGCAACCTTTAGAGAACACACCAATGCAAACTCGGCCGCAATAGACCAGGTACTCCAGTATTGCCAGAAAGCAGGAGTAGGCGTCGCCCTCCTCTCGAACGGTCACCAGTTTCTTGCATTCCTAGGAAGCAGGTCAGACGGCCGAAAGCCAACGACAGGAAAAGCGCTATATTATGCAAGCCTCGCCGATGTATCACGGGATTTTCACAGCCTCTGGGACATGCTATCCCCGGAGGGAATGACGGATGGAACATTAAGTCGCAGACTATCTGGTAAATCAAGTGCCACACCTCCCCCGCTACCTTTGTCGAGTCGGATTCACTCATACCCCGGCTACCGTATCGGAACGGGAATGGAGACGGACCTTCGCATCCTCGGAGACCTATTCATACAGGACGTTGCTAGGGAAGAGAGCATCACCGACAATTTCTTACTGGAGTGCTACTGTTCTAGCGGCGCACTTTCCCAGTATGCGACGGTTAGCAAAGAAATACTTCGCACCCGGTACTACGCCCTCAGTTTGCAAGTCAATACTGAATCAGCCCGCTCGAGGACAGGGCCAAGCAGCGATCTAGTTGAGGACGTCATCGCGGGCGCCATAACAAGACGACCCATAATACTTCTGGGCGACGTCGGCGTAGGGAAGAGCATATTTCTCAAGCACCTATTCCGGATTGAGTCAAAGGATCTCCTCGACAAGACAACCATTTTCTATGTAGATTTCCTAAAGCATGCCGGATTGATTGAAGATGTAGCAGACCAGATTGTCAAGGTTATCGATGCAACTTTAGAGGAAACATACGGAATCAACACGGGCGATCGCCAGTTTGTACGAGCGGTTTACAACAAGGAGATCAATGCATTCAAGCGTGGCATTTACGGACAACTAGAGGAGTCGGACCCCAGCGAGTATCGCCGCCGGGAGATCGAGATGCTATCCGGCCACCTTAGCAACACTTACGAACACGCAAGACGGTCGCTTTCCCACCTCCAAGCATCGAGGTCATTGAGTTTTGTTATCGCGCTTGACAATGTGGACCAACACCAGCCCTCCTTCCAGGAGCAAATATTTATCGTAGGTCAGTCGCTTGCCGAAACGTGGCCATGTGCGGTATTCATGTCACTGCGGCCTGACACATTCCATGAGTCTCGGAAAACAGGCGCCCTCGCGGCCTACCAGCCTCGTGTTTTTACCGTCTCGCCACCCCGAAGCGACCAAGTAATCGTAAAGCGCCTTGAGTTTGCCAAGAAAGAACTTCAGAAATTTGGACGACTACCCGGGTTCCCATCTAATCTGACGCTAGACTCGACAAGTTTAGTTATTTATATTGACGTCCTGATTTCCGCTTTCAAGAACAACGATAAGCTCGTAGAGTTGGTCGACAACCTAAGCTCTGGAAACACCCGTCGAGCGCTGGATTTTGTTTCGACTTTTGTCGGGAGCGGCTATGTGCAAACCTCTAGGATACTTGAAGCACACAAGACGGGGCGTCCGTACATTATCCCGTTACACGAGTTTATTCGGGCTATACTCTACGGAGATCACAGATACTACGATCCCAACACGTCCCCCGTTCCGAACCTCTTTGCCCTGTCCAGCAACAGCACTAAAGAGCATTTCCTGCTCCCCATTTTGCTGGCACTTGTCCAGGCGGCAGGCGGGCGAGCGTCCGCAGGGTTTATCGAGTTGCGCGAATGCGCGAACCTACTACAATCACTCGGTTTTACCCTCGACCAGATCGACCACCACCTACAACGTGCCACACGCCATGGACTAGTCGAACGGACCGATCACGGCGACGCTGGCACCCAGGTACGCATTACTGCCGCCGGCGGCTACCTCTACCAAGAACTTATTACTAGCTTTCCATACCTTGACGCCATCGTGGTGGATACGCCGATACTCGACGTGGACGCACGCGGTCTGATTCGAGATGTGCACGACATTGGAGACCGTTTAGATCGGGCAGAGTCGTTTGTTGAATACTTGGAGAAGTGTTGGGCGTTTGAGGGCCAATCCGTCCCATTCGACTGGCCGAGCATAAGCGAACACGCGAAAGCGACTTTGGAAGATGTCCGTCGCCGAGCAAACAGGCCTGCGGCTCGAACAAATAAGATCGGGAAGTGACAAGAATGACGGCGGAGTACTGTAATCGTGTCGAGTTTCGATACTTCTACTGTTCTCGTCTCCTTTCCAACGTCTGGAATTCCGAATGAAATCCGCAATCTAGTTCTGACGTTGGAGGGCACGGTACAGCCTGGACAACCCAACTCCGAGATCACCGGCGATCGCCAACGCAGCGGTCGTGCCTGGCTTGACCCGTGCCTCCGCGTCGGTCTTCCGGATCCACTTGTTCAGGGTCATCGGGTGGATACCTAAGTCGGCGGCGATCTGCTCGAGCGTCACACAGTCTTCGCGATTCTGAGCGACGCGGACGACGTCGTCCGAGGAACTCCTGGGGGTTAGGGGTTGGGCTCAGCAACATCCTTCCAGGCTCGCCCCTCAGGGCAATCCAGATCAGATGACACCTATCCGTGCACCAGGCCCGATTCTTACGCTGTCGGGGCCTCGGCGCCCCTTCCCCGGCTGAGCCTTTGTGTGAGACCAGCGCATCCCGCGTTGTACGAATTAGCTATCCGGGTCCTCCTCGCCGCCGCCGTCCAGCAGACCGAACTTCTTCGCAGCTTCAGCGACTTCGGCCAGGCCCGCCACGAGGGTCTCGAATAGGTCGGGGTTGGCGAGCGCGGCTGTGCCCATCTCCTCGGTCGAGGTCATGTGCTCGAACAGGGCCGAGCGCACCTTGCCTTGGAACTTCGCAGACTTGCCCATCTGGTCGCCGGTGTTTTCCGTCGCCATGTCGGAGACCTCGTCGTCTCCGGACAGTGCGCCCCACATGGCGGAGACGAACCCTTGCTTCTCACGGTCGCTGGCGGCGACCCCCGCGGCGGCGAACCGGGCGTTGACCTCTTCGATGACGCGCTCGAACGTCTCCTTGACCGGGGCGGGCATGCTGCCGGTCTGGGGGAGGAACTCGGGAGTTGTCAGTGGGGCGTCGCTTCCCTCGGTCAGGGACAGATCGTCTTCGATCCGGGCGGGCACGAGACCGACGCCTGATAGTTCGACACCGCCCACGTAGTCCTCGTCCTCGGGGCGGTCGGTGATCTTGAGGTTGCGCCCCAGGATCATCGCGAACGCCGCTCGCTTGGCGATCTCGATGTCGGCGTAGTCGACGATCTGGGTGAGGAACTCCCAGGCGTTCTTGTACTTGATCAGGTTGGTCCGGAAGTCCAAGATCTCCTGCTTACGATCGGTGTCCCCGGCCAGTTTCGCCTGCCGGTACTCACCGTTCCAGGCATGCACGATGGGCGTGATGAGTTTGCGCAGCGTCTCACCGTTCTCGCCGGCCGCGTAGGCGTCAGCCACCTCCACCATCTTCTCCAAGCTGTAGAAGCCCGCCGTGTCCAGTACGTCGGCCAAGTCGTGGAGGGTGTTGGGATCGACCTCGCCGTGAACCTTCGCGTCCGAGTAATAGACCTTGAAGTCCGCTTGGATGTCCTCGGGAGTATTGATGAAGTCCAGGATCATCGGGGTCGGCTTACCCGGGTAGATCCGGTTGAGCCGCGACAAGGTCTGGACTGTGGTGATCCCTGAGAGCTTCTTGTCCACGTACATCGCGCACAAACGGGGCTCGTCGAAGCCGGTCTGGAATTTATCGGCGACGATGAGGACGCGGTACTGGTCCTCGGTCTTGAAAGCGTTCTCGGTGTCGCCGCGTTGATTCATCCCGGCCTCGGTCAGACCGAGGGAGTCCGGTCGGTCGTCGAGGTCCACCGAGCCGGAGAACGCCACCAGGGTCCGCATGTCCGCGTACCCCTTCTTCGCGATGTACTCGTTCATCGACAGCGACCACTTCACCGCAGCCTGGCGAGAGGAGGTGACGACCATAGCCTTGGCGTGACCGTCGAGGTGGTGCATGACGTTGCGTCGGAAGTGCTCGACGACGACCTCGACCTTCTGGGCAATCGAGGTGCGGTGCAGCCGGACGAACCGGACCAGATCGGAGACCGCCTCGCCGCGGTTGACGTGCTCCTCGCGGCCCAGCTCGTCGCGGACGCTCGCGAGCATGTCGTAGGTGGTGTAGTTGCCCAGTACGTCGAGGATGAAGCCCTCGCCGATGGCCTGGGCCATTGTGTAGGTGTCGAACGCCAGATAGGTGACATCGTCGCCGTCCCCGCGCTTGGAGCCGAACAGGCGCAGCGTCTTGGCCTTCGGGGTGGCCGTGAGCGCGACGTACGTCAGGTTCAGCGCCTGGGACACGGCGGACTCTTTCGCGGTGAGCAGGTCGTCCCCGGTCAGTGGCTCACCGTCCTCGGACTCGGCCACCGCATCGGTCAGCAGGCGTCGCAGCGCCAGGGCAGCGGATCCGGTCTGGGACGAGTGCGCTTCATCAGCGATCACGCACCACTTGCGGCCTTCCAGGTCGCTGCGGTCCCCGATGATCTTGAGCACTTCGGGGAAGGTCTGGAGGGTGCAGGAGATGATGTGCCCGCCATCGCGGAGCGCTTGGAGGAGCTGCGGCGACTTCGCGCCGCCGGCCTCCCCGACGGGGACGATCAGACCCTCGGATGCTTGGAGCAGCGCGATGTCGTCGCGGATGTTCTGGTCGAGCACTGTGCGGTCGGAGATCATGATCACCGAGTCGAACAGCTTGGTGCCCGCGGCGTCGTGCCTGCGGATGAGGTTGTGCGACATCCATGCCATCGTCTTGGTCTTGCCCGAACCGGCAGAGTGCCAGATCAGATACCGGCCACCCACGCCGTGAGTGAGGATGTCGGAGACCACGGACTCGGTGGCGCGGAGCTGGTGAAAGCGCGGGAAGATCAGCCGACCGCCGCTGCCGATTGCCTTGCCCTTCTTGTCCCGCTTGGACGGCTCCCACAGGGCGTAGTCGTTGAGCAGACGCAGGAACAGGTCGCGGTCGAAGACTTGCCGCCACAGGTAGTCCGTGGCCGAGCCGGTCTCCGACGGCGGGTTGCCAGGCTGGCCGTCCTCGGTGCCCTGGTTGAACGGGAGGAAGAAGGTGCGGTCGCCTTTGAGTTCGGTGGTCATGTAGACCTCCGAGTTCGACACCGCGAAATGCACCAGGCAGCGGCCCGGAGCCAGTAGTGCCCTGGACTTTCCTCGTCCCGGCTTTCGGTCGCGGCGGTACTGCTTCTTGGCCTCGTCGACGGCCTGGGTGTTGTCGGTCTTGAGTTCCATCGTCACCACCGGCACACCGTTCACGCACAGCACCAGGTCGATGGTCTCGTTGGTCTCGGCGTCGAAACGGACCTGCCGGATCACCCGTAGCCGATTGGTCTTCGCCGCCTCCACCGCTGTGGTGAGGATCGGGTTCGCGGGCGGGTACGCAGCCATCGCCCCGAAGGTGGAGGTCATGTGCCCGGCCCGGGTGTGCTTGAACCCCTCCCGAAGCGCCCCGAGGAGCCCGCCGCGGATCTTGCCGTGCGCGGTGTCGTACTTGACCTTGCCGCCCAGCACACGCTCGGACAGATGCTTGAGCAATAGGGTCTGGGCCAAGTTGCGCTCCACGTCCGACCCATTGTCCGGTACTGCTTTGGCGAACTCCTTGGGGTGCCGGTACTCCAGCCATGCGAGCGCGTCCGGACCGTGCAGGGCCAGCTCCGGGTCCCAGCCGGTATCGGCGGGGTCGTAGAGCCAGCCGCGCTCGGCCAGGGACTGGCAGATGTTGTCCTCGAACTCGCGCTCCATCAACACAGCAGTGCTCATGAAACGGGAACCTCCTTACGGCCGGTGACTACCTCGGCAATGAGAGCAGACCGGCGCTCGGTCAGCAGTGTTTTCAATTCCTGGGCGCCCGCGATCATCGAGTCTAGTAGGCTCAGCCGCTCCGCCAATCGCTGCGCAATAGTGATTTGGTCTTCCATTGGAATCGCCGCGATGGGGAGAGATCGGACTTTCTCTGAAGACAATCCGGGGATGGTCGCCCCCACTGCTAATAGTTCGATGAGACCGGCAGCCTTATGCGCGCGAATGGTGTAATCGATGAATGGACCGAACCAGCCGGGTCGGGGACGCACACGAATAACGTGATTCTGAAACCCCCAGGAGGGTAGATCTGCCGTGAGGCAAGTGCTTCGGCCGTAGCCCGCACCGCCCTCTACAACAAGCACATCCCCCGCCCTTAGCGAGAGGTTATTCAACTCCTCAAGTGACATCCACATCATCTGATCATCAAGCACCAGCACCCCCTTGTGTTGGATACTGGCAGCGCGCACATAGTTCGTAAGAGACTCAGACTCGCTCTTCTGCTTTCCTTGGAACGTCTTTCCGAGTGAGACCTCTGCTGCGAGTTCTAACCGCGTATGGTTAATGTCTGAGTAAACTTGGGTCTCGCTCAGGATTAAATCAAGTTCTCGCTCCTCCAGCTTGCCCACCAGTTCATCAAGCTTCGCTGCCATCGCGTCGATCTCCGCCGTCTCGCGGTCCAGGTAGTTGGCGATGGCGCGTTGGGCGGGGAGGGGCGGGAGGGGGAGCCGCATAGTGCTGAATTTGCCGAAGCTGATGGACTGCCCGTCCCTGAGCTGATCGGTCATTGACGACAAGCCGCTGATAAACGGATCGGACTTAAGGAAGTATCTGTAATACTCGGGGTCTGCACCGACTACAGGCCTCAGAACCGTGTAGGCGTTAGTTACTTTGCCAGACACGCGGCTGTGCTCGATCCCGCCTTGAAAGCTCCGAAGATGAATGATGAAGTCGTTTGGGAGGACGCGCTTCGCCACGTCGCGATCGGATTTGTTGATGACAACGCGGTTGCCAGTTAGCTCCATATATTCGCGCTGCGTTAGGACCCCGTAGTGCTGCGAGGGGGTTAGTCGGTCGTCTGTTGGGCCACTCTTCTCAGAACGTTCATGGAACACTGCCCACGCCGGAGCCACATTCCATGGAACAGCCCCGAGCCATCGAGTGCGGCTCGCAGCGGAATAGGCGCTCATTCCCGCACCGCCGCGAACTTGGCCTCCAGGCTCGCCATGACGCGCGCGATGTCGGCATCTATGTCCTCCAGGGGACGGACCGGCACCGGCTTGTAGAACAGGCGCGTGAAGGGGATCTCGTAGCCGACCTTGGACGCGGCCTCGTCCCACGTCACGTCGGGAGCGAAGGGCAGCACCTCGCGGCGCATGTGCTCGTCCACGTCCTCGGACAGGGGGATGCGCTCGGTCATGGAGAAACCGTCCACGAGCACTGGCTTTCCGGTGCGAGACACGGCGGGCGGGGCGTCGGGATCGTCGTGGGCGACGGCGTTCATGATCGCGTCGATCAGTCCGGTGGGCATCTTGACCCCGGCGGATTTGGAGCGGGTCTTGAGCAGTGTCGGCAGGCTGTTCCACACCACCCCGTCCAGCTTCTCAATGATGCCGCGGTGATCGTCCGTCGCGGCGGGGTGGGATAGCACCTGCTCGATGGCCTCGGCGGTCACCTTGGTGCAGTAGTGGTGCTGTTTGACCACAGGCACGTCGCGGTACCCGAGGTCGTCGGCGGTGACGATCTTGCAGTGCTCGCCGTCCTCGAAGGCGGTGTAGAGATCCAGAACAGCCGCGCGGTTGCTCTCACTCATCTCGCGGGTCTTGTCGCCCATCCCCTTGCGCATCGGGGACCAGAACGGTGCGGCGTTGATGAGCTGGATCTTGCCCTTGCGGTGCTCTTCCTTGTTGTTGTCGAGGATCCACACGTAGGTGGAGATGCCGGTGCCGTAGAACATCTTCTCCGGCAGAGCGATGATCGCGTCCACGAGATCGCTCGTCAGCAACCAAGCGCGGATTCGGTCCGGCCCGGACTCAGCCTTGCCGGTGAACAGGGGAGAGCCATTGGAGACCACAGCGGCGCGTCCACCGGCCCCGTTCGCGCCTCTGGGTGCCATCTTCGAGGCCACGTGGCTCAGGAACAGCATCTGGCCATCGGAAGTGGCCGGGAGACCGTGAGAGAACCGCGAACCGGGCACCGCTGCTTGGCGCATGACCTCGACCTTGGAGACAGACCAGTCGCTACCGAACGGCGGGTTGGACAGGACGTAGTCGAAGGTGTCGCCCTCGTAGCGGTCCTCGCGCAGGGTGTCGCCCTGCTTGATCGACTCCGGTCGTCCGCCCTGGATCAATAGGTCGGCCTTGCCGATGGCGTAGGCCAGGTCCATCATTTCCTGCCCGTACATCGACACGTCGATGTTGGGGTTCATCTCCTTGAGAGCACGCTCTGCGACCAGAAGCATGCCGCCGGTGCCCGCGGTGGGGTCGTAGACAGACCGTGCCGGTGCCTTACCGGTTAGGCCCTCATCGTCGGAGGCGAACAACACATCCACCATTAGGCGGATCGCATCGCGTGGGGTGTAGAACGCACCCGCGGCTTTGCCTTTGGTCGTGAAGGCCCGGTACATGATGTCCTCGAACAGATCGCCCATGCTCACATCGGGTATGCGGTCGGGGTGCAGTTCCAGCGCGGCGAAGTGACGGATGACCTGCCACAGCCTGTTGTTCTTGCTCAGGGTGGCGATCTTCTCCCGGAACTTGAACGACTCCCAGATGTCGGCGATGTGCTCGGAGAACCCGTCGAGGTACTCCAGCAGCGACTCCTGGACATGGTCATCGGTCTTGCCGATGGTCTCCATGGTGAAGCGCGAGGTGTTGTAGTAGCCGAGACCGAACTTGGCGTGCACGGCCATGTTCAGCATCTCGCCGTTGTACTTGCCCGACTCGGCCAGCTCGACGACTTCGTCCTTGGTGTCGTCGAGGAGGCACTCCAGGCGGCGGAGGATGAGGAACGGCAGGATGTACTCGCCGTAGTCCTCGGGATCGACGACGTTGCGGAGGAACTTGTCCGCGGTGTCCCACACCGCGGACTGGCTGATTTTGGCTACCTGCGCGCTCACTCGCGGCCCTCTACTTCGGTTCGTTTATCGGTTATCGGACATACATACCGCCTCAGTCTTTCAGGTCCCTTATCTCTGACCATATGGACGGTACGGATGAGGCGTCCTGGCCGGCGTCATCGGTTGGCTGCTCCGCCCCTTGCTCTGCACTGTTCGACAAATGGCAAGCTGTACAGCTCGGAGGAAGGGCGGGTCATCCCAGCATCGGGTCACCTGTGATAGAGGCGCAGCAGCGATGAGCTGGTGGCGCGTTACCCTCAGGTGCACGGCTGAACCACCGCGAGATCGACGACCAAGCGCAAACCGTGGGAAGAGACCGAACTGCGCGCGACATCTTTTTTGAATGATTTGATGGATAGTCTCAGCCCGAAGCTGCGCTATAGCCGCTGTTCAGAGTGCCCCCAGTCGGACTCGAACCGACACTGAAACGGTTTTAAGCCGTCTGCCTCTGCCAATTGGGCTATGGGGGCTTTCCGACCCGCCGGCGCGGAACCGGTTGGGGCGCAGGATGCCTGGCCGGTCTAGCCGGCCAGGCAGGTCAGCACCGACATCGCGATGCCGTCCAGGATGTCCTTCTCACTCACCGTGAGCTCGGACAACCCCGCGCGCTCTGCCATCACATCACACACCGCCTGGACCACGATCGAGCCCCCGCCGATCACATCCGCACGGCCCGGATGCATCGGCCCCAGGCTGCGTCGCTCGGTCACCGACGAGGCCACCAGGCGGTCGCACACCTCGCGCATGCGATCCAGCGGGATGACGCTGCCGTGGATCTTCTGCGGGTCGTACTCCCCCAGCCCCTGCGCCAACGCCGAGAGCGTGGTGAAGGTGCCGGCCACGCCCACCCAGCGCGCGGCGCGGCCCACCGGCACGTCGCCGGCCTCTGCCAGCGCATCGGCGATCACGGCCCGTGCCTCAGCGATCTCGGCCGTGGTGGGCGGATCCGAATGCAGCACTCGCTCGGTGATCCGCACACAGCCCACATCGAGGCTGCGGGCCCCGAGCAACTGCACGTCGCCGCGGACGAGCTCGCCCACGACGATCTCCGTGGAGCCGCCGCCGAGGTCGGTCACTACAAACGGCCCGTCCGCCGGCGACAGGTCCGACACCCCGCCGGCGAAGGTCAGCTCGGCCTCGGTCTGTCCGGAGATGACCTCGGCCTGCGCGCCCGGGAAGTGCTTGCCGAGCACCTCGGCGGTCATACCGAAGAACTCATCCTTATTGCGGGCATCGCGGGTGGCGGAAGTGGCGACCATCCGCACCGACTGCACACCGAGCTCCGCCATCGTGGCGGTGTAGTCCATCAGCGCGGTGCGGCAGCGGGAGAGCGCACCATCCGAGAGTCGCCCGGTGGCGTCGACGCCCTCGCCGAGCCGGATGATCCGCATCTCGCGCGTGACGTCGGTGAGTCCGGCCTCGCCGGGGACGCCCTCGGCGACCAGCAGGCGGATGGAGTTGGTGCCGCAGTCGACCGCGCCGACGCGCACGGCGCCGGGCCGGGCCGGGCCGGTGCTACTCGATCCGGTGGTGGTCACTGCTCGTCCATCGCGAGGTAGTCGGGCACGCCCAGCTCCTCGGGCGTGGGCCAGTCGGCGGGCAGGGCGTTGCCGCGCAACCCGGCCTCGCAGGCCAACGCCACGGACTCGTCGCCCAGCCAGACCACGCCCGGCCCCTCCGCGAGCGCGTACGCCATGAGCACGTGCAGGCACTTGACGCGCTCGGGCATGCCGCCACCGCTGAAATCCGTGCCCAGGTCCTCGATCTCGTTGCGCTTGGCGAGGAACCGCTCGTGCGCCTGCACGTAGTTGGCTGCCAGCTCGGGCTCCTGGGCCAACCTCGTCGTCATCCCCCTCATGATCCCCGCGGACTCCTGCCGACTCGCCTCGGCGGTGAGCCGCGGATCGGTGAGGTAGTACAGCGTGGGGAACGGGGTGCCGTCCTCCAGCCGCGGCGCGGTCTTGACCACCCCGGGCTGGCCGTCGGGGCTGCGGTAGGACACCTCCAGCACGCCCCGCGGCGGCCGACCCAGCTGAGCCTGGATCGCGTCGAGGTCTTCGCTGGACACGCTCTGCTCGGCGCTCACGCTGGGGGGTCCTCCTGTGATTGATCTTGGACGCCGCCCGGGATGGGGGCGGCGGGGTCGTCGGCGCCGGGCACGCCGGGCACGACCGGCACCGGCGGGGTGTCGGGGCCACCGGGGATGGACGTGCCCTCGAGCACCGCCGAATCCTCCGGCATGATCGGGTCCGCGGGCTCGGCGATGGAGTTCCACACGCGCGTCTGCCACGGCTGCGCCGCCAGCTCGGCCGCCTTCTGCTCGGCCACGGCCTGCTCGATCGGGTCGACCATCGACACGCGGTACGGGGTCTCCCCCGGCTTCACGGCGCCAAAGCGGATGCGGGCCTGCTGCTCGATGTACGCCGGGTCCGACAGCATCTGCTCCTCGGCCTCGAGCTCGGCGATCGTCGCCTCCAGCGCGGCCCGCTCCTGCGCCACGGTCTTCTCGTCGCGCAGGAACTGATAGTGATTGCGCAGCGGGAACGACACGGTGACCAGCAGGATGATGGCGACGACGGCGAGGAGTCCGATCCGCCGCGGGGTGTAGTTCCGCGGGCCCAGCAGGGTGTCGGACAGGTCCGTGCGCGTGGTGAGGCGGTGGGCCTCCGGATGCGCGGTGGTGCCGACCCGGCCGGAGCGAGCGGAGGCCGGGACGGGCCGGTCCCGTTCGCGGCTCGGCGTCCGCCGGCGCGTCGGCTCCCGGCGGGTGGGGTCGGCGGGCTGATCGGCCCCGCTCTGCCCGTCGACCCCGTCGCGGCCGGTAGCACCCGGGCCGCGGCCGGTGCTGCTCCCCCGGTCTGCGGCGGTCCCCCGGCCCGTCCCGTTCGCACGGCGACGGATGGCGCCCGACGCCTCCCCGGGCCGCCGGGACGCCGCACGATCGCGTGCGTCTCCCCGGCGGTCCGAGGGGCGGGGCGGGCGAGCCATGCGCCTTCCTTTCCGACTACGTGCCCGTCAGCGGTGAACTGCCGACGGGCGGTGTTGGTGCCGTCAGGCGTTGAAGCGCGGGAACGCCTCGGCGCCGGCGTACCGGGCGGCGTCGCCGAGCATCTCCTCGATGCGCAGCAGCTGGTTGTACTTGGCCACGCGCTCGGAGCGGGCCGGGGCGCCGGTCTTGATCTGGCCACAGTTGCAGGCCACGGCGAGGTCGGCGATGGTCGTGTCCTCGGTCTCGCCGGAGCGGTGCGACATCATCGAGGCGTAGCGGTTGCGGTGGGCCAGGTCCACGGCGTCCAGCGTCTCGGTGAGGGTGCCGATCTGGTTGACCTTGACCAGCAGGGCGTTGGCCAGGCCCTTCTCGATGCCCTCGGCCAGGCGCTGCGGGTTGGTGACGAAGAGGTCGTCGCCGACCAGCTGCACCTTGTCGCCGATCATGTCGGTCAGCGTCTTCCAGCCGTCCCAGTCGTCCTCGTCGAGCGGGTCCTCGATGGAGACCAGCGCGTACTTGTTGACGAGCTCGGCGTAGACGTCGGCCATCTCGGCGGCGGAGAGCTGCTTGCCCTCGAAGTGGTACTTGCCGTCCTTGTAGAACTCGGTGGCGGCGACGTCCAGAGCGAGGGCCACGTCGGTGCCGAGCGAGTAGCCGGCCTTCTCGATGGCCTCGGCGATGAGGTCGAGAGCGGCGGTGGTGGACTCGACGGAGGGGGCGAACCCGCCCTCGTCGCCCAGGCCGGTCGACAGGCCTCGATCCTTGATGACGGTCTTGAGGTGGTGGTACACCTCGGTGCCCATGCGCAGGGCCTCACGGAACGTGGGCGCGCCGATGGGGGCGATCATGAACTCCTGAACGTCGACGCCCGAGTCGGCGTGGGCGCCACCGTTGAGGATGTTCATCATCGGCACGGGCAGCACGTGGGCGTTGGCGCCACCGATGAAGCGGTAGAGCTCGAGGCCCGAGGACTCGGCGGCGGCGCGGGCCACGGCCAGCGAGACGCCGAGGACGGCGTTGGCGCCGACGGTGGACTTGTTGGGGGTGCCGTCGGCGTCGAGGAGGGCCTCGTCCACGACGCGCTGGTCCTCGGCGGGGATGCCGATGACGGCGGGGGCGAGGACGTCCAGCACGGCCTCCACGGCCTTGGTGACGCCCTTGCCCAGGTAGCGATCGTCCTCATCGCGAAGCTCCACGGCCTCGTGGGCGCCGGTGGACGCACCGGACGGCACGGCGGCGCGGCCGAACGAGCCGTCGTCCAGAAGCACCTCCACCTCGACGGTGGGGTTGCCTCGCGAATCGAGGATCTCCCGGGCTCCGACCTGCTCGATAAGCGCCATCTGTGCTCCTTGGGGGAAGTTCGTGGGTTCGTGTGCGTGGCCGGCGCCGCTAGGCGGGCGCAGTCCGCTGGCCATTGTTCCACGTCGGTCCAGAGGGCGGGACGAGGCTGGGCCGGGGACGCTCACCCCGCCCCCGCCTGGCCGGCCTTCGCCCCCTCCGGGGTTGCGCGTCCCCTATGTACGCCGCCGGCCCGGGTACGCACCCGGTCTGGTCCATTCCGGGCGCATACCTCTCCCCAGCCGCCCTCGCTCAGCTCCACACGTGAGCAGGATCGACGTGCTGGCCCACGTCCATCGCGTCGTGGAGAACCCCGCCCACCACGAGCATGTCCGGGTCGAAACGGCAGACCAGACAGACTTTTCACCCGCGCTCACCGTGAGGCGGAATGTCGCCGTCACCCAGGTGACCGACCGTCGGCCACTGCTCGTGCGCGGATGTACGCGGTGGCGTCGTCCAGGTCCGAGTCGCCGACATCCACGTAGCGGCCCGCCGCCACGTCAGCCCAGCCCAGCTCGACTGCTGCACGAAGTGTCGCGAGCCTGACTGCGTCCTCACCATCCCGGCTCTGCATACTCATCACCCCTGTCGAGAAACTATGCCAATCCTGCGGGTCCGGCACGGCCTGCGTGAATACGAACCAGCCCGCAACCAGAACTCTGGCCGCCGCGGGCCCGTGTCGTCGTCGCCATCGTCATGGACTTCGTCCCGAACGCGCCGCACGCCGGCTCCCCACGCTCGCCCCCGGCGGCTCGGCGGCCCGGCGTCTCGGCAGCTCGGCGGGTTGCCCGCCAGCGGGCGCCGACGGTGACGTACCCGGCCCCTAGAGTGAGCCCGACCCCGCCAGGACCATCCAGGAGGACTCAGTGGACTCACCCGCCCTCATCACCGCCCGCAACCGGGGCGGCAACTGATGGCGACCCGGTCCCCACGCAAGACCTCCGCCAGGCGCAAGACAAGCGTCAGCTGCAGCAGCAGCCACCCGTTCCACTCGCCATAGGCAAGGAGACACCGACCGTCTGATCTGCGGAGACTATCGCGTATCCGGCGTCGGCCACGGCTTGGGATACGGCCTGGGTAGTCGCGGTTCCGGTCGTTGTCATACTTCCTGCCTGCAAGTTGACTTCGACGCCGATCACGCCGGGCAATGCACCAACAGCGGCTTTCACGGACGAAACGCAATGCCCGCAGGTCATCCCCTGAACTTGGTATGTGGTGGCCGTCATCGTCTTAATCCTTTCGCCGAACGCCGTGGGGCGATCCCACACCAGAATCATATACCCCCGGTGGGTACATGATTCGAGTCGTCAGGTTTCTTCACGAGATCTTGACCTTGGCACCGAGGGAGCGAGGTGGGCGCCCCAGGACACGTTGCCCGAGGCTGGTCGATCGGGCTCGGAGAACCGCGGTTTTCGGACTGGCCCCTGAAAGCACCCTCTGCCGGTGCCCTACAGCGCCCATCATTTCCTGGTCTCCACGCCTCATGGCGGTTCTGGTTGTGATGTCCGTCGGGGGACCGCTGCAGCATTTGCCGGTTGGTTAACCGAGAGCCACACTGCCGGCTCGACACTGACCGTGGTCCTGGGCGCACTTTGGCTCGCGCTACGACCCCGCGGGATTCGGCCCCGCGAGCAAATCGATCGAAGACTGGGCGTGAGCCCTGCGCCCTCGGCGTCAACGGCGACGGCCACCGCGAGGTGCTGGGCATACAAGTCGCCACCAGTGAGACCACGGCCTCATGGAACACCTTCTTCGCCGACCTGGCCGCCCGCGGCCTGGGCGGGGTGCGGCTAAATACGCAGACCTTCCACTAAACGGGCCCTTCACTATGAAGGGCCACTAAACGATGCCGAGCTGTAGTTTCTGCGAACTCACCCTTCCCCAAATTTCCCCCATCTTCGAGGGCACGAGGGTTCTCCACCATGGTCTCGATCGTTCCAGCCTGTCCTGAGTGTCAGCTCGCCAGCGGAAATTCTTGATCAGACCTCCACCTGATCTCCACACAAATACGCGGGCGTACCGGCCAATGTGGAACTCGACCGGAAGACAGGGGCGCGGTATGGAGTGGGCGAGTGTAACCGTGGTGGCCATTGGCCTGGGCGTGTTCTGGGCCAGCGTGCTCTGCCTCATTGTCGCCCTGACAGGGACCGCTCCCCAGGCGTGAGACACCCAGGGACCAATCGATGGGTGAGCCGGGTTCAACCACCTACCCCACATACCCCATAGGGGTATAATTGGAGGTGTTCCAGTGAGCACCAGCAACGAATATGAAGAGGAGAAGATGTCTATCCAGCCTCGCAGTAACCTTCCGTTGGAAGCGATCGCTGAATCCTGCACGTGCTGCTCCACACCCAGACCCTCGGTGCCGATGCCGATCCACGGTCTCCAGACCGACCGCCACGCCCCGCACCCGGCGCCACCACCCCCCAGACACCGGCGGGCCACACGCTCGGGACTGAGAAGTAGCGAAGGACGATCGCGATGATGTGGAACAACGGGATGGGTTCGGGAATGGGCTGGATGTGGATCTTCTGGCTCTTGGTCATTCTGGGCACGGTGGTGGTCACCGTCGTCCTGGCGAAAGCGTTCACCGGCGGCCGGGGCCAGACCGGAGGGCATGAGCATGTCAAAACCGGGGAACGCCCGCGCCAGCCGCGAGAGATCCTGGACGAACGCTACGCCCGTGGAGAGCTAACCACCGAGGAGTACCGGGAGCGACTACACACTCTGGGCGAGGGACGGCAGTGAGCGAGCTGACCCGACGGCAGCTCCTCGCACTGGGTTTGGCAGGGGCCGGCACCGCCGCCGTGGGCGGGGCCGGCCTGTGGTGGACCGTCAGTGAGGGCAACACCACGAACAGTGGTGGCTTCTCCGACGGTGGTGACGACCTTCTCGAGCCGGACGTGGTGGCCAGTCGGGACGGTGTGCTCGATCTGGAGTTGGTCGCCGCCCCCGCCCGGGTCAAGATCGGCGGGCGAAACGCAAACGTGCAGGCGTTCAACGGCACACTCCCAGGCCCCACCCTGCGCGTTCGGGGCGGAGACACGATCCGAGTGGCGATTGCCAACGAACTCGACACCCCGACCAACCTGCACGTACACGGGTTGCACGTCTCCCCCGAGGGCAATGGCGACAACCCCTTCGTCAGCATCTCCCCCGGCGAGTCCTTCGACTACGAAATCGTCCTGCCAAACGACCACCCGCCCGGGACTTTCTGGTACCACCCCCACCACCACGGCCATGTCGCTGACCAACTGGCGGCCGGACTCTACGGAGCGATCGTTGTTGAGGACCCCGAGCCGGTCCCGGTGTCCCGTGAGCGCACCTTGGTCGTCTCCGACATCACCCTCGACGGCACTGGCAACCCGGCTGCCGCGTCCCCGCCCGAGAAGATGATGGGCCGTCAAGGCGAGATAGTGATGGTCAACGGCCAGGTTCGGCCCCGGGCCACCGCTTCGCCGGGAGAGCGAGAGCAGTGGCGGATCGTCAACGCCTGCCCGTCCCGCTACCTGCGCCTGACCCTGGATGGTCAGTCTCTGCGCCTGCTCGGCCGTGACACCGGCCGCCTACCCGAACCTGTCGACCTCACCGAGGTGACGCTGGCTCCCGGAAACAGAGTCGAACTCCTGGTGGACGCTCGCCAGGGCACCTCCACTCTGCTCAGCATCCCGGTGGACCGCGGCGCCATGCCTGGCATGATGGGCGGACCCATGGCCGGTGCGTTCCCGGCGGACGACGAGCCGATCGGTCTGCTCACGCTGGACGTGACTGGGCCCCCGGCGGACGAACCCGATCCCGTGCCCGCAGGACCGGCCCTGCGGGACCTGCGCACCGCACCGGTAACTGCCCGTCGAACCCTGGAATTCGCCATGGGCATGGGCATGGGCCGTGGGATGCGCGGAGCCGAATCGATGATGTCGTTCACCATCAACGGCCGACAGTTCGACGCCGACCGAAACGACATCACGGTCCGCGCCAGAACTGTGGAGGAATGGACCCTGACCAACACCAGCCCCATGGACCACCCAATGCACCTGCACGTGTGGCCCATGCAAGTCCTCGACGACGGCGAGTCACCCACCTGGCAGGACGTGGTCAACATTCCGGCCTTCGGCCGCGTCACCATCCGCGTGGCCTTCGACGACATCGTCGGCCGCACCGTCTACCACTGTCACATCCTCGACCACGAGGACCTCGGCATGATGGGCACGATCCTGGCCCGCTGAACTCGGCGCACCCGACCGCAAGCACACCGCCAACCCCGCCCGACGAGAAGAAAGTACGGTACCGCATGGATCGCAGCGCCCAGTCCTCGAACTCACTGACCCTCACTGGATCCGTTGCGCTCGGGACGGGGGTGATGATCGGGGCGGGCATTTTCGCCCTGGTAGGGCAGGTCGCCGAGCTGGCCGGGGGGTGGATGCCGTGGGCCTTCCTTGCCGGGGCAGTGGTGGTGGCCTTCAGCTCCTACTCCTACATCCGCTACTCAGCCACCAACCCTTCCTCGGGCGGAATCGCGATGCAACTCAAAGCCGCGTATGGACCCGGGGTCGTGGCTGGCTCGGTTTCGCTGTTCATGTACGTGTCGATGATCCTCGCCGAGTCCCTTCTCGGCCGAACCTTCGGTACCTACATGCTGCGACCGTTCGGGATGCAGGACTCCGACGTGTGGGTCCCGGTGCTGGCCGTCCTCGCCATCGCCGGCGCCGCACTGGTGAACCTGGTGGGCAACCAACTAGTGGAGCGCTCTGCCACGGTCACCGCAGCGCTCAAGATCGTCGGCATCGCGGTGCTGGCGATCGCGGGAATCCTCGCCGCGGGACTCTCCTCCCTGCCCCGGCTCATTACCGCCGCTGGACGCACGCCACCAGACCAGGGATGGGTGGGCTTTCTCGCCGGTGTCACCCTATGCATCCTGGCGTACAAGGGGTTCACCACGATCACCAACCACGGCGGGGATCTGAAGAACCCCAAGCGCAATATCGGCCGCTCAATCATTATTTCCATCGCCCTGTGCACGGCGCTCTATCTATTGATCACCGTCGCAGTCACTGCGAGCCTGACCGTGCCAGAGATCATCGAGGCCCGCGACTACGCACTGGCCGAAGCAGCCCAGCCGATGTTCGGCGACTGGGGCATGAGAATAACCGTGCTTATCGCGGTGGTCGCCACACTGTCTGGACTGATCGCGAGCCTATTCTCAGTCTCGAAGCTCTACGACATGCTCCGAGAAATGGGCCAAGCCCCGGGCCTGCCCGGCCGGCCAGGACATCAGTCGCTCTACATCACCGCCGGGCTGGCGATCGTGATGGCCGCCTTCTTCGACCTCTCCCAGATCGCCTCCCTTGGCGCTATCTTGTATTTGGCCATGGACATTGCCATCCACTTCGGGATCATCCGCCGTCTCAAAAACGACGTCGCCGCCAACTCCTGGATCCCGTTGCTCGCGATCATCCTTGACCTCGCGGTACTGGTGCCCTTCCTGCTCACCAAGAGCCAATCGGACCCGTTCACCCTCGTCATCACCGCGCTAGTGGCCCTAGCCATCGTCCTCGCCCAGTGGCTCGCCGTGCGACACCACCAACACCAGTGAGAACACAGAGCACACCAGAGACTCCAACCAACCCAGCGCGATTCAGGCCGCACGACGCGCGTCCGCTGAGCGCGTTGAGGCGCGCATCTCCCCACACTTGTGGCACACGCCGTACCGGCTTCGCCGAACCTTCACGTGAAGGACAGTTCGTCCTTCACAAACACTTGGCAGATTGGGGGTGTACCGATCAATGGTCCCGTGCACTCGGGGCTGGATCGAGCACCCAGGAGGAAACGATGCAGGCGAGATGGAGTATCAACATCACCCCTATCGAAAGGGGCGCTCGCATCGTGTTGGGTCTTCTCGGTGTCGTTGGCGGAGGAGGCGG